>NZ_BMDC01000001.1:0-533970 GCF_014635585.1 Rothia aerolata
CCGGGACGGACGAACCTCTGGTATGTCAGTTGTACCGCCAGGTGCATGGCTGATTGGCTACGTTCGGGAGGGATAACCGCTGAAGGCATCTAAGCGGGAAGCTTGTTTTGAGATGAGATCTCCTGGCGCTCTTGGAGCGTGTGAGACTCCCTGTAGATGATGGGGTTGATAGGCCAGGTATGGAAGACAGGACTGGAGACTGTTGGAGTTGACTGGTACTAATTGGTCGAAGGCTTACTTTATTTTTTTGGCTAGGTTTGGCTTGTTTTGGGTTGTCGCGTCCACTATGCAGTTTTGAGGTAGCAAAACGCTGAATACAGGTTTGATAAAAGAGGGAGGCTCACGCCTCCCTCTTTTTGTTTAAGGATATTTTCTACTTCCCGTTTCGAACAAAAACGAACCCCTGAACCCCAATAAATAAATTGTGAAATGCCCTTACCTGTCCTTGAAAACATATATGAACAGGTGCAAACTTAAGTGAACATACTTTCGCACATTGGCTGTTCGTTGTTGAGTAAGCCAATCTCAATTCATTAAGAAACAGGAGCAAGCGATGACGCTTGAAGCTGCATCTGAAGGGGTTCGCCTAGACCTGCAGGTCGTGGACTACCTGATGCTGTTTATCTACTTCGCTACTGTGCTGGCGATCGGCTTGATCGCCCGCAGAAGTGTTAAGACCTCGATGGACTTCTTCCTGTCGGGGCGCTCAATGCCAGCATGGATTACCGGTCTTGCCTTTGTCTCGGCAAACCTCGGCGCAACCGAAATTCTCGGTATGGCTGCTAACGGTGCTGAAATTGGCATGTCTACCATGCACTACTACCTCATCGGCGCTGTACCGGCTATGGTCTTTCTTGGTCTGGTAATGATGCCTTTCTACTACAGCTCCAAGGTGCGAAGCGTGCCCGAGTTTATGCTGCGTCGTTTTGGCAGGCCAGCACACCTGGTCAACTCCCTGGCCTTTGCTGTCTCTAATGTACTCATCGCGGGAATCAACCTCTACGCAATGGCTATCGTGATTGAGGCTATGCTGGGTTGGAGCCAGTGGATGGCCATCATTGTCTCTGCGGTGTTTGTGCTCGCCTACATTACTCTGGGTGGTCTTTCCTCGGCTATCTACAACGAGGTGCTTCAGTTCTTCGTGATTATTGCTGGCCTGGTGCCGCTGACCATTGTGGGTCTGCACCGTGTTGGGGGATGGGATGGCCTGACCACCGCTATCGCCAACACCGAGGGTGTCTCAAGCCTTCACATGAACGCCTGGCAGGGCACCGGCATTGGGGATGTTACCAACCCCATTGGGGCTAACTGGCTGGCCATTGTGCTGGGCTTGGGCTTTGTGCTCTCTTTCGGTTACTGGACCACCAACTTTACCGAGGTGCAGCGTGCTTTTTCCGCTAAGAATATGTCTGCGGCCCGCCGTACCCCGCTCATCGGTGCCTTCCCCAAGATTTTCATTCCGCTGATTGTGGTGGTGCCGGGTATGATCGCGGCGGCTACCCTGGGCAACCAGTTTGCAGACGGAACCCTTACCTATAACGACGCAATCCCCAAGCTCATCCAGATGTACCTGCCCTCCGGCGTCCTGGGCGTGGCGGTCACCGGCCTCATGGCCTCCTTCATGGCGGGTATGGCTGCTAACGTTTCTTCTTTCAACACCGTCTTCACCTATGACATTTGGCAGGAGTACATCAAGCCCAAGATGAGCGATGCCTACTACCTGGCAACCGGTCGCTGGATTACCGTGATTGGCGTGGTCATCGGCGTCTTCACCGCCTTCCTGGCTGCCCAGTTCGGCAATATTATGACTTACATGCAGACCCTCTTTTCTTTCTTTAACGCCCCGCTCTTTGCGGTCTTTATTCTGGGTTTGCTCTGGAAGAGGATGACCCCGGCAGCAGGTCTGTGGGGTTATATCGCCGGTATTGTTGCCCCGACCATTGTGTGGATTGCCTACCTGAACAATCCGAGTCTGTTTGAGACAGCAACCGCCGAGACCCTCTACGGTGCGATTATTTCCTTCGTGACGGTCATCGTGGTGGCTGTTCTGGTTTCGCTGGTGACCAAGCCCAAGACCGATGATGAACTGACCGGTTTGGTGTACGGCGTGGGTGCTATCGATGTGACCAGCGATGCCGTGGTGGGAGATTCGGCTTGGTACCGCTCACCCGCCCTGCTGGGTACCGTTGCTCTGGCGCTGTGCGTTGTTTTCTACCTGATGATTATCTAAGGTTGGTTTGCCATGAATACAAAAGATACTGAGCAGGGTCAGCCCCTGACTCAGGCTGAAAAAGATAAGATTGTGCGCTCCACGCGACGCACCGATTTGCGCAACATTATCGGGGGCCTCTTCGTGGTCTATGGAATTATTGTGACCGCTACCGGGTTGACTCACTCCGTTGCAGAGCTCGAGCAGACGGGCGGCATCCATATCAACCTGTGGACCGGCCTTTCCATGCTAGTGGCGGGAATTCTCTTCTTCCTCTGGAGTAGGTTTGCTCCCGTTCCTGCTGAGGATATCTTGAGCAACTTTGAAAATATTGAGGAGAAGATTGCTGAGGGCGAGAGCTCTCCCGCAGCCCAGTAACCTCTTGAGGGAGGCGAGACCCGAGGTGGTCTCGCCTCTTCTTTTCTTTAACGGGAGGGCGTCGCGCGGGTGAAACTCCGGTAAAACCCCTGTTAGATTCTTCATGACGGCGGTAGGGTGGGGAACTGGGGTAAGGGCAGGATGTGAACCCACTGAAACCTGGTCAAAAACTTTACGCGTAAAGTTTCGCAACAAACTAGCACCCCGGGTGTACATCCGAAAACTTTACCTGTAAAGTAATTCATGTACTCGAGAGAGATACAAAAAACAAAATAAAAGATTAGTTATTCAAGAAAAGGATGAAAATATCATGGCTAAGTACTCACGCCTCAACAAAGACGATGCTGCAGTTCTGCTGATTGACCACCAGGTTGGTCTGATGTCCCTGGTTCGCGACATGGAACCTGACACCTACAAGAACAACGTTCTGGCAGTTGCAGACCTGGCTGAATACTTCAACCTGCCGACCATTCTGACCACCTCCTTCGAGGACGGCCCCAACGGTCCTCTGCTTCCCGAGCTGATTGAGAAGTTCCCCAATGCACCTCTGATCGCCCGCCCCGGCCAGATCAACGCATGGGACAACGAGGACTTCGTCGCAGCGGTCAAGGCAACCGGTAAGAAGCAGCTGATTATTGCAGGTATCGTTACCGAGGTTTGCGTAGCTTTCCCCGCTCTCGCCGCTCTTGAAGAAGAGTTCGAGGTCTTTATTGTGACCGACGCATCCGGTACCTTCAACCAGATTACCCGCGATGCAGCCTGGGATCGCATGTCGAAGGCCGGCGCTCAGCTGATGAGCTGGTTCGCTGTTGCTAGCGAACTGCACCGCGACTGGCGCAACGACGTTGAGGGTCTGGGCGCCCTCTTCGCTAACCACATCAGCGACTACGCTAACCTGATGACCCAGTACAACACCGTCAAGGGCTCATAAGCTCTCGATAAGTAAGCGTGCGGCGGCACCTACCCAAGGGTAGGTGCCGCCCTTTTTGCTTTAAGGGCGCTTTTTGACATTCCTGAACAAGGTCTGGATGTAAGAGAAAACGCACCGAGAAACAGCGGGCTACCCCTGCACAAGTATGAAGATTCCAGATAGACTAATCGACAGTGTCTAGCGTGCCCCTTTCTATCTTCGGGCATACATCAAATGAATAGAGGAGCTTACTTGACTGATTCACCGCGCCGCGATTCACGTTCTCACGGTGGTAACGGCCGCCGTAATGATGGCTTCAACAAGCGAAATGACCGTAACTCCTCTTTCGACCGCAACCGCGGTGGCAAGAAGTTTGGCGACCAGCCGCGGGGCGAGCGTAAGTTCTCAGACCGCCGCTCCAAAGACCGGTTCGGTGACGGTGAGCGTCGTTTCAACGACCGTGAAAACCGCCGCTTTAAGGACGGCGACCGCCGCCAGGAGCACGGAGGGCAGGGCCGCCGTTTCAACAACGAGAACCGCCCCGGTGGTGGCCACCAGCGCGGTGGTGCTAAGCGCCGAGACGCTCGTGAATTTGGTGCCGCGGCAACTCGGGGAGAGGGCTACCGTCCGTCTAAGGGCGTGGCTCCTGAACTGGACACCGATGTGACCGGCAAGGAGCTGGACTTTGCTGCTCAGAGGGAACTGCGTGCTCTTGAGAAAGACAACGCCGAGGCTGTGGCAAAGCACCTGGTGATGGCAGGGCGCTACCTGGAAATCGACCCCGCCTTTGCCCTGGAACATGCTAAGTACGCCGTCAAGCGCGCTGGCCGTATCAGCGCCGTCCGCGAGGCTGCGGGCGTTACCGCCTACGTGGCTGAAGACTTTGAAATGGCGCTGCGTGAGTTGCGCACCCACCGTCGTATTAGCGGTTCCCAGGAGCACCTGGCGCTTCTGATTGACTCCGAGCGTGCCCTGGGCCGAATTCCTAAGGCGCTGGAGCTGGCGGAGGAATCCAAGACCTACGACCTGCCGGCTGCTGAGCGGGTGGAAATTGCGCTGGTGGTTTCGGGTATTAAGCACGATCAGGGTGACCTCAAGGGCGCGCTTAAGGCTCTCGAGATTCCCCAGCTCAATAGCAAGCGAGGCTTTGAATACAGTCCCCGCCTGTTTAGCGCCTACGCCGATCTCCTGGAAGAAGACGGTCGTGCCAAGGAGGCCGCCCGCTGGTTCCGACTGGCGCGGGTGACCGAAGCCGCCCTGGGTCAGGGCGACTTTGCCGACCCCGAAATTTTCGATATTTTCGGCGAATCGGAACTGTTTGAGGCAGAAGAGCCCTCGGTGGACCTGGAGGCGGAAGCTCGGGAGGAAGAAACTGAGGACGCCGCCGCGGAGCCCAAGGAAGCAGAGACCTCAGCAGAACCTGAAGAGGCAGAAGACTCTGTAGAGTCTGAGAAAGCAGAAGAGACCAGCGAAGAAGCCTAAATGCTACTAGATTCTTTTGATGCAATTCTGAGTGATTTGGACGGCGTGGTCTACGCCGGCCCCTTCGCGATTGAGGGTGCTGTAGAATCGCTCAACCGCTCAGTGGAGATGGGTGTTCCCGTAGCCTACGTGACCAACAATGCCTCGCGCAGCGTTGAGACGGTGGCGGAGCACCTGCAACAGCTGGGGGTTAAGACCGATGCTGACCACGTGGTCAGTTCCGCCCAGGCCGCGGCCCGGATGCTCAAAGAGCACCTGGAACCGGGGGATAAGGTGCTGGTCTGCGGCGCCCAGGCGCTGGCTGACTGCCTGACCGAGGCCGGTCTTACCCCGGTTTTCTCCCAGCAGGAGGAACCCCGGGCGGTAGCGCAGGGTTTCAACCCTCAGATTACCTGGGAGAACCTGGCCGAGGCAGCCTACACCCTGGCTGACCCCGAGGTGCTGTGGGTGGTATCGAACACCGACTTCACCATTCCCAAGGAGCGCGGTATTGCCCCCGGTAACGGCACCCTGGTGGGCGCTGTGGCAACGGCAACCGGCCGCACGCCGCTGGTGGCGGGCAAGCCCGAGGCTCCGATTTTTGCTACCGGAGCACAGAAGCTGGGCGCTGTGCGGCCCGTGGTGGTGGGGGACCGGCTCGATACCGATATCCAGGGTGGCAACCGGGCCGGTATGCCCACCGCTCTGGTGATGACCGGCGTTGATACCTTTGAATCGGTGCTAGCGGCGGTGAGCCTGGAACGGCCCACCTACATCCTGAAAACTCTGGCTGACTTCTTCCTCGACTACCCCGAGATCACCGTAGAGACCTCGGAGAACTCGGCGAGCGCCGTCCTCGGATCCCTTGAAGCGCTCGCTCAAGGGGATACCCTGACCCTGCGCGGTGAGGGAGCTGAGATTGACCGGGTGCGTGTTGCCTGTGCCGCCTGGTGGGCGGCGCACCCCGAGACGGAGACTGTGCTGGCTCCCCGGGAGCTCATCCGTGAGTGAGAAGGCGCCGCAGGACTCGGTGCAGGACGACGATTTGGCGGCTTTTGAGCGCGAGCTTGAGGCGGTGCTCGCACTGGATCCGACCGAGCGTATCAACCGCTTGACCGGTCTAATCGAGAAGCTAGAAACCGAGCTGAAGAACGGGGAAAAGTGAGGCTGGATAAAGCGCTGGTGGAGCGGTCGCTGGCGCGTTCTCGAACCCTGGCGGCTCAGCTGATTGCCGAAGGGGCAGTGACCGTGAATGGTCGGGTTGCCGCCAAAGCCTCCATGAAGGTAGCTGAAACCGACCGGCTGACCGTTGAGGAATCTGACCTGCTGGCCTATGTTTCCCGTGCCGGCCACAAGCTGGCCGGGGCGCTCGCTGCCTTTCCCGAGGTTGCGGTGGAGGGTAAGTGTTGCCTGGATGCCGGAGCCTCAACCGGCGGCTTTACCGATGTTCTGCTACGTAAGGGTGCCAATCGCGTGGCGGCGGTGGACGTTGGCCATGACCAGCTGGTGGACTCAATTCGCTTTGACCCGCGCGTGGACGTCTTTGAAGGCATGAACGTTCGCTACCTGCGGCCGGAGGATATTGGCGGCGCGGTAGACCTGGTGGTTAGCGACCTCTCCTTTATCTCCCTTACCCTGGTGATGGAGGCACTAGCCGGTGCTGTACGCAGCGGGGGAGACCTGCTCCTGATGGTTAAACCCCAGTTCGAGGTGGGCAAACACCAGATCGGCCGTGGAGGCGTGGTGGCTGACCCCGAGGCCCGGGAACAGGCGGTAGAGAAAGTGAAAACTTCTGCCGAGAGCCACGGACTGACCGTGTGCGGTGTGGAAGCGAGCCCCCTGCCCGGCCAAGACGGCAATGTGGAGTTCTTTCTCTGGTGTAAGAAGTAGGCAGAGGCTCCAAAATAGCGACCCCATAACGGCGCGGTTTTCGAATATTTTTTCGAATACCGCGCCAAATTGCTTTATTCACTAGCCGGTGTGGCTTAGGCTAGAGACGTGAACGATTCAAGCAAATCAACGGTGAACCGCGAGGAACTCTTTGCCCCGCCTACCGCGGCCCTGCCCAAAATCTCTAGCTCTCGCAAGATTTTGGTCTTTGCCCATACGGGCCGCGAAGAAGCGCGCCGGGCTGCCCGCGCTGCCTGTCGACAGCTCTTTGAAGCGGGACTGACTCCGGTGATGGAGCGGGCCGATTTGGAATCCCTGCAGGAGGGCTGGGAGAAGCCTGTTCCTGTGCGGGTTGTGCGCGAAACCGTTGCTCTGGTTGATATTGAACTGGGAGTGGTGCTGGGTGGAGACGGCTCTATTCTGCGTGCCGCCGAGAAGATTCGCCACACCCAGATTCCCCTGGTGGGCGTAAACCTGGGCCACGTGGGCTTCCTAGCTGAGTCTGAGGAATCCGACCTCACCGAGACGGTCGAACGCATTGTCAACGGTGAATACGTGGTAGAAGAACGCATGGCCATAGACGTTAAAGCCTGGGCAAACGGCCAGAAAATCGTTGATACCTGGGCGCTGAACGAGGCCAGCGTTGAAAAGGGCAACCGGGAGAAAATGATTGAGGTTGTGGTGGAGGTAGACGAGCGCCCGCTCTCCAGCTTCGGCTGCGACGGCGTGGTGCTGGCAACCCCCACGGGGTCAACCGCCTATGCTTTCTCCGGCGGCGGGCCGGTGGTCTGGCCCGAAGTTGAGGCTATGCTACTGGTGCCCCTGAGCGCCCACGCCCTTTTTTCCAGGCCCCTGGTGACTTCTCCCAACTCCACTATGGCGGTGGAGCTGATTCGCCCCGACGTTTCGGGCGTGCTCTGGTGCGATGGACGGCGCACCCGCGACCTCCCTGCCGGAACCCGGGTGGAGGTTTCGCGCTCGTCCAAGCCGGTGAGGCTGGCCCGCATTCACCCGGTGCCCTTCTCTGAGCGTTTGGTGGCTAAGTTCGAGCTTCCGATTCACGGCTGGCGGGGGCCGATTACCACCGGTACTACAGACCGGTCTGAGCCCGCCCAAGATTAATTTTTTTAGTTTCTCAATGTGGCCGGTTGGAGCAGACCGGCAGTAACTAGCACCTGGAGTAGAGCCCCGTGATTGAAGAAATCCACCTGCGCGATTTGGGTATTATTACCGATGCCCGCCTGCCCCTCGAGCCCGGTTTTTCGGTGCTAACCGGTGAGACCGGTGCGGGTAAAACCATGGTGGTTACCGCCTTGGGCATGCTCCTGGGCGCCCGTAGTGATGCCAGCTCGGTGCGCAACGGCGCCAAAAATGCCCTGGCAGAGGCGGTGGTGCGCCTGCCGCGCGAGCACCAGGCTATTACCCTAGCCGAGGACGCCGGCGGCTCGGTGGAAGAAATTGATGAAGACACCTCGGAGCTGCTTTTGGCCCGTACCGTCTCTGCGGCAGGCCGCTCCCGAGCCCATGTGGGAGGCTGTTCCGCCCCCATCGCCACCCTGTCTGAGATTGGCCAAACCCTGGTGGCGGTTCACGGCCAGTCAGACCAGCTCCGCCTCAAATCGGCGGCAGAACAGCGCCATGCCCTGGATTCCTATGCGGGGGAGAAGCTCGCCAAGCTGCTGAAAAAGTACCGCGCCACCTACGACAGGTACCGGGAGGCAGCCGCTGAACTTCGAGAGGTGCGGGAGAACACCCGGGCCCGCGCCCTGGAGGCGCAGACCCTTGAGGGGGCCCTGGAAGAGATTGATGCGGTGCAGCCGCAGGAGGGGGAGGACGAAGCCCTCAAAGCGGAGTCGGCAAAACTTGCCAATGTCGAGTCGCTGCGGGCGGCGGCGTCCCTGGCCTCCGCTGCCCTGGCGGGGTCTGAATACGGGGACGCCGACGAGCCCAACGTGATGGCGCTCTTGGATACCGCCCGCTCGTCCCTGGCCCAGCAGGCAGATTCTGACGGGGAGCTCAAGGCGCTGGCCGACCGGGTCAATGACGCCCTGATTCAGGTGACCGATATAGCCGAAGAAGTCTCAGCCTATGTATCTTCTCTCGATACCGAGGGGCCCGAGCGCCTGGCTGAGGTCGAGGCCCGCAGAGCCCAGCTGAAAAGCCTGACCCGCAAGTACGGGGCGGATATTGCCGAGGTGCTTGCCTGGGCAGAAGAATCCCGCGCCCGCTTGGAGACTCTGAGCGATGACCCCGCCCGGGCAGAGGCGCTGGAAACCGAGCTGACCCAGCTGCGCGAGACCCTGGGGGAGCAGGCGGACCAGCTGAAGAAACTGCGGGAAAAAGCGGCGAAAAAGCTGGCGTCGGCGGTCTCCGAAGAGCTGAGTGCGCTGGCCATGCCCAATGCCTCGCTGGTGGTTGAGGTTGAGGAAACAGAGAAGTTTGGCGCCCACGGCCGCGATACCGTGACCTTTATGCTCAAGTCCTACCAGCAGGCGGTGCCCCGGCCGTTGGGCAAGGGGGCCTCCGGCGGTGAACTGTCCCGCGTGATGCTGGCGCTGGAAGTGGTGCTGGCCGAGGTTGACCCGGTACCCACCTTCATCTTCGACGAGGTGGATTCTGGCGTGGGCGGTAAAGCGGCCGTTGAAATTGGCCGCCGCCTTGCCATGCTCGCCAAACACGTGCAGGTTCTGGTGGTCACCCACCTGCCCCAGGTGGCAGCTTTTGCCGACCAACACATTCTGGTGCTGAAGAATGACGACGCCTCGCTGTCAAAGATCGAAGTGCTCGATGAGGAACAGCGAGTGGTGGAGCTAGCCCGTATGCTGGCTGGCCACGACCAGTCTGCCTCTGCCCAGGAACACGCCCGGGAGTTGCTGAAAAACGCCGGCCAGCTATAGGGAATTTGAGCTACAACGGAGGAGGCCGGTGTAAAAACTGTGTTTCGTTACCTGCGTTGAGACAGAGCCGATATTCTGTAGAGCCGCAAGCCGTGATAATCTGGAATTCCGTGGTGAATAATAAAAATACTTCAGATCAGGCCAAGGTAACCCGTCAGATTTTCGTCACTGGCGGTGTTGCATCCTCACTCGGCAAGGGGCTTTCAGCTTCCTCCCTCGGTAGGCTTCTTCGCTCGCGTGGACTCTCTGTGACCATGCAGAAGTTAGACCCCTACCTCAACGTTGACCCCGGTACCATGAACCCCTTTCAGCACGGTGAAGTCTTTGTGACCGACGACGGCGCTGAAACCGACCTCGACATCGGCCACTACGAGCGCTTCCTCGATGAAAATCTAGACCAGTCTTCTAACATGACCACCGGTCAGGTCTACTCGGAGGTCATCGCCAAGGAGCGCCGCGGCGAGTACCTTGGTGACACCGTGCAGGTGATTCCCCATATCACCGATGAGATTAAGCGCCGCATGCGCCTGCCGGCGGAGCGCGATGACGCTCCCGACATCATCATTACCGAAATCGGTGGCACGGTGGGCGATATTGAGTCTCAGCCCTTCTTGGAGGCGGCTCGCCAGGTGCGCCGTGATGTAGGGCGGAACAACGTTTTCTTCCTGCATGTTTCTCTGGTGCCCTTCATTGGCCCCTCGGGGGAGCTGAAGACCAAGCCCACTCAGCACTCAGTGGCCGCCCTGCGCGGACTGGGCATTATTCCCGACGGTCTGATTCTGCGCTGTGAGCGGGACGTTCCCGAGTCTCACAAGAACAAGATTGGCAACGCCTGCGATGTGGACCCTGCGGCGGTAATTTCCTGCCCCGATGCTCCCAGCATCTATGACATTCCCAAGACCCTCTTCAGCCAGAAGATCGATACCTACATTCTGGACTTCCTGGGTCTGAACTACAGTGACGCCGATTTTAGCGAGTGGGATCAGGTACTCGCCGCTGTACACGAGCCCCAGACCGAGGTAAACGTGGCCCTGGTGGGCAAGTATATTGACCTTCCCGATGCCTACCTGTCGGTCTCCGAAGCGCTACGCGCCGGTGGCTTTGCCAACCAGGCCAAGGTCAACGTGAAGTGGGTTGCCGCTGATGCCTGCGCCACGGATGAGGACGCCGCCGCCCACCTGAGCGGGATGGATGCGGTTCTGGTGCCCGGTGGCTTCGGTATTCGAGGCCTGGACGGCAAAATCGGTGCCCTGAAATTTGCCCGCGAGAACGAGATTCCTACCCTGGGTATCTGCCTGGGTATGCAGTCCATGGTTCTGGAATTTGCCCGCAACGTTTTGGGCATCAAGGAGGCTTCCTCGACCGAGTTTGACCCCGAGACCCCGGCACCGCTGATTGCCACCATTGAGGAGCAGAAGCAGTTCGTTGAGGGAGCCGGCGACCTGGGTGGCACCATGCGTCTGGGCCTTTACCCCGCCCAGCTGGTGGCAGGTTCCGTAGTGGCAGAAACCTACGGAGAGCTTGAGGTGGCAGAGCGCCACCGTCACCGCTACGAGGTCAACAACGACTACCGCCAGCAGCTGGAAGAGGCGGGCCTGAAGATTTCGGGCCAGTCACCCGACGGCAATCTGGTGGAGTACGTTGAGCTACCTGCCAGCGAGCACCCCTACTACGTGGCAACCCAGGCCCACCCCGAGTACCGCTCTCGCCCCACCCGCCCCCACCCGCTTTTTGCCGGTTTGATTAAGGCGGCACTGGCAAAGCGCTCGGGCAAGTAAGCTAGAGATTATCACCAACACGCACGCGCGAAAGTATTCGCGCACAACCTAACGCAGCGGCGTCCTTACATCAAAACCAGGGCGCCGCTACAGTCTGGAGGAGACATGCAGCAGAACCTCAACCCCAGCGTAGGCAATGCTCCGCGGCTGAACGCCCCCGAAATCGCAAAGAGTCAGCAGACTATTGCTGATATTGCCAACCCTCGCTACGTCACCAGTCGTGAGACCAAGTTCGAGGGCTACGTGTGGGACGTCATTCGCGAGGGGATTGCCCTCGAAGAGGGAGCTGAGCCCTTTGAACGGGACTTTCTGCTGCACCCCGGTGCGGTGGCGGTAGCCGCCCTGAATGAGCAGAACCAGATTCTGCTCATCAACCAGTACCGCCACCCGGTGCGGGCCAACCTCTGGGAGGTGCCCGCCGGTCTGCTCGATATTGACGGCGAGCCCCCGCAAGCAGCTGCCGCCCGTGAGCTGGCGGAGGAAACTTTTATTCAGGCCGAGCAGTGGGATTCGCTCATGGAGTTCTATAACTCGCCCGGAGGCATGGGGGAGGCCTGCCGTATCTTTCTGGCGCGGGGTATCAGCGAGATTCCCCGCGACCAGCGAGAAGAGCGGGTCCACGAAGAGTCCGAGATCGTGATGCGCTGGGTGGATATTGAGGACGCCGTGCAGGCAGTTCTCGCCGGCCGTATCCACAACGCCTCCTCAACCAACGCGATTCTTGCCGTGGATGCAGCCATCAAACGCAACTTTGAAACCCTCTTCAGCGCTGACGCACCGTTTAGCGCCCACCCGGTTCTGCGCGGTGAGAACTTCCGCGGGGAAATCAGACCGGCAGAGTCCGCCCCAGAGCAGGAAACCCAGCGCTAAACGTGGAGGGCCAGGCTACAGAGCTTCAGCTGGCGGTTGAGAAATACCTGAACTTTCTGACCATCGAGCGGGGCCTCTCCCGCAACACCGTGGATTCCTACGCCCGGGATCTGGGCAAGTACTGCACCTATCTGCAAGAGGTAGGGGTCATTGCCCCCGCCGTCATTACCAAAAAACAGGTCAGAGATTTTGCCACCCACCTGGCAGAGGTACCGGGCAAAGGAGGCAAACCGCTCAGCGCTCGCAGCGTGGCGCGAATTGTGGTGGCGGTCAGGGGTTTTCACAAGTTCCTCCTGCTGGAAAAAATCACCGAGACCGACCCCGCCGCCGCGGTTAACCCTCCCACCATCGGAACCCGTCTGCCCAAAGCTGTTCCGGTGGAATCGGTGACCAAACTGGTGGAAAGCCCTGATATCTCCACCCCTACGGGTCTGCGCGACCGCGCCATTCTGGAGTTTCTCTACTCCACCGGCGCCCGAATTTCTGAGGTCATCAACGTTGATCTTGACGATCTCTCCCTGCCCGAGACCGCCGCGGGCTCCGGCGGAAACCGCAGCGGCGCCGTCCGCCTCTTCGGCAAGGGCAATAAAGAGCGGATCGTGCCGGTGGGCTCTTTTGCCCTGGAAGCAATCGAGAACTATAGGGTGCGGGCAAGACCCGGTTTAGCCGCCCACGGTAAGGGAAGCGCAGCGCTCTTTCTCAATGCCCGCGGGGGCAGGCTGACCCGGCAGGGGGCCTGGCTGATTCTCAAAAAGGCAGCTGAAAGGGCTCAACTGACAGAGGAAATTTCCCCCCACACCCTGCGCCATTCCTACGCCACCCACCTGCTCGCAGGTGGCGCAGATATCCGAGTGGTGCAGGAGCTTTTGGGTCATTCCTCGGTAACAACCACCCAGATTTATACCAAGGTCACCGCAGAGACCCTGCGGGAGGTCTTTGCGTCCAGCCACCCGCGAGCACGATAGACCTAGCTAGTTCTTCTTAGCCTGGCCTGGAGGCAGGGTTGACTTCTTGGTGAAGTCATTGCCCTGACCGTTGTTTCCCTTGCCCCGCTCATTGTTCTTGGCGTGGGCAGGAGGAACGGTGGAACCGCCGTCCTGCTCATCCGGCTGCTCGTCGGGTGACTCAACGCGCAGGTTGAAGCCCATGAGCTTGGGGTCGTGGTCGGAGGAGCGGTAGGGAGTCTGCGAATACAGGTTGGTGACGTTGTTGTTATAGCGACTGTATTCCAGGCCCACCGACTCAAAAGCGTTGATATTCCATACGTCTGCCCCGGTGGTGTTATCCAGGAATTCGGGGCTCACCAGCACGTGGTCCAGAGAGCCAACCCGGCCACCAAACAGGTAGGTGTTGCCGGCATCGTAGTAGTCTCCAATGTTGGTGAAGCTGGCACCGTAGAGAACCTGCATGGGATCTTCGCGGGTGTAAGAATTGAAGTCACCCAGCAGCACCACGTTCTCGGTCTGGTGGGCCTGGGCCTGCTGGCTGGCGAAGTTGGTGAGAGCTTCAGCCTGGGCAACGCGAGAGGCGTTAGAGGCTCCCTGGCCATCGCCGGAATCCTGGTTACCCTCGCCGCTACCGGAACCCTTGGACTTGAAGTGGTTGACAATGGCTACAAAGCTTTCATCGTCTTCATCGGCATCGGCCAGGGTGAAGGCCTGCGCCAGAGGCAAACGAGCGTTGGAGAAAGCATCGCTTCCGCTATAGATGGTTGATTCGCCCAGGGGCTTGACCTGATTGGGCTGGTAGATAAAGGCGGTACGAATTACATCCTCTGACTCGGGCAGGGCCTCGGGTGACTGCACGGCCTGCCACTTGGTGTAGCCAGCGGCAGCGTTGAGCCCATCGACCAGGTGGTTCAGAGCCTCATCGCGGTCTTTACCGAAAGCCGCTGAATTTTCAATCTCTTCCAGGGAGATCACCGAGGCGTTCAGGGTGTTGATTGCCTCCACGATCTTAGCCTGCTGGCGTTGCAGGTTTTCCTGGTTGGCCGCACCGCGGGCGTCACAGCCGCCACTGACCGAAATGGGGTTCTTCTCGCGGTCGGTGTAGAAGCGGCAGCCCGCTAGGGTATCGCCGGTGGTGGAGAAATAGTTGAGCACGTTGAAGCTGGCGATGCTTACCTTCACCGCCCACCTCTTCGGGAGCTGCTTCTCGAGTGGCAGTCCAGTGGGCCGGGGCTAGCTCGGCTTCGTTGTCACCGGTGATAGGCTCGGTGGGCTGAAGCCGCCAGAGATCCCGGCTATAGGTGGCCACCACGGGCTCATCAAAGCTCACGGAAGCGCCCACACGGGCGGGGTTATTTCCCGAGAGATAGGGCAGGGGAATGTCGGAGCCGCCGCGCGTATAGTCGCTGGTGGCGCCGTCGTCCAGGGCAAAGAAGCGTTCGGCGTTGACCGCCTCGTAGGCAACCGCTTCTTCACCGGGCGCGACGACGTCGGTGGCGGTGCGCAGGGGCTCGGTGCCGTTGACCAGGCCAATCTCACCGTAGCGGTTGGTGTTGTAGTTATCGGTGATGGTGATGTCGCCGGTGGGCTGCACCAGCATTCCCTCAATAGCCTCGCGGTCAATCTCGTTTTCGGGGAAGGTGCCGGTGATCGGCTGAACCGGGGCGAAGTCTTCGCTGAGCTGGGTGAGGTTGCCAGAAGTCACCGTAATCTGGGTCTGCTCATAGTATTCGGAGACCTTACCGGTCACCTCAACATAGTCACCCTTTTCTACCTGAGAGACGGTCTGGGGTGAGTAGACGAAAATGCCGTCTGAAGCGCCGGGAGTTGCATCTTCTGCGCCGCCGCTGCCCGCGGTCTGGATGTAGTAGCCGTTGAGACCGCCGGTGGAATAGACGGCGGTGACCACGCCGCGGGTGGTTACGGTTTGGTTGGAGAGGGGAGTGGTTTGGCCGTTGCCCTGAATCTCTGCGATAGAGACGGTATCGGCGGCGAGCGCGGGAGTCGCTGCCAGCGGGACGGCGCCCAGCCCGGCTGCCAGCGCGAGTGAGCAACCCGCGGAGACGGTGCGCAGGGAGAGTCGTGAGAACATGGTGATCCTTTATCCAGTGTGTATGGGTGTTGTGGATAACAACCCCTCTAACATAAAGGATTTATCTCTCACCTGGGTAAACTCAGCGTAAATATTATGGGCGGCTGAGGGTTTTGTTACCTCAGGCCTTATTGGTTGAGGAATCCTGCCAGAGTTCTTCTGCCAGGCGGGCAATGTGGATGGTGAGGTAGGTCTGTTCGTCGGCAGAGAGCTCAACTCCCAGGTGCATTTCCAGAAGCGTCTTTACCTTGAGCGCGCAGGAGTCGGCTTTGGGGTAGGAGTCTTTCACGGCTTTTTGCACGGCAGGTACAGCGGGCCTGCCGGTCAGTGCCTGCACGGATTCCACCCGTACAAAGAGGTAGCGCAGGTGGGTGACAAAGCGGGCCACCGAGACATGGGACTGGTCGATGGGGTTCCCGTAGGCAAAAGCAATCACGGTAAAGATCTGGGCAAAGAGCTCGGTCATCTTATATGCCTTGGCTAAATCAGCCTCAGAAAACATGGTGTTGACCAGGTGCATGGCAAAGGCGGTTGCTTCGCCGTCGGGTAACTCTACCCCCAGCTGCTCTTTCACCCGCTTGAGCGCATAGCGGCCAAAAGCTACTTCGCGGGGGTAAAGGTGCTCCACCTCAAAGGCCAGGGGGAAATCCATCTCGACTCCCTCCCGAGCCCGTTGCAGGGCATAGTTGAGGTGGTCAGACATGGGCAAAACCAGGCTGTGACTCATACTGAAACCCAGCTGCCCGCGAGCATAGTCCTCTAGTTCGGTGGCCAGGGCCAAGACCTCAGAGGGAATCTCAGCGAGCAGGGCTTGAGAGTAATCATCGGCTGTCTGCTCGGGCACAAAGGTTTGCTCAATTTTATCGGTATCGAGTTCCTGACCTTTCTTCTTGTTGAAGGCCAGCCCGCGCCCGATTACCACAGATTGCTCACCGGCTGCATTGACAGCCAGCACAACATTGTTGTTATAGATATGGGCAATCTTCACGGCTTAGACCTCCGAAGGGTTGGGCTTTCAAGCCTAGTTTATCTGGTGAACACAGCAGACGCGCGGGCCGCTCCTGCGCCTGAGAAAGCGGGGCCCGCGCGTCATTCATAGACAAACTAGCTCTGGGGATAGGTGGGCTTCCAGTCGGCGGCCGGCAGCTCATTGGTCTTGATGAGCTGCTGGTACCAGAAGAAAGAATCTTTGCGGTAGCGGGCTAAATCTTTGAGGTCGTCATCGGTGCGGTTGACGTAGATGAAACCGTAGCGCTTGCGGAAACCCTGGTGGGTTGAAACCAGATCCAGGGCTGTCCAGGGGGAGTAGCCCAGAATCTCCACGCCGTCTGAGATAGCCTCCTGGGTCTGTTCCAGGTGCTGGCGCAGATAGTCGATGCGGTAGTCATCGTGCACACGACCGTCTTCGGTGAGCTCATCGTAGGCGCCCAGACCGTTCTCGGTGACAATCAGCGGCAGACGGTAGCGGTCCCAGATAGCACGGTAGGTCATGCGCATACCCACCGGGTCGATCTCCCAGCCAAAGTCGGTCATCTTCAGATGGGGGTTAGAGAGTGCTTTGTAGATTCCCTCCTCACCTTCTGAAACCTGCTGGTCGGCAGCCTCTGAACGCTCCGAGGCGCCACCGCCAAAGGGGGCATCTGCAACGGTTGCGGTGTTGTAGTAGTTGAAGGCGATGAAGTCTGGCTTGGCAGATTTCAGAATCTCCATATCGCCCTCGGCAATCTCGGGGGCGGTTCCCTTTTCTTCCATAATCGACCAGGCCAGGGTGTTGTACTCACCGCGGGCCGCGAGATCGAGGTAGAGCCAGTTGCGCACCGCGTTGTAGTTATCGGCGGCAATGACGTCTTCGGGCTTGGACGACGCCGGGTAGACGTAGGCGATGTTGGGGGCAGGGCCAATCTTGGCCTGCGGATGCATGCGGTGCAGCATGGCCATGGTCTTTGCCTGGGCCACGAACATGTTGTGGTTGTACTGGTTCAGCTGCTTCTCGGTGGTCTCCGGGGCGAAGAACCCCAGGCGCTTTCCGTGCAGAATCATCATGTTCTGCTCGTTGATGGTCAACCAGTACTTGACCTTTGAACCGTACTCATTGAAAAGGATTTCCGAGTATCGAACAAAGGCATCTGCGGTGCTGCGGTTGGCCCAGCCACCCTTTTCTTCAAGAGCCAGGGGAGTATCGAAGTGGAACATGGTCACAATGGGCTCAATGTTGTGCTTGAGCAGCTCATCAATGACCTCGTGGTAGTGGTCGATACCCTTCTGGTTAATTTCTCCGTCGCCGTCGGGAATAATGCGGGACCAAGCGATGGAAAGCGGTAGGCCCGGAAACCCATCTCCGCCATGAGGGCTATATCTTCTTTGAAACGGTGGTAGTGATCAGAGGTTATCTTGAAGTCAGCGGTGCCCTCAGGCAGATCTTCCCGAATATCGGTGCGGATGGGGCCGCGGCCGTCTTCGTTCCAGGCGCCTTCAGACTGGTAAGCAGAGGTAGAGGCAGACCAGAGGAATCCCTGGGGGAAGGGCTTGAGCTTTTTGCGGTACATTCTAGATTTCCTTTCTTAGCGTTCTACAACAACTGCCAGTTCACCGGCGGTGAGCTGCTTGCCAACCTGCGGTTCGATGGTGGAGAAGTTGCCGGAGTTGGTGATGATGGTGATGACAGTGTCTTGGTAGCCCGCCTCTGCTACTGCCTGGCGGTCGAAGGTAACCAGAGGCTGGCCCGCTTCTACGGTATCGCCCTTCTTCACGTGCATGGTGAAGCCCTCGCCCTTCATCTGTACGGTATTAACGCCCACATGAACGAGCACCTCAACGCCGGTTTCTGAACGAATACCGTAGGCGTGGCCCGAGTCGAGGGCGGTGAGAACCTTGCCCGAGATAGGAGCGTACACATTGCCGCTGGTGGGCTTAATGCCGATGCCCTGGCCCATAGCTCCCGATGAGAAGACGGGGTCATCAACATCTGCCAGCGCAATTGATTCGCCGTCTGCCGAGGCAACCAGGTCGGTGGTGTGGCTACCCTCAGCGGGCAGGGTAACAATGGCGTTAGCGGGAACCACCTTGGTATTGGCCTCGCGGGTCTCGATGATTGAGGCTTCAGGTTCGAGGTCAGGGCCAGCTGTCACGCTTTCAGCCCGGTGAGCCGTCTGCTTCGGTACTCCGAAGAGCAGGGTTACCACGAAAGAGAGAACGATTGCGGCGGCTACACCGATAATCTGCATCAAGAAGTTTCCGACTCCGAGAAAAGCGGGAAGGGTGAGGATTGAGGCGAAAATATTAGCTGTAGAACCCGAGCCGCCAGAGGCAGCGAGTGCTCCACCAATACCACCTTGCAGTGATAGCGATGAAGAAGGGCCTCTTCAGAGGAAGATTCACACCGTAGACGATAGGCTCAGTTACGCCGGAGAAGAAACCGGAGATAGAGGTAGGCAGAGCCATCTGACGCAGGTTTTTATCTTGGGTGCGCAGGGCAATCGCAAGGGCTGCTGCACACTGGGCAAGAACAGCAGAGGGGAGAGCACCGAAGAGCAGAGAGTGGCCGTTAATCGCAATTTCGTTAATCATGATGGGCGAGATACCCCAGTGCAGACCAAACATCACAAAGACCTGCCAGAACATACCCATAATGAAGCCGCCCAACCAGGGTGCAGGCCCCCAAATCCAGGTGAGTCCATCTGCAACGAGGTTGGTTGCTAGCGAGATAACCGGGCCGATGGCCAAAAGGGTCAGTAACGAAACAACGATGATAACGATGAAGGGCACTGTAAAGTTACGCATCCAAGAAGGGATAACCTTCATGAGCTTCGGTTCGATGAGGCTCTGAACCCAGATGGCCACAATAATGGGGAAGACCGAGTAGGTGTAAGAAGCCATCACTACCGGAATGCCGAAAAGCGAGACCGGCTCGCCCGCTTCGTAGAGTCCGTAGATAGCGGGGTAGACTAGAAAAGCGGCAATAGCAATTGAAGTTCCGAGATTGACCTTGAAATACTTAGCTCCTGAAACCGCCAGAGCAATGGGGAAGAAGTAAATAAAGGCATCTCCGAGAGCGCTGAGAATCAGGTAGGTCTGTGACTCTGAATCTAGCAGGGGAAAGCCCACGGTAAAGAGGGCTAGGAATGCCTTGATAAGACCTGCTGCCGCGATGGTCCAAATAATGAGGGAGAAGATTGCCGAAATCATCGAGATGAATCGGTTGAAAGGATTCTTGGGCTTCTGGCTGTCGCTTTCAGAACCGGCGTCGGACTTACCCAGATTTGAATTGGTGGTGATCGCATCATAGGCGGTTACCACGTTATCGCCAATGACAACCTGGTACTGGCCTCCTGCCTGAATCACGGTGACAACACCGGGCAGGGCTAAAATCTGGTCTTTATTGGCCTTGGAATTGTCATTGAGCGTGAACCGCAAACGGGTTGCACAGTGCGCCAGCGAGCGAACATTGTTTTCGCCGCCAACGAGATCGAGCACATCGAGCCCGGTCTGAGCGTAGTCAACTTTGGTAGAAGCCACGGCATTCTCCTTGGAATACTCGGCAATCCCGGGCCGAAACTCAACCAGCCTCTGCTACAAGAGCCGCCTGAGCGACGTCCTACACAAAGCTGATTAATCCGGTGCCGGGGTCTTTTTCATTGCCGAAAGCTCCTACCCGTAAGAGGGTAAAAGCCCCAAGGAAACAAAAAAGACCCAAGCTCCACATGCAAAGCATGAAGTGCTTAGGTCTTGCCTCCAGTACAGTTGCTCCTTGCCTCTGCGCAAAGATAGCAACCGCCTAAGTAACAACCCTAGGATTGCCAGTTATCTAAACTTTCTGTGCACCAGCTTACATACAATCGATGGCCCTGTCTAATCCAGGCTGACCGGCCACGAAAATTATCGCCAACCAGGGTTTTGCCCTGCGGAGAACCATTGTCGCATCTTCTTGGTCTCTCGGTAGAGTAAAAGTATGACAGACCAGCACCAGCAGAAGAAACACGGCGTGCGTGATAACATGCCCAGCACTGATTTGCCGCCCCGCGATTTCTGGAACGAAATGTATAGCCAGCGGGAACGTATGTGGTCGGGGAAGGCCAATGCCACCCTGGAGGCTGAGCTGACCAAGCTTGAACCCGGTACGGTTCTAGACCTGGGCTGCGGCGAGGGCGGGGATGTTTTCTGGCTCGCCCAGCACGGCTGGCGGGCAACCGGTATTGATATTTCGGACGTCGCTGTGGCGCGTGCCCGCGAAAACGCGGCCGCTCTGGGCTTGAGTGAGGATGAGGCCAACTTTGTTTGTGCTGACCTCACCACCTGGGAGTCTGAAGCAACCTTCGATGTGGTTGTTTCAAGTTTCTTGCAGTCGCCCGTTGAGCTTTTTCGGGAGCAAATTCTTGCCGACGCGCTCAAGAGGGTTAAGCCCGGCGGGCGGCTGATTGTGCTTTCCCACGCGGGGCTACCGCCCTGGGCTGAGGTCGATCCAGACTTTCATCGGTTCCCCAACCCTGTGCAGGAGGCCGAGTACCTGGCGCCTGAGGAATCCGGCGACACAGTTATTTTCGCCGGGGCGGTGGAGCGTGAAGTCGAAGGCCCCGATGGGCAGAAAGGTACGATTCCAGACGGCCTGATTGTGGTTGAAAAGGCCCTGCTATGAAAGTGTGTGTTCTGCGTAACTTCTCCCCGGGTAGAAAGTATGCTTAATACATGACTATGAGTATCGCACCTAAAAACCTGAAAAGTCTCAAAGATAAGTCCCTTGATTTTCTCAAGAGCGGTTACCTCTTTGCCGCCAACCGGCGCAGGGAAGCGGGGCTTGAGCCCCACTCCCATACCCCCTTCACCTTTACCATGCTGGGTAAAGATGCCACGGTAATTCGCGGCGAAGAAGCCGTAAAATTTTTCTACGATGAATCCAAGATTTCCCGCGAGGGGGCCATGCCTGCTCCCATCAGTGATTCTCTCTTTGGCAAGGGCACTATTCACGGCATGGACGGGCAGCCCCACAAGGTCCGCAAGCAGCAAATGGCTGATATGGCCTATGAAGATTCACGGGTGGAAGTCTTTAAGCAGCTGGTAGCTGAAGAAATTCAAAAGACGGTTCAGGGCTGGGCTAGCAAACCGGGCAACGTCTACGACGACATCGCGGTAGCCTACGGTCTTGCAGCCTTCCGATGGGCGGGGCTGCCCATGAAAGAGGCCCAGATGGTCAAGCGGGCCAAGCAGTACAGCCACCTGCTAGATACCTTTGGCAACCCTGCTAAGAATGTTCTGGCGCAGGTTGATCGTAAACGCCTTGACTCCTATTTCTATAAGCTCATGGGCGATATTCGCGCGGGTAAGGTAACCGTTGACCCCGATTCGGTAGCGGCCCATATTGCTGACCTGCGCGATGAAAACGGGCAGCTGGTTGATCTTCATATCTCTGCTATTGAGATTCAAAATCTGACCCGCCCCACCGTAGCCGTTTCTCGCTTCGCTGCGTTTGGTGCCGTGGCTCTGGTGCAGAATCCCGAGTGGGCTCAGAGGCTCCGGCAGGCGGTAGCCGCCAATGGCGGTAGCCTCATCGATCTGAAAGAAGCCATTGCCTTTGCCCAAGAAGTTCGCAGGGTCTACCCCTTCGTTCCCATGCTTCCCGGTTTCGTGAAGCAGGATACCGAGATTTCGGGTTGCCCTCTGCATAAGGGGCAGCGCGTGCTGATGGACATTGTGGGAACCCACAATTCACCCTCTATCTGGGAGAATCCCGCTGACTTTGACCCCCAGCGGTTTATGGGAATCGATGATTGGGAGCAGGTCACCGGATTTTTGCCCCAGGGTGGCGGCGAGGTACGCTCCGACCACCGTTGCCCCGGCGAGAAAATTGCGGTGGCGGCCCTGTCAGCTACCGTTGCCGCGCTGAGTCACGAGTCGGTAGAAATTTCTCAGGATCAGCTCGACACCAGCTTCCCCTGGACCAAGATTCTGACCCGCCCCAGCACCGGTGTGCGGGTGAGGGTCAACCGCTAAGCCCACACCCCGGAGAGCCCCCGCTTATAGGTGCCCACCAGGTTGGTATCAACAATGCCAATGGCCTCCATCATGGCAAAAACAGAGGTGGGGCCAACAAACTTGAAGCCCCATCTCTTGAGCTCCTTGGCAAGGGCCGTAGATTCGGCTGAGGTGGTGGGAACCTCTGCCTGAGTAGCCGGAACGGGAGTGGCCTCTGGCTGATACGACCAGAGCAGGGCAGGTAGACCGTCTTCCACCTCAAGCTGGCGAGTTCCGCCGTGAAGCGGAAGGGCGAAACCGAGTAGGCGAGCGTCGTCCTCGGAATTTGCCCCGTCAAAGCCCGCCCCGTGAGTGTGCACAGTAGTGGCGCGCTCGCGGAGGGCGAGTGTAGCCCGCGCGTTGTTTACCGCTGCCGCAATTTTGCGAGGCGAGCGAATGACGCGCGGGTCTTGAGCTATGCGCTCAAGATCGGTCTCGCTGAAGTCGGCTACCCGGTTTGGATCAAAACCGGCAAAGTGTTCCCGCAAAGCCTCGCGTTTGGCCAGCACGGTTCGCCAGGAAAGTCCCGCCTGAAAGCCCTCAAGGCAGAGGCGCTCAAAGCAATCAGCTTCCCCTCCTAGGGGGTTGCCCCATTCGGCGTCATAGTAGTCTCGCATGAAGTCTTCTCGGCTGCACCAGGTGGGGCGGGCCAGACCGTCTGAGCCGATGACTATATCTGGGTTCTGAGCTGTCATGGATTCCTTTCGGGTCTCAGCGCTGGGCCTGCGGGTCTTTGAGACCGGTTTCTCTGAGGGTGATGTTGATGCGGCCCTGGTCTAGGCGGCAGTCTTGGGGTGCGGTGCCCGGCAGAACTTTGGGCACCCCGTGGTACATGAACCGCGAAGGGCCACCAAAAACCAGAAGGTCGCCGGAGGCTAAAAGTAAATCTGTATAGGGGGCTGTCTTGGTGAGTGTGTTACCGGCACGGAAAACTGCGGTGTCGCCAATCGAGAGCGAGACCACCGGCATATCTGACCGCTCCTCTTTGTCCTGGTGCATGCCCATCTTGGCGGTAGGAGCGTAGTAGTTGACCAGAGCTATGTCGGGGGTAAAAGAGTTTGCCCATCGGGTGAGCCCCTTGCCCAGCCGGGGCCACTGCGAGGCGTGATTCTCCGAGTAGCAATCCGCCAGAGCCGCTCGGCCCAAGCGCACCATCCAGTCGGGCACGGGCAGGGGAGAAGCACCGCCAAACTCCGCCGCCTGGCGCGTGTACCGGTAGTCTGCCCAGTGCCACCCCAGGCTGGTGAGCCGCACCGACATTTTATGGCCGAAAATCTCCGGCTGGTGGGGCGGTATTCCCCGGGAATCGGACCCCCACTCAAAGAATTTCTTAACCAGAAAATCCTGCTGTTCGGTGCTGAGCCAGCTGGGGTAGTGGATGACCCCCGGCAGGATTTCCCTGACCGGGCGGTTGATTTCTGAGTCCGCGAAGAGGGAGTCCACTAGAAGAGGGTGCCCTCGTCTGCATCGGAGGCGGGTGCCTCAAAATCGAGGAGGAAGCGCTTGCGGTCCAGCCCCGCTGAGTAGCCGGAAAGTTTACCGTCGGCCGCAACAACCCGGTGGCAGGGAAGAAAAATGATGCACCTGTTCCTGCCCACCGCCTGACCAACCGCCTGGGCGGGGGCGTGGGGGCCAACAATTTTAGAAATCTCCCCGTAGGTGGTGGTGAAACCAAAGGGAATGTCTTTGAGGGCATTCCACACGGCGAGTTGAAAGTCGGTACCCGAGGGAGCCAGCGGCACATCGAAGACTCGGCGGTCGCCGTCAAAATACTCGTCGAGTTCGCGGGCGGCCTGCTGTAGCACGGGCTCGCTGCTGACTGTAACCCGCTCGCCCAGCTCGCTCTCGGAGCCAAAATGGGTCTGAGCCTCAAACCAGGCGCCGGTCAGGGCGGAGCCGTTGGTTGCTAAATAGATCTTTCCCAGGGGCGTGGTATGGACGCCGTGGCGGAAGGTGGGCTGTGAGGAAGAGGAATCTGGCTGAGGGGAGGTTTCTTCGGGGCTGCTGGGCTCTACATTCATGCTGGTTCTTTCGGCCGCCCCTAATGCGGGCGTCAGTCTGTGGGTAGTCCTCTTATTCTACTCGGTCTGCTTCCCCGGAATCGAGGGCTGAAAAATTTTACCGGTAAAGAGGTTTTGCTTTCGAGTGTTGAGGAGTATCCTTGTGTACTGGCTGAATTTGCATAAGTGTAATTAAATAGAGATTAGTAGCCCTGGAGGGGATTTTATAGTGCCGTCTCAAGACGACTCCGCACCTGCTTCAATACTTCACCAACCCAAGGCGGTGTGGGCTATTGCCTTTGCCTGCACGGTTTCTTTTATGGGAATCGGCCTGGTAGACCCGATTCTTCCTGCTATTTCACGGGATTTGAACGCAACGGCTTCACAGACCATGTTGCTCTTTACCAGCTACCTTTTTATTACCGGCATCGCTATGTTTTTCACCGGCTGGCTCTCCTCTCGTATCGGAACCAAAAAGACCCTGCTCGCCGGCCTGCTACTGATTGTGGTTTTCTCGGCCCTGGCGGGCGCTTCGGCGAGCGTCAATCAGATTATTGACTTCCGCGCGGGGTGGGGCCTGGGTAACGCCCTCTTTATCTCCACCGCTCTTGCGGCGATCGTCGGTGCTGCTTCGGGTGGTTCTAAGCAGGCGATTGTTCTCTACGAGGCTGCCTTGGGGGTTGGCCTGGCCGTGGGACCCCTGGTGGGCGGAGTGCTCGGTTCCTTTTCGTGGCGGGCGCCCTTCTTTGGCACCGCAACCCTCATGCTACTGGGACTGCTAGCAATTCTGCTGGTTTACCCCAGAGAGACTACTCCCGCTCCGAGCGCTAAGCAGGATTTCTGGGCGGGCCTCAAATCCCTGCGCTATGCCGCCCTGCGGCGTCTTGCCCTCATCGCCTTCTTCTACAACTTCTCTTTCTTTATCCTGCTGGCCTACAGCCCCTACCCGCTAGAAGAGGCCGCAGCGGCTCGGGGCCTAAATTTTGGTGCCCACGAGCTGGGCTACGTTTTCTTTGGCTGGGGCTTTGCCCTGGCGCTGGCCTCGGTGCTGATTGCCCCCAAGCTAACCCAGCGATTCTCGCTCAAATCTATTCTGCTGTGCATGTTCACCCTGTTGCTGCTAGCTATGGCGGTCTGCGCGCTCTTCTTTGACGCTCTGAGCACGCTGATTATTGCGGTGATTCTCGCTGGCGGTTTCCAGGGTGTACTCAACACCGTTCTCACCGAATCGGTGATGGAAGCAACCGATCTTCCGCGTTCCGTTGCCTCATCTTCTTACTCCGGTGTACGTTTTATCGGCGGCGCCATTGCCCCGCTGGTAGCGGGTCCTCTGGCGGCAGCAACCTTTGCAGGCGCCCCCTACTGGCTGGCGGTGGCAGCCCTGCTGCTTTCCCTTATTTTGACCCTGATTTCCAACCTGGGTCACCCCCGCGTGGTCATGAGCGGAAAGGCCTAATTAAGGGGAAGAAGATAAATACGAAATAACCCTAACTTTATCTAAGGAAACTTTCCTCCAAAACTGTTGAGCGCCGAAAACAGGCCTGAACGGCGGGAGTAATCTGAAACCAGAATAATCATTCTGGAGGTACGCCGTGAACAAGGCAATGAAGTCCCATCACCTACACGCCGCAGAACGCGAACACAGGGTAGTTCAAGCCCACCAGCAGACCCACCACCACGATGAGTCACCGCACGGCTTTCTTGCCCACCTTCACCTCAAACCGATCTGGTTTGTTCTCGCCCACCTGGTGATGGTTGCCATTTTGCTACTTCCCTTCGATGATTCTCTAGACCAGGCGGGCAAGGTTGCCCTGGCCGTTCTGGGCTTCGCCGTGGTTATGTGGGTCAGCGAGGCAGTTAGCTACCCGGTTTCCTCGGTGATGATTATCGCCTACATCACCCTCTTCCTGGGCTTCACTCCCGACCCCGAATCTCCGGGAGAGATGCTGGGAACCAGCAGCGCTCTCCCCACCGCTCTGGGTGGATTCAGCTCATCTAGCGTGGCTCTGGTGGCAGCGGCCCTTGCCCTGGCCGCCGCCATGCAGGCAACGGGCCTGCACAAGCGCCTTGCTCTGCTGGTGCTGAAATTCGCCGGTGAAAAGACCTCTCACATCGTTATCGGCGCTATCGTCATCTCCGTCATCCTCGCCTTCTTCGTTCCTTCGGCAACCGCTCGCGCCGGCGCCGTCGTCCCCATTCTCATGGGTATGGTCGTTGCCTTCGGGCTAGAGAAGAACTCTAAGATGGCGGCCCTGCTCATTATCACCGCCGCCCAGTCCATCTCTATCTGGAACATCGGTATCAAAACCGCAGCCGCCCAGAACCTGGTTGCCATGGGCTTTATCGGCGATTCGATGGGGGAGAACGTCTCCTGGGGTGAGTGGTTCTTATGGGCAGCCCCCTGGTCAATCATCATGTCGGTGGTGCTCTTCTTCGTGATGCGCTGGGCCATTAAACCCGAGACCGACCGCATGGAGGGCGGCCGCGAAACCGTGCGCGCCCAGCTAGCCGAAATTGGCCCCATCACCGGTGCCGAAATCCGTCTGGTGGTGGTCTCGGTTCTGCTGCTCATCTTCTGGGCAACTGAGGATATTCTGCACCCCATTGATTCTTCGACCGTCACGATTGTTGCCATCGCTTTTCTGCTGCTACCCAAGGTGGGTGTCTTCACTTGGAAGACCGCCGAATCTTTGATTAACTGGGGAACCCTGGTGGTCTTTGCCATCGGTATTTCGCTGGGCTCCCTGCTACTCAAGACCGGCGCTGCCGCCTGGCTGTCTCAGAAGACCTTTGGCGCCCTGGGCCTGGATAACCTGCCGCTTCTGGCAACCATCGCCCTGGTTTCTATCTTCACGATTCTGATTCACCTGGGCTTTGCCTCGGCTACTTCGCTCTCCTCAGCCCTGATTCCCGTCTACATCGCCCTGGCCACCACCCTGCAAACCCCCGACGGCGGCCTGGGGTTCGTGGTCATCCAGCAGTTCATCATCAGCTTCGGCTTCCTGCTGCCCGTCTCGGCACCGCAGAACATGCTGGCCTACGGAACCGGTGCTTTCACCACCAAGCAGTTCTTGCGCACCGGTATTCCGCTGACCGTCATTGGCTACCTGCTGGTGCTCCTGCTGAGCGCCACCTACTGGAACTGGCTGGGCCTGGTCTAGGGTCTAAGACCCGACTTTCAGCCCCCGCCAGCGGCTGATTGCCTGGTGGAGCTCAGCCACTCGAGGGAGCACCAAGTCCCCGCGCACCCGCGCGCTACTTTCGGCGCGGGCCCCGGCGGCTCCTACCAGTAGGTCGAGGCCCTGCTGCTGAAGTTGCTCAATCACCGTTAGGACGGCGCTGTGCAGGTGCCTGCCCTGAGTTGGGTTCTGCGGGCGGTCGAGTTCCCGGGCCACCAGCTCCAGTGCCAGGGCTATCGCGTTGGTTTGGCCGGCATCGACCAGCTGGGAAAGATAGCGTAGGTCCAGGTTTTCTTTGCCAATCTGTACCTGTTCAAGGCCCCGGCCCCGGGGCGGCTTACTGCCCCGGCTACCCCTCAGCGAAGCGGGAACAACACTGCGGCCGCTAGTAACCGCGCTATAGGAAGCAAAGTCAAAGTCAACCGGCTTAGCACGAGCACCGGCAATCTGATGGGCTCGATCGGTGACGTCTGAGGGCACGTAAGACCTCATAGCTATCACCGAATCGGCCACTCCAAAGAAGATGCCGCTACCACCCACCACCAAAATGGTGCTGACTCCCAGCTGGTCATAGAGAGCCCGCACCCGGTCAACAAAGGGGGTAATGGGCTCGTGTTCGGCGGCAATCAGCTGTTTCATGGCTTGATCGCGAATCATGAAGTTGGTGGCCGAGGTGTCTTCGTCAATGAGCAGGGTTTTAGCGCCGATTTCCAGCGCCTCAGCAAGGTTGGCAGCCTGGGACGTAGAGCCAGAGGCATTGGCAGTGAAAAACCGCGAGGTATCGGCACCGCCGGGCAGATTATTGATAAAGGGGGAAATATCGGTTCCCGTAACAGCCCGGCCGTCCTCAGCCCGCACCATCGCGGCGGTGGGATCGGTGACCACAAACTCCCGGCCGTCACCAGGCACATGAGAGTAGACCCCGCGTTCAATAGCGCGCAGCAGAGTAGATTTACCGTGAAAACCGCCACCGGCAATCAGGGTAATGCCCGCTCGCACTCCCATACCGGTAACCTCCCGGCCGCTGGGCAGACTAAACTTCACCCGAAATTCCTCGGGCGACTCAAAGGCAAGGGCAGAACGCAGGGGAGTATCACTATCCCCAGCAGACCGGGGTAAAATCGCGCCGTCCGCAACAAAAGCCACCAGCCCGCGCTCGCTAAGCTGCCCCTGCAGCGCGCTGAAGTCGGTGTAGGTTTCCACGTGCTCCCGCAGCTGCTCGGGGTCAAGACGCTCGCCCACGGCAGAGTATTTCACCAGGTCGAAAAGGCGCTCCCCGAGTAGCCGTGCGGCGAGCTTGCCCTTCACGCGCCGTCCCGCAGCGGGAAACTGAAAGGTAAACCGAACCTGCACCGCTGACTCACTAACCACCACTGAACTACGCGGCAGAATCTCCTGGCCCGGAGTCACAAAACCGTATTCACGCGGGCCCTGTCGAATCGCATCGGCGAGGTCGCGGGCTATAAAGTCGGCTGCTGCTACGCGCTGCTCAGCGCTGCGGGTCAGCTCGCCCGGCAGGGCGGTGGCCTGACGGGGAATCACCAGGTGCATGCGGGACGCCGGCGCGTAGGGGTCTGATTGCACCTTATCGATGTGCAGGGTGAAAGTTCCGAAATCCCAGGCGCCGGTGAGCTGCTTGAGGGCACCGTAGGATTTACCGTCGAGGGAGTGAAGTTTCTTTCGGAACGTTTCAGATGTAGGCATGTCTCCACCCTACAGGTAAGACCCTCGCAGAACCCGCACGGGGAAAAAGAAAGGCAGGCCAACCTACAGCGTCAGAGACACTGTAGGTTGCCTGCCTAGAAGCAAGAATCCTTACTCGGTATCGGTATCTTCGTCTACCCAGTCCAGGGTCTTGGAGACTGCCTTCTTCCAGTTACGGTACTGGCGTTCGATTTCTTCACGGTCATCGCAGGGCTCCCAGCGCTTGTCTTCGGCCCAGTTATCGATCACGTCCTGCTCGCCGTCCCAGAAGCCCACGGCAATACCGGCGGCGTAGGCGGCACCCAGGGCGGTGGTTTCAATCACCTTGGGGCGAATCACGGGAACGCCCAGAACATCTGCCTGGAACTGCATAAGGAACTCGTTGGCGGTCATACCGCCGTCTACGCGTAGCTCACCCAGGTGAACCCCCACATCGGCGGCGTCGGCGTCCGCATTCATAGCGTCGAGCACTTCGCGGCTCTGCCAGGCCACAGACTCAAGAGCGGCGCGCACGAGGTGGGCACGGTTGACGAAGCGGGTCAGGCCGACGATGACGCCGCGGGCGTCGGAGCGCCAGTGGGGAGCGAAGAGGCCCGAGAAGGCAGGAACCACGTAGGCTCCGCCCGAATCCTCAACGCTGGTGGCAAGAACCTCTGACTCGGAGGCATCATCGATTATCTTGAGGTTATCGCGCAGCCATTGAATCAGGGAGCCGGTGACGGCAACGGAACCTTCCAGAGCATAGACGGGCTTCTGATCACCAATCTTGTAGGCAACGGTGGTGAGCAGACCGTTCTCAGAAATCACGGGCTCGTGGCCGGTGTTCATGAGCATGAAGTTACCGGTGCCGTAGGTGTTCTTTGCCATGCCCTTCTCGAAAGAGGCCTGGCCAAAGGTGGCAGCCTGCTGGTCGCCGAGAATACCGGCAATCGGAACACCGGGAAGCAGACCCTTCTGGCGGCCGTAGCCGTAGACCTCTGAGGAGGACTTGATTTCGGGCAGCATACTCATGGGGATTCCCATGTCTGCTGCAATGTTTTCGTCCCATTCCAGGGTACGGATGTTCATGAGCAGGGTGCGGGAGGCGTTGGTGACGTCGGTGACGTGCACGCCACCCTCTACGCCGCCGGTGATGTTCCACAGAACCCAGGTATCGGTGTTACCAAAGAGCAGGTCGCCGGCTTCAGCCTTTTCGCGAGCTCCCTCTACGTTGTCAAGAATCCACTTGACCTTGGGGCCCGAGAAGTAGGTGGCGAGGTTGAGGCCCACGATGTCATGGTAGATTCCGGACCCCTTATCGCCGCCAAGCTCATCGACGATCTTCTGGGTGCGGGTATCCTGCCAGACGATTGCGTTGTAGATGGGCTTGCCGGTCTTCTTATCCCAGACCACGGCGGTCTCGCGCTGATTAGTAATGCCTACGGCTGCGATTTCGTGGTGGTTGACCTCGGCGCGGGAAAGGGCCTCACCGACCGACTTGCGGATGTTCTCCCAGATTTCCATGGGGTCGTGCTCAACCCAGCCAGCCCGGGGGAAAATCTGCTCGTGCTCGTGCTGGCCCACAGCAACAATTTCACCCTCTTTGTTGAAGAGGATAGCGCGGGAAGAGGTTGTTCCCTGGTCGATGGAGAGAATGTACTTCTTGCGATCGGGGAGTTCGGTCTTTGACATAGTGTTCACATCCTTGTGATTGTTTTGTTTGAAAGTTTAGATGGCGAGCATCGCCGGTACAATAAGCGCGGCCAGAATGGCGCCGATAATGGGGCCCACCACGGGAACCCAGGCGTAGGCCCAGTCTGAGGAATCTTTATTCTTGATGGGCATCAGTGCGTGGGCGATACGGGGAGCGAGGTCACGGGCGGGGTTGATGGCGTAACCGGTGGGGGTACCCAGCGAGATACCGATGGCCAGCACAATCAGTGCCACACCCAGGGGGCCAAGTCCCGAAGGAGTCAGGCCCGAGCCTACCACGAAGCCCACCAGAACAAAGGTGGCGATGATTTCGGTAAGCAGGTTCCAGCCATAGCTACGAATGGCAGGTGCCGTGCTGAAAATGCCACGAGTAGTGCCGGGCTCTGCTTCTTTGAAGTGGCCCCGGTAGGCAAGGAAAGCCAGCCAGGCACCGATAAAGGCACCGAGGAACTGACCTGCGAAGTAGATCAGCATGTTGGGCACGGTGGGGGCGACTCCTGGCGCGAAGTCGTTGCCCCCCACAAAGAGGCCAACGGTGACGGCGGGGTTCAGGTGGGCTCCGGAGGGTGCCGAGAGGTAGACCGCTGCGAAAACCGCCATAGCCCAGCCAAAAGCAATGAGAATCCAATCGTGATTGCGGGCTGCAGACTTGGGCAGGGTAACTGCCGCGCAGACGCCAGCTCCGAGAAGAATAAGTACTGCTGTACCCAGGGTTTCTGAGAGAAAGACTCCCCAGCCTGTGGCTTCTCCCGTTGCAGTAACAAGCGGGCTTGCGCCCTCGGCTAGGAGTGTGGCTGAAGTAAACAAATCACTCACGTGGCTTGTCCTTTCTGTGCCTTACCTAGATCAACAAACCAGTGAGCCCCGGAAGGTTGCGTCATTGGAAGATTCCTAGGGTTTTGATATTGAATTATGGAAAAACGAGGTGGCAGAGCGGGCGGTTACCCGCTCTGCCAAGGGGGAAGAACTGATTAGCTCAGCTCTACACGGGGTGCCACGTGACCTGAAGCAGCCAGCAGGCCGGTTGCCTCGGAGTCAGTCTGGCGGGTCTGGGCCTGGGCAATAGCTTCAACGCGCTGACCGTAGAGCTCCAGCTCGCGGGCAGCATCTGCCTCAGACCAGCCCAGTTCGGGGGCCATGATGGCCAGAATTTCCTCGGCTGAGGAAAGGCCGCGGTCGGTCTGTTCAAGGTCCAGGCGAACGCGACGAATCAGAACGTCCTCCAGGTGCAGGGCACCCTCTGCCCGTACAGCGTAGAGAACCTCTGCGCGCAGGAACTGAGGAGCGTGAGCCAGCGGCTTGCCCAGCTCAGCATAGGAGTCAATCAGGGCCAGAATCTCTGAAATCTCAGAACCGTAGCGTTCAAAGAGAGAGTCCATGCGGTCGGAAGTCCAACCGTGCTTCTGGGCAATCTTCTCTGAAGAAGCCAGAGCAGCTTGGTAACCGTCAGCGCCCACCAGCGGAATATTCTCGGTGATGGAGGGCTTGGACTTGGCTCGACCACCGAGCGCAAAGTCCACGGCGTCTTCTGCCATCACGCGGTAACCGGTGAGCTTACCGCCGGCGATGGCGCTCATACCGGGTGCAACCTCGGTGACGGTGTGCTCGCGGGAAACCTTGGTTGAGGCGGTCTCGGAGCCTGACTTGAGCTTGGGCTGCAACAGCGGGCGCAGACCGGCGTAGGTTGAAATGACGTCGTCGCGGGTCAGCTCGTTTTCTAGGAGCTTGTTGGCCTGCATAATGACGTAGTCAATGTCTTTTTCGGTGGCAACGGGGTTCTCAATATCCTCGTGGTAGGGGGTATCGGTGGTGCCGATAATCCAGTAGCGCTGCCAGGGGATAATGAAGAGAACCGACTTCTCGGTCATGGTGAAGATACCGCTGGTTGCCTTAATGCGGTCGCGGGGAACAATAATGTGAATACCCTTGGAAGCGAGAACCTTCAGGCCTGTGTCTTCGTTGGCCAGGGCCTCGGATTCCTCGGTCCAAACACCGGTGGCGTTGATAATGTGGTTGGCCTTGATATCGCGTTCGGTGCCGGTCTCCAGATCGCGGACGGTTGCGCCGATTACCTTACCGGCGGCGTCCTTATTAACCCGTACCACCTGGGTGCGGGAGGCAGCCAGAGCGCCGTAGCCGGAGGCGGTGCGTACCAAATCGACTACCAGACGCGCGTCGTCCACACGGGCGTCGTAGAACTGAATGGCGCCGGTGAAGACAGAGTTCTTGATGTCGGGGAAGATTTCCTTGGTGCCCTTCTTGGTGAAGTGGCGCTGGGCAGGAACGGTCTTCTTGCCGCGGGCACCAGCAAAAGCCATGGCGTCGTACATACCGATTCCCACAGCCGAGTAAGCGCGCTCAATCACGGGCATCTTCAGCGGCCAGAGGAAGGGCTGAGCCTTAACCAGGTGGGGAGCAATCTTATTGAGCAATAGACCGCGTTCCCTCAGAGACTCTGCAACCAGCTTGAAGTCGAGGTTGTAGAGGTAGCGCAGGCCGCCGTGCACCAGCTTGGAAGACCAGGCCGAGGTGCCCGCAGCCCAGTCGCCGGCCTCAACGATTCCGGTGCGCAGACCGCGGGTAGCGGCGTCCAGGGCAATACCGGCACCGGTTACACCGCCGCCGATCACCAAAATATCAAGGCCCTCGGAGTCAGACATAGCGTCGAGAGCCGCAGCGCGGGAGGCCGCGGTGAGCTTAGAATTGTGGGCAAACTGTGTGGTGGACATGAACATAACCCCTTTCAAATTAACGTTATTTACATTTGAACAACGTATGGTAGTTATGACCAAAACTTTTGAACGGATTTTCAAGAGGCCTGAAGAAAAGTGAACGAACGTAATGCTCAGGCCTATCAGGCGGCTGACCTCTACTATATGCGGGGGATGACGACGGAGGCTGTGGCGGAAGAGTTAGGAACTTCCCGCGCTACGGTTTCTCGGCTGCTGAGGCACGCTCGTGAAAGCGGCATTGTACAGATTCGCCTCAACGAGAATCTCAAGCCTAAGAGTCAGCTTTCCCAGTCCCTGTCTGCCCGCTTCAAAATCAATGTAAACGTGGTCAATACGACCGCCGACATGAGCCCTATGGGCAGAATAGAGCTGGTTTCCCGCGAAGGTGCCAAACTGCTTGATTCCCTCATCGACCACGGCACGGTGGTGGGGGTTGCCTGGGGATCCACCGTGACCGAGGTGGCTAAGTATCTCCCCACCCGGCCGCTCAAAGACGTGGTGGTGGTTCAGCTCAACGGTGCAGGCAACGCCCGACACACCGGCATTCCCTACTCCGGTATTATCCTGGGCTCAATTGCCCACGCCTATAACGCCTACATGGTGCATTTTCCGGTACCAGCCTTTTTTGACCACGCCTCAACCCGCGAGGCCATGTGGCAGGAGCGCAGTATTCAGGGGGTTCTGAAGACCCAGCAGAAGGCGGACGTCGCCCTCTTTGGTATCGGTGCCTTTGGCGGGGCGGTGCCCTCCCACGTGTATTCGGGCGGTTATTTTGACGCCGCCGAGCAGGCAGACTTGCGTGCCCACGGGGTGGTGGGGGATATGTGTACGGTTCTGCTTCGAGAAGACGGAACCTATGCGGACCTTGAGGTTAACGCCCGGGCTTCCGGACCCAGCCCCAACAATCTTGCCAAGATTAAGCGGCGGATTGCGGTGGTTTCGGGCAACCACCGCCTCAAGGCCCTCCGCGGTGCCTTAGAAACCGGGGCGATTACCGATTTGGTGGTCGATACCCAGCTGGCGCAGGCATTGGCTGGCTCCTAGAAAGCGTTTAGGCGACTCGATGAAACAGGGTCATCTGCACGGGCTGCCATGATCGCCGAGTGGCCATTTATAGACCGTTTTTCTCCGATTTTCGGTATAAAAATGGCCACTCGAAGAAGCTCGATAGGTAAAGTACACGTTTCTTCTTGTCGGGTTGACGTAGGTACACCTGTATTCCCTGGCCACTCTTTTCTATTCTGCTTCGGCCAAGGTGTGGGGGAGTTGGTTGGTAGCCTTTTTCAGGGCGGCTCTGAGGGCTAAGATAGCCGGCGCCTCAATGCTGTCTTTGCGCACCGCCGTGTAGATTTTCCGCTGCGGCCTGCCGGGTAGTTCGATGAGCTTAATGCCGAAGTCGGCTGGCAGAGAAGAAGTCGCCAGAGAGGGCAGAATTGCCGCGGCAAAACCCTCTTTGACCAAACGGCAGTGCATAAGCAAATCTTCAATGTCAAAGTGAACCTGCGGCTCAAAACCGGCCTCCCTGCACTTGTTAATCGCCCACTGCCGGGAGGTGTTGTGGCTGCCCTCCAGTACCCAGGGGAGGACGGCGGCGTCCTGCAAATTCTCTACTGGCGAGTCTGCCGCAACCGCCAGATGTAGCGGGTCGCTGGTGAGGAACTGTAGCTCAAGGTCATCGTGTTCGGGGGCAAAGCGTCCGGGATAGGTCTCGGCAATCACCAGGTCGAATTGGCGGGAGCGAGTGAGTTCCAGGCCGGTTTCGGGGTCAATCTGGTCTACCACCAGGTTTACCTTGGGGGCGGTATGGGCTAGCTCAATCAGGGTTGGGGTTAGCAGAGCCATAGCGGCTGACTGAAAGATGGCAATGCGCAGGGTGCCGGAGGGCTCGCCGGAAAGCTGGGCAATTTTGGTGGCGGTGGCGTCTAGCTCCCGAAAGATGCTGTGGGCTCCCTCTGCAACAATGCGGCCCGCCTCGGTGAGCTGAACGGAGCGGCCCACCTTTTGTATTAGGGGAGCGCCCACTTCTTTTTCCAGGGCTGTCATTTGCTGAGAAATCGCCGACGGCGTGAGGTGGAGAACGCGCGCGGCGGCGGCGAGGGTGCCGCGCTCTTTGATCTCAAGGAGCATGTTGAGGCGACGGATGTCGTACACGGGTAAGCCCTTTCACAAGCGGAAAAATTTATTAAGTAATACTAAACTGTTTTCGCAAGAAAGATTCACATTTCCTAATCGTGTGTTTCTGACCATAACGTGGTCAAATAGAGGCAAAGAGTTCATGATGAGCCGGGCTAGCCCCGGGGAATAGGAGCCGAACAATGGCTTACCCCTTTGCATCAGAGAAGTACCAGAAGCTGGCTGAAGAAGCTAAGGCGCTGGTGAAAGAGTGGCTTGAGGAAGCCCAGTCTGTTCCCGCCGACACCTCCGCTGAAATGCTGGCGGGCGTGCTGAAAGACCCCAACGGTCTTGACTTCACCGTCGGCTTTGTGGACGACGTGATTCGCCCTGAGGACGACGCCATTGCGGGCAAGAACCTCGCGAAGATTGCCCACCTGGTACCCGGCTTCCTGCCCTGGTACATGAAGTCAGCCGTGAACGCTGGTGGTTTCCTGGGTAGGTACGCCTCCTGGCCCACCGTGCCTGTAGCCCGCAAGGTGTTGCGCGAGATGGTCGGTCACCTGGTGGTTGATGCCCGCGACGAAAAGCTGGGCCCCGCTATTGAACACCTGACCTCCTCGGGCAATAAGCTCAACGTTAACCTGCTGGGCGAGGCCGTTCTCGGCGATAAGGAAGCAGAGCGCCGTCTCTCCGAGGTCTCTCGTCTGCTCAAGCGCGACGACATTGACTACGTTTCGGTGAAGGTGTCGGCTGTTTCGGGCCCCCACTCCGCCTGGGCCTTTGACGAGGTGGTTGATGAGGCCGTTCGCCGCCTCACCCCCCTCTACGAGCAGGCCGCCAACTCACCTCTGAAGAAGTTCATTAACCTGGACATGGAGGAGTACCACGATCTTGACATGACCATCGCGGTCTTCACCAAGATTCTGGACCAGCCCCAGCTGAAGAACCTCGAAGCCGGTATTGTGCTTCAGGCCTACCTGCCCGACACCCTCGACGCCATGCAGCGCCTGCAGGCATGGGCGGCTGAGCGCGTTGCCAACGGTGGCTCCCGCATTAAGGTTCGCCTGGTCAAGGGCGCTAACCTCTCCATGGAAATTGTTGAGGCTGTGACCCACGGCTGGGAGGTTACCACCTGGGATTCCAAGCAGCTCACCGACACCAACTACAAGCGCGTGCTGGACTACGCTCTGCGCCCCGAGCACACCAAGAACATCCGCCTGGGTGTTGCGGGCCAGAATCTCTTTGACGTTGCTTTCTCCCTGCTCCTGGCAGAAGAGCGCGGCGTTGCCAACGACATTGAGTTTGAGATGCTCATCGGCATGGCATCGCAGCAGGCAGAGATTATCCGCCGCCGCGTGGGCCACCTGCTGCTCTACGTGCCCGCCGTGCGCCCCGAGGAGTTCGACGTTGCGATTTCCTACCTGGTGCGCCGCCTGGAAGAAAACGCCTCCTCCGAGAACTTCATGAGCGCCGTCTTCGACCTGCACGATCACGAAGAGCTCTACCAGCGCGAGGAACGCCGCTTCACCCGTGCGCTGAACTCCGTGACCGACGAGGTGCCCGAGCCCAAGCGCAAGCAGAACCGTAACGAAGAAACCGCTGAGAACGTTTGGCGCCCCCGTTTCGGCTTCGAGAACGCCCCCGATACCGACCCCTCGCTGAGTGCCAACCGCGCCTGGGGTCGGGCAATCCTGGAGCGTTCCAAGACCACCGAGCTGGGCATTCAGCTGCTGGAAGAGAACCAGCTGGCTTCAACTGACGAGGTTGAGCCCCTGATTGACTCCGTTATCGAGGCTTCTAAAGCCTGGGGTGCTAAGTCCGGCAAGGAGCGCGCTGATGTGCTCCGCAAGGTCGCCATCAACCTTGGCGTACGCCGTGCCGACCTGCTGGAGGTCATGGCAGCTGAGGCAGGTAAGACCCTGGACCAGGGCGATACCGAAGTCTCCGAGGCGATTGACTTTGCCAACTACTACGCCGAGCTGGCCGAGGCGGTAGAGCAGGTGGACGGTGCCACCCACAAGCCGGTGAACCTGACCCTGGTGGTACCCCCGTGGAACTTCCCGACCGCTATTCCCACCGGCGGTGTGCTGGCCGCCCTGGCTGCGGGCTCCGGCGTCATCTTCAAGCCTGCAACCAACACCGCCCGCACCGGCGCCGTCATTGCGGATATTCTCTGGGAGGCGGGTGTGCCCCGCGAGGTCGTGCGCCTGATTAAGGTCAGCGACCGCGAGGCTGGCAAGCAGCTGATTTCCTCGCCCAAGGTAGACCGCCTGATTCTCACCGGTGGCTACGAGACCGCTGAGACCTTCCGCTCCTGGCGCAAGGACCTTCCGCTCTTCGGCGAGACCTCGGGCAAGAACGCGATTATCGTGACCCCCAATGCCGACCTCGATCTGGCGGTCAAGGACGTCGTCTACTCGGCTTTCGGCCACGCGGGCCAGAAGTGCTCCGCCGCCTCCACCGTGATTCTGGTGGGCACCGTGGCAACCTCCAAGCGCTTCCGCAACCAGCTGCTCGATGCGGTGTCCTCCCTGCACGTCTCCTACCCCCAGGATGTCGAGACCCAGATGGGCCCCATCATCGCACCCGCCGAGGGCAAGCTGCTGCGCGGCTTGACCACCCTGGGCGAGGGAGAGGAATGGGCTATCAAGCCCAAGCAGCTGGATGACTCCGGCAAGCTCTGGTCTCCCGGTGTTCGCTATGGCGTGAAGCCCGGCTCCGAGTACCACCTGACCGAGTACTTCGGCCCCATTCTCGGCGTGATGACCGCCGATACCCTGGAAGAGGCTATCGAGCTACAGAACGCAACCGACTACGGTCTTACCGCAGGCCTGCACTCCCTGGACTCTGACGAGTTGGCCCTGTGGCTCTCCAAGGTTCAGGCAGGTAACCTCTACGTCAACCGCGGTATTACCGGTGCGATTGTGCGTCGCCAGCCCTTCGGTGGCTGGAAGAAGTCCACCGTTGGTTCCGGCACCAAGGCGGGCGGCCCCAACTACCTGGTGGCCCTCTCCGATTGGGAGACCAAGCCCTCGCAGGCAACCGCGGCCCCCACCGTTCCCGCCGTGCGCGAGGTACTGGCTGCAACCCGCGAGCCCTCTGCTGTAGACCAGGAGCAGCTGGAGTTCCTGCTGCGCTCGGCAAGCTCTGACTCCCAGGCATGGAACACCGAATTCGGCATCGGCCACGACCCCTCCCAGCTGGGCGTGGAGCGCAACATCCTGCGCTACGCCACCCAGACCGTTCAGGTGCGCGGCGACTCCGACGCTGACTTCTTTGAGGTGCTACGCGTGGTACTGGCAGGTCTTGCCGCCAAGGCCCCGGTCTACCTCTCCGTTGCCCGCGAACTTCCCGTTGCGGTGGCCGGAACCCTGGAAAACCACGGCGTAACCATCACCGTGGAATCCGACGAAGAATACCGCAGCTTCCTGGCGGCAAATGCTAAGAAGGACGTGCGTGAGTTCGAGGGAGGCCCGCTGGAAGGCACCCGAATTCGCTACATCGGTGGCGATGCAGCGGGTATCTTCGAGGCGCTGGACGGGCGGCCTGACCTGGGTGTTTACACCGCTCCGGTCACCGAAGCAGGCCGCATTGAGATGCTGCCCTTTGTCAAGGAGCAGGCAGTCTCCATCACCGCCCACCGCTTTGGTAACCCCAACAAGTTCTCAGAGCACGTCATCTAAGCTGCCCGCCCTAGAAAAATCCTCTGTGTGACCCGAGTCAAAAAGTAGATTGCAGCCTAAGTTGTGGGATACTTTTTCTTGGATTTAAACCGCACAGGATGAAAGGAATCGCCATGAGCGAAGTACCCTCAAATCTCTCCTACACCTCTGAGCACGAGTGGGTCACCAGCGTCTCCGCTGAGGGCACTGTTCGTATCGGTATCACCGACCACGCACAGGATGCCCTGGGCGATGTAGTCTACGTTGACCTTCCCGCTGTGGGCGATAGCCTGACTGTCTCAGAGACCTTCGGTGAGATTGAGTCCACCAAGTCCGTTTCAGACCTGTTTGCACCGGTCAACGGCGAGGTTGTGGCTGTCAATGAGGAGCTCGAAGCTGACCCCGCTCTGGTCAACAGCGATCCCTACGCTAAGGGCTGGTTGATTGAGGTTAAGCCCGAAAACGAGGCTGACCTGGCTAACCTGCTGGATGCTGAGGCTTATAAGGCAGAGATCGCCTAAGAGCCTTTCCGCTAATCATCGGTGGCTTTCTCATGAGAGCCACCGATGATTTTTGCGTTAAATTTAGGTTTCACGGTGTGCACCTGCGCGAGGATAAAGCTAAGATTAGACACGAGGTTCAATGTTTATTGTTCCGTGACCAAGTTGTGGTGGCAAGCATGAACCCTACACGCACCGTGTAGCCCTGTTTTTATGTGCTCTGGGTTCGGCTGAGATGCTACCTGAGGGTACCCGATTGAGGAAGTTTATCTATGACCAACCACGAAGCGCACCCCAAAACTTCTGCGCTGAGCACCGCAGCCATTAACCTTCAGTCGCAGAAGCAGGGTAGCTTTTCACCTAATGAAGAAGAGCTCAACACAATTGCCACCCTGCCCGAGGGCTCGGCTCTGCTGATCGGCACCAACGCTGAGTTGCGCGGTGCCCGCTTTCTGCTCAACGTTGAGACTCTTGAGGACGGCGCGGTGAAGAGGATTGTTGCCGGTCGTAGCCCCAACTCCGATATTTTCCTCAATGACGTGACCGTCTCGCGCCAGCACGCCGTCTTTGTGCCCAACGCGGGTACCTTTGTGCTCACCGATAACAACTCTCTGAACGGCACCTACGTTAATGGTGACCGCGTGGACGAGGCCTTTTTGAAGAACGGCGCGGAAATCCGTATCGGTAAGTTCCACTTTGCTTTCTTCCTGGGAACCGGCAAGTAATGGCAGATTCCTCCGAAGCAACCGACCAGTCCCAGAAGGTCGCTAAAGACAAAACCATCGGCCAGGTGCTATCAGCCCTAGCTTCCGAGTTTCCCGGTATCAGCGCCTCGAAGATTCGTTTTCTTGAGGACAAGGGCCTGGTGCACCCCCACCGCACTAACACCGGCTATCGCAAGTATTCTGCCGATGACGTCAAGCAGCTGCGCTTTATCCTGCAGAAACAGCGCGATGAATACCTGCCCCTGAGAGTCATCAAAGAAAAGGTTGACGCCGGTCTGTGGCAGGATCCTCCCGAGACTGTTGAAGAGAAGGTTGAGCAGGTTGATACTTCTGCTCCGGCGGCTCCTGTTATGTCTGCCTCGGTTGAGCCGGGCAAAACCTTTACCCTGCGGGAACTTTCGGCTGAGACCGAGACTGATATGCCCCTGCTACGGGAGCTCATCACCTTTGGCCTGCTGGCAGAAGAGGGGCCCTACGATGCCTACGACGTGGTGGTAACCAAGGTCTGTGCCGAGCTAACCGCCCACGGCCTGCAGCCGCGCCACCTGCGCCAGTTCCGTGCCGCCGCCGAGCGAGAGGTGGGCCTGGTGGAGATGGCCGTAGCTCCGTTGGCTTCGCGCCGCGATGAACAGTCCCAGGCCAAGGCCGCCGAGCGGGCCGGGGAAATCGCCCAGCTCTGTCTGCGCCTGCACATGGCCCTGGTGGCCTCGTCTATGCCCAGTTACGAGTAACCCGGCGGGCAACTTTTAAGTTGCGCGGTTGCGTGTTAAATTAGAAGTGGTTTGTGGGAGGGTGCCGCGGCACCCTTTCATGATTTAACACACCAAAAATGCCCGCCTTCTGCCCGGCAAATTAACCGTGATTTGTTCGTGACCGGCGGTAACATAGCTAAGGTCAGTTTCAACGAGAAAGAAAGAGGAGTGCCCATGGTAGCTAATGGATCTGAGGGTTCTAGACCTTCTGCCCAGGTGCCTAACCTGTCTCTGGCTACCGATGCTTCTCAGGCGATTCCCATGGACCAGCCCCTGCTGGGATTCGACGCCGTCATGCCCCAGCAGCCGCCCCACGGCGAGCAGGGTGTTCTCTTTACCGACCCCGTTTCTTTGGTCGATGAAAATCTTGGCTACCGCGGCCCCACCGCCTGCAAGGCTGCCGGTATTACCTACCGCCAGCTCGACTACTGGGCTCGCACCAAGCTGGTAACGCCCACCGTGCGGTCGGCTTCGGGCTCCGGTTCCCAGCGGCTGTATTCTTTCCGCGATGTGCTGGTGCTGAAGATTGTTAAGCGCCTGCTCGATACCGGCGTTTCCCTCCAGCAGATTCGAACCTCTGTTGAGCACCTGCGCACCCGCGGGGTAGAGGATCTTTCGGGTATCACCCTGATGTCTGACGGCGCCTCGGTCTACGAGTGCACTTCACCCACCGAGGTCATCGACCTGGTACAGGCAGGTCAGGGCGTTTTCGGTATTGCTATTGGCCGTGTGTGGCGCGAGCTTGAGGTCAACCTCTCGCAGCTGCCCGGCGAGGTTACCCAGGAGTCTCAGGACGTCGCCGGCGAAGTTCACGATGAGCTTTCGGCTTTGCGGGCGCGCAAGGCCGCCCGCTAAATAAATACTTTTCGCCACTGACTAGTCGATGAGGCCCCGATAGAGGGCTGAGAGATCAGCGGCAAAGTCCTGGGCGCTGGTTTCTGGCCAGAAGTGCACGGGGTAGGCGGCTCCCTGGATTCTCTGAAAGCTGTCAAAGTCTTCAAGTACCGGCTCAGCCACCAGCTCACCGAACATAGACTTCATCTCGTCAATGCGGAAAGAGTGCTCGGGGGTGGAGCGAACCTTGTTAATAACCACCGAGGCGGCCCCCACCGAATAGTCGGTGTTTTCTTCAAAGCGGGCAATGGCACGCAGGGTACGTTCGGTGCCGGCCACCGAAAAGAGCGAGGGCTCGGCAACGGAAATCACGCGGTCAGATGCCGCCCAGGCCATCGATGTGAGCCTGCCCAGGGTGGGCGGGCAGTCAATCAGAACCAGGTCGTAGTCATCGACGGTACCGGCCAGCAGGGCCACCAAACGGTCTAGTTCTTCGCCTGCTTCCATGTGTTCCAGAGCTGTTGAGGCTGCTGAGCCCCGCACCGCCTCAACGCTACCAAGGCCAGCGGCGTCGTCCTCAACATTGGCCGGGGCCTGCTCAGCCGCAATGGAGTTCCAGGCCGAGGTGCACACACCCTCAGCCAGCGAGTACTGTTCGGGGTGGGTCAGCATGCTGCCGATATCCACCGAAGTTACCGGCAGGCCCAGACCGGTGGAAGAATCGGCGTGGGGGTCCATATCAATCACCAGCACCCGCTGACCTGCATAGAGGGCAGCGGAAGCAAGACCCAGCGTGAGCGAAGTCTTACCCACGCCACCCTTTAGGCTGCTGATCGAAACAATATGCGGCATAACCCCACCCCTAGTGAACAAAAACTCTGGCAGAAATCCTGCCCAGTCAATGCTACCGAAAGCCGCTAGTGAACGCACTTCTGCGCCAAACTGGCTACAAAATGCCGTCTATAAAACAGCTAAGTGTGACCGGATGTTCCGCAGAATGCAACCTGAACGCAAACAACGTGAAATATTTGCTCTAAAGTCAGTGAATACAGTGACCTGCTACTCACCTAGATATATTGGTGCTATCACACACCGTGATATTTAGTCTCAGCCGAACTTTACGGCCTTAGACGAAATGGAAAAATATGTTTGAAAAAGTTCTAGTAGCTAACCGCGGCGAAATCGCCCTGCGTGCCTACCGAGCGGCCTACGAGCTCGGTGCCAAAACGGTTGGTGTTTTCCCCTACGAGGATCGCCATTCCATCCACCGTCAGCAGGCGGATGAGGCTTACCCCATTGGTGAAGAGGGACATCCCGTACGCGCCTACCTCGATATTGACGAGATTATTCGCGTTGCCAAAGAAGCCGGCGCTGATGCTATCTACCCTGGTTATGGCTTTCTCTCAGAGAACCCTGACCTGGCACGCGCGGCTGCTGCTGAGGGAATTACCTTCATCGGCCCTCCGCCGGAAGTTCTAGAACTTGCAGGTGACAAGGTCAAGGCGCTCAAGGCTGCCCGTAAGGCGGGTATTCCCGTGCTCGCCTCCTCCGAACCCTCGAAAGACACCGACTACCTGATTGCCGAAGCTGAAAAGATTGGCTTCCCCATCTTCGTTAAGGCTGTGGCCGGTGGCGGTGGCCGCGGTATGCGCCGCGTGGAGAGCAAGGAAGCTCTGCCCGATGCGCTGGCAGCCGCTATGCGCGAGGCCGACACCGCTTTTGGCGACCCCACCGTCTTCCTGGAACAGGCCGTGTTGCGCCCGCGCCACATTGAGGTGCAGATTCTGGCAGACGGTCAGGGCAACATCATCCACCTCTTTGAGCGTGACTGCTCGCTACAGCGCCGTCACCAGAAGGTGGTGGAGATTGCTCCGGCACCCCACCTAGACGAAGAAATCCGCCAGGCGCTCTTCCGCGATGCGGTGAAGTTTGCCAAAGAGCTGGGCTACCAGAATGCCGGTACCGTGGAGTTCCTGGTGGATACCGCCGGTGAACGAGCTGGCCAGCACGTCTTTATCGAGATGAATCCCCGCGTGCAGGTGGAACACACCGTCACCGAAGAAGTCACCGACGTTGACATTGTGCAGTCGCAGATGCGCATTGCAGCGGGGGAGTCGCTGGAGGATCTGGGCCTATCCCAGGATGAGATTCACCTGCGCGGCTTCGCCATGCAGTGCCGCATTACCACCGAGGACCCCGCCAATGGCTTCCGCCCCGACGTCGGTAAGGTTTCCTACTACCGTTCAGCCGGTGGCTCGGGTATTCGCTTGGACGGCGGTACGGTCTACACTGGCGCGCAGATTTCGCCCCACTTTGACTCCATGCTGGTGAAGCTGACCTGTCGCGGCCGTACCTTTGACGCCGCCGTCCAACGTGCCCAGCGTGCGTTGGCCGAATTCCGTATCCGCGGTGTTGCCACCAACATCCCCTTCCTCCAAGCTGTGCTGGAAGACCCGACCTTCCGCGCCGGCGACGTCTCAACTCCCTTTATCGACGAGCACCCCGAGCTGACCCGCAAGAAGCCGCTGGGTGATCGCGGTACCAAGGCGCTACAGTACCTGGCAGAAGTGACGGTTAACCAGCCCCACGGCCCGCGCATCGAAGGCCCTGACCCCCGCAAGAAGCTACCGCGTTTCCCCGGTGACAAGGTCGATGAACCCTTCCGCACCCCCTTCGACGCTTCGGACCACGAGCCCCCGGCGGGCTGGCGCCAGAAGCTGCTGGAACTGGGCCCCGAGGGTTTTGCCAAGTATCTGCGCGACTACAAGCCGGTGGCGGTTACAGATACCACCTTCCGCGACGCCCACCAGTCTCTGCTGGCCACCCGCGTTCGCACCCGTGACCTGTTGGCAGCTGCACCGGCGGTAGCCCACACCACCCCCAATATCTTCTCGATTGAGGCTTGGGGCGGTGCTACCTACGATGTTGCCCTGCGCTTCTTGAGCGAGGATCCCTGGCAGCGCCTGGCCCACCTGCGGGCCGCCATGCCCAACGTGCCGATTCAGATGCTGCTGCGTGGCCGCAACACCGTGGGCTACACCCCCTATCCCACTGAGGTCACCGATGCCTTTGTGCAGGAGGCGGCTGAGACCGGCGTTGATATTTTCCGTATCTTCGATGCGCTCAACGACGTTTCTCAGATGACGCCGGCCATTGAGGCGGTGCGCAAGACCGGTACTGCGGTGGCCGAGGTGGCGCTCTGCTACGCCGGTAACCTGCTTGACCCCAACGAGAAGGTCTACACCCTGGACTACTACCTGGGTCTGGCAGATCAGATTGTTGAGGCAGGCGCCCACATTCTAGCCATTAAGGATATGGCTGGTCTGCTTCGCCCCGAGGCAGCCCGCCGCCTGGTCACCGCCCTGCGCGAGCGCTACGATCTTCCCGTGCACCTGCATACCCACGACACCGCAGGCGGCCAGGTGGCCACCCTCATGGCGGCGGTTGATGCGGGTGTTGACGCGGTGGATGTTGCTACCGCTACCCTGGCGGGCACCACCTCTCAGCCCTCCTTCTCCGCTTTCCTGGCGGGTATGGACGGCCACGAGCGTCGTCCTGAAATTGACCTGGACGCCGTGCTGGAGCTGGAGCCCTACTGGGAGGCAGTCCGCGCTATCTACAAGCCCTTTGAGAACGGCTTGACCTCACCGACCGGTCGTGTCTACAACCACGAAATTCCCGGTGGTCAGCTCTCTAACCTGCGCGCTCAGGCAACCGCCCTGGGTCTGGCAGACCGGTTCGAGGACATTGAGGACATGTACGCGGCAGCAGACCGGATGCTGGGCCACATCGTGAAGGTGACCCCGTCGTCCAAGGTGGTGGGTGACCTAGCGTTACAGCTGGTGGGCATGGGCGTTGACCCCGCCGAGTTCGAGCAGAACCCGCAGAACTTCGATATTCCCGATTCTGTGATTGGCTTCCTCAACGGTGAGCTGGGCACTCCGCCGGCGGGCTGGCCCGAACCCTTCCGCTCCAAGGCGCTGGAGGGCCGCAAGCTGGCCAAGCCCGGCGTCAACGAGCTCACCGAGGATGACCGCGAGGCCCTGAACTCCGATTCGGCAACCCGCCGGGCGGCGCTGAACCGCCTGCTCTTCCCCGCACCCACCCGCGAGTTTGAGCGAATCCGAGAGGACTACGGCGATGTATCGATTCTGCACACCCGCGACTTCCTCTACGGAATGATCGAAAACCGCGAGCACGTGATTTCCCTGGGCAAGGGCGTTCGCCTGATTGCCACCCTGCAGGCAATCTCTGAGCCCGACTCCAAGGGTATCCGCCACGTGATCTGTACTCTCAACGGCCAGTCCCGCACTGTAGAGGTGCGTGACCTCTCGGTGGAGTCCAACGTCAAGGAAGCAGAGAAGGCTGATCCCTCTAACAAGGGTCACATCGCTGCCCCCTTCGCCGGTGGCGTGAGCATCACCGCCAAGGTAGGCGACCAGATCTCGGCGGGCGACCAGATTGCCACCATCGAGGCCATGAAGATGGAAGCATCCATCACCTCACCGGTCTCCGGCACGGTCGAGCGCGTGGTCTACGACGAGGTCTCCCAGGTTCAGGGTGGTGACCTGCTCCTGGTGCTCAAGACCGACTAGGTTCAGTTCAGCTGAGTTTCGTGACCAGCAGGGTTATCTCTGCGACCAGTTAGATCTGGTGTGCAGAGTACCTTGCTGGTCACTTTCTGTTTAAGGGGGTATAAGACAAAAGTCCAAACTCTGGCGTGTAACCCGAGAGGTGGCAGAAAAGCGCCTTCTCTAACATGAGTCGCCGAAAGGCCATTTTTATACCGTTTTTCTCCGATTTTCGGTATAAAAATGGCCTCTCGGGCAAGCTCAGTGATGACAAGGTACAAGTTTCTTCTTGCAGGGCTACCTAGGGTACAAGCAGCGTCCCCGGGTACAAGTATTGTCTTGTACCCGGGGACTTCACTTGTACCCTAAGGGCTTCGCTTGTACCTGCGACACTTCAGCGGGAATCTACATGTACCGAGAGTCTGTTTTAGCTTAAAACCCAAGTACCATATCGCAGGTGCTGGAATTCTGGGTGGTGTGTGGTTGTGACTAGCTTCTGGATTTAACCTGTGGAGCTGGTTGCCCTGCGTTCGTCAGTGAGTGGGGTCTTGAGAAACACAGATTTGGCCTATAACCCTGTAAGCGAGGGGGAGGCCCCGTTTCATGGTCATACTCTGAAGTATAGGGTGCCGGAATGTTTTATAGGCTACACACGTTAGAGTAGAGAAAAGATTCTCTAGCGAAAGGCAACCATGACAGTTCAGGAATTTGACCTTATTATCATCGGTTCCGGCTCCGGTAACTCCCTGATTAACGAGGAGTGGGACGATAAGAAGGTCGCTATCATCGACGGCGGTACTTTCGGCGGAACCTGCCTTAACTTCGGCTGCATTCCCACCAAGCAGTATGTCTACCCGGCTACCGTCGCCCACCACGCCACCCACAGCGGCCACCTGGGCCTTGAAGCCGAGGTAACCAAGGTTGACTGGCCCGCCATGCGAGACCGCATTTTCTCCCGCATTGACGCTATCTCCAGCGGAGGCCTAGACTACCGACTCGGCCTCGACAACGTCACCGTCTTTCAGGAATACGTGAAGTTTGTTGATACCCACACTCTTGAAACCGCCAGCGGCGCTCGCCTGAGCGCTCCGCAGATTGTGATTGCCGCCGGCTCCCGCAACGTGCTGCCCGAGGTTCCCGGTATCAATTCCAAGAACGTTGAGACCTCAGATACAGTGATGCGCATTGACGACCTGCCCCAGCGAGTGGTGGTGATTGGCGGTGGCTTTATCGCCGCCGAGTTCTCGCACGTCTTTTCCGCGCTAGGAGCCGAAGTGACCCAGGCGGTGCGCACCGACGTCGTCCTGCGCGGCTATGACACCGAGATTACTGACCGTTTCAAGCGCGAAGCCGCCCAGCAGTGGAACCTGCGCCTCAACCACGTGCTCAAGGAAATCCGCGATGAGCAGGACGGTTCCTCCACCGTTATTTTCGATCATGAGGGCGAGACTGTTGAGGTGGAAGCAGACCTGGTGTTGGTAGCGGCGGGCCGCACCCCCAACTCAGATACCCTGGCGGCTGAGAAGTTCTTTGACGTGCGCGAGAACAAGACTATCGCTGTAGACCGCTACCACCGCGTTCTGGCCGGTGGCGAGGTGGTTGAGGGAGTCTTTGCCCTGGGCGACGTCAGCTCTGACTACATGCTCAAGCACGTGGCCAACGCGGAGACCCGCACCGTGCAGTACAACCTCACCCACCCCGATTCTCTGCGCTCTACCGACGAGCGGTTTGTTCCGGCGGCGGTCTTTACCTCGCCGCAGATTGCTACCGTGGGGCTCTCCGAGGACGACGCGCGCTCAGCTGCCGAGCGCGAGGGCTTCGAGATCACGGTGAAGGTGCAGAACTTCGGTGACGTTGCTTATGGCTGGGCCATGGAGGATTCTGCCGGACTGTGCAAGCTGATTGCCCGCAAAGATACCGGTGATCTGCTTGGTGCCCACCTGATTGGTGAGGAATCTTCGATTCTGATTCAGCCGCTGATTCAGGCCATGAGCTTTGGGCTGAAGGTGCAGGATATGGCTCGCGGTCAGTTCTGGATTCACCCGGCTCTGACCGAGGTGGTAGAAAACGCCCTGCTGGGCCTGGAGATTGATTCTGCTCAGTAGCATTCTGCCCACTAGCAAGTACTCAAACTGAGATAGAAAGAGCCCCGAACCGGCTAGCCGGTTCGGGGCTCTACTTTAGTCAGGGGCTAATTAGCCTTCAAAAGGCTTGGGCTCGATACCCTCGGGGATGGGGCACTCGTAGGCCTTGCCACCCATGGCGTCGTTGTATTCTTTCTTCGCCTGAGCAACGAGTTCAGGGTCCTGGAGCAGGCGCAGGGCGGTGCGGCCCATGACCTTAGAGGCAACCTTTGCGCCCTTGTGGGCCATGGAGGTGCGGCCCACAGAGACTACCTGCCAGGAGTGCATACCGGTACCCACCGGCATGCCGGTGAGGGTGAGCTGGGCGGTGGGGGCGTTCTTGGAAACGTCACCAACGTCGGTGGAACCACCGATAATCTTGCCCTTGCCGGTGTAGGGCAGAACGATCTCCGAGAGCACGTTGGCTGCGGTGTCTTCTGCAATCATGCCGTTGGGGTCTTCACCGCCGGTGAAGTCCAGAGCCTGCTTGATGTGCTGGGAGATTTCTCCCTCGCCGTAGTTTGCCTTGATGCGGGCGGCTAGATCCTTTTCTTCCTCGCTCCATACCGGGGCGCCAACCTTCTCCAGCTCGTCGGCAACAACCTGGGTGATGGTGGGGTTGGGCATGTACTCAGAGCAAGCCTTCTCAAAAATAACTTCTACCTCAGTGCCGGTCATCAAAGCGGCGCCCTTGGCGATGTTCTGAACCCGCTCGTAGATTTCGTTGGCAGTTTCCACCTTGCCTGCCCGAACCAGGTAGAGAACCTCGGCATTGGCCTGCACCACGTTGGGAGACTTACCGCCGGTGTTGGTGACGGCGTAGTGTACGCGGGCATCGGGAACGATGTGTTCACGCAGGTAGTTGACGCCCACGTTCATGAGCTCGACGGCGTCCAGGGCGCTACGGCCGAGCCAGGGGCTCTGGGCAGCGTGGGCTGCGGTGCCGTGGAAGCGGAAGGTTGCCTGAACGTTAGCGGTGGTGGGGGAGGTCCAGGCGGTGGTGATGGACATGGGGTGCCAGGTCAGGAAGACGTCGGTGTTAGCGAAGACTCCTTCGCGGGCCATAAAGGTTTTGCCCGAGCCGCCTTCTTCTGCGGGGCAGGCATAGAATTCGATGGTGCCGGTCAGGCCGGATTCCTGCATGGCCTTGGTGGCTGCAATGGCCGCGGTGGCAGAGGCTGAACCGAGCTGGTTGTGGCCACAGGCGTGGCCCGACTGAACCTCGTCGCGGGGCTCAGGGTGGTCAAGGCCTGCCTTCTGGCTGACCCCTGCCAGGGCATCAAACTCGCCGAGAAAGCCGATGGTGGGGCCTTCGCCGTTGGTCCAGCTAGCGCGGAAGGCGGTTTTCATACCGGCGATACCGGTTTCGATGGTGAAGCCGTGGTCGCTCAGGTAGTTCTGAAGAATCTCGCTCGACTTGAACTCGATGAAGCGCATCTCAGAGAGATCCCAGATCTGGTTGGCAATGTCTGCTGTTTTTTCTGCATTCTGCTCAACCCAGGTGTCGATGGAGGTGAGGTCTGCGGTTGTCATGGCGAAAACTCCTTAGGTTTCCTATAAAAATTTTCTCAATAAATTAGCTGAAGAGAGGGGAAATGGCCAGGCCGCTCAGAATAGCCAGGGCGGTGGAGACCAGGCCCGATAGCCAAGCGCGGAAACGGTTGGTGGAACCGGTGGGGTCAATTTCCTCGGCGAAAAGCAGGGTGGGCAGGGCAGGGATAAAGTAGTTGACGTTGACCGCCTGGAGCTGGGCTACCAGTAGCACCGGTGAAACGCCCAGGCCCAGGGCCAGCGGGAAGACAATCGCAATAACCGGTGTCTGCGCCATAATAAATGTAGCAACCAGAGCCATGATAATGAAGATGCTCCAGGGAGCGAAGTTCAAGAGTTCACCCACCGATGACTTGAGGGTCTCAGCGTTGTGGGGAGCGTTGAAGACGGTGTCGCCCAGCCAGCCGGGGCCCAGAACGGTGATGGAAGCACCCACCGCAGCCAGGAAGATCTTTGAGGTCATGAGCTGCTTGGCCTGAGCCTGGGTAAAGGTCAGAATGAGGGCGGCTGCCACGAACATCATGATCTGAACGGTATCTGAGGGCTTCATGAATGCCTGCTCACCGGTGGCGGAGACGATGGGGGAGGTAATCATACCTACCAGGTCGGGGAAGAGACCCAGGGCCAGCACAACAATCACTGCTGCCAGGAAGAAGACCACGGAGAGCTTCTGAGCGCGGGTGAAAACGGGGCGTTCATCGAGGTCGGTTGATTCTTCGGTGATTAGACCGGCGCTGAGACGGCGCTGGTACTCAGGATCTTTCTCCAGGTTAGCGCCGCGGAAGGTCATGAAGAGGGAGAGACCCAGGGTTGCCACCAGAGCGGAAATCAGCGCAATGGTCAGGTAGGTGGAGTAGGCCAAGCCGGCAGAGCCCAGGATGGTTGCGGCAACAATGGCCGATGAAGCTGCCGGGGAGGTCAGCAGGGCCATGTTGGCGGTGAGAACGCTAGCAACCAGGGGACGCTCGGGGCGCACCTTTGCTTTGAGGGCGGTGCGGGCAATAACGGGCTCAAGGGAGAGTGCGATGTTGGTGGTACCCACGCCGAAGACAAAGAAGAAGACGATGAGCGGGGCTACAAAGGTAATGGCCTTGGGGAAGCGCTGGATGAGGCGGCCGGCGTAGTAGACCAGCAAATCAAGACCTCCGGCTGCTTCAAGCAGTCCCGCGCCGATACCGATGGCCAGAATAATCATGACCGGGGTCAGGGGCGGATTTCCCAGGGGCTCCCGGAAGACGTAGACCATAATAGCTAGCGCCAACATGGAGTAGATACCGGTACCTAGTGCACCTCCGCGGCGCAGGCCGTAGAGGATGAAGAAGGCAAGAAGTGCGACTTCAATCAACAGGATGACCATGATAGATCCTTTATTTTTTAGTTATTGAGGGTCGGCACTCACTAGAATGCGTCGGCCGTTCTAGAGATTTGTGTTAGGGCTGAACTGTCTTGAGGGCAGTTTCAAGAGCCAATCGAGTAGTGGTTTTGAGTGATTCGGCAGAGGGGAAACCATCTTGGGTGGGCCAGGCCAGAATTGCTTCTAGAATGGCGCCCACAATGGCCCGGGCCTGAACACGGTGGATGAGCGGGGTGGCACTTTCAAGGTGCTCAACAATGTCGTCAACCCAAAACCGTGTTTGCTGCCAGAGGGCATCGAGTAAGGCTTCGCTACCATCGATGAGCTGAACCCGGGAGGAAAGGTCTTCAACCCATTCATCGAGTTCGCTGTAGATGCTGGCGAGGATTACTTCAATTTCATCGGACGAATTCTCTGATTCAAGGGCGGCTGCAATTGCATCTCGCAGATCGGCATTCCAGACCATGCCGCTGACCACTCCCTGCTGGGTACCGAAGTGGCGGTAGAAGGTCATGGCCGAGACATCTGCTGCTTCTGCAATCTGTTCTACGGTGAACTCGTCGAAGCCGTGCTCGGCAAAGAGCTTGAACGCGGTGTGGCGAATCTGTCTGCGCAGAACCTGCTTCTTGTTGTTGCGGCGGTTCGAGGTTTGACTCTGCTTACCCTTGTTCATGTGTTAGGTACTGACAGATGTTAGTCACTAACTCAAAATTAAAAAATTTGATTCCCCGTGCATCCGCGCACAAGGAAGAACGCGCCGTCCTTCTTTCAAAGGACGGCGCGTTCTGACTGCCGCTACAAAGGCGGCGCGGAGCGGGGCTAGTTGCTGTTCTTCTTCTGAATCTTCTCGCCCAGCTCTTGCAGCTTCTCGGCTGATTCAGCCTTGAAAGCCTGGTACTTTTCGCTGGTTTCAGCGCGGTAGTGCTGGAGGTTCTCTTTCTGCTCCTGCACCGACTCGCGGGTGCGCTGGTAGATGTCTTCCACCAGGGCAGAGAAATCCTTGAGCACCTCTGAGCGTTTGACCTTCTGGGAGGGGGTGAGGTGACCTTCTTCTTCGGTCCACTGGCGCGAGGTAATGCGGAATTCGCGAATAGCCTCTGCCTTGGAGACAAAGGAGTTGGCGTCATCCACAAACTTCTGGATATAGTCGCGCACCCGGGGGTTGGTGGAAGCATCCTTCATACTCATATCCCGCGGCAGGCCCAGATGCTCTAGCTCGTCGGGCAGGGTATCAGGGTCCAGGGTAACCAGTGCCGAGACAAAGGGCTTTTCATCGCCCACCAGCATGGCGTTAGACACCAGCGCCGAGGTGCGCAGCCGGTCTTCAGCCTGGCCGGGAATCACGTTCTTGCCTCCGGCGGTGACAATAATTTCCTTCTTTCGGCCCACAATCTTTAAGAAGCCCTTGCGGTCAAATTCGGCCAGGTCGCCGGTGCGCAGCCAGCCGTCCTCGGTAAAGGCAAGGGCGTCTTCTTCGGGGTTCTTATAGTAGTGAGGGATGACGCCGACGCCGCGAACCTCCAACTCGCCGTCCTCGGCTATGCGCGCCTCAGCGCCGGGAAGGAGAGGGCCCACATTGCCCACCTCAAACTGGCGGGTGCGGCCCACCGAGATGGAACCGCAGGTCTCTGTCATACCGTAGCCCTCAATCACCTGCACGCCCACGGAATGGAAGAAATGGCCCAGGCGGGGAGCCAGGGCACCACCGCCAGAAACCGCATATTTGAGGCGTCCACCCAGGGCGGCACGGAGCTTGGAATAGACCAGCTTGTCGTAGAAACGGTACTGGGCTTCTAGCCAGACCGAAACGTGGCCGTTAATCTTTGCTTGAGACCAGACTCCGGCGATGGTCACCGCGCGGGTGAAGAGCGCCTTATTGACCCGACCGCCCTTCTCTGCCTTACGGATTGAAGCCTCATATATCTTCTCAAAGACCCGGGGCACCACCAGCAGGAAGGTGGGCTTAAAAGAATCCAGGTCAGAGGTAAGGTTCTTGATGTCGGGGGAGTGACCCACCACCACACCGGAGTCGATGGCCAGAATCTGAACCTCCCGCGCCAAAACGTGGGCCAGGGGCAGGAAGATAATGGTGGAATTACCGTACTGGGCGACGTTAGACTCAGCCACCTTAACCTGGGCTGACAGCCTCACAAAGTTACCGTGGGTCAGCGGACAGCCCTTAGGCTTACCGGTGGTGCCCGAGGTGTAAATAATCGAGGCAATGGAGTCGAGGTTAGCGTTGCAACGGCGGGCCTCCACGGCGTCGTCCTCAATATCAGCCCCAGCGGCAACCAGCTTGTCGATCGCGCCGTCATCGATGACCCAGGTGTGCTCTAGAGCCATCTCTTCATGCTCGCCGCAGTGGCTAATCACCTCTGCCAGCTTCTCATTCTCAACGAAGACAGCCTTGGCTTCGGAGTGGGAGAGAGCCCAGGCTGCCTGAGCGGGGGAGGATGTCTCGTAGACCGGCACAGAAACCGCACCGGCGTACCAGATTGCAAAGTCGATGAGGGTCCACTCGTAGCGGGTGCGGCTCATAATACCCACCACATCGCCGGCCTCAATGCCCGAGGCTATGAGCCCCTTGGCCAGGTCGGTTACCTGCCGCCGGAACTCGGTAGCCCGCACCGGCACCCAGTTGCCGGGGGAGCGCTGCACCTTATAGAGTACCGGGTCAGAACTATCAGCTGCACGGCGCTCAAGTATATCGGTGATGTTTTGGCGGGGATCAGAAACTAAAGCCTCGGGAGCGGAAACGTATTTCATGGGTTCTCTTCTCATCGGGACTCAAGCTCGCGCACGAACTCGAGAGACTTCTCCAAAATAACAGGTGCATCGTAGTCCAGGGTGGCTACGTGATAGCTTCGATTAAGTGACACAAATTCTATCGGAGATTGAACCTTTTTCATGAAATAACGGTGCGAAGAATCCGAAACCACATGGTCTTGATCTGACCTGAAATAGAGCACCGGATTCTTCAGGGCGCCTAACATAGGCCGGGTATCTTGGCCCAGCCGGTGCAGCTGGTGGGCGGCCTTCAGCGGTACTCGCAGATAGCCGCCCTCGTCAACCCCGGGTTTGGCAATATCAGAGGTAATTCCCTCGGTGGTCAGCGAAAAACGCGAGGCAATTTTGGCAAAGCGCAGGGCAGGGGTGGGGTCTTGTACAAAGGGGTTGACCAGAATAGTTCCGGCGACTTCTCGGCGGATGGACTCGCGAATGGCCAGGCCTCCTCCCATGGATAAACCGAAGAGGACGACGTCGTGCCCGTCGGCTTTCAAACGCCAGTAGGCGCGGTCTACCTCATCGAGCCACTGTAGGTAGGTGGTCTCTACCATATCTTGCCAGCGGGTGCCGTGGCCGGGTAGGCGGGGCATCTCCACCGCATAACCCTGCTCGGCAAAGAACTCAGCTACGGGACGAACGCTCCAGGGAGAGCCGGTGAAACCGTGTACCACCACGATGCCGATTTTCTTACTGCCCGCAGCTGAGAGGGGCTCGTGGTTGATGTCGGAGGGGAGGGAGTGCTCCGTCGCTGTTTCTGACATATCTTCCTTTCCCACACCGCGCCGGTGAGGTGTGACCGTATACGACTACCCTCCATTGTGCCAGCAGAAAACTCCGCCTGTTAAACCGGGTAAAATGAAAACTGACTTGCCCGCGACGATTATGTTAGAAGAGGAGAGCCCCATGCTGTATTCGACCCTCAAAAACTCGGTAGTTGGGCCGGTTCTGAACAGGGTATATCGGCATGAGGTGCGCGGGCTTGAGCATCTGCCCGCTTCGGGGGCTATTATTGCCAGCAACCACCGGGCTTTCTGCGACTCGGTATTTTTGGCGTTGGCTCTGCCCCGCCCTATCTTCTTTCTGGCCAAGTCTGATTACTTTACCGGTAGGGGCCTCACGGGCTGGGCTCGGCGCTGGTTTTTTGAAGCGGTGGGCCAGCTGCCTATGGACCGCTCGGGCGGGGAAAAATCCCTGAAGTCGCTGGAGGCAGGTGCTGAGAAGCTACGCCAGGGTGGCTTGTTGGGAATCTATCCTGAGGGCACCCGCGCCCCCGACAGCCGCGGTTATAAGGCAAAGATTGGCGTTGCCCGCCTGGCGCTGACTGCCCGGGTTCCCGTGGTGCCGGTAGGGCAGGTGGGCACCGAGAAGGTGCAGCCCATCGGTTCCAACGCCGTGCGGGTGCGCGAAAACGGCACAAAAATTACTGTTCAGACGGTTTTTGGTAAGCCCCTGGACTTCTCTGCCTACTACGACCGGGCAGACGACTTTGAGGTTTTGCGCCGGGTTGCAGATGAGATCGGTGCTGCGGTGCGCCAGCTGGCGGGCCAGGACTACGTCCCCGTTTATGCCGGTGACGTTAAAAAGGTGATGGACGAGCGCTCGGTGAGTGTTGACCGGGCGATTGAGCTGGTTCAACCCGCCGAGTAGATAGCAATTCTTAGTAAATTTTTGTAAAAATTGAGCAATAATATTTCTTACATTTAGCATCTTGAGAAATAAATGTGAAATATTTAGGTCTCACCCCTAGACTTGACACAGGCCTCGCTTTCAATCGGTGAGGTATCGAAAGCCACCAACAACAGTAAGCAAAGGCAAAAAATGAGCGATCTGTTCCCCGAGACTACGCCGTCACTGACTCCGCAAAACCTGCCGGAGCTCGATGAGTGGCGCAACCTCAAGATTGACCAGCAGCCCACCTGGCACGACCACCCCGACTTCAAAGCTTCAATCAACGAGCTCAATTCTGTGCCCCCGCTGGTCTTTGCCGGGGAGATTGACCGCATGCGCAAGAACCTGGCAGAGGTTGCCGAGGGTCGGGCTTTCTTCCTGCAGGGCGGTGACTGCGCTGAAACCTTTGCCGGTGCTACCGCAGACCGTATCTCAGGCCGTATCAAGACCCTGCTTCAGATGGCCGTGGTGCTCACCTACGGTGCCTCTATGCCCGTGGTGAAGATGGGTCGTATGGCCGGTCAGTTCTCTAAGCCGCGCTCCTCAGATACCGAAACCCGCAACGGCGTCACACTGCCCTCCTTCCGCGGCGAAATGGTCAATGGTTTTGACTTTACCGAGGAATCTCGTGTGCAGGATCCCAAGCGGATGGTGCAGGGCTACCACACCTCGGCCTCCACCCTTAACCTGGCCCGCTCCTTCACCACCGGTGGTTTCGCAGATTTGCGCCTGGTCAACCAGTGGAACAAGGGCTTTACCTCCAACCCCGCCCACGCCCGTTACGAATCGCTCGCTAGCGAGATTGATCGTGCCCTCAAGTTCATGGAGGCCTGCGGCGCTGACTTTGACGCGCTCAAGACCACCGAGCTCTACACCGGCCACGAGGGCCTGCTTTTGGACTACGAGCGGGCCCTGACCCGCATCGATTCCCGCACCGGCCGCCCCTACGACACCTCGGGCCACTTCATCTGGATTGGCGAACGCACCCGCGGCTTGGACGACGCCCACGTCAACTTCCTCTCCAAGGTTAACAACCCCATCGGTGTGAAGCTGGGCCCCACCACCACGGTTGATGAGGCGCTGACCCTCATCGATAAGCTGGATCCCGAGCGGGAGCCCGGCCGCCTGACCTTTATCACCCGCATGGGTGCCTCGAAGATTCGCGAGAACCTGCCCAAGCTGGTGGAGGGTGTTCAGAACGAGGGCGCCAAGGTGGTCTGGGTAACCGACCCCATGCACGGTAACACCATTTCGGTTCCCTCCGGCTACAAGACCCGTAAGTTCGACGACGTGGTGGATGAGGTCAGGGGCTTCTTCGAGGTGCACGAGGCACTGGGATCCTTCCCCGGCGGTATTCACGTGGAGATGACCGGTGACGACGTCGCTGAGTGCCTGGGCGGTTCCGACCCCATTGAAGAGGCTGCTTTCGCAGACCGCTACGAGACCCTCTGCGACCCCCGTCTCAACCATCAGCAGTCGCTGGAAATCGCTTTCCTGGTGGCCGAGTACCTCTCCCGCCGCTAAGGTCTAGGGGCTGGTAGCTGAAAAGAGCGAGGTCCAGGCCTCGAACCAGGCGGAGCCCAGCAGGGAGTTCGCCAGCTGCCAGCCCACAAACCCGGCTCCGAGAAAGCCCAGGAGCAAAATAATTGCGGTGAGAATGAGGGCCACCGGGCTGGGTGCCTCCCTCCATCTGACCGCAGGACGTCGCGGGTCGGTTGCCTCTGTCTCCTGCAGGTGCGCACCAGCCTCAGCGGCGTCGTCCTGACCATAATCCTGCCCGCTGGCTACAGAGCCGGCGGGTTTTGGTCTATATTCGGCGGAAATCGGTTCAAAATTCGGGTTTTTCTTCGGGGCAGGCTCGGGGCCCACACCGGCAATGGGTGTGGGCAGGTACTGCTCAGCCGCGTCTAGATGAGAGGCTTCAAGCTCGGAGTCCTCAAGGATTTCCTCGGGGCAGGCGAAACCAGAAATCGGGGTCTGTTGCAGAATTTTGGTGGCTCCGGTGCGGTCGGCAACGGTCTCCACCGACTCCCAGAGAGTCTCGGTCGGTGGGCTAGAGACATCGGCCCGATAGGCCAGCTCGGAGTCAGTGAGCTGGGCTGAAATATCCTGGAGCACTTCAAAGAGCTCGGTGGCATCGGCGGGGCGGGCAGAGGCCTGCTTGCGGGTGCACCACTTGATAACCCCCGCCAAATCAGGCGTAACCCCCGGGGCAAACTGGGCTACCGAGGGAATCTCGGTATTGACGTTGTGGTAAATCACCTGCTGGTCATCGCCCATGCCGGGAAAGGGAAGCCTGCCGGTGAGCATTCGAAAGAGCATAATCCCCACGGCAAAAATATCGGCGCCGGGGCCAACTCTGGCCTGGGGATCTATAATTTCGGGGGCAACATAGGCGGGGGTTCCCATCAGCTCGCCCGTCCAGGTCTGGTCGGTGCGACGGGTCAACCCAAAATCGGTGAGCTTCACGCTCTGCTCGGCGGAGGAAAGCAAAACGTTGGCGGGCTTCATGTCCCGGTGAATGAGCCGGTGGGCGTGTACTTCTGAGAGCCCCTCAACCACCGGAATCATAATCTCGAGGGTTTCACCTACCGAGAGCACCGGCCGCACGGCGAGCAACTGCTGCAGAGTGCAACCGTGCACGTAGTCCAAGACGATGAACATCATCTCGTAGCCGCGTATCTGCTGGGTTCCCGAATCAATTACACCCACCACGTGGTCGTGGCTAATCTGGCGCAGGGACCTCTCTTCGCGGAAGAACTTCTGCTGCTGCGAGGGATCAGTAGCTAGGTGAGGAAAGAGAACCTTGATAGCCACCGGGTTATTGGACCACAGGTCAACCCCGTGATAGACCTCTGCCATGCCGCCCCGGGCAATCAACCTGCCCACCTCAAAATGGCCAGCAAAAATCTCGCCGGTCAGCCAGGGCATAGAAGATTGCGTTGTACGTGAGCTCATATTGCTCACCATACTAGGGGAAAAAGCTGAAAACTTGGTGAAAAACTCTCAGATGCGTGCAGGCACGGTCGCTTCACGAGGGGCGCAAATCTAGCAAAATAGCCGGCTTCAATGGCACACTTGAAACGTGACTGAAGAAAATACCGCAAAAACTGCTGAAATCTTTGAACTGGTAGGGGAGTGGACCACCATTCCCGATATTGCCGAGGCCCTTGATCTCAAGGTGACCCGCGTTCACAACCTCATCTCAGACCGCGCCATACTTGCTCTGCGCGACCCCGAAACCGGCGTGCGCAAGGTACCCGCTCTCTTTATTAATGGGAACCGGCCGCTGGAGTCCCTCAAAGGCACCCTAACCGTTCTCTCAGACGCTGGCTTTAGCGACGAAGAAACCATCGAGTGGCTCTTCACCAAAGACGAGACCCTGCCCGGTCGTCCGATTGACGCCCTCATCGACGGCCGGAAAACCGAAATCCGCCGCCGGGCATCGGCTATGGCCTGGTAGGTCATCGGACATAGTGAAAAGGCAACCCCCAACCGCTTGGCTGTTCGCCGGCCCGGTCAGGGGTTGCCTCTCTTTTTTTAAAAAGCCCGGGTTAAGAGGCCCTGTGTAAAATTTTTGCCACGATTGCTTCCAGCGCCTGCTTGACCAGGGGCTCTAGTTCCATATCGTTTAGCTCCGCCGACACCGTAGTCTGGGTCTGCGCAATAATTTTTTCGACCTCGGCTAGAGCGCCGCTGGCTATAATCATGGAGCGTAGCTTTTCAATATCTTCCAGGCTGAGATCCTGCTTGCCCAGGGAATCGTTGAGCAGGGCCCTCTCCTCGGGGGACGTGTTCTTTTCGGTCAGCGCCACCAGCACGGTGCGCTTGCCCTCCTTGAGGTCATCACCGGCGGGCTTGCCGGTTTCTTCCGGTGCCCCGAAAACCCCCAGCACGTCGTCCCGCAACTGAAAACCCTCACCCAGCGGCAGGGCAAAGGCGCGGTAGGAATCGACCAGCCGGTTTGCCTGGGAAGCCTTGAGCTGCTGGGCCAGGGCGCCGCCCAGAGCAAGCGGGTGCTCGCAGGAGTACTTGGCAGACTTATAGCGGATCACATTGTGGGCGCGGCTCAGGGCTAGGTCGTAGTCCTCAGAGCCCACCACTTCACCCAGAACATCCAGGTACTGGCCCGCCATCACCTCGGTGCGCATGAGGTCAAAAATCCGCCGCGACTCAAAGCCCGCGGCGGCCTCGGCGCCAATGCTAGAGAACATTGCCTCAGACCAGGAAAGGCAGAGATCGCCGGCAATAATTCCGCCGGTCATGCCGAACAGGTTTCGGTCGCCCAGCCAGCCCTGCTCGGCGTGCATGTTCTCAAACTGTTTGTGGACGGCGGGGGCACCGCGGCGGGTCGCCGAGCGGTCGATAATATCGTCGTGAATCAGGGCGGCCGACTGAAAAAGCTCAATGGCGGCACCCGCCTTGACCACACGGGGGTCATTGGGTGTTCCCCCGGCACCGCGCCAACCCCAGTAGCACAGCAGAGCCCGCAAGCGTTTGCCGCCGGTTGAGAGCTGGCGGATTGAATCAAGGAGCGGGGTAGCCTCAGGTGAAATAGAGCCCAGCACCTCTCGCTGGGACTCAAAAAAACGAGCCAGCTCATCTTCAAGCGCCTGTAAAAAGGTGGCCTGTTCACCCTCAATCTGTTCAGTCAAAGACGTCAAAGCCTTCTCCCTCGCCCGAGGCTCCATGCGCGCTACCCTTCTGCCGTGAAATTCTTTCCTCCCCAGCTTATGCCACCGGCCAAGGCCAGAGCTAGTTAGTGCTTCACCCAGGTGATTGAAGACAGGCCCCTCTCAGGGTAGAATCGAATATACTTTCGAAGAATGAGCTCTGGGTAGGTGAGGGGTAGCGTGCACGATTCTCAGTCCGATAGCCACCGTAGCCCTGATCAGCGCGTGATTATGCACCTGGACATGGATGCCTTCTTTGTCTCCGTTGAGCTCCTGGCCCGGCCTGAACTTAAGGGGCAGAGAGTCATCGTAGCGCGCGAAAGCAGCCGCAGCGTCGTCCTCTCAGCCTCCTACGAGGCTCGCACCTTTGGCGTGCGCTCGGCCATGCCGCTGGAGCGCGCTCGCCAGCTCTGCCCCGATGCAACCATCGTTGAACCCAGCGCCAACTACCGCGGCTACTCACGGGCAGTCATGGCCATTCTGCACGATGTGACCGACCGTGTGGAGCAGGTCAGCGTAGACGAAGCCTTTGTGGATCTCACCCCCACCCTCAGACGACTGGGCAACCCCGTTGATGTGGCCCAGTCCGTGCGCGAGCGAATCTGGCAGGAGCTGGCGCTACCCAGCTCGGTGGGCATTTCGTCTTCAAAATTTATAGCCAAAATGGCATCGTCGGGGTCTAAACCCAACGGGCTCTGGGTGGTTCCGCCGCATCGCGTGCAGGAATTTCTTGACCCCATGCCGGTGGGAAAGCTGTGGGGAGTGGGGCCGAAAACCGCCTCCACCATTGAGTCCTGGGGAATCCATACCGTAGCCCAGCTACGTGAGTACGATCTCGATTTTCTGATGGCTCGGTTGGGCAGGGCGGCGGGGGCGCACCTCTTTCAGATAGCCCGGGGCATTGACGACCGGCCGGTGGTCACCTTTCGGCAGGAGAAGTCGATGGGGGCGGAACACACCTTTGCGCAGGACTCTACCGATGCCGAAGAAATTAGCCGTGAGATCTTCAAACTTTCCCTGGCGGTGGGGCGCCGCTTGCGAAAGGCCCAGCGGCAGAGCCGCTCGCTGAGCCTAAAAATTCGCTTCGACACCTTCGAGACACTCAGTCGATCCTGCCTGCTAGAAAGCTCCACCGATTCCGGCAGGGAGATTCACCGAGCGGTGATGAAGAGGTTGCGGGAACTAGAAATTGTGGACGCCGCAGGGCGGGTTCCCCGGCCCATCCGTCTGCTGGGGGTGCGGGCAGAGAAGCTGGAAGGGCGGGAATCCGGGGTGCAACAGTCCCTGCTGGATGACACCCTGCAGCCGACTGCCCAGAACTACTCCCGCGACTGGCACGGAGCTGAGGCAGCTATGGATGCCATTCAGCAGAAATTTGGTGCAGAGGGCTTACTTCCCGCCAACTTCCTCAAAGTCAGCGGCAAATCCACTGAGAGAAGAGGGTAATAAGAAGGTTTCATATGGTGAAGCTAAACATCACTATGTATCATTTAACTACTAGCGCACCGTCAACTATCCAGCGCGCCACTGATAAGGAGGCTACCCATGCCGCTTTCTGAGCATGAACAGAAGCTCTTGGAACAGCTTGAGCAGCAGCTCAATGCTGATGATCCTCGTTTTGCCTCGTCGATGGCCGCTGATGAAGCACGCCCGGTCACCCGGTTTTCTCTGCGCAACGTGGTGCTGGGTATTTTGGTGGTTCTGGTGGGCCTGGGAATTATTATCGCCGGTGTCTCTACCAAGCTGATTTTGCTGGGTGTGCTGGGTTTTGTCGTGGCTGCTGCCGGTGTTTATTTTGCAACCGTTCACAAGGGTTCAGGAACGATCTCGGCCAAGGATAGTGCTAAGTCGGCAGCGGGCAAGCGTAAGCCCCAGAACACCTCCAACTTCATGCGCGGTTTGGAAGACAAGTGGGACGAACGCCGTAATCGGGGTCTCTAGAAAATAAGTTTCGAAATGAGGGCGCTTTTGAAAGTGCCCTCATTTTTTGTGCCCGAATTCCAGCCCTCTACCGCAAAAACCCTGTGAAAACTGTCAAAAAGAAGCGAAATGGGGTGACCTTTCATTGATTGTGGAGTGGGGTGGAGTAAAGTGGAGGAAAGTAGAACAACATGGCTGTAGTTTGTGTAGGAAGCGGGGCACGAACCCTCGGTGCGAAGGCAGGTGATAGCTCATGTTCTTGGGCACCTATTCACCGCGTCTCGATGAAAAGGGCAGGCTGATTCTTCCCGCAAAATTTCGTGATGAGCTGGCAGAGGGGCTGGTTTTAACACGTGGGCAGGAGCATTGCCTCTATGTCTTTAGCATGAGGGAGTTCGAGCAGGTGCACGAGCGTCTCAGAAGTGCCCCCATTTCTTCCAAACAGTCGCGTGACTATATTCGAGTTTTTCTTTCGGGCGCCTCTGATGAGGTTCCCGATAAGCAGGGTAGGGTGACCATTCCGCCTATGCTCCGCGACTATGCGGGTCTGGGTAAGGAGCTTACGGTTATCGGTGCAGGGTCTCGTGCAGAGATTTGGGATCGCACCACCTGGGAGAACTATCTGGCCGAGAAGGAGAATGAATTCTCTGAAACAGACCAGGAAGAACTCTTAGATTTTCTGCCCTAGAAAACACTGTAGGGCAAAGCAAACTCAGCTAAAGGAGCAAGAGTGACCGAGGGATTTAATCTCACGGCCAAGGAGGCCAAAGACCGGCATGTGCCGGTGATGCTTGACCGTTGTCTTGAGCTCCTCGCACCCGGAATCGAAAAGCCCGGTGCTGTGGTGATTGATGGAACGTTGGGTATGGGCGGCCATTCTGAGGCGATGCTTCAGCGCTTTCCCGATCTCACGGTGGTGGGGATTGACCGTGACCTGCAGGCCCACAGGTTGGCAGGGGAGCGCCTTGCCGCTTTTGGTGACCGTTTTAAGCCCGTTCATGCGGTCTACGATGAAATTCCGCGGGTACTGGACGAGCTGGGTCTTGACGGTGTGGATGGCGTGCTCTTTGATTTGGGTGTTTCTTCCATGCAGTTGGACGAACGCGAGCGCGGCTTTGCTTACTCCTATGATGCACCACTGGATATGCGCATGGATTCTACTGAAGAACTCACGGCGGCGGTTGTGGTCAATGAATACGACGAAGCCGATTTGAGAAGAATTATCCGCACCTGGGGCGAAGAGAAGTTTGCCGGTCGGATTGCGGGCGCGATTGTTAAGGCACGCGAGGAAAAACCTTTGACCACTACCGGCGAACTGGTTAAGGTTATTCAGTCTGCTGTACCGGTGGGGGCCCAACGTAAGGGGGGACACCCCGCGAAGCGTACTTTCCAGGCCCTGCGTATTGAAGTCAATCATGAGCTAGATGCTCTGGAGAGGGCTGTTCCTGCCGCTATCGATGCTCTGAACGTGGGTGGCCGGCTGGTGGCGATGAGCTATCACAGTCTCGAAGACAAGCTGGTTAAGCGCGCCATCACCGCGCGCGCGACTTCTTCAGCTCCCAAGGGGTTTCCGGTGGAGCTTGAAGAGCACAAGCCAGAACTCAAGGTTCTGACTCGCGGTGCTGAACCTCCTACCGAGGTTGAGATTGAAGAAAACTCGCGAGCCGCTAGCGCGAAGCTTAGGGCAGCAGAAAAAATTAAGAGCACGAGGAAGTAATCATGAGTGCCGAGCCGCAGTTTCCGGGTAGAAGTCCTGAGAAAAAAAGCCGACACCTGTCTGTAGTGCGCTCTGAAAACGGCGAGCAGCAGAACAAGCGGGCACTGGTGCCTGAGGCAAGCCCTCGTACCAGTCGGCGTTTGATGATTACCGTGTTTTCTATGATTCCGCTGGTGCTCCTGCTGATTCTGCTCATTAATATTATGACTGCCTCCCGCCAGTACGACTTGGTGGAGTTGAGAACCCAGGAAGAAACTCTGACTCAGGAGAATGAGGCACTGGCCCAGGAGATTGAGTATTACCAGGCTCCGCAGGATTTGGCGGTGCGTGCTTCTCAGCTGGGGCTGATAGCTACCGATGTTCAGGCAAGTATTGATTTGCAGACCGGTAAGGTGACGGGTGTTCCCCTAGCGGCGACCAAGAGCGAAGATCAGCCTAAGAACCTGATTGATCCGCCGTCCTTGAATGACACCGAAGCCTCCGCTACCGCTAGTGAACGGGCTGAGGAGCAGAAGAAGAAAGAGGAAGCAGAGCAAAAGAAGAAGGCCGAGGCCGAAGCAAGTGCCTCAGCATCTCCTAGCGCGGCGGGTCAGCCCGGTGCTTCCGGTTCTTCTCAGCCTGAGCCTGCACCCAGTGCCGAGCAACCTACAGCCGGTACCGACAATAACAGTTCGCAAAATAACAACTAGACTGAGGGTGCCCGAGGAGTTTCTTCGGGCACCTCGTTTACTTTGAGAAATCACGAGCAAGAGGGCACGATTCGTTGAGCACAACTGATTCACCTGAACCCACCCCCAATCGGCACCGCCAGTTGAGTCGGCGAGGTTTTATTGCCGGTGCTGGTGGAGCGGCGGGGCTGGGTATTCTCGGGCTGCGCTTGCTCTACCTTCAGGGGTTCGACCCTGCGGGCCATGCAGAGCAGGCTCGTTCTGAGCGTACCCGTGTTCAGACTGTTCCTGCCCTGCGCGGGGAGATTATGGACATCAACGGCAATGTGCTGGCCCGGTCGGTGCAGCGTTACAACATTACCGTTGACCAAACCGCGGTGCAGGAGTACGAGCGGTTTATTCCTAACACCAATGAGAAAGAAACCATTACCCCTACCCAGCTGGTCTATAAGCTCGCCGATATCTTGAAGATGAAGGATACCGAGGTCAAAGCTGCCCTCGACGGTGATAGCAAGTACAAGGTCATTAAAGAAAACGTTCCGCCCGAGGTCTATGACAGTATCTCAGACTTGGGAGCAACCTTTGTCTACGGTGAGATTCTCTCCGACCGCCTCTACCCCAATGGCCAGGTGGGCGGCTCAATTGTTGGTCGCTTTAGCATGATTGAAGAGGCTGTTGAGGGTAGCGACCAGACCCAGATGACTGACTACTCGGTGGGTATTGAGCGGGTGATGGGTGATGTTCTGGCCGGTACCGATGGTGAGCGGGTCTATGAGATTTCAGCTGACGGGGTTCGTATACCGGTGGGTGACGAGCAGGTTAAACCTTCGGTTAACGGTAAGAATGTGCGCCTGACGATTGACCAGGATATTCAGTATTTTGCCCAGCAGGTCATTAAGAAACGGGTAGAAGATACCGAGGCTCAGTGGGGCACCGTGGTGGTCATGAAGGTCAAGGACGGTTCGATTCTGGCGCTGGCGGATTCCTTCACCATGGATCCCGGTTCAGACAAGTTTGAGCTTGAGGATATGACTCCGCGCGCCATTAGTCAGGCAGTGGAGCCGGGCTCAACCGAGAAGATTCTGACCGCCTCTGCGGTGATGGAAGAGGGCTTGGTAGAGCCTCGCACGGTCTTTGATATTCCACCTGAACTTGAGATTGAAGGTCAGACCATTAACGATGCTTTCAGCCACCCCGCTGAAAAGCGAACCTTCTCCGGAATTATCACCGACTCGATGAACACCGGTACGGTCATGGCCGGTAGCAAGCTCAGCCGAGAACAGCGTTATAACTGGCTGAAGAAGTACGGCATGGGTGACTACACGGGGATTGAGCTCACCGGCGAAAGCCAGGGCATGGTCACCGACTATAACGAGTGGGATATCCGCCAGCAGTACACCATTTTGTTCGGCCAGGGTGTCTCACAAACCCCCTTGCAGACCTCCCTGATTTATCAGACCATTGGAAACTTGGGTGTAAAGCTAAAGCCCCGCATTATTGACGCTGTGATTTCCGAGGACGGCGTGGAGGAAGTTCGCCCCGTTGAAGAGGGAGTGCGGGTGGTCAGTGAAGAGACCGCTCGTAAGGCACTCTCGCTCATGGAAAATGTGGTGATTCAAAATGCCAAGGGCGCCCAGGTTGAGGGTTACCGGGTAGGCGGCAAGACCGGTACCGCAGAGGCTCCAAGTGAGACTAAGGCCGGTTATGACGGCTATACCACCTCTTTCTGCGGGGTGGCTCCGTTAGAAGACCCTCAGTTTATGGTGAGTGTGACCCTGCAGCGGCCTAAGGCTGACGCTTCGAATGTTGGTAGCGCGGGAACCCAGGCCCAGTTTTCTGAAATTATGGAAAAAGTTTTGCAGACCTACCACGTGCCTTTCTCCACCACTGAACCCGTTGAAATTCCCAAGTTTGAAGAAGATCTGAAAGGTTCAGACTAGCTGGGGCGAGATAACTTTCTGCCCTAAAGTGAGGGAAGCTAAAGAGCAAGAGAATCTGTAAGGCTATAAAATCAAAGTCGTTATGAAAGCACAGGAGAACATGAGCACCGAAGAATCTATCGGCAGCGGTACCGCGCAGTCGCTGCGGCCGAGCACGGTAGAAGGAAAGTCGGCTACTGAGATTGCTTGGTGGTTGAATGAGCACGGCTTTGCCACGGAGCTGGTGCGTGAAGGCACAACCATCGGTGGCATCACCATGGACTCGCGTGAGGTACAGCCGGGGGATCTCTACGTTGCTCTGCCCGGCGCCAAATCCCACGGCGCTCAGTTCGCGGACCTTGCGGTATCGTCGGGAGCAGCGGCGCTTTTGACCGACCGGGCCGGTGTGGATTTGGTCGGTGAGCTGCCCGGCGAAGTTGGTCTGCTGGTGAGCGAGAACCTGCGGGAACTCGTGGGCCCGCTCTCCGCCGTCATTTATAACTCCCAGCCCCAAGACGGCTCTGCGCCTACGCTTTTTGCCGTGACCGGAACCAACGGTAAGACCACCACCACCTACATGATTAACTCGATCATGCAGAAGCTGGGGCACACCACCGGCCTGATCGGCACCATCGAGATTCTGGCCGGTTCTCAGCCGATTCCCTCCAAGCTGACCACCCCCGAATCTCCCCATGTTCACTCTTTGATTTCGCTCATGTCAGAGCGCGGAATTAGCTCCATGGCGATGGAGGTTTCTTCCCACGCGCTGGACTACCACCGGGTAGACGGCGTACGCTATGACGTCTCGGGTTTTACCAACCTCACCCAGGATCACCTGGATCTTCACGGCACCATGGAGAGCTACTGTGCCTCCAAGGCAGCCCTCTTTACCCCTGAGAAGTCCCGCCGCGCTGTCATCTGTGCCGATGACTCCTGGGGCCAGACGATGCTGGACCGGGCACGGACGGCTATGGGGGCTGAGAATGTTGTAGCCCTCACCACCCATTTTGGCCGCGGAGTGCAGGAACTTCCCGCTCATCTGGGTCGGCAGGACTGGGTGCTAACTGAGGTGGAGCGAGAGGGCATCGGCCACCGCTTTACCGTGGTGCGCGGCGATGGTGCGCGTATCGAGTCTTCGACCCAGCTCCCGGCTGATTTCAACGTTTCCAACGCAGCTCTGGCAGCGGTGATGGTCTATGAGTCGGGTCAGAACACCGCCGACTTGGCTGCTCGGTTGGCTGAGGCAGAGACCCTGACCCCGGTGGTTCCCGGTCGAATGCAGCTCATTGGCACGGCTCCCACCGCCATTGTTGACTTTGCCCACAACCCCGATGCCCTGCAACGGGCGCTAGAGGCAATCGATCCCGCCCACGAAGACGGCCGGGTCATGATTGTCTTTGGTGCCACGGGAGAGCGCGACCAGCTCAAGCGCCCCATCATGGGTGAGATTGCCGCCCGCCACGCCGACGTCGTCATTATTACCGACGACGACCCCCACGACGAAGCGCCCGAGCCGATTCGCGCCGCAGTAGAAGCGGGTGCGCGCGATGCTCAGAAGGACGGCGCTCGCGCCGCCGAGATTCTCAACCTGGCTCCGCGCGCCGCCGCAATCGAAAAGGCTATTGACCTTGCTGGCCCCCACGATTCCATTCTGGTGGCTGGCCGCGGCCACGAAGTCGCCCAGGAGGTCGCAGGCGTCAACCTCGATCTGGATGACCGCGTTGAGGTGGCCCGCGCGCTGGCTCACCACGGATTTGAAGTTTTGCCCGCCTACCGTTCTATGTTGGGAGATGCGTCTGCATGATTAAACTATCGAGTGCTCAGGTTGCTGAGGCTACCGGAGGCACCCTGCTTGGCCTTGACCAAGACCGGGCGCAATCTCTCTTCGTGACCGCAGCTACCACCGATTCCCGCGAAATTACTCCCGGAAGCCTCTTTTTGGCGAAGCCCGGCGAAGTAACCGACGGCCACAAGTTTGTGGAAACCGCTTTTGAGGCGGGTGCGGTGCTGGCGATGACTGAGCGGCAGGTTAGCGATTCCTCCGGCGAAGCCTTCCCACAGGTGATGGTGGACGACGTCGTGCTGGCGATGGGGCGTCTGGCCAAGTACTGTGTGGAGCAGATGCGGGCCGCCAGAGAGCTTACCGTGGTGGGTATCACCGGCTCAGCCGGTAAGACCACCACCAAGGATTTGCTGGCGGGGATTTTTCAAACCGCCGGGGAGACCATTGCTCCCGTGGGCTCCTACAACGGCGAAGTGGGCGTGCCGCTGACCATCTTCCGCGCCGATGAAAGCACCCGCTACCTGGTGATTGAGATGGGCGCCGACCACGTGGGTAACATCGAGTACCTGGTCAATATTGCCCAGCCCGACCACGCGGTGGTGCTTAAGGTGGGTACCGCGCATGCCGGCGAGTTCGGCGGCGTCGATAACATCGAGAAGACCAAGGGCGAGCTGGCCGAGGGCGCGGGCAAGACCCTGGCGCTCAATGACGACGACTACCGCGTGCGCCGCATGATTTCCCGCTCCAAGGTTCCCACGGTCTACTTTGGCGTGGGGGAGAAGAACCATGACGGCGGCGACCAGCCCCGCATCTACGCCGAGAACCTGCGCACCGATGAAAACGGTAGCCCGGTCTTTGAACTGGTCTTCCCCGGCGGAGAACGCTTCGATGTTGCCTCCCAGCTTATTGGCGAACACCACGTCTTTAACCTGCTGGCCGCTGCTACCGTGGCTTTCCAGGCGGGTCTTGCCCCTGAAACTATTGCCCGCGAGCTCAATGCTGCCAAGGCAGTTTCTCGCTGGCGTATGCAGCGTACCGAACGTCCCGACGGCATTACCGTCATCAATGACGGCTACAACGCTAACCCCGAATCCATGGCTGCTGCTCTGCGCACCCTGGCTCACCTGGGCCGCGACTCCGGTCGTCGCAACTGGGCGATTTTGGGTGCCATGCTAGAGCTCGGCGAGGCATCCTTGGAGGAGCACGACCGTCTGGGTCGTCTGGCGGTGCGCATGAACATCCGCAAGCTGGTAGTGGTGGGTAAGGAAGCAAAGCCAGCCTACAACGCCGCCCATCTTGAAGGCTCCTGGGGCAATGAGGCTACCTGGGTAGAAACTGCCGAAGAAGCACTGGAGATTCTGCGCGAAGAAGCGGCACCGGGCGATATCGTTCTCTTTAAGTCCTCGAACGGCTCTGGCATGGGCAAGCTGGGCGAAGAAGTCGCCACCATGGATCAGCTGATGCTGAGGGAGAATGAGAGAAGCAACGCACGCTGGCTCAGTGCGGGCGAGCAGGTGGGCGCGGTAAACTCTGAATTTGGCAATGAAACCTTGCCTGATCAAGATAATTCGGATAACGACCGGGAAGGCACCCTGAAGTAATGATTCCCATTCTTCTGTCAGCTGCTATTGCTCTGGTGATCTCCATTGTGGGAACACCGCTGTTCACCAGGGTTTTGGTGCGCAAGCAATTCGGTCAGTTTATTCGTGAGGACGGCCCCACCAGCCACCAGACCAAGCGGGGCACCCCCACCATGGGCGGTGCCATGATGATGGTGGCAACCGTGGCAGGTTTCTTCCTCTCCCTCTGGATTACCGCCCTCTTCTTTGATACCCGCTGGTCTCCTTCTATGTCAGCTCTGCTAGCGATGTTCCTAATGCTGGGAATGGCGGGCGTGGGCTTTATCGACGACTTCAAAAAGATTTCGCAGAAGCAGTCTGAGGGTCTGACCCCCAAGGGCAAGATTGTGCTTCAGGGCGCGGTGGGCGTGATTTTTGGTGTGCTGGCGCTCTTCTTTCCCAACGACAAGGGCTGGACTCCCGCCTCAACCCACATTTCTTTTACCCGTGATACCGCCCTCGACCTAGCCTTTGCGGGCCCGGTGGTGGGCGTAATCCTCTTTGTCATCTGGGCAAACCTCATTGCTACCGCTACCACCAATGCTGTGAACCTCACCGACGGTCTTGACGGTCTGGCAACTGGCGCAGCTATTCTGGTTTTCTCCGGCTACATGCTGATCTCTATGTGGCAGACCAACCAGCTCTGCTCGCCCGAATCGTCCGGCGCCTGCTACGAGGTGCGCGATCCGGGTCAGCTTGCCATGCTGGCAGCAGCCCTGATTGGTGCTTTGATTGGCTTCCTCTGGTGGAACACCTCCCCGGCAACTATCTTTATGGGTGACACCGGTTCTCTGGGCCTGGGCGGAGCCCTGGCAGCCTTTGCCATTCTGACCCGTACCGAGCTGCTTTTGATTATTATCGCCGGTCTCTTTGTGGCTATCTCGGTTTCCGTGATTCTACAGGTGGGCTACTTCAAGCTCTCCGGTGGCAAGCGCATTTTCCGTATGGCGCCCCTTCAGCACCACTTTGAGCTCAAGGGCTGGGCAGAGGTAACCGTGGTGGTTCGGTTCTGGATTGTCGCCGGCCTCTGCGTGCTGCTTGCCCTGGGCATTTTCTACGGTGACTGGCTTCTGAACAATGGGGGAGTGATTGTCTAACCATGAAGGCTAGCAACGAAAATCCGATCTATCACAACGAGCGTCTTGAGGCACTGACCAGCTGGGATTCTGACTGGCAGGGGCTGCGCGTGGTGGTTACCGGCCTGGGTGTTTCTGGCTTCTCCGCTGCCGATACTCTGGTGGAACTGGGCGCCCGCGTGGTGGTGGTAGATGGCAAGGACTCTCAGGAGAACCGCAGCAAGGCTGACACCCTCAAGATTGTGGGCGTGACCGAGGTTCTGCTGGGGGAGATCGCTATGGACACCCTTCCCCTGGTCGAGGGCCAGAAGCCCGATCTCGTGGTGACCAGCCCCGGTCTGCGCCCCAGCCTGGGCATTTTGGCTGAGGCCGTTGACCAGCAGGTTCAAATTTGGGGCGACGTTGAACTCGCCTGGCGACTGAACCAGCGAGAGGGGCGTAAGACCCCGCAGTGGCTCTGCATTACCGGCACCAATGGTAAGACCACCACCGTGGGTATGACCGAGTCGATTCTGCAGGCTGCCGGCTACAAGGCGATTGCTGTGGGCAACGTGGGCACCCCCATTCTCGATGCCCTACGCGACCCCGTTGAATACGACTTCTTCGCCGTAGAGCTCTCAAGCTTCCAGTTGCACTGGATTCATTCGATGTCGCCTCTGGCCTCGGTTGTGCTCAACGTGGCAGAAGACCACGTGGACTGGCACGAGGGCTACGCCAACTACCTTGCCGATAAGGCTCGCATTTATGAGCACACCCAGCTGGCCTGCATCTTCAACGCTAACCAGCCCGAGATTATCTCGATGGTTGAGGACGCCGACGTGCAAGAAGGCTGCCGGGCGATTGGCTTCTGGGCAGACACCCCTGCCCTGTCGATGCTGGGCGTGGTAGAAGGCCTGCTGGTCGATAGGGCCTTCACCGAGAACCGGCAGAAAGAGGCCCTGGAGGTCGCCGAAGTCGCAGACACCGGCGAGCTACCCACCAAACACACCGTAGAGAATGCCCTGGCGGCGGCGGCCCTGGCCCGCGCGGCAGGAATCGAACCCCGCGCCGTCCAGCAGGGTCTGAAAAACTTCCAGCCCGGCGCCCACCGCATTCAGCCGGTGGCCAACACCCACGGGGTGCTCTGGGTCAACGATTCGAAGGCAACCAACCCGCACGCCACCAACGCCTCCCTGGCGTCCTTTAACCCGGTGATTTGGATTGCTGGTGGACTCTCCAAGGGCGTGGACTATGCAGAGCTGGTCAGCCAGCACCAGCAGCGACTCAAGGCGGTGCTGGTGATTGGAACGGATACCGCCGGGTTGTTGAGCGCCCTGAAGGAGCACGCCCCCGAGGTGCCGGTGGTTGATATTACCTCCGGCGTAGAGGATTCCTCAGACGGCCAGAGCGTGATGCGACAGGCCGTGGCTAAGGCCCACGAGCTCTCAGAACAGAATGATACGGTGCTCATGGCACCCGCGGCAGCTTCAATGGATCAGTTCGTCTCCTACGCAGACCGCGGTAACGCCTTTATCGATGCGGTGGCGGAGCTGGTTGAGAAGATCAATTCAGACCGCGCCTAAACCGGCTGAACAGGTAGAAGAGAGTCAAGGTAAAGGGGCCTCACGAGTGACTTCAGAAACAGCTTCAAGCGGCACCCAAAGGGCTCACGCTGATGAACCGGGCCTCCTGCGAAAAATCGGAGGGGGAATTTACCGGGGCGCACAGCGGGAGTTCCGCCGTGTCTCTATGTCTTCGTTGCGCGGTTTGCCAATTTTGTTGGCCGCTATAGCCCTCTCGCTGACAGCGCTGGGACTGATTATGGTGCTTTCTGCCTCCAGCGTGGAGCAGATTGCCGCAGGTGCTTCTCCCTTTACCCAGGTACAGCGCCAGGCAATTTTTGCGGTGATTGGTGTAGTTGGCATGGTGGCCCTGAGCTTTATGCCGGTGACCTGGTACCGCAATAAATGGGTGATGCATTCTATGTTGGCGCTGGCCCTGCTGATGCAGGTGCTGGTGCTGGCAATCGGTACCACGGTCAACGGCAATCGCAACTGGATTCAGTTCGGTGGCATCTCGATTCAGCCCTCTGAGCTTTCTAAGCTACTAATTACCCTCTGGATGTCCTGGGTTCTTTCCCAGCAGGGCGGTATCTCCCGCTACTTCCGCAAGGCTTACTTTCCCCTGCTCTTTGGCTTCGTGCCCCTGGTCGTCCTGATTCTGCTGGGTCACGACGTGGGCACCCTGATGATCTACGCCATGATGCTTTTGGGCATTCTCTGGCTGGCGGGCATGAACTACCGGGGTTACCTGATAGCGCTGCTGGTGATTCTGCTGGGCTTCGGCGCGATGGTACTGACCTCTCCCAACCGACTTGCCCGTATATTTGGTGTCTTTGGACAGTGTGAAGGCTCCACCTGCGACCAGTCCCAGTCGGGCCTTGCAGCCCTTGCTACCGGCGGTTTCTGGGGCGTGGGCCTGGGCCGGTCGCGTCAGAAGTACAACTATCTGCCCGAAGCCCATAACGACTACATTTTTGCCGTGATCGGGGAGGAGCTGGGCCTGTTGGGCACCCTGCTCATCGTGATCCTGTACCTGGCGCTGCTCTACGTTTGCATCCGCATCATTTTGCGCACCACAGACCGCTTTATTGCCTTGGCTACGGGAACTATCGCGATCTGGATTATTGGCCAGGCCAGCATCAATATCGCTATGGTCACCGGTATGCTCCCGGTGATTGGCGTGCCCCTACCCTTTATCTCCTACGGTGGTTCCTCGCTGATTTCCTTGCTGGCGGCTACGGGCGTGCTGATAGCCTTTGCCCGCCAAACACCGCTTCAGCCCATTGTCGCGGACGGTTCGACCACCTACTATGCTGGGGAGACGCCCAAGGAACGTGCCCGCCGAAGCCGCTTAGGCAGGGTTGTCGAAGCAGAGCAGACCCGCCTGGATGCCGCCGGGGACGATGCCGGTTTCGATATCTACGACCTACTGGCGGTCTTTGGACTGGGGCCGAGGGCACCGCAGAAGGGGCGCTCGGGTTCGACCCGCCCGTCAACTAATAGGCGGGTTGGCCAGGCAAGGACGACGCCGTCCGGCCGAGCCTCGGCGAACCGGCGGCAGGGCAGTGGGAGCTCCGGCCAACGGAAAACTACCAGACCCCAGCAGAACCGGCAGCAGGGCCAGCCGCAGCGCGCAGGCCAGCAGGGGGCGCATCGTCCTCGGGCTACTTCTGCAGCCACCCCGAAACCTGCCCAGAGCAAGCCACAGGAGAAGCGGGAGTCTAAGCTCCCGCCGGGTCTGGCACCGCTGAAGAGCATTCGCAGGGGCCGGGAGCACCGCTCCGGCGGCCCAAGAAAAGAGTAGCCAACCCGCCAATTGGGTTTGAAGCCCCGGGGAACGTAAAATTGAGCACTACGGAAATTTAGTCTGGAGAAAGAGAATATGAGCGAGTCACCGTCCATTGTTCTTGCCGGTGGCGGCACCGCCGGGCACATTAATCCCATGCTCGCTATTGCCCGCGAGATCCGGGTGCTCGAACCGCAGGCAAAGATCCTGATGGTGGGCACCGAAAATGGCATGGAAGCCCAGCTGGTTCCGCAGGCAGGTTACGACATTGCCTTTATTCCGCGCGTGCCCTTTCCCCGCAGGCCTAACCTGCAGGCCCTCAAATTCCCCGGACTTTTTGCCGCCTCGCTCAAGCAGGCGCAGAAGATTTTGAAGGAAGCCCGGGCGGATGTGCTGGTTGGAGTGGGCGGCTATGTGTGCACCCCCATGTACCTGGCGGCCAATAAGCTGGGAATTCCCGTGGTGATTCACGAGGCGAATGCAAAGCCCGGCCTGGCGAATAAGGTGGGCGCGCGCAAGGCCGCTATGGTGGGCACCGCTTTTGCCCAGACCCCTATCACCGGAGCCCGCCACGTGGGCATGCCCATGCGCAAGAACATCGAGGAGCTCGACCGGGCAGCAGAGCGCGCCGGAGCTCGCAAGCGCCTGAACCTTGACCCTGACCTGCCAACCCTGGTGGTCACCGGCGGGTCGCTGGGCGCCCAGAGCCTCAACCGGGCGGTGGCAGAAATCTATGACAGGCTAGAGGAATGGGGCTTTCAGCTGCTTCACATTACCGGCCGCGAGAAGGCTCTGCGCGATACGAACGACCAGCTTCTGCAGGCCCCTCTCTACCACCAGGTTGAATTTATTACCGGCATGGAAGATGTCTATGCGGCGGCAGATTTGATGGTGGTGCGCTCCGGTGCTGCCACGGTATCTGAGGTGGCAGCGGTGGGGCTACCCGCTATCTTTGTTCCGCTGCCGATTGGCAACGGCGAGCAGGCGCTCAATGCCCGCTCCCTTGTCGATGCCGGGGCGAGCATTCTGATTAATGACTCAGACTTTAGCGCTGACTGGTTCGTTTCCAATATTCCCCACCTGATGGCCAGCCCGCAGAGGCTGGAAGCAATGGCAAAGAAATCATCTGACCAGGGTATCCGCAACGCGGCATCGGTCATGGCTCACGAAGTGATAAAGGCGGCGAAAAAATGATGGCACCCCTCATGAACACCGAGCTCGATATGCCCGGCCCCCTCAACCCTCCCTTTCCCGAGCGTCTGCGCATGCAGGACTTGGGTCGGGTGCACTTTGTGGGCGTTGGCGGGGCAGGTATGTCTGCTATTGCCCGCCTCATGGTGCAGGCCGGGGTGAGCGTTTCGGGCTCTGACCGGGCTGAATCCGCTGCTGTGGAAGAACTGCGGTCTTTGGGCGTGAAGGTTTCAGTGCCCCAGGACGCCGCCAATATTGTGGACGTAGATACCGTGGTGGTCTCGACCGCCATTAAGGAAGATAACCCCGAGCTGGTTCGGGCGCGCGAGCTGGGGCTTAAGGTGATTCACCGTTCTGAGGCGCTGGCGGCGACCATGCACAATTCTTCGGTGATTGCGGTTGCCGGAACCCACGGTAAGACCACTACCAGCTCCATGATTTCGGTGATGGCCGATGCCCTGGGTTACGATCCCTCCTTCGCGGTGGGCTCCGTGGTGGCGGGTCTCGATACCAACGCCAAGCTGAGCTCTGCGGATCAGCCCTGGTTCGTGGCCGAGGCCGATGAGTCCGACGGTTCCTTCGTGCGCTATCGCCCTCAGATTGCGGTGGTGACCAATGTTGAGCCCGACCACCTGGATTTTTACGGCACCGCAGAGAAGGTCTATGAGGCATTCAACCGCTTCGTGGCTTCTATGCCGGAGGGTGGCGTGCTGGTCACCTGCGCCGATGACGACGGTGCTGTGGCACTGGCCCAGCGGGCACTTGCTGCCGGGGTAGAGACGGTTACCTACGGAGAATCCCCAGATGCCCACGTGCGGATTTCTGCTACTACCAGCGAGGGTATTTCATGTTCCTCGCAGCTGGAATGGAACTTTACCGTGGGGGAGAAGACCTATACCGGAGCAGCGAGCCTGAGACTGAATGTGCCGGGTCAGCACAACCAGCTCAACGCGGCGGCGTCCTTCATCTGCGGCCTGCTTACCGGAGCCAGCCCCGAGGCTGTACTTGAGGCGCTGACCCACTTCCGCGGAACCGACCGGCGTTTTACCCTGCGGGGGGACGTCGCCGGCGTCAAGGTCTTTGACGACTACGCCCACCATCCCACCGAGGTACAGAAAGCTCTTGAGGCGGGCCGCACTGTGGCAGACGGCCACAATCTCTACGTGCTCTTCCAGCCCCATCTTTTCTCCCGTACCCGAGAATTTGCTTCGGAGTTTGCTCGGGCACTGTCGCAGGCTGACCGAGCCTATGTGATGGATATTTACCCCGCCCGGGAGCTGCCGATTGAGGGCGTGACCTCGCGCCTGATTACCGATGCGGGCTATTCGGAAGTGCACTATGTAGCAACTCCGCAGGAGGCCATTCAGCGGATAGTAGACCAGGCTCAGCCCGGCGATGTCATCATGACCGTGGGCGCCGGCAACGTAACTGAATACGGGCCTCAGATCGTTCATCAGCTTGCCCAGCTGGCGGAGGACTAACCGTGGGCTCCCACCGTTCAGGCTCTCAGCAGACCGGCCAGGATGCTCAGCGCCCGCGCATTCGAGTGAACTCAGACCGGGTAGCACCTCTGGATAAAAACCAGATGGTAGAGGCCCAGCCGCCCAGCAAGTTCTCCCAGTGGCGGGAGCAGACCAAGCGCGCCCCTAAAAAGAAACAGGAGCAGAATGAAGCTGCTCCGGTAACCCCGATTAAGTCAGGCAGACGGCGGGCCTTCACCGGTTCCCGCTGGAAAAAATGGGGTGTAGCGCTGGCAACCCTTGCGGTACTGGCCCTGCTCTTCATCGGGGTTGTTTTTTACTCACCTCTTTTAGCCACCAGGACCATTACGGTGGAGGGAGCCTCGCTGCTACAGAAGTCGGCGGTTGAAGACCGGTTGAGCCCTCTGGAGGGAAGGCCCCTCACCCGAATCACCGATCAAGAGGTTGCCGATTTGGTGGGGGAGCCCAACAAGTTGCGGGGCATTTCGGTTGAGGCTCGCCCTCCGCACGATTTGGTGGTTACTCTGCAGGAGCGCATACCTGTTGCCGTGGTCAAAAACGGAAGCAGCTACGAACTGGTTGATGCCGAGGGGCAGCAGCTGGGCTCTGTAGACTCTGTCGAAAGTGCCGGTCTGCCCCTGGTAGACGGTGGTACCGGTATTCTCGGCAGCCAGGAATTTAACACCATTTCAGCGGTACTTGAGGCCCTTCCTGCAGACCTGCTTTCCCAGGTTAAAGAGGCCAAGGCCGATTCTGCCTCGACCATTGCTTTGACCATGCAGGATGATACCCGGGTGGTGTGGGGCACCGCTGAGGACAGTGAACTTAAAGCTAAGGTTTTAGCTCAGTTGAGGTCTTCAGTGGGGAAAGATGGGGCCGTTTCGACCTACGATGTATCCTCTCCGATGGTCCCCACAACCAAATAATTCAATCTAAAGTAGAGGTTGGAACTGATTCCCTGTATTTTGCGTAAAAAACAGCGAATCATGCACAATTTATAAGACAGCTACTAGTCTCTATTGGTACGCTTTCTTCTGAAAACCTATGTCAAAATGAACCTAGTTCTAAACCTTGGCTTCAAGGTTTAGGGTTTGGCTCACCGAATACTTTAACAATTGAGGCAATATATGGACACTGCAACTCCCCAGAACTACCTGGCAGTTATTAAGGTCGTCGGCATCGGCGGCGGTGGCGTCAACGCAGTCAACCGCATGATCGAGGTAGGTCTGCGCGGCGTTGAGTTCATCGCAATCAACACTGATGCCCAGGCTCTGCTGATGTCAGATGCTGACGTGAAGCTTGATGTGGGCCGCGAGCTGACCCGCGGCCTCGGTGCTGGCGCTAACCCCGAGGTTGGTCGCCAGGCTGCCGAAGACCACGAGCAGGAAATTGAGGAAGTCCTCAAGGGTGCAGACATGGTCTTTGTGACCGCAGGTGAGGGCGGCGGCACCGGTACCGGTGGCGCTCCCGTGGTTGCCCGCATTGCCCGCTCCCTCGGTGCCCTGACCATCGGTGTTGTGACCCGCCCCTTCACCTTCGAGGGTCGCCGTCGCTCCAACCAGGCAGAGACCGGTATTGCCGCTCTGCGCGATGAGGTTGACACCCTGATTGTTATCCCCAACGACCGTCTGCTGTCTATCTCAGACCGCAACGTCTCCATGCTCGATGCCTTCAAGTCGGCTGACCAGGTTCTGCTCTCCGGTGTTCAGGGCATCACCGATCTGATTACCACACCCGGCCTGATCAACCTCGACTTCGCAGACGTTAAGTCCGTGATGCAGGGTGCAGGCTCGGCCCTGATGGGTATCGGTTCAGCCTCAGGTGAAGACCGCGCGGTTAAGGCGGCAGAGCTGGCTATTGCTTCACCCCTGCTGGAAGCATCGATCGACGGTGCCCACGGCGTTCTGCTCTCCATTCAGGGCGGTTCCGACCTGGGCCTCTTCGAGATCAACGAGGCAGCCCGCCTGGTTCAGGAAGTTGCCCACCCCGATGCCAACATCATCTTCGGTGCTGTGATTGACGATGCCCTGGGCGATGAGGCTCGCGTGACCGTGATTGCCGCTGGCTTCGACTCGGTTAACCCCGAGACCAACGCCAACAACAACTTGGGCGCCCAGCAGCAGGCTCAGCGCAACCAGCAGAGCTTCGGCAACAACACCTCAGCTCCCGCCCAGGCTGCACCTTCCCAGCAGCAGAACTCCTGGCAGCAGAACAACAACGACGTTCCCTCTAACGCGGGCTTCGACGTTGACCTGCCCCCGGTGGTTGAGGAACCGGCTCAGAACCAGCGCAAGGACTCGCTGGACGTGCCTGACTTCCTGAAGTAAGCGTCTAAGAGAAGATTCGCCTCACCTAGAAAATCTTGAGAGTTTCAAGGTTATCGGGTGGGGCGATTTTCATGTAGGAAATCATGTCTGAGATACTTCATTCGCACAGAGAGTTTGCGGTTGGAAAGTCCACCGTGCAGGTGGGCTTTACCAACAGCGCAGCGGGCAACCTGGGACTCCACGTGGGAGAGAACCCGGTGGCTGTTCTACGCAACCGCAAGCGGTTAGAGCAGCAACTTGGCTTAGGTGAACGGCGCTTTGTCTACCTCAACCAGGTGCACGGCACCGACGTTTTTGACGCCGATATTTCTTCGGTAGCAACCGCCGGGGCTGAAACCGAGGCTGAGGCTGAGCGGGTGCGCGATGCTGCGCCGGTGGCTGACGCGGCGGTTACAACTAGCGGGGTGCCGCTGGCGGTGATGGTGGCAGACTGTATTCCCGTGGTACTGGTAGGAGAAACCGATGAGCATCAGCCGGTGTTAGCGGTGGCGCATGCGGGTCGCCGAGGGTTGCTGGACGGCGTGCTGGAGGCTACCGTGGAGAAGATGGTTGAGCGGGGTGCGGCTAACATACAGGCCTGGCTGGGCCCCTCCATTTGCGGTAGCTGCTACGAGGTGCCTGTCGAGATGAGAGACGAATCTAGTAGAAGTCTGCCTGCTGTTTACGCAGAAACCTCCTGGCACACACCCGCCCTGAACCTGCCAGCTGGCGCAGCCGCCGTCCTTGAATCCCACCAGGCGGTCACCCGGGTGCACCACGATTTTGCTGACTGTACACTAGAGAACTCAGGCCTCTTTTCCCACCGCAGGGGAGAACCCCTCGGGCGAATTGCCGGTCTTGTGTGGATTGAGAAGTGAGCATGGAATATTCAACGCAGCGTTATCAGGAACTATCGGAGAACCTCAAAGCGATTCAGCGCAAGATTGCTGAGGCTGCCACTGATCTCAGCGGGGTACGAACCACTGACTCGCCCCAGCCCAAGCTCACGGTGGTCACCAAGTTCTTTCCCGCCTCTGACGTTGCCGCCCTCTACGATGCGGGGGTGCGCAGGGTCGGTGAGAACCGCGACCAGGAAGCGGCGAGCAAGGCCCAGGAGCTCACCGAGCATGTTGCGGGTCGGGAGCCGCTGAGGTGGTCTTATATCGGCCAGCTACAGACTAATAAGGCAAAGTCAGTGGTGAAGTATGCTGCCGATGTGCATTCGGTGGATCGGGCGTCTTTGGTTAAGGCGCTGGGCAAGGCCTACGCTAACCAGCTGGCGCGCTTTGAAGCCGGAGAGGCCCAGGCTCCCGCTGCCTATGAGCTGGGCGGCTTGCAGTGCCTGATTCAGGTGAATTTGGACGACGACGTCGCCCCCGGCCACGCTGCCCAGGGAGCGCGCGGTGGCGCCTCAGAAGAAGAGGTGCTGGCCCTGGCTGAGCTACTAGAAAACACCGAGGGTCTGAGCTGCGGGGGAGTCATGGCGGTGGCTCCGCTGGGAGCAGACGCTGATCAAGCCTTTGAGAAGCTCTATGGGATTTCTCAGAAACTTCAAGCAGACTATCCTCATGCCCGAGAGATTTCAGCGGGTATGAGCGGGGATTTAGCGGCGGCTATTCGCTGGGGTTCCACCAATGTGCGTGTTGGGTCGCAAATCATGGGTTCCCGCCCGCTGGTAAACTAGTGGAGCGAACACATTATTTTTCTGTGCAGTAAAACTCAGTGCGATTCTAACCTGAGCTAGATTTAGAAAATTCGCGCTATAAGAAGGGGAGTAATCATGGCAGGGCGAACCCTCCAACAGGCGATGGCCTACCTTGGCCTGGCAGAGCAGCACGAGCCTGCCAGCGAGTCTCGCAGGAAGACTCACGATGACTTTCGCGAGCCTGACTATGAACACGACGATGATTTCTTCGATGAGGCCCAGGTAGCCTACGATACCCAGCCTGTTTCTGAGGAACATTTTCAGAATCAGTATGAAGAAGAAGTCGACGATGAGCCTGAAACCCTGGCGCCCATTATTGAGCCCAAGCGTGAGAAGCCGGCTCGATCGGTTGCCAGCTCCGCTGTTTCTGAGTCTTTAGCTGATAGTTCTCGGGGCGCAGGCTCCGAGACCCGCCCTGCCCAACCCGCCCCCTCTTCCGAAAGATTTTCCGACGCCAACGAAAGTGAAGACGAATTGCGCCGTATAACCACCATTCACCCTCGTTCCTATAACGATGCCAAGATTATTGGCGAGTCTTTCCGCGAGAACATTCCGGTGATCATGAACGTGACCGACATGGGTGAGTCTGAAGCTAAGCGGCTGGTTGACTTCTCCGCTGGTCTGGCCTTTGCCCTGCACGGTTCTATTGAGCGGGTTACCGACAAGGTCTTTCTGCTGACTCCCGCTAACCTGGAAGTTCTGGGGGCAGAGGGAGCTGAGGTTCCCGTAGCGCTCGACAGCGATTCCTCAGACCTCTTCAACCAGGGCTAATATGGGTTTTCTTTTTGCTGCACTGACCATCGCGGTCTATCTGTTCTATTTTGCCTTGATTCTTCGGTTGATTTTTGACTGGATTCAGATGTTTGCCCGCTACTGGCGGCCCAAGGGAATTGTTCTGGTGGTTGCTTCGGCAGTCAACGCTGTCACCGACCCTCCCATGAACTTCCTGCGCAGGGTGGTTCCGCCCCTTCGAATTGGTGGAATGGCCCTGGACTTGGGGTTCTTGATTCTGGTGGTCGTGGTGGGATTTGTCTATAGCATTCTTGCCAACATCACCGCCGGTATGTCTTAAAAACCAGCCCTCGTCCGCCGTTTTTTCGGCAGATGAGGGCTGAACTGTAGATGTGAGTCTTACGATTTTTCAAGACATTCAGGCTCTCGCGAAGGCAAACATCAGCTATCAAATGTAAAATTTTAGAGTTAGTGATGCTGAGGGTTTATAGCATCACTTCGCGGGGTGGCCCGCGAAAAGCTTGAAATTAGAGGGGAAATTTTAATGGCCTTAACACCAGAAGAAGTCATTAATAAACGCTTCCAGGCGACCAAGTTCAAAGAGGGGTATAACCCCGAAGAGGTCGATGATTTCCTGGATGAAATTGTGATTGAACTGCGTCGCTTGAATGCAGAGAACGCAAGCCTGAAGCGTCAGGTTGAAGAGGCAGAGAGCCGCGCAACCGATGCTTCGGCGGGCGAAGGCCAGGATCTTTTCGTTGAGTCAGATTCCGTTGTTATGCCCGCTGTTGCAGGCGATGAAGCTACTACCGGTTCAGTGCCTGCCGCTGATCCTTCAAGTGCGGCATCTCTGCTGGCGATGGCTCAGAAGGTTCACGATGAATACGTGGCTGAGGGCCAGCGCGAGAAGGAGCGTTTGCTCTCCGAGGGCCGCGAAGAAGCAGAGAACCTGCTGAGCTCTGCCCAGGAAGAGCGCTCCAGGGTTCTGGGCGACTTGGTGGATACCAAGTCAGAACTTGAGGGCTCTGTGGAGCAGCTGCGCGGCTTTGAGCAGAAGTACCGTGAGGGCCTGCGCGACTACATTGAGTCGCAGCTGACCCGTTTGAAGACCGGCACCACGGTTGAACAGTCTCTGGATACTGACCTTTCTGCTTCTTCCACCGAGACTGAAACTCAAAATTCTGATTCTCCCCAGACCGGCGCCACCAAAACCGGCTGGTTGAATCGATAGTGACACATGAAAACACCGGGCTGATTACTAGCCTGCTGCCCGGTGCTTGGCGGTGAATGTATCTGAGAAGATACATTCACCGCTTTCCTGTTTCTTGGGCCTCCCAGACCAGACCGGTATGATGGTGGGGGTCGCCCCGGGCCAACCGCGTGAGAGTCAAGGAGATTTTGTGGTGTCTGAACCAAAAGCACACGAGCTAGACCGTGGTGAGCCTGACCAGCCCAAGCCACAAGAGAGGCCACGAACCCCCGTGTTGAGCGGTGGCGCAAAAGCTGTGCTCGCAGTGCTGGTGCTGGGTCTTGCCTTTGGGGCAGACCAGTGGGTGAAAAGAATCGTGGAAACCCACATGCAGCTGGGGGAGCGTATTACCGTGATTGACGGTGTGATGTGGTGGCATTACATCCTCAACCCCGGCGCCGCCTTCTCTATCGGTGAAGAGCATACCTGGGTCTTTACCCTGGTGATGGCGGTGGCTGTCTGCGTCAGCATTTTTTATCTTCTTCGGGCTACCTCCCTGTACTGGGTGCTGGTTCTTAGCCTGCTCACCGGAGGTATTCTGGGGAATTTGACGGACCGTCTCTTCCGCGCTCCCGGCTTTGGTGTGGGCCACGTGGTCGATTACATTTCTATTGGGCGTTTTGCCATTTTCAATATCGCCGATTCCTGTATCTGTGTCTCCATGGCTGCGTTGGTACTGCTGGTCTTTCTGGGGATTAACCTCGACGGTACTAGGGAAAACCACGAGAAAAAACAGGCTAAACACGCTAAAAAGGAGACCGCCGCATGAGCGAGCGCGTACACGCTGATTTTAGGGCCGATGCCCTGGCCGGGCTGCGACTGGACGCCGCGGTTGCCGAATTCTTACAGATCCCCCGCACCCAAGCGACGTCCTGGATTAAAGAGGGTTACGTGAGTCTCTTTAACGCCACGGGGCAATCGCTGAAGGCAGCGAAGTCCACCAAACTGACCGCGACTGACCGGGTGGTAGTTGATGCTCCTGCCCCGCGCGATATAACCGATGTTAAGCCGCAGGTGGTTGACGGTTTTAGGGTGGTTTTTGAGGACGACGATCTGGTGGTGGTCGATAAGCCGGCGGGGGTTGCCGCCCATCCGTCGCCGGGCTGGCACGGCCCCACTGTGGTGGGTGCCCTGATGGGGGCCGGAGTGAGGGTTTCTACCTCTGGTGCTGCTGAGCGGCAGGGAATCGTTCATCGCCTGGATGTTGGCACCTCGGGGCTGATGGTGGTGGCCAAGAACGAGCAGGCCTACACCGTTTTGAAGCGGGCCTTCAAGGAGCGCACCGTGGAGAAGGTCTACCACACCCTGGTGCAGGGGATTCCCGATCCGCTCAAGGGCACCATCGACGCCCCGATTGGCAGGCACCCGGGCCACGAGTGGCGTTTTGCGGTGGTTGACGGTGGTAGGGAGTCGGTAACCCACTACGAGGTGCTTGAGGCCTTTGGCCCGGCGGCCCTGGTTGAGGTTCACCTAGAGACCGGCCGCACCCACCAGATTCGTGTGCATTTCTCAGCGCTGAACCACCCCTGCGCGGGTGATTTAACCTACGGTGCTGACCCTGCCATGAGTGCTAATCTGGGGCTAACCCGCCAGTGGCTACACGCCCATAAACTCGGCTTTGACCACCCGGTGACCGGGGCTTATGTGGAGTTTGAAAGCGATTACCCGCAAGACTTGGACTTTGCCCTAGAGTCCCTGCGCGACGGTCATTTCTAGCCGTTGCCCGGGCCGGGGCGAATGGCTCAGAGGGTCGGTATCAAGGATTGTGAACGAGAAGAGAAAATAGTGAGTTCTAAGAAAGACTTTGCCCATCTGCACGTGCACACCGAGTATTCCATGTTGGACGGCGCGGCGCGTATTACCGACCTGTTTGAGCACGCTAAAGAACTGGGCATGAGCTCGGTGGCTACCACCGACCACGGTTTCCTCTTCGGTGCCTTCGATTTCTGGAACAAGGCTCGCCAGTACGATATCAAGCCGATTATCGGTGTGGAAGCCTACATTACCCCCGGCACCGCCCGCCAAGACCGCACCCGCGTGCGCTGGGGCGAGAATGCCGGCCGTGACGACGTGTCCGGTGGTGGTGCCTACACCCACATGACCATGTGGGCAGAGACCACAGAGGGCATGCACAACCTCTTCCGAGCGTCGTCCCTGGCCTCTCTCGAGGGCCACTTCTATAAGCCGCGTATGGACCGCGAGCTTTTGCAGACCTACTCCAAAGGCCTGATTGCTACCACCGGCTGCCCCTCGGGCGAGATCCAGACCCGCCTGCGCCTGGGCCAGTATCAGGAGGCAGTTCAGGCTGCCTCTGACTACCGCGATATCTTCGGTAAAGACAATTACTACTGCGAGATTATGGATCACGGTCTTCAGATTGAAAAGAACGTGATGGAAGACTTGCACCGCCTGCGCAAGGAACTGAACCTGCCGCTGGTGGCCACCAACGACCTGCACTACACCCGCTACGAAGACCACAAGGCGCACGCGGCTCTGCTCTGCGTGCAGTCGGGCTCGACCATGCAGGATCCCAAGCGCTTCAAGTTCGATGCTGAGGACTTTTACCTGAAGTCCCCCGAGGAGATGCGTCACCTCTTCCGTGACTATCCCGAGGCCTGTGACAACACTCTTGAGATTGCAGAGCGTTGCAACGTTGAGTTCAATATGAACGCCAACTATATGCCGGATTTCCCCACGCCGGAGGGCGAAAACGAGGAATCCTGGTTCGTTAAAGAAGTGGAGCGCGGCCTGCACTACCGCTTCCCCAACGGCGTGCCCGATAAGGTGCGCAAGCAAGCAGAGTACGAGGTCGGCATCATCACCCAGATGGGCTTTCCCGGCTACTTCCTGGTGGTGGCAGACTTTATCAACTGGGCTAAGGGCCAGGGCATTCGTGTGGGCCCCGGCCGTGGCTCCGGTGCGGGTTCCATGGTGGCCTACGCCATGCGTATTACCGACCTCAACCCGCTGGAACACGACCTCATCTTCGAGCGCTTCCTCAACCCCGACCGCGTCTCCATGCCCGACTTCGACGTGGACTTTGACGATCGCCGTCGTTCTGAGGTGATTCACTATGTGACCGAGAAGTACGGCGAAGACAAGGTAGCGATGATCGTTACCTACGGAACCATTAAGGCCAAGCAGGCGCTGAAGGACTCCTCCCGTGTGCTGGGCTACCCCTTCTCAACCGGCGAGCGCCTGACCAAGGCCATGCCCGAAGACATCATGGGTAAGAACATTGCCCTGGCCAATGTCTATAACGAGGAGGACAAGCGCTATAAGGATGCCCAGGACCTCCGCGACCTGATTGAGTCTGACGCCGATGCCTCTAAGGTTTTCGAGACCGCCAAGGGTATCGAGGGCCTGAAGCGCCAGTGGGGTGTGCACGCGGCCGGTGTGATCATGTCATCCCGCAACCTGATTGACGTGATTCCGATCATGCGCCGTGAGCAGGACGGTCAGGTGATTACCCAGTTTGATTACCCCACCTGTGAGGGGCTGGGTCTGATTAAGATGGACTTCCTGGGTCTGCGCAACCTGACCATCATCTCCGATGCGCTGGAGAACATTAAGCTCAACCGCGATTTTGAGCTGGATCTTGAGACCCTGGAAATTGATGACGCCGAGTCGTATAAGCTCCTGGCGCGCGGCGATACCCTGGGCGTTTTCCAGCTCGACGGCGGCCCCATGCGCCAGCTGCTGAAGATGATGCAGCCCAACCACTTTGAGCACATTTCTGCGGTTTTGGCGCTCTACCGCCCCGGCCCCATGGGTGCTAACTCGCACATCAACTACGCCCTGCGTAAGAACGGTCAGCAGGAAGTCACCCCGATTCACCCTGAGCTGGAAGAACCGCTGGCAGAGATCCTTGATACTACCTACGGCCTAATCGTTTACCAGGAGCAGGTGATGGCGATTGCTCAGAAGGTGGCGGGCTACTCTCTGGGCGAGGCAGACATTCTGCGCCGCGCGATGGGTAAGAAGAAGAAGGCGGAGCTGGATAAGCAGTACGCTACCTTCCACCAGGGTATGTTGGATAACGGCTATTCGGAAGAGGCGGTTAAGGCTCTCTGGGATATTCTGCTACCCTTCTCCGACTACGCCTTTAACAAGGCGCACACCGCAGCCTACGGGTTGGTTTCCTACTGGACCGCCTACCTGAAGGCCCACTACCCGGCCGAGTACATGGCGGCTCTGCTGACCTCGGTGGGCGACGATAAAGACAAGCTGGCGCTCTACCTCAATGAGTGCCGCCACATGAAGATTACGGTGCTGCCGCCCGACGTCAACGAGTCGGAGCTGAACTTTACCCCTGTGGGCGATGACATCCGTTTTGGTATGGGTGCTATCCGCAACGTGGGTTCCAACGTGGTCACCGCCATGGTGCAGGCACGTAACGAGAAGGGCCGCTTCGAGAACTTCAATGACTTCTTGAAGAAGGTTCCGGCGGTGGTCTGCAACAAGCGAACCATTGACTCCCTGGTGAAGGCGGGTGCTTTTGACGACCTCGGTCACGTGCGCCGAGCCCTGTCGATGATCCACGAAGAGGCCGTGGATGCCACGGTCGCTGTCAAGCGTCAGGAGGCCGCCGGCCAGTTTGACCTCTTTGGCGGGTTGGGCATGGATGAGGAAGACCCCTCGACCGACCTCATGGTGGCTATTCCCGATGTTCCCGAATGGGATAAGCAAGACAAGCTCAACTTTGAGCGCGAAATGCTGGGCCTCTACGTCTCTGACCACCCTTTGCGCGGTATCGAGGAGCAGCTGGATGCCCTCTCGGATTCCTCCGTGCAGTCCCTGATTTCTGACGACTCCCACAAGCCGGACGGCGCTATTGTGACGGTGGCGGGCATGATCACCTCTGTCTCGCGGCGGGTGGCGAAGGCCTCGGGCAATCCCTACGCGCGGGTGGAGCTGGAAGACCGTACCGGCTCTATTGAGGTCATGTTCTTTGGTCGGGCCTACGAGCCGATTGCTCCGGTGCTCTCGGAAGACCTGATTTGCACGATTAAGGGCCGCCTGCAGCGGCGGGATGACGGTTCGGTGACTATCTCTGCTCAGGAACTCAACGTGCCCGATATTTCGGTGGACGGCGCGGCGGGGCCGGTGACTATCGCCATTCCCGAGTTCAAGGCTACCGAACAGACCCTGGGGGAGTTGCGCACCATTTTGCGGAACCACCGGGGCGAATCTGAGGTGCGGATTTCTATGAACACCCGCACCAAGAAGCTGCTCATTCGCCTGGGCGCTGACCTTCGCGTACAACCAAACCCGGCCCTCTACGGCGACCTTAAGGTGCTGCTGGGCCCGGCCTGCTTGGACGTTTAAAAAGGCGGTTTAGCCACCCCGAGAGTGCCTAGCCAACCTCCCTATAGGCTAGGTGCTCTCGGGCTGGCTTTAAGCTTTTTATGATGCCGCGCATAGGGTAGAAAAATTTATAACTTCACAAAAAGTTAATCTGCTTACAACCGGCTAAAAATGGGGTTGGTCTGACCTTATGTTTAACCGGCTCGATTCCTGCTCTGACAAGCCCTTTTATGGGGACATACTTTAGTGCTTTTTGACCTTTTTGATGGTGTGAAAATGACCTTTATATTCGCCAAATTCTGGGGTTTTACATATCCTAAATGTGTTGGTTCAAAAGAAAACTTTTGAATGACTCGATACAGTAAAACGAGCATTCAGACTGATAGAGGAGATTCCGCAATGTCCACCCTTGCATACGCAGACACAAGCAGCATGCCCGTCGTCCAGTCACCTGTGAGCGAAGCACACGCCCGCCCAGCTGAGGGTCGTCCTAGCACTTGGAAGCGTATTGTGACCATGGACTACATGAACGGTGAGAATTTCCGCAACGTCGGTCTGCTGGTTTTGCGCCTGGGCACCCTGGCAATCTTCCTCCACGGCTGGAGCAAGTTGCACGGCTTCGAGGGTTTCGTCAAGTTCCTCGGTACCGCCCCGGTGGGCGAGTGGACACCCCTCTTCTTCGGCGTGCTGGTTGTCACCGGCCAGCTGTTGCTCGGTATCGCACTGACCCTGGGCCTCTTCACTCGCTGGTCTGCCCTGTGGCTGGCTTGCATGTTCGCCTTCATCATCCTGGCTGTGAACATCCCCATGGGTGGTCTGATTGGTGAAAGCGGCGGCCTGAGCTTCGAACCCGCCCTCTACTACTTCGTCCCCGGCGTAGTTCTCTTCTTCACCGGTGCAGGCAAGTTCTCCCTGGACTACCTGCTCCTGAACAAGAAGAACAACCGCTAGAATCTAGCTCCCAGAACCACAAGGAGGGTCGGTGGCACCGCTGGTGCCACCGACCCTCCTTTGCTAAGGATTACTCACAAGGTACCCCAGCCACCAAAAACACCCTAAAGTTCGCCTAAACCCCGTGTGCAGAACTCGCTCTTAGTGCTCGGCTGGTCGTCTCTGGGACAGCAGATGGTTGTATGCCACGTGGGCATGGAGCTTAACGCCTGTAATCAAGGTTTTATCGTCGGCGTAGAAAGCTGGGTGGTGGTTTGGCACCACTCCACGCCCGCCCTCTACAGCTTGCACCTGGCCATCTCCAAACTCGGTGTCTTGAACACCCAGACCGACGTATAAACCACCGAACCTGACGATAAACTCTGATACGTCGTCATAGCCCAACGTTGGGTCGGGCACAAAAATATTGTCTTCGCCAACAACCTCTGCCAAGGAAGGTCGGAGCTTAGTAACCCATTCCTCGGTGTTGCTGACCGCAGGAACTGGCTGAGCGTATTCCACTTCAGCCGAGCATCCAAATGCTTGTGCAATACCGTGAACGAGATCGCGGACTTTACCTTGAACCTCCTCCATTACTTGATCACTTAGTGTGCGTATTGTTCCCCACAGGGTGACTGATTGGCCGATTACGTTGAACCGGCCAACATCTTCAATATGGCCGATGGACACAGTCTTCGGGCTGAACGCATCGGTGGATCGGTACACCTGACCGATACTGGTTAGAATCGCACCGACCGCTGGCATCGGGTCAGTTCCCATCCACGGTGTTGAGCCGTGAACCTGCTCGCCTGTTATAACAATGCGGATCATTGACGATGCGCCAAACTGTACACCTGACATGAGAGAGACCATGCCTTTGGGATAGGGTTGAACATGCATACCAAAGGCCGCTGTAGGTGAGAACTCATCTAACACACCCGTATCGATAAAAGCCTTGGCTCCACCAGCTTCTGGGTAGGGGGCACCTTCTTCAGCGGGTTGGAAGACCGCCAGCACTGTTCCAGGTAGTGAGCCACGCTGTTCAGCAAGAATCCTCATAGCCCCGAGCAACATGGCTGTGTGGCAGTCATGCCCACAGGCGTGTGATACAGGGAAGGGGCCGCCCGGGTAGTCTTGATCGACTACGGTTGATGCAAAGTCCACACCCGACTCGTCTACAACAGGCAGTGCATCGATGTCAGCACGCAACAACGCAACACCCGAACCTGCAAGACCGCCACGCAACACACCGAGCACGCCGTGACCGGCAATACCGGTCTTTACCTCATCGAGGCCCATCTCCCGTAGGCGATTTGCAATAAAGGCCGAGGTTTTAATCTCACGGTTGGATAGCTCAGGATGCCTGTGGAGATGATGCCTCCAGGCAATCATGTCTTTTGATGTTTCTTCCGCCCTTTTGTTCAAGAGTTCCCGAATATTATCTGGTGTGCTCATGACACGCTCTTCCTTTCGACATCGCCGCTTGAAACTCACTGTTTAGTTTCAAGCTATTTACTGGTCGCTTCACCCGTGTGGATGGGCTTCTTTAGGAATTCGAGGCGATACAACTGCCCAGCGTTGCCTCGAAGGATTGCAATTGGCGTATTGCGTAAATTCCCGATTGATAAGCACCTTCTAGAGATTACAACACCCGCTGACAAAGGAGCATTCGTTGTCTCAGCCACATAATCAGTTTATCGTACCGTCTTGAGTTTCATTCTATACAGCCAGGTTTGACAAAGACAGAGCCGCTCAATATTTGGGAGTCTCCACTTCATAGATTCCGCCTGCCAAAGCTGCCGAGTAGACTAAATCTATGACTAACACCGAGCAGAATACCTCCGCCCTTCAACCTCCGGTTATGCGCACCCTCGATTTGCGCGGCCAGCATCTGAGTTACGGGGAGCTCCGTAACGTTGTGCCCCGCCAGTCCAACGACTATGTGGGCAACGCTGCCAAAACCGTGGATGAAATTATTGCTCGGGTGAGGGCCGAGGGCGCGGATTATCTGCGCGAGCTCTCCGCCAAGTTTGACGGCGTTGAGCAGGGAGCCCTGCGCGTTCCCGCTGAAGAGCTGAGCAAGGCTGTTGAAACCCTGGACCCTCAGGTTAAGGAGGGCCTGGAAGTTGCTATCGAGCGAACCCGTGCTTTCGCTCAGGCCCAGCGCCCCGACGACCGCGAGCTTGAGGTTGCCCCCGGTGCCAAGCTGACCTTCCGCTGGACCCCCGTGCGCCGCGCCGGTGTCTACGTTCCCGGCGGCCTGGCCGTCTACCCGTCGTCCGTCATTATGAACATCGTGCCTGCCCAGGCAGCCGGTGTTGATTCGATTGTTCTTTGTACTCCGCCGCAGGAGGAGTTCGGGGGCCTGCCCCACCCCACCATTTTGGCCGCTGCCCACCTGCTCGGCGTGGAAGAGGTGTGGGCTGTCGGCGGCGCCCAGGCGCTGGCGGCTATGGCCTACGGCGTGGACGACGCCGGTGAAGTTCTCGAGTCCGTAGACACGATCACCGGCCCCGGCAATATCTTTGTTGCCCTGGCTAAGCGGGCGCTGCAGGGCGTTGTGGGTATCGACGGCGAAGCGGGCACCACCGAAATTGCGGTGATTGCCGATGAAACCGCCAACCCCGACTACGTGGCAGCCGATCTGATTTCTCAGGCAGAACACGACCCCAACGCCGGCTCGATTCTGATTACCCACAGTGCTGAGACCGCTGAAAAGGTCGCCGAGGCAATCAGGGTGCGTGCCGCTGCCACCAAGCACGCCGAGCGTGTGAAAACCGCCCTTGAGGGCCCCCAGTCCGGCGTGATTTTCACCGATAATCTTGAGCAGTCGATAGCCGTTGCCGATGCTTACGCAGCTGAACATCTCGAAATCCACACTGCCAACGCCGCAGAGGTTGCCTCTAAAATCCGCAATGCCGGTGCGATTTTTATTGGCCCCTACTCGCCGGTGCCCCTGGGCGACTACGCGGCGGGGTCTAACCACGTGCTGCCCACAGCAGGGTCGGCATCCTTCGCATCGGGCCTGAATACCACTGCCTTTATGAAAGCGGTACAGTTGATTGAGTACACCGATGCTGCCCTGGCGGAGATTGGCGAGTCCATTATTGCTGTGGCCCACAACGAAGATCTGCCGGCGCACGGTGAGGCCATTACCGCCCGTACCCAAGACTTCAAAGGCTAATCTATGATTTGTCCCTACTGCCGGCACCCGGATTCCCGCGTGGTAGATTCACGCACCACTGATGACGGCGCTGCGATTAGGCGCCGGCGCCAGTGCACCGAGTGCGGTAAGCGCTTTTCGACCGTGGAGACCACCTCGGTTGCGGTGATTAAGCGTTCCGGGGTGACCGAACCCTTTAACCGGCAGAAAATTATCTCCGGTGTGCGCAAGGCATGCCAGGGCCGCCCGGTGACCCAGGACGACCTGGCGAAGCTCGCCCAGGAGGTTGAAGAGACGATTCGCGCCCGCGGCCTGGCGGAGATCGACGCCCACGAGGTGGGGCTGACCATTTTGGAGCCGCTTTCTCGCTTGGATGCCGTTGCCTACCTGCGTTTTGCTAGCGTCTATCAGGCCTTTAGCGGACTGGAGGACTTTGAGAAGGCAATTGAGGATTTGCGGCAGTTCCAGAAGAGCAGTGGGGGTGCGGGCGAGGTAGACCCGAACCAGCCTACGCTAATCTAAAGTTAAAACTGAGCGGGGATTCCGCTTCACTCAACCTCCCTTAAACGCCAGCCCCGATGCCAGTTGAGTGAAGCGGAATCCCCGCTGGCGTTTAGTCGCGACTTTCCGCTAAGCGAGCGAAAGCGAGTCGTGAGCAGCTGACTGACATCGGGATGGAGCGAAACGGGCGCGAGCGTGCGAGCGCACAAGAGTGAGCGGAATCGCGAAGCGTGCGTTTAAGGGAGGTTGAGCCAGGCGCTACCCGCAGAGCGGGAGAATCCAACTACTCCGCGTGATCCCAACCCGCTGCCCACAGCGCAGCGCCCACAATGCCGGCGTTGTTCCGCAGCTGGGCCATGACGATGGGGGTGCGCACGTCCTCTTCAAAGTAGGGCAGGAACTTGTCGGGGTTCTTGGAGATGCCGCCGCCAATCACGAAGAGGTCGGGGGAGAAGAGCATCTCCACGTGGGTGAAGTAGCGGCGCAGGCGCTTGCCGTACTTCTTCCAGGAGAGTTCATCGCGTTCGCGGGCGCGGGCTGAGGCCTTCGTCTCGGCGTCGTGGCCGTCGATTTCGAGGTGGCCCAGTTCGGTGTTGGGTACCAGCTGGCCGTTGATAATCAGGGCTGAGCCAATACCGGTGCCCAGGGTGATGACGGCGATTAGGCCGTCGCGGTCGCGGCCCTGGCCGTAGTGCGCCTCGGCCAGACCGGCGGCGTCGGCGTCATTGAGGGCATAGACCTTCCGGCCGCCCAGGGCCTCAGACATAATGCCCTCAAGGTCTGCGCCAATCCAGGACTCATCGACGTTGGCGGCGGAGAGAGTAATGCCGTTTTTGACGATGGCGGGAAAGTCAATGCCAATGGCAGAATCGGGGGAAGGCGCTAGTTCGCGGGACTGTAGCTCCTCAACAATCTGAACCACTACCTCAGCGCAGGCTTCGGGGGTTGCCGGGGAGGGGGTGGGAATGCGGAAGCGCTCGGAGACCAGGTTGCCGGTGCGGGTGTCTACGACTCCGCCCTTCATACCGGTGCCGCCAATGTCAATGCCGATAGCGAGGTCTTTGGGTTCAGGCTTGGTGACTTCTACCTGAGCTTCTACTTTTTCCACGATAGTTTCGGTCACGGGTCTTCTCCTAGAGGAAGAGGGTTAGAGGGAGGGCAGGGTCAGAATGTCAGCGCCGTCTTCGGTCACCACCAGGGTGTGTTCGAACTGAGCGGAGCGCTTGCGGTCGCGGGTTACGACTGTCCAGTCGTCGTCCCACATATCCCAGGCGATGTCGCCCAGGGTCAGCATGGGTTCGATGGTGAAGATCATGCCCACTTCCATCACGGTGTTGTAGGCGGGGGCGGCGTCATAGTGGGGCACAATCAGGCCGGAGTGGAATTCGCGGCCTACGCCGTGGCCGGTGAAGTCGCGCACCACGCCGTAGCCGAAGCGGGCGGCATACTTCTCAATCACACGGCCGATCACGTTGATTTCGCGGCCGGGCTTCACGGCCTTGATGGCGCGGTTCAGGGACTCTTCGGTGCGCTCGACCAGCAGGCGGGATTCTTCATCGACGTCGCCTACCAGTAGGGTGGCGTTGGTGTCGCCGTGCACCTTGTTCTTGTAGGCGGTGACGTCCAGGTTGAGAATATCGCCGTCCTCTAGCACCGTGGAGTCGGGAATTCCGTGGCAGATCACCTCGTTGAGCGAGGTGCATACCGCCTTGGTGTAGCCGCGGTAGTCGACGGTGGAGGGGTAGGCGTTGTGGTCGCAGATGTACTCGTGAATGAGCACGTCGATCTCATTGGTGGTGGTTCCGGGTACCGCAATCTTGCGGGCTTCGGCTATAGCGTTGGCTGCAATGGTGCCGGATTCCCGCACCAGCTCAATCTCTTCGGGGGTGTACATGTTGGAGTCGTTGCCCTCGTTAGCCTCCGCCCGGCCTACGTACTCGGGGCGGTCAATGTGGGCGGGCACCGGGCGCATGGGTGCGACGACGCCGGGGGTCAGGTTGCCCACGGGAGCTTTGCCGGGTTCTGCGGGAAGGTTATGAGAAGTCTTGCTATTTGCCATGGTTTCCATGGTAGTAGGTAAACCGGATGAGAGCTCCGCTCAAAGGCTTGTCAGCTGCTGAATATTTTGCCACAGTTAGGAATAGCGGTTGAATTGAGCCGCAGGCACCAAGGAGTACACTATGAGTCTTTCTGAATACACCCCCGGCCCCCACGATCCCCAGTTCTGGTACAACCTCACCACCGGCGAGGTGGAGGAGGGGCAGCAGTCCCGTTCTTCGCAGCTGTGGGGCCCTTTTGCCACCCGTGAAGAGGCTGAGAACGCCATGAAGACCGCCGCTAAGCGCAATGAAGAGTGGGATAACGACGGCTGGAATAGCTAAAGTTGAGTCAGCTTTCGAAGGTGTGCTCGGCGGCGGGGTAAACCCCCGAGAGCACCTCTGAGCGGTAGGCGCGGGCACCTTCGAACAGAACGGTGTGAAGGTCTGCGTATTCTTTGACGAAGCGGGGCTTCTTGCCCTTCCGCAGTCCAAAGGCATCCTGCCAGACCAGCACCTGGCCCGTGGTTGCGCCACCGGCACCAATTCCCACGGTGGGAACATCGAACTCTGCCTCGATTTCGGCGGCTACCGACGAGGTGGTCATCTCCAGCAGCAGGCTGAAGGCGCCGGCCTCGACCAGCGCGGCGGCATCGTCCTTAATCTTGGCGGCGGAATCTCCGCGCCCCTGCACCCTAAAACCGCCCAGTGCGTGCTCGGACTGCGGGGTAAAACCGATGTGCGCCATCACGGGAATTCCCGCCTTGACCACCGCGCGAACGTGCTCGGCGTAGTAGGCGGAGGCCTCCATTTTGACGGCGTGGGCCCCGCCTTCCTTCATAAAGCGGGTGGCGGTCTCCACCGCCTGGGAGGGGGAGGCCTGGTAGGAGCCGAAAGGAAGATCAGCGAGGACGAGCGCGCGGCGGCTACCGGCTGCCACCGCGGCAACCAGAGGAATCAGCTGGTCAACGGTAATAGACAGCGTGGACTCATGCCCCAGCACATTGTTGCCCGCCGAGTCGCCAATGAGCAGAACCTCTATACCGGCCTCATCGAAGATTTGGGCGGTGAGGTAGTCGTAGCAGGTGAGCATGGAAAACTTCTCACCGCGTTCTTTAGCCTGGGCAAGATGTACAGTGCGAATTTTCTTCACGCTATCGAGACAAGAAGCGACCTCTGCGGGTGTGGTCTGCGCAGAAGCAGGCTCAGGGGTAGACGAATAAGGAGCCGCTTCTTCGGCGGCTAGAGCTGAATTTTCCTGGGGCAAAATCATGGACAAAATACTACCGTGACCTGACTCTCCAGCAGAAGAGAGAAAGAATTTACACGCGTGTTACAGAGAGCTGTCTCAAAAAGAGCGGTTGAGCTCGGTGGGGAAGACCTGTCACTTATAAAGTTATAAGTGAGCAGTTTTATCAGTGGAATGAGGCGAAGGAGCGTCATGGATCGTCAGCAAGAGTTTGTTTTGCGCACCATCGAGGAGCGCGACGTTCGATTTGTGCGTATGTGGTTTACCGATGTGGTGGGAACCCTCAAGTCAGTGGCGCTAGCACCTGCCGAGGTCGAGGCTGCGTTTGAGGAAGGCCTGGGCTTTGATGGGTCTTCGATTGAGGGGCTCTCTCGGGTCTACGAGTCGGATATGCTGTTGCAACCCGACCCCTCGACCTTTCAGATTCTGCCCTGGCGGGGCCAGGAGGAACCGACCTCCCGAATGTTCTGCGATATTCTGACCCCCGACGGCGAGCCCAGCGCGGCAGATACCCGCGGCGTTCTCAAGCGCACCCTGGAGAAGGCCGCCAACATGGGCTTCACCTGCTACACCTCACCCGAGATTGAGTTCTACCTGCTCAAATCCAAGGAGCTGGGTGCTAACGGCATACCCGAGCCGGTGGATTCGGAGTCTTACTTTGACCACACTCCCGGCGGCATTGTGCAGGATTTCCGCCGTCGGGCGGTGACCATGCTCGAAGAGGTGGGTATCTCGGTGGAGTTCTCCCACCACGAGGCAGGCCCCGGCCAGAACGAGATCGACCTGCGCCATGCCGATGCGCTGCAAACCGCCGATAACATCATGACTTTCCGCACCGTCATCAAAGAGGTGGCGCTGGCTCAGGGAATCTATGGCACCTTCATGCCTAAGCCCTTCTCAGATCAGCCCGGCTCCGGCATGCACACCCACTTCTCCCTCTTTGAGGGCGATACCAACGCCTTTTTCGAGGCGGGGGCAGAATTCCAGCTCTCCCGCACCGCCCGCCACTTCATTGCCGGTGTGCTCAAGCACGCCCCCGAGTTCACCCTGGTCACCAACCAGTTCGTGAACTCCTACAAGCGCCTGTGGGGCGGGGACGAAGCGCCGTCCTACGTCTCCTGGGGCCACAACAACCGCTCGGCCCTGGTGCGGGTTCCCCTCTATAAGCCCAACAAGATGCAGTCGGCCCGCATCGAATACCGCGGTATCGACTCGGCCACCAACCCCTACCTCTCCTACGCGGTGGTGCTGGGGGCAGGCCTCAAGGGCATTGAAAATGAATACGAGCTCTCCCCGGCAGTTACCGAAGACCTACAGGCTATGAGCTCCTCCGAGCGCCGGGCTATGGGCTACCACTCCCTGCCCTCCTCGCTCTGGGACGCCATTAATAAGACGGAAGATTCCGAGTTCATGGCAGAGATTCTCGGCGAGCAGGTTTTTGAGCAGCTACTGCGCAACAAGCGCAAAGACTGGTCAGCCTACCGGGCCGAGGTGACCCCCTACGAGCTGAAAAACAATCTGGGAATTCTCTAAAATACTGTTATAGAGGGTGAGCCGAGCACGCCTTGGCTCACCCTTTCTTATCGGGCCAAGATGAAGGGGTGCATTCATGGCCGAGGGCCAGACGCAAAATAAGGACGTCGAAGCGGAAAAGCGCGCGCAGAAGAAGCTTTTGTCTGACATGGTCAGCATCGGTTTCTACGACGCTCAAAAAGCCTCCCGCTGGCTGACCGCCCGGGAGCTTGAGCCGGTAGACCGGCAGGCTCTTTTTGCGGGTCTACGCCTGAGCCCCTCACCCGATATGGCCCTGCCCGCCCTGGTGCGTCTGTTAGAGAAGCGCCCCGATATGGTGGGCAAGGTCAATCAGGGGGAGAAGCAGCCCGCCCTCTTCCGCCTGCTGGGAGCCTCCGAGGCCTTTGGCGATTTCTTCATTCGCCACCCCGAGCAGGTAGACCTGTTCGACCTGGATTTTTTCTCCCCGCTCGAGGACGAATTTCCGCGCTCGCTGATCCCTGAGATTGACCGGGACCACCTGACCCCCTTCGCACCCCTGGATACTCTCTACCGCACCAGCCTGCTGGAGGCAGTCGGAGCCGACCCGGCGTCGTCCGACCCGGTAGCCGCTGTCAGCGGCAAAGAGGCCTACGTTGCCCTGCGCACCGCCTACCGGCGCCACCAGGCGGAGCTGGCTATCCGCGACCTGCTCTCCCACGCTCCCCACGAGTTTATGCCCACCGTGGGCCGCAAGCTGGCGGATTTGGCGGCTGCGGTGATTGAGGGTGCGCTGGCGGTTGCCCGCGCTGAGGTGGGTCGGCAGCGTAGCCCGCAGGACGTCGCCCAGGTTGAGCTGGCGGTCATCGGCATGGGCAAGTGCGGGGCGAGAGAGCTCAACTATATCTCCGATGTTGATGTGGTCTACGCGATTGACCGCAAGCCCGTTAGCGATCTGCCCGAGGGGGTAGAGGCTATCGACGAGAACACTGCCTCTACCATTGGCACCGAGCTGGTGCAGGAACTGGCCAAAGCAATTATGGGCCCTGCGCCAGAGCCCATGCTCTGGGAGGTAGACGCCAACCTGCGCCCCGAGGGCAAGGACGGCGCTCTGGTGCGCACCGTTGATTCCTTCAAGACCTACTACCGGCGCTGGGCTGAAAACTGGGAGTTCCAGGCCCTGCTGAAGGCCCGCCCCATCGCCGGTAATCCGCAGCTGGGCTACCGCTGGATGAAAACCATGAACGGTTTTGTCTGGGAGTCGTCGGCCTCCGAGGGGTTTGTGGAGTCGGTGCAGGCCATGCGTGCCCGGGTGACCGACAATATCCCTAAGAAAGAAATTGACCGGCAGATTAAGCTGGGCCCCGGTGGCCTACGCGATGTTGAATTTACCGTTCAGCTGTTACAGCTGGTGCACGGGCGCACCGACGAAACGGTGCGTACCCAGACCACCACAGATTCGCTGGAAGCCCTGGCCAACGCCAGCTTTATCGGCAGAGCAGACGCCGCCCAGTTCCAAGACGACTACAAGTACCTGCGCCTGCTCGAACACCGCATTCAACTGCACTACATGCGCCGCACTCACCTGATGCCCGAGAAAGAGGCAGACCAGCGGGTACTGGCGCGCTCACTGGTCTCCATGGAGCGCATCGGCACGCTGACCGTAGACAGCCTGCTGAAAGCATGGAACAAGATTAAGCGCAATGTGAAGTCCCTGCACGAGCGCATCTTCTTCCGCCCCCTGCTGGCGGCTGTGGCTCACCTTTCCAAAGACGAGTTGGCGCTTTCCGAAGAGGCAGCCCGCGACCGCCTGGCTGCTCTGGGCTATAAGGATCCCCGCGGAGCTATGCGCCATATTGAAGCACTTACCAAGGGTATTCAGCGCTCTGCCGAGATTCAGCGCCACCTGATGCCGGTGCTTCTGGGCTGGTTTGCCCAGGGGGTTGATCCGGACGCCGGTCTGTTGGGCTTCCGCCGGATTTCTGAGTCGCTGGGCACCACGCCCTGGTACCTGCGGATGCTGCGGGACTCCCCGGCAGCTGCCGAACGTCTCTGCCAGATTCTTTCCTCATCCCGCTTTATTACCGACATTCTTGAGGATGCCCCCGAGTCGATTTCCTGGCTTGATCGGGACGAGGAACTGCGCCCGCGCACCTTCGAGGATCTCAACACCCTGATTCGCAACCAGCTGACCCGCCACCCCGAAACTGACTCCGCCATTCGGAACCTGCGCATGATTCGGCGGCGGGAAAATCTGCGAATCGCTATGGGGGAGGCCTCGAACCTGCTGACTATCGAAGAAGTCACCACCGGACTGGCCACCATCGACCAGACCGTGATTGAGGGTGCCCTACAGATTGCCCAGCGGGAACGCTACGAGCAGGGTAGCGAGCCGCTCACCGACATCGCCATTATCGCTATGGGCCGCCAGGGCGGTGCTGAAATTGGCTACGGTTCCGACGCGGACCTCATCTACGTGCACCAGCCCCGCTCCGGTGCCGACGAGCGCGCCGCCGTTGCCGAGGCCACCGAGCTCATTCACCGCATGGTGCAGCTACTCAAACAGCCCTGCACACCGGCCATCCGCGCCGAAAAGGTGCTGGAAATCGATGCCGACCTGCGCCCCGAAGGCAAGTCCGGGCCTATGGTGCGCTCGCTGGACTCCTACCGTGAATACTATGAGCGCTGGGCAGATACCTGGGAATTCCAGGCCCTGCTGCGTGCCCGCCCCCTTGCTGGTTCCTACGAGGTCTCCGCAGCCTTTGTCGACCTCATCAACCGCTACCGCTATCCCTCTCAGTTCAGCCAGGCTCAGATTATTGAGATTCGCCGCATGAAGGCTCGCGTAGAAAACGAGCGAATGCCCCGCGGCGCCGACCGCACCCGGCAGCTCAAGCTGGGCCGAGGGGGTCTCTCTGACATCGAGTGGATTGTTCAGCTACTACAGCTCTGCCAGGCCGCCAAGGTACCCTCCCTGCAGGTCACAGGTACTTTGGAGGCCCTGGACGCCGCCGAGTCAGCCGGGCTCTTCAGCGCTGAGGACGTCGCGGTTTTGGCGAGGGCGTGGAAGCTGGCGACTAAGATTCGCGGCTGTAACGTGCTGCGCACCGGGCGGGCAACCGATGTGCTGACCTCTACCCGGTCAGACCTTGAGGCGATTGCCCGCTGGTGCGGCTATGCACCCGGCCAGGCCCGGCAGCTTGAGGAAGACTACCTGCGTATTACCCGCCAGGCCCGCGCCGTTTACGAGCGCCTCTTCTTCGACACAGACCTGCTGGCGCTTAAATAGAGAGCTACCGCTACAGCGGCAAAAATTTTAACCGTGCAGCTCAGCCTTGGAGATCTGTTCAGCCAGGTCTTCGGGGGAAAGGTCGGCAGCCGAGAACTCGCTGGTCAGCGGCAGATGCAGGTTGAGGTCGGTGCCAATGCAGATTTCAACGTAGGCGTTATCGAGCTTGAAGTCGATCACGTGGCCGCCCTTCTCGTGCTCGTCGTCAATAAAGTGGGCGTGGCAGCCGGGAACGCCAATACCCTGCTCATAGATGGGGGTACGGAAGCCCACGATGGTTCCGCGCACATTATCGAACTGCACAATCTCGTCGTTGGCGGTGGCGTCTACCATCTTGGGGTAGGGCTTGGTCTGCTTCTGCACGGTGCGGGTACGAATCCAATCGAAGTCACCCACAATCTTGATGGCGTACATGTAGTTCTTGGAGACGGTGAAATCGTCCAGCACCTGCGAAGCTGACTTGCGCAGGATCTTGTTGGGCAAACCCTTGCGGATGGTGGGCACAAAGTTCATGATGACGGCGAAGGGGGTCTTCTGGTCCAGAGACACCTGACTGATTGAGCCGTCGTGACGCATCTGGTAGCAGTTGCCGTCCAGCACAATCATCTCGCCGTCCAGCCCGTTGAAGGTGCCCACGCCAAAGTTGCCGTGGCCCAGGAGCTCGCCGATGGTCATCTCGCCGTCATAGATACCATCGATGAGCTGAGACATCAGGCCGGTCTGAAAAACTTCGTTGCGGTAGATAGTTTCGCCGTTGAGTTTGGTGGGGGTGTAGGCCACGGGATTCTCCTGGTTAGAAGGAACAAAACTTACTCTCCACGCTACCCCCATCTATCCTTTCAGGCGATAGCAGCTGGGCGTTTAGTCACTCACACCCCTTGGGGCAGATGAGGGAAAGTCTTAAAAGAAGGACGCCGCCACTAGGGGCGGCGTCCTTGAAAAGGGCTAAAGCTCGCTAGGGCTTAGACACCGTAGTACATCTGGAATTCCAGGGGGTGGGGTACCAGGGTCAGCGGTTCCAGCTCGTTCTCGCGCTTGTAGGCAATCCATGCCTGGATCAGGTCTTCGGTGAAGACGTCGCCGGCGAGCAGGAAGTCGTGATCTTCTTCCAGAGCTGCCAGGGCCTCTTCAAGGTTGGCGGGAGCCTTCTTGATGTCGGCTGCTTCTTCGGCAGGCAGCTCGTAGAGGTCCTTGTCGATGGGGGCAGGGGGCTCGATGCGATTGCGAATACCGTCCAGGCCAGCCATCAGCTGGGCAGCAAAGGCGAAGTAGGGGTTGCAGGAGGGATCCGGCGCACGGAACTCCAGGCGCTTTGCCTTGGGGTTGGTACCGGTAATCGGAATACGGATACCGGCCGAGCGGTTACCCTGCGAGTAAACCATGTTCACCGGTGCCTCGTAGCCGGGAACCAGGCGCTTGTAGGAGTTGACGGTGGGGTTGGTGAAAGCCAGCACAGAGGAGGAGTGCTCAATCAGACCACCGATGTACCAGCGGGCGGTGTCAGAGAGGTTAGCGTAGCCGCGCTCGTCATAGAAGAGGGGCTCGCCACCCTGCCACAGGGACTGGTGGCAGTGCATACCCGAACCGTTGTCGCCGAAGACGGGCTTGGGCATGAAGGTGACTGACTTACCCCAGGCATCTGCGGTGTTCTTGATAACGTACTTGAACTTGAGCAGGTCATCGGCAGCCTTGGTCAGGGTGTCAAACTTGTAGTTAATCTCTGCCTGGCCGGGGGCGCCCACCTCGTGGTGGGAGCGCTCTACCTCAAGGCCCACCGAATCCATGGCAACCACCATGGCATCGCGCAAATCTGCCTGCTTATCAACGGGGGAGACGGGGAAGTAACCGCCCTTGGTCAGGGTCTTGTTACCCAGGTTGCCGCCTTCTTCCTTACGGCCGGAGTTCCAGGGAGCCTCGTCGGAGTCAACGGAATAGAAGGTTGACTGGGGGGTTACCTGGTAGCGCACATCCTCAAAGACGAAGAATTCAGCCTCAGAAGCGAAGAAGGCGGTATCTGCAATACCGGTGGACTTCAGGTATTCTTCGGCACGCTCGGCAACGCCGCGGGGGTCGCGGTGGTAGGGCTCGCCGGTGCGGGGGTTGACGATGGAGCAGATAATAACCAGGGTCTTTTCCACACGGAAGGGATCAAGGTAGGCCGATTCAACGTCGGGAATCAGCTGCATGTCAGATTCAGCAATGCCCTGGAAGCCACGGATCGAGGAACCGTCAAAGAGCTGGCCGTTAACGAAGAAGTCATCATCGACTGCCTTGGCGGGCAGGTTGAAGTGCTGCTGAACGCCGGGCATATCAACAAAGCGAATATCTACGAAGACGATTTCTTCTTCTTTAATGAAGTCCAGGACTTCCTGTGCGCTGGTAAACATGGTCGGTTGATCTCCTTGTAATCGAGTTTGTTTCGACCTGGTTGGTAAGGGATGGTTCCCTGTCTTGGTTCCAAGACTATTCTCGCTTGTTTGCTGGCTGGTATCACGTATGTTTCGGCTCTGTAACGAGAATTTATGACCCGGGGCACATTGTAGGGCGGTTTTTTCGTGCTGCCGTGGCTGCCGGGTAGTCTTGTGTCTGTGATTGAGCGTGAAGATTTAGGTTCGTGGTTAGAGGGCGCGCCCAGCAACCAGCAGTACCCGGGGCAGCACCTGGGTAGGCCCGAGAGTGGGCCGGGGTCGATTGCCCGCGGCGGAAGAAGAATTCTCGCCTTTATTATTGACTGGTTTCTCTGTTACGGTCTGATGGCGCTGGTGGGCTTAGGTGGTTCATCGATTGCTGAAAACACCGCTGTGCTGGTGCTTTTCTGGCTGTATCAGACGGTCTGCGTAGGATTTATGGGCCATACCCTGGGGCACCTGCTTCTGGGGTTGCAGGTTCAGCGTATGGACGGCGCTCCGGCGGGCTGGATTTCGGGGCTGGTGCGAGCCACTCTGGTGATGCTGGTTCTGCCGGTGATTATCATGGATTCAGATCAGAGGGGGCTCCACGATAGGGCCCGCCACACCCTGCTGGTGAGAATCCGTTAGGAACATACAGGGTTATAGGACAAATCTGTGTTCCCAACACCCCGCCCCCGCAAGAACGCAAGGCAACCGGCCTCACAGGTTAGTACCAGAAGCTAGTCTCAACCTTCTACCGCCTAAAATTCCAACACCTGCGATATGGGAAACATGGGGCATTCCTGAATTTTGCACTGAAACAGACTCTCGGTACACGTGAGCGCTGGCATATTTTCTAAGGTACAAGCGTGGTCCGCTAATCGACCCAAGGTACACGTGAAGTCCCCAGGTACAAGTATTGTCTTGTACCTGGGGACTTCACGTGTACCTTGGGGTCCCCGGCAAGAATAAGCTTGTACCTTCTCCCTAGAGCTTCCCCGAGTGGCCATTTTTGTACCGAAAATCAGAGAAAAACGGTCTAAAAATGGCCACTCGGTGATTACGGTAGCCCGTGTAGATGACTCTGTCTCGTTGAGTCGCCGCTTCGGCGACTCGGTGTGCTTGTCCCTTTTTGAATCTGCACACAGACTGTTAGAAGCTAGGCTTTACTGCCGTTATCTTGGGTGACGTGCCCGGGGCGGGCCACAGATTAGTCCTAGAACCCAATAATCAAGCGGGAATATACAAAAAGTCCCCCGTCGGCTGAGCCAGCGGGGGACTTTTATGTTTCAGCTTTAGCGGCCGCGCATTGCCTTGCGGTCGGGGCGCATGCGGGTGGGATCAATGCCCTTGGGTACGCCCAGCATGTTGTTTCCGAGAGTGGAAATTCGGTTGTTCACCTGGTGGACTTCCTGCTGAGTCAGGGACTTAGGAAGCTTGTTCATCTCCTTGGTAATCTGCTTCAGCGGGGTCTGGCCCTCATCGTTGCCGGAGTTAATCACGTGTACCGGAACAGAAGGCACAACACGCTTTAGGCGCTTCTTCTCCTGGCTAATCAGGGCACCCACCGAGTTACGGGGGCCTTCGGTCACCAGGACGACGCCGGGGCGGCCCAGCGCGCGGAAGACCATGGCCTGGGAGCGGGCATTCATCTGAACGGGCTGCTGCTCAACAATCCAGCCGCGGCGCAGAGAACTCATAGCGGCACCGGCCGCACCGGGCTGACCCTCAATCTGGCCAAAGGCAGCTCGTTCAGCGCGGCGGGAGAGAATCAGAATCGCCACCAGAACAGCAAAGGGAATACCGATGATGGTCCAGGTAATCCAGTTACCGGTGAGCACACCAATGAGGATGAAGACCAGCATGGTCACCAGAGCACCAAGAAGCATATACCAGACAATGTTGGGGTCTGACTTCTTGGTCATCTCGAAGACCTGCTTCATCTGGGCAAACGTACCCGGACCTTTAGCCTTCTTCCGTTTCTCTTTTTCAGCCCGCTGTTGAGCTTTGGCTGCTTGCTTGTCAGAGCGTGTAGAAGCCACGTGGGTTTCCTTTACAGAACGAGTTGAGGGATTGCCCGCTAGCCGGACATTTTGACTTCATCTTATATGAGAGAAGGCTCGATACTAAATCGTTTGCCCGTCTCTCTATCTTAGAAGCCAGCCGCTACCAGGGAGGAGGCTTCCTGAAGTGCAGCGCCGTCGTCGTCGATATGAGCCAGCTCTTCGGGAATGGGGTAGCCGTTGTGCTTCATAGCGCGCGCCCACAGGCGACCGGCGCGGTAGGAGGAGCGCACCATGGGCCCGGCCATCACGCCGGCAAAGCCAATCTCTTCGGCCATCTCGGAATACTTGATAAATTCCTGTGGCTTGACCCAGCGGTCAATGGGATGGAAGAGGGGGCCGGGGCGCAGGTACTGGGTCAGGGTAATGGTATCGCAACCGTAATCGTGCAGGTCGCAGAGGGCCTCGTAGATTTCATCATCGGTCTCGCCCATGCCCAGAATCAGGTTGGACTTGGTAATCATGCCGTTTTCCTTGCCCTGCTGGATTACCTCGAGGGAGCGCTCGTAGCGGAAGGCGGGGCGAATCTTCTTGAAGATGCGCGGAACGGTCTCAAGGTTGTGGGCGAAAACCTCGGGCTTGGCGTCGATTACCTGCTGTAGGTCTTCTTCCTTGCCCTTGAAGTCGGGAATCAGAATTTCTACACCGGTGCCGGGGGAGACCTTGTGAATCTGGCGGATGGTCTCGGCGTAGAGCCAGGCGCCGCCGTCGGGAAGATCATCGCGGGCAACGCCGGTAACAGTGGTGTAGCGCAGGCCCATCTTCTTGACGTTCAGAGCAACCTTAATGGGCTCGGTCTTATCGAGGGCCACCGGCTTACCGGTGTCGATAGCGCAGAAGTCGCAGCGGCGGGTACACTCTGAACCACCGATGAGGTAGGTTGCCTCGCGGTCTTCCCAGCACTCATAAATGTTGGGGCAACCGGCCTCTTCACACACGGTGTGCAGGCCCGAGCCGGTGGAGAGATCAATCATCTCCTTGTAGTTGGGGCCAACCTTTGCCTTGGTCTTAATCCAGTGAGGCTTCTTCTCCAGCGGAACAGCCATGTTGCGCTGTTCAACGCGGAGCAACTTGCGACCTTCAGCAGCTACGGTCATTCGGGAAACGCTCCTTATAAACGTGTTCAAGTTCCTGGTGAGGAAAAAACAGACTCTGTGGTTCCAACGTTGGGCGGGGAAAAATTATTTCGCCCAGGGAAGAGAAACAGAAGAATCTTCGGTGCCGGTGGGGGCGAAAACCTTGGCCAGCTGATCAGCGTGGTCCTGAAGTTTCTGCTCCACCAAATCCACTATGTCTGCGGGATTAACCGTTTTTCCTAGCTGGTCGCTGATGGAGGTGACCCCGGCATCGGTAATTCCGCAGGGAACAAAAGAGCTGAAGGGGTCAAGATCGTTACTACAGTTAATCGCGAAGCCGTGCATGGTAGTGTTCTGGGCTACCCGAATACCAATCTGGGCAATCTTGCGGTCTTGCTGGCCCTCGCGCAGAATCCAGACTCCGCTTCTGCCCTCAACACGCTGGCCATCAATGCCCAGCTCCGCCAGGGTCTCAATCATCACGTCTTCGCAGATACGCACGTAGCGCACCACATCGATGGGCTCAGGCAGGCGCACAATCGGGTAGCCCACCAGCTGGCCCGGGCCGTGCCAGGTGAGCTTACCGCCGCGGTCAATTTTGACTACGGGAATGGAATCGCCAACGGGGTACTCGTGGTCTCCGGTGCGCTTACCGGCAGTAATCACGGGTTGATGTTCGAGAAGAAGAACGGTATTTTGTTGCTCTTCAGCGGCAACTTTGGCGTGGATTTTCTGCTGAAGCTCCAGTGCTTCACTGTAATCAACGAAATCCGGGGCAAACCCCAACTTCTCAATCTTCAAGCTCATGCTTCTAGCCTATCCCTAACCCGGCAGATTAGAAAATGTGGCTTCACTAGACGTCCGGTGATTAAACAGTCAAATATTACGTAAATGTTTCATTGAATATGTAGCCATTCCTGTTGGTCTGACCAGCAAAAATGGGTCAACTGTGGATAACCTCCAGCAGGTTCTTGCGCCTTATGCAAGAGTTTCTTCTATGAAGAGCCATGCAGAAATCACATCGATGACAACGCCCTATTCTCTACCGAAAAACTCGCACCGCCCGGCGGGGATTATCTTGCAGGACTGGCACCCCCAGACCACCGGGGCAGACGAGGACAGTGAAGAGGAGCCACCAGTGCCTCTGAACATCCTCTATACCCTCTACGCCACCGACTCCAAAACGGCGTGGGCAGCTGAGTATGCGGCGGGCGAGCAGAATTCTGGAGATTTGCCCAGCGCCACCTACACCGTGGTGGAGCTGAACTCCGAGCAGGGCAACCTTAAACCGGCCGAGCGGCTGTGTGCCCTGCCCGAGCAAGAACACCTAGCCACCGTGGTGGCCCTGGTGGTGAGCCAGGGTCGCGAGCAGGTGTGGCTTGAGCATCTTCCCGGCGGAACCCTACAGCAGGTGCTGGCGGCTCGAAAGGCCCTTACCGGGTCTGAGGTTGCTTCTCTTGCAGAGGATCTGGCAGAGGCGGTGGACTGGCTTCACCGCCAGCAGCTTGCCTTTTTCGATCTCTCCTCTGTTGATATTGGCTTTGACGCGCGCGGAAGGGCCAAACTGATTCTCCCCGAGAAAGAACTGCGCGGGGCTCCTGAGGCAATATGCGAAGACGCTTATAGTCGGGATATTTCCCGAGCAGCCGGCCTTATCTGGTTGGCCATTACCGGCGAAGATGCCGGTGAGCTCTCCCAGCGGGCACCCCTGTCGATGACCCACCCTGACTATCCAACCCAGTTGGGCGTGGTGCTGGAGGCCCTGATCGACCGAACCGGCGGGCACACACTGCAGGAGGCCGCGGCAATCTTGCGCAACCGCTTTGGGCAGGCCCCGGTGAACCTCTTTGAAAGCGTGCATCCCAGCCAGAGGGGGTTGCTGACTGCCGCGCCCCTGCCGCAGGAGTCTTCTGCCGCCCTCAACGTCAAGCGTTCGAGCTCCGAGCCCTATAAGTCGCGGGTGCGCGACCTCAACCGCCCCGTGCGCCGCCGCCTGGCGCCGTCCTTAAACCTCAAAAAGTGGATGCTTCCCGCCCTGGCCGTCCTGCTGTTTGCGGGCGGGGCGGTTGCCGCGCTTCAAGTCTTGGGGCAGGACGGCGCTCCACGGGCTGAATCTGCGCAGGGCCAGCAAGCCCCGGCGGAGGAAAGTGCTCCTAGTCCGGATGCTTCGCACCTACTGGGAGACTTGATCGAGGCCAGGAATCTGGCTCTTCGGGAATCTGATGTCACAGCGATTGCTGACTATGCTTCGGCTGACTCTCAGATAGCCCGTAGCGACCGCAATCTCATGGAAGAAGATACAGACGGTCGGCTGGCCGCAACCAGGCTGGTCGTGCTTGAGTCGCAATTGCTTGATCGGGAAGAAAATTCCCTGAGGCTCACCGCTACCTTCTCGGCCGAGGGCATCCCAGGTAGCGCCGCCGCGGAAAACCGCGAGAACAATATCGCTCTGGTCAACGGACAAATGCAGCAGAAGGTCACCGTAACTCTGGAAAAAACACCTCAGGGGTGGCGGCTCAGCACCGTTGAACCGGCTACATAGCAAAGAAGCCGTGACCAGACGGTCACGGCTTCTTCTTATTGAGCTAAAAGTTTAGGCGAAAACCAGATCAAGACCCAGGGTTCCGAAAGCCAGGGCAATCAGGCCCAGACCGCCGGTAGCGTGGGCCAGAGCTACGTTACGGCCAGCCTCGGGATTACCCGCCAGCTTAGCAGACTTGTACTTCTTCTGGCCCAGGAAAGCTGCCACAGCAACGCACAGACCCAGCACCATCTTGATACCTACCACCATGTGGTAGGCAGTGGGCATCTGGGCATTGCCGCTCATGCCGATGAAGTAGAGGGCAAAGCCGGTAATAATCTGAAGCAGGGCCGCATGGAACTGACCGGGCAGAACCACACCGCGCTTGAAGGTTCCGAGCCAGATACCAACCACCATGGTTGCACCTAGCACGTGCAGGAAAACGAGAATACTTGTTGCGATAGCCATAGCAGTAGTCTACGGAAGCTCGGCGCAATTTGCAGACACTGTGACAGTAAGTTGACTATGGCAACCGCCACTTGAACAGTAGGCTGTCTATTTTTATGCAAGAAAAAGTGGGTGCCTTCCCACAAGGGGAAAGCACCCACTAAAGCCTAGCGAAAGCTAGCTAGTCTTAGAGACCCAGCTCAGCATCGAAAGCTGCTTCTTCCAGGCGCTGCTTGATGAAGTTCAAGAAGCGGCCTGCATCTGCGCCGTCAACCACGCGGTGGTCGTAGGTCAGCGAGAAGTAAGCCAGGCTACGAATAGCAATCACATCGTTACCCTCGGCATCCTGAACAATTGCGGGGCGCTTGTTGGTGGAGCCGATACCCAGGATTGCAACGTTGGGCTGGTTGATGATCGGGGTGAAGAAGACACCGCCGGTCTGACCGGTGGAGGAGATGGTGAAGGTGGAACCTGACAGCTCCTCGGGGCCAATCTGGCCGTTACGGGCACGGTTGGCAACGTCACCGATCTTCTTTGCGAGACCTGCAATGTTCAGGTCTCCCGCATCAGCAACCACGGGAACCAGCAGACCCTTGGGGGTGTCTACTGCCAGGCCGATGTTCTCGGAACCGTGGTAGGTGATTTCCTTGTAGTCATCTGACATGGAGGAGTTGAACTGGGGGAACTGCTGCAGAGCCTCGGTCACAGCCTTGGTGAAGAAGGGCAGGAAGGTCAGCTTTGCGCCCTCGCGAGCCTGGAAAGCGTCCTTAGCCTTGTTGCGCAGGGCAACCAGGCGGGTCAGGTCGATTTCCTGAACGGTGGTCAGCTGGGCAGAGGTTGCCAGCGACTCCACCATGCGCTTAGCAACGGTCTGGCGAATACGGGGTGCCTTCTCAGTGGTACCGCGCTTGGAGGAAACCTCAACCTTAGGTGCTTCTGCCTTCTTGGGAGCCTCAGCCTTGGGAGCCTGAGAAGCAGCAGCGGGTGCAGCGGACTCGGCGGGTGCGGAGCTCTTCTTAGCCTCGACAGCAGCCTGAACATCCTGCTTGCGGATGCGGCCGCCAACACCGGTGCCCTTGATGGTGGAGAGGTCAATGCCCTCCTGCTTAGCCAGCTTGCGCACCAGCGGGGTCACGTAAACTTCGCCGTTACCCTCAGCCGCGGGAGCCTCTTCCTTCTTCTCTTCCTTGGCGGGTGCCTCAGAAGTCTGGGAGACGGTCTCTTCCTTCTTTTCTTCCTTTTCCTCGGCAGCGGGAGCTTCTTCCTTGGCGGAAGCCTCTTCCTTCTTCTCCTCGCTTGCAGCGGGAGCGGAAGCGTCGCCCACGATAGCCAGAACCTGGCCTACCTCGGCGTCCTCATCTTCCTGCACGCGGATTTCAAGCAGGGTACCTGCAACGGGGGAGGGAACCTCGGTATCAACCTTGTCGGTGGAAACTTCCAGCAGGGGCTGGTCGACCTCAACGGATTCGCCAACCTCAACCAGCCAGCGGGTCACGGTACCCTCGGTGACTGATTCACCCAGGGCGGGCAGGGTAACTTCCTGGCCGGAAGCTGAGCCGGAGGAAGCTGCTGCGGGAGCCTCTTCCTTCTTCTCTTCCTTTTCCTCGGCAGCGGGAGCTTCTTCAGCCTCGGCTTCGGGTGCCTCTTCCTCTTCTTCCTCAGCGGAATCGTCAGCTGCGGCACCGGAGCCGTCGCCAATGATAACCAGGGCACCGCCAACCTCAACATCCTCGTCTTCTTCAACGAGAATCTTCTCAACGGTACCTGCTACGGGGGAGGGAACCTCGGTATCAACCTTGTCGGTGGAAACTTCCAGCAGCGGATCGTCAACAGAGACGGTATCGCCGACCTCAACCAGCCAGCGGGTCACGGTACCTTCGGTCACTGATTCGCCCAGTGCGGGCAGTTCTACGGTAGTAGACATATTTCTAACTATCTCCTTGTAGATGCGGAAACTTTTATCTTGTGCCGGTTGGCGAGAGCCCCTGTGCACAGGGAATCTCGCCAACCTAACCAATCAAACTTTTAGCCGTGCAGGGGAGCGCCAGCCAGAGCCATTGCAGCCTCGCCCAGGGACTCGTTCTGGGTGGGGTGAGCGTGGATGAACTGAGCGACGTCTTCGGGGAAGGCCTCCCAGACAACCCACATCTGAGCCTCACCGATCTGCTCGCCCATACGCTTACCAACCATGTGGACACCCACAATGGGGCCGTCCTTTTCACGGACTACCTTGACGATACCGCCGGTGCCCAGAATGGAGGACTTACCGTTACCAGCCAGGTTGTACTCGGTGGTTTCGATGTTTTCCTTGCCGAACTTCTCTTCTGCCTTGGGCTGGGTGTAGCCGATGGAAGCAATTTCGGGGTTGGTGAAGGTGACCTTGGGGATGTTGATGTCTTCAACAACCATGGGGTTCAGGCCGGCAATTTCTTCGGCGACGAAGCGACCCTGCTGGTAGCCACGGTGGGCCAGCTGAACGCCGGGAACAATATCGCCGATTGCGTAGATGTTACCCACGCCGGTGTGCAGGCGCTCGTTGGGAATCACGAAGCCGCGATCCATGGTGATGCCCTGCTCTTCGAAACCGAAGCCCTCGGTGTTGGGGCCACGGCCAACAGCAACGAGAACCAGGTCAGCCTCAAATTCCTTGCCGTCTGAGAGGGTTACCTTGGCGCCGTTGGAATCCTGCTCGACCTTCTCGAAGAAGGTACCCAGGTTGTACTTGATGCCGCGCTTCTTGAACTCGCGCTCAACAATCTTGATAACGGAGGGATCCTCATTGGGAACCAGGTGGGGCAGACCCTCGATGATGGTGACGTCTACGCCCATGGAGTTCCACAGAGATGCAAACTCAGAGCCAATCACACCGCCGCCGAGCACGATTGCGCTCTTGGGCAGGTAGTCCATCTCAAGTGCCTCGGTAGAGGTGATCACGCGGTCGCGAATCTCCAGACCGAAGGTCTTGGAAACTGAACCGGTGGCAAGGACGATGTGCTTACCCTTGTACTCGGTTCCATCAACGGTGACGGTGTCCTCAGCGGTGAGCTTACCCTCACCCTCAATCACGGTAATCTTCTTCATCTTGAGCAGACCAGACAGGCCCTTGAACTTGCCTGCCACGATACCGTTCTTGTAGTCGCGCACCTTTGCCATATCAATGGATTCGAAAGATACGTTAACGCCGACCTTCTCAGATTCCTTAGCTTCTTCTGCAACTTCTGCTGCGTGCAGGTAAGCCTTGGTGGGAATACAGCCGGTATGCAAGCAGGTACCGCCCAGCTTGCCCTTTTCAATCAGACCAACGGTGAAACCGAGCTGAACTGCACGAAGTGCTGCGGAGTAGCCTGCGCTACCGCCACCGAGAACTAGAATGTCGAATTCTTGAGCTGTTGCCAAGGTTAGACGCTCCCTTGCGTAGGTTGGAATTAATCCCTTGCTTGAGTTTGCACTTACAGCTTATCGTGTTCCCCTCGGCACGGTGTGAAACCACACATGAGGTTTGGCACAGTAAGCAGTGCGACCTTTTCATCTACCGTACCCCAAACCGACGGTAGAGAGATAAAAGTGACCCTATATTATCTTGAGCCGCGAGATAGAAAGAGCCGGTGCTGTTTACATAAACTTCACCGGCTCTTGACAGAATTTTAGGCGTAGGACTCAATGAAGGTCAGCAGGGTAGCCAGAGACATACCGGTTGCCTCCTTCGGGGTGAAGCCAAAAGGCTTCCCTTCGTTGAAGGAGGGGCCTGCAATATCCAGGTGAGCCCAGGGAATCTTAGCGCCGTCCTTCTCACCCACGAATTCTTCGAGGAAGATACCGGCGGTGAGCATACCGCCCCAGCGGCCGTTACCGATATTCTTCAGGTCTGCCACGGGGGACTTGAGCCCCTCACGCAGGTGCTCGGGCAGCGGCATGGGCCAGAAGTCTTCACCGGCTGCCTCGGCTGAGGAGACGATGCGCTCGCGAATCTCGCTGTTGCCCATGACGCCGGCGGTGCGGGTGCCCAGGGCGACCATCTGGGCGCCGGTGAGGGTAGCGACGTCCAGAATAACGTCCGGCTCCTTTTCCGAGGCGTAGGCGATGCCGTCTGCCATAACCAGTCGGCCCTCGGCGTCGGTATTGAGCACCTCTACGGTGCGGCCGTCTCGCATAGTCAGCACGTCTTCGGGGCGGATTGCGGTACCGGAGGGCATATTTTCAGCCAGGCAGAGGTAGGCGGTGACGGATACGGGTAGCTCCAGCTCAGCGGCTGCTGCCACGGCGTTAAGCACGGTTGCCGCACCGGCCATGTCTGACTTCATGGTGAACATAGAGGAACCGGGCTTGAGCGAAATACCGCCGGTATCGAAGGTGATTCCCTTACCCACCAGGGCAATGCTGGTCTGGGCTTTCTCGGGTGCGTAGCGCACCACCACCAGGCGCGGAGGGCGGCTGGAACCCTGACCCACACCGCTGATTCCTCCGAAGCCCTCTTCTGCCAGGGCCTTTTCGTCGAGGACGCTGACCTCTACGTTCTGCAAATCAGCTACCCGCTGCTGGGCACGCTCGGCAAAAGAGGCAGGGTAGAGAAGGTTGGGCGGGGTGTTGACCAGGCGGCGGGTGGAGTCTACCGCCTCACCCAGAATCAGGGCACGGCTGAGAGCATCAGCGGCGGCGTCGGCGTCAATCTCGGTCAAAATAGCAACCTCTTCAACGGCTGCCTTAACAGACTCGAGGGACTTGGCCCGCAGCTGGGGGTCAGAGAAAGCTCCCAGGGCCGCACCCTCAGCCACAGCCGCCACCTGCTCGACGGTCTCAGCTTCAAGGCTCAGCGCAAGGCTGGTGAAACCTGCCAGCTGGCGCACAGCTGAACCGGCGCCGTAGCGGAGCGCTTTCAGTTTCTCAGCCTCATTCTCAGGTTCTTTACCCAAGCCGATGAGAGCAACAATATCGGTTCCAACCTCGTCAAAGCCGGGCAGACGCACCAGCTGGTCAGCAGATCCTGTCATACCCAAATCCTCAAGGGTTGCTTCGAGGCCCTGGGCAGTTTCACCGTCTAGGGGAGGGTGGGCGAGAAGAGGGCCCTCCGCGCTGGAATAGACACCCAGCACGAGCACCTGCTGGTTTAAATCGGTGCTCTTGGGTGAAGTCACCGAGAACGTAAGATCTGCTGATTCAGTCATATCTCTCCTTAGGACAACCGGCGACAGTTGCTTGCCGCCGGTGAAGACCACGGTAGGGGTTGATTTGAACCCTATAGACAGGGTAGCCCAGTAGTCACCGGTGCCGGCTGAGTTTCTCTTCTTCGGATTACCCTGTGAGCTAAAACAGGAAGAGCGACGGAAATAAAACCGTCTGCTTTCCGGTTGAAACACGGTACAGGTAGTTCTACCGTGCTATATCACGTTGGTGCTTGAACCCGGTTGCTAGGGTCTTGGCATAAAATAATGACCTACCCGGAAGCAGTTGATTTAGAGGATAAGGAAAGAGGGGAGTAGCGGTGCTTGAACCAGACAATCTATATCTCAGCCAAGCAGGGGCATTGAGCAATGAGAGGCTGCGCGGGCTACCCCTCGTGATTGCGCTCAGTCACCCGCATGACGCCGGCGGCACAGCCGGCCACCTGGCGGATGTGCTACTCAAGGAACTCAAAAACGTTCCTATTGTGGAGTTCGATGCCGACCAGCTCCACGACTACCGCGCGCGCAAGCCTCGAATCCGTTTTGTCGAAGACCATTTTGAAAACCCCGTGATGCCCCAGCTCAAGCTCTATGCGGTAGAGGATCGTTTGGGAACCCCCTTCCTGCTCCTGGCCGGTGCTGAACCAGACCTGCAGTGGCAGCGTTTTGTGCGGGGCGTGGTCGATATTGCCGAAAAACTTGAAGTCTCGGTGGGCCTGCTGGTCACGGCTTTTCCGGTACCCGTTCCCCATACCCGCCCCCTGCCTGTCTCCGCTCACGGATCTCGCAAGGACCTCACGCGGGGAATTTCTGCCTGGAAACCGGTAGCAGAAGTACCCAGCTCGGTCTCTAGCCTGCTGGAGGTTTCACTGACCGAGGCGGGGATTGGCACGGCAGGTTTTGCTATCAACGTGCCCCAGTACCTGGCGGAGGCAGAGCTGCCCCAGGCATCTCTGCTGGCCATGGAGCACCTCTCGATGGCGGCTAAGCTTTCTCTGCCCACCGACCAGCTGCTGGATGCCACAGACGCAGCCAACGCCCAGATTAACGAGCAGGTTGAGGCTAACCCCGAGATTGCCACCATGATTTCTCGGCTCGAAGAGAACTACGATTTCAACATGAAAAACGCGGCCTCTCAGATGCTTTCCCTCGAAGAGCGCGAGCAGGGAAAGATGCCCGACCGAGACGAGCTGGGAGCAACCATTGAGGCCTACCTGGCCCGGTTCAACGAGGAAAGCTAAACCCAAGAACCGACCGTTTTGTGAACAACTTCATACGTAAAATCTGTGGATAACCAAAAAATTTTGCTCAAACGGGCGGTGGTTATCCACAGATTTTTTATTTCGCTCCCACCGGGCTGCAAAGCGTGGCACCGTGGTGGCTATGACAACAACACAGAATCACAAGCAGCCCGTCGTATCCGTTTCAACCCCGGCAGAGGTGACCGCCTGCGCCCTGCATAATCTCGGTTACTGGCCTGAGAAATCGATCATGGTGATGACAGCCAGCGGCGCCCGTATGGGGCCGGTTCTTCGGGCAAACGTGCCCACCTTTGATCTGCCGGCTGAGGAAATCGAAGAGATGATTTGCCAGCTGGTGGGCAATAGTCCGCAGAAGTTTAGCCCCGCCGAGCCCATCACTACCTTCTTCCTTCTGATTTTTGGTGCAGATACGGGCATTCGTAGCCGCCAGCTCAACCCGCACACCCACCGCCAGCCGGAACACGCACAGATTGAGGCAGAAGCTGAACAGGCCGCTGATTTTCTACCCTGGATTAGCGGGGCGTTTCAGGCAGCCCGAACTCTCAGGCTGAACCTCGGCGATATTTTCTATATCGGCGAGGTGAGTCGCTGGGAACTCAGCCAGCAAAAGCCAGAATTTGAATTATCTGGTTTTGTTGAAGATATACAGAAAACCAATGTCTATCTGACCCTGATGACCGAAGGCTCTGTTGTGGCATCTAATCGGTCTGAACATGTTCCCCAGGACTGTCTTCGACCCGAGGCGACCTTAGATACGGAACTTCAGGAGGGCTGGCTGCGCGAGGCCACCTTCTGGTTCGACCAGTTCCAGCATCATATTCAGATTGAAGATGACTACTGTGCAGACTATCTGCGGCAGAAGTATGCAGAAGCCGCCCTCTGGTCGTTAGCGGTGGATGTTACCCGGCAAGAGCTGAGCAAACCCCTCAAAGGTAAGGAAAATAAGAACCGAAATGCCGTGCTGGCAGACCGCCTGCGCCGTGCAATCCCAGAGCAACTAGCCGGCTTTCTTTCTGCGACCCTGACCAGCATCTCCAGTATGCAATTTGCTTTGTTCACCGCCGCAGATTCTATAGATACCTGCCGGGCGCTGATGGCCCACCTGCACCGTGAACAGGCGAGGGAACAGCCGCAAGCCGAAGCGCCGGCGTCCTCCCACCTCTTGCTGCCCACCACCATCTTCCAGGGAGGAATTTTCGAAGAGAAGGCTCAGCAGCTGGCGGCAGATGAGATTGACTTCCCCAGTGTTGAAGAAGATGAGATGGGCGAGGCGTGTTTTCGCTTTGGCGAGCTTCTAACCGGGCGGGCAGATACAGCCCCGCAGTGGGAGCGGATTGTTGCCCTGCAGAACCTGGTGGAGTTTCTGGTTCCCTGCGCCTACGGCATGGAACTGGGCAGGCTGAAGCTCATGCTGGCCTGGATAGCCTGGCTCAAGGGAAGCTGTAGTCTGGCAGCACAGTACCTTGATGAATGCAGGAACCTCGGAATTTGGGAGGATACTCCGCTGGATATGGTGGTTGAGTGCGGGCTATTACCGCAGTGGGTGACCGATGGGGAGCGCTGTTTTCGGGGCATAGACTTTGCGGAGCAGCAGGATTCCTGAAGCCTGTGGCCGCTGCGGCTGAGCCTGCTGGCTAAAGCAAGCGACACCACAGCGGCCCTACCGCGACTTGAGCAAGAATCTGCGATACTAGGTAATTGACCCCGTTTAGTCTGACTTCAAAGTTTCCTTCCTTCCCCGGGAATAAACCTGTAATTTTCACCGTTTTACCGGCTGAAACCCTTCAGGTCACCGCTTTGGATAACGAGCAGACTTGACAGGGTCTTAGGTGTTTTGACCGCAATCATTTCCCCGATGAGCGGTCTGTTCCAAAAAGAAAGGTACCCAGTGTCACCTGCTGCACGTAAGAAGGCATCGGAGAGCCCAGCTTCCAAAACTAAAACCGCTACGGCAAAAAAGAAGCCTTCGACCCGCTCAAAGGCTACTACCAAGGCGGCGAAAGCATCTGACGAGACAACTGACGTAGAAGATCTTGACCTGGCACTCACCAGCAAGAAAACCGCGACCATGGCAAAGACTGCCTCCCGCAAAAAAGCTAGAAAGGCCGAAGAAGACCTCGACGATGAAGAGCTCGATACCGACGAGCTCGACCTTGACGACCCCGATGCCGAGATCGACCCCGATGCTGACGACTCGGTAGAAAACGAAGAAGAGACTGCGAAAAAAGAAGAGAAGAAGCAGTCTGAAGAGGTCGCTGCCAAGCGCAACGGCTTTGTGCTGACCAACAACGATGACGACGACGCCCCGGCGATTCGCGTGGTCACCCCCGGTGCTACCGCTGACCCGGTGAAGGACTACCTGAAGCAGATCGGTAAGGTTTCCCTGCTGAACGCAGAGCAGGAAGTCGATCTGGCCATGCGCATTGAGGCCGGCCTCTACGCCGAGCACAAACTCAAGGAAAACCCCGACATGGACCGCCAGCTCAAGAAGGAGCTGCGCTGGGTCATCCATGACGGTCGCCGCGCCAAGAACCACCTGCTCGAGGCTAACCTGCGCCTGGTGGTTTCGCTGGCTAAGCGTTACACCGGCCGCGGTATGCTCTTCCTCGACCTGATTCAGGAGGGCAACCTGGGTCTGATTCGTGCGGTGGAGAAGTTCGACTACTCGAAGGGCTTCAAGTTCTCGACCTATGCCACCTGGTGGATTCGTCAGGCTATTACCCGCGCTATGGCAGACCAGGCTCGTACCATCCGTATTCCCGTGCACATGGTTGAGGTTATTAACAAGCTGGCCCGCGTTCAGCGCCAGATGCTACAGGACCTCGGTCGCGAGCCCACCCCCGAAGAGCTGGCTAAGGAACTGGATATGACCCCCGAGAAGGTCATCGAGGTTCAGAAGTACGGCCGCGAGCCCATCTCCCTGCACACCCCGCTGGGTGAGGACGGCGACTCCGAGTTTGGCGACCTGATTGAAGACTCCGAGGCGGTAGTGCCCGCCGATGCGGTCTCCTTCACCCTGCTCCAGGAGCAGCTGCACTCGGTGCTCGACACTCTCTCTGAACGTGAAGCCGGTGTGGTAGCCATGCGCTTTGGTATGACCGACGGCCAGCCCAAGACCCTGGACGAAATCGGCAAGGTCTACGGCGTGACCCGCGAGCGCATCCGCCAGATTGAGTCCAAGACTATGTCTAAGCTGCGCCACCCCTCGCGCTCGCAGGTGCTGCGCGACTACCTGGACTAAGCAGTTAGGCTCAGGCGCGAAAAAGCCGGTGCCCACCCTCTAACACCTGGGGTGGGCACCGGCTTTGACTTTAAGCATAAGGAACCACCGGGGCTGGCGATCTCGGTTGCTCCCTAGCTCAGACGGTCAGTCTGATCGTCCCAGTGGCTGGCTACAGCCTTGAGCGCCTCTTCGTTTTCGCGGGCGTGGTGGCCGCAGAAGTAGAGCTCATTTCCCGAGGCCATGACGACCCGAACGTAGGCCTGGGCTCCGCAGGCATCACAGCGGTCTAGGTTGGTCAGTTCCCGGGTTTCTAAAGTTGCGGTGGACATGCTTTCTCCTCCTGTGGGTTTCTCTCTAATCTTTCAAGGGTTCAACCATATAACCACGGTAGCCCCCGGCTTCATTCCTGCTTTCGCTCAGAGGGAATCTTCGCCTAAACTAGTGGGGTTAGTCAGCGCCTTTCGACCTTATGATGAACGGAGTCATTCGTGGCAGCATCCTCCTATACCGCCCGCAACCTTTCAGTGCTGGAAGGTTTGGAGGCAGTGCGTAAACGCCCCGGTATGTACATTGGCTCCACCGATTCCCGGGGCCTGATGCACTGCCTGTGGGAGATCATTGACAACTCGGTGGATGAGGCGCTGGCGGGCTTTGGCCAGTCCATCGAGATTATCCTTTATAAAGATGGTTCGGTGGAGGTGCGCGACGACGGTCGCGGCGTGCCCACCGATATTGAGCCGAGAACCGGCCTCAGCGGCGTCGAGGTGGTTTACACCAAGCTGCACGCCGGCGGTAAGTTCGGCGGCGGCTCTTACGCGGCGTCCGGCGGTTTGCACGGCGTAGGTGCCTCGGTGGTCAACGCCCTTTCCTCCCGCCTGGACGTGCAGGTTGACCGCGGCGGCAAAACCTATCAGATGAGCTTCAAACACGGTATTCCCGGCACGTTTGACGACGGTCGAACTCCCAAACCGGACTCTCCCTTTACTGAGTCGAAGAAAGACAACGACGCCCTGGTGGTAGTGGGCAAGGCCAAGCGGGGTGTGACCGGTACCCGCGTGCGCTACTGGGCTGACCCGCAGATTTTTACCCCCGATGCTAAGTTCAGCTACGAGAACCTTGCCCAGCGGGCCCGGCAGACCTCCTTTTTGATTCCCGGCCTGCGCATAGCGATTCGCGACGAGCGCCGTTTGCCCGGCACCCCCGGCGAGTTTGAAACCCACGAAGAGGTCTTTCAGCATGACGGCGGTATTTCTGAGTTTGTAGACTATCTGGCCCATGATTCTTCTGTCACCGATATTTGGCGTTTTCAGGGGCGGGAGACCTTCACCGAGACCGTTCCGGTGCTTGATGAGAAGGGCCATTCGCAGCTGACCGAGGTGGAGCGGGAATGCGAGGTAGACCTGGCTCTGCGCTGGGGCATCGGCTACGAAACGACCGTCAGGACTTTCGTCAATATCATTGCCACCCCCAAGGGAGGAACCCACCAGGCAGGTTTTGAGCAGGGGCTACTCAAAACCTTCCGCAAGCACATTAGCGCTAACGCCCGAAAATTCAAGGTCAAGGAGACCGAGAAGATTGAGAAGGACGACGTGCTGGCGGGTATGACTGCCGTGCTGACGGTGCGCCTGGCGGAGCCGCAGTTTGAGGGGCAGACCAAGGAAATTTTGGGAACACCCGCCGTGCGCCAGATTGTTTCTAAGATTGTCAGCAAGGAACTGGCTGCCAAGCTCAAGGCAACAGCCCGCGCTGATAAGCAGCAGGCAACCACGCTGACCGAGAAGGTCGTTGCCGAGATGAAGTCTCGTATTTCGGCCCGTGTGCACAAGGAGACCCAGCGCCGCAAGACCGCGCTGGAAACCTCGTCTATGCCCGCCAAGCTGGTGGACTGCCGCTCCGATAATGTGGAGCACTCTGAACTCTTTATTGTTGAGGGTGACTCGGCGCTGGGTACTGCCCGCCTGGCTCGCTCGTCTACCTACCAGGCGCTGCTGCCCATTCGAGGCAAGATTCTTAACGTCCAGAAAGCGTCGCTGACCGATATGCTGGCCAACGCCGAGTGTGCCGCCATTATTCAGGTGATCGGTGCTGGCTCGGGAAGAACCTTTGACCTCGAGGGTATTCGCTACGGCAAGATTATTATGATGACCGATGCCGATGTGGACGGCGCCCACATCCGCACCCTGCTACTGACCCTCTTCTACCGCTATATGCGACCGCTGGTTGAGGCGGGCCACGTTTACGCGGCGGTGCCGCCCCTGCACCGGGTGGAAATTGTACACCGTGGTAAGCCCAACGAGATGGTCTATACCTATTCGGAGCGGGAGTTGAACGAACTGCTGGCTCGGCTGGAGGCTGAGGGCAAGAACTATAAGGAGCCCATTCAGCGTTACAAGGGTCTGGGCGAGATGGACGCCGACCAGCTGGCTGAGACCACTATGGATCCGGCCCACCGGGTGCTGCGCCGGGTGAGAATTGAAGACGCCGAGGCGGCGGAACGCTCTTTCTCCCTGCTAATGGGGTCGGAAGTTGCCCCCCGCAAGGAGTTTATTATCAATGGCGCTCACAAGCTCGACGAGACTCAAATTGACATGTAATTCCTGAGGGTGACTTGTGCCACTACTATGGTGGTATGAATCATAAGTCATCACCAGTCACGATTGCTGTTACCGGAGCTGCCGGCAATATCGGCTACGCCATCCTCTTTCGCCTGGCGGCGGGGGAGTTGCTGGGCCCGGACGTTCAGGTTCGTCTCAACCTGCTTGATATTCCTGACGCCGCTCAGGCGCTAGAGGGTGTGGCGATGGAACTGGCGGATTGCGCCTTTCCTCTGCTGGAATCGGTGAATACCTTTAGTGACCCCGTGCGAGCCTTTGACGGGGTCAATTGCGCCTTTCTTATTGGTGCCCGGCCGAGAACCGCCGGCATGGAGCGCGCCGACTTGCTCAGCGCTAACGGCGAAATCTTCGCGCCTCAAGGACGAGCGCTTGCTGACGGCGCGGCGGACGACCTGCGCGTCGTCGTCGTGGGTAATCCCGCCAACACCAACGCGCTGATTGCCGCCCACCACGGTCGGGGTATCCCCCGCGAGCGCTTTACCGCCCTGACCAGACTGGACCACAACAGGGCCCTTGCACAGCTGGCGCAGGCAACGGAGACCGGCGTGGGAGAGATTGAGGGAGTCGCTATCTGGGGTAATCACTCGGCCAGCCAGTATCCCTCACTTGAATTTGCCACGGTAGCGGGAGTGCCCGCCCTGGAGGTGCTGAAGGCTCGGGGAAAGGACCACAGCTGGGTGGAGGATGAGTTCATTCCCCGGGTAGCCCAGCGCGGTGCGGAAATTATTCGGGTGCGCGGTGGGTCCTCGGTGGGTTCTGCCGCCCACGCGGCGATTGAGCACATGCGCGACTGGATGAGCGACGAACCGGTGGAGACCTCTATGGCGGTTCCCTCCACGGGTGCTTACGGCGTGGAAGAGGGGCTGGTCTGCTCCTTCCCCGTTATCTGCGAGGGCGGCGAATATCGGATTCGGGAGGGCCTTGAGCTGGGGGAGTTCTCGAAGGCTCGCCTGCGGGCATCGGTGGAGGAACTGAAAGCTGAGCGGGACACTGTGCTGAGCTTGGGGCTGTTGGCTTAGAAGCAGGGTGGGGGCCACCCTTTGAGTCAAAATATTTTTATGAACATAGTCACCGGGAAAATGCCCGTGCTGGCTCCTGCTGTCCATCATCCGGTGGCCTCTGAAGCCGGTGCGGGCGGTATTTTCGGCGAGTAAGGAAGACCGGGGGCGGGGGAGAAGTCTCTTCTGTTAGCTCTGCGAGAACCGGGTGACCAGCTCAAACGCGGGAGGGAAAAGCGAAACTGGGAGTTTACTTAGTAAACACCCAATGACTTTGGGTGAGTCACACCTTATTTGCACTTGTCAAGGGTGATTTTGAGGGTGCCGGGGGTCGGGCTTGGAGCATAGAGCTGATTTTCATCTTGGGGCTTTACTCTGTTGAGCAATCTGTCTTTGTCCGCAACACCGATTGGAATCTCTTGTGGATCCTCTGTTGATTGCTCGGTGGCAGTTCGGTATCACCACCGTCTACCACTTTTTCATGGTGCCCCTAACCCTCGGTCTGGGCCCTCTCGTTGCCTACTTCCACTGGCGCTACGTTAAAACGGGCCAGGATCGATTCAAGAGGCTGACCAAGTTCTGGGGCAAGCTCTACCTCATCAACTTCGCGATGGGCGTTGCCACCGGCCTGGTGCAGGAGTTCCAGTTCGGCATGGCCTGGAGCGAATACTCCCGCTTTGTGGGCGACGTCTTTGGCGCACCCCTGGCCATGGAGGGTCTGCTCGCCTTCTTCTTCGAGTCAACCTTTATCGGTTTGTGGATCTTCGGCTGGGGTAAGCTCAAGCCCAAAATCCATGCGATGACCATCACCATTGCGGTGGCGGGTTCCTGGCTTTCTGCCTACTTCATCATGGTGGCAAACTCCTGGATGCAGCACCCGGTGGGTGTTGAAATGGTTGACGGCCGACCGGTGATGAACGACGTGTGGGCTGTGCTCACCAACAGCACCGCTCTCGTCGCTGTTCCGCACGTGCTTGCCGGAGCCGTGATGGTCGGTGGCGCCTTTCTTATGGGTATTGCCTGGTACCACCTCTACCGCCGTCGAGCAGACGGTATCGATACCGTGGTCGATGGCAAGGTTGTAATCGGTGAGCAGCGTGAAACCGCCCGAGACACCGAGGACTTCCATGCCTGGTGGTACTCCCTGCGCTTCGGCGCAATTATCGCTCTGGTGGGCTTCTTCGGCACCGCCTTCTCTGGCCACGCCCAGGCCCAGCTGATGATTGAGCAGCAGCCCATGAAGATGGCGGCGGCCGAGGCTGCCTGTGAAGACGGCACCGAGTTCTCCATTCTTTCGGTGAGCTTTGATCCCGCTTCGCAGAGCTGTGAGCACATGGAGACCCTCATCAAGGTGCCCGGCCTGCTCTCCTTCCTCGCCTACAACAACTTCGATACCGATGTGCCCGGCGTAGAAACCCTGCTGGAGACCTACTCGCAGCAGCTGGGTATCCACTACCCCGACGATCCGGAAATCTACGGTGACTATGCGGGCCAGGAAATTGACTACACCCCGATTTTTGAGACCACCTACTATGGCTTCCGCGCCATGTTTACCTTCGGCGGTATGTCGATGCTGGTTGCCCTCTATGTTCTCTGGGTCACCCGCAAATCGGGTGCCGGAACCGTGCCCGAATCCCGCTGGATGAAGAACCTGCAGCTGGCGGCCATCTGGTTCCCCTTCATCGGCAACGCCACCGGCTGGATCTTCACCGAGATGGGCCGCCAGCCCTTTGTGGTGGCGCCCAATTTCCAGGAAGACGCCTCGATTTTCCTCTTTACCGCAGCCGGAGTGTCACCGGAAATCTCTGCCGGAACCTACCTGTTCTCGCTGATTACCTTCACCCTGGTCTACGGTTGCCTGGCGGTGGTAGAAATTTATCTGCTCAGTAAGTACGTGCGCGCCGGCGTCATAGCCGCCATGCCCGAACTGACAGAAGACCCCGCCGACTCCGATGACCGCGACCGCGACGTCCTGGCGTTTGCTTACTAGGCAGGAGAGCCCCTTGACCGCATTTTTCGAACAACCCACCCTGCCCACCGTCTGGTTTATCTTTATTGCTATCTTCTGGATTGGCTACCTGATTCTCGACGGTTTTGACCTGGGCGTGGGCATGATGATGTCCAAGATTTTTGCCAAGAACGAGAAAGAGCGCCGCCTTTTACTCAACACGATTGGCCCGGTGTGGGACGGCAATGAGGTGTGGCTGGTGACCGCCGGTGCCGCCACCTTTGCCGCCTTTCCCCACTGGTATGCCTCCCTGCTCTCGGCCCTCTACATTCCGCTGGTGCTCCTGCTGGTGGCTCTGATTCTGCGCGTGGTGGCGATTGACTACCGCGGTAAAAAGGCCAGCGAAACCTGGGTGACCTGGTGGAACCGGGGGATCGTCGTCTCATCAGCAGCTATTGCCTTTTTCATCGGAGCCCTGCTGGCCCTGACCACCACCGGTCTGCCGGTTAATGAGTCGGGCAACGTTGTTTCCGCTTTTGCCTGGCTGGCCAGCCCCTTTACCTACATCGGCGGTGTGGGCATGGTGCTGTTCTCGCTGGTTCAGGGCATGGCCTTTGTGGCTTTGAAGACGGACGGCGAGGTGCGGCACCGCGCGCGGGCTCGGCTGGCGGCGCTACTGCCGGTGGCGGTTCTTCCCCTGCTCGCCTGGGCCCTTTACCTTCAGTTTGTGGGTAAGAGCGCAGGTGCGCTCTCCTGGGCTCTGCTGGTTCTTGCGCTGCTTGCCGTGGTTTTCGCCTGGGTGAGCGTGCGTGCTGACCGAGAGGGCCGGGCCTTTGTGGGCACCTCCCTCTTCATGGGGGCAGGCGCCCTGGCAATTTTCAGCGCCCTCTTCCCCAACGTGTTTACCTCTACACTAGACCCGGACTTTAGCCTGACCGTTGCCAATGCTGCCAGCTCCGACTACACCCTGACGATTATGACCTGGTTGGGAGTCTTTGCCCTGCCGCTGATTATTCTCTACCAGTCCTGGAGCTACTACCAGTTCCGCCAGCGCATTCGGGTGGAACATATTCCCGCGGTGCACGAGATTAAAGAACTGCCCCGCGGTAGGTAGCCTGTGTTGAAAAGTAACCTTACAATCTCGGTGATTTGCAGGTTCACTCGGTAAACTTTTCTTACAACTTTGGAGTTATTTGTTACCGAAAGCACCCGCCCGCCTATGAATCAGCGCCCTCCACTTGGTCCCTCAGCAGCCGCCAACCTCACTGTCTTTGGGGTGCTCAGCGCCGTCAAAGCGTTCTCGATGTTGCTCTTTGCCTCGGTGGTGGGAACAGCCCTGACCTACATGGCGCGCATGACCTTTCTCGCCCTGCACGAGAACCAGGTCTTTGCCAGCGAGTATCAGCAGAGGTTGGCGATCTTCGCCGGTAACACCCAGGCTCAGGTTTCCGGTATCTGGCTCTCCACCCTGGGGCGGGAACCCAGCGTGATGCTTCTGCTGGGCATGGGCCTGCTGGCAGCCCTGCTGAGGGCGGCCAGCGACTGGGCACTCAACTACTTCGCCGCCCGGGCAGCCACCGGAGCCAAGTCAACCATTCGAGCCCGGCTCATTGACCGAGTACTAGCCACCGGGGGAGTCGATACTCCCGACGGAACCGGCGCAACCGCCGTCCTGCTCTCCCGCGGCCTCGATGCCCTGGATAACTACTACACCAAAACCCTCACCGCTGCGGTCTCCTCGGTGGTGGTACCGGTAATTCTTCTGGTCTACATCGGCTTTCACGACTGGGTTTCGGCGCTGGTTATTCTGGTGACCCTGCCGCTGATTCCGCTGTTTATGGTGCTCATCGGTAAAACCACCCAGAGCGATACCGCCCGCTCACAGCAGGAACTTTTGCGCCTCTCCGACCACATTGTGGAGCTGGTGAAGGGGCTGCCGGTGCTCATCGGTTTGGGCCGCGCCCGCGCCCAGTCTAGGGCTCTGGCCCAGCTGGGGGAGCGCTACCGCACCACCACCATGGTCACGCTGCGATCGGCCTTCATGTCCTCTTTCTGGCTGGAATTGCTCACCACCATCTCCATTGCGGTGGTGGCGGTGCTGATTGGCGTGCGGCTGGTGCACGGCCAGATGGGGCTGGACGTCGCCCTGCTGGCTCTGCTGCTCGCCCCCGAGTGCTTCCAGCCCCTGCGCAATGTGGGCTCTGCCTTCCATCAATCGCAGGACGGCGTGCAGGCGTTGCGCACCGCCCAGCAGATTATTGACCAGCCCCTGCCCGAGACCACCGTCAACCCCGACGGCCAAGACCTCATTGCCCAGAAAATTTCGGTCTCCTACCCCGGGCGCGGTGAGGTGCTCAACCAGGTGGATTTCCGTATCAAGCGCGGCAGCACCACCGCGATTACCGGTGCCTCGGGCTGCGGAAAATCCACCCTGCTGGGGGTTATGAGCGGCTCTATTACCAACGGGCTGGTGCCCACCGGCTCTACCGAGCCCATGCGGGTTACCGGCCAGGTGACCGGCACCGGAGAAACCGTCTGGGTCTCCCAGTCTCCGGCCTTTATCGCCAGCTCGGTGATTAACGAAGTGGCCCTCTTTGGCTTTCCCGCCGAGGTGGAATTTGAAGAAGACCTCGATGCGGTGCTGGCCCTCCTCGACGAGTCAGGCCCCATGTCCCTCTCCCGCCGAGGCCGGGAGAAATACCTGGGCTACCTCAGGATGGTGGGGCTTGCCGACTTTGCCGACCTGGCACCGGAATCCCTCAGCGCCGGCCAGATGCGCCGCCTGGCCATCGCCCGCACCCTGGCCCGGGTGGATGCCCTAGAAAAGGTCGGTCGTCAGGTAACGGTACTGGTAGACGAACCCACAGCCCATCTCGATTCCCGCGCTGCCGAACGGGTCAATGCTTCACTGGCAGCGCTCGCCGCCACCGGTGCCACCCTGCTGATCGTCACCCACGACCTGAGCCTGACCGAGAGAACAGACTACGTTCTGAGCGCCACAATGCAGCGCGAGGGCTTCGCCGCTCGGTGGAAACTCACTACCGGGGGAGGCCGGGGCTGGAACCTGGAAGAGCTGCGCCAAACCGTCGCGGAAGAAGCCCCCGCACCTGGCGGACAGGAGGCGCCCAAGCTGCCCCAGCGACGTCCTGAAAAACAGCCCAAGCGCTCCGTACTCAAAACCCTGCGCGATGTCTCAGCGCTGACCGGCATCACCGCCTCTCAGGCGGTAGCGCCGGTACTGCTCTCCACCCTGGCAGCCTCCTTCGCTATCTCTTTGACGGCGCTCTCGGGCTGGTTGATTGTTCGCGCCGCCGAGCAGCCGGCCATGATGTACCTGCTGGTTGCCGTGGTGGGCGTGCGTTTCTTTGGCCTGGGCAGGGCGAGCCTGCGCTACCTCGAGCGGCTGAAAACCCACGATCTGGTGCTCCGGGCGGCCAATACCCTGCGGGTGCGCGCCTGGGATTCCGCCGGGCGCACCGTGCTTTCGATTCGCTCGCTGCTGCGCGGGGATAAAATTCTTGACCGACTGGTGGGCGATATTGACGAGCTGCGCGACGCCCTGCCCCGGGTGGTACTGCCGGTGGCAACCCACCTGGCAGTGATGGTGCTGGCCCTGGTGGTCACAGGCTTTGCCCTGCCGCAAGCGCTGCCGGTGGTGGCGGTCGCGACCCTGATTGTAACCTTGCTGGTGCCCGCCCTGGTGCTCTACACCGATTCCACCGCCGACAGCGCCGCCCGCGAGTCCACCGCAGAGATGCTACGTTTGGGGGTCTCTTCGGTAGATGCCGCCCGGGACTTGCAAGCCAACGGCCTCAATGACCTGGTATCTAATGCCTTTGCCGAAAAAGACCGCCGCAACGTTGACTCCACGCTGGACAGTTCCCGGGCACAGGGCTTTGGGCAGGGTCTGACCTCGCTGACCTGGTGGTTGGCAACCTTGGCAACCATCGGAATTTCCTGGTCGTCCGTGCGCGAGGGGGCTGTAACTGCGCCGTCGGCGGCCATTGTGGTGCTCATGTGCACGGCTCTCTTCGAGACCACCGGCGCCCACATTGAAGCGGTGCGGGGCTGGCCCGCCTTTGCCCAGCTGGTGGCGCGGATGCGACCCCTGCTGGAGGTCAACTCTCGTATTGCTGTGAGCGATGATGAGGACGAGCGCGTGCTGGCTCAGCGCGCCGAGCTTGGCTCCCCGATTACCCTGGATCTTTCCGGGGTCTCTACCCGCTGGCCGGGAATGAAGGCTCCTGTCTTTGAAGATTTGACGGCGCGGGCGGAATCGGGAGCCTGGCTGGGCATTACCGGGCCGTCAGGCTCGGGCAAGACCACCGCCCTGGCCACCCTGCTGGGCTTCCTGCCGGCAGAAACGGGTTCGATTAGCGTCAACGGCCGCCAGCTCTCCCAGCAACAGCTCCGTGGCTACGCCGCCTGGTGCCCCCAGTCTGCCTACATCTTTGAATCCTCTATCGCAAACAACTTGGCCCTGGCGGCGCCGGGGGAGAAGAGGCCCAGCGACCAAGAAATGCTGGATGTTCTTGACCGCGTAGGCCTGGGGCAGTTTGTGCGCTCGCTACCCGAGGGGCTCCAGACCCAGGTGGGTGCCGGAGGCTCCTATGTTTCGGGCGGCCAACGGCAGCGAATTGCCATTGCCCGCACCCTGCTGACCGACTCCCCGCTGCTGCTCATGGACGAACCCACGGCCCATCTCGATACCGAGTCGGCCCGGGCGCTCATTGCCGAGGTGGCTCGCGGAACCAAGGTCAGCCGCGAGACGCTGGGCGAGGTCGCCAAAGACTCGAAACTTAAGGTTCCCCCCGCCGTCATTTTGGTATCACACCGGCCAGAAGATATTGAAGCCTGCGATGAGGTGGTGAAACTCTAGGCGGGTCTCAACGCTCGAAAAACTCAGACCGCTCCTTTTCTTGAAATCAACTGTGTCATTCCTGGGAGAGGGGCGGTCTTTCTATACCCTAGAGGGTGGTGATGTGAATCACTCACTATGGTATTGGACTATTTTGAGTAATTCATAATAATCTGGATACTGGTTGGTTGAAACACGGAAGTTTCAAACCAGCGTCTGTTCTATCCGCACCCTGCGGATTCGCACTGAAAAGAAAGCGTGATACTGCATGCCCGTTCTGACTATTGGCGACGAATTCCCTGAGTACGAAATGACCGGTGTTATCCCCGGTGACCTCTCCAAGGTTGATGCACAGCAGCCCGAGGATTACTTCACCACCGTTTCCTCCAAGGATCGTGATGAAGACCAGTGGCGCGTAGTATTCTTCTGGCCCAAGGACTTCACCTTCGTTTGCCCCACCGAAATTGCAGCTTTCGGTAAGCTCGCAGACGAGTTTGAGGCGCGCGACTGCCAGGTTATTGGTGCATCTGTAGATAACGAATACACCCACTACGCTTGGCGCCGTTCCCACGAAGAACTGAAGGATCTGCCCATCGTAATGGCGTCTGACCTCAACCGCGAACTGGTAGAGGCACTGGGAATCAAGAATGCTGCCGGTGTTGCAGACCGTGCAACCTTCATCATTGACCCCAACAACGTTATCCAGTCCGTCTCCATCACCGCAGATTCCGTTGGTCGTAACACCGACGAAATCCTGCGCCAGCTGGATGCTCTGCAGTCAGATGAGCTGTGTGCATGCAACTGGAAGAAGGGTGCGGCAACCATTGACGCTTTCAAGGAAATGGGTGGCGATAAGTAATGAGCATCGACAATCTTCGCTCGGCACTTCCCTCCTACGCCAAGGATCTCAACCTTAACCTTTCTTCGCTGACCCGCATTGGTTCCCTCTCCGAGCAGCAGCTGTGGGGAACTATTCTGGCAACTGCCGCTGCAACCAAGGTTGATTCAGTGATTGTTGAAATTGCTGAAGAGGCAAAGCAGCACCTCTCTGATGAGGCTTTCAATGCGGCTCTGGGCGCGGCGACCATCATGGGTATGAACAACGTTCTCTACCGCACCCGCGGTTACCTCGATGGCGCCTACGATGATCAGCGTGCCAACCTGCGCATGCAGATTATCGGTAAGTCCGGTGGCATTGAGAAGGTGGACTTTGAGTTCTTCTCCCTGGCAGTTTCCGCAGTCAATGGTTGCTCCCACTGTGTTGCAGCCCACGAGCACGAGGTGCGCGAGGGCGGCATGGGTAAGGAGCAGGTCAACGAGGCGCTGCGTATCGCCTCGACCATGGCTGGCGTTGCCCAGGGTATTCAGCTGGCAGAGACACTCGGCGAGTAACTCTGTTGCCCCACTAGCCTAACTAGGCCACCAGAGAAAACCCACACCCCTTATAAGGGGTGTGGGTTTTTGTATTACCAGTCTCCATGTTCAGGAGTCGGCTCCTAAGCGGGGGGTGTAATAAATTGCCCTGCGTCACACCTGCCTGTAATCTAGGTCTCTCAACCTTTGGTTTGCACACACAAGGAGACCCCCTTGGAATCTCAGAATATTTCCCCTGAGACCACTTCTCCGCACACACAGGGCATACGCATCACCAAAAAACAGTCAAAATGGCTGACTGTGGTGGGCGGTGTATTCTCGGCTGCGGTGATTGGTTCAGCTCTTTTTGTCTCTGCATCCTCGGCAGAGAGCGGGTCGGGCCTGCGCTCGTCCATGACCATTGTTGCCCCGGCAGCCGCCGGTGGCGGCTGGGACACCGTCGCCCGCGAGATGCAGCAGGCCCAGCGGGCCAACGGCATTGTGAACAACACGCAGGTGGTTAATATGCCCGGTGCCGCAGGCACCATCGCCCTGGAAAATCTGGGCGTGCTGGCGGGCGAGCCCAACCACCTGATGGTGGGCGGAACTGGCCAGCTGGCTGGCTACCTGCAGTATGGATCGAAGACCACCTATGACGACGTCACCCCGCTGGCGGTGACCGTGGAGGAGTACGACGTCATTGTGGTACCCGCCGATTCACCCTACAACAGCCTCGACGAGCTGGTAACCGCCTGGAAGCAGGACCCCAGCTCGGTGGCCTGGACGGGCGGCGGCGCCTTCGACCAGCTGGTGGTAGCTGACCTGGCGCTCTCGTCAGGGCTGGACGTTGATGACATGGTCTACGTCAATTCAGACGGCGGCGGTGAAGCCACCCAGGCCATGATTAACGGTACCGCCCAGGCCTCTGCCTCGGGCTACCCCGATACAATCGACCAGATTGAAGCCGGCCGCCTCAAGGCCCTGGCGCTGGTGGCCGAAGAACCGGTGGAAGGTATTGATATCCCCACCACGGTTGAGCAGGGCCACGACGTTACCCTGGCGAACTGGCGCATTCTGCTGGCGCCGGGCAAGCTCTCCGACGAGGAGAAGTCCGAGCTCGAATCCATTGTGGTAGAGACGGTTGAAACCCCCGAGTGGCAGGCCGCCATTGAGAACTATCACTGGAATGAGAACGTGATAACGGGGGATGAACTCAAGAGCTTTCTGCAGGAAGAAACCGAGAAAATTAGCGACCTACAGGAGGAGCTGGGACTGTGAGCACTCAAATTTCTGTACCGGCAGCCCGTAAAGAACCTCAGGCGCCCAGTAAATTTTCTCTGGCGGTGAAGATGCTCTCGATGCCCTTGCTCCTGCTGGGTTTTGCCGCCTTTATGGTGATCAGCATGTTGGGTATGGAGGTTAGCGATAACGTAGATTTTCCTGGCCCCCGCTTCTTTCCGGCGGTTATTGCAGGGGGAATGATTATTCTGGGCCTGGTGGATCTGGCGATGGTGCTGCGGCAGCTGCGCCAGCCGGTTACCGCCCACAGCGTGCAGAACACGACCTTCCGCGATGGTGATCCCGCCGATGAGGTGCATGAGGACGCCGTCTCGAAGCTCGACCTTTTCTCTTTGGTCTGGTGCCTGGTCGGCTTTATTGTGTTCACCTTTGCCCTGAACTTTCTGGGCTGGATTCTCGCCGCCGGCCTGCTCTTCTGGTGCGTGGCCCATGCCTTCGGAGCTAAGCGCCACCTGCACTCAGCGGTGGTTGGCCTGACCCTGAGCTCTCTGACCTACCTGGCCTTTAGCCTGGGCCTGGGGCTTCCCCTGCCCACCGGATTTCTAGGAGGGGTTCTCTAATGGACGCGCTCTCTTTGCTGATGGAGGGTTTTAGCAACGCCCTCACCCTGGAAAACCTCTTCTGGGTTTTCGCTGGCTGCTTTTTGGGTACCGCCGTGGGCGTGCTGCCCGGGCTAGGATCTTCTATGGCGGTGGCCCTGCTCCTGCCGGTAACCTTCGCGCTGGAACCCACCGCAGCCTTTATTATGTTTGCCGGTGTTTACTTCGGTGGCCTCTTTGGCGATTCCACCATGGGTATTCTCATGAACACCCCCGGCCAGGCTTCGGCCATTGCCTCCACCTTCGAGGGGCACACCATGGCCAAGAAAGGCCGGGCTGCCCAGGCGCTGGCCGTTGCCGCTATCGGTGCCTTTATCGGCGGTTTTATCTCCTCGGTTCTGGTGGTCTTTCTGGCTCCAAAACTGGCCGACTGGTCGGCAAATTTTGGCCCCGCCGAATTCTTTGCCTTAGCGCTCTTCGCCTTCGTCGCGACGTCCTCGGTCGTCACCGACTCGGCGGTCAAGGGCGTGCTCTCCCTGCTGCTGGGCCTGGCGTTTGCAGTGGTGGGTATTGACGGCGTGACCGGCACCCCGCGCTTTACCCTGGGCTCGCCGGAGCTTTTTGACGGCATCTCGCTGGTGACGGTGACCGTGGCGGTACTGGCGCTGGGCGAGGTTTTCTACCAGGCCTGCATTCGTAGCCATAAGTCGGAGCACCGTATGATCCGCCCCAAGAAGGGCACCTATCTCAGCAAGGCCGACCTCAAAGAGGCGGCTCCCGCCTGGTTGCGCGGTACCGCTATTGGTCTGCCCTTCGGCGTGATTCCTGCAGGCGGTGCGGATATTCCTACCTTCCTCGCCTACGGCGTGGAACGGAAGCTCGATTCCCTCCGCAAGAACCCGCGTTTTGGCCGCGGCGCTATCCGCGGACTCGCCGCCCCCGAAGCCGCTGGCAACGCCACCACCGGTATGTCTATGGGTGCCCTGCTGGCGCTGGGCCTGCCCATCTCCGCCACCGCCGCCATTATGCTGGCCGCCTTCAAACAGTACGGCCTGCAACCGGGCCCCCTGCTCTTTGACCGCTCGGCGGATTTGGTCTGGGCACTATTGGCGAGCTTCTTTGTGGCCATGGTGGTGCTGCTGATTATCAACCTGCCCTTTGCCCTGCTCTGGGCTAAGCTGCTTTTGATTCCGGCTCCCTACCTCTACGCGGGGATTACCGTGTTCTGTGCCCTGGGTATCTACGCAACGTCGAACTCCACCTTCGATTTGCTGATGGTGCTGGGGATCGGCTTCGTGGGCTTTTTGATGCGGGTCAACGACTACCCGCTGGCACCGCTGATTATCGGCATGGTGCTGGGTCCGCTGGCAGAAACCAACCTGCGAGATGCACTCATTGCCTCATCGGGTGACTTCAGCGTTCTTTTCGACGGGCCCATCGTCATCACCCTCTACGCTGTGCTGGTGATTACGGTAGTGGTGGCTGTACGCAACAAGTTCTGGGGAAGAACACCTACCGAACCGAAATAGACAGGCTGATTAAAAATCCCCGGTTACAAGATTTCTCTTGTAACCGGGGACTTTTCTTCTAGAAGAGGGCGTCTGGTGTCTGGTCGGTTACCAGGGGCGAATCCAACGTGAGGGGCTGGGGAGCAGTGTCAGGGTCGGAAACCACGGTCTTGCCCTCGGCCGGTGTTGGTCTGCCTGCGCCCTGGGGCTCTTCGGCTGGAGCCTCACTAGCAGCAGGCACTGAGACCTCTTCGGTCACCGTGTATGCGGGGCCGATAGCGGCAATCGCCTGGTTCATGGGAACGCCCGAACCGTCTCGGGCACCAAATTCCATGGGCAGGGCGCGGGCCACACCGGCAGCAGTAGCAGCCTTGGCTGGGCCAACTCCCACAAAGGCCAGCGCCAGCTTTTTCTCACCGGTCAGGAAGCGGTGGGAACGCACGCCGCCGGTAGCACGGCCCTTAGCGGGGAAGTCGCTGAGTGGAGTCACCTTAGCTGAAGTAGCGGCGTCCTCATCGGCAGAGCCGTCGGTGACCGTAACCACCACGGCGTTGGCGCCGGGGGCAGTCACGCCGAAGGAAATCATGCGGTCGTCCTTAGCCAGCTTAATGCCGGCAATACCGCCCCCGGTACGACCCTGGGGTCGTACCTTACCGGCGTCAAAGGTCAGCAGCTTGGCCTGTTCGGTCACGAAGGTGAGATTCAAATCATTGCTGGGGCAGGCTGCCACGGCAACCACCTGATCCTTGGGCTTGAGCTTGATGACCTCCCAGTCATCGGCATTGAGCGGGTAGTCGGGGTTCACCCGCTTGACCACGCCGGCGCTGGTTGCCAGCGCAATAATCTCATTGATGGGAGCAAGCCCCACCAGGGTTTCGCCGCGGTTGAGATTAAGGACGTCGCTGGCCTTGACTCCCGAGGAGAGCAGGGGAGTGCCCTTGGAGTCATCCAGGGTGGCCAAGTCCATCACGTTGATGCGGATCATGCGCCCGGAAGAGGTTACAGCGCCAATTTCACCCCGGGCTGTGGCGGGTACCCAGGAGGCTAGAGCATCGTTCTTGATTCTCTTACCCGGCTCCACCAGAGCAGCGCGACCTGATTTCTGGGCCACCGTTCTACCGATGAGTCCCGAGGTAGAGAGCAAAACCCAGCAGGGATCATCGGCAATTTCAAGCGCCAGACCCAGGCCCTTCTTACCCTTCTTCTCAGCCGGTGCTGCCGCAAGCGCTGCCGCCTCGAGGTCATCCTTGTTGGTAAGCTTGGTGCGACGGTCAGTACCGTAGCGATCTGCCACCTGCTGTAGCTCGTCAGAAACCAGGGTATTGAGTTTGTGCTCATCCGCCAAAATTGCCTCAAGCTCGGCAATCTCTGCGGTGAGATCATCGCGTTCTTTTTCCAACTCAAGTCGGGAATACTTGGTGAGCTGGCGCAGGCGAAGCTCAAGAATGTGGTTAGCCTGAACCTCGGTGAGGTCAAAAATCTGCATCAGGCGCTCGCGGGCCTGGGCGGTCTCATCGGAAGACCGAATGATCTGAATAACCTCGTCAATATCGAGGATTGCAACCAGCAGGCCCTCTACCAGATGCAGGCGGTCCCGGCGCTTACCCAGCCGGAACTCGGTGCGGCGCCGCACCACGTCAATGCGGTGGTTCACATAGACCTTCAGCAAATCAAGAAGGCCCAGAGTGTGGGGCTGGCCCTCAACCAGAGCGACGTTGTTGATGCCGAAGGAATCTTCCAGCGGAGTGTACTTGTAGAGGGAAGCCAAAATAGCCTGGGGGTTAAAGCCGTTCTTAATCTCGACCACCAGGCGCAGGCCATTCTTGCGGTCAGTGAGGTCCTGAACATCTGAGATACCCACCAGCTTCTTCTTGGTGACCCCGTCTTTGATTTTTTCAATGACCTTTTCGGGGCCCACCATGTAGGGTAGCTCGGTGAAAACAATGCCCTGCTTGCGGGCAGACACCTGCTCGATGCTAGCCTTGGCGCGGGTCTTGAAAATTCCGCGACCCGAAGCGTAGGCATCTTTAATACCCGAGAGCCCCACAATGGTTCCACCGCTGGGAAGGTCGGGGCCGGGAATGAACTTCATGATTTCTGCCAGGCTGGCATCGGGGTGCTCGATCAGGTGGCGGGCACCGGCAATGACCTCGCGCAGGTTGTGCGGGGGCATGTTGGTAGCCATGCCCACAGCAATGCCGGTAGCACCGTTGACCAGCAGGTTGGGAAAGGCCGCGGGTAGAACAGCCGGCTGAAAGAACTGGTTATCGTAGTTGGGAACAAAGTCCACCACGTTCTCATCGAGATCGGCAGTCAGCGCCAGGGCAGCCGAATCCATGCGGGCCTCGGTGTAGCGCGAAGCCGCCGGGCCGTCGTCCAAAGAACCGAAATTACCGTGGCCATCAACCAGCGGCATTCGCATGGCAAAGGGCTGGGCCAGGCGCACCATGGCATCGTAAATAGCCGAGTCGCCGTGGGGGTGCAGCTTACCCATCACTTCGCCGACGACGCGCGCCGACTTTACGTGCCCCTTATCGGGGCGCAGACCCATCTGTTGCATCATGTAGAGAATACGGCGTTGTACAGGCTTGAGACCGTCGCGGGCATCGGGCAGCGCACGGGAGTAGATGACCGAGTAGGAGTACTCCAAAAAGCTGGTCTCCATCTCAGCTGAAACATCAATATCAACGATGTTCTCTACGATGCCGGTGGGGTAGTCATCGTGAACGGTCTTTGACTTGCGGGCCATAGGTGAACCTTCTTGCGCGGTAGATACGGGCACAATCGAATATCTATTCTACAGTGGCTCTTACTTTCTCTCGGGACAAAGAGTGGAGACCATACCTACTTTGACCCACAAAATGGCAAAAACCTCGCTGTCTTATCTTTCAAAGAATTTCCACCTTGTTACACTCGCTGATGAATCGGTCTGCCAGAACAGGCCAATTTAACTAGGGGAATGTGGCAAATTGCATTTGTCACGCATGAGAATTCTTAAGAAATGCCAGCAAATATGGGGTTTGCTGGTTCTTCTTATCGAGTCGAGCCGATCGGTTCACAACACTCTCGCTCTCCCCGCATATTCGCATGCAATATGAGGAGAAAAAATGAAAAAACAAGCAGCAGCATTGACCGTTACTGCTCTCACCTTGGGTGGGCTGGGCCTGGTTTCTGTACCCGCGCAGGCAGAAGAAATTGACGGCGCAATTACAAGCCTGACCACCGCCGGTGAGGCTGTCGCCGGAGAGCCCTTCACTGTTAACGCTGAGTGGTCAGTACCTGACTATTCTCAGCCCGGCGATACCTTTACCCTTCAGCTGCCCGAGCAGCTCGTTGCTCTCACCCGTGCCTTTGAGGTGAAATCGGACGACGGCCAGACCGTAGCTAATGTCACCGTTGAAAACGGCCTGGTGACCGCTACCCTCACCGACTACGTCACCCAGCACCCCATTAACATCAAGGGCACCCTTTCTTTTTCGGCTCGTGCCGCTAACAACGTTGCAGCCACCGAGCCCGAAACCATCGAGTGGCAGGGCCAGGCAATCGTTGTCCAGCCCCGCCAGAATCTCATCAAGCCCGTTCAGGAACCCCGTAAGTTGGGCTGGAACCGCGCCGGTGGTGACGTTGGTTGGGCCTTTGATATTCCCGGGCAGATGACCAACGCTGAACTGGTTGATTCTCCCAACAACGTGGCGCTGAAGTGCGACTCGATTTACGTGGGAATTGCTGATCAATCTAACGGCTACCCCAGCAGCTGGACTTCCGTGGGCGAAGATGCCTACTCCTTCAACTGCACCGAAGGCGGTTTTACCCTCAACATCGCCGAGATTCCCGACAACCAGCTGGTGCACGTAACCATTGACTCTGTACCCGTTAACGGCGTTGCAGAGGCAACCAACGACTGGACGCTGACCGCTGATAACGGCTCTTACGAGGGCGCAGCCTCCACTCCCGTCTACTGGGCATCGGGTAGCGGCAACGGCGAGCTACCTCCGGCACCTTCCGAGGAACCGACCCCTCCCGCTCCTACAGAGGAGCCCACTCCTGAGGTGACTGAAACTCCTGAGGCGCCGGAGCCCTCCGAAGAGCCGACTCCCGACGTAACCGAGACTCCTGAAGCACCTCAACCTTCTGAGGAACCCACTCCTGAGGTAACCGAAACCCCTGATGCTCCCGAGCCCTCCGAAGAGCCGACTCCCGACGTAACCGAGACTCCTGAAGCACCTCAGCCTTCTGAGGAACCCACTCCTGAGGTGACTGAAACTCCTGAAGCTCCCGAGCCTTCTGAAGAGTCTACGCCCGAGGTAACTGAAACCCCCGAGGCCTCTGAAACTCCTGAGGCGCCGGAGCCCTCTGAGGAGCCTACCCCTGAGGTGACCGAGTCTCCCGAGGCTTCTGAAACCCCCGCTCCCGTGAGCGATAACGGTTCAGAGCCTCCCGCTCCGGCTCAGAATGAGCAGTCCTCCCAGCCCCTGGACCAGCAGGATCGTTCCACCGTGGTTGCTGAGGGGCGTGGCTCTGGCATGACCGAGCAGCAGGCCGGCCGCCAGTCCACCGGAGTGCTGGCCTACACCGGCTTCAACTCCTGGCAGCTTGCCCTGGGTGGTCTGGGTATTCTGGCACTGGGCGTAGCGGTTGTTGCCATCGCGCGCCGTCGTGCTGAATAAGCCCTTCGCGCGCTAACAGCGGGCGAATTAGCGCTAAAGCGGCGGGGAAATCCCAGGATTTCCCCGCCGCTTCTTTCTGCCCTTCCGTCGCCGCATGAATGTTATCTAGGCCATATTCGGGTATTCTGAATTTACTGTATACGCCACATGAAATCGAGGTCAGAGCATGTCCGCTACGCCCGACTCCGGTCAGAGCCCAACCACCGATGAGCTTCCCTACATTTACCCGGCCCACTGGGAGGCAGACGTGGTGCTCCGCGACGGAGCGACAGCCCACCTGCGCCCCATTCTTCCTTCTGACCGGGAGGCCTATGAGGCCATGTATGCGGGCCAGAGCGAAAATTCGATCTACTATCGGTTTTTCGCGCCCAAGCCCAAGCTCTCAGAAAAAGAGCTGACCCGCTTTATCACCGTTGACCATATTGACCGGGTGGCCTTTGTGCTCTACCTGGGGTCAGAGATTATCGGTATTGGGCGCTATGACCGCGGGGTTGATCCTACCACCGGTGAGGTTGCTTTCTTTATTTCCGACCGCCACCACGGGAGGGGAATCGGGTCGATTCTGCTGGAGCACCTGGCGGCGGCAGCACTTGAACGCGGAATCCACCGGTTCACCGCCGAGGTACTGCCGCAAAACCGGGCTATGCTCAATGTCTTTGCCGACGCTGGCTACGAGGTATCGCGGGAAATCGAAGACGGCTTTGTGATGCTCGAGTTCGATATTGACCCCACCGACCGTTCGCGCGAGGTCATGGAGTCCCGTGAGCACCGCGCCGAGGCCAAGTCAATCACCGAGCTTCTGGCACCGGAGAGAATCGCGGTGGTGGGGGAGTCTGCCACCTGGGAGTCGGCCGCTCAACCCATGCTCACCAACCTGGTGGAGGGTGACTTCTCGGGCACCCTCTTTGCTTTTTCCCTCGATTCAGACCAGCCGGCAGCTGCTACCGCAGAGGACTACCAGGTTCTCGACTCCCTCGATGACAGCTCAGAAACAATTGACCTCGCCCTGGTAACAGTTCCGATTGAGCGGGTGGCAGAGGCGGTGGAGGTCTGCGGTGCCGCCGGTGTGCGCGGTGCGGTCATCTACACCCGGGGTTTTGCGGACGACGGCGCTCGCGGCAGGGCGCGCCAAAAGGCGCTGGTGCGTTCGGCCCGGCAGTACGGTATGCGCATTATTGGCCCCGCCTCCTTTGGTGTGCTGAATAATAATCCCGAGATTCGTCTGGATGCCACGATTACCCACCACGATCCCAAGCCGGGAAAGCTGGGTCTTTTTAGTCAGTCCTCAGCTATTGGGGCGGTTTTTTCCCACACCGCGGTGCGGAAGAATATCGGGGTGTCGTCGCTGGTGTCAGCTGGCAACCGCGCAGATGTTTCGGGTAACGATTTGATGCAGTATTGGGAGGATGATCCCCATACCTCTGTCTGCGCGCTCTACCTGGAGTCTATCGGTAATCCCAGAAAGTTCAGCAGGATTGCCCGCAGGCTCTCCCGCACCAAGCCGGTGATTGTCACTAAGAATTCGCTGACGGGGGTTAAGCTGCCTCCCGGCCATGCCGTGCGCACCTCGATTGCTCCCGCTGATGCCCTGAACTCTATGTTTAACCAGGCGGGGGTGATTAGCGCCGAGTCCAGCGAGCAGGTGCTAGAGGTCGGCCAGCTACTGGTCTCTGCGCCCCTGCCCGCCGGCCGCCGTCTTGCGGTGGTCTCTAACGCGATGGCACTGGGCCAGCTGATTGTGGATGCGGCGGTAGAACGGGACATCGAGGTCAAGCTCACCGAGAACCGCCTGGATCTAGATGAAGAGGGGCTCAAGCTGCTGGCCGAGGTGGTAGATTCTGTCCTGGAATCAACCGATGTTGATGCGCTGATTGGTATTTTCTTGACCGAGGGCTTTACCGATCCGGTGACCGTGGCGCAGATTCTGCTGGAGAGCGCCCGCCGGGCTGACAAGCCGGTGGTGGCGGTCTTCCCCGGCCTGATGGAGTATCCGGCGCAGATTCAGGGAATTTATAATGACGACGCCGCTGGGGCTGAGTCCGCGGTCAGCGGCCTGCCCTGCTTCCGCTCGCCGGTGCCCGCCGTCAACGCCCTGGCCAGTGCCATGAACTATGTGGAGTGGCGGGAGAAAGAAGAGGGTATTTTTGCGGTGGTCAGCGGGGTCAAGCCCAAGGATACCGCTGAATTTATTGCCTCCCGCATGGAAGAGGTTAGCGGCGAACAGCTGCTGGCCCTTTCCCAGGCCGATACCTCCCACATCCTGGCTGAGTACGGGATTGAACTGCTACCCTCCCGCGTGGTGGAGTCGGTCGAAGAGGCCCAGGCTGCTGCCGAGGAGCTGGGCGGCTATCCGGTGGTGCTCAAGTCCACCGATGAATTCCTGGGCCGCCGGCTTGATTTGGGGGCGATCCGCCTCAACATTGAAGGCCCAGACCAACTCGCCCACGAGTTTGAGGCCCTCAAACGAACCCTGACCCAGTACCAGAAAGAAGAGATTGCCCTGCAAAAACAGGTGAAAGCTGGCCAGGCAACTATTCTTGAAGCGATTGAAGACCCGCTCTTGGGCCCCGTTGTCTCCTTTGGCATGAGCGGCGATTCCACCGCCCTGCTTGAAGATTGGGCCCACCGGATTCCTCCGCTGACCCAGCGGGATATCTTCAAGATGGTTCGTTCCCCCAAGGCGGCTGCGCGGCTCTTTGGTGAAAATAACCTGGCTGCGGTGCGCGTAGATTTACTGGAAGATTTGGTGGCTCGGGTTGCCCTGCTCAAAGACAACCATCCCGAAATCGCGAGTATTCAGCTGAGCCCGGTGATTGTTACCGATGAGGGACTGACCGTTGCCAGGGCCCAGATGAAGCTGGGTAACCCCAAGCAGAGAACCGATTCGGCCCGGAGAACCATGAGTCGTAGCGAGTCTTGACCTAAAATAGAAACTTAGTCATTTATCAGCTCCCCAAAGGTAGGACACCAGGTATGCAGGGCGATTTTCAGCCAACTCTCGATAAATCGATTTCGAAACTGGGTTTTTACCCCGAGCTGGTGAAGGACGCCGTGGCAGACGGGCTGCTGGGTCGGGACGCCGATGCCCACCTGGTGCAGCTGGAAACTCACTTCGACAACGCCGAGTTTCACCGCCACATTACGGTGCTGGCGCTGACCGGCTCCTGGTTGCTGGTGGCCCACCTCGACGACCAGCAGTTTGATGAGTCGGGAGAGGCCGTGGTTGCCCACGTGAACGTGGAGACCCTGCCGGTTTCTGCTATCAATGCCCTGACCCTGAGCTATTCCTACCCACAGCCGCAGGACTTTGTACCGGGCCAGCCCGCCTCTGAGATTTCTTTGATGATCGCCTGGACCGGCGGCCAGCGCATTGACGTTCAGCCGGCAGATTGCCCCGATCCCACCTGCACCGCCGACCACGGTTATACGGGAGTGGCGCCGCGGGAGGACGTCGTCATGCGCATCAGTGCTACCGCCGATGGGGCGGAGATGGTGGAGCAGGCCCGCACTTTTGCCCGGGCTCTGCGGGCAGCCCAGCTGGGAATCGAGGCTTAGGGTGGACCTTAAAGATTTCCTGGGTAAGCCGCTACCCACCCACCCCGGCTACCACGCGCACAATGTTTCAGACCTCTTTGAGTCGGCGGGAACCCTGGTAGCGCAGGGGTCACTGACCCCCGATGACCACCCTCAGCTGGGGGCAGGCCGCCACGACCTGTTGGGTTTGGCTGACCTGGTTCGCTCGGCGGGTTACGACCCCAACAAGTACCGTAGCGTCTGCGTAGTGATGGTCGATGGACTGGGGGAGCAGCTCCTGCGCACCTTCGGCTCCTACGCGCCCTACCTCAAGTCCGCGCCGTCCCTAGGGCCGCTGCACTCGGCGGTGCCCTCCACAACCGCGGCCTCCCTGACTTCTTTTGGGACGGCGCTGGCTCCGGGAACGCACGGCGTGGCCGGTTACGAGGTACGCAACCCCGCCAACGGGCAGGTGATGAACCAGCTTTCTGGCTGGGATAAGACCGTTGACCCCCACCGTTGGCAACCCTATCCCACGGTGTTTGAGCGTTATGAAAACCACTGCGATGTTGCTACCGTCTCCCTGAGCAAGTACCAGGGATCGGGGCTGAGCGAGGCTGGACTGCGCGGCGGCAGGTTCATTCACGCCCAGAGCCCCACGGCGCGGGTTACCATGGCAACCAGCCTGCTGTCGGCGCGCAAACCCGCCCTGGTCTACCTCTACTGGGGCGAAATTGACCAAGCGGGCCACCGCTACGGTGTTGACTCCCCTGAGTGGAGCGACCAGCTCGAAGAGCTCAACCTGGCCATGAGGCGCATGGCTGAGCGCTTGCCTTCTCATGTTCTGTTGCTTCTGACTGCCGACCACGGAATGGTCGATATTAAGCCCGAGAACCGGATTGACTATTCCACTGACACCGAACTGCTGGAAAACATCGAACTTACCGCCGGTGAACCCCGCATGGTGCAGCTCTACCTCAAAGACAAGAGTGCGGCCGCTAAGAAGAACACCCTAGAAAGCTGGGCGCAGCGCTGGGGTGAGCAGGCATGGATTTTTGATACCGAGCAGCTCTATGCAGCGGGCTATTTTGGCCAGAACCTCACCGAGGAAGCAAAAGCCCGAATCGGTGACGTTATTGTTGCTGCCCGGGATGACATTGCCCTCTACGACATGCGCCACTTTAAGCCGCACTCTTTGAAGATGGTGGGCCAGCACGGTTCGCTAACCGAGGCAGAGACCTCGGTACCGCTCCTGCTGTTGCCCACCGGCTAAGCCGCTAGCTTCTAGGCCGGTATCTTAGGGGCTTCTAGGTCGGTATCTTAGGGGGTAGCCGTGCCGCTTGCTCCGGCCTCGGGCTGTTTAGCTGACGGCGCTGTCTGGGTCTCCTGCGCTGGTGCCCGCTCTGTTCCGGGCTGGGCCACAGGAGATTCAAGGGCTGGCTGGCTCGCCGGGGCCGGGCTGGATTGCTGCGCCGGCGCTTGAGTAGGGGCGGGGGCGCTGGTTGAGGCTGGCTGGCTCTCTTCGGCAGGCTGACCGGTCTCTTCCTCGGCGGGAACTGAGCGAGTGGGCTCAGCGACGCTTGACTCAGCGGGGGTACTCTCTTCAGCCGCTTCAGTTTCCTCAGCGGCAGAATCCTCTGGAGTCTCTACCGGCGCTTCTTCTGCCGGTGCAGGCACAGCCGCCGCGGCGTCGTCCTCAACATACTCCACCTGACCGGGGGCAACCGGCTGCTCCGTGGATTCAACAAAGTTAACCTCGGGAGCCTTGGAGTTAAAGGAGGGCTCGGGGGCAGAGGGGCGGGCTGTCTCTGCGGGAGAGCTTTCGGTCTGCTGCTCAGCGGCAGGAACCTCAGAAGGTTCCGAATCACCTGCGCCCAGGGCAAAAGCCAGGGTACCCCCCGCCAGCGCCAGGCCCGCAAGGGTAAGCCCGCCGATCAGCAGAGGCTTCTTAGAAGAGGTAGGCTGCTCAGCTTCCTCCGGCGGAAGACCCAGGCGCTCGCGTTCGGCAGCACGGGCACGACCTGCGCGCATCGCCTGAATACCTGCAATAATTTCGGCTTCACGCTGCTGCTCTTTTTCTTCTAACCGCTGCTCGCGCTCCACGGCACGGTTATAGTTGCGATCCTCAATCACATTTTTGAAAGAGCGCTTCTCCACCACGCTACCGCCACTGAGAAGCTGGTGAGACAGCGAATCGTCCTCGGTATCATGGTCCCCGGAATCATCGCTATCCGTCACGTAGACATAACCATCATCAAGCGGCGCAAACTCCTCGGTTGCATCGATCGATGACTGCTGAGAAAGGTCCCGATTTTCATCACCGTTCTGCGAAAAACGATTCGAAGGGGGCTGCGTAGCCATGAAGCTATCTCTTTTCTGGATGAGTCCCTAGCTCATACCATGAGTTCCTACTGAAAGTGAGTCGTGGTTACTGTCAACACTTGTGCTTGAGAATATACTACGCTGATTTTACTCAGTTGACTGAGTAAATTTGGTCACTGACCTGGATTTCTTGGGAAAACAGGCCAGTGACCTGTGATTTTAGCGGCGCTGGTTGCCAAAAATAATGTCATCCCAACTGGGGACAGAGGTGCGCTTGGAACGCTGGGCAGGCTTGGGAGCCGGCTTTTCTTCTTTCTGGGGCTGTTCGGCCTCATCGGCTGCAGGCTCATCTTCTGCAACGTCGGGCTGGGCCACCTCGTGGGGTACCGAATCTTCAACCTCGGTGCCAGCAGCTACCTCTGCGTCAATTGCCTGGTTGGGCTCGGGGGAGATAACGGTCTCTTCGGCTCCTTCTTCTGTTTCATCCGCCGTAGAGACAGGCTCTTCCCGACTCTGCGCTTCTTCTTCTGCCGCCGACTCATTTTCTTGAGCCCGGGCGGCGGTCTCTTCGGTGTTGACCAGCGGAGACTCCGGCTTCTGGCGGGCACGTTCGAGAAGGTCAGCCAGCTTGCGCTCGCTTGCCGAGGAGCGGTCACGGATACCGCGACGGTTCTCTAACTCATCCAGCAGTTCCTCCTGAGCGCTCGGCTGCTCTTGCTTGACCGCGGTCAGAGGAGACGACGCCGTCTGCTCGGCGGAATCCTCCGCGGCGGCGTCGTCCTCGCTATGGTCGTGGGCGCCGATACCGGGCAGCGGAGCATCACCCGAGTGGTCGCGGCCCAGAAGGAAGTAGGCGGCCTCGTTGGAGGCATAAATGCTCTGGTTAGCGGGGTTGTAAGACCAGCGGGCGGGGAAAACCACGCCCCGGGGCAGGGAATCCTTGGTATCGGAGTCGAGGGAAATATCGAGGCTGATAGTCCACTGACCAGACTCCTGCTGATAGGTATTCCAGTCGGTGGGTGCTTCTTCAAAACCAAAGTGCTGGGCCACCCGGTTAATGTGTTCATCGAGAGTCAGAGCAGAGGAATCGCGGCGGCTAGCCCCGGCAGTAGAAATCAAAACCTTGCGGGCAACGGTGATGATGTTGGCGCGCTCGGCAACAATGGGCCACTCGTAGCGGCGCACCCGGTCAGCGTCCCAACCAGACTCGGCAACAATCTCTTCTACCGTGGCGCCCTGGCGGAAGCGGGTCTGAATATCGCGGGGGCCGAAGGTTCCGCTGGCTCCACGCCCGCGAGCGGGCTGAATACGGCGGGCCTTAGCGATACTGGTGCGCAGGTTCTGGTCAATGGGAAGTTGGTACTCGGTACCGTCTGCTGATTCGAGTAGCAGGTGCTCGCCGTCATCGTGAACACCTACCAAACGCAACTGAGCCATGCGATCTCCTGAGGTAGAAATAAAGGTTAAAGAAAAAGTTCAAGAAAAGACTATCGCGAATGTTCAAGCTCGGGTAAAGACACAGCTTCAAACCGGGTAAAAACTGCGGAAAATCAAGCGAAAACGCTTCAAGGCAAAGTTGAAGTTGAAGGAATTTATCGCGGATGTTGCGACTGTGTGTTTCGCTCAGAAGATAAAGACCCCCTGCCGGGCTTGCAAGAATCGAAAAATTAGTGAAAAATGCTACGCGTTACCGGAACGACCTAAGTAATCGCACTAGAGGCACAACGGTGGCAAAATATCCCACAGATCGCGCAAATTGCCTGATCATCTTCAGACAATTCGCCTAACACACGGAGCGTGAAGAGTAGATGGCTACCGATTACGATGCACCTCGTAAGCAAGATGACGAGAACAACGAAGAATCAATTGAAGAGCTGAATGCCCACCGCTCTGAGATGCAGTCCGGCGCCGTAGACGAGGACGAAAACGCGGCTGCCGAAAGCTTTGAGCTGCCCGGTGCTGACCTCTCTAACGAAGAGCTGAATGTTGTGGTTCTGCCTGCTCAGGACGACGAGTTTACCTGCGCCTCCTGCTTCCTGGTTCGCCACCGTTCGCAGATTGCCCGCGAAGAGGGTGGCTTGCTGTACTGCTTCGAGTGCGAGGGCTAAAACGACTTGATCTTATCGGGGCGGCAACTTCTTGGGTTGCCGCCCCGATTGGTTTTAACCGGAAAATTGTGGGGCGATTTCTCCGAAAATCTTGACGACCTCGTGGGTGCTGGGCGAGATCATTCCGTGGGCGTGACGGGCTAGGAAAATTCTTCGCGGGGCCGGGTTGTTTTTAATTTTGATGACCTTGACGCTGGGGTTGGGGTTAATCACGGCCAGCTTGGGGGCAAGGGCTAAGCCGATACCCGCTGAGACCATGCCCTGGAGCTCCTGGTAGTCATTGGTGAGCATGGCAATGTTTGGTTTGAAGCCCGCGTTTTGGCAGATGGTTTCTAGAACCGAGGCGACCGGGTGATCTTCTCTGGTAATCCACTTCTCCTGCTCTAGCTCGCTCATATCCACTATTTTTCGGCTGGAGAGCCTGTGTTCTTTGGGAACAAGGAGCATGGTCGGTTCCACCATCAGCGGGGTGAGCTTGAGGTCGGCGTGGCTAAAGGGGAGCCAGGGATAGTCCCAGAGGGTTGCGACCTCGGTTTCCCGCCTCAGCAGGGAGTCAAGAATAGCCTGCTGCCTGGTACTTTTGACCTCAATCTCGATATTTGGATGCCGCATGCGGTAGAGACGGATAATCTCAGGCATAACAGAGGCGGCAAAGGTGGGAAAAGTAGAGATTCTTACCTTCCCCTGATTGAGCTTTCTGTAATTTTCGATTTCAGCCAGGGCGGCAGAAATATTTCTATCGATTTTGAGGGCGTGCTCGGCCAGCGACCTGCCCGCATCGGTGAGTCTTACCCCTCTGGGTAGCCTTTCCATCAGCGGAATTTTTAGTTCCTTCTCCAGCTTGCTCATCTGCTGAGATATTGCTGAAACACTCATCATGAGATCGGCGGCTGAATCGGTGAGTGACCCTGTTTCTGCTACTGAGAGCAGGATTCTGAGGCGTTCAAAACTGATTGGATTATTGCCCATGCTTTAAGTTTAGCTTAAACATATTTGAGATATTTTAAATTGTCATTAACTGAAACCTGGTAGATAGTGATTTCTATCGCAATTTTCCAGGAGGTAAATTCAATGACGACGCTGAAAGGGCACTGGTATCGGGGTGGTACCTCAAAGTGCTGGATTTTTGGCCCCGAAGATCTCTCGGGTTCCCGAGAGCACGTGACCGATGTTCTGGTTAAAGCCTTTGGTGCATCTGATGCTCGGCAGCTGAGCGGGGTGGGAGGGGGAACCTCAACCACCTCGAAGGCCGCCGTCATCTCACCGTTTGAAGGTGAAGAAGCGGACATCAATTTCTTATTTGCGCAGGTGGGTATCGGAAAAGAAGCCGTGGAATACACCTCAAACTGCGGAAACTGCTCTGCGGCGGTGGGGCTTTTTGCCCTCGACCAGGGGCTGGTTGAGCCGGCCGACGACGTCACGCGGGTGAGAATCTATAACGAAAACACCGGTGCTTTCATCTCAACCTATATTCCCACCCCGGCAGGTCGCCTGCCCGAGCAGGAGAGCGTTGCAATTCCGGGAGTGGAGGATCCCGGCTACGGGGTAGACGTAACCTTTGAACGGGTGGACGGCGTCTCAACCGGAGCCTTGCTTCCCACAGGCCGCCCCCTCGACTCTTTCGAGCAGGGCAGGTTTGAAGCCCACGCCACCTGTATTGACGCCGGCGCCCCGGCCTGCCTCATCTCAGCGGAATCTCTCGGGGTCACAGGCGCTGAAAACCTTGAAACCATCCGAAACAATCTTCTAGATTCGCTACTTACCATCCGCTCCCTGGCCTCGGTTCGCACGGGCCTCTCGGATTCTGTCGAGACTGCCAGCCCCGCTGTTCCTAAAGTTGGTGTGGTGGGCGGTGCCCAGGACTATACGACCCTGACCGGCACAAAGGTAAGTGCTGATGAGTATGACATTTCGGTGCGGATGCTCTCGATGTTTGACGCCCACCCCGCCATCGGTATTACCTCTGCGGTTGCTATCGCCCGAAGTGCACTTGTTGAGGGCTCAGTCGTCAATAGCCTGCTGAGGGTAAAGGGACTGGAACCCTCCAGCGACGGCTTCACCCTCAGAATGGGAACTCTCTCCGGGGTTATCGAAACCACGCTGAGAACCAGCCCCGACGACGGTTCTGTCTCAGTTTCGCTTCTGCGCAGTGCCCACCATATTGCAGATGCAGAAATTTTTATCTAAGAGTTTGTTAGCTTACTTGTTCGAAGGATTTTAAAAGATGACGTTTATGGAGATAGCTCTTCTTGCCATCTTGGTAATCATGTTCGTGATTGCCACCAAGTGGCCGATTAATATCGGGCTTCTGGGTTATGTTGGGGCATTTATCGTCGGTGCCTTTGTGCTGGGAATGTCTGACAGCGAAATTCTTGAGGAATTCCCCGCCAGCATTGTGGTCACCATCATCGGTGTTACCTTCTTTTTCTCCCTGGCGCAAAAGAACGGAACCATTGACTATCTGGTGAATTCGCTCATCCACAGAATGGGCTCTAAAACCAGTCTGGTTCCCTGGATTTTCTTCTTCATGGGGGCTGCGCTGACAGCTATGGGTACCTTTTCACCGGCGGCGGTGGCCCTGCTTGTTCCTGCGGCTATGGCCTTTAGCGCCCGAACCGGCTTCAGTCCCGTTGCTATGGGTGCCCTCATTATTAACGGTGCTCATGCGGGCGCTTTCTCACCGATCTCAGTCTCCGGCAACATCGTGATGGATATCGGCGCGAAGAACGGTCTTGACGTTAATAATATGGGCCTCTTTATTTCCTCCTTTGTGGTCAACCTCTTTATCTCTGTATTGACCATCGTGGCCATGAAAGTGTTGGGCAAACTGCACGTTAAACCGGAAGAGCACGTTTTGGATGCAACCACGGGGCTTACAACCGTGCCCAATCTGCACAAGCTCAACTGGCGAATTGTTCTCACTCTGATTCTCACCGCAGTGATGGTGGTTCTGGCCGTTGGATTCCGTCTCAACATCGGTTTCCTCGGAATTGTCTTGGGCGTTATTCTAGCCTTCACCATGCTGAACAAAACCGAAAACCTCACCTCGGGAATTTCCTGGAACACCATTCTTCTGGTGACGGGTATGATGCTCTACATTTCCTTGCTGACCAAGGCAGGAGTAACAGATAGCCTTTCCCACGCGGCAATGGGACTGGGTGTGCCCATCGTGGTAGCGCTCTTCCTCTGCTACGTCATCGGCATCAGCTCAGCCTTTGCATCATCCACCGCTCTGATTACTGCCTTTGTGCCCATGGCCGCCCCGCTTCTCGAAGGATCAAACCTCAGCCCCACGGCTGTTTTGGCGGCACTGGCTATCTCTGCCACCATCGTTGACGTTTCGCCTGTCTCAACCAACGGAGCTTTGGTGATCGCTTCTACCCAGGGCCGGGCAAAGAAGACCATCTGGAAGGATCTGGTGGTCTACGCCGGCTTCGTTATTCTCATTGCTCCCCTGATTGCCTGGGCAATCCTGGTTCCCACCGGAATCATGTAGTTTTTCTGAGGGTGTACAGGAGCCCGGAGCAGAAGAAAAATCTTCTGCCCCGGGCCCCTGTGTATCGTAGAAAATTAGCCGTTGAGGATGTCCGCAATCTTCTGCGGGTTCCTGCTCGAGGCCAGCCAGTAGGGGGTGGGGTCAGCGGGGTCGATAATCTGCACGCGCACCTTGGGCTCAATCCAGCCACGAAAGCACATGAAAGCGCGACCATCGAGGGCAGGACCAGCCGCCGCCCGCGCGTCCTCCCCATAAAAAGCCTCGGCCTCACCCACGTACTCGCGCTCAATCTGAGCGCGACCCACGCGCAAAACAGAGGGCGTGATTTCAATGATGGGGGAGGTTGCAACCAAGATAATGGCAACCAGGGCAGCTACAACGATGCCGGCGATAATTCCGGCGGGAATAGCGATGGGGGCACCCACGAAAAAGGAGGCTACGCCGCTACCCAACGCGATGAGCCACATGCCGACTCCCGGTGAAAGCCGTTCCCGGTAAATAACGTCTGAACCAACAGAACTTTCAGCTGCCATAAACTTTGTGCTCACCTAACTTGCCAGTGGGAATCAAGACCCGAGAATTAGCTTTCTTCCCCCTATCTTAGTGATGAGTTTCCCGCCTGGCGAACCGCAGCCACCTTCGCGGGGTGGGCTCCCTGCTGGCGTGCAGGGTTTTCTAGTACAGTAAACACTGTGAATGAACAGATAGACGTGCAGATTAAGATGCTGGATTCCACTCTTGAACCGCCCAGCTATGCCAAGGAGGGGGACGCCGGCGCTGACCTTCGCGCCGCAGTTGACCTCGAACTCGCCCCGGGTGAGAGGGCGCTGGTTCCCACCGGCCTGGCGATTGCCCTGCCTGCCGGTTATGTGGGTCTGGTGCACCCCCGGTCGGGGCTAGCCGCCAAGCACGGTATCACCATTGTTAACGCTCCGGGAACCGTCGATGCTGGCTACCGCGGGGAAATTAAGGTGTGCCTGCTCAACACAGACCAGAAAGAAACCTTCCGGGTGGCGAAGGGCGATCGTATTGCCCAGCTGGTCATTCAGAAGTACGAGACAGCACGGTTTATTGCGGTCGATTACCTGCCCGAATCTGCCCGCGGAGCTGCGGGCTTCGGTTCTACCGGGCTTGCCTAAACCGCCGCTAACGAGACACGAGAAAAGAGGCTAGCGATGTTTGGTCGTAAGAAGAAAGAAAAAGAAGAAGTCGCCTCCGCCCCTGAACAGGCTGAGACCACCGAAACGAAAGAGGAAAAAGAAGCTGCCGCCGTTCAGACTCCGGGGGAGTTTGACCGCTCGAACGGCCCCTGGGATATTGACGAAATTGATGTAGATGAGAATTACATCGATTTCGGCTCTATGCGCATTCGCATGATCGACGGTCTCAATATGCGCCTTGACGTGGAGCAGAAGAGCCAGCAGATGGTGGCGGTCACCCTGACCAAGGGAAACAACTCGCTACAGGTGCAGGCTTTTGCCGCTCCCAAGTCCACCGGTATCTGGGACGATATTCGCGCTGAAATTGCCGACTCCGTGCGCAAGCAGGGTGGAACCGTTGAGATTCGGGACGCCGGTCTGGGCCGCGAAATGATCTCAAAGCTACCGGCAAAGACCAAGGACGGCCGCAAGGGTTTCCGCGTTGCGCGTTTTGTGGGCGTGGATGGTCCGCGCTGGTTCCTGCGCGGGGTCTACTCCGGCGATGCTGCCCTGCGCCCGGCCGACGCCGCCGAGATGGAAGAGATTTTCAGGAGCATTGTGGTGGTGCGCGGTGAGGATCCCCGCCCACCCCGAGACCTGCTGCCCATGACCGTTCCCGCTTCTATCCGTGAAGCCCAGGAGGCGAATAAGCAGGCAGAAGAGAAGAAGACTCTGGATATGCCCGAACGCGGCCCCGAAATCGCAGAAGTCCGCTAGTGACATCGCTATCTCAGCATCGGGGTTCTAGTCTAGCTGCCGAGCAACGGGAACGGCTCCAAGCCTACCCCGAACGGTTCCGCGCCCGTGTGGCGGGCAGGGTTCTTCAGGTCTCGCTCTCTGCTCCCGGTCTACCGCCCCGCTACGAGGCGGTGCTGGAGGTAGAGAAGTCCCGGCCCCTGCCGCCCATTAGCGTGCACGCTTTGAGCGGCATTCCCATGGTTGAGGTGGTGGGTGATGACCTGGACGACGAGTCAGAAGTCGCTGCCGAAGACGATAATGATCGCGGAGATGCGGAGGATTCCGCAACCGCCGGCGGTACCGCGCTAGAGCACGTGGATGAGGACGAGGACGCGCAGAGTTTTCCCCAGTACAGGGTGCACCGCCACGCGGTGAAACCGGCGCCTCTTTACCCGGACCACCCGCCGGTGGCAGCAGGGGAGAAGGTGCAGCTGGTCTGGCACGGCCAGAAATCAGTACCCGGTATTACAGCGGGTACCTATCTGCGCGTGAGCGGTATGCTCTCTACCCGGCAGTCCCCGGTGCGCATTTTTAATCCACGCTATGAAATAGTCCCGGTGCGGGTAAGCACCAAGAATTTTTAGAAGGTGAAAAGACCCTGATGCAAGACCCCGGTGTTAACCCCTCTAATTCCGCCCGAGATGAGAGGGAACATCACCAGTCCCTCCAGGATGCTCTGTCTATGGCTGGTTCCCAGTTGCGCCGCCGGGAAAACGGCGAGGTAGACGTGATGCACGCCGTCGGCGGTGTGCGCGGTCTGGTGGAGGCGCTGCTGCCGGGTTTTCTGTTTCTCACGGTCTACCTGGTCTCTGAGAGTCTCTATGTTTCCCTGGCGGTGGCCGGGGCTGTTGCCCTGGTCTTTGCCGCGGTGCGTTTGGTACAGCGGGGCAAGCTGGTGCAGTCGGTTTCGGGTTTTGTGGGCGTGCTGATTTGTGCGGTGGTTGCCCTGCGCACCGGGGACGCCGCCGACTACTATGTGCCGGGGCTCTGGATTAACCTCGCCTACGGTCTGGGCGTGCTGCTCTCCATTATCGTGCGTTGGCCTATCTTAGGGTTGATCTACAGTTTCATTCGAGACGAGGTGGGTACCTGGCGAACCGTTCCCGGCCGCTTGAAGGCCTACCAAAAAGCCACCTGGGTACTTTTCGCCATGTTTGTGGTGCGCCTGCTGGTTCAGGTTCCCCTCTACCTGGCAGATCATGTGGCCGGTCTGGGAGCTGCCCGCCTGCTCATGGGCACCCCGCTCTACGCCGCGGTGCTGTGGGTGACCTGGATGATGACCCGCAAGCCCGCAGACGTGCTGGCTGAAGAGAGAAGCTAGCTAAAGAGCGCCCTGATATCTTCTTCGCCCTCGGGGGTGGTGATAAAGAAGAGCTCGTCTTCTCCCTCGATAGGTTCGTCGCCGCTGGGGGCAATCGGAGTGCCGTCGCGCAGAATCGCGGTGAGGGTGGTGTCTTCGGGCCACTGGATGTTCTCGACCGTGTGGCCGATAATCGGGTGGTCGTCGGGTACGGTGTACTCCACCAGCATGGCGCCGCCTGCCTGTAGCTGGAGCAGGCGCACGACGTCGCCGACCTCCACCGCCTCTTCCACCAGGCTTGTCATGAGTCGGGGAGTCGAGACGGCGACGTCCACGCCCCAGGACTCGTCGAAGAGCCACTCGTTCTTGGGGTTGTTGACCCGCGCCACCGTGCGGGGCACACCGAATTCAGACCGCGCGAGCAGCGAGACCACCAGGTTGGTTTTGTCGTCGCCGGTGGCGGCCACAATGACGTCGCAGACCTCCGGTCTGGCCCTGCGTAGCACCGAGAGCTCGCAGGAATCCCCGATAATCCAGTGGGCACTTTTGAGGTCGGTTCTGCCGATGACTTCGGGTTTTTCATCGACCACGGTAACGTGGTGGCTGTGCGAGATGAGCTCGCGGGCAATAGAGGAGCCCACGGAGCCAGCGCCAATAATGAGAACTTTCACGAGCTACTCTCCCGGGGCTTCGGTGTCGTCTGGATCAAGAGGGGGCGCGGCGAGCACGCGCGAAATTTCGCCGATGTCGATGGTGCGCATCATGGCGTGGACGACGTCGCCCTGCTGGTAGCTCGCGTCGGCCGGGGGCAGGATTCCCTCACCAAACCGGGTGATATAGGCGATGCGCACCCCGGCGGCCTCTTCAATTTCGGTCAGGGCGTGGCCCGCCCATTCGTCATTGAGCTGGAGTTCTGCCAAAATCAGTCGGCCCGAGGCCTCTCGGAAGTCGCCCGACATGGTTTGCTCTGGCAGAATGCGGCGCAACACCTGGTCTGTAGACCAGCGCACCGCCGCCACGGTGGGAATACCCAGGCGCTGGTAAAACTCGGCGCGGTTGGGGTCGTTAATGCGCGCTACCACGTGAGGAACCTTAAAGGTCTCGCGGGCCACGCGGGAGGAGATGATATTGGAGTTATCGCCCGACGATACCGCGGCAAAAGCGTAGGCGTTTTCAATGCCTGCCCGCTTGAGGGTGTCCCGGTCAAAGCCCACCCCGGTAATTTTTTTACCCTCAAAATCTTTGCGGAGTCTGCGGAAGGCGCTTTCGTTCTGGTCAATCACAGCAACGGTGTGACCGGAGTCTTCCAGCGTGTGCGCCAGCATCACGCCAACGCGGCCCGCGCCCATAATCACAAAATGCGGCACTCACTGCTCCTCATCGGTGGGTTTTGCTTTTACCGGTAGTACTAGCCTATGTCACTGTAGTGCACTTTGTACTCTAGAGCATTTTGTTTTCTCTCCCACCCGCAGCGGGGCAAACTTTTGTTTGGCCCTGATAAGGGCTACCGTAAAGGCTGTGAAGAAAGTATTGGGCAGGCTAGAGCGCACCGTGCTGGGGCAGCCAGCACACAGGACTAAGCTGGCTACCCTTGTGCTACCCAAGCGCCGTGCCCTGCCCCTGCTGGGTGCAGACTCTATTTCTTCTGTGGCCTATGCCCCCGATGAAATCATCCTTATGCTGGCCTTTGCCGGTGGGGCGGGGCTCATCTATTCGCCCTGGGTGGGCTTTGGCGTGGGAGCTATCCTGCTAGCGGTGGTGGGAACCTACCGCTACAACATCTCTCAAATTGCTGAACAGGGTGACTACCAGCTGGTGCACCGGCGTCTCGGTGCGGTGCCCGCGATGGTGCTGGGCGCATCTTCTATGGTGGACTTCCTGCTCACGGTGGCGGTTTCTGCCGCCTCCGGCTCGGCCTTTTTGCAGGCGATCTGGCCCGGCCTGATTCCCTATGACCGCTGGGTAGCTATCAGTCTGGTTTTGCTGACCACCCTGCTCTGCGTGCGTGGTATGCGTTTTATGGGCAAAATCTCCGCTATTCCCACCTATGCTTTTTTGCTTCTGCTTTCCATCGTCTTGGTGGTGGGGCTGGTGGAGGCCCAGTTCGGCTGGCTTTCCCGGGCCGAAAGCGCCGACTACTACATCATTCCCCGCACCAATCTAGACCAGGCCCTCACCGGTCTGGGGTTAGCGGTGCTACTGGCGCGGGCCTTTTCCTCCGGAGCGGTGGCGCTCTCGGGCGTCTCGGCAGTCAACAACTCGGTGAAATTCTTTGCCCGGCCCAAGAAAACCAATGCGGCGAGCACACTCATGCTCATGGGCGCTATCTCGTCTGTTCTCCTGGTCAGTATTCTCTACCTGGTGGAGAAAACGGGGGCCAAGGTGGTGGCAGACCCCCAGCGCTACCTGATGGTGGACGGCGCTTTGGTGGGGGAGAACTTCTACCAGAAGCCGGTGCTTTTTCAGGTCACCGACGCTGTTTTTGCCGGGCAAGCCATGCCCGTTCTGCTCTCGCTGGCAACCGTGGGTATCTTGATGATGGCCACGGCAACGGCCTTCATGGGCTTCCCCCTGCTCACCAGCAAAATCGCAGAACACCGCTATCTGCCAATCCAGCTCTCCGCACGAACCTCCCAAAACCTCTACGGCAATTCAGTGCTGGTGCTCTCGGCCACCGCCGTCTTCCTGGTGGCGATTTTTGGATCAGACGTCAACTCGCTGATCCAGCTCTACATCGTGGGGGTCTTTACCTCCATGACGCTCACCCAAACAGCGATTGTTCGCCACAAAATTCAGCAGCTGCGGGTAACCCTCGACCGCTTCAAGCGCCGGCGGGTTATTCGAGACCTCATCGTCACCGCCCTCGGCCTGCTTGCCACCGCCCTGTCTCTGCTGGTGGTCTTGCTCACCAAACTGGCGCAGGGCGCATGGATTACCGTGCTACTCATTACCGCAACCGTAGGAATCATGCTCATGGTGCGCAAACACTACAGTCGAATTGATAACGACCTAGAACTCGACCTCGAGACCGGGGCAGAAGAAGCCCGCAGACTGCCCTCGCGGGTACGCGCCGTCATCTACGTTCCACGCGTGCGCAAACCCGTGGCCAGGGCGGTGGCCTACGCGCGGGCCTCTCGGCCGTCGTCCATCGAAGCAGTCGCTATCAACATGCACGAAGACTCCACCAAAGAAATCATCAAACGCTGGGAGCAATTGGGCGTTCCCGTGCCCCTGACCGTGCTGGATTCCCCCTACCGCGACCCGGTAACCCCCGTGATGCAGCACATCCGGGAACTCAAGCAAAGATCCCCCCGAGACGTCCTGGTGGTCTACCTGCCCGAGTACATCGTGCGCCACTGGTGGGAGAACCTCATCCACCGGCGCACCGTGCACAAGCTCGCAGCCCAGCTCAGGCGCGAGAACAGAATCGTTATCGCCCAGGTTCCCTGGAACATCGGTAAAGAAACCGAAATCATCACGCCCAGCCCCTTAGCAGCCCAAGGAGATTCTCGTGGCTAAAGCCCCCATCCCAGAAGAACTGGAAGTCGGCAAAATCATCACCCTCACCCCCGAACGGGTGGCCCACGGAGGCTCCTTCGTAGCCCGCGCCCACGACCGGGTAATTTTTGTACGCCACACGGCAATCGGAGAGAAGGTGCGCGCTCGCATCACCGGAGTTGGCGCTAAGAACCGCTTCTTCTTTGCCGATACGGTTGAGGTGCTTGAGCCCTCTGAGCACCGGCGCCCCCACCCCTGGGCGCCCGCTGATGCCCTAGCCCAGGAAAGCCCCCTGGGTGGCATGGAATTTGGCCACCTGAACCCCGACTATCAGCGCGAGCTCAAAACCCAGGTGGTGCGGGAGCAACTGGAACGGTTAGGTGGACTGCCCGCTGACTTTGCGCTGCTGCGCCTGCTCCGGGTCGAGGCTCTCTCAGAGGAGGACTTGGGCTGGCGCACCCGGGTACACTTTGCGGTGTCTCCGGCGGGTAGGGTAGCTATGCACCCGCACTCTTCGGCAGAGACTCGTGAGGTAGAGGACTTTCCACTGGCCCACGAGACCCTGAGGAAACTCAATCTTTCCCAGCTTGACCTCACCGGGGCGGTACGACTCGATGCGACCGTCTCTTCAACGGGTGAGATTCTGCTGGTCTTTGCCGTTTCTACCGGAGAATCTGTAGAGTCGGTTGCCCGGAAAATCACCGAGCAGGCGGGTTCTGCCTGGGGTGATTTCACTGCGCAAAATATCACCCTGCACTTCACAGAAGAGCGGGTGGGAGGACGACGCCGCGGCCAGCGCCAGCCCGATCTTACCCGCGGTGCCCAGTCGGAGCGGCCGACCGTAACCGAGGAGCTGGACGCCGACGGCGCGCGCCTGCGCTGGAAAGTCGGAGCCGGTGGCTTCTGGCAGATTCACCCCCAAGCACCCGCAGCGCTAACAGCCACGGTTGCCGAGATGTTGGAACTCTCAGCGGGCGAGACCGTCTTTGACCTTTACTCGGGAGCCGGCCTCTTTACCGCTATGGCGGCTGCTGAGGTTGGGGCAAAGGGCTCAGTCCTGGCGGTGGAGGGTTCCGCCGTAACATCAGCCAACGCCCGGGAGAACTTTGCCTCGGGCCTGGCCCGAATTAAGGAGTCAAAGAAGACCCCGGTTGAGGTGGTTCGGTCTGATGTTGGAGCCCACCTGGAAAAAATCCTGCCCTCGGTCGCCTCCGGGCGCTTGGGTCGCCCCAGCGCCGTCATTCTCGACCCCTCCCGCGAGGGGGCCGGCAAAAAGGTGATGGAACAGTGCAACCAGCTGGCGCCGTCCCGCATCGTCTACGTTGCCTGCGACCCGGCGGCACTGGGCCGCGACACCGGCTACCTGCGCCAGATGGGCTGGGAGATCACAGCCCTGCGGGCCTTCGACATGTACCCCAATACCCACCACGTAGAAACGGTAGCGCTTTTTGAGAAACGCTAGAAGGCAGGGCCGCCCGAAAATGTTGCCGGGCGGCCCTATCTTTTAAGACTTTCTATTTAGTCATGTTTCTCTTGCGAAATTGAGCCAAAGGTGAGGCGTAGTACACTGAGAAACAACGTGCTTAGTGTCATTCTGTCTCTAAGAAGCGCATCACAGGTGATCGCTTAGCCCCCGAGGTTTTTCGAGGCAGACACTGCACCGCATCGCATTAAAACAGTGTCGAGAGGAGTCCCACATGAGCACTGTGGACAGCTTTGGTGCCAAGGACGTACTGAACGTCAAGGGTACCGAATACGAAATTTACCGCCTGGACAAGGTCAAAGGATCAGAGAAGCTTCCCTACTCCCTGAAGATCCTGCTGGAGAACCTGCTCCGCACCGAAGACGGCGCAAACATCACCAGCGAGCACATCAAGGCGCTGGCAGACTGGGACGCCAAGGCTGAACCCAGTGTAGAAATTCAGTTCACCCCCGCCCGCGTGATTATGCAGGACTTCACCGGTGTTCCCTGTGTTGTAGACCTGGCAACCATGCGTGAGGCAGTGAAGGAACTCGGCGGCGATCCCTCCAAGATCAACCCGCTGGCACCCGCTGAGCTTGTGATTGACCACTCCGTTCAGATTGACGCTTTCGGTACCGCAGATGCGATTACCCGCAACATGGACATCGAGTACCAGCGTAACGGTGAGCGCTACAAGTTCCTGCGCTGGGGCCAGGGCGCCTTCGACGACTTCAAGGTTGTTCCCCCGGGAATGGGTATTGTGCACCAGGTCAACATCGAGTACCTGGCTCGCACCGTCATGGCCCGCGAGGTAGACGGCGTTCTGCGCGCTTACCCCGACACCGTTGTGGGCACTGACTCCCACACCACCATGGTCAACGGCTTGGGCGTACTGGGCTGGGGTGTTGGCGGTATTGAGGCTGAGGCAGCAATGCTGGGCCAGCCCGTCTCCATGCTGATTCCCAAGGTGGTTGGCTTCAAGCTGACCGGTTCCATTCCCTCCGGCGCTACCGCAACCGACGTCGTGCTGACCATCACCGAGATGCTGCGCGATCTGGGTGTTGTGGGCAAGTTTGTTGAATTCTACGGTGAGGGCGTCAGCCAGGTTCCCCTGGCTAACCGCGCAACCATCGGTAACATGAGCCCCGAGTTCGGCTCCACCGCAGCAATCTTCCCGATTGACGACGTCACTCTGGACTACCTGCGCCTGACCGGCCGCTCCGAGGAGCAGGTTGCCCTGGTCGAGGCCTACACCAAGGAGCAGGGCCTGTGGCACGATCCCTCCAAGGAAGTTGAATACTCCGAGTACCTGGAACTGGATCTTTCCACCGTTGTTCCCTCTATCTCCGGCCCCAAGCGTCCCCAGGACCGCATTGAGCTGGACAAGGCAAAGGAACAGTTCGGCTCCGACATCAAGAACTACGCCAAGGAAGGCGAAGAGGCGAAGTCAACCGACGTCTCCATGTCAGACGGCCGCGCTTTCGAGCTGAAGAACGGTGCGGTTTCCATCGCATCGATTACCTCCTGCACCAACACCTCTAACCCCTCGGTGATGCTTGCTGCCGGTATTCTGGCCCGCAACGCAGCTGCCAAGGGCCTGACCTCCAAGCCCTGGGTTAAGACCTCTATTGCCCCCGGTTCAAAGGTTGTTACCGACTACTACGAGAAGGCAGGCCTGCTGCCCGAGCTCGAGAAGCTGGGCTTCTACGTGGTCGGTTACGGCTGCACCACCTGCATCGGTAACTCCGGTCCGCTGGAGCCCGAGATTTCTGAGGCTATCCAGGACAACGACCTTTCCGTTACCGCGGTGCTCTCCGGTAACCGTAACTTCGAGGGTCGTATCTCCCCGGACGTCAAGATGAACTACCTGGCATCACCCCCGCTGGTGATTGCCTACGCCCTGGCCGGTACCATGGACTTCGACTTTGAGAAGGATGCCCTGGGCCAGGACTCCGAGGGTAACGATGTTTACCTGAAGGACATTTGGCCCGACCCCGCTGAGGTTGAGCAGATTATTGCTTCTTCGGTTTCCACCGATATGTACAGCAAGGAATACGGCTCCATCTTCGACGGCGACGAGCGCTGGCAGGCCCTGGAGACCCCCACCGGTAACACCTTCGAGTGGGACCCCAACTCCACCTACGTGCGCAAGGCTCCCTACTTCGACGGTATGAGCATGGAGCTGACCCCCGTTACCGACATCGAGGGTGCCCGCGTTCTGCTGAAGCTGGGCGACTCCATCACCACCGACCACATCTCCCCGGCAGGTTCCTTCAAGTCAGATACCCCCGCTGGTAAGTACCTGATTGAAAACGGCGTGGAGCGCAAGGACTTCAACTCCTACGGTTCTCGCCGCGGTAACCACGAGGTGATGATTCGCGGTACTTTCGCGAATATCCGCATCAAGAACCAGCTGCTGGACGGCGTGGAGGGCGGCTTCACCCGCGACTTCACCGCTGGCGGCGAGCAGTCCACCGTGTACGATGCAGCTCAGAACTACAAGGCAGCCGGCACTCCGCTGGTGATTCTGGGCGGCAAGGAATACGGTTCCGGTTCCTCCCGCGACTGGGCAGCTAAGGGTACCACCCTGCTGGGCGTGAAGGCTGTTATTGCTGAGTCCTTCGAGCGCATCCACCGTTCAAACCTGATTGGTATGGGCGTTGTGCCGCTGCAGTTCCCCGCGGGCGAGTCTCACGAGTCCCTGGGTCTGACCGGTACCGAGACCTTCTCCATCACTGGCCTGACCGAGCTCAACAACGGCGTAACCCCCAAGACCGTGAAGGTTAGCGCCACCGCTGAGGACGGCAAGACCACCGAGTTCGATGCAGTGGTTCGTATCGACACACCCGGTGAAGCTGACTACTACCGCAACGGTGGTATTCTGCAGTACGTTCTGCGTAACCTGGTTCGCGGCTCTAAGTAAGCCGGTTCGTAACTAGGCTAAGGGGCACTTCCCACTGGGGAGTGCCCCTTTGTGCTGTGCCTGGGAGCGGCTGATAGTGCACTTTGGTTGGTTCTGTGCAAACTAGTCTGCACACAATCAACCAAAGTGCACTATTTGCTATCTGTAACAATCAGAGGTTATCCACAGGAAGCTCAAAATTTTCATTGCCAGCCTTTAATCTGGTGATGAAAATGAACCTATGCATACTAAATTTCTACAAAATATCTTGAGCATAGAGGAACTGGCAGAAAAAGGAATAAGCAAGAACCAGATCCACACCCGTCTCAAGCGCGGTGAGTTGCTGAGGTCTGATCGTGGCGTGTATGTCTATTCAGACTTTGCCCGGGCACTGACAGATTTCGAGAGACCTCTGGCTCGAATTGTGAGTGCCGCAAAATGTTCAAATCAACTAGTGCTCTCACATATCTCGGCCGCTTTGTGGTGGGGTGCTCCTCTGCTTGAGAAGCCAGAACTGGTGCACTTTTCGGTGCCTACAAACTCAACCAGGCGTCAAGTTTCAACAAAAATCCACAGGAATAGACCTCAACAATGCGAGTCATCGGTCATTCACCAAAATTTGCCGGTAACCTCCATTATTGACACGCTTCTTGACTGCACAGTAGCTTATCCGGTGCTGACAGCCCTCACTCTGGGAAATTACTTCCTGAAGGAGGAACTCATTGAATATCAGACTGCTAGTGAGGCCTTGTTAGACCCCGGCCTGTACCGTTCTGGGCGATGTCAGCAGGTACAAGAATTATTGAATCCTTACTGCGAGTCACCCCTGGAAACACTGATTTGGTTCAGAATCAAAGGGTGGGGAATTGAACTACCGGCTCAGCAGGTCTGGATCGATTGTGGTGGCGGTCAGAAACACCGAGCTGACTTTCTTTGGTGGGGGCCCAAGGTCATTCTTGAAGCAGATGGCAGGGTTAAATACTCGGGTATCTACGGCAAAGCTGATGAAGTTATCCGCCAGGAACGAGCCCGGCAAAGAAACCTAGAGCGCCAGGGGTGGACGGTTCTTCGCGTTGAATGGTACGAGGTGCAGAACCAACCCCGAAATTTGCTGGCCAGATTAAATGCTGCAGGGGTTCGATAGTTCACTTTGGTTGATTCTGTACAAATTAGTTTGCACAGAATCAACCAAAGTGAACTGTGGGGCTTGGGGAACTTGAAAGAGCCAGCCTGAGGGGGCCTGCCAACTGGCTCGGGGCTGGCGTTTGGGTGTTGGCAGGCCCCTCAGGCTGGCGAGGGCAACCTCACCCACATGGCTTGTTACCCCTCCAGGGAGTCCCACACCGTCCGCCATTTCTGCGCCAGGGTGTCGATATTCTCGTGGGCGTTCAGGCCGCTGGGCTGGGGAACCACCCACAGGGCAGCATCGTTAGGCCAGCCCTCAAGAGAAGAGGTGTCTTGCCTGCCCAAGACAGCCTTGGGCTGCCGAAAGGCAGTGCGGAAGGCCGTAATGCCAACAATGGCAACTGCCTGCGGCTCAATCTCAGCTACCAGGGACAGCAGACGGGGAACCGAGTCTCGTAATTCGGAGCGGGTGAGCTCATCGGCACGCGCGGTAGCGCGGGCCACCAGGTTGGTGATGGCTATCCCCTGCGCTTGGAGTCGGGCTTCGTCGTCATCGGTCATTCCGGCGGTGGCGTCAACCTGCGGATCCAGCACCCCGGCCCGAGCTAGCGAGGGCCAAAACCTGTTGCCGGGGTGGGAAAATGGGGCATTGACGGCGGCGGTCCAGAGGCCGGGGTTGATTCCCACAATTAGAAGTCGTACGGGGTAGGGGTTTTCCGGGGTGGGGAGCCGGTCGGTAATCTCGGCGTTTTTGAAGCTTGCCAGTTCCTCTTTGTTGGGGCGCCGGTTTCCTAGGGGAGAGGGGTGTAGGGTGCTCATAGGTCTATCCTGCCATCTCACGCCAGATATTGCCGGTGGGGTGAGGTCATGAATTCTCGGTCGGTGGGAAAATGCTGTTAAAATATTGCTCATGCCCAAAGAACCCATCTGGACTCCCACTTCGCCTAACCTCGTGGTACACGGGGATAACCTTAAGGTCATTAGGGAGCTGCCAGACGAGTCTTTTCAGCTCATTTATATTGACCCTCCTTTCAACACCGGCAAGAAGCAAACCCGGCAGAATATCAAGACCGTGCGCTCGGAGGAGGGCAACCGGGTGGGCTATAAGGGCATGACCTACGAAACGGTCAAGGGTAAAATCACCAGCTACGATGACTCTTTTGAGGATTTTTGGGAGTTTCTCGAACCCCGCCTTGAAGAGGCCTGGCGTCTGCTCAAGCCCAGCGGTACCCTCTACTTACACCTGGACTACCGCGAGGTGCACTATGCCAAGGTGCTACTTGATGTGCTCTTTGGTCGCGAGTGCTTTCTCAATGAGATCATCTGGGCCTACGACTATGGCGCCCGCTCCAAGAAGCGCTGGCCCACCAAGCACGATAACATTTTGGTTTACGTGAAAGATCCCAAGGGCTACTACTTCAACAACCGCGAGGTTGACCGCGAGCCCTATATGGCTCCGGGACTGGTGACTCCCGAGAAAGTCGCCCTGGGCAAGCTCCCCACCGATGTGTGGTGGCACACGATTGTTAGCCCCTCGGGCAGGGAGAAAACAGGCTATCCCACGCAGAAGCCCCTGGGTATTTTGCGCAGGATTGTTCAGGCGAGTTCCCAGCGCGGTGACTGGGTGCTGGACTTCTTCGGCGGCAGCGGCACCACCGGCGAGGCCGCTCTACAGCTGGGCAGGAACTTTCTGCTGGTTGATAAGAATAAGCCGGCCTTTGAGACCATGAAGAACCGGCTCACCCGTGCCGCCCAGGTTCAGTCTGAGGTGCAGGACGACGTCGGTGAGGTTCAGTTCGCGAAGTTCCGTCAGTCTCCGCCCCGTTTGGTAGAGGCTTAGAACCTTTTATAACGGGTAAAGTGGAAACAGCACAGATTCGACGGCCTCTCGGGGCTCAGCCTTAAAAACCGTGCACGAATTTTTAAAGAATGTATGAGGAGAACACGGTGGGATTTCTTGAGAAAATTTCTAAGCCTCAAGATTTGCGGGCACTCAGTAGCTCGCAGATGAAGGAGCTCGCACAAGAAATTCGGGACTTCCTGGTGGAGCACGTTTCTGCCACCGGCGGGCACCTGGGGCCCAACCTGGGCGTGGTGGAGCTGACCCTGGGGATTCACCGCGTTTTTGATTCTCCCCGCGATTCCGTGATTTTTGATACCGGCCACCAGTCCTATGTGCACAAACTGGTAACCGGCCGCCAGAATTTTGATACCCTGCGCCAGAAGGGTGGCCTTTCGGGCTACCCCGAGCGGGCAGAATCTGAACACGACATCGTGGAGTCGTCCCACGCGTCGTCCTCGCTGAGCTGGGCAGACGGTATCTCCCGCGCCCACCAGCTCAACGGCGAGTCAGACCGCTACACGATTGCAGTGATTGGTGACGGCGCGCTGACCGGCGGTATGGCCTGGGAGGCGGTCAATAACATTGCAGCAGATAAAGATCGCCGCGTGGTGATCGTGGTCAATGACAACGGCCGGTCTTATGCGCCGACCGTGGGCGGTTTTGCCAACCACATGGCCGAGCTTCAGCTGGAGCTACAGAAGCGGCTGGATGAGGTGCGCCTGGACCGTCGCTACGATAGGGCCCTGGATTCAGGCAAGAACATCCTGCAAAATTCCGGCCACGTGGGCAAGGCGGTTTACCGGGGCCTGCACGGCATGAAGGCGGGTATTAAAGACATGGTCGTGCCCAACGGTCTCTTTGAAGACTTGGGTATGAAGTACGTGGGCCCGATTGACGGTCACGACCAGGAGGCCGTGGAGAAGGCGCTCAAGGCGGCCAAGAAATTTGCCGGGCCCGTGATTGTTCATGCCATTACCGAAAAGGGCCGCGGTTACGCGCCTGCCCGGGCAGATGAGGACGACCAGTTCCACGCTGTCGGCAAGATTGACCCGCAGACCGGCAAGCCCCTGGGCGCTTCCAGCGGCCAGTCCTGGACAGGTATTTTTGCCCAGGAAATCAAGGAAATTGCAGACGAGCGCCCCGATATTGTGGGCGTGACCGGTGCCATGATGATTCCGGTGGGGCTCAAGCCCATGCAGCAGGCCCACCCCAACCGCGTGATTGACGTGGGCATTGCTGAGCAGCACGCTATCGCTATGAGCGCGGGCCTGGCCTTTGGCGGCCAGCACCCGGTGGTTGCCCTCTACGCGACCTTCCTGAACCGGGGCTTTGACCAGTTACTCATGGACGTTGCCCTGCATAAGGCCGGGGTCACTATTGTTCTGGATCGCTCGGGTGTTACCGGCCCCGACGGTGCCTCCCACCACGGCATGTGGGATCTCTCCCTCCTGCAGTTTATTCCCGGCCTGCACCTGGCCGCCCCGCGCGACGCCGCCACCCTGCGCGAGGAACTGCGTGAGGCGGTGGCGGTCAACGATGCCCCCACCGTGGTGCGCTATCCCAAGGGAACGGTGGGCGAGGATATTCCCGCGATCGAGCGGTGGGAGGACGGCGCCGACCTACTGGCCTGCACCGGTGAGGCTGACGCGCAGACAGGCCAGCGGGATGTGCTTCTGGTAGCCGTGGGCGCTATGGCTCCGCTTGCCCTGGGCGTTGCAGAGAAACTGGCTGAGGCGGGAGTGACCAGCACCGTGGTTGACCCCCGCTGGGTGATGCCCGTGCCCGGCTCAGTGGTTAAGGCAGCGCAGAATCACCGCATTGTGGTGGTTCTGGAGGACGGTATTCGAGCCGGGGGCGTAGGCTCTCGAATTCGCCAGGAAATGCGCTCTGCCGGGGTAGACACCGCCCTGAACGAGATTGGTCTGCCCGCCGAGTTTATTAAGCACGCCTCGCGCGAGCAGATTTTCGAGGAGACCGGCTTGACGGTGGAGAAGATTACCGCCGATACTCTGGCCCAGCTCTCCGGTGAGATGGTGCCCTATGCCCGCGAGAAGGGCGAGGCACCCAAGAACGCTCACTAGTAGTCCGGTGACAGCGGTGCGCCGCTCACCCAGCCTACCGAAAGCAGTAGATCAGGGTGAGCGGCGCACCGCTGTATTAATGGTTAGGCTTTCTTGGACACAAAGAGGCGGCCGCCCCTGTTTTCCACCTCAAATTCGGGCAGGGGCTCAGGCGCCGGTCCACCCTGAACCGAGCCGTCTTCGATGGAGAAGTGGGAGGCGTGGCAGGGGCAGGCAAGAATGTTCTTCTGCACGTTGAGCACGCAGCCCTGGTGGGTGCAGATGGAGCTGAAAGCGTGGAATTCACCCTCGGTGGGCTGGGTGAGCATCACGGTGAACTCGCCGGTGTTGGTCTTCAGCGCACTACCGACAGGAACCTCCGAGGCTGCGGCAACATCGGTGGGGGTCTCGGGACCGGTTACATCTACATTGAGGGCGTTGGAGTCAGAAGACTCGTCAGAGGAAGAGCAGGCAGACAGGGCCAGGGGAGCCACACCCAGGCCCAGACCGGATAGCCCCAACCGGCTCAAAGCGGTGCGACGGGTAAAGAGGGACGAATACATTTCTTTCATGGGAATCTCCTAAAGAACGATGGGCCTACTAGCGATTATGCCCTAGAACAGAATCGAATATGGGAAGCAGCACCGGTAGCACCTGCTCAATCTGCCAGGGGCGGGCGTCCATAGCAGCAAGCTCCCGGGCGAGGGCCTGCTCTGATACTTCCCGGGGCGGATCCCAGCACAGCCTGCGCAGGGTATCGGGGGTGAGCACGTTGTCGTGGGGCATCTGAAGCTCTTCGGCCAGAGCGTAGATAGCCTCTTTGCTGGCCTGGATCAGTGCATACGACTCGGGCCGCTTATTTTCCCAGGCCTTCAGCGGCGGAGGACCGTCTGCCGGAGTCGTGTAGGGCACCGGGTTTTTCTCGTGCAGGGCAGCATTGATAGCGCGCACCCAGCGGGGGCCCTCGCGTCTCAGGGCTCGGGTCTGAAAGCCCGGAATAGAAAGAACCGCCGGCACTGAGCGGGGCATAGTGCGCGCCGCCTCAATCAGGGAGGAATCCGGTAGTAACCGCTTAGAAGCGACGTCCTTCTTCCGCGCCAGCTTATCGCGCTCAAACCAGATATTCCGCAGGGCGGTCAGCTGCCTGCGGTTGCGCAGGGCGTGAATACCCTTGGTCTTACGCCAGGGATCTTTGGCGGCTTCCTTACCGGGGGAGGCCGCGATGTAGGCAAATTCCTGGCGGGCAAATTCGAGCTTGCCGGTCTCTTCGAGTACCTCTTCCATAGCGTCGCGCAAATCTAGCAGAATATCGACGTCAAGCGCCGCGTAAATCAGCCACTCAGGGGGCAGGGGGCGTTTAGACCAGTCGGAAGCGGAGTGCTCCTTGGCGAGTTTAAAGCCCAGCATCCGCTCGACGACGGCGCCGAGGCCCACCTTCTCGAAGCCGGCAAGTCGGGCGGCGAGTTCGGTGTCGAAGAGGAAATCGGGGTGCATGCCCAAATCCCTCAGGCAGGGGAGGTCCTGGGTCGAGGCGTGCACCACCCACTCCACCCCGCGCAGGGCATCATTGACGGCGCTGAGATTCTCAAAAGCCTCGGGGTCAATGAGAATAATGCCCGAATCACCCCGTTTGAGCTGCACCAAAAAAGCCCGCTGCCCGTAGCGGATACCCGAGGCACGTTCGGTATCAACAGCCACCGGTCCCTCGGCACTGCGCAGGGCCTCAAGGGCATGGTCAAGCCCGCGCTGGGTAGAAATAACGGAGGGAACACCACCCGAGGGCTCATTGAGCTCGACAACCCGAGGAATGGTAAGGCCAGAGAGTCCCAGCTGCTCGCAGGTCAGCTCGGTTTCTTCTGCTTGAGCCATTAATGATTCACCGTTTCACTACCGTCTTTGCATACAGCGATGGAGCGGTGAAAGACCGCTCCATCAATTTCAACCGTGTTTATTCTACCGGCTTTTCTTCCAGCCTGAGGGACACCGAGTTGATGCAGTAGCGCAAATCGGTGGGGGTATCGTAACCTTCACCCTCAAAGACGTGACCCAGGTGGGAGTCGCAGGCAGCGCAGCGCACCTCAACCCGCTTCATACCCATGCTGAAATCTTCGAGGTAGCGCACCCGGTCTTCAGCCAGCGGCTCAAAGAAAGAGGGCCAGCCGCAGTGGGATTCAAATTTTTCGGTGGAACGGAAAAGCTCGGTACCGCAGGCTCGACAGGAATAGACACCCTCGGTAGTGGTATCCCAGTATTCACCGGTAAAGGGGCGCTCCGTTCCCGCCTCGCGCAGCACCGCGTATTCGGTGGGGTTGAGAACTGATTTCCAGTCCTTTGCAATTTTTCCTACGCCGGGCAGTGAATCGCTCATGATTGCCTTTCGCTAGCTTGAGGTTTATTCAAAAAGCAAGGTACCCAGCCCGAGAGCGCCGGTCAACCTCCCTTAAACGCACGCTTCGCGATTCCACTCACTTTTATGTGCTCGCAGGCTCGCACCCGTGTCGCTTCATCCCGATGTCAGTTGACCAGGCGCTCTCGGGCTGACTTCTTGTAACCTTTCGAATAAACCTCCTTATCTGTGTTCCTTCATAACCATCATGGCAGCTCACATATTCCGCCCGGGGCACTCTTGCCTCTATGCTGGGTGGAAAGAGTTGAGCAGAGAGCGAAAGGAAAGAACAGGGTGAAGCGTGAAAAGTGGGGGCCCGGCCTCATCGGCGCAGCAGTCGGTGCCGGTGCAGCTACGGTGGGTCTGGTGGGGTCAGCCTCTGTCTCGGCCTACTTTGCCCGGAAAGTGGTGGTTCCGCCCAAGAAGCCGATAGAGAACCTCAAAGTGCTGTCGGTGGACTTCTCCAGCCCTGACATTACTGAGGGACAGGTGCCCACGGCAATCCGCCTGGACGCCACACGCGCAACCCTGGCCCCGGGCACCTACGGGTTTTACTTTGACGGCGGTGCCTCCTTTGCCCTGCTCGGCGAGGTGCTTGCCTACTCGCCGCGCGAGGAATCCGTAACCCGCGCCGTCCTGAAAGTCATCAAGGGGAACCTGGCGGAGGCAACCCGTGGGCGCCTCTCGGGTGTTGTCTCACCGACTCCCGAGCTGGCCGGCTATGACTCCGAAGACGTTTCCCTGGAACTGCCGGTGGGCCAGGCGCCCGCCTGGCTAATCCGAGCCGACGACAAAGCAGATAGCCCCTACCGCAAAACCTGGGCCATCATGGTGCACGGAATGGGCGCCACCCGGGCAGAGACCCTGCGGGCGCTTGAAACCACCCAGGCCCTGGGCATGACCTCGCTCCATATCTCCTATAGAACCGACCGCGAGGCCCCGGCGGCCGGCGACAACCGCTACGGGCTGGGCTTTACCGAGTGGGAAGATGTTGATACCGCCATCGAATTTGCCCTGGCTCGCGGAGCCGAGGACGTAGTGCTTTTTGGCTGGTCGATGGGCGGAGCGATTGCCCTTCAGGCCATGGACCGCGCCCGTCACCGCGCAGCTATTCGGGCCCTGGTGCTTGATGGCCCCGCCGTCGACTGGCTAGAACTCATCCAATACCACTCGGAGATTAACAAGCTGCCCCTGCGGCTGGGCGAGCTGGGTATCTCGATGATTTCTAAGGCCGCCCTGAAAGTCTTTACCGGCCTCGAGAAGCCCATTGACCTGGCCCGACTCTCCTGGAACCGCCGCCCCGAAGATATCAGCGTACCCGTGCTGATTATCCACTCGCTGGCCGATACCTTTGTGCCCGCTTCCAGCAGCAAGAAGCTGGCCAAGCAGTCTCCGCTGGTGGATTTTGTGCCCTTCGCGCAGGCAACCCACACCCGCGAGTGGAACGTTGATCCGCAGCTGTGGACGAAGACCGTTCAGGACTGGCTGCTGGCGCTCGCCCGCTAGGCGGTAGATGAGTAGGTGCTAGGACGCCGCGATGTCGGCGTAGCTGCCGCCGGTCAGCTTCAGGAGGTCGGCGGGGGAGAGCTCCACATCAAGGCCCCGCTTCCCTCCGGAGACCAGCACGGTCTCAAAGAGCTGGGCAGATTCATCGAGCAGGGTGGGGTGGGCCGTCTTCTGGCCCAGGGGAGAGATACCGCCCACCACGTAGCCGGTGCGCTTTTCAGCAACCGCCGGATCCGCCATTGAGGCGCTCTTCCAGCCCAGGGCAGCAGCTGCCGCCTTGAGGTTGAGCTTTCCCGCCACCGGCACCACGCAGATAGCGAAATCCTTGTCGTGGTTGACCATCAGGGTTTTGAAAACCTGCTCGGGGTTCCGGCCCAGCGATGCCGCCGCCTCGGCACCAAAGTTGGTGGCGCCGTCCTCGTGCACATACTCCAGCGCCTCAAAAGCAACCCCCGCCTCGGTCAGAGCCTTTACCGCTGCGGTTGATCCGTGTGCCTGCTTTTTCTTCTTCGCCACTTCTAGCGCCTCACATCTCTCGCGGTTTCCTTGTTGCACCCCAGTTTACGCCGGTGGCTCTGGGTGCAAGTCATAAATATGCCTCGAGCGCCCTGCTGAACTAGACTAAACGTGATAAACAAAACAGGTGGATACACAGTGGCTTATTCAACAGGTGGGACTCCCAGCCTGAGGGCGCCAGGCAACCTCCCTTAAACGCCAGCCCCGGTGCCAGTTGCCTGGGCGCCCTCAGGCTGTTCTCTGTGATCTTTGAATAAGCCTCACAGGGGTATCTGCCTGCGCAGTAGATACGAAAGTTGTTGCATTGGTCAATATCGAGCACCTGACCGACCGTCGTCCGCAGGTATCACCCGAGGAGCTGCTTGAGGGTTTCCGCCCCTCCGAGCGCTTCGGTGAAGTTTCCTTCGATACCTACATTCCCGACCCCAACCAGCCCTCCCAGGCGCAGGCGGTAGAGGAACTGAAAAAATTTGGCGCCCGGGTGGGCTCAAACTCCGGGGGCGGTGGAGGATTTTTCTCCAAGCTCTTCGGCGGGGGCAAGCCTGCTGGCGGCGGACTGAACGGAATCTATCTTGACGGCGGTTTCGGCGTGGGTAAGACCCACCTGCTGGCCTCCCTATGGCACATGGTTGAAGGCCCCAAGGCCTTCGGCACCTTTGTGGAGTACACCAATCTGGTGGGCGCCCTGACCTTCCGCAAAACCGTGGAGGCGCTGAGCCAGTACAAGCTGGTCTGCATCGACGAGTTTGAGCTGGACGATCCCGGCGATACCGTGCTGATGTCCCGGCTCATGCGCGAGCTTTCAGACGCCGGCGTCAAAATTGCCGCAACCTCGAATACCCTGCCCGGCGCCCTGGGCGAGGGCCGGTTCGCCGCAGCTGACTTCAAGCGCGAAATTCAGGTGCTGGCTGACCAGTTTGAGGTGATCCGGGTGGACGGCGAGGACTACCGTCACCGTGGTTTGCCCGAGGCCCCGCAGCCCGTTGCCGCCGGAAGCGAAGAGGCAACCGTGCAAGATAAGTTCCCCGCCTCAGCCACCATTGCTGTGGATAGCTTTGCCGATTTGGTGGAGCACCTATCTGTGGTGCACCCCTCGCGCTACCGGCAGCTCATTGCCGGCCTCGATGGAATCTGCTGGAAAGACGTGCAGCCCATCACCCAGCAGGCGGTTGCCCTGCGCTTTGTGGTGCTGGCAGACCGTCTCTATGACAAGGACCTACCGATTATTTCCTCGGGTGTTCCCTTTGACCGGGTCTTCACCGAAGAGATGATGGCCGGTGGCTATCAGAAAAAGTACTTCCGAGCTGTTTCCCGCCTCACCGCCCTGGCGCGAGAGGGAATGCTGGGCGAGCAAAACCAGTAAGTCTGTGACTCAGCCCATAGAAATAAATTTTGAGTCTGGGCCGGGTTTTGGAGTGGGTCTACCCGCTTTTTCCCTGTAAATCCGGGGTTTTAGACCGCCCCGTGTCTCGATTTGGCACGGGGCAAAAATATGTGTAAAGTATTTACCTGTCAGCCCGACGGGGTGAAAAACTCCGAAGGAAACAAGCTGATATGCGGTTGTAGCTCAGTTGGTAGAGCACCACCTTGCCAAGGTGGATGTCGCGAGTTCAAGTCTCGTCAACCGCTCGCATGTTGTTTGAATATTCTCAAGCACACGCCCTAACCTTCACGCAAGGTCACGGTGAGGTGGTCGAGTGGTTAGGCAACGGTCTGCAAAACCGTGTACGCGGGTTCGATTCCCGTCCTCACCTCCATACAATTTCATATTGTAGGCGCGATTAGCGCAGCGGTAGCGCGTTTCCCTGACACGGAAGAGGTCACTGGTTCGATCCCAGTATCGCGCACTTACCTCTAAGAGGTAATTGCACGCGGTTGTAGCTCAGTTGGTAGAGCACCACCTTGCCAAGGTGGATGTCGCGAGTTCAAGTCTCGTCAACCGCTCCAATAGAAAGGCTCCCGGCTTTGGCCGGGAGCCTTTTTTAACCACAAAGTTGCAGTTTTGGTTCTTATTCAGCGGTTTTAAGAACCAAAACTGCAACTTTTGGGTTATGGGGTGGCTCTGTGGAATTTGCCCTGCCCCAGACCCTCGATTTGACCTTGTGCCAGAGCGGGAGTAAAGTCTTATCCTGTGTTTGAGCGCGATTAGCGCAGTGGTAGCGCGCTTCGTTCACACCGAAGAGGTCACTGGTTCGAACCCAGTATCGCGCACGATATTAATGCTCATGCAGCGTTAGCCCCTACCGATTGGTGGGGGCTTTTCTGTAGTTCATGTGAGGGTGTAAAGGGTGACTTCACCGCGTTTAGCAACGAGTACTGCCCACGGCCGCATGTATGCCCGTGTTGAAGGTGGGGAACTTGAGGTTCCCTCGATTACCACCGTAATTGGCCAGCAGGCCACCGACTTAGGCGGCTGGCACGGCTACATGGCGGCGAAGGCGGCCCTCGAAGACCAGCGGGCCTACCGCGCGTCGTCCTCATCGGGGCTAAAGTACGCGATTATTCGGGACGCCGCCGCGGCCAGCGAGCGCTACCGGGACGCCGCTGCCGCCCGGGGAGACCGGGTGCATAACTACGCTGAGAACGTGGCGCTGCGGGCGATGGGCCAGCCCCATCAGGTTGAAGAGATGCGGGAGCTGTTGCTTAGCCACGGTGAGCAGGCCTATGCAGACCGTTTTGATGAGTGGTGGGAGCTGTGGAAGCCTAAGCCCCTGGCTACCGAGGTGACCATCTGGAACTCTACGGTGGGCTATGCGGGCACCCTCGATTTGGTAGCTGAGATTGCCGGGCATACCTGCGTGATCGACTATAAGACCAAGGGCACTGACCGCAACGGCCGGGTGAAGCCGCTGGATGAAAAAGTGGTGATGCAGCTGGTTGCCGGTGTGAAGGCTGAGGAGTGCCTGGTTGATCCGGTGGCGGGTGACTGGGAGCCCTGGCAGCACTCGAACGCGCCGATTCTTATGGGGATTGCTTTAGGGGAGACCCAGGTGGTTCCCCAGCAGGCTAATCCCGCGGTGCTAGAGAAGAACTGGTATAAGTTCTGTGCCCTCAAGCGGGTCTGGGACTATAACCGGGCGCTCGGCGAAGAAACGGAGGATTCGCTGATGCCCGTGGTGCCTCCGCCGGTGCAATAAATTCTCTAGACTAGAAGCAGAAAATAACCCGTAGAGGAAAGAAAATTTTTTATGACCATTCTGACGGTTCGTACCGTGGGGGACCCGGTGTTGCGCACGGTCTGCGATGACATCACTGTTTTTGATGCTGACCTAAAAAAACTGATTGCCGACATGCTGGAGACCATGTACGAGGTCAACGGCGTGGGCCTAGCGGGGCCGCAGGTGGGTATTTCCAAGCGGATTTTTACCTTTGGCAACATCGATGACCGTGAAGGTTATGTGATTAATCCCGTGCTTGAGGTGGGCGAAGAAGACCAAGAAGGCGGTGAGGGCTGCCTCTCAGTTCCCGGTCTTTCCTCCGATACTCCCCGTAAGAACTGGGCGCGGGTCACGGGTGTAGATGCCGATAATAAGCCCGTCAGCTTTGAGGGCGAGGGTCTTTTTGCCCGCATGCTTCAGCACGAGACCGACCACCTTTACGGCAAGATGTTCATCGACCGGGTGGTGGGCGAGGACAAGAAGCGCATCATGCGCGCTATCCGGGCCGCCAACTACGATCAGATTTCTTCGGCAACCCGTTCCGAGCGAGCTTCGGCGGTTTCCTCTGCTTTCGGCGCGGGTGCTTCTTTTGGCGCCGTGGGTGCTCACAAGCCCGGTTCAGCCTTTGGAGGTAAATAAGTGACTCTGAAGGTTCTTTTTGCCGGTACCCCCGAGATTGCTGTTGCCCCGCTCAACGGCCTGCTAGAAGCCGGCTATGACGTGGTGGGTGTGCTGACCCGCGAAGACGCACCGGTGGGCCGCAAACGCAAGCTCACGGCGTCCCCGGTGGCAGCGCGTGCCGAAGAGCTAGGGCTACCCGTGGTTAAGGCGAATAGATGGTCGGACGACGCCGCGGCAGCTGTTTCTGCCCTCGGCGCCGATATTGCCGCTGTGGTTGCCTACGGGGCAATTTTGCCCCAGTCAGCGCTGGATCTTCTACCCCAGGGCTGGATTAACCTGCACTTTTCCTCCCTGCCGCACTGGCGCGGTGCGGCGCCGGTACAGCGGGCGCTGATGGCGGGGGAGACCGAGATTTTCTCCAATACCTTCCGCATTGAAGCTGGGCTTGACTCCGGCCCGGTGTTCTTAGAGGAATCCACCGCCGTTGAGGCAGACGATACCGCCGGTACCGTGTTGGATCGGCTGGCATCAACCGGTGGCGCTTTGCTGGCGCAGACCTTTGCCAACATTGAGGCGGGGGAGACCGGCACCGAGCAGAGCGGGGAGCCCACCCACGCTGCCAAGATGACCTTAGCTGATGGTCGCATTGATTTTTCTGACACCGTTGAGCATATTCTGGCGCAGGTTCGCGGGGTCACACCCGAGCCCGGTGCCTGGTGCGAATTCAAGGATGCCCGTTTTAAGCTGGGCATGGTTCGGGCCTCAGAGGTAGCGCCCGAGGGCACACCGGGTAGCGTTCGGCTCCTTGCCAAGAAAGTTGTGGTGACCTGCTCAAACGGCTGCCTGGAACTCACCCAGGTGCAGCCTGCCGGTAAGAAAATGATGAACGCCGCTGACTGGGCACGCGGTGCCGGAGTAAACGCAGAGGCAGATAGGCTGGTGCTGGTATGAGCGGAGAGAACTTTGGCGGTCGCGGTGGCCGCGGCTCAAACAAACGGGCGACTAACCGGGCTGGCCAGGGTCGTTCCGGAGCCAACAAGTCGGATCGTACCCGGGCGGGTGCAGCGGGTCAGGGTGGCGGTTCCCGCCGCAATGCCAAGGGGCACGAGCGCAACCGCCGTTCCCTCGACCAGCGCCAAAAGTCCGCGCTGGCGCCGGGGCAGCGCCGTCGTACCGCTGACCCCGCCCGTCTCACGGCTTTTGAGGTCATCAACGCGGTGAGCTTCGACGACGCCTACGCGAACCTGGTGCTTCCCAAGGCGATTCGCAGCCACCGGCTAGACCACCGCGATGCAGCTTTTGCCACCGAGCTTACCTACGGCACCCTGCGGAACCAGGGCACCTACGATGCGATTCTTTCCCACTGCGTTGACCGTCCGCTGGAGAAAACCGGCACCCAGATTTTGACAGCCCTGCGCATGGGCACCCACCAGCTGCTGGGTATGCGGGTGCCCGCCCACGCAGCGCTGAATTCCACCGTGGCACTGGCGCGAGCTGAGATTGGTTCGGGCCCCTCCTCCTTCATTAACGCGGTGCTGCGCCGGGTGTCTGAGCGCTCTGCTGAAGAGTGGAATGATCTCATTACAGCCGAGGCCAAGGACGATCACCAGCGCCTGGCCCTGACCAAGTCCCACCCCACCTGGGTGGTGCGCGCCTTCCGCCAGGCCCTGGCGGCCCACGGCCGCTCGGCCTCTGAGATTGAGGCCCTGCTCGATGCCGATAACGCCGCGCCGGTGGTCAACCTGGTGGAGCTACCCGGCCTGGGCTCCCTTGACGAGGCACTGGCCCAGGGTGCTGAAAAGGGCGAGCTGGTTGAGGGTTCTGCCTACTATTCTTCCGGTGATTTGGGCCGCCTTGAATCGGTGCGCTCGGGCTCTGTGAGAGCGCAGGACGTCGGCTCCCAGCTGGTGGCCCGCGCCCTCGCTTCTGCGCCCCTGGACGGTTCTGATTTAGCCTGGCTTGATCTCTGCGCTGGACCCGGCGGTAAGGCGGCGCTCTTGGGTGCTCTGGCTGCTGAACGCGGTGCCAGCCTGCTGGCCAACGAGTCAGTCAAGCACCGGGCCAAGCTAGTGGAGTCTTCCCTTAAGCCCCTGCCCGCTGACTCCTACAAGGTGGTGACCGGCGACGGTCGGCAGATTGCCAAGACTGTTTCCAAGGCGGCCCTGCTACCCGCCGGTATGTCTGAGGGCCAGCTCTTCGACCGGGTGATGGTAGACGTGCCGTGCTCGGGGCTGGGAGCCCTGCGGCGTCGTCCTGAGGCCCGCTGGCGCAAGAGCCCCCGCGACATCGCCGAGCTACTACCCCTGCAGAAGCAGCTCTTTGACGCAGCTGCCTCGGTGACCCGTTCGGGCGGTCTGATCGCCTACGTCACCTGCTCACCCCACATGGCGGAGACCCAGAACATCGTGCATGACATTCTGGCTGGCGGCGAGGTGGAGCTTCTCGACTCCGGCGAGGCCCTGCGGGCGGTGGCCTTGAAGAATGAGGACGGCGCTTCGCGGCTGAGTGGCGAGCGCGAGGTAGCTTTCGCCCCCGATGAGAAGAAGCCCCAGCAGACCACCGCGCAGCTGTGGCCGCACGTGCACGCGACCGACGCTATGTTCTTTGCGCTTTTCCGCAAGAAGTAGCCCCCATACACCGCGAGGGGTCACATATCATTCATTTTCAGGCTAAAAACAGCCTATTTTTGAACGATATATGACCCCTCGCGGTGGGCCTTAAGCTTCGCGCGCCCGAGCGAAAGCGCGTTCGGCGGCAGACACGTTGCCCAAAGCCTCGTGGATGGTGCCCAGCATCTGATAGTAGTCGGCAGACTGTTCAGAACTCTGGCCAGCCAAAACCGGTTTGGCCAGGGTGAGAACGTTCAGGGCCTGCTTGGTCTGATTCTCCTCAAGCAATTTGCTGGATCCCTTGATAGCGCGGGCTACAGCCCGTTCGGGGGAGCGCTTGACGGCGTGGGTGACCGCGCCGTGCTCCTGCTTAAAGGTGGTGTCTCGCTTCGGAAGATTCTGCTCGCTCACAATGGCCTTTCAACGGTTACTTTTCAGCCTTAATCCTAGCAAGTAGAGGGTGGGCCAACCGTATAAGTATGACCTCCTGTGGCCGGGGCACTGTCCGTAGATAAGGAACCTGTGATATAACGAGAGGGCAATAATTCGTGCTCCGGGAAACGGTGAAATTCCGAACCTGCGGTAAAAGCCCGCTAATTGACGGCTTTTCTTCTGCACAACCAGAGGCAAAGCCCGATACCTGCAAGGTGGAATTCCTTGGCAGACAGTACAGTCTGGATGGTAGGTGCACGAGCAAAATGATTCTTTCCGCCCGAGACCGGGCGGTTTCAAGCTACCCATTTTGTTCTTCCCGGAGCCTCCGCGAAAGGGAAAACAATGGAATTTCTGCGGTGGCTCTTCGACGCTCAGTGGCATTTTGGCGATCAGTCGGTGCTTGTGCGCGAAGTCCTCGGTAATCTTTTTGGCCTGGCATCTGCGCTGGGCGGTATGCGACGCAAGGTATGGGCATGGCCGGTGGGCATTGCCGGTAATCTGCTGCTCTTTACTGTTTTTATGGGTACGCTCTTTGGCGGGCAGGTGCACGCGGCAAATATGCTGGGGCAGGCGGGCCGCCAGATTATGTTCATCGTGGTCTCGATCTGGGGCTGGTACCGCTGGAAGACCTCTAAGAATTCGGACGGCGCTGCGGTGGTTCCCGAGTGGGCCAGCTGGAAAGAGCGCCTTTTCATGGTGGCTTTCATGCTGATCGGCACCGGGGTGCTCACCCCCGTTTTCCGGGCTCTGGGCTCCTACGAACCCGTTTGGTCTGACGCCTGGATTTTCACCGGTTCCCTGCTGGCAACCATCGGCATGGCCAAGGGCTGGGTTGAGTTCTGGCTGGTCTGGGTGGCCGTTGACGTGGTGGGCACGCCCCTGCTCTGGTCTGCCGGCTACTACGCCACCGCTTTCATGTATATCTTCTACGGCGCCTTTACCCTGGCCGGTTTCTTCGTCTGGTGGCGCACCCGCAACCAGGAGGCCGCCCGGGTGAAGGTGCAGACCCAGCACCTTGACCCCTCGGTCGATGTGGTGGAAGCTCCCGGCAATGCCCGCTAAGACTCTCGAGATACCCGGCGGAAAACTGAGCGGTGAGCAGCTGATGCAGCTTGCCCTAGACGCTTCGCTTCAGGGAATTCGAGGCGCTAACCCTCTGGTGGGGGCGGTGCTGGCGAACAGCCGAGGCGAGGTTCTGCACGTGGGCTGGCACCGGGGTGCCGGTAGCCCCCACGCCGAGGCCGATGCCCTGGCTCAGGCCCGGGCATCGGGCACCGACCTGCGGGGCACCCACATGTATGTGAGCCTGGAACCCTGCAACCACACCGCCCGCACCGGTCCCTGTTCCCGGGCGGTGGCTGATGCCGGAGTCTCCTATCTGCACTTTGCAATTGGTGATGAGACCGAGGACGCCGCCGGAGGTGCGGCCTACCTGCGCAGCAGGGGAGTCACCGTGGAGTCTGGCCTGCTCAAAGACCGGGCAGAGAAGATTAACCGGCGCTGGTTTGCCGCAGCCGAAGCTAAGCGGCCCTGGGTCACCGCTAAAATCGCCTCAACCCTAGACGGCTTCATTGCCGCAGAAGACGGCAGTAGCCAGTGGATTACTGGTACCCAGGCACGGGCAGACGGCCACGAGCTGCGGCAGCGGGCAGATGCCATTCTGGTGGGTACCCAAACGGCAGTCACCGATAACCCGCGTCTGAGCGCTCGCGATTCTGCCGGGCGAGAAAGCGGCAACCAACCTCTGCGAGTCATTATGGGGGAACGCGACCTGCCGGAAGATCTAGCGGTCTTCCGCGACTCCAAGGTGCTACAGGTGCGCAGTCGCCGCCCGCGCGTCGTCCTGAATGAACTCTACTCCCGCGGGGTGCGCCACCTGATGGTCGAGGGCGGGCCCACGGTGGTCTCCGCCTTTCTGCGCGAGAACCTGGTGGACGAGCTTCTCTGGTACCAGGCGCCTAAGGTGCTGGGTGCAGGACGCCGTGGCGTGGGTGATCTCGGAATCTCGACTCTCAGCGAGGCGGGGCAGTGGGAGATTGATCAGCTGGGTATGCAGCCGGGTTTGATTCAGCTGGGCGAGGATCTTCGCCTGCACCTCGCCCCTCGAAACTAAACGAACCACAGAAAGAAGACCATGTTTACAGGAATTGTCGGTGCAGTGGGCACCGTAGAAAAAATCGAGCCCGTGATGAGTATTTCGGGCGATGAAGAAGCGGCTATCATTACCGTCGATGCCGGAGAAATCATCGACGATTTGGGGCAGGGAGGCTCTCTGGCGGTCAACGGCGTGTGCCTCACCGCAACCCGCACCGAGGGGTTAGCACCGGGGCGCTTCATCGCCGACGTCATGGGCGAAACCCTACAACGAACCAACCTGGGCGCGCTGAAAGTGGGTGCACAGGTGAACCTCGAACGCTGCATGCCAGCCGGTGGCCGTTTTGACGGCCACGTGGTGCAGGGGCACGTTGACGGGCTGGGCACGGTCGCCAAGGTCATCAACCATGAATCCTGGCGAACTCTGAGAATCAGCATTCCCCGCGAGCTCTCCGCCCACCTGGTAGAGAAGGGATCGATTACCGTCTCGGGCGCCTCGCTGACCGTCACCGCCGTCTCAGCCCCCGACGAAAGCCCGGCCTGGTTTGAAATCGGTCTGATACCGGTGACCCTGGCTGCCACCACCCTGGGGGGCTTGACCGTGGGCGACACCGTGAATCTCGAAACCGATGCGCTCGCCAAGTACATCCAGCGGATTTTGGAGGTCTCGCCCTATGTGCCCGCCTATGGGGGTAGGGCACTGCACACCTTTAATACCGCTGAACAGCAGGGTGGCCGCCACGGTCTTGATTCTGTTGAAAGTGCGGTAGAGGCAATTCGGCAGGGCCGCGCCGTAGTGGCCGTTGACGATGAAGACCGCGAGAACGAGGGCGATATTATTTTTGCCGCCGAGCACGCGACCGAGGAACTTTTGGGCTTTACCGTGCGCTTTACCTCGGGTGTGCTGTGCGCTCCCATGCCCAACGCTCGGGCAGACGAGCTGAACCTGCCTCCCATGCTTGAGAACAACCAGGATCCCAAGGGAACCGCCTACACGGTCTCCTGCGATGCTATGGCGGTGGAAAGCACCGGAATTTCCGCTCTCGACCGCGCAACCACCTTCAAGACCCTGGCAGCGGCTGAGTCCGGCCCCGAATCGCTGACCCGGCCGGGTCACGTTTTCCCACTGCGGGCGGTGGACGGCGGCGTGGCGGAGCGACCCGGCCACACCGAAGCTGCGGTGCAGCTGTGCCAGCTGGCAGGACTTTCGGGAGTCGCCGGAATCGCTGAACTGGTGCACGATAACGGTTCCATGATGCGCTTTGACTCTTTGCGCACCTTTGCAACGGAACATAACCTGCCCATGATTGCCATAGCTGACCTGGTTGAGTATCTGAAGGTTAACAAATGACTGGAAGTCAGTGGAGGGTGGATCCACAGAACCTGCGGCCTGAGCCTAATCCACAGCTGCTCGATTTCTCGGAAGCCGTGCTGGTACCCACGCCCCAGGGAGTGTTCTCCATGCAGGCCTGGGCCTTTGCTGACGGAAGCGAACATATTTCGGTGCAGGCCATGACCGCCGAGGGTCAGCCCGTGCCGCACGAGCTAGCTGGAATACCGGCGGTGCGCGTTCACTCGGAGTGTGCCACCGGCGATATTTTTGGTTCCTTTCGCTGCGACTGCGGCCCCCAGTTAAAACAGGGGCTAGAGATTATTCAGCGTATTGGCGGTTATATGATCTACACCAAGAATCATGAGGGCCGCGGCATTGGGCTGGTCAATAAGCTGCGCGCCTACGCGCTCCAAGATCAGGGGCTGGATACTCTTGAGGCCAACCTCCGGCTGGGGCTGGGAGCCGACGAGCGCGACTACCGGCAGACCGCCGTCATTCTACACCGGCTGGGGCTGACCAAGATTCGGCTGATAACCAACAACCCCGCCAAAGAAATGTCGCTGGGGGAGCTGGGCATTGAAATTGCCGGTCTGGTGCCAGACCGCATTGAGCCCCGCGCGGAGAACGCGCGCTACCTTGAAACTAAACGAGACAGAATGAATCACCTTCTGCCTTTTTCTGAGGCAGAGTAGAACCCTAAGGAGAAAATCATGAGCGGTGCAGGAGCTGCTACAACAAACCTTGACCCTTCAACCATGAAGAACCTGAAGCTGGCTATCGTGGCGGCGTCTTGGCATACCCGGGTGATGGACGGCCTGGTTGCCGGTGCCCAGCGGGCTGCCGAGCAGGCGGGAATTGAGGACGTCGCTCTGGTGAGGGTGCCGGGTACCTTTGAGCTGCCGGTGGCGGCGGCTCGACTGGTTGAAAGCTACGATGCGGTGGTTGCCCTGGGCGTGGTGATTAGGGGAGGTACCCCGCACTTTGACTACGTGTGTGAGGCTGCCACCAGCGGCTTGACCAGGGTTGCTGTGGATTCTAAGACCCCGGTGGGCTTTGGCGTGCTGACCTGCGATAACGAGCAGCAGGCGCTGGACCGAGCTGGCCTGGCAGACTCATCTGAGGACAAGGGTTTTGAGGCTACCGCCGCAGCCCTGGAAACCGCGGTGGTTCTCAAGCAACTCTAGTCCCAGAGGCTTCTGAGAAAAGCCCCCTATGTTCCGCCTTAAATAAGGCGGAACAAGGGGGCTCTTTAACTTATCTAAAAAATCTATATGCTTGTTAGGTCTATAAAGACACGAGGGTTAAAACCAAGAAAGACAACACATGCACAAGAATCTTTCGGGTGCTATCGGAATAGCACTCTTATCGTCGCTTATCTTGACAGCTTGCGGCGGAGAAGACACAGCTACAGTCACACGCGTTATTGATGGCGACACGATTGAAGTGAACTATCGTGGCAACGACGCCACTGTGCGCTTGCTCAATATAGATACGTCTGAAACAAAACACCCCAACAAACAGGTGGAGTGTATGGGGCCTGAAGCTACCGAATTTCTCACAGAACTTCTGCCGGAGGGCAGCAAGGTTACCCTGGAATTTGATGAAGAAAAAACCGATAAGTACGACCGCCTGCTGGCGGGAGTTTTCACTGAGGATTCCACCTTTGTCAACGAAGAGATAGCGCGTAACGGCTTTGGTAACGCTATTAAAATCGCTCCTAATGAAAAGTTTTACCCCCAGATTTTAGCTGCGCAGGAAGAAGCAACCCGCAATCAAGTAGGTCTCTTCGACCCGGAGGTTTCTTGCTCTCTGCAGGCCCAGATGAAGCAGGCTAACGAGCAGTTGGAAAAAGCGACCTCTCCGGAAGAGACAGTAGCGGCATACGAGGCAGCTCAGGAACTCCTCAGCGAAATTGAGAATCTTTCGTCTTCAGCGGATTCTGACTATGTTGAAAACCTCATCGACTCGGCTACATTCGTCATGTTAAAAGAGCGCCTGGAAGATCGAGTCGCGGTCAAGAAGGGCAAATACAGGGCGGCAAAGAGCGAGCTAGCAGACCGAGAAGCAGAGGCTAAGCGGCAGGCAGAAGAGAAAAAGAAAGCCGAGGAGAAAAAGAAGGCTGAGGAGAGCAAGGCGAAAAAGGAAGAAGAGAAGAAGAAAGCTGACGCTTCTCAGCCAGCCGCTGCTGATAAGGGCCAAAATACTCCGGCTGAAGCGGGCGGCAACTCAGCGGCTCAGGATCAAGCAGCGCAAGCAGAAGCTGACCGAATCGCCGCGGAAGAGGCTGCTCGGCAACAGGGGCAGTCCCAGCAGAATATCCCTGCACCGCCTCCTGCCCCCGCGGCTCCGCCAGCACCTGCTCCGCAACCTGAGCCGGTACGCGCTCCGAACCCGGCGCCGGAACCTACCCAGGCTCCTGCCCCTGATTCGGGCCAGGGACAGAACCCTTACCCCGGCTACACCGGGCCCCGCTGTTATGCTCCCGGCGGTAAGACCTGGACTCCGTGTTAAACATGTACCTTGGGGCCTTCGACCAGGAAGCTATATCAGTCAGAAGAGCCGGTCCAGTTATCGCTGGTTCCTGCGTTTCTACTTTGGACTTTGTCACCGACCATGTCGTTGTCGTAAAGGTAGCCGAAGAATTCGATGGTGCGCTTGTTAGTGGTCACCGTCCAGTAGAAAATCTGGGCGGGAGCATAGTTACCGGGGTCACCTGTAACCGGCACAACATCGCTTAGAGTTGCATTAAAGCCACCTGCCCGAGTCACAAGATTGGTGATTTCAGCGGTCTTACACCCTGTTGCATCAGTACTGTAACGGGCAATATTGGTGGTGTTGGCAAAGCTCAAAGACCACATGGTCTTCCGAATGGTTCCCTGATCGGTGGGAATCGAAATGGGGCTGGGCTGATTAATCTGATAAGGTGCCCACCCGGCCCCTAGACCTGAGAAATCGTAGCTCACCTGCTCTGCATCGGGGTAGTAGAAGCCCTGGTCGTAGCCGGCTCGCATTTGATCAAGTTTGAGAAACTCCACGTACCAGCTAAATTCGACGCGCTGAATTATTTCGTCCCTGTCAAGACCAACAATGGTAAGTTGCGAGCTATTGAGGGCCAGGGAAGCTTCGGTCACGTCATCGGTTTTGTCAACAACGTCATTACCGTAGCGGAAATCAGATTCTCTAACAGCAGAGGTATAACGGATACAGCTGTTTGACGCTGCGTAGACGGGTACCGTTGATGTGGCCACCAGAACCGGTGCCGCCCAGGCGGCTCCTTTGGCTAAAGTCCTACGTGAAATATGGCGTTTAGACACAGGGGAATCTCTCTAAAACGTTTTATCTAGCGGGGGACTTTAGTATTAAAACTTAAAAGAACCTGGGTAAACGGTGAGGGAAGCTGTGAGAGTCGTGACTGGGTGGTGTTCGCGGTCTACCCGCTGAGAATAACGCCCACATGATGGAAATCTTCGGTCACAGTTAGTTTCCTTGAGCGTCGTCACGCTAGGGTAGTGACTGTGAAAACATTCGATTCTCTTTTTGCTGAACTCGCTGAAAAGGCCGAAACCCGCCCCGAGGGTTCCGGCACCGTTGCCGAGCTTGACTCCGGCGTTCATGGCATTGGTAAGAAAATCGTTGAAGAGGCTGCTGAAGTGTGGATGGCTGCTGAATTTCAGTCAGATGCTGAGTTTGCTGAAGAAGCCTCTCAGCTGATTTACCATCTGCAGGTCATGATGATCGCCAAGGGACTGACTCCCGAAGATATCTACAAGTACCTCTAAGTTTTCAAAGGAAAAATCTATGCTGCGTGTGGCAGTTCCGAACAAGGGGTCGCTCTCAGAAGCGGCAACCCAGATGCTTAAAGAATCAGGCTACCTTCAGCGCCGTGATTCCCGTGAGCTCCGTATTCTCGATGAAGAAAACGAGGTGGAGTTCTTCTACCTGCGCCCACGCGATATTGCGGTCTATGTGGGTAAGGGAACCCTGGACGCCGGCATCACCGGTCGCGACCTTCTGGTGGATTCTGAAGCCCCCGCCGTCGAAGAGCTGGGTCTGGACTTTGCCCGCTCCACCTTCCGGTTTGCAGGCCCCGCCGGCGAATTTACCTCGGTCGAGGAGCTTGAAGGCAAGCGCATTGCAACCTCTTATTCCCACCTGGTGCGTAATTATCTGGCAGAGAAGGGAATTAGTGCCGAGGTTGTTCGACTCGACGGCGCTATCGAGTCCTCCATCCGGCTGGGCGTGGCAGACGCTATCGCCGATGTCGTCGAGACAGGCAACACCATGCGCGCGGCCGGTCTTGAACCCTTCGGCGAGCCGCTGATGAGCTCGGAGGCCCTGCTCATTAAACGTGATGGAGTCGCCGAAACCGAGAAACTCGACCGTCTACGCCGTCGTCTTCAGGGTATTCTCATTGCCCGCCAGTACGTGCTGGTTGACTATGACATCGCCGAGGAGCTGCTGCCCAAGGCTACCGAGGTGACCCCCGGGCTCGAGGCGCCCACCGTCTCGCCGCTGGGACGCGAAGGCTGGGTAGCGGTGCGCTCGATGGTGCAGCGCAAGAACGTCAATAAGGTGATGGACGACCTCTATGAGGTAGGCGCACGCGCGGTGCTGGTTTCGCCGATTCAGGCGGCCCGCCTCTAAATTCTGTTGGTTTTTCGCCCGCGGCCGGTTTTCGGTCGCGGGCTTCTTTGAAAGGATGTCCCGTGGGTGTAGCTGTTCGTGTGATTCCCTGTTTGGACGTGGACGCCGGCCGCGTGGTCAAGGGCGTCAATTTTGAGGGTCTGCGCGACGCCGGTGACCCGGTGGAGTTAGGCAAGCGCTATAACGCTGAAGGCGCTGACGAGCTGACTTTCCTGGACGTCACCGCTTCTTCCTCTGACCGAGAGACCACCTTCGACGTGGTGGCCCAGACCGCCGAGACGGTCTTTATTCCGCTGACCGTGGGCGGGGGCGTGCGCACCGTGGACGACGTCGATCGGCTACTGCGCACCGGCGCGGATAAGGCGTCAATCAACACCGCCGCGATTTCCCGGCCCGAGATTATCAACGAAATTACCGAGCGGTTTGGGTCCCAGGTGCTGGTGCTCTCGGTGGACGCCAAGCGGTCTTCTGAGACCCCCTCGGGTTATGAGGTCACCACCCACGGCGGCCGCAAGTCGACCGGTATTGATGCTTTGGAATGGGTGGCTGAAGCTGAACGTCGCGGAGTGGGAGAGATTCTGCTGAACTCTATTGATGCTGACGGTACCAAGGCGGGTTTTGACCTCGAGATGATCCGGGCAGTGCGGGCAGTGACCAGGGTTCCTCTGATTGCCTCTGGCGGTGCCGGTGCTCCCGAGCACTTCCCGCCGGCGATTGAGGCAGGCGCCGATGCCGTGCTGGCGGCCTCCATCTTCCACTTCGGCGAAGTGACCATCGGTGAGGTGAAGCAGGCTCTGCGCGAAGCGGGCTATGAGGTGCGGTAGGTAGTAGCCCCTTCTACTCGGTAACGCGGCAGCTATAGTTCACTTTGGTTGATTCTGTGCAAACTTATCTGCACAGAATCAACCAAAGTGAACTATTTTGCTGGAGTCACAACTTTCTGCCAACTGGGGCAGGGCGCTGACCAGCAACTGGCCCCGGGTATGGCCCTTTGACCGTGTTGAGGGCCAGTTGGCGGTCAATTACCGTCACCGGATGGGGCGTGCCCGATTTGCCATCGGGATTGCCCCCTAGTGATTAGTTTTCACAAGCTACGCCGTCACCATCGCGGTCTAGCTTGGGCTGGTAGCCAGGTTGACCTGCGTATACAGGGGCTGCACCAGCTGCCCGGGCGGCATCGCAGTTGGGGAAAGGTCCAGCCGGAGTAGCTGGCGCTGCGGGAGCCGCAGGCGCCGCCGGTGCTTGCTGAACGGGGGCCTGCTCTACCGGGGCAGGAGCTTCATATACCGGTGTTTGAGTCGGCTCGGCAGGTTCAACCGGCTCGGGCTCGCTAGTAAAATCCTCAGCGCCACAGTTCTCCAAAATGCTAATCATAGCGTCTTTTTCAGCGGGCTTGACCCACAGATGGTACTTTGCCTTCACGTCAATCTGCTTAGCTACGTAGGTACAGCGGTAGCTGGAGTTGGGCGGAAGCCAGGTGGCGGCGTCCCCATCCGACTTCTGCTGGTTGGTGGGTCCGTCTACCGCCAGCAGGTTGAGGGGGTCATTAGCGAAGGCTTCGCGCTCGTCAACGCTGAGGTTCTGTGCTCCGGTCTGCCAGGCATCGGAGAGAGCTACGACGTGGTCAATTTGGACGGCGCTGGATGTGCTATTACCCCGTTGAAAGTCAATCACACTGGCGGTGTAATTGTCGTGGAGAGTGCCTGTCATAACAACACAACCGTTAGTGCCAGCTTTGACAGTGATTGTTACCAGGTCACGACGGAGAATGTCATTGCGGGTATCGCAACCATTGCGGTCTACGTCTGCCCAGGCTGGGCCAAAGAGAGCTCGGTCGTATCCAGTCTTGGGTGCCCGGCCCTTGACTTCAAGGGTGTTGAGGGTATCCATGGCTGACTGTGCGTCGGAACCATCGGCGGTTCCTAAAGCAGGAATCTCAGCTGCGTTTGTCTCTTCATCGAGGGCAACAGCCGTGGGTTCTGCCTGCTCTGAGGTGGGTTCAGGAGTTGGTTCTTCTGAAGGGCTCTCAGAGGTTACTGCCGGACTTGGGGTAACCGGACTTTCAGATGATCGCTCGAGAGAAGGCGCTGCTGTCGAGCTTGAGGTAGAACTTGCTGTGGTTGATTCTTCATCGGTATCGATGAGTGCTCCGCAACCTGCAAGCAGGGCGAAAATACCCAGGCCGGTGAGTGCTTTAGTGCGGAGCGATGTTTTCTTTTTGCTCTGCCTTGGCGGGGTTGCTGGAGGATAGACGGCAGAGCGTTTCTTTCTGATGGGGGACAAGACTTTTCCTCAGGGGGATCAGGAGTTTACTTGATGTATGAAGTAGTATATCCGACACCTGTTGAGGAATTTCGTTATTCGATGGTGTTGAAATAATAGTTCACTGTGGTTGATTCTGTGCAGATAAGTTTGCACAGAACCAACCAAAGTGGCCTATGGGCCGGGGCTAGCTGACCTTCATCTGAGCCGCCTCTTCTCTGCCGAAGAGATAGAGCAGCAGTTCGCCCGGTTCGCCTGAGAGAACGGTGGCAACGTGACCGGCGGGCGGGGCAACCACAGTCACCGCAACAGGGGAGTAGCCGGGTGCCTCCAGAATCAGACCATTCTTAAAGCTCCTGCCAAACATTATGCGGGCACGTTTGATTAGGTCTGCCCAGATTTTCTCCTGCACCTCGCGACGCTCAACCCGAGGCTTCCGCGCGGAATCCGCCCGAACGACGTCCTCACAATGAACAAAATACTCAATGGTGTTCATGGCGGCATCGGCGGCAGGCTTGCGCGAGCGCATCTTTAGGTGCCCGGGGAGAGAAGCGAACTGCGCCAAAGCAGCGTCATACTCTGACCGGTTTGCCAGCTTCTCGGCCAGCTCATCAGTGAGTCTGTCAGTGCGGGCACCCAACGGGCCGCCCACCACCCCGGCCGCGTAAGAAACAGAGGATTCTCGCAAGAGCAGGTGGGCCAGCATGTGGCGGGCTTCCCAGCCTTCGCAGAGGGTGGGCGCGCTTGGGTCAGATTCGCGTAAGACCCGCACCATCTCGGCACGTTCGTAGGCTATGAGTTCTGCTGAGGTGAGAGACAAAATAAACTCCTGATACAAGTAGCCCCTGCACTGGGCAGGGGCTAGGTAAAGTCTGTGCTATGCGGTTTTAGCCTGGTAGTGTGAGGTCGCTTGTTCTTCGCTTCTTTGCGCAGGAGTCTTGTACTGCACAATCTTCGAACCCGACCAAAGCTGATGTGTATTGCGAGAAGGCTTTACTGTTTTAGAACTAGTCTTCTTCTTCAGGGCAGAGTAGCTCGGGATACGCATGGAGGCTACCTCCTTACCTTTCTTCTGGTAGATATTCTACATCTTCTGGTGAGCTAGAGGGCTTTCCCCCTATTAAAAATCATGCCGTGGACGTATAAAGCATATGCAGAGACAAGGAACGCTGCGATATAGCAGATGATCCATCCAATTACCCAAAAATGAGTAAGCTGGGTCGCTAAGTTGAGTGCGCTGAGATAGAGGATCAAAGCCTGAAAGATGAGCAACGTTCTAATAGGGGCAAGCACTCGTCCGACAAAGGGATGTTCAGCATTGCGGGCCAACCACGAAAGCATCAAGGCCGGGGTAACGAGCAGAAGCGTCACCGAAGACCGAAGCATGGGTGCTTCCAGACCTCCCGGCTGAAACTGAACTATCGCTGCGAAGATAAAGCCTAGAGCGAAGAGAACCGACAGCCACAGGCTCCACTTTCTTATGCCTTGAAAACTTGGTTCAAGTTTCAAAGTTAAGATTTTGAGGGGAGATTCTTTCAGCTCCTGCGAAGAAATGTACCCATGAAAACGGTGAGAATTGGGGGTACTAAACGGTTCTGATACAGCGGGTTGTTCTGGCAGGCTCACCCGTACCTGTGAGATAACCAGGTCGGTTGGAACAGTAATATCAACGTGATAGCTTGCCTCTGACCACCAGGTTCCAGCCCCATACTGGTACTTGAAGGGAAGTAACAGGGCGGGAAAAGTAGAAGCCTGTTGAGCTGGGCCTGCTGAACTTGAAATCTTGTACTTCATTACAACGCGCTGACCAACAACTGATGCGGGTGCCAGGGCAAATAGAACAAACTGGTCCATAAGATTATTCAAGAAATTCAATAATGCATGGGCTTTATGAGCAACAACCGACGAAGATTCAGCCACCTTGATAAGTTCTTGAACTATATCTAGAGCCTCAAAATCTGAGACTGAACCGCTAAGAATACTGTCAATATCTTCATCTAAAGAGAAAGCATCTGGAATAATCTCCAGCACCGCGTGTTTGACCATGATAATCGTTAAGAGGCGATTTTCATTGCTCGTAAGAGTTGGAAGAGATTTCCCCTCTAAGGTGATGTCTAGCTGGTCAATAACACCCTTAAGAAGCAAAGCAAGGGGCACCGGTATCTGGTCTTTCTCCCTGCGGTGAGCCAAATTCCAGGAATCTTCAGAGCACTTGGGTGTTGCACCTGACCCAAGAATTTTTTCGATTGGTTGCCAGGCGGGAAGGTCGGGAACAGTTAAATCAAGCGAGACTGACTGCGAGTTAATAACTTCTCCCGCTTCAAAGGTGAGGGAGTCTACCACCCTGTGCACCCACGTCTTGTCGTAGATAATTGCTGAGGCAAAACGGGCAGCCATAAAATCCATTGGCGACTTAGCATTCACGTGGTTCTCCCCAATTGGTTTACAGTAGATGTAATTGTTCAAAGTATATAAATCAAGCCAGGTGTAAGGAATACCCGTGCAGCTCGACCCCGCCATTGCAGCCAAGCTCAAGCGAGACCCCAACGGGCTGGTTGCCGCCATTATTCAGCAGTATGACTCCAAAGAGGTGCTGATGCTGGGCTGGATGAACGACGAAGCCCTGCGCCGCACCCTCACCGAGGGGCGGGTCACCTTCTGGTCGCGCTCGCGTCAGGAGTTTTGGCGTAAGGGGGATACCTCGGGCCATTTTCAGTACGTCAAGCAGGTAGAAATCGACTGTGACGGCGACGCTCTGCTGGTGCAGGTTGATCAGGTAGGGGCCGCCTGCCACACCGGCACCAGAACCTGCTTTGAGGCTGGGGGTAGCCTGGACGCCGTCGTCGCAGAGAGTCCCGCCGCCTAAGCCGGCGGCGCTGCGGCTGAGCCGCGCAAACCAACAAGTTAACCAAGAACCACGTATCTGCCGAGAGGAAGACCCCATGCAGAACCTTGGAACCGTTGAGCCGAGCCTGAGCGAATTCCGCGAGCTTGCCAAGAACCACCGGGTGATTCCGGTGCGCGCAAAGATCCTTGCCGATGCGCTGACCCCGATTGGAATCTACCGCACGCTGACCATGCAGGACGGCGACCCGCAGCCGGGCACCTTTCTGATGGAATCCGCTGCCGAGGGCGGTAGGTGGTCGCGCTATTCCTTCATCGGCGCTCATTCCAAGGCAACCCTGACCACCAAAGACGGTGAGATTTTTTGGCAGGGCATGACTCCCTCGGGTGCGCCGACCGAGGGGGATCCGGTGGAGGCTATCAAAACCACCCTGGCCATGCTCCACACCGAGAAGTTGGAGGGCTTACCGCCGCTGACCAGCGGCCTGGTGGGCTTCATGGGCTGGGACGTGGTGCGCCACTGGGAGAAGCTGCCCCACCGACCCGCTGACGATGTCAACCTGCCCGAGTTCGTCCTGAATCTGGTCTCCGACATGGCGATTCACGATAACACCGACGGTACCGTGACCCTGGTGGCCAACGCCGTCAATTTCAACGGCACCGATGAGAATGTGGACGCCGCCTATGAGGACGCCGTGGACCGTCTCAACCAGATGCTGGCCAAGCTGGCCAACCCCCAGCCGCAGACCACGGTTGCAACTTTGACCGGTACTGAGAAGGTCCAGGGTAGAATCAGCACCGAAGTGGAGCATACCTGGGCGGAGCAGGGTTTCCTTGATGCCATCGATAAGTCCAAAAAGAACATTATTGATGGGGACGTTTTTCAGATTGTCGTCTCCCGCCGCTTCGAGGTGGAAAACAAGGCCAAGGCCCTGGATGTCTATCGCATTCTGCGCCAGTCCAATCCCTCGCCCTACATGTACCTCTATAACTTTGAAACCCCAGAGGGTGAGCCCTTCCAGATTGTCGGTTCCTCGCCCGAAGCACTGGTGACGCTCAAGGACGGCGAGGCGACCACCCACCCCATTGCTGGCACCCGCCCGCGCGGTGCCAGCCGCGAAGAAGAGCAGCGCCTGGCAGAAGAACTGCTGGCTGATGAGAAGGAACGGTCCGAGCACCTCATGCTCATCGATCTGGCCCGCAACGATATTTCGCGCATTGCAGTGCCCGGTACCGTCAACGTCACCCAGTTCATGGAAATTGAGCGTTTCAGCCACGTGATGCACATTTCCTCTACCGTCACCGCCCAGTTGCGAGAGGGCATGACAGCCTACGATGTGCTACGCGTTGCCTTTCCCGCGGGCACACTCTCAGGTGCCCCCAAGCCTCGTGCGCTACAGTTGCTCGATGAGTACGAGCCGGTAGCTCGCGGGGTCTACGGTGGCGTGTGCGGCTACTTCGACTTTGCCGGAAACATGGACATGGCGATCGCTATCCGCACCGCCCTGCTCAAGGGCGGCAAAGCCTACGTTCAGGCTGGCGCGGGTATTGTGATGGATTCCGTGCCCGCCCTGGAGGCAGAGGAGACCGTCAACAAGTCGGCCGCCCCTCTCCGCGCCGTCCTCACAGCATCGGGTCTTGAACCGCTGGAGACCGAATTCCGGCATGACTAGCCCAAGCACCACACACCTCAACAGACAAGGGAGTTGGTTAAGCGTGGAGCAATCCAACGCCAGCTTAGAAAACCATGAATCACCCCAGCCCAAGAAACAGGGCTGGGCAGCCCCGGGACGGGTAATGCTGCTGATGGTCGCCACCGCAGCCATTGCCTTTGGCACCACCCTGCCCACCTGGATTACCGCGCAGGTTCACACCTCCCTCTCGCAGGCCAACGTTGCGGTTGCGGGGTCGGACGCCGCTCCGGCAGTGAGTTCGCTGGCCTTGGTGGCCCTGGCGGGCGGGTTAGCGATTCGGATTGTGGGGCCCAAGGCTCGCCTGATCGTTGCCGCGGTAGTGGCCCTGGCTGCGGTGGGCATGGGCTTTTCGGTTCTTCAGGTGCTGGGAAACCCCGATGAAGCGTCGATGACCGAGGTGGGTAAGGCCACCGGCATGGTGGGCTCAGCCGCCGACTATACCTTCAGTTCCTGGCCCTGGATTGCCCTGGTCTGCGCCCTGCTGATTCTGCTGGCAGCGCTCTGGGCGGCGGTGGCCAGCCGAAAGTGGCCCCAGCGCCGCAAATACGAGCGGGGTCGCACCGCTGCGGGGCAGGAGATGGATGAAATCGACACCTGGGATTCGCTGACCGACGGCGTTGACCCCACCCGATAAGTACTGTTCGAGCTGGTGGGCCTGATGAAAACAGCGAGAAATCGTCAACGTTAAATCGAGCAACATAGGCGAATATTTGTGGTGGCGCTGGCCCTATGGCTTAGACTTGTAGAGAACATTTCCCGTGCAGCATCACGGGCACACACATTCAAGGAGTAAAAATGGCTGAGAAGCAGGTTGTACTTGACTCTCCCTTGCCCTACCCCAACCACGGCAACACCGTTGCCGCGTGGGCACTTGTTATTATCACCTGCGTTGGCGCCGTGATCGCTGCTGTAGGTTTTGATACCTTCCACTGGCCCATCGTTATTACGGGCGCAGCCATTATGGTACTCGGTATCGTTGCCGGTCTGGTTCTCAAGGGCATGGGCTTTGGCCAGGGTGGTGCAAAGACCAAGTACAAGCATCACTAAGTTTTCACGGTGACATAAGAGCGCCCCGCACCGCAGCGGGGCGCTTTTGTGTAAGAAAAAGAGGTAAGGGTATGGCAACTGTACTAGACGAAATCATTGAGGGCGTTCGCGAGGATATGCTCCAGCGCATGGAGCAGACCCCGCTGGACGAGATGAAAAAGCGCGCCCGGCAGCAGAAACCGGCTCTGGACGCTCTAGCGGCTCTATGCGGAGCCAGCCCCGAGACAGTGGAAATTATTTCTGAGGTGAAGCGTTCCTCGCCCTCTAAGGGAGAACTCGCCGATATTCCCAGCCCGGCCGACCTGGCGGCGTCCTATGAAGCGGGCGGGGCGGCTGTTATTTCTGTGCTGACCGAGCAGCGCCGTTTCAAGGGTTCGCTGGCAGATTTGGCAGCGGTGCGCGAGCGCGTGAACATTCCGGTGCTGCGCAAGGATTTCACGGTAGACGAGTATCAAATTTGGGAGGCTCGCGCTTTCGGCGCCGACCTTGTGCTGCTAATCGTTGCCGCCCTGGACGACGAGACCCTCAAGCGTTTTCTCGACCTGACCCACCAGCTGGGCATGAACGCTCTGGTGGAGACCCACACCGTTGAAGAGATTGAGCGGGCAAAGGCGGTCGGAGCCAAGATTGTGGGCGTGAACGTTCGTAACCTCAAGACCTTAGAAGTCAATAACGGTCACTTTGGCGAGCTGGCTGCCCACCTGCCGGCCGATGCTGTGACGGTGGCTGAGTCGGGTGTGGCTGGTGCGCAGGACGTCGCTGCTTACGCGGCTGCCGGAGCGCAGGCTGTGCTGGTGGGTGAGGCGCTGGTGAAATCGGGTGAGCCGACCCGGTCGGTACGGGATTTCCGTGAAGCGGGCGCGGCTGCTCGCGCTGAGTTTTTGAATCGCAACTAAAGATAGGTAGTCGAGTATGACTGAGAATCTTGTAGACCAGTTTTTGGGTGAACCGGGGGAGTCCCTGAAGAATGCCCCCGGACCCTATTTTGGCAAGTACGGTGGCCAGTGGATGCCCGAGTCGCTCATGGCTGCCATGGAGGAACTGGAAGAGACCTTCAATAAGGCTCGCGAAGACGAGGAGTTCATGGCGGAGTTCCGCCGTCTGTCTCGGGAGTACTCTAACCGCCCCTCGCTGCTGACCGAGGTGCCCCGGTTCTCCGAGCACGCCGGGGGCGTGCGCTTCTTCCTCAAGCGAGAAGATCTCAACCACACCGGCTCCCACAAGATTAACAACGTGATTGGCCAGGCTCTGCTGGCTAAGCGCATGGGCAAAACCCGTCTGATTGCTGAGACCGGTGCAGGCCAGCACGGTGTTGCCACCGCTACCGCCGCCGCCCTCTTCGGCATGGAGTGTGTGGTTTATATGGGGGAGGAAGATACCGAGCGTCAGGCGCTGAACGTGGCGCGTATGCAGCTGCTGGGTGCCAAGGTGATTGCGGTGCAGACCGGTTCCCGCACCCTCAAAGACGCCATTAATGAGGCTCTGCGCGACTGGGTTGCCAATGTTGAGACCACCCACTACCTGCTGGGTACCGCTGCCGGGGCGCACCCTTTCCCCGCCATGGTGCGCTTCTTCCACGATGCCATTGGTTCAGAGGCTCGCGAGCAGATTCTTGAATCAGCCGGCAGACTGCCCGACGGCATCGCTGCCTGCGTGGGTGGCGGTTCGAACGCTATCGGTATGTTCCACGCTTTCCTGGACGATTCAGACGTGCAGATTTATGGCTTTGAGGCCGGTGGTGACGGCGTGGACACCGACCGTCACGCTGCCACCATCAATCTGGGCCGGCCGGGTATGCTCCACGGCGCGGTAACCTACCTGATGCAGGATGAAGACGGCCAGATCATTGAGTCCCACTCGATTTCTGCCGGTCTGGACTACCCGGGTGTGGGCCCCGAGCACTCCTACCTCAACGATATTGGCCGGGTGAGCTACCAGCCGGTGACCGACACCGAGGCAATGGACGCCCTGCGCCTGCTCTGCCAGACCGAGGGCATTATTCCGGCCCTGGAATCGGCTCACGCTCTGGCGGGTGCCGTGCGGGTGGCCAAGGAATGGGCAGCTGAAGATCCCGAGGCGGCCAAGCAGAAGATTATGATTGTCTGCCTCTCGGGCCGCGGTGATAAAGACATGGAAACCGCGCTCAAATGGTTCGGCCTGGGCAAGGCAATCCCTAGCTCAACCCTGCTGACCGGTAACACCGAGGCTACCAAGGAACGTGAGGCGAAGTAATGACCTATCAGGACAAAATTCCCGGCGCTGCCAAGTTCTCCGTGCTCGAGAAGAAGTTTCCCGCGCCCAACCCCGATTCCAAGCTCAAGGCAAAACTTGAGGCATGCCAGGTAGAGGGCCGTGCCGCGCTGATTGGCTACCTGCCCGTGGGCTATCCCACCGTAGATGACTCAATTGCCGCCGCTATTGAACTGGGCAAGAACGGTGCAGACATTATTGAGCTGGGTATTCCCTACTCCGACCCGGTAATGGATGGACCGGTGATTCAGCGGGCAACCGAAGAGGCAATCCGCAACGGTTTTCACGTCAAGGATGTTTTCCGCGCCGTGAAGGAAATCAGCGAGGCAACCGAGGCGGTCGTCGTCGTCATGACCTACTGGAATCCCATTCTGCGCTACGGCGTTAACGCTTTCGCCCACGACCTAGCAGAGGCCGGGGGAGCGGGCATGATTACCCCCGACCTCGTACCCGATGAGGCCTCCGAGTGGTTTGAAGCCTCCGATAACTTTGGCCTCGACCGCATCTTCCTCGCCGCGATTTCCAGCTCTACCGAGCGGTTGAACCTGGTCTCGGCGGCGTCCTCGGGCTTTGTCTACGCGGTCTCGGTGATGGGTGTGACCGGCGCGCGGTCTTCGGTCAACACCGCCGCCCAGACCCTGGTGGAGAACCTGCGCACCGCCGGTGCCCCCAAGGTCTGCGTGGGCCTGGGCGTCTCCAAGCGCGAGCACGTGGAAGAAATCGGTGCTTATGCGGACGGCGTGATTGTGGGTACTGCGCTGGTTAAGGCTTTGCAGGACGGCGGCCCGGCGGCTGTGGGTGCGCTGACCCGCGAGCTTGCCGGTCGAGCATAGAAAGGAAACAGATTGGGTTCAACTCTGTTAGCTTCTATTCCCTCGCCCTCGGTCAGCCAGTTTTCGCTGGGGCCGCTGACCGTTCACTTTTACGCGCTGTGTATTCTGACCGGCATTGTGGTCTGCCTCTGGCTAACCTCCCGCCGCTGGAAGAGCTGGGGCGAGGACCCCGAGCGGGTCTGGGATATCGCCATTTGGGCGATTCCCTTTGGCATTGTCGGTGCCCGCGCCTACCACGTGCTCATTACCGACCCCGCCTCTTACTTCGGCCCCGGCGTTGACCCCTGGGGCTGGGCAAAGATTTGGGAGGGCGGTATCGGCATTATGGGTGCAATTTCGGTGGGCGGTCTGGGTGCCTGGCTTGCCTGCCGCCGCTACGGAATCTCCCTGGTGAAATTTGCCGACGCCGCTGCCCCCGGTATTATTCTGGCGCAGGCCTTTGGCCGCTGGGGAAACTGGTTCAACCAGGAGCTCTTCGGTAAGCCCACCACCCTGCCCTGGGGCCTGGAGATTGACTACTTCTCGGGGAACTTCCCCCGCCAGTACCCGCCGGGTACCCTCTTTCACCCCACCTTCCTCTACGAGTCTCTGTGGAATCTGCTCGGTGCGATAGTGCTGATTGTTCTGGGGCGAAAGGCTGTGCTGAAGCTGGGGCAGACCTTCTGGCTCTACGTGCTCTGGTACGGGGTAGGTCGTTTTATGATTGAGAGCTTTCTGCGTATCGATAACGCGCAGATGTTCCTGGGACTGCGCGTGCATATCTGGACGTCCGGTGCCCTGATTCTTCTGGGCCTGATTGGTTTTCTGGTCTTTGGCGCCCGGGCCCGCAGGCTTGAAAAGGCTTCCGATCAAGAGGCCACAGTTGAAAAAGTAAGCTAGTCAGAGCGTAAAAATGGCCTGTTCTCTCCTGTGGAGAACAGGCCATTTTCTATTCCCTGGGCTCAGCGCCGTTGAAGGGTTTGCTGAAGACCGGCAGCATAATGTCCTTGGCCTGGTACTCGTGCTGTAGGTCCCGGTCAAAGCGTTTGTCGGGATGGGTTCGCAAGAACTGGCGTTTGCGAATCTGCCAGAGCAGCTGAGAGAGCAGGTACTGGCCTAAGGTTCCGCCCATCGACAGGCAGTAGGTGGTCACCAGAGCTTCCATGAGGGAGGTAGAGGTATCGCCCAGGCCGAAGAAGTAGCTCAGGGCACCCTGGTAGATCATCAGGCCGGGGAAGAGGGGGAGTAGCGCCACCAGCATCAAAGCGTTGGAGGTCAGACTGACCATGCGGGAGCAAAGCACGCAGAGGCCACCGATGATGGTTCCCACCGTGAAGATAGCTGAGTAGGTATTGACCTCGAAGGACTCGGACAGAATCAGGTAAAAGACCTCGGCAAGGCTGCCTAAAATAACAAGGGCCAGCAGGCGAATTTTCCAGCCGCCGCTTGCCAGGCCAAAGCCACCGGCCACCAGCGCTGCGCCGAGGATTGAATAGAACCAGTTGGTTGATTCGGCAGAGACCAGGGTAACCAGCTGAATATCGTCTCCAATGAAGGGCTGGGCCGCCGCGATAGCCGCTGCCACGCCCGAGATAAGGCCCGCGGTACACACGGCGATATCCATGAGTCGGCCTGCCGCCGAGAGGTACCAGCCGGTAATTGAATCCTGAATCACCGCGTAGGCCGTTACACCCGCTAGCCGGGAGGCAAGGGCGGAGACAATGCAGATAGTAGCCTGGTCGGTATTGGTCAGCAACATAAAGCCCGCGGCAAGAAAGACCGCGCAGAAACCACCGGCGGCATAGCTGAAGATTCCCGGTGCTCCCACCCGGGAGAGCCATCGGAAGAGCATGGAGACAAAGACCGATACCAGCACGGCGCCCAGGGTGGTGGTGAAGTCACCGTTGAGCAGAATAGAGAAGCCGGCTCCTAGAATTCCGTAGCCAGCGGTGGTCCACCACCACAGGGTGCGGTATTTATTCCGCTCATAATACTGTTGCAGGGCCAGGTTAGCTTCTTCAATTTCAAGGTCGCCCATCAGGTACTGCTCAATGGTGTCTTCTGCACGGGTTCTCCACCAAATATCGAGCACTCCCGGAGCGATGTTGTGCATGCGGGAGATGGGAAAAGAATCGCTGGTGGGCTGGTAGCTAACGGTTAGCTGACCCACGGTAATGCTGACCGAGACATTTTCCATACCGGCTTTAGCGCAGATGGCCAGCAGGGTTTTGGTGGTGGAGGCGGCGCTGGCACCGCTGCGCAGCAATGCCTCACCTGCGTTGAAGAGAAGGTCGAAGATCTTGCTGTTTTCGGGGGACATATTGTTGTTCATGATGCTCTGCCCTAGATTCCGTTACTGAGAAGTAACCTATCAACTTATGCCGGCTCAGGCATGAGCTGCGACACGAAGAGGGGACTGGGCCTTGTTTCAGAATATGAAACAGAACCCTCTTCATAATGAGAATACTCTTGCATACAAATGGAATTTTATGCATAGAATGGGTTTTACAGAGTGCAAGAGGTGTAAGCAAGGCTAATACTTACTCACCTAGCCCCGTTTTTTACGCCAATGTAACAAGCCGGTTTACCGATTAGAAACATAAAAATTGCACAATGGACATATCTGAGAAGAGACTCACTTAAGTGGGTGTTCTGTCTCATAGTGACCGTAAGAGACCTGATCAAGATGAACTGTCATCACACACAGGAGTTATCCCGGTTTCCCCCAGTACCACTGGGCTCCGCGATTTCCTCTTATGAATCGCTGCAATGGCGCGGCTAGTCATACACCTCCCCGTTTCTCTTCGGGGGCGCCACATCAGCGTGCGTGTTGACCTGCCCGAGCCTACCTGCCAGTATCGTTCGCGCAACCCCTCGCGGGAAGCGCCTCGACCATGTGGAGAGGAAAAGGCCTTTATGACCCACTCCCAGCTCACCGAAGAGAAGTTTTCTTCGAGCACCCAGCACGCTGAATCGCCTTTTAAGACTTTCGCCGCCATTCCCGAGGCGACCGGGCTCTACAACCCCGAGTCTGAGAAGGATGCCTGCGGTCTTGCCATGATTGCCACCCTGCGCGGTGAAGCAGGGCACGACATTGTGGATCACGCGCTGGTTGCTCTGCGTCGCCTGGAACACCGCGGTGCAGTGGGAGCTGACGAGGGAACCGGTGACGGCGCGGGTATTCTGCTTCAGGTTCCTGACGAGTTCCTGCGCTCCGTAGTTGATTTTGAGCTGCCCGCCGAGGGTAAGTACGCCGTGGGTACCGCTTTTCTCCCCACCAACGGGGTCAATGCAGACGAGCTCAAAGAGGGCCTCACCGCCATCGCGAAAAAAGAGGGCCTGACCGTTCTGGGCTGGCGCGAGGTGCCAATCGTGCCCGAGCTCGTGGGTAAGTCGGCCCGCGCCGTCATGCCCTACTTCGTGCAGATGTTCGTGGCAGAGGCCAGCGCAACCGAGGTGGACGCCGTAGCTGCCCCCTTCACCGGCCACATTCCGGTGATTGATCTTGACCAGGACGCCGAGCGGGTTCAGCTGGATCAGAAGGCTTTCCGCGTGCGCAAGCGCGCCCAGCACAAGCTGGGAGTTTACTTCCCCTCTTTCTCATCGCGCACCATCGTTTACAAGGGCATGCTGACCACCGCCCAGCTGGAGCCCTTCTATCCCGATCTTTCAGACCCGCGCTTCAAGACCAAGCTGGCGATTGTCCACTCGCGTTTCTCCACCAACACCTTCCCCTCCTGGCCGCTGGCCCAGCCCTTCCGCACCATCGCCCACAACGGTGAAATCAACACCGTCAAGGGCAACCGTAACTGGATGCGCGCCCGCCAGTCCCAGATGAAGTCACCGGTACTGGGTCGCAATCCCGAAGAACTTTTCCCCATCTGCTCGGTGGGTGCCTCAGACTCCCAGTCTTTCGATGAGGTTGCCGAGCTCCTGCTTCTTTCGGGCCGTTCTGCACCGCAGGTCATGATGATGATGGTGCCGGAGGCCTGGGAAAACAACGAGAACATGGACGAAGACCGTAAGGCCTTCTACCGCTACCACTCCACCCTCATGGAGCCCTGGGACGGCCCCGCCGCTATTGCTTTTACGGACGGCGCCCGCGTGGGTTCTGTGCTGGACCGCAACGGTCTGCGTCCCGGCCGCTACTGGGTGACCGACGAGGGCCTGGTGGTGCTGGGCTCCGAGGTGGGCATCGTAGACATCGACGAGGAACACATCGTTGAAAAGGGTCGGGTGAGCCCCGGCAAGATGTTCTTTGTCGATACCGAAGCCGGCCGTCTTATTCCAGACGAAGAGGTGAAAGCCGAAGTAGCGGCGTCCGCCCCCTGGAAGAAGTGGGCCGACGAATCCCTGGTCAACCTCGCCGACCTTCCCGAGCGAGAGCACATCCGCTACCCGCGGTCTTCTACCACCCTGCGTCAGCAGACCTTTGGCTACACCACCGAAGAGCTGAAGAAGATCCTGGGGCCTATGGCGGTGACCGGCGCCGAGCCCATCTACGCGATGGGCACCGACACCCCCATTGCTGTGCTGGCCAACCGCTCCCGCCTGCTCTTTGACTACTTCATCCAGTCTTTTGCTCAGGTGACCAACCCGCCGCTGGACTCCATCCGCGAAGAGCTGGTGACCTCGCTGAAGACCTCCATCGGCCCCGACGGCAACCTGTTGCGCAAGGGCCAGGTCGAGACCAGCCAGGTCGCCATCGACTTCCCCGTGATCAACAACGATGAGCTCGACAAGATCGCGCACATCACTGACGAAGACGGCATGGAGGTTGCCCTGAAGGTTCGTGGCCTCTACAACCCCAGCGGGGGAGAGGCTGCCCTGCGGGCCCGCCTGACCGAAATCTGCGAGAAGGTCTCTGCCGCGGTCAACCGCGGTGTGCAGCACATCATTCTCTCTGACCGTCACTCCAACGGCCAGTGGGCCCCCATCCCCTCCCTGCTGCTGACCGCCGCCGTCCACCACCACCTGCTACGCTCGGCGACCCGCACCAAGGCGTCCCTGATTGTGGAGGCCGGCGACGTCCGCGAAGTTCACCACGTGGCAACCCTCATCGGCTACGGCGCCTCCGCCGTGAACCCCTACCTGGCGATGGAATCGGTGGAGCAGCTGGTGCGCGAGGGCGAAATCACCGGTGTCACCGAGCAGGAGGCTGTCAAGAACCTCATTAAGGCCCTGGGCAAGGGCCTACAGAAGATTATGTCCAAGATGGGCATCTCCACCGTTTCCTCCTACACCGGCGCGCAGACCTTTGAGGCACTCGGCCTCTCCCAGCGCCTCTGCGACGAGTTCTTTACCGGCACCAATTCGCAGATGGACGGCGTGGGGCTGGACGTCATTGCCGAGGAAGTTCGCATCCGCCACGAGAAGGCCTACCCCGAGGACGGCGTGACGGTGCCTCACCGCCCGCTGGAATCCGGTGGCGAATACGACTGGCGCCGCGACGGTGCACCCCACCTCTTCAACCCGGCGACCATCTTCCGCCTACAGCACTCGACCAAGACCCGCCGCTACGACATCTTCAAGTCCTACACCAAGCTGGTAGATGACCAGTCTAAGGATTTGATGACCCTGCGCGGTCTGCTCAAATTCAAGGAAGACCGCACCCCCATCTCCATTGATGAGGTGGAGCCGGTCTCTGAGATTGTCAAGCGCTTCTCCACCGGTGCAATGAGCTACGGCTCTATTTCCAAGGAAGCCCACGAGACCCTGGCGATTGCCATGAACCGGCTGGGCGCTAAGTCCAACACCGGTGAGGGTGGCGAAGACGTTGACCGCCTGCTCGACCCCGAGCGCCGTTCGGCTATCAAGCAGGTAGCTTCGGGCCGCTTTGGCGTAACCTCCCTCTACCTGACCAATGCCGACGACATTCAGATTAAGATGGCCCAGGGCGCTAAGCCCGGTGAGGGTGGCCAGCTCATGGCGGCTAAGGTCTACCCCTGGGTGGCCAAGACCCGCCACTCAACCCCCGGCGTTTCCCTGATTTCGCCTCCGCCGCACCACGACATCTACTCGATTGAGGACTTGGCGCAGCTCATCTACGACCTGAAGCGCTCCAACCCCGAGGCCCGCATTCACGTGAAGCTGGTTTCGGAACTGGGCATTGGTACCGTGGCGGCGGGCGTGACCAAGGCGAAGGCAGACGTCGTCCTGATTTCCGGTCATGACGGCGGAACCGGTGCGGCACCGCTGAACTCGCTCAAGCACGCCGGCGCCCCCTGGGAGCTGGGCCTGGCAGAAGCGCAGCAGACCCTGCTGCTCAACGGCCTGCGCGACCGCGTGGTGGTTCAGGCAGACGGCCAGATGAAGACCGGCCGCGACGTCATTATCGCGGCCCTGCTGGGCGCTGAAGAGTACGGCTTCGCCACCGCTCCGCTGGTGGTTGAGGGCTGCATTATGATGCGCAAGTGCCACTTGGATACCTGCCCCGTGGGCGTAGCAACCCAGAATCCCGACCTGCGCGCCCGCTTCACCGGCCAGGCAGACCACGTGGTTAACTTCTTCGAGTTCATCGCTGAAGAAGTACGCGAATACCTGGCCGCCCTGGGCTTCCGCACCCTGGACGAAGCGATTGGCCATGCAGAGGTGCTCGATACCTCGGCCGCTATTTCCCATTGGAAGGCAGACGGGCTGGACCTCACCAACGTGCTCAAGTCCAGCTTCGTGGAGTATGACGGCGAGGGCGTGCGCAACACCCGCACCCAGGACCACGAGCTCGAGAAGCACATTGATAACAAGCTCATTGCCGAGGCAGAGCCGGCGCTGACCAACCGCTCAAAGGTCAGCATTACCTCTGAGGTGGTCAATACTGACCGTTCGGTGGGCACCATGCTCGGCCATAAGGTCACCAAGACTTTCGGTGTGGAGACCCTGGACGACGACACCATCGAGATTAACCTGACCGGCCAGGCGGGTCAGTCTCTGGGTGCCTTCGTTCCCAAGGGCGTGACCCTGCGCTTGACCGGCGACTCCAACGACTACGCGGGCAAGGGTCTCTCCGGCGGTCGCCTGATTATCAAGCCCGCCGAAAGGGCCTCCTTCGTTGCCCACGAGAACGTGGTAGCCGGTAACGTGATTGGCTACGGCGCCACCAGCGGAGAGATTTACCTGCGAGGTATCGTGGGCGAACGATTCCTGGTGCGTAACTCCGGTGCCACCGCAGTTGTCGAGGGAATCGGCGACCACGGCTGCGAGTACATGACCGGCGGCAAGGCGCTGATTCTCGGCTCCACCGGCCGCAATTTCGGCGCCGGTATGTCCGGCGGTATTGCCTACGTGATGGATCTCGATATGGATAGGGTCAACAGGCAGTCCCGTGACTCCGGTGAACTGACCTTCGTCGAGCTCACCCACGAAGACCAGAAGGACGTCGAGAGCCTCCTGCGTGCCCACGAGGCAGAAACCGGCTCCCTGCTGGCCCGGGAGCTGCTGGCTGACCTTCCGGCAACCTTTGCCCGTATCACCAAGGTTCTGCCCCGCGATTTCGCGGCGGTACAGCAGATTCGAGCTGAGGCAGAATCAACCGGTGAAGACCCCGACTCAATGAATGTCTGGAATAAGATTTTGGAGGTAACCCGTGGCTGATCCTCGCGGATTCCTAAAAGTAACCAACCGTCAAGACCGCCCCAAGCGACCCGTGCCGGTGCGTATTCTGGACTTCAAAGAGGTTCAGGTGGCGCAGAACGAGGCGGTGCTCAAAAACCAGGCATCGCGCTGCATGGACTGCGGTGTTCCCTTCTGCCACATGGGTTGCCCCCTGGGCAACCTGATTCCCGAGTGGAACGATTTGGTCTGGCGCGGCCAAACCGCTGAGGCAGTGGAGCGGATGCACGCCACCAATAACTTCCCCGAGTTCACCGGCCGGGTCTGCCCGGCTCCCTGCGAGTCCTCCTGCGTGCTGGGCATCAACCAGCCCGCGGTGACCATCAAGCAGATTGAATACTCCATCGGTGAAGCGGCCTTTGACGAGAACCTGATTGAACCCATCATGCCCGAGCGCATGCTGGATAAGACCGTTGCCGTGGTGGGCTCGGGCCCTGCCGGTCTGGCAGCTGCCCAGCAGCTCACCCAGGCGGGCTTTACCGTGGCGGTCTACGAGCGCGATGACAAGATTGGCGGTCTGCTGCGCTACGGTATTCCCGACTTCAAACTCGAAAAAGATGTGGTTGACCGCCGCCTGGCCGTGATGGAGGCCGAGGGCACCCGCTTCCGCACCAACGTTGAGGTGGGCAAAGACATCAGCTGGGACGAGCTCAAAAAGCGCTTTGACGCCGTCATTGTAGCGACCGGCGCCACCAAGCCCCGCGGGCTGAACATTCCCGGTGCAGACCTCGACGGTGTGCACTTTGCCATGGACTACCTCACCGAGTCCAACCGGGTAGTCTCCGGTCTCAAATCGGCACCCGAAATCAACGCAACCGGCAAGAACGTGATTGTTCTCGGCGGCGGCGACACCGGCTCCGACTGCATCGGCACCGCTGTGCGCCAGGGGGCGGCGTCCATCACCACCCTGGCCATCGGTAAGGAGCCCCCGCGCGACCGCGCCGACCACGAGCCCTGGCCCATGTATCCCAAGGTGTTCGAGGTTTCCTCCTCCCACGAGGAAGGCGGCGAGCGCAAGTATCTGGCCTCCACCGTGGAGTTCGTGGGGGAGAACGGTAAGCTCACCGGCCTGAAGGTCGCAGAGACCGAGTACATGGACGACGGCCGCCGACTGCCCAAGGCAGGCACCGAGCACATTATTCCCGCCGACCTGGTTTTCCTGGCCCTGGGCTTCACCGGCCAGGATTCGGAGAGTATCACCGAGCAGCTGGGCGCTGAGTTTGACGCTCGCACCAACGTGGCGCGCGACGAGACCTACATGACCAACGTGCCCGGCGTCTTCTCCGCCGGTGACGCCGGCCGTGGTCAGTCCCTGGTGGTCTGGGCCATCGCCGAGGGCCGCGCCTGCGCAGCAGCGGTGGAGCGCTACCTGACCGGTTCAACCAGCCTGCCCGAGCCGGTAGGCCCCGGCGATCGGGAGATTGACCTGGCGGTCTAGGCGACAGGAAGTTTATTCAAGGTGGCCCCAACGGACAGTGCGAGAGCGCCTGGCCAACTGGCATCGGGGCTGGCGTTTAAGGGAGGTTGGCCAGCGCTCTCGCGCTGACCAACCTCCCTTTGAAAAATAATAAAAACTATGAGCCGAGGGCCGCTAGCACATCTTCAACCAGTGGGGCTATTGCAGAGCGGTCGCTATAGTCCACCGTCTTCTTCTCGAAACTTTCGAGCATCTGCCGGTTAGCCTCGTTCTTGTTGGGCAGGGCGGCAATCGCTGCGCGAATACCCATCATGGTGGTCTTGTGCTTTAGCGAGAGTCTAGTGTGGTCGAGTCCACCGCGGAAGTGGTAGAGCCGGGCACCTTCCACCAGGTCGTTTCCAAAATTTTTGCTGACAATTCCGTCTAGCTTTTCCGCAGGCGCACCTGCCAGTCCGCTAAAGGAGACGCTGAAGAAGAAGCGAGGTTTCGACTTGAGCTGGGGAGCCAGTTTTTTCAGCTCGCCTGCCCCGGTCAGAAAGCCACCGTAGTCAGAGGCACCCGCCACGACGGCGTCCGCCGCCTGCACCTGCGCGGCTGTTGCCTGCGCGATGGGGGAGAGCTGAACCTCAACCTCGGGTCGCAGGGAAAGCAAATCTTCTGCAATCCAGCGGGCGTAGTTTTCAGTGAAGCCGTACTGGCTGGCAAAAAGAACAAGAACCTGAGAAGACACGGCAGGAAACCTTACTTGAGGTAGCCGAGAACGGTCTCGATTAGGGGCTTGGTGTCTTCACGGTTAGAGAAGTCGCCGCCGCCATTATCGAAGGCTTCAATAAGCTGCTTGTCGTACTCGTTCTGCTTGGGCTTGAGCTTGTAGGCGGTCTTTACTAGACCCAGTGCCTTACGGTGCATGCTGGTCATGCGTTCCATATCGAGGCCGCCGCGGAAGTGGAAGGCGGGGTAGCCGCCAGCGACGTCCTCTTTGTAAGACTTCATCACGCGCTTATCGAGGTACTCGCGGGGGTAGACGGCCAGGCCGTTGAAGCAGACGGTGAAGAAGACGCGGTTGGGCACCTTGAGCATAGCTTCGCGGCGCTTGCGCAGGGTGGGAGCACCGGTGAGGAAGCCGCCCAGGTAGCTGGCGCCCACAATCAGTACATCGGCAGACTCAATGAGCTCGTCAGTTGCCTCGGCAATGGGGGCCAGGGTCACGGTGGGGGCGGAATCTGAAGCGCGCAGGTCTTCGGCAATCCAGTTGGAGTAGCGCTCGGTGTAACCGTAGTTGGAGCCGTAGAGAATCACGACATTCTTTTCAGACACGATAACCTCGTTTGTGATTGGGTTTGTTTGGTTATCCACTAGATTACGCAGTTGCCAGTCGTTTATAAAGCGGTGGCCCAACGTGGCGTTTGTGGCGCAACGCGGGGAAACATGTTGCGGTCTGTGACGGTGGAGAGCTTGAAATCAGGGCATGAAACCCCTTGACAAGGTATGTGGCTGTGTGTGTTTTTGTTGGAAAACATATGTTCATGCTGAGAATATTCACGCATTTCGCACCCAAAACCACAGAAAATTGAATATACTAGAACCAGTACACGAAGGAGCCCGCCCCGCAAAAGTGTGTTTCCGTGGGTTTAGGTGAGATTATCCGTGACCCAAGTAACACTCCGAACGCGAAGGGTTCCAGCTGTAACAACCCCAATACTTTTAAGGTTTGATGCATGAGACGCGCAAAGATTGTTTGTACTATTGGCCCGGCTATCTCCGCTCCGGAGAAGATTGCTGCTGCGATTGAGGCTGGCTTGAATGTTGCCCGCCTGAACATGAGCCATGGTGACCACGAGGTGCACACCAACTCCTACACCACCATTCGTGAGCAGAGCCAGAAGCTGGGCAAGAACGTTGCGATTCTTGCTGACCTCCAAGGTCCTAAAATCCGCCTGGAAACTTTCAAGAACGGTGTTGAGATTCTTGAACCCGGTGATACTTTCAAGATCACTACCGAAGATATTGAGGGCACCAAGGAAATCTGCGGTACCACTTTCAAGGGTCTGCCCGGCGACGTCAAGCCCGGCGACACCCTGCTGATTGACGACGGTAAGATTCGCCTGGAAGCTATCGAGGTTAACGAGACCACCGTGACCTCCCGTGTTGTGGTGGGTGGCCCCGTTTCTGACCACAAGGGTATTAACCTGCCCGGCGTTGCTGTGTCCATTCCCGCCCTGACTGAGAAGGACGAGCGCGACCTGCGTTTCGCTCTGAACCTGGGCGTTGACATCATCGCTCTCTCCTTCGTTCGTTCCGGCGACGACATCCTGCGTGTTCACGAGATTATGGACGAAGAGGGTATCCGTCTTCCCGTGATTGCTAAGGTTGAGAAGCCTCAGGCAGTTGAGAATCTGCAGGATATTGTTGATAAGTTCGACGGCATTATGGTGGCCCGTGGCGACCTGGGTGTTGAGTTCCCGTTGGAGGAAGTTCCCCTGGTGCAGAAGCGCGCCATTGAGCTGGCCCGCCGCTGGGCAAAGCCGGTTATCGTGGCTACCCAGGTGCTGGAAACCATGATTAACAACCCCACTCCCACCCGTGCAGAGGCATCTGACTGCGCTAACGCTATTCTGGACGGTGCTGATGCCGTGATGCTCTCGGGCGAGACCTCGGTGGGTAAGTACCCGATTATCACCATTCAGACCATGGCTCGCATTGTTGCCTCCACCGAAGAGCGCGGCCTCTACCGCGTGCCCGAGCTGGGTACCTCGCCCAAGACTCGCGGCGGTGCGATTACCCGTGCGGCTGTTAACGTGGCTGACCAGCTCGATGTCGATTACATCACCGCCTTCACCCAGTCTGGCGATACCGCGCGCCGTCTTGCACGTCTGCGCCCGTCCAAGCCGGTGATTGCCTTCACCCCCGACCCCAAGGTGCGCGCCTTCCTGGCTCTGCTCTGGGGCGTTCAGGCAGTACAGAGTGACTTCGCCGGTTCAACCGACGAGATGACCGGTCTGGTAGACCGCTTCCTGCTGGAGCACAAGCTGGCTAAGGCTAACGACCTCATGGTGATGGCAGCCGGTTCACCTCCCGGTGTTGCTGGCTCCACCAACCTGCTGAAGGTTCACCGCGTAGGCGATGTGGACGACGCCGGTGCGGTTCTACCCGAAGAGCGCGAGAAGCTCGGCCCCTGGGTAGAGGAGTAAGCCTCAAAAAATAGGTGGGTGGTTGCTGTGAGCAGCCACCCACTTTTCTGTCTCTGCTCCCGAAATATTTCTCTGAAAGCAATATCGCCCCGTACACTAAAGGGTGGCATGGTCGCCGCCGGTCAACGGGGCGATTTTTGTTTTAAGAGCCCGGTGTTCAGTGCGAACGAAAGAATTGAAAAGTGACTGAAGAGAATCAGCCGAATCATAGCGACGGTTCAGATCAGATGCTGTACGGGGTAGAAGATACTCCGCCGGTAGGTGCCTCCATTATTCTTGCTTTACAGCATATTTTGGCGGCTTTTGCCGGAATTATCGCGGTGCCCCTGGTGGTCTGTACTGCTCTGGGCTTTAGCGTTGCCCAGACGTCGCTGATGGTCTCGGCAACTATTTTTGTTGCCGGTATTACCACCTTTATTCAGTCCAAGAAGATTGGTCCGGTGGGCGCGAAGGTGCCGGGAATGATGGGCACCGATTTCACCTTTGTAAACCCCACCATTAGTGTAGGTGCCCAGTTCGGCATGGCAGGTATTGTGGCCGCCACGATTACCGGTTCCTTGGTAGAGATTGTGCTCAGCCGCTTTATCAAGCCACTGATGCGCTTTTTCCCGCCGCTAATTACCGGAACCGTGGTTGCCCTGATTGGTATCACCCTGCTGCCGGTGAGCATGGACTGGGCTGCTGGCGGTAGTGGGGCAGAAGACTACGGCTCGCTGCGCAATCTTGCGGTGGCCTTTATCGTGATGTTCTTTACCCTGGCCCTGAACCACTTTGGCTCGGGTATGGTTCGCTCTGCCTCCGTATTTATTGGCATGGTGCTGGGCTATATCATCTGCATTCCTTTGGGCATGGTGTATTTGCAGGCTGTCTCTGACGCTGCCTGGTTCGCCCTGCCCAATATTTTTAGCTATGGCTTCCACTTTGACTGGGCCTCGACCCTGGCCTTCGTGCCCGCCTACATTGTCTCTTCAATCGGTACCGTGGGCATTATTAAGGCAATCGGTGAGGCCTCCCAGACGAAGGTGCGCGATGAGCGGGTTGCCGGTGGTGTGCTTGCGGACGGCGTGGGATCGGCTATTGCGGGCGTGTTTGGGGCCGGCCCCAACACCGCTTTTTCCCAGAACGTTGGCCTGATTTCGCTGACCAAGGTTGCCTCCCGCCGGGTGATGATGCTGGCCGGAATTATTCTGGTGATTCTGGGTGTTTTTCCCAAGCTGAGCGCCCTGATTTCCGTGATGCCCCAGCCGGTGTTGGGTGGGGCCGGCGTCATTATGTTTGGTCTGGTAGCCGCTCAGGGTATTAAGACCCTCTCGCATATTCATCTGGGTGACCGTGAACTGCTGATTATCTCCGTGGCCTTTGCTCTAGGTATCGGTGTGACGGTGCGACCCGATATTCTGGGTTCACTGCCCTCTGCTCTGCAGATGATTTTTTCATCGGGTATTTCCACGGGTACCCTGGTAGCCCTGTTCCTGAACATTATCTTGACTGATCGGAAGAAAAAACATGAAGCTGCTTGAAGATCGTATCCGCAAAGACGGCCGTATTCTGCCGGGAAATATTCTGAAGGTTGACCAGTTTGTTAACCACCAGGTTGATCCTGAGCTCATGATTGAAATGGGTAAGGACTTCGCCGAGCACTTTAAGGGGCAGGGGATTACTAAGGTGGTGACCCTGGAGGTCTCGGGTATCTCGATGGCTCTGACCACCGCTCTGGCCCTGGGCGTGCCCATGGTGTTCGTTAAGAAGATTTCCTCTAAGACTCTTTCGAACGATACCTATCATTCCAAGGTATTCTCCTACACCAAGAAGATTGAATACGATATCCGCGTTGATAAGCGCTTTATTACCCCCGAGGATAAGGTGCTGATTATTGACGACTTCCTGGCGAACGGCCAGGCGCTGCACGGCCTCTCAGATTTGTGCCGCCAGGGCGGGGCAGAGATTGCTGGCTTTGGTATTGCTATTGAAAAGGTCTTCCAGGGCGGCGGTAAGGAGTTCCGTGAGCAGGGCTATGACGTGTACTCTCTGGCGATGATTGACCACTTTACCGAGGATGGCGTGGTGTTCAGCCACGAGGTCGCCTAGTTCATCAGCTTCTACTGTTTCGAGAGGCCATTTTTATACCGTTTTTCTCCGAATTTCGGTATAAAAGTGGCCTCTCGACAATCCAAGCTAGTCAGACCACTAGTTCAGGGTTCTAGTGCAACCTGTGTTTCCAGCACCTGCGGTGCGTGGTGGCTTTGGGTTTTGAGCTGAACCATGCTCTGGGTACAAGCAAGTTCCCGCTAATACCCGCAAGGTACACGTGAAATCCCCAGGTACAAGACAATACTTGTACCCAGGGACCAGGCTTGTACCTTTGGCACCCCGGCAAGAATCAGCTTGTACTCTCCCTGCTGAGCTTCCTCGAGAGGCTGTTTTTATACCGAAAATCTGCGAAAAACGGTCATAAATTGGCTGCTCGGAGATCATTGCAGCCCGTGCAGTTGCCCCTGTTTCATCGAGTCGCCGCTTCAGCGACATTTCGCCGGTACAGTACCGGCGAAATGTCGCTGAAGCGGCGATATGCAACCGAAGCGGCGACTCAATGCACTTGCTCATTCTGGGTAGTGGCCCGGCATGCTAGGGGGCAGGCTTTTCTGCTCACGTCTCGGTAACAGTCCCGGGAGGGAACACAGATTTGTCCTATTTTGAGTAAAAGGTGTCCAGAAACGTTGTTTTGGCGAAAAAGCTGGCTAGCAGAAACCTTTGTTTCTGCTAGCCAGCCTTTGCTGTGGTGCCCAAGGTGGGACTTGAACCCACACTCCGAAGAACCGCATTTTGAGTGCGGCGCGTCTGCCAATTCCGCCACTTGGGCATATTAAATTCTCTGCATTCACCATCGCGAATGCTCTTACACTTTACACTGTAAACAGGGAAATACGAAATCGAGCCTCTCCCGGCGGATTCTGGTGGTCAAGATAACCCTCAGATACAGCTCGTTGAGAGCTAAATCCTCTCCATCCCAGCGCTATACATGGAACAATAAGTAAACATAGAAGTAAGCAGACAAGAATCAGCACGGTCAAGGAGCCAAGATGTCAGAGAAGACAGAAGAAACGGTTGCTGAAACCACCGCAGAAGAGACCCAGCCCGCCCGCACCGTTGTGGTGGCGGAAGACGAAGCACTGATTCGTCTAGATATCGTTGAAATTCTCAAAGACCAGGGTTTTGACGTGGTGGCCGAGGCAGACAACGGTCAGAAAGCGCTGGAACTTGCCGAAGAGCACCAGCCAGATTTGGTGCTGATGGACGTGAAGATGCCGGTGATGGACGGCATTACCGCAGCCGAAGAAATCAATAAGAAGCAGCTGGCCCCCGTGGTTTTGCTAACCGCCTTTAGCCAGAAGGAACTGGTTGATAGGGCAACAGAAGCAGGCGCCATGGCCTATGTGGTCAAGCCTTTTACTCCCAACGATCTGATTCCGGCTATCGAGGTAGCGATGAGCCGCTACGAGCAGATTAAGGCTTTGCAGAATGAGGTCAGCTCCATCAAGGAGCAGTTTGAAACCCGCAAGATTGTAGACCGCGCAAAGTCCCTGCTCATCACCAAGATGGGCCTGACCGAGCCCGAGGCTTTCCGCTGGATTCAGAAGACCTCCATGGATCGTCGCCTGTCTATGCGCGAGGTTGCTGAGACCATCGTCAACCAGGTTTCCTAGGGCCGGTTTCTGACCCGAACAGAATAAATCTGAATATACAAAGTGCCTCCCGATTCACGAATCGGGAGGCACTTTGTATAAGGAAGCTAGGCTCAAGCGGCTAGCGCTTTTTTGACCCTGAATCTGACCTGAGGCCGATGCCCCAGAGGGTAGCAGCGGAGCACACCGCTACTGCCAGCCACCAGTAGCCACCGTTTTGCATGGCGGTTACTAGCGAAGCAATGGTGAGCACCAGAAAAACCATGCCCAATTTTTTCTTGGTCTCGGGGGCCATATCTAACCTTTCAAGCTAATCAGATTAATGTTGAACCAGATTCAGCCGCTACCCTAGGAAGCCGCCTCGGAGCGAGAAGCCGCACGAGCGGCGTCCTTCTTCTCCATGCGGTCGCTGAGCTTCTCGGTGAGCGCAGCAATAGTGGCATCGCCGGTAACGTTGGTGGCGGTGCCAAAGGAGTCCTGGGCCAGGTAGAGGGCAATCATCAGGGCAATCATTGACTCGTCAAAGCCGAGCATAGATTCCAGCAGACCAATGGCTGTCATCACCGCGCCACCGGGAACGCCGGGGGCAGCTACCATCATGACGCCCAGCATAAAGATGAGCGGAATCATGTCTACGTAGCTCAGTGAACCGGAGGTCATGTAGATTACCGAGACCGCGCAGGAGGTAATGGTAATCATGGAGCCTGAGAGGTGGATGTTGGCGCAGAGCGGAATAGCAAAGTCCACAATTTTGTCTTTGATGCCTACCTGCTTGGCAGAGCGAACGGTCACGGGAATGGTGGCCGCAGAAGACTGGGTGCCCAGGGCGGTGAAGTAGGCGGGGAGCATACCCTTGATCATCGTGAAGGGGTTGCGGCCGGTGACGGTGCCGGCGAAGATGTACTGAATAAGCAGCATCACCCAGTGCAGAATCAGAACCATCACAAAGACCTTGCCAAAGACCGCCAGAATCATGGCAACCTCGCCGGCCAGGGTCATATTGGAGAAGACACCGATAATGTGCACCGGTAGCAGGGGAATGATTACGTAGGAGAGCAACTTTTCAATGATGGTCTGGAAATCAATGAAAAGGTTGAGCATGGTCTTGGTCTTCAGAGCTGTTAGGCCCAGGCCCAGAACGAAGGAGAGCACCAGCGCCGTCATCACGCCGAAGGGCGGGTCAAGGGTGAAGTCCACGTAACCGGAGGAAAGGGATTCCTCGGGGTTCTCGAAGGAGGTCAGCTGCTGGCCCTTGAGAATAATGGGGTAGATGAAGTAAGCGGTAGTGATAGCCAGAAAGCCCGCAGCCACCGACGAAATGTAGGCGAAGGCAACGGTGGAGCCCAGCAGCTTACCTGCGCCCGAGGCCAGAGAGCCGATACCGGGCACGATGAAGCCCAGAATAATGAGCGGAATGGCGAAGCTGAGGAAAGCACTGAAGATGGTGGAGAAGCTCACGAAGAGCTGCACAATGGTGTCGGTGGGAATAGACCAGCCGAAGAGATCGTTGAGTCCGCTAATCATGCCCGGGGTAAAGGAGCCAATCAGCACACCAAGGATAATGGCGACAACAATCCATACGAGAAGAGGAATTTTCTTCACGGGATACAACCTTATGATCGGTGGAAATGGTGTGAAACAAAGCAGCGCAGATTAGGTAGTAATCTGCGCTGAATTATGAACATTGTAGCTTAGAAGTTTCTCGCAGTGGGGTGCCTCACCGGCATGTGGGGTGTTTTATGCGGCTTTGAGCTGCGAGTCGGCGGCGGCCTGCGGCGGGCGGGGTACCAGCATGTTGGTCATGCGGCCCACAGAGATGGTTTTTCCGTTTTCTCCGACGATTTCAATGGAGTGCACGCACTGGGTACGGCCCAGTTTGATGGGGGTGGCTGTTGCTGTCACGCGACCTGAAGAACCGGGGCGAAGGTGGGTGATGTTGAGTTCGGTGCCCAGCGCCATTTGATCTGAGGACGCCGCCAGCGCGGCCGCGAAGGATCCGACCGTTTCGAGCAGGGCGGCGGATGCTCCGCCGTGGAGCAGGCCGGCCGGTTGGGTATTGCCCTCAACGGGCATGGAAGCCACCACCTGTTCGCGGGTGAACTCGTGGAAGCGGATGTCTAGTTTGGGTATGAGGGTGCCCAGGCCGTGATGACCAAAGATGCCCAGGTGCTCTTCTGGAACTCCGCGCTCGGCTAGCTCGGCGCGGGTTTCGGGGCTTAGTTCTTCATTGCTGAACATGCAGTATTCCTTTCAGCCGGAGGGGTACCTCTATTATGCCCCTCACCTAAGGTAGGCAGGCAAAATGGGTGCAGCCAACGAGTGTACGGGAGAGACAGGGAGCGTTTAGGATAGAGAGGTGACTTCTACTGATGCAGCTTCCCAGAACCAGAAACTCCTTCTCATCGATGGCCACTCGTTGGCCTTCCGATCGTTCTATGGCACTCCCGTTGATGTGTTTGTCAATAGTCAGGGGCAGCACACCAATGCGGTGCACGGTTTTCTTTCGACCCTGCTGAGCCTGATCAAGAGTGAGAAGCCCAGCCACATTGTGGCTGCTTTTGACCTCGCAGGCGGTACCTTCCGCACCGAAGAATACGGTGAGTACAAGGGTGGCCGTGCTGAGACTCCCCAGGAATTCCTGGGTCAGGTTGAGCTCATTCAGCGTCTGTTGGAGCAGCTGAACATTCCCTCGGTGACGGTGGAGCGCTTTGAGGCAGACGATATTGTGGCGACCCTGGCCAAGATTGGCCAGCAGGAGGGCATGGAGGTTGAGATTGTCTCCGGCGACCGCGATGCTTTTCAGCTGGTCAACGATACGGTAACGGTTCTTTACCCGGTAACGACCGGCCCTTCTAAGGGTATCCGCCGTATGGATCCTGCCGCTGTGGAAGAGAAGTACAAGATTCCTCCCCATCTCTACCCTGACCTTGCCGCCATTACCGGTGAGCAGGCGGATAACCTGCCCGGTGTGCCCGGCGTGGGCCCCGGCTTCGCTGCCAAGTGGATTAATGAATACGGCAACCTCGATGGAATTATCGAGAACAAAGAGAAAATCAAGGGCAAGAAGGGCGAAGCCCTGCGGGAACACCTGGACGATGTGCTGCGCAACCGCAGGCTCAACCGCCTGGTCGATGATTTGGAGCTGCCTATTACCCTGGCCGATGCCGCCGAATTTGGCCCCAGGGATCCAGAGACCCTCAACGAGCTTTTTGACGAGCTTGAATTCCGCTCCATCCGCCAGCGCCTGGCGGAGGTATTTTCTGATCTTGCTCAGGCAGCTGCCGCCCGGATCGACATTTCGGTGGAGTCGGTGCAAACCATTGAGTCAGCTCAAGAGTTCAGTGACTTTGTGGAAGGCGCGCTGGCGGCGATTACCGCCGCAGAGCGCCCGGTTGCCGTGCCCGAGCGACTGGCCCGCGCGCTCGTCCTCTATCCTGTGGTGGACGAGGACGCCGCTGAGGCGGGTAACGCGCACGAGCAGAACCTCACCGGCGCGGTGTTGCTGGGGGGAGCCCGGGCAGGCTGGATTAAGTTTGCAGAGATTGATGCTGCCACCGAAAAAGCCCTGAGCGACTGGCTTGCAGACGAAAACCAGAAGAAGATTGTTTTCGATACCAAGCTCAACGTGAAGTCTCTGGCTGCGCGCGGCTTCCGGCTGGCGGGTGTGGTGGAAGACCCGGTGCTGAGCTCCTACGTGTGTGGTCATGTTCCCTCTGCCCGCCGTCGTTTTTTCGAGGCGATGATGGAAGACCTCACCGATGCCTACCTGCGTACCGAGTTTCCCAAGGCTGAGGTTAAAGAAAGCGCCCAGGGAGAGCTCTTCTCCCTTGAAGCTGAGGTTGACCTTGAATACGTTGCGCTGGTGGCGCGCTATATCCAGGAGCTAGCCTACGCGCTTCACGCTGATTTGGCAGAGCAGAACCAGCTCAAGCTCTACGAGGAGATTGAACTTCCCCTGGCCACCGTGCTGGCTCAGATGGAGCGTGCCGGTATTGCCGTGGACTCCACTGTTTTGGCCGAGCTCAAGGACCACTACAACACCTTCATCAAGCAGGCCACCGAAGAGGCGTACCGACTGATTGACCACGAGGTCAACCTGGGCTCTCCCAAGCAGCTGCAGGCGGTTCTCTTTGAGGAGCTGGAGCTACCGACCACCCGCAAGCTCAAGTCGGGTTACTCCACCGATGCCGAGTCAATGGCCGATTTGCTGACCAGAATTGACCCCGACTCTAAGGGAGCCCAGTTTCTGCTGGCCCTGCAGATGTACCGCGACTACACCAAGCTCAAGCAGACCGTGGAGGGGCTGCAAAAGGCAACCGCTGAAGACGGCAGGATTCACACCACCTTCCAGCAGAATGTTGCTGCTACCGGCAGGCTTTCATCCACCGACCCCAACCTGCAGAACATACCGATTCGCACCGAGGAGGGCCGGAAGATTCGCGGAGCCTTTGTGGTTGATCCGCGTACGGTAGATGGCCAGCAGTATTCAACCCTGCTCACCGCCGACTACTCTCAGATTGAGATGCGCATTATGGTGCACCTGGCTCAGGATGAAAAACTGATCGAGGCCTATGAATCTGGCGAAGACCTGCACCGCTTTGTGGGTTCAGAGGTGTTCGGGGTTGCTCCCGAGGATGTTACCCCGGAAATGCGCGCCAAGGTCAAAGCTATGTCTTACGGCCTTGCCTACGGTCTTTCCCGCTTCGGCCTCTCCAAGCAGCTGGGCATTCCGGTGGAAGAAGCTGCCCAGCTGACCGTCAATTACTTTAAGCGCTTTGGCGATGTGGGGCGTTTCTTGCGCGGAACCCTCAAAGAGGCCCACCAGGACGGCTATACCGAAACCATGTTCGGCCGCCGCCGCAACCTGCCCGATTTGGGTTCCTCCAACCGTGCCCGCCGCGAGGCAGCAGAGCGCGCCGCTCTCAATGCGCCGATTCAGGGCTCTGCGGCTGACATCATGAAAATTGCCATGATTAACGTGGCGGCTCGCCTGGAAGCTGAAGGTCTGAAAACCCGCATGCTGCTACAGATTCACGACGAACTGATTCTTGAGGTGGCCCCCGGCGAAGAAGAGGCCGCAGCGGCGGTTCTTTCTGAGGAAATGAGCCGCGCGGTTGAGCTGCGCGTTCCCCTGGACGTTCAGGTGGGCTCGGGTACCTCCTGGCACGAGGCAGGCCACTAATGACGATTGAGCGTCAGGCCGCCGCCGGGGCGGCAGAGCTGGAATGGGCGAGTGAGGGGGAGTGGGAGAACGACGCCGCGCCCCGCTCGGTGACGATTACCCACCTGCAGATGCTCACCCCTCCCACGCGCCGTCCTTTAGAAACACCCGCCAATGTGCGCATTGAGCGGGTGGGCCACCCCACTCCCGAACTTGCCCGCTGGCTCTATTCCGTGGTGGGCGGGCCCTACCGCTGGTACGAACGGCTTGGCTGGTCGCGCCAGCAGTGGCAGGTGGAACTCGAGGAGACCGGTAGCGAAATCTGGCTGATCTACCTGGACGGCACACCCGCCGGCTACTGCCAGCTACACGTTACTGTGGCCGCTAACGAGGGCAGCATGAGCTCCGAAACCGAGATTCTCTACTTCGGCCTCATGCAGTTTGCCCAGGGGCAGGGCCTGGGCAAGGCCTTTCTTGAAGCAATGATTGCCAACGCCTGGAGTATCGATCGCAGACATCCGCTTCCCGCTGTGTCGCGGGTATGGGTGCACACCTGCGATTTAGACGGCCCCTTTGCGCTGGCTAACTACCAAAAACGGGGGTTGGAGATTATGAAGTCTGAAACCCACACCGAGGTTATTCTGAAGCACCCGCTCAGCTCCTGGGAATCGATGTTCGCCAGCTAAGCTCTGCTGAGTCAGCCTTGCCTGTGTCATGACACACCCGGGCGCGTGACCTTAAGCCAAAAGCCGCGAAAAACCCGGAATTAAGCGGAAATTAACCGCGCCTTTCATTGACCCCACACACGCTACCTCCTAGACTTTATGGAGTGCGTGTTATAAGCGCGCACAAAATTGTCCGAATAAACGCTCGATACAGAGCGGAACCACTTACACGGATACCGCAAGCAATCACTCTCGTGGCTGTTGGCGGGGGAAGTGTGACTGTATCGACCTAGAAAAATCTATCCATATTGGAGCCCTTTACTACATGAGCACCAACACTCCCCAGGTTGCAATCAACGATATCGGCACCGAGGAAGACTTCCTCGCAGCAGTCGACGCAACCATCAAGTACTTCAACGACGGCGATCTCGTCTCCGGTGAAGTTGTTAAGGTTGACCACGACGAGGTTCTTCTCGACATCGGTTACAAGACCGAGGGTGTCATCCCTTCACGCGAACTCTCCATCAAGCACGACGTCGATCCCGGCGAAGTTGTTGCCGTTGGTGACGAAGTTGAGGCCCTTGTTCTGACCAAGGAAGACAAAGAAGGTCGTCTGATTCTCTCCAAGAAGCGCGCACAGTACGAGCGCGCCTGGGGCGACATCGAGCAGATCAAGGAAAACGACGGTGTTGTTACCGGTACCGTCATCGAGGTTGTCAAGGGTGGCCTCATCCTCGACATCGGCCTGCGCGGCTTCCTGCCCGCATCGCTGGTCGAAATGCGCCGCGTACGCGACCTCGCTCCCTACATTGGTCAGCAGATCGAAGCAAAGATTATCGAGCTGGACAAGAACCGCAACAACGTTGTTCTGTCCCGCCGCGCTTACCTCGAGCAGACCCAGTCCGAGGTCCGCTCCACCTTCCTCAACCAGCTGGAAAAGGGCCAGGTTCGTACCGGCGTTGTTTCCTCCATCGTCAACTTCGGTGCATTCGTGGACCTTGGCGGCGTAGACGGTCTGGTTCACGTTTCCGAGCTGTCTTGGAAGCACATTGACCACCCCTCAGAGGTTGTTGAGGTTGGCACCGAGGTAACCGTAGAGGTTCTGGAAGTTGACCTGGATCGCGAGCGCGTTTCCCTGTCTCTGAAGGCTACCCAGGAAGATCCTTGGCAGGCATTCGCCCGCACCCACGCTCTGGGTCAGGTTGTGCCCGGTAAGGTCACCAAGCTCGTTCCCTTCGGCGCATTCGTTCGCGTTGAAGACGGCATCGAGGGCCTGGTTCACATCTCCGAGCTGGCTGTTCGCCACGTTGATCTGGCAGAGCAGGTTGTCTCCGTGGGCGATGAACTGTTCGTCAAGGTTATCGACATCGACCTGGATCGTCGCCGCATCTCCCTGTCACTGAAGCAGGCTAACGAGGGCGTTGACCCCGAAGGCACCGAGTTCGATCCCGCACTCTACGGCATGGCTGCAGAGTACGACGAAGAGGGTAACTACAAGTACCCCGAGGGCTTCGACCCCGAGACCAACGAATGGCTCGAAGGCTACGAAGCACAGCGTGCAGCTTGGGAACAGCAGTACGCAGACGCTCAGGCTCGCTGGGAAGCTCACAAGGTACAGGTTGCCAAGGCACTCGAGGCAGACGCAGAAGCAGCAGCATCCGCTGCAACTTCAGCTCCCGCCGCAGAGTCCTCCGAGCCTGCACCCACTTCCTACTCCTCAGATAACAAGGGTTCCAACTCCGGTACCCTGGCTTCTGACGAGGCACTGGCTGAGCTCCGCAAGAAGCTGACCGGCAACTAATCTTTCGAGATTAGCTAGCAACTTAGCTCAATAGAATCCCGTCCCGCGAAAGCGTGGGGCGGGATTTTTGTGGGCTATAGGACGAATCTGTGTCCACCCCGAGCATACCACCCAAGATAGCGGCAGAAAAGCATGGCTTCTAACAACCTAGGCGCTGATTTAGGATAGGCAAGCCGCCCCGAGTCGCCGTTTCGGTGGCATATCGCCGCTTCAGCGACGTTTCGCCGGTTCGTGACCGGCGAAATGTCGTCGAAGCGGCGACTCAATGAAACAGGGGTAACTGCACGGGCTGCCATGATCGCCGAGTGGCCATTTTTAGACCGTTTATCGCAGGTTTTCGGTATAAAAGTGGCCTCTCGGGAAAGCTCGGTAGGTAAAGTACACGTTTCTTCTTGCTGGGCTGGCGTAGGTACACCTGTGTTCCCTGGGTACACATCTAGATGTGTACCCAGGGAACACAGGTGTACCTTTGACCTCTCAGCCGGGTTTTGCTTGTACTTTTGGCACCTCAGCGGGAATCTATGTGTACCGAGAGCTTGTTTCCGCGAAAAATCCAGACTGGCCCATATCTCAGGTGCTGGATTTTGGGTGGTAGAGGGGGATGGGGCTATCTTGTGGGGCTGATTGTCTTGTGTTTATTGGGGCGTGGGGTGTTGTGGACACACTTTTCTGCCTAACCCCCTTTTTTTGTAGCCGAAGCAACCCCCCCCTGGCGGCGTGTGGGGCGATGCGGCAGCGACGTTATGGTCAGGTGCGACCGGTTGGGGGCGTAGGATAACGCTCCGTGACTGATTCCCTCGCTACGCATGCGGGCGCTGAGCGCCCGAATGCTCCGCTCGGTCCATACGTCACTTCCGCCTTATCCTACACCCAAAGGGTATCCTGCCAAGCAACGGAAGAGGCGCCCGCGGTCAGTGCGGCGAGCTGTTCCTCTAGTTCTGCCTTGGAAGCGGGGGAGTCAAAGACGCCGATGATAATGGAGGCCGAACCGGTGCCGTAGTCGGTGGTGTCTACGTGGATTCCTGCTGCCCGAAGTTCGTTTTCAAGTTTGCCAGCCTCGGCAAAGCTCGTTTCGATGGCTCCCATGCGCAGGCGGCGCCGGGGCACAAGTTCAGCTTCATCTAACACCTGAACCACCGCGTCGGTGTAGGCGCGAACCAGGCCGCCGGCACCGAGCTTAATGCCGCCGAAGTAGCGCACCACCACGGCGCAGATATCGGAGAGGTCCATGACCGACTCGTCCTCAGTTGAGGTCCGCCGGTTGAGGAGGGCCTGGAGCATGGGGATCCCGGCGGTACCGGCAGGTTCGCCGTCATCGGAAGAACGCTGGGTCTCTCGATCGGGGCCGAGAACAAAGGCGGAGCAAACATGCCGGGCATCGTGGTACTTTTTCCGAATTTCTTCAATGTAAGCTCGAGCTTCACTCTCGGTTTGCACGCGTTTAACGTGACCAATGAACTCTGATTTCTTAATCTCAAGTAGAGATTCAACCGGTTCAAAGCTGGATAGTACGGTGTATTGGTTGGCTCGGGATTCTTCAGCAGTCACCTAGCCAGTCTACGGCAGGTGGCCAAGTTGGCTCTAGAATAAGGGAGAGATGAAAGGGGAGTCATGAAGAGAATTGGCCTCACTGGTGGAATCGGATCCGGTAAATCCACCGTGGCGAAGATGTTTGAAGAGATGGGCGCGGTGATTATCGATGCCGATCAGATTTCCCGGGACCTCATGCGCCCGGGCAGCCCCGTTTTGGCGCAGGTCGCAGAAACCTTTGGCAATCAGATTCTCACCAACGATGGTCACCTGATTCGGCCGGAGCTGGCAAAGATTGTTTTTAGCGATAGTCAGGCGCGCGAGAAGCTGAACAGTATCGTGCACCCGGCGGTGCGGCGTCATTCTGCGCAACTGGCTGAAGAGGCTCAGGCTGCACCGGACTTCTCGGGGGTCATTATCGAGGACATCCCGCTACTGGCAGAAACCGGCCAGGCACATCGGTTCGACGCCGTGGTGGTGGTCGAGGTAGAACCGGATATTCGGCTTCAGCGCCTGGTGCAGCAGCGGGGTATGGCCGAGGATGACGCTCGGGCAAGAATGGCTACGCAGGCAAGTGATGAGCGGCGGCGAGAAATTGCAACCTGGGTGGTGGACAACTCGCGCAGCCTAGACGACACTCGTGCGCAGGTTGAGCAAATTTATTCAAGACTGCAAGATATGTGACAAGAATATAAATCCTGCATAGCGCCTAGTCAGGGCTGATTTTAAGAAAAAATACTAAGTCGCGCTGATGATTTTGTTGGTATCGCTGAGAAGCCCTGCCTATTATTTATAAGTCTCCCTTAATGGGAGATTTTGTGGCGGGGTGGATCATTGACCGCCATGAGAAAGCGAAAATCCACCGGGTAAAACTGTGTTAAGCAAGCTTCATGACAAGCTGGGCTTGAGAACGAATCCACCGATTTTCTTCTTCTCAGCAGGTTTTGTACTTCTCTTTACCATCGCGTTCGCACTCTTCCCCAATGCTGTGGGGCCAGCCTTTGACTCTATGGCGGCCTTCATCATCAAATACCTGGGCTGGTTCTATGTTCTGGGTGTGGCCATTTTCTTCATCTTCCTGATTTATATGACCACCAGCCGGTTTGGTCGAATCAAGCTGGGTGATGACGATGCCGAGCCTGAATATTCTGGTCTTGCCTGGTTTGGCATGATGTTTGCCGCCGGCGTGGGTGCTGTGCTGCTCTTCTGGGGTGCGGCAGAGCCGATTACCCACTACGCGCGGCCGCCCTATGAGGGGGTTGAGCCACAGTCCCACCAGGCAATGATGGAAGCGCTGTCTATTGCTGACTGGCATATCGGCCTGGGTGTGTGGATTATTCTTCTGGTTCCGGGACTTGCCTTCGGCTACTTTACCTACAAGCGCAAGCTACCTCCCCGTGTTTCCTCCGTCTTCCAGCCTCTGCTGGGCGAGCGTATTCACGGCCCCATCGGTAAAACTATTGACTGCATCGCTATTATCTCTACCGTTTTCGGTATCGCCGTCTCGGTGGGCCTGGGTGCCCTACAGATTAACTCCGGTATCAATATCATGTACGGAGTGCCCTACGGTAGCTGGATTCAGGCCGCTATTATCGCTATCATCACCGCCGCTGGCGTGACCTCTGTGGTTGCCGGTATGGATAAGGGCGTGAAGATGATTTCTTACGTCAATATTCTGATGGCTATCGCCTTGATGCTCTTTATCCTCATGGCGGGCTCATCGCGCTACATCATTAACGGCACCATTGAATCCATCGGCTACTTCGCCCAGAAGCTACCGCAGATGCTCTTCTTCAACGATGCCCTCAATGACACCGGCTGGATTGGATCCTGGACCGTCTTCTACTGGGCATGGACCGTTACCTGGGCCCCCTTCGTGGGACTTTTCGTGGCTAAGATTTCGCAGGGCCGCACCATCCGCCAGTACATTATTGCTGCGCTGTCGGGCCCGACCCTCTTCACTATGGTCTGGATTGGCGTTTTTGGTCTGTCGGCTTTCCACATTGAAGAAAACGAGGGCGGCACCCTGGTGCAGACCGTGGTAGAAGAGGGAGATATTCCCGCTGCTCTCTTCGAGTTCCTCAGCCATTTCCCCGCCTATGGGCTGGTAGCGGCGGTGACTCTAATCGTCATTACCCTCTTCTTCGTCACTTCCATTGACTCGGCGGCGCTGGTGATGGACGCTATGGCAAACGGCCATGAAGATCCGGCTCCTAAGCGCCAGGGCGTTTTCTGGGCGGTATCCATTGGTCTGGTCTGTGCCATTATCTTGATGTTCTCCGGAGATAACGGTCTCAACGCCCTGCAGAACGTGATTATCGTGATTGGTCTTCCGGTCTTTGTGCTGGGCTATCTACAGATGTGGATGATTGTGCGCGCTCTGCGGGAGGACGCCGGCGAGCTGCCTCCCATGCGCACCCGCCAGTGGAAGCAGGTAATCCCCATTGAGGAGTACCACCGCCGTGCTCAGGAAGATCATTCCTCGGTGGAGGAAGTTGTGATGCGCCCTGAATACGAGGTTGGTACCGAGCCTGAATATGAGTCTCTGGTTCCCAACACCGGCCAAATTCAGGTGATTACCGCTGAGGATATTGCTGAGGACGCCGCCAAGCACAAGAAAAATTCTTCACCGGACACCGGGGCAACCCACACGGTTCGCGGTCAGAATGATGCCCCCTCGGTCAATATCAGATCTGGTCAGCGCAAGAAGTACTAGCCCCTCGCACAGCTGAAAATCGAGTATGAGCCGCCCGGCGCCGTCCTGCCTCAAGGACGCCGCCGGGCGGTTTTTGCGCGTGATAGCGGGCGCGCTTGCCCTGACGGTGAAACACCATAGAGAGGTTCGCCCCGCGCCTGTAAGCTAGAGGCATGAGTCTTGCCCAGAAGATTGAACGTGTTGTAGCGCCCTTTGAAGTAATCTCTGACTACAAGCCAGCGGGCGACCAGCCCAAGGCTATAGCCGAGTTGACCGAGCGGGTCAATAACGGCGAAAAAGATATTGTGCTCATGGGTGCTACCGGTACCGGTAAATCGGCTACCGCGGCATGGCTCATTGAATCGGTGCAGCGCCCCACCCTGGTGATGGTGCAGAACAAGACCCTGGCTGCCCAGCTGGCCAACGAGCTGCGGGAACTTCTGCCCAATAACGCGGTGGAGTACTTTGTCTCCTACTACGATTACTACCAGCCTGAGGCCTACGTTCCCCAGACTGATACCTTCATTGAAAAAGACTCCTCTATCAATGAGGAAGTCGAGCGTCTGCGCCACTCAGCCACCAACGCGCTGCTGACCCGCCGTGACGTCGTCGTTGTCTCCACAGTCTCCTGCATCTACGGCCTGGGTACCCCCGAAGAGTACATCGCGCAGATGGTGACCCTGAAGCAGGGGGAGGAGATTGACCGCGACGATTTGCTGCGGCAGTTCGTGAACATGCAGTACGTGCGCAATGATGTGGACTTTCACCGCGGCACCTTCCGGGTGCGTGGCGATACCGTGGAAATTATTCCCATGTACGAGGAAAACGCGATTCGCATTGAGTTCTTCGGCGATGAAATCGAGTCGATTTATACCCTGCACCCTCTGACCGGTGAGATTATCCGCGAAGAAACTGAGATGTATGTTTTCCCGGCGTCGCACTACGTTGCCGGTGCCGAGCGTATGGCCAAGGCGATTAAGTCCATTGAGGACGAGCTGGCAGACCGGCTGGAGGTTTTGGAGAGCCAGAACAAGCTGCTTGAGGCCCAGCGCCTGCGCATGCGCACCCAGTATGACCTAGAGATGATGGAGCAGATGGGCTTCTGCAACGGCATCGAGAACTACTCCCGCCATATTGACGGTCGCCCGGCGGGCTCAGCCCCGCACTGTCTGCTGGATTATTTTCCTGATGACTTTTTGCTGATTGTCGATGAGTCCCACGTGACCGTTCCCCAGATTGGCGGTATGTACGAGGGCGATATGAGCCGTAAGCGCACCCTGGTGGAGTTTGGTTTCCGCCTGCCCTCGGCTATGGATAACCGCCCGCTGAAGTGGGACGAATTTCTGGAACGTATTGGCCAGACGGTCTACCTCTCGGCGACCCCGGGCAAGTATGAACTGTCTCAGGCTGATGGCTACGTGGAGCAAATTATTCGCCCCACAGGCCTAATTGATCCCGAGGTAATCGTCAAGCCCACCAAGGGGCAGATTGATGACCTACTCGAGGAGATTCGGGTGCGCGTTGATAAGGACGAGCGCGTGCTGGTAACCACGCTGACCAAGCGTATGGCAGAAGACCTAACCGAGTATCTATCCCAGCACGGGGTGCGGGTGCAGTACCTTCACTCCGACGTGGACACCCTCAAACGCGTGGAGCTTCTGCGCGAGCTACGCCTGGGTTCCTTCGACGTGCTGGTGGGTATTAACCTACTGCGCGAGGGTCTGGACCTTCCCGAGGTTTCTTTGGTTGCGATTCTGGACGCCGATAAGGAGGGGTTCCTGCGCTCGACTACCTCCCTGATTCAGACCATTGGTCGTGCGGCTCGAAATGTCTCGGGCCAGGTGCACATGTATGCCGATAAGATAACCGACTCCATGCGCACCGCCATTGACGAGACTAACCGCCGTCGTGAGATTCAGCAGGCCTATAACCTTGAGCACGGTATTGATCCGCAGCCGCTGCGGAAGAAGATTGCTGATATTACCGACCAGCTGGCGCGTGAGGAAGAGGATACTTCTGAGCTGCTGGCCCAGCGCAAGAAAGCTTCGGGCAAGACGGCGCCGGTTCAGAAGAAGGGCAAGAAGGTTGCTACTTCTACACCTGAGGCTGACGAGGTTCTGGCCCGGGCTGAGGCACGCGTGCGGGCAGATGGCCTGGCGGCTGCCCCGGCTGAGGACCTCATGGATTTGATTGAAGAGATGAGCGCTCAGATGATGAAGGCCGCCGAGGAACTGCAGTTTGAGCTGGCAGCTCGCTTGCGCGATGAGGTGGCGGATCTGAAGAAGGAACTGCGGCAGATGCAGCAGGCTGGTCACGCCTAAAATAGGGACCGCACCGCGGATTGTGTCTGCACCATCACACCCCAAAATTATTTGATTTGTAAAGTAATTTTGGTGTAAGCTGAAGCCATAAAAGAAAACCACCACTCACGAAAGAAGATGAGGACCATGGCTAAAATCAGCGGTTCAGATGCACTCATGAAGGTTCTGCACGAATGGGGCATTAAGCGAATCTACGGCCTGCCCGGCGGCTCCTTCGACTCCACCATGAACGCAATTCACAACTGGCGTGACAAGATCGACTACATCGGCGTTCGTCATGAAGAAGTGGGCGGTTTGGCCGCCGTCGCCGAAGCAAAGCTAACCGGTCGCGTGGGCGTGATGATTGGCTCGGCAGGCCCCGGCGCTGCCCACCTGGTCAACCCCCTCTACGACGCCAAGGCAGATAATATTCCGGTGCTGGCTCTCATTGGTCAGGTTCCCTCATCTCGAATGAACACCGACTACTTCCAGGAGATGCCGGAGAACCCCATGTTCGCCGACGCCAGCGTCTACAACCGCACCGTGATGACGGCGGAGCAGCTGCCCCAGGTGATTGATACCGCTATCCGCACTGCCTACGAGAAGAAGGGCCCCGCGGTTGTGGTAATTCCCAAGGACTTCGGCTGGGCTGAAATTGAGGATTCCTACAAGTCCTCGGCCCAGACCTACCGCACCAACCAGTGGGAGCAGCCGGCTCGTGAGGAGGATGTTCAGGAGGTTTTGGACCTGCTGGAGAAGTCCCACCGCCCCATCATTTACTTCGGTCGGGGTGTGAACGGTGCCGCTGACGAGCTGCGTGAACTGGGTCGGATTCTCAAGCTACCCATGCCTGCCACCTACCTGGCCAAGGAAATTCTAGAGGGCGACGAAGACTTCTACATGCACTCCACCGGCCGTTTGGCCACCAAGCCGGGTGTGGACGTAGCTCGGGCGGCTGACTTTGTTCTCTTCGCCGGAACTAACTTCGAGTTCCCCATGTTCTCCCAGGATGCCACCTTTGTGGACGTCAACCTGCGTTCCTCGGTGATTGGTGCCCGCCATCAGACCGCCCTGGGTATCATCGCAGACGTTCCCACCTTCCTGCGTCAGCTACTGGCAGCTGCCAAGGAGCGCTACGGTAATGACGGCGAGCGCTACACCGAGCGCGGCGTTGACCACACCGCCTGGTTCGAGGCTGCTCTTGAAGATAAGAAGCAGTGGGAGGCCTGGATTGCTGAGCGTGCTGCCCGCACTGAGGGAACCATTGGTTTTGAGTACACCTACAAGCTGATCAATGAGATGGCGGCTGATAACGCTGTCTTTGGTGTAGATGTTGGAAATGTCAACATCGCCGTTGCCCGCCTGCTGGATTTGGGTAAGGATCGCCGCCAGGTGACCTCACCGCTGTATGCCACTATGGGCTTTGGTCTTCCCGCAGGTATTGCTGCCGGTCTTGAGTACTCCGACCGCGAGGTGTGGACTCTCTCCGGCGACGGCGCCTCAGCTATGGTCATTCCCGACATTATTACCCAGGCAGAGCACAAGCTGCCGGTGATGAACCTTGTCTTCACCAATAAGTCCCTGGGCTTTATCGAGGCTGAGCAGGACGATACCCACCAGCCCCACTCCGGTATTGATCTCTCCGATGTTGATTTTGCCAAGGTAGCTGAAGGCTTTGGCGTTCGCGGCTTCACCGTTGATAAGGCGGAGGATTTGAAGTCTACCCTCGAAGCGGCACAGGCTGTGACTCGCGAAGGCAAGCCGGTTCTGGTGGACATCAAGATTTCCAATGACCGTCTGCTGCCGGTTGAACAGTTCCCGCACCGCCGCACCGGCCACCCCGCCGTGATTGAGGACTTCAACGAGTTCGTTGAGCACTTTGAAGCTGAGGGTCTGGAACCCTTCGGTGAAATCCTCGACCGCCACGGTGTAGAGAGCTTCTAGGGAGCCTTCCGCCCCGCGGGGCACATTGGTTGAGGGGTGCTTCTTGAAGGACGCCGCCGCGCGGCTTTCCTGCCTGAGGGCAGGGGAGTCGGGTGGCGGCGTCCTCGTCTTTAAAGTGCCCGCTCTACGAAGCCTGCTGGGCGTCGTAGCGCTCGCGGTTGGCCTCTACCTCAGCTAGGTGGGTTTCGGCCCAGGCGCGCAGGGTAGACATGGGCTCAATGAGGGTAGCTCCCAGGTCGGTGAGGGTGTAATCAACCCTGACGGGCACGCTGGCTGTAACGGTTCGACTCACCAGGCCGTCGCGTTCCATGGAGCGAAGAGTCTCGGTGAGTACCTTGGGGGAGATTCCCTGAATCTGACTCTTAAGGTCGCCAAACCGGGCTGTGCCCTGGGAGAGCACGGCAACAATCATGGGTGTCCAGCGGTCGGTGAGGTGGCGCAAAACGGTGCGGGAGGGGCAGGCGGCGTTAAGAATGTTGGGGGCGAATTCAAATTTTTCCATTTTTCTTCCAATAGTTACGTTGAGGTACCTAGTTCCTAAAAGTTACTATTGAGTATATCAAGGGGCGAAAGCCCACAACAGGAAAGGAAAGATGATGAAGATTGCAGTGATCGGTGCTTCGGGCATGGTTGGTTCTCGCGTGGTAGCAGAGGCTGTGGCTCGCGGCCATGAGGTTGATGCCTATACCCGCTCAGGTAAGGAAGTTGAGGGAGCCACCGCGCACAAACTTCAGCTAGCCAACACCGCCGAAACCACCGCCGTCATTAATAGCCACGACTTCACCGTGATTACCGTGACCGGCGACCGGGCAAACCTTGACTACTCTGAGGTCTCTCAGGCTCACGCGGATTTGATCGCCGCAGCTCCGCAGGGCCGGTTCCTGGTGGTGGGCGGCGCTGGTTCTCTCTATGAGAACGGCGCGCAAGCCTACACCAACTGGACCGAAGACAACCCCTACCTGGCAGAGGCTTCTGCTTTCGCCAAGGTCTACGACCGCTATATCGCTGAGGCAGGGGAGCTGAAGTGGTCTATGATTTCCCCTTCACCCGTGATTGCTCCCGGTGTGCGAACCGGCGAGGTTGTTCTGGGCTCAGATGAGGCGGTAGGTCAGTTCGTCTCTGCTGAAGATTTCGCTATTGCCATTGTTGATGAGGCAGAGCAAGGCAGCTTTACCGGTAAGCGTTTCACTGCGGCCTCTAAGAATGAGCAGGCTGCCCAGGGCAAGTAACTATCCTCCGCGAGGGGCCACATATCGTTCACTTTTTGCCTGATTTCAGGGGAAAAGTGAACGATATGTGGCCCCTTGCGGCCTTGGCTGTAAGCAAGAACTCAGCTACTCCGCAGTGAAGTCACCCGCTATTTACTCAGTAGGCGAGCTAAGTCATGTAGACTATTTCAACGAGCAAGGGAGTATCCCACAAACTGTTCTTTCGTCAGCACGAAAACCGAGGGCGTTTTTCCGGAAGAACATGCCTTGAAGTGAGGGCGGGAGAGACTTGTGGCAATTGGCAAATCCAACCCACAAGAAAGGCTCCCATAATGGAAATTACTGGGTTTCAGTGGACAATTACGCTGGTGGTCATCCTTGGCCTGCTGGCGTATGACTTTTTCTTCCACGTGCGCAAGCCGCACGAACCAACCATCAAAGAAGCGGCCATTTGGTCTGCTGTCTACGTAGGCATCGCCCTGCTCTTTGGCCTGGTCATCCTCTGGATGGACGGCCCCACCTACGCCGCTGAATACTACGGTGGCTACATCACCGAGAAGGCCCTGTCGGTAGATAACCTCTTCGTCTTCCTGATTATCATGGCCTCCTTCAAGGTGCCCCGTGAAGATCAGCAGAAGGTGCTACTCTTCGGTATCGTTTTCGCCCTGATTGCCCGAACCGTCTTTATTTTCATCGGTGCAGCCCTCATCAACCAGTTTGCCTGGATCTTCTACCTCTTCGGTCTGATTCTGATCTACACCGCCGGTAATCTCATCAAGGATGAGGTCACCGACAAGGACGAAGACGACGAAGCCAACAACTTCATCATTCGCCTGGCCAAGAAGCTCTTCCACACCACCGACCACTACGATGGTGACAAGCTCTTCACCATCGAAAACGGCAAGAAGGTTATGACCCCCATGCTGCTGGTGATGGTGGCTATCGGCGGTACCGACATTCTCTTCGCCCTGGATTCAATTCCGGCAATCTTCGGTCTGACCCAGTCCGCCTACATCGTCTTCACCGCCACCGCCTTCTCTCTGATGGGTCTGCGCCAGCTCTACTTCCTCATCGACGGCCTGCTGGACCGCCTCATCTACCTCTCCTGGGGCCTGTCGCTGATTCTGGCCTTCATCGGTGTGAAGCTGCTGCTGCACGCTATGCACGAGAACAACCTGCCCTTCATCAACGACGGTCAGCCGATTCACGTACCCGAGGTAACCATTGGTTTCTCGCTGACCTTCATCGTGGTGGTTCTGGCACTGACCGTGCTGGCCTCCCTCTACTCACCCAAGGGCAAGGCCCTGGCAGCTATCCAGAAGACCCGCAACCTCTCCGAGAAGTACCTGAACCTTCCCGACGACGCCTCCACCGAGGAGCGCCAGAAGATTCAGGCCCAGCTCGACGAGGCTACCGCCAAGTCCCGCAAGGTTCCCCAGAAGTACCGCGACGAACTCATCGAGTCTGAGACCGAGTACCAGAACCTGGTGGAGCGCGCTCGCGGCGAGCACGCAAGCTACATGAACGGCTAACCAACCGATTCGACAGCGCGGAGGTTTCCGCGCAGACTTTAGCCCCGCCGTCCTTGCTTGAGAAGTAAGGACGGCGGGGCTTCGGCTTTAAGGGGTGGGGTGAGCAGAGAGCGCGGTGGGTTATTCGAGAATGAGCAAGCGGCTTTCAGGAAGCTTGCCCGCGCTCACCTGTTCTTGGGTGTTGCGGGCGGCGGAGCCAATGAGGGTGACCGAGGTGTTGTCTGGATATACCCAAAAGCCCACCGCCTGGCCAGGGGCCTCCCGCAACCTGTTAAAGGACTGACAGCCAAGAAGCTGAACTCGCTCGGCTTCGCGCTCAAGGTGAAAGCCGTGAGCGTCGCTCTGGTGGGAGGCCTGCGAGAGGTTATCGGCGTGGCCGTTGGAGTCAGCAATGCAGTTGGTGAAGCCGTTGTCGCCTAGGGCAATAACAAAGCCGTGGCCGCCGTTATCCTGGGCATCGCACTGGCTAAAGGTATTGCGTGTGGCCCGTACAAAGAACCCGGCTCCGGCCTTAAGAGATTCTGAGAAATCCAGAGAACGCTTGGAATACCAGGTTTTGACCTGGGAAAAGGAGCAGTTAGCGGAGTAGACCTCGACGCAGGCAGCATCGAGCCGAGCCAGGTTGGCCGAAGAGAAGTCAATCATCTGAAAACTGTTGTCGGCACCACCTTCACGGTCGAGGTCTCCCACCGTCAGCGCCGTCCTGAGAAAGCGGCGTCCGCGGATATTGGTCACCTGGCAACCCTGGTCATCTTTACCCTTGAGCTTGATTCCCATATCGAGATCCCAGAGGGTCAGCCCCGAGATGCGGTGGGCGGCGTCGGGCTCACCGGGGTCTTCGCCGTTATAGGTATTGAAGAGAACTCCGACCGTGTTGGGAATAGGGTCTGAGTGCTGAACAGGGTCGGTACCCGGCTTGATAGAAAAATTGTGCAGGCCGGTGCGGAAAACCGGCTCGGAATTATTCTCGGTGTCGCTACCGATACGAAAGACTCCGGCAAGCTCCTTCCAGTCACCTACCGGCTGAAACTGGGTGGCCTCGCCCAAACCGATAATAGAAACCTGGTTCTTCAGCTCAATACCGCTCGAATCAACCCGGTAAATTCCGGGCGGAAAAATGATAGTTCCGCCTCCCCGGGCCGCCAGCTCATTAATAAGGTCGTTGACCTTGCCGTTAACGGGGGAGTTATCCCCAGCGGCTATGCCGTGCTCGGTCGCGAGAACCAGCGTCGCAGCGCCGTCGTCGTGCAACTCAGCCGCGTGGGCAGGAGCCGCCAAGGACGCCGCCACCAACCCCAGCGCGGACCCTCCAAAAAATTGTGCGCGAGTAATCACAGTGTCTAATTTTCCCCTAATCGGCCAGAAGATTCTTCAGGTGCTCAAGGATTGCCGGACCATCAACCCCCAAGCCATCGTGATGGTGGGTCTCCGACGTCCACACGCGAGTGCTGCCAACCCAGCTGGCTGTAGACATGGAGTGTTCATAGTCTACATAGATATCGGGGGTGTAGGCGGCGGCTACCAGCGGAGTCTGGTTCTGGGCCAGTTGAGAGTGGTCATAGAGCCTGCCCCAGTCATCTTTCTCCGCCAGCGCCTGAGCAACATCGGCCAGAGGCACCAGCGCAGGATCCTCCCGGTAGTACCAGTCAAAGATATGCTCGCCGGTAAAGAGCAGGGTCTCCGCCTCGGGACTAAAATCCTGCCTCTCCGCCGCCATACGCTGAGCAGACCAGCCGGTAGCACCTGCACTGGGTGAGCCAGAACCTGCGGGGCCATCAGCATAAATTGTCTCGTGCATCAAACCGTACAGCGGGTTAGCCTGAAAGGAAACCTCTGCCCCCACCGCCGCTAAAAACTGACTCGATAGCCTCTCTTCCCCCTCAGCAAAAGCCGACTCAAGAACATAGTGCAGCCCGTGCACTCTACCGTTACCACCCAAGAAATGCCCCAGCATCTGAAAACGGTGGTCGGTGAGGCGCTCGCCGGTGGGTAGGTAAACGGTGTTCTTCCGCAAGAAATCGGCAATCTGAGCGGCCCTTTCTTGGTCTTCGGGGTACCAGCCGTAGAATTCCTCGTTCCGCTCTTTTACCCGCTGCAGGGTGGAGCGGTAGACGTCGTCCACCTTCGCTCGAATCGGTGCCAGCCCCGCCGTCATCCGCGAATCTTTCACCGACTCCGGCGCAAAACTCAGGTAGCTCAGGGTCAGAAAGCCGCCGTAGGACTGGCCCATGGTAGACCAACGTTTATCCGCCCTGCCCTGTGTTAGAAAATCCCTGACCACTTCGGCGTCAGCAACAATGGAGTCAGCGCGGAAGAGCTCAAGGTAGCTGACCTGCTCTTCGGTGGTGCCCTGCTCGGTGATATTTCTGGCGGTGAGCGGAGTTGAGTTGCCGGTTCCTCGCTGATCTAACAGGATGAGCTGGTGGGTCTTGGAAAGCTCAGCCACCCAGCCGGAGTCGGTTACGGGTCGGGGTGACTTTCCACCCGGGCCGCCCTGTAGAAAGATCATGTAAGGACGGCGCTCGGGCGAGACGGTGAGGTCGGGGCTGGTATTCACGACCTCCCGGGCATAAATCTGGATAGTCTCGTTCGCCCGGGTATGGTCTGTGGATGCCTCCTCGCCCTTGCCAAAGACCAGACCGTGGGTCAGCGGCACCCTAAACCAGTGGTCTGTGAGCTGGAAGGAGCCAATGGTGTGCTGGGCGCCAACCCTGTGGCTGGCCTGGGGCAGATTGAGCTTGGCAAGGTGGGGAGCTGTCACGGTAGTTGCCTTTCACGGGGTGTGGGGTAGCCTTAGTTTCCATTGTAAAAATCACCGGTGCAGAAAAGCGGTTTCCGGCTTCAAATTTGCAACCGAAAACCGCTTTTCTGCACCAATCGAATATGCCAAAGACAGGGGCGATGAGGCACTCCCTAAGACGCATCAAACCCTGTGTTAGGCAAGATTTACCGTAGCCATTGCGCATCCGGCTGCCCACAATAGTGAAGAAAAAGTTCCTACAATGAATTTTTCGGCCGTGAGCTGGCCTGACTTGATTTCTGGGTACCGAGCTAAGCCCTTCACTGCGACAATGACAGCAAGTAGGCTGACCTGGGATGTGGTGAGCGCTAGTACAACTGCAAGGCGTTCAAGAATCCCAATCAAACGTCCACCGCCGCTGGCTTCTGCAGGTGAATGAGGTGCAGAGAATATTGCTTTAAGGGGAATAGGGCCGAGCTTACCGTGTATGTTCCGATTTTCAGCTGGCATTTCTTGCTGATGAGGTTTGAGTAGTCCCAGACAATACATTGCCGGCACTGAACCACCTAAAGAGCCAATGAATACAAGCAATACTCTGAGCACAGCCACGATTTGGGGTTCAAGCGGCGGTGTAAAAGTAGACGCGATAACCACAGCTATGAGCAAAAGGATGAGCGACCAAGCTTTGACTGCCTGAGCTCCTTTCGACCTGAACCACAGCACAGTCCCTGCCAAAAGGAGCGCAAGGGATACATAAAGTAGGAAGGACATCTATACTTCCTCTGCCAACAGCGGTTCAAGCTCACTCAGTATTCGGCGCGTTTCTTTCCAATGCCCCAGCTTGAGGGAACGACTGACGGCCGATTGATAGGTGTCTAACTTTTGAGCAATTTCTTTTTGGGTGAAGCCCTGTGAGTAGAGTTCTCCTGCTTGTTGCCATGAATCGTTACGGTCTTCTTCGATACTCATTAACAGTTGCAGAGTTGCTTCGATCAGGTTGCTGTATCTGCTGTTTGACTCAAAAGCGATATGCGCAGTCGATTTCTTGGCGCGTTCCACTGCTTTTCTAGCATGTACAAAAGCTGCGCCCCTACCTTCTCTTGTATTCTCGGGCAAGGGCTTTTCGATTTCTCCTGAGCCAATTCCAAGGTGCCACCGCCCCTGTCTACTTAAGAACAGGGTTGCGGTCAAGAGATCGTGGGGATCGTCGAAAACCGCTTGCGCTTCATCCCCTGCGGTTCTCTGGAAGCCCCGCAGGGGATGAATGGCCGTATTTTCTTGCAACAGTTCATGTTCCAAATATGGAATGAGATCATCATTTTTTGATGAGTTGCGCTGATCGACTGTCATCACAAACATATTTATAACGATATATTGTTATAAATATAAATACAACGCTATATTGTTATATTTTCTCAGCGGTCTTAGTTCCCCACATCCACAATCTTCACCACCGGCGCCCCCGCCTCATCAGAAGCGGCAAGATCAATCTCTGCCCTAATAGCCCAGTCATGGTTATCCTCGGGGTCAGAGAGCACCTGCCGAACCTTCCACACACCGGGGTGGGCAGCGACTTCGTCATCAATCTGTAACAGCTGCGGCGACCGTGCCGCGGCGTCGGTAAAAATATCGTCGTAGTCGTCGAAATAGTCATCCATAGCATCGGCCCAGCGGTCGGCATCCCAACCCGACAACTCGCCGTCCAAGTCGCCAAGAATGCGCTCGCGCTCGTCGGCAAAGAGCTCCACGCGGCGGAACATGGCGTTGCGCACCATCACCTTGAAAGCGCGGGTATTGGCGGTAATGGCGGGGGCGGTTTCCTCCACCAAATCCTCCAGCGAATCAGCGCGCAAATCCTCGATTGACTCACCGTTGGCCAGGCGCTCCCACTCGTCCACCAGGGAGGAGTCGGTCTGGCGAATCATCTCGCCCAGCCACTCAATAATGTCGGTGAGGTCCTCGGTCAGGGCGGATAAGGGCACGGTCTGCCGCAGCGCCTTATAGGCATCGGAGAGGTAACGTAGCAGAATACCCTCGGAGCGATCCAGCGAGTAGTACTGCACGTAGGAGCCGAAATCCATGGCGCGCTCGTACATATCGCGCACCACAGACTTGGGCGCTAGCTCGAACTCGCCCATCCAGGGGGCACCGGAGCGGTAGGTCTCAAAGGCCTGTTCCAGAAGGTCTTCTAGCGGCTTGGGATAGGTGATGTTGTCGAGCTCGTTCATGCGCTCGTTGTAGTCCATGCCCTCCGCCTTCATCTCGGCCAGGGCTTCAGATTTGACCTTCTTCTCCTGCATATTGAGTACCTGACGGGGGTTTTCCAGGGTTGACTCAATCACAGACACAGCGTCGAGAGCGTATGATTCCGATTCTTGATCCAGCATCGAAAGCGAAGCCAGCGCGAAGGGGGAGAGGGGCTGGTTGAGGGCAAAGTTCTCTTGCAGGGAGACGGTCAGGCGCACGCTGCGGCCGAACTCGTCGGGTTCGGGCAGGCGTTCGACGACGCCGCCGGCCACCAGCTCGCGGTAGATACCCAGAGCCTTGCGAATCAGAGCACGTTGGCGGGCCACCGGCTCGTGATTGCGGGTGAGGAACTTCTTGACAACAGCGAAGGGGTCTTCTTCCCGCTGGAGGATGTTGAGCAGCATGGAGTGGGTAATATCAAAAGAACTGGTGAGGGGCTCTGGCTGGGCTTCTACCAGCTGCTCAAAAGTCTTCTTTGACCAGGCAACAAAACCCTGTGGCGGCTTCTTCTTTTTGCCCCGCAGAGACTGGTTGATTTTCTTCTCGTCGCCCTTGAACTTTTCGCGGGCTTTCTTTTCCAGGCGCTCGTTTTCGATGTCGTGCTCGGGAGCTTGAACCACCACGGTGCCGGCGGTGTCGAAACCTGCGCGGCCCGCACGGCCTGCAATCTGATGGAATTCGCGGGCCTTCAAGCGGCGGGTGCGCTGGCCGTCGAACTTGGAGAGAGCTGTAATGAGTACGGTGCGGATTGGCACGTTGATACCCACACCCAGGGTATCGGTTCCGCAGATGACCTTGAGCAAACCTGCCTGCGCCAGCTGCTCAACCAGGCGACGGTACTTGGGGAGCATACCGGCGTGGTGCACCCCGATGCCGTTTTTAACCAGCCGTTGCAGGGTTTTGCCAAAACCGGCTGAGAAACGGAAGTTCTCGGTCAGCTGGTTGATACGGGCCTTCTCTTCTTTGGAGGCAATGTTCACGCTCATCAGCGCGGTGGCGGCGTCAATAGCCTGTAGCTGCGAAAAATGAACAATATAGATGGGGGTCTGGGAGGTTGAGACCAGCTCCTCCACGGTCTCCTGCACCGTGTCAGTGGAGTAGTAGAAGTGCAGGGGAATGGGCCGGGTGACGCTGGTAACCAGCCTGGACTCCCGGCCGGTCAGCTCCGTCATCTCCTTCTCAAAGCGGCTGGTATCGCCCAGGGTCGCCGACATCAGCAAAAACTGCGCCTGGGGGAGGTCCAGCAGGGGAGCCTGCCAGGCCCAGCCGCGCTGGGGGTCTGAGTAGAAGTGGAACTCGTCCATGATGACCTGGGTTAGGTCTGCGTTTTCCCCTTCGCGTAGGACGACGTTCGCCAGGATTTCTGCCGTGCAGCAGATAATCGGGGCGTCGGCGTTAATAGAGGAGTCGCCGGTTACCATGCCCACGTTTTCAGCGCCGAAAATCTCCACCAGGTCAAAGAATTTCTCAGAGACCAGGGCCTTGATGGGGGCTGTGTAGTAGGAGCGCTGGCCGGTGGCGAGACCGGCAAAGTGTGCGGCGACCGCCACCGTAGACTTACCCGAGCCGGTGGGGGTCGCCAGAATAACGTTGGAGCCGTTGGCGATTTCGAGCACCGCTTCATCCTGGGCAGGGTAGAGCTCCATACCGCGGTCGGCAATCCAGGAAAGAAAAGCCTCGTAGATTTCGTCGCCGGTCAGGGGGTTCGAGGCGAAGTCTCCGCGGAAGTAACGGTTGGAGCTGTCTGCAAGTTTGGGGTCGAGGTACTCGAGAATTTTTTTCATGATATTCCCAGTCTACTCAAGGGACTATAAAATTTGGGTGTGGTGATTAAAGCGGAAGAGCAGCAGGGCAAAAAGCCTGATCCGGTGCGGTTGAGGCTAACTCCGCCCGACGCCCGGTACAGCCGGTTTCGCTGGTTTCTGCCCTTTTTTACCCAGCTTCTAGCGGGTACGGCAATTGTTTCTCTGCCCGCCCTGGTAGCGCATATCATCACTTTGCACTCGCAGGGGAGTAGCGAGCTGGCCTGGAACTTTACCTGGTTTCTGGGCGGCGTGATTATTCTGCTTTCCTTTAATGAGCTCTTCGGCTATGGCACTGCTTTCCGCACCATCTACATGATTGAGCGCGACTGGAAACTTCATACCGCCGCCCTTATTTCGCGGGTGGCCGGCCGGTCTGATGCGGGCCAAATCATTGCCCTCATTAATAAGGACGCCCGCAACATCGCCAACATGTACATGCCCCTGCTGGATCTTTCTGCGGCTGTGCCGATTATGCTTTTCGGTACTGTTCAGCTGTGGTTGCTCAGCCCTCTCGTGGCTGGCACCACCCTGCTGGGGTTTTTCGCCACCGTTCTTGCCCTCACCGCGGTCTCCAGGGTGCTTGAAAAACGCGCCGATGTCTTCCGAGACAAGATTGGCCTCAACGCCTCCAAAGCCTCCGATATTGCCTCGTCTATTCGCACCATTCTTGGTTTAGGGGCGGGGCGAATCATGATGACCCGCTACAGTGCCAGCGCCGAGGAAGTCCGAGCCTCCCAGATGCGCTACGAATCCGTCCAGTCCTGGAGCTCGGCCCTGCGCGTTTCCCTCATCGGCTTCATCACCCTGCTGGCAGTGGGCTTTGCCCTGCGCGGTAGCCTGCTCAACGGCAGCTGGGTTCCTGACATTCCCGCCAGCCAGCTGGTTACGGTCACCGGCATTATCACTATGATGATGGGCCCGCTGTGGGCCGTGGAGATGACCCTCTTTAACTGGCGCAACGCCCGAGTGGCACTCAAACGCGTGGAGCGCCTGGAGAGGCAGGCGGAGAGTAGCCAGAATGAGGGGCAGGATGACGCCGTTTCACCGGCTTCCATCCCTCCCCCCGCCTACCTGCCGCAGGGGGTAGAGGGGGCCAGCGGCGTCCTCTATTTCAACCCCAAAACTGCGGGGGTCACTGCTCAGACTATGAGCGAGGAGATTGCCGCCCACCTGCGCGCGGTGCTGCCCGATGCATCGGCGGTGCTGCTGAGCGAGCCCAATCCCACTATCTTTGCGGGAACCCTTCGGCAGCACCTGGAGCTGGGGACCGGCGGTCTGAGCGACCGGGAGGCGGAAGAACTCTTGCGCATTACCGACTCTGAGGAAATCGCTCGCCGGTTGGGCGGGAACATACCGGCTGACTACTTTGAAGCCGGTATTGCCTCAGAGGGCACCAACCTTTCCGGTGGCCAGCGCCAGCGCTTGGCACTGGCCCGCGCCCTGGCGCAGAAGCGTAGTCACCTGGTTCTGGCGGAGCCACTGAACTCCGTAGATGAGCCCAGCCAGCGCTTTATTCTCGACCAGCTTGAAACCCTCGTTGCCCAGCCGGGGCCGCTTGAAAAAACCCGGGCGGTTTATCTTGTCTCGGGCACCGTGGAGGTTCAAAAGCGCATTAATCGAGAGGCAACATCAGAGTCTCACCCGGTGGAGAGGGGGAGCTGACCGTGGCAGAGTTGCTACCCATCGCCAGCGGAAAAACCACCTGGAAACTCATTGCTCGAACGGTTTTTAACCATCCCGCACGATTTACCTATATTCTGTGTCTCTTTATTGCCTCTTCACTGGTGGCTCTGGTGACTCCCTGGCAGATTGGTCTGATTGTTGACCGCGCAATCGCTGCGGAACTCGCGGGCTTTCCCTGGCGGGAACTCGCCTTTATCGCGGCCGCCACGTTGGCTAATGCCCTTATCACCCGCACCTGGATTTTTCAGGCCCAGAACCTGGGTACACAGATGAACAAGGAGCTGGGCATAGACCTGGTGGGTTCAGCCCTCGATCTTGACGCCCAGACGGTGGAGGACGCCGGGGCCGGTGATTTGGTCTCCCGCGTAACGGATGACCTTGACTCGGTGCGCCAGATTATCACGATGGGCCTGCCCGAGATTATCCACGTGCTGATTAGCATCTTCACCATCGTGGTTTCTATCTTTGTGCTCTCGCCCGCGCTGGGAGCAATGACCCTGCCCTTCCTGGTGCTTGAAACCTGCGTAATCGCCGTTTTTCTACCCCGTATTGCCCGCCGAATTGTCCTGCGTACCGAACGCATTTCCACCATGACCACTACGGTGACGGAAAACGTTCACGGTGCGGCCACCGCTTCTGAACTGGGCGTGGTGGACGCCCGGGCTCGGGTGCTTGAGAGAAATATTTGGGACTACTACGAAGTCGCCGACGGCCTGGTGAAACTGCGCGCCCGCCTTTGGGCCCTGGACAGTATCGCTGCCTATTCTCCGCTCTTCTTGTCGGTGGCCTGGGGCGCAATCTGCGTGAGGAACGGCTGGGCGAGTTGGGGTCAGGTCTCTACCGCTTCGATTCTGGTGTTTACCATGCGCACCAACGCCGATATTTTCAGCTACTGGCTCGACCGCCTGCGTGAGATGACCGTGACCATGGGCCGGGTCAGCGGCGTCATCGATCTAGCGCGCACACACAGGCTGCGGCGGGCTACCCAGCGGGCGGAGCACTCTGCCGGTTCTGTGGTGGAGGTGCAGAAGGACGCCGCCGGGGCGGCTCAAACCGCTGAGTTTGACGGCGCTGCGGTTCGGGTGCGGGAGCTGACCTTTGGCTATGATCCTGCCAAGCCTGTGCTGGAAGGCATTGATTTTAGCCTGAAGCAGGGGGAGATGGTGGCGCTGGTGGGTAGGTCTGGCTCGGGTAAGACCACCCTGGCCCGCCTGATGGCGGGTTCCCTCTCTGCCAGCTCGGGTACCGTGGAGGTCATGGGAGAGCCGGTGGGCAACGGGCTCTACCCCACCCAGCGCGGAATTCAACAGCGGCCCCACCTGCTCATCTGCACCCAGGAAGCCCATCTATTTCTTGGAACCCTGGCAGATAACCTTACCCTGGTGGCCCCCGATGCAAGTAAGACGCAGATGCTTGCGGCACTCAGAGCCGTTGGAGCCGACTGGGTAGATTCCCTGCCCGAGGGCGTTCAGACCCGCCTGGGCGGAGGCCACTGTCAGCTTTCAAGAGACCAGGTTCAGCAGCTCGCCCTGGCCCGCATTGTGCTGGCAGATCCCCACGTGGTAATTCTGGATGAATCCACCACCCAGCTCGAACTTGCCGATGCCCGGCAATCTCTAGAAGCGGTAAGGAAAGGTCGGGCTGTGGTGATTATCAGCCACGATGCCCGTATTGCTTCGCTGGCGGATCGGGCTGTTCTACTCAGCGGTGGGCAGATTGTTGCTGAGGGTAGGCCAGAGCAGATTTTCGCTCGAGCTTAGGGGCAGGGAAAGGCGGCTCATCGAGTGACCTACCTCTCTCAAAAGTATATACTTGTGCGTGGATGATAACCGATCTATCAAGGATGATAGCCATGAGCACTCCCTTTCCCTCAGACCTCGAAATCGCCCAGGCTGCTGAGATCCAGCCGATTAGCGACATCGCGGCTGAAGCCGGCATTAGCGAAGCTCGCCTGGAACCCTACGGCAAAAACGTTGCCAAGGTTCTACTCGATGAAACCACCACCGCCGAAAATGCCCTCAAAAAGGGCAGCAAATATATTGTGGTCACCGCCGTGACCCCCACACCGCTGGGCGAGGGAAAAACCGCAACAGCTGTTTCTTTGGCTCAGGGTATGGGCAAAACCGGGCGCAAGGCCATGCTGACCCTGCGCCAGCCATCGATGGGCCCCACCTTTGGTATTAAGGGTGGTGCAGCAGGCGGTGGCTACTCACAGATTATTCCCATGCAGAAGCTCAACCTGCACCTCACCGGCGACTTTCACGCCGTCACCGCAGCCCACAACCTGCTGGCGGCGATGATTGATAACCACCTGCACCACGGCAACGAGCTCAATATCGATACCCGCAGTATCTCCTGGCGCCGGGTACTTGACGTCAACGACCGCGCGCTGCGCAACGTCGTCATTGGTCTGGGCGAACGGATGGACGGCGTGCCGCGCCAAACCGGCTTTGACATCACCTCGGCCTCGGAAATCATGGTGATTCTCTCGCTGGCCACCAGCTTCGATGACCTGCGCGAGCGGCTGGGCCGGATTGTGATTGGCTACAATCATGACGGCGATGCCGTGACCGCAAAAGACCTTAAAGCAGACGGCTCCCTGGCGGTTATTCTGGCCGATGCGGTGAACCCCAACCTGCTCCAAACCCTTGAGCACACTCCCGCCCTGATTCACGCTGGTCCCTTCGGCAATATCGCCACCGGCAACTCGTCTATCGTTGCCGACTACGTGGGGCTTGAGCACGCCGACTACGTGATTACCGAAGCGGGCTTTGGCGCTGATATGGGCGCCGAGCGTTTCTTCAACGTCAAGTGCCGGGTGTCGGGTCTGAGGCCGGACGCCGCCGTGCTGGTGGTGACGGTGCGTTCGCTGAAGTCCCACTCGGGTCTTTTCAAGATCGTGCCCGGCAAGCCCCTGCCGGAAGACATGCTCAAAGAATCCCCGGCTGACGTTGAAGCCGGTGCCGCTAACCTGCTCAAGCACATTGAGATTGTGCGGAACTTTGGTGTGCAACCGGTGGTGGCTATTAACGCTTTCCCCACTGACTTTGAGTCAGAGCATCAGAAGATTCGCGAAATTGCAGAGGCAGCCGGTGCCCGCGTGGCAATCCACCGCGGGGTTGCCGAAGGCGGGGCTGGTGCCACCGACCTGGCAGATGCGGTGGCGGCAGCCTGTGACGATCATTCGGAACTGGTGTATACCTACGAAGACTCAGACTCTCTTGAGACCAAACTTGAGAAGGTGGCCACCAAGGTCTACGGTGCTGACGGCATTGAGGTGGCACCTGCCGCCAAGAAACAGCTGGCTCAGTTTGAGCAGCTGGGCTACGGTAACCTGCCGGTGGTGATTGCTAAGACCCACCTCTCCATTTCATCCGATGCGTCTTTGAAGGGCGCACCTACCGACTGGGCCTTACCCGTGCGCGAGGTGCGTCTGGCTGCCGGGGCAGGCTATGTGTACGCAATTTGCGGTACCATGCGCACCATGCCCGGCCTGGCGAAGTCCCCGGCAGCAGAACGAATTGGCTTCGATGAGAAGGGCACCATGGTGGGCCTTTCCTAGCCGGCCTGGCAGACCTTGCCCTCTTCAGGAAGGGTGCCGTTGACCAGGTAGTCGGTTGCTACCTGATCGATGCAGGTAGACCTGCCCGAGAAGGAGGCGCCGTGGCCGCTACCTTCCAGTGTGACCAGTCGAGCCTGGCCAAGCTGCTTGGCCAGCTCCTGGGCGTGCTGGAAGGGGGTGGCGTGGTCGCCGGTAATACCAATGACCATCAGGGGAGTTTTCACACCCTCGGCGTTGAAACTGTCGAGGATATCTGTGCCGGTGCTGGGAAGAACCGCGCAGTCAAACTCGGTGTACTCGGCAAGAACCTCATCGGTAATTTCGGGGCCACCCACAAACTCGGGTACATCCACCTCTTTCATGTGTTTGATGAGGCCCTCAAGGTCAGGGGTCTTGGGCGTTGAGGGGCAGACGGTCAGCTGACCCGCCGCATCAATTTCTACGTTTCCCTCTTCAACGACCACCGCTAGCTCGTTGAGAGCTTCCTCATCACCCTTGAGCGCGCGGCCGAGCAGATCAAGCTGGTCTCCCTGCATCTGCTGGGGAACGTAGAGGGCGCTGGTCAGGTATGAACGGAGCCCTTCACCGTCGATGCTCTTGCCGTTGGGTGCTTTCAGCGGCTTTTCGGTCAGTCTCTTTTTAAGCTTCAGCATCTCCTTTTCGGAGGTGAAGGGGCACTCAACGGCCGAGCCGTCAGAGGTGGTCAGTTCGCCACATCGATTGGCCAGGTCTCCTACGGCCTTGGAAATTGCAACAGCCTGGTCAAAATTGTGGGTCAGCATTCCCCAGCCTGCGTTTTCAGCTGAGTCAAGCACCATACGGCCGGCATGGTCGGGAAAGAGCGTGGCGTAGGTGGCGCCCAGCATGGTGCCGTAGGAATAGCCGACGTAGTCCAGCTGTTTATCACCGGCAAGAACCCGCAGTAGTTCCATATCGCGGGCTACCTGGGAGGTACCCATAAACTGGGCAATCGGCTGGCTGCTGGCGCATTCGGCGAGCTGAACAGCCGCAACGGTTGAGGATGAATCGCAGTGTACCGGGGTGGAGTTGCCAATGCCTCGGGGGTCAAAGCCCCACAGCTCATGGTTGCTGAGCACTTTCTCGAAAGACGGGTCGCTTCCCATCAGCATGGTGTGCTGAATACCGGCTATGCCCGGGCCGCCGGGGTTGGTAAAGAGGGGCACGGAGTCTTGGGAATCACCGGCGGGCTTGGTTCGAGAGATGGCCAGCTCAATAGAACGGTCATCGTCGGGGTTAGCCCAGTTCAGCGGAGCCTTAACGGTGGCACATTCAAAGTTGGCGAAATCCACGCCTGCCTGCTTGAGAGCTTCTTCGTCCTCAGCGCCTAACCCCGCATCCTGAGCAGTGCACTTACCCCAGTCAATTTTCTGGCCGTAGAAAGAGGAAAATTCTTTCTTCTGCCACTTGGCCCCGTGCGTGCGGTCAGCAGCAGTTGCTACGGTCGAAGCTGAAGTATCGGGGGTCGCTTGCTGGAGCGAAGTACAGGCTGAGAGAACCAGCGCGGTGGCTAAGGTGCCGCTGGCGATGAGAACTTTAAGGCTGGGAGTCGAAGTATATAGATTTTTCACGTTATTTTTCCTGGTAACGGTAGATTGCTGACCCGGGTGGTTCTTCCGGGTCAGCGTCTCCACAAGGTGCGAACGAGTCTGAACAACCCGTTAGTTCCAGCCTAGTGAGACCCCTTTTAAAACAAATCACCCCTGGGGACGAACTTGAGCTCAGCCCCAGGGGTGATACAGCGGTAAGGCGTGAGAAAGAACCTCATCCTTACTTTATAAAGTGCCTCTTCAGAGGCTACCAGCCCCGTTTCTTCCACTCGGAAAGATTGCCGCGGTCTGCGCCGAGGGTGGTGCAGTTGCCGTGGCCCGGGAGCACCACGGTGTCGTCGTCAAACTCATCAAAGATCTTGGTCTTGACGTCTTCAAAGAGGGATTCAAAGTCCTCGGGGGAGTTGGTCTTACCCACTCCGCCGGGAAAGAGGGAATCACCGGTGAAAATCAGGGTGGGGTGCATTTCGTCAATGTCTCGCAAGACCAGGGCGATGGAGCCGGGGGTGTGGCCCACCAGAGAGATGGTTTCCAGTGAAAAATCTTCAAAGTGGAAAATTTCGGTGCCGTTGACTCCGGTGTCTACCGTGAAGTTCTCCTGCTCTTCGATAGCCTGAAGGTCATCGTCGCCGGCAAAGGTCGCCACGTCGAATTCTTCGGCGATCTCCTTGAGCGCCCTGATGTGGTCCCAATGACCGTGGGTGGTGAAAATAGCGCTCAGACCCGCCGCGGCGCCGTCCCCGGTGAAATCTTCGTCGGCTGAGGTCGAGATGAACTCGCGGATTGCAGGGGCGTTGTCGGCGGCGTCGATGAGCACCTGCTGGCCGGTGGTTTTGGAGGTGAGAAGGTAGACGTTGTTGTCCATGTCAGAGACGGAAATGGAGCGCACGGTCATGTACTCATCATCGAGAATCAGGTTGCCTGAAGGAGTTGTCATGATTCACAGTTTAGAACCGCGGCGGCAAAGAACTCAATCAAAAACAAGGTTACTGACCGATTTTTACTGTGAGCGTTCAACTCGGGCGGAGATTAAGCTGAGAGGGAGGGCGGAAACGGTTCAAACACGGCGCTCGGGGGCATAGAATATATTTTCGAAACATATAGACGTGAGGAAGTGTATGCCCAAGAGTTCGGTTTCCACCGTTGCCCAAGATCTAACCCACATTCGGGTGCAGGGAGCGCGCGAGAACAACCTGAAGAACGTTGACCTTGAAATCCCCCGCGATTCGATGGTGGTCTTTACCGGTCTTTCGGGCTCGGGTAAGTCTTCGCTGGCCTTTGACACAATCTTTGCTGAGGGCCAGCGCCGCTATGTGGAGTCCCTTTCCTCCTATGCCCGCATGTTTTTGGGCCAGGTTGATAAGCCGGACGTCGATTTTATTGAGGGTCTTTCACCGGCGGTTTCAATCGACCAGAAGTCAACCTCTAAGAACCCTCGCTCCACGGTGGGCACCATTACCGAGATTTATGACTACATGCGCCTGCTGTGGGCGCGCGTGGGGCACCCGCACTGTCCTATCTGTGGCGAGGAAATTTCTAAGCAGACTCCCCAGCAAATTGTTGATCAGCTGATGGAGCTGCCCGAGAAAACCCGCCTGCAGGTGCTGGCCCCGGTGGTCTCTGAACGCAAGGGGGAGTTTGCTGATCTCTTCCAGGATCTTTCGGCCCAGGGCTTCTCCCGAGCCAGGGTAGACGGCGAGCAGGTTCAGCTCAGCGATCCGCCCAAGCTGGCTAAGACCTACAAGCACACCATTGAGGTGGTGGTGGACCGCATTGCCATTAAGGAGTCTGTGCAGCAGCGGCTCACCGACTCGGTTGAGACCGCCCTTAATCTGGCTGATGGCCGGGTGCTGGTTGATTTTGTAGACGTGGACGCCGCCGACCCGGCTCGTACTCGCTCCTTCAGCGAGAACCTCGCCTGCCCCAATAACCACCCCCTGCAGGTGGATGAGATTGAGCCCCGTGCCTTCTCCTTTAACTCTCCCTTCGGTGCTTGCCCAGTCTGCGATGGTATCGGTTCTAAGCTGCAGGTGGATGAAGACCTTGTGATTCCCAACCCCGACCTTTCCCTGGCTCAGGGCGCTATTGCCCCCTGGTCTCAGGGTAAGGCAACCACCGAGTACTGGCTGCGCCTGTTGGCAGGCCTGGCAGATGAGGTGGGCTTTAGCCTAGATACCCCCTGGAAGGATCTCTCCGCCAAGGCAAAGAAGGCTATTCTGCGCGGTAAGGACTTCAAGGTCACAGTCTCCTACCGCAACCGCTTTGGCAGGGAGCGCCGCTATACCTCTGGCTTTGAGGGAGTTTTTGCCTACATTCTGCGCAAGCACGAGGAGACCGAATCTGACTGGTCCAAAGACCGCTATGAGCAGTACATGCGTAACGTAGCCTGTTCCGAATGTAACGGTGCCCGCCTCAACCCCACGATTCTGGGCGTGAAGGTGGGCGGTGCCTCCATCGCAGAGGTCACCGACATGCCCATGCGGGAATCGCTGACTTTTATGCGAAAGCTCAAGCTGACCGAGCGGGAAGCTCAGATTGCCGAGCTGGTGCTGAAAGAAATTGACGCTCGCCTGCAGTTCTTGCTGGATGTGGGGCTGGACTACCTCACCCTCTCTCGCCCCGCCGCAACCCTCTCGGGTGGAGAAGCGCAGCGAATCCGCTTGGCAACCCAGATTGGTTCGGGTCTGGTGGGCGTGCTCTACGTTCTTGATGAGCCCTCCATTGGCCTGCACCAGCGCGATAACCGCCGCCTGATTGATACCCTGACTAAACTTCGCGACATGGGCAACACCCTCATTGTGGTGGAGCACGACGAAGACACCATGAAAGAGGCAGACTGGATTGTTGATGTTGGCCCCGGCGCCGGTGAGCACGGTGGTCAGGTGGTGCACTCGGGCACCTTCCAGCAGCTGCTTAAGAACGAGAAATCGATTACCGGCGACTACATGGCCGGCCGCCGCGAGATTACCGTGCCGCCCCAGCGCCGTCCTATCGACAAAAAGCGCATGATTAAGGTGGTGGGTGCCCGCGAGAATAACCTCAAGAACATTAGCGTGAGCTTCCCCCTGGGTGTGCTGACCGCCGTCACCGGAGTCTCGGGCTCGGGTAAGTCCACGCTGGTCAACAGTATTCTCTACACCGCTTTGGCCAATAAGCTCAATGGAGCCAAGCAGGTGCCCGGCCGCCACAAGACCATTGAGGGCCTGGACCACCTGGACAAAATTATCCATGTGGACCAGTCGCCCATTGGCCGCACCCCCCGCTCAAACCCGGCAACCTACACCGGCGTTTTTGACCATATCCGTAGGCTCTTTGCTGAAACCAACGAGGCAAAGATGCGCGGCTACCAGCCCGGCCGCTTCAGTTTTAACGTCAAGGGTGGCCGCTGCGAAGCCTGCTCGGGTGACGGCACGCTCAAGATTGAGATGAACTTCCTGCCCGATGTCTATGTGCCCTGCGAAACCTGCCACGGCCAGCGCTACAACCGGGAGACCCTCGAGGTTAAGTACAAGGGCAAGAACATTGCCGAGGTACTAGAGATGCCGGTGGAAGAGGCAGCCGAGTTCTTCTCGGCCTTTACTCCCATTGCCCGCCACCTCAACACCCTGGTTGACGTTGGTCTGGGCTATATCCGCCTGGGCCAGCCCGCCACCACGCTCTCCGGCGGTGAGGCGCAGCGAGTCAAGCTGGCATCGGAGTTACAGAAACGCTCCAACGGCCGTTCGATTTACGTGCTCGATGAACCCACCACCGGCCTGCACTTTGAAGATATTCGCAAGCTGCTCAAGGTGCTTCAGGGCCTGGTGGATAAGGGCAATACTGTGCTGACCATCGAGCACAATCTCGATGTCATTAAATCTGCCGACTGGATTGTGGACATGGGGCCCGAGGGCGGTGACGGCGGTGGAACGCTGGTCGCTGAGGGTACTCCCGAAGAGGTGGCCGAGGTCAAGGAATCCTATACAGGTACCTTCCTGAGGGAAATATTTAAGGGCTAAGGCACCTTTGTAGCCAGCCGCTTCCCTGAAAGGTAGCGGCTGTCTACGACCCGGGCGCAATATTCGCTTTTACCCTGCGGATAAGAGTAATCTCTATGTTTGAGGGGATGCTCCAAAGATGTAGCATGCCCTACTTTCATACACACCCAGAAACCGAGATAGAGGACTTTCGCTAGCGTGCAGTACTACAAGGGAATCCAGAGATGCGTGACCGCCCTTCTGAAGACCGGCTTTCGTGCCAGGGTTACCGGGCTGGAAACTTTCCCCGCTGAGGGCCCGGTGATTGTTGCCTCTAACCACCTTGCCTTCTTGGATTCCGTGATTATCTCTGCGCTGATGCCCCGCCGCGTGGCCTTTCTCGCTAAGGCTGAGTACGTGAATTCACCCGGCATTAAAGGCAAAGCAATGAAACGGTTTTTTGAGGCGATAGACATTATTCCCGTTAACCGTTCTGACCGGTCGGAGTCGATGAAGGCCCTGGATAAGGCCCTGGCCGTGCTGCGGGAAGACCGGGTTTTCGGTATTTACCCCGAGGGCACCCGCTCCCGTGATGGCTACCTTTACCGGGGCAAGATTGGTGTTGCCTGGCTGGCCCACATGACCGGTGCCCCGGTGGTTCCGGTGGGCCTGATTGGCACCGACAAGCTCCAGAAACAGGGTTCTAACATGATCTACCCCAAGCGCTTTACCGTGCGCGTGGGGGAGCCCATCTACTTTGAGAAAACTGGCGAAAAGATGAGCGGCAAGCTGAGGCGCCAAACCACAGATCGAATTATGAATGAGATTGCTAAGCTGTCGGGCCAGCCGCGCAAAGACGAATACAATGTCTCGCCCTCGGCTGCCCGAGACGGTGGAGTCGCCTAAGTGGCTGACCCGGCGAGCTACCGCCCGGCACCGGGTGAGATTCCAACCGTGCCCGGAGTCTATCGTTTCCGCGATGAATTCGGGCGCGTGGTCTATGTGGGCAAGGCTAAGAACCTCCGCAACCGGCTGAACTCCTATTTTCAGAACGTTCACGCGCTGGCACCTAAGGTTTACGCTATGGTGCACACCGCCGCCTCGGTGGAGTGGACCGTGGTGGGCTCGGAGCTTGAGTCTTTGCAGCTGGAGTACACCTGGATTAAGGAGTACAAGCCCCGCTTTAACATCGCCTTTAGGGATGATAAGTCCTACCCCTACCTGGCGGTGACTCTCAAAGATCGTTTTCCGCGGGCCCAGGTGATGCGCGGCGAGAAGAAGAAGGGGGTTCGCTACTTCGGCCCCTTCTCCCAGGCCTGGGCTATTCGCGAAACCCTGGACGCTCTCTTGCGGGTCTTTCCCGTGCGCACCTGCTCAGCCGGGGTGTTCAACCGGGCTGAGCGTAGCGGGCGCCCCTGTCTGCTGGGCTATATCGATAAGTGTTCAGCGCCCTGCGTGGGTAATATCTCTCAGCAAGACCACCTCAAGCTCGCCGAGGATCTCTGCCGGTTTATGGGCGGCGGTGCCGAGAAATTCATCGCGAATCTTACCCAGCAGATGAAGCAGGCGGCCGCCGACTTCGACTTTGAAAAGGCGGCGGTTTTACGCGACGACATCGAGGCGCTCCAGAAAGCCTTTGAGCGTAACGCTGTGGTTCTGGCTGATTCTGTGGACGCCGATTTGTTCGCCTTTGCTTCGGATGAGCTGGAAACCGCGGTGCAGGTTTTCTACGTACGCGGTGGCAGAATCCGGGGCCAGCGGGGCTGGATTGTGGAGAAGGTCGAGGAAACCTCTGATGCTGCCCTGGTGGAGCAGCTGATTATGCAGGTCTACGGTGAAATTGCGGTCAATTCCACCGGAGATTTAGCTGAACTGGAACAGACCCAGCACGATATTCCCCGCCAGATTGTGGTGCCGACCCTGCCCGATAACCGGGAGAAGCTGGAGGAGTGGCTCAGTTCCATCCGCGGGGCAAAAACTCACATTATGGTCTCCCAGCGCGGAGATAAGCACGCGCTCTTGCAGACCGTTGCAGAGAATGCCCAGCAGTCGCTGACCCTCCACAAGTCCCGCCGCGCCGGCGATATCACTACCCGGTCGACGTCCCTGGTGGAACTACAGGACGCCCTGGAAATAGCCGACCCACTCCTGCGGATCGAGTGCTACGACATCTCGCACGTGCAGGGCACCAACGTGGTGGCCTCGATGGTGGTCTTTGAAGACGGCCTGCCTAAGAAGAGTGACTATCGTAAGTTCTCCATTACCGGTGACGCCGCCCGCGACGATACCGCCAGCATGTACGACGTCATTCACCGCCGCTTCTCCCGCTACCTGGCCGACCAGAAGCAGCGCCGGCAGAATCCGCTGACCAGCGGAGAGATTTCGGCTGAGGAGGCGGCCGAGAAAGAGACCGCGAAGTTCGCCTACCCGCCGAACCTGGTGTTGGTGGACGGCGGCCCGCCCCAGGTTGCTGCCGCCCAGCGGGCTCTCGATGACCTGGGTATTTCGGATATTTTTGTGGCGGGCATTGCCAAGCGCCTGGAGGAACTGTGGCTGCCCAGCGACGATTTTCCGGTGATTCTACCGCGTTCTTCGCAGGCCCTCTTTCTAGTGCAGCGGGTGCGCGATGAGGCCCACCGCTTTGCCATTACCTTCCACCGCACCAAGCGCGGTAAGGCAATGGTCAAGTCTGCCCTCGACGGGGTTGCGGGGTTGGGCCCGGCCAAACGAGAAGCCCTGATTAAGCATTTTGGGTCGCTCAAGGTGCTCGCCTCGGCCAGCGAAGAAGAACTGCAGGAGGTTCCGGGTGTCGGGCCGGCTATGGCGGCTAAAATTGTGGAGCACTTTGCTGTGCAGAAAGACCCCACAGCTGGTGAAGACTCCCTAGCGTCTGAGGAGTCGGTCGGTCTAAGCTAGTGGGGAACTACTAGGGGAGTAAAGGAAAGATTGTGACTGATTTTTCAAAGGTAGCGTCTACCGATTCAAGCATTTCGCAGATGGAGCCCTTGAAGCAGAGCCGCCCGGAGATTCTGGTGATTACCGGAATTTCTGGGGCTGGACGGTCCACCGCAGCTAACGCTCTCGAAGATGAGGGCTGGTACGTGGTCGATAATATTCCGCCGCAGATGCTACAGGCTCTGGCCGATTGGGTCACCCGGGCACCGGAGGCTATGCCCAAGCTGGCGGTAGGCATTGACGTGCGTGGCAGCGCCCTCTTCAGTGACCTTCCCGCCGCCATTGATGTGCTGCGCAAGTCTGACGTTGAGTTTTCCATGCTCTTCCTGGATGCAAAAGATCAAGACATCATTGCCCGCTACGAGGCCCAGCGCCGTCCCCACCCACTACAGGGCAGTGGGCGAGTGGTAGACGGTATCGAGCGGGAGCGTAAGCTCTTCGCCGAGCTCAAGGACGCCGCTGATACGGTTATTGACACCACCGGTCTCAACGTGCACCAGCTGAAGAAGACCATGCACGAGATGTACTCTCAGACCGGGCCTAAACTTCTCAACCTCACGGTTATGAGCTTCGGCTTTAAGTACGGTGCTCCCACCGATGCCAACTTTATGGCGGATATGCGGTTTATTCCCAACCCTCACTGGATTCCCGAGTTGCGCCCGCTGACCGGCCAGGACAAAAGGGTGCGCGACTATGTTTTTGAGAACCCGGGCACTCTGGAGTTTATTGACAACTACCTCAAGGCGCTCAAGCCGGTGCTTGAAGGCTACATGGTGGAGGGCAAGCACTACGCCACCCTGGCCATCGGCTGCACAGGAGGCAAGCACAGGTCGGTAGCTGTCACCGAAGAAATTGCCCGTCGACTGGCTCAAGCAGGCGGTATTCACATTAACGTTCAGCACAGAGATATGGGGCGTGAGTAAACCGTGACCGCTCATTCTCCCGCAGCACCCATTAAACTGCCCGAAAATCTGCGCGGGGTTGCCCCTGCGCCTCTGCGTGCTACCCAGCCCAAGGTGGTTGCCCTCGGCGGGGGCCACGGTCTTTACGGTTCGCTCTCTGCCCTGCGGCACGTGACCACGGATTTGACCGCCGTGGTGACTGTTGCCGATGACGGCGGTTCGTCGGGTCGACTGCGGCAGGATTTTAACGTGGTGCCACCGGGGGACTTGCGCATGGCCCTGTCTGCCCTCTGCGACGATACCGACTGGGGCAGAACCTGGCGTGATGTTCTCCAACACCGCTTTAACTCTGAAACCTCCGAATCTTCACAGCAGCTCGACGAGCACGCGCTGGGTAATTTACTGATTGTTACTCTCTGGCAGCTGCTGGGCGATACGGTAGCCGGGCTGGACTGGGTGGGCGCCCTACTCAACGCGCGAGGCCGGGTTCTGCCTATGTCCTGCACCCCTCTGGTGATCGAGGGGGAGGCTCGTACGGTCAGTGAAACCGGCGAAGTTCAGCTGAGAAAAATCGTGGGTCAGGCGAACCTGGCCAGGGCGAAAAATATTGAAAACGTGCGGATTACCCCCGATCAGGCTGAGGCAACGCCCCAGGCCGTGCAGTCTATTTTGGACGCTGACTGGGTGATTCTTGGCCCCGGCTCTTGGTACACCTCCGTACTGCCGCACCTGCTACTTCCCGGTATTCGAAATGCCCTTCTGCAGACCAAGGCTAAGATCATTGTGGTGATGAACCTTGAGCTGTCTGGGAAAGAAACCGCGGGGCTGAGCGCCGCCGAGCACCTGAGGATTTTGCAGAAATACGTTCCAGAATTTAGGCTTAATGCTGTTATTGCTGACAGCGATGGCATGGGATCGCCCGCTGAATTAGAAGAAGTTGCCCACTCTTTGGGTGGCAGTGTCACGTGGGCGCAGGTCAGACATGGCCTGGAGAAGAACGTTCACGATCCTTTGAAGCTCGGCGCGGCCTACGAAGAAGTTTTCCGCCTTCACAGCTAGAACCTTCAGGGGCACCTGTGAACGGTGGAGTTTCTCGTCGTGCACCCGCTAATAATTATTGGAGGAATTACCGTATGGCCCTGACGGCATCGGTTAAAGAAGAGTTAGCTCGTTACGAGTCGACCAAGTCGTCGGTTCGTAAGGCCGAGGTCTCAACCATTTTGAGGTTTACCAACGGTTTACACCTGGTATCAGGCCGCATTGTGATTGAGGCTGAGGTTGATCTTGAATCGACAGCGCTTCGCCTTCAGTACAACATTGCTGAGATGTACGGCCACGAGGCTACCGTCACTTCGGTGGCCGGCGGTGGGCTCCGCCGCGGTGGTCGCTTTGTGGTGCGCGTGGATAACGGCGGTGAGGCCCTGGCCCGCCAGACCGGTCTGCTCGATAGCCGGGGTCGCCCGGTGCGCGGCCTACCTCCTGCCGTGGTCAACGGTTCGTTGGCTGATGCCGAGGCCGTGATGCGCGGCGCATTCCTCGCCCACGGCTCCCTGACCGAACCCGGGCGCTCGTCCGCCCTTGAGTTCACCTGCCCCGGCCCCGAAGCCGCCCTGGCGCTGGTGGGGGCTGCCCGCCGTCTTGACGTCATCGCTAAGGCTCGTGAGGTGCGCGGGGTTGACCGCGTGGTGGTGCGTGACGGTGAGACCATCGGTATGCTGCTGGAGCGCATGGGTGCCAGCGACACTCTGGGTAACTGGCGGGAGCGCCGGGCCCGTAAAGAGGTGCGCGGCACCGCCAACCGACTGGCTAATTTTGACGACGCCAACCTGCGCCGCTCCGCCCAGGCAGCCGTTGCCGCCGGGGCTCGAGTAGAGCGGGCCCTGGAAATTCTCGGAGACCAGGTGCCCGAGCACCTGCGCTACGCCGGCGAGCTACGTGTTGCCCACAAGCAGGCATCGCTGGATGAGCTGGGTCGGCTGGCTGACCCGCCCATGACTAAAGACGCCATTGCGGGTCGCATTCGCCGTTTGCTGGCCATGGCCGATAAACGAGCAGCAGAGAAGGGTATTCCCGGTACCGATGCCGGTGAAGAATTAGGCTTTTAAAACCACATAATCGCTGAAACACCCGTGTCCCCTTGGTTGGGAACGCGGGTGTTTTGCTCTATTTCTGTGGGCTTGTGTGAGGGTTTTGCCCTTGAATGCAAAACTTCACTCAAAAAAACCACAAAATCACACCCAAATCCACACAATCTGTCGTAAGATAGATACAGAACGGACGAAAGCCCAACAGGTAAAGGGCTTGCTCCCAAACTTTTGGGGGAGTTCTTTTCTGGGCATCGTGCTCCTGGCGCGATCGTCCAACGTAAAAATTCACTGATATAAACGAGGAGTTAGATCCACAGTGACTGTACGCGTAGCTATCAACGGCTTTGGCCGCATTGGTCGTTCCTTCTTCCGCGCAGCTCAGGCTCACGCTGAAGGCTTCGAGATTGTTGCAATCAACGACCTGACCGACAACAAGACCCTGGCCCACCTGCTCAAGTACGACTCCGTCATGGGCACCCTGGATTCAGAGGTTTCATTCGACGATGAGTCAATCACCGTTGATGGCAAGGCTATCAAGGTTCTCGCTGAGCGTGACCCCGCTAACCTGCCCTGGAAGGAACTGGACATCGACATCGTGATCGAGTCCACCGGTTTCTTCACCGACGGTACCAAGGCTCAGGCTCACCGCGATGCAGGTGCGAAGAAGGTTATCATCTCCGCTCCCGGTAAGAACATCGACGGCACCTTCGTTGTAGGTGTAAACGATGACACTTACGATTCAGAGACCATGAACATCGTCTCCAACGCATCCTGCACCACCAACTGCCTGGCTCCCATGGCTAAGGTTCTCAACGATGCTTTCGGTATCGAAAAGGGCCTGATGACCACCATCCACGCCTACACCTCCGACCAGCGCCTGCTCGACGCTCCCCACAAGGATTTGCGCCGTGCCCGTGCAGCTGCTCTGAACATGGTTCCCACCTCCACCGGTGCGGCAGCCGCTGTTGGCCTGGTTCTGCCCGAGCTCAAGGGCAAGCTGGATGGTTTCGCAGTTCGCGTTCCTACCCCCACCGGTTCACTGACCGACCTCACCTTCGAGGCTAAGCGCGAAGTAACCGTTGAAGAGGTCAACGAGGCTATGAAGAAGGCTTCCGAGGGTGCCTTCAAGGGTCTGATCAAGTACTCAACCGACCCCATCGTGTCTAAGGACATTGAGGGTGACGCAGTTTCCACCATCTTCGATGCACCCCTGACCAAGGTTATTGGCAACCAGGTCAAGGTTGTTGCTTGGTACGATAACGAGTTCGGTTACGTATCTCGCCTGGTTCTGTTCACCAACAAGGTTGCAGCAGCTCTCTAAGCTAAACTAAATTTGTGCCCCCGCCCACCGTTTTGGGTGGGGGCATTTTCATAACCCTCTTTATTTTTCATACATACTTTATTGGAGTTGATCCATATGGCACGCGCTCTTGATGAGCTTCTCGCAGAAGGCGTAGAAGGCCGTTATGTTCTGGTTCGTTCTGACCTGAACGTTCCTCTGGATGGCGAGACTGTCACCGATGACGGTCGTGTGAAGGCTTCTCTGCCTGTTCTGACCAAGCTGACTCAGGCAGGTGCACGCGTGATTGTCACCGCTCACCTGGGCCGCCCCAAGGGCCAGGTTGATCCCAAGTTCTCCATCGCCCCCGCTGCTAAGCGTCTGAGCGAGCTGGCAGACTTCAAGGTTCTCGTGGCTGAGGACGTTGTGGGTGAGGATGCCAAGGCTAAGGCTGAGTCCCTGCAGAACGGTGAGCTACTGGTGGTTGAGAACGTGCGTTACGATGCGCGCGAGACTTCTAAGGACGACGCTGAGCGCGGCGAATTTGCCGACGAGCTGGTTGCCCTGACCGGTGAGAACGGTGCCTATGTGAACGATGCTTTCGGCGCTGTTCACCGCAAGCACGCCTCCGTTTACGATGTTGCTAAGCGCCTACCCGCTTACCTGGGCGATCTGGTCAAGACCGAGGTTGACGTTCTCAAGAAGACCCTCAACAATCCCGAGCGCCCCTTCGTGGTAATCATGGGCGGTGCTAAGGTTTCTGACAAGCTGGCTGTGATCGAGAACCTGATTGGCAAGGCAGACACCATTCTGATTGGTGGTGGCATGGGCTACACCTTCGCTGCGGCTAACGGCTGGAAGGTTGGCTCCTCGATTCTTGAGAAGGATCAGATCGAGACCGTCAAGCGCTACATGGAAGAAGCACCCGCCAAGGGCACCGAGATTGTAACCGCTGTTGACGTGGTCTGCGGTGACGACTTCTCCAACGACGCCAACTTCGAGATTCGCCCCATGGACGACATCGAGGGCGGCGAGCTGGGCGAGAAGGCAGACGGCCTGGACATCGGCCCCAAGTCTCGCGAGCTCTTCGCTGAGAAGATCAAGGGCGCCAAGACCATCTTCTGGAACGGCCCCGTAGGTGTTGCCGAGTTCGAGAACACCGCTCACGGTACTAAGGCTGTGGCTGAGGCTATCGTTGCCTCCGACGCTTTCTCGATTATCGGCGGCGGCGACTCCGCTGCTGCTGTTCGCAAGCTGGGTTACTCTGACGACCAGTTTGGCCACATCTCCACCGGTGGCGGTGCTTCTCTCGAATACATCGAGGGCAAGACCCTGCCCGGTATCGAGGTTCTGGGCGCCTAATCCCCAGACTCTTGGGTGCGGGTGGGGGAAACCTGCCCGCACCTCACCTCTGTTTTTATCTGTCGGCCCTGCTGGCCGAGAACCCCAAGATTTAGGTAGGTACTATGACTCGCAAGCCCTTTATCGCCGGTAACTGGAAGATGAACATGGACCACGCTGAGGGCGTGACTCTGCTTCAGAAGCTGGCCTGGACTCTGGACGACACCAACTTTGACTATGACAAGGCCGAGGTTGTTGTCTTTCCTCCCTTCACCGACATTCGTTCGGTACAGACCCTGGTTGATGGCGACAAGCTGAACATCGCCTACGGCGGCCAGGATCTCTCTGACAAGGATTCCGGTGCCTACACCGGCGACATCTCCGGTGCTTTCCTCAACAAGCTCGGTGCCAAGTACGTGCTGGTTGGTCACTCCGAGCGCCGCACCATCCACGGTGAGTCTGACTCCGTGTGCGCTGCCAAGGTTCAGGCAGCCTACCGTCACGATTTGACCCCTGTGCTCTGCGTGGGCGAGGGCCTGGAGATTCGCGAAGCCGGAACCCACGTTGATTTCACCCTGGAACAGCTGCGCGGCTCCATCGAGGGTCTCTCCGCTGAGCAGGCTGAAACCCTGGTGATTGCCTACGAGCCGGTCTGGGCTATCGGTACCGGTAAGGTAGCTACCTCGGCAGATGCCCAGGAGATGTCAGCTGCTATCCGCGCCGAGATGGAAAAGCTCTACTCGGCAGACGTGGCTGAGAAGGTTCGTATTCTCTACGGCGGTTCTGTTAAGGCTGCTTCTGCTCCCGAGATTCTGGGCGAGCAGGACGTCGATGGCGTGCTGGTGGGCGGCGCATCGCTGGATGCCACCGAGTTCGCTAACATTGCTCGTTTCGATTCCTAATACTTCGGATAGGTTGGACATCAACCGGCTTTCCTGAGAAAATAGAGAGCGCGTTGCCAGGGCACTTTCCCACTTGTTGACCCGGCAACGCGCTCTATCATTGTTTACCCTGAAAGGCTCTCGTGGAGATTCTTAAGATCGCACTCATGGTTGCCATTGCTATCACCAGCATTCTCACCGTTCTTCTGGTGCTGTTGAACCGCGGTAAGGGTGGTGGCCTTTCAGACATGTTCGGTGGCGGTATGACCACCTCTCTGAACTCTTCAGGTTCTGCTTCTAAGAACCTGGTTCGCTTGACCGTGACCCTGGTGGTCATTTGGGCCCTGCTTATTGTGGGCTACGGGCTCGTGATGAAGATGGAAACCGGCATCTAGTTTTTAAAGCGCAAAAGAACCGGGCGGCTCCCAGCTGGGAGCCGCCCGCTTCTTTTATGTTTTGAAGCAGACCTAGGCTGTCAGTGAATCCTCGGTGGCGAGAACGAGGGTCTCAGCCAGACCTCGGGCACCGGCAGCCGGGGTCTCGGTGAGTACCTCGCCCACCAGCTGCTCGTCGGAGAGCTTGGCGGCCTCGGTCAGGCGGGCGGTTGCCTCTGCCTTATCAGATCCGGCGATCAAGAACCAGATCCTCTGGGAAGCCCGAATCACCGGCAGGGTCAGCGAAACCCGGGTCGGCGGAGGCTTGGGGGAGTCGTGGATAGCAAGAGCAACCCCCTCCCGGAGATGGATTTCTTCCCGGTGGGGGAAGAGCGAGGCGATATGACCGTCTGGCCCCATGCCCAGCAGGGTGAGGTCGAAGACCGGAGCGGCGTCGTCCTTCTCCGCATACTCAGCCAACTCAGCGGCGTAGGCCTGCGCCGCAGCCTCGGGAGTCTCGAAGGTATCGGTTGAACCCATGATGTGCAGGTTCTTCGCCGGAATGTCGAGCTGAGAGAGCAGGGCATCCTTTGCCTGCTGTTCGTTGCGGTCTTCGTGACCAGCTGCAACAAAGCGCTCGTCAGACCACCAGAAGTGAACCTTGCTAAAGTCAACCTCTGAAAGCCGGGGGTGCCGGGCCAGCTCGGCAAGAACAGCGATACCCATGCTTCCGCCGGTGAGCGAAATGTGGGCCAGGGGCTTTTCTGCCAGGGTTGAAGTCAGCACCTCAAAGATACGCTGGGCAGCGGAAACACCCAGCTCAGCCTTGTCCGCGTGGCGGATTACCTGGGGCTTAGGCATCGAAGACCTCCGTAAATTCAATTCCCTCGTCAAAGGTATCGTTCTCGCTGAGATCGACCACGATGTTGCCCGCCGGCAGAGCCTCGGTCATTACCTCGCCGTAGACCTCATCGGGGTCGAGACGGCGCAGCTCCTCGGCCAGGCACTCCGCCAGGGTACGAACCGGCAGAGCAATCTGCTGGTCAGGAGTGTCGGGAGAGCTGACGGTGGCAATGTTATGGCCGGGGCGATCAATTACAATATCGCCGTCCTCGCGCTCGAGCACCACCCGGTAGAGGCCGCGCTCAGCGCTGGTGGTAGAGAGGGAAACCTTGGCCTGGAGCTTGTGCCCCAGCCAGGCACCCAGCAGAACCACCGAGGGCGACTTCGACGAACCGGATACCACCACGCGCTTGACCGGCGAGTAGGGCAGCTGATCTAGCATAGCCGCCAGCTGGATACGCCACAGGGTGAGGCGGATCCAGGCCAGGTCGGTATCACCGGCAACGTAGTTGTCGGAGAGTTTAGCCAGGGTAGGCATGGGGTCAGCCTGCCGAGCCGAGTCGGTAATCCGGCGCTGGGCAATCTTACCCACCGAGTGCTCTGCGGGGTTCTCAGGAACGGAATGCGGCCACCAGGCAACGATGGGGGAATCAGGCAGAAGCAGACCCGAAATCAAAGATTCGGTGGGTACCGCCGCGCGCCCCCAGCCCTCGAGCACAATCAGTTCGGAGGCTCCGGCCTCGCCGCCAATTTCAAGCTCGGCATCCAGGCGGTCTTCGGCCTCGGGGTCATTGGCAACGTGCACGATAATACGGCAGGGGTGCTCGTGGGAGGCCCGCACCGCTGCCTCACGGGCAGCCGAGGAATGGCCGGGATCAGCCAGGATCACCAGGGTGAGAACCGAGCCAGAAGTGGTGGCACCGGTAGCCTCGCGCAGACGGGAGACTTCTTTCTCAATCTGAATGGTCTGGGTGTTTTCAAGCTTCTTAATCACGGGCGCCTCCATTCGCGGCCATCGCGTGCCAACAGATCGTAGGAGGATTCGGGGCCCCAGGAGCCGGGCTCATAGGGCTCGGGCTTAATCTGGTGCTGCTCCCAGTATTCCTCAAAGGGGTCAAGAATCTTCCAGGAAAGCTCCACTTCCTCGTGACGGGGGAAGAGCGGCGGCTCACCCAGCAGAACGTCCAGAATCAACCGCTCGTAGGCCTCGGGCGACTCTTCGGTGAAGGAGTGGGTGTAGCCGAAGTCCATGTTAACGTTGCGAATTTCGTTCTGGGTACCGGGAACCTTGGAGGCAAAGCGAATGGTCATACCCTCGTTGGGCTGCACCCGAATCACGATTGCGTTCTGGCCCGAATCTTCGTTGTTATCGAAGAGCAGGTTGGGCGACTTCTTGAAGACCAGGGCGATTTCGGTCACCCGGCGGCCCAGGCGCTTACCGGTGCGCAGGTAGAAGGGAACACCAGACCAGCGGCGGGTGTTGATACCCACCTTGATCGCGGCGAAGGTCTCGGTGCGGGAATCTGCCGGAATATCCTTCTCATCGAAGAAGCCATTGACTTCCTCACCGCCCTGGTAACCCGAGGTGTACTGGCCCACCGCAAAGGACTGCGAGAGGTCCTCGGGTAGCACAACAGCCTCCAGAACCTTCTCTTTTTCAGCCCGCATGTGGGAGGCATTGAAGCTGATGGGTTCTTCCATAGCGGTTAGCGCCAGAAGCTGTAGCAGGTGGTTCTGAATGACGTCGCGGGCCGCACCCACGCCGTCATAGTAGCCCGCGCGGGAGCCGATACCGAAGGGCTCCGCCATGGTAATTTGCACGTGGTCAATGTGGTTGGCGTTCCACACCGGCTCAAACATCTGGTTGGCAAAGCGCAGAGCCAGCAGGTTCTGCACGGTTTCCTTACCCAGGTAGTGGTCAATACGGAAGACCGAATCGGCGGGGAAAACCTCCTCAACAATGGAGTTCAGCTCGCGGGCCGATTCCAGGTTGTGGCCGAAGGGCTTCTCGATCACCACGCGGCGCCAGCTCTTATCTTCGCGAGACGCCAGGCCGTGGGCCGAGAGCTGCTTGAGCACCTTTTCAAAAGCCTTGGGCGGAATGGAGAGGTAAAAAGCGTGGTTGCCCTGGGTACCGCGGGTTTCCTCCAGCTCGGCCAGGGTAGCCTTGAGGTTTTCGTAAGCCTGATCGTCGTCAAAGGCGCCCTGCACAAAACGAATACCGGTGGCGAACTGGTTCCAGACATCTTCGCGGAAGGTAGTGCGGGAGTGAGCCTCCACCGATTCACGCACCTGCTGGCGGAAGTCGTCGTCCGACCAATCGCGGCGACCGAAGCCCACCATCGAGAAGCTGGGCGGCAGTAGGCCGCGGTTGACCAAATCGTAGACGGCGGGTAGTAGCTTCTTGCGCGCCAGGTCGCCGGTCACGCCAAAGAACACCAGGGCGCTGGGGCCTGCAACACGAGAAAGCCTGCGATCACGGGGATCCCGCAGGGGGTTCTTCTCTTGACTGTTTGACACAGTAAATCCTTAGAAATGATAAGGGGTTTTTATACGCCAGCCGGCGGTGCCCGTTGCTCATCAACGGCCACCGCCAGCTGGAATCACGGGCTGCTGAATATCAGCTTGCCCCTCTTCAAAATCACTCCGATCTAGGCTGAGGCCAGGGCAGAACGAACGGTTTCAAGCAGCTCGTCCCAGGAGGCCTCGAACTTTTCCAGACCCTCGTCTTCGAGCTTCTTGACTACCTGGTTGTAGGAGACTCCAACCGCCTCAATATCGTTGAGAATCTTCTCGGATTCATCGTAGGTGCCGGTTACGGTGTCGCCGGTAACCTCGCCGGATTCAGCGAAAGCGTTGAGGGTCTTCTCGGGAACGGTGTTCACGGTGTTCTCCGCTACCAGGCCCGAAACGTAGAGGTCAGCCGGCAGGGAAGGATCCTTGGTACCGGTGGATGCCCAGAGCGGGCGCTGCACGTTGGCGCCGGCAGCAGCCAGACGCTCCCAGCGCTCGGAGGAGAATTCCTCTTCAAAGACCTGGTAGGCCAGGCGGGCGTTGGCCAAACCTGCCTTGGACTTGAGAGCCTTAGCCTCTTCGGTACCAATCTTCTCTAGCTGGGCATCGACCTCGGAGTCCACGCGGGAGATGAAGAATGAGGCCACCGAGTGAATCTTCGAGAGGTCCTTACCGTTCTCCAGCGCCTGCTCCAGACCGCGCATGAAAGCGTTGATGACGGCGCGGTAGCGCTCCAGCGAGAAGATGAGGGTGACGTTAACCGAGATGCCCTCAGCCAGGGTGTCAGCAATCGGCTGAAGACCCTCTTCGGTGGCGGGAATCTTAATCATCACGTTCTCGCGGTCTACCTGGGCAGCCAGCTTCTTCGCCATGGTGGCGGTATCTTCAGACTTGCGGGCCAGGCGGGGGTCAACCTCAATGGAAACCCGGCCGTCGCGACCCTGGGTGGAGTTGAAGATGGGTGCGAAGACGTCGCAGGCCTCGCGCACGTCGTCGGTCATAATCTCAAAGACGGCGTCCTCAAGGTCGGTACCGGCGGCAGCCAGCTCCTTGACCTGCTCTGCATAGGCCTCGCCGTTAGACAGGGCACCGGCGAAGATGGTGGGGTTGGTGGTCACACCCACCACGTTCTTGTCTTTAATCAGTTCCTGCAGGTTACCGGTGGTCAGACGCTCGCGGGAGAGGTCGTCGAACCAGAGGGAAACTCCTGCATCGGAAATTTTCTGAGTTGAAGTAGTCAAAACTATCAATCCTTACTTGGCAGCTTCAATGGATTCTTCGGCAGCGGCAACAACTGCCTCTGCGGTAATACCGAATTCCTGGTAGAGGCGCTCAGCCGAGCCCGAAGCACCGTAGTGCTCCAGCGAAACCGCCCGGCCGGCGTCGCCCAGAATGTCGTTCCAGCTCATGCGGGCACCGGCTTCAACGGTAACTCGAGCCCTAATATCTGAAGGAATAACTGACTCGCGGTATTCCTTAGATTCGGCATCAAACCACTCGCGCGAAGGCATGGAGACCACGCGGGCCTTAATACCCTTCTCAGCCAGCTGCTTGCGGCCCTCTACGGCAATTTCAACCTCTGAGCCGGTAGCAATCAGAATGACGTCGGGGGTGCCCTCGGTATCGGCCAGCACGTAGGCACCGCGGGCAACACCCTCGGCAGAGGCGAACTTCTCACCCTCGGCACCGGGATGGAGATCCTCGCGGGGGAAGGTGGTCAGACCCTGGCGGGAAAGCACAATACCAGCCGGGTGGTCGCTAATCTCCAGCATCTTGCGCCAGGCAACCGAAACCTCATTCGCATCAGCCGGACGGACGACGTCCAGGTTAGGAATCGCGCGCAGGGCAGAGAGATGCTCCACAGGCTGGTGGGTGGGGCCGTCTTCACCCAGACCGATGGAGTCGTGGGTCCAGACAAAGATGCTGGGCACGCCCATCAGCGCTGCCAGACGAATGGCGGGGCGCTGGTAGTCGGAGAAGGTGAGGAAGGTGCCGTTGAAGGCGCGGGTGGGGGAAGAGAGCACAATGCCGTTGGTAATAGCGGCGGCTGCGTGCTCACGGATACCGAAGTGCAGCACCCGGCCGTAGGGGCTAGCCGACCAGTTCTTGGTGGAACGGGAGGCGGGGTTGAAGGACTCGCCGTCTTCAATGGTGGTGTTGTTGGAGCCGGCCAAGTCGGCAGAACCGCCCCAGAGCTCGGGCATGGTGTTAGCGATAGCGTTAATCACCTTGCCGGAAGCAGCGCGGGTGGCCAGGTTATCGCCGACCTCAAAGGTGGGGAAGGCCTCAGCAAAGCCCTCGGGAAGTTCACCGGCGGTCAGGCGCGCGTAGAGAGCAGCCTTCTCGGGGTTGGCTGACTTCCACTGCTCGAACTTCTCGTTCCACTGGGCGTGTGCTTCTGCACCGCGAGCCTTTGACTGGCGGGTGTAGTCGAGAATGTCCTGGTCAATGTGGAAGTTCTTCTCGGTATCAAAACCAAGAATCTTCTTCACCGCAGCAACCTCGTCTGCACCCAGCTTTGAACCGTGGATACCGCCGGTGTTCTGCTTGTTGGGGGCGGGCCAACCAATGATGGTGCGCAGCTCAATGATGGAGGGCTTATCGGTGACCTTCTTGGCTGCGGCGATGGCATCGTAGAGAGCCTCGACGTCTTCCTTGTATTCTCCACCGGCAGTCCAGTCTACGCGGGCGGTATCCCAACCGTAGGCCTCGTAGCGCTTAAGAACATCCTCGGTGAAGGAAACATCGGTGTCATCTTCAATAGAGATGTGGTTGCGGTCGAAGATAACAATCAGGTTGCCCAGCTCCTGGTGACCGGCCAGCGAGGAAGCCTCGGAGGTAACGCCCTCTTCAACATCGCCCTCAGAAGCAATGGTGTAGATGGTGTGGTCGAAGGGGGAGGTGCCCTCGGGAGCCTCGGGGTCGAAGAGGCCGCGCATACGGCGCTGAGCGTAGGCAAAGCCCACAGCGGTAGCCAGACCCTGGCCCAGGGGGCCGGTAGTAACCTCAACACCCTTGGTGTGACCGTACTCGGGGTGGCCGGGAGTGAGCGAACCGAACTTACGCAGCTCCTCAATATCCTTCATCTCAAGACCGTAGCCGTTGAGGAAGAGCTGCAGGTAGGCGGTCAGAGAAGAGTGACCGGGGGAGAGAATAAAACGGTCGCGGCCGGGCCAGCGATCGTCAGCAGGGTCGTGGTTCATCACCTTCTGGTAGAGAAGATGGGCAACAGGAGCAAGAGACATAGCGGTACCGGGGTGGCCGTGACCGGCGTTCTCAACTGCATCGGCAACCAGCACGCGGGTGGTATCGACCGCGAGCTGATCTTTGTCGTTCCATTCCAGCTTGTTTTCAAGATTTGGCACGTTTAAGTTCCTTTCTGTACTGACACCAGAATAAAACAAAAAACCAAGCGAAAACTTATTCAGTTTAAAATCGGCTGACCGTGAAACTCTTGACTACTTCACCATTAGGAATCAAGCGGTAAAAGGTATAGGATTATCTTGACTTTTTGTTCATTTGTCGTGCTTAAAAATGGCTGAAGATGGCGGTGCTCGGAAGCATCGCCAGCTGGCTAGGGCAACGGTTGAACAGATGTGCATTTTTCCGCAGTACGAAGCCCTCGCGTGTCTATCAAGCAACACGGGGTAACTCTGGTGGGCTAGTGCACAAATGTCTAGACAGTATTGCACACAACGATCTCGGTAGGAGCCCAACTTTAGTGAAGGGTTTTAACGCGAACAACGTGCTGGAAGCCGATACCCCCGCCCCGGCAGAGGTATCTCAGCAACCAGAAAAAATTAGCCTCAAGCGCAAGATCAAAGCCTTTGTGATGCTGACTAAGCCTCAGGTCATTGAGCTCCTCTTGGTCACCACCGCACCCACAATGATGTTTGCTGCCGGTGGTATGCCCAGCTTTTGGCTAATTATCAACACCCTCATTGGCGGTGCCATGGCCGCCGGTGCCTCTGGCGCCTTTAACTGCTACATTGACCGCGAAGCAGACCGGTTGATGAAGCGTACCGAGAAGCGCCCGCTGGTTACCGGTGAACTGACCGACCGTGAAGCTCTCATCTTCGCCTGGGTGCTGGCAATTGTCTCGATCGCCTACCTGACCTTCTTGGTTAACCCCCTGGCGGGTGCCCTGGGTCTGGCCGCAATCCTGCTCTACGTCGTCTTCTACAGCCTCATCCTCAAGCGCCGCACCACCCAGAACATCGTCTGGGGCGGCATTGCCGGTTGCATGCCCGTTCTCATCGGCTGGGCAGCCGTAGAAAACACCATCAGCTGGGCGGCAATCGTACTCTTCATGGTGATCTTCCTCTGGACCCCGCCGCACTACTGGCCCCTGTCTATGAAGTACGCCGAAGATTACCAGCGAGCCGGCATCCCCATGCTGGGAGCAACCTCCAACGCCAAGAGTGTCTCGGTGCAGGTGGTGCTCTACAGCTGGGCAATGGTCATCTGCTCGCTGTTGCTGGTACCTATGGGGGGAGCTGGCTGGGTCTACACCGTCACCGCCCTGGTCGCTGGTTTATGGTTTATCTTCCAGTGCCACAAGCTCCACAACCTGGCCGTGGCTGAAAAGGCAACCAGCCGCACCGCAATGACCGTCTTCCACGGTTCCATTACCTACCTCACCATTCTCTTCATCGCCCTGGCGATTGACCCCTTCGTGGGCTCGGCAGTGATGCCTCCGCTGTAGACATTCTTGTTTCGATGGGGGCTTCGCTCAGCCGACCTCCCTTAAACGCACGCTTCGCGATTACGCTCACTCCTGAGTGCTCGCAAGCTCGCAGCCGTATCGCTCTGAAAGCCCAACCGTACAAGCAGGGTCCCTGAGTACAAGACAATACTTGTACTCAGGGACCCTGCTTGTACCCTTGACTGCCCGGTAAGGACTAGCTTGTGCATTCCCCTGCTGAGATTTCACGAGAGGCCATTTTTATACCGAAAATCTGCCTAAAACGGTATAGAAATGGCCTCTCGAGGAACCTTGGTGGAGACAAGGTACAAGTTACTTCTTGCCGAACTATCTAAGGTACACATGAATTCCCTGGGCACATGTCTAGAAGTGTACTCAGGGAATTCATGTGTACTGAGGGTCTAGCCGCGGGAATTTGTGTGTACCGAGAGCCTATTTCAGCTCTAAAAAATCCCCGGCTCTTAACAGAACCGGGGATTTCTTCTTAGAGCTCGGTGAGCAGCGAGGAACTTAGTTCTCAGCCCTCTCCAGCGCCCGCGAGCGCTTCTTTTGCGAACCCAGGGTGAACTGGCGTTCAATCAGTGCGCTGGCCGCCCAAATGAAGAGGCCCGAACCAATCAGGTGGAGCTCCACCAGTAGCACCGGCAGGCCGGTGAAGTACTGTGCGTAGCCCACCGCTGCCTGGAAGATCAGGGTGAAGAAGACCAGCAGGAGCGAAAAATTGAATGCCTTGGGCCAGCTGTACTTTTTCGTCAGCACAAAAAGTGCCACCAGAGTTGCGCAGTAAAGCCAGACGGTCAGCGAGTGGTTGCGGGTCACGAAAACCGGGTCGAAGGCGTGGCGGTGGGTCTCGGGGTCGCCTGCGTGGGGACCTGTGCCGGTGACCACGGTGCCCAAGAAGACCAGGGCCGAGACCAGGACGACGCCCACCCAGCCCAGGCGCACCATCCAGAGGGATCCGTGCGGCGGCTCTGCTGAGGTAATGTCCTCATCTTCTCGGAAAGAGGGCTCGAAGCTACGCAGAAGACGGTTGAGCAGCACCGCGGCTACCGCAATCATGATTGCGGTGAGCACGTAGTGGGCTGTGACCATCCAGGGGTTGAGCCGCAGCCACACGGTCACCCCGCCCACAATAGCCTGGGCGATAATTCCCCAGAGCAGAATCAGGTTCAGGTTAAAGAGGTCGGCGTGCTTAAACTCTGCAAAACGCAGGCCCTTAAAGGCTTTGAGCTGGCTACCAAAAAGTAGTTTGCAGGTCTGCCAGAAGGTGATTTTCCGGCCCAGCACAATGCGAACGATGGCCAGAAAAGACAGGATGGTGACGGCCAGCAGGCCGAAGGTGAGCAGGCGGTTGCCGAACTCAATAGCGCCGTGGATACCCTGCTCGGGGGTGGTGGTCCACTGGTCGCCGTTGCAGCGGGGCCAGGTAGAGCAGCCCAGACCTGATCCTGTCAGGCGCACGAGGCCGCCGGTCACAATGAGCATGATGTTGGCAATCACCACGCCATAGGTGATGCCTTTGACCCAGCGGTTGTAGTGGCTGGGCATCAATTTATCCATGAAACTGGTGCCTGAAGCGGTCTCAGGCGTGAGCGTAGAGTGAGACATAATCAACTCGTTCTAGTGTGTGTATTATGCGGACCATTTGAAGAATTTGACGGAGAGCGCTCCGCAGAGAACTGTCCAGCCCACCAGAATCAGGTGGGGGAGTAAGAGGAAGTCGTGGGTGAGGAATTCCCCACGCAGGGCATTACCCAGTGCCCCAGAGGGTAGCAGGTTAATAATCCAGGCGAGCCAGCCGGGAAAGTTGTGGGCGGGAATCAGGGTTCCACCGCCGGCTGCTAGAAGTGCCCAGGCCATATTGACGATTGCCAGGGTTGCTTCGGCTCGTACGGTACCGGCAATCAGCAGACCCAGGGCGGTAAAGGCGGCGGCACCCAGAAGCAGGGTGGGAATAGCCCCGGCAAAGCTACCCAGGTGGGGAGTCCAACCCAGAAGTAGCCCCACGATACTTACCAGCAGCACCTGAATCACCAGCACAGCCACCACGGCGATAATCTTTCCAACAATCAGACCGGCTCGTCCCAGCGGGGTGGTCGAGAGAAAGCGGAGCACACCGTAGCGGCGGTCAAAGCCGGTGGCGATTCCCTGGCCGGAGAGCGCCGTCGAAATCACGCACAGCGCCAGCACACCGGGTACGGCAACGTTGATGCGACTGGTGGAGAATTCTTCGGCGAAGGGGTCGAGAAAGCTGGTCCATGCCATAGCCAGAAGCGCCATGATGGGGAAAGCGATATTGAGCATGAGCTGTTCGCCGTTTTTGAGCATGGCGAGCAGCTCATACTTTCCCTGGGCTAGGAGGCGGGACGCCGCCGGGGCGGCCCGGTTCTCCGAGCGAGTGGAGACGGAGGTGGTTTGCTCGGTCATCGAATCTCCCGTCCAGCTATATCAAGGAATACGTCTTCTAGGGTTCTGGGGGTTAGTTCCAGGTGGGTGGGCATGAGGTCAAGCTGTTCGAAGCTGCGCATCAGCTGGGTGAGGGTGGAGGGCTTCAGAGGGCCTGAGAGCTGGTAGCTGCCGTGACCGCGGTTAACCAGGGAGAAGGGCTGCCCTGAGCCAGAGAGCAAATCCGTCAGCGTCAGATTCTCCCGAGCCACCGTGAAGGTGATGGTCTTGGTTTCGTCGGCGGCGCGGGTGAGAAGGTCTGCCACGGTGCCTTCCACCACGTTTTGGCCGCGCTCGACGATGTAGACGTAGTCAGCCAGCCGCTGGGCGTCGTCGAGCAGGTGGGTGGTCAAAACAATCGCCACGCCCCGCTGCTTTTGCTCTTCAATAATGTCAAAGACCACCTGGCGGGATTGCGGGTCAAGGCCGGCAGAGGGCTCGTCAAGAAAGAGCACATCGGGCCGACCCACTAGGGCCGCTGCCAGGGCTACCCGCTGCCGCTGGCCGCCGGAAAGACGGCGGATGGAGGTGCCGTTGAAAGAATCGATGCCCAGTCGCTGAGACAGCTCAGATATATCGAGCGGGTTCGCGTACATGGCCGCCACGTGGCGCAGAAGCGGAAGGGGCCGCACCGACTGCGGCAGGCCGCCGTCCTGCAACATAATTCCCACCCGCGCGCGCAACTGGGGGCTGGCACCCCAGGGGTCTTCGCCCAGTAGGGAGATGGTGCCGCCGTCACGCTTGGTCAGGCCCTGGGCACAGGCAAGGGTAGTGGTTTTACCGGCGCCGTTGGCTCCAAGTAGAACCGTTACCTCACCCGGATAGGCCTTAAAAGAGATGCCATTGACGGCGCGTTTGAGGCCGGCCTCGGTCAGGGCTTCAGGGTGCTTTTCGCGAAAATCCTTAGACGGCTTGAACTCTTTGACGAGGTCAGAGATATCGAGGGCGGGCTGAGAATTCATACTGTTTCTAAATAAATCGTCGGTGGGCGGCACCGTTCCATTCTACGCGGTGGAGCTCGTTCAGCGAGGGGAGAACAAGCCGCTAAAAACTGCGAAATTGCCGAAAATCTGGGGGTGTGTGAGCAGGTAGACATGTGAAGCAAGGCTCGCCTAACTAGCCGGGCGGGGGGTAATTAGGTCATACTTTAGTTGTGTATTCCGTAAGACAAGCTCAGAAAAAGACAGCTCAGAGCTCGCGCACTGCGGAAACAGAGGAACGGACTCGTGACCGAGTTCTCCGCGGAGTTCTTACCCTCGGCCCTGTTTCTGCGGCCAACCTTGGCGAAGAGCTTAATCTGACTCCTGCAGCGGTTCGGCGGCACCTCGACGCGCTCGAAGAAGACGGTCTGATTGTGGTGGCCCCTATCAAGGCCCACGGTGCCGGCGCTGGCAGGCCAGCCCGCCGCTACGTCATTGCTCCGCAGGGGCACTCAAAGATCGGCAACGACTATCTCGATATTGCCCGCTCCGCACTGACCATGCTGCAGCAGCAGGTGGGCGACGACGCTCTTCGACTGTTCGCCTCGAGTCGGGCGGCTGAGATGGAAGCTAAGTACCGCCCCGCTGTGGAGGCGGCGGGGGAGGACGTCGCTGCTCGCGCGCAGGCTCTTGCCCAGGCCATGACCAAAGACGGTTTTGTGGCAACGGCCAACGAGATGAAGCCCGCGGGAAACAGCAGGCTTCCTCAGCATCTTCTCGCCAGCATTCAGCTGTGCCAGGGCCACTGCCCGGTGCGCGACCTTGCCGAAGATTTTCATGTTTTCTGTGATGAAGAAACAGAAATAATTTCATCTCTGCTCGGTGTTGACGTTCGTAGGCTCTCCACCATGTCAGCCGGTGCCCACGTGTGCACCACCCATATTCCGCTGGCACGAGACCTCGGCTCATCGCCGGAGCATACAGAGCAGAAATAGACTTCTTTGAACTCACCCTTCAAAGATTCCCACAAATGAAAGGCCAAAATGACTGATCAGATTGATCGCGATGCGCAAAGCACCGTCATTTCAGAAATTCTGGAGGCCAACCCAGAGCTTGAGGGCATTGGTACCTACGAGTACGGCTGGGTTGACTCCGATGAGGCGGGTCAGGCTGCAAAGCGCGGTCTGAGCGAAGAGGTTGTTCGCGATATCTCCGCCAAGAAGAACGAGCCCGAGTGGATGCTGAATATGCGTCTGAAGGCGCTGAAGTTCTTCGATCGCAAGCCCATGCCCACCTGGGGTGCGGACCTGTCTGAGATTGACTTCGACAACATCAAGTACTTCGTGCGCTCCACCGAGGGTCAGGCAAAGACCTGGGAAGATCTGCCCGAAGATATCCGCAATACCTACGAGAAGCTGGGTATTCCCGAGGCTGAGCGCGAGCGCTTGGTTGCCGGTGTTGCCGCCCAGTACGAGTCTGAGGTGGTCTACCACCAGATTCGTGAGGACCTTGAGGCTCAGGGCGTTATTTTCGTTGATACCGATACCGGTCTGCGCGAGTACCCCGAGCTCTTCCGCGAGTACTTCGGTACCGTGATTCCCACCGGTGATAACAAGTTCTCGGCGCTGAACACCGCTGTGTGGTCGGGTGGCTCCTTCATTTATGTGCCCAAGGGCGTTCACGTGGAGATTCCCCTGCAAGCCTACTTCCGTATTAACACCGAGAACATGGGCCAGTTTGAGCGCACCCTGATTATCGCTGATGAGGGCTCCTACGTGCACTACATCGAGGGTTGCACCGCCCCCATCTACAAGTCCGACTCCCTGCACTCGGCTGTTGTTGAGATTATCGTGAAGAAGAACGCTCGCGTTCGCTACACCACCATTCAGAACTGGTCTAACAACGTCTACAACCTGGTGACCAAGCGTACCCTCTGTGAAGAGGGCGCCACCATGGAGTGGGTTGACGGCAATATCGGTTCTAAGGTGACCCAGAAGTACCCCGCCGTCTACATGGTGGGTGAGCACGCTAAGGGTGAGACTCTCTCCATCGCTTTCGCCGGCGAGGGCCAGCACCAGGACACCGGTTCCAAGATGGTGCACATTGCTCCCCATACCTCATCGTCGATTGTCTCCAAGTCGATTGCCCGTAACGGCGGCCGGTCTGCCTACCGCGGCCTGGTGCAGGTGCGCGAGGGCGCCCACCACTCGAAGTCCAACGTGGTCTGTGACGCGCTGCTGGTTGACACCATCTCCCGCTCCGACACCTACCCCTACGTGGATGTTCGGGAGGACGACGTCACTATGGGGCACGAGGCAACCGTCTCCCGCGTCTCCGAAGAGCAGCTCTTCTACCTCATGCAGCGCGGCCTCTCCGAAGAAGAGGCAATGGCAATGATTGTGCGCGGCTTCGTGGAGCCGATTGCCCGCGAGCTGCCCATGGAATACGCGCTTGAGCTCAACCGCCTGATCGAACTCCAGATGGAAGGATCCGTAGGCTAATAATGTCTAACACCGATAACATCACCGAGAACCGCGCCGCCATTCCCGGCATGACCGATGAGGGCGAGAAGCTGGGCACCGAGCACGTTTCAGATGACACTATCCGCGTGGAAAACAAGGATGTAGATTCTTCGCGTGCCGGTCGCTTTACCTCCTACAAGGTGGAGGACTTCCCGGCCCTGACCGGCCGTGAAGAAGACTGGCGTTTCACCCCGCTCAAGCGTCTGAACGGTCTGCACACCGACGAGCTGGGCGCAGAAGCGCCGAAGATCGAGATTGACGCTCCCAGCGCCGTCCAGATTGAAAAAGTGGGCCGCGACGACTCGCGTATCGGCACCGCCGGTGTTCCCGAAGACCGCGTGGCAGCCAATGCTTGGAGCCACTTCCAGCAGGCTACCGTGCTGACCATTCCCGCTGAGACTGAACTGGATCAGCGCGTGGAGATTGACATCACCGGCGAGCATCTCGACCCCGCCGCCCAGCACCTGGTGGTGGAGGCTAAGCCCTTCTCCAAGGCAGTGGTAGTGCTCAAGTACACCGGTTCAGCCACCCTGGCGGAGAACGTTGAGTTTATTGTGGGCGACTCCGCGACCCTCAACGTGATTACCGTGCAGCAGTGGCAGGACGACGCCACCCACGCCTCGGCGCACTACGCGCTGCTGGGTCGCGACGCCAACTTCAAGCACGTGAACATTTCGTTGGGCGGTAAGACCGTTCGTATTACCCCCACCACCAAGTTCTCGGGCCCCGGTTCCTCCACCGAGATGTACGGCCTCTACTTTGTCGATGCCGGCCAGCACCTGGAAAACCGTCTCTTCGTGGATCACTCGGTGCCCAACTGCAAGTCGCGCGTTACCTACAAGGGCGCCCTGCAGGGTCGCAACGCACACTCGGTATGGGTGGGCGATGTGCTCATTGGTAAGGAAGCCGAAGGTACCGACACCTACGAGCTCAACCGCAACCTGATTCTTGAAGACGGCCCGCGCGCTGACTCTGTACCTAACCTTGAGATTGAAACCGGTCTGATTGCTGGCGCCGGCCACGCATCAACCACCGGCCAGCTCGACGAAGACCACCTCTGGTACCTGCAGGCCCGCGGTATTCCTGAGGCTGAAGCCCGCCGCCTGGTGGTTCGCGGATTCCTCAACGAGATTATTCAGCAGATTCGTATTGACGATCTTGAGGATCAGCTCACCAGCGCTCTCGAGCAAGAACTGGCTATCAGCAACAACTAGCGAACCGCTACCCAGACTTTTATAGGAGAAAAATTGTCAACTCTCGAAATTAAGGATCTTCACGTCTCCGTTATCCTGGACGACGAGAACTCCAAGGAAATCCTCAAGGGCGTTAACCTGACCATCAAGTCGGGCGAGATTCACGCGATCATGGGCCCCAACGGCTCCGGTAAGTCCACCCTGGCATCTACCATTGCGGGTCACCCCAAGTACCGCGTTGACTCCGGTGAGATTCTGCTCGACGGCGAGGACGTCACCGAGATGTCCGTAGACGAGCGTGCCCGCGCCGGCCTCTTCCTGGCCATGCAGTACCCCGTGGAGATTCCCGGCGTCACCATGTCTAACTTCCTGCGTTCGGCTAAGACCGCTGTTGACGGCGAAGCTCCCTCCCTGCGCACCTGGACCAAGGACGTCAAGGGTGCTATGGAAGATTTGAAGATCGACCCCGACTTCATCTCCCGTAACGTCAACGAAGGTTTCTCCGGTGGTGAGAAGAAGCGACACGAGATTCTTCAGCTGGAGCTGCTCAAGCCCAAGTTCGGCATTCTCGACGAGACCGACTCCGGCCTGGACGTTGACGCGCTGAAGATTGTTTCTGCCGGTGTGAACCGCGCTCACGAGAAGAACGACATGGGCGTTATGCTCATTACCCACTACACCCGCATTCTGCGCTACATCAAGCCCCAGTTTGTGCACGTGTTCGTAGACGGCCACATGGTTGACCAGGGCGGCCCCGAGCTGGCTGACCGACTGGAAGAAGAAGGCTACGACTCCTATCTGGGTAAGTAGTCGGAAAGGCGAGTCGAAATGACTGAAGCTAGCACCGCTCCTGCCGGCGGTCGCCCGTCGCAGGAAGAACTCGAAGAAGCGCTCAAAAATGTGATCGACCCCGAGCTGGGCGTGAACATCGTTGATTTGGGCCTGCTCTACGGTATGCGCTGGGACGACAACGGCGCGCTGATTCTGGACATGACCCTGACCACCGCCGCCTGCCCGCTGCAGGATGTGATTGAGGAGCAGGTTAAGCAGAACCTGGAACTCATGATCGATGAGTGGCACGTGAACTGGGTATGGATGCCGCCGTGGGGCCCCGAGCGCATCACCGACGACGGTCGGGATATGATGCGCGCGCTGGGCTTCAACGTCTAGTTGATTGCTGCTGAAAGCCGGCTGCCTCTTCTTCTGCCTGAGGGTGGGGGAGAGGTGGCCGGCTTTCTTGTGTTCGGGTGGGGTTGGCTTGGGCTTACTCAGCGGCCGTGATGACGCCGATCGGCCGCGTTAATCACGGCCGTTGGGCGGTTTCGCGGCCGCTCGTCTGCTTTAAACTAACTGTATGGAAGACTCTCAAGAACTTACCGCCAGTTCTCTGACTCGTTCTGCCCGGCAGATTGTGGCCTGGGTTGCTGCGCTCAACTTTGCTGGCTTTGCCATTGAAATGGTTATAGCCAGCATCATTGGCTCGGCATCGCTGTTCGCAGATGCGGCTGACTTTCTAGAAGACGCCCTCATTAACACCCTCGTTCTCACCGCCCTGGGCTGGTCTGTGGCCAGCCGCAGAAAGGCAAGCTATGGGTTGGCAGCATTGATTCTGATTCCCGCCGTCTCTGCCTTTGCAATGGCGATTTATAAGCTGGCAACTGGTGCGCCTCCTGAACCCTTCACGCTCTCAGCCACCGCGGTAGGTGCCATGCTCATTAACCTGCTCTGCGCCGTCCTCCTGCTGCGTCTACGCAGCGCCGACTCAGCACTGATGCGGGGCGCCTGGTTGGCAGCACGCAATGACGTTGCCGCCAACCTGCTGATTCTAGCGGCAGGGGTGATTTCTATATTCTGGGTGAGCGTGTGGCCCGATGCGCTGGTGGGCATAGTGATTGGCCTCATTAACCTCTCGGCGGCTAAGGAAGTTTTTGAGCAGGCGCGAGCTGAAGACCCGGAGCTGGAAGGCTAGAAACTCCCCGGGGCTCCAGTCACCGGTAAGGCGCTGAGACACCAGAAACTAACTGGTGGCTCAGCGCCTTGTTTGTGACTCAACGCGTTTTGGGAGATTCCCTGCCTTCATAGTAGAGTTTCGGTGTTGCGGGTGCGACTGACCACCCGAGATGACTCAATTCGATCAATAGCCTAGACAATTGATCTCCGCTCTATAGAGTTACTGGAGACCTTTATGACTTTTGAACTCTCAATGGTTCAGACCGCCGGTTGGGCGGTTATTTTGCTGGTGATAGGAACGCTGATTAAGAACCGTTTCTACTTCTTCCAGCGTTTTGCTATTCCTTCACCTGTGATTGGCGGCTTTCTCTTCGCCCTCGTGAACCTGGTGCTCAACCAGACAGGTGTGCTGAACGTTGAATTCGACGTCACCCTTCAGAGCTTCTTCATGGTGATGTTCTTTACCACGGTGGGCTATGGCGCCTCTATTAAGGTATTGAAGGCAGCGGGTTCGCGGGTTGGCCTCTTTCTTTTGCTTGCGACCATCCTGTGTATCTTCCAGAACGTTGTGGCCGTTGCTCTGGCGCCGGTGGTTGGCATCGACCCCGCCCTGGCGCTGATGACCGGCTCAACTCCTATGACCGGCGGCCACGGTGTTTCCGGCGGTATCGCACCCCTGGTTGAGCAGTCGGGGGTAACCGGTGCTGAGACCGTTGCCTACACCGCTGCAACTTTCGGTCTGATTGCCGGTTCGCTCATGGGCGGTCCGGTGGCTAACCGCCTGATTATCAAGCACGACCTGATGAACAAGACCTCAACCAAGGTCAACATTGATGAGTCTCTGCTGGAGAGCAAGCCCCGCCAGCTCAGTAGCGAGCGAGTTTTGCAGGCCTTCATCATGATTCTTTTTGCCATGTTCTTGGGCAGCTTCCTGACCGACGGCCTGAACGCTCTGATTGGCCAGCTCACCGATAAGGCGGCTTTCCCCAGCTACATGGGTTCCATTATTGTGGCGATTATTCTGCGCTATATTAGCGACCGCCGCAACTCTGAAGAGGGGCGGGAACTGGTGCCCACCCAGGAGATTGACGTGGTGGGTAACGTGGGGCTGAACATCTTCCTTGCAATGGCGCTGATGAATATCCAGCTGTGGCAGCTGGCTGATCTTGCAGGCCCGCTGGTTGTGCTGCTGGCGGCTCAGGCTCTGCTGATGTGGGTGTGGGCTAACTTCGTGACCTTCCGTGCAATGGGTGGTGATTATGACGCCGCTGTCATCACCGCTGGTCACTGCGGCTTCGGCATGGGTGCCACCCCTAACGGTATGGCTAACATGGCATCGGTGACCCTGAAGTACCGGCCTTCGAAGCTGGCCTTCTTTATTCTGCCGATTGTAGGCGGTATGTTCATTGACTTCACCAACCTGGTGAATATCTTGGCCTTCCTGTCTTTCGTGTAGGCTGAAGTTCAGTGCCGAGCCAAAGTACTAGCTGCGCGCCCAGTTACCAGCTCCTAGCTAGTACCTCGAAGCCCAGCTAGTACATTCTGATAGAAGTTCATAAGAGAAGCGCCCAGGGGAGAGTGTTCCTCTGGGCGCTACTTTTGTTGTTAATAAAATTTCACGAATACTGGAATTTATAGTTACAGCTTTTCGGGTTTCGATAGCCCCCGATTTATTTTCAGCCTAACAGGCCCAGCCTCGCTGCACTGGATGCCGCCATGTAGAAACCTACGATCGCGGCGATCCACAGTAGCGTCACCTTCGCCTCGTATTGCGCGCGAACCATCACCCGGTGGAGCCTGACAAACATCTTGTCTCCCGTTACCGCAACGATTGCGCCGATGACGAGCGCGGGGAGGATCATGACGATGCAATAGGAAGCCACCAACCCCATCCGCGCCGTATCCGTCAGATCCATGGTCTGAACAATGCCCATTGCTGCCAAGTATGGAAGCATGGTGGCCGCTTCGATAACGGCTGCACCCAGGGCTAGGCCCACCATTCCAGTTGCCCCGGAACTCACACCCTTGGTAAGTCTGGTGGCAAGATTAGAGGGTGCTTCGTCATCTCCCATCTCGGTCGTACCTGGGTGGGCTTCACCGGATGAGGCGGGAACGGGGGCAGGTTGCTTCGTGTCCATTGCAGTTGAGTTGGGCTTCACGGGTGAGGGTGAGAAGACGCCGAAGATCAGTAGCACCGCCCCTAAAACCAGTGTGATCCACGGAAACCACTTGGCCTGGCTAACCTGGACACTGAGGGTATCAATGAGGTTGAAGCCGAAAAGAATCGCCACCCCCAACGCGCAGTATGCTCCAGCGATGGTGCCAAGGTATGTGAGTAAGAGGTTCACTCGTACTCGGCGCCAAACAATAATGAGGGCCAGGGGGATAACGAGCGTTCCTGCACTCAGACTGTCGACGAGAGCCAAGCCGATCAGTGGAAGGATATTAGTCACGGGTTTCCTCGCGGTTGTCAATAAAATGTCATACGATCGTATGACATCATGAATTGATACGATTGTATGAAAGCTATCTGCGCTATGCAAGCCTCGAGGAGGGCAATGTCCCCAAGTAAGCACGCCACAGACCGTTCAACAGCCATCACCGGGAATGCCGCTGTTATCGCCGATTCAGCGATTAGGGTGATGGTTGAACAGGGTCTCGATGCGTTGAGTGTGCGTCACGTTGCCGCTGCTGCTCAAGTGGCACCGGGTACTGTCCAGTACCACATGGGTACGCGGGATGACATATTGGCCAAGGCGTTCATCCGCTCTGTGCAGAGACAGGAGGAGCGAACGCAACGACCTTCGGATTCGACCGATGTCTTAGAGCTTATGTGCATACGCCTGGCTGAGCTACTGCCCACCGGTCCGGTCCAGCGCGAGGACGCGGCTATGTGGGTGATCGTAGGGGCGGCGGCGTCAACGCGAGACTGGCTGGCTGACATGTATGACAGCGAGATCGCCTTATTTCGAGCACGAGTGGGTGATGCGCTTGTCGCAGCCCAGCGCCTGGATCAGCTGCGGTCCGGAATCACGCCGCAGCAGGGGGCACGCTTGGTGACAGCCCTTATCAATGGGCTGACCTTGGACTATCTTAATGCATCCGGCGATGTCACGGAGCAACTGTTGGCTGATCTTCGGGCTGGGCTGGGGCTCATTGTGAAAGGGTGAGTATGGAGGTTGAATAGCAGGGAATATGCTCACCGGTACATCTGTGGTCTACGGCTCTATTTGGTTATTCGGAGTCAAGACCGCGGGCGGTGAGCGCGTCCCCGGTTTGCTGGGCAAAGCCCACCGCAGAAATCACCCAGGGAACCATAAGCCGGTGGGGTGCGGGTTTGACGCCGCGGGCCTGGGCCGCCTGGGTGAGCACGGTGTACTCGTTGAAGAGCACGGGAATCGAGCGAATCATCAGCGCCAGGGCAAGTGCAAACCGTTCGGTGGGAATCCCCAGCTTCTTCAGCGGAGAAATCAAGGTCATCAAACCGTCAATCATGGCGGGAATTGCCGTGGTGGTCAGAAGAATCCGCGAGTAGGCAATCATGGTGAAGAGGGTTAGCAGGACGTCGCCGCCGGAGGCAAGCGCGCCGGTGAAGGTGTAGTAGCCCACCAGCACCAGTAGAATCCAGCGCAGGGGAGCGAAAGATGCCCACCAGGACTTTGGGCTAATACCCGCCAGTAGACCCAGCACCATCACAAAAAGAAAGGCACCGAGAGATACCTGCCAGCTTCGGGTGAAGGCAAGCAACAAACTCAAGACCACTAGAAGTAGAGCTTTGAGCCAGAGCGGTGCCCGGTGCATAAGGGTGCTTCCCGGTACAAAATAGCCGAAGAGTTTTTGACCGGTCATGCGCGCTTACTGCCTGCCGACTGCTGGCCCGCAGGCTCAGTTTCTTCATCGGGAAAGCCCACCGCGCACCAGTTCCGATAGATGGTGACCATCTCGGGGCCAGCACCCTGGGCAATCACCCGGCCATTACTGACGATAATCGCCTGCTGGCAGGTTTCTGCCAGCTCGAGGTCGTGGGTGGAAATCACCAGCTGTTGGTCTAGTGTGCCCAGCAGGTCAATCAGACGCGACCGGTTCCGTAAATCCAGCAGGGTGGTGGGCTCATCCAAGAGCAGGATTGAAGGCTCAACCGCCAAGACAGAGGTGAGCGCCACTAGCTGCTGCTCACCGCCGGAGAGGTCATAGACGCTGGCGTGGGCGCGGTGCCCCAGCCCCCGGGACTCCAGAAGTTCCAGGGCACGGGCCTTACGCTCGACGGGGTCAGCGATGATAGAGCGCAGCGAAAGCTCAACATCTTCGGTGGGAGTGGGCATGATGAGCTGCGCCAGCGGGTTAGAAAAGAGCAGGCCGACCCGTGACCGCACCGCCGCCTCGTGGCCAGCTACCTCGACGCCGTCCACCAGCACCTGCCCGAAGGCAGGGGAGTAGATGCCGTTGACCAGCTTCAGTAGGGAGGACTTGCCGGAACCGTTGAGTCCCAGCACCGCTGTCGAAGGAGCCTTGAGGTCGCAGGTGACATCGGAAACAATGGCCCGCTGCCCCTCAGAATCCATGCAGGTGACATTCTTAAAGGCGATACCCGCCCCCTGTGCAAAGGAAGGAGCGGGTAGCGCTGAAGAGTTCTTCTTCCAGAAAACCATCAATAACCCTATGCAGCCAGCTGCCTAAATGCTCGGTGCACTGCCACAGAAATCAGAGATGCAACAACACCCTTGATGAGGTCGCCGGGAATGTAGATCATGGCGGCGGCAAAAGCAGCGCCGAAGGAGAGGTGGCCGTTGATCATGATGCCGGCGATACCCATACCGGTGATGACCACCAGGGCAACACAGGTGGCAACAAACTGGCCGAAGAAACCGGCAAAACCGGTGCGGAACTTACGAATCAGCAGGTAGGCCACAAAACCGGCAACCACACCGGCCACCGGGTAAGACAGCAGGTAGCCTGCTGCGGGGCCAGCCAGCGAACCTACACCGGAACCACCGCCGGCGAAGACCGGCAGGCCAATAAAACCGGCAATCAGGTAGAGGGCGCAGGCAGCACCACCGCGCCAGGGGCCCAGCACCAGCAGGGCAATGTAGACGCCCAGGGTCTGCAAAGTGATGGGAACGCCCACCGGACCCACAGCAATAGCGGGCATCAGGGCGCAGGCAGCAATCAAGGCTGCAAACACAGCAACCAGGGCAATATTCATACCGGTCGACGTCGACCGAGCAGCAACAGAAGTAGTCATAGCCAACACTATAAACAAAATTGAACACCGTTCAAAATTGACTAAGCCCACCCATCTTACCCCACAGAAAACCACAAAATCCGAGTAGACTAGAACACCGGAAACAAAACCAAACGCATAAGGAAACAAACCCTTGATCACAGTCTCCAACCTCGAACTGCGCGCTGGCGCCCGCCTGCTGATGGAAGACGTAAACTTCCGCATCGATAAGGGAGACAAAATTGGTTTGGTGGGCCGCAATGGCGCCGGTAAAACCACCATGACCAAGGTGCTGGCTGGGCTGACTCTGCCCGCAGACGGTACCGTGAGCAGGAACGGCAAGATTGGCTACCTGCCCCAGGATCCCAAGGTGGAGAACATAGAGCAACTGGCTAAAGACCGTATTTTCTCCGCTAGAAACCTCGACGGCGTGGCCCGAAAAATGCGCCAGGCCCAGGAGATGATGGCCTCGGATAATCCGGCGGAGCACGCCAAAGGTATGCGCCGCTATGATCGGCTGGAGGCCGAGTTCATCGCCGGCGGCGGCTACGCGGCGGAGTCTGAGGCCGCCACTATTACTCACAACCTCGATTTGCCCGAGCGGATTCTCAACCAGCCGCTCTCAACGCTTTCGGGCGGTCAGCGTCGTCGTGTGGAGCTGGCCCGCATTCTTTTCTCTGATGCCGACACCATGCTGCTGGACGAGCCCACCAACCACCTGGACGCTGACTCCGTGATGTGGCTGCGCGACTTCCTGAAGAATTTTCAGGGCGGCCTCTTGGTGATTAGCCATGATGTTGAGCTGATGGAGCTGGTGGTCAACAAGGTGCTTTACCTCGATGCCAACCGCTGCGTGATTGACGTGTACAACATGGGCTGGAAGAACTACCTGATGCAGCGCGAGCAGGACGAAGCCCGCCGCAAGCGCGAGCGCGCCAATGCTGAGAAGAAGGCTTCTGCTCTGATGGAGCAGGCGGAGAAGATGCGCGCTAAGGCAACCAAGGCGGTGGCGGCGCAGCAGATGATCAAGCGGGCCGAGAAGCTGATGCGGGGGCTGGAAGAGGAGCGCCAGGTAGACCGGGTAGCTCATATCCGCTTCCCCGAGCCCGCTCCCTGCGGCAAGACTCCGCTGAGCGCTGAGGGGCTGTCAAAGTCCTACGGTTCGCTGGAGATTTTTACCGATGTTGAGCTGGCGATTGACCGCGGTTCGCGCGTGGTGGTGCTGGGTCTCAACGGTGCCGGTAAGACCACCCTGCTGCGGATGCTGGCCAAGGTCACCGAGCCCGATACCGGTGAGGTGGTCTACGGTCACGGCGTGAAGGTGGGTTATTTCGCCCAGGAGCACGAGATTTTGGACGGCGAGCGGTCGGTTCTCGAGAATATGCAGTCTGCCGCCCCCGACTTAGACGCCACCCGCTGCCGCACGATTCTCGGTTCCTTCCTCTTTTCGGGGGACGATGTCGATAAGCCGGCGGGTGTGCTCTCGGGCGGTGAGAAAACCCGCTTGTCCCTGGCGACCCTGGTTGCGTCTCAGGCCAATGTTCTGCTGTTGGATGAGCCCACCAACAACCTCGATCCTGCCTCGCGGGAGGAGATTCTCAACGCTCTGAAGAACTACGAGGGTGCCATTGTGATGGTCTCCCACGATGAGGGCGCGGTCGAGGCGCTGGACCCCGAGCGAGTGCTGATGCTGCCCGATGCCGTGGAGGATCTCTGGTCTAAGGACTACCAAGATTTGATTGCGCTGGCCTAGTTTTCGCGCCGGTAGAGACCTGTCAATTTAAAACATACGAACCAATAGTCTTGTATGTCTTAAGTTGACAGGTCTTTTTGTGAAGTATGGCATGGACTATGCAGACGATAGCCGTGTTTGCGCCGTCCAAAAGATAACGATTTGGTAACGAAATGGATAAATTGTGGGGGCCATTGAACCATTTACGGCGCCACTCTAGACTGAAAGTGTGCCGAGGAAGTTCCCCATAACTTTCCTAGAGGCAGCAAGGTTTTACCCAAAGCTACCAACAAAGATGTTGGCGGCAGGAGAGATAAGGAAACTATATGTTCGATTCACCTTTCGCAATGTATCCCGCAGCAGCTGACACCGAAGGTGCAGAGGTAGATGTCTTCTGGACCGAGGAAGACGACGCATAAAACTTTCGGTATCAATACAACTGATACGAGCGTCTTGCGCGAGTGGAGGAGCCTCATGGCTCCTCCACTTTTCTTTTAAGGATCTAGGCAGTAAGGGGCGGGGCGAAGCCCAGAATTTCGGCCGAAACAAAGAGAATATAGCCGCACAGTAGAAGGCACAGCGCTTTTTCCCGCCGGGAGCCGGCGTCTCCCAGAATCGGCAGGGCCATATAGCCAGATTTGCGCCAGAGACGGGAGGCAAAAGCCGGTTTAAGGGTCAGGGGCCACAGCGGGTTGACGCCGCGAGTGGTCAGTAGGTCTCCCATGATATGCACGGTAGCCCCCACACCAATAGCCAGGGGAAGGACTGCCAAAGAGTCGGTCACCCAGGCGAAGTAGCCCAGGCCCACCGCGCCCAGCCAGCCTCCCGGTGCCCCCAAAACCCGTAGGGCCAACCCGCCGGTGTAGGCGGCAAGAAAGATAGAGATCCAGGGAATACCCTCATAGGTGAGTTTTTGCGCGCCGATTGCCACGGCCCAGAAGACAAGCACACCCAGAATGGAGTGGGTGCCCTTGCGGTGGCCACCGCTGATCGCCGCAACAATCCCGGAAATCCAGCCGGAAATAGGAGGAATCGAGTGAGCAATACTGCCGTTTTTATGGTCAATATCGGGCAGCATACCGGCACCGGCGCAGGCAAGAGTGGTCACCACCAGGCTGGGAGTATCGGCAACACTCACCACCCCCAGGTGGTTGAGGGCAAGCCAGCCCGCTGCTGCACTTACGGTATGGGAATAGCCCATCATGACCAATCAACCACCCTAGACTCGGCGAAAAACAACACCAAAGAAAATACCACAGTTCGAACACATCTTCGAACCGTGGTATTTTCTCCTGCGCTAGGAAAGCTTCTCTAGGGAATCAAGATAGGCATCTTCAAGTTCCTCATCTGTTGGCTGACTTCTCTTCTTGGCCAGCTTGGGCCGAACGATGGCTTTCATATGAGCCGGCATATCATCAACCATCTCCATCTTACGGAGAAGCACCGATTCATCTTCCTCGCCAATATAGTTGCCCTCAGCGTCGTAGAACTGGCTATAGTAGGCATCCAGTTCAGCGGCCACCTGAGCATCCAGCTCATCGTTGCGCACCTTCTGACGAGCCAACCAGGCAAAAGCCACATAGGCACCGGCTGCAAAAACATACCACTGCACCGAATAGGAAAGATTGGGGCCCGTATCCAAATCCGGCTTCACAAAAGGTTCAGGGGTCACCGCAGCCGCGGGATCCTCACTCACCAGCTGCCCATACGCCTGATCATCTACATCAAGCCCGGTCAAAGCAGCAATAGTCGGCAAATGAATCGATGCAACCTGCCCCTCAACCGCAGACTTACCCGTATCCATCTCACCGTTATGAACCCGGGCAGTCACCGTTACCTCGCCAGCCGGGGGAGCAGGAACCTCACCGGCAGGCTTCGAAGCATCCATATCATCAGCAACTAGCCAACCCCGGTCAATCACAACAACATTGCCCTGAACAGTCTCAAAAGGCACCAGCACCTCAAAACCATTCAGACCCTCATAGGGACGATTCCGTACCAGTAGCTGATTCTCCGTCAGATAGTGCCCCCGCATCTCCACCGGATGCCACAGGTTAGCCTGCTCAAAATCAGAAAACAAAGACTGATCATCAGCAAAACGATAGGGCTGAGCATCATAATTATCGGTAATCAAAGAATTACGATAATCCAACTCCTCCTTACGCCCCATCTGCCAACCGGCAAGATACACACAAATCAGCGAAAAAATCACGGCAAAAATAAAGCCGGCAATCCACTTACCAGTGAAAAGAAAACGGTACACCGATAGATTCCTCAGCACTCACCAGCCTCCAAAGGCCTAGTCTGCTTCCAAAAAGAACGCGCCTTCAAAAAATCCTGCAAATACACCCGGTGCTCATCACACGCCAACCACGACTTCCGCCGCTCAGGAGCATGAATCTTCGGATTATTCCACAAAATCTCCCACCGAGCAGTCGCCAGACAACCCTTCCGAGAACACCGAAGAACCGGCAACTCATCGCTCTCAGCCGCCGCCGAAGAACCGGACAAAGAACCCAAAACATCCATCACAAACCACCCTTCACACTCAACCAAGCCGCCCAACGCGACAAACTACTTGCCGCCGTCCTCAACAACCTCGCCCTCAATCCAATCCTCACTCTGCCAATCCGCAGAAGACCCACCGGCGCCCGCGCTCGCTGCCTCAGCCTTATCCTGCTGAACCTTCTCAGCGGCAGCCAGCTGGAGCAATTGCTCCTGCGTCAGATAGGCAGAAAAATCCCCGTGACTGTGCTGACGATCATGGCCATTGGCTAACACCACAGCAATCCAGGGAAGCAAACCAGCACCGGCAATGCAGAGCCACATTACCCAACCATCGGTGTAGAGGGCACCCACAATGCAGACAATGCGCAGAAACATCTTGAAAGCGTAAGACTTAAAACGATAGTCCACGCTCTCCGAATGCCGAGACTCCGCATTGGTAATCGAGTGCACCTCAGGCTCATCAGCCGAATAACCAAAGGCTTTGAGATCATCGGCAGTCCAATATTTCTCAGACATGCACCCTCCGAACACCAACCGGCTACCTGCCAGTTCTAACAGTTTCCTTCCAGTCTAAAACTTTCCGCAAGCGGATACGATGTTAGTGCCTCATCGACCGTGCAAAAGCGCGTAAGATTGCAGAGAATAGTAGTCAACGAAAAGGTAAATCCATGACAGAAACCACTGCAAAAACCGTACTCGTAACCGGCGGTAACCGCGGCATCGGCTACGCCATCGCCCAGGAATTCAAGGCCGCAGGCCACAACGTCTGCATCACCTACCGCTCCGGCGAAGCACCCCAGGAATTCTTCTCCGTCAAGGCAGACGTTACCGACTCCGCCTCCATCGACGCAGCCTTCAAAGAAATCGAAGCAGAATTCGGCCCCGTTGAAGTACTGGTAGCCAACGCAGGCATCACCAAAGACATGCTCCTGCTACGCATGAAAGAGCAGGACTTCATCGACGTCATCGACACCAACCTCACCGGAGCCTTCCGCGTAGTACAGCGCGCCACCAAGGGAATGCTCAAGCTCAAGCGCGGCCGCATCATCCTCATCTCCTCCGTGGTAGGCCTCTACGGCGGCATGGGCCAGGTCAACTACTCATCCTCCAAGGCAGCCCTGGTGGGCATGGCCCGCTCCATCACCCGCGAACTCGGCTCCCGCAACATCACCGCCAACGTAATCGCGCCCGGCTTCATTCAAACCGAAATGACCGACGTACTGCCCGAAGAAACCAAGAAGCAGTACATCGAGACCATTCCCGCCAAGCGCTTCGCCCAGCCCAAGGAAGTCGCCCAGGTAGTCCGCTGGGTCGCCTCCGACGAGGCAGCCTACGTCTCCGGCGCCGTCATCCCCGTAGACGGCGGTCTGGGAATGGGCCACTAGTTTCTTTGCCTCGCCCCTCACGGGTAAGCGGTCGCCGGCTGACCCTCTCGCGTCTCGCGCGGGGCGCTCGCCGCGATTAAGGGGCACAAGAGTAGCCCGAGCATACGGGCCAACTGGCATCGGGGTTGGCGTTTAAGGGAAGTTGGCCCGTACGCTCACGCTGCGTGCCCCCCTTGAAATAAGACTCACCCATCTGACACGAAGGAAAATCTATGACTAACCTTGCAGGCAAAACCATTATTGTGACCGGCTCCTCCCGCGGCGTCGGCGCTGACACCGCCCAGATTCTTGCCGAGGCCGGCGCCAACGTGGTGATTAACTACCGGTCTAAGGCTCCCCGCGCCGAGAAGATTGTTGCGGCAATCGAGGAAAAGGGCGGTAAGGCAATTGCTGTGGGCGCGGATATTACGAAGGAAGAGGACGCCGCCCGCCTGGTTGATATCGCGGTAGAGACTTTTGGTGGGCTCGATTATCTGGTGCTCAACGCATCGGGCGGTATGGAGAAGGGCATGGTGGAGGACTACGCCATGATTCTCAACCGCGACTCGCAGCTGCGCCTGGCTCGACTGGCGGCTGAGAAGATGCCCTCGGGCTCCCGCATCGTCTTTGTGACCAGCCACCAGGCTCACTTTATTCGCGAAGTTGAGACCATGCCCGAGTACCAGCCCGTTGCGCTGTCGAAGCGAGCCGGTGAAGATGCTCTGATCGAGGAAATCCCCGCTCTCAGCGAGAAGGGTATTTCTCTGGTGATTATCTCGGCTGACATGATTGAGGGCACTGTGACCGCCTCTCTGCTCAACCGAATCCACCCCGGTGCGCTGGAGGCTCGCCGGGAAGAAGCAGGCAAGCTCTACACGGTCAATGAGTTTGCCCAGGAAGTTGCCAAGATGGTGACTGCCGATGTTGAGTCCGGCCATACCGAGCTAGTAGGTGGCGGTAAGGGCTTCATTAAGGAGTAACCCCCTCGGTTTTGTACAGGGTTGTCTCCGGTGTACAAAGATACCTTTGTACACCGGAGACAACCCTGTACTACTTTAAGGCCAAGCTACCTAGAGCCCGATAAAGTGCCTCACCGCATCAAGCCTCGGGGTATTAATCTGAACATCGGCTTCTACCTTCAGGGCGGCCTTAGCGTTGAAGGCAACGCCCAGGGCTGCCTCTTTAACCATCAAAATATCGTTGGCACCGTCTCCTACGGCAAGTACCTGCTTGGGGGAGATGCCCTCGGCTTTCATCCATTCCTTGAGGGAGTCCCGCTTAACCTGCGGCGTGATCACCTGCCCTGACACCTCGCCGGTCAGAGCGCCGTCTTTAATATCCAGCAGGTTGGCGCGGGCATAGTCGAGGCCGGTGCGCTGTGCCAGCGGCCGCAGTACCTGCACAAAGCCGCCCGAAACCACGGCTACCGTGTGGCCTGCCTCGTGGAGCAGGCGCACCAGCTCGCTAGCCCCGGGGGTCAGGCTAATACGCTCGTAGACCTCTGTGAGCACGGTTTCGGGAACCCCCGCCAGCTGCTTGACCCGCTCGCGCAGGGAGCTTTCAAAATCTAGCTCGCCCGCCATAGCGCGTTCGGTAATCAGCGAAATTTCCTCGCGCTTTCCGGCGTGGGCGGCGAGTTCGTCAATGACCTCCTGCTGAATCAGGGTGGAATCGACGTCCATGATCACCAGCTTTTTCTCGTCGTTGGCGAGTTCGCTCGGCACCGCATTGACCGTGAGCCCAGAGGTTTGCTCGGCAGGCAGGTTAAAAAGTTCAGTGCGCAAATCCTCGATGCTGCCCCGATAATTTCCGCTGGCCAGGTAGGCGGTGTAGGCGGGGCCTTGACCCTCGTACTCCTGGTGGCTTTCGGGAACATTGAGCGCCAGAGCCGAATCCACGGTGAGGTTTTCAACGGATTCTAGGGCTTCAGCCAGGGCGGCTTCATCAAAATCTGCGGTGTAGTTCTGGTTGCTCAGGGCAACGATGTTCACTGAAGTACTCATGCGTTCATTGTAGGCAAAAGCTCTGCCCAGAAGATGACCTGAATCATTATGCGAGATTTCCAACGGCGTGCTCAACGTTATAAAGTTGCTTCTATGAGCGCAGTACTAGATCTTCAGCAGGTAACCGTTGTTCGCGGCGATAAGAAGCTTCTCGACCACGTCAATTGGACCGTCAATGACGGCGAAAAATGGATTGTTCTTGGCCCCAATGGTGCGGGCAAGTCAACTCTTCTCTCGATTGCCGGTGCCAGGTTGCACCCCACCTCCGGCAGCGTTGATATTCTTGACGAAATTTTGGGTGCGGTGGATGTGTTTGAGCTCCGCCCCCGCATTGGTGTTTCGTCGGCAGCCCTGACCCAGACTATTCCCGATACCGAGAAGGTGGCCGACGTGGTGGTCACCGCCGCCTATGCCGTGACCGGCCGCTGGAATGAGGAGTACGACGGTCTGGACGCCGCTCGGGCGAGCGAGCTGCTCGCCGACTGGGGTATTGCCGACTTGGGTGAGCGTCGCTTTGGTTCGCTCTCAGACGGTGAGAAGAAACGCACCCTGATTGCCCGGGCTCTGATGACAGATCCCGAGCTCCTTTTGCTGGATGAGCCCGGTGCCGGTATGGATATTGCCGGCCGTGAAGATCTGGTGGCTCGTTTGACCGAACTGGCCACCGATGACTTTGCTCCCGCCACCATTTTGGTGACCCACCACCTCGAAGAAATCCCCAGCGGCTTCACCCACGCTCTGATGCTGCGGGACGGTAGGGTAGTGGCTTCGGGCCCCATTGAGCAGACCATTACCGAGGAAAATCTGCGGGAAACCTACGGCATGGACTTCAAGCTCTCGAAGACCGAGAACGGCCGCTACTCCGCCTTTGCCGCCAACAACAGCTAAATCCGTGGCCAAGAAGCAGCTTTCTGAAGCAGATATTGCCGCGCGCGCTCAGCGGGTCTATGCCCTTGACTCGGTGGTTCCCCTGCGGGAGGCTCCCCAAGATTCCCTACGCTATTTTCAGTCGCTGACCGATGTGAAACTGCGCAGCCTCAAGGAGCCCGAGTGGGGGATTTATATCGCCGAATCCTCCAAGGTGATTCGGCGCGCCCTGGCCACCGGTCACGTGCCCGATTCTTTCATCATGAGCGAGAAGTGGGCGGATGACCTTTCCGATATTCTTCGCGCCTACCCCGAGGTTCCCGCCTATGTGGGCAGTGAAGAAGAGCTTGAGCAGATTACCGGCTTCCACCTGCACCGGGGCGCGCTGGCAGCCATGCGCCGTCCTGAGCCCGCCCCGCTGGCGAAGCTACTTGAGGGCGCCCAGCGGATAGCGATACTCGAAGACATCGTTGACCACACCAACGTGGGCGCAATCTTCCGCTCCGCGGCGGCGCTGGACGTCGACGTCGTGTTGGTCACTCCTCGTTGCGCAGACCCCCTCTACCGCCGCTCCATTCGGGTTTCAATGGGCACTGTCTTTCAGGTGCCCTGGGCCAGACTTGAAACCTGGCCGGATGCCCTGGCGACCATCAGAGAATTGGGGTTCGTGACCGCGGCAATGGCCCTGGAAGAAGACTCGCTCTCGCTGACCGAGCTGGCCCAGAGAAACGATGAGAAATTGGCGATTGTTTTGGGCACTGAGGGGCACGGGCTGTCGAGGAAAACCCTGGAAAACTGCGACTATACGGTGATGATTCCCATGTCCCACGGCGTCGATTCCCTCAACGTGGCGGCGGCGTCTGCGGTGACCTTCTGGGAGACCCGGCCGAAAAAGTGATTAATCTTCTAGCGCGCTGGCCTCTGCTATGGCAGGGCAGGTGTTAGAGTTGAACCTTGGTTAGAAAACCGTGCGCGCACAACCGTGCCCGCAAGACTCCCAAATCCTAGGCATCTGGCAAAATCCAGAGCAGATAAGGTAAGACCATGAAGAAGGATATCCACCCGGATTACCACGAAGTACTCTTCCGCGATCTCGCATCCGGCAAGACCTTCCTGACCCGCTCCACCCGCACCTCAGAGAAGACTGAGACCTGGGAAGACGGCAAGGAATACCCCCTCGTAGAGGTTGAAATCTCCTCCGAGTCCCACCCCTTCTACACCGGCAAGCAGCGCATTATGGACTCCGCTGGCCGTGTTGAGCGCTTCAACGCTCGTTTCAAGAACTTCGGTAAGACCGCTTAAGTTTTGTGAAGATTCGCTGAGAATCACACCCCGTATCAGACTATTTCCGGTCTGATACGGGGTTTTTTCTATGCTCCCGAGTACAATAACTATGACTTGTCACCAGTTTGGATGACTTATAAAACACTGACCCATGAAGAGGTAGCGGTATGGTCTCTCGTTCTCAGGCGACTCAACCTAAAAAGAAGAAAAAAGGTCTTATCTTTGGCGGAATCATTCTCGCTATCGTTCTTCTGCTCGGTATCGGCGGTTGTGCCTACGTTGCAAGCATTGGCAAGGCATGGGATAACGGCACCGATAAATTCGATACTGCTTTTCCCAATGAAGACGGCTCGGAAGCTAACCAGGATCAGCTGCGTTCTCAGCTGAGCGACCAGCTGAAGAAGGAAATCGGTAAGGATTCCTATTCCTCCGATATTCAAAACAGCGAGGGCCGCAATAACGCTACCGAGAAAGATAAGAACGGTAACGGTATTGCCGATGATCTTGAGGGCGGCAAAACAACTGAGCGCCCCGCGGAGACCGGCTCCTCTGACATTCTGCTTATGGGTAGCGACTCCCGGGCGGGAACCGCTGAGGCCGCTACCGTGACCGGCCAGCGCGCTGATACGCTCATGCTCCTGCACATTCCTGCAGGCGGAGGCGACCCCTACCTGATCTCGATTATGCGCGATACCTGGGTGAACATTCCCGGCTACGGTTCCGCCAAGATTAATGCCGGCCTGAACTACGGTGGTGTAGACGTGCAGATTGCCACCATTGAACAGCTCCTGGATATTCGCATTGACCACGTGGCTGAGATTGACTTTTCCGGCTTCAAGTCGATGACGGACGCTCTGGGCGGGGTGGACGTGGATGTTCCCCTCTCCTTCCAGGCAGACGGTAAGAGCTATACTGCCGGCCAGCAGCACATGAACGGCGACGAGGCGCTGACCTTCGTACGCCAGCGCTACGCTTTTGAGGACGGCGACTACCAGCGGGTGCGTAATCAGCGGGCCTACATGGACGGCGTGTTGGGTACCATTAAAAGCCAGGGCGCTTTCAGGAACGCCACCAACTTCAAGAACGTGGTGGAGTCCATCGCTCCCTACGTAACCGTTGACTCCGGCCTTGATTCCGGCGCCATCGTTTCTATGGCAGCTCCCTACCTTTCCACCGGTGGGCCCAACCTGCACATGCTGACTCTGCCCAATGCCGGTACCGGCTGGTCTGTTGATGGACAGTCCATTGTTGTTCTCGACAGCGCTGCGACCGAAGACCTTTCGAACGCACTGAAAAATGAAGACATGGCAGGCTACGTCTCCCAGTACGGCGAAGACTAAGCACTGTATAAAAAGGGAGGCTCCCCGGCGGGGAGCCTCCCTTTTTATAGCCTGTGGTTTAGACTGAAGCTTCTTCGTAGCTTGAGTTCTCAACCGGCACGTCGCGGCCCATGTAGAGGGCCATAAAGGCTACCGAGACACCCAGAACAATGGCGACCACGCCCAGCAGGGGCTGCCAGAAGCAGAGGAAGATACCGGCAAGCAGAATGAGCGCTCCGATCACACCCAGAAGAATGGCCAGGCGGCGGTCGGGAGAAGCTACCCTGTGCGAACCGGGAGCATCATTGGCATCTGCCGCCTGGGTTTGCTGGCCGGCTGCATGGGAACCGGTGAGGGAACCTACCAGACCGCGCTTCTTCTTGGTGGCTGCCGCGCGGTTGAGCTCACCCTCGGTGGGCTCAAAGGCAGGGGGTACCTCGTAGCTATCACTGACGGGGAGAAGGTCGGGAACATTGTTGGGCAGCTCCTCAAACCACTCTTGAGGAATATCTGCTGCCCGCACCGCCTGAACCGTCAAAGACAGTTCCAGGGAGTTGCCTCGGATAGTACCCCAGGCGCTGGTTAGCTTGTTTCGTTCAAAGGCATAGCGAATTACCGGGGCAAGTTGAAGAGACATCTGGGTGGAAAGACGACCCACCCGTTTGCGATCGTGGAAAACCTCCACGGAATCCACCACAGCGCCGTCCGCAAGTTTAAGCTGGTTAGCCTCCAGCGCCAGAATCACTCGACCCTCACCACTGGGCGGCAGAATACCGTGCAGGTACTCTGAATAGTCCTTTTCGTCCAGAACCTTCATGGAGGGGCCCTGGGGGAGTAGGGTTGCCTGCACGGGGGCCTGGTTCAGCGGAAAGAGGGAGCTGGGCGCGCTCAAAGACAGCACACCGCGGCTCTCAATAGAATTCTCGTTGCTCACCCGGCGCAGCACGGCTGAGAGCTGCAGGTGGGCAATAGCATCGTAACCGGAGGCCACCACGCGGGTAATGGGCTTCCAGTAAAGAGCTGAATCTTCGGGGGAGAGGCGGCCCACCTTAAAATCATCGATATAAACAGCAATGCTGTTGGGCTCGTAGGGGTTATCGGGCTCGGGAACCAGGCGCGCCTCACCGTTCCAAATCCGCTCACGGTCAACCTGGAGCTCTTCAAAGACCTGGAGAATTTCTGCATCGTAGAAATCATTGGTAACGACCTCAACAGAGCCGCGATCTCCCAGTGCATAATCGGCCAATGTTTGCTCCTTGGTAAGTGACAAAATCGTTTCTAATAGCTTCTCATGAATTGCCGGTTTGGCACTGGTTTTTCAGCACCAAACCGGCAAGTAACTTTTTCACTGCGTCACAGAAGATAACCTTTGCGACTGTGCCAAGGCTCAATTTTTACTGTTGAACTCCTGGGCTCGGAGCGACCTCCTCGTGCGATCTAGTTCCTCAAGAATTTCCCGCTGCAGGGCCGCAGTGGCCTGCTGGTGGCTATCGAGCCAGGCCAGGGTGGCTTTGACCACCGGGTGGGTCTGGGCGCTAGCCTCGGGCGAGTAGAGCGCATGAGGAAAGAGACCGTTCACAATCCGGCTGGCCATGCCAATCGAGCGGCTCTCCCAGATAGTCTCTAGCCCGTCAAAGAAATCAGTGGTGAAGCTGTCTCGCAGTTCCTGCGGCCCCATCTGAAAGCCCTGGGCGGTAGCGGAGAGAATCTCGTTGGAGAGCTCAGGGTCAGCCATGACCCGCTGGAACGCCTCGCGCTTGGTCTGCTCAGTAGGGAAGGCAGCGCTGGCGCAGGCAAAGCCCCGCTCAGAGATGGACGACGGGCTAAAAGTACGTGCCTCATCCAAGCTCTGCTGGCTGATGTTCTCTCGGGCGGCCAAGGCAATGAGTGCAGACCAGCCCAGGGTCTGGTTGGTGGTCAGCCCCGGAGTTTCTGAGATGTTTTCTTTCACTGTCTCGAAAGCACCGCGGGAGACCTCCTGGCACAGCTCCACACCGAGGTCGGTATGGACTGCCAGGGCCAACGCAGCCCTGAGCAAGATCAGCTGGCTGTCGCTGCCGGCAGGTGCCTGAGCCAGCGCCTCTGAGATAGCCGAGTAGAGGGAGTCGGCAAGCTCCTGCCGCTGAGCAAGGTGAGAAAAACTAAAGATTGCTGCCTGGGCCTGGGACAGCAAATTTGCCAGCAGGGTAGAAGAGGTCTCCTGCGGTAAATGATGCTCCACCGCGTGAACGAAGACCCTGCTGGGTAAGCTGGCATCGCGCACCTGATTCCAGAGACTACCCCAAACCAGGCCCCTGGTTAGCGGATCTTCAAGGGTTGAGACTAACTTCAGGGCTGTACTCAGACCGTCTTCTTCGCTGAGCACCACCTTGGCATAGGCAAGGTCTTCGGCGTTGAGCACCAGCAGGTCAGCCTCTTCAACCCGGCGAAGTTCCTCCTGATTCAGGTTGAGCGGAGTTTGCGCAGAGTCACCGGCCGGAATCTGAATCTCAAGAAGCCCGCTCGAGACCAGCTTTCCTTCGGCGGCTGTAAAAGTCTCAAGCTTCAGTTGATGAGGCCTACCCAGAGAAGAATCAGCCCCCGGCGGCAGCTGCTGGATAATCGAGAACTGCCGCAGGGCGCCGTCCTCATCATTATCCCGCCGGGTCGAGAGGGTAGAAATACCGCTGGTCTGTAGCCAGGCGGCGGCCCAGGCACGAACGTCACGGTCGGTAGCCTCATCCAGCACCGCCAGAAAATCCTGAAGGTCAGTATTACCCCAGGCATGACGCTTGAAATACTCGCGGGAGGCCCGGATAAAGGATTCAAAACCAACATAGGCAACCAGCTGCTTGAGCACCGATGAGCCCTTGGCGTAGGTAATACCGTCAAAGTTCTGGCGCGCCGCCTCAAGGTGGGGAATATCGGCAACGATGGGGTGGGTTGTCGGCAGCTGATCCTGGTTATAGGCCCAGGCCTTACGGCGGTTTGCAAAGGTAACCCAGGCCTGGTCAAAACCATTGGCGGTGTGGGCCCCCAAAGTGCCCATGAATTCCGCAAAAGACTCCTTGAGCCAGAGATCATTCCACCACTTCATAGTCACCAAATCACCGAACCACATGTGGCTCATCTCGTGGCAAATCACGTTAGCGCGGTTCTCCAGCTGGGCCTCGGTTGCGCCAGACTCAAAAATGTAGCTTTCAGTGAAGGTGACCAGGCCGGGGTTTTCCATAGCACCGAGGTTGTACTCGGGAACAAACGCCTGATCGTACTTGTGGAAAGGGTAGGGATAGTCGAAGAGATCCTGGAAGAAATCTAGGCCCTGCTTGGTGACGGCGAAAATGTTTTCGGTATCGAAATAGGACTTCAGCGACTGGCGGCAGTAGGCAGTCAGCGGAATCTTGCCCGAATTAGTCTTCGCTGTGGGGGTGTAGAGGTCTGAAGCCACAAAGTACTCACCGGCCAGAACCGTGGTGATATAGGTAGAAATTTTCTCGGTAGGTTTAAAAACCCGCTTGGAGATGCTGGAATCAGCGGGGTCTTCGATTTCCTTGTCCAGGGTAGCGTTGGAGCTAACCACCCAGCTCTTGGGCGCTGTGATTCTAAAATTGAACACTGCCTTGAGGTCTGGCTGCTCGAAATTGGGGAAGACCCGGCGGGCATCAGCAGGTTCATACTGGGTATAGAGGTAAACCTTCTGATCGTTAGGGTCAAAGTAGCGGTGCAGGCCCTCGCCGGAGTTGGAATAGTAAGAACGCCCCATGACGGTCACAATATTTTCATCCTGAAGCCGCGGGAGCACGATACGAGACCCATCAACCACCTCGTTAATATTCAGATGCTCACCATTGAGCTTCACCGAATCGATGGACTGGTGGATGTAGTCAAGAAAGGTAGTCTCGCCGGCTTGTGCCCGGAATCGGATAGTGGCTGCCACGGGATAGGTAGCAAAGTCTCGCTCACCGGCATGGGTGAGATCAAGGTGCACATCGTAGGTATCTACCGTTAGCAGGGCAGACCGAGCTTCAGCTTCTTCTTGAGTCAGGTTTTCATTATTCACGCCCACCATTGTAGCTACATGTTAGCTAGGTCATACGATGGTTGGTGGGTGAGTTGCCTGAACTGGCCGAATTGGGTGGGGTTTGGCCGGTTTGGGAGGGGTGCTGGAAATTTTTCAGATTGGTTTCTTGCGGTTTGACTAGGGAAAATAGAGTTTTTCTGTACACCTTTCTTGCTTCTGTGGTGCAGGTCATGAAAATTCTGCGGTTTTCAATTTGCGCCCTGCCCATCGGGCGTGTAAATTATTACCTGTTGCCGCGAGAGGTTCGGAAACGAAACGTCTCGTCAATCACCTGCGCGGGTGGCGGAATAGGCAGACGCGCTAGCTTGAGGTGCTAGTCCTCATATTTACGAGGGTGGGGGTTCAAGTCCCCCTCCGCGCACACAGCAAATCCCCGGTTCTGAGGAGCCGGGGTTTTTCTTTGCCCGGTAAAACTTGTGGGTTATAGGGCAAATCTGTGCCCGTCTCGCTCAGGAGCCGGCTTCTGAACAAAAGGTCGTTTATTAAGCGGTTTTTTGCAGAGAAGCCGGCTCCTTTCAATCCAATGCCCGGTCACTTCCCCAGAATGGGTCAGTATGCCGAGTCACCGCTTAGATTACAGACGCCGCTTCAGCGACATTTCGCCGGTTTGTGACCGGCGAAATATCGTTGAAGCGGCGACTCAAAGAAACAGGGGTCATCTGCACGGGCTGCCATGATCGCCGAGTGGCCATTTTTAGACCGTTTTTCTCCGATTTTCGGTATAAAAATGGACTCTCGGCAAAGCACGGTAGGAAAGGTACAAGTTTCTTCTTGCTGGGCTACCTAAGGTACACATGAATTCCCTGGGTACACTTCTAGACATGTACCCAGGGAATTCGTGTGTACCTTAGGGCTAGCCGTGTGAATTTGCGTGTACCGAGAGCCTGTTTCAGTGCATAATTCAGGCGTGCCCCATATCGCAGGTGCTGGAATTCTAGGTGGTAGTGGGTTGAGGTTAGCTTCTGGGACTAACCTGTGGGGCCGGTTGCCTTGTCTTTGCTGGAGAGCGGGGTGTTGAGAACACAGATTTGTCCTATAACCCCGAACCACCAGATATTGACCGAGGGCACAAGAAATGGGCTGGTGGTTCAGTCACTTTCTGTAATATATCTCACTCTTGTTGGCTAGCTGTTTTAGTTTTAACTAGCCCCTAGGTAGAAGAAGAGAAAGGCCCCTGACTTTGGCTTCGTCAACAATCAACGCAATTACTTCTTGGACACTCATTGCCGAATGCCCTATTCCTGAAGACATTAACGAAGTACTGGCTAATGGTGAAGTTCCCCATGTGGCTTTCAAAACCCTGCGAGATTCAGCGGTCTTTACCAATAAGCGCCTCATCATCCGTGATGCTCAGGGTCTTACTGGTAAGAAGGTGGAAATGTATTCTTTGCCCTATACTTCAATCAACATGTGGTCTAGCGAGAACTCGGGCAAAGTGCTTGATATGAACGCTGAGCTTGAACTCTGGACCCGTGCCGGTCACTTCAAGCTCAAAATTGGTAAAGACTTGAACATCCGCGCTATCGACCGGCTAATTAGTAACTGCGTTTTGGGTTCAGATTAAAGTTCAAATCCCCGGTTCCGAGGAGCCGGGGATTTTTCTTGCAAGGCTACCACGAGGCTGAGCCCTGGGGTGGTCTGCCACCGCTCTCGCAGGAGACAGAGCATCACCCAGCAGAACGTACAGTTTACGTTCCTGTCTCGAATGATCTATCGAGGTTCCCGCTACCCGGTATGAATCCATACTCTGCTGTTTACACATCCGATTTCCAAGACGAATTAGGGCAGCTTCTTAATCTTCACCTCAACCAGAAAATTCGGGAACGCCCTGTCGTGGTTGATTTAGTTATCGGTGTCAATAACCTATACCAAATGAATTCGTGGTTGGTTTCCTCCCCTCCGACAAGGCAGGAGACTACTCGTCCCTCATCCGCAAAGCCCGCGGCAAAGGTCTATGCGTAATCACGACAAACGCCAAGGCCTCATACTCGATAAATAAAGACGGTGAACCAATCCCTAGCGTGAGCATCGGAATACTCACCCCAAAGCAGCTGAGCGATTTGCTGGGCTAGGCTCCTGGTAGCTTGCGACACGTCACTTGTAACCTTTAAAGACCACAAGGGCTTTCCTCTACCCTTTTAAATACACGCTTACTCAAGATAGGAGGATTCACCATAGGAAACGCCCAAGCTTTCAACCGCATCGAATCCCAGCTGGCTGCGCTGTAGCGATGTGCTGTGCAGAGCTAAATAAAACCCCCGACAACCTTCTCCGACTACCGGGGCAATATTTTATGCCACTAGTAACTCTTGAACTGAATTAATATGGTGAGGAAGCCCTTCTGCTGTCATCGGGATGATACCTAATTCTTCCCAATCAGCTGAAGCTTCATTGTATATTTTGACCTGACCCTTCGTTCGAGGATATTCAATTACAGCGAGCACAGGAGCATCAGGGGAGATGCGGACCTCTTGGTTCCTACGAACATCAAAGAGGGAAGCTCCCTCATCACGAAGTTTATTGATTTGGAAATTCCAAGCAATAACTCTGTCCCTTAGCTCCTGTGAGGGATTACCTAAGAAAGAAAAGGCTCTTGCGATCTCTTGATATTTATCCGAGACAACAGCGATGTCAATCTTCGCTGACCCATTTTTAACTTCTAGTTTAGGACGTTCGACCAAGCGCTTAGCTACGACCCCATTTCTTAGGTAGCTCTCTCGAGCTAGACGCCTGAGGTCAGTTACCCTATGCGTACTATGTTGGGTCTCTCCGGACCTAGCAATGATTCTTGCGAACAGTAAATCCGCAACTTCATCAGCGCTATTACCAGATGCAGGCATGGGCGCATCAATTTGAAGCAGCCCATAATTCTGTCGTCGTACACGCTCTACATACGAAAAAACTGAAGAGTGTAAATCTAAACCAATCTGTGATTGACCAACAGAATATGCTGCTAAATCATGTTCAAACCCGCGTAAGAATTCAGCAAACTCCTTGCGTGGCCCACCAATATCCGGAATATCTCGGTACCTGGTTATAAATCGGGTGGCCGAGTCGCCAGTTTTACTGCTTGAAGCTATAACTCCAACACCTACGGTATCGGGCCTCCCAGAATCTGGTACATAACGTACGACCCAGTAACGGTACAGCAAGTTTGCCTCCTCTCTTTACGAATTCTTTTGATAATACCGCAGTCTGCCGACGGTATACTCGATACGGTTCTTTACATACTTAACCATTTGGGTTATTTCATCCGATGCTACATTCCATTCTTTCGGCATTACCCTCAACAAATGAGAAAAATCGAAAGAAGCTAATGAATTGACGGATTCTACTGCTGCTTCCCAATATTCTGCAGGTATCCCGCGAGGGATAGTTGGTAAAATCGGACGGCCAGATGGTTGAAAAACTTCCGGAAATGGCGTCCCATTTCATGAGAGCCGAACCAGTAACCTTGGTCAAGAGAGTAGATAGAGTGGTCTTCTGAAGCAGCGTACATTATTTGGATATCCTCAGCGTTACAAAGTAACCAAAGTGCCACTAACTTAGGTATGCGCTGAAAATTATCGTCTTTAGTAATGTACTCGATACCGTTCTCAGGTAGAAGAACATTTTTCACTTCTTTAGAACCGAACATAGGAAGCCTAGGAACGATAGTTTGTCCCATACGCGTGCCTGCCATATCTGCAGGCGGATCGACTATGGCCCAATCACAAACCGGAGCACCTATTGCTTTCCCAACTTCAATTGAGACAATCTCGTTGATAGGTGTTTCTCGGTTACCCCTATTTTCAAAATCTTTACACCAATAGTCTGACCCGTCTGATGCAAGTACAAGGAGTGGTCTTTCACCTGTATCTGCAACATCCAAGATTGCATCAGCTTGGACCCTATAGGGACCAGGAAATCTTGTTACAGAGGCTAGTGAATCTGTCATTGCCTCGTATCTTCCTCAATCAAAATGTGCGTTTAGGTTTAAAAGAGTACCGTAACTAGGCAAATGAACCAGCTATTTGCCGTGTACCGCTTGGTAGCGAGCGCCGTTCCCACTCTAGGGTTACGGTTACTGGTGGTTGTGTAGGTGCATTTGAGTCGCTCTGTGACCAATTGAGCCATTCCAGGGGAGATGTCGGTGACTTCTGCGACCGCTTGGAGGTTCTTCTGAGTAAGGATATGACTGCCGATTTCCCATCGGTCGAGAGTCTGACAGGTGGTTGCCATTTTTAGGCGAGCGGGTCTTGGCTGAGGTCGGCATGCTCGCGGGCTTTGCGGATATGGTCTTGAAGGGTTCAGGTTGGTAGTCCCATGTGTCTATTGTAGCTAGACTCGTTGCATTCGTTCCATTTGGATGGTTCGAGATGTTCTTGTGGTCCTCTCATTAATATTGTCTTCTAGTAATAGTGTATTGCCTATCTTGCAAATGGGCAGCAAAACATAAACAGACACTCGGTTAGACCCGATGGACTGAGTCACTTGAGATAAGGCCATTACCGAGGTTTGCACATAAAGGATATTGGCAGCAGGTCAACTACCTGCAGCCAAATCATATAATCAGACCTTCTGAGACTTCTGTAAGGAAAATTCTGGGGGGTCAATTATCTTATCAAGAAGAGACTCTCTTGCACTACGCCTTGGAATCTCTTTTGGAGGAGGGGATTCAAGAAGTCCCGCATAGCGCAACCTCTAGCTAATTCCAGGCGAACGCTGGCGGCGGATACCCAGCTAGCAACTTTCCGAAAATGCGGGAAGCCAGCTCCGTTGACACAGTCAACAGACTCTATTCACCGGTATTCAGCTAGTCTAAGAGACACTTGATTATTCAAGGTTTCTTTGGCTCATTTTAGGTAAATGCAGGTTTTCAAGTCCCCCCTCCGCGCACAAAACAAATCCCCGGTTCTGAGGAGCCGGGGATTTTCTTTATCCCAGAAGACTCCCCGAGCCGCCAGGAATTGATCGAGACACAAGAAACGGGCTGGTGGTTCAGTCACTTGCTGGTGGCTCGGCGGGTTAGGCGTTGAGAAGCCGGCTCCTGCACGTTCCTAGACATCTGCGAAGCTCACCGTGCGGTGGACCCGCATAATGCGGCGGCGCAACCAGAAGCGGCGGCGTCCTCCATATAAAATCACAGACTTGGCGAGCTCCCACCGCCCGTACTCGGAATGCTCCCGCAGGCGAGCCCGAGCATCCTTGACACTCTCGCCGCGCTCCACCGTGATTTCCAGGTACTCAAATCGCTGATCCTGGCCAGCTACACGCAGGTTTTTAATGCCAGTCTCGCGCTCTCGCAAAATTTTTCCTCCAATGTATTTCCCCAGTGGGCCATTACCCGATAATGTCTAAGGTATGAGTAACGATCCTCGTGCCGCACTGGCAACCCTCACCAATGCTCTTGAAGAGCATCTTACCGCTATCGTCAACCGCCGCGGTGAGCATGACCCTGCCATTGACAACGCATACGTTGCTGTAGCCAACGCCTTTGAACGCTACGAAGAAGCTCTCTTCGACACCTACGAAGAAGTCACCCCGCTCGAGGTCTATATTGATGATGACGACGAGGACTTCGACGATTTCGACGAAGACTTCGAAGATGATGACGACGATATCGACTACGAAGATCTGGATGAGGACGAATCCTAGGAACGTCCCCACTTTTGCCTGTTAAAACCAACACAGCGAGCGAATGTGCCCGCTGTGTTTCACTTTAAGACGGTAAAGTTTCCAGAGTGGAATGGATACAAGCTATTATTTTGGGCCTGGTGCAGGGTCTTACAGAGTTTTTGCCGGTCTCTTCGTCGGGTCACATTCGAATTGTGAGCCAGTTCCTTCCGAACAGCGAAGACCCCGGCGCGGCATTTACCGCGATTACCCAGCTGGGTACCGAAACTGCGGTACTCGTATTTTTTTGGCGCGACATCGTTCGCATTATTAAAAACTGGTTCGGTTCGCTGACCGGTAGAGTCGATAAGAAAGACCCCGATGCCCGCATGGGGTGGTTCATCATTTTGGGCTCTCTGCCCATTGGTATCTTGGGTTTGCTGCTCGAAAACTATATCGATAGCACCTTCCGTTCGCTGTGGATTGTGGCAACCATGCTGATTGTTTTCGCAATCTTTATTGCGATTGCAGATAAGGTGGGCAAGGAACAGCGCGAGCTCAAAGATCTCAATATCAAGCACGGTATTATCTACGGCTTTGCGCAGGCTATGGCGCTGATTCCCGGTGTATCCCGTTCCGGCGGTACTATTATGGCCGGTCTGCTCATGGGCTACACCCGCGAGGCAGCAGCCCGTTACTCCTTCTTGCTGGCCATTCCGGCGGTTTTTGCCTCAGGCCTCTACAAGCTGGCCGATAGCCTCTCCGAAGGCTTTACCGGTTATTACGGTCTGGGCTCAACCGTGCTGGCAACCGCGGTGGCCTTTGTCTCGGGCTACATCATCATTGGCTGGTTCCTCAAGTACGTCTCGAACAACAGCTACAGCCTCTTTGTCTGGTACCGCATTGCCCTGGGTCTGCTGGTCTTTGTACTGCTGGGCTTCGGCGTTCTGTCACCCAACAGCTAAGTTCCAATAGCTGAGAGCTGAATAGTTAAAATGAGCGATACCCGTTCACCCCTTCTCTGGGTGAGCGGGTATTGTTTTCTACTGAAAAGAAAAACACATCAGAAGACTAGGATTTGCATGCACGCATGGAATGAGCCCGATTTACCGAGCCTGCCCGGTACCGCTCCGCTACCCACAGTTTTTGATACCGCCCAGAATAGGGCACTGCAGACCGAGGTGGAGGGTGAAGCTGCCAGCCTTTACGTCTGCGGAATCACCCCCTATGATGCCACCCATATGGGCCATGCTTCCACCTATGTAGCGTTTGATCTGCTCAACCGTGCCTGGCGGGATGCCGGTCTGAAGGTCACCTACGTTCAGAACGTGACCGACGTTGACGACCCGCTGCTGGAGCGGGCTAACCGCGACGGCGTGGACTGGCAGGAGCTTGCTGAGGATCAGACCCAGCTCTTCCGCACCGATATGGAGGCGCTGAAGGTTCTGCCGCCTGACCACTACGTGGGTGCCGTAGAGTCTATTCCCTGGGTGGTTGAGGCTGTCGAGAACCTGGTGGAGCGCGGCCTTGGCTACCCGGTGGAGGGTTATACCGACGAGCAGGGTCAGGTGCATCCCGACGGCGATATTTATTTTGACGTCGCCGCCGCCGAGAAACTGAACGAGCAAGACCCTGCCCACTGGTTCCTGGGCCAGGTCTCCCGCCTTTCGCGCGAAGAGATGCTCCCCATTTTTGCCGAGCGCGGTGGCGATCCCCAGCGGGCCGGTAAGCGCGATGCCCTGGACCCGCTGCTGTGGCGCCGGGCCCGTGACGGTGAGCCCCGTTGGAACGGTGGCAAGCTGGGGGAGGGCCGCCCGGGCTGGCATATTGAGTGCACGATGATTTCCCAGAAGCTGCTGCCCGCCCCTTTCACGGTGCAGGGCGGTGGTTCTGATTTGAAGTTCCCCCACCACGATATGGGTGCAGGTCACGCTTACGCTATCGCCGGTAAGCCCATGGCCCGCCACTACGCCCATACCGGCATGGTGGGCCTGGACGGCGAGAAGATGAGCAAGTCCCTGGGCAACCTGGTGCTGGTTTCTAACCTGCGGGCCCAGGGGGTTAACCCCGGCGTTATCCGCTTTGCCATTATGGATAACCACTACCGCAATGACTGGTTCTGGACTGATGAGCTGCTCACCAAGGCCCAGTCACGGTTTGAGATTCTGGCTCAGGCAACCGAGCAGGCGAGCGCAGATGCTGATGAGGCAGCAGAAGCTACCCTGGCCGCCGTGCGCGACCACCTGGCCGATGATTTGAATTCTCCCGCTGCCCTGGTGGCTCTTGACCAGTGGGCGCTTTCAACCTTGGAGCGGCTGAAGGCAGGGGAGAACGCCGGAGGTGGCGCGCTGATTCGCGATGCGGTTCTGGCTCGTTTGGGAGTGGACCTCACCGCCTAGGCGCCCGCGGGCTGGGCGAGATAAAAGCCGCCCCGGCGGCGTCCTCTTGATATATAAGGACGCCGCCGGGGCGGCTTTATCTGTGTCGGGCTAGCTGTCGCGGCGCTTGAGGAAGCGTTCAAACTCGGCGGCGATGTCGTCCCCGGAAATTTCCTGCTCCTGCTGCTGGCTGGCCTGGGCCTCTAACTGGGCCACATAGTCGGCCAGCTGGGGCTCTTCTTCCAAGAGTTCGGCGGCACCGCGTTCCCAGGCATGGGTTTCGTCTTCGAGGGGGCGCAGCGGAATGGAAATATCCAACATCGATTCCAGCGCCCGCAGCAAACCGTAGCTTGCCTTGGGGTGGGGCGGATGGCCGGCGTAGTGGGGCACCGACACCCAGAGGCTGAGATCGTCCATGCCGAAGGAGCGGGCAGAATGGGCAAGCACTCCCACAATTCCGGTGGGCCCGGTGTAGGTCTGGGGAGAAACCCCCGACTGGTTCAGAAGAGCCGGGGTGTAGGAAGAAATAGCGATGGGGAAGGGGCGGGTGTGGGGAACTTCAGCCAGCAGACCACCGAGTAGAATCAGGTGGTCTACCGCGTGCTGGCGGGCCAGGGCAAAAATCTGCTGGCAAAAGGTCTTCCAGCGGAAGTTAGGCTCGGGGCCGGTGAGAAGCAACAAACGAACCGAGCCAGAACGCAGGGAAATTTCGGTCAGTTTTAGCTCCGGCCAGGTAATCTCGCCAGAACCGTCGTCCTGGGAAATCAGCAGGGGGCGCTGCTGGGAAAAATCATAGAAAGGTTCGGTGTCGAAGAGCTGGTGGTCGACCGTCTCGAAGGCTCGCTCAAGGTAAGCAAGTGCCTCAGAAGCCGCGTTCCCGGCGTCGTTCCACCCCTCAAAAGCACAGACTAAAACGGTGCTCATTCCGGATTCTGTACCGAGGTTAAAGATATTTTGCGGAAAATTCTGTGCAGTGCTCACTGTGCAATGGTAGCGAAAATTTTGTGCGGTCTCGAAGTGAAGATGCCCGATATCTCGCTCAGGGACTAAAGGTTGTAGGGTTGTTACTACGTGTGAAGCAAAATCCGGTGAGAGGCAGACTGTGCAGAATCAATTAGGTGTTCGACTTTTGACGGTTCGCGGAGTGCCCGTGTACCTCAAAACCTCCTGGTTTATTCTGATGGGCCTGGTGATTGTGGGCTACGGCCTCTATCTGGGTAGAACTGGCTGGATGCTCTATAGCGAGGCCTTTACCATTTCGACCACCATTGCGGTTCTGATTGCCCTGGGCGTGCTGGTGCACGAGCTAGCCCACGCCATGACCGGCAGGGTAAGAAAACTCCGGGTTGAATATATTTCTATGACCCTCTGGGGTGGGGTAACCAAGCTGTCTCCAGGCTCGCCCTTTTCCTCTTTTCTGGTCTCGATTGCTGGCCCGATGGTCAATGCCCTCTACGCTCTTCTGCTCTACGGGGTGGGAAGCTGGATGGAGCCCTCACCGGTCAGAGCTGGCCTGCGAATCGCTGTCGAAGCTAACATTCTCATCTCGATTTTCAACATGATTCCCTCCTATCCGCTAGACGGCGGCCACACCCTCGAATCCCTGGTAACGATGGCCAGCAAGCGCCGTTCCACCGGCGCCAAGGTCACAGCCTGGACCGGCATGATTCTGATTCCCGTGCTTGTGCTTGCCGCCATTTTCACCGGCGCCTGGCGCACCAGCGCCGGTCTCTTTTTAGTGGTTCTGGTCTGCTTTTATCTTTTCAGCGCCTCCCAGCCCATGCTGAAAGCCCTGAAAAACCAGGAATCGGGGAGGGACCCCCTCTCTGCCCGCAATCTAGCCCGCCCCGCGCTGGTGGTCGATGAGGGCACACCTGTGGCTCAGGTGGTTTCGGCGCTGGACGGCGCTGCTCCGGTGATTCTCACCAGGGCGACTCAGCCGGTGGGCTGGGTACCCGCCGAAACAGCCGAACTTCTCCGAGAGGGCAACCTACCTGCAACCTCTCTCAAGCAGCTGGCCTCGCCCCTGGCTCCGCAGAAGATTAGCCAGGATACTCTGCGGATTGACATGATGGAATACTTCAACGGTTACCTCTATCAGCAGCTACCCAGCCAGCTTAAACAGGGCTACTATCCCATCGCCTGGCCGATAATCGACGCTCAGGGCCGCCCCACCGGCGTCATACTGCACCGCGATATGGCCCTGCGGCTCTCGGCAGAGCAGGCCGGTAGAATCCCGCAGGGATAGCTTGCTCTCAGCTGGTGAACCCCCGGCACAAAGTCAGCAAATATTTGCGATAATAGAGTGTCGGTCAATCCCTTCGACCCCTATAGATTTCAAGGAGAAGCTCTTTCCTATGGCAGAATACACTCCCACCGGTAGCATCAATCGCCGGGGCCCTTTCCAAGCAGGCGAGCGCGTGCAGCTAACCGATGAGCGTGGCAAGATAACCACCATCACCCTGGTAGACGGTGGCGAATACCATTCACATAGGGGCTTCTTTAAGCATGCCGAACTCATTGGTTCCCCCGAGGGTACCGTGATCGAGAATTCCGAGGGGCTGAAGATTCAGGCGTTACGCCCGCTCTACCGCGACTTTGTGCTCTCGATGCCGCGCGGTGCTGCGGTGGTCTATCCCAAGGACGCCGGTCAGATTGTGACCATGGCGGATATCTTCCCCGGTGCCCGTGTGGTGGAGGCCGGCGTTGGTTCCGGCGCGCTGTCGATTGCTCTGCTTCGTGCTATCGGGGATTTCGGCCACCTGCGTTCCTTTGAACGCCGCGAAGAATTTGCTGAAATTGCCCGCGGAAACGTAGAGACCATGTTCGGTGGCCCGCACCCTGCCTGGGACATTACCCTGGGTGACCTAGCCGAGACTCTGGGTGAGGTTGAAGAACCCGGCTCGGTTGACCGCGTGGTGCTGGATATGCTGGCCCCCTGGGAATGCCTGGACGCCGTGGCAACCGCACTGGCTCCCGGCGGTGTGGTGATCTGCTACGTGGCCACCGTAACCCAGCTTTCCCGGGTGGCGGAGGCCCTGCGCGCCGACGGTCGCTTTACCGAACCGGAATCCCACGAGACCATGGTGCGTGGCTGGCACGTGGAGGGTCTGGCAGTTCGCCCCGACCACCGTATGGTTGCCCACACCGGTTTCCTGATTACCGCCCGCCGCCTGGCAGACGGTGCCGTGCGCCTGGCACCCAAGCGCCGCGCGTCCAAGAGTGATTTCAGCGAAGAAGACCTCAACGCCTGGACTCCGGCGACCCTGGGCGAACGCAACGTCTCAGACCGCAAGCTCCGCCGAGCCGCCCGCGACGCTCGGTCTTTGGCGGAGAAATCGGCGCAGTCCACCGAGGCAGCGCAGCAGGAATCCGCTGAATAAACAGCCGAAAACAGGTATCCCGTTGACTATGAACGGGGTAGAACCTTTAGAGGGATACTCATGAGCGAACCTAACCAGCCCAGCGTGAAGCCGCAGGATTACGAACGAATTCTGCGCCAGCTCAACGTGGCCAACGACAACCGCAGAAATCTTGACCGCCAGTTGCGGGCAGCAGGTGATAAAAACCAGAAGCTGGTGCTGGCCCTGCAGAAGGCTAAGTCAGAGATCGAGCACCTGCGGGTTGCGCTGAGCCAGGAGGTTGCTCCGCCCCTGAACTCTGCGGTGATTCTGGATGTTTCCACCGGCGAAATGACCTATGATGACCTGGCGCAGGGTAAGGCCCCTGCCGAAATCGAGTCTTACCTGGACGTTCTGCTCTCGGGCCGCCGGGTGCGGATTACCTGTTCCCCGCTGCTGGACATCACCACGCTGAAGCCGGGCATGACCGTGCTGCTCAATGACCAAACCCAGGCGGTAATCTCGCTGGGCTTTGAGTCCTACGGCGAGATTGTGACGGTGCGCGAGGTGCTGGACGATGCCCACGTGGTGGTTGATCTGGCTAACCAGGCTAAGTCGGTGGTTCGGGTATCCGGTGCCCTGGCAGGGGAGAACCTCTCTATCGGCGACACCGTTACCTTCGATTCAAAAACCGGCATGATCTGCGGCCGGGTTCCGCACACCGATGCCCAGGAGCTGGTGCTTGAAGAGGTACCCGATATTAGCTATGCCAATATTGGTGGCCTGTCTTCGCAGATTGATCAGATTCGGGATGCTGTGGAGCTGCCCTTCCTGCACCCCGAAATTTTCCGCGAGTACAACCTCACCCCGCCCAAGGGTATTTTGCTCTACGGCCCTCCCGGTAACGGTAAGACCCTGATTGCTAAGGCTGTGGCTAACTCCCTGGCGGCCCGGGTTGAGGCGCTGCACCCCGGCTCTAAGAAGACCGGCTACTTCCTCAACATCAAGGGCCCTGAGCTGCTGGATAAATACGTGGGCGAAACCGAGCGCCAGATTCGCGATATCTTTACCGCCGCCCGCGAGAAGGCCGAAGACGGCAACCCGGTGGTGGTCTTCTTTGACGAGATGGAATCGCTCTTCCGCACCCGGGGAACGGGCAGGAGCTCCGATATTGAGACCACCATTGTGCCCCAGCTTCTCTCCGAGATTGACGGCGTGGAATCCCTCGATAACGTGATTGTTATTGGCGCCACCAACCGCGAGGACATGATTGATCCGGCTGTTTTGCGCCCCGGCCGCCTGGACATCAAGATTCGTATCAACCGGCCCGATTTGGCCGGTGCCCGTGAAATTTTCGCCCTCTACCTCAACGACTCCCTGCCGGTGGCCCAGAGCGAGATTGACCGGGCGGGCTCAGCGCAGGCGGCCCTTGAAGCGATGATTGAGGTGGGCCTTGCCAACCTCTTTGCCGATACCGTTGCCAACCTCTATCTCAGGGTGAACCTGGCAGACGGTTCCAGCATCAACCTCAGCCGCGGTGATTTTCTCTCCGGCGCGGTGATTCGCAATATCGTAGATAACGCCAAGAAGTTTGCCATTAAGGCCCAGCTTGAGGGCCGGGGTAGGGGACTGGACTCGGCCCATCTCGTTGAGGCTATCCGGGTTGAATTTGAAGACCAGGTAGAGACCCCTCAGATTTCTGAAATTGAGGATGTTCTGGCAACCCTGGATATCCGCCAGCGCATCGAGTCGGTGACTCCCGCCAAAGCCGGTTCCCACTTCCTCCCCGAACCCAGCTTTCCTAAGGAATAGAAATGACCGTAGAACGAGTGATGGGAGCAGAGACCGAATACGGGATTTTGGCGCCGGAACAGACCGGGGCTAATCCCACCGTTCTCTCTGCCCAGGTAGTCAACACCTACGACACCCTCTTCCACCGCGCCCTCCGGGCCCGGTCAAGCTCGCAGTGGGAATACTCATCGGAGTCGCCCCTGGCCGATTCCCGCGGTGGGGAAATGAGCGAGGAGCAGGCCCATCCTTCCCAGCTGACCCACCGGGCACCCGTGCTTACCAGCGAAGAAATTGCAGCCGAAGCCCTCAAAGAATCGGGGCTCTACGCTGAGCGGCTGGACTGGGATTCAGTCACCATGAACTCGATTCTGCCCAACGGCGCCCGCTTCTACGTTGACCACGCCCACCCCGAGTACTCCTCGCCGGAAGTCACCAACCCGCTGGACGCCGTCCTGTGGGACGCCGCCGGCGACCACATCGCCGCCCAGACCGTAGCCACGATTGAGGTCAATGCCACGGAATCCGGTTTGCCGAAGGTTAACCTCTATAAGAACAACACCGACTCCAAGGGGCAGTCCTACGGGGCCCACGAGAACTACCTGCTCAAACGGTCTACCAATTTTGACGACGTGGTGGCGGGGTTGCTGCCCTTCTTCGCCACCCGCGGAATCATGATTGGCGCGGGCAGGGTGGGTATCGGAACCAAGGGGGAGAAGCCCGGTTTTCAGATCACCCAGCGGGCAGATTTCTTTGAGCGGCTGGTGGGCTTGGAAACAACAATCCGCCGCCCCCTGGTCAACACCCGCGATGAGCCCCACGCCGATATCAACCGCTATCGGCGCCTGCACGTCATTACCGGCGACGCCAACCTTTCGCACTACTCCAACCTGCTAAAGTTCGGCACTATGTCACTGGTTCTCAACCTGATCGAGGCCGGGCAGGCACCGCAGATTAAGCTGGCTGACCCCGTGGCGGCCATGCACACGGTCAGCCACAACCTCACGCTAGCCGCCCAGCTGCCGCTGGCCGGCGGGGGCACCATTACCGCCCTGGAAATTCAGGGTGAGTTTCTGGACGCCGCCCGCGAGCTGGAAGGGGACTGCGACGCCGCCACCCAGCAGATTTTGGACCTGTGGGAGCAGACTCTGCACCTGCTAGAAACCGACCTCTTTGCCCTGGCAGACCGTCTGGACTGGGTGGCGAAGTATCAGCTGCTCAGCCAGTATGTTTCTCAGGGCCTGGGCTGGGATAATCCCAAGCTGGCGGCTATCGACCTTCAGTATTCGGATATCCGCCCCCACAAGGGACTCTACTTCAAGCTGGTGCAGGTGGGGCGAATGAAAACCCTCTTCGATGAAGCAACCATTGAAGAAGCTGCCCACAACCCGCCAGAGAACACCCGGGCCTACCTGCGCGGTAAGGTGATCAGCACCTGGCCAGAGGAAATCGTGAGCGTTAACTGGGATACGATAGTGGCACGCGACCCGCTGGGCACCGACCTTTATCGGCTGAATATGCCCAGCCCTTCGCTCTTTACCAAGTCCTCGGTGGAGCACCTTCTCAAAGGTGAACACGCCGGAGATTTGATTAGCTGGCTCAACGGTCAAAATATATAGAAATTTTAAGGAGTAACAATGGAACGCAAGCAAGTACAGTCCCAGCAGTCCAGCTCGGCCGAGCAGGAAGTCGCTCAGGTTGAAATTCAGCATCAGGCCCGCGAGGTCAACCAGGCGCAGGTGGCAGAAACCGACGACCTGCTGGCTGAAATTGACGGTCTGCTCGAAGAAAACGCCGAAGAATTCGTGAAGGGCTTTGTTCAAAAGGGCGGCCAGTAGTCTCTCTTAGACTCCGGCGAATCAGCAGTATCTAGCGAGGTAGAAGCTCATGGAACGTAGAATCTTTGGCATTGAAACCGAATACGGTATCTCCTATGTGCCAGACCAACTGGGCCCCCTTGGCCCCGAAGAGGCAGCCCGTATTCTCTTCAAACCCGTGGTTGAATCATGGCGGTCAACCAATGTCTTTCTACCCAATGGCTCTCGCCTCTACCTCGATGTTGGCTCCCACCCAGAATATGCCACCGCCGAATCGGCAAACCTGCGCGACCTCATTGCCCAGGATAAAGCGGGGGAGATGCTTTTTGCTGACCTGCTCAACCAGGCCCAGGACACCCTGGAGGAGCTGGGCCAGCAGGGGCGCATGTATCTCTTTAAGAACAACGTTGACTCCGCAGGTAACTCTTTCGGTTCCCACGAGAACTTTATGATTGAACGCAAGGTGGAGTTCGCCAAGCTGGTTCGGTCGCTGATACCCTTTTTGATTACCCGCCAGATTATGGTGGGCGCGGGCAAAACCCACCCCACCGGACCCGAACAGTGGGGGTCAACACCGGTGGGTGTAGCCGGAGAGCCCAGCTTCTCTTTCTCGCAGCGGGCAGACTATATCTGGGAGGGCGCTTCAACCGCCACCACCCGGTCTCGCCCCCTCATCAATACCCGCGATGAGCCCCACGCTGATGCCCAGCTCTATCGCCGCATGCACGTGATCAACGGCGATTCCAACATGTCGCAGACCACCACTCTGCTCAAGATTGGTGCCACCGATATTGTGCTGCGGATGCTCGAAGACCATTTCCCCCTGGCTAATTTCGAGGTTAAAGACACCGCCACAGCCCTGCGGGTGGTCTCCCATGACCTCACCGGTACTGCCCGCTTTGAGCTGGCAGACGGCTCCTTCAAATCTGCCCTTGAAATGCAGCGGCACTACCTTTCCTCGGCCCACAAGTATATTGAGCAGCACGGCACCCACCGCGAGGATGTTCCCTACATTCTCGATCTCTGGAAACGGGCCCTTCAGGCGGTTGAAACCGGGGACTATTCGGCAATTGATACCGAAATCGACTGGGCCATTAAGAAAAAACTTCTGGATGCCTATATCGCCCGCGGAGCCAGTGGCTATGACGACCCGCGTATCCAGCAACTGGATTTGAGCTACCACGACATTGACCCAGACCGGGGAGTTTTCAATGTGCTCGCCAAGGCCGGGCGGGCACGGTCTGTGGTGAGTGCCGAGGCGATTGAGCAGGCCACCATGGTTCCGCCCAATACCCGGGCAAAGATTCGCGGTCGCTTTATTGCTGCCGCACGGGCAGCGGGGGAGCAGTTCACCGTGGACTGGGTACATCTGCGGCTCAATAACAAGCCCCAGTTCAACCTGCAGTGTAAGGACCCTTTCGAGTCCCACAGCGATGAGGTTCAAATGCTGCTCAATGCCATGCGGCAGACTACCGCTGAACCCTGGTCACCGCCCTTTATCTAGCGGTTTACTACGGTAAAAATTCACACGGGGAACCCAGAAAGTACCTGTAGTATCTCAACCGAGTTTTAACTTTCATTACAAGCTAAAGAAAGAGTTTCTCTTGTCTAAGAAAATCACCTTTGCCGTGTGCGGCGCCAGCCTGGCCCTCTTGCTTTCTGCCTGCGGCGGTTCTAACTCCTCTCTCGAAGATGTTCAGTACGATATGAATGGTGCAACCGCCGAGCCCTCTGTCTCGTTCGAGACCCCCTTTGCAGCCGGTGAGACCGCCACCCACGTGATTGAGGAGGGCAACGGCGAAGAAATCCAGGATGGCGATGAGCTGATTATCAACGCCTCGATCTTCAGCGGTGAAGACGGTAGCTCGCAGGGAACCACCTACCCGTCGTCCCCCATGGTCATTCCCGTCTCCGAAGACCTGAAAAATAACGCTCCTGAGCTCTACGACGTGCTCAGCGGTGCTAAGGTAGGCACCTCCTTCGCCTACACCTCCAACGAAATTCCCTCAATGGACGGCTCTGAACCCTCTGAGGCTCCCAAAGACACTCCCACCAACGTTGAGGTCTACACCATCGCTGAGAAGCTTCCCAAGGAGGCCAGCGGTGAAGAAACATCCAAGAAAGACATCAACTCTGCCCTGGACAGCTTCACCCTCAAGGACGACGGTTCTGCCGAACTGAAGCTGGCAGATAAGCGCGGCGACGCCCCCAAGAAGCTGGTCTCTGAAAACCTCATTAAGGGCGATGGTAAGAAGGTCGGCGAGAACGACACCGTTTACGTTCGCTACCAGGGCGTGGACTGGGAGAAGGGCGAGGCCTTCGACGGTAACTTTGGCAATGACAAGGCCACCGCAGCCCTCTCGCTCAACCAGGTGATTGACGGCTGGAAGCAAGGTCTGGCCGGTAAGACCGTTGGTTCCCGCGTGCTCCTGCTGATTCCCTCTGACCAGGCCTACGGGGACGACGCTCCCGAGGGCCAGCCTTCAGGTGCGCTGGTGTTCGTGGTTGATATTCTGGGAGCAACCGAGGGCCAGGCACCCGGAGAGGCCCCCAGCGGCTCAGCCCAGCCTTCAGAATCGGCTGCTCCCCAGCAGTCGGCCCAGCCCTCTGAGTCAGCTAAGTAGCAAAGGAGTACACCATGTCATTTGGTCAGCGTAAACTTGACCGCACCAAGCCCGAGATCGATTTTCCCGAGAACGGTGCCCCCGAAGAACTCGTGATTATCGACGAGATTGAGGGCGCTGGCGCAGTGGCCGAAGCCGGCGACGTCATTTCCTGCCACTACGTGGGCGTAGCGGTATCCACCGGCGAAGAGTTCGACGCCTCCTGGAACCGCGGAGAACCCCTGACCTTCCGCGTGGGTACCGGCCAGGTTATCCAGGGCTGGGACCAGGGTCTGCTGGGGATGAGGGTCGGTGGACGCCGCCGCCTTGAGATTCCCTCCCACCTCGCCTATGGCGAGCGCGGAGCGGGCGGGGCAATTGGCCCCAACGAAGCTCTGATCTTCGTGGTTGACCTGGTGGATGTTCGCAAGTAAGAGCCTCAATAACCCCCGGCAGTACTGCCGGGGGTTATTTTGTATGTATGAGTAATCGCACCGTCGAACGCTACCTGACCATTTTTGATCTGCTGACCCAGGTACCCGGTGGGCTCACCCGGCAGCAGCTACGCTCGATGGTGCCCGAATACTCCGATGCCGTTTCTGAGGCTGCTTTTGTACGGATGTTCGAGCGGGACAAGGCGACCCTGCGCGAAGTGGGCTTGCTAGAAGAGGAGACCGAGACTCGACCCGGATTCAGCCCCCGCTACCGGGCGCGCACCGCTGAGGCCCAGCACCTGCCCGATTCGGCCGGATCTTTGAGAGGATCCACCACCCTGGCCGTAATTGCCCAGTCCTGGCAGGAGGGTGAAATCAGCCGCTTTCTACAGCGAGCAGTACACAAGCTGGGCTGGGCAACCGGTAAATCTACCGATAGTGGGCAACTGACGGGCAATTTATTAGAGGTACCCCATCTTCTACCTCTGGCGGAGGCAGCGGCTGAACAGCGTGCCGTCACTTTTCGCTACCTGGACGAGCGACACGGTACCTTCTCCGAGAGAAAGCTCCGGGTATTTGGTCTGGGTAGCCGTTTTGGCCGCTGGTACGCCCTAGGCGCCGAAAACGAAGATTCTTCAGCAACGGTCAAAAAATTCCGGCTAGACCGGATGAGCCATGTGGAGACCGCCGAACATTTTTTGGACTTTCCAGAAGACTTCTCCGCCGAGGAGGCGCTGGCAACGGTTGCCCAGGTTCCACCGGCTACCCTCTCTTTCTATCAACCTCAGTTCTCTGAGGTGGTCACTCAAGACTCTTTTTCAGCAGAGGAGAGCGTGGCAGACGCTGTAGAGAAGGGCTTGATTCCGCTTTCGGCTTCTGCTGAAGAGAACCCCTATCAGTCCCGCGTTCGACTTTTGTTCCTTGCAAAACTCACCAGCCTGCTAGAAAGCCATGAATCGGCGGCGGAAGAGATTGACCACCTTGTCTTTCAGCCGCTGTCTAAACAGCGGCAGAGAATGACTTCTGAAGACAAGACCCTGCAGCTGCTCTCCATCGCCCACTTTGCCATGGGGCAACAGGGAATCAAGATTAAAGATTTAGCCCAGCACTTTTCGATGGGCCCCACTGCTATGCGTTCCAAGCTCGATCTTTTGCTGGTAAGCCTGGGTGAAGAAAACTTTGGTTACTATGAGGAAAACAACCGGATTTTTAGCCACGCCAGCCTCTCGCTTCAGGGTGCCGTGCAACTGACCGATAGCGAGATTTTTCTTCTCCTACTCACCCTGAGAGTCCTGCGAGCTTCTACCACCTATACCCGGGTACTGGACGAAGCAGAACTGCTGCTGACCACGCTCTCTGCCCGCACCAGGCAGATCAGAGCCCGCTGTGCTGTGGTTGAGGATTCGCCCCAGCTAGAGAAGCTCAAGGATGCTATTGAGGACGGCGACGCTTTAGACATCACCTACACCTCCCACCGGTCCACCAGCAATCGACGGATTCTGCCCCTTGAAATCTTTACCGACCTCAACACCACCTACCTCCGGGCCTTCTGCTTTCTACAGCAGGATTTGAGGGTTTTTCGGGTGGACTCTCTCACCATCGAGTCGGTGGCGGATGTTCAAAAGCCGGCTTTTGAACTTGAAACCGGGGAGTCTGAGCCGCACACCACCAACCCCCGCGACTGGATAGCGCAATCGGCGCGGGGAAGCGCCGTCATCGCCGTCCACACTACGGAAACCAACAGCCAAGGGATCCGCCTGCTGGAGTCCTACTCCTTGGAGAAAGCCCGAGCCGGTTCCCGCACCTACTTTAGGCTGCCGCTAACCCACGAGCGGTGGCTGACCCAGCAAACCCTTCGACACGCCGGAACCTGGGAACTCATTAAACCGGCGCACCTTCGAGACTCAATCGCCGAGAGTGCCCGCGACCTGCTAGAGAAAGCACAAGCCGAAAGTTAGGGCTCTATACTGGATAGCATGCCGTGGTGGTTTTGGATTATTTTGTGGAGCCTGCTGGTGCTGGGTGCGCTGGTCTGGCTGGTGTGGCATGCCTACCGGGTGATCATCAAAGGCTCCCGGGCCTACCGTGAACTACTATCCCTCAATGATAATTTTTCCCACATTTGGGAGCAGGCGCAGAAGCTAGAAGCCCAAAAACGCAGGGCTGAGCGCGAACCCGGGATTTTTGTTCCGGTGACTGAAGCGTATGCTGAGTATGAACAGGGTAAAGAAAGACGCCAACGCGATAGAATATCGCGTAGAATTCAAAAGCGAGACTCACTTGGACAGCCCCAACGACTTGGGGATCTAAGAAATAACGCACGGAAAGGCGCCACTCATGGGTAAGTTGTTCGACAATCCGGTTATGTTGATTGTTCTGCTGATTATTATTCTTCTGCTCTTCGGCGCACCGAAGCTGCCCGGCATGGCGCGTAGCCTCGGCCAGTCGATGCGCATCTTCAAGTCTGAAGTTGACGGCATGAAAGAAGACAACAAGAAAAAGGCTGCAAAGAACAGCACCGATATCGTTAGCGGTGAGGTTGTAGAGAACAACGGTTCACACGCAGCTACCCCCACCGATAACCCCGAAACTAAATAGTTTTAGATCTTGCTGAAGCAAGCCCGCATTCGAAAAACTCTTTCGAATGCGGGCTTTGTAAGACTTTCGGTCAATCAGGTTCAAAGGTAGAAAATGGCTAACCCCAACAGCCGCAAGAACAATCCGCAGGCCAATATGGCCCTGAAGGAGCACTTGCGCGAGTTCAAAAACCGAGTGATTAAGTCTGCCGTAGCAACCGTTCTGGGCGCTATCGGTGGCTTCTTTCTTTACATGCCCTTCATTGAGGCTATTAAAGAGCCCCTGGACGAGGTCAACGCCCGCCAGGGTCGCGAGGCTATCTTGAACTACGCCAATGTGCAGTCGTCCTTCAGCATCATGGTGACTGTCTCGCTCTACATCGGTCTGGTGCTTGCTGCCCCGGTTTGGCTCTACCAGCTGTGGGCTTTCATTACCCCGGCGCTGTACAAGAAAGAGAAGCGCTACGCGCTCGGTTTCATTTTCTCAGCCATTCCGATGTTCATTATCGGCCTGATTACCGCCTGGATCTGCCTGCCCGCGGCTGTCTACGCCCTGACAGCCTTCAACCCCGAGGGAACCTCCAACATCATCTCCGCCGATGTCTACATTCCCTTCGTGGTGAAGTTCATGGTCTCTTTCGCCCTCTCCTTCGTGATTCCGGTGATTCTGGTGGGGCTGAACTTTATGGGTATTCTGCGCGGGCGCACCATTCTCAAGGCCTGGCGCTGGGTGGTCGTCTTTGTGGCTACCGTAGCGGCGATGACCGCCCCCGGTACCGATGTGATGACCATGTTCTACCTGGCAGCCCCCCTGCTCTTTTTCTTCTTCCTGGCGATCTTCATCTGCATCATGCACGATAAGCGCAAAGATAAGAAACTGGCCAAGCTGGCAGCGGGAATGGACTCAGACCAGCTCAACCGCGCCACTTCCCCCGAAGAGCTCGACCAGCTGGGCAGGGTCGAAGAAAACGATTCCGCTAAATACTGAGGGCTCCCGTAGGATGGGAGTATGCCTAGTTACGCTGAACAGTACCAAGCTGCTAAACGCCGAGCCGCTCACGCAAATACAGCCCTTGGCGCCTTTGAAAAAACCCTCTCTTTTGATATGGACCCTTTCCAGGTTCAAGCCTGTGAGTCGGTAGAAGCGGGCCGGGCTGTCTTGGTTGCAGCGCCTACCGGGGCGGGTAAAACTCTGGTGGGGGAGTTCGCTATCTATCTTGCGCTGCGCCAGGGTAAGAAGGCTTTTTATACCACCCCAATCAAGGCGCTGAGCAACCAGAAGTACCACGATCTGGTGGAAATCTACGGCGAGAATTACGTGGGCCTGCTGACCGGTGATACCTCCATTAATTCTGAGGCACCGGTGGTGGTGATGACCACCGAGGTTCTGCGCAACATGCTCTACGCCGATTCCTCGACCCTGACCAATCTGGGCTATGTCGTGATGGATGAGGTGCACTACCTGGCTGACCGCTCCCGCGGAGCTGTGTGGGAAGAGGTCATCATCCACCTGCCCGAGCACATTTCGGTGGTCTCCCTTTCGGCAACGATTTCTAACGCTGAGGAGTTTGGTGCCTGGTTAGATACAGTGCGGGGAGCTACCGATGTGGTGGTCTCTGAGCACCGCCCCGTGCCCCTGTGGCAGCACGTGCTGGTGGGTAACCGGCTGGTGGATCTCTTTATGGATGAGACCACCGTTGAAGAGACAGCTGATTTGCTGGATTCCTCTACCGACGAGGTGCCCGAGGTCAACCCCGAACTGATGCGCCTGCGCGACGCGCGGCGTCGTCCTCGTGCACCCCGCGATAACTTCAGGCGCGCGGGAAGGGGCAAAGGACGACGCGAGTCGGCTTATGCGCGCAAGCAGGACTCCCAGAGCTCCTCACTCAAGCCCTTCCGAGCTTCGCGACCGGCGATGATTCGGGCTCTAGACCGCGATGCGTTGTTGCCCGCTATCTGCTTCATTTTTTCCCGCTCGGGCTGCGATGCTGCGGTGGCCCAGTGCGTTGACGCTGACGTGCGGCTGACCACCGATGCAGAAGCACAGACTATCCGCGCCTACGTGGCAGAAGCCACCTCTGGTTTAGATACCAAGGATCTTTCGGTTCTGGGCTTCTATCAGTGGCGCGAGGGTCTGATTCGCGGAGTAGCTGCCCACCACGCCGGTCTGCTGCCGGTCTTCAAAGAGATTGTTGAAGCCCTCTTCTCTGAAGGTCTGGTCAAGATGGTTTTTGCCACCGAAACCCTGGCGCTGGGCATCAACATGCCGGCGCGGTCGGTGGTCTTGGAGAAGCTAACCAAGTTCAACGGTGAAACCCACGTTGATATTACTCCGGGGGAGTACACGCAGCTGACCGGCCGTGCTGGCCGCCGCGGTATCGATATTGAGGGCCATGCGGTGGTGGTGTGGAAGCCGGGGCTGGAGCCCCAGCAGATTGCGGGCCTGGCGTCTAAGCGCACCTACCCGCTGAATTCCTCCTTCCGACCCACCTACAACATGAGTGCTAACCTGGTGGCCCAGTTCGGTGCCGAGCGCACCAAGAAGATTCTCGAGTCGTCTTTTGCCCAGTTCCAGGCCGATAAATCTGTGGTGGGCATTGCCCAGCGCGTACGGAAAAACGAGCGGGCGCTAGAGGGCTATGCCGAGTCAATGCAGTGCCACCTGGGCGATTTCTCCGAATACGCTGCCCTACGCAGGGAGCTTAGCCAGCTCGAGAAAAAATCTGAAAAGGGTCGTAAGAAGTTTGAGCTCTCTCAGGCGGTCGCTTCAATTCACCAGCTTCTTCCCGGCGACGTCATTGAAATTCCCCACGGCCGCAATCGCGGTTATGCCGTGGTAATTGGACGTTCGGAGAACAATGCCGACCCGCGTCCACCGATTCTCACCGACCAGGCCCAGCTCCGCCGGCTGGACGCGCGGGACTTGGACGGCGCCGTCCAGCCCATTTCGAAGATTAAGGTGCCGAAAAAGTTCCAGGCCAAGACGCCCAAGGAACGTCGGGATATGGCATCGCGAATGCGGCAGGCGATTCATGACGGTCGTCCAGCCCGCGACGGTAGCCAGCAGGCCTGGTTTGACCGCAAAGAATCAAAGACCGAACGTGAGATCGCTGAGCTGAGAAAGAAGCTCAAAAGCCACCCTTGCCACGGTTGCTCAGACCGGGAGAACCATGCCCGCTGGGCAGAACGCTGGTGGAAGCTGGAGAAAGATACCGAGGGGCTGCGGCGGCAGATGGATCGCCGTACCAACACGATTGCCCAGGTTTTCCAGCGAATCTGCGATCTGCTGGCTAGCTACGGCTACGTGGAAACGGGGGAGTCGGGCACCCTTGAGCTGACCGCCCGCGGCCAGAGCCTCCGCCGGGTCTACGGTGAGAAAGACCTGCTGCTGTCGCTATGCCTGGAGGACCGTTTTCTTGACGGTCTTGACCCGGCTTCCACCGCCGCGGTGATTTCAGCCCTGGTTTTTGAGGCAAAACGCGATGAAATTGGGATGCTGCGCAAGTACCCGCAGCGCTCGATGGAGCCTGCCATGATGACCCTCATTAAGCACTGGAGTAAGCTCACCGATGCCGAGGTAGCGCATAAACTTCCTGAAACTCCCGCCCCGGATTTCGGCATGGTCTGGCCCACCTATAAATGGGCACGAGGAAAGTCTCTGGCAGTAGCCATTGAAGATACCGATTTGGCTGCCGGCGACTTTGTGCGCTGGATCAAGCAGGTGATTGACGCGCTCGATCAGATTTCCCACGTTGCCCATCATGACGCCGCTTTGCGCACCCAGTGCGAAGCCGCCATAGAATTGTTGAGGCGCGGCGTGGTAGCAAGCCAGATTTAGACCAAGGTGAAGAGGTAAACCATGACTCAAGCACACATGTTTTTCAACGGTTCGGTATTCAGCCCCGTAGATTCTTTTGCATCGGCAATGGTTTTTAAGGGGGATCAGGTGGAATGGGTTGGCCCCGATGTCTCTGCCGAATCTATTCGAGACGACTCGATGACAACCACCGACCTTCACGACCAGCTGGTGGCCCCGGGTTTCGTGGCGGCCGGTCTTCCGATTGAGGATTCCGCGTCTGCCAAAGACCTAGCGGCCCGCCTGATTTCCCTCGGCTATACCGCAGCCACCCTCTACGTGGAGCCTGAGGTAGCGGATGAAGTAGACTCGGTCTTCCGGGCCGCGGGCTTGAAAACCTTTATCTACCTGATCGCAGACTCAGCCGATTTTTCCACCGAAAGCCGGGCCCACGGCGTCCTGATAGATCCTCTGAACGAGGACGCCGCCGCTCAAGTTCAGGCCGCCACCGCGGCTAAGCTGAAGGTGGCTTTTCTGGGGGCTAGCCCCGATCGGATCGACCGGGCTTTTGAGATGATCAGCGGTTATGAGGGCCTGACCAAGCTCCGGGCAAGTTTCCGTATCGACGGTCTGGTTGAGGTCACTGATGAGCAGATTGCCCGTGCCCTGAAACTTTCGGTTTCTCTTGGGTTTGTCTCCCAGACTCGGGAGTCTAACGATTCGGTGCGCCGTTCGATTTCAGCAGGAGTTGCCACCGTTATCGGTGCCGACGCCGGAGCAAGTACAGCCGCTCTGGGCTGGGACTTGATTCGCTCCTTTGTGATTCGGCAGACCCCCGAAGACCAAATTTCTGCTCGTGGAGCCTTTAACGCCACCACCCGAGGGGCCTACCGGGCACTGGGGGAGGCCAACCCCGCTAGCGGCCAGCTAGCTCCCGGAGCACCCGCAGATTTTGCTATCTGGCAGGCGGCAGAACTGATTGTTCAGTCGGGCTCGGCAAGCCAGGTGATGTTTAGCGAAGATCCCCGCGGCCGCACCTCGGTGCTGCCGGCCCTCGATACAGATGATCAATCTGAACTCATGTCCCTGACCGTTGACGGTCAGACTGTTTACAGCAAATCATGACCAAATTCTCTGCCCCGAAAGTTCTGAAATGGCTTGGGGGTCAGAGAATAAATATATACTTGAATTCTGTTTTGTTCGTATTCTAAGAATCAGAAACCACAGGAGAAATCAATGCGCGTGCTCACGGTTATTCCAACCTATAACGAAAAAGAGAATTTGCCCGTTGTAGTTGGCCGCCTGCGCGCTGCGGTACCCGACTGCGACATCCTGGTGGTCGATGACAGCAGCCCCGACGGAACCGGCGAAATCGCCGACCGTATGGCAGCTGAGGATTCCCACATCCACGTGCTGCACCGCACGGTCAAAGACGGCCTGGGTGGCGCCTATCTGGCAGGCTTCGACTGGGGCCTTGAAGCGGGCTACGACGTTCTGGTGGAAATGGATGCCGACTGCTCCCACCAGCCCGAGCAGCTTCCGCTGCTGATTAAGGCGATTGAGGACGGCGCTGATTTGGCGATTGGTTCCCGCTACATTCCCGGTGGTAAAACCAGGAACTGGCCCGTGCACCGCCAGGTTCTCTCCCGTGGCGCCAACCTCTTTACCCGTATGGTGCTCGGCACTAAGATTCACGATATCACCGCGGGCTATCGCGCCTATCGCCGCGAGGCCCTGCAGCGCCTCAACCTTGAGGGTATTGACTCTAAGGGTTACGTCTTCCAGGTTGACCTGGCCTGGCGCTCAGAGCAGGCGGGCCTGAAAATCACAGAGGTTCCCATTACCTTCGTTGAACGAGAAATTGGAGACTCAAAGATGGACGGCAGCATCATCTTCGATTCCATGACCAAGGTGACCCGCTGGGGTCTAGTCTCCCGCGCGGGTAAGGCCCAGCAGCTGGTTCGAAAGTTCAGCAAGAAGTAATTGCTTAAACACGAAAGAGGGAGCAACCTCATGGTGCTCCCTCTTTTTAGGTTCTACTTAGAGTGAGTGACGCTCACGGTAGTAGTCAATCCGCTTTTGAAGGGTCTCTTCGAGTTCCTCGATGCTACGGCGCTCAAGAAGCATATCCCAGTGGGTACGAGCGGGCTTTTCATTGGATTTCTCCTGCTCACCCTTGCCGTTGACCAGATATGCCTCTTTACCAGACTTGGCGGTCCAGGTCTGAGGAATCTCAGCTTCCTGGGCAAAGGTCACGAATACACGTTCACCGTCTTCGGTGCGGTACTCAACCCGCTGGCGAGGAGCCGGTTCAACACCCGCTTCGGTTTCCATAGACTGCGAACCAAGGCGCATGCCGCGAAGGCTGCGATCGCTCATTATTTATCCTCCAATAATTTGGCAAAACCTGTATAAGAAAACATCTCGGGTTGAGCGTTTATTCCAAAATCTCGAAAAGAATCAAAACCCCATTATAAAACACGGCTGATTTTACTCTGCCCTGTCAGACCGTGGTGTCTCTGACTCAAGGGGCACCTCAATACCGGTATCCAGCTTATCCAGGTTGGGGTTGAGGTCTTCTTCGGTGACCTTGATGATTCCGGTATCGAGAATGGCATCTTCTGCTGAGTTTGCTTCTGGGGTGGCGGGGGAGTCGCTATCATCGGGCTGGGGTTTCAGCGATGCCGGGTCAAAGGCATTGCCCAGACCTCGCAGGGCATCACCGAGTTCGGTGGGAATAAACCAGAGCTTGTTAGCATCACCCTCAGCTAGTTTGGGCAGTGTCTGCAGGTACTGGTAGGTCAGCAACTTATTAGAGGGGTTTGCTTTGTGGATTGCACTAAAGACCTTGTGCACGGCCTGAGCTTCACCGTCTGCCCGCAAAATAGCTGCCTTAGCGTCACCTTCAGCGGTAAGAATCTGTGACTGCTTTTCACCTTCAGCTCGCAGAATAGCGGCACGGGAGTCGCCCTCAGCCGTCAAGATCTGAGACTGCTTTTCACCTTCTGCGGTGAGGATCGCCGCACGGCGATCCCGCTCAGCGCGCATCTGCTTTTCCATGGAATCCTGGATGGAGATGGGAGGCTGGATTTCCTTGATGTCCACACGGGAGACTCGAATGCCCCAGCGGCCGGTGGTGCTATCGAGGACTCCGCGCAGCTCAGCGTTAATCTGGTCGCGCGAGGTCAGGGTTTCTTCGAGGTTGAGTCCGCCGACGACGTTGCGCAGGGTAGCCGAGGTCAGCTCATCAACCGCCTGAATGTAGTTGGTAATCTCGTAGGTTGCTGCCTTGGGGTCGGTCACCTGAAAGTAGACCACGGTGTCGATTCCAACCACCAGGTTATCCTCGGTAATCACCGATTGAGCGGGAAAGGAGACCACCTGTTCACGCAGGTCAATCAGCGGCAGAACCCGGTCAATAAAGGGAACGGTAACGTGGAAACCGGGGTTCAAGGTGGTGTGGTATTTTCCCAGGCGTTCAACGATACCTGCCCGAGCCTGCGGGATAATGCGAACTGACTTCAGTAGCACGATAATCACGAAGATAATCAGTGCTAGTAAAACAATGGGCAGTGCCAGAGACATGCTCATTCCTTTCAACTTAAGGTTGAGGTTTGTGTTTATTCGGGCTGGATATAGGCTGTTGCGCCGTCAATGCGCATTGCGGTGCCAAAAGTACCTTGAGGCAGAGGTTGAAACTCGGCCTCGGTCCGCGCCGTCCAGGTGTCGCCAGCTAGTCGAATCAGACCCTGGCGGGTAGTCACATCTTGGAGAATCTCAACGCGCTGGCCCAGTAAAGCCTCTGTATTCGTAGATATGTTCGGAGAATTGCGGTTAAGGCGTCTAACCAGCTTGGGTCGCAAGGTAAGCAGAAGAATCAGGCTGATCGCCGCAAAAAGAACAATTTGAAGCGGTAAGCCGTTGATAAAGAAGGTTCCGATGGAGGTAAGCAGTGAAGCCACCGAGAGCATGAGGCAGAAAAAATCAAGGGAGAGCATCTCAATCACGGCAAAGATGAGGGCTGCAAGCACCCACAGTGCCCAGAGATTCTCGCTAAACCAGGTAATCATGGGAGTCCTTTCATCGCTGGTGGGATGAAGTGGTAATGATTATCAGTTTACAGGCGGGATAGAGCGTAATTACTGACCAACTCAGGGATTACTAGTAAGCCGATAATCTACATTATGTAAAGTAGTTCTTAAAAGAACTCCCCTCCGCGCCCTTAAGTTGGCCCTCGCTCCTGCTGATACTCTGTGAAGACAGAGATTGCATTTATCCCTCGAAAGGTTCCCATGTCAGCTTCAAGCGCGTCGCAGGCTTCTCCAAGACCAGCACTTCATCCGGTACTAGCTTTTGTTCTCGACCTTCTACTGGTGCTTCTCTTCGTTGCAATCGGCAGAAAGTCCCACCAGGAAGATCTCGCTGGAACCTTGACCACCGCTTTGCCCTTCCTTCTTGCCCTAGTGCTTGGTTGGCTACTACCCCGGGTGCGAAGGAATCCAATCAGCCTCAAATCTTCTGGGCTCATCGTCTGGTTAATGACGGCGCTGGGTGGTCAGGTGCTTCGGGTCATTTTCGGCGGCACTACTGAGCTCAGTTTTATTGTGGTGACCCTGCTGGTCACCGGCCTCTTCCTCCTCGGCTGGAGGGCGCTAGCTCGATTACTGCTTGCCAGGAAAAATAGGTAGAAAATATCCCTCAGGTAAAGTTTCAGTCTTAACCTGAGGGATATTTTTTTACTTGTCCTGAGTGAAGCTCTTCCACTTTTCAAGAACCCGGGCGGCGGAACCTGAGTCTATGGATTCTTCAGCCTGCTTGATAGCTGCGGTAAAACGCTGCAGGAAGGGCGTATCCGTCTTGTCCTTAAAGGCCACAATTGCTGCCGCTGCGTTGAGCACCACCGCATTCCGAATAAACCCTTGCTTGCCATTGAGGGTATCCAGGACCACCTGAGCATTATGGGTCGCATCTCCCCCACGCAAATCATCGAGACTTCCCAAAGGTAGTCCAAAGTCCTTGGGAGAAATCTGATGCTCCTCGTATGTTTTGTTGTAGGTCTCCCAGACGGTGGAAGTTCCGGTAATAGTGATTTCATCGAGACCGTCGCTTCCTCTGAAAATCAGAGCATGGTCGCCTCGAGAAGCAAAGACCTGGGCAATCTTTTCGGCCATGGCGCCGTCTGCGACTCCAATAGCCGAAGCCCGCACCTGGGCAGGGTTGGTCATGGGGCCCAAAAAATTAAAGGCGGTAGGCACGCCCAGCGACTTTCGCACCGGAGCCACGTGTTTCATAGAGGGGTGGAATACCTGAGAGAAGAGGAAAGTGATACCTGCCCGGTCAACACTTTCGGCAACCTTGACGATTGGCATTGAAAGGTTTACCCCCAGAGCTTCAAGCACATCAGCTGAACCTGAAGATGAACTTGAAGAACGATTGCCATGCTTGATAACGGGCACCCCGGCGCCAGCTATCACCAAAGATGCCATGGTTGAAATATTGACGGTGTTCTGCATATCGCCACCGGTACCCACGATATCGACCGCATCTCGGGTCACGTTGATATCTTCAGCCTTCTCCAGCATTCCCTGGGCAAGGGCATTGAGTTCTTCTGGAGTTTCACCCTTAACATGAAGTGCAACAAGGAAAGCTCCAATAATGGCCTCAGAGGTCTCACCAGACATAATCTGATCCATGGCCCAGGAAATCTGGTGGGGCTCTAGATCTTTTCTAGCCACTAGGTCGTTGAGCAGCTCTTTCCAGGTGGAGGTAGTCGAAGTAGTCATGCTCCGATTCTATTAGCCCCTGCACCTCTCCCCTGCTCCGTTTTGAAGTTTGGGAAAAATGACCTCTATATTTCAGGGCTTCGATGGATGAGCAGCGCGGGTTACGCGATTTTTACAGACACCGTGTCGTTAGAGCAGATTTTTAATCCCTGCTATGTAGGGGTAATTGAGGTAATTTTCAACACGGAACCTAAATCAGGGTCTTTATAGTTGGCTGGCGGTCACTTTTATAGACATAATGTCTATGTGACAACTGCAACCCATACCCCAAGTAAGTCGGCACATCCGACTCTGAATCGCCCCAATGCCGTGGCTGTCGGCACTATTGTGTGGCTGGCTTCAGAGCTGATGTTCTTCGCCGGACTATTCGCAATGTACTTTACCCTCCGGGCCTCCCGTCCTGATATCTGGGCGGAGAACTCAAGCCATCTGGAGGTTCCTCTCGCTACCGTGAACACCATTGTTCTGGTACTGAGCTCGGTAACCTGCCAGTTTGGTGTGTTTAAGGCAGAAAGCCTGAAGCCCCGTCGCACCGGCTCCATCTTTAACGTTAAAGAGTGGGGCATGGTTGAGTGGTTCCTCCTCACCTTCCTGATGGGCGCTTTCTTCGTGTCCGTTCAGGCATACGAGTACGCAAACCTCGTATCAGAGGGAATGACCATCGCTGACAGCGCTTACGGATCAGCCTTCTACATCACCACTGGCTTCCACGCTCTTCACGTGACTGCCGGCCTGGTGGCTTTCCTCTTTATTATCGGTCGAGCTTACGTGGCTAAGCGTTTCGGCCACTACGAGGCAACGAGCGCCATTGTGGTTTCTTACTACTGGCACTTCGTTGACGTTATCTGGATCCTTCTTTTCTTCATCGTTTACTTCCTCAAGTAACCCTGAAGTTTAAGTTGATTCTTACAGCCATTTAATTCCAAAAGCTCACACACTACTAAGGAATATTCAAAGTGAAGGCACTTTCTCAGAAGCGGCGGCATCCGCTCGCAGCAGTGATTCTCCTTGCTATCGCTTTGCTCCTCACCGGTGGCCTCTACGCAGTTGCCACAGCTACAAATGAGGCCAAAGCAGATACCAGCGTTTCCTATACAGCACAGGACGCTGAAGAGGGTCAGAAACTCTTTATCGCTAACTGCGCAACCTGCCACGGCACCAACGCTGAAGGCACTGCCGATGGTCCTGCTCTGATTGGCGTTGGCGCAGCTGCTGTCGATTTCCAGGTGGGTACCGGCCGTATGCCCATGCAGATGCAGGGCACTCAGGCCCAGGTAAAGCCCGGCCAGTTCAACGAAGAGCAGACCCACCAGCTGGCTGCTTACGTTGCGTCTCTGGGCGCTGGCCCCACCATCCCTGAAGCTGAGTTCACTGACGTATCTCAGGGTGATGCTGCTAACGGTGCCAAGGTGTTCCTGGCTAACTGCGCAATGTGCCACAACGCTGCCGGTGTTGGTGGTGCTTTGACCCGCGGTAAGTTCGCTCCCAGCCTGATGGGCGTTTCTGAGAAGCACATCTATGAAGCAATGGAGACCGGCCCCCAGGGTATGCCCGTGTTCAACGATGCGAACATCACCCCTGAGGAAAAGCGCGATGTTATCACCTACCTGAAGTCTCAGGAGGTCAACAGCTCCCCCGGTGGTTTCGCGCTGGGCTCGCTCGGTCCTGTTGCTGAAGGCCTGCTGATCTGGACCCTGGGTCTGGGTATCGTGCTTGTCTTCACTATCTGGCTGACCTCACGTTCTGCATAAATAGCTACACACACTAGTTCGTACCAAGGAAGATTTGAGGCAACACATGGGAAACCATAGTGACGGCGTACAGGCTAAGTCCTCTGCCGTAGTTACCTCTCAAGAGGAAAGTAAGGAGAAGTTCCCGGATCCGGGTCTTCCCCATCACGCACCGCGTCTTACTGACGTCGATGCAAAACACGCCAAGACAGCTGAGCGTCAGGTAGTTCTCCTGTTTGTTATATCCATTTTGGGTGCCCTGCTGTTCTGGTTTGCTTACTTCGGTATCAAGATCGGCGGCAACTACTACGACGTCCTGAATCCCGAAGCCAATAACACCCTCCGTCTGCAGAACCTGCTGATGGGTCTGGGCATTGCTTTCTCTATGTTCGGTATCGGTATCGGTATCGTGCACTGGGCTCGTACCCTGATGCCCGACCATGAAATGGAAGAGAGCCGTCACGCAATCAGCGCTGAAGCTGACCGCGCGGATGCTCAGGAGATTGTTGAGACCATTCTTGACGAATCAGGCATTAAGCGCCGCCCCCTGCTGCGTAACACCCTGATTGGTTCTGTAATTCTCGCTCCCCTGACCTTTGTGACCCTTCTTCGCGATCTGGGCCCCAATGATCCTTCGGTTCTCAAGTACACCCTTTGGGACGAAGGCGTGCGTCTGGTGCGCGACCCCTCGGGCACTCCTATCAAGGCAGCTGATGTGACTATTGGCTCCGCCTACCACGTGCTCCCCGAGAACCTGAACTCCCTGACCCACGAGAACGGCTACATTGAAGAAAAGGCCAAGGCCGTTGTTCTTCTCATGCGTCTCGATCCTAACGACCTGAAGGTTTCAGCAGGTCGTGAAAACTGGAACGTAGACGGCATTGTGGCTTACTCCAAGGTCTGCACCCATGTTGGTTGCCCCATTGCTCTGTACGAGCAGCGCACCCACCATCTGCTGTGCCCCTGCCACCAGTCAACCTTCGATGCTACCGACGAGTGTAAGGTTGTCTTTGGTCCTGCTGGTCACGCACTTCCCCAGCTGCCCATCGCTGTTGACTCAGAGGGTTACCTGGTAGCACAGAGCGACTTCCACGAACCTGTTGGCCCCGGTTATTGGGAACGTGGCAAGCACGTTGAAGAAATGAAGAGTGAGGCTTAATCATGTCCCATACTTCAGTACAAAAGGACTACCAGGCTAAAACCAACACCGGCAAGATTGCTAACTATCTTGACCAGCGTGTGGGTATGTCTGGCATCATCAAAGAATTTGGTCGCAAGATCTTCCCCGACCACTGGTCGTTCATGTTTGGTGAGGTTGCCCTCTACAGCCTCGTTATCCTGATTCTCTCGGGTACCTTTCTGACCCTGTGGTTCAATCCCTCCATGGCACCGACCGCCTATGACGGTTCCTACGTGCCCATGAAGGGTACCGAAATGTCAGTGGCCTACGCTTCAGCTCTGGATATTTCTTTTGATATCCGCGGTGGTCTTCTGCTTCGCCAGATTCACCACTGGGCAGCTCTGCTCTTCATGCTGGCTCTAACCATCCACATGCTGCGTGTGTTCTTCACCGGCGCTTTCCGTCGTCCGCGTGAGCTCAACTGGCTCGTGGGTTGTGCTCTGCTGATTGTTGGTATTCTCGCTGGCTTCACCGGCTACTCCCTGCCCGATGACGTTCTCTCCGGTAACGGTTTGCGCATTATCGACGGTATTTTCAAGGCCATTCCGCTGGTTGGTACCTACCTCTCCCTCTTCTTCTTCGGTGGCGAGTTCCCCGGTACCTTGCTGATTAGCCGTCTTTACGCCATGCACATCATGGTGATTCCTGCAATCCTGCTTCTGCTGGTTGCGGTTCACATGTTCATGGTCGTTCTGCACAAGCACACTCAGTACCCCGGCCCCGGCCGTCGTGAAGACAACGTTGTTGGTTTTCCGGTTGGACCTGTCTACGCTGCTAAGGCTGGCGGTTTCTTCTTCATCGTGTTCGGTATCATCGCCTTCCTGGCATCTACCTTCACCATCAACGCAATTTGGAACTACGGCCCCTACGATCCCTCCCCCGTTCAGGCAGGTACTCAGCCTGACTGGTACGTTGGTTTCGGTGACGGCGCGCTGCGTCTGTGGCCCGGCGTGTGGCCCTTCCACTGGGAATTCAATTTCCTGGGCGGTACCTGGGTTCTGTCGGTATTCCTGCCCTTCGCGCTGATGGCGGGCTCAGTCATGATGGCCATGATTTTCTGGCCCTGGATTGAGCGCTGGGTAACCAAGGACAACCGCGAGCACCACCTGCTGGATCGTCCCCGTAACGCTCCCTTCCGTACCGGTGTGGGCGTTGCCGGTATTATTGGTTACGGTTCCCTGATGGTGGCAGCAAGCTCCGACCTGATTGCAACCCACTTCCACGTATCTCTGAACGACGTGGCCTACGTTCTGCGCTTCATGTTCGTCTTCGGCCCCCTGATTGGCTTCCTGATTACCTACCGCTTCTGCCTTGCTCTGCAGCGTAAGGACCGCGAGCTTGTGCTTCACGGTATTGAATCCGGTCAGGTTGTTCAGCTGCCTCACGGTGAGTTTATTGAGGTGCACAAGCCCCTCGATGAATACCGCCGTTACAAGCTGGTTGCTTTCGAGTCGCCCGAGGTCATTCCTGCCCAGCCCAACAAGAAGGGTAAGATTTCCCTCCTTGAGAAGACCCGCGGCGGTCTTTCCAAGATTTGGTTCCAGGATCGTGTTGCTCCGGTAACTCCTGCTGAGCTTGAAGCAGCGCATCATGCACACCATGACGCTGTGGAAGGAACTGATTCCTCAGCTCAAATTGAGAAGTAATTTCTCAGCCTAAAAGAAGGCCTCCCCTCCTTTTGGAGAGGAGGCCTTCTTTGTGTCTGTTCTAGAGCCTAAATCCAGGTTATAGGACAAATCTGTGCACTAGCCCGGGCGGCCACACAAGATAGTGGCAGAAAAGCGTGGCTTCTAGCATGTTGGGCGACTCTATGAAGACAGGGGCATCTGCACAGGCTACTTTGATTGTCGAGTGGCCATTTTTATACCGCAAATCGGAGAAAAACGGTATAAAAATGGCCTCTCGGGAAAACTCGGTGATGGTAAGGTACAAGTTTCTTCTTGTCGAACCACCTAATGTACAAGCAAAGTTCCCGAGTACAAGTCAATACTTGTACTCGGGAACTTTGCTTGTACCTGTGGCACTTCAGCGGAATCTACGTGCACTGAGAGCCTGTTTCAGCGCCAAGTAGCCGTTTCAAGCGGATCTCGCGGCTGATGATCTGGCCCAATACGCGCGTAGCAAGATATTTATTAGAGCGCAGAGAACCAAAGAGCTCCCTCCCCAAGCCATAAGCTCTAGAGGGTAGTCAGCACCAAATACGGCACCGACTAAGTACCCCACGAGCAAGAGAACATGGATTATCCACCGATATGCTGACCATGCCCGACCCTGTTGATTTTTAGGCACCGAAGAAAGAATTATTCGGTTGCCTACAGCGTTAAAACATCCGTTGCCAGCACCTCCTGCCAGGAAGAGAACCATAATCGTTCGAAATCCGGGGGCAAACAACCCTACCGCGGCAATAGCAATTCCGATGGGCAGCGCTGTCCAGGGATATTTTTTGAGGGGGTTTGCTTGAAGATACCTGCCGATGAAGCTTCCTAAAACGATTCCTAGAGCCCATGCCGCTGATGTTAATCCATACTCATAGGGAGAAAGATTAAGAGCATGCGTCAGGGCAAATACTCCGGCAACATCGTCGAGTGAGGTACTCAAAACTGTGGTAATAATCAGTACTAGCCCCAAGCTGCCAAACACCTTAGGAGATTTCAACATGACTAGTCCTGCAAATATCCCCTTTGGGCCGTCTGATTGCTCTATTCTTATGGCTTCAGGCGTTGCTACCACAAGTGCAATCATGGCTAGTATCAGTGCGGCTGCCGCATCAGCTAGGAGCATGATCTGAAGCGCTCTAGCGGCAAAACTAAGGCCGCCCAGAGCAACTCCCAGCACGGTCGCAGAACCTTGAGCAGTCGCTAACTGGGATCCTGCTCTAGCTGAGTCTTCTGAATAAGCAGCGACTAGCTTTTGTGCAACCGGGCCTACCAGCGCAAGACAGCTACTGTTAAACACACTTCCAGCAATAATTACCGGCCAGCTGAGGTTCAGCGCCATGAGCGTTGTAACCAGTGCCGTCGCCAGCAAGGAGACAGGCCACCACCACCAGCGCAGCTTTTTATCCGCAACGTGTCCCCCGGGCAAAGAAAAAATAACGCTGGGCAAGAGATGGGCAAGGAGTACACCCGCTAATAAAGAGGACTGCTGAACCTGGGCTGCTAAAAGTGAAAACCCGATAGACGAAAGCGAAGCCCCAAGAACTGATAGAAAAATCCCTAGAAATAATAGACGCAGAGAAGCGCTATTTTTGAGATGCCTCATCTCAGGGGCCCTAGATGTTCAGGATGAATCGCTCGGCGTTACCGCTCAAATAGGATGCTAGCCAGACCCTCTCCCACTCGGGCGCTTCGGGCTCGAAGACTGTTTTGGCTCGCTGAGGAGTCAGGTCGCTTAATCGATAGATACCGCTACTGCTATTACGTTCCAAATAGCCGTAGTTCACAAGCTCTCTGCGGAGGTAGGCGAAATCAGACCATACAGGCCGCAATATATCATTGACCTCTTGCTCGGTGTAGGTGGTACCAGGATCAAAGAGGTTAACCAGATAGAGAAGCACATGGGCTCTGGCCTTGCGTTTGAAAGGAAAACTCACCAAAGCGCCGTCCTGGATAAAACGAGTCAAGACCTTACGGTGCTCGCGTTCCGCGGCGACTCCCCTGGCAAGAGATGTTTAGGAGCCAGCTCCTGAACATGGCCCGTTGAGATAAGCGCCTCTTGCTCAGTAAGCCAGCCCCTTAAGAAAAAGGGTGGGTGACTCCTTCAAGGAGTCACCCACCCTTCTAAGAAACGAGGTTCTTAGTGAGCGTGGTCGCCGCGGCTGTATTCGTAAACCCAGCCGACGACGCCGAGAATGGCAACAACGCCAGCAATGATAGCAACCCACCACTGACCGATTGCAACGCCGGTAACCAGGGCTGCGCAAATCAGGCCGATGAAGAGGGGCCACCAAGACCAGGGCGAGTAGAAACCGTAGTCGCCAGCACCGTCGATGATCTCACCATCGAGGTTGTCATTGGGCTGATCCGGGTGCTTCTTGTCAGTGAAGAAGAGGAAGAAGCCCAGGAAGAAGCACATGGCAGCGGTTGCCAGGATCGCCGGGAAGCCTGCCCACTCGTCGAAGTGGGTCATGAAACCGTAGACAACGCCAACCGGAATCAGGAAGACTCCGATGAGAGTAAAGAGCCAAGCAAGAATTTTCATGGATTACCCTCCTTTAGCGGTTGGTTGCCTGACGAGCAGCTGATGCAACGTCGAGGTTGGTGGACAGTTCAGGATGGTGCAGATCCAGTGCGGGGCGCTCTGAACGGATACGGGGCAGAGCGGTGAAGTTGTGGCGGGGAGGGGGGCAGGAAGTTGCCCACTCCAGGGAGCCACCGAAGCCCCAGGGATCGTCAACCTCAATCTTCTTGCCGCGACGGGCGGTGATGTAGACGTTCCAGAAGAAGGGAATCATCGACAGCGCAAGAATCATGGAGCCAACGGTTGAGACCTGGTTCATCCAGGTGAAGCCGTCTTCGGGCATGTAGTCTGCGTAGCGGCGAGGCATACCGTCAACACCCAGCCAGTGCTGGATGAGGAAGGTGGTGTGGAAGCCGATGAAGAGAATCCAGAAGTGAATCTTGCCGATACGCTCGTTGAGCATCTTGCCGGTCCACTTGGGCCACCAGAAGTAGAAGCCTGCGAACATAGCGAAGACGATGGTACCGAAGATCACGTAGTGGAAGTGAGCCACCACGAAGTAGCTATCGGAGAGGTGGAAGTCCAGCGGAGGAGTTGCCAGAATAACACCGGTCAGACCACCGAAGAGGAAGGTCACCAAGAAGCCGAGAACCCAGATAATGGGGGTTTCGAAGGTGATGGAGCCCTGCCACATGGTGCCAATCCAGTTGAAGAATTTCATACCGGTGGGAACACCAATCATCATGGTCATGAAGGAGAAGAAGGGAAGCATGACGGCGCCGGTAACGTACATGTGGTGAGCCCACACGGTTACGGAGAGAGCCGCAATGGAGATCGTCGCGAAGACCAGACCCTTGTAACCGAAAATCGGCTTACGGGAGAAGACCGGGATGATTTCGGAAACGATACCGAAGAAGGGCAGAGCCAGAACGTACACCTCAGGATGGCCGAAGAACCAGAAGAGGTGCTGCCACAGAATTGCGCCACCGTTTTCGGGGTCAAAGATGTGGCCACCCAGGCGACGGTCCATACCCAGAGCGAAGAGAGCTGATGCCAGCGGGGGGAAGATCATGATGATCAGAATCGCGGTAATCAGCGAGGTCCAGGTGAAGACGGACATGCGCCACATGGTCATACCGGGAGCACGCATGCAGAGGATGGTTGCGATGAAGTTCACGCCACCCATAATGGTGCCGAAGCCCTGCAGGGCCAGACCGAAGACCCAGAGGTCACCGCCCACGCTGGGGCTGTAGGTGGTGGAGTTCAGAGGTGCATAAGCAAACCAGCCGAAGGAGGCAGCGCCCTGGGGGGTGATGAAGCCTGCGATAGCAACCAGTGAACCGAAGAGGAAGAACCAGAATGCCAGTGCGTTCAAGCGCGGGAAAGCAACGTCGGGCGCACCAATCTGCAGGGGTACCAGAACGTTAGCAAAGCCGGTGAAGGCAGGGGTACCAAACATCAGCAACATCAGGGTGCCGTGCATGGTGAAGAGCTGGTTGAACTGTTCTTTGGTCTGCAAGAGCATGCCGGGTTCAAAGAGCTCAATACGCATGATGAGCGCCATCAGACCGGCAAAGCAGAAGAAGATCATGGACGCAATCAGGTACATGTACCCGATGGTCTTGTGGTCGGTGGAGGTCAGCCAGGAAACGATGATTCGTCCCTTAGACTTAGGCACCACCCGCGGGGCGACCGAAGTCGCGCTATCCGCTGAGTACTCAAGAGTAGTCACGGGTCACCTCTTAGTTACTAGATTCGTGCAGGTTGGGATTGCGGTTGTACTCATCGCCCAGGCGACCCTCGTTACCAGAGTCACGCAGGGACTGAATGTACTGGTCGTATTCAGCCTGATCTACAACCTTAACGTTGAAGAGCATTTCTGAGTGGTACTCACCGCAGAGCTCTGCGCACTTGCCAGCGTACTCAGCTTCTTCTGAGCCGGTGGTGAAGTACATGTGGTTGGTCTTGCCGGGAATGGTGTCTCGCTTCTCAAGGAAGGCGGGAACCCAGAAAGAGTGAATGACGTCGCGTGACTTCAACTGAACATCGACGGTTGAGTTAGTGGGGAGGTAAAGAGTGGGGAGGGTTTCTTCAGCACCTTCGCGGCCGCTGAGCTGAGCCTGAACACCCGAGAAGTAAACATCTTCGTCAAGGTAGTTGAAGTCCCAAGACCACTGCTTGCCGTAAACCTCAACGGTTACGTCAGCGTTGTCTTCCTTGGGAGCGGTGATATCGCGCTCTGCACGGTCAGAGAAGCTGAAGAGGCTCACGATCAAAATGACCGGGATGATGGTGTAGAAAATTTCCAGCGGAGCATGGTAGCTCAGCTGCTTGGGGTAGCCGGTCTCATTCTTGCGACGACGGTAGGCGATGATGCACCAGAGCATCAGCCCCCAGGTAATAAGACCAACGACCAAAGCAGCAACCCATGAACCAATCCAAAGGTTCATGATGGTGTCAGCGTTGTCGGTGACACCGCGCTGGGTGGGGAGGAAGCCCACCTCAGCTTGGTCTGAACAACCAGTCATTAGCAAAGCGGAAGCTGCGGCAAGTGCAATGCCCTTCAGCTTACGGCTGCCGGTTCGATGCTGCGAACTCACAGACGGCCCTTCCTTTAGCGATGTGCGTGAATTTGAGGAGCTCCCTGCGTGTGGACAGAAAGCGCCTTAAAAATCTTTCAATACGAGCTTACCCTTATTGGGTGCAATCTGCTGACACTGTGTCACCCAAGTTAGCGCTATTTCTTAAGTATTTCGAAAATTTTCGGGTAGACACAGAAAATGTGGGTGCCCATCTGGTTAGATGGGCACCCACACAAGGTAAAACCTGCTTCTTAGTGGAAGGAATCACCGCAGGCGCAGGATCCCTGAGCGTTGGGGTTATCGATGGAGAAACCCTGCTTCTCAATGGTGTCTTCGAAGTCGATGGTGGAACCTTCGAGATAGGGAACGCTCATGCGGTCCACAATAACCTCAACACCGTCGAAGTCGCGGGTGGCGTCGCCGTCAAGCACCCGCTCATCAAAGTAGAGCTGGTAGATCAAGCCCGAGCAACCGCCGGGCTGAACAGCTACGCGCAGGCGCAAATCGGTGCGGCCTTCCTGCTCCAGCAGGGTACGCACCTTGTTAGCGGCAACTTCGGTGAGTTCTACGCCGTGGGTGGGCAGTTCGGTGGAAACGGTTTCGGTCATCGTTTCTCCCCTTTCTCTTCTTGTAATCAGCTCAGAACACCGAGTCTGATCAGGTCTGAAATCTAAAGATTCTGCAACTACAACAAGTCTATCGGATACTTTATTCCCCGACCACGGGCTTACTTTGTCTCGGTCGCACCTGCGCTGAGTTCACTGAGAATCAGCGACTCTGCCAGGATTGCTTTCTCAAAATCGGGAAGGTAGAGGGACTCGTTGGCACTGTGGGCCCGGGTATCGGGATCCTCAATGCCGGTGATGAGAATGTCAGCAGAGGGGAATACTTCCTTTAGGTCGGCGATGAAGGGAATAGAGCCGCCCATGCCTGATTTGACCGGTTCAACCTGCCACGATTCCTGCATAGCGGCCAGTGCGAGCCCAACACTGGGCTCCTCAGTATTGGCCTGGAAGGGCTGGCCAGAATCGTCTGCCCGGTATTGAACCTGCGCGCCTAAGGGGGCATTTTTCTTGAGGTGCTCCTCGATAAGGCGGTGGGCCTGAGCGGGATCCTGCCCCGGGGCAAGGCGAACGCTAATTTTTGCGGTGGAGGTGACGTTGATGGTGTTCGAAGCTTCAGCCACCGGGGTGATATCCATGCCGATAATTGAGATAGCCGGTTGAGCCCACAGGCGGGAGGTAATGCTATCTTCTCCAGCGAGCTCTACCGAATCCAGGATTCCCGAATCCGCCCTGAAATCAGCTTCTTCATATTCAACCTCAGGTTTAGATGCAACTTCTAAACCTTCAACTGCAACTGAACCGTTAGGCTTGTGCAGGGAGGCCAGCAGATGAACCATCAGGGTGTTGGCGTCGAGCATGGGGCCGCCAAACATGCCGGAGTGCACCGCGTGATCGCCAGAGGTCAGCTTAATGACGCCGCTGGCTACCCCGCGCAAAGAGGTGGTCAGGGCGGGAACGCCTGCCTTCCAGTTACTGGAGTCGGCCACCACAATGACGTCGCTGGCCAGCTTGTTCTGGTACGTGTAAAGGAAGTCAGCGAAGCTGGGTGAACCCGCTTCTTCTTCACCCTCGATGAAGAGGGTAACTCCTACCTTAAAATCATCACCGAGGGTTTCTTTCACCGCGCTGAAGGCAGCCAGGTGGGCAAGCACGCCCGCCTTGTCATCGGCAGCACCTCGGCCAAAGAGACGGTCACCCACCCGGGTAGCCTCGAAGGGTTCAGTATTCCACAGCGAACGGTCCCCTACCGGCTGAACATCGTGGTGGGCGTAGAGCAGTACGGTGGGATAGCCCGGCGCAGCCTCTTTGCGAGCCACCACGGCGGGCATACCCTCCTTGCCTTCTTCACCGTAGCGGGCAGTCAGAATTTCGACAGAGTCGAAGCCAACCTCTTGAGCGAGCTCAGAGACTTTTTCAGCACTACGCTGTACCTGAGTGAGGTCAAAAGACTCCCAGGCGATGGAGGGAATAGCAACCAGTTCTTTAAGCCGGTCTAGAGTTGAGTCAAAATTTTCCGCAATGACGCTCTGAAGCTGATCGCGGTGGGAAAAAGCATAACTGTGTTTAATACTCATGTCTTAACCATACGCTCAAGTCTGCATTCACATCATTTCTCAGATATTCTTATTAGGTGTTTGGTCGCAATAAGAAAACTTCTGAATCTATAAAGGAAACCCACGGTTCTGTAGCCGCTGCGCGCAGTGATGAGTCAGCTGAAACCACCCAGGATCAGCAGGAAAATCATCGCCCCGGTTACACCGCACCGAAGGGCCGCCCCACCCCTAGCCGTAAGCAGCAGGTTTCTGCACGCAAGCATCCTCTGGTTCCTGAGGACCGCAAGGCCGCTAAAGAAGCCAACAAGAAGCAGCTGCGCGAACAGCGTCTTCGCGAGCAGCAGGCGCTGCAGACCGGTGACGAGCGCTTTCTGCCCCTGCGCGATAAAGGCCCCCAGCGCCGCTATATTCGTGACTTCGTTGATGCCCGCTTCAACATCGGCGACTTCGTGATTATTCTGGTTCTGATTTTCTTTATCATGGGTCTCTTCTCCCCCAGGCTTCAAGCCATCTCGGTCACCGTTATGTGGGTGATTATCCTGATCTGGATTATCGATACCTGGTTGATGTGGCGTCGGCTCAAGGCCAAACTCATTGAAAAGTTTGGTTCCATTGAGCCCGGCTCAACCGGCTACGCCATTAACCGCGTGATGATGATCCGCCGGTTCCGCCTGCCCAAGCCGCAGGTTCGCCGAGGCGAATACCCCAAGTAAAGTTCTGCGAAATTAGGGCGGGGATACCAAGTGGTATCCCCGCCCCTTTTCTTTAGAAACCTAGCTTTTTCAGCCCGCGGTTAATGTGGTGAGCCCAGAGCGGACCCTCAAAGAGGAAACCCGTGTAACCCTGCACTAGATCTGCCCCGGCGCGCAGCCTTTCGGCAACATCTTCAGCGGTGGTCACACCACCTACCGAGATAATAGCTAGCTGATCCCCCACCAGGCTCTTGAGAAGCTTGGTCACTTCAAGAGAGCGCTGCTTCAGCGGCTTACCGGAGAGACCGCCAGCACCGATTTCTCGTATCTTTTCGGGATCGCTCACCAGACCCAGACCTTCACGGGCAGTGGTGGTGTTGGTGGCAATGATGCCGTCTAGTTTCAGTTCGAGTGCCATCTCGGCAATGGCCCGAATATCCTCATCTGCCAAGTCGGGGGCAATCTTGACCGCCAGTGGAACGTGACGGTCTGTGACCACCCGGTCTGCTTCTGCCCGCACCGCTTCAAGCAGGGGCCTGAGGGTTTCGACCGCCTGGAGGTCCCGTAGGCCCGGGGTATTGGGAGAGCTGACATTCACTGCCAGATAGTCTGCCTGGGGAGCTAAAGTTCGAGTTGAGATCAAATAATCTTCGATGGCCTGATCTAGCTCAACCACCTTGGTCTTACCGATGTTTACACCGATAATGGGGCGAACTTCGGAGTGCTTGTACTCGGCGTCAATATCCGCCCGCGCAGACGCCAGGCGGGGGCCAACCTTAGCGGCGCCGTCATTATTGAAGCCCATGCGATTGACCACGGCAAAGTCATCAACCAGGCGAAAGAGGCGGGTTTTGGGGTTGCCGGGTTGCGCCTGACCGGTGATGGTTCCAATTTCTACGTGGCCGAAACCCAGATCGGTCAGCGCGTTGATGGCATGGGCCTCTTTATCAAAACCGGCGGCCAGGCCAAAGGGTGAGGGAAAGTTCAACCCCATCACCTCTCGCGCCAGTGACTTGTGTGGGCGCAAGATAGCCTTGGCAGATCTGCTGATACCAGCAGAGCGCAGTAGCTTGACCCCCCAATAACCGATACGGTGGGCTTTTTCGGCGTCCATAGGAACGAAAACGATCTTGAAGAGGGTGGGATAAATCCTCATGGTAATCCTTCGGTTGGGTGGGGAGACTTCCTTAGGAGGTCACTTTATCTATGGCCCCGCCGTAGCGGCGGTCACGCTGTGCGTACTCAAGGACGGCGTGCCACAGGGTGCGTCTGTCAACGTCGGGCCAGAGCACGTCGAGGAAGACCAGCTCCGCATAGGCACTTTGCCAGAGTAAAAAGTTAGAGGTGCGAAGCTCACCTGAGGATCGAAGGAAAAGATCAACGTCGGGAACTTCGGGTTTGTAGAGGTACTTGGCTACAGTCTTTTCGGAAACCGAAGAGGGCTTGATCTTTCCCGCAGCGACGTCCTCTGCGATACGGGCGGTGGCATCGGCTATTTCTGCACGTCCGCCGTAGTTCACGCACATCACCAGGGTGCAGACCGTATTGTTTTTGGTCTGTTCTTCGCAATATTCAAGCTGCCTGATAACGGATTTCCAGAGCTTAGGCTTTCGCCCCGCCCAGAGCACCCGAACTCCCCAGGCCTGCAGGGTCTCCAGCTGGCGGGTCAGCACCTCGGTGGTAAAGCGCATCAGAAAGCTGACCTCATCGAAACTGCGCTTCCAGTTCTCGGTAGAAAAAGCGTAGGCGGAAACATAGGGAATGCCCATCTCGATAGCTCCCGCCACCACGTCTACCAGGGACTTCTCCCCCGCCTTATGGCCCTCATTGCGAGGCAGACCTCGTTCGTTGGCCCAGCGACCGTTGCCGTCCATCACCACGGCAACATGGCGGGGAATAAACTGCGAAGGAATCTGAGGCGGCTGAGCACCCGAGGGGTGCGGATCGGGCGGAACGGGAGTCATGACACTTCCTTTTCAATCAGAGCTACAGACCTCAGAGGCTTCTCAAGATGCCACTGCACATACTGAATAATGATTCTATACGCTGCGGTGGAGAGTGAGCGGGAGTCAGCGGGGCTAATTCTGCTCCACTGCACCGACCGAAGGTTCTCTAAATAGGTGAGCATCTCGGGTGAGATGGGCTGGCGTGCCTGCACTCTTGAAGAGCGCGCGCAGGAGTCGCAGACCACCCCGCTTTCGGCCGAAAACCAGGCCGGTTCAGCAGGCCGGCCGCAGAGGGAGCAGGTTTGTAGAGAAAAGCCCCAGCCCGCCAGCCCCATAGCGCGCAGGGCAAAGGCGGTGAAAACGTCAAGAGCCGGGTGGCCGCTCCGGGCAAGGGAGGCCAGCGCCCCCACCAAAAGATCAAAAAAAGGCTCGTTCTGCTCAGTCTCAAAGTTCAAGAGCGACTCTGCCAGCTCTGAAATCACCGTAGCCACAGAATAAGCGTCAAAGTCAGCCATGAGGGAGGCGGTGTAGGCGTGCCTGGTCTGTACCTGCGAAACGGTGTGGAGCTTCTTACCGGCAACCAAAGAAATATCAAGATACATGAAGGGCTCTAGTCTGCCCCCAAAACGAGAATTGCCCTTACGCACTCCCTTAGCCACCGCATGAACTAACCCGGAAGACCTGGTCAGCAGAATGATAATGCGGTCGGTCTCCCCCAGCGGCTGAGTTCTTAGGACGACGCCGCGGTCACGGTAGTTCTTCGAGGGAGTTGAAACTAAAGCCACCCCTCTATCATCTCACACGCCGGCTCCGAGCACGCAACAAAACAAAACCGGAAGGGGCAGCCGCCCCTTCCGGTTTCGGAGAGAACCGATTAGTCCTGGTCGCGCAGGGCTCGGTTGACCGCCGAGGTCATGGCCTTAAGCGAAGCCCAGGTGGTGGAGTTGTCAATACCGATGCCCCAGAGTACGCGGGAGCCCACCGCCGCCTCAATGTAGCTGGCAGCCTTGGCATCGGAGGTCGAAGCCAGGGTGTGCTCTGAATAGTCCAGCAGACGAATATCAACGCCCTCCTGGTGGAAGATCGACTGCATGGCATCGATTGGACCGTTGCCGGTAGCAACCCGCTCAAAGCGGCGTCCATCGACATTGAGCGCAACCCGCAGCTTGGTGTTGCCACCCTCCTGCGAGTCCACGTTGATGGACTCAATGCGGAACCTACCCCAGCGCTCGTCGGGATTCTCGGCGGGCAGATACTCGTCTGCAAAGGCCTTCCAGAGGTTCTTGCTGGAAATCTCGCCACCCTCAGAATCGGTACGGGCCTGAACAATGCCCGAGAACTCAATCTGAGCCCGGCGGGGCATATCCAAACCGTAGTCCTTCTTCAGCAGGTAGGCGACGCCGCCCTTACCGGACTGGGAGTTTACGCGAATCACGGCCTCATAGGTACGGCCCAAATCGCACGGATCAATGGGCAGGTAGGGAACCTCCCAGAGCAGGTCATCAATCTGCTTGCCCTCTTCGGCGGCCTTCTTCTCCATCGCGTTGAAGCCCTTGTTAATGGCATCCTGGTGGGAGCCGGAGAAAGCGGTAAAGACTAAATCTCCACCGTAGGGTGAACGCTCGTGAACCTTCAGCTGGTTAGCGTACTCGGCGACTCGGCGGATTTCATCAATGTCAGAGAAATCAATTTCAGGGTCAATACCCTGGGTGTAGAGGTTCAGGCCCAGAGTCACCAAATCAACATTGCCGGTGCGCTCGCCGTTACCGAAGAGGCAGCCCTCAATGCGGTCAGCACCCGCCATGTAACCCAGCTCAGCAGCGGCCACACCGGTACCGCGGTCATTGTGGGGGTGCAGGGAAAGAATCACGTGTTCACGGTTAGTCAGGTGGCGGCTCATCCACTCCACAGCATCTGCGTAAACATTGGGGGTGGCCATCTCAACCGTTGCCGGCAGGTTGATAATCACCTCGCGGCCGGGGCCGATCTTCAGCTCGTCGGTCACCGCGTTGCAGACCCGCACCGCGTATTCCAGCTCGGTACCGGTAAAGGATTCGGGTGAGTACTCGTAGGTGATATTGGTGGCGCTGGCCAGCTGCTCCTCATACTTCATGCACAGGCGGGCACCGGTCAGAGCGATGTCCAAGATGCCGTCTTCATCCTGGTTAAAGACCACTTTGCGTTGCAGAACCGAGGTGGAATTGTAGAAATGAACAATGGCGTTTTTCGCACCCTCAATGGCTTCAAAGGTGCGCTCAATCAGGTGCTCGCGGCACTGCACCAAGACCTGGATCGTCACGTCATCGGGAATGTGGTTGTCTTCAATCAGGGTGCGCACAAAGTTGAAGTCAGTCTGCGACGCCGAGGGGAAGCCCACCTCGATTTCCTTATAGCCCATATCAACCAGGAGCTTGAACATGGCCAGCTTGCGGTCGGTATCCATGGGGTCAATCAGGGATTGGTTACCGTCTCGCAAATCGACCGCGCACCAGCGAGGCGCCTGAGTAATTTCTCGATCCGGCCAGGTGCGGTCTGGAAGTTTGACCGTCAGCTCCTCAGAGAAAGGACGGTACTTGTGAACGGGCATCTTGGTGGGCTGCTGACGATTTTTCACTGTGATTAAACCTCTGTGTAGATGAAATGACGAGACCGGCAACGCCAAACACCGCAGCGAAGTACCGTTCTCTTCTAGAGCTGATCTTCACTGCGGCACATAAGCAGAAGTGCGCTTGCGGTTATCTCAATCACATAATGAAATTACCACGAATAGATGAGCGGGCGAAAAAAATCAGTCATCATTTCACATAATAAAATACCGGGCAATCCGCGGTGGGATTGCCCGGCTGAGACGCTTTAGTATTCGAAGGACTGCTGGCAGGTGACCTGGTCTGCGGTTTGCCCGTTGGCGTTACCGGCAATTGCGTTGGTCTGTTGCTCAAGGCTGTTGCCCTCGGTGAAGTCCTGACCGATGACGGCGGTGACGCCTGAGTAGGCGGTGGAGAGCTGAACGTCGGAGATGCCCAGAGCATCGGCTACTGCCTGAGCCTCAGCTTCGTAGCCTGCCGGGTAGTAGACGGCAGAGGCGCTGTACTCTACCGCTGAATCTTCGGTGTTTACCTGGCTAAAGCCAGCATCTTTGACTGTTCCCGCGAGATCCTCTGCCCTGTTTTCAGCACCCGAGGCGTTGAGCAGGCTTACCGGAACGCTGAAATTGGTTTCTACCGCGGTGGGTGAGGCAGATTCGCCGGGGGCAGCTGTATCTGAGGACGACGCCGCTGCGCTGGGTGCGGGGTCTTCGGCTTGGGGTTCGGCCAGGCTCTGATCATTCTGTAGCTTTGCAAAGACCTCATCTGCTGAGTCGGCCAGCTGCAGCTTGTTCTGATCCAGCTCGTAGGGTTCGTTGGGCACGGTCGCAAAAACCACCTTGTTCAGCTCAACATCCGAGAAAAGCGAGCCGATATTGGCCAGGGTGGCGGGGTTGGTGAGCCCCTGGTCAACGGTCACATTCTGGGTGACTGCCTCGGCGATGTTCATCAGCCCCGAAGGGTTGGTCAGGGTTCCCTCGGCCTTGACCTTCCGCAGAAGCGAGGCCAAGAAACTCTGCTGGGCAGCGATACGGCTGGTGTCGCTTCCATCGCCAAAACCGTGGCGGGAGCGCAGGAAGGAAAGGGCCTGTTCGCCCTCAACCGTTGAGTTACCCGCAGGGAGTTTCAGGCCGCTGTAGGAGTCATCAATCGGCTCGGTTACGCAAACTTCCACACCTCCAACCACGCTGGAGAGGGACTTGACGGCGTTAAAGTCAGCCAGCATAAAGTGGTCGATGTTCACGCCGGTGATGGAGCTGATGGTTGCCACGGTGCAACCGGGGCCACCGTGAGAAAGAGATTCATTGATTTGGGTATTCTGGCTGGCGGGGTAAACGTCGCCGGTTTCAGGGTCGGTGCACTCGGGCATATCGACCATGAGGTCGCGGGGGAAAGACAGCACCGAAACATCCTGCTTATCTTCGCTCACCTGCACCAGCATCATGACGTCTGAGCGCGCGTTGGAATTGCGGTCTGATTCATCGCCGTAGGCAGAATTGTTGCCGCTACGGGTATCGGAGCCAATCACCAAAATATCGAGCGGGCCGTCTTTGAGGTCTCCGTTGGCATAGTTACCCAGGTTCAACGAGGCGGTCTGCACGTTAGAGCGCAGGCGCAGAACACTGACGCCGGCAACAGCTACTACAAAGAGCAGCAGGCCGGCGCAGGTAAGGGCAAGCCACTTGAATCGCTGTGATTTCTGGGGCTCCTGCCGCATGTGGCGGCCATAACCCACCAGATTTCTGCGCGAAGGAGTCTTTTCAGAAACGGCCACGTACGGCTCCAATCGATGATCCTCTAAAACCTAGGAAAGTCTAGGCAAAACTTCTGTGAGCGAACTGGGTGGTGGCTGGGGCGGACCTAGAAGCCCAAACGTCCCAGCGCGCGGGGGTCACGCTGCCAGTCTTTAGCCACCTTCACGTGGATATCAAGGTAGACCTTGGTGCCCAGTATCGCCTCAATATTCTTGCGGGCTTCGGCTCCAATGCTACGCAGGCGAGATCCGCCCTTACCGATAATAATGGCTTTCTGAGAGGAGCGTTCTACAAAGAGGTTAACGTGAACGTCTAAGAGCGGGTTGTTCTCGCTACGGCCTTCTCGCAACTGCATTTCTTCAACGGTGACCGCCACCGAATGGGGTAGCTCGTCGCGCACACCTTCCAGGGCAGCTTCGCGCACCAGCTCTGCCACCAGGGTTGCCTCGGGTTCGTCGGTTAGTTCCCCGTCGGGGTAAAGCGGCGGCGAATCGGGGAGGTAGGTAGAGAAGAGGTTTGCCAGCTCCTCCACCTGGAAATCCTTGGTTGAGGACACCGGGATAATATCGGCCCAACCACCCTGGCCATCATTGGCCGGCTGGCGGGTCTCTTGTCCCTGAGACTTCTGCCGCTGGGCCGCCGGGCCCGAATCTTTGCGGAAGGGCAAGTCTGCTGTCTTGGACTTCTCTTTTCGTGCCAGCCGGGCACGACGGGCCGCACGCTCTGCACTCATGACTTCTTCGCCCAGGGCGCTGACCGCAAGTAACTGCTGGGCCAGCTGTTCAGAGGAGACAGTATCGGCCTTGGTCACAATAGCCACCACCGGCTTGTTTCCCGAAGCAGCAATTTGCGAAGCAATATAGCGGTCACCGGGGCCAATAGCCTCATTGGCGGGAATACAGAAGCCCACGACGTCCACCTCAGCCAGGGCCTCAGCCACCATATCGTTGAGCCTCTCGCCCAACAGGGTGCGGGGCCGGTGCAGACCTGGGGTATCTACCAGAATCAGCTGAAACTTATCGCGGTGGACGATACCTCGGATGGTATGGCGGGTGGTCTGGGGTCGGTTAGATGTGATAGCAACCTTCTGCCCGACCAAAGCATTGGTGAGGGTTGACTTTCCAGCGTTCGGGCGGCCTACCAGCACGGCAAAGCCAGCCGAAAAGTCCTCGGGAAAAGGTGCGAAATCCAAGCGATCTCCTTCTGAAGTACCAAATAAAACTAGCTTAACTCTACCCCGAACACTTCAGGGGGCCCACCTTTGTCGGTGTGCCCCCTGACAAGTTTTTGCCGGTGCTGCTAGCGATCGATTTCAGCCTTAGCCAGCTGATCTTCAGCCCACACCAGCAGGGTACCAATCTGGTTCCTGCGGCCGCGGGTACCAATCGCCCGAATGCTAATACCGTCAACGGTAACCTGGCTTCCGATAATGGGAACCCTACCCAGGTGCTTGGAGAGCAGGCCGCCGACCGTATCCACGTCGTCGTCCTCAATCATCACGCCGAACAGCTCTCCGAGCTCTTCGATTCCCAGGCGGGAGGAAATCTTGAAGGTTCCGTCGCCGTCCATCTTAATCTCGGGCTTTTCGTTATCGAACTCGTCAGAGATATCCCCCACCAGCTCTTCAATCAGGTCTTCGAGCGTGACCAGGCCGGCAGTTCCGCCGTACTCATCGACCACCACGGCCACGTGGGTTGCCTCGCGCTGCATTTCTTTCAGCAGGTCCATCACCCGCTTGGACTCGGGCTCAAAACGAGCCGACCGCTGTAGGTCGCTAACAGACTGGGCAGGAGCTCCCCGGGTCTGGGCGACGAAGGCCTCCATCACGTCCTTGAGGTAGAGGAAGCCCCGCACGTCGTCAAAATCATCACCCAAAACAGGCACTCGGGAATAACCCGAGCGCATAAAGAGGTTCAGCGCGTTGTCCAGGGTTTCATCGTGGTCGATGGTCACCATGTCGGTTCGGGGCACCATGACGGCGCGGATGCGGGTTTCGTCCAGCTCAAAGATGGAGTGCACCATCTGAGCTTCGTCGTCTTCAATCTCCTCCGAGGTGCTAGCGCGGTCAACGAACTCGCGAAGTTCCTCTTCGGTGAGAGAGTTGTCTTTACCGTGCTCAGACTCGTTCTCCTTCGCCCTCTCCTGGGCAAAGGTGCTCAGGGGCTTGGAGAGCAGGCTGAGAAAATAAACCAGCCCGTGCGCGTTCTTAACAACCTTCTCGGGGTAGGCTCGGCCGCGGTTGCGGGGAAGCGCACCGAACATGAGGAAGCCCACCACAACCATCACCAGGGTGGTCACCGTTGCGCTCACCCAGAGCACCCCAATCAGAAGATCCAGGAAAGAGAAGAGCAGGATGGTGGAGAGGGTCTCAAAAATAACCTTCCACAGGCGGATTGAGAACATGACCGAGTCATGATTATCCAAAATCCTGGTCAGTTTACGGCGCTTGCCGTCGGCTGTGAGCTTGTCTGCCTCAGCCTGGGGAAGGTAAGTGAAGGCGGCTTCTGCCGAGGTGAGGCCAAAGCCCAAGACCGCAGCAATGAAAGCGCCAAAAATCAGAATAAAAGGAGTCATATTTTAGGGTTAGTAACGGGTCTCGACAGGGGCGGGGCGGCCCAAGAAATCTTCCAGAATGGAACGCTGGATACCGAACATCTCAGCTTCTTCTTCAGCGGTGGCGTGATCATAGCCCAGGCAGTGAAGAATACCGTGAACGGTCAGCAGGCACATCTCATCGAGGGTGGAGTGGCCGGCCTCCCTCCCCTGGCGGGCAGCGACGGTGGGGCAGAGAATAATATCGCCCAGCACGCCTTCAGCAGGTTGCTCCTCGGTGCCGGGGGTCAGCTCGTCCATGGGAAAAGACATGACGTCGGTGGGGCCGGGAAGATCCATCCACTGAAGGTGGATACGCTCCATCTCCTGCTCGCCCACCAGGGCCACAGACAACTCGGTGTTCTGTGAGACTTTCATGCGGTCAAAGGCAAAAGCAACCAGCCGGGTGAGAGTCTCCTCGTCGAAAGCGGCAAAAGACTCGCGCAGAAACTGATCAGCGCCGTCGGGCAGCTCTTCGATGTCAAATTCAACAGCCACGGTTTACTCCCCCGCCTCAATTCCATTCTTCTCTAGCAGACGTTCTGCCGCGGCTTCAATGGTCTGCCGCTTGACCTTGCGCTTCCGCTTGCGTTCCATGGCGGTCTTATCTTCGTCCCAGCGGTCATAGGCCGAAACGATGTTGGAAACCAGCGAGTGGCGCACCACGTCGGTTGATTCGAGGAGAGAGAAGCTAATGTCTTCAACTCCCTCAAGAATCTGCCGAACCTGTTTGAGCCCCGAGGCCTGGCCGTTGGGTAGGTCAACCTGGGTAATATCGCCGGTAATCACCATCTTGGAGCCGAAACCGAGACGGGTCAGAAACATCTTCATCTGCTCGGCGGTGGTGTTCTGCGCCTCGTCCAGGACGATAAAGGAGTCGTTGAGGGTACGACCGCGCATATAGGCAAGGGGTGCTACCTCAATGGTGCCCGCCTCCATGAGACGCGGGATCGACTCGGGATCCATCATGTCGTGCAGGGCATCGTAGAGGGGCCGCAGGTAGGGGTCAATTTTATCGTTGAGGGAACCGGGCAGATAGCCCAGTCGCTCCCCCGCCTCAACGGCAGGGCGGGTCAGAATAATACGGCTGACCTCTTTTGCCTGGAGGGCCTGCACCGCCTTGGCCATGGCCAGGTAGGTTTTACCGGTACCGGCCGGCCCAATTCCAAAAACAACCGTGTGGTCGTCAATGGCATCCACGTACTTCTTCTGGTTGGTGGTCTTGGGGCGGATGTTCTTGCCGCGGGAGCTGAGAATATTCTGGCTGATGGCGGACGCCGGGTGGGCCAGTTCTGCCGTCAGCATTGAGATAACGCGCGATACGGTATCGGCTGAAATGCTCATGCCCTGCTGAGCCAAACGTGAAAGCTCGCTCAGCAGACGGATGATGGTGGCAACAGCCTCTGAGGGGCCGGTGACCACCACATCTAAATCCTTGGGGCGCAGGGTGACGGTGGGAAAGTTCGATTCAATCAGGGTGATGCTTGAATCTGAGGGCCCCATGACAGCAACCATGGTGGCGCGTGATGAAAATGTGAAAGTTCTGGCAACGGAGAGCGGGCGGCTCACGCCCGATACTGTTGTTGTCATAGTCGGCTTGCGCCTAATCAGAGCTCCTTAGTGCGAGCGTGTCTCGTCATGTTTAGAATAACCGGTCTCAGCCCAGCTTTCTTGAATTCTTTCAAGGTTTTGGCCAACCGGCAATGATTCAGCTCAAGCCGAGAGCAGAATTATGATGCCCTCTACCAGCGGCCAAGAATGGTATTGATAGCCGCAATAGCGGCAGAACCGGCTGTTGATGAGCGCAGAATTTCGCTGCCTAAGAGAACCGGCTGGGCCCCCGCCGCTGAGAAAAGTTCAATTTCTCGGTCGCTGATACCGCCCTCGGGGCCAACCACCAGATAGATTTCCGCAGGGGCTTCCGAAGAAAGAGCGCGCAGTCGATCGGTCAGCTGCTGGTTTTCCCGCTCGTGCAGAACGAAAACCGCTGAGCCCTCAGCCCTGGTCTCCCTGATAAAATCTGCCAGCTGGTTGGTGCTGTAGAGGTCAAAAACCGTGGGAATCAGAGCCCGCCGGGACTGCTTAGCGGCAGCCACCACGGTTTTTTCCCACTTTGCGTGAGCCTTTTCAGCTCGCGCCCCCTTCCACTGCACAATGGAGCGGTCAGCTGCCCAGGGAACCACCCCGCACACCCCCAATTCGGTAGCGGTTTCGATTCCCATCAGATCTCTATCGTGCTTGGCCAGGGCCTGTACCAGATAAATCTGCGGGGTGGGGCGCTCGAAAACTCGCTCTGAGACCAGAAGCCGCAGACCGTCGTCCTCAAGAGATTCCACGGTGCAGACCAGCCGGGTTCCCTGCCCGTCAGCAAGGTCAACGGCCTCACCGATTTCCAACCGCTTGACGTTCTTGGCGTGGTGGCCCTCAGCGCCCGTGAGCTCAACGGATGAGCCCGGTTCAGCTGCCTCCACGGTCTCGGCATCCAGGTAGAAAATCGGTGAGGTCATACTTTTTCCTTGAAGAATTTACTTTTCAAACCGCTCTTTGAAGCGGGAGAAGAAGCCGTGTTTTTCGGTCACGGTCTCCCCCGCCTGCAAGTCTTCATGGCGTAGCTCGGCGAACTGGCGCAGGAGCTCGCGCTGCTCCTCGGTGAGGTCGGTGGGAGTATTGACCTGCAGGTGCACCCGCAGATCGCCGCGGCCGCCGCCGCGCAGGCGGGTTGCGCCTAGGTCCTTGAGAGTGACGACGTCGCCCGACTGGGTTCCCGCCTTCACCTCGATCTCCTGGGGGCCGTCAAAGGTCTCCAGAGTAATGGTGGTGCCCAGGGCTGCCGCCGCCATCGAGATACTGACGGTGGCGTGCAGATCATCGCCGTCCCGAGAGAAGGTGGGATCGGGGTTGACCCTCAGCTCCACGTAAAGGTCGCCGTTGGGACCACCGGCAATACCTGCCTCGCCCTGGCCGGCCAAGCGGATGCGCGCGCCGTTGTTGACGCCGGCGGGAATCTTGATGGTCAGCGGCTTGCGCTCCCGCACGCGACCCTCGCCGTAGCATTCGGGGCAGGGGTGCTTAATAACGGTACCGAAGCCGTGGCAAGCAGAGCACTCTACCTGCTGCATCACGGTGCCCAGAATGGACTGCACCTGGCGGGCCATGTAGCCCTGGCCGTGGCAGACCTCGCAGGTCTCGGGGTGGGTTCCCTGGGCGGTACCCTCACCCTGGCAGACATCACAGGTCACAGCCGTATCAACGGTAATCGGCTTGTTGGTGCCAAAAACGGCGTCCTTGAGGTCAATGCGCACGGTAATCAGGGCATCCTGGCCCTGGCGGGTGCGGCTAGCCGGGCCCGAGGGCGACTGGTTGAAGAAAGTCTCAAAGATGTCGCTAAATCCGCCGAAGCCACCGAAACCGCCACCGCCAAAGCCTCCGGCAGCCTGGCCGTTTTCGTTACCGGTCTGGTCATAGATACGGCGCTTTTCGGGATCGGAAAGAACATCGTGGGCGTGGGAGACGCGCTTGAACTCTTCGGCAGCTTCAGCCGAGGGGTTGATATCGGGGTGCAGCTTGCGGGCCTTCTTGCGGTAGGCCTTCTTAATGTCCTCTGCGCTCGCGTCTCGGGGAACACCGAGTGTTTCGTAATGATCGCTCACTCAAAACTTCTTTCTGTCTGTGTATAAATTCTGGAATCTGTTGAAATTTTAGTGGGTGGGTCTAGCTGCCCAAAATCTTTGAGAGGTAGCGTGCGACACCCCGAACCGCCGAGGTGGTGGTCAGATAGTCCATGCGGGTGGGGCCTATCACGCCCAGGCGGGTGGGGTGCTCAGACCCGTAGGTGCTGGTGACGATTGAGGTCTCGGCCAGCTCCGTTGGCTCGTTCTCAGTGCCGATGCGCACCGCAAAGCCGCGGGCGTCTTCTGCCATCTCGTTCAGCAGGTGCAGCATGGTGACCTGCTCCTCCAGCGCATCAAGAATTGGGGCAATGCTGGAGGAGAAATCAGAGGTTGCCTGCGCCAGATAGGCCGTGCCCGAAATTAAAAGTTTGGAGGACTGCTCGGCTTCGGCAAAGTGGCCCAGAGCCTTGAGCACTTCTGAGGCAAGGTCAGCCGGCTCAAAACCTTCAAGGCTAGCCATACCCTGCAGGGAACTTAAGGGCTGGTGAGAGAGCTTCTTGAGCAGGGCGGTTTTGAGGGAGGTCAGCTGCTCATCGGTGTAGGCAGGTACCGTGGCGATTTTTTGCAGTACCCTGCCCGAGTCGCTAATCACGATCACCGTAATCTGGGTTTCTGCCAGAGGCACCAGTTCGATATGGCGGATGGTGTTAACCGGGGTAACCGGGTACTGAAGCACGGCCGCCTGGTGGGTGAGCTGAGAGAGCAGGCGCACGGTTTGCGCGTAGACCTCTTCCATCGAATCTGAGCTTCCCAGCAGACGGTGGATAGCCCGCTTTTCCGCCGCCGTCAGGGGCCGGGGGCTGGTGATTTCGTCTACAAAGTAGCGGTAGCCCTTCTCGGTGGGAATTCGGCCGGCCGAAGCATGAGGGGCGGTAATAAGACCTTCTTCTTCCAGTACCGCCATATCATTTCGCACCGTGGCGCTAGATACCTTGAGGTTGTGCCGTTCAATCAGAGCCTTAGAGCCAACGGGTTCGCGGGAGCTGACGTAATCCTCCACGATGGCTTGAAGAACCAGCTGTCGCCTGGCTTCGGTCACGGTGCTCCCTTCCCTTGTCTGACTGGCTTATTTCTAGCACTTAGGTATGCTGAGTGCTAAAACTACTGTAATACTCTGAACCGAAGAGACCTAGACCGTACGCTCTGGGCTAAGGTTTTGACCGGTCAATAATTCCCGGCTGGAGGCTCTACCGTGTCTGATTCCTATTCGTCCTGGGGCGCCCAGGATCTATCTGCCCTGACCTCCCGTTCCAAGCCCAAGGCCCTGCGAGAGGTTCCCGTGCAGCCCGGCCTGTTACTTGAGGACGTTCAAAGCGGTTGGGTGGGAGTCGTGGTTTCCCTTGAAACTATCGGCGGTATGCGGGTGATCCGCCTGGAAGATTCCAGGGGTAAGGTCAAGACTTTTCCCCTGGGCTTCGGATTTTTGCTGGAGGGCGAGCCGGTGAAGGTGGTTGCCCCGGTGCGCAAGCCCGCCCCGGCCAAGAAACTGATTTCGCGCTCGGGTTCTAGGGTGGTGCAGGACGCCGCAGCCCGGGTTGCGCTGCCGTCTCGGCTGTGGGTGGAGGGCACCCACGATGCGGAGCTGGTGGAGAAAGTCTGGGGGCACGACTTGCGGGTTGAGGGAATTGTAGTTGAGCCCCTGCACGGTGTGGATGACCTAGCTTCAGCAGTGACTTCTTTCGCCCCCACCCGTAAACGCAGGCTGGGAATTCTAGTAGATCACTTGAAAGCCGGCACCAAGGAATCTCGGATTGTGGCTGAGGCCCTGGCGGTTCCCGGAGCTGCCGGGAATGTTCAGATTGTGGGCCACCCCTACGTTGACGTGTGGCAGGCAGTGAAGCCTCGGACCCTGGGCATAGATGCCTGGCCCGAAATCCCCCGGGGCCAGGAGTGGAAGAAAGGTATTTTGAAAGCCTTTGGTTGGCCCCACCGCGACCAGGCAGATGTAGCTGCGGGCTGGCAACGCATACTCTCGGCTGTGAATTCCTATGCCGACCTTGAGCCGAGCATTCTCGGACCGGTTGAGCAGCTCATCGATTTTTTGACCGAACCCGAATAGCATGATGATTCACATCACCCTTTAAAGCGGGCTGAGTTCAATCACAGGTGCTTCCTCAAGCACCGGTGACCCCCTAGAATAGACCACGTAGCTCTCACGCTCGCTGAGAGTTTTTAGGGATTATATAGAAGAGTGAGATTTTGAAGACCGCCATCGCCCCCGACTCTAAGTTTGAAGGTTCTGCCCCCACCGCTAAAAAACTGACCGTACACGAAGATCGCAATATTGCCACCCTGGCCCATTTTGGAGGCTTTCTGGGTTGCATTCCTTCGGGGATTATCTTCTACCTTTACCGCGGCCGGGGCCCCTTCACCGAGCAGGAATCCCGTGAAGCCTTCAATTTCACACTGTTGCCCACCCTGGTTATTGTGGTCTCCATGTTCCTTGCCTCCCTGCCCGCGGTGGGCTGGCTGTTCGGCCTGATTGCCGCCCTGCTGTGGGCTTATATCGCCTTTATGTCGCTGGTTGCAGGCATCAAGACCAATAAGGGAAACCCCTACCAGTACAGGCTCAACACCGCTCTCTTCGATAAGCTTTCCGCCCGTAAAAAGTAGGGTGAAATAAGCAGGGGCTGGCTCGTGAGAACGAGCCAGCCCCTTTTTGTTTAGTCAGTGTCGGGCAGGAGTTCACGGGTGACGGCGTCCCCCAACAGTCTGCCCCGAAGGGTAAGCCTAACCCTCCTGTGTTCTGCCAGGCTCTCGGCGTCAATAAGCCCCTGATTGACCAGCCAGGTGAGCTTGGCATCGAGCTCCCGGGCTCCGTGGACTTTTTCCAGGTAGTCGCGTTCAAGCCCTTCGAGAATGCGCAACTCCAGCATAATTTTCTCAAAGTCCTGGGTTTGGGCAGGCAGAACCTCTCGGGCAGCTGCCGGAGAAAGATTTTCCCGAACCCTGCCCGCGTAGGCAACCGGGTGTTTGACGTTCCACCAGCGGGTACCCGCCATGTGGGAGTGGGCGCCGGGGCCAATCCCCCACCAGTCCTGGTTGTGCCAATAGGCGAGGTTGTGCTTGCTTCTGGTCTCTGGCGAGCTGGAGAAGTTTGAGACCTCATACCAGCTATAGCCGGCCTCGGAGAGTATCTCGTCTGCTGCCAGGTACATGTCTGCCATCAGATCATCATCGGGCATGGAGTAGTCGCCCCGGCGAATCTGTGCCCAGAGCTTGGTGCCCTCTTCAACAATGAGCGAGTAGGCAGAGATATGATCTGGCCGATAGGAGACGGCGGCAGAAAGGGACTGCCGCCACTGGTCCAGGGTCTCCCCCGGGGTACCGTAAATCAAATCCACAGAGACCTGTAGCCCTGCCTCTTTGGCCCAGTCCACCACCTTGGGAACGTTAGAGGGGGTATGGGTGCGGTCAAGCACCGCCAAGACCTCGGGCACCGCAGACTGCATGCCGAAGGAGACCCTGGTGAAACCGCCCTGCGCCAAAATCTTCAAATCCTCTGCGGTGACAGAATCGGGGTTGGCTTCGGTGGTGACCTCTGCCCCTTCCTCAAGGCCGAAGAGAGAGATAGCGTGCTGGAGAATCTTCACCAGCTCCTTAGCCGGCAGCTTGGTGGGGGTACCCCCGCCAAAGAAGACCGAGTACATGGGGCGCACCGCCACTCCCGACTCCTGCATGACCCGATGGGCGAAGTCCAGCTCCGCCACGGCGTCGTCGGCATACTGGGCCAGCCCCACCCCGTTGCCGAAGTCGTCCACGGCATAGGTGTTGAAGTCGCAGTAGCCGCAGCGCACCGAGCAGAAGGGCACGTGAACGTAGAGGCTGAAATCCCTCTCGGGGGTCAGGCGGGCAGAAGCGGCGGGAATCCTGCCGTTAGCGGGGGCAGGATTCCCCAGAGGTTGAGCCGGGGTCACTTCTTCTTAGAGTCCTTTGATTCCTCGCCCGAAGAGAGCGCTGCAATAAAGGCTTCCTGGGGAACCTCCACACGGCCCACCATCTTCATGCGCTTCTTGCCTTCCTTCTGCTTCTCCAGCAGCTTGCGCTTACGCGAGATGTCGCCGCCGTAGCACTTAGAAAGCACGTCCTTGCGGATAGCACGGATGTTCTCGCGGGCAATAATGCGGGAACCAATCGCCGCCTGAATCGGCACCTCAAACTGCTGCCTGGGAATTAGCTCGCGTAGCTTGCCGGTCATCATCACGCCGTAGGAGTAGGCCTTATCGCGGTGGGTGATGGCAGAGAAAGCATCAACCTTCTCTCCCTGGAGCAGAATATCTACCTTGACCAGATCAGCCTCTTCCTCGCCGTCCAGCTTCCAGTCCAGCGAAGCGTAGCCCTTGGTGCGGGACTTGAGCTGGTCGAAGAAGTCAAAGACAATCTCGGCCAGGGGCAGGCGGTAGCGCAGCTCCACACGATCCTGGGAGAGGTAGTCCATGCCGCCCATCTGGCCGCGGCGGGACTGGCAGAGCTCCATAATGGCACCGATAAACTCGCTGGGAGCAATCACGGTGCAGGCCACCATGGGTTCGCGAATCTGGGCAATCTTGCCCTCGGGGAACTCGCTGGGATTGGTCACCCGCCGCGCGTTACCGGACTCGTCGACGACGTCATAGATAACGTTGGGGGCGGTAGAAATCAGATCCAGGTTGAACTCGCGTTCCAGGCGCTCACGCACAATTTCAAGGTGGAGCAGGCCTAAGAAACCGCAGCGGAAACCGAAACCCAGGGCAACCGAGGTTTCGGGTTCATAGACGAGCGCTGCATCGTTGAGTTTGAGCTTATCCAGGGCATCGCGTAGCACCGGATAGTCAGAACCGTCAATGGGAAAGAGGCCCGAGAACACCATGGGCTTGGGGTCCTCGTAGCCGCCCAGCGATTCCTCTGCTCCCCTGGTGGAGCTGGTGACGGTATCGCCCACACGGGACTGGCGCACGTCTTTCACGCCGGTAATCAGATACCCTACCTCGCCCACGCCCAGGCCCTCGGTGGGAATGGGCTCGGGTGAAATGACGCCGATTTCTAGCAGGTCGTGCTCGGCACCGGTAGACATCATCTTAATCTTCTGGCGGGGTTCCAGCCTGCCGTCAACCACGCGCACGTAGGTCACCACACCGCGGTAGGAATCGTAGACCGAATCGAAAATCATGGCGCGGGCGGGGGCATCTGCCCGACCCTCGGGGGCGGGAATCTGCTCCACAATGCGGTCGAGAAGCTCCTCAACGCCCTCACCGGTTTTACCGGAGACCCGCAACACCTCGTGAGGCTCACACCCAATCAGGTTCGCCAGCTCCTCGGCGTACTTATCGGGCATAGCCGCGGGAAGGTCAATCTTGTTCAGCACCGGAATAATGGTCAAATCATTTTCCATGGCCAGGTACAGGTTCGCCAGGGTCTGGGCCTCAATGCCCTGGGCAGCATCCACCAGCAGAAGCGCACCCTCACAGGCCGCCAAAGAGCGGGAAACCTCATAGGTAAAGTCCACGTGGCCGGGGGTATCGATCATGTTCAGTGCATAGGCCTGCCCATCGACTTCCCAGGGCATACGCACGGCCTGGGACTTAATGGTGATACCGCGCTCGCGCTCAATATCCATGCGGTCAAGGTACTGGGCCTTCATCTCGCGGGGAGTAACCACGCCGGTGGCCTGAAGCATACGGTCAGCAAGGGTTGACTTACCGTGGTCAATATGGGCAATAATGCAGAAATTGCGCAGAATTTCCGGATTCGTTGCCGCAGGAACGGGTGCGTTAGCAGCCTTGGGTGACACCTATGGTTTTCCTCTCTGCCACGAAAAAATTCGCCAGAACAAACAATTCAGTTATCTAGTTTCCCATGTTTGTTTACCCTTTGTCAGTTTTTAGCCGGCTTGGCCACCGTTTCTTCGTCACCTTCTTCCGCCCTGCCTCTCCCCTCTGAGTGCAAAAATCACTAGATTAGAGGTATGCAGTTCAATCTAAGAACCCTTCGTCAAGCCGTCTCCCTCGGTCAGCGCGCCTACCGTGAAATTAAGAAAATCCAGGGGCAATCCACCCGACCCCAGCCCCGACCCAGCGGTGCCAACCGACACTCAGCCGGGCGGGCGGCGTCCTCCCCTCAGACCGGTCGCGGCCAGAACCTCTACCCCGGCGACTACACGGGAAAGGTAGACTTCGCCTACGCTCCCGACGTGGACGGCGCCCCCGACCCCGGCGAAATCGTTTGGGCCTGGGTGCCCTTCGAGGAGGACTACACCCAGGGCAAGGATCGCCCGCTGCTCTTGGTGGGTCGCGACCGAGAATACCTGCTGGGCCTGATGCTTACCAGCAAAGACAAGAACAACAGCGCCCATCACAACCGCAACTACCTCGATATTGGAAGCGGCGCCTGGGACTCTTCTCACCGGGATTCAGAGGTGAAACTCGACCGGGTGATTCGTCTGCTCCCCTCGGCTATGCGCCGGGAAGGGGCGGTGATGGATCACGCCACCTTCACCCGGGTTGAAGAAGCCTTCAAGCGCCTGAGATAAGCCCGCTCTGTAAGCTAAATCTCTGCTGATTTATCGAGAGTTTTCTGGTAGAGTCATCACTTGTGTGTCCGATGGTCATCGGGCACTGCTGACTGGTTGCCATAGGCATCCCCACGCCGCTCAGTCGATGACCGGTCAGCATAGCCCTCACCGACCAATAAGACAAAAGAAAGTTTTAATCGTGGCTAATATCAAGTCTCAGAAGAAGCGCATCCTCACCAACGAAAAGGCTCGCCTGCGTAACAACGCTTACAAGTCAGAGCTGAAGACCGCTATCCGCAAGGTAGTGAAGGCTGTTGAGGCGCAGAACAAGGAAGAAGCAACCGAAGCTCTTCGTTTTGCAAGCCGCAAGCTGGACAAGGCTGTTTCCAAGGGTGTTCTTCACAAGAAGAACGCTGCAAACAAGAAGTCCGGTCTTGCTGCACGCGTGAACAAGCTTTCCTAATTTTCTCTAGGTTCTCTCACCTAGTTGTCTTTTAGCGAAGTGACCGTTGGCCCCTCGGGAATCCCGAGGGGCCAACGTGTTTAAACTATCGGCTTCTGCCCGCTGTGGCGATGGTCAGCACCGCCTTTTCCACGGAAAAAAGCGGGTCAATTGACTCACCCTTGAGCTGGGCATCAGCGTCAGCCAGCACCCTGAGAATCTTCGCCAGGTCTGCGTCAGAGAAGCGGCGTCCATCGCGCTGGGCCTGTTCAACCTGCCAAGGAGCCAGCTTGAATTCGCTAGCCAGGGCCGCTGCCGGCTGCCGGGAACCGTGCACCCGGGCGATAGTGCGAATCCGCGCTGCCAGTGCGCCCACCAGAGGAATGGGCTCCACACCCGTATCCAAAGCGTGGCGCAGCATCGCCATAGCCTGGCCGGCGTTGCCCTTCACCGCTTCATCGCTCACCCGAAAGGCCGTGACCTCGGTTCTGCCCCCAAAGTACTTATCCACGATTTCTTCGGTGATCAGCTCGGGGCCGTCTTGAGCCAGCTGCGCGCAGGCAGAGGCGAGCTCTGAGGTTTCTGACCCCGCCGCCGCTACCAGGAGTTCGGCAGCTCTTTTATCTATTTTTTTACCGCGTTCTCTGAACTCATAGAGCACAAAATCAAGTTTGTCTTGGTCGCGCTTGAGCTCTTTGCACTCGATAAAATTTAGGCCCCTGCTGGCGCGGAAGTGGTCAATGAGCTTCTTGCCCCTGTTTCCGCCCGAGTGGTGGATGACGATCAGACTAGAGTCGTCTGGCTCCTTCAGGTAGGCAAGCATATCGGTGAGGAAATCCTCGCTCATGGAGGCCGCCAGGCTAAATTCAATCACCTTGGCCGACCCAAACAGAGAGGGGCTGGTCAGCACGGCAAGCTGACCCTTTTTGTAGTCCTTGGCGGAAAGCTGCTCAAGTTCAACCTCCCCCCGCTCCGCCCGAAACAGGTTCTTGAGTTGCTGCCGGGCACGGGAGGCAAAATACTCGTTGGGGCCGTAGAGCAGGGTTGCCGGTGCGAGGGAGAGTGAGCGCCAGCTCTGTAGGCCGGACGACGCTGTCGGTTGGGTTTTGCGCGGCATAAAGTCCCCTTGGTGTGGGTGGGTTTGTTCTAACTCCCTATCTTCTCACGGAATCGCTATTCCTTTCTCTGGGGACTGGCTACCAGCTGCTGGTCTTCGAGATAGAAAGCGAGGTGACCGCTCTCTGCGGTGGAGAGTAGCTCAATATGTTTTCTACGCAGGCTATCAACGATTTCTTGGTGGGGGTGCCCGTAGCTGTTGTTCTTTCCCGCAGAAACCACGGCGATTTGAGCAGTAGATTCACTGATATAGTCGGTTCCCGAATTTCTTGAGCCGTGATGGGCCAGCACCAGCAGATCTGTTTCTTCGTCAATGGAGCTGGCGGCAAGGGCACGGTTGAGGGTTTCCTCTTCAGAATCAGCAGGCAGAAGAGCCTCAAAGTGGCCCTGGTCATCAGGGGCCCCTAGCGAAACGCTCAGAACCAGGGAGCTGGCATTCGGGTTGCTGTCTGTCTCGTTTGCCTGCGGTGCCAGCACATCGATACTCGTGTTTTTCGCTGTCAGGTGCTGGCCCGCCACGAGGTTCTGGGTGGAAGCGAAGGAAAGCGCTCCCGAAGCCAGCGATTCCTTGGAACAGTTGGCACCCATGGCCTGCGGGCAGAAAATTTCAAGCGAGTTTTGAGAGGAGACTCTTTGGGCCACCGCACCCAAACCGCCGGTGTGGTCTGCGTGGGAGTGAGAAAGGAATACGGCATCGACCGCCTCCACCCCCGCCCAATCCAGGCAGGCCAGCAGAGCACCGTCCTTCTCCCCCGTATCCACCACCAGGGCCGAAGCCTCGCCCGTGCGTACCAGGGCCGCACTGCCCTGGCTCACATCACAAACCACCAGCTGCCAGCGGGAATCGGCCCGATGGTCCGGTGCGGTACGAAGCAGAAGATAGCAGGCGAGCAAGACCAGCAGAATCGCCAGAATGACGCTCCACGGGAACTTTCTTTGCTCACGCTGATAAAAATGACTGGTCATAGGGAAAGAGACTTCCGTTCGAAGACTGAAGTGCTGGGCTTGCCGAAGAGAAGAAAATCAGCCACCACGGTTACGCCGCTGACCAGAACTGCCAGTAACAGGGCAAGAAGGCTCGCCTGAAGCGGATGCTCCACCTCAAGGGAGGCGCCCGGAGCCCTTGCAAAGAACTCGGCAATGTGAAGAAGCAGCTGAGCCAGCTTCTGCCCAAGATCTGCCAGCAGATCGCTTAGAGTACCGAGACCGGTCAGATAGGCCAGGGCCAGCAACAGGCCGCAGAGAGTCAGCGCGGGGACTAACGGAGTAGCTAGCATATTGGCAAAGACCGAGTAGAAACCGATTTTTTCTTGCAGGGGTATAAGTACCGGGGTACACCAGATAGTTGCCGAGCTGGGTATAGCCAGCAGCTCTGCGAGAGGCTGGGGCAGGAAAACCGCAATCAGTCTAGCCAGCGCCGGTGCCAGCAAGATGAGGCTTGCGGTGGCTAGCGACGAGAGAAGAAAACCCAGGTTGAGGGCAAGCTCGGGCAAGGCCAGCAGCAGGGCGGTGACGGTGGTGGAGAGAACCGCTGTGATATTTTTGCCGTGCCCCAGCACGAGGGCCCACGCTCCCAGACTACCCATGGTCCAGGAACGAATCACCGAGCCTTCCCAGCCCACAAAAACCGCATAGAGCAGGGTTGAAAGTAGAGCTACCCCGATAATGAACCTCCTAGGAATCCTGAAATACTGTAGGGCTCTGTAGGCCAGCACAAAAATCAGCGAGATGTTAGAGCCGCTGACCGCGGTGAGGTGGGTCAGCCCAGAAACCTTGAAGTTCTCCCGTGCGGTATCGCCCAGGAGAGAGTCGTCGCCGTAGGCTAGGCCCAGGGTGAGCGCGGCGGGGTCGCTGCCGATTCGCTGCTGTAAATAGGCGGATAAATCATTTTTGAAGCTGAGAATTTTAGGTTCAGCCTGCTCCTGCGACCTAGTCCAGGGCCTCGCCAGAGTAATTCGGCTGGCCTCGGTGCGAACCTCACCGAGCACCTCTATCTCCCCGCCCGCAACCACTTGCGACTGCTCGTTGAAGAAAGTGATGGATCGGTTGAGAGGGGCCCGGGTCTGGCGATACTGCACTTCATCGGCACGAACCGTCACCAGCTGGGTGGTGGCATCAATTTTCCGGGCCTGGGTCACTGTGCCCCTGATGCGCACCTGCTGGCCCTCAAGAGCCCAGAGCGCCCTGCTGGATTCGGCTATATTGCGGGCTTCGACATTGCTAGTTTGGAGTAGGACGACGGCGCAGCAGACCGCCACCACGGTGGCTAGTCCCTTTCGCCCTAGAGCCAATCCCAGGAACGCTAACGCGACCGTGAAAATCAGGGCTAGGGCCAGCTCAAAGACGTGCTGGCCGAGCTGCCAGTGTCGGGCAAAGCCCAGAGCAGTCCAGCACCACAAAACCACCGCGATACCCGCAAGTCTCATATCGGTATGAAAGCCCAGCTCTAATCGATGGTCACGACGGCGGCGGTCTTCCCTCCACCGTTTGCCCAGCCCCGCCCAGACAAGCTGGGCAGTCATGATACCGTCACCAGGGGCGTCAGAGCCTCAAGCATGGCGGGGCCGATACCGGGTACAGCGTCTAGCTCTTCAACTGTTTGAAAGCCCCCGTTGGCTTCTCTCCAGTCAATGATTTTCTCCGCGGTGGCTGGGCCAACCCGCGGCAGGGTTTCCAGTTCCTCGGCGCTGGCGGTATTGAGGTTAACAAGAGCGCCCGCCTCACCGGCAACCAGGTCCGTACCGGCAGGGCTAGCCTCGGGTGCGTCAAGCGGTGGAGACTGAAGCGTCTCCCCCACCTCCGGTATATAAATTTGCTGGCCGTCCTGAACGTGGGCCGCCAGGTTGACCCTGTTGAGGTCTGCCTTCTCAGCGGGACCACCGGCAGCGTCGATCGCCTGGGACAGGCGGGCATCGCCGTCCACCTCATAGAGACCGGGGTGGGTAACCGCTCCCGCTACGTGCACCCAGGCACTGGCCGCAACGGCTTCAGCGGAAGTTTCGCTGACCGATACCGGGGCTTCGTCCTGCCCACTTGACGCCGGTGTTCCCTGCTGGCTGGGTAGCTCAGCCACGATTCGGGAGTCTTGCCCGCTCTTGGAGACAAAACTAAAAACCGTCAGAGCCAGAATCAGGGCTCCCACCACCGCCAGCAGGGAGGCCGGTAGCTTCCAGCGCACCACCCTGCGAGAGGAAAGAACCTCCTGCTCATCTTCGGCCGCCGGCGGTAGGTCGGCAAGTTGCCCACCGGTGCGTTCGCCCCGGCTAGCGGCGGCGTCCTCATCTGCACCTATCTCCCGCCTGCGCCGGGCTAGCCTCCGGCGCTCTAACTCAAGGCTGGGCGGATCCCAAACATCAGTGACATCATCTCTTCTCATGCCACCACGATAAGGCTCCGAAGAAGCGAAGAAAGGCCCGCCCCAGAATCTGTGGATAACTCCCGGGATTTTTTCGCAATCCACAGGTTTTCGGTGCACGAGTTAATCACATGTGCCCAGCTACAGAAGAAAGCCTAGTAAATGATGATGGCCAGAGCCCCCACCCCCGTGTGGGCAGAAAGTACGGGTGGCAGGGGTGAAATCAGGGGGCTCTGCTCCCCCGCCAACTGCAAATCGGCGGCAAAGGTCTGAGCCTGAGAGTCGTTACCGCAGAACTGCACAGCGCTGAGACGGCCGCTGGGTTGCGGGGTGCGGCGGTGTTCCATTTCCGCCGGTGAATGATGACGCCGCTGCACTTCGGTTTCGGTGAGCTCGGCCAGAATCTGCTGGGCTGCTTCTAGGCTGCGGGGGCGTTCGAGGTAGACCAGTTTGCCATTTTCCACGGTTCCCACCGGTCGAATCTGAAGCAGTTGGCCCACCCGAGCTAGGGCGGGATGCACCCTGCCGCCCCGGCGAATGGCATCGAGGGTTGGAATCATAAAAAAGAGGGTGCTGTTCTCGCACATCTCAAGAGCAATTGCAGCTAACTCGGTAGCCGAAATACCCTGCCGGGCCAGTTCAACGGCCCCGCAGACCACCTGGCCGTAGGCAAAGGAGACCGTGCCCGAATCAATCACAAACACGGGAATCGGGGCCTCCTCCGCGGCTATGCGCGCCGAATTATAGGTGGCGGATAGCTCAGAGGAGAGATGGATAGAGACCACCGCTGAATAGCCCTGGGCAGCTAGTTTCCGGTAGACAGCGGAGAACGCACCGGGCGCCGGTGAAGAGGTCTGCACCTGCTGGCCCAGCGCATGGGCCAGCACGATTTCGTCAAAGACCGAGGTTCCCTGATTCTGGTCAAAGGTTCGCTCCCCGATGGTCACCGGCATGGGCACCACCTCTAGACCGCCGTCAGCTTGCAGGGTCTGAAGAAGCTCATCGGGAATGGCTGCGCCCGAATCGGTCACAATGGCTACGGAGCTCATAGACTTCCTTTGCTGGTACAGACGTTTGGCGGTACAGAAAACGCGGAGCCGGTTGGTTCCAGCCCCGCGTTCTCGGCTATCTTACTAGATCACGATGTTCACGAGCTTGGGTGCTCGCACGATTACCTTGCGAATTTCCTGGCCCTCCAGTAGCTTCTGGATGACCTCTGACTCCATAGCGGCCTTCTCAAGGTCTGCCTCGGAAATATCCTTGGAGACTTCCAGGCGGTCTTTGACCTTGCCCTTGATCTGAACGATAGCAGTCACGGTGTCATCGACCAGCTGGGCAGGGTCAACCTCGGGCCACCCCGCTGCCAGCACCGGGGTGGTAAAGCCCAGCTTGTGCCACATGTCTTCTGCGGTGTAGGGGGCGTAGAGGGAGAGCAGAATCGCTACGGCTTCGGTAGCTTCGCGTACTGCGGGGTCTGCCGCACCGGCACCTGAATCGATTGCCTTGCGGGTGGCGTTGACCAGCTCCATGGTCTTAGCCACCATCACGTTGAACTTACCGTTCTCAACGTTCTCGGTGGCCTCGTGGATGGTGCGGTGCACCAGCTGGTGCAGCTTGGCATCGCCGCTGGCACCTTCAACACCGGGCTGGCTGGCAACGTCATTGGCCAGGCGCCAGGCGCGCGCCAGGAACTTCTGGGCGCCGCCGGGCGAGACGTCAGCCCAGTCGACGTCGTCCTCGGGCGGGGAGGCAAAGACCATGGTGGTGCGCACGGCGTCCACACCAAACCGGTCAAGCTGTTCGCCCAGGTCAACGCCATTGCCCAGCGACTTAGACATTGCCTTGCCCTGGTTGAGCACCTGGCCCTGGTTCATCAGTGCCTTGAAAGGCTCGCCGTGCTCGATCAGGCCGAGGTCGCGCACCACCTTGGTGAAGAAACGGGCGTAGAGCAGGTGCAAAATGGCGTGCTCGACGCCGCCGACGTACATATCGACCGCACCCCACTGGCGCATGGCCTCGGGGTCGAAGGGGCCCTGGTCAAAACGGGGAGAGACAAAGCGCAGGAAGTACCAGGAGGAGTCCACGAAGGTGTCCATGGTATCGGAATCCCGCTTGGCGGGCTTGCCGCACTGGGGGCAGTCTACGGTGTTCCAGTCGGAAGCGGCTGCCAGGGGCGACTGGCCCTTGGGCGCCAAATCCTCACCCTTAAGGTTGTCGGGCAGCTGCACGGGCAGCTGGTCTTCGGGAACCAGAACCTCACCGCAGTCTTCACAGTGGATGACGGGAATGGGGGTTCCCCAGAAACGCTGGCGGGAAAGCAGCCAGTCACGCAGGCGGTAGATGGTCTTGCCCTCACCGGTGCCTGCCTTCTCTACAATCTCAATCGCCCGGGCAATACCCTCGGCCTTGGAAAGGCCGGTCAGCTCACCGGAGTTGATGAGTTTTCCGTCACCGGCAGTGGCAATGCCGGTTTCAGCCGGGTCTTCCTCGCCGGTGTCGACCACGGTGACCACCGGAATATCGAACTTCTTGGCAAAGTCGAGGTCGCGCTGGTCGTGGGCAGGAACAGCCATGATAGCGCCGGTACCGTAATCAGAGAGCACGTAGTCAGAAGCCCAAATCGGCAGCTTGGCGCCGGTGAGAGGGTTAATAGCGTAGCGGCCGGTGAAGACGCCGGTCTTCTCGCGTTCGGTCGACTGGCGCTCAATATCGGAGAGCGCCTTAATCTGCTCGCGGTAGGTTTCCAGGGCCTGCTGCTGCTCTTCGGCAACAATCTCTAGAGCCAGGTCAGAGTCAGCCGCCACCACGAAGAAGGTTGCGCCGTAGAGGGTGTCAGGGCGGGTGGTAAAGACGGTGATGTCGGTGGCTTCCTTGCCGCCGCCGGCCTCCACGTCAAAGCGAACCTCAGCGCCTTCAGAACGGCCAATCCAGTTCTTCTGCATGGCCAGCACCCGCTCGGGCCAGTGGCCTTCGAGCTGCTTCATGTCGTCCAGAAGTTCCTGGGCGTAGTCGGTAATCTTGAAGTACCACTGGTTGAGGTCTTTTTTGGTCACGGTGGTGCCGCAGCGTTCACAGGCACCGTTGACCACCTGTTCGTTGGCGAGAACGGTCTGATCCTTGGGGCACCAGTTCACCTTAGAGTACTTGCGGTAGGCAAGGCCCTTCTTGTAGAACTGCTGGAAGAGCCACTGGGTCCACTTGTAATACTCGGGGTCGGAGGTGTGCAGGCGGCGTGACCAGTCCACCATAATCCCGTAGCGCTTGAAGGAGCCCGCCTGGGTCTCAATGTTCTTGTAGGTCCACTCCTTGGGGTGGGTGTTGTTCTTGATTGCCGCATTTTCAGCCGGCAGACCAAAGGAGTCCCAGCCAATGGGGTGCAGCACGTCGTAGCCCTGCTGCTTCCAGAAACGGGCGGTCACATCACCAATCGCAAAAGCCTCAGCGTGGCCCATGTGTAGGTCACCCGAAGGGTAGGGGAACATATCTAGCACATAGCGGCGTTCCTTACCCTCGTCAAGGGTGGGTTCAAAGATCTTGGTGTCTTCCCAATAGCTCTGCCACTTGGCTTCGATTTCTTTAAAGTCGTAGGTCGACTCGGTGGATGCGGTAGGTTCTACCTCAGCTGACACAGCGGTATTTCCTTCAGGTCTGTTGGTGTTATGTGCACGCATCGGGGCGCACGGAAGCTCCGTGGTGTCCACGATTTTCTTTCCAGTCTATCGCGAATTTGAGCCAGCTGTTATTCGTGACCGGGTTACCCAGAACATACTGCTAGGGTTTTATCTAGCTATGGTTTCGGAAGGGGAAGTCAATGGACGGCGCGCTAGCCAGTCAGCAGCCAATTTTTGAGTCTGTGCCGCGGGAGTATTCCGGCGGTACCATGCGGGAGATAATGATTCAGGGAGCCCGCACCCGCTTTTGGGAATACGGTAACCCCCAGGGCTCTCCCCTGGTGCTCATCCACGGTTTCCGCGGTGACCACCACGGCCTCGAACTCATCGCCGCCGGCCTGGGTAGCTTTCGGGTGATTATCCCCGATCTTCCCGGTTTCGGAAGAAGCGAGCCGATTCCCGGTGCAGAGCACACGGTGAGCACCTATGCCTCCTGGCTGATTGACTTTGTCGGCGCGGTTGCGCCCCGGGAGCCCGTCCACCTGGTCGGCCACAGTTTTGGCTCCATTATCTGTTCCTACGCGCTCAACGCCCGCCCGGGTTTTGTGGCCGCACTCAGCCTCATTAACCCCATCTGCCAGCCCGCCCTCGAGGGCGACCAGCGCCTTGTCTCCGCCCTTGCGACCCTCTATTACGACGCCGGGGCGCGGCTGCCTGCCCCGCTCGGCTTCCGCCTGCTGCGCTCGGGTTTGGTCACCCGGCTATCCAGCGAGTTCATGATGAAAAATTCCGACCCCGAGCTGAGAAAATTTATTAACGGCCAGCATGATGCCTACTTTGGAGCCTTCTCGTCGAGGGAAACAGTGCTGCAAGCCTACCGGGCTTCTATCACTCACACCGCCGCCGAATTCTCGTCTGGTATCCGCGAACCCGTGCAGATGATCGTGGCGGAAAAAGATGACCTGGGCAGCCTAGAGCTTCAGCACCAAATGTTTGCCGGGCTCAAGAAGGGCAGGTTTGACCTGATTCCTGCGGTGGGCCACCTGATTCACTACGAGACTCCCCTGCGGGCCGCTACCCTCCTGACCGATTTTCATTCTGAGACTGTTAGTAAGGTTGAAACACCATGAAGCTCATCGTTGACGCCCGCTACACCCGCATCGGTTTCCACGACGGTATTAGCCGCTTCACGTCGTCCTTACTCACAGCGCTGAAAGAGCTCATGGAGACGGAGCACCCTGCCGCCGAGGGGCTGGACGTGGTCATGGCGATTTCTGACCCCCGCCAGCTCCACATGCTGCCGGAGCTACCCTACGTAAAAATCTGCTCCCCCACCGGGCCGCTGGAACCCTTTGCCAGCATTCAACTTAACCGCTTCCGCCCCGACGTCGTGTTCTCTCCCATGCAGACCATCGGTAGCCTGGGCAGAAAGTTTAAGCTGGTACTGACCCTGCACGATTTGATCTACTACGCCCACCCCACCCCGCCGAGTTTTCTGCCCAAGCCCGTGCAGTGGGGCTGGCGCATCTTCCATAAGAGCTTTCTGCCCCAAAGACTTCTGCTCAACCGCGCTGATGCCGTTGCAACCGTGTCGCAGACCACCGCGGGGCTGATTCGCCGCCACCGCCTCACCCGCCAGCCCCTCTTTGTGGTTCCCAACGCGCCCGTGAGCAACTCTCTTATTTCGCTGGAGGCAGCGCTGAAGTCTGCCCCATCCCGCACCAAGCAGCTGATTTATATGGGCTCTTTCATGCCCTATAAAAACGTGGAAAACCTCATCGGCGCCATGCGCCTACTCCCCGACTACACCCTGCATCTGCTCTCAAAAATTCAGCCGGCCCGTCGGGCGGAACTAGAGAAAATCGCCGGGGCCAACGTGGTCTTTGAGAACGGGGTTTCGGACGAGCGCTACGCTCAGTTGCTAGCGGAATCCGCCGCCCTGCTCACAGCCTCCCAGGATGAGGGCTACGGTCTGCCGGTGGTCGAGGCACAGGCGGCGGGCTGCCCCGCCGTCATCAGCAACATCGAGATTTTCCGGGAAATCGCCCCCCACGCCCTGCACTGCTCCCCCGATTCTGCCGAAGAGTTCGCGGCCGCGGTGCGCTCTCTCGAGGAACCCTATGTTCAGAAGCAGATCATAGCCGCCGGCCTTGAGGACGCCGCCGCCTTCAGCTGGCAAGACTCAGCGCTGAAGCTGCTGAACCTGCTCAAGAACCTCAGCTAGAGAATATCCAGGCCGTCACAGCGGATATTGACGCTCTCCAGCCTCAGCGCCGCACTCGATGCTCGGGTAGCCCGCAGCTGGGAGGTGACCTCGGCCGCTGAGGCATAGCTAAAGAAGAGCAGGGCCCGGCTGAGCTCTTGCTCGGCCTGCTCTCCAAAGGATTCAACCTCAATCGGCCCGCGAACCGTCACGCTCTCGGGTAGCTGGGCCAGCTCAAGAAAGGCCAGAACCGCCTGTTCGGTGCCGGTGATGGAGGCTGTGCGCACAGCGGGCGGTAGGGAGAGCTCCGCCCGCTCTTCCAGCTCCCACAGGGCAAAACGAGTGGGGTCCCAGCGAATCAGGGCTTCCAGCGCCATCGACTGGCCCGCGGTGATGACGACGGTGCCCCCGGCGGTGCGCGGGCGCACCAGCGCTGCCGCGTTCAGCCACTTTCTGAGGGCTGTTTCGGGTGCACGGAGGGAATCTCTTTGGATCATCGAGTCGGCGTCCAGCAGCAGGGCGGCCGCATAGCCGCCCTCGGCGACCGGTTCAGCCCCGGGGGTGGCAACTACCAGTGCGGGCTCGGGCCCCACGTCGGTCAAAATATGCTCACCGCTGGATGAAACCACCGGCACATTGGGAAAGGCCCTGCCCAGTTCTTCGGCGGTGCGCAGGGCACCGGCGGAGGTGGTGCGCCAGCGGTCAAAGCCGCATTCGGTACAGTGCCAGTCGTGCACCAACCGGCCACACCAACCGCAGGAGATCACGCCATTGGCCCCCTGCTGCCGCAGGGGTCCCCGACAGGTAGTACAGCGGGCGGGCATTCGGCAGCGGCTACAGGCAAAGGTGGGTACGTAACCGGCACGGGAGACCTGAACCAGCACCGGCCCGCGGGCCAGTGCCTTGCGAGCCTCGCTAAAGGCAAGGTGCGGTATTCGGGCTACAGCTGCCAGGGGGTCCCGGGCCAGCTGAAGGTCGTCACCGGTCGAAAGAACGTGGGGGGTATGCTCGCGTAGGAGCTGGCGGGGAGCCCCCAGATAGGTAGCCCAGCGGGTCTTGACCAGCCGAGCGGCCTCGCTGCTCATCGCGAAGCCAGCAAAGAGCGCCGCCGCCCCTGTCTGGCTGGCTCGAAGCAAAAGAACGTCCCTCACGTGGCAGTAGGGCGAACGCTGCTCAACCAGGTTGGAGTCGCCGTCGTCCCAGCACACCACCAGCCCAAGGTTCTCCACCGGCGCATAGGCGGCCGAGCGGGTGCCCACCACAATCCGAACCTCACCGTAGAGAGCGCGAAGGTAGCTGCGGTAGCGGTCGGCGGGTTTCTGGTGGCCGGTCAGGGTCGCATACGCTTCTGCACCCACCAGCCGATCCAGGGCTTTTTCCAACCGGGCTAGGTCTTTGTAGTCGGGCACCACGGCGATAGCAGAACGGCCCGTAGCTGCCGCAGCCACCAGAGAGCGGGCGAGAATGTCTTCCCAGCTAGACCGAGCAGAGCCGGGAAGAACGGTCATTACTGCCCGTGGTGCCTGCCCCGCTGTGAGCGCCTGCGCAAAGTTCATACCCCCCTCGTAGAATTCAAAGACGTTCAGGTCAACCGGCTCGAGCCGAGCAGGTGGCTGCGGTTGATAGTCGGCGGCAAGATAGGGCTTTTCCACGCTGGCAATCCGCGGAACAACAGCCAGCCGTAGCACATTGGAGAGCACACTGGCACACCGGGCAGCAAGCAGGTCGCCCAGTTCAAAGGTCTCCGGCGGCACCACGGGAATAGGTGAAACCACCTGTTCAAGAAACTTCAGGTTCCCCGCATAACCGCTGGTCTCGACACGGTTGCGCAGGTAGCCACTCATGCGTTGCCCACCGAACTTCACCCGAACACGGGTGCCGGGCTGGGCGAGCTCGTCGAGATCAGCAGGCACGAGGTAGTCGAAGAGACGGTCAAGGTGGGGCACATCGGATTCAAGAACCACCTGAGCCACCGGATACTGGGAGGCCACTTCGCGCCCGCCCAGAGTCTGCGGAGCTTTTAAGTCAGAAATCCCCTCAAACAGATCGGTTTGAGGGGATTCTTGAGCAGTCATAGTTTATCTATTATGCATTAACCGCTGCCCTGAGCGCATCTACGCGGTTGGTGCGTTCCCAGGTGAAGCCGGGTTCGTTGCGGCCGAAGTGGCCGTTGGCTGCGGTCTTGGCGTAGATAGGACGACGCAACTCAAGGTCACGAATAATGGCCAGCGGGCGCAGGTCAAAGACCTCACGGATAGCCTTCTCGATCTTGACCGGGTCTACCTTTTCGGTGCCGAAGGTCTCAACGTAGAGGCCAACGGGGGCCGCCTTGCCAATGGCGTAGGCAACCTGAACCTCTGCCCGGTCAGCCAGACCGGCTGCCACCACGTTCTTGGCAACCCAGCGCATAGCGTAGGCTGCCGACCGGTCAACCTTAGAAGGATCCTTACCGGAGAAAGCGCCGCCACCGTGGCGGGAGAAGCCGCCGTAGGTATCAACGATAATCTTGCGGCCGGTCAAACCGGCATCACCCACGGGGCCACCCTGAACAAACTGACCTGCGGGGTTGATAATAAACTTGGCCTCGGAAACATCAAGGTCAATATCAGCTAGCACCGGATTGATCACGTGTTCCAGAATGTCGGCTTCAAGCTGCTTGAGGTCGTAGCCACGGGCGTGCTGGGAAGAAACCACCACGGTATCCACGGTCACCGGCCGATCGCCGTCATAACCGAGGGTCACCTGGGTCTTGCCGTCGGGGCGTAGGTCGGGCAGGGTGCCGTTCTTGCGCACCTCGGTCAGACGCTCCGAGAGCCGGTGGGCCAGCCAGATAGGAGCCGGCATCAGCGACTCGGTCTCATTGGTGGCGTAGCCGAACATAATGCCCTGGTCGCCAGCACCCTGGGAGTCCAGGGCATCCTCAGAACCGGTGCGGGCCTCCAACGATGTGTATACACCATCGTGGATATCCTGCGACTGCTCACCGATAGAAACGGAGACGCCGCAGAACTCACCGTCAAAACCGTGGGTCGATGAGTTGTAGCCAATGTTCAAAATAGTTTGACGCACAATTGCCGGGATATCCACATATGCCTTGGTGGATACCTCACCGGCAACATGAACCTGGCCGGTGGTAACCATGGTTTCAACCGCAACGTTTGAGTCGGGGTCTCTCTCTAGCAGAGCATCCAAAATGGAGTCTGAAATCTGGTCGCAGATTTTATCGGGGTGTCCCTCAGTGACAGATTCACTGGTGAACAACCGCAGATGAGAAGTATTAGATGAAGTCACGTCTCTACTTTACAATCATTCGCTGTCGACAGACAGGCGATTACTTTTCGTCAAAATGTTTCGCTATATGTAGCAGGAGATCCCGCGACACCTGAGCTTTGCTACCGCTTGTTTCAAAAGGTTGCTCGCCGTCCAAGCTCAAAACGGTCAGCGCGTTTTCCTCAGCGCCAAAGCCCTGGCTGAGGCCCACCGTATTGACCGCCAGAAAATCACAGCCCTTCCGCTGCAGTTTCTGCTGGCCCAGCTCTAAGACCGTGTGCTCGGCAGACCCGGTTTCTGCCGCGAAACCGGCAATGAGGGTGGGGCCAAGCTCGGGGTTCTGCTGTCTGCGCACCACCGTCTCTTTGAGAATATCGGGGTTCCGCACCAGCCTAATTACCGGGGCGTCGTCGCTGTGCTCGGTCTTCTTGATTTTGTACTCGGCATAATCTGCGGGCTTGAAGTCGGCCACAGCGGCGGCCATCACCAGAAGGTCAGCCCCGGCTGAGTACTCAAGCACGGCATCGCGTAGCTCGTCGGCGGTTGAGATGCTTACGGTGGTCAGGTGGGCAGGAACCTCCACCTCGATGTGACCGTGAATCAGCAGGACATCGGCACCGAGTTGAAGCGCCTGGTCGGCTATTGCGATTCCCTGCTTGCCCGAGGAACGGTTACCCAAAAAACGAACAGGGTCCAGCGGCTCCCGAGTTCCGCCGGCGGTCACCACCACGCGGCGTCCTGCAAGGGGCTTGGGGTCAGAGGCACCCTGGGAGGCAGACTCTAGCCCCAGGTAAGCCATAGCCTCTTCAAAAATGTCTTCGGGCTCAGGAAGTCGGCCTGCACCCGAGTCCGGGCCGGTCAAACGACCTACCGCCGGTTCAATCACGTGGTAGCCAAAGTCGCGCAGGGTCGCCACGTTCCGCACCGTCGCCGGATGCTCCCACATCTGCGTGTGCATAGCGGGGGCAAGAATAACCGGCGCGTGGGTGGTCAGCACGGTAGCAGACAGAAGATCATCGGCCCTACCCTGGGCCAATCGCGCCATGAGGTCGGCAGTTGCCGGAGCAATTACCACGGCATCGGCTTCTTCAGCCTGACGCACGTGGTTAACCTGGGGTACCCGCTCAAACACCGAGCTCGACACGGGGTTGCCACTGAGAGCCTCAAAGGTGGGCTTACCCACAAACTCCAGGGCCGCTTCGGTAGGCATAGCCACGACATCGTGACCAGCCTTGGAGAAAAGACGAAGGAGCACCGTTGCCTTGTAGGCAGCGATACCCCCTCCGATTCCAACAACAATACGCATTGCTAGATTCTCTAAGTTTGTTTACTCGTTGTTTTCAGCGTCTGCATCGACGAATTCAACCACGGGCTCTTCACCGAACTCTTCAGCGTAGAAGTCACCGGTCAAGAAAGCAGATGCCTCTTCCTCGTGGATGAGGTCGCCGTTTTCGTCGAACTTACCGTCTTTAATATGGTGAGCCTCAATCAGGCCTTCGTTGATTTCACGCATGGCCACAGAGAGGGACTTCTCGTTGGGCTCAGACTCAACCAGAGGGCCAACATGCTCAAAGAGGTTGTCATGCAGCTGTGAGTAGTAAGCGTTGATCTGGCGGGCACGACGAGCACCGAAAATCACCAGACCGTACTTAGACTCGGCCTTACCAATCAGTGAGTCTGCACTGGGGTTGATGATTCCTTCTTCATTGTGTGCGTTAGCCACGAATACTCCAATATGTTGATCACTTACAATCGGTTCTGAAGCGCTCTTCAGCGATTGCACAAGACAAGGTTAGATTATATCGAACCGCGAGGGATTCGCATATGAAAAGTCTGGTGGTCTTGACCATATCACAAGACCACCAGACTTTAGGTTCAGAGACTCTAGACCTATTTCAAAAGGTGGGTTAGCCAGCCCGAGCGCGCGGGTCAACCTCCCTTAAACCCCAGCCCCGATGCCAGTTGACCCGACGCGCTCGGGCTGCCTTGTGGGACCTCTTGAATAAGCCTCTATTTAAGACCCATGATCTCAATGATTTCCTGGGCCGCCCGCTCCACCGAGTCGTTGACCACGGTGTGGTCGAACTCGGGTTCCGCAGCAAGTTCAATCTTGGCTGTATCCAAGCGCTGCTCCTGCTGGGCCTTGGTTTCGGTACCACGATCGGTCAGGCGGCGTACCAGCTCTTCCCAGCTCGGGGGCGCCAGGAAGATAAAGGTCGAATCGGGCATGCTGTTACGAATCTGACGAGCGCCTTGCAGGTCGATTTCCAGCAAGACGTTCTTGCCCGACTTCAGGGCGTTTTCAACGTGCAAGCGCATGGTGCCGTAGCGGTAGGAGTTATGAACCTTAGCCCACTCCAGCATCTGGCGGTTGTTCACCATGGAGTCGAACTCTTCGTCAGAGACAAAGTAGTAGTGCACGCCCTCTTCTTCGCCGGGGCGGGGATCACGGGTAGTAGCGGAGACTGAGAACCACACCTGCGGGTAGTTTTCGCGAATGTACTGGGAGACGGTTCCCTTGCCCACAGCGGTGGGCCCAGCCAGCACGGTCAGAGTAGGCTTATGGTTCTCAGTCATGGTTTCTACCTTTGTTCGCTGTCTATCGTTGCAGGTACTCAACCAGAGCGCGCCGCTGGTGAATTCCCAGCCCTCTGAGGCGGCGGGACGGCGCGATGTTAAGTTCTTTAAGGATAGCCTCTGCGCGTACTTCTCCGATACTGGGAAGAGCCATCAGCAAATCCGTTACCTTTAGTCTACTCACAGCCTCGTCTGTTTCTGAACGTTTCAACACGTCAGCGATGCTTGTTTCGCGGTTTTTAATAGCCTCTTTAACCTCGGCACGAACGGTACGTGCCTGCTTGGCCTTCTCGCGCGCAGCGGCGCGTTCTTCTTCGGTCAGGGGGCGCAGTGCCATAACAAATTCCTCTTTAATATGCGAAAAATGATTACTTAAATAATGCGAATTAATGTTTGAGGAGCTTACTTAATAAACGTATTTAGAAAGCAGTGCCTACACCCTGATCAGGTGCAGGCACTTGCTCCAGGCAGTATCTAAAACTACCAGCTCTAATGGCAAAATACATAAATTACCGATGAGTAAAGGAAGTATTTCCCCTAACCACAGAGCCTAATATACATTCTTCAGGCAGTTTGTAGCCTTTTATTTATTCCGCGCCGAAACTAAGTCAGCATTTGCCGCCTCGATTTTCTCTACCAAAGCTTGAGCTGTCGGCCCGGCCTGCAAAATTCCCCGGCTAGAATTGACCACTACCTGGTCTTCTACCCCGGCAAAAACTGCATAGAGATCTTTGGCACTGGCCCCCTGAGCACCGTAGCCCGGTGCCAGAATAGGGCCGTTGAAGGTCGAAAGGTCTATCTGAAGCTCCTTCAGTGCCCTGCCGACGGTAGCCCCCACTACCAGACCGCAGGGCCCCATGTTCAGAAAGTCCCGGGCATTGTTCTCTGCCACGGCAGAGGCAATAATCTGAGCAGCAACAGAACGTTCTCCGCCGACATGCTGCACGGTTTTACCCTCGGGATTAGAGGTCAGCGCTAGAACAAAGGTTCCCCTCTGCTGTTCATGGGCCAGATCTAGGGCCGGGCGCAGGGACTCAAAACCCAGGTAGGGGCTCAGCGTTACCGAATCACTGGCCAGGGGTGACTTCTCCCCCAGCCAGGCATCGGCATAGGCCTGCATAGTTGAACCAATATCGCCGCGCTTGGCATCGGCTACCACCAGCAGCGACCGAGAGCGGGCCTCAGCCAGCAGCGACTCCAGCACCGCCAGGCCAACAGAGCCGTGGCGCTCAAAAAGTGCAACCTGCGGCTTCAGGAGGGCGACCCGCCCCGCCGCCGCCTCAAGCACAGTTGCACAGAAAGACTCCAGCCCAGCGGCGTCGTCCTCAAGTCCCCACTGCTCCAGCAGGCCGGGATGGGGATCAACTCCCACACACAAGGGGCCGTACTGCCCCATTGCCAGTGCCAGCTGATCCCCGAAACCGAGAGCCTTAGTCATGGGAACCCCGCTCAGCCTGCGCTGCTTCTAGGGACCGGCTGTGCTCCTGCAGGCTCAGGATGTCCCAGGTGAACTCGCGCAGGGCGTTGATCGCCTGCACTGCCGCGCCGAACTCGGAAACGGTGGTCATAATCGGGCAGCCGACCGAGGTGGCTGCCGCGCGGATCTCGTAGCCGTCGCCGCGGGCCTGACCACCCGAGGGGGTGTTAAAGATCAGGTTGATTTCTCCGTCTGCCACCATATCGACGATGGAGCGCTGCCCCTCAGCGGTCTCGGCAATCTTGGATACAACGGTGGACTTGACGCCGTTGCGCTTGAGCACATCGGCGGTGCCGCCGGTCGAGACAATCTCGAAGCCGTACTGCTGAAGCATCTTCACGTAGATGATGGAGTTGCGCTTGTCGCGGTTAGACACCGAAACGAAGGCCTTACCCGAGGTGGGGAGCTTAACCCCGGCAGCGGTTTCAGCCTTGGCGAAGGCGGTATCGAAGTGCTTGTCAAGGCCCATGACCTCACCGGTTGAGCGCATCTCGGGGCCCAGCAGGGAGTCCACCACCACACCGGCGGGAGTGCGGAAGCGGCTGAAGGGAAGCACGGCCTCCTTGACAGCAATGGGAGTCTCATCGGGCAGGCTGGCGCCGTCCATATTCTTGGGCAGAACACCGTCGGCCTTGAGCTCGGCGATGGTCTTGCCGGTTCCAATCAGCGCCGCTGCCTTGGCCAGCTGAACGCCGGTTGCCTTGGAGACAAAGGGAACCGTACGGGAAGCTCGCGGATTAGCCTCAATCACGTAGAGAATCTCAGAGGCCACCGCAAACTGGATGTTGATCAGACCGGCTACACCCACGCCCTCAGCGATCTTGCGGGTTGCCTCCTTCACCCGGGAGATAATGTCGGGGCTCAGGGTAACCGGGGGCAGGGTGCAGGCGGAGTCACCGGAGTGAATACCGGCCTCTTCGATGTGCTCCATGACGCCGCCCAGGTAGAGTTCCTGCCCGTCATAGAGGGCATCGACGTCAATCTCCACAGCATCTTCAAGGAACTTGTCAATCAGAGCCGGCTGAGACGGTGAGACCTCGGTGGCGTTCTCCAGGTAACGGGCCAGGTTTGCCTCGTCATAGACGATTTCCATGCCGCGGCCGCCCAGCACGTAGGAGGGGCGCACCAGCACGGGGTAGCCGATTTCATCGGCAATCTTCTTGGCGCTCTCGAAGGTAAAGGCGGTGCCGTTCTTGGGCGAAACCAGGCCGGCTTCTTCCAGCACGCGGGAGAACTCGCCGCGGTCTTCTGCCAGATCAATAGCCTCGGGGGTGGTACCCAGAATCGGAATACCGGCGTCCTTGAGTTCCTTAGCCAGCTTCAGTGGGGTCTGGCCGCCCAGCTGCACGAAGACGCCGAGCAGGCCGCCGGTGCGTCGCTCCGACTCCACGATTTCCAGCACGTCTTCCAAGGTCAGCGGTTCAAAGTAGAGGCGGGTGGAGATGTCGTAGTCGGTCGAGACAGTCTCGGGGTTGCAGTTGACCATGACCGTCTCATAGCCTGCCTCACGCAGAACCATCGAGGCGTGCACACAGGAGTAGTCGAACTCAATACCCTGACCAATACGGTTGGGGCCCGAACCCAGAATCATGATGGAGGGCTTCTCGTGGGGCTGCACCTCATCTTCCTGGTCGTAGGAAGAATAGTGGTAGGGAGTAAATGCCTCAAACTCCGCAGCACAGGTGTCCACGGTCTTGAAGACCGGGCGAATACCTAGAGCGTGGCGGATACCGCGCACAACTTCCTCGCGGTAGCCCACGATTTCGGCAATCTGGGCGTCGGAGAAGCCGTGGCGCTTAGCCAGGGTCAGGGTCTGCTCATCCAGGTTCTTGTGGTCTGCGACCTCTGCCGCTACCTCGTTGAGCAGCACCAGCTGGTCGAGGAACCAGGGGTCAATCTTGGTCGCCTCAAAAACCTGCTCAACGCTGGCACCGGCAAAGAGTGCCCGCTGAACCTGGTGAATCCGCTCGGTAGTGGGAGTCTTGATAGCCTCCAGCAGCTCCTCCACCGATTCGTCGTCCTTCACCGGGGCAAAGGAGAAAGCTGAGCCCTTCTGTTCCAGCGACCGCATGGCCTTCTGCAGGGCCTCGGTGAAGTTGCGGCCCAGAGCCATGGCCTCGCCCACTGACTTCATGGTGGTGGTTAGGGTGGGGTCAGCCGCCGGGAACTTCTCAAAGGCAAAGCGGGGAACCTTAACCACCACGTAGTCAAGGGTCGGCTCGAAGGAAGCGGGGGTCTTCTGGGTGATGTCGTTGGGGATTTCGTCCAGGGTGTAGCCCAGCGAAAGCTTGGTGGCAATCTTAGCAATCGGGAAGCCGGTTGCCTTAGAAGCCAGGGCCGAAGAGCGAGACACGCGGGGGTTCATCTCGATAACGATCACGCGGCCGGTGGCCGGGTCGATAGCGAACTGGATGTTGCAGCCGCCGGTATCAACGCCTACCTCGCGGATAACGTTGATGGCGATGTCGCGCAGCTTCTGGAACTCGCGGTCGGTCAGGGTCAGCGCCGGGGCCACGGTGATGGAGTCGCCGGTGTGAACACCCACCGGGTCGAAGTTCTCGATGGAACAGACAACCACCACGTTGTCGTTCTTATCGCGCATCATCTCCAGCTCGTATTCCTTCCAGCCCAGAATGGACTCTTCCAGAAGTACCTCGCTGGTGGGGCTGTACTGAATACCGGCACCGGCAATGCGGTAAAGATCTTCTTCGTTGTAGGCCATACCCGATCCAAGACCACCCATGGTGAAGGAGGGGCGAACCACCATCGGGTAGCCCAGCTTCTCGGCGGCGGCCAGAGCCTCTTCCATGGAGTGGACAATCTCAGAGCGGGCTGACTCGCCGCCGGCGCGCTCCACCACACCCTTGAAGGCCTCGCGGTCTTCACCGAGGTTAATGGCCTCGATGTTGGCGCCAATCAGCTCTACCCCGTACTTTTCGAGGGTGCCCGCCTCATCCAGGGCAATGGCGGCGTTCAGCGCGGTCTGCCCGCCAAGGGTCGGCAAAATAGCATCGGGCTCTTCCTTGGCAATCACCCGCTCCAATACCTCGGGGGTAATGGGTTCAATGTAGGTTGCATCGGCAAACTCGGGGTCGGTCATAATGGTTGCCGGGTTGGAGTTCACCAGAATAACGCGCACACCTTCTTCTTTAAGAACGCGCAGCGCCTGGGTACCCGAGTAGTCAAACTCCGCTGCCTGCCCAATCACAATGGGGCCAGAACCAATAACCAGAACGGAGTTGAGATCTTTTCTGCGTGGCATAGTCTTTATCTTTCCTTGAACTCGTAACTAGTTTTTGGTGCTCAGCATCAAATCGATAAAACGGTCAAACAGGTAGGCGGCGTCGTGGGGACCGGCCGCGGCTTCGGGGTGGTACTGCACCGAGAAGGCGGGAATGTCCAGGCAGCGCAGACCCTCCACGACGTCGTCGTTGAGGCCCACGTGCGAGACCTCCACTTTGCCGAACTCGGCGTTGGGGGCGGTGACGGCGCCGGTTAGCGGGGCGTCTACGGCGAAACCGTGGTTCTGGGCGGTGATTTCCACCTTGCCGGTGGTGCGGTCCATCACCGGCTGGTTGATACCGCGGTGGCCGAACTTCAGCTTGTAGGTGCCAAAGCCCAGGGCCCGGCCCAGCAGCTGGTTGCCGAAGCAGATACCGAAGAAGGGGGTGCCCTGGCGCAGTACAGACTGCAACAGCTCCACCTGGGTGTCTGCGGTGGCGGGGTCACCGGGGCCGTTGGAGAAGAATACGCCGTCGGGCCCAATAGCGTTGATTTCATCCAGGGTCACGGTAGCGGGAACAACGTGCACCCTAATACCGCGTTCTGCGAAGCGCACGGGGGTCATGGACTTGATACCGAGGTCCACAGCCACCAGGGTTCCGCGCACCTCACCCTCAAAACCGTGGTCACTGGGTTCAATCACGTAGGCGGAGTCAATCGAGACTGAATCTGCCAGGTTCTGACCAGCCATCTCTGCGGAGGAACGCACCTCATCGAGAAGCTCCTTCTCGCTGCGCTGGGCCTCAGCACCAGAGAAGATACCGGCCCGCATGGAACCTGAGCTGCGCAGGCGGCGGGTCAGTGCCCGGGTATCAATTCCCTCGATGCCCACAATGCTCTGCTCTTTCAGGTGGTCTTCAAGGCTCTGCTCGGAGCGCCAGTTAGAGGGGCGGCGGGCTGCATCGCGCACCACGTAGCCGGCAACCCAAATCTTGCGGGATTCCGCGTCTTCTGCGTTCACGCCGGTGTTGCCAATGTGGGGGGCGGTTTGGACGACGATCTGCCCTGCGTAGGAGGGGTCGGTTAGGGTCTCCTGATAGCCGGTCATACCGGTGGAAAAGACAGCTTCACCCAGGGTCTTTCCTTCCCGGCCGTAGGCTTTTCCTTGGAAGACGGTACCGTCTTCCAAAACGAGCAATGCAACACTGGAATTCTTGGCCAGGTGTGTCATGTTGAATTTCCTTATCTGCGTGGTGTCGCTGAAATCTGGTTATCGAGATGCGAGAGGTTGATCTGAAACTGTCTGGATTGCTTCAAGCAGGGAACCCTTATCTTCTGCGTAGCGGGTGCGGAAGCCGGTGTCCACCGCCTTGCCGTTGAAGTTCCAGGTCACTACCACCAGCCCGTCTTTTTCTACGAACTTACCGCTCATACCGGACTCGGTGCGCGCACCAGTGAGGTCTTCGGCAGGAATCCAAATATCCCGGCTTCCTTCGCGGGCGATAAGCACAGCATCGCTGAAGACGAAGAAGTGGGATACCGCCTTATAGCCGAGGGAGTCAACGGCTATGCGGTCTAGCCAGTCGCCCTCGCTGGTGGTGGCAACATAGGTGCCGGGGAAAACCGCCAGGGGTTCAATGGATTCGTAACGGGCAGGAACCTCAGCTAGCCTCCCCCAGTCGCTCTGTCGCTTTTTGCGATTGTTCCAGCCCCAGACGATCAGGGCCAGGGCAATCACAATCAGGACGCCGCTGATGAGGGCGGTTGCTAGCTTAGGATCCATCTCAACCTTCTTCTTTGATTTTCTTCCGAGAATAATTAGTGGACTTTGGGGGTGGCAAGCTGACCGTCTAGCACCGTGGGGTGCCCGCCCAGGAAGGTGGCAACCACGGCACCGGGAACCTCAAGGTCGCGGTAGGGGTTATTCTTGCCCTTGGTTGCCTGTTCCTCGGGCTTAATAGTCCGCTTCGCCGCAGGGTCAACCAGCACGATATTGGCCGGTTCGCCCACCTCGAGGGGGCGGCCCTGGTTCTCTGCCAAACCAATTTCGGCGGGCTTGCTGCTCATGATTCGAGCAACATCTGCCCAGGAAATCATGTCGGTGTCTACCAGGGTCTTCTGAATAATCGACAGCGCCTGTTCCAGGCCGGTCATGCCGTTGGCCGCGCAGTCCCACTCGCAGTCCTTGGATTCAACGGGGTGGGGTGCGTGGTCGGTGCCGATGATGTCAATGGTTCCATCGGCTACCGCCTGGCGCAGAGCCATCACGTCTTCTTCGGTGCGTAGCGGGGGGTTGACCTTGTAGACCGGGTCGTAGGTGCGCACCAGCTCGTCGGTCAGCAGCAGGTGGTGCGGGGTTGCCTCGGCTGTCACCTGAATGCCCCTCTGCTTAGCCCAGCGCACAATCTCAACCGAGCCCTTGGTGGAGAGGTGGCAGATATGCAGGCGGGAGCCCACGTGCTCTGCCAGCAGAACGTCGCGGGCGATGATGGATTCTTCGGCAACTGCCGGCCAGCCTGCCAGCCCCAGTTCTGCGGAAACCTTACCCTCGTTCATCTGGGCACCCTCGGTCAGACGGGGCTCCTGGGCGTGCTGGGCAATCACCCCGTTGAAGGTTTTGACGTACTCAAGGGCCCGGCGCATCAGCGCAGGATCCCACACGCACATGCCGTCGTCCGAGAAAACCCGCACCTGGGCGCGGGAGGAGGCCATGGCGCCAATTTCTGAAAGGCGCTCCCCTTTCAGGCCAACGGTGACGGCGCCGATCGGCTGCACCTGCACCCAGCCGGAGTTCTGCCCCAGCTGAAAGACCTGCTCCACCACACCGGCGGTATCTGCCACCGGGTTGGAGTTGGCCATGGCAAAAACAGCGGTGTAACCGCCCAGGGCAGCAGCCCGGCTACCTGTCTCAACGGTTTCGGCATCTTCGAGGCCGGGTTCGCGCAGGTGGGTGTGCAAATCGACCAGGCCCGGCAGGGCAATCAAACCCGTCGCACCAATGACGGTCGCCCCGGCGGCGTCCAAGTCCTCACCAACACCGGTGATCTTGCCATCCTCAACCAACAGGTCTGCGGTGTGCTCCCCCAAAATCGAGGCATTCTGAATGAGATATTTTTCAGTCATGGTTGTTCTCTTTCGGTGTTGGCTCTAGTGCGAGTAAAAGTCGTCAGCGCTTCCGCCGGTCATGAGCAGGTAGAGCACCGCCATGCGCACGGAGACACCGTTATTGACCTGGCGGAGTACCCAGGAGCGGTCAGAGTCAGCGGCAACAGCCGAGATTTCTAGGCCTCTGTTCATAGGACCGGGGTGGAGAATGGCGGTCTCGTGATCTGCGGAGTCAAGCTGGGCGAAACGCTCGGGGGTGAGGCCCCAGAGACGCGTGTATTCCTCGCCCGAGGGGAAGAAGGCCGCCTGCATGCGCTCCTTCTGAATTCGCAGTAGCATCACGGCGTCGGGCTCGGTTTTGAGAGCTTCGTCCAGGCTATAGAAAACCCGGCAGGGCCAGTCATCAATGTCTACCGGCAACAGGGTGGGCGGAGCCACGAAGATAACCTCTGCTCCCAGGGTGGTGAGCAGCCAGAGGTTAGACCGGGCCACCCGCGAGTGCAAAATATCGCCCACGATTGCCACACGCATACCTTCGAGGGCGGCACCGCGGGTTTCGATGCCCCGAGACTGCTCCTGGAACTGGCGCAGGGTCATGGCATCGAGCAGGGCCTGGGTGGGGTGGGCGTGAGTGCCGTCACCGGCATTGAGAATCGGGGCGTCAATCCAGCCCGCCTCGGCCAGGCGCTGCGGTGCGCCCGAGGCTGAATGGCGAACCACAATGGCATCGGCATTGATAGCCGCTAGGGTCTGGGCAGTATCTTTGAGGGATTCGCCCTTGGAGACCGAGGATCCTTTTGCCGCAAAATTAATGACGTCGGCGGAGAGGCGCTTCTCTGCGGTCTCGAAAGAAAGCCGGGTTCGGGTTGAGTCTTCAAAAAAGAGGTTGACCACCGTGCGGCCCTGCAGGGCGGGAAGTTTCTTGACTTCTCGCAGGCCCACCTGCCGCATATAGTCAGCGGTATCGAGAATATTAATGGCTTCTTCGCGGGTGAGGTCGCGAGTATCGAGTAGGTGCTTCACCGTTTTAGTCTCCCGCCTTTGAAATAATCTCTACCCGGTCTTCGCTACCGTCAAGAGCGCTCAGATAGACCTTAACCTTCTCATCGGAAGAGGTCGGTAGATTTTTACCCACGTGATCAGCCCGAATAGGAAGCTGGCGGTGGCCCCGGTCAACGAGTACAGCCAGGCGAACCAGGGCGGGGCGGCCGTAATCGTTGAGAGCATCCAAAGCTGCCCGAATGGTGCGGCCTGAGAAGAGAACATCGTCTACCAACACCACGGTTTTAGAGTCAATACCGCTGGGAGGTAGCTTGGTGGGTTGCGGGGAACGCCCGGGAATAGAACGCAAATCATCGCGGTACATGGTGATATCCAACTGCCCCAGACAGTCGGCAACTGAAAAAGAAGAATCGGTCTGAGCAATCTTTTCTGCCAAACGCTCAGCCAGGGGAACTCCCTTACGGGGAATACCCATCAGAACAAGGTTTTCGGCGCCCTTGTTACCTTCTAGAATCTCGTGCGCAACTCGAGTCAGCGCACGGTCGATGTCGGCTACAGACAGAATGGTGCGGGTGTGCACCGTTGAATCTGACATGTGCCGGCCTCCTTCCCCGCCTCACAGGACGGACTTAAAGGTTGCTTGCTTCTCAATAATTTATCATGCCCACCGACCCAAGATGGTCAGATTACTTAAAACAAACAGAGGCAACACAAAAGTGTTGCCTCTGCAAGAATCAACCTGTTTTATGCCAGCAGGGTGGTCTTCACCTGACGCAGACGGTCGAGAAGACCGTTCACGAACTTGGGTGAATCGTCGGTGGAGAGCAGCTTCACCAGACCGGTAGCCTCTGAAATTGCTACCGGGTCGGGAACGTCGTCATTGAAGAGAAGTTCCCAGGCACCCAGTCGAAGCACCACGCGGTCTACACTGGGCATGCGGTCCATAGTCCAGCCCTGTGAGTAGGTTTCAATGTACTCGCGGATTTCTTCGTCATGATCACGCACACCGCGCACCATCGCCTCGGAATAGGGCGAGATTTGAGCCGAGGTGTACATCCGACGCCGCACGAGCACATCCATGATGTCGTCGTTTCTCTGCTCCGCCTCAAAGAGAACCTCAAGAGCTCTCAGGCGGGCTTTAGTGCGTGAATTCACTGTGTCCTAAACTTAGTCGTTAACGCGGCCCAGGTAATCACCGGTGCGGGTGTCAACCTTCACCTTGGTGCCCTGCTCCAGGAAGAGGGGTACCTGAATCTGAGCGCCGGTTTCCAGGGTTGCGGGCTTGGTTCCGCCGGTGGAGCGGTCGCCCTGCAGGCCGGGCTCGGTGTAGGTGATTTCCAGAACCACGGATGCGGGCAGTTCAATGTAGAGGGGCTCACCCTCGTGCATTGCAATGGTTGCGACCTGGGATTCCAGCATGTAGTTGGCTGCATCGCCCACTACCAGTTCGGGAACGTTAATCTGATCGTAGGTCTTGGTATCCATGAACACGAAGGAATCGCCGTCCTGGTACAGGTACTGGTAGTCAGAGCGGTCAACGGTCGCGGTCTCAATCTTAGCGCCGGCGTTGAAGGTGCGGTCTACAACCTTGCCAGAACGCACGTTGCGCAGCTTGGTGCGAACGAAAGCGCCACCCTTACCGGGCTTGACGTGCTGGAACTCAATGGTAGACCAGAGCTGGCCGTCAATCTTGAGTACGGTACCGTTCTTGATGTCGTTGGTAGTTGCCAACCGACTCTCCTTCTTGTGTGGAATTATCAATAATCAAATGATTCATTGGCAATTGTAACGTGCCCGCGCCCGAAAGGGGGTGTCTTTTTACCAATGTCACTCTAAGCAGAGATTTCCAGGTAGGTCGTCATCAGGATTGAGTCGTCGGGAACCTCATAGATACGGGGCTTGCCCAGACGTTCGAGTACCACGAAGCGCAGCTGGTTGCCGCGGGTTTTCTTGTCCCGGCGCATGGCTTCGAGAAGTTTCTGCCACTGGTCTGCCCGGTAGGTGGTGGGTAGACCCACTGACTCGCAGATTTTCCGGGTGCGGTCTACAGTGGCCTCATCGAGGTAGCCCGCCGCCAGCGAGAGCTCTGCCGCATACACCATGCCTACAGCAACCGCTGCCCCGTGCCGCCACTGGTAGCGTTCGGCCCGCTCAATGGCGTGACCCAGGGTGTGGCCGTAGTTGAGGAATTCCCGCCTGCCGGATTCCCGTAGGTCGGCAGAGACAATCTCGGCTTTGACGGCGATAGAGCGCTCGATCAGTTCGCGAATTACCGCTGACTGGGAGTCACGCAGTTTTTCGGGGTTGGCCTCCATGATGTCCAGAATCTCTGGGTCGGCAATGAAGCCGCACTTGATAACCTCTGCCAGGCCGGTGAGCAATTCGTTTTCGGGAAGGGTGCGCAGGGTGCCGATTTCACAGAGGACGGCGGCGGGAGGGTAGAAGGTTCCGACCAGGTTTTTGCCCTCGGCGGTGTTGATCGCGGTTTTGCCGCCCACGGCTGCATCCACCATACCCAGCAGGGTGGTGGGAATGTGAACCACCTTCACCCCGCGCAGCCAGGTGGAGGCGACAAAACCCGCCAGGTCGGTGACGGCGCCACCGCCCACCGAAATAATGGCGTCGGTGCGGGTGAAGTCGTTCTGGCCCAGCACCTGCCAGCAGAAACCTGCAACCTGTAGGTGCTTGCCCTCTTCGGCATCGGGAATCTCCGCGCTGAAAGACTCATAGCCTGCCTTACGCAGGTCTTCCATCACCAGCTCGCCGGTAGAGCGCAGAGCCCGGGGATGAATCACCAGGATTCGCTGGGTCTGGGCGCCCAGAATCCCCGGCAACTTTCCCAGCAGGTTGTGCCCCACCAGAACGTCATAGTTCTCGCTGGGTTGCTTGCCGGTTACCTTAAGCGTAGTGATCTCCTGATCGGTCACTTACTACTCCTTGTCTTTCGAGAAAGAATGAACTGTTGAATCTCGGCAGTCATCTGTGAAATACCGGGATTTCCTCGTGCATCCAAGACGTAGCTGGCCAGTTCCTCATACCGGCTGCGCCTGTCATTCATGATTTCTTTCCACCGTTGCACCGGGTTGGGCTGAAGCAGGGGGCGTGTCTTATTTCCCTCAATGCGCGGCCGCACGGTCTCGGCGTCCACCTGCACGTAAATTACCGTCTCGCCCCGGAGCATCTCGGCGACAGAATCGGTCATGGGCGCTCCCCCGCCCAGAGAGAAGATACAGTTCCGAAAAGCGGGCGATTCCAGAACCTCCCGAATCACTTCGGTTTCGGCCCTGCGGAAAGCTGCCTCACCGTGTTCTCTAAAAAAATCGGGAATTGGCCCAAACTTTTCAACAAAGTAGGTATCGGCATCGATAAATTTGTAGCCGTAGAAACGCGCCAGGTGCGAACCGATGTAGGATTTGCCCGCAGCCATGGGCCCAATCATGATGATTGGTCTTTGTCTGTCAAGAAAGCCCTCCTGCATTTCCCGAACCTGTTGCGGATCGACAGAGGCAGAAGGGGTTTCTGAGACTGAAGAGTCGTGTGGGGGCATAGGGCTTATGCGTCCCAACCGCTCACATTAGATTCCCAGTTCAGGGATTCGGGAATGTTGGCCAGGTAGGAATCCATGTTGCGGCGGGTCTCAGTAATGGAGTCTCCCCCAAACTTTTCAAGAGCTGCCTCAGCCAGAACCAGGGCCACCATAGCCTCTGCCACCACGCCGGCTGCCGGCACTGCACAAACGTCTGAGCGCTGGTGGTGGGCCCGGGCTTCTTCACCGGTTGAGGTGTCAACGGTTTTCAGAGCTTTGGGAACGGTGGCGATGGGCTTCATGGCAGCGCGAACCCGCAGCAGATCACCGATGCTCATACCGCCCTCGATACCGCCGGCGCGGTTAGAGTCGCGGGTGACCCCGTGCTCCCCGATTGAAATCTCATCGTGGGCGGCGGTACCGGGGCGGGCTGCGGTGAGGAAACCGTCACCAACCTCAACACCCTTGATAGCCTGAATACCCATCAGGGCAGCTGCCAGCCGCGCGTCCAGGCGGCGGTCCCAGTGCACAAAAGAACCCAGTCCAGGGGGCATACCGTAGGCCAGAACCTCTACCACGCCGCCCAGGGTCTCACCGTTCTTCTTACCCTCGTCAATGGTTGCCACCATTGATTCAGAAGTCTTCGCGTCAAAGCAGCGCACGGGGTCAGCATCGAGCGTCTCAACATCAGAGGGCTTGGGGCGGGGCGCATCCAGGGGCGCTTCTACACCGGCGATAGCGGTGGTGTGGCTCACCAGCTCAACGCCGAGAGCCTTGAGAATCTGCGCAGCAACCACGCCCAGGGCGACGCGGGTTGCCGTCTCTCGCGCAGAGGCACGTTCCAGAACCGGCCGGGCTTCGTCGAAGCCGTACTTCTGCATACCGGTAAAATCTGCGTGACCGGGGCGGGGCCTGGTGAGGGCAGCGTTACGGGCCTTGCCCTCAAGCAGAGCGGGGTCAACGGGGTCTGCACTCATGACGTCCTGCCACTTGGGCCACTCGGTGTTGGCAATCTCAATGGCAACGGGGCCGCCCATGGTCTTACCGTGGCGCACACCGCCCAAAAGGCGAACCCGATCTTCTTCAAACTTCATCCGCGCGCCGCGGCCGTAACCCAGACGACGGCGGGCAAGAGCAGAGCGCACCATCTCTGAGGTCAATTCTACCCCGGCAGGTACACCTTCAATAATTCCAACCAGTGCCTCACCGTGTGATTCACCTGCGGTTAGCCAACGCAACATGGATTACTTCCTTTACACCTATGGGCGATGTTGAGCCAACATCGTCAATTACATATAGGTTCGCAAGCTTGCAAGGATAATTCAAATCCTGTGTCACACTGTGTACACCGGCTACTGATAGCGCTCGGAAAGCTTAAGTTGCCGGATAGAAGAGACCGTCTGGGGCAGACGGGTTCGCTCCTCTAGCCCGATGGCAGCGCACATGGAATTAATCATCTGAAGCTCATCGTCCAGCCGGTCTTCGGGGCTCAGGCCAATAAACAGCTTCACCTGGTCAACCGCCTGGTACATGAGCATGTCTTTGCCCGAAACCACAGAACCTCCCAGCTCTTGCCAGCGCAGGGCAATGGCTGAAGGCCAGGGGTCATAGGAAACATCCAGCAGGGCTCCATTCAGCGGAGTCTGCATCTGCTCCGCCAAGGGATCTGCTGCACCGGCAGGCAGCGTGGAGACCGCGGTGGTGTAACCGGCACTGTGAGCCGGGAAAGAATCCAGCGGATAGAAGTTCAAGAGAACGCCGATTCGCTCTGCTACCTCTTTCACCCGCTGAGCACGGGCTTCGGAGCGAACAAATACGTCAATTGAGCTAGCGCCCAAAACGCGCAGGGCAGCCACCGCCGAGGTGGCGGTGCCTCCCCCGCCTACAATAGCCGCGCGAATGCTCTGTTGCTCTGAGGCACCCGCCCAATCCAGGGCGTTGACTATCCCCGAGACATCGGTGTTGTGGCCGCAAACTTTAGGGGCGGCGTCCTGCCCTTGACGCCAATAGACCGTATTGACCACTCCCACCGCCTGCGCAAAGTCGGTCTGCTCGTCCAAAAACTTTTTGACGGCGCTCTTGAGTGGCATGGTGCAGGAGAAGCCCAGAACATTCCTTTGGCTCTGAGCCATCGCAAACCGCTCGGGCAGCTGGTCTTCAACGGTATCGAGCCGCCGGTAGCTGATATCCAGGCCAAGAAAGCGGTAGGCGGCGGTGTGCAAATCCGGTGAGAGTGAATGCTCAACCGGGTGGCCCAGCACAAAGGCTTGACCACCCGATAGTAGAGCCGAGTCGAACTCGAAGTCAGACATTAGGAGCACTTACCTTCGTTGTCGCTACACCACTGCTGGTATGCCTCAACGTTCTTCTCGTGTTCCTCGTAGGTCTCGGCAAACTTGGTTTCGCCGGTATCGAGGTTGACGGTCACCCAGAAGTAGTAGTTGTTGTCATCGGGGTTAGCTGCCGCCCTCACCGCATCAATAGCTGGTGAGCCAATGGGGCCTGCGGGCAGACCCTTGTAGTAGAAGGTGTTGTACTTGTTGTCAGGATCGTTCTTATGCTCGGTGGTGAGCTCGTAGGTTTTCTCTCCCAGGCCGTAGGCCACGGTGGCGTCGGACTGGAGGTAACCGCCGGTTTCACCCTCGGGGTTGTTCATGCGGTTTTCAATAGCGCCCGCAATGGGAGCGTAGTCAGAGGGAATGCCCTCAAATTCTAGAATCGACGCAACGGTGAGCACGTGGAAGATACGGTCATCACCTTCAACACCTGCATCAGCTAGATCCTGCTTGGTGCGATCAACCATGGTCTGTACAATCTCGGTTGCAGAAGCATCGGGATCAAAATGGTACTCACCGGGATGCAGCCAGCCCTCTAGGGTGGGGAACTGAGAGGGAATACCAAACTGCTCAAGATTATCATTGAGCTTGTTGAACTCACCGACCGGAATACCGGTGGTCTTTGAGAGATTGTCGAAGGTTTCGTTCATACGCAGGGTCTGGTTGACCGCTACATAAATCTGATCTGCCCGATCCAACTGAAGCAGGGTGTTAAGAGCTGCTTCGCTGCTCATCTTCTCCTGAAGCTGGTAGTCGCCGGGCTGAATAAAGAGATCCTCGCCCATATCGTTATAGGTCTCAACGAAACGGTTAGCATCTGCAATGATTCCACGGTTCTCCAGGTCAGCGGCAATCTGGTACATCGAGACACCCGAATCCACCGAGTAAGAAACCTCGGTGCCGTTACCGTCGCCGCGGTAATCTTTACGCTTGAACCAGCCGTACTGGGGAGCCAGCACAGCAACGATAAGCACCAGCGCAACACCGAAGACCAGCATGGCGGTAATCAGGGTATTTCGGCGGCGCTTGTGGATGCGGCGGCGTTCCTCGTCAGTCAATTCCTCGTGCTCTACCGTTAGGCCGAGAAAGCCCTCTCGCTCATCTTCTTCAGTTGAGCTCAAAAGCATACTGAGGTTTTCGGGTCCCTCATCACGCTTGGAATGTCTCGAGTTCGTAAAATCGCTCACTCGGGGTTCTCCGTCTCGTCTAATTCGTTCTCAGCAGGCTCAGCGTGTTCAGTAACTGACGTGGGGATTTCGTCTTCGATTTCAACCTGAGTGCCGGGTAAGGAGTGACCGGCTTTGATGGAATCCAAAGAATATTGCAGAATATTCACCGCTGCCACCTGATCCACCATAGTTTTAAAGTCTCGGGAAGAGACACCCGCCTCGTGGAGGGAACGATGAGCGCTCACCGTGGTCAGCCTCTCGTCAACGAGCCAGATGGGTAGGTCACGGTTCTCTGCCAGCAGTTCGCGTTTGAGCTGCAAGGCATAGTCACGGGCCATTTCTGTTGAGGCGCTTTCGCCGCCCCTCATGGTCTTGGGCAAGCCCACAAAAATCTCGGTGACGTCGTGTACCTCAAGAAGCTTCCGCAACACCCTGCGGTCTGAATTCTTCTTGAGGTCACGGCGCAAAGTTTTCAGCGGGGTTGCCAGAATACCGTCGGGGTCGCACAGGGCGAGGCCGACGCGGGCATTGCCCACGTCGACTCCCATGCGTACACCTCGTGTAAAGCTCACCGGCTCGGCTTAGCTTTCTGCAATCGCGGTACGAATTGCCGCAAAAGCGTCGTCGATCTTAGCCGGATCCTGGCCACCGCCCTGGGCGACGTCGTCCTTACCGCCGCCGCCACCGCCGAGCACTCCGGCAGCAACGCGCACCAGGGCACCGGCCTTGACGCCGGCCTCGCGGGCGGCCTCATTGGTGGCCACCAGAATCACGGGGCGGCCATTGTTGACACCGCAAACGGCAACCACGGCAGCCTCAGCGCCGAGGCGGTTGCGCAGGTCAAGAGCCAGTTCGCGTACCACGTTAGCCGAGAGTTCACCGGCGTTGTGCAGCAGGGCGCGCACGGAACCGATGGTTTCGGCTGACTCGGTGAGCTTGCCAGCCTGGGCCTGCAGCTTCTCCTTACGCAGCTTCTCTAGCTCCTTCTCAGCCTGCTTGAGCTTATCAAGGGTTTCGGTGAGCTTGGCGGGTAGGTCGGAAGACTTCTGCACCTTCATCATGGAGGTCAGCTGGTTCACCAGGGTGCGCTCGGCCGCCAGGTGGTTGAAGGAGTCCAGACCAACCAGCGCTTCAACACGGCGGTTACCCGAACCAACCGACTGCTCGGTGAGCAGGCTCAGTGAGCCAATCTCAGCGGAGGAACCAACGTGGGTACCACCGCAGAGCTCGCGGGAGAAGTCTCCACCAATCTCCACCACGCGCACTATGTCGCCGTACTTCTCACCGAAGAGGCTCATAGCACCCAGCTTCTTAGCTTCTGCCAGGGGCATTTCTCGGGTGACGGTCTGCAGGTTGTCGCGGATTGCGGTGTTGGCGACTTCCTCCACTTCCTGCTTGGCGGACTCGGAGAGTCCCTCGTTCCAGGCGAAGTCAAAGCGCAGGTAGCCCTCCTTGTTGAAGGAGCCTCGCTGGGTAGCTTCGTTGCCCAGAACCTGGTGCAGGGCGGCGTGGATGATGTGGGTACCGGAGTGGGCCTTTTCACCGTCAAAACGGCGCTGTTCATTCACGTGGGCGGTAACGGTAGCGCCGGTTGCTACTTCACCCTCGCGGACGACGGCGCGGTGCACGCTCAGGCCCTTGACCGGCTGCTGAACGTCGGAGACGTCAATGATAAAGCCGTTGCCGGAGATGGTGCCGGTATCTGCTGCCTGGCCACCGGCCTCAGCGTAGAAGGGGGTCTCGTCCAGAACAATCTCAACCTTATCCCCTGCCTTAGCGGCGGGCACGGTGGCACCGTCTACCAGAATAGCCCGCAGGGTGGTTTCGGTCTTGAGCTCGTCGTAGCCGGTGAAGATTGAGCCGCGTTCGTCGGCCAGCTCGCGGAAAGCGGAGAGGTCAGCGTGGGCACCCTTCTTAGCCTTGGCGTCTGCCTGGGCGCGGTGGCGCTGCTCTTCCATCAGTTCGCGGAAGGCCTTCTCGTCTACCTTAACGCCGGCTTCCTCAGCCATTTCCAGGGTGAGGTCGATGGGGAAACCGTAGGTATCGTGCAGGGTAAAGGCCTCTTCACCGGAGACCATTGCCTGACCCGATGCCTTAGCGTGTTTCACAGCCTCGTCCAGGCGCTCGGTGCCTGACTCGATGGTGCGCAGGAAGGCTTTTTCTTCGGCGTAGGCGATGCGGGAGATACGCTCGAAATCGTTGATGACCACGGGGAAGGCACCGCCCATAGCATCGCGGGAGGCCGGGAAGAGCACGGGCAGGCAGGGCTCGGTAACGCCCAGCAGGCGCATGGCGCGAATCGCGCGACGCATGAGACGGCGCAGAATGTAGCCGCGGCCCTCGTTGGAGGGGGTCACGCCGTCGGCAATCAGCATCAGGGAGGAACGGATGTGGTCTGCCACCACGCGCATACGCACGTCGTCCTCATAGCCCTCGTCATCAGCGTTTTCAGAACCGTGGTACTTCTTACCGGAGAGCTTAGAGGCGGCATCGAGCACAGGGCGCACCTGGTCGGTCTCGTAGAAGTTCTCAACACCCTGTAGCAGCATGGCCAGGCGCTCTACACCCAGACCGGTATCGATGTTCTTCTTGGGCAGCTCACCGAGAATCTCAAAGGAATCCTTGCCGGTGCCCTCACCGCGCTGGTACTGCATGAAGACCAGGTTCCAGATTTCGATGTAGCGGTCGTCATCTACCGCCGGGCCGCCGTCCTTACCGTAGGCCGGGCCGCGGTCGTAGAAAATCTCGGAGTCGGGGCCAGCGGGGCCGGGCTGACCGGTTGACCAGTAGTTCTCACCCATGCCCATCTTCTGAATGCGCTCGGCGGGGAAACCGACCTTGTTGGTCCAAATATCGTAGGCTTCGTCGTCGCCCTCGTAGACAGTCACCCACAGGCGCTCGGGGTCAAGACCAAAGCCACCCTGATCAACCGAGGTGGTCAGCAGCTCGTAGGCCCAGGGAATAACCTCAGCCTTGAAGTAGTCGCCGAAGGAGAAGTTACCTGCCATCTGGAAGAAGGTGCCGTGGCGGGCAGTCTTGCCCACCTCGTCAATATCCAGGGTGCGGATGCACTTCTGAACAGAAGTCGCACGCGAAAATTCGGGGGTCTCCTGCCCCAGGAAGTAAGGGATAAAGGGAACCATGCCGGCGATGGTGAACATTGCACCGGGCTGATTGGAAACCAGGGAAGCGCTGGGGATCACGGTGTGGCCGCGATCCTTGAAGAATTCAAGCCAGCGCTTTGAAATTTCCTGTGAAAGCATGAAACTTTTGTTCCTTTTCCTTCGTTGTGTACTAAAACCTAATGTTCAAGATTAGGCGAAAAAGTCTTCACCTAGCGCCCGATCGCGGGCGATTCGTTCTCGAATTTTTGCTTGAGTGTTCTGAGTATCTTCTGGTAGGCGGGACGCCGCCGGGCGGGTTTTCTCATCTACCTGCTTGATTTTGGTCTTGGGCTGAGTGCGCAGACCATACTGTTCTTTAAGCTCTGTCTCGCGCTCAGACATTCCCGCTTTCACTCTGTCCCTAAAATCTGCTGCCTGCCTAATAGCGCGGTCTAGGATTCCCACGGGCCTGCCTTTGGTGTGCTCGTTGCCCCGGAGTTCTCAGCTGCGCCGGCGCCGTCCTGCTTCATGGCCTTGCGCAAACCGTGCGAGAAGGAGGCCACCTTAATCAGGGGCTGGCCAACGGTTGAGCTCACAAGAGAAGACAGGGCTGAGACGTTGGCTGAGGCATCGGAGAAGTTATTGGTGATGTCTTCTACCTTAGCCAGCTGGGCATTGGTGGTGGAAACGGTTTTGGTGACCTCCCCCAAGAGCGGGGTTGCCTCGCTGTTGAGAGACTTAATGGTTGCGGTGAGTTCATCAAAGACCTTACCAAGTTTGATGATGGGCAGAGCCAGCAGAGCAACGAGAATTGCAAAAACTGCTGCGGCAATCAGACCCGCTATGTCTCCACCTGTCACAGGACTCCCCCGCTTATTCGAAACTTAGAACACGATTTGATAACAATCCTACCGTACGCCGGTACATACTTAAAGAACTCAAGACACAAAGGAGGGCTCGCACCCAACGGCACGAGCCCTCCTCAGACGCTTTAATTATGCAAGGCGTGAGTAGTATTCAACCACGAGCTGCTCTTCGCAGATCACGGGTACTTCTTCGCGCTTGGGTGCACGATCGAGCTTTGCGTGAAGCTTTTCGATCTCAACGTTCAGGTATGCAGGGGTGTCGGGCAGAACTGCCTGGTGCTCACCGGTTGCTGCAATCTGGAACGGGGTCATCTTCTCAGACTTGGGGTGTACGTGGATGAGCTGGCCCGGCTTCACGCGGAAGGAGGGGCGGTCAACACGAACGCCGTCAACCATGATGTGACGGTGCACAACCAGCTGACGAGCCTGAGCGATGGTGCGTGCGAAACCTGCGCGCAGAACCAGCGCGTCGAGGCGGGTCTCGAGGATTTCAACCAGGTTCTTACCGGTCTGGCCTTCAAGACGCTTTGCTTCCAGGTATGCACGGCGCATCTGAGCCTCGCGGATGTTGTACTGAGCGCGCAGACGCTGCTTCTCACGCAGCTGAACTGCGTAGTTGGAGTCAGCCTTCTTGCGGGCGCGGCCGTGCTGGCCGGGGCCGTAAGGACGGCGCTCGAAGTACTTCTCTGCCTTGGGGGTCAGTGCGATGCCGAGTGCGCGTGAGTGACGCACAGTGCGGCGGGTACGGTAATTGCTTGCCACAATTTGCCTTTCATAGCGGTTGAACCCAAGCAAAACGGATGCGCTGGGGTTCATTTTTTCTGTGTGAACTGGCCTCCTACCTTCATACCGCACACGAATTTGTGCGGTGGAGAGTTTCCGGCAGCCGCACCGGAGAACTACAACACGTCGGTGATCACCCTGTCTGTTTCCATTAAGGGTGCGTTTTGGCGTGCTTGCCAGCCAAGTTTCAAGCTTACAGTTTTCGCCTGCCTTTGTCAGCCATTAAAGAAAACCGGTGCTAGTGCTTTCACTAACACCGGTTTCTTGGCGCTTACCAGATGCCGTCCTGAGAATTAGAACCTACCCCTGATGAGTGGTTACCGGTAACGCGGGTATCGATACCGGATCCGTAGGGAATGGGATAGGTGGCATCGCCTCGGCCTCGGAAAACCCAGTTCACGGTGGGAACCCAGGTTTCCATCTTGGCGTCAAAGTATTCGCGGCACTCTTCATTGGAAAGGTTGAGCGAATCGTAGGTGGGTGCGCCCGAGGTCTCTCCGGGAGTAATCACCATGTAGTTCGTCCAACGGCCTACACCGGTAGCGCCGTCACCGAAACTAACGGCTAGGTCTTCCTCAGCGCCGTCCCTGAGAGTTCCTACGAAATACCATTCGATTCTGCGCTGCACTGTTCCCACCGGCTTATTTGCCATGCTGCCGAAGTCCTCATAGGTGAGAGTACCGTTTGAGGTTGAGGGAACCGCCAGACCGCGCCCCACGTTATCGATGACATTGTTATTGAGGATTTCAACGGTCAAATGCAAGGGGTTATCTTCGGTAAAGACCTGGTCGCAGCCTGAAATGTTTCTCACGTTAATCGCCGTGCCGGCAACATAGCCGTTGATAGCCCCAACAGGCTGGTAAACGTTAATTTCCAGCTGAGATGGCTGGCCGTTGCACTGATACATGGCGGCAGCCTCAGTAAAAGCTCTGTCAATCCGGGCCTGGTTTTCGGTGGAGCAATAGGAGGCGGCATAGGCAGGCACTGCCGAGGTAGCTGCAATAACGGGGACAGACCAGGCCATGCCCTTGGTCAAAGTGCGGCGCGAAATTTTCTCAGTCATAGTCTCTAAGGTTGGGGGTAGGGAGCCGAAGAAGATTTCTCATTGATATTGCTAGAATAAACCCATTATTTCAACCAACTGGTTCAAATATCATGCCTATCTTGCCATATGAGAATCTTCATAGTTTTTGACGGTCGTTAAGGCCTCATCGTCCCTTCAAAATCCGAAAAATCTTCTCAAGCCTGGTTTTGACCCTTTTCTCTTCCCCGTTAGTCGTGGGCCGATAGTAGGTTCTGCCCTCCAACTCATCGGGAAGGTACTGCTGGGCCGCTACAGAAAACTCAACGTCGTGGGGGTAGACGTAGCCCACCCCGTGCCCGAACTGGGCGGCTCCCCCGTAGTGACCATCGCGCAGGTGCAGGGGAACCGGGCGGGCACCGCCGGCTTTAACGTCTGCCAGCGCCTCATCAATAGCGGTAATGACGGCGTTTGATTTGGGGGCGGTCGCTAGGTGGATGGTTGCCTGGGCAAGATTGATACGGGCCTCGGGCATACCGATGAGCTGAACGGCCTGGGCCGCATTGACCGCCGAGGTGAGGGCGGTGGGGTCAGCCATACCAATATCTTCACTGGCATGAACCACCAGGCGGCGGGCGATAAAGCGGGGGTCCTCCCCCGCCGAAATCATACGCGCCAGATAGTGCAGGGCAGCATCAACATCGGAGCCGCGGATTGACTTGATAAAGGCCGAAATGACGTCGTAGTGCTGGTCGCCATTTTTGTCGTAGCGCACCGATGCCTGGTTGAGGGCCTGCTGGGCATCTTCAAGAGTGATCTCAACCGGCTCGCCGCTAGCAGACTCCCCCTCGCCGTCCTCAGAAACTTCAGCAGCCGCGCGTCCAAAGGCTACAGCCGCCGCGGCTTCCAGGGAGGTCAGCGCCTTGCGGGCGTCCCCTACCGCCGTGCGCACCAGGTGGTCCCGCGCTTCATCAGACAGAACCGCCTCACCCCTCAGCCCACGGGAATCAGCAACAGCTCTTTCCAGAAGTTCCAGAATATCTTCATCGTTGAGACCGGTTAGCGTTAGCAGAATGGAGCGCGAAAGCAGGGGTGAAATCACCGAGAAAGAAGGGTTCTCGGTGGTGGCGGCAATCAGGATGACCCAGCCGTTTTCAACTCCGGGTAGCAGGGCATCCTGCTGGGCCTTGGTGAACCGATGAATCTCATCGAGAAACAAAACCGTGGTCACGCCCAGCAGGTCGCGGTCTTGCAGAGCTTGCTCCATCACCGCCCGCACGTCCTTGACGCCGGCGGTAATAGCCGAGAGCTCCACAAACTTGCGCCCGCCCGAGCGGGCAATCACGTTGGCAAGGGTGGTTTTACCGGTGCCGGGAGGCCCCCAAAGAATCACCGACTGGGCATTGGCGGGGGTATTTCCACCCTCACCTGCCAGAACACGCAGGGGCGAACCCGCATGGAGCAGGTGCTTTTGCCCCACAATCTCGTTGAGATTCCGCGGGCGCATTCGAACAGCCAGAGGTGCCCGCGCCCGGGTGGGCTCGGGAGTTTCTTCGGGGTCATCGAGGGTGTCGAAGAGGTCTGGCACGGTTTTTCCTCTGATTGAAAGACTTTATTTTTGCAGGTTTAAAGCAGGTCTTCTGAGTCTAAAATGAGAGTCACCGGCCCGTCATTGGTCAGGCTCACTTTCATCTCAGCGCCGAAGATTCCGGTTTCAACCCGAGCTCCCAGCTCCCTGAGCTTTTCCACATATTGCTCATAGAGAGGTTCGGAGATAGGGCCGGGTGCCGCCTTAGACCAGGAGGGCCTACGGCCCTTCTTCATATCGGCATAGAGGGTGAACTGGCTAATGGCCAATACCGGTGCCCCAAGATCTGAAGCTGACTTCTCCCCCTCAAAGATGCGCTGGTTGAGGGTCTTCTCCGCCAGCTTATTGATTTCAGCCTCACCGTCGTCGTGGGTAATTCCTACCAGAGCTACCAGCCCAGGCCCCTGAATTTGGCCCACGATTTTTCCCTCTACTTCAACCTGAGCCTCAGTTACTCTCTGAAGAACCACGCGCATAATTATTGACCACCTTTAATCTCGCAAGCAGCTTCTTGTAGCCACTTTTCTGTTTGCGAAGGAGTATTGAAGTTGAAGAACTTAGATAAAAATCGGGAGAGTGTACCGCCCGAATTCCCCTGAGGCTTATCAGCCTAGAGCAGTTTGGGCGGCACGCTCCCCCGATTTCAGTCTTGAGAGACAGAAAGTTCTAACGCGATTTATGCGTCTTTCTTTTCGTCCTTCTTAGGCTTGAAGTCCACGCCTGCTTCCTTACGCTGCTGGGCAGTAATGGGGGCAGGTGCCGCGGTGAGCGGGTCGAAACCGTTGCCGGTTTTGGGGAAGGCAATGACGTCGCGGATGGAGTCGGTGCCGCCCAGAAGCTGGAGCACGCGGTCCCAGCCAAATGCGATACCGCCCATGGGAGGTGCACCGAAGGAGAATGCGTCCAGCAGGAAGCCGAACTTCTCCTGGGCCTCTTCTTCACCAATGCCCATGACGTTGAAGACTCGCTCCTGAACGTCCTTACGGTGGATACGAATAGAGCCGCCACCAATTTCGTTACCGTTGCAGACGATGTCGTAGGCGTAAGCCAGAGCCTCACCGGGTTCCTGGTCAAAAGTATCGAGGAACTCGGGCTTGGGCGAGGTGAAGGCGTGGTGCACGGCGGTCCAAGCGGAGTTACCCAGTGCTACGTCACCTGATGCGGTTGCGTCGGCAGCGGGTTCAAACATGGGAGCGTCCACCACCCACACGAAGGACCAGTCGCCGTCCTTAATCAAACCGGTGCGGTGGCCGATTTCCACGCGAGCAGCGCCGAGCAGGGCACGGGATTCCTTGGCGGTACCAGCGGCAAAGAAGATGCAGTCGCCGGGCTGGGCACCGGTAGCCTCTGCCAGGCCTTCACGCTCTTCATCGGTGATGTTCTTGGCAACGGGGCCGGTCAGCTCGCCGTCCTCCTGAATCAGAACGTAGGCAAGACCCTTAGCACCGCGCTGCTTGGCCCATTCCTGCCAGGCATCGAGGGTGCGGCGGGGCTGGGAGGCACCGCCGGGCATCACAACCGCACCCACATAGGGGGCCTTAAAGACGCGGAAGGTGGTGTTCTTGAAGTAGTCGGTCAGCTCGGTCAGTTCCAGGCCAAAGCGGAGATCGGGCTTGTCAGAGCCGTACTTCTCCATGGCGTCCTTGTAGGTAATCCGCTCGATGGGGCGGGGAACCTTAACGTCAATCAGGTTCCACACGGCCTCAACAATGCGCTCACCCAGGTCGATAATGTCTTCCTGGTCTACGAAAGATGCCTCAATGTCCAGCTGGGTGAACTCGGGCTGGCGGTCAGCGCGGAAGTCTTCGTCGCGGTAGCAGCGGGCAATCTGGTAGTACTTCTCGATACCGCCCACCTGCAGCAGCTGTTTGAAGAGCTGGGGTGACTGGGGCAGGGCGTACCATGAACCGGGAGCCAGGCGGGCAGGCACCAGGAAGTCGCGGGCACCCTCGGGGGTGGAGCGGGTCAGGGTGGGAGTTTCCACCTCGGTGAACTTGTCAGCCGCCAGAACCTCACGAGCCACGCGGTTGGCCTCGGAACGCAGGCGCATCAGTCGGGCAGGCTCAGGACGCCGCAGATCCAGGTAGCGGTAGCGCAGACGGGCTTCCTCACCCACCTCAACGTGCTCGTCGATCTGGAAGGGCAGGGGTGCTGCGGTGTTCAGCACCTCGGTTTCCTTAACCTCAACCTCGATTTCGCCGGTGGTCAGGTTGGGGTTCTCGTTACCCTCGGGGCGCTTGGTTACCTCACCGGTCACCTTAAGCACGTACTCGTTGCGCAGGGCATCAAAGTCAGCTTCATTGTGGAACACGCACTGGGTTACGCCTTCGCGGTCACGCAAATCAACGAAAGCAACACCGCCGTGGTCACGGCGGCGGGAAACCCAGCCGGTCAGGGTTACGGTTTCGCCAATGTTGGCGGCGGTGAGTTCACCGAGGGTGTGGGTGCGTAGCACGTGAGTCCTTTCCTTCCCCGCTCTCCTTGGGTTCAACAGCGAGGGTTTTTATCAAATTCTTGAGCTATTTTAGCGGTTTTGAAGCCCGAGTACCTTATTCAGCGGCTGTGACCTGAACATGCAAATCGTCATCTGCCGGTACCCATGAAGCGGGGTCAGCAGATACCTGCTCGCCCGAACGAATGTCTTTGACCTCGTGCACCAGCTGACCCGCGTCGTCCTTGGAGGTAAACCAGACGAAGGGGATTCCACGCTTCTCAGCGTACTTAATCTGCTTGCCGAACTTAGCGGCATTAGCCGAAACCTCGCAGGCGATACCGCGGTCGCGCAGGGCAACGGCAATATCCTGGGCATCTGCCCACATCTCATCGTTGGTCAGGGCAATGTAGACGGCGGTGGGAACCTTGCGGCTAGCGCTTGCCATGTTCTCAGCAATAATGCGGGAGACCAGGCGGGTCACGCCAATGGAGAGACCCACGCCCGGGAAGGTGCGCTTACCGTTAGAAGCCAGGGACTCGTAACGGCCGCCCGAGCAGATAGAGCCGAGCTTCTCGTGGCCCACCAGCACGGTCTCATAGACGGTGCCGGTGTAGTAGTCCAGCCCGCGGGCAATAGAGAGATCGGCAATGACCCTACCCGGCGCCCGCTTGGCAGCCTGGCCCACCACGGTTTCAAGCTCGATCAGGCCCTGTTCCAGCAACTCGTGCTCAACACCCAGCGCGCGCACCTGCTCCACAAAAGAGGTATCTTCTGCCCGAATCTGGGCCAGGGCCAGCGCTGCCTGAGCCTGCTCATCGGTGGCGCCCAGCTCATCCTTGAGCAGCTGGGCCACAGCCTCGGCACCGATCTTCTCAAGCTTATCGATGGAGCGCAGCACGCCGGCGGTGTCGTCTAGACCAATGCCTTTGTAGAAACCCTCGGAGAGCTTGCGGTTATTCACGCGCAGCTTGAAATCGCCAATCTTCAGCTTGGAAAGCGCATCAACCACCACCAGAGCGAGCTCCACGTCATAGCGGAAGTCCAGCGCGCCGTCACCCACCACGTCAACATCTGCCTGGGTGAACTCGCGGAAGCGACCGTCCTGGGGGCGCTCCCCGCGCCAGACCTTCTGCATCTGATAGCGCATGAAGGGGAAGTTCAGATAGCCGGCGTTTTCCACCACGTAGCGGGCGAAGGGCACGGTCAAGTCAAAGTGCAGGGCCAGCTTCTCTTTTTCCTTCTTGGACGGCACCAAGTCGGCTTCGTCGTCGAGCAAGCGAGAGATACCGTACACCTCTTTATCAATCTCGCCCTTGCGCAGTAGCTGGTCTACGGTCTCAACCGAGCGAGTCTCAATGTTGGAGAAACCGTGCAGTTCAAAGGTCTCGCGCAGGGTATCAAGAACGTGGTTCTCCACCAGGCGTTCCTCGGGAAGCAGTTCTGGAAAACCTGACAGTGAAGCCTTGCGAGCCATTAACTCTCCTTAGATGAGCACGGATACCGGGTGAACCGGGTTTACATTCAGTCTCTTAAAGCCTACTCGCTCCAAGGGCAAAACCCCTAACAGCCAGGCTCCCGGATTGCCAAGCCGAGTGTAATGCATGTTACCCACGGGTAAGGGTACCCTGAGTAGCCAGAACTTTTTTAAAAAATTTTCCTTAGAAACTTTACTTTTACCCCCAACATGCCCCACAATAATTTGTGTGTTGTTGATTTTGATCTCTCAGTGATCAAAAGATATGAGGATTGATACCCCTCAATGCAGCCAAGTCCCCCATAATTGGCTGCACTGAAAAGCCTGCACGCCGCGTTCCCCCTAGACGCGGTGTGCAGGCTTTTTAGCGTTAAGGGGGTGATAGGGCAAATCTGTGTCCTCAACCTTCTAGCACCCAGAATTCCAGCACCTGCGGTGTGCGGTGCCTCTGAATTTTGAGCCGAACCAGGCTCTGGGTACAAGCAAGCTCCCACTAATGCCCCAAGGTACAAGCGGGGCCCCCAGGTACAAGACAATACTTGTACTCAGGGACTCTGCTTGTACCCTTGACTACCCTGCAAGAAGTAACTTGTACTCTCTCTGCCGCCCCTCCCTCGAAAGGCCATTTTTATACCGAAAATCAGCCAAAAACGGTACAAAAATGGCCTCTCGGCAATCTAAGCAGTTTATAGTTGCTCTGTCTCACTGAGTTGCTTCAGCGACTCAGCGAGCTTGCCCGCTCTTGGTAGAGACCCAGTATGTGAAGAGAGGTGTTCTTCTGCGCACATCTCGAGCGATACCCGGGGCGGAACACAGATTTGCCCCATACCCCACCCTTCGAGCCGCCAGCCTTGCCTCCACCCACCGGAACCCGATATTCTAGGCAGTGCGTATTCGATTGCTTCGAGACCCCTGATACGCAGGGGTACAGGCATCAAATGCGATTTTTCTTTGTTTAAAAGGCACTCGTGCCCCGATGCGAAAGAGTTATAGCGGTGACTACTCAATCCGACGACACCCAGAAGGTAAACCTTGAAAAGGCCCGCCAGTTTGGCCGAGTCTCCGAAGACGGCCACGTTTTCGTTATTGTTGAAGGCGAAGAATACGCGGTAGGTCAGCTACCCAACGCCACCGCCGACGAAGCTCTGGCCTACTTTGCCCGCAAGTTCGAAAATGTTGAGGCGCAGGTAGCCCTGCTTGAATCCCGCGTGAAGCACGGAGCGCCGTCCGAAGATCTCCACAAGTCGGTGGAGCAGCTGGGTGCCCAGGTTGCCAACCGCAACATGGTGGGTGACTACGCTAACCTACAGGAGCGCCTGACCACCATCATCGGTCAGATTAACGAGCTGGCAGAGACAGAAAAGAAGAACCAGGAGCAGGCGCGTGAGGCTGCCCTGCAGGCCCGAGAAACTATTGTCTCTGAGGCAGAGCAGATTGCTGGCCAGGATCGGGAGAAGACCCACTGGAAGAACTCCCACGCCCGTATGAACCAGCTCTTTGACGCCTGGAAGGCTACCCAGCGCGAGCACCACCTGCCCAAGTCGATTGAGGATGAGCTGTGGAAGCGTTTCCGCGCTGCCCGCACCACCTTTGATAAGAACCGCCGCGCCCACTTCTCCTCCCTGGATGAGGCAAATGCTAAGGCGAAGCGCGTCAAGGAAGACCTCATTGCTCAGGCAGAGAAGTACTCGGATTCCACCGACTGGGCCCAGACCGCCGCTAAGTACCGCGATCTGATGGACCAGTGGAAGGCGGCTCCCCGCGCTTCCCGTCGTGAGGACGACGCCCTGTGGGCTCGCTTCCGCGCCGCCCAGGATAAGTTCTTTGATGCCCGCTCTGCCGCTAATGCCGAGCTCGATAAGGAGTACGAGGCTAACCTGGCGGTCAAGGAAGCCCTGCTGGAAGAGGCTCGCGCTATTCTGCCGGTCAAGGACATTGCCCAGGCCAAGGCCGCCCTCGATAAGGTTCTTGATCGTTGGGACGCCGCCGGCCGAGTTCCCCGCAAGGACGTGCGCCGGGTTGAGGGCGAGCTGAAGAAGGTTCAGGACGCGATTCATCAGGCTGAGAACGCTAAGTGGTCAAAGTCTGACCCCGAGAAGAAGGCTCGCGCGAACTCCATGCTGGCCCAGCTTGAAGATTCCATTGCCGGCCTGGAAGACGACCTGAAGAAGGCAGAGGCTAGCGGCAATTCCGCCAAGATTAAGAAGGCTCAGGAGGCCCTGGACGCCCGCCGTCAGTGGCTGAACACCCTGCAGGCTTCTTCGGCAGATTTCTCCGCCTAGTCTGTAACAGTCGGTTCATAAACCGGTTAAAAGGCCGGATTTTCCTACGCCTGAGCACCTGAGGCACAGAGTTATCCACAGATTCAGTGGATTTACTCTGTGCCTCTTGTGTATCAATGTTTCCCGGGGACAATGGCTGTATGAACCATAAGAGCCAAACATCCCAGCCCACCTATCTACTCGAGTCCCTGCCCTACCCCCTGCTGCCTCCCCAGCGCACCAAGAGTAAGGGAGCGCCCTCTGATTTTTTCGGCTACTTCCGTCGGGAACCCTCACTCAAAGATGCTCGCTACCGGCAGCTTCACTCCCAAGACCGCAACACCCAGGCCAGCCTCGACTGCTGGGAAGAACTGGTCAACCTCAAATCCGTGGGAACGAACCTGGCTGAACAGAATTTTTTCGCCAGAGAAAACAGCCTGCGCCAGGTTTTTGGAGATTTTTACTGCTCAGACTCGCTGAGCCAGACTCCCCTGCTCAGGGCAACTGCCCTGTACGAAAGCCTGGCCCTCCACTACACCGAACGGGGGAGGATTTCCCGAATGACGGCGGCCTGGGTGTGGGGCTACCTCGATGCGCCAGACCCTAGCGTGCACATTGATTTTGACCGGGCTCTTCGACTCAACGTTACCCGTGCCCGAGCTGCCAACATCATGACCCATCAGGTGCGGGTGATTCCCTACGATTACATAGAGCTGGGCAAACTACGGGTAACCACTCCCCTGCGCACCGCCCTGGATCTTCTATTCCATGAGCAGACTGCTGCCGCAGACGAGGTGCTCATCAGGATTCTGCGGGACCCTGAGAGCGGCTGTAGCCAGATGAAGCTCTTAGACGCAATGGACAGAATTTCCTACCTGCGTTTTAAGGATCGCACGATGGAGCGGTTAGAACGGCTTGCCAGGCTGGCCCGAGGAAAAATTAGCTCTCAGCCTCCAAAGGCTTAGAACCGGTCAGCCGGTATGCCCGGTAAACACCCTCCACACCGCGCATGACGTTGAGCAGGTGGTCGAGCATGTAGCGGTCTCGCAGCTCCAGCGTGAAGCGGTTAATGGCAAAGCGGTCTGCATTGGTCAGCACCCGGGCATCGACGATATTGGTCTGGTTCTCAGCAATTACCTTGACCAAATCCATCAGCAGCGACTTGCGGTCTAGACCTTCTACCTGAACAATCACGCGGTAGAGGGCGTTAGAAGACTGGGCCCAGCGCACCTCGGTAGCCCGCGGTTCATCCTCAATATTGCGCATGTTGGGGCAGTCAGTGCGATGGACCGAAATACCGTGGGCGCGGGTGACAATACCGATAATCTCATCCGGCGGTACCGGATTACAGCACTTAGCAATGTGGGTGAGCACGCCTTCGGCCCCGGGCACGATAATTCCGTTATCGCTGACCGACCGATGCGATGAGAACATGTCTTCATCGAACTCGGTCACATCCTGAACTATCTCGTCGTCTTCCTCGCCATAATAAATCTTGACGAAGGTATCGATGACGTCCTGAGCTTTAATCTCATTCTCGCCGATCGCGTGGTAGAGGGAGGCGCCGTCATTCTTCTTAAACTCGTGGGCAACCTGCATCAGCAGCGCAGGGGTGAGCATCTTAGTCAGCGGCAGCTCATGGTGGCGCATGGCCTTGGTGAGGGCATCCCTACCCTTATCGATGGCCTCAAGTCGCCGGCTCTTGGCAAAGTACTGGCGGATCTTGGTGCGGGCCTTGGACGAGCGCACAAACTTGAGCCAGTCTTCACTAGGACCCTGGTTTTCGTCTTTGGTGGTCAGAATCTCCACCACGTCACCGGAGTCAAGAATTGAGTGTAGCGGAACCAAACGCCCATTGACCTTGGCGCCAATGGTCTTGTCTCCCACCTCTGAGTGGATGGAGTAGGCAAAGTCAACCGGGGTTGAATCCACCGGCAGGGTGATGGGCTTGCCCTGGGGGGTCAGCACCACAATCTCGTCGGTCTCAAGAGTGTCAGCCAGCAGCTCGTAGAACTTTTCAGATTCCGGGTTAGAGCTGGAAATCTCGGCGATACTCTGTAGCACCCCGATGTTCATAGAGGAGGTCTGGGTACCGGGCTCCTTTTTCTCCCCCACCGTCTCACCGCGGGAAGCAGCCTTGTAACGCCAGTGGGCAGCCACGCCGTACTCGGCTTCCTCGTGCATTTTAAAGGTGCGGATCTGGATTTCCAGGGGCAGGCCACCGGGGCCGTTCACCGTCAGGTGCAGGGACTGATAGTGATTGTTCTTGGGAGAACGAATATAGTCTTTGAAGCGACCGGGAACCGAAGACCAAAGACTCATCACGTGGCCCAACACCGCATAACAGGTGTCTTCTTCCTCCACCATAATGCGCACGGCCAGAATGTCATTGATTTCGTCAAAGCTCTTATTCTTCGACTTCATCTTCTGGTGGATGGAGTAGTAGTGCTTGGGGCGGCCGGTAACGGTGGCCTCAATGCCCACCTTCTTCAGACGCTCTTCAATAATCTTCTTGGACTCCCCCAAATACTTTTCGAGTTTGGGGGTGCGTTCGCCCACCATGCGCACAATCTCGCGGTAGATATCGGGCGACATGGCGGCGAAGGAAAGATCTTCAAGCTCCCACTTAATAGTGTTCAGCCCCAACCGATGGGCCAGCGGAGCATAAATTTTGAGGGTTTCTTCTGCCTTCTTTGCAGCAGACTTGGCGGGAACAAACCGCCAGGTACGCGCATTGTGCAGCCGGTCTGCCAGCTTGATGAGCAGAACCCGAATGTCCTTGCTCATGGAGAGAACCAGCTTGCGAATTGTCTCAATCGGCGCATTTTCGCCGTATTCGACCTTCTCCAGCTTGGTGACGCCGTCTACCAGGTAGGCAACTTCCTCACCGAAGTCAGCTGCTAGCTGTTCGCGGGTGTAGTCGGTATCTTCCACCGTATCGTGGAGCAGGCCGGCCACCAGCACGGGCCCGGTAGCACCAATTTCAGCCAGAATGGTGGTCACCGCCACCGGGTGGGTGATATAGGGGTCGCCGCTTTTACGTTTCTGCCCCTGGTGGTACTTATTCGCCACCGTGAAAGCGCGCTGGATTACCTCGAGGTCTTCATCGGGGTGATACTTCTTAACGGTTCGAATCACCGGGGCAAGCACGGGTGAGAAGCGCAGAGTGGCGAGATCCTTACTCGCACCGCTTCGCCCAAAAACCAGACGGGTGGGCACCCTCTCAGAAGCTGCCATCACCCGGTGGGAGCCGCGCACGATTCTCTGCTGAACATCGCCCATGACCTTCTGCGAGACAACCTCTTGCATGGACTTCTCTGAATCAGACATCGCGCGCTCCTCAAACCGGTGTGATTGAACATATTGTAACGCCGTTAGGGGTATCTCATAAATTCAAAAGCCCGGCAGATGAAATCAATCTGCCGGGCTTTGAAATATTTACTTCTGGCCGCTCTCTGACTGCGACGAAGAATCTATATCCTGGGTCGAATCATCGAGGCTGAAGTTATTGACCGTAATGGTGAACTGGGGCTTCTTCACCGGGGTTTCTTCAGGCTCGGCCTGCTGGTTTTCAGCAGGTTCGCCGAGACCATCTTCAGCGGCAGTCGCCCGCTGAAGCCCCGCAGAGCCGCCCGCCCGCGCGTCCTCAACCATTCGCGTGTGCTCGCGAATCTCCCGCTCGCCCAGGCGCAACATACCGTAGAGGGGGGCTGAGACGAAGATGGTACCCAGGGTTCCCACGATAATACCCACAAAGAGCGAGAGCGAGAGGTCGCGCAGGGTCCCCGCGCCAAGTATGAAGGCACCGATAAAAAGAATGGCGCCGACCGGCAGGGCACCCACCACCGAGGTATTGATGGAGCGCACCAGGGTCTGGTTGACCGCCAGGTTCACCTGCTCGCCGTAGGTGGAATCCCTGCGGGAGAGCAACCCCTGAGTATTCTCCCGAATCTTATCGAAGACCACCACCGAGTCATAGAGGGAGTAGCTGAGAATGGTCAAGAAACCGATAATAGCGCTGGGGGTAATCTCAAAGCCCACCAGGGCGTAGATTCCCACGGTCACCACCACGGTGAAGACCAGGCCCGCGATGGCGGCCAGTGACATCTTCCAGGTGCGGAAGTAGAGAGCCATGCCGATGAGCGCTAGCACCACAAAAATAACCAGACCCAGCAGAGCCTGCCGGGTAACGTCCGCACCCCAGGTAGGGCCAACAAAGGATGAGGTGACCTCGTTCTCAGACACCCCGTACGCCTTCTGGAGTGCGTCTTTGACCGCCAGGGTTTGGTCATCGGTCAGCTCGCCCATCTGCGCGCGGATTGTTCCGGGGGCTATGGCGGTAACACGGACGTCGCTGGCTTCGGGAGCGCTCTCGCCCACCGCCTGCTCGCCCACCGATACGTCGTCAGTAGCCACATCTGAAACGGTGAACTCCGATCCACCGCGGAAATCAATACCCAGGTTAAAGCCGCCCTTAACCACAGGCACCAAGAGCGAAAGCAAAACCAGCAGGGTTGCAATGCCCAGCCAGAGCTTGCGCTTGGGAACAAAGCCAAAGGACTTCTCTCCCGAATGCAGAGCATTACCAAATCGAGCCAAAGTATTCGCCATGATTAGGCTCCCTTCTCTGCAAAGCTACGGAAGCGACCGGCGCCCCGGTAGACAGGGGCGGCGTCGAGCGCCCGAGGATCAAGGCCAGAATGCTTACCGCCGTTGCCGAAATAGTTGGTGCGGGTCAGCAGCACCAGGGCCGGGTGGGTGAAGAGGAAGACCACAATGAGGTCTGCAATCGCCGTCAAGCCCAGGGTAAAGGCGAAGCCCCGCACCGAGCCCACCGAAACCAGGTAGAGCACCACCGCAGCCAGCAGGTTTACCGCCTTGGAAGCAAGAATAGTCTTCTTGGCGCTGGCCCAGCCGTGGTCAACCGCCGATGGAATGGTTCTGCCGCCGCGAATTTCATCGCGGATACGCTCAAAGTAGACAATGAAGGAGTCAGCTGTCTGGCCCACCGCCACAATCAGACCGGCGATACCTGCCAGCGAGAGCCGGTAGTTCATGATGGTGCCCAGAATCACAATCGCCAGGTAGGAAATCACGCCGGCAACCACCAGCGAAGCAATGGTTACAAAGCCCAGCAGACGGTACTGGAAGAGCGAGTAGATGAAGACCAGGAGCAGACCGATAACGCCCGCTATGAGGCCCATTTTCAGCTGGTTAGCGCCCAGGGTTGCCGAAATCTGCTGCTCCGACTGAATATCGAAGCTGATGGGAAGGGCACCGTACTTGAGCTGCTCGCTCAGTGCCTGGGCTGACTGCTCGTTGAAGTTACCGGTAATCTGCGGGTTGCCGTCTGAAATCACGGCCTGGGTAACGGGCGCTGAAATCACGTCGCCGTCCAGCATAATGGCAAACCGTGCCTTGGGGTCGTTGGGATTCTGCCCGTAGAGCTGGTACATACGGGTGGTAATCTCTTCAAACTTCTGGCGGGCAGACTCGTTAAACTCGATGTTCACGCCCCACTGGCCTGTGGTAACACCGGTGCTGTTAGAAACCTGTGAGAAGCTCGCATCCTGAATATCGGAGCCGTTGAGTTCTACCGGGCCAAGAATGTACTTCTCAGTGCCGTCGGTAGAGCACGCCACCACCGCCTCATTGGGGTTCTGAGCCTCGGTTTCTTCACTCTTCTGAGCCGAGCATGAGGTAGCCTCATACTCCTTTCTCAAATCAGCGGTAATCCAGTTGCTGTCAGAACCGTTGGTGGGTTCAGCGGTGGGCTGCGGTAGCTCGTCCTCGGGAGTTGCAGCGTCACCGGTCTGAGCTTCGGGGCCACCTGCAACCAGCACAGCGCGGAAGGCCATCTGAGCCGATGCCTGAATCAGTTCTCGGGTCGCCTGATCTACCGTGCCCGGCATAGAGACCACCACATTGGAGCCCGACTGGGTAGTTACCTCAGCCTCCGATACGCCCGAACCATCTACGCGCTGGCGGATAATCTCCACCGCCTGGTTCAGCTGATCTTCATTGACCTGGTTGTCTTCAGAACCGTTGACCTTGGGGGCCAGCACCATCTGGGTACCGCCCGAGAGGTCAAGCGCCAGCTTGGCTCCCCAGCTTCCGCCAATCAGGGTGGAGGTAAACACGGCTCCCACTAACAGAGCCACAATTGCAATCATGCCACCCAAAGCACTTTTAGCTTTTTTGCGCGGACTGCGCTGTGCCATCTTGCCTCTTTTCTTTTCTCACAATGAAAAGGTGTACCGCCCCTAGCCGGGGCAGTACACCTTATTCATTGACTTTTACTAGCGCTGATCGCCCTGAGCATCGGGGCGGTAAAACTCATCGCGGTTGGGCTCAGCCTGCTCCCCCTCTGCAACCGAACCCGCCTGAGTGGAATCGGTCTGAGCGGAACCAGCCTGGGGCTGGGCTGAAGCCTCTTCTGCCGAAGCGTCAAGCACGGTGGTCACGGTCTGCAGGTGAACCTTCACCACCGCGCCCGAGTGCACCTCAAGCAGGGCAAAGTTCTCGTCCCGATTCACCTCAACAACCCTGCCGTAGAGACCAAAGTTAGTCATTACCTCGGTGCCGGGACCCATAGAATCGTGGCGCTCCTTGAGCTGCTGCTGCACCTTTTTCTGGCGGCGGGCAGGCAGAACGAAGAGGAAAATGATGGCAACCACCATAATCAAAATGAGCATGAGGTTGCTACCGCCCCCGGCGCTGCCTTCGGCAGCGAGGAGGGAGTCGGCAAGAAGTGAGGTTGAATGAGTCAGCATAACTACCTAAATCGGGTTCAAACGTTCAGGTTCTATGCTAATTCACCAAGATGAAAATTTACCGAGAGCACTCCCCTGTGCCGGGGATAAATCAGAGTTTAGCTAGTGAAGATCAACCCAGCTCAGGGGGCTCTAGGCCCAGGTGCTCCCAGGCGGCGGGCAGAGCCACCCGCCCCCGCGGCGTCCTACCCACTAAACCTTCGCGCACCAGGTAGGGCTCGGCCACCGTTTCCACGGTCTCTACCTCTTCACCCACGGCAATGGCCAGGGTAGACAGACCCACCGGGCCCCCACCGAACTTGTGGATAAGGGAGTCAAGGACGGCGCGGTCGAGGCGGTCGAGTCCGCGTGAGTCTACCTCGTACATGTCGAGGGCGTGGGCGGCCTCGCTGGCTCCAATCCGGCTGACGTCGTGCACCAGGGCCCAGTCGCGAACCCGGCGCAGCAGCCGGTTAGCGATACGGGGGGTACCCCTGGAGCGGCCGGCAATCTCGGCGTAGCCCTCAGAAGTGATGTTCATATCCATGAGACCGGCTGAGCGACGCAGCACCAGCTGTAGCTCGTCGGTGGAGTAGAACTCGAGATGGCCGGTGAAGCCGAAGCGGTCGCGCAGGGGCCCGGGCAGAAGGCCCGCCCGGGTAGTAGCTCCGACCAGGGTAAAGGGAGGAAGTTCCAGGGGAATCGAGGTGGCACCGGCGCCCTTGCCCACCACAATATCCACGCGGAAATCTTCCATGGCCATATAGAGCATTTCTTCTGCGGGCCGGGACATACGGTGGATTTCGTCGAGGAAAAGTACCTCCCCGGGTGTCAGAGAAGAAAGAATGGCCGCAAGGTCGCCGGAGTGCTGAATAGCCGGGCCGGAAGTAATCCGCAGAGGAGCATCCATCTCGGCGGCGATAATCATCGACAGGGTGGTCTTACCCAGACCGGGAGGACCGGAGAGAAGCACGTGGTCAGCGCTGCGACCGCGTAGCTTGGAGGCTTCCAACAGCAGAGAGAGCTGCTGGCGCACCCGCTTTTGCCCCACAAAATCATCGAGGGACTTGGGGCGCAGGGCGGCCTCAATCATCTTTTCTTCGGGCTCTTCTTCCATAGCCACCAGGCGCTGACCGGGAATTTGACCCGGGTTGCCTTCGGGCATTGAGGCAAAGTCGTAAGGGTTTGAGGTCATCTCTTACCTTTCCTGGCGGGCAGTCAGTTTAGTGGCGGGTATTGGAATGCTGGGAACCCAGGGTTGCCAGCACAGATTTGAGTGCCTGGGCCACCGAAAGATTCTCTGCGGCAGGGTTTTCCTTGATAAAGGAATCCACGGCGGCCAGGGAATCTTTCTCTGTCCAGCCCAGCCCCATCAGAGCATCGAGTACCTGGGGCTTCCAGGCAACCTCATGGCTCAGCGGCAGCTGGTCAGAGGTATCAGAATCAGCCAGCACCAGCTTACCTGCCAGCTCCAAGACCACTCGGCGGGCACCCTTGGGGCCGATCCCGGGCACCTTGGTAAAGGCCTTGTCGTCACCCACCGCAACGGCCTGGGAAACCTCTGCCGGAGTGAGCGCACTGACCACAGCCAGAGCGATACGGGGGCCAATACCCGAGACGGTGAGCATGAGGTCAAAGACCTCCCGCTCAGCAGAATCCAAAAACCCGTAGAGAGTCATTGAATCCTCCCGCACAATCATGGTGGTGAGAATAGTTCTCTGCTCCCCCACGCGCAGGGCCGCTGCGGTTCTGCCGGGAATGTTAACGAACATGCCAAAGCCATTGACATCAATCATGAGGTTATCCAGGCCAACATGGGTGACCTGGCCGGTAAGAGAACTAATCATGAGATAGATTCTATTCGAATATATGTACTAATTCCACCTGCGCGGGTTTTTTCGCGCAGATTTTGCCTGAGCTTCCCGCCAGATACGCTGGGCCGGGGTCAGATTACCCTGCAACTGGGTAGCCACCGGCTGGGAACCCTGGTGGGTTTGCACGCCGGCACTCATATCAATACCGCCACCGGCGGTTGCCCCGCGCCAACCGTGGCAGATAGCGATTGCTAGCGAGTCGGCGGCGTCCGCAGGCTTGGGCATAGCCTCCAAACCGAGGATTCGCGTGACCATGCGCCCCACCGAGCCCTTATCGGCACGGCCCGACCCGGTAACTGCCGCCTTCACCTCGGAGGGAGTATGGAAGAAGACCGGAATCCCCCTAGACGCCGCAGCAGCAATCACCACGCCCGAGGCATGGGCGGTACCAATCACCGTGTTCACCTGCTCCTGGGCAAAAACTCGCTCAATCGCCAGCGCATCGGGGCGATACACATCAAGCCACTGCTCCGCAACCCGAAAAATTTTGAGAATACGCTGGTCCAGGGTTTCCGCCGCAGCCGTACCCGCCACGCCCACCTTCACAAAGTGGGCCTTGCGGTTGGCAGACATATCAATCAGGCCGAAACCGCAACGGGTCAGCCCCGGGTCAACACCCAAAATACGGGCAGCGCCCGGAACTCGCTCAATAGGAGCAAAATCCGGGCGCTGGGCGCTATTCTTCGCAGAAGTTGCGGGGGTCAAACCTGCTTACTCCGCCTCGAGCTCTGCCATAACTGCTTCGCTGATATCAGCGTTGGAGTAGACGTTCTGCACGTCGTCCAGCTCTTCAATAGCGTCTGCCAACTTGAGGAACTTCTTAGCGCCCTCAGCATCGAGATCAACCTTCATGGTGGGGCGGAAGACGGGATCGTCGTTGTTGTAGTCCAGCTCGCCCTCTTCCAGAGCCTTACGAATCTCGGGCAGGTCGGTTGCCTCGGAGACCACGGTGAAGACGTCGCCGTCGTCCACCACCTCTTCAGCGCCGGCGTCGAGAACAGCCATCAGAACGTCGTCCTCGGTCAGGCCGTCGGTCTTGGTCACCTCGGCCACGCCCTTGCGCTCGAACATGAAGGCAACAGAACCCTGGTCAGCCATAGTGCCACCGTTACGGGTGACGGCGGTGCGAACGTCAGCTGCCGCACGGTTACGGTTATCGGTCAGACACTCGATGTAGAGGGCAGTACCCTGGGGGCCGCGAGCCTCGTACATGATTTCGGTGTAGTCAATGGTCTCACCGGTTAGGCCAGCACCGCGCTTAATCGCGCGATCAATGTTGTCATTGGGAACGGAGTTCTTCTTGGCCTTAGAAACAGCCAGATCCAGGGCGGGGTTAGCAGAGGTGTCTGCGCCACCCATACGCGCTGCAACCTCAATCGCCTTAATGTACTTGGCAAAAGCCTTAGCGCGCTTGGCGTCAATCGCAGCTTTCTTGTGCTTGGTAGTGGCCCATTTGGAGTGACCCGACATGGAATCTCCTTATTAATTGTTTCTTCCGCGCACACGAAAATGCGCATTCAATCTTGGGAATCGGTTTCTATTGTAACGTGTTCGGCAAAAACCGCGCTGGTCTGCCCTACCTCGGCCGCGCCGCCGCCGAAGCCCGTGCCTTCTCTACCAGGGAGTCGTCAATCTGCTTCTTCTCGAAGGAGCCAAACTTTTTCTCGGCGGCCTTCTCAACCAGGAAGTCCGAAATCTGTGGGTTCTTCGGCAGCAGGGAACCGTGCAGGTAGGTGCCAATCACATTGTGGATGCGGGCACCCTCATAGCTATCTTCGGTGTTGTTGCCCTCGCCCTTGGTGACGGTTGCCAGGGGGCGGGTAGATCCCGAGAGGGTGGTCAGGCCCGAGTGGTTCTCATAGCCAATCACCGTGCCAAATTCCTCGGATTCTTCAACGATGTTGCCAATCAGCCGCTCTTTACCGCCGACGGTTACGGCGTCAAAAATGCCGATTCCCGCCAGGTTATCGCCGCCAATGGTGCGGAATTCCTTGCCGAAGAGCTGATAGAGGCCGCAAATTACCAGCATGGGGGTGCCATTTTCAGCCATTTCTTTGAGCTGGGGCGCCAGGGCATGCAGGTCTTCCTGAATCACGGTCTGGCCAGAATCCTGGCCGCCGCCACCCACCAAAATATCGGCGTCCTGCGGAAAGGTATCGCCGGGATTGTAGTCCACAATTTCGGTGGCGTAGCCGTGGGCCTGAGCCCTGCGGGAAAGCGAGAGGGTGTTGCCCCAGTCACCGTAGATGTTCATATCCCGCGGGTAGAGCTGTACGATCTTGAGGGTTTTCTCGCTGGACGAGCGCTCTGGCTGCTCCTGCTCACGGGGGATCGTCTGCTCTGAGTCAGACTTCTGGGGCTGAACAGACTGCTGGCCCTCAGGGATCACCGACTCAATCTTCTGTGCATTGGCTGAAGATAGACCGCTGGTCTGCGCAATAATTTTCTCTGACGAATTTTCTTTACTCATTAGGAGATTTCCTCCACATCGGTAATCTTGGAAAGTTCTTTACGGATTGCCAACATGGCGGTGTAGGTGGTGAAGATGCGCATGGGCTTGCCCTCAGATTTCTTAATAAACTCGGCGAGAGCTTGCTCAAGATCTTCGTTAACGCTGGCAACGGTCACGTCATCGTGTTCTAGGCGCAGCGCCATGTCGTAGGCGCGCACGCCCGAGACCATGCTGACTCCCCCGTTCTGTAGCGAGTGGAAGTCGACGTCCCAGAGCCAGCTGACGTCGCGCCCGTCCGCGTACTGGTCATTGATAACAATCATGGTGGCGTAGTCACGGGCATCGGCAGAGGCCAGCGAAAGACGGAAGCCCGAGGGGTTCTTGACCAAAAGCAACTGTAGGGTTTGGTCATTGACGCTCAGGGTTTCTCCGCGGCCAAAGGCCGGGGTAATCTCGGCGAGTTCGCGCAAAAGCGCGGTGCGGTCTGCCTGCTCACCCATAACTTCTAAGGTCAGGGCCATTGCTGCCGCTGCGTTGAAGATGTTGTAGACCCCGTAGAGGTTGACGTTACCGGCTGCCTCTTCCCCGTCGATGAGAAAGTTGGCGGCGGTTCCGGTGAAATCTTTCAGGACGACGCTGGCAGCGGGTAGCTCGGGCGCCAGCTTCTTCTCGCCGCCGGCACCTGCCGACCGCATCTCGTCGTCCGAGGGGAACATGGCGCGTAGCTTCTCAGAAAGCCCGAAATACCTAACCTGTGTCTCGGAGCCCACGTTCTCTGCCAGGGAGCGAATCCGCGGATCTTCCCGGTTGAGCACCACGGTTCCGGTGGTGTTGGCGGCCACCTGAGCCAGCATGCGGCGGGTGGTGTCAATCTCGCCAAAGCGATCCAGCTGATCGCGCAGAACGTTGAGTAGCAGAGCGTAGTCTGGCTTGACCTTCTTCACGAAGTGCACCGCGTGAGCCTCGTCGAGCTCGAGAACCGCGATGTCGGCGTCCAGCTTACCCTTGAGATTCATCTCGCCCAGCAGGGCCGCCGCCACCCCGCGCACAAAGTTAGAGCCGGTGCGGTTGGTGAAAACCTTGAGACCCTGGGACTCCAAAAGCTGCACCACCATCTTGGTAGTGGTGGTTTTGCCGTTGGTGCCAGAAACTACCACCACGCCCTTGGGCAGCTTGGCGAGTTCTTCGGGCACGAAATTAGGGTGCAGTTTTTCCATAACCAAACCGGGAAAGGCGGATCCGCCGCCGCGCAGTTTGGTGGCGTAGCGAACGCCCTGGCCAATAAGTCGAGTTACGGGTCTAGACATGCGCCTAATTCTACCAGTAAGCAGGTTTGGCTTTAGACTGGATAGGTGCAAAACCTACTCTTTGACCAAGGCAATTCTCCCCTGATTTTTCGCGACCTCAAGTGGGTTGATCGGGTTCCTCACGCGGTGGTTGAGACTGTTGAGGACGCCGCTCCCAGCGGCCGCCTCTCGCGTGTTGAGCTCTCCCCCGGGTCTTTTCTGGGCTTCTCCACAGTTCTACCTTCTATTGAGGCTGAAGGTTTATCGACCGAGCGCTACTGCGCTGGTTACTCTAAAGCTTTGGTGGAGGGTGTAGGTTTTTCGGTGGAGCCCTGCCCCGATTCTGCTGTGATTAGCAAGGGCAAGCAGTGTGCCCGCTGTGAAGCCCGCGATGAGTTCTCCGCCATGCACGGTATTCACCGGGGAGCCGCGTTAACCCCCGCCGCAGAGTCCTACGCTTCCCTGGAACACTGGCTCTACGTGGCGACCTTTCCCGATGGCACCTCCAAGGTGGGCACCACCTCCCTCTTTTCCAAGCCCCGGCGTCTCGACGAGCAGGCGGTAGCCTGCGCCACCTACGTTGCTCACGCTACCGACGGTCGCCAGGTGCGCATCTGGGAAGATCTGGTATCCAAGGAGGCCGGCCTGGTGCAGGTCAAGCAGGTACGGAGTAAATATAAGGCATGGACCTCGCCCCTTGCTTCGAGTGAGCTTTCTACGGCTCATGAGAAAGCGGTTTCCCTTGCCACCTGGACCTTACAGGAGGCAGCCCTCTTTGAGGACTTCATCGATGAGGAGCAGCTCATGGACGAAAAGTGGCAGCCCTCCCTCTCCATGAACCGAGCCTATGAATCGCTGTGGGCAGAGAATCCGGCACCGTTGAACACCTATTCTTCTCTTTTGGACTCCCAGCAGGGCTTCTACTTCGTGGGGGCCACCGGCAAGTTTGCCGTGGTGCATTTTGGCAACCCAGACCATGCCTTCCTGGTCAACCTGGCAGAGCTACAGAACCGGGCAATCTTGCCCCATGATTCGCTGACCCAAGAGCCGCAGAGCCAGGCTTCGCTGTTCTAGCGGATTACTGCCCGTAGAGTGGAGCGCAAGCACGTCGTCTGCTGGCATCGGGATGGAACGAAGGTTTTCTGAGCAAGTGAAGAACAAAAAACCGAGTGGAATCGCGCAGCGCTCGTGAATTGCGATACGAGCGCCAGCGAGCTCGCAAGAGGGACTGCAGGCGACTGCTTGCGCTCTACTTACTAGGCCAAGCTTCAGCTACTAACTCGCGAATCTGCCCCAGGGTCTGGGTCACGGTTTTGGTGCCCGCGATGATAGGCAGAAAGTTGGTGTCGCCGCTCCAGCGGGGCACAATGTGCTGGTGCAGATGGTCGGCAATTCCTGCGCCGCCAATTTTCCCCTGGTTCATGCCGATATTGAAGCCGTGCACCCTGGAAACCTCGCGGAGAACCCCCATGGCCTGCTGGGTGAGCAGGGCTATCTCTGCGGTTTCCTCTACCGTGGCGTCGTCATAATTGGGAATATGGCGGTAGGGGCAGACCAGCAGGTGGCCCGGATTGTAGGGGTAAAGATTCAGCACTACGAAAGCGTGCTCACCGCGGGCTACAATCAGGGATTCTTCATCAGAACGAGTCGGCGCCGCACAGAAGGGGCAGGTGTTCTCGGTGTAGTCCTGCTGACCACCCTTCACGTAGGCTCGGCGGTGGGGAGTCCAGAGGCGCTGGAAAGCGTCGGGAACACCGGGTAGTTCAAAGTCGTCGGTGGTGTAGTCGTGTGAATCAAAACCCATGACTTCAGTCTAGCCCCTAGAAGAGGCGGAAATCTGACCTACACGTGGTGGTAGGGGCGGTTATTGGCGATTTCGCCGGCACGGTAAATTTGCTCGGTGAGAATCAGGCGCACCAGCTGGTGGGGAAAAACCAGCTTAGAGAGGCTCCAGACGGTGTTAGCCCGCTGGCGTACCGAGTCATCCACGCCGTAAGCGCCACCGATTACCAGGGTCACCTGCTTGAAGCCCAGGTTGCCCGCAATGAGAGCAGACAGGTCAGGGGAAGACAGGTTTTTACCGCGCTCGTCTAGCAGAATCAGATAATCGTCGCTTGCCACCTTATCGAGAATCCTCTTCGACTCCTCAGCTCGCGCCTGTTCCTCGGCCAAAGATGAATGCGCCAGGAAATTCCAACTAATATCCCAGGGCTTGCGCAGCCGAGACTCGTAGCGATCGATTCCCTCCTTAACCCACTTCTCATGCTTCTTACCGATGGCAATAATTTTGATGGTCAAGAAAACTCCTGGGTAGGTATGGAAACTTGGCTTTAGACTCAAAAGTTTACCCCGCCCCTACCGCTTGTACGGAAGGAGCGGGGTATTTATAGCTCAGGCTATCGGCGGGTGTTCCAGGCACGGCGGTACTGCTTGGGTGAGTAATCAACTTCCTGCTTGAGCTCCCTCGCCCATTCCAGCGGGGTCGAAGCGTTGCGCAGCGCCTCGCGACCCACCAGCACGACATCCGCCTGGCCCGAGCCTACAATATACTCGGCCAGACGCGGGGAGTTAATCATGCCCACCGCAGCCACGGGAATGTCTGCCTCACGCTTGACCTGCGCTGCCATAGGGGTCTGGTATCCCGCGTAAACCTTGATCTCGGCAGGGTAGTTACCGCTGGTGGAAATATCGGCCATGTCCACGCCGTCTTCCTTGAGCCAGGCGGCAACCTGGGCGATTTCCTCCACGGTCAGACCGCCCTCCACAAACTCGGTGGCGGAGAGGCGGGCGAGCAGGGGCATGTCGGCGGGCATATTCTTGCGCATCTCAACCGCAACACGGCGGATCATGCGGGCGCGGTTCTCCAGGGAGCCGCCGTATTCGTCGTCGCGCTTGTTAGACAGGGGCGAGAGGAACTGCATCAGCAGGTAACCGTGGGCACCGTGGATTTCCAAAAAGTCATAGCCTGCCTCTACCGCGCGGGCGGCAGCTGCGCCGAAGGCTTCAACGATTTCGTCAATGCGTTCGAGGGTCAGCGCGGTGGGTTTCTTGAGACCGGGGTAAGCAACCGCCGAGGGGCCAAAAGTTTCCCAGCCACCCTCTTCTTCGCTCAGGGAGACGTTGGGCTTCTCCGAATGCAGCTCACCGCCGGTTGACGCCTTGCGGCCCGCGTGGGCAATCTGCACGCCGGCCTTAGCGCCGCCATCGTGAATAGCCTGCACTAGGCGGGCGTGCGCTTTGGTGTGCTCGTCTGACCAGAGGCCGGAGCAGAAGGGGCTAATGCGGCCCTCGGGCAGAACGTTGGTCATCTCTACGATGACGGCGCCCGCTCCCCCGCGTGCCAGCGCACTGTAGTGGTGCTCGTGGTAGCTGGTGGGAATGCCGTCCTGCTTTTCAACCGAGTACTGGCACATGGGCGGGTTCCAGATGCGGTTACGAGTGGTCATATTTTTGACGGTGAATTCTTCAAAGAGCGGTGATGCCACGGGTCTTCCTTTCGTTGGTTGGGCAGGCTTCCGGTTTCTTAACGCGGCGTGGGGTGGCTCTATTCCGGGGTGAGGGGAAATTCTCCTTGCTTGGGGAGTGGTGAGGGCTCATAGCGCGGGGCGTGGGTGGGTTTGCTGGCGCCGGAACTCAGTGGTGCAGGAAACTCGGTGGTGCTGAAAACCCGATGGTGCAGAAAGTGGTTTTCGGCTTCAAATTTGGCACCCAAAACCGCTTTTCTGCACCAGTGACTTTCATGCTCATAACCTCGCCCGGTTAGGATGGTTCTATGCAAAGTTTGACCGAGGCCGAGATTCGTAAATCCTTTATTAACTGTTCCAAGGGCGAGGCGAAGCGTCTGAATGTGCCGCCGCGTTTGAACGAGGTGGATTGGGAGTCGCTTGAGTTTTTCTCGTGGATCAATGCGAAGAATCCGCAGAAGGCTTGTGTGGTGGTTCCTCAGCAGGACGGCGCTGTGGCGGGTGTGCTGCTAACTCGGGCTAAAGCTCAGGGCAAGAAGGCCCAAATGTGCTCGTTTTGTATGACTTTGCACCCCGGTTCTGGGATTTCCCTGTTTTCAGCGGCGAAAACAGGTGAATCTGGTCGTCGTGGCAACACCCTGGGTACGTATATCTGCTCTAACCTGCGCTGCGCAGATTATGTAACGGGCAAGAAGAAGCCCGAAGGTATCCGCCAAATAGACGAAACCCTGACGGTCGAGCAACGCTTGCAACGTATGCTGGAGAATGCCCAGGCTTTCGTAGAGCGCCTCCACCAGACTTCTTAGCGAAACAGCTCGTCGTGGCTACCAGTTCTTTGGAAGTAGGCGAGCTCATTTGTCTCACTCCAAATAATTAACCAGTCACCAGCATTGGCAACATGGCACTCATAACTACCTTGCCATTCACCTTTGAGCGTATGCATCATGTGCCTTCGTCGCAGGGTTTCCTTAGACTCCACCGAATTTTCTAGTACCAGTTGAATCAAATCTCGGAGTGGTTTTGTATCAATGTGCTTCTTCTGCAGCCTTTTGATATCCCGCCTAAATGCTGGTGCATAGTCGGCTTCGAGATACATTAGATACCTAAATCTTCAAAGAGCTCCTCGGCTTTTGAGAACCTAGGCTTCTTTCCACTGGCAAGGAACTGCTCTCTATCACGGATTGCTTCAAGAGATTCTGCATTGGGTCTAGGGTCTCCCACTGTGAAGGGAATGCGGTTCTCTCTCACGGCTTGCTTCACAAACATGTTGATAGCCGTGGACATGTTCAGGCCCAGCTCTTTGAAGAGAGCTTCACCTTCTTTTTTGGTTTCTGAGTCCATACGGACACTGATGCTTGTAGTAGACATTGCATCTCTCCTTAAACATACGGTGTATTTACAATGTAGCACTCTCCTGCGATTTCAGGAATAGTGTTACACAAGGAGACCAACCCAACCTCAGGAGCTTGCCACCTCTACTCGCTTGAACAATGAACCACATCGGGCTCGTCAGCAGTTTAAGTTACCGCGAAAATAACCCTCCGCCTTGCAGATTATGTAAGGAAAGAAACCCCAACGAAACCCACCAAGTGGACGACTCCTCCCCCACCGAACAGCGTCTTGCCCGCATGTTAGAAAATGCCCAGGCTTTCGCAGAACAGGCAAGTTCGACATCATAAAGATTATTTAGACTCTCTGAGAACTTTTTTATTAGAAATCAAAAACGGTGAACTGGTTATAAAACCAATTTTTTTATATTCCACATGATACCCCATTGGAAGCGCCTCTGAGGGCGAAAAAATTTTATAACTTAATTTATTCTCGAAGCCATAGTCCCAAGATGTTTTCCCAGGATTTTCTTTAATCCATTTTTTATACTTTTTCGAATTCTCAAATTTTAATCTTTTCCTAGCTTCCAATTCACTCTCTCGCACGACATCAGCCATTCCTGTAAAATATTCTGTATGATACTGATAGACATTTCTAACTATCAAATCTGTAATCAAATCCAACTCACCCCATCTCTCTACAATTAATTTCGATAATTTGAATAAAAATACGGTTACCAATCCGTATATAACTATAAATGGAACGTACCCAAAATCGAATCTTTCTAAATTTGCATCAAATACTAAAATAAACACCTGTAGAACAAGAAGCAGGAGTGTTATACCTAGTGTAAAAATTCCAAGTATTATGGATGCGGCTCCGAATATTCGATTAAATTTATCAAAAATCGAACCATGTACAGTGTTGAGGTCAGGAAATTTTCTTATATTTTGAATATTGTCTGACAATTTGAGAAGCTTCTGTCTTGAAAATTCATCCACTACACCAACACTAGCCAATCTAGACTCTAGGAATAATTTCTTAAGTGAGCCCCTGTACTCGGATTCCAATATTTCCATGTCTATTTTATTTAATTTTTTATGATTTAAATGATTTATTAAAACTGATTGAATCTTCTCCACTCTTAATATTTCTGGAGGTAATCCCTTATTTTGATTCCTAATAGTTCTTGAAACATTTTTAGCAGCAATAATTGCCGTAAGAATGGAAACAAAACTAGCTAATAAGGTTGAAAGGATTGTACGGGATGTTTCAGATTCAAAAAACCAGCCTAGCATCTTACTCCTCTTCAATATAGACAGAAGGTGCCGTACATATACGACACCTTCCATTTATTAATATTTATTTAGTCAATAATATATTGCCTGGATTAATTGCTCACCCGCGACTTCGGATCCTCATTGTTTCGCGACTCGATGTGCTCGACAATGCGGGCCACAGCGTCGTCCACGGGAACACCGTTCTCCTGCGAGCCGTCGCGGAAGCGGAAGGAGACCGCGCCGTTCTCGGCGTCCTCGCCACCGGCAATCAGGATGAAAGGCACCTTCTCCTTAGAAGCGGTGCGGATCTTCTTGGGGAAGCGGTCGGTACCGTAGTCCACCTCAACGCGCACACCGTGGGCTGCCAGCTTGGCAGCAACCTCACCCATGTAATCGTTGAAGGCCTCAGCAACGGGAACACCAATCACCTGCACCGGAGCCAACCAGGCAGGGAAAGCACCCGCGTAGTGCTCGGTCAGCACACCGAAGAAGCGCTCCAGTGAACCAAACTTAGCGGAGTGAATCATCACCGGCTCCTGGCGGGAGCCGTCAGAAGCCTGGTACTCCAAACCAAAGCGCTTGGGCTGGTTGAAGTCGTATTGCACGGTAGACATCTGCCAGGTACGACCAATCGCATCCTTAGCCTGAACAGAAATCTTGGGGCCGTAGAAAGCAGCTCCACCCGGGTCAGGAACCAAATCAAGACCGGTCTCAGATGCAACCTGCTCCAGCACCGCGGTAGCCTCTTCCCACTGCTCATCTGTGCCGATGAACTTATCCTTCTTCTCGCCCTCGGTATCGCGGGTAGACAGTTCCAGGTAGAAGTCGGTCATACCGAAGTCTTCCAGCAGGGAGAGCATGAACTTGAGCAGGTGGCGTACCTCGTCGGGTGCCTGCTCCTTGGTCACGTAGGAGTGGGAGTCATCCTGGGTAATCATGCGCACGCGGGTCAGGCCCTGCAACACGCCGGACTTCTCATCGCGGTAGACGGTACCGAACTCAAAGAGACGCAGGGGCAGCTCGCGGTAGGAACGACCCCGCGAACGGAAAATCTCGTTGTGCATGGGGCAGTTCATTGCCTTCAGTCGGTAAGCCTGACCCTCGTCATCCATGGCCGGGAACATGCCGTCTGAGTAGTAGGGCAGGTGGCCAGAGGTGTAGAAGAGATCTTCCTTAGAGATATGGGGGGTCTTCACATACTGGAAGCCCTCGTCAATGTGGCGCTGGCGAACGTAGTTCTCCATCTCGCGCAGAATAATACCGCCCTTAGGGTGGAAAACCGGCAGACCGGGGCCAATGGTCTTGGGGAAGCTGAAGAGATCCAGCTCTTCGCCCAGGCGGCGGTGGTCACGGCGCTCTGCCTCGGCAATGCGATCCTTGTAGGCAACCAGCTCTTCCTTCGAGGGCCAGGCGGTACCGTAAATGCGCTGTAGCATGGGATTCTTCTCGGAACCGCGCCAGTAGGCGCCGCCCGCACGCATGAGAGCGTAGCCGTTAGCAATCAGCTTGGTGTTGGGAACGTGGGGGCCGCGGCAGAGATCCTTCCACACGGTCTCGCCCTTCTTGTTCACGTTGTCATAGATGGTGATTTCGCCCGCGCCCACCTCAACAGAGGCACCCTCGGCGGCGTCCGCACCTGAACCGGGACCCTGCGAGAGAGCCAGCAGCTCCAGCTTGTAGGGCTCATCAGCCATTTCGGCTTCAGCCTCGGCCTGGGTGACCACGCGGCGTCGGAAGGTCTGGCCCGACTTAATAATCTTCACCATGGACTTCTCAATCTTCTTGAGGTCCTCGGGCGTGAAGGGCTCTTCCACATCGAAATCGAAGTAGAAACCGTCGGTGATGTAGGGGCCGATGCCCAGCTTGGCATCCTTGCGGTACTCCTGCACCGCCTGCGCCATCACGTGCGCTGCCGAGTGGCGCAGAACGTTCAGGCCGTCTTCCTCGTGTACTGAAACGGGAACGACGACGTCGCCCTCAGCCAGTTCGCGCGAAAGGTCAACCAAAACATCATTGACTCGAGCAACAACAATCTCTTTGTCTTCTCCAAAGAGGTCTGCCGCGGTGGTTCCGGCTTCTACCGAACGTGCTTCGCCGTTTACGCTGATCGAAATGTTGGACACTGTGTGTCTCCTTTATCTGCCCACCCATACAAGGGGCAGGCTCGGGTTACATGTGTGCGGTACGAGGGCACACATCACCCACCAGTCTACCCGCTCGCCGGCACCGGCAACAGCTGCCCCAGCGCCGTCCTTCTCACTCCCTTAGACCGCCAGCAACCGACTCATACGCTGGTACTTATCGGTCAGGCGCAGGCGGGTCTCCTCATCGAGGCCGGCCATGCGTTCGGGGTTGGTGTTGTCTTGAATATCTGCCTTCTTCACCAGCAGGGCCAACTCGTTGCGCTTGATGCGAGCGCAGTAGTCTTCGAGGGTTTCTTGTTGTTGGTGGGTGAGGTCTTCTACTGCTTTGACGATTTCGCGGGGGAATTCGTGGCTGAGTTGTTTTTTGGTGACTTGGGTGTCTTCGAGGACGTCGTGGAGCCAGGCGACTGCGATTGCGTTGACGGGGTTGATGCCTTTTTCTTCTGCGAGGGCTTCGGCGTATTTGGCGACTCTGCCGGGGTGGCCGATGTAGGGTTTGTCGTTTTTGTCGCGTTGGCCTTCGTGGGCTTCGGTGGCGATCATTTTGGCGAGTTTTACGGTGATGCTGCGCATGGTTGTCTTTCTGTGTGTTGTGGGTGTTAGTTGGGTTGGGTGCAGGTGTTGGTGAGTTTTCCTATTCCTTGGATTTCGGTGGTGACGGTTTGGCCGGGGTGAGCCATTTGCGGGGTTTGATGGAGAGGCCTACGCCGGCTGGGGTGCCGAGAGCGATGAGGTCGCCGGGTTCGAGGGTCATGAAGGTGGAGATGTAGGAGATGATGTGGGCTGGTGTGAAGATCATGTTGGCGGTGTTGCCGTTTTGGCGGGTTTCGCCGTCGATGGTGCAGGTGATGGTGAGGCCTTTGACGGGGTCAATTTCATCTGGAGTGACAATGTAGGGGCCGGTGGGTGTGGTGTTGTCCCAGTTTTTGCCTTGGAACCATTCGGTGGTGCGGCCTTGTCAGTCGCGGACTGAGATGTCGTTGATGACGGTGTAGCCGAGGGCGTGGTTGAGGGCTTGGTTTTCGGGTACGCTGCGGGTTTGGGTGCCGATGACGACGCAGAGTTCGGCTTCCCAGTCGATTTTGGTTGATTCTTTGGGGAGGGTGATGGGGTCGGTGGGGCCTATGAGGGCGTTGGAGTATTTGGTGAAGATGGTGGGGTATTCGGGGATTTGGGCCCCGACTTCTTGGGCGTGGTCGGTGTAGTTGAGGCCGATGCAGAGGATTTTGCCGGGTTTGAGGACGGGCGCTGCGAAGGTGAGTGTGTTGAAGGTGAGGTCGGTGGAGTGGCCGCCGAGTTTTTTGATGTCTTCAGCGGTGTGGATGTGGTGTGGGATGCCTTGGGCGAGGAGGGTGTCGAGGGGTTGGTCGAAGGTGAAAGTTTGGTTCTGATGTTCGACGACTGCTAGGAGATTTTCTCCGAATTTTGCATTGCCCCATCGCATGTGTACTCCCCCTGTTAACTTAAATTTATTGTGTCATATTGCTTCTGACTACAGTGATTGAGGTTACTCTATAAGATACAGGTTCAGGCCAGACTGATAAAGGAGGCAGCCATGACCCGTTTAATTACTCTGATTTCTGAGACTAAAGAGTTGGTGGGTAAGCCCACTTTGGAGACTCGCCCGGTGGAGCATTCTGATGCTGAGGCGCTGGCGCGTTTGCTTTTTTCTTCCTATGACGATGGGCGGTTGACGTCGCAGGCTCATGCGCTGACTGAGATTGAGGCTGTCTTGGGTGGAGAGCACGGGGAATTTTATACTGAGGCTTCACCAGTGGTGATTGATGATCACGATCGGGTGGTGGCTGCGGCCCTGTGTTTGCGCAATCGCACCGATGGTGGTCAGCCCTCTGATGTTCCGGCTATTTATGAGCTCTTTACCGCGGCGTCGCGTCGTCGTGAGGGTTTAGCTGAGAAGCTGATTCGTCAGTCGCTGTCGGTGATGCGCTCCGATGGTCTTGAGGAGGTCAGTGTGCGTATTCCTGAGTCGAATGCTGCGGCGCTGGCGTTGTATTTGACCTTAGAGTTCCGCCGTTGGCAGGATCCTTCTGAGGATGAAGAGATTGTTTAGTTTCTTTTCACAGGTGCCCTCGTTCCCCTTGCCGGGAGCGAGGGCACTTTTTTGTGTTTAAAGGCCGCTGAGTAGGTCTTGGGCCGGCTCGATGAGGTGGGGGCCATTATTACGAACATTACCCACATCGGTGGAGACGGGGTAGAGCTCCCATCCGGTGGTTTGGGCGTAGGCTTGGTCGAGTATTTCGGCGAGCGCTACCCGGGCGTCTTGGGTGAGGACGCCGCTGGGTTGGGTGACGGGGCGGCCGGGGGCTTTGCCGGATTGCAGCCAGCGGGTCAGGGCGTCGGTGGGTTCTCCGGTGAAGTGCAGGGGTACTGGGAGTCGGTTGTGCAGGTGGGAGAGAGCGGTGGGTGTTGCTTCTGGGCGGCCGCTGGTTGCCAGGTCGGCGAGGTCGAGGTCGTCAGGGGATTTCATGGTGATAATGGAGCAGGTCAGTAGCCAGTCCCCTGCCCGGTTGGCGTAGGGGGACTTGGGGTTGTGGGCTTCTTTCTCGGTGATTTTCCACCAGGAGTAGAGGCCTGCGAAGTAGATGGGGTCTTGATCTGCCCGGTGGATGAAGTGCGGGGTTTTGACCTGTTTGCCCGCGGTGGTGGTTTCGGTTTTCCATTCGTAGTAGCCGCTGACGGGTATGGCGCAGTGGCCCGCTGTGGCGGCCTGTCGGAAGGTGGGCTTTTCGAAGATGGTTTCACTGCGGGCGTTAAAAGCCTTGGCAGAGAAGCTGGCATCTTCTGCCCACGTGGGGAGGAGCCCCCAGCGGGCGGCGTGAAGTTCCCGGTTGGGAGTTACTCCCCCACCGGCTTGCCCAGTTTCGCCGGCCTGCCCGTGGACCAGCAGGGCGGTCTGGGCCGGCTCCAACCCGGTGAAGTTATCAATAATAATGGGTACCGTGTGGGTGGGAGCCACGTTGAAGTTTTGTATCGGTGCCTCAAGCGGCACGCCTGCCATGTAAACGCCGTGATCAAAATCGAGAACGTAGCGGCCGCACATCAGAGCCACCCTTCTGCCGCATAGGCTTCAAGCACGGCATCTTCTACATCTTCAACGGTGAGAATGGGGTTGATCTCGGTGAGGGCTCCGACGGTTTCCGGTTCTAATTCCAGCCCCAGCTTCTTATAGACCTGCTCGGTAGCCTCACGCAGTTGGTAGCCGGATTCCACCACAATTCCGGTAGAGAACCACCAGGCACCGGCGACCACCCGCTGGGCGGTGCCCACTATTTTTGTTTTGCTTCCGTGAGGAAAGACCGCGTGTACAGAGTGTTCACCGGGGCAGTACTCCCCCGGAATCTCTCCTACCCCAGCGGAGATGCCGAGAGTCTCTAGAGCCTTTTCGAACATATGTCCGAATACCTCGAAGCGGTCTGTATTACCGCTGACCGCATCGGCATCCGCCTGAAAATGGTCCACCACCAGGCAGCCAGCATGGTAGCCGGCTGCGTGACCGCCCACCGGCCGCACCAGCGGCTCATAGCCAAAGCGCGAAGCCGCAGCGGCGGCGTCCTCAAATCCCTCCCGCAGCTCATCACGACGTCCAAAAGCCATATTCTTGCGCGGACGGTAGAGCCGCAGGGTCGATTCAGCCTCTCCCCGCCCCACCGCACGCACATAGTCCACCGACTCTGCGAAGGGATAGAGGTGGGTGCCGGGCTCATGCCGGTCAAGATCAACGCGCATAAAAACTCCTAGGCCTAATTGACGTTAACATCGAGCAGGGAGGTTGAGACATACTCAAACCAGCAGGGCTCCAACCCCGCCCGCAGGGCAACGTTTTGCGAGGGAACGTGGGAGGGTGAGGTGCCGTAGAAGGGCAGAAAACCCTCATCAAGGACGGCGAGCGCCAGCTTCTGCACCAGGGCTGTGGCGAGGCCGCGCTGCTGGTGGTCGAAGAGAACATCCACACCAATTTGGCGGGCGATGGAGGAATCATCGCTGGCACCTGCAACACCGATGACCTGGTTTTCGTACTCTGCGGCGAGGGCTTGGACGTCTGGGCGGTCTTTGCTGAAGCCCAGCGCGTTGGGAAAGGGGTTGTTTCCTCTATAGTCTTCAATTTCGCTGGGGGTTAGCCAGCGGAAGCTATAGCCTGCGGGAGGTTCGAGGTGCTGGGTGTTAAAGAGGCTTCGTCCCGGGGTGAAGAAGAGGGCGGTACCCGAACTTTGCAGGGCAAAGGGGCTGAGAAAATCGTTGACCTTTTTGAGCTTGTTATAGTCTCCGGCCCAGTTACCCTCATCGCCGGGTAGCAGGGCGGCAAGTTCCTCCCGTACCCGCTCGTGCTGGGCGCAGATAATGGTCAGGCCTCGATAGTTGCCCAGGCGCATCTCGAAATGGGAGTCAGAATAACGACGCCGCCAGGGCTGCATCTCTGTTAGCTTGAGTCTTTGCGAAGTAAGCTGGGCTGCTCTGTGCTGCCGGGCAAGTTCAATAGAGCCCACTGGTAGGCAGAAGTCGGCCTCCATGAGGGCGGTTTCAAGCTCCCGTGAGCGCTCATAGGTGGTGATTGCTTCTCTGGCAGAATTCGAGGTCTTCACTGGATTTATTGTATCTGTTCGGCACCCCGCAGTTTTGTACAGGGTTGTCTCGGTTGTACAGAGGTAACTCTGTACTCTCGAGATAATCCTGTACAAAATCTTCTCCCGTCGGGCTTTCAAGGCAAAAAATCCCGCCCTGGGGAAGTTGAATCTGCAGCTCAGGACTTTTATTGCCGAGGAAATAAAAGTGCAATAAAAATGCAGGTGCCCCACCTCCATCTACTTTTAGACCTATTACAGTCGCCCTGTTATTTCAAGGTTGCAGAGGGTAGCACCTGCTATATCTCAATTTTAACAGTCAAAACCTTAGTCATACCAGGAAAACCATGGACAAGATGCCCTAGGAACGCGACGGCGAAACCTTCGATATCTGTTGGCCCTGCTCAAAGCGGTGAGCCGGCTACCGGCCAGCGAGCCACCAATTGTTACTGAGCTACAAGTAACGTGCTGGTGGCTCGGCATAAAGAGGGGACGGAGGACGGCATAGCAGAAGCCCCGCAGCCGGTCTGGCTGAATGTGGCTCTCGCTGTGTGGTCTTTCCTCATTGGTGGTCAGGGCATGCTGTCCGTGCTGAATACCCCCGGTAGTGCTGGAGCTGCAGCACGGACATTTGAGTGAGTAGAAAAAGGCGCCTCACCCCTTGATGGGGGTGAGGCGCCTTTTTGTGCGTTAAGGGGTCTATTTTTTGAACCCCATTTTGAACCCCTTTGCGAATTACTCGGAGTAACCCGGGGTGATGAAACGGTGGCATAAACCCCGGAAATTCAAGGGAGAATCACCACCAGTCACCCCAGGTTACGAAACTTCTTAGAAGTCCCAATCCTCATCTTCGGTATTAACTGCCTTACCGATGACGTAGGAGGAGCCGGAGCCCGAGAAGAAGTCATGGTTCTCATCAGCGTTCGGCGACAGGGCTGAGAGAATGGCCGGGGAAACATTGGTGACCGATGCCGGGAACATTGCCTCGTAGCCCAGGTTCATCAGTGCCTTGTTGGCGTTGTAGTGCAGGAACTTCTTGACGTCCTCGCTCAGGCCCACAGAATCATAGAGGTAGTGGGTGTACTGCACTTCGTTCTCGTAGAGCTCATAGAGCAGGTCAAAGGTGTAGTCCTTGAGCTCCTGCTGACGCTCGGGGGTCTCCTGCTCCAGACCGCGCTGGTACTTGTAGCCAATGTAGTAGCCGTGCACAGCTTCATCGCGGATAATCAGGCGAATCAGGTCTGCGGTGTTGGTCAGCTTGGCTCGAGAAGCCCAGTACATGGGCAGGTAGAAGCCCGAGTAGAAGAGGAAGGACTCCAGCAGGGTGGAGGCAACCTTCTTCTTCAGCGGGTCATCGCCCTGGTAGTAGCTCATCACAATCTGAGCCTTCTTCTGCAGGTGGGGGTTCTCGGTGGCCCAGCGGAAGACTTCGTCAATCTCGCGGGTAGACGCCAGAGTGGAGAAGATAGAAGAGTAAGACTTCGCGTGCACCGACTCCATGAAAGCGATGTTGGTGTACACCGCTTCTTCGTGGGCAGTGGTAGCATCGGGCAGCAGCGAGACAGCGCCCACGGTGCCCTGAATGGTATCCAGCAGGGTCAGACCGGTGAAAACACGCATGGTCAGCTGCTTTTCCTCATCGGTCAGGGTCTTCCAGGAAGGAACGTCGTTAGAGAGCGGAACCTTCTCGGGGAGCCAGAAGTTAGAGGTCAGGCGATCCCACACCTCAAGATCCTTTTCATCCTGGATACGGTTCCAGTTGATTGCTTCGACGTGGTCAACGAGCTTGACCTTTTCGCTCATCATGCTGAGGGAAACTCCTTCGTGAACTTGTGCCGATATGTCTATCGGCAGTTGAAACCATTTTAGCCCGACAGGTCATCTGAAAACACAACCGCCGGGCACCCAAACCCACAAAAAACCCAGCCACCGGCGGGCAACCGATAGCTGGGTTCAAGCGCTCGCTTTAGCCTGGGGCTAGAGCATGCAGGATACGCAACCCTCTACTTCGGTACCTTCCAGAGCCATCTGGCGGATACGCGAGTAGTAGATGGTCTTAATGCCCTTGCGCCATGCGTAAATCTGGGCCTTATTGACATCGCGGGTAGTTGCGGTGTCTTTGAAGAAGAGGGTCAGCGACAGGCCCTGGTCAACGTGTTGGGTTGCCACAGCGTAGGTGTCGATAATCTTCTCGTAGCCGATTTCGTAGGCATCCTGGTAGTATTCCAGGTTGTCGTTGTTCAGGTAGGGAGCCGGGTAGTACACGCGGCCCAGCTTGCCCTCCTTACGGATCTCAATCTTCGAGGCAATGGGGTGAATCGAAGAGGTGGAACCGTTGATGTAGGAAATCGAGCCGGTGGGCGGTACCGCCTGCAGGTTCTGGTTGTACATACCGTGCTCGGCGACATCGGCAGCCAGCTTCTTCCAGTCTTCCTGGGTGGGAATCTGGTGGGCGGCAAAGAGCTCCTTGACCCGCTCGGTCTGCGGAGCCCACTCCTGCTCAATGTACTTCTGGAAGAACTTGCCCGAAGCGTAGTCGGAGTTCTCGAAGTTAGCGAAAGTTTCCTTACGCTCCTTGGCAATCTCCATGGACGCGCGGATAGCGTGGTAGGTCACGGTGTAGAAGTAGATATTGGTGAAGTCCAGCGCCTCTTCGGAACCATAGTAGATGTGTTCGCGGCCCAGGTAACCGTGCAGGTTCATCTGACCCAGACCCACCGCGTGAGACATCTTGTTACCGCGCTCAATGGAGGGAACGGTACGAATATCGGACTGGTCAGAGACGGCGGTCAGCGACCGGATAGCGGTCTCGATAGTCTTGCCGAAGTTATCGCCGTCCATGGTCAGGGCAATATTGAGCGAGCCCAGGTTGCAGGAAATGTCCTTACCCACGGTCTCGTAGCCCAGATCGTCGTGGTAGGCAGAAGGCTCGGAAACCTGAAGAATCTCAGAGCAGAGGTTAGACATAATAACCTTGCCCTCAATCGGGTTGGCCCGGTTGACGGTGTCTTCAAACATCACGTAGGGGTAGCCCGACTCGAACTGAACTTCAGCCAGGGTCTGGAAGAACTCGCGAGCATTAATCTTCTGCTTGCGAATTCGAGCGTCGTCCACCATCTCGTAGTACTTCTCGGTGACGTTAATGTCAGAGAAGGGAACGCCGTAGATCCGCTCAACGTCGTAGGGCGAGAAGAGATACATATCTTCATTGCGCTTGGCCAGCTCAAAGGTGATATCGGGAATCACAACACCCAGCGAGAGGGTCTTAATACGAATCTTCTCGTCGGCGTTCTCGCGCTTGGTATCCAAGAAAGAGTAGATATCGGGGTGGTGGGCGTGCAGGTAAACCGCACCGGCACCCTGGCGAGCGCCCAGCTGGTTCGCGTAGGAGAAAGAGTCTTCCAGCAACTTCATGACGGGAATGACGCCGGAAGACTGGTTTTCGATCTTCTTGATGGGAGCGCCGGATTCACGCAGGTTGGTCAGCGCAAAGGCGACGCCGCCGCCGCGCTTGGAGAGCTGTAGGGCGGAGTTGATGGAGCGGCCGATGGACTCCATGTTGTCTTCTACGCGCAGCAGGAAGCAGGAGACGAGCTCACCGCGCTGCATCTTGCCGGCGTTGAGGAAGGTGGGGGTGGCGGGCTGGAAGCGGCCGGAGATGATTTCTTCGACGATGTCGCGGGCCAGCTCTTCGTTGCCCTCTGCCAAAAGCAGGGCCACCATGACCACGCGGTCTTCGAAGCGTTCCAGGTAACGCTGGCCGTCGAAGGTCTTCAGCGCGTAGGAGGTGTAGAACTTGAAAGCGCCCAGGAAGGTGGGAAAGCGGAACTTCTTGGAGTAGGCCAGTTTGGAGAGAGACTTGATGAAGTCAAAGGAGTACTGGTCGAGCACGTGCTTCTCGTAGTACTGGTGCTTGACCAGGTAGTCGAGCTTTTCTTCGAGATCGTGGAAGAAAACGGTGTTGTTGTTGACGTGCTGCAGGAAGTACTGGCGGGCTGCCTGGCGGTCGGCGTCAAACTGAATCTTGCCGTTTTCGTCGTAGAGATTCAGCATGGCGTTGAGCTCGTGGTAGCCCAGGCCCTGGAATTTCTCGGGGGTGGTGAGGTCTTCGTGACCGGGTTCCTGCGACTGACCTAGTACAGGGAGTTTTGAATCCAAAATTCTTCTAACCCTTCATTGACTTTATGTACATCTTCTGCGGTACCCATGAGTTCAAAACGGTAGAGTACCGGGACCTGGCATTTGGCCGCGACCTTGTCGGCGGCAACGCAGTAGAGGTCTCCAAAGTTTGTGTTTCCTGCGCCGATGACTCCGACCAGGTGGGCGCGGTTCTGCTCCACGTTAAGGAATTTAACCGCCTGGGGCGGTACAGATCCGGCGCCGTTGGGTCTACCGTAGCTGGGAATGCAGAGAACGAAGGGCCGGTCTACCACCGGGGGTTCGTCTTTGGTGAGCAACGGTAGGCGCAGGCTTTCCACCCGAGTTTTTTGAATGAACTTGTGGGTGTTTTCTGAAATGGAGGAAAAGTAAACAACCAGGGGTGCCTGCTGGGACTTCATGGTTGATTCCGGCCCCGCTAGGCTGCCAGAGCGTTAATGCGGTCGGGCTGGAAACCTGACCAGTGCTCGTCGCCTGCAATCACCACGGGCGCCTGCATGTAGCCAAGTTCCTTGATGCGGGCCAGCGCCTCGGCGTCCTGAGTCACGTCTACGGTGTTGTACTCAATGCCCTGCTTATCGAGGGCACGGTAGGTCATGTTGCACTGGACGCATGACGGCTTGGTGTACACCGTAACTGACATTTTGACTCCTTGAACTCCCGGGCCCAGGGCACCGGGTATTTCTAACAATCTGTGGTGGTCTAAGAGGCTGGGGGCTTTCGGCATTTCGCGGAATTTTCGGGGGATTCGCGAAGAACTGCCCTGTGCTGCCCAACAGGTATCAATACTACATCTAGTGTCGGGCCTTAATCCACACCCCTATATAGTGTGGTAACTGACGAAAATTTTCTGAAAAATTTTTTAATCCACAGCTGGTTGGCTTGTTTTCGCGGTTTAAGCCCGAGTTATCCACATCGGCGGCTTGCCAGGAGCGCAAGCCGCCCAGCCCGGTCTGCTTAATCACGTGCCCGGTGGGGAATAATTCTCTGCCGCGAGATTCCGGGCAAGGCGATTCAACCATCACATGAGCCTTGAAGGTTAAAGAAGCTTAAGCTCAATTTTTAAAGATTTTTAACCGGCCGTGTCTGCGATGGGGCCTGCTTGCATTTTAGGGTTTTCGAGTCTATTAAAGGCGAGGACGCCGCCGCCCGACTCCCCCGCCCCGAGGCAGGTCAGTCAAGCGACGGCGTCCTACGAACTACTGGCGAAGCTAGCCCTAGAGCAGACCCACCTCTTTCAGGCGCGCCAGCAGGGTGGCGCCGTCATTGGCCTCCATCCAGAGATCACCGGTGGTAATCTGCTGGGCCCGCTTATCGCCCCAGACCCGGCCCGAGGCCAGCACAGACTCCCCCAGGGTCAGGTTACGAATCAGAATCGCAGCCACGTTCTGTGGGTAGCGCACCGCAAAGCCGTTGTAGATGTCAGGGTCGCGCTGGCCGTCGTCACCAATGAGAATCCACTTCATATCGGGGAACTCCGCCGCCAGGCGCTTCAGGGACTCCACCTTGTGCTGGGAGCCAGACCGGAACCAGCGGTCGGGAGTCGGGCCCCAGTCGGTCAGCAAAAAGGTGCCCTTGGGGTAGGCGTTGCGGGAGAGGAAGCGCCGCAGGGTCGGGGTAACATTCCAGGCGCCGGTGGACAGGTACATGAAGGGAGCCTGCGGGTGGGCGCGGTGAATACGATCCATCAGCACCGCCATACCCGGAGTGGGGGTTCGCGCGTGCTCGTTGAGCACAAAGGAGTTCCAGGCGGCCAGCATGGGGCGGGGCAGGGCGGTGACCATCACCGTGTCGTCAACGTCGGAAATCACACCAATCTTCTGCTCCGGCGGCACGATGTAGACGGTGGTCTTAGCGGGCTTACTGCCGGGCACCTGCATGTAGACCTCGTGGATACCGGGCTCGAGGTCAACCTCAATCCGCTCGTCCACCACGCCACCGCGGTCTGCCTGCACCGTAAACTCGTGGTTCTCAATCCGCACAGTCACCCGGGCATGAGAAATAGCAATCGAGGTAAAAGAGCGCCAGCCACGAATGGGCTCACTCTTAGGGTTCTCTCCCTCGAGGGTATTGAAGAATTCCTCGAACATATCGGTCTTATAGAGGGCACGACCAATCACCCGCACCCAGCCGGGGGCACCGTAACCCACCGAGGGAACAACCACCGGCTCTTTACCGTTTTCCTGGGCTCGAGCCTCCCGCCAAGTATGAAGACGGTCAGCTACCCGGTAACCAAGATTAACCGCCTCATCGGCGGCTTCAGTAACAATATTTCGTAGATCGTGGGACCCAGATGTATTCATGTCTCTAGTCTTTCACAGACCTGAACCATGTTGACGAATAACCCGCCGCAATCGGCCGATGTGCCGCTATAACGCCGTCCACCCATACAAAAGCGCCCCGGCACAGCCTATGCCGGGGCGCTCGCGAAAAAATCCTAGTGCATCTCAATCTGGCAGGTGGCGCTGCCCTTAGCCTCTGCGTGGGCAGAGTGAACGGGCTCAAAAATACCGGAGTCCTTGATAGCGCAGACGGCGGTGTCGTCGGGGTTATCGCTAGAGACCACGGCGGTGAGACGGTGACCCGCCAGATCGTCAGTGTTATCAGCGGTGACCTTCAGATAAGTCTCCTCGGCACCAATCTCAACGCGGTTACCCTCGAAAGGCATCTGATCCTGTTCAAAAGTTACGGTTGCTGCCTTGGGCTCACCGGTCTCTACATCGAGCACATACGCTTCAACCACAACGTTGTCGCGATTATCCTCAAAGTTAGTAGTTTTCTCGATACCGAGACCATCAACAATGGTGGTAGCGCAACCGCTGAGCAGTGCCGCTGAACCCAACGCGAGTGCCGCGAGAACCTTCTTAGAAGCCATGTGCAATAACCTAACTAAGTAATATGTGTGTGACCTGCTGAAACGAGGTCGCTGCCTCTGTCTAGTCTGCCTTATCTTCTGGCCGGGTGCTGGGCCGTATGGGCGCCAGTCGATTTACAGACACAACGTCTACATACAGATTAGCGGATAAACAGCACAGAACCGCATCATTAAGAAGCCGCTAGGCACAAAAGTTGGTATAAAAATCCCCGCCACCACCCCTGCCCTCAGAAGCAGGCGCGGCGGCGGGGATGAAGAAGAGCTAGCTCAGGTCAACACCCTGAATGACGTCGTCAATCGCCTTAGCAGAGGCCCTCAGCTTGTCGATCTCCGCCTCGGTCATGGGCACATCCAGCACGCGCAGCACACCCTGGCGGCTCACTACAGAGGGCAGCGATACAGCGGCTTCGCCCTCAACACCGTACTTACCGCGAAGCTGGGTGGAAACGTTGAGCACCGCGTGCTCATCGCGCAGAATAGCCTCGGCAATACGGGCACCCGAGATACCGATGGCGTAGTTGGTAGCCCCCTTGCCCTCAATCACCTTGTAGGCTGCCCGCATAGCGTCTTCAGCGATCTGAGCCTTGACCTCTTCGGTAAAGACCAGCTCTCCGTTGGCCTTCCACTCATCCAGCGGAACCATACCGATATTTGCCGCCGACCAGACCGGGAACTCAGAATCGCCGTGCTCACCCACCACGTTAGCGTGAACAGAGCGAATGGAGACCTCTGCCTTCTGGGCGATCAGCCAGCGCAGGCGCGAAGAGTCGAGAACGGTACCCGAGGCGAAGCAGCGTTCGGTGGGCAGGCCGGTAATCTTCTGAGCCACCACCGCCATCACGTCGCAGGGGTTGGTAACGATCATCAGGATTGCCTGCGGGGCAACCTCCATCACCTTGGGCAGCATGGACTGGAAAATCTTTACGTTGGCGTCCACCAACTCAAGGCGGGGCTGGCCGGGCTTCTGGCGAGCGCCGGCGGTAATAATAATCAGGTCGCAGTCGCGTAGCAGCTCAATGTCTCCGCCGCCGGTAACTTCTGCCTCGTGGGCGAACATGGTGCCGTGGGCAATATCGAGTGCTTCAGCCTCGGCGAGTTTGTCTGCGATGTCGTAGATGACGATTTCATCGGCTGAGCCGCGGATTGCCGCTGCGTAGGCGGTTGCCGAGCCCACGCCGCCGGCTCCGATTACGCCGAGCTTGGTTCCTGATTTCTGGATGGTCATGGCGGAATGTCCTTTCATGGGTTTTGTTCCTGCCGGGTCTTGCCACCAGTATGGCACGATTTTTTGGGGAAATGATCGTTTGTGTGGGTTTTTTATGGACGGCGGGGTGGCTGGGTCGCACATGTGAGGGCTTTTCCCGCATAAAACCAAATTTATGCACTCTGACTTTTTGTTGCACATCACAGGTCGGCGTGTCTGCAAGAACACTGAGTCACCCTGGGCATTTGGTGTGAATCTCCCCACTGGAGGTTTTATTTCCCGGCGGACTAGTGCATAAGTACTTAAAGCACCTTTACACCAAAGCTTTGCGGTTAAGGCAAAACTAAGGTTTGATAAAAACCAACGAACCCAAAAGAAAACCACACAACCCAAGATTGGATTTTCCCAATGCACACCATCAGCCCCTATCTCGCCGAATTCCTCGGCACCATGATTATGGTGACCATTGGCTGCGGCGTGATTGCAACCGTTGAGCTTCGTCGCTCCAAAGGTCACGGCGATAACTTCTTCACTATCGCCTTCGGCTGGGGCTTCGCCGTCGCTTTCGGCGTCTACGCCTCCCACCACTACTCCGGCGGCCACCTCAACCCGGCGGTTTCCATTGGACTGGCGGCCTACGGCGAGTTCCCCTGGTCCCAGGTGCCCGGCTACATCATCTCCCAACTACTGGGAGCTATGGTGGGCGCAGTCTTCGTCTACCTCAACTACCTCCCCCACTGGAAGGCCACCGAAGACCGCAAAATCAAGCTCGGCGTTTTCGCCACTGTACCGGCCATTCACAACTACTTCACCAACGCCCTGTCTGAAATGATCGGCACTTTCCTGCTGGTCTTCTCCGCTCTCTATGTGGGCGTCAACTTTACCCCGGCGCTAACCGGCTCTGAGCTCACCCTCAACCTCAACGACGTCCTTAAACCGCTGGCCTTCGGCTTCATGGTGACTGTGCTCGTTATTGGCCTCGGCGGCCAAACCGGCTTTGCGCTCAACCCCGCCCGCGATTTGGGCCCGCGCATCATGCACGCGATTCTTCCCATCTTCGGCAAGGGCAGCTCCCGCTGGTACTACTCCTGGGTTCCGATCGCCGCACCCATCGCCGGTGGCTTCATGGGTGGCTCCTTCTTCAAGCTCTACTACGAGGGAATCTTCTCCCCCTTCCTCTTCATCTCCTGCCTGCTAGCCCTTGCAGTGCTGGCCTTTGGTCTGTGGGCTAACAAGCACATGTACCGCTCGCAGTCGGCAGAGATTGTTCCCACCGAGGAGGACACTCAGGCTACCGCCGCTTCGGCAGCAGCCACCTATGTTGCCACCGGCAAGATTCCCCAGGTGAAGAAGAAGAGCTTCTACGAATAAAGGTCACCACTTACTCACCACTTTCAACAACAAATTCGCCCCGCCGCTCATTTGAGCAGCGGGGCGAATTCTGTTGGTTCCCCCTAGTCAGAGCACCCTTAGGAGTTCAGGCGCTCGGGGTCTGTGGTGGCAAGAATTTTTACCGCAGTCTCGTTGTGATTGATAAGGGTGTCAAAGCCCTTCTCAATCAAATCATCCACCATAATCTTGCCGGTGATGAAGGGGGCCAGATCCAACTTGCCGGATTCCACCAGCTTGATGGTATCGGGGTGGTTGTTCACGTAGGCGATGGTACCGCGAACATCCAGCTCTTTCATCACAATCTTGTGCATATCAACGGTTGCCGGCTTGCCCCAGATGGAGACAATCACAATCTTGCCGGTGGGGCGGGTGGCATCGAGCAGGGTATCCAGAACTACCTGAACAGAGGTGCACTCGAAGGAGAGGTCTGCGCCCTTGCCGTCTTTGGAGAGCTTCTTGACTTCCTCCACCACGTCGACCTCAGCGGGTGAGAAAGCGTAGTCGGCAGCACCGGCTTCAATTGCCTTCTTGCGGCGCAGTTCGGAAAGCTCTGAGATCACCACGGTTGCGCCCTGAGCCCTGAGCACAGCACCGGTGAGCAGACCGATGGGGCCAGCGCCGCCCACCAGAGCCAAATCGCCCTCCTTGACACCGCCGGCACGGTCTACCGCGTGGTAGCCCACGGTCAGCGGCTCAATCACGGCTGCCTGGTCCAGAGGGATATCCTTGGAAATCTTGTGAACCCAGCGGCGCTTGACAGCTACTTTCTCAGACAGGCCACCGCCGCGGCCGCCCAAACCAATGAAGTTCATGTCCTGAGACAGGTGGTAGTCCTTGGAATCGGGGCCGGTATTGACGTCGTCACGAATAATGTAGGGCTCCACCACCACGTGGTCGCCCACTTCGAGGTCATCGACGCCCTCGCCCAGAGCCTCCACAACACCTGAGAACTCATGGCCCATGGTCACGGGCGCGGTCTCGCCGGAAATAGGGTGGGGAGTATCGTGGGTGGGGCAGAAAATTGGGCCGTCCAGATATTCGTGCAGGTCGGTACCACAGATACCGCACCATGCCACCTTAATCAGTACCTCGCCGGCCGCTGCAACGGGTTCTTCAATCTCTTCAATCCGAATGTCGCCACGGTCGTAGAAACGAGCTGCCTTCATGGTTTCAACTCCTCAAAGTCTGTATATTTTGGAAACCTCAGAGTTGAGGCCTCACTTAAACCCTACCCCCTCTATGGTTTTGTGTGGGTTTTGTGACATTTTTTCTGAATGTATGACATTCTTGTCAGAAAATCCTTATGAAACGGGGGTCATTACCACACTTTCCAACAGGTTTTCACCCGGGTCTTTAAAAGAAAACCCCGGCGGAGGGAGTGCTCCGCCGGGGTTGAGCGCCTGCTTTAGCAACCGTTGGGACCGCAGGACGCCGCCGCATCGGCGCCGTCCACGGTAATGAAAGTGGGCTGCGGGGTCGGGTGGGTCTCTGCCCACACCTGCCGCAAACCAGCCAGAATCATCTCCACCGGCTGCGCCCCGTTAATTGCCCACTTCTCTTCGAGCAGGAAGAAAGGCACTCCGCTAATTCCCAGCTCCTGGGCCTTACATTCGTCGTCGCGGACTTCATCGGCAAACTTATCTGAGGCAAGCACCTCTTCTACCTCGTCGGTGGGCAGGCCAATCTCTGCGGCCACGCTACGCAAGACCTGCGGGTCTCCCACTGCCTGGCCGTCGGTGAAGTAGGCTTTCTTAAAGGTCTCCTCAGCCTGGTCTACCAGACCGTGCTGGGCCGCCAAATGAACCATGCGGTGGGCATCGAAGGTATTTCCGTAGCGGGCCTTCTGCCAGTTGAAGGTCAGTCCCACGGCCTCAGCCCGGGCCGCAATGTCTCGCTGGCTAGCCTCGGCCTTCTCTAGGCTAATGCCGTATTTCTTTGAAATCTTCTCAGCAAGGTTCCCCTCAGCTACCGCAGGGGCGGTGGGATCCAGCTCGAAAGAGCGCCAGATAATGTCAACATCGTCTTTGTGCTCGAACTGCTCCAGCGCTAATTCCAAGTGCCGCTTGCCGATGTAGCAGAAGGGGCAAACAATATCCGACCAGATTTCAATCTTCATGGTGAACTTTCTCTGAGAGACTTTCTAACTCAGGAATAACCGTTGCTACCCCACTTTTATTCCCCTGCGTATTCGGGGTATAGGGCAAATCTGTGTCCCAGACCAGCCATCTCACCCGAGATAGTGGCCTAAAAACGCGCCCCCATGAGCATGCTGAGCTCCCGGCAAAATCGGGGCAGCGCGCCGAGTCGCCGCTTCGGTGACATATCGCCGCTTCAACGACGTTTCGCCGGTTCGTGACCGGCGATTTGTCGTTGAAGCGGCGACTCGATGAGCACAGGGGCAACTGCACGAGCTGCCACAATCGCCGAGAAGCCATTTTTATACCGTATTTGACTGATTTTCGGTACAAAAGTGGCCTCTCGGGAAAGCTCAGTGATGACAAGGTACAAGTTACTTCTTGCAGGGCTACCTAGGGTACAAGTAGAGTCCCCGGGTACAAGACAATACTTGTACCCGGGGACTCTACTTGTACCCGTGGCACTTCAACGGGAATCTACGTGCACCCAGCTGTTTCAGCGCATAATCCAGGATGCCCCATATCGCAGGTGCTGGATTTTTTGGTAGTAGTTTCTCCTAGTAACCCATATTTGGAGCGGGCCGGGTTTCTAGCCCGGCCCGCTCGCATATTTGCTAGCAGGCTAGCGGAGGATTTTTTCCATCGCCTTGCCCTTAGCGAGCTCATCAATGAGCTTGTCGAGATAACGGATCTTCTGCATCAGAGGATCTTCGACCTCCTGCACCTTCACTCCGCACACACTGCCGGTAATCTGCGAAGCATTGGGATGAAGCTGCGCTCTGTCAAAGAAATCCTCGAAGGTGGTGGCTGCCTCAAGGTGACTTTCTAGCTCCTGCTGGCTAAAGCCGGTCAGCCAGCGGATAATTTCATCGACCTCATCCTTGGTTCGCTCCTTCTTCTCAGCCTTAGCGACATAGTGGGGGTAGACATCTTTGACAGCCGTGGTAAAAATACGATGGGTCATTCGGTTTCTTTCTCTCTAAGGGTTAGCGGGCAATCCCGATCTTTCTCATAATCGAGACCGACAGAAAAACCTCCCGCTTCAAAGACCGCGCCTAAAAGCTTAAAACGGGGGCACCACTGCACGGGCACATTTTCTATCAGCTGAACAGCATCAAAAATAGCGCTGAGTTTCTGAGCATCATGATTCCACATTCGCAGAACCTCGCCCTCAGACTCAAAAGTAATCCAATTTCCCTCAACGCCCAGGATTGTCGCGGGGTACCAGGCTTCTTTAGCGGCATGGTGCCGCCGAATCCAGTGGATAGTGTGCCCCATGAAGTAATAGGGGCAGTCTTGATTTTCTATCGCCGAAACTGCTAATCCAGGAAAGTAGTTAGGATTCTCGACGATATTGTTGGAAAGGTTCGGGGTGGTCATTGTATGACTCCTCTTAGTCGCACTTCCCACTCCCCAGTTGAAGGAGCGGGCCGATTTTCCTCAAGGGGCACCGCGAAAGCGATTGCGGTTGCCAGTCACACAGCTTGAGGGCTTAGGTGTGAGCTTCTGAATCGTGCTTCTAAGAATACCACAGGAGTCAGGTGCGCCACCAGAAAAACTAGGCGATGCTCTGGGCGAAACGGGCCAAGACAGCTTTCCAGGCAGCCTTAAAGTCAACAGAATCTTCCGAGGTGTTCAGCTTGCGCATTTCGGCAGAAATTAGGGACTTTCCCGGGGCTTTAGCACTCATATTAATCGAGACCGGAGCACCGTTGGCAAGATTGGCCCGCCAATAGCGCCACTTCTCAGAGGAAGTAATTCTGGGCTCTCCCTCCCACGCCACCCCGTTCACTTCGGGAAGCTCTGCCGCAGCGAATTTTTCCCATGCTGCTGCTAGCTCATCCAGTCCCAGGGGAATTGTCTTAGACGCGCTGGCACCGAAGCTGCCGTCACAGCGCTGGCCGACCGGGCGGCGTCCTGTCTGCTGTTCATAGGTCACCGCCACTGACTGAGCCCACCAGTCAAGATTCTTGCCGGCTAGGAGGCTTCCCGGTTGTTCAGCCAGCTCCCCCAGCTTTTTCCGCGCAACGCCCACAATCTCGGCATGGCTCGTCAGTTCTGTTTCTTCAAGCACGGTCATCCACTGCTGACGCGAGTAGCCCGTTGATTTCTCGGTGGACTTCCAGGCTCGGCTCAGCTCGGGGTTTTCTGTGGTGTTCAAAGCAGACTCCTCATTGGTTGGCTTCACCGGTGCAGGTGGTTGGTGGAAGGCTGTGGCATTGGTTCAAGGGTACAGGAACCTCGAGCCAGGTAGGGTTGCTGACAGAACCTCTCCTGGAGCTGACGTGGAAATTACCTGCAACAACATGAGCAGGATTTCTCAAGAAACTTTACGCTGAAGATACGGAAAAGACACTCGAAGAACCATGAGTAATGAGGAAGAACAACCTCTTGCTTGTGACTTGAGAGTGAGGGTGGAAGCATGCACTGGCAACTTTTCTGAGGGGCAGGTGTGGCTCCGCTAATAGACCAAAGGTACAAGTGTAGTCCCCAGGTACAAGACAAGACTTGTACTCGGGAACCACGCTTGTACTTTAGGTGACCCGGTAAGAAGAAACTTGTACCTTGTCACCACCGAGCGCCACGAAAGACCATTTTGTACCGAAAATCGGAGAAAAACGGTACAAAAATAGCCGCTCGGCGAACATGGTAGCCCGTGCAGATGGTCCTGTTTCATTGAGTCGCCGCTTCAACGACACATCGCCGGTCACGAACCGGCGAAACACAACAGAAGCGGCGACTCGACGCGCTTGCCTATTCTGGCAATTTGTCCCATACCCCCGTTTTGTACAGGCTTGTCTCTTCTATACAGCGATATCTCTGTGCATCAGAGACAAGCCTGTACAAAAAGTGACTCGACAAAAAAGAGACCCAGCTCCGAAGAACTAGGTCTCTTTCTCAAAGTTAGCTCGGCGACAACCTACTCTCCCACACCGTCCCCAGTGCAGTACCATCGGCTCGAAGAGGCTTAGCTTCCGGGTTCGGGATGGAGCCGGGCGTTTCCCTCTTGATATAATCACCGAAACGTGGAGGTAAGGGGATTCGAACCCCTGACCTTCTGCATGCCATGCAGACGCGCTACCAACTGCGCCATACCCCCGTATTCAGTTTGTCGCTCGCGGCGACTCACTAACTATACACAGATGATTCTCGCGATTGCAAACTGAAACCGTATTTTTTCGAAAAATTTTTAAACAGCCAGTGAAACCCGGGTTAATCCTGTTTCATGAGGTCAGCTTCTTCGGTGATAACCTGCGAATCTGCCTCCTGGTCAACACCGGTGATAGCCTCGGTCTCTGACTCAAGACCCAGCTCAATACGGGGTGCCTCAGACCAGAGACGATCCAGGGCATAGAAAGCCCGGTCTTCTTCGTGCTGCACATGAATAACGATGTCTTCGTAGTCCAGAAGCACCCAGCGGCCCCCTGCCCGACCCTCACGGCGGGTAGGCTTGAGGTTAGCCTGCAGGCGTAGCTCATCTTCAATCGCGTCAACAATTGCATTGACCAGGCGCTCATTGTGAGCTGAGACCACCAGAAAACCGTCAATAAGCCCCATAGCCTCTGAGGTATCAACGGCGAATAAGTTAGTGCCCTGCTTATCTTCCGCGGCCTGTGCCGCAATTTTCAGCGCCTTAATGGATTCTTCGGTTGCCGCCATGGCGTCCTTTCGATGGGGCGCGCTTTTAAAGCGCACCGGTAAAGTTCAAAGATGGTTTAGTCTACTGCATGAAAACGAACCAGAAAATGACCGCCGCCGCAATCAGCAGAAGCAGGAGCAAGGTCACCCAGAGACCCACACCCGATTTCTTGGTTTCCTCGGTAGGTTCAGCAGCAACAGCGGTAGTCTCTTTGGAAGTCTCTTCAGCTTCTAGCTGAGACTCTGAGCTAGTCTCCCGGGTCTCGAGCCCTTCAGAAGCCGGCTCCGTTACCTCTGCCGCTTGGTCGTCTAACTCAGTGTTGATCTGATCCTGGGCATCTTCAGAAACAGGAGCCTCCTGTTCATTCTGATCCAGCTCGGTGAAATCTAAGCCCTGGGCATCCAGGGCAGCTACCGGCTGGGGTAGCTCGGGCGCAACCTCAGACTCGGGCTCCGGTTCAGGCTCGGATTCCGGTTCAGTCTCCATCTCAGAGTCAGTCTCAGTTTCAGAGCCCACCTCCGTCTCAAACTCGTCAGCAGAGTCCTCTTCCACCACAATCTCGCCAAAACTAATATCTGTGGCAGATGAGGCGATCGAATCTTCTTCTGCCTCCTGGGAAGAAGCTATCCCGTCTGCAACGCTGACATCCTCCCGGGTGTCCCTGCCGCCGTTTGCAAAGAGATCCACTTGAGCTGAAGCACTGGTATCAATATCTCCCTGGGCCGCCAGAGCAGAGAAGCGACTCTGCGTCGATGCGCCTTCAGCCTCGGACTCAGAAGAATCATCTTCCACCGCGGGCATGTAGGCAACCGGCTCTTCCGGCAGCGGCAGACCGTCGCGTAGCGCTCGCAGGTAGGCGGCGGCGTCGTCCCGATAACGCGCCAAACGCCGCGGACCCATAGGGCGCGTAGGAGGCGGCACCTCAATACCGTCTTCCGTAACAAAGGGCTCAAGCAGGTAGTCCGAAGAATCCTGCTGGTCGTTATCAGTATTTTCGCTCATTTTCCGGCGTCCTCTTGGTTCTTGCGCTTACAAGCACAATCCTAACAATCCAGCCCCAGAAGAGTACCCCTAGCGGCTCCCCTGCCCGCGTGTTGGCGCAAATCTAGTCGGTTGCCACCACGGGCAGGCCGTCTTCATAGTGGTGCTGCTCCGTAAAGCTCTGCGAATCCTCGCGCGAATACAGGGCGTACTTGTTGATGTACTGCACCACACCGTCAGGAACCAGGTACCAGACCGGCTTCTTCTCGGCGGCCCGCTGGCGAATATCGGTGGAAGAAATTGCCATGGCGGGCACTTCCATGAGGGAGTAGCGGCCCGATTCGGCATTGGGATCTTCGAGCACATGACCGGGGCGGGTTACCCCCACAAAATAGGCAAGGTCCCAGAGCTTTTCAGAATCTTTCCAGGTCATCAGCTGGTTCATGGCGTCGGCGCCGGTAATGAAGAAAAGGTCAGAGTTGGGCCGCTGCCGGTGCAGGTCAGTGAGGGTGTCGATGGTGTAGGTCGCTCCCCCACGGTCAATATCCACCCTGCTGACCGTAAAGCGCGGGTTCGAGGCGGTGGCGATCACGGTCATCAGATAGCGGTGCTCTGCGTCTGAAACCCGGCGCTTACCCGACTTCTGCCAGGGCTGGCCGGTCGGTACAAAAACCACCTCGTCTAAATCGAGCAGGGCTGCAACCTCGCTCGCTGCCACCAGGTGACCGTGATGAATGGGGTCAAAGGTTCCACCCATCACCCCCAGGCGAGTGCGGCCCTCAACGCGAGGGGGCACAAATGAAGCATCAAACTTGAAGGTAGGTGAATTCACCGGGTTACAACCTCAAAAACTCTCGACTGCACAATCATGTAAAAACAAGAAAAATCGGTACAGCCCTCTTCCGCGAGAACTGTACCGATCAATCAGAAGATAAATTAGCGCCCGTGCCTGGAGTTGTACTCCTTGATAGCCTGCTGCTCGTCTGAGTCTAGGCGATCAGCACCGTGGGAGGCGCGGATAATTCCTCGGCCGCTGAAGGAGAGGGTAATCAGGAACATCAACAGAAAAATAATGCCGAAGATGATACCGAACCAGTAGGTGGGCAGACCCAGCAGAACACGCTCGGTGTGCTCTGCACCTTCTGCTGCTGCAAGAATCAGTGAATGGTCCATGGGGATCCTTCCCTTAAAGCTGATGTGTGTGCGGGCTTAAGAGGCCATCGCTACTATGCTACCGGTTTTTAGCCTGAATCAGTGACACATTGTAGTTCAAGCCCCTTGATTAATACGCGACTAACGGCGCACGTGGCCGTCGCCGCGGATAATCCACTTGCTGGTGGTCAGCTGTTCCAGACCCATGGGGCCGCGGGCGTGGAGTTTCTGGGTTGAAATGCCAACCTCAGCACCCAGACCCAACTGGCCGCCGTCCGTAAAGCGGGTTGAGGCGTTCACGTAAACCGCCGCCGAATCCACCTCGCGCACAAAGATATCTGCATTGCGCACGTCATTGGTCAAAATCGCCTCGGAGTGGCCGGTGGAGTACTTGCGGATATGGCTAATCGCCGCATCCAGATGTGGCACAGTTGCCACGGCAAGATCCAGGGAGCCGTATTCGGTATTCCAGTCCTCCTCGGTGGCGTCCTCAGCAGAAAGACCGGCGGGCAGGTTCGCCTTAGTTTCGGCGTCCACGTGCAGGGTGACTCCCGCCTCGCTCAGTTTTTTTAGGACGGCGCTGGAGTCGGCTCCGGCGGCGATCAGCAGGGTCTCCACGGTGTTGCAGGTACCCGGCCGCTGGGTCTTAGCGTTAACCACAATTTCTGCGGCGGTCTTGGGGTCGGCAGAGGCATCCATGAAAATATGGCAGTTGCCCTCACCGGTTTCGATTACCGGCACCTGAGCGTTGCGCACCACCGACTGAATCAGGTTGTGGCCACCGCGGGGAATCAAAACGTCAATGAAGCCACGGGAGACCATCAGAGCGTTGGCGCCCTCGCGGCCAAACTCGTCCACCGACTGAACACAGTCCATGGGCAGCCCGGTACGGTCGAGTGCCTGGCGCAGAATACGGCAGATAGTCTGGTTAGACTTGGCGGCAGCGGAACCACCGCGTAGCATCACAGCGTTACCGGACTTAATGGCAAGCCCGGCAATATCAACGGTCACGTTGGGACGGGCCTCATAGATAGCACCCACCACACCCAGGGGCACCCGGGTCTGAAGCACGCGCAGGCCGTTGGGTAGGGTGGAACCGCGCATTACCTCACCCACCGGATCAGGCAGGGCCTTTAGCTCGCGCAAAGCAGCTGCCAGCTCAGCCACCCGCTTCTCGTTCAGTGCCAGACGGTCAAGCATTGCCTCGCTCATGCCGTTCTCGCGCTCGCGGGCAAGATCCTCGGCGTTTTGGGAAACAATAACGTCTGCCTGCTCCTCGAGTGCTGCCGCCATTGCCTCCAGCGCGCGGTTCTTCCACTCGGTATCAGCGCGGGATAGGGTACGGGCCGAGATACGGGCATCGTAGGCCATATCCTGAACTTCTTTGAGCACGTTTTCTGAAACGGAGAGGGTTTCTTTTGCTTCTGCCACTAGCCATCCTTTCGACGAATCACCCGGGTCACTCACCTGCCGGGTAGCTTGAGTCACAAGTCTACAGGTGAACTCCCCTAGGACTCCACGGATTCTTCTAATATGACGATGTCATCGGCGTGCACCACGGTTCCGTCGTAATTTTCACCCATGATTTCTTCAATTTCATCGGAGTGTTTACCGATCATCTGAGAGGTTTCATCGGAGGAATAGGAGCTGAGACCGTGGGCAATCTCCACGCCGTCAGGACCCTTGATACCCACGGCCGAGCCGCCCTCAAAGTCACCGGTCACCTCGGTGATACCCGCCGCCAGCAGCGACCGACGCCGCCGCAGGGCAGCCGCCGCGCCGGCGTCCACGGTAATCGTGCCCTCAATATCAGCTAGGTGTTCCAGCCACAGACCGTAGACCGACTTGCGACGGCCGGTGGTGTGGAACCAGGTTCCAACATCCTCACCATTGAAAGCCGCCCGGGCGTTGGCGGCGGAGGTCACCAGGGCCGGAATACCGGAAGAAGCTGCAATCTGCGCCGCCTTGACCTTGGTGACCATACCGCCAGAGCCCACTCCAGCTCGGACCACCGAACCGATGCTCAGACCCTCAAGATCTTCAGAGGAACGAACCTCACTCATGCGCAGCCCTCCCTGGTCGGGGTGCTTGGTGTAGAGGGCGTCAACGTCTGAGAGCAGAATCAGGGCATCTGCCTTCACCGCGTGCGCCACCAGGGCGGCAATGCGGTCATTATCTCCAAAGCGCACCTCTGAGGTAGCCACCGCATCATTTTCGTTAATAATGGGCATAACCCCGAGATCCAGCAGGCGCTCAAGCTGGCGGTGGGCGTTGTGGTAGCGGTCGCGCGCCATGAGATCCTGGGCGGTCAGAAGTACCTGGGAGACCTTGACCCCGTAGCGGGCAAAGGTCTCGGTGTAGCGGGTCATGAGCAGGGATTGCCCCACTGACGCCGCCGCCTGCTGGGTTGCTAAGTCTTTAGGGCGACGGCTCAATCCCAGCGGCGCCAGGCCAGCAGCGATAGCTCCGGAAGAAACAAAGAGGAGCTCAATGTGGGGGTTGCGCTGCTTGACCTTGGCAAGAACATCGATGATGGTGGCGATCGCCAGCTCGTCCAGTGAGTTCTGAATAGAAGTGAGCGAGGACGACCCCACCTTGACCACTACCCGCTGAGCCCGGGGCATATCGGTGCGCTCCACAATGGGGCTGCGCTTGTTCTTGCCTCGGGATTCAGCACTTGCAATCACGGCGTCACGGTGGCGTGTTACCTGCTCAAAAACCATTCTTACTCGCCTCGACTCTCCTCCTGCTGCTTCTTCTTGGCAGCTCGTTCACGCTTCTTTGCTTCGACAGATTCAGTCCACACACCGGCGATGCGCTCGGCTTCCAGCTCAGCACGAGCCTCAGCCTTGGCGTCCATCCGCTCGTGGTACTGGGCCTTACGCTCGGAGCGGGTGGGGCGAATGATCTCGTCCAGACGGGAGTCGGTGCCTCGGGGGCTAGAGAGGAGCTCAGCACCGCCCACCATAGTGGGCTCCCAGTCAAAAATCACCGAATCGTTGGCTTCGCCGATCACCACGGCATCTCCGGCGCGAGCCCCCTGCTTGAAGAGCTCGTCTTCGATGCCCAGCTTAGCAAACCGGTCTGCCAAATAGCCCACCGCTTCGTCATTGTTAAAGTCGGTCTGCTGAATCCACCGCTCGGGCTTCTCACCGATCACGCGGAAGAGAGGCTCCAGGTTCCGCTCTTCACGGCGGATAAAGAACTCCTGCTGCTTCTTGTTGCGGAAGCCCTTGGGGCGAATCACCGCAACCTCTTCGACCTTGGTCTCTTCTACCTCTTCACGGGCTGCGCGATCAGCCGCCACAATCTCTGCCATGGCAAAGGTCAGCTGACGCAGACCCTCGTGGGAGGCGGTGGAGATTTCAAAGACCTTGAAGCCCATTTTCTCAAAGTCCTCGCGCACAAAGTCGGCCAGCTCGCGGGCCTCTAGCACGTCAATCTTGTTAAGAACGATCAGCTGGGGCCGCTCGTTGAGGGGTACGGTGACGCCGGCGGTGGGGTCAACCTGATAGTTCTCGAGTTCCGCGCGAATAATGTTGAAGTCGGTGATGGGGTCACGGCCCGGTTCGAGGGTGGCGCAGTCAAGCACGTGAACAATGGCAGAGGATCGCTCCACATGGCGCAGGAACTGGTGGCCCAGTCCCTTGCCCTGGGAGGCACCCTCAATCAGACCGGGAACATCGGCAACGGTAAAGCGGGTATCACCGGCTTCAACCACACCCAGATTAGGCACCAGGGTGGTAAAGGGGTAGTCGGCAATCTTAGGCCGCGCCGCCGAAATAGCCGCAATCAGCGATGACTTACCCGCCGAGGGAAAGCCCACCAGAGCGACGTCCGCAATCGACTTCAGCTCCAGCATAATATCGCGCTGGTCGCCGGGAATACCCAGCAGTGCAAAGCCGGGAGCTTTACGCTTGGTCGAAGCCAGCGCGGCGTTGCCCAGGCCACCCTGGCCACCGCGGGCAGCAATGTACTCATCGCCCACCCGCACCAAATCGGCTAGCACGTTGCCCTCGCGGTCTTTAACCACCGTGCCCTGGGGCACCGAAAGCACCAGAGAGTCACCGTTGAAACCGTGGTGCATATCGCCGCGACCAATATCGCCGTTGGGGGCATGCTGGTGGGGGCTGTGGTGGTACTCCAGCAGGGTGGTGGACTGACCATCAACCCGCAGAATAACGTCTCCACCGTTACCGCCGTTACCGCCGTTGGGCCCACCCAAGGGCTTAAACTTCTCGCGGCGAACCGAGACACAGCCGTGCCCGCCATGGCCACCGGAAACGTGCAGGACGACGCGGTCAACAAACTCAGCCACGATGTACTCCTAGGGATTTAGAACTAAAAACTGTCTTCAATTGTGCCATACCGCGGCACCGGGAAATCCTAAACAAAAAGGGCAAACACCAAAAACCGGTGTTTGCCCTTTCCGCTAAACTCTGGAAAGCTTACTCAGCTGCTGCCAGAATGTTGACGACCTTGCGGCCCTTGCGGGTACCGAACTCGACCTTGCCTGCTGCCAGAGCGAACAGGGTGTCATCTCCGCCACGACCAACGTTGTTTCCGGGGTGGAAGTGGGTGCCGCGCTGGCGAACAAGAATCTCGCCTGCGTTGACGGTCTGACCGCCGTAGCGCTTAACACCGAGGTACTGGGGGTTTGAGTCACGGCCGTTGCGGGTGGAGCTTGCGCCCTTCTTATGTGCCATTTGTGCCTACCTTAGGTAAAAGTTTGGATTAAAACTGATTCTAACTGAAATTACGCGTCGATCGAGGTGATCTTAACGGTGGTCAGTTCTGCGCGGAAACCCTGGCGCTTCTTGTAACCAGTCTTGTTCTTGTACTTCTGGATAACGATCTTAGGACCGCGAAGATCCTCGACCTTTTCAGCAGTTACCTTTGCAGAAGCCAGTGACTTGGCATCTACGGTTACCTTGTCGCCATCAACCAGCATCAGAACGGGAAGTTCTACGGTTGCGCCAGCTTCGCCAGCAACGCGATCAAGGGTAACGATGTCTCCAACGGAGACCTTTTCCTGGCGGCCACCAGCGCGAACAATTGCGTAGGACACTTGGGAACTCAATTCTCTTGACGTCTTTTTTAACAGTGCGAACGAGCGTCTTACAGCGCACCAAAACGTGTACGGTTTGATCCCCTGCCAAGAGTGAACCCTTGAACCGTTCAAACAACACGGGGGTAAGAACGCTCGAACCTATGGCTGAAATCCAACGGTTTTCACCGCCTCATTCCACTGAACCCACGCTAACGTTTGCTTGTGGGAACAGCACCAGCACACTAGCTTACGGGATTTAGCAATTCCGAACAAGCGGAAGAGGCGCTGCGCAAGGCCGATGTGCTTAAAACGACAGCGAAGATACGGTGGGAGATAACCCGAGAGCGCCTGGCCAACTGGCATCGGGGCTGGCGTTTAAGGGAGGTTGGCCAGCGCTCTCGAGTTAGATACCTTACTTACCCTCTCGCTTAATGTCCTCTGCCGCGACGCCCACGCCCAGCATGACTACCTCTGAGGAGTCTTGCTTGGCGGTCGGCGCTGCCGCAGAAGCTACCACGGTTGCTGCTGCCTGCGCCGCCTCAACCTGCTGGGTGTTCACGGTGCCGTCGATTCCGGTCGAGACAGCACGGCGGGCACGGCGCTTGCGCGGCTTTACCTCGGTGGCGGGCTCAACCTGCTGGGTCTCAGCCGGCTTCTCCTCGCGCTGGGGCTGTTCTGCGCGCTTGTTCTCGCGTTTCTCAGCAGAGCCTGCGGAATCAGCAGAGCGGTCTTCGCGGCCGGAAAGATCCCGGCCAGCCTTCTGCGAGGCACGGGCACGAGCTTCACCGGCGCGAATTGCCTCGTAGCGGGAGGAATTCTGGGTGAAGCGCTCATCCAGACCGGTCTCGGAATCGTCTTCAGGTGAGGCGTCTGAGTTCTCCCCCAGCTGCTCCGCCTTAATCTGGCGCTTCTGCTTGCGGCTGAGCTTCTTGGATTCCTGCTTGTCAAAGACCTCTGCCAGAGATTCAAGAGTGAAGGAACCCTGCTCCCCCATTGACTCTTCGATCTCTTCGGAAGAGTCATGGCCCTGGGGCAACTCAATTACTTCACCCCCGATGGTCAGCACCATATCCGGCTGACCGTTCAGCACTGAATTCTGCTGGTTCTCAGCAGCCTCTGCCGCCTCGCGACGGTTCTTCTTGCGGCGCTTACGCTTGCGGGCGTTCTTCGACTCGGTCTTGGCCTCGTCTGACTCAGCCTGCTCCTCGGTGTGGGCGCTGGCGGCAACGATATTGGCCAGGGCCGCCCGGCGGGCCTCGTTCTTCTGCTGCTCCTGCGGATCAACCTGGGTCTCTTCGATGCGGGAGTCGCGGTTGCGCTGCTGCTTGCGCGCCTTGCGGCGGTCGTCGCGGTCGCGGTGATCGTGGCGGTGGATGAAGTCAGAAGCGCCACCGGAGCGACCCTTCAGCGGCTGATCCTGAACCAGGATTCCTCGACCGGCGCAGGCCTCACAGGGCTCCGAGAAAACTTCCAGCAGACCGGTGCCCATACGCTTGCGGGTCATCTGCACCAGGCCAAGCGAGGTGACCTCAGCCACCTGATGCTTGGTGCGGTCGCGACCCAGGCACTCCACCAGGCGGCGCAGCACCAGCTCGCGGTTAGATTCGAGCACCATATCGATAAAGTCAATCACGATGATGCCGCCGATATCGCGCAGGCGCAGCTGGCGCACAATCTCTTCGGCCGCCTCAAGATTGTTCTTGGTCACGGTCTCTTCGAGGTTGCCACCGGAGCCTGTGAACTTACCGGTGTTCACATCGACCACGGTCATGGCCTCGGTGCGGTCAATCACCAGCGAACCACCGGAGGGCAGGTAGACCTTGCGGTCTAGCGCCTTAGCCAGCTGCTCTTCAATGCGGAAGTGGTCAAAGAGGTCCTCTTCTTCCTCCCACTTCTTCAGGCGATCTACCAGGTCGGGGGCCATGTAGGTCACGTAGGCCTCGATGGAATCCCAGGCCTCAGTTCCCTGCACGGTCATAGAAGTGAAGTCTTCGTTGAAGACATCGCGCACGGTCTTAATGGTGAGGTCGGGCTCCTGGTAGAGCATTTCGGGAGCAAGGGTCTTGGGAGCCTCAGCAGCTGCCTTGATTTCCTCCCACTGCACGCGCAGGCGGTTAATATCGTGGGTCAGCTCGTCTTCTGAAGCGCCCTCGGCAGCGGTGCGAACGATGACGCCGGCCCCCTCGGGCAGCTTGTCCTTGAGGATCTTCTTCAGGCGGGCACGCTCGTTATCGGGCAGCTTGCGGGAGATGCCGGTCATAGAACCGCCGGGTACGTAGACCAGGAAGCGGCCGGGTAGGGAAACCTGGGAGGTCAGGCGAGCGCCCTTGTGGCCCACGGGATCCTTGGTGACCTGCACCAGCACCGAGTCACCGGGCTTGAGAGCGTTTTCAATCTTGCGGGGGGCGCCTTCCAGGCCGGAGACATCCCAGTTCACTTCACCGGCGTAGAGCACCGCGTTGCGGCCGCGGCCAATATCTACGAAGGCTGCTTCCATGGAGGGCAGAACATTCTGCACCTTGCCGAAGTAGACGTTGCCAATCAGCGAATCCTGCTGGGTCTTAGAGACAAAGTGCTCTGCCAGCACGCCGTCTTCGAGCACGCCAATCTGAATGCGGTCGTCCTTCTGGCGCACAATCATCTGGCGGTCTACGGATTCGCGGCGGGCCAGGAACTCTGCCTCGGAGATGCCGCGCTGGCGGCGGCCACCGGCGCGGGATTCGCGGCGGCGCATCTTCTTGGCTTCTAGGCGGGTGGAGCCGCGCACGCCGGTGACCCGGTTGGTGGTGTGGGAGTCGGAGATGCGCTGGGTGCGCACCTTGGTGATGGTGTTCTCGGGGTCACCGTCTACTCCGCCGTCAATTTCGATGTCGGATTCACCGCGACGACGGCGACGACGGCGGCGGGAGGAGACTTCCTCCTCATCGTGGGTCAGCTCTGCCAGGCGGCGGGCCCGGCGCTCTGCTTCTTTTGCCTCTCGGGCGGCCTCGCGCTCGGCGCGGACCTTCTCGGTAATTTCATCGAGGTTGGGGGCAAAGAAGAGCAGGTTATTGGTGGATGCCTTGGCGGTAATGCTCTGCAACTCTTCTGCCAGCAGCTCGCGCTGGGACTTGGGGGCAGGCTCCTGCTCCGCGGCGTCGTCCTCGGTCTTCTCCTCGGCATCCTCAGCGTTAGCCTCGGCAGTTTCGGCTACCTCAGGCTGGGCATCTTCAGTTTCGGCGGTGCCGGACTGCTCAGTCTCAGGTTGTTCGGTTTCAGCCTGCTCGGTCTCGGGCTGAGACTCGACCTGCTGCTGGTCTACCGCAGCGTTTTCTACAGCTTCTTCACGCTGGGTTGAGTCTAGCGACTCATTCGATTCACTCATAGTCAATCTGCTCCTGTAGCGCTACCGCCGTACCTGGCGCGCTACCCATCACGGGCCGAATAAATCAACCCTCAAGTCTTCTGGTACCGGGTTCCCTCAAGCCCTCTTCAGGGCGATTGACTGCGAGACTAATCTTTCTTTGATCACATCTTCGCAGCGAACCCGACCGGTGAGCTCTCTACCGAGCCGGTGCATCGTGCACTGATCTTGCGGGGCGGTCTTCGCTGGTATTGCGGCGCACTCGCCCTTCGGTTTCACTGACCGGGCTCACTGTTGAACGTACGGGAACAACAGTAAACCATTGCAATTGTCTCACAGACTCTCAGGATTTATTGACCTTATATCAGTATTATGGGCTAAGGATTTGTCAGTGTAGAGAGGAAACTATGTCAACATCGAGCATGCTCGCTGAGCGAGAAACGGGTGATTACCCCCTGTTTTCCCGCCTGGATCGCAATTTTGCGATTCTGTCTTTGATTACCGGAGCACTCGCCCTAGTCTCGGCGATTGTTCTGGTCTACGAGCGCATGCAGGTTTATATTGACCCTAATCACCAGTCAATTTGTGATATTAACGCCATTCTTAACTGTGGCACGGTCATGAGAACTCCCTATGCTGAGGCTTTTGGCTTTCCCAACCCCTTCATTGGCTTGGTGGGCTACACCATTGTTCTGACCATTTCTATGGCCTTGCTGGCCAAAGCTCGTTTTGCCAACTGGTTCTGGATTTGCATGAACATTGGCCACCTGCTGGCCTTCGCTTTTGTCTGCTACCTCTGGTTCAACACCACCTTCAATATCAACGCCCTGTGTATCTTCTGCATGGTGGTGTGGCTGATGCAGACCTTCCTGCTGGTGAGGGTCACCGCCCGCAATATCACCGCCGGTGTGATTCCCGCTCCCGAGCACATTCGTGAGGCCGCTCAGGGCTGGTCTTGGTTTGTGATTGTGCTGATTGTCGTGGTGATTTACGGCATCATCGTAATCCGATTCTTCGATCAGATTGTGGGCATGTTCTAATCTTCCGCAAGAAAAAGGGAGCGGCCGAGGGGTTTCCTCGGCCGCTCCCTTTTTCTTATATAAGAGACTTTAGGCACCGAACCAGATAGCGATTTCACGCTCTGCCGACTCGGGCGAGTCTGAACCGTGTACCAGGTTCTTCTGCACGGCCTCTCCCCAGTCCCGGCCCAGGTCGCCGCGAATGGTACCGGCGGGGGCAGTGGTGGGGTCTGAGGAGCCCATAATGGTGCGAGCGCCCTCAATCACGCGCTCACCCTCGAGAATCAGGGCAACCACCGGGCCCGAGCTCATGAACTCCACCAGGGGACGGAAGAAGGGCTTGCCCTCGTGCTCGGCGTAGTGCTGGGTGAGGATTTCCTCGGTGGGAGTCAGCATCTTGAGGTCTACGATCTTGTAGCCCTTGGTTTCAAAGCGGCTCAGCACCTCGCCAATGAGGTTGCGCTGAACGCCGTCGGGCTTCACCAAAATCAAGCTGCGCTCGGTCATCTTTTCTCCTTATCTATGAGTTACCCCGGCACCTCAGGTACCGGGGTTAGTTCATTCTCTAGCCTACATCAGCTGGCTGACTGAGTGGTTTTAGAGAGGGTTGTTGCGCTCCCATTCTTCCTGTTCGCGGGCGCGCTGGGCGTTCTCCCGGTCTAGCTTTTCGCCGGTTACCAGCGCGTACCAGTAGGTAAGAGCGAAAGCTACACCGATAAAGAGCATGGGAGTCAGCGCTAGCCCGCCCAGAATCAGCAGAACCTGTAGCACCCAGCCCAGAATATAGCCCCAGGGCTTTTTGAGAAAGGCGGGGGTAATAAGAAAGGCGAGCGCTAGGGCCAGGCCCAGCACCCAGATGGTTACCTTGACCGAACCCGGTTCATTCTGGTTAAGGCCGAAGGTGGCCAGGGTTCCGAAGTAGGCAACCAGTGCTTCCAGGCAGAGCACGGTAGAAGCAAACATGGTTTTAATAGAACGCTGTTTCTTCTTCATGCCCGGCCGCCATTCGCGCTGGGCTTTAGTCATTCGTGCCATTAGAGTCCTAACAAGTCTCGGGCTTCGCCCACTACGGTGATGGAGCCGGTGATGAGCACCGCTCCGGCTGCCTGATCGTTGTTGCCCACCGAGGTAATGGCCGCCGCCACGGCGTCATGAAGGTGCTCGTGTTTTTCGAGCAGATCTTCGTCGAAGCCGGCATCCAGCGCCATGTTTTCCAGTTCGTCGGGGGCGATTGCCCGCGGGGAGGTTGAGGCGGTGAGGTAGAGCTTCAATCCTGAGTCCACCGAGTCCAGGTATTCCTCCCGGATGGTCTCAAAGATACCCCGAGCGTCTTTTTCCTGGAGCACACCGATGACCAGGGCAATCTCGTCTACCGCGAAAGACTCCTTGAAGGCTTCGGCTGAAGCGCGAATGCCGTGGGGGTTATGCGCTGCATCGACGACGACGGTCGGCGAGTTGCGCACGATCTCCAGGCGTCCGGGGGACTTGAGTTCTTCCCAGCCCGAGCGAATCAGTTCGGGGTTCAGCGGGGTCTCTCCCCCACCCAAGAATGCCTCGACCGCGGCGATAGCCACCGCGGCGTTTTCAGCCTGGTGGGCCCCGAAGAGCGGTAGCGGCAGCTCGGTGTAGGTATCAGCTAGGCCCTTCACCGAAATCATCTGGCCACCCACGCCGGGCTTGCGGTCTGCCAGGCCAAACTCCACGCCCTCAAAGCGGAACTGAGCGTCGTGAGCCCGGGCAGAATCCAGCAGAACCTGGGCGGCGGCAGGGTCTTGGGCGGCAGAAACTAGGAAGCCGCCGTCCTTAATAATCCCCTGCTTTTCCCCGGCAATTTCCTCCAGGGTCTCCCCCAGCATGTCGGTGTGGTCAAGCCCAATGGGGGTTACCACCGACACAGCGGCGTCAGCCACGTTGGTGGAATCCCAGGTACCACCAATGCCCACTTCAAGAATCATCACGTCAACCGGCTCATCGGCAAACACCGCAAAGGCCAGCACAGTCAGCGCCTCAAAGTAGGTAATCTTGGGATTGTTTTCCGCCTCAAGTTCGGCATCTACCATCTGTAGGTAGGGCTGAATCTCCTCCCAGATACGCACAAAGGTCTCATCAGAGACAGGCTCACCGTCGATGGAGATACGTTCGGTCACCGATGAGAGGTGGGGGCTGGTGAAGCGGCCAGTACGCAAATCGTGCGCCATGAGTATGCGCTCAATCATGCGGGCGGTGGAGGTCTTACCGTTGGTGCCGGTGATGTGGATAACCGGGGCGGCCTTGTTCGGCTCACCCAGAATCTCCACGGCACGAGCCACCGCATCGAGTCGAGGTTCCATCTTATTTTCGGGAGCCCGTGACAGCAGCTCCCGGTAAACCGACTCCACGCCGAAAGCGGCAGCAGCACTGCCGCTTTCGGCGCTCAAGTCAGCGAAGATGGAATCGTGTTCCATGTTTTCGCTCATTTATGCCTTTTCTACCTTGATGTCCAGCTCGGCGGCCTCGGCGTAGGTCGCTGAGGTTGCCAGGGTTTCGCCGGTCACCAGCTCTTCATTTGCCTTGATAGCTTCAAGGGTTGAGGACGGCGCGGCGATGGTCAGCGCGATGCGGTCAGAAACGTTCAGACCGGCTTCCTTACGGGCGTTCTGGATAGCACGGATGGTATCGCGGGCGATACCCTCTGCCTCCAGTTCGGGGGTCAGCGCGGTGTTGAGCACCAGGAAGCCGCCACCGGGTAGTACCGAAACGGCGGTATCTGCTGATTCCTCAGACTCAGAGACCACGGTTGCCAACTCGTATTCGCCCTCAACCAGGCCCAGGTTGTCGCCGGACTTCACGCCGACAACCACCGCACCGGTTTCGTCAACGGTCCAGTCACCGGACTTCGCTGCCTTAATAGCAACCTGCACCTGCTTACCCAAGCGAGGGCCAGCCGCGCGGGCATTGACCTTCAGCTGCTGGGAGATGCCGTAGTCCGCAGGAGCCACCTCGGCGGCGTCCACAAGCTCAATCTGCTTGATATTGAGCTCATCGGCGATAATCGACTCAAAAACTCCCGCCAGTTCCTTGCCGTTGGCCGCCGCCACGGTCAGCGACTGCAGGGGCTGGCGCACGCGCAGCTTCTCAGCCTTGCGCAGGGCAGAACCCGCCGAGCAGATAGCCCGGGTAGCTTCCATCAGCTCAATCAGGGCAGACTCGTCGGCAAACTGCTCCGCATCGGGCCAATCGGTCAGGTGCACCGACCGCTCCCCGGTGAGGCCCCGGTAGATTTCCTCGCTCATCAGCGGTAGCAGGGGCGCTGCCACCTGCACGGCGGTGCGCAGGGCGGTGTAGAGGACGTCGAAGGCCTGGGTGTCTTCGTCGAAGAAGCGCTCGCGGGAGCGACGCACGTACCAGTTGGTCAGCGCGTCGGTGAACTTGCGCAGGTCTTCGGTGGCTGCCCAGACATCGTAGTCGTCCATGTGGGCGGTAGTATTCTCCACCAGCTCGCGGGTCTTGCCCAGAATGAAGCGGTCCATCACGTTGTCTGAGGTGAAGCGCAGCTGGGCATCGTAGCCCTCGCCATTGTTGGCGGCGTTGGTGTAGAGGGCAAAGAAGTGGTAGACGTTCCACAGTGGCAGCATCACCTGGCGCACACCCTCGCGGATACCCTGCTCGGTCACTGAGAGGTTACCACCGCGCAGAATGGGTGAAGACATGAGGAACCAGCGCATAGCATCTGAACCGTCGCGATCCAGCACCTCGTTAACATCGGGGTAGTTGCGCAGGGACTTAGACATCTTCTGACCGTCTTCACCGAGCACAATGCCGTGGGCAATCACGTTGGTGAAAGCGGGGCGGTCAAAGAGGGCGGTGGCCAGAATGTGCTGGGTGTAGAACCAGCCGCGGGTCTGGCCAATGTACTCCACAATGAAGTCGGCCGGGTTGTGGGTCTCAAACCATTCCTTGTTTTCAAAGGGATAGTGAACCTGGGCATAGGGCATGGAACCCGAGTCGAACCACACGTCAAAGACATCCTCAACACGGCGCATGGTGGACTTACCGGTGGGGTCGTCGGGGTTGGGCCGGGTCAGCTCGTCAATGTAGGGCCGGTGCAGGTCAACCTCGCCGTCCTTATTCTTGGGCAGGCGGCCAAAGGCCTCTTCCAGCTCAGCCAGCGAACCGTAGACCTCGGTGCGGGGGTAGTTGGGGTCGTCAGAGACCCACACCGGAATCGGGGAGCCCCAGAAACGGTTACGGGAAATGGACCAGTCGCGGGCATTGGCAACCCACTTACCGAACTGGCCGTCCTTCACATTGTCAGGAATCCAGTTAATCTGCTGGTTGAGCTCGCCCATGCGGTCTTTGAAGTCGGTGACCTTCACGTACCAGGAGGTAATGGCCCGGTAGACCAGCGGGGTGCGGCAGCGCCAACAGTGGGGGTAGGAGTGAACGTAGGACTTCTCCTGGATCAGAACCTGATCTGCCTTGAGCACGTTGATGATGGTGCGGTTGGCATCGAAAATCTGTACCCCGGCGATCTCGGCCAGGGGCGCACCCGCTGCCAGGCTTTCATCCTTGAAGAGGTCGAGGAACTTAGCGCCCTCATCCATCGAGAGCACCACGGGAATACCGTAGGCCTCACACACCTTCTGGTCGTCTTCACCATAGGCGGGTGCCTGGTGTACCAGACCGGTACCGTCGGTGGTGGTCACATAGTCTGCCACCAGAATCTGCCAGGAGGTTTCGGTGCCGAACTTCTCGGCATCGGTGAAGTAGTCCCACAGCGGAGCATAGCGCACGCCCTCTAGCTGGGCGCCGAAGAAAGTTGCGGTAACAGCCTCAGCCGCCGCAGCGGCGTCCTCAAATCCCAGCACCTTAGCGTGTGCACCCAGTAGGTCGCGGGCAATCAGGAAGGAACGGCCGGCGAAGTCACCCTCGGCAGCCACCACCACGTACTCCACCTCGGGGCCAACGGCCAGCGCCTGGTTGGTGGGCAGAGTCCAGGGGGTGGTGGTCCAGGCCAGAGCCTCTACACCCTGCAGCTGATCCACTACCTCGGGGTGCTTGGCCAGCGACTTATCAGCGGTAATCTTGAAGGCGACAGTCACCGAAGGATCCTGGCGATCCTTATAGACGTCGTCATCCATACGCAACTCGTGGTTAGAGAGCGGGGTTTCATCTTTCCAGCAGTAGGGCAGCACGCGGAAGCCCTGATAGGTCAGGCCCTTCTCGTGTAGCTGCTTAAAAGCCCAAATCACAGACTCCATGTATTCAACATTGAGAGTCTTGTAGTCGTTCTCAAAGTCCACCCAGCGAGCCTGGCGGGTAACGTACTCCTCCCACTCCTTGGTGTACTTGAGCACCGAAGCACGGGCGGCGTCATTGAAATTATCGATACCCATCTCGATAATTTCCTTCTTATCGGTCATCCCCAGCTGCTTCATCGCCTCCAGCTCAGCGGGCAGGCCGTGGGTATCCCAACCAAACCGGCGCTCCACCTTATAACCGCGCTGGGTCTGGTAACGAGCCACCAAATCCTTCACGTAGCCGGTCAACAGGTGACCGTAGTGAGGCAGGCCGTTGGCAAAGGGAGGGCCATCGTAGAAAACATACTCGCGCTCGCCGTTTTCACCGGCGGGGCGGTTATCGATAGAAGCCTGGAAAGTGCCATCGTTCTTCCAGTACTCAAGAACCGCCTCTTCAAGAGACGGGAAAGACGGCGAAGCAGCCACAGTCTCGGCCCGGCCTGCACTCGCCTTGGGGTAGATAGGATTATTCATCTTCTTTAGCGCGCCCTTATCAATCCATGTGTAACGTAGAGGACTTGCAAGGACGCCGTGTGGTTGGGTTTCTGCCCCAACCGCCTCAGGCGCGGTACCACCTTGCTTACTGAGCGCTAACCCGCGCCAACCTCTCGCAGCTTCGTGAGATTCTGCGAGAGGTGGCACAGTCGAGCGTTATCAGTCGCTTCATGACTGCTGTTACGGGCTTACCCGTCCGGTTCTACTGAGACTGTATCTATTCCGCTCCACCTCTCGTCGCAACGAATACATGAGGTCTCGCAGGTACGGTCCGTTCTTCCGGATTGCTCGCCGGTGATAGCCGGGTCGTCGCAACTATTCACAATTTTAGGCGCTCGGGGCGGTGCTGTCTAACGACCAACTCACATCTTTTGAGCCCCTGCTTCTTTGCCTGAGCAAATTACATCGCTGTGACTCCCATATCTTGTGCCACCCCCTGCGGGCAGACCCTAGATAGGGGTTTACCTGCGCTCACTCCGGTTAGCAGATTCACGCGAATTACAATTTCGTCATGTCTTCAATAAGGGATGCAGGACAAATCTGTGTCCCAACACCCCATACCTCAACAAAGTACAAGCGAGCTCCCACAGACACCCCGAAGGTACAAGCAAAGTCTCCAGGTACAAGACAATACTTGTACCTGGAGACTTTGCTTGTACATTAGGTGGCCCGACAAGAAGAAACTTGTACCTTGTTGCCACCGAGTTTTCCTGAGAGGCCATTTCTATACCGAAAATCGGAGAAAAACGGTCTAAAAATGGCCACTCGGCGATTATGGCAGCCTGTGCAGTTGCTCCTGTTTCATTGAAGCGGCGATATGTAACTGAAACGGTGACTCGGCGTAGCTGCCATTTTGAATGACTATTGCACGCCCTTCCGAGCTTCAGTCACCAGCTGCTCAACGACCCTCTTGGCACGCCTGGGGTTACCATGAGCGCTTACCGCAACCGTAAGGTCTGCATCAACCTGCCGATGAGCCATCATCCATAGGTCGGAGGCATGCGCATCTCCCCCGATTAAGCACCAGATTCTTCTCTGCCGGCATATCTCGGCAATTGCGGAATTCAGCTCGGGGCTGCTTGTATGAGCAAAGACCAGCCAAGCGCCGTCAAGGTCAGCCTCTTCAAAGCCGCGCCGACTCAGCTCCACTTGCCCGGAGCTCACCAACTCTTGCACGCGCGAACCCGCTTCGGGGGCAACCACCCGCACAGCGGCGTCCTCATTTAACAGAGTCTCGATCCGACGTTCAGCCACCCGACCGGCGCCGACCACCAGTACATTTTTTCCGGCAAGTCGCAGGGAAACGGGTAGCATAAACCCTCCTTTTACTTTTTCCGTAAAATATTTATATCTGAAATATTTGATATAGCACTTATGACCACAAGTAATTAGCGAAAGAGAATATGTTGTATATATTTTCTATACCGCTTCTCTTAGGGTCAAAGCTACACTAAAGAATGCGCCGCAGAAAATATTCCACGGCGCATTCTTTGAGGCTTATTCGAAAGGTCTCACAAACCAGCCCAAAAGTTCCTGGCCAACCGGCATTTAAGGGAAGTCGGCCAGCGCTCTTGGCCTGGATAGACCACCTTTATTTTATGCCTTCAGAAAAACTGTACCGTCCTCAACCTTGGTGGCATAGACCGGCAGGCTAAAGTCGGATCCATTGAGCTGCTCACCGGTCTCGAGAGAGTATTCCTCCTTGTAGAGCGGCGATGCAATGGAGGGAACACCCTTCTTATTGCCGGTGATACCGCGAGCAATCACCAGGGCTCCGCTGTTGGGATCTTTGTGGTCAGAGGCAAAAACACGGTTATCAGGCAGGCGGAAAATTGCGAACTGATGGCCCTCAATATTGGCAACCTCGCCCCAGTTAACCTCCAAGTCTTCTAAAGCGCATACCTCGTGCCAGATTTGGTCAGTCATACCTCAAACCTCGTACTCAAAATAACGATTTAAATCTGCATTGTTATTAATACAAAATGCATTTCCAATGCTATATTAGCATTACTCATTCCAAAATAAGTTGCGAGTCTCCCACACTGTTTTTAGCCAGACAGTCTCGCACCCAGACGAAACGGTGACTAATGACGGAACTGACACAGAACACCAGGAACATTCTCGTGATTGGCGGCGGCCCCGCAGCCTGGCGCTTTGTACGGGCCTTCCTCAAAGAAAACACTACTGACACGGTAACCGTAATCTCCGAAGAAGACCACGTGCCCTATGACCGCGTGGCGCTAGAAAAGCTCTTCAAGGAACCCACTAAGGATCTCACCCTGGCCAACCCCGAGATTTGGGAGGCCGAGACCGTCAACCTGGTGCGCGGCGTCCGCGCTACCGAGCTCAACCGCAAGAACCGCACCGTAACCGCTGATAACGGCGAGGTTTACCCCTTCGACGAGCTGGTGCTGGCTACCGGCTCCCGCGCCGTCAAAATTCCTATTCCCGGCTCAGAAGTTGCCCACACCTTCCGCACTATTGAAGACGTGCAGACCATGGTCAGCGAAGTTGCCCGCCTTAAAGAGAAGCTGGGTCGCGCGCCCCGCGCTATTGTGGTGGGCGGTGGCCTGCTGGGTCTGGAAGCTGCCGAGGGCCTGCGCGATTTGGGCGCCGAGCCCACTATTTTGGACGTCGCTTCGTGGTTGCTGTCTATTGAGGTGGATCAAGGCGGTGGCCACCTGGTCAACTCCCTGATTCGCGAAGCTGGCATTGATATTGAAACCGGCGCTTTCATCTCCTCTATTAACCGCGATGCAGACGGAGAAGTTTCCTCTGTCTCCGTGGCAGACGGTATGGGCGATGAGGCCGATGTGCACAATCTCGATGCCGATTTGGTCTGCATGGCAGCGGGAATCCGCCCCAATGACCAGCTGGTTCAGGAAACCGGCCTGACCCTGGGCGAGCGCGGCGGCCTGGTGGTCAATGACCACTGCCAGTCTGAGGACGAGCACATTTGGGCTATCGGTGAGGTTGCCTGTGTGCTGGGCCGCACCTGGGGTCTGGTGGCTCCGGCCAACCAGATGGCCGATGCTGTGGCGAAGAACCTCAACGGCGGCGATGCATTTGTTGAAGAGTTCGATATTGCCACTAAGCTGAAGTTCTCGGGACTTGAGGTGGGCGGTTTTGGTGACCGCCGCGGCACCACCGCCGATGCTCTGGAGGTCATGTACATTGACCCCACCCAGAAGATCTACCAGAAGATTGTGACCTCCCCCGACGCCAAGACCCTGCTCGGTGGCGTCTTTGTGGGTGATGCTTCTCCCTTCGATGCACTCAAGCCCCTGCTGGGTCGCGAGCTACCCGCCGAACCGGCAGCCTTTCTCTCTGCTGCCGGTGGTGAGGGCGCTCCCGATACCGAGCTTCCCGACGACGCTATTCTCTGCTCCTGCAACAACATCAGCTTCGGCGAAATTCGTGAAGCCGTTGCCAACGGCAACCAGGATGTTCCCTCACTGAAGGCGGCAACCACCGCCGGCACCCAGTGCGGCTCCTGCGTTCCGATGATCCAGAAGACTCTGGAACAGCAGATGAAGAAGATGGGCCTGACCGTCAACAAGTCTCTCTGCGAGCACTTTGACTTCTCCCGCGCCGAACTCTTCACCGCAATCAAGGCAACCACCTACAACGACTTCCCCTCCATTCTCAAGCGCTTTGGTAAGGGCGAAGACGGCTGCGCTATCTGCAAGCCCACCGTTGCCTCCATCCTCTCCTCCACCCGCAACTCCTACCCGCTGGACGGCGGCCGCGGCGGCCTGCAGGAGACCAATGACCGCAACCTGGGTAACATGCAGAAAGACGGCACCTACTCGGTGATTCCCCGAGTTCCCGGCGGCGAAATCACCCCCGAGAAGCTGGCTGTTATTGCAGAGGTGGGCAAGGAATACGGCCTCTACACCAAGATTAACGGAGCCCAGCGCATCGGCCTCTACGGCGCCCGACTGGAACAGCTGCCCGAAATCTGGAAGCGTTTTGTAGACGCCGGCTTCGAGTCTGGCCAGGCCTACGGCAAGTCCCTGCGCAACGTAAAATCCTGCATCGGCTCCTCCTGGTGCCGCTTCGGCGTGGGCGACTCCACCACCTTCGCTATCGAGCTGGAAAACCGCTACCGCGGCCTGCGCTCACCCCACAAGTTCAAGATGGGTGTGGTGGGCTGCAACCGCGAGTGCGCCGAGGCTCAGAACAAGGACGTCGGCGTCATCGCCACCACCAACGGCTGGAACCTCTACTTCGCCGGAAACGGCGGCTCCAACCCCGCCCACGGTCGTCTCTTTGCTAAGGACCTCGACAAAGAGACCCTCATTAAGTACGTTGACCGCTACCTGATGTACTACATCCGCACCGCTGATAAGCTCCAGCGCACCGCCCGCTGGGCTGAAGACCTCGACGAGCAGTACGGCGATGCCATTGAGCACCTACAGCAGGTTCTCGTGGAAGACTCCCTGGGCATTGCCGAGGAACTCGAACGCGACATGCAGGAACACGTTGACACCTACGAGGACGAATGGGCCGCCACCCTGGCAGACCCCGACCGTCTCAAGCGTTTCCGCGCTTTCGTCAACGAGCCCGATGCCCAAGACGAAGACTCTCGCATGTACGTGCTGGAGCGCGACCAGATTCGCCCCGCCACCCAGGAAGAAATTGCCGCCCACGAACGCGGCGAAGGCCCCGTGCTGGTAGCCGGCGCCCGCATTCCGGTGGGTGCTCCGGAGTAAGCCTTGGTCTTTCTTTCGAGTAGCATGCTAGTTCTCAAAGCGACTCACAGTAACACCGGTTAACCTGGTGAAATCCAACTGGGTAGGTTCGTACTTCGTATGCGAGTATGAACCTACCTATTTTTATCAATGAGGTTTTTCGTGTTTCTTAATCTCGATGTCACCGGCGCCCACGTTCTGCTCTGCGGCGCCGAAGAACGCACCGCCCGCGTCGCCGCCAAATACGTGCAGGCCGGTTCCATCTCCCACTGCGCCGCCCAGGGCGAACTCTCACACCTCCCTACCGCAGCGCCGTCCCTGGTGGTGCTGTGCCTCAGCGAGCACGAGGACGCCGCCGGGTGGGCTTCGGCGGTGCGCGCCGCCTTTCCCGGCGCTGTAGTTACTCTCGACCGGTCTGAACCGGTGGGTGAAACCGGCACTGTCTACCTGATTGGCGCTGGCCCCGGCACCCCCGGCTACATGACCGCCCGCGCTTTGGAAGTGCTGGCCGACTCCGATGTGGTTCTGGTGGACCATCTCTCCCCCACCAAGGAGGTCTCCCAGTGGGCACCCGCTGCCAAGATTATTGATGTGGGCAAGGTGCCCGGCGAACACAAGGTTCCCCAGCGTCAGATTGACCAGATGATGATCGACTATGCCCTGCAGGGTAAAAATGTTGCCCGGATGAAGGGCGGCGACCCCTACGTTTTCGGTCGCGGCACCGAGGAACTCTATGTGTGCGAGCGCGCCGGTATTAGAGTTGAGGTTGTCTCGGGCGTGACTTCCTCCATCGCGGTGCCCGCCCGCGCCAAGGTGCCCATGACCCTGCGCAAGGTTTCCCACATGTTCACGGTGGTCTCTGGCCACGCCGAACTTTCCGATGCCGAGCTAGACCACCTGGCAGGCTTTGTGACCTCGGGCGGTACTATTTCTCTGCTGATGGGCGTGCGCACCCTGCCTCACACGGTTGCCGGTCTTTTGGCGCGGGGTGTTCGGGAGGACATGCCGGTGGGCACTTTTGAGGATGTTTACCGCGAAAATGAGCGGGTGCGCTATTCGACTCTGGGCCGGGCTAGCGAGGATTTGGCGGACGTGCGCCCGCCCGCTATCACCGTAATTGGTGAGGTGGTTGCCGCCGGTGATGAGTCATCAGAAGAAGCCCGGGCTCGCCGTGACGAGATGCTGGCGCTGGCCCTTTCTGAGGGGCGAGATAAGAAGGCTTAGAAAGAGAGCTTTATGGGCTATCACAACTAGCTTTCTTCGCCGTCTTCTTTTCGGGTCTTGTAGCCTTTGCCCCGGCGGCTAAAGGAGGCGGCAATCAGGGTTGCCTGGTAGTTGGCGGCAGCCCGCCGCGCGTCCTCGTCATAGCCGTGGGCGCGGAAAACCCGTAGCGCCTCTTTGGCGTGTTCGCTGGCGTGGGCAGGCTCGTGGGCATCGAATTCCACGGCTGCCAGCCCTTCAAGGCAGGTGCCAATCTCCCAGTGGGCGTTGAGCTGTTCAAAAATCTCAAGGGCTTCGAGGTAGAGCAGACGCGCGGCGTCCGAATTATTTTCCAGCTTCTCGAGGTAGGCAAGCTGCATGAGGGCGGTTGCGCGGGCGTGGTCGGCGGTAGGGTCCTGTACCTCTGCGAAGAGCGAGATTGCTTCGGTGAAGAGCGGCCGGGCAGAATCCGGTTGACGACGCCGCGCCAGCAGGTTGGCGGCGGTGAGCAGGTTTTGCGCCGCTAGTTCCGGCTGGTCGAAAGCTCGATAGTTCTCTGCGGCTTTGACGTGGAATTCTTCTGCCTTTTCGTTCTGCGCCAGGGCGCTATACATGAGGGCTAGATTTTGACTCTGCTCCGCCAGCTGGGGTTTGCTATCAATACGCTCGTAGAAGCTGAGGGCCTCAAGGCCGTGTTCAATGGCTTCTCGGGGTTTGCCGTTATTGTTGAGGGCGGCTGCTATGGCGGCGTGGCACATGGCAACACCCTGGTCTTCAAGCTGCTGTTGGAAAAGCTCTTTGGCACGTTCAAAAACCTCGATGCTGGCGCCCCAGTAACCCAGGTCAAAGACTTCTTTGGCGCGCTCGAAGGTCTCCCAGGCCTGGCCCAGGGGCGTATGTGCCGGGCGCTTAGGATGTTGCATGACTAACCCCGTTGGCAGCGGCGCGCAGGCCCGCGATTGCCGCCGCGGCGTCGTCCTGACCATAGACAGAGCTGCCCGCCACGAAGGTATCGGCTCCCGCCTCAGCCGCGCGTAGAATGGTCTCTTCGGTGATGCCGCCATCAACCTGCAAGCGCAGCTCTAGGCCTGAGCCCCGGATAGCCTCTGCCGCCCGGCGAATCTTGGGCAGGGTAACCTCAAGGAACTTCTGGCCGCCGAAGCCGGGCTCTACTGTCATGATCAGTAGCATATCCAGCTCTGAGAGCATATCGAGGTAGGGCTCAACCGCGGTAGCCGGGCGTAGCGCCATACCCGCCTTGGCCCCGTTCTCACGCAGGGTGCGCGCCAACTTAATGGGGGCAATAGCTGCCTCAGCGTGGAAGGTCACCGACTCGCAGCCGATTTCGGCGTACTGGGGTGCCCAGCGGTCGGCGTCCTCAATCATCAGGTGAATATCAAAGGGGATGGGTGAGACCTCGTGCAGGCGCTTAACCACCGGCAGCCCCCAGGTGAGGTTGGGAACGAAGTGGTTATCCATCACATCAATATGCGCGGCATCGGCAGTCTTAATGGCCTGAAGCTCTGAGCCCAGGTTGGCAAAATCCGCGCTGAGGATAGAGGGGTAAATATGATTGCACGCCACGGCGGTCTCCTAGATATCTGCTGCTTTTCTTACCACCACTATAGGCGCCACAGGCCCGTTTGCCGACCTTATCGCCGCCTAAAATTTATCGTACATATATTCTAACATTTTTAGAATATATATTCTATTATTAATCTCATGAAAGCTACTCTTCGCGCCAGGCTGGTTCCCAGCACAACGGTCACCTACCCTTTTCCAGAAACCCGCATACCGGCAGGCTTCCCCTCCCCTGCTGAGGATTACGCAGCCACAGAGATTGACCTCAACAGCGAGCTCATTAGAGACGAAGCCGCCACCTATATTTTGAGGGTAACCGGCAATTCCATGATTGATGCCGGAATCTCTGACGGCGATGAGATTATTGTTGATCGCTCGCTCACACCCACCCCCGGCAATGTGGTGGTTGCGGCGGTAGACGGGGAGTTTACCGTCAAGCGCTTTAGCATCGATCAACAGGGGCAGGGTTGGCTCCTACCCGAGAATCCCGCCTACCCGCCCCTTCCCATTGAGAGCGGTGCAGACTTCACCATCTTTGGGGTGGTCACGCGCTGCCTCCATCACGTGCATTAGTTTTTACCGCATTAAGGAGCAACCGTGAGCGCCCCAGCCCTTTCCCTGGTTTTTCACGTAGATATCAACACCTACTACGTCTCCTGCGAGCGCATTCTTGACCCCTCTTTGCGCGACCAACCGGTGGTGATTCTTTCCAATAATGACGGCTGCATTATCGCCCTTGACTCCCGTGCAAAGAGGCTGGGTTTTTCTATGGGAGACCCCTGGCACAGGGTTGCCGACGCCGCCGCTGCCCGGGGTGTGGCGGTGCGTTCGTCAAACTATGAGCTCTACGGCAATATCTCCCAGCGGGTGATGAGTGTGCTGAAAGAGTTTGCGGCGGATTTTGAGCAGTACAGTATTGATGAGGCTTTTCTAACGATTCCAGCCACCCCCGAAAAAGCAAAGAAGCTGGCGCGGAAGATTAAAGACGATCTTGCCCGGCGAGTGGGCGTGCCGGTCTGCGTGGGGGTGGCACGAACCAAGACCCTCGCCAAGCTGGCAAATAAAACGGCAAAGAAGATTCCCGTTCTACGGGGAGTCTGTGTTTGGGACCTTCTGCCTCCCCAGCGGCGCGAATCCCTCTTCGCCACCCTGCCAGCCTCTGAGGTGTGGGGTGTGGGCGGTCGGAGCACCCGGAAACTTGCAGCTCTAGGGATTGTCTCTATTGGAGATTTGGCGCGGGCAGACCTCACCCTGATAAGAAAACGCTTCTCGGTGGTGCTCATGCGCACGGTGCTTGAGTTGCGCGGGGTGCCGGCGCTGCCGCTTGAGGAACAACGGGCCTTCAAGGATCAGCTCATTTTCTCGCGTTCCTTTAGCACCCCTATTTCAGACGAGACCCAGATGAGGCAGGTGCTCAGCCTCTATGCCCAAAAGGCTTCTGCGCGGCTGGTGAAAGCAGGGCAGGTGGCAGGCATTGTGGCTGCCTTTTGTTCCACCTCCCTCTTCTCTGAAGGAACCCAGTCGCACCCCAGCGTACAGGTCAAGCTCCCGCAGGCCACAGCAGACCCGGTTGCTCTCACCAGGGCAGGGCACCAGCTGCTGACCCGCGCCGACTTCGGCGTGGCACAGTATGTGCGGGCGGGCTTTCTGCTCTCGGGTTTAGAGCAGGACGGCGCCGCGCAGGTTCTCGAGCCCTTTGAACTTGCGCACGAGAAGCGGCAGGTTTCTACCCTCCTTGCCTCTATCCAGGAAAAGTGCGGGCAGGGAACCATAGGGTTAGGCTATGCCGGATTGGCTGAGCAACCCGCCTGGAACATGAAGAGGCAGATGCTCTCCCTTAGAGGCACCACCCATTGGAAGGAGCTGGTTCAGGTGAAACTTTAAGTTCACTTCTTCCCGAGAGGTAAAACAGTAAGATAGCTTATATTCGGGCGTAGAATCGAAAGTATGACTTCACATCTTTATCACGGCATCGAAGAGGTTGCCGGTAGCACTCCGCTGGTTCGACTCCCCCGCTGGGAGGCAGCCCACGGCCTGAAAAATATTAAGGTCTATGCCAAGCTGGAGAGTTTCAATCCCGGCGGTAGCGCCAAAGATAGAACCGCTGCCGCCCTGGTAAAAGATGCGAAGGAGTCGGGGCGGCTGAAGCCGGGCACCATGGTGGTGGAGTCTAGCTCGGGGAACCTGGGCATTGCGCTGGCCCGCCAGGCAATTCTAGAAGATTTTGATTTTCACTGTGTGGTGGATCCGCGCACCAACCAGTCCACCCTGGGCATGATTCGGGCCTACGGTGGCACCCTGCACCCGGTCACCGAGCCAGACCCCGAAACCCAAGACTGGCTAACAGCCCGCAAGAATAAGGTGCAAGAACTCCTGCGGGAGCACCCCGAGGCTATCAACCTGGATCAATACTCCAACCGGGCGGCTTTTTCCGCCCACAGTAGCGGCACTATGGCTGAAATTTTCGCCGCTCTGGGCCACGCGCCGTCCAGGGTCTATGTGGCGGTCTCCACCACCGGCACGGTGGGCGGCTGTATCGCAGAAGTCACCGCGCGGGGCGTAGCCACCGAGGTGATTGCCGTGGATGCCGAGGGTTCCGTGCTCTACGGCGGTGAGCGGGGCGAACGCCTACTCCCCGGTTACGGGGCGGGCATGGTAACCGAGCTGTCAAGGCAGCAGACGCCCAGCTCTACTCGACGGGTCTCAGCCATAGACGCGGTCAGGCAGGCTCGTGCCCTCGGCCAGACCGAGGCGATTGCCCCGGGTGCTTCGGGCGGGGCGGTCATGGCGGCGCTGCTGGCTGACCTACCCTCGTTGAAGGCGGGGGAAGAAGTGGTGGTTATCCTCCACGACGGCGGTATGCCCTACACCAACACCATTTACAGCAACGAGTGGGTGCGGGAAAACCTGCACGTTGATTTGGAATCCTAAGTTTTAGCGAGAGCAGAAAGAGAAAAGTGTGCCTGTTTCAGTAGCTATTATCGGTGCCGGCCCGCGGGGGCTCTGGGCGGTGGAGGAACTCTCTCGCAGGGCTTATCTGCACCATCTTGCCCTGGATATCACGGTTTTTGATGAGCGGCAGCCCGGTGCCGGGAGCGCCTATGCGACCGACCAGCCCGACTATATTCGGGTCAATGTGTGGTCGCCGGTGATTCGCTCGGCGATGGGCACGCTGGATGACTTCCGCCGTGAGGTTCTAGGCGAGACAGACCCGCTGGAGGAGCTTCCTCCGCGCGCTACGGTGGGTCAGTTCCTGGCGGCCTCCTGGGATCATGTGCAGGCGCACCTGCCCGCGGGGTGCAGTCTGCGTTTTGAGCAGAAGAGGGTTCAGGACGTCGCTGATTTAGGTGGCTTTGACCACGTTCTGCTGGCCAGTGGGCACGAGGCGGTAGAGCACCCGGCAGGAATGCTTGACCCTGCCGCCGACCTGGAAAAGATTGAGGCGGGAGCGAGCGTAAAACTCCGCGGTGCCGCACTGACAGCTATTGATACGATTCTCTCGCTGACCCTGGGCAGGGGTGGTCGAATTGAAAACGGAATCTACCGCGCTAGCGGGCGGGAACCGGCTAAGATTTATCCCACCTCCCGTAGCGGTAGGTTTATTCAGCTCAAAAGTGACCCCGCCACCGAGGCTGAGAAGAAGATTCTGCGCCCCTTCGAATACCGGGTTGTCCAGGTGGAATCGGTAGAGGAGCTCAAAGACCTTCTGGCTGAGGCGGCAAGCGCTCTCAGCGGGGAAGAATTTAGCTGGACTTCTTTGGAGCCGGCGGCAGATACCGCTGCCGACCTGAGGGATTCGCTAGAGAATCCCCGTCGCGCCCAGCAGAATATTGGCCTGGTGTGGCGGGAGTTCTACACCGCCCTGATTCAGCGGTTCTCTTTCACCGAACTGGCGCTGAGCCGGGAGTTTATTGAGCTCACCCGCCTACTAGAAACCTACGCCTACGGGGCACCGGCGGAACAACTGGAGAGAATTCTTGCTCTACACGAGGCCGAAATAGTTGATTTCTCCGCTATCCGCGATGCAGAGAGCTTAGTTGCCGACCACACGGTCAACGCGGTGATCGCCTCTCCCGGGGCCCATCCGGGAACCCTCTGCGCGCAGATTCTCGAGACGGTGGCACCCGAGCAGGCGCCGTCCGCAGAAGCACAGCCCGTACGCACCGAAGCTAACGCCATGCTACCGGGGCAGACAGTTTTTGCTATGGCGGGGCGCATGACCGAGCCCTGGGTGCTGGGCAACGATACGCTTTCCCGCACCCTGCACTCGGTGATTCCGCGCTGGGCGCAGACCGTAGCGGCCCTGCACTCCCCCGCTAATGCCTACGGCCTACCGCCGCTGACCGGCAGGTTAGAGCCCTGGATTCAGGAGGTTTCAGCAGATACCGAGCTGCTATGGCGGGCTATCGATGAGCACCAGAGCCCCGTGAACCTGGTCAACTCCGATGCGATGGAGCGCAATATCTCTGAGCTCACCTCGGTAGGCGAGAAACACGGGGTTGACGTGCGGGTTTTCTTTGCACGCAAGGCAAATAAGGCGCTGACCTTTGTGGAGCGCGCCCGCGACACCGGGCACGGGGTGGATGTTGCGAGTTATCGGGAACTTTCCCAGACCCTGGCGGCGGGTATGCTCGGTGAGCGGATTATTCTCTCCGCCGCTATAAAGACCGATGAGCTTCTGGAATTGGCGATCGAGAACCGGGTGACCATCTCGGTGGATAGCTGCGCCGAGTTTGACCGTATTGTTGAGCTGGCTGGTTCCCGGCAGGTTCGAGTGGCGCCGCGGGTGGCACCCGACCCGCGCAGATTTATGCCTACCCGTTTTGGGGAGCTGACCTCGGTTTGGCAGCAGTATTTGAACACTCCTCATCCCACGGTTGAGGTGGCTGGCTTGCACCTGCACCTGCACGGTTACAGCGCTCAAGACCGGATTGATGCTCTGCTGGAGGCAACCGCTCTGGTGGAGTCTCTGCGGCGGATGGGCCACGCGCCGGAGTTTATTGATATTGGTGGCGGGGTACCCATGAGCTACCTGGATGATTCTGCCCAGTGGAGCAATTTTAAGCAGGCTCTGGCGGCGCAGAATGAGGGTGCTATGGCGCCTTTTACCTGGAAGGCTGATCCGCTGAAGAATTTTTATCCTTTCCATCAGGCGCCGGTGCGGGGTGCGTGGTTGGAGGAAATTTTAAAGTCGGACGCCGGCGCTGCGGTTTGTGCGCTGGGGCTGCGGCTGCATCTGGAACCGGGGCGCAGTATCTTAGATGGTTGCGGGCTAACTATTGCCCAGGTTGCCTTCATTAAGGAGCGCAGTGACGGCGTGCCCCTGGTAGGTCTAGCGATGAACCGCACCCAGTTGCGCACCACTTCGGATGATTACCTGGTGGATCCGTTACATATTCCTGCTTCTGACTCTGCCTCTTCTGAGCCCTATGAGGGGTATCTGGTGGGTGCCTACTGTATTGAAGATGAGGTGATTATGCGCCGCCCCATCTTCTTCCCCACAGGTGTTGCCGTGGGTGACTTCGTTGCCTTCCCCAACACAGCGGGCTATTTCATGCACATTCTAGAGTCGGCCTCCCACCAGATTCCCCTGGCAAAGAACCTGGTCTACGCCAGGGGCAACTTGAAACTGGATGGGATTGATAGCTAACAAGGGTGTTTGGGAATGGGAATTATTTACCTTTACACAATTCATAAATCCTAAAATATTATCAATATAATATATTTGTAAAATAATTGTTAATTATGATTCAGCGCGCTAGAAAATAAATCGCATTTAGGAAGATTACCTCCTAGTCGCACTCCGACAACATCCAAAATCTTCGGAAATGAGAAATCGGAAGATTGGCCGTTATATAGGGACTGAGATTCTAGTAGATTTTGAAAATTATTTTTGAAAAAGTCACGCAATACAGGGTCGCAAACATAAACATAAGTTCCATGAACTCCGCGAGTAAGAAGAACTTTATAAATATTTTTAATCTTCACAAGGAAATCTTCATTGGTGAAGGATATATTAAGTTTATTATTTCCTTCTTTTGCTTTTTTATCCTTATATTCATTCTTATCATAGAAAACCTTCTTGCTATCTGGATCCATTCGAAGATCCTTTCCAATAATAACACCTGCATAATTCAAATCATACCCTTGAATTGTATAGATTGAACCTACTTCATTTTTAGAATTTATGGAATGAACCCAGTCGCTATCCTTCGAATTCCATTTCATTTTAAAAATTCCATATTCATCTTCAATTTCGATATCGTAATAATTTGGATTATTCTTTTCTTTTTTATTCCAGTCCCAAGCATATCCAGCGAGGAGTCTTGAAAGCTGAAATTCTCTCTCCCTCGATTCAATTTCATTCTTCATTTCATTAATGGAGTCAAAAAATCTAAAATCATACTCACCAAGATTAAAAATTTTAGGCGATTTTCCTGATAATACATCAGATATCCAATTTATATACTCCTGCGGTGAATTAATTCTCATTTGCGACTTAAGTAGATGGAACTTATTCTCAATAATCGCTTGAGATATAATTTTTTCTAGCTGCTCTTCCGACAGGTCCGAATTCTTAATACCTTGATTCTTGTCAATAAGTAAAATCTGAATTTTACTACGATCTTTAATCCAGTCTAACTGGGTAAATTCATACCTATCTTCACCAAATAAACGGATATTATTTTCTTTAAACCTTCTATTGTTTACAGCAGAAGACTGATTAGACCGACGACCTAGTCGATGAGCCTCATCAACAATTAATAAGTCAAAAATCTCAGGGCTTTCACCTACTTTAAAGGGATCAATTACCATCTCAGCAGAGAGACCATCTACTTTCCGAAAAACTTTCTTTATAGTTTCTCGAAGAGACTTTTGTGGAATAACAAAACCAATTTTTAGATTTTGCATATTATCCAGGGTCTCCGATGAAATGATTGATGCAAATTCGTCAGCCATCTGATCATAATCAATATATTCAGCCAGAGAAAGGTCATTTAGAAATTTGATAAGAAAAATTGCAATAACAGTTTTACCAGTTCCAGGATCTCCCGAAACTACAAAACATTCTGGAGAATTTAATTTTCTTGCTTCAAGGATGTCTTTAAGAATTTCAACTGAGGCGCTTAATTGATCTGCATTAAGGGTTTTAAAAGGAGACAACCTAAATAAGTCATCATTTTCGATTTCGTTTAGACTTTTACTAAAAAGCCCCTTATCTTTAAGTTCGTTGAATATTTTGGGGAATTCAGAGATATAGAGACTTTTATTATAATAATCGTGCTGAGGCATTCCCCTGTTTCGATTCAGTACGGAATATTTTCCGTCTGCAAAAAATCTATCAATGAGGTAGGACTCCAAATCAAGAGTAACTGATTTATTAAATTTTGAATCATTGATAACCCTGAATTCCTTCAACTTAGATTTTCTAGGATCCCTTAAATGCTGATTGAACCTTCTAATAGCAGAAGTGGTCTCCCCAATATACACATCTTTATCATTGTTAATAAGATAAACAACCGGCCAATGTCTTAGCCAGCCTTCTAAGACATACTCCGGAAAAGCAGATGGAACGAATTTATACTCAGAAATATTATACATATAATATCCTATTTATTATATTTCCTACTTGACCCGTAGAATTTATCTACCGGATACTTTTTATCTGTTCTATCCAGTTTATTTAATACAATTTCATCTGGATCCAAATTATTATTAATACACATAATATAAGCATAAGTTAATACGTCAGCAAGTTCGTCAATATAAGCATTGGTATCTGCTACATCTCCCCATTGGAAGCATTCTAATAACTCAGCACTCTCGATGCAGATAGACTTAGCTATATTCTCATTAGTATGAAATTTTCCCCAGTCTCGTACTTTAATAAATTTCGATATTTTTTCAACTGTATATCGTTTCATATAAGGGTACCCTTCCAAGCAAAATTATTATTTATAATAATCGTCAGTTTTCACCGGTGCTGAAAACTATGCACTGTAGATACTGCTCCTTCTATAACTATAGATTCAATAACACTAAGTAATAGCACTTGACAAAATTTCGTAGTATTGCAAGGCAAAACCGGACGTCTACTCCGTAACAAAGGCGGGGCCACAGTCACACAGCGACCCAAACTGGTCCAAAAATTTTGCCAAGTTCAGTGCAGCTAGCAGACCATGCAAGAATAAGAACTATGCGTATTCTTTCAATCCAGTCAGCGGTTGCCTACGGCCACGTGGGCAACTCAGCAGCAGTATTCCCCCTCCAGCGCCTGGGCCACGAAGTCATGCCGGTCAACACCGTGCTCTTCTCAAACCACACCGGCTACGGCGACTGGAAAGGTCCCCTCATTCCCGGCGACGACGTACGCGCCGTCATCGAAGGAATCAATGACCGCGGCGGCCTCGACGACACCGAACTGATTATCTCCGGCTACCAGGGCGGCTCCTCCATCGGCGATGCGATCCTCGACTCCGTAGCCCTCGCCCGCGAGAAGAACCCCAAGGTTCTCTACTCCTGCGATCCCGTGCTCGGCTCAGCAGACACCGGCTGCTTCGTCTCCCCCGAGGTTCAGGAACTGATTCGCGATCGAGTCATCCAGCACGCTGACATCATCACCCCCAACCAGTTCGAACTCGGCTTCGTGACCGGCACCGACCCCAAGACCCTGGACGACGTGCTAGCTTCGGTTAAGAAGGCGCAGGAAATCGGCCCCAAGACCGTGCTGGTCACCAGCGTGCAGACCCCGGATACCCCCGAGAACTCGATTCAGATGCTGGCGGTCAATGAGGATGAAGCCTGGCTCATTACCACCGACAAGCTGCCCATCAAGGCAAACGGCTCCGGCGACGTCACTCAGGCACTTTTCGCCAGCCACTATGTCTCGGGCAAGAGCCTCAAGGAAGCCCTGGAACTGACCACCGCCTCGGTCTACGAGCTCTTGAAGAACACCTTGGACTCAGGCCAGCGTGAGCTTCAGCTGATCGAATCTCAGGAAGCCTACGTGGCACCGAAGCAGAGCTTCACCGCTGAGAAAATCTCCTAGGCTGATTCTAAAAACCAAAAGGCGCACCCTGACCCAAAAGTCAGGGTGCGCCTTCTAAAGTTAAAGCTCGTAGGCCTCTCCAAAGTCCAACCAGATAGCCTGCGCTCCAATTCGAGCAGCAAAGCCCTCAAGATTTTTCTTGGCAAAACCGCGGCCAAAATCATTGAGCAGAATATCGTGAATACCAATGAGCCGCTGGGGCTTAAACTCTGCCAGGTACTCCTCCTGCTCGGCCCGCTTGGTCCAGGGCCCCTCCATCGGCAGCAGCAGAACCGGAATGTTGGCCACCGGTTGATAGGCGTCGCCGGGATGGAGCACGGTTTCATCCACCACGTAGCCCACGTTGGGAATCACATCGTCGTAGATAGAAGCCTGAGCCTGGGCAGAGCCCACCACCCGAATGCTAAAAGGTCCCACGGTAAAGGTATCGCCCTCGGAGACCTCAACCAGGCCGGGAATCTTTGCCGCCAGCCCCGGTGAGCCGTAGACCGCCAAGTTTGGCTTGGCCTCTTGTGCTGCCACCACGGCATCAATATCCACGTGGTCAAAATGGTCGTGAGTAATCAGCACGGCATCAAACTCGGTAAGGTCGGGGCGCTCTCCCCACTCACCCGGGTCAAAGAGCAGGCGGGTCTTCTCTTTTTCCAGCTCCACGGTAGCGTGGGCGTAGCGAATAATTTTCATGGTCGAAAGCAGCTCCCTCGTCACATCATTAAGACCAGCAGGTATAGAAAAGTGGCGGTAGGTTTCCCCACCGCCACCGGACTGTACTTATTACTTATCGAAGAGAATCTTCGCGAACTCGCCTGCGGTATCTTCACGAGCCCAGTCACGCTGAAGCTCGCAAGCTACCTGTACCCAGGTGGTCAGCTCGGCACCGGCAGACTCCATGCGCTGCAGGGCAGCATCATGAGCTTCAACGCTGGTGCCGCCCATAGCGTCGGTTACGGGGTAGACCTCGTAGCCCTCCTGTAGCGCATCGAGGGTCGGGAAGGTGACACATGCCTCGGTCCACAGACCGGCGATAAGAAGCTTCTTTCGGCCGGTTGCCTCGATTGCCGCCTTGAAGTTGGGGTTCTCCCAGGCGTTAATTCCGGTGCGGTCAATCTGCTCGTGGTCTTCGCCCAGAACGTTCATGATCTCGTCAATGGTTGACTTCTGACCAGAGGAAACGCGCACGGTCGATACCACCACGGGAATGTTGAAGAGATGGGCGATCTTGGTCAGCTTCTCAACGTTAGAGACCATCTGCTTCTGATCCCGGGACTTCACCGAGGAAACCTGCAGGGGCTGGAAGTCGATAATGGCCAGAACCGCATTCTCGGGTGAGAGAAGGTGGTCGGTCTTGGGGTCGCGAATACCTTCTGGTGCCGGTGCTGTAATGTTAGCCATGAGTTCACTCCTTTGTGTATGGAAATCTTGGGATTTCCTTTTGATTCTTACACAAATTACTTTACTCCTGAACTATCCCCTGTCAAGAGAAATTATTTCAGCAACTCTTCGTCCGCCTCATGTGCCCAGGCCGCAAAGGGCTGGGTGTCAGAAGACCGGTGGGCTAGGAAGTTGCGGGTCACCCGCTCCACGTAGTCAGCGAGATCCCGCTGGGGTACCTTCAGCCCGCGCACCGTGCGTCCCACATTACCCGCGCCGTCATTGGTGTAATCGGCCAGCTCCCCGCCCAGGTGTACCTGGTAGCCGGGCATCTGCTCGCCGTCCACGGTAATAATCTGGCCCTTGAGTCCAATATCGGCGGTCTGAATACGAGCGCAGGAGTTGGGGCAGCCGTTGATGTGCAGGGTTAGTTTCTCGGGCAGCTGGTCCTCAACGTCCGCCAGACGTTGCTCAAGGTCGGCAATCACCTCAGCGGCAACATTCTTGGTCTCCACAATCGCCAGCTTGCAGAACTCCAGGCCGGTGCAGGCCATGGTGTTGCGGCGGAAGACCGAGGGCATAGGAGCCAGCCCCAAATCGTTGAGTCCCTGCACCACGGCGGGCACCTTATCGCCGGGAATATCCAGGGCAATAAACTTCTGGTAAACGGTGGTGCGTAGACGATGCGACCCCACCGACTCCAGCAGGTCAGCCAGCTCAATCAGCTTAGTGCCGGAGAACCTGCCCACGGTGGTGGCTGCGCCAATGTAGTAGTTGCCGTCCTTTTGTTCGTGGACGCCGATGTGGTCGCCTGATTCACGCGGAGTCGGCGCTGCGGGGCCGTCGGCTAGCTTGTAGCCCAGGTATTCGGTTTCTAAAACCTCACGGATTTTCTCCGGGCCCCAGTCGGCCAGCAGGAACTTCATGCGGGCGCGGTTGCGCAGGCGGCGGAAGCCGTAGTCGCGGAAGATAGAGGTAACTCCCGCCCATACGTCGGGGGCCTGCTCGCGGGTGACGAAGGCACCCAGGCGCTCAGCAAACTTGGGGTTGGTGGAGAGTCCACCGCCCACCCAGAGGTCAAAACCCAGGCCCAACTCGGGGTGCTCAACGCCCACCAGGGAGATGTCATTAATTTCGTGGATAACATCCTGGGAGGGGTGGGCCGTAATGGCTGTCTTGAACTTGCGGGGCAGGTTCGAGAAAGCCGGGTCGCCAATGTAGCGGTCTTTAATTTCTCGAATCACCGGGGTGGGGTCAAAGAGCTCATCCTTGGCAATGCCCGCTACCGGGGAGCCGAGAATCACGCGGGGCACATCGCCACAGGCCTCGGTGGTATCAAGGCCCACCGCCTCAAGTCGGCGCCAGATTTCGGGAACGTTCTCCACCTCAATCCAGTGTAGCTGGATGTTCTGGCGGTCGGTAACATCGGCGGTGTTGCGGCCAAAGTCGCGGGAAATTTCACCAATGACGCGGGCCTGCTCGGTGGTCAGCTGACCGCCGTCCAGGCGCACACGCATCATAAAGTACTTATCTTCCAGCTCTGCGTCAGAGAGGGTTGCGGTCTTACCGCCGTCAATACCGGGCTTACGCTGGGTGTAGAGGCCCCACCAGCGAAAGCGGCCGTGCACATCGTGGTTGGAGATAGAGTCAAAACCCTCCTTGGAGTAGGTGGAGAGGATTCGCTCGCGAACGTTGAGGCCGTCGTCCTCCTGCTTCCACTCCTCGTTGCCGTTGAGCGGGGTCTTGCCGTCAATCGCCCACTGGCCGTTGGGCTTCTTGGAAACCGGTTTCTTGCGAGCGGGGCCGTCTTCCAGACCGTCACGCGCGGTGAGTGTTTTTGCCATCGTGAAAATCTTTCTTGTGTGCTTGCTTGAATAAAACTTAGTGAAAAACTTTGGTCTGCTGCTCAGCCTCAACGGGTGCGCTGGCCGAATCTACCGACTCGGTGTAGGAATACTGCTTCTTCCGCGAGCGCTTAATGCCCAGCAGGCTCAGGCTTGCCCCGGCGGCAACGAGCAGTAGGTAGATTGCTGTAGCGGCCCCACCGGTGATACCGGTGAGGGCAAGAAGGGGGCCGATGTTGGTCAGAGTCAGCATGGTTCCCACGAAACCGCCCAGGGCGGTGGGATTGATCTTAGAGACCAGCCAGGCAGCGAAGGGGGCCGCCAGCATACCGCCCACCAAGAGCCCGGCTACCGCCAGTAGGTGGGAGACGATTTCAGACCACATACCCAGCACAAAGCCGACAGAGGCGGCCAGGGTTACCAGGAACTCCGCTGAGTTCACCGTACCCACAATCCTGCGGGGGTCTGCCCGGCCGATGCTCATCAGGGTTGAGCTGGTGACCGGGCCCCATCCTCCCCCACCCACCGAGTCGATGAAACCTCCAAAGAGACCGAGAAAACTCAGGGTGGGGCCAGACGCCGGAGCAGCAGCGAAAGCCGTGCGGCGGCGTCCTCGGCTAAAACGAAGCACCAGGTGAACGCCAATCAGCGTGAGGATGGTGGCTGTGACCGGCTTGGCGGCATCCAGCGAGAGGTTACTGAGCACGGTAGCCCCGGCGAAAGCTCCCACCGCCCCGGGTAGCCCCAGCCGCAGGGCGGTCTTCCAGTCCACGTTCCTAAACTTCCAGTGACTAAGCCCAGAAGCCAGGGTGGTGCCCAGCTGGGCCACGTGAACAACGGCAGAGGCGCTTGCCGGTGCCATCGCTGCCAGGGCAATCAGCATGGTGGTTGAGGTAACCCCGAAACCCATTCCGAGGCTACCGTCAACCAGCTGGGCTACTGCCCCGCCCAAAGCGATCAGCAAAAGTGTGCGCATCGTTTTTCCTTACATTTCCGCGGCTACGGGTAGTAGGAGTATCTAAGCAGCAACCAGTCCGGCTGCCAGGGTGTTGCCGTCGGCCTGGTCTACCAGCAGGAAGGAGCCGATTCGACCGCGGGCGCTGTAGGCCTCAACCGGAAGCTCGCTGGCCAGCTGAATCTGCACCGTGGCAATATCGTTCAGTTCTACGGAGTCGGCATCGCGCTCTTCGAAGGTGTCGATGTCAAAGACGGACTCCACCGCGGTAATCCGTGCCCGCACCAGCGAGGTACCGTAGCGCAGCTTGACCTTGACGCCGGCCTTCAGCGTCTTCTCGTGCAGGCCCACCACGGTGGCGGTGAAGACGCGGGTGTCTTCGGGGCGATCGCTGCAGGTAAGCAAATCTCCGCGGGCCAGGTCAATATCGTCTGCCAGGCGCAGCACCACCGAATCGTCGATTCCGGCGGTCTGCACCGGGCCGTCGGTGCTGTCGATATGGGTGACGACGGTGGTGCGACCGCCACCGGCCGAGACAGCATCTCCCACCGAGACAGAGCCGCCGGTCACCCGCCCGGCATAGCCCCGATAGTCCAGGCCGTGCTCGCGGATGACATACTGAATAGGAAAGCGGAAGTCTCCCGAATCATCAATATCAGAAACGTCAATGGTCTCCAGAAGCTCCAGCACGGTGGGGCCGGTGTACCAGTCGGTGTTGTCTGACTTCTCCACCACGTTATCGCCCAGCAGAGCGCTAATCGGAATCACGTGGGTATCGCTGATTCCCTTAGCCTGCGCCAGCGCCACAAACTCATCGCGGATCTCGTTGAACACGGTTTCAGAGAAATCCACCAGATCAATCTTGTTAACCGCCAGAATCACGTGCTTGATACCCAGCAGGGCGGCCACGGTCAGGTGCCGCTTGGTCTGGGTGACCACGCCGTGTCGGGCGTCAATCAGCAAAACCACCACGTCAGAGGTTGAAACGCCGGTAACGGTGTTGCGGGTGTACTGCTCGTGGCCGGGGGTATCGGCCAGAATAAAGGTGCGGGCGGCGGTAGAGAAGTAGCGGTAGGCAACGTCAATCGTAATGCCCTGCTCCCGCTCAGCTCGCAGACCGTCTACCAGAAGTGAGAGGTCCAGCTGCTCCATACCGCGCTCGCGGGAGGTTCGCTCCACCGCCGAGAGCTGGTCTGCTAGCACCGACTTGGTATCGTGCAGCAGGCGGCCGACGAAAGTCGATTTGCCGTCGTCCACCGATCCTGCGGTGCACAGGTGCAGGGTGCTGCGGGTTGCCAGCGTTTCCACGGAGGTGTTTTCTTCAAGTGCTGCGGTCATTTTAGAAATACCCTTCCTTCTTACGATCCTCCATAGCGGATTCGCTCAGGCGGTCATCGGCGCGGGTTGCCCCGCGCTCGGTCAAGGTTGAGGTGGAGATTTCGGTGATAATCTCCTCGATAGTTTCAGCATCGGAGAGGACGGCGCCGGTGCAGCTCATATCGCCCACGGTGCGGTAGCGCACGTGCTTGGTTACTACCTGCTCACCCTTCTTGGGGCCGCCCCATTCACCGGCGGTCAGCCACATGCCGTCTCGTTCAAAGACCTCGCGGTCGTGGGCAAAGTAGATGGGCGGAAGTTCAATGTTGCGCGCGCCGATGTACTCCCAAATATCGGCCTCGGTCCAGTTAGAAATCGGGAAGACTCGAATGTTTTCCCCGGGCAGGTGGCCACCGTTGTAGAGGTTCCACAGCTCGGGGCGCTGGCGGCGGGGATCCCAGCCACCAAAGGAGTCACGCACCGAGAAGATACGCTCCTTGGCACGCGCCCGCTCCTCATCGCGGCGGGCGCCGCCCAGAACGGCGTCATACCCCTGCTCCTCGATAGTCTCAACCAGCGGCACGGTCTGCAGCGGGTTGCGGGTTCCGTCGGGGCGCTCCTGCAACTCACCGCGGTCAATCCAGTCCTGAACCTTAGCCACGCGCAGGCGGGCACCGGTCTTTTCCACCAGGCGGTCGCGGAATTCCAGAACCTCGGGGAAGTTATGGCCGGTATCCACGTGCAAGAGCTCAAAGGGAACAGCGGCGGGGGCAAAAGCGCGGCGGGCTAGCTCATAGACCACCACCGAATCCTTACCGCCGGAGAACAGCAGGCCCACCTTATCGAACTGGCCAGCGACCTCGCGCAGAATATGAATCGACTCGTTTTCGAGGTCTTTCAGGTGAGGGGAAAGCTCTTTCTTGGTATCTGTTAGTGAAATGCTCATGAAGTGTGAAGTCCGCATTCTGTCTTGTTGAAATTTGCCCATCGTCCGCTTCTGGGGTCTGCACCGGCTTCTACCTTGGCGGTGCAGGGGGCACACCCGATGGAGGGGTAGCCCTGCAGGGTCAGCGGATGAACAATGAGGTCATGGTCTTCGATAAAACGGTTGGTATCTTCAAGAGTCCAGCTGACAATCGGAGAAATCTTCAGCCGGCCGTTCTTGTCGATATCCAAAGCCGGGGTGTTGGCCCGCAGCGGGGAGTCATCACGGCGCAGACCGGTAATCCAGCCGGTATAGGGCTCCATGTACTCCGCCAGGGGCTCGACCTTGCGCATTCGGCAACAGGCGGTGGGATCGGTGGAATAAAGATTTAGGCCATAGCGCAAATCCTGCTCGCCGGTGGTGAGCTTGGGCTTGGCCCGCACCAGCTTCTGCTCATACCGGGCCTCCACCTTATCTGCGGTTTCCAGGGTCTCTGGAAAGTGGTAGCCGGTATCCAAAAACAGAAAATCCGAGTCGGGCAGGTAGCGGGAGGCAAGCTCCGCCAGCACGGTGTTTTCCATCGAGAGGGTGACCACCAGCTTGCCCTCCACGTGCTCGTGGGCCCACTCGAGAATTTCCTGGGCAGAGGCATCGTAGAGCTGCTCGGCGTAGGTATCGACCAGCTGCTGGTTGCGCTCGCGCTCCTCGTCAGAGAGGGGCTGCGGCTGCCGGGTACCCTCGGGGCTTACGCTGGGATCGGTCAGAGGCTGCGCAGCTGAACCAATGCCGAAATTTTTGAAAATGGGAGTGTTCGACACGGTTTCGCTCCTTTCAACGCTTGTGTGAGATGTGTTCAGTCTAGGCGCATTTTTTTGGTTTTCCAGAGCATTAAAATACCCCCGTCATGTGGCGACTTTTAGCCGTAAACGGAGGTCATCTAACCGTAAGTTTTCTTCACACAGGGTCTTAAAGACATTTTGTCGAAAGGCCGCTTTAAGGCCGAAAGGCCGCACACAACGCGGCCATTCGGCGTTGTGGCGGCCTCTCGGTGAAGCTGATTGAAACCTAGTCAGCTAGAGCGTGCTCCAGCCGCGCAAGGGCAACCCGCGCGAGCACCCGCGCGGCGGCGTCGTCCCCGGGGACGACGAGCGGGGCAGTTCCGAACGCACCGGCAGCTTCTGCAGCGCGCTTAACCTTGGTATCGAAGAAACCCCTGCTCATGAGGTAGTTGGCTATGAAGCAGTTGGCGGTGAGCTCATCTGCTAGTTTCGGGTCAATCTCTGCTACAAAGCCAAAGCTCACCTGTTGACCCAGCACCTGGCTCAATAGTGCAGTCTGTTCTTCGACCGCGGACCTGCCGTCGGCGCGGGAGGAACCGGCACCGGCAAGCACTACACTCTGTCCCGGGGCCCAGCCGGCCTCTTTCAGGCGGTCGGCGAGGAGCTCAGCCAGAAGGGGTGAGGGGCCCAGAGCCTCGGCACGGCGAATATCGCGAATACCTGATTTCTCGGCTGCCCGCTGCATATCAACCTGGGTATGGTAGCCGGTCGATAGCAGCAGGGGCACCAGCACCACCGTCTCGTCGGAGGGTAGGCCGGCCAGAACGGTCTCCAGTGAGGGCTCTTGAACGTCCACAAACGCCTCGTGTACGGTATACTCCCCCGGTGCCTGCTCGTGGAGAAGGGCCGCTAGCTGCTCTCTAATCAGAGCGATACTTTCGCGCCCCTGAAGATTGTTAGTACCGTGCGAAGTTGCTACCAGGTGAATCATGGGTTCCTTCTCTAGGGTGGGCGCTTCTCTAGCATGGGCAGGGCCCGGTGAGCCCTGCAAAATCTCACCCCAGTCTACCGGCTATGCTCTTATCCCGAATACAGGTGTGGTCCCTGACAGCAAGACTTCACTTGCTGTCAGGGACCACACCTGTACTTTGGGATTCACAGACCCGGGTTACTCAACCAGCACTTAGGCAACAAGCTCCTCAGCCTGCTGGCGGTTCAGAAGGCGGCCGTTGAGACCTCCGACATCGTGCCAGTCGCCGGTCATCTCAATCTTGTGGGCGATGTCCACGCCACCTGCCTTGACGGGCTCCCAACCGCCTGCGGTCATGAGCTCAACAATGCGGGTTTCTGCCTCGGAATCATCGGTGGCAAAGAGCTGGGCAACCTTATCGCCCTGCTCGGTGGTTTCCAGACCCAGGCTTGCAGCTGACATAGTGCCAAAGGCCTTGACGTAGTAGGCACCCTCGGGCAGCAGAGCCTTAATCTGCTGGCCGGCGGAAACACCCTCGGGGTTGGCATTGAGGAACTTACCCTCCTCCGAGATGGTGAAGTTGTTGGAGGGGTCAACTACAACCTTACCCACCAGAGCTGAGCCGAGTTCCTTAATGAGCTCCTGGGTGGTGGGGAACATGGTGGCGAAAACAACGGTATCTGCTGCCTTGATAACGTCGGCAACAGTGCCTGCCTCAATTCCCAGACCGAACTCTTCTGCTGACTTCTGAGCCGACTCCAGGTTTGAAGCTGCCACCAGAACCTTTTCGCCTCCCTTAGCAAGGCGGGTAGCTACCTGAGTTCCGATTCGTCCGGTGCCAATTACAGCGGTTGTCATGGTGTTTTCCTTTCAGTCAATAACTTTACCTGACAACTATTAACCTACTCCCCTGATTCAAAAAATCAAGTTATAGATGCAATACCGCAATATTTTGGCAAAATTGTTGCACCACTAGGAGTTTCGGCGAATAACCTTGTACTGAGCGGCCTGAGCCACCGGGCGCAGGGTGATGTGATCAAGGTTGATATGGTGCGGAACATTCAGCGCAAAGACGACGGTCTGCGCGACATCCTCGGCCAGCAGCGGCTTCTCCACGCCCGCGTAGACTTTCTCGGCAGCCTCAGCAGAGCCCAGGCGCACTTTAGAGAACTCTTCGGTGTGTACCATGCCGGGCCGAATCTCAATCACGCGAACGTTATTCTCCGCTTCTTCCAGGCGCAGGGCCTCGGTGAGTCCGCGCTCACCAAACTTAGCGGCGTTGTAGCCGGCACCGCCTTCGTAGCCTGCCTCAGCAGCGGTTGAGGTCAGATTCAGGATGGTGCCCTCACCGTTTTCCCGCAGGGCAGGCAAAAACGCGCGGATCATATTAAGGGTTCCCAGCACGTTAGTGCGGTACATCCATTCCCAGTCCTCGTTGCTACCCTCACCCACGCGGTCGGCACCGTGGGCACCGCCGGCAATATTAACCAGAGCGTCCAGGCGCCCGCCGGTTTCTTGAAGGAGCTTCTCGGTGGCAGCAATGACGGCGCTTTCGTCGATGGTATCGAGGGGAAGGGCAATAGCACCGGTTTCTTCAGCCAGGCTCTGAAGCCTCTCTGCCCGGCGGGCCGCGGCGTAAACAGTCCAGCCACTGGCGCGCAACTGATAGACAGTAGCCCTGCCGATTCCTGAGGAGGCACCGGTGACCAACGCCACCTTGCCGGTATGGGCATCTGAAGCAAAAGGATTCGAGGGAAGTGTTGATTCAGCCATACTTCAAGCCTACAGCTCCCCCACCCCAGCGCCGTCCTTATTACAAAAATCGGCACCGAAGAAGCAGGCTTCTCCGGTGCCGATTTAATAATTAGACTTCAGCTCTTAGATATCGCGTACCAGGCGGAAGCCCCACATGTTGGAGTGGATGTAGTTGTTGTAGTAGGCCGAACGGTAGGCAATACGCAGGTTCTGGGGCATGTAGTCCCAACCACCACCGCGCAGCACGGGGAATTCAGCCACACCTGCGGTACGTGCTTCTTCGGTGTAGGGGCCTGATTCAAGGTTGGGTTCCCAGTAGTCGGCAACCCACTCACGGGCGTTACCGGTTACGTCATAGAGACCCCAGGGGTTGGGCTTGTAGGAACCGATTTCGGCGGTGTAGGCAGCGTGGTCATCTGCCTCCATGCGGTCGGGGAAGCCGTAACCGGTTACTTCGTCAGAGCGAATATCGTAGCCGGCTGCATACTCGCTACCGTCGTTGATGTCCTCGCCCCAGAAATAGGCGGTCTGAGTACCCGCACGTGCTGCGTACTCCCACTCAGCCTCGGTGGGCAGGCGCCAGTTCTGGCCGGTCTTTACCGAAACCCAGCGAGCAAATGCCTGGGCATCTGCGCGGGAAACCTGAACCACCGGGTGCTGGTCAGAATCCTGAGGAATACCGGGGTTCTCCCAGGTCACGCCTTCGCGGTACATGGAAGAAGTCGGATCCATGGTTTCGGGCGGAGCGGGGAAGCCCACGCCACCGGCAGGCATAGCGTAGCCGGTTTCAGCAACGAACTGGCGGAACATGGCTCGGTTTACCTCAGTGGGCATAATGCCAAAGCGGCGACGAATGGTCACCGGGTGCTGGGGGGGTCTCCCAGGCAGCGCGGTAGGAGTCAACGTTGTGGCTTGCCCACTCTTCGGGGGTGCCACCCCTCTGGTAGGTACCGGTGGGAATCACGGTGAAGTCGATGGAGAACTTACCGGCGTTGTCTGAGTACACCTTGAAGTCTTCAAGGTTAGCGGGCAGCGGCTTCTGAGGCGCTGCGGAAATTCCGGCGGTAGCCTTCTCATCGTTGAAGGGGTTCTTCAGGTCAAAGGCCAGGCGGTCACGCCAGAGCTGCATATCAACGCGGGTGTAGCGGTTCTCCAGCTGAGCGGGGCGGTTTTCAGTCTCAAACTGGTCTTCCTCGTTCAGCATAGCCAGAGCCTGGTTGTGAAGAATCTGAGCATCGCGGGAGAGCTGCGGGTTGATCTGAGCGCTGGTTGCATCGAAGAGCTGCTGGGATAGATCTGCAATGCGGGTGTAGACATCGCGGTAGTAGCCCTTGGGCCACTCGACTACTGCCTCTGCCTCTTTGAAGATCTTGTTCAGCTTGTTGACGTAGGGGTGAGGCTTGTGCTTTGAAGCGGCCTTGCTAATCTCGCGACCGGGCACAAGACTTGACGAGGGAGCAGATGCGAAAGCGGGAGTTGCGCTTGCTACTGCGGCAACAGCAACACCTGCACCAGCTGCGGTAAAGAATTTACGGCGATCCATGAGTAATCCTCCTGTGACTAGTAACTATTTTTGTAAGGGTGGGCTTTTATTGCCCATGTATTACATTACAACGAAAATATTATTTGTCTAATCCCCTCAATAACCCACAACAAAATCACCCCTTGCAACCTGCCCAAAAATTCCCCTGGCAGGTCAAACATGAGACAATGGCAAGCATGGCTGAAAATAACCAGGGCATAGACACGCCCGCAGAAATCAACGTACCTGACCGCCCCGGCCTGGAAGGTCTCGAAGAGAAGCTTTCCGCCCGCTGGGAGTTCGAAAAAACTTACGCTTTCAACCGTGAGACCTCCCGCGAAGAGGTTTATTCCATTGATACCCCGCCGCCTACCGCCTCTGGTTCGTTGCACGTGGGTCACATCTTCTCCTACACTCAGACCGACGTCATCGCTCGTTATCAGCGCATGACCGGCAAGAACGTTTTCTACCCCCTGGGTTGGGACGACAACGGCCTGCCCACCGAACGCCGTGTTCAGAACTACTACGGCGTACTCTGCGACCCGGCGGTTCCCTACGACCCCGATTTCACCGCACCCGAGAAGCCCGCCAAGAACCAGCGCGACTGGCCCCGTATTTCTCGCGGTAACTTCATCGAACTCTGCGAGACCCTGGCCACCGAAGATGAGAAGGTCTTCGAGCAGACTTTCACCACCCTGGGTCTTTCTGTTGACTGGTCGCACACCTACCGCACGATCGACTCCCACTCTCGCAAGATCTCCCAGCTTGCCTTCCTCAACGACCTCAAGTCTGGCGATGCCTACATGGCAGAAGCCCCCACCATGTGGGATGTTACCTTCCGCACCGCCGTCGCCCAGGCTGAGCTAGAAGATAAGGAAATGCCCGGCGCCTACCACCGCATTTCCTTCCACCGTGAGAACGGCGAGAAGGTCTGGATTGAGACCACCCGCCCCGAGCTTCTGCCCTCCTGTGTGGCCCTGGTGGCCCACCCCGATGACGAGCGCTACCAGCAGCTCTTCGGCACCAAGGTAACCTCCCCGCTTTACGGCGTTGAGGTAGAAATCATGGCTCACCCCCTGGCCCAGCCCGATAAGGGTGCCGGTATTGCCATGATCTGTACCTTCGGTGACACCACCGACGTCACCTGGTGGCGCGAGCTCAACCTTGCTACCCGCGCCCTGGTGGGCCGTGACGGCCGCTTCTCCCGCGAGGTTCCCGAGTGGATTACCTCCGAAGAAGGTCGCGCTCGCTACGAGGAACAGATCGCCGGAAAGACCGTGTTCTCGGCCCAGAAAAACACCGTCGAGATGCTGGTTGAGGCCGGTGAGATGGACGGCGAGCCCAAGAAGATTACCCACCCGGTCAAGTTCTACGAGAAGGGCGATAAGCCCCTGGAAATCGTGGCTTCGCGCCAGTGGTACATCCGCAACGGTGGCCGAAATGCCGACCGTCGCGAAGCTCTCATCAGCCGAGGCCGCGACATTGAATGGCACCCCTCTTTCATGCGTTCCCGCTACGAGAACTGGGTGGAGGGTCTCAACGGTGACTGGCTAATTTCCCGCCAGCGTTTCTTCGGCGTGCCCTTCCCGCTGTGGTACAAGCTCGATTCCGAGGGCGAGCCCGACTACGAGAACCCAATCATTCCGGCTGAAGAGTCCCTGCCGGTTGACCCGGCTGCTGAGGCGCCCAAGGGCTACACCGAAGACCAGCGCGGGGTACCCGGTGGCTTCATCGCCGACCCGGACGTCCTTGACACCTGGGCGACGTCGTCCCTGACCCCCCAAATCGCAACCGGTTGGGCGCAAGACGATAAGCTGCACGAGGTCACCTACCCCATGGACCTGCGCCCCCAGGGCCACGACATTATTCGTACCTGGCTCTTCTCCACCGTGGTGCGCTCCAACTCGCTGGAAAACAGCGTGCCCTGGAAGCACACCGCGCTCTCCGGCTGGATTCTTGACCCCGACCGCAAGAAGATGTCTAAGTCCAAGGGCAACGTGGTGGTGCCCAATGACGTGCTCGAAAAGTACGGTTCAGACGCTGTGCGCTACTGGGCAGCTTCAGCCCGCCTGGGTGCAGACACCGCCTACGACGAAGGCCAGATGAAGATTGGCCGCCGCCTGGCAATCAAACTGCTCAATGCCTCAAAGTTCGTGCTGAACCTGGGGGCTACCGCTGACTCGGTGCTGACTTCTGCCGAGCAGGCTGCGGTGGTTACCAATGAGCTCGACCGCTCGTTGCTGGCCAAGCTGGCTCAGGTAGTTGAAGAGGCCACCGCTAGCTTCGAGAAGTACGAGTACGCCCGCGCGCTTCAGCTGTGCGAGACCTTCTTCTGGTCTTTCACCGACGACTTTGTGGAGCTGATTAAGGATCGCGCCTACGGCTCCCGCGGTGAAGAGGAGCAGGCATCTGTTCTTGCTGCTCTTGCCACCACCCTCGATGCCCTGCTGCGGCTCTTCGCCCCCTTCCTGCCCTTCGCAACCGATGAGGTGTGGAGCTGGTGGCGCAAGGGTTCGGTACACCGCGCCGCCTGGCCGGTTGCCGATGGCTACCGTTCGATTGCGGACGCCGCTGATGTGGCTGTTCTGCCCACCGTGGGTCTGGCACTGGGTGGCCTGCGTAAGTCTAAGTCTGAGGCTAAGGTTAAGCAGCGCACCGAGGTGGCTCGCGCTACCATCTCCGCTCCTGCCGAGGAAATCAAGCGGATTGAAGCTGGCATGGCAGATCTGAAGGCCGCCGGTAACGTTCGCGAGCTCAACCTGGTTGAGGCTGAGGGCGAGCTCACCGTCTCTGACGTTGAGCTGGTGACCGAAGAAACCGAATAATCAGCCCGCCTGACCAATGGCAGCCTGCATAAAATACTGTGTAGGCTGCCATTGTTGTACCCGAATGAAAGTTCAGATTATGCCCAGGGAAACTCCCGGTTACCCCGAGTACAAGGGGTCAACCGACGATATTAAAACGCTCAACTATTTCGAGCAGTTGGGTGGCCGCCGTGCTTTCTCCGGCCTGATTGATAAGGCATATTTCGTCTTTGCCGGCCTGGCCTCTATCTGGCTGGCAGTGGCAGCTCTGGTGGTTGCTACCACCTCGTCCTGGTGGGCAATCCTGCTGATTTTGGTGGTCTGGGCGATGTTTGCCTACCTGACTCTGCCCCGTTTTCACAAGATGATGACCACCCTCTACGTGCCCAACTACTTTATTGGGCGCACCCAGACTGCTGACGGCCTCTTGGGTGACCCCGTTAACCTGGCTATCCGGGGTGAGTCAGACGATATTCATCAGGCCTTTAAAAAGGCAGGCTGGGTCAAGGCAGACCCGGTAAACTTGGTGACCTCCTGGAAGATTATTGTCTCCACCCTCACCAAGCGCTCCTACCCTTCCGCCCCGGTCTCTCCCCTCTACCTCTTTGACCGCAAAGAGGATTTCGCCTACCAGCAGGACGTTGAGAACTCTACCGAAAAGCGCCACCACATTCGTTTTTGGAAGACTCCCGAGGGCTGGAAACTACCCGGCGGTGAAGAGGTGGACTGGGTTGCCGCCGCTACCTTCGACCGGGCGGTGGGCCTCTCCCTCTTTACCTTCCAGGTCACCCACAAAATTGACGCAGAAACCGACAACGAACGAGACTACGTGATCGATACGGTCATGTTCTGCAATGATGAAGTGGAAAAAGAAGTGATTGAAGACTTCTCCGCCGGCTACCACTCACGCAATGGCGGCGGCGATGCGATTATCACCGACGGCGACTTGCCCATTCTAGAAATGAACAGCGTTGCCGATGACATGGAGGTCTCCGATAACTCGCCGGAATCGCAGTACTCGCACCACCGTCGTCCTTTCGAACTAATTGAAGACGCCCCAATTTCAATTTGGGTAGCAAGCTTCTTCGTCTCCTTGGTCGCGGTGATTCAGGCCTTTATTACTTTTTCTGCCCTGGACGGCAACCAGCTCTCACAGACCGCCAACCGGCTGGTTGACTCGACTCCCCTGCTGAACTGGGTGAACCGCGACTGGTTGCAGCACACCGACTGGATCATTATGTCCCTGCTGCTGGTCTTGGCCCTGGTACAGATGGGCCTGGCCATTGGCGTTATCCGCGGCTTTATGAAGGCCCGGAAAGTTATTCTGGCGCTGCTGGTGGTCTCATTTGTTTCCACCGCGATTCGGGTTCTCACCGATGATGTAACCGGTGGCGCCATGTACCAGGTCTTTGTGCTCATGGCCTCGCAGGTTTTTGCCATGATTGAGTTCACCTCAGACGACGCGGTGAACTACACCTACAACAAGTCCACTACCCCCGCGCAGAGGCAGAAGGACGGGCAGGACGGCGCCGCTGCGGTGAGTCCGTAAACGGCAACTGGGTACTCTTGTAGCTTACTCAGCCTAGCGGGTCTCTCCCCTGATCAGGGAAGAGGCCCGCTAGGCTGAAGTTTTGCCGCTTTAGCTAAAGTCAGGCTTTACACCGGTGCGGGAGCGCTTGAGCTCATAGAAACCGGGGTAGGAGGCCAGGGCAACAGCGCCGTCAAAGACCTTGCCCGCTTCCTCGCCCTTGGGGGCGGGAGTAATCACGGGGCCGAAGAAAGCGGTGTCGTTGAGGGAGACAATCGGCACGCCAACCTCATCGCCCACCTTATCCAGGCCAGCCTGGGTTGAAGCCTTCAGAGCGTCGTCGTAGTCCTCCAGCTCTTCAAACTCAACATAGTCGGCGGGCAGACCAACCTTCTCCAGCGCAGCTACCAGAGCATCGTGGAAAGCGTTGCCGTTGTTGCCCTGATCGTGAATTTCCTTACCCAGGACGAAGTAGAATTCCTCTACCTTATCCTGGCCTGCCAGTTCACGAACAGCCAGAACCACGCGAGGAACGCCAATGGTCTGGTCAATGTGCTTGCGGTAGCCCTCGGGCAGGTCACGGCCCTCGTTGAGGAAGTAGAGGGAGAAGGGGTTCCACTTGATTTCAATATCGCGAACCTTCTCTACCTCCTTCATCCACTTAGCGGTAACCCAGGTCCAGGGGCAGGTAGGGTCAAACCAAAACTCAACCTTGGTCTTCTCAGCCATGAGTAAACTCCTTTAACTCATATTTTTTCTTCTAAAAACGGGGTGGGCATACACACCCACCCCGTCTAACCTATGCAGATTTCTTGGTCTGGGCTTCAGACTCAAGAATCAAAATTGGATCCTTCTTCCCCGCCACTACTTCGGCGTCAATAATCACCGAGGAAATATCGGAGCGGGAAGGAATGTCAAACATCACCGGCTGTAGCAAATCCTCCATAATGGAGCGTAGACCGCGGGCACCTGTATCGCGCTCAATCGCCAGCCGGGCAACCGCCTCAATGGCGTCGTCCTCAAACACAAGATCAACCTGGTCGAGGGCAAACATGCGCTTGTACTGCTTAACCAGGGCGTTCTTGGGCTCGGTGAGAATACGAACCAACTCGTCGGCGCCCAGCTTACCCAGGGTAGCTAGCACCGGCAGACGGCCGATGAACTCGGGAATCAGACCAAACTTCAGCAGGTCTTCGGGCATGAGCTTCTGCATCACGTTGTCTTCGAGAGCCAGGTTCTCAATTGAAGCGCCAAAGCCAATGCCCTTGCGGCCCACTCGCCCGCCAACAATCTCTTCAAGGCCGGCAAAGGCACCGGCAACAATGAAGAGCACGTTGGTGGTGTCAATATGAATAAATTCCTGCTGCGGGTGCTTGCGACCTCCCTGGGGAGGAACTGCAGCAACGGTGCCCTCAAGAATTTTCAGTAGGGCCTGTTGCACGCCCTCACCCGAGACATCGCGGGTAATCGAGGGATTGTCTGCCTTGCGGGAAATCTTATCGATCTCGTCGATGTAGATAATGCCCTTCTGGGCCTTTTCAATATCGCCGTCAGCAGCCTGAATGAGCTTGAGGAGGATGTTCTCAACGTCCTCACCCACGTAACCCGCCTCGGTTAGCGAGGTAGCATCGGCGACGGCGAAGGGAACGTTCAGCTTCTTGGCAAGGGTCTGAGCCAGGTAGGTTTTGCCGGATCCGGTGGGGCCCACCAGCAGGATATTTGACTTCGAGATGTCTACATCTTCGCCGTCATTCGCCAGAAGCTGCTGGGCATCAGAGATAGGATTTTCATTGGCACGAATACGCTTGTAGTGGTTATAGACTGCCACAGCCAGAGCCCGTTTAGCGGCCTCCTGGCCAATCACGTATTCCTGCAGGTGGTCAAAAATCTGGTGCGGAGTAGGAAGTTCCTCGGGCGCGCTAATACCCTTGACCTCTGCCAGCTCCTCATCGAGGATTTCGTTGCAGAGCTCAATGCACTCATCGCAAATGTAGATGTTCGGCCCGGCAATGAGCTTGCGAACCTGTTTCTGGTTCTTTCCGCAGAAAGAGCACTTCAGAAGATCGGTTGACTCACCTATTCGCGCCATATCCGATTTTCCTTTCTCTCAGCCATCCAAGAACTAGGCTACCTTGATTCTCTGCTAGCGCCAATTAGCAGCTGAAATACTACTCAACCCGGTATTTGTTGCACGGGGTTACGCTCTGCGCTCCCCCTCAAGCACAAAGGCACTGTCTGCCGAACCCAGCAGACAGTGCCTCAATGCTAGAAGTCACCCACGGTTTAGCCCTTGTTAATCATGGGCTTGTTGACCTTGCGGGATTCCAGCACCTGGTCAACCAGACCGTACTCCATGGCCTGCTGAGCGGTCATAATCTTATCGCGCTCAATATCGCGGTCTACTTCCTCAGCGCTCTTGCCAGCGTGCAGAGCCAGGGTCTCGGCAGTCCACTCACGCATACGCATTACTTCGTTAGCGTGAATCTCAATGTCAGAAGCCTGGCCGCCCTGCTGACCACCGAGGGCGGGCTGGTGAATCAGAACTCGAGCGTTAGGCAGGGCAAGGCGCTTACCGGGGGTTCCCGCAGCCAGCAGGGTTGCCGCAGCAGATGCTGCTTGACCCAGGCAGACGGTCTGAATCTCGGGGCGGATGTACTGCATGGTGTCATAGATTGCAGTCATCGCGGTGAAAGAACCGCCGGGTGAGTTGATGTAGAGGGTGATGTCGCGGTCGGGATCCTGGGATTCCAGCACCAACAGCTGCGCCATGATGTCGTCAGCTGAAGCGTCATCTACCTGGGTGCCCAAGAAGATAATGCGATCTTCAAAGAGCTTGGCGTAGGGATCTTGGCGCTTGTAACCGTAGGGGGTGCGCTCCTCGAAGCTGGGCAAGACGTAACGATCGTTGGGCATAGCCAGCGGCGCGCGTGAAGCAGGATTGAAGTTCATGTAAAAATCTCCTAAATCAGTGGTTCTGGCTTACTTGTTTTCGTTAAAGCTCGCCGGGCTGGCTGAGGTGGCAATGTGGTCAAAGAAACCGTATTCCAGACCCTCTTCAGCGGTGAACCAGTTGTCGCGATCGTTGTCCTTGAGAATGGTCTCAAGGGTCTGCCCGGTGCGGTCAGCGGTAATCTGAGACAGGCGCTTCTTCATGTCTAGAATCAGCTCTGCCTGAATACGGATGTCAGAGGCAGTACCGCCCAGACCACCGGAGGGCTGGTGCATCAGAATACGAGCGTTGGGGGTTGCAAAGCGCTTACCCTTAGCACCGGCGGTCAGCAGGAACTGGCCCATGGAGGCGGCCATACCGGTCACTACGGTTACCACATCATTAGGAATCAGCTGCATGGTGTCGTAAATCGCCATGCCGGCGGTCACCGAACCACCGGGTGAGTTGATGTAGAGGTAGATATCAGCCTCGGGATCCTCAGCCGAGAGCAACAGCAGCTGAGAGCAGATACGGTTAGCGTTGGAATCGCGTACCTCGGAGCCCAGCCAGATAATCCGCTCCTTGAGCAGACGGTTGTAGACGTAGTCGTCCTGACCACCCATCTGGGTTTCCATAGCAGGTGCTGAGCCCGCAGCTGAGAAATCAGGCAGAGGCAAAATGTTAGACATTAACTTCTTCTTCCTTCTTAAGAGGTCACGGGGTAAAACCCCGTCTCTAAAAATTGGGTTACTAGAAGACTATCCAAAGTAAACCGGCTATGGTGCAAAGTTCACGTACAACGAAAGCCTAGAAGTAAGAGGCCATGAGCCCGCGGGGCGTTTCGACCACCTCAATCGGCGTATTGAAGATGTCGGTGAGGATTTCGGCCTGCATGACCTGGTGGGTGGGGCCGTGCTGGACGACGCGTCCGCCCTTCATCGCGCAGATAAAGTCTGCGTAGCGGGCGGCAAAGTTAATGTCGTGCAGCACCACCACAATGGTGCGGTCGAACTCCCGGGCGGCGCGGTGCAGGTGCTGCATCATCTGCACCGAATGGGCTATATCCAGGTTGTTGAGCGGCTCATCCAACAGCACGTACTCGGTCTCCTGAGCCAGGACCATCGCCACGTAGGCCCGCTGGCGCTGGCCGCCCGAGAGCTCGTCAAGGTAACGGTTTTCAAGCTCAGTCAGGTTAAAGAACTCGATATAGCGAGAGATAATCTCTTCATCTGCCCGGGTCAGCCTACCCTGGGAGTAGGGAAAGCGGCCAAAGCCCACCAGCTGGCGCACGGTCAGTTTGGTAACGAAATGGTTTTCCTGCCGCAGAATCGAAATAATCTTGGCAAGATCCTTGGACTTGGTTTTACCGATGTCACAGCCGGCCACCTCAATAGCACCGGCGTCAATCCCCAAAAGCCTGCCGATCATGGTGAGCATGGTGGACTTTCCGGCACCGTTAGGGCCCACCAGGGCGGTGATACCGCCCCGGTTAACGTCCAGGTCGATGGGGCCAATTTTGACCTCAGACGAATAGTCTTTTTGAACGTTTTTGAGAGTAATCACAGGCTACCCTTTCGCAGAATAACAAAGAGGAAGACCACGGCACCCACCAGCTCAATGATAATGCTGACAACGCCCTGGGCTTCAAAGACGTGGTACATGAGGAAGTAGGCAACGGTCAGCACCATGTAGGCCAGCAGTGCTGACAGCGGCAGAAGATACTTGTGGTCGTAGGTATTGGCGAACTGGTAGGTCAGCATCGCCACCAGGAACCCCAGAAAGACCATAGGGCCCACCAGGGCGGTGGAGACAGCGGTGAGAATGGAGACCATCACCAAAACCGTGATGGAAACCTGCTTATAGTTGACCCCCAGGTTCTCTGCAACGTCCCGCCCCAAACCAATCACGTTGAGCTTGCGCGCCAGTAGAAAGAGCACCGCACAGGCGCCAAAGACCAGGGGCAGAGCCACCGGGTAGTAGTCGGAGTCGGCATTATTGACCGAGCCGAAGAGGCGGGCGGTCAAAATATCGAACTCTGAGGGAGTAAGCATGCGCTGCATGAAGGTTGAAACAGACCCCAGTCCCCCACCGATCACGATTCCCACCAGCAGCATTACGTGCATATTAGCGTGCTTGCCGGTCAGCAGCCAGGAATAGAGCACCAGGCTGAAGCCAACCATCAGTGCAATTTGCACCAGGAACATGGTGAAAGACCGGGCGTTGAGCAGGCCGGTCACCCCAAAAAAGTATACGGTTCCGGTATGCAGGGCGGCATAGAGGGACTGAAAACCCATCACGCCGGGGGTAATAATCTTGTTGTTGGTAACCGTTTGAAAGGCAACGGTGGCGGTAGCCTGGCACAGCGCCACCACCGCCATAGCGATGACGGCATCTGCTCGGCGTTCAGCAATGAGCCAAAAGCGCGAACTTCCAAAGGGCATGGGATTTCCGTAGGAAAGCAGGCCCAGGGTAGATACGGCACTGGCAACCACCAGAACCGCCACGGTTATCCAAAATCGGCGCGCGGCCTTGGGCGAGTCGAAGGCACCGGCGCTGCGGCGGCGTCCTGAATCCCCCGCCGCAACAGCCGCCGGGCCAAAATCAGTGGGAACGTCAATCTGCTTACCGAGCACGCCTACGACCTCCAACAATCAAGCTGACAAAAACAATGGCACCGATAATGCCCAGGATGACGGAAACGGGCATCTCAAAGGGCGCAATAATCAGACGGGCAATTAGGTCGCAGGCGGTCACAATGGCGATACCGGTCAGGCAAACCCAGGGTAGGTTCGAGCGCAGGTCATCACCGCGGAAGAGGCTGACGATGTTGGGTACGATCAACCCCAGAAAAGGCAGAGACCCCACCGCAACGGTTACCACTCCGGTAGCGATAGCGATCAGGGCAGTAGCCACCAGAACCACGCGCTGGTAGTTGACGCCCAGGTTAGTGGAGTACTCCTCACCCAGCCCCGCCAGGGTCAGCCGGTCTGCCAGCAGAAAGACGGCGACGACCACCAGCAAGACCAGCCAGAGCACCTCATACTGACCCTCGTAGACCGAGGTGAAACTTCCGGCAAACCACACGCCCAGGTTCTGAAGCATGTTGGTCTCCAGAGCGAAGAAGGTTGAGATAGCGCTAATCACGGTTCCCAGCATCATGCCCACAATGGGTACCACCAGAGACGACTTGAGCGAGACTCGGCGCAGGAAGAGAAAGAAAATCATAGCGCCGATGAAGGCGAAGGTAATAGCTCCGGTCATCTTCAGCAGGATGGACGACGTCGGGAAGAAGAACATCATCACGATCAGGCCGAAACCCGCCCACTCGGTGGTTCCCGTAGTAGATGGTTCCACAAAGCGGTTTTGGGTAATCAGCTGCATCACCAAACCAGACATGGCCATAGCCGCCCCCGAGAGCACCAGGGCGATGGTTCTGGGCACGCGGCTGATACCAAACATTTCTGCGCCGTCCTCAGCCCCAAAAATGTCGTACTCGCCTGTGAGCAGGGAAAAGACCAGCAGCAACGCCACTACACCAAACCCCACCAGCAATTTCCAGCTGAACAGACTCGCCCGGGTTGCGCGAAGAGAACCGGCAGAGCTTCGCTCACTACCAGATACAGGAGACACAGAAGTCATTACACCTGCTACCTTATACACAGTTGTAGCCAAGAGCCGCTCCAGCTAAAACCGGAACGGCTCTTGGCCCAGAATTACAGATTTTCTAGATTATGCCTTTTCAAGAGCCTCAGCGTAGGCGTTCAAAACCTCGGTGTAGGTAATGATGTTTTCGTTGGTGTAGGTATCTGCGGGAGCAAGCACCACGTTGTCTTCCTTGATGGCAGTGACGTTCTGCAGAGCAGCGTTTTCCTTAACCACAGACTCTGCCGAAGCCTGGTTTTCGCCCTGGGACACAGCGGCATCGCGGTCAAGAACCAGAATCCAATCGGGGTTGGAGTCAGCGATAGCCTCAACGCTAATATCATCGCCCTCATGGTTGTCTGAGCCGTTTTCTAGCGTCAGGGCGGGGGTCAAGCCCAACTCGTCAAAAAGGGGACCATAGAAGCGACCCTCACCGGGGGCAATATAACCAATCTCGCCGCCGGAGACGTTCAGGGCCATAACCTTCTTCGAGGGGTCGTAGGCCTTCTTAACCCGCTCAACAGCGGCGTCAAAATCAGACACCAGCTGATCGGCCTCTGCCTGCTTGCCGAAAATCTCGCCCAGGGTGGCGGTCTGGCGCTTGAGCTCGTCAATCATCGGCTCACCTTCGCGCGGTTCGAGCTCCACCAGGGTGGCATCGGGGTTGAGCTCCTTGATGTCCTCATAGTACTGCTGAAAGCGCTGGCCGTTAATAATCAGCTCGGGCTCAGCTGCTGCCAGAGCCTCAAGATCGGGCTCGCGGTGGTTTCCGATGTCAACAACATTCTCATTGTTCTTCAGGCTATCCAGGGTGCTGGGAACCAGCTGCAACGGTGCAGCAACGGGCTCTACTCCCCAGCTATCGAGAATTTCAAAGGAGCGGTTATCGGTGACAGCCACCTTGGTGGGAGGGGTGGAGATTTCCTGGGTTCCGAAGTTGTCTTCAACGGTCACGGTGGAAGAAGATGCAGAGCTTGAGGTAGCAGAAGAATTATCGGTAGATGCAGCGTCGTCGCTGGCACCGCCACATGCTGAAAGAGCCAGAACAGCACTCAGAGCCAGAGCAGAGAATGAAAGGTGTGCTTTGCGCATGGTTAGCCTTACGAAATAGTTCTTGTGTGGTTACTACTTCTCGAAGTAGTCCCGTATGACTTTACAGATAGGCTTACCTAAGTACAAGATAAAGACCACCAATTTTAAAGATTTCGCAAAATTTCTTTAACCTAATTATGGTGATTTGACAGACAAGAAAACGGCCCCCACTTTTAGGTGGGGGCCGTTATTCGGAAATTAAAGATTATTCAGCGTCTTCTGCCGCTTCTTCCTCGTTACCCAGGTACTTGGTCAGGTCAACGGTGTTACCCTCGGAGTCCTTAACCTCAGCCTTTTCGATCACGGAGGCCAGAGCCTTGGAGCGGCGAACCTCGCCCACCATCAGGCCAGCCTGGCCGGAGCCGTCCAGCATCTGTGCGAACTGGTTGGGGTCCATACCGTACTGGGAAGACATGGTCACGATGTAGTCAATCAGCTCTGCCTGCTCAACGCCGATTTCTTCCTTCTCGGCGATGGCGTCAAGAATCATCTCGTTCTTGAAGGCGGTCACAGCGTTCTCGCGAACCTCTGTGCGGTGCTCCTCGGTATCGTGGCCCTCTTCAGCGCCGGGAGCGTTGAAGTGCTGGTTAATCTGCTCTTCGATAACCTTCTCGGGAACCTCGATTTCAACCAGTTCAACCAGCTTCTCGAGAACCTTGTCACGAGCCTCAGCACCCTGCTCGGCAACCTTGGACTCAGCAGCCTGCTTCTTCAGGTCTTCCTTGAGTTCGTCGATGGTGTCGAACTCAGAAGCCAGCTGAGCGAACTCGTCGTCAGCCTCGGGCAGCTCGCGCTCCTTAACGGCGGTCAGGGCAACCTTAACAGTTGCTGCCTCACCGGAGTGCTCGCCACCGGCCAGCTTGGTTTCAAAGGTAGCGTCCTCACCAGCGGAGAGGCCCAGCAGAGCCTCGTCCAGGCCCTCAAGCATGGTGCCTGCGCCCACCTGGTAGGAGAGATCGTTAGCGGCGTCAACCTCTTCACCGTCAATAGAAGCATTCAGGTTGATGGTTACGAAGTCATCGTCTGAAGCGGGGCGGTCAACGGTCTTGAGGGTACCGAAGCGGGAGCGCAGGGCATCGAGTGCCTTCTGCTCGTCTTCTTCGGTCACCTCGGTTGCAGCAACCTCAACCTTGAGACCCTCGTAATCGGGCAGCTCAATCTCGGGGCGAACGGTTACCTCGATGGTCAGCTTCACATCGTTTTCGCGAGCGCCTTCTTCGGGCTTGGAGACGATGTCCAGCTCGGGCTGAGCCAGGGGGGTCAGGTCGTTTTCGGCCAGTGCCTGCTGGTAGTACTCGTTCAGGCCTTCGTTGAGGGCGTTTTCAACGATGAAGTCGAAACCTGCACGCTGTTCGATGAGCACACGGGGAGTCTTGCCCTTACGGAAGCCGGGAACCTGGATCTGCTGTGCCAGAGACTTGTAGGTGCGGTCAAGGTAAGTCTTGAACTCTGCGAAAGGAATCTCAACCTCGATCTTTGCGAGGGTTGAGCTGAGCTTCTCGACGGCAGTCTTCACGTCCGTTGATCTCCTGATACTTAGTTGGTTTCACTCCCCGCCGTCAGGCGAGAAGTTCTTTCGATGCTTATGAAAAGTAAAACCCGCCGAACCTGCGGCGGGTTTTCCTTAGTCATGTCGGGGTGACAGGATTCGAACCTGCGATCTCCTGCTCCCAAAGCAGGCGCGTTAGCCAAGCTACGCCACACCCCGCGGTTTTTGCCGCAAACAAGAAAAGTCTAGCGGTTTTTCTCTTCATTTCCCATTTTTGGGCTGTTTTTAGCCCTCGGCGTGCCTTGAGGGCAAAGAAGGTGCCGATATGAAAAACGCTTTGCTTCTCGATGGTTCGAGAAGCAAAGCGTAGGCGAGGGGGCGACGGGAATCGAACCCGCGTAATCAGTTTGGAAGACTGAGGCTTTACCATTAAGCTACGCCCCCAAAACTCAAAGGTTTTGAGTGTCTTGCGAACAAGACTTTATTAGTAAACACTGTTCAGAAACCAATGTCAAATCGAGTGTCTACACCTGGCAGCCGGGGCACCAGTAGAGCTTGCGCCCGGCGATTTCGTCTACGGCGATGGTGCTGCCACAGCGCGGGCAGGGCTGACCCTGGCGGTGGTAAACATAGTTGGCGTGTTCTGGCCAGGCCTCGGTTTCGGCAATTCCCGGTCGGTCTTGCGGTTCGGTGGTGATAATGCGCCCCACCCGCACGCCGATTTTAAGCAGGTGTTTATTATCTTCCCAGAGGCCCCGCTGCTCTTCTGCGCTCAGCGACTTGGCCGGGCGTAGCGGGTCTATCTTCTGCCGGAAGAGGGATTCGGCGCGGAAGATATTGCCCACCCCCGAGATGACTTTTTGGTCCATGAGGACGACGCCGATGGGGCGGGAGGTCTTGGAGACGGCCGTAAAGAAGGCGGTGGGGTCGGCGTCGTCGTTGAGCGGGTCGGGGCCCAGCTTGGCCCGCACCTGGGCAACCTCATCCACGGTGAGGGTTCTACAGACGGTTGGCCCTACCAAATCAGCCCAGCCGTGCTCGCTGACCAGGCGGGCGCGCACGGTTGCCTTGGGTGCGGGTGGGCCGGTGTAGGCCGCCGGCTGCACGTCAGCACCCAGTTCCCGCTCCCCTACCCGGCGCGGGGCACCGATAGATGAGGCACCCTGAAACTGCTCGTCCCCTCCGAACGTCCAGGCACCGTAAATGCCCAGGTGCACGTTGAGATAAAGGCCATTATCGAAACCAACAAAGAGGTGCTTACCGTGGGCAAAAGAATCCCCCACCCGAGCGCCGTCCAACAACTGAGCCCCGGCAGAAAACCTGCCCTGGGGGCTGGTGACCTCAACGGTCTGACCGGCAAAAACATCGTTGAACTGGCGCGCCAGGCGGTGGATGGAATGACCTTCTGGCATGGACTAGTTCACGCCGTCAATCTGCTTGCCAGCAATAGCTCCGGTGGTCTCGTACTCCCCCATCTGGGCAATACGGCGGGCGTGGCGCTCCTCGTTGGTCCACTCGGTCGTCAAGAAGACCTTAATGATTTCCAGAGCCTCTTCAAGGGAGTGCTGGCGGCCACCGATTGCTACCACCTGCGCGTTGTTGTGCTCGCGGGCCAGAGCCGCGGTGTCGTGATTCCAGGCCAGGGCCGCACGGATACCCTCTACCTTATTAGCTGCCATCTGCTCGCCGTTGCCGGAGCCACCCAGCACAATACCCAGGGAGTCCAAGCCCTGCTCGCGGTCTTTTTTCACACCCAGAGCAGCGTTGATGCAGAAGCTGGGGTAGTCATCGAGCGCATCGTATTCAGCAGGGCCGTGATCTACCATCTCGTAGCCAGCTTCGGTCAGTTTCTCCACGAAAAAGCGGCTCATTTCAAGGCCGGCATGATCGGTGGCAATATGCACGCGCACGGGGTTCTCCTCTGAAGTTTTTGATTTGTGCTCTGCACTACTAGAGTAGCGTGATAAGAGCATATTCTGAAAAGAAAGGGAACACGATGCCGGGTATGAACCTCACACGGGCCGAAGCGCAGGAGCGGGCCGAGGTTATTAAAAGAGTTGAAAGCTACCAGCTTAATCTTGACCTGACTCAGGGAGAGAGAATTTTTGCGGTTAAGGCGGAGATTCGCTTTAAAGCGGTAGCTGGGAAGACCACCTTTATTGACGCCATTACCGATACCGTTCGATCCATCGAGCTCAACGGCCAGTCGGTACCTACCGACGCCGCCGACGGCGTGCGCATTGCCCTGCCCGCCCTGGCGGAAGAAAACCTTCTAAAAATTGACGCTGATTTTCTTTACACCAACACCGGTGAGGGTCTGCACCGCTTTGTTGACCCGGTAGATAACGAGGTCTACCTCTATTCCCAGTTTGAGGTTCCCGACTCCCGCCGGGTCTTTCCCGTCTTTGAACAGCCCGACCTCAAGGCTGAGTTTTCCTTTACCATCACCGCCCCCGAGCACTGGAACGTGATTACCAACCAGCCCGAGACCTCGGTGGAGAAAACTGAGGGTAAGGCCACCTGGACTTTCTCGGCGACCCCGCGGATTTCCTCCTACATCACCGCCATTATTGCCGGCCCCTACGAGAAGGTCACTTCTTCTCTGACCAATTCTGAGGGTCGCGAGATTGCCCTGGGCGTTTTTGCGCGTAAGTCTCTGATGCCCTACCTAGACTCTGAAGAAATCTTTGAGCTCACCCGCCAGGGTTTCGAGTTCTACGAAGAGCAGTTCAAGGTTCCCTACCCCTTTGAGAAGTACGACCAGCTCTTTGTGCCCGAATTCAATGCCGGTGCGATGGAGAACGCCGGTGCAGTCACCTTCCTGGAAAACTACATTTTCCGCTCCAAGACCACCGAGGCGATGATTGAGCGCCGGGCTATCACCATTCTGCACGAGCTAGCCCACATGTGGTTCGGCGATTTGGTGACCATGAAGTGGTGGAATGACCTGTGGCTCAACGAGTCTTTCGCCGAGTTCATGTCTACCCTGGCAGCAGCTGAAAACACCCGCTTTGTTGACCAGGCCTGGGCCACCTTCTCGGCTTCTGAAAAGACCTGGGCCTACCGCCAGGATCAGCTCTCCACCACCCACCCGATTGTGGCAGAAATCCGCGACCTGCACGATGTTCAGGTGAACTTTGACGGCATTACCTACGCCAAGGGTGCCTCTGTGCTCCGCCAGCTGGTTGCCTGGGTTGGCCAGGAGAACTTCATGGCAGCGCTGACCGACTACTTCGGCAAGCACTCCTGGGGCAACACCGTGCTGAATGACCTTCTGGTTGAGCTTGAGAACAAGTCCGGCCGCGATGTGAAGGCCTGGTCAGCTAAGTGGCTGGAAACCGCCGGCGTGAACACCCTGAGCACCGAGGTGCAGGAGGAGGGCGGCATCCTCACCCAGCTGGCTATCCGCCAGACCTACGCCGAGGGCTTCGAGACCCTGCGCCCCCATCGCCTGGTGGTGGGCTTCTATTCGCTACAGGATGGTCGGCTGACCCGCACCGACCGCTTTGAGCTGGACGTGGACGGCGAGCTGACGGTTCTCGAGCAGGCGGCAGGTAAACCCCGCCCCGATTTGATTCTGGTCAACGATGAGGATCTAGCCTACGCAAAGATTCGCCTGGATGAAAAGTCTCGCGCCACCGCTATCAAGCACCTGGGCGATATTGACTCACCGGTGGCCCGCGGTGTGGTCTGGGGCTCGCTCTGGGACACCACCCGCGATGCCGAGATGCCCGCCCGTCAGTTTGTTGAGCTGGTGCTCAATAACATTGGCAAGGAAACAAACTCCACCGCCGTGCGCACCCAGCTGCTCAACCTCGAGCTGACCCTTAACTCCTACGTGAACCGGGACTTTGCCGAGGAAACCCGCCGCGATGCTGCCCACCGTCTGTGGGATATTGCCCAGGATGCCGAAGCTGATTCTGACAACCAGCTTCAGTTCGTGCGCACCTTTGCCAAGCTGGCCGAAACCGATGCGCAGCTGGAAACCGTCGAGGCCCTGCTCACCGGAGACATCACCCTGGAGGGGCTTGAGATTGACACCGACCTCCGGTGGGTTCTGCTGACCTCCCTGGCCGCGGGCAACCGCCGCAGCGAGGACGACGTCAACGAGATGCTGGCGGCAGACAACACCTCCAACGGCCAGCAGGCGGCGGCCACTGCCCGCGCCTCGATTCCTACCCTGCCCGCCAAGGAAAAGGTCTGGCAGGAGGTTGTGGTGGAGAACTCCATGTCTAACATCGTGCAGCGCTCTGCCATTGCTGGCTTCAGCGGCGGTACCGATAAGTCTGTGCTTGAGCCTTTCACCGACCGCTACTTTGAAGCAATCGAGGGTATCTGGCGCGAACGCAGCCACGAGATTTCCCAGCAGATTATCGTGGGGCTCTTCCCCCGCAACTACTCTCAGAATCTGCTTGAGAAAACCGAGAAGTTCCTGGCTAAGCTGCCCGAGGACGCCGCGGCCCTGCACCGCATGGTCTCGGAGTCCCGTGACGGCATGAAGCGGGCGCTGAAGGTACAGTCAGCTGACCGTTAAACACAGCTGTTAAGCTGTGCACTAAGTTGGGGTGGGGTGCGGCGAGCACGCTGGCTCGGGGCTGGCGTTAAGGGTGCGTGCTCGCCGCACCCCACCTCAACACTTAGATTGACCTCTTATCAAGGAAAACAATGGCTGATTCCAACAATCCCGCCTCCCAGGTCTCTTTCTATGAGCAGGTGGGCGGTTCCGCTACTTTCGAAAAACTCTGCCGTGAGTTCTACCAGCTGGTTGCCGCAGACCCCGAGTTTCGCGCGCTCTACCCCGAAGAAGATCTTGGCCCCGCCGAGCGCCGTCTTCGTATGTTCTTGGAGCAGTACTGGGGTGGGCCCAAAACCTACCAGGCTGAACGCGGCCACCCGCGCCTGCGAATGCGTCACCACCCCTTTGCCATTGGCCCCAAGGAGCGGGACACCTGGATTAAATATATGCGCCAGGCGCTCGATACCCTGCAGCTGCCTCCGCTACAGGATCAAACCCTGTGGGACTACCTGGAACGTGCCGCCCACGCCATGCAGAATCGAGCCTCCTAGAGAGCACTATTCCTGCGCACCAGCACGTAACCAGCCGGCGCGTTGATGCGTAGCCAGGAGCCGCTGGTGAAGCAGCGCAGGCTCCCCTGTGCCCCGCGGGGAAGAAACCCAAGGACGACGGCGGCAAAGGCTGCCCCGGTAGGCACGGGAAAGTCGGTGGGCTGGGAGTCGGCTGCGCCGCCGCGCTGTTCAATCTGCAGGGGCGATGACCAGATACGGGAGCGCACGGTGTTGACCACAGCGTGACCGGGGTTATCCGGCAGAGCCGAATCCACGGCGTCCATACCCTCCTTCGCAGCGCTCTCCAGCAGCTCAACGGGTAGGGGCTGTACTTCTTCCCAGCCCGACATGGGCGGCTGTACCCCCGCCCACACGGCATGAACGGTCATGGGCGGCACCTTGAGCACAAAATTCTCTTCTTCAATGCGAGCCAGACGGTCAAGAATAGCGGCCGACTCCACCACCACATCAAATTCGGCAGGCTCTTCGAGACGGAAGGCCCGCATACCCAAAACGGTTGGCGTTGAATCCAGCAGGGTCTCGGGGGCCAGGGTGCACACCGACACAGCCAGGCTTGAGCCCACAGCTTGCAGACGCACCGCCGCACTCTTCTCCACCGAGCGAATCCGCTTGACCAGCTTTTCAAGATCTCCGGCGGCCGCGGCCGAACCTAAATGAGCGGTCAAAACATCCGACATAATTCGTATACTTTCTATCCTGCGAGACAGCTAACCCCACTAGGTTACAGGTTTATGAGACAGTAAAGACATGTCAGAAAACACACAGAGTAACGATTCAAACGCGGCGGTTGATGATCTGATTGAGATGCTCAATCTCACTGACCGCGGAGCCACCCAGAACGAAACCCTCTTCGGCGCCCAAACCCTTAACCGAGAGTCACCGAGAATCTACGGTGGCCAGGTGCTCGCCCAGGCGATTATGGCCATGACCTCCACGGTGGATTCAGACCGCGACATTCATTCCCTGCACGGCTACTTTATTCGCCCCGGCGATATAGACCAGGATCTCAGCTTTGGCGTGCAGAAACTCAACGACGGCCGATCCTTCTCTACCCGCCGCGTACAGGCCTACCAGCAGGGGCAGGCAATTTTCTCTGCCATTTCCTCTTTTCAGACTGCCAGCCAGGGCCCCGAGCACGGCTCTACCATGCCCTCTGACCTGCCGGATCCCGAGTCACTGCCCACCGTAGCTGATCTCGTGGGTCACCTACCTCTGCCCATCGCCCGCGCTATCTCCTACCACCGCCCCTTCGACCTACGGCATGTTGAAGAACCGCTCTGGCTCAAGGCTGACAGTAGCAAGTCTCCCACCACCGCCGTCTGGTTCAAGTCCTTTGCCCCGCTGCCCGATGACCCTAACTTTCACAAGGCAGCTATCGCCTACGCCTCCGACTACATGCCCGTTGAACCCGGGCTTCGCGCCCACGGCAAGCACTGGATGGTACAGGGCATGAAAGTGGCATCACTTGACCACGCTATCTGGTTCCACCGGCCCGCCCGCGCCGACGAATGGCTGCTCTACACGTTGGAGGCCCCCAGCGCCCAGGACGCCCGGTCGCTAGCCACCGGAAAGATCTTTTCGCAGGACGGCGCTCACGTGGCAACCATCGCCCAGGAGACCATGCTGCGCCTGCCGGAATACCGGGAGGACATTACGGCGGTTTAGCTTACATCCTCAGGCAGGAAGTCACCTGCTGACAGCCGCGACTCGCGAGTTTTAAGACGGCGACGCCGCCCCCTTACACGAATACCTCAGGTGTATCGTGAAGCGGGTTGCGGCGTCGTCGTCTTAATGTTTCAGCTGGAGCGGCTCGTCAGTGGTGATGAAGCACGATTTTCCGAGCAAGCGAGGAAATAAAAATCGTGCGGAATCGATCACCGCAAGCTGAAGAACATTAGCGCGTCAGCTTCCTATGAACAACGCGGTGCGGCTTCGCAGCATCGGGGCCCAGTCGCTCCACCTTGTTCTTCTCGTAGGACTCGAAGTTGCCCTCGAACCAGTACCACTTATCGGGTTGCTCGTCGGTGCCTTCCCACGCCAGAATGTGGGTGGCTACTCTATCGAGGAACCAGCGGTCGTGAGAGACCACGACTGCACAGCCGGGGAATTCCAGCAGGGCATTTTCCAGGGAGGTCAGGGTCTCAACGTCGAGGTCGTTAGTGGGCTCATCGAGCAGGAGCAGGTTACCGCCCTGCTTGAGGGTCAGCGCCAGGTTCAGACGGTTGCGCTCACCACCGGAGAGCACCTCAGACTTCTTCTGCTGGTCGGGACCCTTAAAACCGAAGGCAGAAACGTAGGCACGGGAGGGCATCTCAACCTGGCCTACCTGAATGTAGTCCAGGCCATCGGAGACAACTTCCCACACGTTCTTCTCGGGATCTATGTTGGTGCGGTTCTGGTCAACGTAGGAAATCTTGACGGTCTCGCCCACCTTCAGGGAGCCGCCGTCCAGCTCCTCAAGGCCAACAATGGTCTTGAAGAGGGTTGACTTACCCACACCGTTGGGGCCGATAACACCCACGATACCGTTGCGGGGCAAGGAGAAGGAGAGGCCGTTGATGAGGGAGCGGCCATCAAAGCCCTTCTGCAGGTTCTCGGCCTCAATGACGACGTTACCCAGGCGGGGTCCCGGAGGAATCTGAATTTCCTCGAAGTCTAGCTTGCGGGTCTTCTCAGCCTCAGCAGCCATCTCCTCGTAGCGGGCCAGACGTGCCTTGGACTTAGCCTGGCGGCCCTTGGTGTTGGAGCGAACCCAGTCGAGTTCCTCGGAGAGGCGCTTAGCCAGCTTGGCATCCTTCTTACCCTGTACCTCTAGACGAGCACGCTTCTTCTCCAGGTAGGTGGAGTAGTTGCCCTCGTAGGGGTAGAGGTTGCCGCGGTCAACTTCGGCAATCCACTCTGCAACGTGGTCGAGGAAGTAGCGATCGTGGGTAATCGCGATAACCGCACCCTCGTAGGACTGCAGGTGCTGCTCGAGCCAGAGCACCGACTCGGCGTCCAGGTGGTTGGTGGGCTCGTCAAGCAGCAGCAGGTCGGGCTTCTGCAGCAGGAGCTTGCAGAGGGCCACACGACGGCGCTCGCCACCGGAGAGGTGGGTGACCGGTGAGTCACCGGGAGGGCAACGCAGGGCGTCCATTGCCTGTTCCAGCTGGGAATCAATATCCCAGGCATTGGCGGCGTCGATGTCTTCCTGTAGCTTGCCCATCTCTTCCATGAGAGCGTCGAAGTCTGCATCAGGGTTAGACATCTCGTCGGAGATTTCGTTGTAGCGAATAATCTTGTTGTAGATTTCGCCAACGCCCTCCTGCACGTTACCCAGAACGGTCTTTTCTTCGTTCAGCGGCGGTTCCTGCATGAGGATACCCACGGTGTAGCCGTCGGAGAGGCGGGCTTCACCGTTAGAGGGGGTGTCCAAACCAGCCATGATTTTCAGGATGGTGGACTTACCAGCACCGTTGGGGCCAACCATACCAATCTTGGCGCCGGGGAAGAACGACATGGAAACGTCGTTGAGGATGACTTTGTCGCCCACGGTCTTGCGGGCTTTGCTCATCGTATAAATAAATTCAGCCATGCTTACTAGGCTACCTGGTGAAGCCGGTTGCTTTAAGGGTATTCAGCTGTGTGCTTGGGTGAAGTTTGGCTTACTTTTTGAACTACGACGACTTGATCTAGCTTCCGGAATAAATCGCACCCGGCCCCGGTTACACCGAATGCATTAACGATAGAACGTCAAAGAAGATGATTATCATGCGTCAAGCAATTATAGATTCTGCAGGTAACCGGCTCGTCATTGACGAGCAGCCCACTGGTTCCGGGGCAGCGAAAGTCCTAGCGGCAGCTATTAACCCGGTTGATCTGGCTATAGCAGGTGGGCACTTCCCCTTCAGAGAATATAAGCCCGGCCAGCCCCTCGGCCTCAGCGGTGTAGCTGAGGCAGCCGACGGTAGCCGCTACTATTTCTACAACCCGCCCCTTCCAGCCGGTTCTTTCAGTGACTCTATAAATTTGAGTCAGACCCCCAAGGTGCCCCTTCCCGAGAATCTCGACCCTGAGCTTGCCGCCCTACTCGGCCCTGTATGATGCCGGCTCACTGAGCAGCGACGATACTGTGCTAGTTCTCGGCGCCACCGGTACCGTAGGCCTGATTGCAGCCCTGGTAGCGAAGAGCGCGGGAGCTCAGATGCTCGGGCTAGCACGGGACAGCCAGAAGAATAGGGACCTGCTGAATCAGGCTGGTATTCGAGCTATTTTTGATGACGGCGGTGGGTCAGTAACCTCCCAGCTTAAGGAAGCCGCGCCGCAGGGAATTACCCTGGTGATTGACAGCCTCTGGGGTTCCTATCCCGACGACCTTCCGGCATACTGATCAACCTGGTCACGAACAGCAGAGAAGAAAATGCCCCTGAGGCAGAACCTTCTTCTCCCAAGACCACCAAGAGAATACAGTGAAGGCACAAGCAGCAGTACTGACCGAGGCTAACGCCCCACTCAGCTTTCAAGATATCGAATTCGACGAGCCACGCCACGATGAGGTGCTTGTCAGGTTGTTGCCACCGGCGTCTGCCAGACCGATGCCCACATTCGCAAACAGAACTATGAGACTCCCCTGCCCCTGGTTTTGGGCCACGAAGGAGCAGGCGTTGTAGAAGCGGTTGGCGAAAGCGTCACCGACCTTGAGCCCGGCGACCACGTGGTCATGAGTTACCCCTCCTGTGGCCACTGCCGCTACTGTCTCTCAGGCCACCCCGCCTTCTGCGAACAGGGATTTGACCTGAGCTTCCAGGGCGTACGCGCAGACGGCACCAACGCTTACCACGACGGCGTCCACGGCCATTTCTTTGGCCAGTCCTCCTTCGCCACCTACTCGCTGGCCAACCAGCGCAACGTCATCAAGGTTCCTAAGGAGGCCCCGCTGGAGTTGCTAGGCCCCCTCGGTTGCGGTTTCCAGACCGGTGCCGGCACCATCCTCTCGGCCCTGAAGGTTCCAGCCGGATCCTCCGTCGCCGTCATCGGAGCAGGAGGCGTTGGCCTGGCCGCCATTATGGCAGCCAAGGTAGCGGGAGCAACCACCATCATCGCCATGGACATCTCCGACGACCGCCCGGCCCTGGCCTCCGAACTCGGAGCAACCCACACCTTCAACACGAAAGAAGCTGATATTACCGAGAAGCTACTCGAAGTCGCCCCCGGCGGCGTTGACTACGTCGTTGAGCTCACCGGTATTCCCAAGATTCTCTCGGCCGCCCTCGAAGGAACCGCCATGCTGGGCACCGTCGCCCAGGTAGCTGGCCCGCCCACCGGCACCACCGCCGAACTCGACGTCAATACCATTCTCAACGGCCGTGGAGTACGCGGATACATTCAGGGAGACGCTCTCTCCAAGGAGTTCATCCCCACCATGGTCAAGCTCTACATGGAGGGCAACTTCCCCTTCGACAAGCTGGTGACCCTCTACGACTTCAAAGACATTGAACAGGCCTTTGAAGATACCGCAAGCGGTAAAACCATTAAGCCAATTCTCAAAATTGGAGAAATCTAAATAACCATCACGATTCAAAGGAGTAAGTGATTATAATGACAAACCAAAAGCCCGAATGGCTCATCGAAGACCTCGGTTCCCGCGGCGTTCAGCTCATTGACTGGAGCGACTTTTCCGTTCCGCCCGAATCCTCATGGGGTAGCCTCTTCTCCCCCATGCGCCTGGAAAAGGGTTACCACCTGGAAGAGATTAAGCCCAACGTTTACTGACTCTCCACCGGCTGGTACGACATGATGTTCGCCGTCACTGAGACCGGCGTCGTCGCTTTCGACGCCCCCGTTACCTTTTAAGAGCGCTACACAGTCAACACCAAACCAGGTAACACTAGAAGCGTAAGTAACCGGCCCACCCCGGCATGGCTCAATGCCCCCAGCCAAACAAATAATAGTCAGGGGGGTATCGCCACCGGGGCTGGGAACGGTCCACAAACCATCGCTAATAGAAGCACGATCCAAAGCCAAAGGAAGACGGGCTGCGAGATTCGTGAACCTGCCGGTTACTTCACACCATAACCCGCAAAACACAAAGGTGTGAAGAATGACCGACATCTACCTCGGACTCGACGTAGGAAAAAACAACCACCACGCCACAGCCCTGACTACCTCTGGCAAGAAAATCTGGGATAAACCCCTACCCCAATCAGAACCCAAAATCCGTGAACTACTGACTAATCTCAGCACCCAAGGAACTGTTCTGCTAGTAGTGGACCAGCCTAAAACAATCGGTGCCCTGCCGATAGCTATCGCACAAAACATAGGTATCCAAGTCGCCTACCTGCCAGGACTAACCATGCGAAGAGTAGCTGATTTGCACCCCGGTGAAGCTAAAACAGACGCTCGCGATGCATTCATCATCGCTGAAACAGCTCGCACCATGCCCCACACCCTACACAGCATTACAGTGGCTGATGAAACCACAGCAGAGCTATCCATGCTCTGCGGTTTTGACGATGACCTGGCAGCTAACGCTACCGCAGTTTCAAACCGTCTACGTGGTTTTCTTACCCAAATTCATCCGCATCTTGAACGGGTGCTGGGACCAAGGATGACACATCCTGCTGTGCTTGCTTTGCTGAAGAAGTACCCTTCACCTGCTGATCTGAAAGCTGCTGGTAAAACCAAGGTACGCAATGTGTTGAAGAAGAAAGCACCACGGTTAGCAATAAAGCTTACGAATGAAATCTTCCAAACCCTTGAGGAACAGACAGTAGCCGTTGCTGGCACGAGGCCGGTGTCTTTCTCTTTGCAACAGGAATCCTCTGGATCTTCACCATGGCGGTCTATCTCCACGGGAAGAAATAGCGCACAGCGTCACACCGCCCCCCTGCTCGAAGACAGCACCGATAAGATAAAGTAAGAACCCACCGCCGATACCACGACCAAGAAGGAGGAAGACCATGAGCGACACCATCGCAGAACAAGCCCACACCGCCACCGATGAAAATTTTGACGCCGCCATGGACGTTATCCTCCAGGAATTGGACGGCGTCAACGCCCTTCTCGCTGACCGGTGACGCCCGAGACTCTCACCTCTACCCAGGTCATCCGGATCCACCAACGCATCCCTCAACATCACCGATGCTGGTCTAAGAAGACCAGGAGGTGAGCACCTTCTCGAAAGCGCCCTGGCGCGTCCGGTCGCCTCCTACGGTGGCGTAGCCTTCCTCGACAGCATCTTCCCTAAAGCCGCCGTCCTGATGCAGAATCTGATCCATAACCACCCGTTTCTTGACGGCAACAAACGCACCGCCTATGACAGCGCTGTCATCCTCCTGCGCCTGAACGGCTAGCGGTTGCTGAGCTACATCTCTGATGAGGAACAGGCAGACTTCGTAGTGGGCGTGGCCACTAAAGAACACGATCTTCAAGCCATTGTGCGGTGGTTCGATCGTCATTTCATCGCACTCTAGAGACCGCCACAGAACCGAATAACACCCACCACAGGTGTCGCATAAGAGCCACCAATGGAGACCTGGACATACTGAACTGACCAGCAAGAACACCCTCAGCACAGAAAACGTCATCAGAACAGACATAAAATTATGGCGTTCCAAGCAGAAGATACTGAAACCATAACACCAAAAGAACACTTAATCTCTGAGGAATGGATCGCGCCTTAGTTTAATCAGTCTCTAGAGTTACGTGAGTCTCGAGGGCTGCTAGCTGTTACGTGAAGCTCTCTGGCAGGCCTGGTTCTTCCTCAAGCATCTGTTTCCAATGAACGCTAGATCTTCCCTGCTCATGCGTCTGTATACGCCTTTTGAAATAAGGTCGTGAGGCGAAGACAATAGAGCATTTTATAAATTGAGGGGAAGGAATTACGATCGCCCCCCCTGAATCAGAAACTTAGTCTAGAGACATAACAACTTTACCATTCTTATTCTCGTCTAAAAATGTATGCTCAATAAATCTTAAAGCCTCTTCAGGAGAATAGATTGTATCAATATTAGGTCTCATAAGGCCATCTTCAAACAACTTCAAACCGTTTCGCAGGTCCCCCGACGTACCTATGCAGTTACCTATTATGGTCAGGTTCCTCATTATTGCAAAGTAGAGAGTATTATTGAAAGAACTATTAGTAGAGGATGACCTGTCTTTATCGACAAATTCAGGGTGTTGACCCTGTAATCCACAGGTAATGTAACGCCCCCCGGCCTTTAAATAGGGCAGGATCCTATCAATATGTAAATCAAAAAAAGGATCGAATATAACATCGTACTTATCGAACTCTACAGGCAAACCAGTTGCAAAATTTTGAAGAAAAGAGTGCTCTTCAGAATATTTTGGCCTTATTAGACGATTAATATCTATGTTCGAAATTTTGGCAGGGTCGGTGGTTGATAGAAAAACGTCGGGAGATATATTTGTTACTGCGTCGTACAGAAATTGGCTCGTTACAGATCTCGCACTCATTATAAGAGATGACTCGCCTGGTCTTAAATTTGATCTTCTAACCATACTCATCGCAGTTTGAGCGCCTAGACAAAAACAAGTTGCTTCAACATGTGTCATTTCTTGAGGTTTTTTGATCAATTTAGACTCATGAATCTTAAGCCATCCAGCCCCTGTATGATTCGAAACGATCCCGGGCAGAACTCCTTCAGCTGGTGGGTCAGGATAACTGGCATTCGGCATCACATCGTCGTTGATACGAAAATTAGAGACGTTCTTACCCATAGCCACAACAGTGCCGGAGAACTCTGATCCAATGAAAGAAAACGGGATACGTGGGTTTTCTTTAACTTGTTGCGCGTGTAGTAGCATTATTGATTTATCGCGATAGTTGCAAGACAATGCTCTAACTTTGACAAGCACCATATTAGCGTTATCAGGGGCATCTTCATCAAAGTCTGGTTGTTCATGCTCCATGACACCTATGTTTATATAAGTTTCACCTATGCTAACTTTCCCAAGGTACTGCACAAATGGGAAACTCTTAGCTTCTTCACCTAATATTGCAAAGGACTTCATTTTAATTACCAACTTCCTTTAATGTTCTCCGCACCAAGCAGCAATAGAGGCGCAGACAATGGTTTTTCGGATACAGTTTCCATTAACGGATATATCGTCCCCGTGAAACCATCAAATAGTCCAGGTGTATAAATATTTGACGGCAAACCGCAATTTATAGTTTTTTCCTTATGGTTTTTAATAAGACTATTAAATAATTTTGAATGAACTTCTGAGTATATCTCACTATCAGAAATCTTTCTCAAGTGATGGTAGATTGACAAAAGGCCCGACAAACCATGACAGAAAGAATCACTGCTAAATGACGGCAAGCTAGCGTTTATATGGGTGGTTAATTTCCGCACATGTTCACTCAATCGTGCAGCAGTATCTTTATCTCTCATATAGCAACTTCTCGTATAAGCAGCCAAAACACCAGCGCTCCCCCGACACCAAGAAATATTTTTTAACTCAAGATCAAACTCTTCATCTAGAGTTCTATAATATCTGCCTTGAATATTGTCAAGGATTTCCACATCTCCACGCAATTTGGTGGAACCCTCAATAACAGACAATAACCCAGATACTCCATGTCCGAAGCCATATATTATATCGTCAACTTCGAAGGGCCATTTATTCTCTAAAGCTCTGATTAGGCGCTGTGAAGCAAGTTCAGTTACTTCAACTATACTTTTTTCAATGGCAGGGTCATCCAAGAACCAGCTGTTGATAACATTTAAAATTCCGGCATATCCTGCTATGACATCATATTGAAATTCAGGCTCATCGATTTTTTTATTCAAATACTTATGAAAAATATGTATCGCTTCTGCTTTTTGAAGTGTTCCTGTCTCGACGGCTGTGTATAATATTCCTGAAATTCCGTCATGGGCGCCAGGTCTATTAAATACTGGTTGATAAAAGAGTTCATTACCCTGAAGATACTTACATAGAGATTCTACTGATACTTGAGCAATTGATTCAGCAAACACTTTATATTTATTGCTGTTCAACAATTCAGCTGCAGAATGGAAAAACAAAGCAATACCCGCTTTTCCGTTATAAAGAGAGCTGGAAGTGGGAGCTATGGTCCATTGAGAACCGCTACCAGGAAGGGTGGTTAACCACGATTTGTCCTTTTCGCCAACTGATGAGTTGTATAGATATTGGGCATAAATATCAATAATATCTAAAACGGAACTAGTGGGGCTATGAATAAGACTGTTATATTGGTGTTCATTATTTTTCGGGGTAGCCGCGGCAATGTTATCAACATTATTAAGAGCTGCATTAATAATCCATTGCTGCTGCAGAAGATTTTTATCGTTAAGGTTTTTTATCCTGTTTTCTATAAAGGTAATCGGACAGTATTTAAAATAATCCGCACATACAATACCAGTAGAATCATATAAATTTTTCTCTGTAGGCTTGTACTTGAAAAAAGGAATGTCGCCGTTGCTCAGAGCATCCACTTCAGAAAGCACAACGTTTTCAAGGAACTTATCTTCGCGGGTTGCAGCCCATAATGAGTTCAAGTGAAGCTCGTAATCGAGGTAATCGCGCAACAAATCAGGATGGTAGGAAGTTGCGAGCACTTTTGCGTAGGTAGCAGTATGGCGAACTATATATCTTAGCTCGCAATCAGTAAATGCTTTTAGTTCTTGTAAGATAGGGGTTCTGTTTTCTATGAATACTTGATAGCCAGTAGTGAAACCAGATTTGAAAGACTCTAGATAAAGTGAAGCGTCGACTTCAGCATCGTTGAGGGAGGGTCTGTTCCTTTGCTTCTGCAAGGTCGCTTCACTGGTGCTTTCGAAACGTGTCTTGTCGCCTCCTAGATCGACAACGACCTCTCGCGTACCAGGAATTATCTGACCCGGCTTACCGCCTAAACCGCTAAAATCAACACCTGGGGTCGACTGAGAACCCCACATGGGAACAGGCAGGAGCCCCACTTGTAGGACAGAATCGTTGATTAAGTGTCTGACAAGAAAGTCTCCATCAGATACAAAATCTGGGATCTTGACATCTGGCTGTTGGTGGAAGAGCGCTTCAAGGTCGACTGGAACAGGAAATTCACCAGAAGCGATTATATTTTCAAAATGAAAATCGGAACCGCCAAGAGCGTATAGAACTGATAGTAGCACGCCTTGACGAATATAAAAATTATGAACCTCTTCTACAGTACTACAAGTTTCAAAATCAATAAACTCAAACCATCCATAGTTACCCATATGGATAAATTTAGGGAGGTTAAAGATTGGACAGTTCTTAGCTTTCAATAGCCCTTCGAGCATTTCGCAGAATCGCTGAAAAACATAGTCTACTGTTGAATTTCTAGGTTTATAAACTAACCGTTTACCGTCATCAAGTTTTATAACATGGACGGCGCGACCACCATTGTGGGTATCACCAGCTCCTACATCAATCGAGCTGATATTTTTGATAGGGTCAGTACCTAAGAAATCTCGAAGCTTTTCCCTATCATTCCATAAACGCTTTATAAACTCTTCGTGGGAATTACAACTAGATATAATTACTTCATACAATCGGCGAGCTAAGACGGGATACTCACGAATCAACTCCCTTTTGTAGCTTTTACTTTTAAGTTTGGAGAGGAAATCTTGGAAGCGCTCCTCCGGAGTATTTCCAGCTAACTCACCTCTGACGCGAGATACATTCAATTCTAAAATTAGAACTCTAGAAACCAACTCAAGAGAGCGATGAATAGTTCCAAGCCAAACTTGGTCGAGTAGCGATTCTAATATTTCAATATCCTCGTCATTGGAAGCTAGATCCGCAATAAGCGATTTTCTTAATAATCGCTTCTCGAAATTCAAAATTGGAGCAGCAAAGAATAGCCAACCATAATCAGAAGCGACATCGCTTTTTGCAATAGTGGCTGAGGTTAGCCCGTATACGTCTCCCTCATCTAAAGGAGAATTTGGGGCAAAATAGAGATTATCAATGACCTCAACCCACTCGGGATTATCGACTGCTTGGTTCAGATCGGCGCTGTTCAAACACAGCACTTTTTTAACATCTGAAATATTTCCGTAATGCTTAAGGCGATTATTCAATATATTTACATCACCTGAAGCCACAACTGAATCCCGCCACTTATCGTATCTACAGGTAGAAATATCTTGTGAATTCTTATAATCAAGATAAATTAAACGCTCGCTCAACGTAAGCGCTTTTGACCACCACGGTAAAACCATTATAAGACTGCTCCTGTAGACTAGTTTTCTGCTAATTGCTTTTTAATAAGTTCACTATAATGCCCTCCTAGACTCAGGAGATGACGATGTGAACCTCTTTCGATAATTTTACCATCCTTGAATACAAGGATAAGATCTGAGTCAACAATAGTAGACAGTCTGTGCGCTGACACTACTTTAGTCGCTTTGATAGAATCAAGGTTCTTCATTACATTTGCTTCTGTAACAGCGTCGAGATGACTTGTTGCTTCATCTAGAACTAATAGACAAGGATTACTAATAAGAGCTCTTGCAAGGGCTATACGTTGTCGTTGCCCTCCAGACAAAACGGACCCACTCTCCGAAATAATTGTTTCATACTGCATAGGCATGGCAACTATATCTTCATGAATGCACGCTTTTTTGGCCGCAGTTATTACATATTCCATGGGTACTTCCGGGTCAGTAAACGCGATATTTTGCCTAATGCTTCCAGAGAAAATACTTGCAGATTGGATGACGCTGCCAAAGTTTTTACGAAGTTGCTCTATTGCAATACTTGACTGTGGCACATTTCCATAAAATATAGTTCCGTCAGTTGGTTTTAATAATCCTTGCAGTAGCTTAGCAAAAGTTGACTTCCCGCTACCTGTAGAACCAACAAGCGCAACTTTTGAACCGGATGGGATGTCTACATTGATATTTTGGAGAATGTTCCTGTCTGAAGGAGAGTACTTGAACGAAACATCCCTAAAACATATCGACCCATCATAATCCTCAATAATTGTGTTACCAAATTCATTTTTTTCAGGAGTCGACTCTAAAACATCACTGATCCGTTCCAAATGGGCAAAGGCCAGCTGTATTTGTTGAATCTGGGAAACAATTCTTGTAACCGGAGCAAACATGAGAACAGCCAGACCTTGCGCGGCTAACATTTCACCAAGATCAAGTTTATTCTCTAGAACAAGTAACACACCAAACAGTAGTAAGATTAGTGGAGCAAGAGTAGATATAGTAGAAATTATACTATAAACGATTGCTTCTAACCGACCACGTTTCAAGCTGATATTTAATTGAGTAAAGAAGAGGTCTGACCAACGATTAAATGCGCTATTCTCTGTACCGGTAGCTTTCAATGTTTCTATCGCAGTTAGCGACTCCACCAGAAATCCCTCTGATACAGATTGAGCTTCTAGATCTTTTTGCAACAAACGATGGGTAGGTTTAAGGGATAGCAAAGCTACAGTTGCTAAAATCATACAAATGGTTATAACAACTATTGAAAATTCCATGGACCATGAAAATAGTACCGCTGTATACACCAGTACAAGTAGTATATCTAGAAATGATCCGACCATGCCTTGGGTAATTATGTTTTGGATCGTGTTATTGCTCGTAAGTCTAACCATTAGATCGCCGCTTCCTCTTACCTGAAAAAATCGGAAGGGCAAAGATAGGGTGTGTTCAAAAAAGCTCAGTGTCATTTGTGCAGTCAATTTTCCCTGTAGCCATACTAACAAAAATCCTCTCAGCAGTGTTATTGAAAAGTAAGCAAGTAGCAACAAAACTGTTATTGCAACTAGTATTAAGACTGGTTGAGAATCATAACTAGGAATAATCTTATTAATTATGGTTTTTGTGCTAAAAGGGATAAAAAAACCGACAAATGCCAAAAATAGCGATGCAAAGAATACTTGCCAAAGGCGCGATCTAACGCCTTTGGTTTTCAAAGAGGCAATTAAGTGATGCTTCCATGTGTTCGTAGCGCTCTCCTTGAACAAGTGAGCAGGGGGAATACCTGATCGTTCAAGAGTGATAGCAACGCCCGTAAACTTAGAATCTACTTCTTCCCAGTCGACTCTCCTTCTTCCATGATTTGGGTCGACTATGGTACCTTTGGTTCCATTCCATTTTTCAAGTACTACAAAATGGTTAAATCCCCAGTGTAATATAACTGGTAGTTCAAGTGCATCAAAGGAATCAACCTCCACCCGCAGCCCGCGACCTCGCATTCCAAGTTGTTGAGCGCCCTTTAGTATTGTCAGTGCATTTACGCCGTCACGGCCTGGACTGCAAACTTCGGCTGCTTCGGCGTAAGACAGCTTTATTCCTAATGATTTAGCCATCATAGCTAAACAAGCCGCTCCACAACCTGTTGCAGTCAGTTGTTTTATAACGGGTATTCGTTTCATGCTAGTATGATATTCCTAAATTTGTATTTCTCAATCAATGAACAATTCAAATACGCTTACTTCTTCTGTGGCAACTTGCACCGGATAGTAACCGGAAGATACTTCCGCTCCTATTGTATTGTTACTCAACTTAACGTAAAGCGATTCATCTTCAATACTATAAATTGACTTGATTTCCGCGCCTGGATTCATTTTTTCTATACGAAAATCTTGATTAGCTATTAATTTTAACGGCTTCTCATCTTCATTGAATGTTATGATGATTTTAGATGGATAATCAGTCAGTCCATTTCCAGGGTAAAGACTGTTGGTTTTTTTATCGTAATAAAATACATTTTGATTGTATTCATCGGCACGGCTGGAAAACAGTAGGTATACTAATGATAGAATAAATACAAAAAAAATTGCCCAGAGAAAGCATATAAAGCGCTTCCCCGTATAGGAAGGTAAAACGGATCGCCGAGAACCCGCCATATAGTCCTTGAGCGCGGACCTCCTGAAAAGATGACCACCACCATCCTCTATGTCAACGGCACCCTTGGGCATGTGTCTTTTCCCTTCAAAAATTTAACAATGCTCTAGTCACTTACTATGATATAGTATATTGAAGCATGTTGCGCAGATTCAAGAATATTGAGGATAAGTCATGCAAAGTAAATATATCTCAATTTACGACAATTACTTCGATGATAACTCGGATTATAAACTTCATTTAGGAGCAGGCCCATTTTGTTTCCCAGGATGGCTTAATACAGACTTGCGTCCTCAATCTGATTCAATTTACGAACTTGATGCCTCGGCAAAACTACCATTTGAAGACTGCACGTTCAGTGTAGTTTTCTCGGAGCACCTTATTGAGCATATGGAATACCATTCAGGAGCCCGTATGTTGAGCGAGGTATATAGAGTTCTTAAGCCTGGGGGTTACATCCGATTTTCCACTCCCGACCTACAAAGATTAGTGGAGCTACTTCTTCTCGATAATGACAATGTAAAATCAAGTTACATTAGACTCATAAACCATTTATTTTCTGATGCAGATGATTTAAATGATCCCACCTTTACAATAAATTCTGTGTTTTACTCTCATGGACACCGATTTCTGTACACTGAAGAGCTATTAACTAAATTGTATTCCAGTACTGGATTCAAGGAAATTAAGCGTTTTGATCCGCTAATCAGTGACGTCGAGGGCTTATGTGGACTAGAAAAACATGGTTTACTTTTAGGTGATGAGAGACTAAACACCTTTGAATGTATGGTTATCCAAGCTAGGAAGCCCCTGAATTATGTATCATAAGTCTATTGCTGTTTTATTACTTATAACTTTATTTGTATTTTCAGGCATAACATTTGTGGGGTATAAAGCAGGTTACGATTCTTTCTGGTTTTGTATCCTAACCATATTGGCATCTACCGGATTTGGTTTTTTCATTGGTGCTGCTTCTAGGAGTTTCCCTATCCTTGATATTACTGATAATGTTAATAGATTGGCAGTTAGATCTGGTGTAATTTGGTTCAAAAAGTTGCTTAGCATTTCAAGATGGGACCTCATTACAAAACAGTTGCGCCCATCCCTGAACAGCAAAACTCCTCCACTCTCGCTACTCCAGTCTTTTCAATCAAACTTTGTGGCCCATTTCTGGGGATTCCTCATTCACTTGTTGGCTGCAATTTTCGCTAAAGACAATTTGCTGAGCGTTGCTTTCCTGCTGATAACTGGATACTTTCTACATTTGCTCCCCAGCTTTTTGCAATTGCATCTCCTGTGGCGGGTTCAAAAACTAAAATCACTTTCAAAGTGAATATCTTTTGAATTACTAACAACCCAGTCATAATACTTTAATTGTGTTCCAATTGCAGTACCGTAATGTGTCCCGAAGTTATTCTCTATGTTGATATTGCTTCTTCGTAAATCAACTGACTTCCACCGCTGAGTAAAATCAGACATACCGTGAAACCTATAATGTAAAAGTTTCGGAACGGATTGCTCTTCAGACTCTTCATATATGATCATACTTGTTGGGAATGGATCAACTTTATACACTTTTCCACAGTTTGAATTTGGATAAATCTTTGGTTCTGGTTTGTACATGGCACTATGTGCGCCCGGCCCGAATATCACCTGACTGACTCTTTTAGGTGAAAAAATAATAGGTTTTGAGTATAAGCGGTTTCCGATTCCTTTGAGTGAAGAACGTTTATTTTTTTCATTCGATGGTGAATATGGGAAGTTAGATTCCGGACTCATATCGTATCCTCTTGGTGTGACTACTGATATATTTTCTCTTTCACACCACTCCAAGAATTCAAAAATATGCGGGTGATAAAGAAGTTCATCGGAATCAACACAAATGACCCAATCGTAATTATCGTAATTCAGCCAAGCTTCAGACTTTATTTTTGAGTTTAGATCATCTCTTAGCTTTTGATTTGAATCAAAATGATATAATTCCGTAATATTGCAGCGTCGAACTATATCTGGTGTACTATCATCAGACATATTGTCAAAGACAATAATTTTTTGGGCGAACTGTGAATAATGGAACAAAAATGATTCCATTATTTTTTCTTCATTCCAGGCTACAGTAATAACAACTATTTTCATGCTTTTACACCTCCGGATTCCTGAAGTATGCTTGTTATCATTTGTAGTTTACCCCTGAATCTTTTTTTCAAGATAGCTTCGATAGTTTGAGCATGATTTTTTTCAGGTGTATATATATCTACACCGATGAGATAAGAACCGTCCGCTTGGGGCACTGCGCGCAAAGGAGGCCAAGGATATTTATAGTCATATTTTTCTAGCGACTCCTTAAGATCTTCCCAAGATTTGAACACTTTTGTTCCATTTGAGTGCATAGGTATTGTAATTTTTTCCCCACCCCAAAGGTCTCTATACCACTCAAGGGTTTCCACTTTTGTGAGTTCTATTGCTTTTTTCTCTATATCGGGTTTCAGTAAGTTTTCGTGAAATCGATTAGCCGTTTCTGAGTCGGGAATCCTACCAAGTTTAAGATACCATTTTACAGGCATACTATGGATTCTGGAATCATCATGTTTTACTATATTAACTAAGTGTTCGTAGACTGTTGTAAAAGACAGATTTAATTTAGTTATATTGACCCATCTATGCCAATCTTCCAATCCAAATTTGTTAATTGTCCAATCCCCCACTAGATCCGCTACTCTTCTTCTATATGAAACCTGAGACGGTTGAAACATTGGACCCATAATTTGGATTTCACTACTCCAAATCATATCCTGTATACAAGATCGGTTGATTATATTATGATTGATATCAATATTGTTAACACCGACAGCAACAACGTCTATTGATTCTTGCATATATAATTCATACAAAGTTGACAAATACCTTGAGTCATAGGTGTCATCCTGGTCTAGATAACATATTACATCGCCGTCACTTAGTTTTAATCCCAAATTTCTTGGAATCCCTGGGTGCCCTACGTTATCACGTATTGTAATCATTCTAATTCTATCGTCCATTAGACTATTAACTATGGACTCAGTCTCATCTGTGCACCCATCTAGAACGATTATAGCTTCCCAGTTATTGTATTTTTGATTTTGCAGTGAGTTTATAGCATCCCTAATATAAGATGCTCCATTGTATGTTGGGATAATAATACTGAATTTCATTGAACCGTTTTAAACTAAAGAAATAGCCCCCTGATGTGACAGGAGACTATTTCCCTTACATTATAAGTATTTCTAGATTTTTATTTACGGGTTGTCAGGTAAACGCTAGCACCGCCGCCAACTGCACTAAGCAACGCACCCGCAGAGTATGCGATCAACGGGGTGCCGCCTCCGGACGCTGCTAGAAGTTCCTCTTCAGACAGTTCTGCGATACCCGCGGGATGTGCAGGGATCATAGCAAGCTGGTCGTCGGTCAACGTGTTTCGATATTCAGCGTTCTTCCATGCCTCCGCAACATCAACGGCGGCAATTACATCAGACTTCATAATATTCCTCTACCGTGTCAGATATCTTAACTTACTTACCCGTGCAACCTGCGAACGAGGCGATAACCGATGCTGCGCCGGAAGCAAGTAGTGAGTAAGTAAACAGGATGGGTGTTCCGCCGCCGTTTGCTGCCACCAGGTCCTCCTCGCTCAGCTCAATGATTCCTGCTGGACTAGCGGGGATCATATGGCGCTGTTCAGGGGTCAAGGAGTTACGGTACGACTCAGACTTCCATGCGCGGGCAATGTCAATTTCTTCCATGACAAGCTCCAAAATATTCTCGGGTGTGCAATATGGGCTATGACCTATATCATAACAATCTTATTGTAATCTAAAAAAACACTTATTGTCAAGTGTTTCAAAAAAAATTTTCCAGGCTAGACAATAACATTTATAGGTTTTTCAACATGACGCACTATCAGAACCTCAGTGCACCACCCCTTTTAGATAGTCATTGTTAAAAATTACACTCACCGATCAATAATTGCATTGTAAAGCAATTACAAATCCTTTAAATTTAAGGTAAATAGGGTAAATAAAAGGGTATTAATTTTCAGGTTATTTTTGGTAGGTCAACCGGCCAGCATGAGATCGCTACGCCTATTTCACGACGGTTGCGACACCAGTTTATAGCAGCAAAGACCCCCTGCAGTACTGAAAATTTGCCTCTTCGATATTTTCAAACCTTTGTGCGCTCAAAAGATAGCAAATCAAGATGACGCTTCTGGATAAATTATAAGGGATTGATTTTCTCACTTACTATAGGGCAAATTACAAATTTTTTATTGAAAACTCATATGCTAATTGTGCACTACACCAGGACCCTAGTCCACGAGGTACCGCAAACAGCGACATCGACAATATTTCTACTATGGGGTGCAGCTATTAGAGAATGAGAGACCGAAGGGGCTTCCTGCCCTTCAAAAAACTAACGTGCCAAGCAACTCCAGCCAGACCGCTTGCCCCCCATCACCCTCAGCGAGCACATCATGGAAGCTATCCGCTCTGTCACCGATAAGCCGGTCACCCACGTGGTCTACTCCCACTGGCATGCCGACCACATCGGAGTAACCCCGGTCTACGGCGAGAATGTAGAAATCATCGCCCACGAGAAGACCAAGGAGCTGCTGACCCGCTTCCCCGATGAAAACCGCCCCCTGCCCACCATTACCTTCGATAAGGAGTACAAGCTGAGCGTAGGCGGCCTGGATATTGAACTGCGCTACTACGGCCAGTCCCACTCCGAAGGCCTGATCTTCAGCTACCTGCCCAAGGAGAAGGTGCTGATGGCAGTGGACATCGCCTCCCCCGGTTGGGTTACCTTCCGCGACGCCGACGCTTCCGAGAACTTCAACGGCTACGTTGAGGCTTTCGACAAGATTCTTGACTACGACTTCGACATCGTGATTTCCGGTCACGTCTCGACGTACGGTAACCGCGAAGACGTCGAAGAGGGTAAGGAGTACATGAAGGATTTGGAGAAGTACGCCAAGATTGCCCTGGAAACCGTGGACATGGAGTACTTCACCAAGCAGCTCGAAGGCACTCCTTATAAGGTAGCCTTCCGCTTTGCCGAGGAAAACTACTTCCAGGCGGCCACCAACTACGGCACCAAGCTCATGCTCGAGGCTCCGACCTCCAACGGCAAGCTCTGGGCTGAGCGACTGAACGGTGTTGAGGCCTTCACCGCCCACAACATGTTCGCCATGATCGAGCACACCAGGCTCGAAAAGCCCCACGGTGGCTACATGACCCAGAAGGGCAAGCCCTTCCCCAAGTGGTACGCCTAGTACCCGCCCCTTTCCGCCCGGTGGGCAGCAAATCTCAGTTACCCACCGGGCACTCCTTCTTTACAGATTGACCTACGATAAGGAAAGAAAATGTCACAGCTTGAAAAAGCAGTCCACTGGATTAACGGCCAATGGGTAGATTCCGGTGAAACCAAAGAAAGCCACGACCCCGCCACCGGTGAGGTGATTGGAACTTATGTTGAGGCTGGCCCCGACGAAATGCAGCAGGCTATCGATGCCGCTCAGAAGGCCTTTAAAGAAACCGACTGGAAAGACAACCGCCGCCTGCGCAACATCGTGCTAACCAAGCTGGCTGAAGCTTTCGAGCAAGCTATGCCCGAGCTGGTGGAGATTACCGGCCTGGAAAACGGCAAGGTCAAGTCCCATGCTGAAATCGAATTTGAGGTTGTTCCCCATACTTTCCGTGTCAATGCCGGTCTGACCCTGACCGACTTTGGTCGCGCTATGCAGGTTATCCCCGGTAGCCTCGATATGGTTCTGCGCGAACCAGTAGGTGTTGCAGGTATTATCGCTCCCTGGAACTCCCCGGTTGCCTTGGGCGTGCGCTCACTTGCCCCTGCGCTGGCAGCCGGCACCACCGTCGTCATGCATCTACCCCGCCAGACCGCCCACATCAACCATCTCATTGCCAAGACCATCGCCTCGGTCAAGGAGATTCCCGAGGGAGTTATCAACGTGGTCATTGGTGGGGCAAAGACCGGCCAGCTGTTGGTTGACTCCCCCGCCGTCCCCACTATTTCCTTTACCGGTTCCAGCCAGACCGGTCGCTCCATTTCTGCCTCGGGTGCAGACAACCTCAAGCGCTTTGGTCTTGAGCTGGGCGGTAAGACCCCTATGGTGGTCTTTGACGATGCTGATATTGACGCCTATGTTGCCACCCAGGTTCCCGCCCTGTCTGTCTTCGCTGGCCAGTTCTGCATGACCGCCTCGCGGGTGCTGGTACACGAGTCAGTTGCCGATGAGGTACGCACCAAGCTGGTGGATGCTCTCTCGCAGATTAAGGTTGGCCCGGCAGCTGACCCCAGCTCTGAGATGGGTCCGCTGATTGACCGCCCCAACGTGGAACGAGTCAACGGCATGGTTGAAGACGCCATCAACGACGGCGCTAAGGTTCTGCTGCGCGGTGGCCCCTTCACCGAGGGTCCGCTCTCAGAGGGTGCCTTCTATGCCCCGACCCTTCTCGAAGTTGATTCCTGTGATTTTGATATCGTTCAGCAGGAGGTCTTTGGCCCCGTGCTGGTTATGCAGACCTTCACTTCTGAAGAAGAGGCTATCGAGATGGCCAACGCCACCGAATACGGTCTGGCCGCCGCCATTTGGTCGCGCGATATCGACCGCCCCCTGCGGGTGGCCCGCGAGATTGAGGCAGGCACCGTCTGGATTAACGACTGGGCAGCCCTCTTCGACCAGTTCGAAGAGGGAGGATACAAGGCCTCCGGCGTTGGCCGCATGCGCGGTCTTGCTGTACTCGATGATTTCCTGGAATGCAAGCACATTTCCCTGGGCCCAGGCCGGGTAGGCGACCATGGCTAGCCAAGAGTTCACTATCGCCCCGGCGGGCGTGTCCGTGCCCACGCCGGGGCGCTGGGAGGACAAAGCCGCAATCCGCGAGGTCATCGATAACTGGGTGATTTTCTCGGATTCGGGCCTGTGGGGAGAATTCACCACGGTCTGGAATGACGGCGCCGATATGTCTGCCACCTGGAAGGAGGCTCCCGCCACCGAGTTTGGTGCTGGTAGATGTTGACTGTACCGGCCGCTTCTTCGACTTCTTTGAGAAGATCGACGGTAGATGGGGCATCTCTCGCCGCTGGTGCATCTATGAGAAAGACCGCATGGACCCGGTAAATTCAAGCCAAACTCTTCAGCTCGATCAAGAGTTGCTTGATTCCTTCCCCGAGGGCTACCGGCACCTGGCCTACCTGCAAACCCAGATTGGCTATCAGATTTCTGGCCACCCGCGGGCCGGAATGAAGGGTCCCGAAATTGAGGAGCTCTATGCTGCTGGCCGGGATTTTCTGGCCGGTGAGCCCCTCTCAGCAATTGAGCCGATTCCTAGCGATCCTATTTTGAGCTAGCTGAAGCGACAACTCACCGGGGCAGAGCAACTCTACTTGAGCTACCCTGTATCTGGAGAGGCCACTTTTATACCGTTTTTTTGCTGATTTCCGGTATAAAAGTGGCCTCTCGGGCGTTCTCCGCAGAGAAGGTACAAGCGAAGTCCCCCGGGTACAAGACAATACTTGTCCCCGGGGACCACGCTTGTACTTTCGACACCCCGATGAGAAGTAACTTGTACCTTGTTTCCACCGAGTTTCCCGAGTGGTCATTTTTGTACCGAAAACTGGAGAAAAACGGTCTAAAAATGGCCGCTCGATCATTTGGGCAGATCTTGTAGCTACCCTATTTCATCAAGTCGCTGAAGCGTTGAAATATGCCTCAAGCAACAACTCTGCATGCTGACCCTTCTGGGTAAGTGAACGAGCATTAGGTTGAAAGGCGCTGGCTTCTGTGCGGGGGCGGTGATTTGTCCTAGAACTCTGAACTAGCAGTGGGTTATAGGACTAAAAGTGTGTCCTCAACACCCCGCGTACCCCCAACAAACACAAGACACCCAGTCCCACAACTTAGCCCCAGAAGCTAGCATCAACCTTCTACCGCCTAAAATTCCAGCATCTACAATATGAGGCAGTCATGAATTTCGTCCGGAAACAAACTCTCGATACACGTAGATTCCCGTTGCTAGACCTAAGGTACAAGCAAAGCCGGGTTGAGAAGCCACTTTTGTGCCGAAAATCTGCGAAAACCCTGTATGCCAGCTAGCTGTAGACGCAGAGCATGCCCTCCAAAATCGGAGCCGACCAGGACCTAGAAAAGCAAGAGTTGTAGCAGAAGCTCAGTCCCATTCTCGACAGTGGGACTGGGATTCTTTGCGTTAACCTCGCTATACCTTCGAATCTGCCTCAGCTATCTGCAGGCTCGTGTAATACTGCTCAGCCTCAGCTTCTTCATTAAACTCAAGTACATCACCGGCAATGCTATCGAGGGCGGCGTGGACCTCTGCCGGGGTGGCGTAGAAGAATTCGCGACGCAGGTTCACGCGGTTCACGCGTTGCTTAGCAAAGGCTTCATGTAGCTGGTGCTCGACATCAACGGCATCCTCAGTGAAGAAGAGGGCATGTACATCGAATCCGAAAGGTACAGATGCGTCTCCAAGCTCGCGAACTCGGTCCATAGGGTCGAGACGGCGGGTCATGCCAATCTTGACCATGCGTTGCCCAAAGGAGCCGATGTTTGAGATAACGTAGACGTAGCCGGCACGCGTGTTAGCCTTACGGTAATCCACATCGGCGATACCTGCATCAATCTGTTCTAACTCAGCCTGAATCTCTGCAATGCGCTCGCTATCGCCGGTAGCCTGAATACGGGCCAAGACATTTTCAAAGTGCTTGCGCTCCTTTAGTAGAGCCTTTTTCTTGGCCTCCATCTCAGCCTCTGCCTGGGCCTGCTCGCGCAATGCCTCACGCATTGCTCGTTGCTCCTCTTTTTCAATCTCGCGGGCTTGCTCGACCTGCCCGGCAATTTCTAGTTCCTGACCCTTGAGACGCTGATACTCATAGCTAATTGAAATATCCAAAGGCTTAGTCAGGCGGGAAATAGCGTCGGCTGCTTTGCCGATTTTGTCAGCGCTCGACTGGACGTTTTTAGCCGTTACAGACTTGATGATGTTCTCCACCTCAGCGTTAAAGCAACGCAGAGCCAGACGGGCAATATTCTTCTTGAGCTGTTTAACCTTACCGGCTGCTGTGGGCAGAAGCTCATTCTCATCTGCATCCACTGCCAGCCCACTAGAAGACAGAGTTTTCATCTCACTCCGAAGCTCACGCAAATCAGTTTTGAGTTCAGTGTATGAAGTGGCGGGGTGAGCAAAGTCTTCAAGGCCTAGTGTTAGTGTCACGAACTTATTTTCAAGCTCAGGAATTTCTGCAATCAGACTACTCTTCTGGGCGTTCAGCTCATCCACACGGGCCTTAGCGAAGCTCATGGCCTTGTCTTGCTCCCACACCTCAGCGCCCCCGTGGGAGTCCATAAACATCTGGAGGTGTTCATTATGCCCGCGCAAGCGCTCAAGCTCCTGATTGAGAGACACGATTTCCTCGGCCATTTTGAGTATAACGTCGTTTTTCTTACGGGCTAGCGAAGTGAAGTGCTCAGCCACCATTGCCGGTGATACTGAATCGGCTGGATAATGCTGTTGCGTCATCGATTACTCCGTGGTGCGTAGGGAATGGGGTCTTTTGCTTTACGGTAGGAGGCATGCCTGTTGAGGTAGTGAAACAGCAAGAAAGCAGCCAGTGGGGCACAGACGAAAACGCCTCCTGAAGGTAGCGTCGCCAATGAGCAGAGAATGAAAAAGTACCCCCAGTAGAGCCAGCTCTTACCTGGGAGGTGAGCATTCCTCATCTCAACTTTCTGTGCATAGGAGAGGTACACTTCCGATGCAGTTGGTGGCCTCACCCCTGGATAAGGCTCGAAAAGCTCGGGTTCGTATTTCATGGAAACCTCGTATGTGAATGAAACACCCCACAATTGGGGACAACAAGGTTAACTTTACGATTAAATGGAGGGCAGAAGCGCTCCAGACACAAAAGATCCTGCCGCCTTCATTGGTTGCAGGTCCCCCTGGGAGGGGACTCCCCCGGGGTGTTTTCGGTTGCCGTCCGCACAGTTCTGCCTCTCTCTGTGTGTACGGGTCTGGGAGGGCATACTTTTTTCATACTCCCCCCCCCCCCCCCCCCCCCCCCC
>NZ_BMDC01000001.1:534138-1379322 GCF_014635585.1 Rothia aerolata
GGGGTTGCCGTGCAAAATGTGGGCACAGGGGGTATTTTTGGGTATAGAAAACCCGTGCTTCCCTATTCTGACTAGGGTAAAAACGGGTTTCCAGCTTGCGCCCCAGGAGGGAGTCGAACCCCCGACCAAGAGATTAGAAGGCTCCTGCTCTATCCACTGAGCTACTGAGGCTGAGATATTTGCTGGGTGAGCAAACAATCCTGAGCTATCTTACTCCCCCACCCAGCTCCAGGGCAAAGTCACCAGCTACTCGCCACGTTACTTACTCGCTGCTTGCGCTGAGAACCTGAATACCGTCGTCCTCACACTCGCCCCGCATTTTGAGCACGTTGTCGGGGTCAAGCAAGGAAACCTGAATGCCTTCGTCTTGAATAGCGTTCAGACCGTCCAACAGCATGGCCCTACCCACGCGGTTGGCCTCGGAGACCCGAGTTAGGTCAACCACCAGATCGGCGCATTCTAACTTCATGTTCTCTAGCCGGTGCAGGGTCTCTTCGGCGTTAGTAAATTCAAGACGGCCCTGAAGCTCTATCACTGTCTCCGAACCGACCTGCCGCACCAGGCGAACTGCCTCATAGCTATAGGCCTCTGCATTCATCATGTGCAGACCCATCTGAGCTGAAAGCTGCTTGAATACCTCAATGGAACGAACGCTGTTGCCCTTCTCATCGAGGCGGGGTGAGAAAACACCGATACCGAGCTGGCTGGGTAGCACACCCAGCACACCGCCGGAGACACCGGATTTTGCCGGAATACCCACTTGCGCAAACCAGGTGCCCGATCCGTCGTACATACCCGCCGAAACCATCACTGATAGCACCTGGCGCGCCACAATCGAATCCACGGTTTGTTCGCCGGTAATCGGCTGTACACCGCCGTTGGCAAAGGTAGCGCCCATTATCGATAGATCCTGCACATTAACCTTGATGGCGCACTGGGCAATGTAGCCCTCGACCACTTCGTGGGCTTCAGCTTCAAAGAGGCCAAAGCTTTTGAGCATGTGGGCCATGGCCAGATTTCGCTGGGCTGTTTCTTTCTCAGACTCAAAGACCGACTGATCAATATGAAGCTGACGGCCAGCCAGGCGAGAAAGAAAATCTAGCAGGTGGTCAATTCGTTCTTGCTGACCGGCAGAATCGCTGACCAGCATGGAATGGATGGCAATTGCGCCAACGTTAATCATGGGATTATCGGGGCGCTGGGTTCCCTCTTCGACTGAAAGTTCATTGAAGGCCTCGCCCGAGGGTTCAACCCCCACCTTTGAAATCACATGGGAAAGTCCGCGATCTGCCAGAGCGAGGGCGTAGGCGAAAGGCTTAGAAATAGACTGCAAACTGAACTCGTGGTCAACGTCGCCCACCGCGTAGGAGCGACCATCAACGGTGGTCAAAGCGATAGCAAATTTATTGGGGTCTGCTTTGGCCAGCTCTGGAATGTAGGCTGCAAGTTCACCGCTGTTTTCATCGCGAGTTGAGGTCAGCAGATCTTCAAGATAATCAGTTACGGGGCTTTTCACCCTAGAAAGCCTACCGGTCTGGCTGAGACCTGCTCAACTGTTGGCTCCAACTGTAGCCAATCTAACCTGAATTAGCCCCAGTGCCTGCGCAACAGAACACACCCCGACCGGCCCGATATAGCGTAGTCCCGCCAGTCTCAGCGACCGGCAAATGTCATCGCTGGCTTCGTGGGTGCGGGGCAAATCTCCCACTGTATCTACCGTTATCGGCCGGCAAAAAGCATTGAGAAAGAGGTCTGCCAGGTCTATATCGTGTTCAATGAGAGCTCTTGCGTTATCCCTACAGGCCTTGAGCTTATAGAAGTTTCGGATGATAGCGGGGTTCTGGGTGGCTTGCTCAAGAACCTCGTCTTCCAGAGCTGCCACCTTCTCTAAATTATAGCCGCCCAGCAGGTTATACAGGGCCTGGCGGCGGCTTAGTACGGTAGTGAAGGTCAGCCCCAGCTGGAAGGTCATCAGGCATAGCTGCTCGAAGATAGTTTCTTCGCTCAGTGGTACCTTTCCCCACTCCTTTTCAAAGTAGTCACGGGTGGATGAGTCCCTCACCCAGCCGGGATAGGTAGCTGTGGTTTCTTGCTGTGTTGTCATGCCCTCACGCTAAAAAGCTGAGGTAATTTTTGTCCAGCTTTGAGGAAATTGTGGACACAGAAGTCTGTGGATAACCCAAACCTCTGTACACAGGCGCCCTTTTTGGGTATTTTTTGCCCGACTTATCCACAGATTTTAATTTTCTCTTCTCCACAAGAATTTTTCCGTGCAGTCTGAAGGTGCCCGGTCAATTAGACAACCAAAGGAGAACATCATGACCGATCTGGTAACCATTCGAGGCAATGTAGGTAAAACACCCAGCACAAATACGTTGCCCTCGGGCACGCCGGTCACCAACTTCAGTGTGGCCACCACTCCCCGCTGGTATGACTACAACCAGGGAATGTGGCGGGAGGGAACCACCAGCTGGTACCAGGTGAGAACCTACCGGTCGCTAGCTGAGAACTGTGGCCGCTGCCTATACCAGGGCCAACCAGTCATCGTGACCGGCCGCCTCAATATTCGGGAGTGGACGGACAAGGAGGGCCGCCCTCGGGTGAGCGCAGAGATTGACGCCACGGCGGTGGGGCATGATCTCAATATGGGACCTTCGAGCTACATCAAGCCGGAGCGAAAGCAGGTTCAGCAGGACGCCGAGGGAAGAACCCAGCACTCCCCCATGGCAGCCAGCGCTCCCGTAAATACCGACACCGGTGAGATACTAAAGATTGAAAATCACGCGAATTCAGGCTCACATGAGGATTTTGAAGCCGCAGTCGCTGAGACCACCAATACCGCGGTCTATACCTCAGAATCAACTGGCTTTGAGAGCGGAGAAACGAAAGAAGCCCTAGAAGAAAAGGCCCCCTACTAAAAACGGTCTCAGGCTGAGACGAAAGAAGCTAACAGGGCGGGCAACTAGCCTACCCGGTACAAATGCCCCAAGATGCCGGTTGCCCGCCCTGCACGATTAGATTCTCTCTAAATAGCCCCTGGTTAAATCACCATCTGATAAATCGTTGAGCGGCGGCCGCGACGGAGCACTCGGCGGGTTGCAGGGTCGAGGAAGACCAGGTAGCAGGCGTAGGCCAGGGAAATCACCACAGCCAGCAACCGGCCCATGTTCATATCGAAATCCTGCAGGTAGGGCGAAACGTCCAGTTGGTCGGAAATCGCGTAAATCATGAAGAAGAGGGTGGTAATGAAGTAGAAGTCGAGCTGCCAGTCGGTGCGAATGCCAGACACAGCAAAGAAGGGAATGAACCAGAGGAGGTACCAGGACTGAATCATAGGCGAGAAAACCACCACGAAAGCCAGGGCAATTCCGACCCGGCGAATCAGCTTCTCGTCACGGCCCACGAACATCACCACAACCGCACCCAGCATGCCAATCAGCTTGCCCACCGAACCGATAGTGTCTCGGAATTCGCTGACCATATTGCTGTCAAACAGGGCAGAGGCTACCAGCCCCAGGCACATGGTGATAAAGCCAATGGGAGCGTACCAAATCCACTGGCCACCGGTGGTGGATAGAGCGCCTACCCAGCCGAAACCGAAGCCGTTGATAAAGCCCATCACAGCCATTTCCAGCACAAAAATGGCCAGGGTCAGAGCCCAGAACAAGAACTTTCGGAGCCAGGTGGCGCGTCGTCCTGCCCAGAGCAAACCAATAAAGGGTAGAGCTACCAGGGCGATGGGCTTGACCGCCACCGCCATGGTCATCAGGGTGGTGCCTAGCAGACCTCCCTTCCAGTTGCGGTGCGCCGCGGCGTAGTAGACAGCGGCCAGCATCAGGCCGGTCATCAGGGAGTCGTTGTGCCCGGCGGTAACAAACTGGGCAATAAAAAGCGGGTTGGCGACGATGAGCCACAGTGCCCGCGTCTCGTTAATATCGTGCAGGGCCGCCAGCTTGGGAACAAAGTAGGCAATCAGTCCCACACCAATCAGAGCTACCCCGCGAAAGAGGTAGATGCCTGCGTCAATATTGTTTCCCGCCACCCAGGCGATGAACTGCTCAATCCATAGAAAGACCGGGCCGTAGGGCGGAGGTGACTGTGCCCAGAGCGGATCGGCGCCGTACTGGAAGAAGTTGTTAATGGACGAGACCCCAACTTCATAGGGGTTGAGCCCTGCCTGCATCACTCGCCCCTGGGCAAAGTAAGAGAAGATGTCGCGACTAAAGAGCGGAAACGCAAGCAGCTGAGGGGCAGTCCAAAGAATAATCGCTAGCCAGGTCCAGAATTTGGCGCTGCCCCGCCAGACCACCAGTTTCTGCGAGAGGCGCAACCACTCTCGACACATCATCATGCCACCAATGGCGAGCAGGGCGATGCAGAAAATAATCGCACCGGCGTTATAACGCAGAGAGATGATGAAATCCAGACGATTCAGGGGCGAGGCATCTGCCAGCCACCCCACGCCGAATGAACCCAGCATCATCAGCAGGGAACCGATGGTACCGACGACGACGGTGCGCAACGGGCTACCGTAGATGTAGCGGCCTTGCCGTACGGGGGCTGACGTGGCGGGTAACCGCTCCGGATCAATACTGCTCATGAGGCTCCTGCTTGAACTTCCTGGTAAGTCTAAAAACTAAGGCTGATTCAAAAGGTGGTGCGCAAAGCCAGAGTAAACATTTAAACAAGTCGCGCTGTCTTGAGTTTACCGGTTTGCTCCGAAAGATTAGAAAACTCTATTGGCAGCGAGTAGATTTTAAGCGTGTCTATTTCAAATGAACGAATTGTATGGATTGACTGCGAGATGACCGGTCTCTCGCTTGAGGACGACGCTCTGATTGAGGTTGCTGCGTTGGTGACCGATGCTGAGCTGAATATTCTGGGAGAGGGTGTAGATGTTGTTATCAAGCCCAGCCCGGAAGCCCTTGAGCAGATGAACGATTTTGTGACCACCATGCACAAAAACTCCGGCCTGCTTGAAGAACTCGACCAGGGTATGACGATGGAAAAAGCTCAGAAGCAGGTTCTGGATTACATCAAGGCCCACGTGCCCGAAGCCGGTAAGGCTCAGCTGGGCGGCAACTCGATCGGCACCGACAAGACCTTTTTGGTGCGCGATATGCCCGAGCTGATTGACTACCTGCACTACCGGGTGATTGATGTTTCCACCATTAAAGAGCTCTCCCGCCGCTGGTTCCCCAAGGCCCACTACAACGCCCCCGAAAAAACGGGTAACCACCGCGCCCTGGGCGATATTCGGGATTCCATTGATGAGCTACGCTACTACCGCGAGGCTGTCTTTGTTGAAGCGCCCGGCCCCGACTCTGATGAAGCCCAGAAAATTGCCCGCAGAATTCAGGAAACCCGCCAAGAAATTTAAGGCAAACGCACCAGCGAACTGTCGGTGAGCGCCATCACCCGAAAAACCGAGCTGTCGATTTTGCATTTCTTGAAAACTCCTATAGAGTATTTCCTGTTGCAAACGCGAGGTTGAAAAATCAAGCGGAGCACATGGTGGTCGTAGCTCAGTTGGCAGAGCGCCTGGTTGTGGTCCAGGAGGTCGCGGGTTCAACCCCCGTCGATCACCCCGAATGAAAAGGGTCGTTACGGTAATCGCCGTAACGACCCTTTTGTTTTTCTACAATAAGACTAGATTCTCTGAACCTGAAGGAGTAAAGGTGGCTATTCTTCCGATCGTCATTCACGGCAATCCCGTCTTGCACCGGCCAGCTGCGCCGGTGACCACCATTGATGACAATCTGCGCAAGCTCATGGCTGACATGGATGAAACCCTCGATGCTTCCCACGGCGTTGGCCTGGCAGCGCCGCAGGTGGGCGTGGGTCTTCGCATGTTCAACTACAAGTACCCCAATGACGACGGCGTGCCCGAGCGGGGCTTCATTCTTAACCCGGTGCTCACCCTGGGAAAGATTTCTAGCGCCGACCCTGATCCGAATACCGAAGAAGAGGGTTGCCTCTCCTTCCCCGGCTACGGTTTTCCGCTAAAGCGCGCTGACTGGGTAACTGTCTCAGCACTGAATGAGAAGGGCGAACCTATTTCCTTTGAGGCAACCGGCTGGTTTGCCCGGGTGATGCAGCATGAGACCGACCACCTGGATGGAAAGCTCTACGTGAACCGCCTCAACAAGAAGTGGACCGCCAAGTCCAAGAAGGTGATTAAGCGGGAGGGCTGGACTGTCGAGGGTAACTCCTGGTTGCCCGGTACCGACCCCGACCCCTTTGGCCACGACCAGCTAGACGATGAAAACTAGGCTGGTAGAACAGGGCACCCGATAAGCCGGGTTCTGTGCCCGCCTCTGAAACGGGGCGGGTGGCAATCATCCATCTAGGCACTCCCTCGCGGGGTGCTCAAGCAGCCTACCCGAACACTTCGGCGCACAACCGTCTGGCGTGTTCATATTTGGCCTTGCTCCGAATGGGGTTTACCGAGCTACCCCGGTTACCCGGGGTACTGGTGGGCTCTTACCCCACCTTTTCACCCTTACCTGCTGGCAGGCGGTTTGTTTTCTGTGGCACTGGCCCGCACGTTGCCGTGGGTAGATGTTATCTACCATCCTGTGCTGTGGAGCCCGGACTTTCCTCAAGGTTTCCCTCGCGATTGCCTGGGTGCCCTGTTCAGCTTTCTACTGTACACCAAGGAGTTTGCATTGTTGATTTTGCTTCCGCCGTCTGAGGGCAAGACCGCAGCTGAAACGGGTGCCCCGGTAGATTTGGGCGATCTGTCTTTTCCTGAACTCACCGAGGCACGCGAGCGAATTGCCGAGGAGCTTATCAGGGTATCGGCTGAGGAAGATGCCCTGCAACAGCTCAAGGTGGGTGCCTCTTTGGCGGCTGAGGTCGAGCGCAACCGGCGCATCCTCGATGAACCCGCCCACCCGGCGTCCTCGGTCTACACCGGGGTGCTCTTTGAGGCTTTCGACTATTCTTCTTTGGACGACGACGCCGCCGCGGCTGCCGATGAGTCGGTTCTGGTGGTCTCGGCGCTGTGGGGTGTGGTGAAGCTGACCGACCGGATTCCCGCCTACCGTCTCTCCATGGGGGTCAAACTCGGGGACTGCGGAAACCTGGCTACCTTTTGGAAGCCCGAGCTGACCCAGGCTCTCGACTCTCTCGCCCAGGATGACCTGGTGATTGACTGCCGCTCCTCCGCCTACGCTAAGGCCTGGCTCCCCCACCCCGAACGCACCTTTGCGGTGCGGGTGGAGAAAGAAGCCGCCGACGGCGCCCGCAAGGTTGTCTCGCACATGGCCAAGCACTTTCGAGGCGAGTTTGCCCGCTATCTGGTGACACAGGGTCTGAGTCAGCTGACCGATATTGAAGAAGTGCTGGCGCAGGCCTCTCAAGACTGGGATCTTGAGGTGGACTATCCCAGCGGTAAGAAGCCCGGTCAGCTGACCCTGGTGATAGCCGAAGACTAGTAGCGGGTTGAAGCCGAGCCCTCTACCTCGCCGGTTGAGACGCGGAAGTCCCAGGGGTCGGTGTTGAGCTCCGATACCTTATAGTCAATGGCAAAGCCGCGCTGAGCAAGAAGATCTTTGAGCTTCTGGGCGGCTCCCGCCAGCCATACCCACTCGCTGGCCGCGTGAGAGCAGTCAATGAGCGCGGGCTTTCCACTGCCCTCAATCAGGGCTCTTTCTCGCAGTTCTGATGCGGGGTGATGCCGCAGATCAGCGGTTATATACACGTCGGCCCCGGCGGCACGTACCGCGTCAAAGAGGGAATCGCCAGCGCCGCCGCACAGCGCCACCCGCTCTACGCTCAGGCGGGGGTCGCCTGCAATTCTTAAGCCGCCTGCGGTGGCGGGCAGAATTTCCGCCAGTTTCTCTGCCAGCTCTTTCAGAGTCAGAGGCTGGGCCAGGCGGCCCACCCGTCCCAGACCAACCTGCCGTACAGCGCCGTCCAGCTCCTGCTCCTTGGCCTCAGCGAGAACCTCAACATCGCGCAAGTCGAGGGCCGCAGCCAAAGCCTCGTTGACGCCGTCCACCGCAGCATCGGCGTTGGTGTGGGCGCCCAGCAGACCGCAGCGGTTCTCAATCAGGGTGTGTAGCACCGCGCCCTTGTAGTCGGTATCGGGAAGAAAATTGGCACCGCGCAACAGTAGCGGGTGGTGGGTAATCAGCAAACCGGCAGAATCCGCCGCGGCTTCTTCGGCGGTGGCCACCGTAGCATCAACGGCGAAATTCACCCGCTCTACCGGGGTGCTGCGGCGGCCAGCCACCAGGCCGCTGGCATCCCAGCTCTCAGCCAGGTGGGCAGGGTAAAGCTCGTGAAAAGCATCAACAACATCGCCCAGAGTGGGAGTCTTCAGAGTAGTCATGGCTCTATTCTTTCACGGAATAAACAGGGCGGCACGCACGTTTGAACCAGTGAAAAGCAATCGGCAGAAAGGCATAAAAACAGTGCAGTCCTTTGTACTTGGCGGTGGATGCTTCTGGTGTATCGACGCCGTCTATCGCAACTTTCAGGGAATCCAGGAGAGCACCTGCGGCTACACCGGCGGGCACACCGAAAACCCCGACTACCGCAGTGTCTGTAGCGGAACCACAGGCCACGTTGAGGTAGACCGGGTGGTCTTTGACGAATCGGTTATTCCTGCCGAGACCGTGCTCGATATTTTCTTTACCTCCCACGACCCCACCAGCTGGGACCGCCAGGGGGCAGATGTTGGTAGCCAGTACCGCTCGGCGCTCTACTACGAGAACGAAGAGCAAAAGCAACTCTTTGAAGCCGCCAAGGAGCGGGCAGAGAAGCTCTGGGGTAAGGAAATCGTGACCGTAATCGAGCCCCTGGAAAAGTTCTGGGAGGCCGAGGATTACCACCAGAACTACTACGCTAACAATCCGTTTGCCGGTTACTGCCAGGCAATTATCAACCCGAAAATTTCCAAGGCTCGCCAGAACTACTCTGAATATCTGCGTGGCTGAGTAGCGGAAACAAGCAAAAATTACGCTACGTTGCTTGCGTCCTGGGGTGACGTACCTTTTTCTAATAAAGTATGACAAAGAAGCGTAATGAAGAAGTCATAGAAAGGAAGACTCTCATGGCAAAAATGTATAGCGACGTCACCGAGGTTATCGGCGGCACTCCCCTGGTTCGCCTGAACCGTCTCGATGCAGACCTGCCCGGCAACGTTGCCGTGAAGCTGGAATTCTACAACCCCGCAAACTCGGTTAAAGACCGTATCGGTAAGGCTATTATCGACGCCGCTGAGGCATCGGGCCAGCTCAAGCCCGGCGGCACCATCGTTGAGGGTACCTCGGGCAACACCGGTATCGCCCTGGCCATGGTTGGTGCTGCCCGCGGCTACAAGGTTATTCTGACCATGCCCGAAACCATGTCTACCGAGCGCCGAGTCATGCTGCGCGCCTACGGTGCAGAAATCGTGCTGACCCCCGGTGCAGACGGCATGCGCGGTGCTGTTGAAAAGGCCCAGGAAATCGTCGATTCTACCGACAACGCCATTCTCGCCTCCCAGTTCTCCAACAAGGCTAACCCCGAGATTCACTACAAGACCACCGGCCCCGAGATTTGGGATGCCACCGACGGCAAGGTAGATGTTCTGGTTGCCGGTGTTGGTACCGGTGGCACCGTCTCAGGTGCGGGCAAGTACCTCAAGGAGCAGAACTCCAACGTCAAGGTTGTTGCTGTTGAGCCCAAGGACTCCCCGCTGCTCTCCGGCGGTAAGGCTGGCCCCCACAAGATTCAGGGTCTGGGTGCTAACTTCATTCCTGACACTCTGGACCGCGAGGTGTACGACGCCGTCACCGCCGTCTCCGCTGAGGACGCCGTGGAAGCAGCTCGCTCCCTGGGTACCAAGGAAGGCATTCTGGGCGGTATCTCCGCCGGTGCAGCAATCTATGCAGCCCTGGAAGAAGCAAAGAAGTCAGAGAGCAAAGACAAGCTGATTGTGGCTATCGTTCCCGACTTCGGTGAGCGCTACATCTCTACCATTCTCTACGAAGACATCCGCGGCTAACAGTAGCCAATCTTTGAGCTGACTAGCTCAAAAGTGTGCCCCTTCCCGGTGAGGGGGCACACTTTTTATTTTCCGATTACAGTATTTTTCTGCCTAAAATGGGAATAGTTATGTGAGACTGTGGGTTGTATCTAACAGTTTTAGGCCCCTCAGCACACGGAGAGAGAAAATGGCATTCTTTGAGCGTCTCAGCGAAGACCTAGCAACGGTTAAGTCTCATGATCCGGCTGCCCGTAGCAACCTAGAAATCATCATCAACTACTCAGGCATGCACGCTATCTGGATGCACCGGCTGGCTCATAAACTCTGGCAGAAAGACTCCACCAAGCTGGCAGCCCGCACCCTCTCTCAGTTCTCCCGCTTTCTCACCGGTGTTGAAATCCACCCCGGAGCCACCATTGGCCGCCGCTTCTTCATCGACCACGGCATGGGCATCGTGATCGGCGAAACCGCCGAGGTGGGCGACGACGTCATGCTCTATCACCAGGTCACCCTGGGCGGCCGCTCCCTCGAGAAGGTCAAGCGCCACCCCACCATTGGCGACCGCGTAACCATCGGTACCGGTGCCAAGGTGCTCGGCCCCGTCACCATCGGCGCAGACTCGGCCATCGGCGGTAACGCGGTAGTGGTGCACGACCACCCGGCTGATTCGATTATCACCGGCATTCCCGCCAAGTCCAAGCCCCGCACCCCCGAGAAGAAGGAGCCGCTGGTGGACGCCGTCGAGTACATCGACCCCGCCATGTGGATTTAGTTTTTGGGTATAAGTAAGAGCCGCCGGGAGGTTTCCCGGCGGCTCTTTGTGGTTTCAGGACGGCGCCCGTTTAGTGCACGTGCACGTCTGCGGCGTTGACCTCGCGGCGGTCGTCCTCGGTCCACATCACGTGGTAGTCGCCCTCTGCGTCAATGCGCTTGTAGGTGTGCGCACCGAAGTAATCGCGCTGGCCCTGAATTAGGGCAGCGGGCAGACGGTCGCGGCGCAGACCGTCGTAGTAGGAAAGGGAGGATGAGAAGACGGGCACCGGAATACCCAGAGCGGTTGCCTTAGCCACCACGCGGCGCCAGGAAGGAAGCAGGTCTTCCATCAGGGACTTGAAGCCCGGTGCCAGCAACATGTTGCTGGGAATGTTCTCGCCCGAGTAAGCCTCCATGATTTCACCCAGCAGTTCTGCACGGATAATGCAGCCTGCCCGCCACAGGGAGGCCACGACGTCGAGCTTGTAGGTCCAGCCGTACTGGTCGGCAGCTTCCTGGAGCATATCCAGGCCCTGAGCGTAGGCAACGAGCTTGGAGGCGAAGAGAGCCTTACGCACGTCTTCTACAAATTCTTCATCGGCATTGGCTACGCCGGTGGTTGCGATGAGGCCGGCGGGAAGCTCCTTCTGAGCTTCCTCGCGGGCTGCGGTGTTAGAAGAAGAAAGACCGCGTGCAAAAACCGACTCGGCAATACCGGTAATCGGGGTGCCCAGGTCAATGGCTGCCTGAACGGTCCAGCCACCGGTGCCCTTCTGGCCTGCCTGGTCAACGATAACGTCTACCAGGGGCTTGCCGGTCTGAGCATCAACCTGCTCCAGCACCTGAGAGGTAATCTCAATCAGGTAGGAGTTCAGTTCGGTCTCGTTCCAGGAGCGGAAAATCTTAGCCTGATCTGCCGGCTTAATACCGGCAACCGAGCGAAGAATATCGTAGGCCTCGCCGATCACCTGCATGTCGGCATACTCAATACCGTTGTGAACCATCTTCACAAAGTGGCCCGCGCCGTCGGTGGAGAGCCAGGCACAGCAGGGAGCGCCGTCCTGGGGAGCCTTAGCCGCGATCTTCTCGAGCATGGGGCCCACAGACTCGTAGGACTTAGCGGAACCGCCGGGCATGATGGCGGGGCCCCACAGGGCGCCCTCTTCACCACCGGAGACACCCACACCCACAAAGTGCAGGCCCTTCTCAGCCAGTTCTCGTTCGCGGCGGATGGTATCGGGGAAGTGGGAGTTACCGCCGTCGATAATGATGTCGTCTTTATCCAGCAGGGGCGCCAGCTGCTCAATGACGGCGTCTACGGGCTGACCAGCCTTAACCATCACCAAGATACGGCGGGGAGACTCCAGAGAGTCCACCAGTTCCTGCAAGGTCTCAGTACGGATAAAGTCGCCCTCAGAACCATGAGCCTCAAGCAGAGCGTCAGTCTTCTCTACCGAGCGGTTGTGCAGGGCGACTGTGTATCCATTACGCGCCAGGTTACGAGCGAGGTTTGCACCCATCACTGCCAAACCGGTAACGCCAATCTGTGCCTTTTTTGAATTATTTTCAGTCATGACTCAATCGTACGTTGTCTGCGCCAGCGGAAAGCCGTTTTTATGAATTTTTTCCAGAGGGTGAACGCATGTTCAGGGGCACAGTCCACTTCCCCTAAGGGCGGTCGTTGAAGAGAACCCAGAGGGCGGCGGCTCCAATCGCCAGGGCAATCAGGGCGAAGATTGACCACATCGTCACAAAAGTTCCCTGGCTGATGAAGAAGAGGGAAATCAGCAACCAGGCCAGAGACAGGCCTACTGCGGTGAGGTGTCTGGGGCGAAAGTTATTCAAGGGCTACCTCTTACGATTGATGATTCAAAACTGGGCTAACAGGTAGAAAAGTGTACCCTACCTCGGGCTACTCCTACTCCCGGTTTGTACAGGGTTGTCTCTTATGTACAGAGATACCGCTGTACACCCGAGACAACCCTGTACAAACTGCCAGGTTATTAGGGCAAATCTGTGTCCCCAGCAAACACACGAGAACCAACCCCACAGGTTAGCCCCATAAGCTAACCTCAGCTACACACCGCCCAAAATTCCAGCAACTGCGGTAGGGTACTTGAGTCTTGAGCTGAAACAGGCTCTCTCGCTACAAGCAGGTTCCAAGCGATACCCCAAAGTACAAGTAAGTTCCCACTGAAAGCCCAACAGTACAAGCGCAGTCCTTAGGGTACAAGCAAAGTCCCCGGGTACAAGACAATACTTGTACTCGGGGACCCTGCTTGTCCCTTTGGCTGCCCAGTAAGAAGAAACTTGTACCCTTCCCCAGCTGAGATCTCTCGAAAGGCCATTTTTATACCGAAAATCAGCCAAAAACGGTATAAAAATGGCCACTCGGTGATTCTGGCAACCAGTGCAGTTATCCTGTTTCAACGAATTCATCGAGTCGCCGTTTCAGCGACGTTTCGCCGGTCAAGAACCGGCGAAACGTCGTCGAAGCGGCGATATGCAATCGAAGCGGCGACTCGGTGCACTGCCCCATTCTGGCAAAGTGACCGAGCACTGGTTTGATGAGGAGCCGGCTTTTCTGCAAAGAGCCGCTTAATAAACGGCTCTTGTTCAGAAGCCGGCTCCTGACCGGGTGGGACACAGAGTTGCCCTATATCCCAACAAAACCCTGAGCATACAAAAAAGCCCCGCCGAAGCGGGGCTTTTGGTTGGTGGGTCCTACCGGGATCGAACCGATGACATCCACGGTGTAAACGTGGCGCTCTACCAGCTGAGCTAAAGACCCATACCGTCTCTGCGATTTCGTTTCCTTCATCGCGGCGACAAGAAATACTATACGCACATGATTTTTTGGGCGCAAGTCAGAAACAGCCCATCAAGCAGAAAACAGGTTGTTCCACTTCACATAGTGCGCCAAAATCCCCGGAAAATCAAGGGGAAAGCGGAGCAAAAATTTTTTAAAAAAATTCTCCGCCCCGGGGGCGGAGAATCAAAAGTCTTAGCGAACCTGCTTGGTCACCAGGCGGGTAGCCGCCCACTCTGGGCCAGCAGTCTCGGTGGTGGTCACGTGCAGACCGGCAACGGGAGCTGCCTCCTGAATATCCAGGGGCGAAACGTAGCCTTCCCTACCCGACTTGGGGGTCAGAAGCCAAATCACGCCACCCTCGTCAAGGCTGCCCAGCACATCCATGAGGCCGTCGATGAGATCGCCGTCCTCTTCGCGCCACCAGAGCAGAACGGCGTCCACTACCTCCTGGTCATCTTCGTCCAGAAGTTCGGAGCCCACCAGAGCTTCCAGGGAGTCACGCAAGTCGAAATCGACGTCGTCGTCATACCCAAATTCCTGGATGAGATCCCCATCCTTGAAACCAAACTGGACTGCCGCTTGATCTGCAGCGGTCTTGGTCTCGCTCACTGATGTCCTCCTGAAAGTATCGTCTTATCCGCACCCGAGAAGTCTCGGGTGCGGCTGAAAATGGATTCTAAAAATCCCCTATAGAACTACTGAACACGGTGCACCCCGCTCACGCAACTAAACACGACCATTTGTGGGCAACTTTCTTGCAAGTTTGGTGTCTGTGACTGAAATGACCCTCAAGTTCAGCCCTCAGGGCAAGAATCTCTCAACCGTTATTTACCTTTTTGTGACAACATAGATGGTGATACCGTTTTGGGTCTTTAGTACCCAAAACCTGTAGGGGTTGACTGCGAGGTAGCAGGCGGCCCTTACGCACACAATAACTACCGAGAGAGGTTAGCTAGTGGGACCCTCAGATACTAACGATCACGTGCTGAGTGCACTGACCAATAGTTTTTCCGATACCGACACTGAAGAAACCCAGGAATGGATTGATTCCTTCGACGAGCTCATTGATGCTCAGGGTACCGAGCGCGCTCAGTTTATTGTGCGTTCGCTTCTTCAGCGTGCCGGAAGCCGTAGCGTTTCCGTTCCCATGGTGACCACCACCGACTACGTGAACACCATTCCCGTTGACCAGGAGCCCGAGTACCCTGGCGATGAGAAGCTGGAACGCCGCTTCCGCAACTACCTGCGCTGGAATGCTGCCATTATGGTTCAGCGAGCGCAGAAGGCAACCATTGGCGTGGGTGGTCACATTTCTTCCTACGCGGGTATCGCTACCCTCTACGAAGTTGGTCTGAATAACTTCTTCCGCGGCCCCGAACACCCCGGTGGCGGCGACCAGATTTTCTGGCAGGGTCACTCCTCCCCCGGTAACTATGCTCGTGCTTATCTTGAGGGCCGGCTCACCGAAGAGCAGCTCGATGGTTTCCGCCAGGAGAAGACCAAGGCGGAGCAGGGTATGCCTTCGTACCCGCACCCCCGCAACATGCCCGAGTTCTGGCAGTTCCCCACCGTGTCTTTGGGCATTGGTCCCATCAACGCGATTTGGCAGGCTCAGTTCAACCGCTACCTGCATGACCGCGGCATCAAAGACACTTCGGATCAGCACGTCTGGGCTTTCCTGGGCGACGGCGAGCTTGATGAGGTCGAGTCACGCGGTGCTCTGCAGATTGCTGCCAACTACAACCTCGATAACCTGACTTTCGTTGTTTCCTGTAACCTGCAGCGTCTTGACGGCCCGGTACGCGGTAACGGCAAGATTGTTCAGGAGCTTGAGGCCTTCTTCCGCGGTGCCGGCTGGAACGTTATTAAGGTTCTGTGGGGCCGCGAGTGGGATAGCCTGCTGGAGAAAGATAAGAGCGGCGATCTGGTTCGCATTATGAACGAGACCCTGGACGGCGACTACCAGACCTATAAGGCTGAGGACGGCGGCTTCATCCGCGAACACTTCTTCGGCCGCTCCCCTGCCACCAAGGAACTGGTTGCAGATATGACCGACGACGAGATTTGGTCACTCAAGCGTGGTGCCCACGATTACCACAAGGTCTACGCCGCCTACAAGGCAGCTCTGGAACACAAGGGTCAGCCCACCGTTATTCTGGCTCAGGGTATTAAGGGCTACGGCCTGGGTAGCCACTTCGAGGCTCGTAACGCTACCCACCAGATGAAGAAGCTGACCATGGATGATCTCAAGACCTTCCGTGACTCACTGCGTATTCCGATTTCCGATGAGGAGCTGGAGAAGGATCTTTACAATCCTCCCTACTACCACCCCGGTTTCGATGCTCCCGAGATGAAGTACGTTCTGGAGCGCCGCGCCAAGCTCGGTGGTTTCTTGCCCGCCCGCAAGAACACCCAGCCCGAGATTACCCTGCCCACCGAGAAGGCTTTCAAGGCTTCTAAGAAGGGCTCCGGTAAGCAGATGGCTGCTTCCACCATGGCCTTTGTGCGCCTGATGAAGGACCTCATGCGTGAGAAGGACTTCGGCGAGCGCGTGGTGCCAATTGTTCCCGATGAGGCCCGTACCTTCGGTATGGACTCCTTCTTCCCCACCTCGAAGATTTACAACCCCAAGGGTCAGAACTACCTGGCGGTTGACCGCGAGCTGATGCTCTCCTACAAGGAATCTCCTCAGGGCGTTATTCAGCACGTGGGCATTAACGAGGCGGGCGGTGCTGCTGCCTTTACCGCTGCCGGTACCTCCTATGACACCCACGGTGTGCCCATGGTTCCGATTTACATCTACTACTCGATGTTCGGTTTCCAGCGCACCGGCGATGCTTTCTGGGCAGCTGGCGACCAGCTGACCCGCGGCTTCATTGTGGGCGGTACCGCGGGCCGCACCACCCTGACCGGTGAGGGTCTACAGCACATGGACGGTCACTCCCCCGTTCTGGCTTCAACCAACCCCGCTGTGATTCACTACGACCCTGCCTACGGTTACGAAATTGCCCACATCGTGGAGCGCGGTATCGAGCACATGTACGGTACCAAGGATGAAGACCACAATGTGATGTACTACCTGACCGTCTACAACGAGCCCATTATTCAGCCTGCTGAACCTGAGGATGTTGACGTAGAGGGCATCATCGGTGGTATCTACCGTGTTCAGGAATCCCAGCTGGACGGCCCCCGCACCCAGTTGCTGGCCTCCGGCGTTGGTGTGCCCTGGGCCCGCCGTGCCGCTGAGTTGCTGGCTGATGACTGGGGTGTTTCCGCTGATGTTTGGTCTGTTACTTCATGGACCAAGCTGCGCCGTGACGGTCGTGACGCCGAGCGTGAGGCTTTCCTCTCCGGTGGCGAGAAGACCCGGGTTCCCTTCGTGACTTCTCAGCTGGAAGGCGCAACCGGCCCCATCGTTGCTGTCTCTGACTTCAACTCTGATTTGATGGATGGCATTCGCCAGTACGTGCCCAACGAGTTTGCAACTCTGGGTACCGACGGCTGGGGCTTCTCTGACACCCGTGCCGGTGCCCGCCGCTTCTTCAACATCGATGCTGAATCAATCGCTGTTCGTGCTCTGCAGATGCTTGCTCAGCGCGGCGAGGTTGATGCAGATGTACCTGCAAAGGCCTTTGCTAAGTACAAAATCGATGAGAACAAGCCGGCTACCGAGCCCAATGGCGAAGAGTAAAATCTAGGCCAAAATTGAGGTGGATTCCTGAGGGGTCCACCTCAATTTTTTGTCCGGACTCTTATTTGTACCGACCGTACAGTTTTGTAAGTTCTGAGATTAACTCCCGCTCTCGGCAGGTAGGGCTGGGGTAGGATTTCATACAGATAGCGCCGAGGGTACCCTTCGGCTACCCGATCTTCCATAGAGTAAGGATTCATCACCATGATTGCTGTAGTATGCCCGGGTCAGGGCTCGCAGAAGCCCGGTTTTCTGGCTCCCTGGCTAGAAATTGACGGAGTGCGGGAGCATCTTGAGAAGCTCTCGGCTGCGGTTGACCTTGACCTGATTCACTACGGCACCGAGGCTGACGAAGAGACCATCAAAGACACCTCTGTGGCCCAGCCCCTCATTGTGGCAGCTGGTATTATCGCCGGTAGCCAGCTGAAGAAAAACCCTGCCTTTGATGCCTCCCAGGTAATCTTTGCCGGCCATTCGGTGGGTGAGGTAACTGCCGCAGCGCTTTCGGGAGTACTGAGTGAGGAAGACGCCATGCGCTTCATTAAGGTACGCGCCACCGGTATGGCGGACGCCGCCGCGGCGGCTCCCAGCGGCATGAGCGCCGTCCTCGGGGGTAAGGAGGAGGACGTACGCGAGGCGATTTCCGCAGCCAATCTCACCGCGGCGAACTCCAACGGCGGAGGTCAGATTGTAGCCGCCGGTGCTCTAGAAGATCTCAAGAACTTTGCCGAGAATCCTCCGGCTAAGACCCGCGTGATTCCGCTGAAGGTTGCGGGCGCTTTCCACACCTCTTTCATGGAGTCAGCTGTGGCACCCCTGCAGGAGTTTGCCGAGACTCTCTCGCTCGCTGCCCCCCAGGCTGAGCTTCTCTCTAACTACGACGGTCAGGCGGTAGCCGATGGCAAGGCCGTGGTGGATTCTCTGGTAGCTCAGGTTACCCGCCCGGTGCGCTGGGATCTCTGCATGGAGGCCCTCTCTGCCCGCGAGGTCACCGCGGTGGTTGAGCTCGCTCCCGCCGGCACTCTGGTGGGCCTGGCCAAGCGCGGCATGCGCGGCACCCCCGGCATTGCGGTGAACACCCCCGCAGACCTTGACCAGGCAGCAGCCGCCTTCACCAACTAAGAGATTTCACTGAAACAGGTTCTAGGAAAATCATGACTACACTCAAGCAGACAGTGCCCCACCAGTTCTCCCGTATTCTGGCCTACGGCGCATCCCGCCCAGACCTTTCGGTGACCAACGATGAGATTGCCGGCCCCATCAATTCCTCCGACGAGTGGATTCGCCAGCGCACCGGTATCGTCACCCGCCAGCGCGCCTCAGAAAATATCTCTGCCGTTGACATGGCCAAAGAGGCAGCCGCCGAGGCGGTCAAGAAGGCGGGTATCACCGGCGACGAAATCGACGGCGTCATTATCGCCACCGTCTCCCACCCCTACGCCACCCCCTCCATGGCAACCCTGGTGGCAGATTCGCTGGGTTCAAAGTGCGCCGCCTACGATATTTCTGCCGCCTGCGCGGGCTTCTGCTACGGAATCGCCCAGGCTGATTCCATGGTTCGCTCCGGCCTTGCTCGCAACGTGGTAGTGGTCGGCGTGGAGAAGCTGACCGACTTCATCGACAACACCGAGCGCACTATCTCCTTCCTGCTCGGTGACGGCGCCGGTGCGGCGGTTGTTGGTGTATCAGATACTCCCGGAATCGCCCCCACCGTCTGGGGCTCCGACGGCTCCCGCTGGGATACCGTGGGTATGACCCACTCTCTGCTGGAAATCCGTAACCGCGACTTCGTTGCCAACCCCGTGCAAGAGGGCGAGAAGATTTGGCCCACCCTGCGCCAGGACGGCCCCTCGGTCTTCCGCTGGGCAGTGTGGGAGATGGCCAAGGTGGCCAAGCAGGCGCTGGAAGACGCCGGCATCACCCCCGATGAACTCGGCGCCCTAATTCCCCACCAGGCTAACGAGCGCATTATTGACCAGATGGTCAAGACCCTCAAGCTACCGGAGAGCGTCAAGGTAGGCCGCGACATTGTAGACGCCGGTAACACCTCAGCCGCCTCCATTCCGCTGGCTGCCCACCGCCTGCTCGAGGAGAACCCCGAGCTCTCGGGCAAGTTCGCCCTGCAGATTGGTTTTGGTGCTGGCCTGGCCTTTGCGGCCCAGGTGGTTGTGCTCCCCTAAACCAACCGGCTAGTTCAAATAGGGTGTGAACAATCCCCAATTTTTGCCACTGGCAGCGCTAATGAGCGACAGCTAAGGCAAAAATAACGATAAACTCTAACGGAAGTCTTTTTCGATTGAGTAGAATCAAGACGGAAAAGGTAGCCCCTTTTAAGGCTAAAAACAGCGAAAGAACTTCGCTCACTCAAAGCAAAGGAGCCAAACATGGCTAACACTGAAGAGATCCGCGCAGGTCTGGCAGAAATCGTTAACGAAGAGACCGGCGTCAACGTAGAAGACGTTCAGATGGACAAGTCCTTCACCGAAGACCTCGACATCGACTCCATCTCAATGATGACCATCGTTGTCAACGCTGAAGAGAAGTTCGGAGTTACCATTCCCGACGAAGAGGTCAAGAACCTCAAGACCGTTGGCGATGCAGTGAACTTCATCGAAAACGCTAAGTAATTAGCTTGTGGGGCGCGGCCAAATCTGGTGGCTGCGCCCAACTTTTAGCCTTTCCTTTCCATATCTCTAGAAAGCGTGAAGATGTCTCATAAAGTTGTGGTGACCGGTCTGGGTGCTACTTCACCCCTGGGCGGCGACGTTGCGACTACCTGGGAGAACGCCCTCAAGGGTGTCTCTGGAATTATCAAGCTCGAAGACAGCTGGGTTGAAGAACACGACCTGCCGGTGAGCATCGCTGGTCGCCTGGCTGTTGACCCCCTTGAATCCGGCCGTCTAAGCAAGGTTGAAGCCAAGCGCCATGATCCTTCGGGGCAGTACGCTCTGGTTGCTGCACGCGAGGCATGGGAAGATGCCGGATTCTCCGCTGAAAACGCAGAGGATGCTGAAGAACTTGACCCCGAGCGCATCGGCGTAGCTTTCGGTACCGGCATTGGTGGCGTGTGGACCCTGCTGGATGCCTGGGATACCCTGCGCGATAAGGGCCCCCGCCGCGTGATGCCCATGACCGTGCCCATGCTCATGCCCAACAGCAATGCCGCTGCTGTGTCAATGACTTTCAAGGCCCGCGCTGCCGCACAGACCGTAGTTTCTGCCTGCGCGTCCTCCACCGAGTCTCTTTCTTTGGGTCTGGCCATGATTCGTTCTGGCAAGGCGGACGTTGTAATTGCTGGCGGCTCAGAGGCCGCTATTCACCCCATGCCGCTGGCTGCTTTTGCCAAGATGCAGGCTCTCTCCCGCCGTAATGACGACCCCGCCGCAGCGTCGCGCCCCTACGACACCGACCGCGACGGCTTTGTGATGGGTGAAGGCGCTGCTGTGCTCGTGCTCGAGTCAGAAGAGCACGCCAAGGCCCGTGGCGCCCGTATTTACGCTGAGCTGGCAGGCACCGGAGTCTCGGCAGACTCCTACCACATCACCGCTCCCGATCCCTCTGCTCTTGGCGCTACCCGGGCTCTCAAGGAGGCTCTGGAAGACGGCCAGGTAGACCCCACCAGCGTGGTACACGTTAATGCCCACGCTACCTCGACTCCGGCCGGTGACGTTCCCGAGTCCAACGCCCTGCACGCGGCCTTCGGTGAGCACACCAAGAAGATTGCGGTTTCTGCGACCAAGTCGATGACCGGCCACCTGCTCGGCGGTGCCGGTGCGCTAGAGGCGGTTCTGACCGTCAAGGCTGTTGCTGACCGCAAGGCTCCCTGCACCATCAACCTGGAAAACCAGGACCCCGAGATTGATCTGGATGTTGTAACCGAGGCCCGCGATTTGCCCGAGGGCGAGATTGCAGCTGTCTCCAACTCCTTCGGTTTCGGCGGCCACAACGCGGTTGCGGTCTTCCGTAGCGTCTAAAGCAGGAAAGACTGTAGAAAGGGCTCTCCACTCATCCGAGTGGAGAGCCCCTTTCTTTGCCTTTATGGGTAATTCTTAGGACGAGCGCGTGAGCGGCTGAGGCTGGCCGCGGTCGAGGTCGGCGCGTAGCGGCTCAAGCTCATCGTTCCAAGGCTCACCCAGCGCAGCAGAAAGCTGGCTGAGTAGCTGGTCTGGCCGCCCATGGGACTTCTCGTAGGCGGAGCGGATTCTGTCTTCGCTGACCATAAAGTTACCGGCGTGGTCGGTAACCGTGTAGAAAACGCCCAGATCAGGGGTATGCATGAACCAGCCGGGTAAGGTTTCTGCGGTTCCTTCTTCACTGATTTCAAACCAGAGGTTGGGCACCTCCCGAAGCGCTGAAGCCAGCAGGGAGCCGGTGCCGCTTTCATCCCGCCAGACAAGGCTGCAGGTGCTAAAACCGGTCATGGCTTTCTGCTGTTGCCAGCGGTAAGTTGGCTTCTCGGCCAGCACGGATTCGAGAACCCACTGGATATGGGGTATCAGCGAGCGCTGCGCGGCGAGGATATAGACTGTTCCCCCGGTGTGCATCGGAGACCTCCTATGCCCTGGGGTGGGCTTGCTGGTAGGTGTTGGCTAGTCTCTCCACTGAGACGTGGGTATAAATCTGGGTGGTGGCCAGGGTGCTGTGGCCCAGGAGCTCTTGGACTGCTCTGATGTCAGCACCGCCGTCTACCATGTGGGTGGCTGCGGTATGGCGGAAAACGTGTGCCCCGCTTGCTTCGGTGTCTGGAAGGGCTGCCAGAAGATCGTTGAGGTCTTTTCTGATTTGGCGCGGGTTGGCCCTGCCGCCGCGGGGGCCGATGAAGAGGGCGTCTTGGACTGTGCCTTGGTTCTGCTTAAACCAGGTTCTGCGCCCGGAAGATACCCAGCGGTTGAGAGCTTTAAGGGCTGGAAGACCAAAGGGCACGATTCTTTCTTTGTTGCCCTTGCCGATGACTCTCAGCGTGTGCTGTTCTCGGTCAATGTTGGAGAGGTTCAGGCTGCACAGCTCAGAAATACGAATACCACTGGAGTAGAGAAGTTCAATGACGGCGAGGGTCCGCTGGGGGTGAGGGTCAGAGGGGTTCTGGGCGATGAGTTCTTCAAGCCTGGTGATGAGCGCGCTCATCTGCTTCTTACTCAGCACCTCGGGTAGGAATTGATCTTTTTTGGGGCTGGTAAGAACTAGAACCGGGTTGGCATCCACCAGCCCTTCATCCTCAGCCCAGGCAAAAAAGGTTTTCAGCGATGAGGTGCGGCGGGCGGTCGATGACTTGGCGCTGTGGAGACTGGCCAGCCAGGAGCGGGCAGTCTGTAAGTTAATTTCGTTGAGGTTCTCAGCCCCGTGCCGAAGGGCGAAGGCGAAGAAGGAGCCAAGATCGGAGAGGTAGGCGGTGATGGTCTGCTGGGACCTAAATTTTTCGTAGTGCAGGTAGCGGCTGTAGCTCTCCAGCGCCCGGGTAAAGACCCGGTCGCGGTCTAAAGCCTCGGCTCCCAGCGGCAGGGTGGCAGCAAGGTTTGACTCCGGTGCTGTTCTACTCTGCTGGCTCATCATTGCCCCATTCTATCAATCCCCTCTGGCCGGCGGTTCATGTGGCTTTCTTATAGGCCTTAGACTTTCGCCATCCCTGAGCTGTTTGTTCAGCCAGACCTTTCTGCGCCAATTGCGACAGCCCCAGTAGAAGGTTTCTTCCCTCAACCCCCGCCATGACTCCCAGGTGCTCGGTTGCGGCAAAGTTTCTCAGGGGCAGGGCATCCCAAATTCGCTGTTCGGCCTCGCTCAGCTGGCCTATCTCGGATGTTTCGGGGCTCTCAAACAGGTGTTCTTGTTCCGGTTGCAGGTGCTGGTTGAGCGACTCCGTGATGTCGCTGGCCGAGGTAGTAATTTGGGCTAGCCCGTCTCGCAGCAACCTGTGGCAGCCTTCTGAGTTGGGTGAGAAAATCTGACCGGGTACCACCCGAACCTCCCTGCCAATTTCTAGGGCGTGGTGGGCGGTGTTAAGCGCGCCTGACCGCCAGCGGGCTTCGACCACCACGGTCACAGATGCCAGCGCCGCGATGAGCCGATTGCGCTGGAGAAACCGCCAGCGGGTAGGCTGATAGCTCAGGGGCACCTCGGAGAGAAGCAGGCCGCGCTGAATCACCTCGCTGAGTAGCTGTTCGTTGTGCTTGGGATAGGGCCGGTCTACCCCGCCCGCCATCAGAGCCACCGTGGAAAGAGGCCCCGCAGCGGTGACAAGAGCAGACCGGTGGGCCACCGCGTCAATTCCAAAGGCACCGCCGGAAACGATGGTATAGCCCTGCGCGGCAAGGTCGCCCGCCAGGTGGGTGGTGGCTGAGTTCCCGTAGGAGGTCGTATCGCGCGAGCCCACCACCGCCACGCTCCCCTGCAAACTCAAATGTTGTAGCAGAGTTCTGTCTCCCCTGCCCCACAGGGCAAAGGGCTCATCAGCTCCCAGGTCATGAAGTTGCTCTGGCCAGTCAGGGTCTTCTGGAATCATCACCCAGGCACCCAACCGACCCGCGATTTCCATCTCCCGTTCAAAGGTATAGGGCCTCTTCCGCCCGGCCCAGTTTTTAATGCGCGTTTGCATCTGCTGTGCCCACTCCTGCCAGGTGTGGGCGGCAAGCTCTGCGAGGTCTTCTGCCCGCTCTGTCAGGACGTCGTCCAGCGGCTTCCGCTGGCTGAGCAAATCGGCGGTGGTTGGGGCGCCCAGGAGAGAAAGTGAGAGCTGAACACAGGGATCCTGTGGCTCTGCCAGGTGAAGAATCTCTGCCCGAGCGCTCCTTACTTCTGCCAGGGGGTCTTCGTCTATCCGATAGGTCATGGTTCTACTTTCTCTAGGGGGTCTCCTGACCCATGTTTCGAAAATACAGGGCAAGGTCCAGATGTTCCTTACGAGGGCTGGTTGCTCCGTCGAGGTCAGCCAGAGTCCAGGCAGTTCTCAGTACCCTGTCAAAGCCCCGGGCGGTCAGCGTTCCCCGGTCCACAGCGCTTTTGAGGTCTCCGGTGAGTTCCGGAGAAAGATTGAGTGGCCCACGCAGAATCTTGCCATTGGTCTCTGCATTGGTTTTCAGCCCAAAGGGTCTCAGTCTCTCCTTTTGAGCTGCCCGAGCCTGCTCTACCCTGGCACGGATCGCCGCGCTAGCTTCATTTTCCGTGGTCAGTGCAAGGTCAGCTGAAGAGACCTTGGGAACGGTAATGTGCAGGTCGATTCTGTCGAGTAGGGGACCTGAAATCTTTCCAAAATACGAGCGCCGCTCCCGCGAACTGCAGGTGCACTGTAGCCCTCGCCCGGTGTTGTTTCCGCAGGGGCAGGGGTTAGCTGCCAAGACCAGCTGAAAACGGGCGGGATAGCGGGCCGAAGCCGCCGCCCGGTCGATGATGATTTCCCCGGTCTCCAAAGGTTGGCGCAGAGAATCCAGCACGTGCCGCTTGAACTCCGGAGCCTCGTCTAAAAAGAGAACGCCTCGGTGAGCCCGGGAAACAGCGCCGGGCCTTGGCAGCCCCGACCCTCCACCTAGAATCGAGGGCGCTGTTGCTGTGTGATGGGGTGCTTCAAAGGGCGGTCTACGCACCAGCTCATCTCGCTGCCTGCTCCCGTCGGTCAGCGAATGAATAGCGGTGACCTGCATGGCGGAGTCATCATCTAGCTCGGGTAAGATGCCCGGCATCCTTTCAGCCAGCATGGTTTTGCCAGAACCCGGCGGGCCTTTGAAAAGAATATGGTGGCCTCCGGCGGCAGCAACCTCTAAGGCTAGGCGCCCCTCGGTTTGCCCCGAAACATCTGCCATGTCAACCTTGACCAGGGGCTGCCCGGCAGAGACAGCACTCTCCCGCGCCGGGGAGGTCTCGGGATAGCGGAGGCCGGCGGCGTCCGCCCCTAAAGCAAGAAAGACCTCGGCCACCGCAGCATAGCTGTGCACCTCAGCACCTGGCACCAGGGCAGCCTCTGATGCGTTGGCTTCGGGAACCACCACCGTGCTAAAGCCCGCTTCAACAGCCGAGCGAACCGCCGGCAAAATACCCGGAACGGGCCGGATGGAACCGTCAAGGCCAACCTCTCCCAAAAAGACGGTAGCCCCGGAGGGCTTGAGTTCCCCAGCCGCTTGGAGGGCTGCCACCAGCAGGGCAAGATCAAAGGCAGAGCCCCGCTTGGGTAGGGTCGCCGGGGTCAGGTTGATCGTAATTTTGCGCGGGGGCAGGGGAATTCCGGCATTTTTAGCGGCAGAGCGAACCCGGTCTTTCGCCTCGTTGAGGGCGGTATCGGGTAAGCCCAGTAGTACAAAACCGGGAAGGGCCTGGGAAATATCGGCCTCAACCTCTACCATGTGTCCCTGAATTCCCACCAGTGCTACCGAATAGGTTTTTGCAAAGGCCATCTAGGCCACCGCCTTGAGGTGCTCAAAGCAGAATGTCTGGGGGCTGCCGGTAATGGCCACGGCGTCGATGCGCAGGGCTGTAAAGTGCACGGGCGAGGGAGAGTCCAGCCAGGAGTAGGCCAGCTGGCGTAGCTTCTGGGCCTTGCGCGCAACAATAGCTTCGAGAGGGTGGCCACTGGACGCCGATGACCTCGTTTTAACCTCAAGAAAAACAAGTTCCCCTTCAGGGGCTAACATCACGGCGTCAATTTCTCCCCGAGGGTTGGGCCTGCCGCTGGCCGCCAGTGCCTCGGCTGAGGGTCGCCAGTTCCTTTCAATGAGCCGATACCCCTGAGCCTCAAGGAGGGAGACCGCCAGGTTTTCGCCCCAGGCGCCTAAGCTCCTGTTGTGGTTCGTAGCTTGGCGAGATTCAAATACAGTGTCAACTTTCACGGTGGTGCCTTTCCTAGCCAGTGCGATTGACACCAGTTTCGGCACAGATCAAGCGGGGCTCCAACATGTGGATAAAATCGTAAAAATCGCCCCTGATTTTCCGCGGTTTCCACAGACACGCGGTGGACGACTTGCTCACATCGCTACCAAAAGTTGCTGTCTGTGGATAAAGAAAAACCGGAGCCCGAGGGGTCTCCGGTTTTTGCTCAGCCCAGTTTAATCTCGCTCTAGCGGGCCCGAGAAATCAGGAACGGTCAAATCGGTTCGCTGGGCTTTCTCCTCCACGTTCACGTCCTTCACCGAGTAGATATGCACCTTTTTCACAAAACGGGTGGGCCTGAAAACATCCCATACCCACACATCGGTTAGATCAACTTCAAAGTAGAGGCTTCCCTTCTCCGTGTGCGGGGTAACCTGCACCTCGTTGGCCAGGTAGAACCGCCGGTCAGTCTCTACCACGTAGGTAAAAAGCTCCGAGACATTCTGGTACTCCCGGTACAGCGCCATCTGCGATTCGGCTTCAAACCCATCTAGGTCTTCTGCGCTCATGGCTTCTCCTCTCCAGGATTTCTTACAGGTTTTGTTGTGCTCGTTGGAGGTAGGCAGCCTTAATCTGCTCCTCGTCTACTCCCAGGTTCCAGGTCAGCCGGTGCTCCATGCTGGGGCCCTGCTCTGCCAGCGCCTGCCGGTGGGTAGCCGAACCGTAGCCCTTGTTTTTCTTCCACCCAAAGTTGGGGTAAAGCTGCGCCAGCTCGTTCATCAGATGGTCTCGTTCTACCTTGGCCACCACCGATGCCGCCGCGATCGAAGCGCACTTAAAGTCACCCTTGATGACTGTCTCGACCGGGCCCTCCCAGGCAGCGCTACTCCCCCAGGCCTCAGCCACCAGAGACTGATAGAGCAGTTCTGCCTCATCCAAACCGGCCAGGAGGTCAGGGGCCGGGGCAGTGAGCCAGTCGTGCTTACCGTCAAGGAGCACGAAGTCTACGGAGGACGTCGCTCGGGCGGCCACTCGCGCCAGGGCCCGCTGCCCTGCCAGCCGCAGTGCCCTGGTCATACCCAGGGCATCAATTTCAGCGGGCTGGGTATAGCCCACCTCCACCACGCACCAGTCTCGAATCGCCGGCACCATGGCCTCTCGCTTTTTCTCGCTCAGTGCCTTTGAGTCCACCAGCCCCTCGACGCTGAGCCGGGTGGCGGCGTCCACCAGTGCAACCCCCACGCAGACCGGCCCGGCCAGGGAGCCGCGCCCCACCTCGTCCATACCCGCGATGGTGCCCACACCCCGGGCAAAAATCTGCTCCTCAGTCTCAAGCGTTGCGGCGGCAACCTTCACTCTCTACTCCTTAGCCTCTTAGTTGGCGGCGTCGGGAACATTGGCAAAGACGTCTTCTGCGCCAGAGACCCAGGTGAAGTGGCTCAACGGCCAGGCAACCACAAAGACCTCACCCTCAACATCTGAGTCGCTGACAAAGGCAGTGTTGCTCTCGATGTGGTAGCGGGAATCTGCGGAGTTATTGCGGTGGTCACCCATCACGAAATAGGAGTCTTCGGGAACAATCACGTCAAAGGGAATATCGGTGGGGTTCGCTCCGGGATAGATATAGGGCTCGTCAATGACCTCGCCGTTGACGGAAATCTTGCCGTCTGAGGTGGAGGCAACGTGGTCGCCGCCCACACCAATTACGCGCTTGACCAGGTAGTTGTTCGAGGAATCGGGCAAGATGCCCACAAAAGAGAGGGCAGAACGAATCGGGTTGGTCTCCTGGGTAGAGCTATCGATCCAGCCCTGGCTGTCTTTGAACACAATAATGTCGCCGCGCTTGGCATCGCCAAAGGCAGAGCCCGCAACGTTGACAAACACCCGGTCATTGATTTGCAGGGTGTTCTCCATCGAACCCGAGGGAATAAAGAAACCGCGCAGAACAAAGGTCTTCAGAAGGAAAGCAATTAGTAGCGCATAAAGAATAACCAGCAGGAATTCCTTGATTTGAGCGCCCACGCCGCTTCTTTCCCGCTCGCGGCGGCTGCGACGAGTTTCGGGCTCGCCGGGTGCAGGGGTTGCCCCAGAAGAATTGACGGGAGTATTAGGGTCAGCCATAGCAGAAACCTTCCTGAACGAGAAAAAGCTACAGACAGTCTATCCACCTTACCTGGCAAAACCGTCTGTAGCTTCACAACTGAATCTAGTGGCCCAACCGACCGGCGCGGTCTGCGGGTAGGGCAATAAAAATTGGCTTTCCAATCACTTTTTCGGTGCGGATCATGCCGCCACCGGGGGCACCTAGAAGCGCCCGCGAATCGCGGGAAACTGACCGGTGATCGCCCATCACCCACATGCGGCCAGCAGGAACCTCCACCGAAAACTCCGTCTCAGAGGCAGTGTTGCCGGGGTAGAGATAGGGTTCTTCAAGCACCTGGCCATTAACTTTGAGGTGGCCGTCAGAGCAGCACTCCACCCTATCCCCAGCTACACCAATCACACGTTTGACGTAGATGGTATCTGAGCCTTCAATCCCCAACCACTGGGCGCCGGTTCCCACCGGATCGGTGAGCCAGGGAGAAGCTGAAACATAGGGAGAAAAGGAACCCTCGCCGTCAAAAACCACCACGTCGCCGCGGTGCACCTCGCCGGCCAGCCGGTTGACGATAATGCGGTCGCCCGGTTCCAGGTAGGGCTCCATTGACTCAGAGGGAATCATATAGACCTCTAAGAAAAAATGCCGAATAATCAGCAGGAGCACGAAGGCGAGCAAAGCCGCGGGCACAAACAGGCGCCACCCCCGAAACCGGGACTGGCGCCCTAAAGCAGAATCAGACCTTGCGGTCATACTCTGATAAGCCCTCGACCTTAGGCGTTGTTTTCGCGCTTCTCGCGGATACGAGCAGCCTTACCGTGGCGGTCGCGCATGTAGTAGAGCTTCGCACGGCGTACGTCACCGCGGGTTACAACCTCGATCTTGTCGATGATCGGGGAGTGTACGGGGAAGGTACGCTCAACGCCAACACCGAAGGAAACCTTACGAATGGTGAAGGTTTCGCGAATGCCTGCGCCCTGGCGGCCCACAACAAAGCCCTTGAAGACCTGAACACGTGAACGGTTACCTTCAACAATGTTGACGTGTACATTCAGGGTGTCGCCGGGTGCGAACTCGGGAATGTCGTCGCGGAGGGACTTGTTATCGATGAAGTCAAGCTTCTGCATTGATTTCTCCACAAGGTATCAGCCGCAGGTCTAATACTCTCGTTCTACTTTCGCGCACAGTGTCTTGGCCGGTTGGTACCGGCAGACTATTGCTGCCGCGAAGAAACGTTTCTACATAGTCACCGGTTGCGGTGGCTACGGTTCACACTGTTGAGGCCGCTCATCCCCCTGCGGCAGGGGCGTACCCAGAGTGAACACAAGCATTAATTATGACACTGAAAGCGCCAGCTGCAAAGACTTAGCGCTGTTATCTAGCTTGCTCTTGCTGATTTTCTTCTTCCTGCTGGAGCTGTTGGGCCTGCTTGGCCGCCCTCAGCTGTTTCTTCCGCTCGGTTCGCAACTCAATCAGCAGTTTGCGGTCTTTTTTGTCCCACATCTCATCGCTGGCTGAGGCAATCATGTCGTAGCGCCTGGAAAAGGTGCGCTTAATCTGCTCATCGCGCCGCCAGCGGGCAATGGCACCGTGGTTGCCCGAAAGAAGTATCTCGGGCACCTCTCTCCCCCGCCACTGCGCCGGCTTGGTATAGACCGGGTACTCTAGTAAACCGCCGGTGTGGGATTCCTCTGCCAGGGACTCGGGGTTACCCATAGCGCCGGGAATCAGGCGAATAATTGCCTCGAGCATGACCATCACCGCTACTTCCCCACCGTAGAGCACATAATCGCCGATGGAAACGGGCATCACGCGGAAAGACTCCTCTGACCAGTCCAGCACCCGCTCGTCTATGCCCTCATAGCGGGCGGGGGCAAAGGCAATGTGTTCCTCCTGTGCCAGTTCGTAGGCGAGTTGCTGGTTGAAAACAGTTCCCGCCGGCGAAGGGACGATCAGCAGGGGCTTCTCCCCTTCCGCGCGGGCAGACGCCGCGGCGGCGTCGTCCTGCGGCTGATCTGCCCCGGCAGAAGACTGTAGGACGGGCGATTGGGCCAGTACGCGGTCAAGGGCAAGACCCCAGGGCTCGGCTTTCATGACCATTCCCGCGCCGCCGCCATAGGGGGTATCGTCTACCGTTTTATGGCGGTCAAAAGCAAAATCGCGCAGGTTATGAATCTGCACGTCTACCAGGCCTTCTTGGCGGGCTTTACCCAGCAGGGAAAGTTCAAGAGGGGCAAGGTAGTCGGGAAAAATCGAGATAACGTCAATACGCACGGGCTAGGATTCCTCGCCCTCTTCGTTCTCTTCTTCGCCGAGATTGAGCAGGCCAGCGGGAGGGTCAATCAGCACAAACTTTTCATCGAGATCGAGCTCGGGCACCAGTTCCTCAACAAAAGGAATCATGGCTTCTCGGCCGTTATTCAGCTCAATGAGCAGAAGGTCCTGGGTGGGCATGGTCTGTAGACCTGAGACCTTACCAATGCCCTCTCCCTGAGGAAGCTCGCCCTCGGGAACCTCACTGAGCAGAAAAACGGGCAGGCCCAGAACATCGTGCTCATAGATACCTTCGTCTTCGTCTACCTCGGAGGAGTCAAAGACCAGGCGGGTGTTGCGTAGCACCTCGGCATCGTTGCGGCTGGTGACCTCTTCAAAGCGGACGACCAGGATTTTCTTGTTCCAGCGGGAGCCAGCCACGGTGAGCTGGCCAGCCGGTGCAATGCGGGCAACCTCTGACCCAGCCCTGAAGTTTTCAATCTCTAGGGTCTCGCCCTTGGCAAAACGTGCCTCGGGGTTATCGGTGAAAAGCTCAACCGTGACCTCACCGCGAATACCGTGGGGCTTGCCAATGCGTGCTACCTGTACTTGCACAATCGTCCTTTGAAGTTGGGGCAAATCAATCTGTTGTCAGTCTACCAAGGAGTGCTAGAACCAAAGTGTGCCCAGATAACTATTTTGTCGCCGGTGGAGCAGTTATCTAGTTGGCGGATAAAACGGTCTTAAAAATGTTCACTCGGGAGCCAGGGTAGCCCTTGAGGAAACAGACTCGGGCTTATAGGACAAATCTGTGTCTACAATACCCCAACAAACACACGACAACCGACCCCACAACTTAGCCCCAGAAGCTCACCTCAACCCTCTACCACCCAAAACCAGCACCTGCGACATAGGCCAGCCTGGATTACCTGCGGAAACAAGCTCTCGGTACACCTAGATTTCTGTAGATAGACCTCAGGTACACACAAGTTCCTGTTAAGAAGCCAAAAGTACACCTGTGTTCCCTGGGTACACATCTAGATGTGTACCCAGGGAACACAGGTGTACCTACGTCAGCCCGGCAAGAAGAAACTTGTACCTTGTCCCCAACGTGTTTTCCCGAGAGGCCACTTTTATACCGAAAACCAGCCAAAAACGGTACAAAAATGGACACTCGGCAATCATAGCAGCCCTTGAGGATACAGATTCGTCCAATAGCCCAGAACCTGCCCATAAAAGAAACTCCCCGGGCGGACTAGCCACCCGGGGATTTCAAAGCTATTCAGTTAGCGTTTGCGGTCGGTATCTACAACGTCCACGCGAACGTGGTCATCAATACCTAGCGCGTCAACCACCGTACGAATGCTGTTGGCGGTACGGCCAGAACGGCCAATCACACGGCCAAGGTCATCGGGGTTAACCCGAACCTCTAGTGTTTCACCGCGACGCCCGCTACGCGAGCGCACCTGAACATCGTCGGGGTTGCTGACGATTCCTCGAACGAGGTGCTCGAGTGCATCTGCCAACATGATTACTCAGCTGCTTCCTCAGAAGCTGCTTCTTCAGCTGCCTCTTCTGCGGGAGCCTCTGCTACTTCTTCCTCAGCCTTCTCTTCGCCCTTGGGGGTGATAGCCTCGGGAAGAATGACCGAACCCTTTTCGGGGGTTACGAACTCGGGCTTAGCTTCAACGGGCTTAACAGCTGATTCAGCCTTTTCACCCTTAGCTGCTGCCAGGTCACCGGTCAGCTTGAGCAGTGCACGAACCTGGTCAGTAGGCTGAGCGCCTACGGACAGCCAGTACTGAGCACGCTCAGAATCGATCTGGATGAGTGAGGGGTTTTCGGTCGGCTGGTAGATGCCGATTTCCTCGATCGCACGACCGTCACGCTTCTTGCGTGAGTCCATCACTACAACACGGTAGCGAGGATCGCGGATCTTACCCATACGCTTCAGACGAATTTTAACAGCCACTTTTGTGGACTCTCCTGTTTCTATGTTTGTGCGAAACTAAAGTTCAGCGCTCGTGGGGCGAGCCGTTCCTAGAGTTTCTGTTGAACGCAATGTCGCGCGAGTGAGAGGGATCGCGCGCATCGAGTACCTGCAAAATTATGCCAAAGAGAAACCGCTTAATCCAGGGGTTTCCCCGGATTAAGCGGTGTGTTTTGTGCTATCTCTGCACAGGGTCTGAGGGGCTTACTTTTTCAGGGCCTGTCTCCACGTTACTGCCGAGCCCGCCCGCATGATGTTGTTCTGGTAGATGCGGGCACCGAGCAGGGTGAGTAGCGCTGCCGCCACCGCGCACAGCATCAGGGCCAGTAGTGGCTCCCAGAAGGCTACGTTTTCGGTCAGCAAGCGCATGGGCATGGCAATCGAAGAAACAATCGGGATGAAGGAGAGCACCTGAAGCATGGTGCCCGAGGCATAGATGCCTCCGAAGAGGGCTCCCATCGAGAGCATCATAATCGGTGTTGACAAGCTGGCAATGTCTTCATTGCGAGACGACATAGCCCCCACGGCAGCCCAGGTCGTGGCGATGGTCGAGAAACCTACGATGTAGAAGGCCACGAACCAACCGGCTGAGGAGAGTACCCAGCCAAACTCGTCCAGGGCACCCATGAGGTTTGCTCCGGTTAGCCCCACTATCAGGTAGAGGGCAATCTGGCCCACCGCAAGAACAATGTTTCCCACGATTTTGCCGATGAGCAGCTGGCGAATGGGAATAGCGGTAGCGATGATTTCAACAATGCGATTCTGTTTCTCTTCAACCACAGACTGGGCAATCATCACTCCAAAACCAATAATTGCCATATAGAAAATCATGGCGAAGGCGAGGCCCACCATCATGGCGGCAAAAGAGTTATCTTCACCCTTGAGAGTCTCAACTTTTAGGCTAGATCCTGCGGTGAGCTGGTCCATAGAAATACCCTGTTCAGCCGCATTCGCGGCTGTAGTGGTGGAGACAACGCTCTGCTCAATCAGGTTTGTCAGCGAGGAATCTGAACTTTCAGCATAGGCCAGTTCCCAGCCGGAATCAGCGGGTGAGAGCAGGGCGTCTACATCCTCTGCTTCGAGAGCCGCCCGGGCCTCATCTTCTGAAGCGAAGTTTTCTGCTACCAGGCTGTCATCTGAACCTGAGGATTCCAGGGAATGATTGGCCGAATCGATGATTGCTTGGGCAGACTGGTTGGTATAGCCCACCGTGTAGTCGGTGGTTTTATTACCAAAGTAGGCTCCGGCGCCGATACTCACCACAATGATTGCCAGCGAAAAGAGGGTGCTGAAGATAAAGGACTTGTCGGTTAGCTTAACCATGATTTCGCGCACCGCTACGGTGCGCCATGCATTTTTCTGGTTCATTGCTGGGTGGCTCCTCGGTAGATATCGCCCAGAGTGGGTAGCTCGCGGAAAAATTCAGTCATGCCGTGCTCAAGACCGCGGGTTAGAATCTGCTGGCGGACGGCGGCGGTTTGGGTTCGGTCGCTTATTTCAAGTAGGGCGTTGGGGCCGGCGAGGTCTACCACCTCGGTCCCCGGCACCTCCCTCAACCAGGCGGCGTCCTGCTCTGACCGATAGCGGAACCGTACCGGCCCCGACTCGCGCAGCTCCTCAGCGCCGCCGGTTGCCTTAACTTCGCCTCGGTGAAGAATCACCACCCGGTCGCAGAGCCGGTCTACCAAATCGAGCTGGTGGGAGGAGAAGAGAACCGGAACGCCCTCACGCATCAGCGAGTGCAGCATATCAACCATGGTGTCTACTGCCCGAGGGTCAAGACCGGAAAAGGGTTCATCAAGAATAAGCGCCTGAGGCCGGTGCAGAATCGAAGCGACAATCTGTACCCGCTGCTGGTTGCCCAGAGAAAGGGATTCGAGCTTGTCTTTGAGACGGTCCCCCAGGCCCAGCTCTGCCAGTAGGTCACTGGCACGGGATTTAGCGGTTGTAGCGGTCATTCCCCGCAACTGCCCCAGATAGATCAGCTGGTTGAGAATGGGCTGTTTGGGGTAAAGTCCCCGTTCCTCCGGCATGTAGCCAAAAGAGACACGATCTGCTAGGTTGAGCGGTCGCCCTCCATAGAGCACCTCCCCGCTGGTTGGTTCAAGCAAGCCCATCATCATCCGCATGGTGGTGGTCTTCCCCGCTCCGTTTGCGCCGAGAAAGCCTGTCATCGCTCCGGGTTCAACGGTGAAGCTGGCGTTGGAGACCGCGGTTTTACTCCCGTAGGTCTTGGTGAGGTTACAGACCTCGATACTGCCCTGTTCAACTAACATGGTTCTCCCAAATATGGTGTGTATCTGTTACCTAACAGAGTAGAGAACCGAACCGAGCAGGTACTCCCCCGCACGGGGGATATCACCGGGGGATTTGCAAAAATGCTAGCGAGCCAGCCCCACCCGATGGGCAAAGATAGCGGCATTAACCCGATCTCTAGAGTGGGTCTTTGCAAGGATTGAGGAGACGTGGGTTTTGACGGTCTGAGCCCCCACAAAGAGTTCCTCCGCAATTTCAGCGTTGGTCAGCCCCTGAGCCAGCAAATGCAAGGTTTCTTTCTCGCGGGCAGTAAGCGAATTGAGAATCAACACTTGTTCGGGGGTCAGCGACAATTCAGCCTTCTGCTGCGGTGCATCGCCCTCATGCTCCACCAGGCGCCGAATCAGGGGAAGAGTCATTTTCGGCGCCAGAAGAGCGTGGCCAGCCTGCACCTCGTGGATAGCATCTACCAGCTCGTCAGCAGCTGCGGTTTTGAGCAAAAAGCCAGCTGCCCCGGCCCTCAGAGCATCGAAAAGGTAATCTTCTCGATCAAAGGTGGTCAGCATAATCACCCTGGTGTCGGCAAATCTTTGGGTGAGCTGCGCTGTTGCTTCAATGCCGTCCATCACCGGCATCTGCACGTCCATGAGCACAATATCCGGGCGGTGTTCTTCCACCAGCTCAAGCGCCTGCTGGCCGTTAGAGGCCTGTCCCACCACCTCGATGTCTTCTTCCACCGAAAGAATCATGCTCAGACCAGACCTAATAAGGTCTTGGTCATCTGCTAATAAAACCTGAATGGCGCTCATTGGTCTGTTCCCCGCCCACTGGCTGTCTCTGCTGAAAATGAATACGGAATTCTCACCCGAACACGCCAGCCTGCACTCCCCTTGCGCGGCCCCGCTTGGCAGGTTCCTCCCAGTGCTGTGGCGCGCTCCCGTAAGCCCCTCAGGCCGAGGCCGCTGCCGTCACAGGAGCCAGCCGAGACGCCGTCGTCCACCACCTCTATTTCAACCCAACCACCGCCGGACTCACCGGTACGCAAGCTCAGCCAGGCGTTGCGGGCGCCGGAGTGCTTGACCGTGTTGTTGAGCGCCTCCTGCGCTATGCGGTAGAAGGAAAGCTGGACGCCGCGGCTGAGCTGGTCGAGCGCGCCGGGCTGGTGCTCCACCCGGCTTACGTCCACCCTCAGGTTGGCAGGTTCTAACTTGGCCGCCAGGGTCTCGATCTCGGCGAGCTGGGGCTCATCGCGGGTGGTCTCCCCGGTACCATCGGCTTCCTCAGCGCGGAGCACGCCCAGAACTGAGCGCATCTCATCAACAGCTGACCGGGCGCTGGAAGAAATGTTTTCAAGGGGTAGGCCGGCAGCTTCGGGGCTCTTGTCCAGGAGTCGGCGCGCGGCTGAGGCCTGAATACCGATAGCAGAAACGTGATGCCCAATCGAATCATGAAGCTCGCGGGCTATGCGCAGACGGTCTTTGGTCGCCGCGTCTGCCGCCATCTGTTCAGCATTCTGTTCAAGCTGAAGAGCCTGGCGTTCAAGAACTGCCTGCTGGTAGGCCCGGTGGTAGGAAGAACGGCCAAAAGCAATAGCGCCGCCAAAGTACACCGTGTTGATAAGGACGCCCGCGATAAGGCTGGCGGTGCTGGGAGAGAAGGGGCCTGCGGTATCGGCGTTGGGATCGACCGTCATGAAGTAGGCTGAGCCGGTGATAACCCAGCCCGTGATAATCCAGAGCATCACAACCAGAATCATCAGCCAGGTAACAACGCCCAAAATCTTACGGTCTGTGGCCCAGGCAATTGCTGAGTAAATCAGGGCAAAATAGCAGGCCTGAAAACCAAGCTGCACTCCGGCGAGAACATCGATGCTCCCCAGCACGAAGAAGAGCACGGTTCCCACAATCATGGCGGTGAGGGGAAAGGCCCGGCGGATAATGAGCGGAAGGGTCATTGCCGCGGTGGTTGAGTAAAGAGAAAACTCGTTGATGTCCTGGAACATTTCCATGCCGAGCCCCTGCAGACTCAAAAGATGGATCACGATGAGAAGCAGGGTGATTAACCAGCCGATGATGTCGCGCGCCAGATACCCGTGCGGTCTGGGGCGTTCCCAGTCGATGTCGGGGTTGCTGACCAGGGCGGCGGCCTTCTGAATGAGGAGATTCACAGGCACTATTGTGGCATAGAAATGCGCTCCCTCACTCGTGGATGAGTCAAGGAGCGCATTACTGAACTTAGCAGGCTGTCTTTCGGAACAGCGACTGCGGGGTGCCGGTCAGCCGACTGGCTCGGGGCTGGCGTTAAGGGTGTCGGCTGACCGGCACCCCGCAGGAGCCTTACCCCGTAAGGCGAAAAGTTAGTCCTTGTAGACGGTCTTGGTCTTGTTCAGCCAGGCGTAGACCGCGCCAATGAGCAGGCCGCCGCCCACGAAGTTGCCCAGCCAGACCATCAGCCAGTTCAGCAGCACCGAGCCCAAGGTCATGGAGGCGGGCAGGGGGTCTGCTGAGAAGAAGGTGATGGTCATCAGCGAGAAGTTGGCGATCACGTGTTCCAGGCCCAGGCCAACGAAGATGGCCAGGAAGGCGATGATGGTGAAGAACTTGGAGACCAAATCCTTGGAGAAGGAAGCGCCAACGATTGCCATGTTGACCACGAAGTTAGCACCGATACCTTCGAGGAAGGCGCCCCAGGCTGACTTTTCTAGCTTGCCCTCGGTGAGGGTGGAAATCAGGTGGGTCTGGTCCATTCCAGCGAATTTAGCGGACTGGCTCAGCAACAGAGCAACCAAAATAGCGCCCACCAGGTTAAAGATGGTGGTAACAATTACCAGCCAGATTGCCTTACCCCAGGTGGTTTGGCCGGTGGTTGCCCCGTAGGAGCTGAACATCATGTTTCCGGTTGCCAGTTCGGCGCCCAGAATAATAATTGCGTAGAGACCGAAGCCGAAGAGGAAGGCAAAAACGATGCCGCCCAGGCCGGGTGCCAGCTGTTCAACGGCGTAGCCTGCCACACCGGAGAAGGCGGTAGCGATGGTGAGGTAGATGCCTGCGAGAACAGCTCGAACAGCGAAGCGACCGAAGTCGTGATTCATGAGTTCGAGTTTTTTACCCAGGCCTGCTTCAGCAGTTTCATTGAGTACCATGATAAAAATTCTTTCCGTGTGAAATAAATCTGACACTGAGAGTTTACCGCTAATGCCCCCTGAACAGTGGATAAACGAACGTGCGCTGGGGAACACTCCAGCGCACGCTGTCTCACCTATTTCTTAAACCTCTTGCGGACTTTCTTAGCAAAAGATTCCGCCTTTTCTCTCATCTGCTGGAGAGAGACGCCCGGCTCCTGCACCGGGTGAGAAGTTTCCTCCGCAGAGTTTTGTAGCTCTTCCATCAGCGAGAGCTCCTTCTGGCCCTTGCCCAGCCGGGTTTTACCATCGGCGTTGAGGTCTTTCATCTTCTGGTAGCTTCGGGAAACCGCGAACTCTGCCAGGCCGGTGCCAAACAGGGCGAGCGCCCCCAGGGCAGCAGTGCGTGCTGACTGGCCGCGGGCCCTGCGCCGAGCCGCCATACCCGCCAGCAGAGCCGAGGCGGAAAGCTGCACAGCGCCGTCCACCGCAAAAATCCAGGGGCGGTCCATCAGCTGGCGCGAGACGCTGGAGAGGCGGTCATCCCCGTTGGGGTAGGCGGTCAGCGACTCTTTCACCACCTCACCCACGCCCATATCGGGGAAGTAGATTTTGTGCCCGGCCAGGGTCTCGATATCGAACTGGCCCAGCACTATCTTAGAGAGCTCATCAGGAAGGTCCAGCAGCTGAAGCACAGACTCCATGCCCAGCTCCGAGGCAGAATCCTCCACATAGTTGCGCAGGCGCTTGGTGGCGGTTTCGTCCAGGCCGTAAATCCAGCTGAGGTTCTCCACCTCATCATTGGTTCGCACAAAGTTCAGCGGCTCCGGCAGGTTACCCGGCAGAGTCCAGAGGGTATCCAGGGCAAAAGAGTTCTGCGGAACGTAGCGGGTCAGCGTCTTGGGCGCGCCCCAGTGCAGGTCGATCACGGCACCGGAATCGGTATCGTCGGGCACGGGATCGCCCACCACCCTGTTCATCCACTCGCCCCAGGTACCTTTTTCAAAGCCCGAGGCACGGCCGTGGCCACCCGGCACCACAAAAGAAAGGTGGTGGTTGGTGCCGTTGGACTCCGCCACGATAGCGGGCTTAGCCAGGCTGCGCAAAAGGTTGAGCATGGAAACCGGGTCGGTGGAAATCATGGTCCAGCCGTTATCTGCGGGGACGGCGCTGACCGGCGATGCCACGAAGGTATCGGCTACCAGCGTGGGAACCTCAGGGGCTTCAAGCTCGATGAGGGCAGCCACCAGTGAGTCGGCGTCCAAGCGCAGTTCCTCCCCCAGCACGGTCACCGGAGCCTGAACCGAATAGGAGTCTTCGGTGGCGCAGAGGCCGCCGCGGGCGGGCAGGTGCTCGAGCAGGTTCTCGGCGAACTCCTCAAAGTCGCTACCCTTGGTGAGTTTGCCATCTTCTCCCAGGTGAGCTGTTACCATCGCTTCGTCGTCGAGCTGAAGGCAGAGCACAAACACATCAACGTGGTCTTCATCTGCTTCATAGACCATCACCTCGGGCAGGTCAACGCTGGCAAGCACCAGGGCCTGCACCACGTCTTCGCTGCTGGCTTCGCTCACCCGGCGGTCAAACTCCGGGTCAAAGTCTTCGGAAGGTTCGAGGGTATCGCCGTTCTCGGCGGAGTCGTTCTCAGCGTTATCCTCAGCATCCGGGGTGGTCGGCGGAATGGTAAGGTCAACCACCACCATGTCATTATTGGCTCTCGGCCGCAGGCCCCGGGGTTCCTCGGGTTCGTCTGCGGCGCGCTCAGAATCGGGAATAGAGTCGGCCTCTGCCTCGGCAGAGAGCATCTCTTCCAGCAACTCCGGGGTCACGTTCATGCCCTCTAGCCGCTGAACCACCGGGTCGGTAGACGAAGAATCCCCCTTGGCCGACTGGCGAATAGCGCCGATCATCTGCTCAATCTCCCGGCGCAGACGCTCGGTGGGATCATCTGCAACAGGTTCGGTATCGTGAGCAACCTCAATCCCAGAATGGCCAAAATCCAGGCTGATACGAGCCCAGGAGGTCAGAAACTGATCATCGCTGAGCGGCTCACCCGAATGCTGTGGGAATGAATCAGACATAGTCTTTTCAAGTGTCCTTTGACTTCTTATCGAAACGGCAACCGAGGCCGAAAATCTTTACTTCTGGTGCAGGTTCTCCCCCGATGAAGTTTCAATAACCTCACCGGTTTCAAGCGCCCTGAAACAATCACGGAGCCTCGTGGCAAAATGGGGCCCAAAATATTCATCGAACTGGTCCTGGGCCAGCCACTCGTAGGTAACCAGCTCTTCTTCCTGCAGGGTAATCTTCGTATCGGCATCGATCACACCGCCGTCGTAGATGTAGTAGGTGGAGTCTCCCCACACACCCTGCTGCAGGCCGTGGAAGATGGTCAGCACCCGACCGGGCTCAAGGCTCAGGCCCACCTCTTCTTCCACCTCGCGGAAGCAGCCCTCTTTAGGGGCCTCGCCCGCCTCGACCGTTCCGCCGGGTAGAGACCAGCCATCGCGGTAATTGGGCTTGACCGCCAGAATACGGTTCTGCGGGTCACGAATTAGGGCCGCCGATGCCAGGCGGCGGGTCGGTAGGGTCGCAATAAAGGCCACCAGTTCATCGTGCGAAAGATACGTATCAGCCATGACTACCTCACTTCGTGAACACGCACCCGCTCGTAGCGGGCGCCACTTACCTAGTCATCACCACAGTATCGAAAAAGCGGGCGCAACACAGCAGAAAACTCTCATAGCGGAATCTTGCGGGGAGAAAGATACAGGAGGACGCCGCTCACCCACCCGCGCGCGGCGGGGCCGGTCAGCGGCGTCCTCCTTCGTCCTCCTAGCGAAAACTCGCGCCCGGAAAAGCTCCCCGGCGGTTACTTATCTCCGCCCAGGAACTTCTCAAAGCCCTTGGGCAGGTTCATGTCTTCCATATTGAAGTCCTGGTTAGCCTGCTGGCCGAAGGAAGAACCTGCGGGTGCCTGCTTCTTCTGCTGGGCGGCCAGTGCCTGCTGCTCGCGCTTAGCCGGGTTACCCGAACGGCCCTTCTTGTTCTTGCCCTTGTTTTTCTTGTTGTTCTTGCGCATCTGGCCGGCAGCCGCTGCCATACCGGGCATCTGCATACCGCCGGGCAGGCCCGCCATGTTGCCCGAAGCCAGCTTCTTCATCATCTTCTGTGCCTGGGCAAAGCGTTCCATGAGCTGGTTGACCTCAGAGACAGTCACGCCCGAACCCTTAGCAATACGGGCGCGGCGGGAACCGTTAATAATCTTAGGGGCCACGCGCTCGTGCGGGGTCATGGAGCGAACGATTGCCTCAACGCGGTCAATCTCTTTCTCGTCAAACTGCTCCAGCTGCTGACGGATCTGGGCCGCACCGGGCATCATCATCAGCATCTTCTTCATGGAGCCCATCTTGCGAATCTGCTGCATCTGGGCCAGGAAGTCATCAAAGGTGAAGTCTTCCTGATCCACAAACTTCTGGGCCATGCGGTCGGCCTCAGCCTTATCCCAGCTAGCCTCAGCCTGCTCGATCAGGGTCAGCACATCGCCCATATCCAGAATGCGCGATGCCATACGGTCGGGGTGGAACTGCTCAAAGTCGTCAACGTTCTCACCGGTGGAGGCAAACATAATCGGCTTGCCGGTCACCGAAGCAACGGAGAGCGCCGCACCACCGCGGGCGTCGCCGTCCAGCTTGGAGAGAACCACGCCGGTAAAGTCCACACCCTCGTTGAAGGCCAGGGCGGTGTTCACCGCATCCTGACCAATCATCGCGTCAATCACGAAGAGAACTTCGTTGGGCTCAATAGCATCGCGAATGTCGCGGGCCTGGGCCATGAGTTCAGCGTCCACACCCAGGCGGCCAGCGGTATCGACAATGACGACGTCGTGCAGCTTGGCGCGCGCCTCAGCCACGCCGTCGCGGGCCACCTGCACGGGGTTGCCGGTTGCCTCTTCAAACTCAGAGGTCACACCGGGGTGCGGGGCGAAAACGGGCACGCCCGCGCGCTCACCGATCACCTTGAGCTGGTTCACCGCGTTGGGGCGCTGAAGGTCAGAGGCCACCAGCATGGGGGTGTGACCCTTGCCCTTGAGCCACTTGGCCAGCTTACCGGCCAGGGTGGTTTTACCCGCACCCTGCAAACCGGCCAGCATAATGATGGTGGGGCCGGACTTAGCCATGTTAATACGGCGAGTCTCGCCACCGAGAATCTGCTGTAGCTCCTCATTGACAATCTTGACGATCTGCTGCGAGGGGTTCAGCGCCTCAGAAACCTCAGCACCGAGCGCGCGCTCCTTAATATGGGCGGCAAACTCGCGCACCACCGGTACCGCAACGTCAGCATCCAGCAGGGCGCGGCGAATTTCGCGTACTGTGGCGTCAATATCCGCCTCAGTCAAACGCCCCTTGCCACGCAGGTTCTTAAAGGTATTCGCTAGGCGGTCAGAGAGTGAATTAAACACGAGCCGTGAACTACTTTCGGTTGATTGCTGAGGCTATCCTCAAGATTTCCATCAATCTCTAAGGATAACGCATTGGGTGGGGCGAGCGAAAAACCTATCCGGTAGAAACCAGCGGTCTTAGAGGTCAATCTCCATCAGAATCGGGGTGTGGTCTTGCCGCTCCCCCGAGTCAATCATTTCTGAGACCCTCACCTGGTCAGCCACCCGGTTTGAAACCAGCCAGTAGTCAATGCGCCAGCCGGTGTTGTTAATCTTTGAGGTGCGCGAGCGCTGGGCCCACCAGGTGTAAGCTCCGGTCACGTTACCGTGCAGGTGGCGGAAGGTATCGGTAAAGCCGGCGTTGAGCAGGTTGGTGAAGCCGTCTCGCTCCTCAATCGTGAAGCCCGGTGAGCGGGTGTTGGACTTGGGGTTTGCCAGGTCAATCTCGGTGTGGGCCACGTTGAAGTCGCCGGTGGCAAGCACGGGCTTAATCTGATCGAGCTTTGAAAGGTAGGCGGCGTACTTCTGATCCCAGATTTGGCGGTCTGCCAGGCGCTTGAGGCCGTCTGAGGCGTTAGGGGTGTAGACCTGGGTGACGAAACAGTGGTCAAATTCCAGGGTAATCATGCGCCCCTCGTGGTCCATGGTGGTGGGGCTTTCAATCTTGGGGAAGGTCACCTGCGGCTGGTGCTCCTCCTTATAGAGGAACATGGTACCCGCATAGCCCTTGCGGGCGGGCTCCACCGAGGAAACCCAGACAATCTGGTAGCCGGGAAAGTACTCCCCCAGAACTTCTTCGTGCTTCTTGGTGGGGCCCTTGGCCGAGAGCTTGGTCTCCTGGATAGCCAGCACATCGGGCTTGAGGTCAGCCACGGTTTTCAGCGTTGCCCGAGAGAGCAGCGCGCGGGCAGAATCAGAGGTCAGGGCAGCATTGAGGGAGTCAATATTCCAGGAGATAAGTTTCATGGGTTTTAGTCTACCAAGGCAAAACCCACCACGTGATAGCCCCTCTCCTGCCGTTTGAAGTTCCCGAATACTTCGGCTCCTAAGTGCTGGTGCAGGCCCAAGGACGCGCGGTTGGCGTCTTCTACGCCCGCGGCAAGGTGGGTGCGGCCCAGCCGGGCGGCAATCTCAGCAACCCGGTGGATCAAAAGCGAGGCGAGTCCCCTACCGGCAAAGTCGTCGGAGACTGCAAGGGGCCCGTAGGCGAGAGTTGTGGCGGGGTTCAGCTTCTCGGCAACCACCGTGGCGATGCCCAGCACCATCGGCGGCAGCCCCTCTTTGACCGGAGGAACCCCGGTGAAGAAGAGAGCTCCCACTATAGAACCGGTCGAGCTATCTTCCACCACTACCGCCCCGCGATCCGCTGCTTCTGCCCCGGCCCAGGCGGCGGCGCCGTCCTGACCCATCTGCCCCTGCACAAAACCTTTCCGGGCCCGTTCTTCTTCGCTGGCATCGGGGCGCGCGGCAACCTGCAGAAGCGACCATATAGCCGAGGCGTCATCGGCGGTGGCGAGCCGGGTAGTAAAATCTTCAAAGCTTGATTCATCAATACTGAACATGTCTCCCCTTTGAAACGCTGAGAGTAAAACTGTCTCCACCATAACACTTGAACCATGAAGTATTGGAGCGGTGTTCCGCCGAACAGAAAGGGGCCGGGTACAAGCTGTACCCGGCCCCTCTTTTACAACCGCCTCCTACAGGGCGGCTTCGCCCCGTTCGCCGGTGCGAACTCGAATCGCCTCATCGACGGTGGTTACCCAGATTTTGCCGTCCCCGGCAGACCCCGTATTGGCGGTGGCAATAATGAGATCCACCATGTCGAGCGCCTGCGAGTCATCGGTGAGAATTTCAAGCCGAACCTTGGGCAGAAGATTAACCTGATATTCCTTGCCGCGGTAGACCTCTACGTGCCCGCCCTGCTGGCCGTAGCCCTGGGCCTCGGAGACTGTCATGCCCTTGATGCCGAACTCTTCGAGGGCCTGGCGGATATCCTGGAACTTTTCGGGCTGAAGAATTGCTGTCACTAGTTTCATCGTCGGTCCTTAGAAAGAGGGTTTCTGTTCGGAGTGGGAGAAGGTACCCGAGGTGCCTGATGCAAAGGAGTAGGCGGTCTCGGCGTGCTGGGCCAGGTCGATGCCCTGAACCTCCTGCTTTTCGCTCACCCGGAAACCGAGGGTCTTGTGGATCACCAGGGCGATCACCAGGGTAACCACTGCACAGTAGACCACCGAGATGATGGTAGCGACTACCTGGGTAATGAGCAGGCCGACTCCGCCGCCGTAGAAGAGACCGGCGGTACCGGTTTCAGGGGTGGCGATGAAGCCAAGAGCCACGGTGCCGATGATTCCAGAAACCAGGTGAACACCCACCACGTCCAGGGAGTCGTCATAGCCCCAGGTGTATTTCAGACCCACCGCGTAGGCTGAGACGATACCGGAGATAAAGCCCAGCACGATTGCCCAGACCGGGTCAATGTTGGCGCAGGCGGGAGTAATAGCAACCAGGCCTGCCACAATACCGGAGGCTCCGCCGAGCGAGGTAGCGTGGCCATCGCGAATACGCTCAAGAACAGTCCAGCCGAGCATAGCAGCCGCGGGAGCTGCCAGGGTATTGACCCAAATCAAACCTGCCTGGGCGGGGTCAGAAGCGGCACCGGCGTTGAAGCCAAACCAGCCGAACCAGAGAATAGCAGCACCGAGCATCACGAAGGGGAGGTTGTGGGGGCGCTGGTTAGGATCCTTACCGAAGCCCTGACGAGCACCCAGCACCAGGGCAAGAATCAGACCGGCCACACCGGCGTTAATGTGAATCACCAAGCCACCGGCAAAGTCGATTGCTTCGCCGAGAACCGAACCGATCGCGCCGTCCTCACCAAAGAGGCCGCCACCCCACACCATAAAGGCCAGCGGGCAGTAAACCAGGGTAATCCACAGGGGAACAAAAGCAATCCAGGCAGAGAACTTGGCCCGGTCGGCCACCGATCCCGAAATAATCGCCACGGCGATAATAGCGAAGGTTGCAGAAAAGCCCACACCCAGCAGGTCTTCCGGCGACTGATTGACCATATCGATCAGACCAAAGTTGGTGATAGGAGAACCCACCACCTCTTTAATCAGGGCAGGCTCGGTACTCATTGAGTAGCCCCAGAGCACCCACACCACACCGACTAGCCCCATGGAAATGATGGACATCATCATCATGTTCAGCGCCGCCTTAGCGCGGGTCATACCTCCGTAGAAGAGGCTGAGCCCCGGCGTCATAAAAAGCACCAAGGCCGCAGCGACGATGGTCCATACGCTTGCTGCATCGAGTTCCATACCCGTTCCCTTCAATCGTTAACGCTGTGCGTGTGGTTCGATATGACTATTGAACGCCCAGCGTGTTTCGATTTTTCGTGGGGAACAGTAACGGTTGGGTTACCGTCAGTGGATTTTTGTTTCGCTTCGGTGACGCCGTGTAGCCGGCAGGTTAATTCTGTTTCAGCTCTGTTTCGGGAGCCCGGGCAGTGACCGTGTATTGCAGGGTGGGCTCGTGGCCCGGGGTTGCGCCCAGGGCAAGGTCCAGGGCGTGAAGCTCGCTGAGTTCTCGAACCGTTACATCTTCAAAACCGGCACTTGAAATCGCTTCTACCACCCCGCTGATGCTGGCGGCTTCAGAGAGAGGTAATTCTGCCCGCACGCTTTCATCGTAGAGAGTGGCAAAATTTTCAGTCTTATTTTCGCCCAGGCCCTGCGGGAACCAGGGAGCATCGACCACCACCAGCCGACCGCCGGGCACCAGCAGGTGCTTCCAGTTCTCTAGCGCCTGCACTGGGCTACGCAGGGTCCACATGAGGTAGCGGCTGGTAATCACCTCGAAGGTCTGGTTACCCAGACTCTGCTGCGGGTCAACGGCATCGGCCAGAAGAAAGTCGGGGCGGTTTGCATCTTCTAGCTGGGCTGCCTCGTGGCGGGCCAGCTCAAGCATCTGCTCAGAGAGGTCAATACCGGTCACCTGCTTGCCCAGCCGCGCCTGCACCAGGGCGAGAAAACCCGAGCCGGTTCCGATGTCCAAAACTTTTTGTTTCCCGGCAGGCAGGGTCTCAGCCAGCAGCCCTGACCAAAATTCAAAATCCACCTGCCTGCGGCTATCCCTTTGCTGAAGGCGGTGGTAGGTGTGCGCCCGCTGGTTCCAGTAGGCGTTAATAGATTCCTGTGCGTTCATGCGGTGCTTTCTTCATCACGCGGTTCAAAAATAAGGTGGGTTGTCCCCTGAAAGGCCAGCCGGTGAACCCCGATGGAGTAGACGGGTTCTAAATAGTCTGGGCTCAAAATTTCATCGGCGCTCCCCTGCGCCACCAGGCGCCCGCGATCGAGCAGAGCGACGTCGTCGCAGTAGCGGGCGGCGAGGTTGAGGTCGTGGAGCACAATCACCGTCTCCCGCCCGCTGGCTCGCACCAGTCTCAGCAGCTCGTGCTGGTGCCTGATATCGAGGTGGTTGGTGGGTTCATCCAGCAGAATATAGGGGGTGCTCTGGGCCAGGGCACGCGCGATGAGCACCCGCTGTTTCTCGCCGCCGGAGAGCTCCGCAAAGAACCTCTGCGCCAGGTGCACAGCGCCCACCGACTCTAAGCTGGCAAGCACAATCTCTTGGTCTTGGGCACCGGGGCGGGCAAAGAGCCCCAGATGGGGTGTGCGCCCCAGCATCACCATCTGCGCAACGGTCAGCCCCGGCTCGCTATCGCGCTCCTGAACCACCATTGAGACGGTGCGGGCAAGCTCCTGGGAACTGTAGTCTGCCAGGTCTTTCTCCCCCAGGCTCACCTGCCCCGCCTCAGGTTTCAGACTGCCGCCCAGGTTGCGAATCAGCGTTGACTTACCGCTGCCGTTGGGCCCCACCAGCCCCAGAACCCTTCCGGGGTTCTGAACCAGATTAATCTCGTGCAGCACCCGATGCGGCCCGTAGGAAAAGCTCAGGTTGCTCGCCCGAATCATTGATAGAACCTCTCAGCAATCTTCTCCAGGCCATCGACCGCCAGCGGGGTGGCGGGCTCGGTGAAGTTCATCAGCTGCACCATCACCTGGTCGTCCCGCACCGCCGTCATGGAGTCAGCGCCGGGAAGGTTCTTCACCGCATCGGCCACCGCCTGCGGATCCCCCTCCGAATAGAGCAGAATCAGCACGTCGGGGTTCCGGTTGATGAGGTCTTCGCTGGTTACCTCGAACACCCGCTGATCGACGTTGTCAAACACATTTTTAAAACCGGCAGCTTCGAGCTGGGGCTCTGCCATTGACTTGGTTCCGTAGGCGTAGGTGGTGCCGCCGCCCACCGTTGGGTAGAGAACGGCCGCCGTGCGCCCGTCCCCGTCTCCCACGCGCTCCTTGACCGCCTCCACCCGGTTCTTGAGGTCGCTGATTGCGGTCTCGGCGCGATCCTCCCTATCAAAAATAGTGCCGTAGGTTTCTAGCTGGTCGTAGATAGACTCAAAGCTCTGGTGCTCGGGGGCGCCGCTCTTACACATGGCGGGCTCCTCGATCAGGGGAATGCCCAGCTGGGAGAGGGAGGCTCGATCCAGGTTATCCACCTCGCCCAGCACCAGGTCTGGCTGCTGGGAAATCACGGCGTCTTTAGATATGTTCAGGTGGCCGCTGGCATCCAAATCGTCAGAGAGCATCGGAATTTTGCTGAGTTCATCGCGGGTCGCTTGGTCATAGTATTCATCGGGGTAAGCACCCGCGCGGGCGGCCACCTTATCCATCACCCCGAGGTCGTGCAGGGCCGGTACCGCCGCTGATTTAAGGATCACCATGCGTTCGGGGGTCTTGTTAAAGGTCACGTCTACCCCGCAGTTCTGCACGGTAATGGAGTTTTCGGACGACGCCGCTGAGGTCTGCCCCTGCGCGCAGCCGGTCAGCAGAAGCAGGCCTGAGGCCGCGACAGCGCTAAAAATCTTGAGTGAGTTGTTCAAGGGAAAACTAGCCTTCCTAAGAATATGAACGCATTTTCTTGATGAGAACGAGCAAGAAGGGGGTACCAACCATAGCGGTGAGAATACCGATAGGGATTTCCTGGGGTGCCAGGACTGTACGAGCCACGAGGTCGGCCAGCGTCAGAAGAATAGCCCCCATCAAAGCCGCCACCGGAAGCGCAACCCGGTGGGTGGCACCCACGCAGCGCCGGGCCAGGTGGGGAATAATCAGCCCCACAAAGCCGATACTACCTGCCATGGCCACCACCACTCCCACGTTGAGTGAGACTATCACCAGCAGAATCAGGCGGATCTTTTCGGGAGAAATACCCAGTGTGAGGGCCGATTCATCCCCCACCGAGAGAACATCCAGGTACTTGCTCATAGCCCACAGCAGGCAGAGGGTCAGACCGGCGACCAGAATCATCACCGCCAGCGGGGTTCCCCACACCGCCAAAGCTAGCGAACCCAGCAGCCAAAACATGACCGACCGGGTGCCTTCTGCATCTCCGCTGGCGAAGATGAGAAAACTGGTGAGGGCGTTCAGCGCATAGCCCACCGCTACACCCGAGAGAAGCAGCCGCAGGGAGGTAATACGGCCGCCCGTTCTCGCTAGAAAGTAGACGAGAATCGAGGATGCTAGGGCACCGAGAAAGGCCGTGGTCTGTAGGGCATAGGCGCCGAAAGCTCCCACTCCCGCCCCAAAGAGAATGGCGAGGGCGGCTCCCGCCGAGGCACCGGAGTTGATACCCAGCAGGTAGGGTTCGGCGAGAACATTGCGCACCATAGCCTGAAGTACCATACCGCTCACGGCAAGGCTGGCACCGACCACCACGGCAAGAATCACCCGAGGTAGGCGCACCTGCCAGATAATGGCATCAACCGAGGCGGGCCAGGTGACCTGGCTTTGCGGAGCTACCGTGTGGTGGGCAATCACCTGCATGGTTTCGCCCAGGGTCAGCGGCACCGCCCCCACCGTGATGCCGAGAAAAACTGAGACGGCAAGACCCACCAGTAGCAGGATCAGCCACAGCAGGGCACGCGAGCGCAGCCGCTGGGTGCCCAGAGGGTCGCTATGATTTTCTTCTTTCTGCACTATCACTTCTGGCTATACTAAGGCTTTTTGGGAGAAGCCGGGGTGAACCGGGCACCAACCAGCATCACAATCCACATGGAGAGCAGGAAGGGCCAGGTGTAGACCGGAATGGGAGTGAGGGCCAGTAGGGGCTGGATGCCCAGGGTCAGCAGGACGCCGATCGTGGCGGCTATGATACGGGTGGCCAGTGGGCGGTTGTTCCAGAAGGTAGCTCCCAGCACGATGGAAACCAGCACGGCACTATAGCCGAAGAGGCCGGTGGAAACGGGCAGGAGTCCTCCGTGGATCAGGGCAGCCAGAAGCAAACTCAAGGCACTTCCCCAGAGGGCAAAAGCACCCAGAACAGCGCCACCGCCGGCGAAGAGACCCAACGCAATCAGCACACCCGTGAGAGCGCCGTCCGCAAGCACCACCTCAGCCAGGTTATTGGCCAGTCCCACGTAAACGCCCATCAGTCCCTGCCCCGAGCTGAGTGCGCCACCCTGGGCAAGCCAGGGGGTAAGCAGGGTCATCAGCACACCGGTGACCGTGCAGAAGGGGGCGGTGGAAACGGGAAGGGCGGCTTTACGCAGGGCCCCCAGAGCAAAGAGCTTCTCAAAGAGAAAATGAACGGGGGTGCAGAGGGTAGCGCCCACCAGGGTGACTGCCAGGCCCAGCCACCAGTTCTGAAGCTGAACCCCGGCAGCCGCCCCCACCAGCGCGCCGTTGAAACCGAATAATCCATCAGCCACCGCAGCCCGACGCTTCACCGCAAGACCGGTGAGGCTCTGCACCAGGGAGCCAAAGAGCATCAGCACCGCGGTGCGCAGGTCAAAGAGAGCAACCCCGACAAGAATCAGGATGCCGGTGGCAGTGCTTCGTACAAAATAAATTTGGGAGATTCCCCTCAGAACATCCTGAATCTTCATGGTTCCCCTTCTTTAGTGCTTGCGTAAATCAAGGTCTGGCTGGCCGCGCCACAGCCTGCGGGTGAGGTTGACGATGCTGTGGTGCAGGGCAGCAATCTCCTCGGTGGAGTGTGCCAAAGACCGCACCACCACGCACCTGACCCCGAGGGTCTCCAAACCAGCGCGGGTGATGCCGGAGCGGGTTGCGGATTCATCGACCAGCTCTGCCAGCCGGGCATAGAGAGCGTCGTCAATACGGGCATCAGCTAAAAGAAGCTGGCCGGTGTGGCTAAAGCCCTCCAAGAGCCCCACGCCCTGAACGTCCCCCAGCTCATCGGGGTTGAGCCGCAGCTGGTCCACCGCCAGGAGCTTGCTCCCCTGCTCAGTCGCTACCCGAATCTCGGTGCGCATACGCAGCTGGCGGTATTTGAAGGGGGCACCGTCCGGCGCCCAGCCCGGGGTGATAATCTCTGACATGGTCAGCGAGGCGGTGGGGTCCATCGTCACGGTGGTAGCCTGCCGGTAGGCTCCCTCGCGGTAAACAATCAGCTGATCGGGCAGGTAGTCAAAGACGGCGCCGGGGCCAAGCTCTACCCTCATCTGCTGCGAGGCCGGGCCCTGCGGGGTCTTATAAACCTTGGTGGCAGACTGGGTGGTGAGTAGCAGCGAAGCGCCGTCATCCACCGCAATATCCAGCAGGTAGCGGTCAGCCCCAAAATAGGCCCCACCGGGGTTGACGGCGGTGTAAGTCACCTGCGAAGAGCCATCGAGATAGTGCGGGCGCAGCACGCGCAGTGCCCCCTCGTGGTACTGGCTCGTTGCCACCGACCGCCCACCGCGGTCGGTGACACCGAGTTTGAGCACACCCGCCCACTTCTGGGTTTCGTGTTCAGTAGCCATAGATTCTAGGAGGCAAGATCCAGCATCAGCACATCGTGGCGAATCCAGTTCTCCACGGTCTCAAGACCCTCGTCTGTCTTAAGGTTGGTGAAGGCGTAGGGCTTATCTTTGCGGAAAACCTTAGAGTCTTCCTCCATCACCTTGAGGTCCGCACCCACGTAGGGGGCAAGGTCGGTCTTGTTGATAACGAACAGGTCTGACTTAATCATGCCCTGGCCCGCCTTGCGGGGAATCTTCTCCCCCTGCGCCACGTCAATCACGTAGATGGAGAAGTCCACCAGTTCGGGGCTGAAGGTTGCCGAAAGGTTATCGCCACCAGATTCAACAAAGATAATCTGTAGGTCATCAAAACGCTTCTTGAGATCCTCGATAGCCGCCTCGTTCATAGAGGTATCCTCGCGGATAGCTGTGTGGGGGCAACCGCCGGTCTCAATACCGATAATCCGAGATTCGGGAAGCACGGAGTTCCGCGCCAGAATCTTAGCGTCTTCAATCGTGTAAATATCGTTGGTAATAGCAGCCATTGAAATCTCATCGCTCATGGAACGAGAGATACGCTCAATCAGCTGGGTCTTACCGGCGCCCACGGGGCCGCCAATGCCAATAATAATCGGATCCATCATCAAACCTTTTCTTCCTATAGTGGGGCTAGCTCATAAAGAGTCGAGCGCGCTGACGCTCGTGCTGCATTTGCGCGATTTCTAGCCCGGGAGCGATAGCCCCTAAATCTTCTTCGGTCAGGGTTGCCGATTCCTCGACTGCCCGGCCCACCCAGTCCTGGGCTGCCCGAATCACCCGCTGACCGGTATTTTGGCCCAGTGGAATGGCGCGCACAGCATTCTGGGTCAGCGAAATCACGGTGGCGTAGAGGTGCGATGCCACCGCCTCTTCCACCGGAACCTCAAGGTTGCGGGCAATCACGCCCCACACCACAGCCTGGTGGGAGCTGAGACGGCCCTCGGCTACCCCGGCGGCATAGGCCTCAACCCAGGCACTGGGGTAAGACGCGGTAGCCAGCGAAAGAAGCCGCTTACCCATGGTGATACCGCCCTCTCGAATCTGCTGCGGCAGAGCCTGGGCGGTCACCAGCTCGTCCAGGGCGGCGACGTCCTCAAAAGAAGCCGCCGCATACACCAGCCGAATCGCCAGCGCATCGGTGAAGGTGAGCTGCTGTTCAATAAACATGCGTATCCATGCTGAGAATGATGCTTCATCCTCGAGCTCCTCGCGGTGCATATAGGTTTCAAAACCCAAAGAATGGCTAAATGCACCGGTCGGTAGCGCAGAGTCAGTCAGCTGCATCATTCCCAGCAGGGGTGCCAGCGGTGAACCTACCATCTGCTAATGGGTGTGTTCTGCGTGGCGGAAGGGCACGGGTATGATCCTTTCCTGGCGGGAGTAGGAGACACCGTGGTGCTTGAGGAAATCCTCTACCGTGTGGTCATACTGCACCACCATCACCTCGGCCTCGTACTCGCTACTGCGATCAAAGAACTGAGCCTGCAGGTGGCGGTTGCCCAGGGAATGAGCCACAAAGGCCATCTCAACGATGGAGGAGGCCGCAATCACCAGCACATCGGTGGGAAGCACAGACACCACAATGGCGTTACCGTGCTCGCCGGTGTCTTCCAGGGCGAGAATATCGCCGTCCTTGAGGTCGGGCGAGTTGGCGGGCAGGCGCAGACCGATTTCTTTCTGGTGGTCGGTGCTCACCCGCTGAATTCGCTTGACCAGGTCAGCGCTGGGAAGCACCACCTTCTCCAGGTGGCGGCCCTCAACCAGGGCAGCACCGGCTTCCTCGTGGGTGTTTCCTAGAATTTCAGTAACTATCAAGAGCGTCCCTTCTTAGAACATGAAGTAGCGCTGGGCCATGGGAAGTTCATCCTGGGGCTTGGCGGTAATGGGCTCTCCGTTCACCCGCACCTCGTAGGTCTCGGGGTCAACGCTGAGGCGGGGCATTTCGCCGTTGAGCTTCAGGTCTGACTTCTTCAGATCACGAATGCCCTTGACCGCCCGAATATGCTTCTTGAGACCCAGCTGGCGCGAGACTCCGTTGAGGACGGAGGCATGCGACATGAAGGTGATGGAGGTGCTGGACACAGCGCTACCGTAGGCACCGAAAGCCTTACGGTACCAGCGGGGCTGCGGGGTGGGAATCGATGCGTTGGGGTCGCCCATAATGCTGTTGACCATCTGGCCGCCCTTGATAATCAGATCGGGCTTCACGCCGAAGAACTGCGGCTCCCACAGCACCAGGTCAGCAAACTTGCCGGGCTCCACCGAGCCCACCACGTGCGAGATGCCGTGGGCAATCGCGGGGTTGATGGTGTACTTGGCGATAAAGCGCTTAATACGGAAGTTATCGCCGGTCTTTCCCTCATCTTCAGCGAGCTTACCGCGCTGCTTCTTCATGGAGTCGGCCACCTGCCAGGTGCGCATAATAACCTCGCCCACGCGACCCATCGCCTGAGAGTCCGAGGAGGTCATGGAGAACACGCCCATGTCCTGCAGAACGTCCTCCGCCGCGATGGTCTCCTTACGAATGCGGGAGTCTGCAAACGCGACGTCCTCGGGAATCGAGGGGTTGAGGTGGTGGCAGACCATGAGCATATCGAGGTGCTCTTCGAGGGTGTTCTTGGTGTAGGGCAGGGTCGGGTTGGTGGAGGCGGGAAGAATGTTCTCGTCGCCGGCCAGTTCGATAATATCGGGGGCGTGGCCACCGCCTGCGCCCTCGGTGTGGAAGGTGTGGATGACACGGCCGGCAATAGCTGCGCGGGTATCTTCAACGAAGCCTGCCTCGTTGAGGGTGTCGGTGTGGATTGCCACCTGCACGTCGTACTCGTCGGCAACCTGCAGGGCGGTGTTGATGGAGGACGGCGTTGCGCCCCAGTCCTCGTGAATCTTTAGCCCCACCGCGCCGGCTCGGATCTGCTCTGCCATGGGTGATAACGATGAACCGTGGCCCTTACCCAGCAGGCCGAAGTTCATGGGGAACTCTTCAAAGGACTGCAACATGTTGTGGATGTTGCGCTCACCGGGGGTGATGGTGGTTGCCTTGGTGGACTCGCTGGGGCCGGTACCGCCACCGAACATGGTGGTGATGCCGGAGACCAGGGCTGTCTCAATCTGGTCGGGGCTGATGAAGTGGATGTGGGTATCAATACCGCCCGCGGTAAGAATCTTGCCCTCACCGGCCACCACGTCGGTGGCAACGCCGATGGTGATGTTGACACCCTCCATGGTGTGGGGGTTACCCGCCTTGCCAATTGCCATAATGTGGCCGTCGCGGATTGCCACGTCTGCCTTATAGATTCCGCTCCAGTCAATAACCACCACGTTGGTAATCACGAGGTCAGGAATACCCATGTCGCGTACCATGTGGCTGTTCTGGCCCATGCCGTCGCGAACCACCTTACCGCCGCCGAAAACTGCTTCTTCGCCGGGGGTGGTGAGGTCGTATTCAATTTCAGCAAACAGCTCGGTGTCTGCCAGGCGAACGGCATCGCCGGTGGTGGGGCCGTAGAGGCTGGTGTACCGTTCGCGGCTCAGTTCAAAACTCATCTTTGGTTTACCTTTCGCGCCTAGTCGTTGGTTTCGTTCGAATAGCCTTCGCGCTCTTGGAGCGGCTGAGGGGCATCGCCACCAACCGGTGAACGACGAGGACGCTTGTATTCACCGGCGTCTTCGGTGAAAGTGGTTGCTTCGTGCGGGTCAAGGAGGCCGTCTACCAGGTCACGGAAACCGTAGACAATGCGGTCTCCGCCCAGGGGAATGAGCTTGACGGTGGTCTTATCGCCGGGCTCCAGGCGAACAGCGGTGCCAGCGGGAATATCGAGGCGGTGGCCCAGCGCTGCCTGGCGGTCAAATTCTAGGGCTCGATTGGCCTCGGCGAAGTGGAAGTGGGAGCCCACCTGAACGGGGCGGTCGCCGCGGTTGAGCACCTCGAGGGTGATAGATTCACGCCCGGCGTTGCAGGTTACCGGGTTTTGGGCAAGAATGTATTCTCCGGGAATCACAGAAGCTCCTAACGAATGGGGTTATGGACGGTCACCAGCTTGGTGCCGTCGGGGAAGGTCGCTTCAACCTGAACGTCTGGAATCATCTCGGGAACACCCTCCATAACATCCTCACGGGTGAGAATGGTGCTTCCCCAGTTCATCAGGTCTGAAACAGTGCGCCCGTCGCGGGCACCCTCGAGTAGTTCATAGGTGATAATCGCGATTGCTTCGGGGTAGTTGAGCTTGAGCCCCCGGGCCTGACGGCGCCGGGCCAAATCTGCCGCGACAACGACCATCAGTTTTTCTTGATCTTTAGGTTGTAGGTGCATCTAAAATCCTTGCCCTAAATGTTGTTGATAGGGGTTGCATTTATGTAAGCAACACAGATTCTGTTATACACCTGTTAGACCACGGAACAAATTTGTTTGGGCTGGTGGCACCTGGTTTTTACCAACTGTATTTCTGCCTGAAACATAAGAGATACAGGCGCGAAATAAAGGTTGGGGGCAGAATATTTTGTCCCCAAAAGTGATGGAGTTAAGGAGCTAGCATCGTGACAGAGGGAACACAAAAGAAAAGGAGCCGGCTTCTGTGCAAAGAACCGTTTGATCAAACGGTTCTTTGCACAGAAGCCGGCTCCTTAGCGGGAGGGGCTAGCTAGTCCAGCAGGGCATCCACAAAGCCCTGAGCATCGAAGGGGGCCAGGTCGTCAGGGCCTTCCCCCAGACCCACGAGCTTCACAGGAACGCCCAGTTCCTCCTGGATAGCCACCACAATGCCACCCTTGGCAGAGCCATCGAGCTTGGTCAGCACAATACCGGTGATGTTAACCACCTCGGCAAAAACCTTGGCCTGAATCATGCCGTTCTGGCCGGTGGTCGCATCAATCACCAGAAGCACCTCGGTCACCGGTGCTTCCTTTTCAACCACACGCTTGATCTTGCCCAGCTGGTCCATCAGACCCGCCTTGTTCTGTAGGCGGCCAGCGGTATCAATCATCACGGTGTCAATATCGCCGCGCGCCTTGCCCTGCTTAATCGCCTCAAAGGCAACCGAAGCCGGGTCAGCGCCGTCCTTATCAGAACGCACGGTCTCCACGCCCACGCGGGAGCCCCAGGTCTCCAGCTGGTCGGCGGCGGCGGCACGGAAGGTGTCGGCGGCTCCGAGCAGAAGTTTCTTATCCTCAGCCACCATCACGCGGGCCAGCTTACCCACGGTGGTGGTCTTACCCACGCCATTTACACCCACAACCAGCACCACGCCGGGGTTCTCCCCCTCGCCGTCCAGCTTCAGAGAACGATCCATATCGGGGCCAACAATTTTCAGCAGTTCCTCGTTGAGCATCTGCTTGACCTTGGCAGGGTCTTCGGTACCCTCCACGCGCACCCGCTGTTGCAGGGCAGAAACCAGGCGCTCTGAGGGGCCAGAGCCCAAATCCGCCATCAGCAGGGTTTCCTCGACTTCGTCCCAGACATCCTGGTCGATCTTGTCGCGGGAAAGCAGGGCCAGCAGTCCCTTACCCAGCAGGTTATTCGAGCGGGCCAGGCGCTCACGCAGGCGAACCAGACGGCCAGCAACCGGTGCTGGCCGGTCAAGGTCTGACCCCGGTGCCTCGGCCTGATCATTAGCATCGCGCGTTGAGTCATAGCCGCCCTTGGGCGCCTTCGGCTTGCGCAAAAAGAAAGCCAGAAGAGCGCCCAGAACCACTACACCCAACAAAATATACAAAAGAAGAGTCAGGGTATCGTTCATGGTTCTAGCTTCTCACACACTCACTACGGGCGCAGTTTTTAGAGGTAAAGTTATGCTTTATGGCTGAACAAAATCCCCGCACCAGCGCCGACCACGGTGAAGGTCCCATCACCGCTGCCCTGCCCACGGTAGCCGCCCAACAGCAAGAGATGTCTTCTTCGGAACCGGCTTCTGTTCGGCAGGAGAAGGTAAAGGTTCCCGCCCAGCTAAAGGTGCTCATTGTTGCCGCTTTCGTGATTGCTCTGGGCTTTGGCCTCATCGCCCCGGTGCTCCCCCGCTATGCCGCGAGTTTTGACGTCGGCGCTATGGCGGCCTCAGCGGTGGTTTCTATGTTCGCGGTGGCGCGACTTGCCTTCGCGCCGTCCTCGGGAAAACTGGTGGGCAAATTCGGTGAACGTCCCACCTACATCGTGGGGCTGATTATCGTTGCCCTTTCCTCGCTGGCCACCGCCTTCGCCGTCAGCTACCCCACCCTCTTGGTGGCGCGCGCTATCGGCGGCATTGGCTCGGTGATGTTCACGGTCTCAGCTATGGGCCTTTTGGTGCGGCACTCTCCCCCGTCGATTCGCGGCAGAATCTCAGGCTACTACGCCACCTCCTTCCTACTGGGAAATATTCTGGGCCCGGTGGCCGGTTCAGCCATGGCGGGTTTGGGCATGCGTCTGCCCTTTATCATCTACGGTATTGCGCTCTTTATCGCCGCGGCCGTGGTCTTTATCTTCCTCAAGGATTCCTCGGAGGGCTCTACGTCCACCGCCGCTAGCAGGCCCCAGCTTCAGTTCCGCGAAGCCTGGCGCTTTACCAATTATCGTTCTGCCCTGACCACCAACTTTGCGATGGGCTGGGTTGCCCTGGGTCTGCGGGTTTCGCTCATGCCCCTGGCAGCTGTTGCCCTGCTCACTTCCTACCACGCCGGTGAAAACTACGACGCCAACGCCGGTGGCACCGTGCTCGCCGGTCTGGCACTGGCCCTCTACGCCGCCGGAAACGCGCTGAGCCAGAACATTTCGGGGGCACTGTCTGACCGGTTTGGACGACGCCGCCTCATCTTCACCGGCCTGCTCATCGCGGGCACCGCCACTCTGCTGGTGGGCTACGCTCCCTCGCCGGTGCTCTTTACCGTCTTCAGCGCTCTGACCGGAATCGGCACGGGCTTTCTGGCGCCGTCCCTACAGGCATCGGTCGCCGACATCATCGGTAACTCCCGCAACGGCGGCCAGGTGCTCGCCTACTTCCAGATGGCCTCTGACGTGGGCCAAATCATCGGCCCCATTCTCGCCGGCTTTATCGCCGATCAGTTTGGCTACGGCCACGCCTTCGCACTCTCCGCCGTCTTTATGCTCGTCTGCACCCTGGGCTGGCTACCCTGGCGCAACCCCCGCTTTCCGCGGGAGCTGGCGGACGACGGCTACACGGGTAAGTAGGGTCTTTAGCCCTCAATCTCCTTCTTGAGGGCGGAGGCCGACTGGCTCATGACCTGTGAAACCCCGTCTACCACGCTGATTCCGTAGATAGCCTCGGCAATCTCAACCGTACGGGGCTTATGGGTAACAATGATGAGCTGGCTGTGGACCGCCAGCTCTTTGAAGACCTCCAGAATGCGGGAGAGGTTCCTGTCATCAAGTGCGGCCTCCACCTCGTCCAGCACATAGAAGGGGCCGGGCCGGGCCGCGAAAATAGCGGTCAGTAGGGCCAGGGAAACCAGGGCGCGCTCGCCACCGGAGAGCAGGGAGAGGCGCTTGACCTTCTTGCCTGCCGGACGGGCCTGAATGTCTATTCCCGATTCGAGAGTATCGTCGGGGTCGGTCAGCACCAGAGTTCCCTCACCGCCGGGAAAAATCTCGGCAAAGATTCGCTCAAACTGCTCCCTGGTTTCTTCAAAGGCGCGGGTAAATTCATCGCGGATATGCTGGTTGAGCTGCCTCATCAGCGAGCGCATATCTGACCGGGACTTCTTGAGGTCGTCAATCTGCTCTTTGAGGTAGCTGTGCCTCTGTTCCAGCGCGCTGTATTCCTCAAGTGCCAGGGGGTTGACCGTTCCCAGCTGTTCCAGCTGTTTTTGAGCTTCGGCCAGCTTTCGCTCTGCCTCGCTTCGGTCAAAAGATTCTTGACGCTGGGCAAAATTTTCGAGGAGGTCTTCGAGGTCTGCCGAGAGTTCTTCTTCGGCCCGTCTCTCAAGGTTGTCCCGTTGGGCCTCTAGCTTTGCTCGTTCGATACCCACATCCCCCAGCTGGCGGGTCAGCTGGTCTAGCTCTGCCCGCAGGTGCTTTCTGACATCCTGGGCAGCTTCCTCTTGTTCAGCCAGTTCTTTGCGGCTGCGCTGGATTGAGGAGAGATCCTCCCGAGCAGCTTCTGCCTCTTTCTTGAGAACGGTCTCTAGCTCTTCGGCCCGGCCTCGAAGCGAGCCCGCCTGGGCCCTCTGCACCCGGTGCAGGTTTTCCAGTTCTTCCTGCTGGGCAAGCTCACCGGTGAGCCGGTCTAGCTCCTGTCGGCTTGCGAGAAGTTGCTGCTGACAAGAAGCTGCCTGCTGGCGGGCGTTTTCTTCCCGTACCTCAAGGGTGGCCAGCTCTGTTTTTAGACTGTTGAGTTCGGCGCGTAGTTCTTGGTTCTTCTCTTTGAGTTCGGTCAGCCCCGCTGCCGGCTGGGTGGCAACCGCCCGATCGAGTTCCTTTACGGCTTTTTCTAGCTCCTGCTGGGCTTCTGCCTCAAGGGCTGCTGCGGTTTCAGCTTTCTTGCTCAGTCGCTTGAGGTCGGCTGTGGCCGATTCTCCCCGGCTTTTCAGACTCATCAATTCAGCGCTGGCGCTTGCCAGTGCTGCGCGGGCAGAGCCCACCGACCTGGCCAGGGTCTTTTCCCGCTGCCGAGACTGCTCAAATTCTTCTTCTGCACCTTTCACCGCCTCTTGGGCTGCGGTGAGCTCCCCCTGCACGGTGGCCCGTTCTTCTTCCACCGCAGCAATCTGGGCGGCGGTTTCCAGGGTAGAGCGCTGGATCCCCTGACCGAGCAAGGTTGCCTGCGGAGTGTGCATGGCGCCGTTGGCTGCAATGAGCACAAGGCCCGGGTACTTAGCCAGCTGCTTTTCATACTTGGAGCGGGGTGGCAGGTTCTCGCAGAGCGCCACGCCCGCAAGTATGGGTTCCAGGCTGGTCAGCACAGTAGCTTCACCGCTGATAAGGCTGGTTGCGGGGGTGTATTTGGCGGGAAGGCTCACCGAGGTCTCCCCTGTCTGCGCAGAGCTGCCCTTGCCCTTTCTCCGCAGAAAAACCCGGGAAAATTCCTGGTCGGTTTCTTCTTCCACCAGCCATGCCTCGGCAAGTTCTCCCAGGGCGCGGGCGACTGCCTTTTCCCAGCCCTTCTCAACGGTCAGGGCTTCATAAACACGCTGAAGGTGGCTCGGGACGGTTTCTTTCCCCTCGCTACCCGAAGTATCGAGGGCCTGCCGCAGGGTTGCGTGCTGGGCTTTTAGCCCCTCGTGGCTCAGCTGAAGCTCGGTAACTCGCTGCCGGGCCTTTTCTAAATTCTCGGCCAGGTTGCTTCTTTCCGTGCGGGCTTCCTCCACAGACTTTTCAAGACCCTTGAGCTCAGAAGTGCGCTCAAGTTCAGCATTGCCTGCCTCTTCAAGCACGCTCTGCAGATTCTTCAGCACCCGGCGGGCTTCTTCAAGTTCATCTTCACGTTCACTCTTGAGAGCCTCTGCCTTTTCAGCCCGGGCGCGGGCAACAGCCAGAGCCGAGGTAAGTTCAGCAACGCTGGTGCGGTGGTTTTGCCGCTGATTTTCAAGGTTTTCCAGTTCAGCTTCACCCTGAACTAGAAGGTGAGAAAGCTCCTCCGTCTTCGCTTTATGCTGCTCCAGCTCCCGGGCAAGTTCAGTCTGCTTCTTCTGCCAGGTCTCCACCTGCTGCGCCAGAGAACTTTCTTCGGTTTTAGCGCGGGTAATCCGCTCCCGGTGCCCAGCCAGGGTGCTGTCCGGCTGGCTCCGCAGGCGCTCAGCTGCCACCGCCGCAACGGCCCTCGCTCGGGCAAGTAGCTGGTCAAGGGTGACGATGCGCTGGCGAAGGGATTCAATCTGTTTCCGCAGTTTCTCAGACTCCCGGTTAAGTGAAACCTGCTTGTTCTCGGATGACTCTACTTCCGCCTGCGCCCGCCGCTGCTGCTGGCGCACAGCCGCCGCGGCGTCGTCCTGCTCCTTCTGCTGCCGCACCAGCTCCGCGGCAGAGGCGGCCAGCAAGTCTGAGCGCAGCGCCCGCGCCTGCGCCTGCACCTCACGGGCCTCCCGGGCAGTCTCAGCCTGCTCGCCCAGAGGTTCTAGTTGAGAGAGAAGTTCAGCCTCAAGATCCTCAAGACGGTCGAGGTTAGCCTTCAGGTTCGCCAGTTTTCGCTCGGCCTTCTCAGCCCGGCGCCGGTACTTCAGCACCCCGGCGGCCTCTTCAATGAAGCCGCGGCGCTCAAGGGAGGAAGCGTGCAAAATCCTTTCAATGTGCCCCTGACCCACCACCGCGTGCTGGCTCTTGCCCACACCGGCGTCCGAGAGCAAATCCTGCACGTCGGCCAGGCGCACCGCAGAACCGTTAATCTCGTACTCAGAGCCACCCGAACGGAACATCGTGCGGGAAACTTCTACCTCGGTTGCGGGAAAATCCAGAGCGGAATCAGAGTTATCAATCACCAGGGTTACCTTGGCGCGGCCCAGGGAGGAACGGGATGAGGTTCCGGCAAAGATAACGTCCTTCATCGATCCGCCGCGCAAAGACTTAGGCCCCTGCTCTCCCAGCACCCAGTTCAGGGCGTCCACCACGTTGGACTTACCCGAACCATTGGGGCCCACCACAGCGTTAATGGCGGGGTCGAACTCAAAGACCGTGGTGGAGGCAAACGACTTGAATCCGCGCAGGGTTAGGGATTTCAGGTGCACGGGAATCCTCTCGGGCGTTGAAATACAGAAAACTCTAGGCGTCTATTATTCCACGTCAGCCCGGCAGCAGGGGCACCGCGCGGTGGAACTAGCGGCCCTGTGATAATGCCCCGAGAGCGAAATAAAGCGTTAAAGCGCAATCAAGAACTAAACTTAGTAAGCAGGTTGAGATGTTTTGCACCGAAACTATTTCTTCCCTGGATTGCAAGAACAATAGCTAGCGAAAGCGCACCTTCATTGACTAAAAACTCCGATATCCGGCACCAGAATGTCTCGTTGCTCTCCATCGAAAATGAGCTTCCTCCCGAGACTGTCTCATCGAGCTACTTCGATGAAAAGCTGGCGGTCACCTATAAACGGCTCAAGATGCCTAAGGGTCTGCTGGAACGCCTGGCCGGTATCAGCGAGCGCCGCTCCTGGGGCGAGTCGATGACTTTTGAGGACGGCGCTGTGGCGGCTGCCGAGAAGGCAATTGCTTCTGCCGGTATTAATAAGCAGCAGATTGGCCTGATGATCAATGCTTCGGTGACCCGCGATAATTTTGAGCCTGCGGTGGCTGTGAATATTCATGACCGTTTGAACCTGCCCCGCCACGCCCTGGAATTTGATATCACCAATGCCTGCCTGGGCTTTGTGAACGCCATGACCGTGGCTGCCACCATGATTGATGCCGGTGCAATCGACTATGCGCTGATTGTTGCCGGTGAGGATCCCTCCCCCTGGCACAAGACCGCCCTGCGGATTCTGGATCAGCCCACCGCCACCCGTGAGGATGTTCTGGCTCAGTTTGCCACCCTCACCCTGGGTTCGGGAGCTGCGGCTGCGGTGATTGGTCGGTCAGACCTCCACCCCGAGGGGCATAAGATTCTCGGTTCGGTGTCTCGTGCCGGTACCGAGCACCGTAAACTCTGCATCGGTGGTGAGGCAGACCAGGGTATGAATACTGACGCCGCAGGTCTGCTCAAGTACGGCCTCGAGCTGGTGGCTGAGGCCTGGGAAGAGGCCCACCAGCAGGGCTGGGAGTGGAACACTATGGATTCCTATGTAACCCACCAGATTTCTAATGCCCACACCAACGCCATTATCGAGGCGGTGGGTATCGATGAGAAGAAGATTCCCATGACCTTCCCCTACTGGGGCAACGTGGCGGCGGCGGCCTTGCCCATGACCCTTGCCCAGGAGGCTCCCGGTTATGTTGAAGGTAACCGTATTCTCTGCATGGGCGTGGGCTCCGGCCTGAACACCGCACTGATGGAGATTGTCTGGTAGCCGTCTGTGCTGGCCCACCCCGGTGATGGGGTGGGCTTCTTCTATATTTTGAAAGCCCATCACTGCGCTAGGAAAGGTGATTTTGTGAACCTCAAACCCCACCCTGAAAGCTGGCCGGGTGTCGATGCCCGCTGGTCGAAGACTCTTCGGGTAACGTCAACCGCCGCCGTTGATGCCGGCGCCACCCATACGTGGCACTTTCTGGATAATCTCTCGGTGCTTCAAGAGCAGGGTATTGAGCCGGTAGGAACTATTCTTGCCGTGCACGGTAACCCCACCTGGTCTTATCTGTGGCGCTCGGTGCTTTCAGCCGGTATCAATGCCGAGAATCCCTGGCGGGTGGTGGCGGTTGACCAGCTCAACATGGGCTACTCCGAGCGCACCGGTAGCAACCGCCGCCTGGCTGATCGTGTGAAAGACCTGGGCGATTTCACCGCCGCGCTGGGGCTCAATCAGACCGAACTGCCCGTGGTGACTCTGGCGCACGACTGGGGCGGTCTCATTTCCCTGGGCTGGGCGCTGGACCACCGCGATTTGGTTAAGGCTGTTACCCTGACCAACACCGCTGTTTTTCATGACGGCGCCGAGAAGATTCCTGCCGCCCTGCAGCTAGCACTCAACCCGGCTATTCACGGTTGGGGCACCCAGAAAACCTCTACCTTCCTCGATGTCACCCTGCACCTGGCGCAGAAGGGTGGGCTCAGCAAGCAGGTCTACAAGACCTACTCTGCCCCCTACAAAACTACCGAGCTGCGCGAGGGAATCCGCCAGTTTGTAGCCGATATTCCCGCTGGCCCGGCTACCGAGTCTTATGCGGATATGGTGCGTATCGCCGAGGGAATTAAGAACCTTGATGTTCCCGCTTTCTTCCAGTGGGGCACCAAAGATCCCGTCTTCCAGCGCCGCTACATGGCGGATCTTCAAAAGCGCCTGCCCCAGGCTGATGTACACCGCTATGAAAAGGCCTCTCACCTGGTGATGGAAGACGAGGATATTGCCACTCCCCTCTTCGACTGGCTCGAAGAGCGCTTCCTCTGGAAGCAGACCGGCCGCCAAGCCCACGAGAAGGCCCGCCTTGAGCTGTCTGGCTCAGCCAGCTCCGTTTTCCGCCCCATGGTCAGCGAACTCGCCGACCGCGCCGATGACTCGAGCCTCGCCGTCGTCGATATGGACTCCAAAGACGAAACCAAGATTGCCGCTACCCTCACCTGGGCCGAGCTGGCGGCAGACGTCAACCGGGTAGCTAACGGTCTGACTGCCCTGGGCGTGAAGGCAGGCGACCGCGTGAACCTGATGGTTCCTCCCGGTGCCAAGCTCACCACCCTGATTTACGCCTGCCTGAAGATTGGCGCGGTGATTGTGGTGGCAGATACCGGCCTGGGCTTGAAGGGTCTGACTCGGGCGCTGAAGGGAGCCCGCCCCGACTACATCGTGGGTATTCGCGGTGCCCTGGTTGCGGCGAAAAGCATGGGCTGGCCGGGTAAGCTCATCGGTGCTGAAACCAGCATGGCCGCGGCTCAGAAAAAGTTGGGCGCCATTGCAACCCTGGCTGATTTCACCGATACGTCGGAGAACACCAGCTACACCGTCAATCCCGAGGACGACGCCGCGGTGCTCTACACCTCCGGTTCCACCGGCCCCGCCAAGGGCGTGGTCTACACCCAGCGCCAGATTGCCGCTATGCGCGATGCCATTAAGAACACCTACAAGCTGGCCGCCGGGAGCGGCCTGGTGGCAGGCTTTGCGCCCTTTGCCCTGCTGGGCCCTGCCCTGGGCGCCACCTCGGTGACCCCCAAGATGGATGTCACCAAGCCCAAGACCCTCACCGCCTCGGCGCTGGGTGCAGCTGCGGCGGCTATCGACGCCACCACCGTCTTTGCCTCACCGGCGGCCATGATGAACATCGTCAAGACCGTCGGCGAGCTCAACCACGAACAAAAGCTGGCCCTGGCCAAGGTTCAGACCCTGCTTTCTGCCGGCGCTCCGCTGGCGGTTCCCCTGCTCAAGGCGGTGCAGACCCTGGTGCCCAACGCTTCGATTCACACCCCCTACGGTATGACGGAGGCGCTCCCCGTTACCGATGTTTCCTTTGAGGAAATTCAGCAGGCTCTCGCCGACGGTGAGCGGGGAATGGTAGGGGCCGCCGACGGCGTGTGCGTGGGTCTTCCTGTTTTTGCGGCTCAGGTGCGCATTGCGCCCCTGGATGAAACCGGGCAGCCGGTGGCCGAAACTAGTCAGGAGCCCGGCGTCACCGGTGAAATTGTGGTGGCAGCACCGCATGTGAAGGATCGCTACGACACTCTCTGGGCCACCGAGCGAATCTCTACCTCCACCCCCGGCTGGCACCACACCGGCGATGTTGGCCACTTTGACGAGGCGGGACGTCTCTGGGTTGAGGGCCGCCTGGCACACGTGATGGTCACCGGCCAGGGCGTGCTCACCCCGGTAGCAGCCGAGCAAGCCGCCGAGCTGGTGCCCGATGTTCGCCGCGCCGCCGTGGTAGCTGTGGGCCCGGTAGGTTCGGCGGTTCCGGTTGCCGTGGTGGAGACCGACCCGCTGGCCAAGAAGGCGGGCCCGGCGTCGTCCTCACTGAGCCGCAAGGTGCGCCAGAAGGTGGCGGAGCAGACCGGCATTGAGCTGGCAGCGGTGCTGGCGGTGCGCGAGCACCCCACCGATATTCGCCACAACTCTAAGATTGACCGCCCACTCCTGGCGCAGTGGGCTAACAAGGTTCTCAGCGGTCAGAAAGCAAAGGTGAAGTAAATGGGTAAAGTTTTCTCGCAGCGTCCGCTGACTGATTTTGCGGCCTCAAACGGCGAGCGGGTGGTGGTCACCGGTGCCTCGGGTATGCTGGGGCGCGAGGTGGTCTTTGAGCTGCTGCGCCAGGGCTACTCGGTCACCGCCCTGCAACGGTCGGACGCCGGTTTGGCGGCTCTTCTGCCGGAGGAAATCAGGGAGCGTTTCCGCCAGGTGCGCGGTAATATCACCGACATTGCAACGGTGGAAGAGGCCCTTTCCGATGCTGACGGCGTAATTCATCTGGCGGCCAAGGTCTCTTTTGCGGGAGCCTGGGAGGATTTCTTGGAGACCAACGTGCGCGGTACCCGCGTGCTCGTGGAGAAGGCCAAGGATGCCGGTATTTCTAGGTTCCTCTTCATCTCCTCCCCGTCGGTGGCCCACACCGGAGTCTCCTTTATGGGTGAGGGCAACGGCCCCGCCACCCCGGAGCAGGCGCGCGGCCACTACGCGAAGTCCAAGGCAATGGCGGAGCTCCTGGCCTTAGAATCTGACTCAGATGATTTCTGGGTGGGCGTAATTCGGCCTCATATCGTCTGGGGCCCCGGCGATACCCAGCTGGTGGAGCGGGTGCTCGACCGCGCCGCCAAGGGTACCCTGCCCCTTCTGAATAAGGGCACAGCTCTGATCGATACCACCTACATTGATAACGCGGTGGACGCCATTGTGGCTGGCTACCGCCGCCTGGAGCACATTCACGGTACTCCCCTGGTGGTTACCAACGGCCAGCCCCGCCAGGTTGCCGAACTGCTGGCGGGCATGTGCGAGGCCGCCGGAATTACCCCGCCGAGCCGCTCTGTTCCCGCCTTTCTCGCGCGTGGGGCAGGCTCGCTGATTGAGAAGGCCTGGGAAATCCGCCCCGGTGAAGACGAACCGCCCATGACCCGCTTTCTGGCAGAACAGCTCTCCACCAGCCACTGGTTTGACCAGAGCCTCACCCGCCGCCTGCTCGATTGGGAGCCTGCGGTGAGCATCGAAGAGGGCTACGAGAAGCTGGGGCGGTACTACCGCAAGTAGTAGTGCATCCCAGCGGTGCGGTTTCACCCGACCTCCCTTAAACGCCAGCCCCGATGCCAGTCGGGTGAAACCACACCGCTAGAAGCCCTAGCGGGTCACCGCTGGCTGAGGGGAGGGGGCGCTCGCGGTCAACTGGCTCGGGGCTGGCGTTTAAGGGTGTTGACCGCGAGCGTCCCCTCCCCTACACAGTCCGCATGCCCCTTACTTCCTCCGCTGCCCCCTTCCCTGCAAACCGAAGCCTTCGCAAGCTTTCCGCAACCATCACCTGCCGTTAACCTTCAGCACAATCTTCCTTTACCTAAAGCTGAGACTCTCAGTGAGGTTCATATTTTTGAGCATCACAACACACTTTGTCTTCGACAAGCTAAGGGGAAGATTTTTTCATGTCTGAGAAACTCACCGCAGGCCGCCGCAAGTTCCTGCCCATGCTGGGCCACGTCAACGGCAAGCGCTCGGCAGTGACCTGCGCGCTCAAGTGCAACAACGCCTGCCTGGCTCCCGATGCCAACTGCTCCGATAACCACTACTTCCGCGACATCGTTGACGCCGCTCTCACCCGTCGCGCAGCCCTGGGGCTGGCAGCCGGCGCAGCGCTGGTAGTCGGTGCCGGCGTCCAGACTCAGGACGCCGCTCAGGCGGCCCCCGGTCGCGCGGGCAAGGGTAACCCCAACTCCTGGACCAAGGGTAAGCCCTCCGCCTTTGGCTTCGACGCTATCTCCCCCGTAGCCGCCGATGTTGATGACCTGGTGGTGCCCGCCGGTTTTGAGTGGGAACCCATCATTCGCTGGGGTGATCCCCTCTTCAAATCTGCTCCCGAATTCGACCCCGAGAATCAGACTGCTCGGGATCAGGAGCGCCAGTTCGGTTACAACAATGACTACCTGACCATCATTCCCGATGCCGATAATCCCCTGCACGGCATTTTGGTCTGCAACCACGAGTACGTGAACGAGCAGGCCATGTTCTCTGAGGCTATGTTCCGGGATAACCGCCGCGAGCTGATTCGCACCGCCATGATGGCTCAGGGCCTCTCGGTGGTTGAGCTACAGCGGAAGAAGGTTGGCTCTCCCTGGACTTACATCGTCGGTGGCAAGCGCAACCGCCGTATCACCACCGATACCGCTTTCGTGATTGACGGCCCGGCAGCAGGCTCAGACCTGATGAAGACCGCCTCCGATTCCACCGGTACCGTGGTGGCGGGCACCAACAACAACTGCTCCGGCGGCCTGACCCCCTGGGGAACCGTGCTCTCCGGTGAGGAGAACTTCGACAGCTACTTTGTGGGTAAGGACGACGAGAAGTTCGCCCGCTACTCGCTCAGCAACGAGCCCACCCCTCATGAGTGGGAATCTGTTGAACCCCGCTGGAACGCTAATAACCCCGGCTACGAGAACGAGTCCAACCGTTTTGGCTGGATTGTGGAGCTGACCCGCAGGATCCCCAGGCTCCCCCGCGCAAGCACACCGCCCTGGGCCGCTTCAAGCACGAGGGCGCCAACATTCACGTTGATCCCGCTACCGGCCACGTGGCTGCTTACATGGGCGATGACTCGCGCTTTGAGTACATCTACAAGTTCGTTTCCCGCGACCGCTACATCGAGGGCGATAAGAAGCACAACATGACCCTGCTTCAGAACGGCTCCCTCTACGTTGCCCGCTACACCGGCAATTCCCCCTACATCACCGACGGTCAGGTTCCCTCAGACGGAACCTTTGACGGTAGCGGCGAGTGGATTCAGCTCACCGACGGCAACAAGTCGAAGGTACCGGGCATGAGCATTGACGAGGTGCTGATTTACACCCGCATTGCAGCCGATAAGATGGGCGCCACCAAGATGGACCGCCCCGAAGACGTTGAGCCCTCGCCCTTTACCGGCAAGATTTACGCGGCGCTGACCAACAATACCGATCGCGGTAAGCCGGGCAAGGAAGGCCCCACCGAGCCCAACCCCCGTGCCAACAACCGCACCGGCCACGTGATTGAGATGATTGAAGACGGCAATGACGTGCGCTCCACCACCTTCACCTGGAACCTCCTGCTGGTCTGCGGCGACCCTGCGGATAACGATCCCGGCTACTTCTCGGGCTACGACCCCGCCAAGGTCTCGCCGATTTCCTGCCCCGATAACGTTGCCTTTGATTCCGCGGGTAACCTGTGGATTTCCACTGACGGCGCCCCCAGCACCATCCAGAACAATGACGGTCTCTTCCGTGTGGGTCTTGAGGGTGCTAACCGTGGCAAGGTGGAGCAGTTCCTGGCTGTGCCCAAGGAAGCTGAGACCTGCGGCCCCGTGATTGCCGACCAGGAGAACATGGTCTACGTTGCGGTGCAGCACCCGGGTGAGGACGGCACCTATGAAGAGCCCCACTCCTACTTCCCCGACTATGTGAAGACCCGTTCTTCTAAGGCTCAGTCGCAGACCCTGCGCAGCCTGGAACGCAAACACGGCACCTTTGCCCTGCCCCGCCCCTCGGTGGTGCAGGTCTACAAGAAGAAGTAGTCCCCTTCTCTCCGCGAGGGGTCACATATCGTTCAAAAATAGCCCGATTTGGGGCAAAAACTGAACGATATGTGACCCCTCGCGCTGTAGGTGACAGAAAAGCGTGTCTCCTAACATGCTGGGCGCCTGTCTATTATGGGTAAGCTCGCCGAGTGGCCATTTTTATACCGAAAATCGGAGAAAAACGGTATAAAAATGGACTCTCGAGAAAGCTCAGCCGGCGAAGGTTCAAGCTAATCCTTACCGGGCAGCCGAAGGTACAAGCAGAGTCCCCGAGTACAAGTATTGCCTTGTACTTGGGGACTTCACTTGTACTCTAAGGACTGCGCTTGTATCGAGAGCCTGTTTCAGTTCAAGATCCACGACTGGCCCATACCGCGTACACAGCTAAAAGAGCTAGCGCAAGAACGCCCAGATTTAAATCACAACGGCGTGTACTTGCTTTTTGGAACCTCAGACCAGGACGACCGAACAACAGTATATGTAGGGCAAGCTCGATCACGTCTGAATGGCAATGGTACAGCTGGAAGAATTATTGAACATGATAATGATCGACTCGACTACTACACTCATGCGGTCATCATAACTACGTCCGAGGATTATTTCGGACCCACTGAAATTAGCTATTTAGAGCATAAATTTTATTGTTTAGCAGTAGAGTCTGGAAGATACCTTGTTGCCAACGGAAATTCCCCTTCCAGAGGCAACGTAACTGAAGAGAAGCAGGCAGAGCTGGATGAGTTCATCGAATTTACGACTATCGCAGTAGGATCCTTAGGGTACAAGGTTTTTGAACCTATCGATGATGCTAAAAATATAGATAAAAAAGATTCTTCTTCAGAATCTAAAGCTAACCCAGTCAGCAATAACAATATTTTAAGTTTTTCTGGCTCCGATTTTTCTGCTAAAGGTAGACAAACATCTGACGGTTTTGTTGTTCTGTCAGGTTCGAGAATTCGTAAGGACCAAACAATTTCTTGCCCTCCTAGTAGAGAACAAAAAGTTAAAAGCCATCAAGATGCCTTAGATAATTTTATAACAACCAAAGATATTCTTTTTTCAAGCCCCACCACCGCAGCAGTGTTCGTATCAGGCCGGAGCTCTAACGGGCTTACTTCTTGGAAAAATTCTAAAATGTTACTCTCAAAGAGTTAGAGCAGACCTTATAATCCCCGCGGCTTTCTCTGGCACCTGGGGCATCGGTAAGAACTTCTACCCATAAAAGGTTCCCTCACCATAATAGATGAAATGCCGTTAGCCAGGCACCTCTTACAGGGCTTACCTGCCTGCCCGTAGGCGTTCAGCGACCTATCAAAGTAGCCCGACTGCCCATTGACGTTCACGTAAAGGTAATCAAAGCTGGTGCCACCGGCTTCAAGTGCTGCCTCCATCACCCGCTGCACCGCCAGAATCAGGTCTCTGGTCGGAGCCGCCGAGACAGACCGAGCCGGCTTGGCGTAGTGCAGTTTAGCCTGCCACAGCGCCTCGTCAGCATAAATATTTCCCACCCCAGAAATCACCGACTGGTCCAGCAGAAGCCGCTTAATCCCCGATGAGGTACGCAGCATCTTCTTGCGGAAAGCAGCAACGTCAAAGTGCGGATCCAGCGGATCACGGGCGATATGCGCAACGCTGGACGGCAGGACGGCGGCGCCCAGCTCCGAGCGTGAGGCGGCGGCAACCGACGCCCCGGCTGAGTCTGTAGTTTCCACCAGGGTATCTATATACATGCCACCGAAAATGCGCTGGTCGATAAAGCGAAGCTGGGTGGCGCTCTCTTGAGCAGCCCCCAGTTCCAGCACAATTTTCAGGTGCTTCTCGGGCGGAAAGTCTGCGGTTTTGAAAAGAACCTGCCCGCTCATGCCCAGATGAACTACCAGGGCCTCGTCCAGCAACTGCCCAGCTGAGTCGCCGAGAAGCAGCCACAGGTACTTACCGCGGCGGGCGACGTCCATAATCTTCAGCCCCGGTAGAAGAGCCTCAAAACGAGCCGAACCGCCATCAGAGCGTCGGACGGAGCGCTCGTCCAACACAGAAACCGACTCAATCACCCTGCCCAGGGCGTGGGAAACTATGCCCGAGCGAACCACCTCAACTTCGGGTAGCTCAGGCATTAGACCCCGCCCAGGGCCTTGAAAGCCAGGCGGGCAGAGAGGCGCTCAGCTTCTTTCTTGGCTGAGGCAACGGCAGCCTCAAACTCGCGCTCACCCACCACGGTTACCGCCGAGTAGGTGCGGGCGTGGTCGGGGCCTTCACCGGTCACCCGGTAGCGGATCTCTCCCAGCTTCTGCCCCTGAACCAGCACCTGCAAATCGGTCTTCCAGTCGCGGCCGCCCTCCAAAATTTCTTCGTCAAAGAGCATGGGGCCAATCAGGCGTAGCACCAGCTCGCGGGCCGCTTCACGGCCGTTGGAGAGATAGCAGGCACCGAAGATTGCCTCCATCGTATCGGCAAGAATATTGTCTTTATCAGCACCACCTGAGCGAGCCTCGCCCTTACCCATACGAATATGGGGGCCAAGTTCCAGGCTACGGGCTACCTTGGCAAGGGCCCAGGCAGAAACCACCACGTGATGGCGCTTCACCAGCTCGCCCTCGTCTAGGTCAGGAAAACGAACGTAGGTCTCTTCAGCAATAGCTAGAGACAGCACGGAGTCCCCCAAAAATTCCAGGCGCTCGTTATTGGGCACACCGGGATTCTCAAAGGAGTAGGAAGAATGTGTCAGTGCATGCTGAAACGTCTCGGCGTCAATATTGACACCGAGACGTTTCAACAAATCTGATGAATCAGAGTTTTTCATGCTAACTATTAAGCGTCAGCTACCTTGCGGCCCTTGTACTCGTAGAACAGGGCGTTGCCTGCTGAGTCGGTTACCAGCTTTGCCTGGTGAGGCAGTGAGTAGGTTACCTTGCCGTTTTCAACGGTCTTAACCAGCTGAGGAACCTTAGCCTTCCACTGGGAACGGCGGGCGCGGGTGTTAGCACGGGACATTTTCCGCTTGGGAACAGCCACAGCTATCTCTCTTCTCTCGAATTAACAATTATTTAAGTTTATTTGTCCTCACTGAACATGCCTTCTAGGGCAGCCCAGCGCGGATCAAGCACCTCATGGTGATGCCCCGGGTCTTCTTCCAGGCGGATTCCACACTGGGAACACAAACCCTGGCAAGAGTCCTTGCAGAGGGGCTGGAACGGCAATTTCAAAATTACGGCGTCCCGCAGAGCCGGTTCGAGATCGATGGTGTCGTTCTCCACGGCGTACTGCTCGTCTTCTTCGTCTTCAGAATCGCTAGAAGCAACCTTCTCAAATACGAAGAGCTCTTGAATATCTGCTGAAACGGTTTCTTCAACCGGATCAAGGCACAAGCTACATTCACCGTTAACGTCAACAGTGGCAGTGCCGGTAACCAGAATACCATCTACAACGGATTCGAGTCGGAGATTGAGCTCAATATCCGAACCCTCTTCTGCTGAGATGAGAGCGTTGCCAAAATCTTCTGGCGCTGGTACTACTTCATCGAGGGTTTCCATGGTCCCCGGTCGATGACTCAGATCCCTTACGGAGATCTTCAGGGGCGATGAATCTTTTCGTGAAATGACGAACTCCCTTATGAAAAGCTTTGACCAAGTACAAACTGTAGTTGCAGTTTGGCTACGTTTCAACTATTCCATGCAGAAAGTTAATCTTCAAGCCCTGTTTCTGTGACCTTAACTTCCAGGCGTTTCTGCACCGGCCGCGGCACGTAGGGGGTGAGGTCGCCGCCGTAGCGGGTCACATCGCGAACAATCGTGGAGGAAAGGTGGCTAAATTTGGGGTCGGAGGGCAGAAAGACCGTCTCAATGCCGGTCAGGTGCCGGTTCATTGACGCCATTTGCACCTCGTATTGAAAGTCCGCCGCATTGCGCACTCCCTTGACAATGGCCACCGCACCGCGCGACCTTGCGTAGTCGGCAAGTAGCACGTTGGGCATGAGTTCTACCTGCACGCCGTCCAGATACTCGAAGGTCTCTTGCGCCATGGCCAGCCGCTCGTCCAGGGTAAAGCTGTACTTCTTGGCCGAGTTGTGGGCGATTGCCACAATGACGTTGCCGTAGAGCTTGGCTGCGCGTGCGATAACGTCTACGTGACCATTGTGAATGGGGTCAAAAGACCCGGGGCAGATTACCGTTTGCATACCTTCCAGAGTAACAGTTTGCACCCGCCCGTAATACGCCGCGGCAGCCGTTGGGGGCGGGTAGTCTGGGCGTGTCGGGTTCGGTGAGAGGAGCGGTTGATGTTTGAGGACGGCGTGGCTGGGGCAGGTGCGCAGCAGCAGGCACCCTGGGAGCGGGTGAGGCTTGCTGCAGGGCTGTTGAGCGAGCGGGGTTTCTCGTCCACGATTTTTGAAGAGATGAGCGCTCTCGCCCAGCAGTTCGGTGCCATTAACCTGGGCCAGGGCTTTCCCGATACCGATGGTCCGGCTGAGATTTTTGAGGTGGCTCAGACTGCAATGGCAGAAGGTATCAATCAGTATGCCACCATCGCTGGCCTGCCGGTTTTGCGTGAAGCGATAGCCGGGCACCAGCTTCGGTTTTACGGTCAGAGAATTGATGCCGATCGGCAGGTTACGGTTACAGCAGGAGCTTCAGAAGCCCTCTCTTCTACTATCGCGGCACTGGTGAATCCCGGGGATGAGGTGGTGGTTTTTGAACCTTTCTACGACCTTTACCCGGCGGCGGTGGCCCAGGCAGGCGGGGTGCTCAAGCCGGTTCAGCTCAGACCCGAGAACCTTTTTCAGCCTGACCTCCGCGAGATAGAGGCGGCTTTTACTCCCCGCACCCGCCTGGTAGTGGTCAACGATCCGCACAATCCAACCGGGGCGGTGTTTTCTGAAGAGGTCAAGCAAAAGATTGTGGAGCTAGCAGAACGGCACGGTGCTGTGATTTTGCAGGACGCAGTTTACGAGCACCTCACTTTTGAAGGCGAGGGCTTCTCCCCTATCTTCCGGGTGCCGGGTGCTGAAGACCGCACTGTTTTTGTCTCGGCTATTTCAAAAACCCACTCGCTGACCGGCTGGCGCATTGGCTGGATGGTGGGCCCTGCCGAGCTAATTCAGCAGATTCGCCTGGTCAAGGCATACTTTAGCCACTCGGCAGCGGCACCCCTACAGGTGGGTGCGGCGGCCGGCATCAACCTGGGAGCCGACTTCTACACGGCTTTCCGTGAGCGCTATACCCGCCAGCGCGACGTCCTGCTCGATGGGCTGGCGCAGACCCCCTTTAGGTTCGTGCAGCCGCAGGGCACCTTCTTTGCCGTGGCAGATATTAGCCAGCTCTTAGAGCAGAGAAAGGTGCCCGGCGGAGTAGAGCTCACCCGCCTGCTGGCACAGGAAGCGGGGGTGGTGGCGATTCCCATGACGGCTTTCGTTACCGAGGCAATGAAACCTGCCATGAACTCCTGGATTCGCTTTGCCTTCTGCAAGCAGCCGCCCCTTCTCGAAGAGGCTGTGGAAAGGCTTAGAGGCTGGCTCTAACCGGCAGAGATTTAGGGCTCAGCAGGTTCTGCGTAGTAGAGGGTGGTCTCGCCGTACTTTTTTTGCGCAAAGAGCTCGATACCGGTGGGCCAGACAGGTTCCGGTGTTCTGGACGAGCGCTCCACCACAACCACCGCGCCCTCGGCTAAGTGCGGGGTGAGCAGGGCGAGCAGGTCTTCGAGCTCGCTATTTTCAAGAGCGTAGGGAGGGTCGATAAACACCAGATCCCAGGAGGAGCCCCGGTAGGCAGAGAGAAAGGAACGGGCGCTCATCTTGTGAGTCTGAGCGCTAGCTGCCGGAAGTGCCTTGAGCAACGCGGCCACGTTCTTCTCGATGGTGGCAATCGCTTTAGGGTAGGTATCGGTAAAGTCGGCGTGAAGCGCGCCTCGGCTCAGAGATTCACAGCCCAGGGCACCCGAGCCACCGAAGAGATCCAATACCCGGGTGGAATCAAACATGCCGTAGGTTTCTAGCCGGGAAAAGAGAGCCTCTTTGACCCTGTCAGTCGTGGGGCGGGTGTTATCACCGGGCACATTTGCCAGGCGAAGCCCTCCGCAGGCTCCAGCAATAATTCGGCTCATCGTACTTTCCCAACTGTTGCTACCTCAAAGATATGGGAGCTGCCCTTCAACGGCGCTCCCATCAGATTATATTCAATCCTGTTGAGGTACTCGGAATCGCTCAGCCCGCTACGCGGACTCGGCTGGCACTAAGGGCTACCGCCCATTCCGCTCGATTTCATCCCCCTCGCACGCTCGGGAAATCTTCGCTCCATCTCGCACGCTCGGAATCGCTCAGCCCGCTACGCGGACTCGGCTGGCACTAAGGGCTACCGCCCATTCCGCTCGATTTCATCCCCCTCGCCCGCTCGGGAAATCTTCGCTCCATCTCGCACGCTCGGAATCGCTCAGCCCGCTACGCGGACTCGGCTGGCGATTTACTTCCTCGCACGCTCGGAATCGCTCAGCCCGCTACGCGGACTCGGCTGGCGATTTACTTCCTCGCACGCTCGGAATCGCTCAGCCTCGTCCTAAAAACGCCTCGCGGTCAGCATCTAGTGCCCGGTCAATCGTCCTCGCCAAATCAGGATGCCCCGCCAAAGTCGGATCATCTGCCACCACACCGCGGGCATCCTCCCGGGCCCGCTCAATCAACTTAGCATCGGTTAAAGCCCGCAGCAGCTTCAGCGTAGACTTCTTACCCGACTGCGCAGCACCCAAAATATCCCCCTCACGCCGCTGCTCCAAATCCACCCGAGACAGCTCAAAACCATCAGTCGTAGACGCCACCGCAGCCAACCGCTCCCGAGATACCCCGCCCTCAGGCTGGGTCGTCACCAACAAACAGGTACCCGGCAAAGAACCGCGGCCAATCCGCCCCCGCAACTGGTGCAAGCCCGAAATACCAAACCGATCGGCATCCATAATCACCATCAAAGTAGCATTCGGCACGTTCACCCCCACCTCAATCACGGTGGTACACACCAGCACGTCAATCTCCCCGGCAGCAAAACGAGTCATCACGTCAGACTTCTGCGCGGTATCCATACGCCCATGCAGAGCCTCCACCCGAACCCCGGCCAGGGCAGGAACATCCGCCAGCTGCTCGCTCATCGACAGCACAGAGTTCAGCTCACCACCGCGAGCGCTCTCCCCCGTCGCTGCCCGCGAAGAAAAAGCCGAACCAAAGAGAGCGCCGTCTGCCTCCGCAACAGCCCCAGCGGCGTCGTCCTCCCCAATCTTCGGAACCACCACATACACCTGATGCCCCGCGTCTACCTCTTCGCGGGCGCGCTGCCACAGGCGCTTCTCCCAGGCGGGGTGTTCAGCCAGGGGCACCACCACGGTCTGAATCTTCTGACGGCCAGCCGGTAGCTGGTCCAACACTGAGGTATCCAGATCGCCAAAGACTGTCATCGCCACGGTGCGGGGAATGGGAGTTGCGGTCATCACCAGCCGGTGAGGTAGCTCCCCCGTGGTCCCGCGCAGGGCATCGCGCTGCTCAACGCCAAAGCGGTGCTGCTCATCGACCACCACCATGCCCAAATCAACAAACTGCACGGCATCGGCAAGCAGGGCGTGGGTTCCAATCACAATGTCCGCTGCCCCCGAGGAAATATCCAGCAAGGCCTTGCGTTTGGCGGCGGCCGGCATAGAAGACTTCAACAGCACCACGTGTACAGAAGTTTTTTCGGCAGGTGATCCCTCGTTCACCGGCTCCTCAGCAACCAGGTCGCCAAGAATTTCCAGCACCGACCGATAGTGCTGTTCCGCCAGCACCTCGGTAGGAGCCAGCATCGCCGCCTGGGCACCGTTATCCACCACCTGTAGCATCGCTCTCAGCGCCACCACGGTTTTGCCCGAGCCAACATCGCCCTGTAGTAGGCGGTTCATGGGGCTGGAACTGCCCAAATCAGCCCTAATTTCCTCCCCCACCTTACGCTGTCCCTCGGTGAGTTCATAGGGCAGAAGTTCCAAGAGCCGGTCAGCCAGGCCGCCGGTCTTGGCCGGGCGGGCTACCGTCTGCTGAGAAGCCCGGGAGGCCGCCATGCGGGCCAGCGCAGACTGTAGTACAAAGGCCTCGCGGTAGCGTAGAAAGTAGAGGGCTGCCCGCCAGGTTTCCTCCGAATCGGGCATATGAACAGCCCGATAAGTCCACGCCAGGCTGGGGATCTTGCGCTTACGGCGGATATCTGCCGGAATCGGATCTTCCAGGTCTTTCAGGGGTGCTTTATCTAGCACCTTCTCCACCAGCTTTGCCACCCGGTCGGTGGGAAATTTAGCGCTTGCCTTATAGACGGGAATCGGCGCGTTCGCGCGCGACTTCGCCCGCTCAATCGTCTCCGCCGTAGCGCCGTCTACCCGTGCCTGATTTTCTGCGAGGACGGCGTAGTGCGGGTTGGTCAGCGTGAGTTCGCCGCGGTAGCTCCCCACTTTGCCCGAGAACATCACCTGGTCACCAGCGTGAATCTCGCGTGCGGCTGTCCAGGCATTGAAGAAGGAGAGGGTCATGGTCGAGGGGCTACCCAGCGGGGCAAACCCTGCCTGCGCTTGGTAGGGCTGGCCGTAGTCGCCAAAGACCTGGCCCATGTCAAAACCCTGGGAATACTGGGCACCAAAAGAATCAGAGTAGCCCGAGGCACTGCCGGAAATTCGGGGGTTAGCGGTGTTGGGTCTGCCGTTGCCGCCGGGGGCGAACCGATAGTCAGCTCGGCCCGGCTGGGCATATGCCTGAGGGGTTGGTTGCCGAGGCTCATCGGTGAGGTGGTCGGTAATCACCACCTCGGTAATCGAGCCCCGCCGGGCCCGCATATTGCGGGTGGTCACTTTCAGTACCCGGGCAATCAGGGTGGCCTCCTGGCCTTCAACCAGCTCGGCAAAGGAGCTGAGCTCACCGCGGGGCAGATACTTGCGCGGGTAGAATTCCAGCACATCGCTGAGGGTCTCTAGCCCCAAATGCTGCTTGGCGACCTTGGCCCCCTGGGCACCCAGATAGACCGAGAGCTTCTCGTTCTCTAGCCGGTCTTCAGTAGCGTATTTTTTCTGGACCTTGGCTTTAGCCGAGTTCTCGGGGGTTTTTGCCTTAGCCATGCAGGTGCCCGCCGTCTGCTAAAGAAGTCACCCGCACGTTGGTCACCTCGCCAAATTCAGCCAGTGCAGCCAGCACTGCTTCTGATTCTTTGGCGTGCACGTGCACTGCCCAGAGGGGAAGCTGCCCTGATTCATCCTGGCGGGCAATGGAAATAGAGTCGCCCAGGGCTTCTAGGCGGTCTCGGAGCTGGGCCATACCGACTGCGCCCACGGCAACAGTGCACATGACTTCTACTCCCTCGGCGACTTCCCGGTCAGCTAAAGGGGCCCGGTCAGGCGACCGCAAGAGTTCGGCGTATTTTTCTTCAGCCAGCCCCCGCTCAGAATGGGCCAGACTCAGCGCATTGACCACCAGAAAAAAGCCCACGGCACCGGAATCTGCCACCCCGGCGGCGGCTGCCTGGGGTAGTTTCTCCCGCGACTCAAATGCCGCCAGGGCTGCGGTCTCAGCCAGAAAGACCAGGTGTTCCTCAAGCTCCCCGGCAATTTCAGCCCGCGCCACGGCGTCCATACCCAGAAGAATCGTTCCCTCCACAGGGGAAGACAGCGATTCGCGAGCGCTAGCCGCCGCGGTGAAAAAAGCGAAGTGCAGGGCCTCGGGGGTCAGCACGCCGTCCTTACCCAAAGACTTCACCAGCGCCCGCAACCACACAGCCAAGAGAGAACCCGAGTTACCGCGTGCGCCCTGCAGGGCCGCAGAGGCCCCGGCTTGAGGGTCAGCATCCGCAGCAGCAGAGACGGTAGCCAGCATATTTGACCCCGTATCAGAGTCGGGCACCGGAAAGACGTTGAGAGCATTAATCTGCTGGGCGTGCTTGTCTAAGAGTGACTGGGCACGCTGCATCCAGAGGGGCCATATCTCAGTCAGGGTCGGTTCAGTTAGCATTCAAACTCTTCAGAATCTAACGGACAGGTACCCTTCTAGCTTAGCCGCTAAAGTGGTCCCAACCGCTACGGTCAAAGACTCGACCATCGACTGTTACGGGGGCTTCGGGAGCGAACTCGCTGCCGCAGCGCCCCACCACGGTAAAGCCTGTAGGCACCCGGTCTGGGGCAAAGGCCGCCAGCATAGCGTGGTCTTCGCCGCCGGTTGCCACCCACCGCAGCAGAATCTGCTCGGGGCTCTCCTGCTTACCACCCCAGGCACTAACGCAGGCGGCTGCCGGGCGTAGGGGCTCAAAGAAAGCGGCGAGTTTCTGCGAGTCAATATTGATACCGATCCCGCTGGCGCGGGCAATCCGCCCCGCGTCTCTTAGGAGTCCGTCTGAAATATCCATCATGGCGTGGGCGCTCTGCGCAGCCACCAGCCCATAGCACAGGGCACCAGCCGGCCGGGTCTGACCGGTGAAGAAGCGCTGATAGTCGTCGAGTTCTTCCAGCTGCTGCTGCGGTGTCTCAAGAAGATCCAGCCCACAGGCGGCAGCACCCAGACTGCCCGCTACTGCCAGGACGTCGCCCGGGGTAGCTGAATCGCGCCGCACGGGTTCGCCGCTGCTAGAACCTACGGCGGTGACCGTGACGGAAATTTCTGAACTCCGCCCCAGGTCGCCCCCCGCAATGGTGCAGAAATCTGCCCCCTGTGCCAGGGTAGAATCACAGATGCCTCGAGCAAAATCTTTCACCCAGTCAGACTCTACATCGCCCGGCAGACTCAAACTCACCAACAGGGTCTGGGGCTGAGCTCCCATCGCGGCAATATCGCCGAGATTCTGCACCGAAGCCTTCCAGCCGACGTCATACCCGCCAGACTCATAACCGCTTGCCCAGACCCTGCGGAAATCCTGGTTCTCGGTCTGGGTATCAATGGTCATCACGGTTTTGCCCTGCAGCAGGTTCAGCACCGCGCAGTCATCGCCGGGGCCAAGGGTAAGCACGGGGCTCTCCCCCTGTTGCCTCTGAGCCACCCTCTGGTTGTGCTCATCAATAATGGGGAGGAAAAGCGCCAAAAGCTGGGACTCAGAAAGGTCTGAAATCTTCACGGTTAGCCGTTCTTGGTTGAGTCACGCACGAACTGACGAATGAGGTAGAGAATCGCTCCCAGCCCTCCGAGGGTAAAGAAAATCAGCGGAATCTTACCGGTAACAATCGACTGGCCCAACTGGCGCAGGCTGTTACCGGCGGCGGCACTGGTTCCGTTGCCCTGGGCATCAGCACCGGTCACGCCCGAAGAGTCCACAGCACCATCGGCACTCTGCTGCTCCTGGTTGAGAAAGTCGCTAATCCACGAGTTTGCCTCGGTGCGAAAACCACTCTCCACCGCGTAGGAGGGCGCTAGATTCCTTCGGTCAATAAACTCGTTGCGGGCAAAGTCGATGCCGTCGCGAAAGCTAACGCCGGTTCGGGGCGCAAGGGGACCAGTGAAATTGCCGAGGGCGAAGTTGGACTGGCGACCGGTTGAGCTGTTCTGGTCTGCGATCTGCCGGGGAGCGTTTTCTCCGCGGGTCCGCTGCACGGCATTGGGCTCAGCTGGTGCCTGAGCGGGAGGATTTGGTGCCGGCAACTGTTGGGGCCGCTGCGGGGCGGGCACCGGGTTGCTATCTTGACCGTTGGGTTGGGCCTCAGCTGCTATGTTCTGGGGAGCGGCCGGTCGCTGGTTATTGGCCTCAGGCCGGGCTGCTTCCGCAGGAGCGCGGTTTGGTTCGGGCTGCGGCGGGGTATCCTGCGGAGCCGCAGCGTCAGAGGGGCTAGGGCTCGGGGTACTGGGCTCGCTCGGAGCGGGTTCGCTGCTTTCCACTTCACTTGGCGCCGCCGAGGCGGTGGTGGGGTCAGGGCTCGGTTCCGGCGAGCGCGTGCCGGTAGCTGAAGCCGCAGCAGACTCCACCGGTTCTTCGGAAGTCTCGGGGCCCGGCTCAGCACCCGTCTCAGTCTCGGGCTGATCGCCCGTTTCGGTTGCCGGTTCAGGAGCCGTCGGTGTTAGATAGCGCAGAAAAGTGGTTCGGGTAGGTTCCTCCGGTGAGGGTTCTTCTGCCAGGGCAGTCTCACCGGTGGACGGCGCTGGGTCGGGTTCAGGAGCGGGGTCAGAAGTAGGGAGGGGTGTGGGTTCAGAGGACGGCGCCGGGGTAGCTTCCGCTGGCTTCTGCACCGAATTTTCCTCTGTTGCTGGTTCGGTGGGAGTCGTTGCGGGAGCTTCTGTGGAAAGCTCGGTGGGAGCCGGAGAAATCTCAACCACCGGTGCTTGGGCCCAGGCGGGTGAGCAGACACCGGTGCCTAGCACTGTAGCGAGTGCTAATACTGAGCCGATATTCCTAGCCTGAGCCAAGTGAAATCCTCCACGTCAGTTGGCGTGTCTACCCGTCGAGTAGACCTTACCCACAGCCTATCAGTAGACCTCTCTTACGTCAGTGCTCCACACTACCATCTGTAGCCGGTCATCTTCCGGGCAGAATCATGAAAACCTGCTGGAAACTTTGCCTGTGGTTTAAGATGGAGGGGTGCGATTCTTTGACCCTTCACTATCACCCCGTTTTCGTAGCCGGAGCAAGGCTGTGCTCCTTGCCGGTGGCCTGCTCACGCTGACCGCCTGCGGCCCCGGTGCGGTGCACGTTCAGCCTGCTGAGGACGCCGCTAACCCGGCCTGTGCCGCCGCCATGGTTGCGATGCCCGAGGAGTTGGCCGGTTTTAAACAGCGCGAAACTACTGCCCAGGCAACAACCGCCTGGGGTGATCCCGCCACGGTCATCCTCAAGTGCGGGGTGCAGGTGCCCGAGCCGGTGTCTGACCCCTGCGTCTCCGTCAACGGGGTGGACTGGATTGTTAAGCCCGCAGAAGGCAACACAGCTGAAGGTTCGGCAGTTCAAGAAGCAACCGGCACCTGGACTGCCACCTCTTTTGGGCGATCCCCCAACGTTCAGGTGACTTTCAACGCCGATGAGATTTCCAGTTCCAGCATGCTGGTAGAAATTGATTCGGCGGTTTCCCAGCTTGAGCAGGTCAAGCAGTGCGCCAATATTGATGACACCCTGAATCTCTAGAGATTAAAAGCTGCTGCCCCTCATACCCCGCGCCTCAAGCACGCAAGGCAATCAGCCTCACAGACTAGCCCAGAAGCTAATCTGAATTTTCTACCGCCCAAACTTCCAGAGTACCTGGGGTGAGTACTCGAGTTTTGAGCTGAAACAGGCTCTCGCTACAAGTAGGTTCCAAACAATACCCCAAAGTACAAGTAAGTTCCCACTGAAAGCCCAACGGTACAAGCGCAGTCCTTAGGGTACAAGTGTAGTCCCTGGGTACAAGACAATACTTGTACCCAGGGACTACACTTGTACCCTTGGTTGCCCGGCAAGAAGAAACTTGTACCTTCCCCAGCTGAGATCTCTCGAAAGGCCATTTTTATACCGAAAATCAGCAAAAAACGGTCAAAAATGGCCTCTCGCCAATCAAAGTAGCCCATGCAGATGGACCCCTGTTTCAACGAGTTCATCGAGCCGCCGCTTCGGCTACGTTTCGCCGGTGCCGTACCGACGATATGTTGTGAAACTGCGATATGCAACCGAAGCGGCGACTCGGTACACTGACCAATTCTTAAAAAACTACTATCCCGCCGAGAAACTCGGCGGGGCAGCAGTTTGTGAACCTAACGCAGACCCAGCGGGCGGGCCAGGGCGAGCTGAATCAGCTCATCGATCAACTCATGGTAGTCAATACCCGACTTCTCCCACATGGTCTTGTACATGCTAATCGGGGTAAAACCGGGCATGGTGTTGACCTCGTTGATAATAATCTCACCGGCTTCGGTGTAGAAGAAGTCAGCCCGAGAAAGGCCCTCGCCGTCCAAAGCCAAGAAGGCTTCAACGGCCAGCTGGCGAATCTTCTCCTGAACATCCTCAGGCAGGTCTGCCGGGCACTGAGTGTGGGCATCGGTCTTAGAGACGTACTTGGCTTCGAAGTCGTAGAAACCGTTGTTCTCTTCGTTGTGCACCACGATTTCACCGGGGTAGGACGCGCGGGGCTCGCCGCCGTCAGCGACGTCCAGCACCGCACACTCAATCTCTCGCCCCACGATACCCGCCTCGACCACCAGCTTGGGGTCATAAAGGTGGGCCTCAGCGATAGCGGCGTCGAGCTGGTCAGCTGAATCCACCTTGGTAATGCCGAAGGAGGACCCGGCGCGGGCAGGCTTCACAAACACGGGGAAGCCCAGCTGCTCAATCCGAGCCTTAGCGGCGGCGGGGTCGCGGTTCCACTGGCGCTGGGTGACTACCTCGTAGGGGCCCACCTTCAGCCCGGCTGCCTCAAAGGCAACCTTCATAAAGTGCTTGTCCATGCCAATAGCAGAGGAGGCAACACCGCAGCCCACGTACTTGAGATCTGCCATTTCCAGCAGGCCCTGCACGGTGCCGTCCTCGCCAAAGGGCCCGTGCAAAAGCGGGAAAACGACGTCCACGGCGGGGCCGATTTCAATGTTGTGGTCGGCATCGACAAAGCGCAGGTGGGAATCTCCTGAGCCCAGGGGCAGGAAAACCTGCTGGGTACCGCCGGTGAACTTGGCCGTAGCACCACTTGAGGTCAGCTGGGTCAGTTCCTCAAAGTTGGTCAGGTACCAGCGGCCGTCCTCGGTAATACCGATAGTCACCACATCGTACTTATCGGTATCGATAGCACCCAGAACACCGCAGGCGGTAATCAGAGAAATGGAGTGCTCCGAAGAGCGGCCACCGGTCAGCAGGGCAACGGTGGTCTTTGACGTTGAAACAGAAGTTTGTGCAGTCATGTACTCTCTTTGGTCGTAACTAACCCGGGGTCGGGGGCAGGTGATTTACGCCCTGCTCGCGTTTTCGTTCTTGAGGCTTCGCCCCAGCAGCTTGGGTGCCAGGTCTTCGACCTTAACCCTGTGCGATAGTACCGCCACCACCGCTTCGGTAATCGGCATTTCCACCCCGTGTTTGCGTGCGAGTTCGGCAACAACCGGGGCGGTCTTTACCGATTCTGCGGTTTGGCTCATCACCTTGGGCAGGTCAGCGGGCTGCACGCCCTCGGCCAGAAGACGGCCGGCGGTATGGTTGCGCGACAGGGGCGAGGAACAGGTGGCAATCAAATCGCCCATACCGGCCAGGCCACTCAGCGTAGCCGGTTCGGCGCCCAGGGCAAGCGCTAGCCGGGTGGTTTCGGCCAGGCCGCGGGTCATCACAGAAGCCTTGGAATTATCGCCGTAGTTCTTGCCCTCGCAGATACCCACGCACAGGGCAATCACGTTCTTCACTAGACCGCCGATTTCAACCCCGATAATGTCGGTGCCGGTGTAGGGGCGGAAGTAGGAGCAGGCGCAAATCTCGGCTACCCGACGCGCCACCTCTTCGGTAGAGGCCGCCACCACCGAGGCGGTCGGCTGCTCCGCCACAATCTCCTTAGCCAGGTTGGGCCCCGACAGCACGCAAATCCGCTGCTCAACCGCAGAAGCCGAAGCGGCGCCGTCCTGCAAAACCTCGGCAATCACCTCAGACATGCGCAGACCGCTCCCCTGTTCCAGGCCCTTGGCCAGCGAAACCATCACCGCGTGGGGCTCAATCCACTGCTTTGCGACCTCAAGCTGGGTGCGCAGCGACTGGGCGGGAACGGCCAGCACCACAATATCGGCGCCGGTCAGAGCCTCTTTCAAATCCGCGGTGAACTTCAGGGATTCGGGCAGGGCAACACCGGGAAAATAGGCTTCGTTTCTGCCGGTGGCAACGCAGTCGGCAATTCGCTGCTCGTTGCGCCCCCACAGAACGGTGCTTACACCGCTGGCTGACTCCTTCGCGGTATCGGCAACCATCTTCGCGAAAGCGGTTCCCCAGCTACCGGCGCCGAGAACAGCTACTTTTTCTACAGAGTGAGCCACGATGAAAACCTTTCTAGATCTCGCGCTGGCCGGTTGCGGGATTATAGCGACCCTGCGGTGCCTTCTCCCCGCGCAAATCTTCCAGCAGGTCGGTCACAGAATCCATGAAGTAGTCGGTAACCGCGCCCAGTTCAGAGCGGGTGTACCGGCTATCTTCCCGGGGCTGAACCACCGAGGAAAGATCGAGGGCATCTCCCACCTTAACCCGCACCTTCTTACGAGGGAAGAACCGGGGCTTGCCCTTGGGCGGCAGAAAGTCATGGTCGCCCCAGTGAGCAATGGGATAGACCGGCGCACCGGTGGCAAGCGCCAACCGGGCGGCACCGGTGCGGCCCTGCATGGGCCACAGCTCGGGGTCTTTGGTGAGGGTTCCCTCGGGGTAGATAATGACGGCGCCGCCCGCGTTGACCACGTTCTTTGCGGTCTCCAGCGACTTACGGGCATCTACCGAGCCGCGGGCCACCGGAATGTGGGCCAGCTTGCGCAGAATAAAGCCCAGGCCCGGAGCCCGGAAGAGGGACTCCTTGGCGAGAAAACGCGGCAGGGTGCCGGTGAGGAAAACAGGGTAAGCAACCGTAATCGGATCAACTTCAGTGCAGTGGTTTGCCACCACAATGTAGCCCTGTTTGCGGGGAAGTTTTTCCTTTCCCTCAATCTTGGGCGACATCACCAGATGGTAGACCAGGCGGGCGGAGTGGCCCAAAATCTTATAGAGGGCATCTCCGCTTGCGGTGGGTTCGAGTTCCGGTAGGGGTTGTTGAGCCTGCTTCTTCACCATCTGCTTAGTCCATCGCCTCGAACTGTGCGCCCAGAGCATTGAGCTTCTCAACAAAGTGCTCGTAGCCGCGGGAAATCACCGAAACGCCGGTCACGTTTGAAGTACCTTCAGCAGACAGGGCTGCAATCACGTGGGAGAAACCGCCGCGCAGATCGGGCACGTGAATATCGGCACCCTTAAGCGGGGTCTTGCCGGTAATGATTGCCGAGTGCTGGAAGTTCTTGTGGCCGAAGCGGCAGACGGTGGGGCCCAGGCAGTCGCGGTGCAGCTGCACGGTTGCGCCCATGCGCACCAGGGCATCGGTAAAGCCAAAGCGGTTTTCATAAACGGTCTCGTGCACCACCGAAACGCCGGTTGCCTGGGTCATCGCAACCACCAGGGGCTGTTGCCAGTCGGTCATGAAACCGGGGTGAACGTTGGTCTCTACAAAGAGGGGGTTCAGCTCGCCGCCGGGGTGGTAGAAGCGAATGCCGTCGTCCTGAATATCCAAGCCGCCGCCCATCTTGCGGTAGACGTTCAAGAAGGTGGTCATATCCTTCTGGTTGGCACCGCGAACAAAGATATCGCCACCGGTTGCCAGCGCAGCAGAAGCCCAGGAGGCCGACTCGTTGCGGTCGGGCATAGCGTTGTGCTGGTAGCCCTTGAGAGAAGGAACACCCTCGATAATGATCTGGCGGTCGGTCTCAACGGTGATGATAGCGCCCATCTTCTGCAAGATGGCAATCAAATCGAGGATTTCAGGCTCCACCGCGGCACCGCGCAATTCGGTCTTACCCTCTGCCCGGGTAGCCGCCAGCAGAACCTGCTCGGTGGCTCCTACCGAGGGATATTCGAGCTCAATGCTGGCACCCTTGAGACCACCAGCAGGTGCCTTCATGGAGATACCGGTGGGTAGCTTCTCCACCTTGGCACCGAATTCCTCCAGCACGCGCAGGTGGTAGTTGATGGGACGGTCGCCAATGCGGCAGCCACCCAAATCGGGAATGAAAGCCTCACCGATGGTGTGCAACAGGGGGCCGCACAGCAGAATCGGAATACGAGAATCGCCCGCGTGAGCATCAATATCTGCGTGATTGGCCAGAGAGACCTGCGAAGGGTCCATGGTCAGCTCGCCGGTTTCGGTGTTGTTGGTCACCGAAACTCCGTGCAGTTCTACCAAATCGGTAACTACCTGAACGTCTTTAATCTCAGGAACATTGCGCAGGGTTGAGGGGGTAGAACCCAAAAGTGCCGCCACCATTGCCTTGGGAACAAGGTTCTTAGCTCCGCGTACTTTCACTTCACCGTTTAGCGGATTACCGCCCTCGATTCGCAGTGCGCTGGTCATATGTTTCCAATCCTGTCAAAGTCATCTTGGCCGCGCTCAGTGCCCTAACCAAGGTAGAAGTTCTTACTCAGTACAAACTAACGAGCTTAAAAGAATAAGCACGCTTCATACATTTAGTTTAAGAATAGTTCATCAAGTCTTACTAAGCTTACACCCGCGCAGCACCCACCGCAGAATGGGCGTAAAACACCCCGGCAGCCACACCAGAGAACGATTCTCAGGTGCATCGCCGGGGTGCTCCATCTTTTGCTTATTTAGAGTTCCTGGGTTCGCGGCAACCAGGCAGGGCGGGTCTTCTCAAAGGCGGTAATTGCCTCTTCCTGTTGCAGAGTCAAGCTAATGTCGTCAAGGCCCTCCATCAGGCGCCAGCGCACATAGTCGTCAATCTCGAAGGGCACGGTCAATCCGCCGCAGGTGACGGTCTTGCTCTCCAAATCAACGGTGATTTCTGTGCCGGGTTCGTTTTCCAGGGTCTTCCAAATCAGCTCGATATCACCCTGGTCTACCTGGGCTGCTACCAGGCCCTGCTTACCGGAGTTACCGCGGAAAATATCGGCAAAGCGGGCAGAAATTACCACGCGGAAGCCGTAATCTTTCAGGGCCCAGACCGCGTGCTCACGGGAGGAGCCGGTGCCAAAATCGGGGCCGGCAACCAGAACCGAGCCATTCTTATAGGGCTCCTGGTTCAGTACAAAGTTTTCGTCTTTGCGCCAGCTGGCAAAGAGAGCATCGTCAAAACCGGTCTTGGTAATGCGCTTGAGGTAGACGGCGGGAATAATCTGGTCTGTATCAACATTGGATGCTCGCAGGGGCACGCCAACGCCGGTGTGTCGAGTAATCGGTTCCATCAAAAATCCTTATCAAACGTGAAGGTCAACGTCTTAGAGGTCAGCGGGCGAGCTCAGGGTTCCGCGAATTGCGGTTGCGGCTGCCACCAGCGGCGATACCAGGTGGGTGCGACCGCCCTTGCCCTGGCGGCCCTCAAAGTTTCGGTTTGAGGTTGAAGCGCAACGCTCCCCCGGTGCCAGCTGGTCTGGGTTCATACCCAGGCACATGGAGCAACCGGCAAAGCGCCAGTCTGCACCGAAGTCCTTGAAAACCCGATCCAGGCCCTCTTCCTCAGCCTGGGCGCGCACCTTGGCGGAGCCAGGCACCACCATCATGCGCACATTATCCGCAACCTTCTTTCCTTTGACGATTTCTGCCGCAGCGCGAAGATCCTCAATGCGGGAGTTGGTGCAGGAACCCAAGAAGACCACGTCAACCGGAATCTCCTTCAGCGGGGTGCCCGCGGTCAAATCCATGTATTCCAGAGCTTTTCGAGCTGCAGCCTGGGAGTTCTCATCTTCAAAGTCCTCGGGGTGGGGCACGTTCTGCGACAGCGGCACACCCTGGCCGGGGTTGGTGCCCCAGGTAACGAAGGGTTCTAGCTCATCGGCGTTAATGAAGACCTCGCGGTCAAAGGTAGCGCCCTCGTCGGTGGGCAGGCTCTTCCAGTATTCCACCGCCTGATCCCACAGTTCGCCTTTGGGCGCGTGGGGGCGGCCCTTCACGTACTCGAAGGTGGTCTCATCGGGGGCAACCATGCCAGCACGGGCACCCGCCTCAATGGACATGTTGCAGATGGTCATGCGACCTTCCATCGACAGGTTGCGAATGGCCGAGCCGCGGTATTCCAGCACGTAGCCCTGGCCGCCACCGGTGCCGATCTCAGCAATCACGGCGAGAATAATGTCTTTGGCGGTCACACCGGGCTTCAGGGTGCCCTCCACGTTAATGGCCATGGTTTTAAAAGGGGCCAGCGGCAGGGTCTGAGTGGCCATCACGTGCTCAACTTCAGAGGTACCGATACCAAAGGCAAGCGCACCGAAGGCACCGTGGGTTGAGGTGTGGGAGTCACCGCAGACCACGGTCATACCGGGCTGGGTCAGACCCAGCTGCGGGCCCATCACATGCACAATACCCTGCTCTGAATCGCCCAGAGAGTGAATACGTACACCGAACTCCTCAGCGTTCTTGCGCAGAGCCTCGATCTGGGTACGCGAGGTGATGTCGGCAATGGTTGAGAAAATGTTCTCGGTGGGGGTGTTATGGTCTTCGGTAGCGATGGTCAAATCAAGACGACGCAGCGGTCGATTCTCAAGCCGCAGACCCTCGAACGCCTGAGGTGAAGTCACCTCGTGCACCAGGTGAAGGTCGATGTAGAGAAGATCGGGTTTGCCGTCTTCGCCGGGAACTACAGTGTGGGCGTCCCAGACCTTTTCTGCCAGGGTACGCGGAGTTGCAGTGTGTTCGCCTGCCATGTTTTCCTCCGTTGATTCAGTGATGCTCCCCCTATTTTGGCTAGATTTCCGCTAACTTTCCATTAAATGGGCTTGCATATCATATATTGAGAATGGCAAAATTATACTAAGCAGTGAATAAATACACGCCCAACTGTATAAAACTAAGGGTTTGTATATACACATTTTCCTTTGAGACACGGAGTCAGCCATGGTTGAACACAACGAAAGAACATCATCGGGTGTGGGAGTGCTCGATAAGGCCGCCTATATTCTGGACTGCCTTGAAGCCGGCCCCGCTTCCCTCTCCCAGCTCGTTGAAGCCACCGGGCTGGCTCGCCCCACCGTGCACCGCCTGGCTGTAGCGCTGACCCACCACCGGCTAGTTGCCCGCGACATTCAGGGTCGCTTCATGCTGGGGCCCCGCCTGGGCGAGCTCTCCTCAGCTGCCGGCGAAGACCGCCTCATCGCGGCGTCCGGAAACGTACTCAACCAGCTCCGCAACATTACCGGCGAGAGCTCCCAGGTCTACCGCCGTCAGGGTGACTGGCGGGTTTGCGTTGCCTCAGCAGAACGCCCGATTGGTCTGCGCGACACCATTCCGGTGGGCACCCAGCTCTCCATGAAGGCCGGCTCAGCCGCCCAGGTGCTCACTGCCTGGGAAGATCACTCGCGTCTGGTGGAGGGTCTGCGCAACGCCCGCTTCACTGCCACTATGCTGGCTGCGGTACGACGCCGCGGCTGGGCTCAGTCTGTCGGTGAACGCGAGCGCGGTACCGCCTCGGTTTCAGCACCGGTGCGCAGCCCCTCGGGCAAGGTGATTGCAGCTGTGTCTATCTCGGGCCCCATTGAGCGACTGACCCGCCAACCCGGCCGCCTGCACGCCGAGGTGGTCTGCAAGGCGGCTGCCCAGCTCACCGAGGCCCTGCGAAGCTAACTAAGCCTACAGCTCTATCTCGTAGACCCTCACCTCGTGCATGCGGTAGCTGAGCTTCTCAAGCTCACTCCGATATTCCAGGGGTGCCTCAAAGTTGAAGTTGCGAATGTGCCCGTACTTCCACACCCGGTCGATGCCCGGGAGCAGGTCTTTGAGGGGGAACTCCCCCATCAGCCCGCGCACATAGACGTTCAAATACGATTTGGTGACCTTCCAGCCCTGCCGCAGGTACCAGAGGTTAGCGGCGGTATCGTCCTGGGTCCATGCCTGAACACGGCTGACCCCAGCGGCTTTCAGCTCGAGCTTTGCGACCTCCCACATGGTGTGGGCCAGCTTGAGTCTGCGGTAGTCGGGAAGAACTCCCAGGTGCCAGAGCACACCGTGTTTCTCAACGGTTTCAGGGCCCTGCTCAGAGCAGTATTCAACGTCGAGGAAACCCAGAATTTGCTGGTCTTGGTCGCGAACGGCGACTATACGAACTGAGGGATTCTCGTATTCCTCACGGTACTGCTGAACGTCGTCGCGGTAGCTAGAGTCCAAAAAGGCTTGAACACGGCAGTTGACCCAGTTCTTTTCATCAGAATCCCTGTACGGTCTAACAGAAATTCCGTCTAGCTTCTGAATAGGACTGGTCAACTAATTTCCCTCTGAATTTATAGTGATCAACGAGCATTTTCTAATGCATCACGGTAGGCGTAGAGCCGGTTAATTTCCTCTTCAACCGGTGCCACCACATAGTCTTGCCCCGCCTCATGCACCTGTTCGAAGATTCGGCGGGAAACCTTTTTCTGGTACATTTTGCGACCTGCGACAGCGCATATCTTACCAAGAATCGCTGTGACTATCCCCAACAAAAGTCCCGTTGCCACCAGAAGAGTGGGCACCGGAACAGGGTAGCCCTCAACTCGGGGCGCCTCCGGCAAGGGAATTTGGAAATATTGGGCCAGGGCCAGGCCGGTCAGCCACAGTAGCCCGGCCAAGGCCAGCACGATAGCCAGCCACTGCACAATATTCAGCAGCACCCACCACCAGCGTTTCTTGGTGGCGGCAAAATCTACCGAGGCAATGGCGCGTTCAAGGGCTTCGGGCAGTTCGCTCTCGTGTGACCGGGCGGCATCGCGAATCGCATAGCTCCAGGGGGCAGAGACCCCCTCTGCCACGCCGTTGGAGAACCTGCGAATCGCCGAGGACGCCGCCGAGACCTGCCCCGTGGACATCGGAGGCAGAGACGAGCGGGTAATATCGGAGCCCTCATCACTGCGGTGCAGGTTGAGTCGCTTGAGCGGATCTTTGCGGAACTTAAGCAACCAGCGGGTTGCAATCCAGCCGGTGTTCTGCCTGGCGTGGAGCTGGTAAGTCTGCCCCGCTGCCTTGCAGATTGCCTCAGCACCTGAGGCCGCATACAGCCCCTGGTCCAGCTGGCGAACACCGGTTCCCGTTACACCGTCGGGCAGCCCGGCACCGTCGTGCTCACTCAGGCGATCTACCGCCGTGTTCACATCGGCTTCAATACGCGCCACCGCAGCCGACTTCTCCACCGCAACCCGCCCCAGCGCCGTCCTGAGCCGATCAAGGCCCTCGCCGGTGACAGCCGACACCGCCATGGGGGCCGCCAGCAGGGAGCCGGTCAGCCCGTCTTCAGCCAGCAGCCGCTGCAGGGAGTCTAGCACCGCGGGTACCTCGCGGGAATCCAGCCGGTCTGCCTGGTTGAGCACCGCCATGGTTACCGCGCCGTGCTGGGCCAGGGGAACAATAAAATCGTGGTGAATCACGGCATCGGCGTATTTCTGCGGATCAAAAACCCACACCAGCACATCGACAAAGCCCGCCATGCGGCTAACAATCTCGCGGTTAGACTTCTCCACCGAGTCAAAGTCGGGGAGATCCAGCAGAATAAGGCCGCCCGATTTGGTTTCGGTCTCGCCGCGGCCCAGTAGATGCTTCATGCGGTTTATCATTCCGCCCTCTACCGGAACCTGCGCCTGGTTGAGGGCCTCTGCCGCCTGCTCGCCGTCCGAATCCAGAAAAACCCGGTTCTCCACCTGCAACCAGTCCAACAGTTCCTCGCTGCCGGCTCTGCCCCAGACCGCCGCCTGGGCGGTGGAGGTGGTAGGACGACGCGCCGCCGACTTCGCCACCTTCTGCCCGATGACGGCGTTGAAGAGGGAGGACTTACCCGAGCCCGTTGCGCCAAAGAAACCGATTACGGTGTGCTCGGCAGAGAGCTGACGACGAGAGGCGGAACGGTCGAGGGTCTGCTGAACGCTCTCCAAAACCTCGGGATCAACCCGGCCCTGCCCCAGGTTCACAGCGTCTTCTAGGTGTTCAATCCGGTGCGAGAGCACCGAGACTACCGGCTGGTTCTGCCCCACTATTTCGCCTCCTTCAGGCCCCGGGCGGTCGCCCGCATTTCTTCTGTGCTGCGCTGCAAGAGAGCCGGTTCAGGGCCCAGGCTGATGCTATCGAGCCGCTCGGTCAGTACCTCGGAGTGTTCGTCCAGCAGTTCGTGCACGCGGATTTCAAGGTTCTCGCGGGCGCCCTGGGCCATACGGCGCACGGCGTCCTCACCAAAAACCGCCTCAAGCAGTTTGGTGCCCACCACACCCGAGCCACCGGCAATGCCCACCTCGATGCCGGTCAATCCACCGGTCATTGAGAAGACCACCACCATGAGAATCACAGCCGCAGCATTGACACCCAGAGACATAAAGCGTGCCCGCTGTCGTTTGCCCGCGCCCTCGGCACGAATCATCTCCATCACGTCGTTCTGCCAGGCACGAATCCCCTCGGCAACACGGGCAGGAAAGTCCTCGCTGACCCTCGCCACATCGCGGTTGCCGATGAGCACTCGTCCTGCCCTCTCCTCCAGCCACTGCCGCTGGGAGGTCTCAGCAGCCTGCGCCGCCTGCTCCACAATCACCGAGTGGAGCCCGACTTCCAGCGCCTGCTCCACCTCTACCGCTTGCGAAGGCTGGCCCTTGAAGAAGCCCGCCACGCGGTCGCGCATGCGGCCAATTCCGGTTTCAAGACTACGGAAGAACTCGCCGGTTCCCACAAAATCCTGCCACCGCGAGAGCACCTCGCCGCGCAACAAAGCGCCGTCCTGGGTCGAGGCAATAATGTTCTTCTGCGCCTGCGTATAGCTGGTGAGCACGATGTTCTGTAGCCGCTGGGCGGTCTCGAACTGAGCGGTCTGCGCGGCTGTAATAGTTTCCATACGGTCTGCTACAGACCGGACGGCGCCCTCGAGGGTCTGGCGCGCGATGCGGGATCGCTCGTCGGCGTTAGAGCCCAACTCCCTCAACCAGAAAACCAGCGGAGTTAGCGCTACGGCGGGCAGCATTCCCCGCTCATCACGCTCCTGCTCGGTCACCGTCAGCAGATGGGCCGGGGTGATTCCGGCACCGGTGAGCATGCGACGTAAATCCTCTTCGATTTCATCTTCGGCACCCTCGGGCACCCGGTTGAGCACCACAGCAACCGTAATATCCCGCTTGGCTGCCTCGTGCAGAACCTCCCAGGGCACAGCATCGGCATAGCGGTTAGCGGTGGTCACGAAGAGCCACAAATCAGCCGCCGAGAGCAACTGCTTGGCAAGCCTGCGATTATCTTCGCTCACAGAATCAATATCGGGGGCATCGATGAGAGCAATTCCGGCGGGAATAGACTCTGTGGCCACGGTGAAAATCTGGTCTCTCTCAGAGTGGTCAGCGCCGACCAGCTCGGTGGAATTCTTTGCCTCTATACGTTCCAGGTGGGGCAGAATTCTCTGGGGCGTGAGAGCCTCAGCATCTTCGGGGCGGTGGATCAGCACCGGCTGGCGGGTGGTGGGCCGAATCGCTCCGGATCGGGTGATTGGCTCCCCCAGCAGAGTGTTAACCAGGGTTGATTTACCGGCACCGGTTGAGCCACCCACCACCACGGTCAGCGGAGCATCCAGGGTAGCCAGCCTGGGCAGAATGTAGTCATCGAGCTGGGTGATAGTGCGGGAAACGGTGGTTCGGTCTTCTTCGACCCCGGCGTTTTCCAGAGGGAGAGTTACCTCGTCGATGCTAGCGCGGGCAGTGCGAACCGCGGCCAGCTCAGCATCTACCTGAGCTGACTGTGTGCCTCGGCTAGCAACGCTCCCCCGGCGTTGCACGGTGCTGTTTTCTTCTGAGCTCTCCCCGGAGATTTCCTCGGAGGTCAGGTGCAAGTTTTTGGTCTTTTCATCCACAGAACCATTCTTCCACAAGCCTGCTGATGATTGAGGATATACCCGACCCCTGGGCGTGCGTTTATCCGCGGAAACAAGCTCCCGGTACACCTAGATTCCTGTAGGTAGAACCTAAAGTACACGCAAAGCTCGGTTGAAAGGCCAAAGGTACACCTGTGTTCCCTGGGTACACATCTAGATGTGTACCCAGGGAACACAGGTGTACTAACGTCAGCCCGGCAAGAAGAACTTGTACTTTACCTATCGAGCTTCCTCGAGTGGCCATTTTTGTACCGAAAACCTGCGAAAAACGGTTTAAAAATGGCCACTCGGCGATCATGGCACCCCGTGCAGTTGCCCCTGTTTCATTGAGTCGCCGCTTCAACGACAAATCGCCGGTACCGTACCGGCGAAATGCAACTAAAACGGCGATATGTCACCGAAGCGGCGACTCAGTACACTGGCCTATTCTCGATAAACGCCCAGCATGTTAGTGGATACACTTTTCTACCACTATCGCGGGTGACACGCCCGGGCGGGATACACTTATCTGCCTATAACCCTGCGTTTAACCGTTGATGAGCCGACTCCTTCACACCACAGACACAAAAAAGAGGCCCACCCTGTTCAGGTGAGCCTCTTTTCCTCTGTGACCCCAACCGGATTTGAACCGGTGTTGCCGCCGTGAGAGGGCGGAGTACTAGGCCGCTATACGATGGGGCCGTTACTGTCTTTGAGAGCTAGCTTTTGAGCTATCCGCTCTCGACAACAGATATAAGATTACACAGCTTTTGAGTGACCCGCAAATCGTGAGGGGGTGTTCTGCACTACATTCCAGCAGGGGCGGATCGGCCTCTTCCGGGCAGGGCTACGAGCCACCCTACCCCACCGTTAAGGAGACGGCTTCTGTGCACAAAACCACTAGACAAACAGCCTTATCTTGAAGAGCCGGCTCCTTTACACCACAGACACAAAAAAGAGGCCCACCCTATTCAGGTGAGCCTCCTTAGCCTGTGACCCCAACCGGATTTGAACCGGTGTTGCCGCCGTGAGAGGGCGGAGTACTAGGCCGCTATACGATGGGGCCAAAAACATTTTGAAAAACAAAATGCTCGCTGGGATACCAGGACTCGAACCTAGAATGACGGTACCAGAAACCGTAGTGTTGCCAATTACACCATATCCCAATGTCAAAAACGCAGTTGTCTGCGCCGTGCAACAGATAAATACTATACATTCAGATTTATTGAGAAAGCAAACTGAATTTCGGTGTTCTGTAACACAGACATGTGAAGGAGTCGGCTTCCACACGAAGCTAACCTCACCCCTCTACCACCCAAAATACAGAACCTTCGATATAGGGCATGGAGCATTCATAGATTTTGAGCTGAAACAAGCCCTCGTACACGTAGATTCCTGTTAGCAGACCTAAGGTACACGCAAGTTCCCGTGAAGAGGCCAAAGGTACACGTGAAGTCCCCAGGTACAAGACAATACTTGTACTCAGGGACTCTGCTTGTACCCTAGATAGCCCAGCCAGAAGAAACTTGTACCTTACAACCACCGAGCTTTCCCGAGAGGCCATTTTTAGACCGAAAACCAGCAAAAAACGGTCTAAAAATGGCCGCTCAGCGATCACGGCAGCCCGTGCAGTTGACCCTGTTTCATCGAGTCCCGCTTCAGTTGCATATCGCCGGTACAGCAACGGCGTCTGTCGTTGAAGCGGCGATATGCTGCCGAAGCGGCGACTCGGTACACTAAACCAATTCTTAAAAGCCGCCCAGCATGCTAGAAGACGCGCTTTTCTACCACTATCGCGGGTAACCCGCCCGGGCGGGACACACTTATCTGCCTATAACCCAGGCGCAGTTTCCAGCCGAGCACAAAAAAGAGGCCCACCCTGTTCAGGTGAGCCTCCTTAGCCTGTGACCCCAACCGGATTTGAACCGGTGTTGCCGCCGTGAGAGGGCGGAGTACTAGGCCGCTATACGATGGGGCCAAAAAACATTTTGAAAAACAAAATGCTCGCTGGGATACCAGGACTCGAACCTAGAATGACGGTACCAGAAACCGTAGTGTTGCCAATTACACCATATCCCAATGTCAAAACGCAGTTGTCTGCGCCGTGCAACGAGTAAATACTCTACCAGGCAGGGCTGGCACTGTGCAAATTTTCCCGGGTGAGGTCTGCGCTACATCGCCTGAGCAAGGGCGAGAGCGAAAGCAAGATCAAACCCAAACCAGCTTTCCGCGGTGAAGACAATAAAATGCGGGGGCTCCGTCTGCTCGATTTCGGTACAAGCCCCCTGGGGCTTGCGCCGAAACGAGCAGGGGCACTCCCCCGCATTTATTGGCTTCTCAGCGAAAACTCGTTAACCCTGCAAATCCGCCAGTAGCGCCCGCAGACGCTTCAGGGAAGATTCCTTGCCCAGAATCTCCATGGATTCAAAGAGCGGGGGCGAAACCTTAGCGCCGGAGACGGCGGTGCGGATGGGCCCAAAGGCCAGGCGGGGCTTGATTTCCAGGCCCTCGACAATGGCAGAGCGCAGTGCTACCTGAATGGGCTCGGCGGTGAAGTTGTCAAGGGGTTCAAGAGCGTCGATAGCCGCCTGCAGTACAGCCGGTGCTGACTCCTTGAGCTGCTTGCGGGCGTCGTCCGCAATTTCAATTTCAGAATCAGACTTGAAGAGGAAGCCCAGCAGAGCCGGAACCTCCCCCAGCAGCTGCATGCGCTCCTGTACCAGCGGTGCGGCTTCGGTGAGAATCTCCTGCTCGCGGGCAGAAAGTTCTTCAAAGGAGCCGCCGGTAACCACACCGGCGCGCTGTAGGTACCAGACCAGGCGATCGCGGAAGTCATCGGCGGCCAGCATACGAATATGGGTGCCGTTGATAGCCTCTGCCTTCTTCACGTCAAAGCGGGCGGGGTTGGCCAGAACATCCTTGATATCGAAGTGCTCCACCATTTCGTCCAGGGTGAAGATGTCTTGGTCGTGAGACAGCGACCACCCCAGCAGAGCCAGGTAGTTATCGAGGCCCTCCTTGATAAAGCCCTGTTCCTGCAACAGGAAGAGGTTGGATTCGGGGTCGCGCTTGGAGAGCTTCTTGTTGCCCTGGCCCATCACGTAGGGCAGGTGGCCGAACTCGGGAATGAACTTGGCAACGCCCACCTCAATCAGTGCCCGGTAGAGGGCAATCTGGCGGGGAGTTGACGACAGCAGATCCTCACCGCGCAGCACGTGGGTAATGCCCATCAGCGCGTCGTCCACGGGGTTAACCAGGGTGTAGAGGGGCTTGCCGTTGGCGCGAACCACCACGAAGTCGGGGGTTGAGCCCGCCTTGAAGGTAATCTCGCCGCGCACCAGGTCGGTGAAGGTGATGTCTTCATCGGGCATGCGCAGGCGCAGCACGGGCTCGCGGCCCTCGGCGCGGTAGGTAGCCTTCTGCTCTTCGGTCAGGTCGCGATCAAAGTTGTCGTAGCCCAGCTTGGGGTCTTCACCCTTGGCGCGGTGGCGCTCCTCAACCTCGGCGGGAGTGGAAAAATCTTCGTAGACGTAGCCGCCCTCGATCAGCTTCTGAATAACATCCTGGTAGATGTCGCCGCGCTGGGACTGGCGGTAGGGTTCGTGGGGGCCGCCCACGCCAACGCCTTCGTCCCAGTAGATACCCAGCCAGTGCAGGGAATCCAGCACCTGGTTGAAGGACTCCTCGGAGTCACGCGCAGCGTCGGTATCCTCAATACGGAAAACCAGCTTGCCCCCGGTGTGCTTAGCGTAAGCCCAGTTGAAGAGCGCGGTTCGAATCATTCCCACGTGCGGGGTGCCGGTGGGCGACGGGCAGAAGCGCACGCGGGTTTCGCTGGGGTCTTTGAGCTTAACAGTCAAATCTGACATGAGAAGAAGTCTCTACTCTTTCTCTCGTTGGTGTGAAATGGTGCGGTAGGACGACGCCGCGGCGGCCAGGCTACCCCACGCGCAGGTGGGCGCGCGGGCAAAAGCGGGGTGGGCGCCGTCCTGAAAACTATTTAGCGGCGTACGGTATTGACCAGCGAGCCGATACCCTCAATCTCGATTTCAACTTCGTTGCCGTCTTCGAGCAGGCCCACACCGGCGGGGGTGCCGGTGAGAATCACGTCGCCGGGCAGCAGGGTGAAAGCCTCTGAGATAGTGGAGACCAGCTCGCTCACGGAGAAGATCATATCGGCGGTGGTGCCGTCTTGCTTAACATCGCCGTCAACCCAGGTTTTGATTGAGAGGTCATCGGTGTCGAGGTCTGTCTCAATCCAGGGGCCCAGCGGGCAGGAGCCGTCAAAGCCCTTGGCGCGGGCCCACTGCAAATCGGTTTTCTGGGCATCGCGGGCGGTGAGGTCGTTGCCCACGGTGTAGCCGAAGATTATCTCGGGAACCCGCTCTGCCGGCACAGACTTGGCAATACGACCGATGACCACCGCCAGCTCGCCCTCAAAAGAAACTTCCTCAGACCACTCGGGCAGGGAAATCGGGTCATTGGGGCCAACTACCGCGGTGTTGGGCTTGAGGAAGAACTGGGGGCTGGTGGGAGTTTCGTTGCCCAGTTCCTTGGCGTGATCGTGCCAGTTGCGGGCAACACCGATCACCTTGGAGCGGGGAATAATCGGTGAGAGAAGGCGAACGTCTTCAAGCTGAAAGGTCTTTTCAGTGGGCTGAACACCCATGTAGAAAGGGTCGCCAGCCAGTACGGTGAGGGTTTCCTCCCCCTCGCCGCCTTCGACCAGGCCAAAGTGCAGTTGATCTTCAACAGTGAATCGAGCAATACGCATGGTTCTAGGCTACCGCGTGAGAAGCGAGGAACCAACTGGCCCAGGGGTGAGCTTTGGAGCCGGTGTTTCTGCTGACTGGCTTTTAAAGAAGTCTGGCAGAAACACCGGCTCTGAAACTGGCTGCTTTATGCCAAACGGGTCAGCCAGCCGTGGCGGTCTTCAATCTTGCCGGTCTGGATTCCCACCAGCTCTTCACGCAGGGCCATGGAAATCTCACCGGGTTCTTCGCCGGTGGCCGAGGGAATCTCAAAGTCTGCTGCCTTGAGCTTGCCCACCGGCGACACCACGGCGGCGGTACCGCAGGCAAAGACCTCGGTAATGTCGCCGTTTGCCACGCCCTCGCGCCACTCGGTCAGGGTGAACTTGCGTTCCTCAACCGTCATGCCGCGGTCTTCAGCCAGCTGGAGCAGGGACTTGCGGGTGACACCCTCGAGAATGGTGCCGGTCAGCTCGGGGGTCACAACCTTGTTTTCTTTGCCGAAAACGTAGAAAACGTTCATGCCGCCGAGCTCTTCAATAGCGTCGTCGCGGTTGGGATCCTTGAAAATCACCTGCTGGCAACCCTGCTCTTCGCCCTCAAGCTGAGCAATCATAGATGCCGCGTAGTTACCGCCGCACTTGGCCGCACCCGTGCCGCCCACACCGGCGCGGGCGTAGTTGGTGGAGAGCCAGATATCAACCGGCTTGGGAGTGCCAAAGTAGTTGCCCACGGGAGAGGCAATCACCATGTATTTAACCTGGTGGGAGGGGCGTACACCCAGGTAGGCTTCGGTAGCAATCATAAAGGGGCGAATATACAGTGACTCGCCCTCGCCGGTAGGAATCCATTTCTGGTCGATGGACACCAGCTGCTTGACTGACTCAAGGAAAATCTCTTCGGGCAGTTCGGGCAGAGCCAAACGGCGAGCCGAGTTCTGCAAGCGAACTGCGTTGACCTCGGGGCGGAAAGCCCAGATAGAACCGTCGGAGTGGCGGTAGGCCTTGATACCCTCAAAGACCTCCTGGCCGTAGTGGAAGACGGCAGCGGCAGGGTCTAGCGAAAGGGGGCCGTAAGCGGTGATGCGGGCGTTCTTCCACTGACCGCCGTCGTGGTAGGTGCCCTCCCAGTCAACAGTTGCCATGTGGTCGGTGAAATAGTTGCCAAACCCGGGGTCAGCAAAAATTTCCTCAATCCGCGCGTCGCTAGCAGGGTTTTGGTTCGGCTCAACGGTGAATTCTATAGACATAAATCTTTTATAACCATTCTCGTAGGGCGGGCAAAACAGCTCGCAAAGTGAAGTGGCCGGGGCTACTCTCCCAGTCGTTCCAGGATATCGCTGGCTACCTGATCGGTAGACCGGGTTGCGCCGGGATGGGCAGCGAGGTCTTTTTCTACTGCCCTCTCAATGCGCGCCGCTGAATCTTCTCGACCCAGGTGACGCAAAAGCATGGCTGCTGCCAGGATAGTAGCGGTGGGGTTTGCTACGTTTTGACCGGCGATATCGGGGGCTGACCCGTGAACCGGTTCGAACATTGAGGGAAACTCTCGGGAGGCGTTGATGTTGCCGCAGGCGGCATAACCGATACCTCCGGTGACCGCTCCTGCCTGGTCGGTAAGAATGTCGCCAAAGAGGTTATCGGTAACGATCACGTCAAAGCGGGAGGGGTCGGTGGTCAGATAGATGGTCGCCGCGTCAATATGGCAGTAGTCGGTTTCGACCTCGGGGTACTCGGCGGCAATTTCATTGAAGTAGCGGGAGTAGAGCTGGCCGGCGTTAACCAAAACATTGGTCTTATGCACCAGGGTGAGCTTCTTGCGCTGGCGGGAGTTGGCCAGTTCAAAGGCATAGCGCACCAGGCGCTCAATACCGTGGGCTGTGTTCAGGGAAACTTCAGTGGCGATTTCAGCAGGAGTTCCCTTGCGCAGAACACCGCCATTGCCGGCGTAGGGGCCCTCGGTACCTTCGCGCACGACCACAAAGTCAATATCGCCGGGGTTACTCAGCGGTGAGACAGCGCCGGGAAAGAGGCGGGAGGGGCGCAGGTTAATAAAGTGGTCAAAGGCGAAGCGCAGCTTCAGCAGAACTTCTCGTTCAATCAGGCCGGAGGGAACCTCGGCAGACCGGGGATCAGCGCCCACAGCGCCAAAAAGAATGGCATCGTGCTGGGCGAGCGCTGCCAGGGTCTCTTCTGAAAGGGTCTCTCCGGTTTCCAACCAGTGAGCAGCACCCAGAGAGTAGGGGGTCTTTTCAATGGAGAAGCCATCGAGTTCCGCTACGCGGTCAAGCACACGCTCTGCCTGAGAAACAATTTCGGGGCCAATACCGTCGCCTGCAATCACGGCGAGATTGATAGAACGAGTTTCAGTCATAGTTCTAAAATAGTACGCCGTCTCACAGCGGCGGGCATGGGCAGGGGTTTGTCTCATATTGTGACCCTGCCGGGGAAACACAGCTTCATCTGCTTTGACCCCGTTCACTGTGGTTGATTCTGTGCAGATGAGTTTGCACAAAATCAACCACAGTGAACTATCGGGGCAGGCCTCATCCCCCGGTATGAACCTCGGCCCCGAGGCCGCCAATATCAAAGAGCACGCCCGGTCTTACCACTACAGTGAGAGTGTGGAATCCCTACAGAAAAATTTGCCCCTGCTGCACCGCTGGCTCAACGGTCTTGTTGCCCTGGCGGGATTACTCTGTGGACTTCTCGCCTGGGGATCCTTCACGTTCGGTATGGGGTATGCGAAATCCGCAGGTATTGCCTATCTTCTGTGGACTCTGCTGCTGACCCTGCTGGTGCCGGTGCTGGTTCTGCTCCGCCACCGGTCTCCGGTGACCGCCCTGACGGTGTCTTTCCTGGCCATCGCCTGTTCCCTGCTACCCTTTCCCCTGCCCTCGACCTGGTGGGCGCTTCCGCTCTTCACCTACCACGCGGGCAAACACTTTCAGAAACTGCCGCGCACGGTGGTCTTGGGCGCCGGGCTACTCCTTGCCTTCGGCATGGGCCGGGGCTTTGCTCTGCTCATGCTGGGAACTTCCGACTACACCCGTTCCAATATGGTTCAGCTGTGGATGCTCAACTCAGCCCTCTGCATGGTTTTCACAGCCCTGACCTGGACCTGGGGTACCACCTCCCGCCTGCAGAAGCTACGCCACCAGGAACTCATCGAACGGGCTGAGCGCTTAGAATTTGAACGCGAGCAGGAGCGAACTCTGGCCGCCGTAGACGAGCGCTCCCGTATTGCCCGCGAAATGCACGACATTGTGGCCCACTCGCTCTCGGTGATTGTGATGCAGGCGGACGGCGCTCGGTACGCGCTTGCCGCCGGGCAAGATCCCGCACAGGCGGCTGATGCGCTGGAACAGATCAGCGGGGTCTCCCGCGATGCCCTCGCGCAGACCAGAGGGGTCTTGGGCCTCCTGCGTTCCTCGTCTGAGACTGAGCTTACCCCCTTGCCCACGCTTGCTGACCTTCCGGCGCTGGTTGAGCTCGCCCGGGCCTCGGGGTTGGAGGTCAGGTTTTCCGGCGTGGAGGGGAGCCCTGCCCTGGGCCTGGCCTCCGGCGTGCAGCTAGCGGCCTACAGGGTTGTTCAGGAGGCCCTGACCAACGTGCGCAAGCACGCGGCGGGTGCTGCCACGGAGGTCAGCTGTGTCTTTAACAAGCAGGGCCTCACCGTGGAGGTGGTCAATGAAGCCCCGGAGATTGCAGCCTCTCCCCTGCCCGGAGCGGGAAAAGGGTTGCAGGGTATGCAGGAGCGGGTTGCTCTCTACCACGGTGAGTTACTTGCCGCTCCCCTTTTTACCGGTGGCTTTCAGGTTAAAGCTTTCTTCCCCTATTCAGAGAACTAAGGTGAACCGTGATTAATGTTTTGATTGTCGATGACCAAACGCTGGTGCGAGGCGGCCTTGCCATGCTCGTTGATTCTCAGCCCGATATGCGGGTTTGCGGCCAGGCAGACAACGGCGCTGCGGCCCTTGACTTTCTTCGGCGAGACTCAGCTGACTACCCCGATCTGGTGCTTATGGACGTTCGTATGCCGGTGATGGACGGCCTCGAAGCCGCTCGGCAGATTCTAGCGAGCGCCCGAGCACCGAAAATCCTGATGCTCACCACCTACGACATCGACGATTATGTCTACGCGGCTATTCAAGCAGGTGCCTCAGGCTTCTTGTTGAAGGATGCTCCGCCGGAGGATCTTTTGGGCGGCATCCGCACCGTCTGCGCGGGCGACGCTGTCATCGCGCCGTCCGCCACCAAACGCCTTTTGCAGAAAGTTGCGCCCATTCTGCAGGGGGATCTTCTGCAGGACGCCGCGGGGGCGGCTGCACCTGTACGGGAAAGAAAGCCTGCCGGGGAGTTCCTTGAGCGTATCAAGACTCTCACCACTCGAGAGCACGAAATTTTTCTGCTGGTTGCCTCGGGTAAGAGCAACCGGGAAATTTGCGATGAGCTCTTTCTTTCGGAGCCCACCGTTAAAACGCATGTCTCGCACATTCTGCAAAAACTTCAGGCACGCGACCGGATTCAGCTGGTGGTAATGGGCTATGAATCGGGCCTTATTTCCTAGGGCTCATACCCGCGTATGATGCCCCGACTCAAACAGTTCAGTCCGCGGCACGATGTATCTTTTTCTCTGAATTTCTAGGCTTTAAAGCATGACAAACACTAAGACAGCGGTTTCCGCACACAAGGTTTATAAGACATACGGCGCCGGAGATGCAGCCGTGACTGCACTGGCTGGTATCAACGTTGATTTTTCTGCCGGGGAATTCACCGCCATTATGGGCCCCTCGGGTTCGGGCAAATCGACCCTCATGCACGTTTTGGCAACACTCGATACAGCAGATGACCACCCCGAAACCTCCATCCGCATCGACGGGGTGGAGCTACATGGACTCGCCGATGCTGAGGTCACTGATTTTCGTAGGGACCACGTGGGCTTTATCTTTCAGGCCTTCAACCTGATTCCAACGCTGACCGCCGAGCAGAATATTCTGCTGCCCCTGGGTATTGCGGGTAAGCAGGCGGACGAGCGCTGGTACCAGGATTTGGTGCGCAAACTGGGGCTAGCCGAGCGTCTGAACCATAAGCCGAGTGAGCTCTCCGGCGGCCAGCAGCAGCGCGTTGCCATTGCCCGGGCACTGCTGGCCCGGCCCTCGGTGATTTTTGCGGACGAGCCCACCGGTAACCTCGATACGGCTTCTGGCACCGAGGTGCTCAAACTCATTCGGGAGGCCTGCGACCAGCTGGGCCAGACCGTTCTCATGGTCACCCACGATCCAGTGGCGGCCGCCTATGCCGACCGGGTGCTGGTGCTCAAAGACGGTCAAATAGTCGAAGAAATTCGTAGGCCCAGCCGCGAGACTGTTCTGGCGGCCCTAGCTAAGGCGGGTGCGTAAGTGATGAAGACCAGTACCCTCAAGACTGTTGCCCACTCCCACGTGACCTCCCAGCGTAAAAAGTTTGTGCTGACCTCCATTTCTATTGGCGTTGCCGCCTTCTTTCTGGCGGCAGTTTTTCTTCTGACGCAGACCCTTACCGCCTCTTTCCGGGCAGCTTCAGAGCCCCTCTATTCCAGGGCAGACTATGTGGTCAATGCCCCGGGAAGCGGTCTGATGCTCAGCGCCCAACAGGGTTCGGCTGACCAGTCCGCTACGCTCACCCAGCAACAGGTGGATGCCCTCAAGAATTCTTCTGAGGTTGACATTGTGGGAACCCGCTCCCTCACCTACCTGGGCTTCACAACGGATAAGACCTCCTCTTCAGAGTCCATGCGGGCTGAAGCTCTGCCAGACTCCCCCGATTCTTTTACCTATGACTTTGAGGGTGCCCTGCCCACGAATAAAAACCAGGTCGCCATTCCCTCCACCATGGCAGATAAGCTGGGGCTTAGTCTGGGTGATTCTATCTCTGTAGAGGGCCCCGCCGGCCAGGCCGCAGACACCGAGAACCAGGCCTTTACCGTAAGCGCCGTCTACAGCGTAGACACCACCCTCTCGCCCGACTCCATGACCTTCTATTTTGAGCCCCAGGTGCTCGATTCACTCATCCCGGCAGCCCAGAACAATTCGGCAGAGCTCAGCAACTATGAAGAGGTCAGCGTAAAGCTCAAGGACGCCGCCGCCGGTTTTCCCGAGGACCTCAAAGATAAGCTCTCCTCAGGATCCGCCGACACCCAGCCGGTCATCGTCAGCTCCAGCGAACAGGTTGATCTCTACGTCAAGCAGCTTTCGATGGGTCTTGACGTGCTCACCTACGTTCTGCTGACCTTCGCCGGTATCGCTTTAGTAGTTGCCACCTTCGTGATTGCCAATACCTTCCGGGTGCTGACCACTCTGCGGGTCTCAGAGCTGGCTATGCTGCGCACCTTGGGCGCCCAAAGGCGGCAGCTGACCACCATGCTCCTGAGAGAGGCCCTGGCTCTTGGCTTTTTCTCCTCGCTGGTGGGCGTGGTGCTTGCCTTCATTCTTGCCGCGCTCGCTCAGCTCTTTGTACCCCGGGGAATCGTGATTGGCTTTTCTCCGATTGCAGCACTGGTGGGAATTGGGGTGGGTATCCTAGTCACCGTTGCCAGCTCCCTGGTGCCGGCGGTCAAGGCCATGAAGGTCTCTCCCCTCTCCGCCCTCTCCACCGCCCAGCGGGCAGAATCCGAGCCGGCAGTCTCCCGCCCCACCATGACGGCGGGGGCTCTGCTACTCGTCGCGGGAGCGGGTCTCTACGTTTTTGCTGTCGTAGCTGACCGGCCCTTCCTGGTTCTCATCGCCACCTTCGTGCTGGCCATTGGAGCCCTACTGCTCTTCCCGCTTCTTCTCTGGCTTCTGCTGAAGGTACTTCAAAGAATCGCGCGGGGTTCGACCGTGACTCTGGCGCTAAACCAGGCGGTGAACTCGATGCAGCGAACCGCCTCCACCGGCGTCATCGTCTTCCTCAGCGCCACCCTGATTAGCGGCGTGCTCATGGGCCACTCCACGGGCGTGGCCTCCAACGCCAAGATGTCAGAAACCGCCTACCCCGTTGCCTTGAACAGCCCCGTGTTCGAGGAGGAATCAGAAAAGGGCCAGCACCTCGAGTGGAGTCAGATTCAGCAGAAAGAAGAAGAGCTGGAAGGCATTGACCACGTGAGTTCTGCCAGCCTGGCTGCTCCGGCGGGTGTTATCACCGAAGGTTTCCCCGAAGACCAGGGGCAGGGCCCCGAGGTCTTTGCGGTGGACCCCGAGAAAATCAGCCAAACTATCGCCGGGCTTGACCAGGAGCTTACTGAGAACACCGTGCTGCTGCCCGTCGCCTTCGATTCCAGTCTGGACGGAAAAACAGTGGTGATTTCTGCCGGTCAGCACAGGGTTGAGGCCACAGCGCGTGTGAGTGAGGTCGGCTTCTATGCGCCGCTGATTAGCAAGAACACAGCCCAGCCCCTGCTTGAGTCAGCCGATACTCAGACCACCGGTTACTCCGCCATGGTCAACACCGAGCCCGGGCTGACCTCGGTGGAGGCCCAGACGGTTCTCGAAGAGGTCGCCTCAGCCACCGGTGCTGACGAAAGCAAGATCTTTGGCGGAATCAACGACAAGTTGCGCAACGAGCAGGTGATGAAAATCATCGTGGGAGTGATGCTGGGGCTGCTGTCGCTGGCAACCATTATCGCCCTGATCGGGGTTGCCAATACCCTCTCGCTCTCGGCCTTCCAGCGGCGCAGGGAAAACGCCATGCTACGCTCCATTGGCCTCTCAGCCAAGAAGCTGGCCCGGTTGGTGGCCCTGGAATCTCTCCTTATTGCAGCGGTATCGGTCATCTGTGGAATCGCCGCCGGTATCGGTCTGGCCATGCTGGGCGTGCAGGTCTTGGCGGTAGACGGCATTGATATCGTCTATGCGGTCAACCCCTTCGCCCTTCTGGTAGTTGCAGTATTCGGCACCGGGCTGGCCTACCTGGCGAGCTTGCTCCCCGCCAAGAAGGCGTCCCGGGTCTCGCCGGTGACTGCGCTGGCGATTAGCTAAATAAGAAAGCAAGGCACCGCTACAGCAAGACGTCATGAGTCAACCTCCCTTAAACGCCAGCCCCGATGCCAGTTGACTCATGACGTCTTGCTTTCGCAGCTCTATCGCAAAAGCTAGTCCTGCTCTGTTTAGCTAATTTTCTACCGGGTGGTCCAGAATAAACTGCTTGACTGCCTCGGCATCGTTGGGTAGGTCTGCCACGGTACGCTCGGCTGCCAAGATGTCTTTGAACCGCTCTGCCACCTCAGGGTCCCGACCAATCGCTTCATTGATGGTTTCGGCGAACTTGACCGGCAGGGCGGTTTCCAGGCAGATAATGGGGGTTTCGGTCTGGGCGGTCCACTCCTGGGCGACCTTCACACCGTCTGCGGTGTGGGGGTCGATGAGAACCCCCAGGCGCTCGTGAATATCTCGGATTGTCGCAACGCGGTCAGCGTGGGTGGACTTTCCCGAAACAAAGCCGAAGTCGCGGCTCAGGGTCTCGAAAGCGTCGTCCTCAGACAGGTCGAAGCCTCCCGCCTTCACCTGGGTGCCGAAGAGGTCGGCGACCCGCTGCGCATCGCGACCCAGGGCATCGAAGATGAAGCGCTCGAAGTTGGAGGCGCGGGAGATATCCATAGAGGGGCTGGAAGTCACGAAGGTGTCTTCAGATGAGCGCACGCGGTAGGTGCCGGTCCGGAAGAATTCGTCTAGCACGTCGTTCTCGTTGGTGGCAACAATTAGGCGGTCGATGGGCAGGCCCATCTGGCGGGCGATGTGGCCGGCGCAGATGTCGCCAAAGTTGCCGGTGGGAACGCAGAAAGAAACCTTTTCATCGTTGCTTTCGGTGGTGCGAATCCAGCAGTTTACGTAGTACACCACCTGGGCTAGCAATCGGGCCCAGTTGATAGAGTTCACCGCGCCGATGCGGTTCTCCCGCTTGAAGTCGGCGTCGGCGGAAATTGCCTTCACGACGTCCTGGCAGTCGTCAAAAGTACCGTCGAGGGCGATGTTGAAAATGTTGGGGTCGTCCAGGCCAAACATCTGCGCCTGCTGGAACTCGGTCATGCGGCCAGCAGGGGTCAGCATGAATACCCGAATGTTCTCGCGACCCCGCATAGCGTACTCGGCAGATGATCCGGTATCGCCCGAGGTCGCACCCACAATGGTTAGGCTGTCACCACGGCGGGCCAGCTCATACTCAAAGAGCTCACCCAGTAGCTGCATAGCCATGTCTTTGAAAGCGGCGGTGGGCCCTTGCGAGAGGTGACCCAAAAAGAGCTCGCCCTCCAGGTGGCTAACCGGAACGATTTCTTCTGAATCGAACTTGGGGTAGGTGTAGGCGCGGGCAGTAATCGCCTTCAAGTCCTCGGCAGGAATGTCGTCAATAAAGAGCTGTAGCACCTCGGCCGCCAGCGCGGCGTAGCCCTCATTTTTTAGGACGTCGCGCCAGCGGGTCAGCGTGGAATCGTCAAGTTGCGGGTACTCCACGGGCAGAAAAAGGCCACCATCGGGGGCCAAACCAGCCAGCAAGATATCGCTAAAAGAATTCGGAGTCTTAGAAGAATCACGGGTTGAGATGTACTGCATGTCTATAGCCTAGCTGGTTGGCCCACCGGATGAGTAAATATGCTCATATGACGAAAAGTTATGCTTCTTTGGGCTCCTCGTAGCGGGGGAAGACCGGGGCGGGCTTGGGCAGCTCGGTGCCGGGTTCAAGGGCCTTGTTCCGGTCTGCGAACATACGCTGGTCTTCGGCTACGCCCAGTAAATCCAGCATCTTAGCCATAGAGGTGGGCATGACGGGCTGCACTAGCAGGGCAACCTGGCGGATGACCTCGGCGGTCACGTAGAGTACCGTCTTCATGCGCTCTTCATCGGTCCTCTTTAGCTTCCAGGGTTCCTGGGCGGTGAAGTAGCGGTTGGCATCGGCCACCACGTGCCAGATTCGTTCCAGAGCCTTATGGAAAGCCTGGTGGTCGAAGTCCTCCCGCACCGGCTCGTAGAGGGCGGCGGCGTCGTCCAGCATCTTCTGGTCTTCGGCAGTAAAGTCGCCGTGGTAGGGAACCGCTCTCCCGCAGTTCTTAGCGATCATCGACAGCGAGCGCTGGGCCAGGTTGCCCAGGTCGTTAGCCAAATCGGAGTTGATGCGGTTCTTAATGCCCTCGGCAGAGTAGGAGCCGTCTTGGCCGAAGGAGACCTCGCGCAACAGGAAGAAGCGCAGCGGGTCAAGGCCGAAGGAGCTAACCAAATCGGCGGGGTCTACCACGTTACCCACCGACTTAGACATCTTCTCGCCGTCCACCAGCAGGAAGCCGTGGGCAAACACGCGCTTGGGTAGCTCAAGGCCGGCCGACCAGAGGAAGGCGGGCCAGTAGATGGAGTGGAAGCGAGAAATATCCTTACCGATCAGGTGCAGGTCGGCGGGCCAGAACTTCTGGAAAAGCTCGGTGTCGGTATCGGGGTAGCCCAGACCGGTGATGTAGTTGGTCAGAGCGTCTACCCACACGTACATCACGTGCTTGTCGTTGCCGGGAACGGGCACACCCCAGTCAAAGGTGGTGCGGGAAATTGAGAGGTCGTTGAGGCCACCGCGCACAAAAGAGGCAATCTCATTGCGGCGAGTCTCGGGGAAGATAAAGCCCTCGGTCTCGTAGAGTTCCAGCAGGCGGTCCTGGTACTTGGAAAGGCGGAAGAAATAGGATTCCTCCTCGGTCCACTCCACCTCGGTACCGGTGGAAATGGCGTAGCGCTGACCATCGCGCAGCTCGGTCTCGTCTTCGGCGTAATAGGCCTCATCGCGGATTGAGTACCAGCCGGCGTACTTATCCAGGTAGATATCGCCGGCCTCTTCCATCTTCTTCCAGATAGCCTGCGACGCCGGGTAGTGGTCTTCATCGGTGGTTCGAATAAAACGGTCGAAGGAGACGCCCAGCATCTCATCCATCTCGCGGAAACGGGCCGAGTTCTCATCGGCTAGTTCCTTGGCGGTCTTATTCAGTTTGGCCGCGGTGGTCTGCATCTTCTGCCCGTGCTCATCGGTACCGGTCATAAAACGCACATCGAAACCGTCGAGTCGTTTGAAGCGGGCCATCACGTCTGCGGCGATAGCCTCATAGGCGTGGCCGATATGCGGGGTGCCGTTGGGGTAAGCGATTGCGGTGGTGATGTAGTACGGGGTAGAAGTCATGACTCTTACTTTATCGCGGATTCAGTGGGGAGGGGAATTTTACGGTCATGACGGCGCGGGCCGGGTTTTCCGCCCTTCTTTCGGCGAAAACCCGACCCGCGTCGTCCTTAGAGAACCTAGTTAGAAAGATCTACAATCGCACCGCGGTGGGCCGAGACGATCTTCTTGATGGACTCCACCACCTCGGGGGTGGGAGCAGAATCCAGGGCCAGCACCGAAACCGCCCGGTTGGACTTCTCTTCGCGGGAGACCTGCATACCGGCAATGTTGATAGACGATGAGCCCAGCAGGGTACCCATCGCCGCAATCATGCCGGGGCGATCCTCGTATTCAAGCACCAGCAGGTGGTCGGTAATGGGGGTTTCCAGGTCGTAGCCGTTAACGCGGGTGAGCTTCTGGGTGAGCTTGGGGCCGGTGACGGTACCTGCCACCTGCAGGGTGCCACCCGATGCCAGGGCGGCTGTCAGAATGGTCTCGTTGCGGAAGTATTCGGATTCCTCGGTGGTGACCAAATCTACGGTTACCCCGCGCTGTTCGGCAATCATGGGGGCATTGACGTAGGAGACCTTCTCAGAGACCACGTCGGTAAAGACTCCCTTGAGCGCCGAGAGCTTCAGCGAAGTGACGTCCTTGCTAGCAATCTCACCGGCAATCTTAACCTCCACCCGGGTGAAGGCTTCGCCGGTACCCAGGGCGGTGAGAATTCGACCGAGGTTCTCGGCGAGGGGCACGCCGGGGCGCACCGCGTTATCGATAGCGCCGCCGGCGATATTGACGGCGTCGGGAACCAAATCGCCCTCAAGCGCCAGGCGCACGGATTTCGCCACGGAGATACCCGCCTTCTCCTGGGCCTCGGCGGTGGATGCACCCAGGTGGGGGGTGGTCACCACGTTGGGCAGTTCAACGAAGGGCACGTTCTTGGCGGGTTCCTTGACGAAAACGTCTACCGCGGCACCGGCAATCTCGCCCGCGCGCAGGGCATCGTTGAGATCTGCTTCATCGATCAGACCACCGCGGGCCACGTTGACCACAAAGGCGGTCTTCTTCATCTTCTTGAAAGAATCAGCGTTGAGCATGCCCATGGTTTCGGGGGTGCGGGGCATGTGAATGGTGATAAAGTCGGCGCGCTCGATCAGTTCGTCCAGCTCTACGAGTTCAACGCCCAGAGACGACGCGCGGGCAGAAGTCACGAAGGGGTCGTAGGCGATCAGCTCGGTGCCAAAGGCCTTGAGACGCTCTGCCACCAGGCCACCGATTCGGCCCAGACCGATAATACCGACGGTCTTTTCGTAGAGCTCCACACCGGAGTACTTAGAGCGTTTCCACTCCCCCGCCTTCATGGAGGCATCGGCCGGGGCAATGTTTCGGGCCAGACCCAAAATGTGGCCCACGGTCAGTTCAGCCGCAGAAATCACGTTGGAGGTCGGCGCATTGACCACCATCACGCCAGCGGCGGTCGCTGCCTTAATATCAACGTTGTCCAGTCCCACACCGGCACGGGCAATCACCTTCAGCTTTTTCGCCGCCGCGATAGCTTCTTCATCTACCTGGGTTGCCGAGCGCACCAGAATGGCATCGACATCTGCAATTGCCGGAAGAAGCTGAGAACGGTCTGCTCCGTTGGTCGTCCTGATCTCGAAATCCGGGCCGAGCGCCTCAATCGTTGCGGGTGAGAGCTCTTCTGCGATCAGTACTACGGGTTTTTCAGTCACGCTGGTTTTCCTTACCATGATGTTTGATTGTGCGAGCTGAGAACGCCAAGCCGTTCACCCGTTCAGGCGGCTTAGCGGGCTCGCACCCATTGAATACGGGGCTACCGTTTTTCTCCATGAAGCAGACACCGGTTCACCCTTACGGCCGGTGTGCCCTATCCCCAATCTTATAGATGGGGTGAGAGAAGTTTCTACTTGCGCTTTGAATGCTGAGATAGTTTTCTTGACTATTACAGGGGCGAGTCTCTTTTAGGGGTATAGGCAGAAAAGCGTGTCCCCAACAACCACAAGGAAACCAAACCCACAACTTAGCCTCAACCTTCTATCGTCTAAAATTCCAGCACCTGCGATATGGGGCATACCTGGATTACCTGCGGAAACAAGCTCCCGGTACACATAGATTCCCGCCGAGGTGCCAGAAGTACAAGCAAAACCCGGCTGAAAGGCCAAAAGTACACCTGTCTTCCCTGGGTACACATCTAGATGTGTACCCAGGGAAGACAGGTGTACCGACGTCAGCCTGACAAGAAGAAACCTGTACCTTACCACCACCGAGCTTTCCCGAGAGGCCACTTTTATACCGAAAAACTGCGAAAAACGGTATAAAAATGGCCACTCGGCGATCATGGCAGCCCGTGCAGTTACCCCTGTTTCATTGAGTCGCCGCTTCAGTTGCATATCGCCGTTTCGTTACCGGCGATATGTAACCGAAACGGCGACTCGGTGCGCTTACCTATTCTCGAGGAATATCCAACATGCTAGAAGCCACGCTTTCATGCCACTATCGCGGGTGGCACGCCCGGGGTGGGACACAGATTTGTCCTATAACCCCTCGTTTTAAAGAAAATCGGGGCGCTGGCATGTGAGCCAGCGCCCCGAAATTCAAGCTAGGTGAACTTAGCGACCTACCTTAGCGGGCTGCAGTACCCTCGGTGTAGTCGTCGTCAGCCTTGTTCCAGGCGAAGAGCTTGCGCAGCTCGCGGCCGGTTGCCTCGATGGGGTGGGATTCACCCTTCTCGCGCAGCTTCTTGAACTCGGGAGCGCCAGCTGCCTGGTCTTCCATGAAGCGCTTTGCAAAGGTGCCGTCCTGAATATCAGCCAGAACAGCCTTCATGTTCTCCTTGACCTCGGGGGAAATCACGCGGGGGCCGGAGACGTAGTCGCCGTACTCAGCGGTGTCAGAGATAGACCAGCGCTGCTTGGCGATGCCGCCCTCAATCATCAGGTCAACAATGAGCTTGAGCTCGTGCAACACCTCAAAGTAGGCAATCTCGGGCTGGTAGCCAGCCTCGGTCAGCACCTCGAAGCCATACTGAACCAGCTGGGAGGTTCCGCCGCAGAGAACTGCCTGCTCGCCGAAGAGGTCGGATTCGGTTTCTTCGGTGAAGGTGGTTTCGATGACACCGGCCCGGGTAGCACCCAGACCCTTAGCGTAGGCCAGTGCCTTGTCCAGTGCCTTACCGGAGGCATCAACCTCTACCGCCACCAGAGCGGGAACCGCACGGCCCGCCTCAAACTCGCGGCGCACGGTGTGGCCGGGGCCCTTGGGAGCAACCATAGCGACGTCCACGCCGGTGGGTGCCTGGATGTAGCCGAAACGGATGTTGAAGCCGTGGGCGAAGAAGAGGGAGTTACCCTCGGAAAGGTTGGGCTCGATGTCGTTCTTGTAGATCTCAGCCTGAACCTGGTCGGGAGTCAGAATCATGATGATGTCTGCCTCAGCAGCTGCCTCAGCAACAGTGGCAACGCGCAGGCCCTGAGCTTCTGCCTTGGCGCGGGACTTGGAGCCTTCGGAGAGACCAACAACAACGTCCACACCCGAATCACGCAGGTTCAGTGCGTGAGCGTGACCCTGAGAACCGTAGCCGATGATTGCAACGGTTGAGTCTGACAGAACTGACAGGTCGGCGTCGTCATTGTAGTAAATCTTTGCCATTTTAGGTGAGATCTCCTTGGTAGATCAGTCAGGGAAGCTCCCGTGGAGGGAGTCTTCTCTTTTTATATGTGGTCTTCCATACTCAGCCTAACCGTCGGGACGGTCACAGCCGGGTATAAGTTTTAGTGTCGTAGAGCTTTTTCGCTCATGGATCGCGGGCCGCGGGAGAGGCCGAGCGTTCCCGCCCGCACAATCTCGCGAATACCGAAAGGCTCCAGCACATCGAGTAGCGCTTCAAGCTTCTCGGCGGAACCGGTAGCTTCAATCACCACTGACTCGGTAGAGACATCAACGATTGAAGCTCGGAAAAGGTCAGCTGCCTGGGTTACCTGCAACCGGGCCTGGGCATCGGCCTTGACCTTAATCATCATGTGATCGCGCTGCACCGAGGTCTCCGGCGCCAGCTCTACAATCTTCAAAACGTGTACCAGCTTGTTGAGCTGTTTGGTCACCTGCTCCAGCAGGATTCCATCCGCATCCACCACCACGGTAATGCGGGAAATTCCGGGGACTTCGGTGGAGCCAACCGCCAGAGAATCAATGTTGAACATGCGGCGGGCAAAGAGACCGGAGACTCGAGCGAGCACGCCTGGCTTATCTTCAACCAGAACGGAGAGTGTATGGCGGCTCATGGTCTACTCCTCATTTCCAAAGTCGGGGGTCATATTCTTAGCAATCTGAATCATGTCGTTGGAAACACCGGCGGGAACCATGGGCCACACCAGAGCGTCGGGGCTCACGGTGAAGTCAATGACGACGGGGCGGTCGTTAATCTCTAGCGCCCGCTGAATCGTGGCGTCGACGTCGTCATCGCTCTCGCACCGCAGAGCCGCGCAGCCGTAGGCCTCAGCCAGCTTCACAAAGTCGGGAATGCGGGCGGTGCCGTGGCCGGTGTTCAGGTGGGTGTTGGAGTAGCGGCCGTCGTAGAAGAGGTTCTGCCACTGGCGCACCATGCCCAGGGAGGAGTTATTGATCACAGCAACCTTAATCGGAATATTGTTCTGGACGCAGGTCGCAAGCTCCTGGTTGGTCATCTGGAAGCAACCGTCGCCGTCAATCGCCCACACCACCGAATCTGGGTTGGCCACTTGCACGCCCATCGCGGCGGGAACCGAGTAGCCCATGGTGCCCAGGCCCGCCGAATTGATCCAGTGGCGGGGGCGTTCGTGCTTGATGAACTGCGCAGACCACATCTGGTGCTGGCCCACGCCCGCCACGTAGAAAGCGTCGGGGCCGGTCAGCTCCGAGATACGCTCGAGAACATACTGGGGCTGACCCAACCCATCCTCGGTAGAGGTGTAGCCCAGCGGGAAGTTCTTCTTGAGGTTGTTGAGGGTGTTCCACCAGGGGCCGAGGTCAGGCTTGTGCTCAAACTCCTCGGTGAGAATCTGGGTCAGCTCGGGCAAAACGTACTTGAGGTCGCCCACGATGGGAACATCGGCATAGCGAATCTTAGAGATTTCGGCCGGGTCAATATCAACGTGAACCACCTTGGCCTCGGGGGCAAAGGAGGACACCACGCCGGTCACGCGGTCGTCAAAACGGCTGCCCAGGGCCACCAGCAGGTCTGACTTCTGCATGGCGGTGACGGCGGGAACGGTACCGTGCATACCGGGCATGCCCAGGTTGTGGGGGTCGGAATCGGGGAAGGCGCCGCGGGCGGTCAGAGTGGTGACGACGGGTGCTCCGGTGGCCTCGACCAGCGCCTTGAGCTCCTCGGTGGCTTCGGCCCGAATCATGCCACCACCCACGTAGAGTACCGGGCGCTGAGCTTCCGAAATCAGCTTGGTAGCCTCACGAATCTGCTTGGAATGGCCGCGGGTAACCACCGAGTAACCGCGCACTTCGGTGGTGGGCGGCCAGGAGAAGTCCATCATGCCCTGCTGCGCGTCCTTGGTGATGTCCACCAGCACAGGGCCGGGACGGCCGGTGCTTGCCAGGCGGAAGGCGGTGGCAATACAGCGGGGAATTTCCTGAGCGTCTCGAACCATGAAGGAGTGCTTGGTGATGGGCATGGTCATACCCACAATGTCAGCCTCCTGAAAGGCATCGGTGCCCAGCACCTTAGAAGAAACCTGACCGGTAATCGCCACCACGGGCACAGAGTCCATATTGGCATCTGCCAGAGGGGTCAGCAGATTGGTGGCACCGGGGCCCGAGGTCGCAATGCACACGCCCACCTTGCCGGTGGAGAGAGCGTACCCCTGGGCGGCGTGACCCGCACCCTGCTCGTGGCGAACCAGAATGTGGTTAATCTGCTCAGAATCAAAGAGGGGATCATAGGTGGGGAGGATAGCGCCGCCGGGCAAACCGAAGACGTCGGTCACCCCCAGCATTTCCAGCGAACGCACAATGGCCTGAGAGCCTGTCATGCGCTCGGGTTGAGAGGTCTTAGCAGCAGAATTTCCTGCTGAGGCCTGGGTACCGATTTTCTGCGCAACTGCCGCGGGAGTTATCGATGGTCCAGTTGTCATCTCGTTTTCCTCTTGAATGAATCTTCTGTCGTCAGTCGATGCTGGAGAACTGCGGTGGCGGTTCCAACCTTGCCGATTCTTTGGTGGTGCGGCTATGAAAAAACCCCTCGCAGTGTCTCTAGCGAAGGGTTGATGTTACTGCACACGCGGAATTTGCCTTGGCTAGACGGTTCTAAATCAGAACCACTAGAAGGCTAATAATCTGCTGTGAAGTAGACTGCGTTTGCATACCTTTATAGTGACCTTCTGCACGAGAGAGTGTCAAAAGCGTCTCACAATACAAAACAGTCTTCCTAGCCATCAACGTACTTTTACAGTACGGTTAGCACCGAACCTCTAGAAATACATTGCGGTTTATGACCGTTTGTTGAGCAAGGTATCGCCAGATATTCAGCCTGTCTTAATAGTTAGAAACTATCGCTCTCAGAACTTAGACTGTTAGCTATGACTCAGCACCGCTTGTCAAACACCGATATTACAGAGATCTTGCACCCTGTTTTTGATCAGCAGATTATGAACTACGGTGCCTACAATCTGGTGTTTGCAACCGGTTCCTCCATCTACCGCAACCCCGATATTGCAGAAACCCAGCAGGAGGGGCAGCAGTATTTTCTGCTGGGTTACCGGGAGAGTCCCCGCGAGCTGGTGGTTGCTCCCCTCGCTTTACCCCAGGTGCTTGCTGCCGGTCAGCCCACCTCCATCGATAACACCAATGCCCTTCGCGCCTACGCTCTCAACAGCGAGACTTTTGGCATTGAGTCCACCAATGGCTCATCTTTTATTCTGACCCTTAAAAATCAGATTCAGGTTGAGACCGAACTCGGCACGGGAGAGCTGGATCAGGAGCACGACGTGGAGGATTTCTTGCAGTTCCTGGTCGATAGCTGGCTAGAAGAAGCTCTTTAACCCCGGTTTTGTACAGGGTTACCACCAACGTACAGAGGTACCGCTGTACAGAAGAGACAACCCTGTACAACCCGAGGTTTCAGCACCTACCACAGAGGAGACACGGGGGGGGCATTCCTGAATTTTGCGCTGAAACAAACTCTCGGTACACCTAGATTCCCGCTGAAGTGCCACAGGTACAAGCACACTCCCTAGGGTACAAGTGAAGTCCCCAGGTACAAGACAATACTTGTACTCGGGAACCCCGCTTGTACCCTAGGTAGCCCTGCAAGAAGAAACTTGCACCTTACCACCACCAAGTTTTCCCAAGAGGCCACTTTTATACCGAAAATCGGAGAAAAAAGGTCAAAAATTGGCCACTCGGCAATCATGGTAACCCGGGCAGTTGCCCAGTTTCACCACAGATTTGTCCCATAACCAGGTTTCGTACAGGTTTATCTCTGACATACAGAGATATCTCTGTATACCCAAGAGAAACCTGTACAAAACTGCCCGTCAAAAGCCAAACAAAAATCCCGCCAGCCTTTTAGCCAGCGGGATTTAGAATGGTGCGCCCCCAGGGACTTGAACCCTGAACCCATTGATTAAGAGTCAATTGCTCTGCCAATTGAGCTAGAGGCGCTTGGTAGGTGTTTGAGTTGTCCTCACAACTGTGCGCCCCCAGGGACTTGAACCCTGAACCCATTGATTAAGAGTCAATTGCTCTGCCAATTGAGCTAGAGGCGCTTACTAGGCTTTTGAGTTGCCCTCGCAACGAGTTACTACTTTACGAGATTATCTTGGGCTTGGCAACTTGAAACCGAGCTCTGTTGCCAAGCCCACAATTTACTGTTCTTTTTGAGAATTCACGCGGGCTTCCTCGATCATCTCGGGAGTCAGAGTTCCCATGACTGCGGTGATAGGCCCAGAGCTCTCCGTCTTAATGGGGGCACCCTGAGCAGCTTGCGCAGAGCCATCGGCAGGCTGGGCAAAGCCGAGCCCTGCCCGATGCTCTTCATGGGAGCCACGCAAAACGGCATCATTACCCTCTTGCTCAGAAAGCTCCCGCACAATATGAATGAGCATCTCTCGGAATTCGGGTTTAGCCAGCTCACCGGTAGAGGCAAGATTGCGATCAATCTGCTCTGCCTGGGCCAGCACCTCTTTACCCCGCGGGGTAACACCGAGCAGATAGCTGCGGCGATCCACGGTATTCCGGGTTCTAAAAACGTGACCGTGAGCTTCAAGGCGGGCCAGGGTTTTACCCATCGTCTGGGCCTGCACGCCGACGATTGAAGCCACCCGCACCTGGGAAATAGTTCCCTCACGGGCGATAACGCCAAGGGCGGTCACACCGGCATGGGTGAGACCGAGCTCTTTAAGTTGATTATTCCAGCTGTGTTCCAGCATTCGCGCTGCTGTAGAGAGCAGGCGGTTAATTGACCAATTACCAATTTCAGGCATGCCTCTTAGTATAGCCACGAAATAGTTAGAATGGTAAGTAAGCAGGGTTTTCTTCGGCATAGGTCACAGTTACTCTGACAAGTAGGTTTACAAATTTTTTGCTCGGTGTTGTTTTGTGAGCGTTTTTAACGGGCGCCGGGCCCAACGATGAGGAATGGTGAGGTATGGCAGATCGACTCAGCGTGGGAGATTCCGCTCCGGATTTTTCTTTGCAGGACGCCGCGGGGCAGCAAGTCTCGCTCAGCGACTTTGCGAGTAAGAAGGTGGTGGTCTATTTCTACCCCAAGGCTTCTACTCCGGGGTGCACCACCCAGGCCTGCGATTTCCGCGACAACATTGAGTCACTGAGTTCCCACGGCTACCAGGTAGTGGGCATCTCCCCCGACCCCGTTTCGGCACTCGAGAAGTTCACCGAGAAGCAGGAGCTCAACTTCCCCCTACTCTCAGACGAAGACCACGCGGTAGCCGAGGCCTACGGCGCCTGGGGCGAGAAGAAGAACTACGGTAAAACCTACGTGGGTTTGATTCGCTCCACCGTGGTGGTAGATGAAGAGGGCAAGGTTGCCCTGGCCCAGTACAACGTGCGAGCCAAGGGTCACGTGGCAAAGCTCCGCAAGGATTTGGGTATCGACCCCAGGTAATGGCCCCAAGCCACTACGCCACTCCCATTTGTGTCTCTTTCGCTTTTGAGGTAGTATCGCTAGCGTTCCCGAGTGAGAGATAGCGTCGATTCTCGAGGATTCCCGCGCGAGTGGTGAAATTGGCAGACACGCAGGATTTAGGTTCCTGTGCCTTATGGCGTGAGGGTTCAAGTCCCTCCTTGCGCACTTTGACGAAAGCCCAGGTTCTCTGGGCTTTCTTTATATCTCATACCGGTTTATCGCTAAACTTCGCAGGTTGTTGGGTAGAGGGGCTTTTGTGGGCACGAATAAACTGTCTCGCCGTGAGGTTCTGTCTTTATCAGCTGTGCTCTCTGCCGGACTGGCGCTGAGTGCCTGCTCATCCTCCGCTGAGACGGAAGAAGCGGAGCAGCAGGTCGTTGAGTTCCGCTTTACCAATGCAGCCAAGGTTTCGTCCCTTGACGTGGCCCTGAGCGGCACCATTGAGACAGCCCGTATCTCGGCCCAGATTCTCGAACCGCTGGTGATTGCAGACATTAATACCGGCGAACCCCAGGCCGGACTGGCAACGGACTGGTCGCTCAGTGATGACAAGAAGAAAGTCACCTTTACTCTGCGCGAGGGTATTGAGTTCCAGAACGGTTCGCCCTTTGACGCCGCAGCGGTGGTCACCAACGTTGAGCGCTGGAAGAAAGCGGCGGCAGACGATACCTCTAATGCTCACGTTGCCTACCTTCAGCTTTTTAGCGGCCTGGGTTCCGAAGACGGAAAGACTCCCCTGGTCACCGACTGCACCGCAGAGGGCAACACTGTAGTCTTTACGCTCTCCCGCCCCTCGTCGTCCTTCATTCGAGCCCTCACTCAGCCCGCCTACGGAATCGCAGCCCCCAACTCCCTCGATAGCGAGGGCCACTTCATCGACTCGCCGGTGGGCACCGGCGCCTACGTACTCAAAAGCTGGGATCAGACCCACGCCGAATTAGAGCGCCATGAGCAGTACTGGGCCGAGCTACCCCGCATCACCAAGATCACCTTCTACGCCGAGCCCAACGAAACCAAGCGCTACTTCAGACTGATGAATGACCAAACCGATGTCTACGACCTGGTGGGGCTCAACCACTATGTAGACCTGGCCAAGGCGGGCAACCTCATTCAGCCGCGCGACCCCTACGCGATCAGCTTCATCAGTATTAACGGGGAGAACGAGATTTTTAAGGACGTGCGCATGCGACAGGCGGTTGCCTTCGCTCTGAGCCGCGGGGCGATCGTTCGTAACCTCTACCCCCAGGGCTCCCAGGTGGCCAATGATTTTCTCCCCTCCCTCTTTATGATGAAGGAAGATCAGACCTCCACCTTCTACTCGCAGAAAACCGACCAGGCCAAAGAACTACTCAAGGCCGCCGGCTACAAGAATGAGCCGGTGGAATTCTACTACCCCACCGATGTTTCTCTGGCGGCCCTGCCCCAGCCAGAAGCAATCTACGCGGCCATAGCAGCCGACCTGGTGAAGGTAGGCTTCAACATTGTGCCCAAACCTATCGAGTGGAACGAGGGCTACCTCGATAAAATCACCTCCCCCGATGCCAAGAGGGGGCTTGCCCTCAACGGATTTGTGGGCTCCTATAGAGACCCTAACGCCTTTTACTCGCGGGTGCTGGCAACTACCTCAGAGGTCATCTCATCGCTTTCCGATGCCATTGTTGCTGCCCAGGACGAACCGGTGGAGGCAGACGCCGACCCAGAAGAAGTGCAACCCAGCCCCTCGGCGCCGTCATCGTCTCAGGCTGAACCCACCGTCACCTACCAGCAGATTCTCGATAAAATCCGTGAGGCAGACCAGCTGACCTCCATCGATGAGCGCCGCGAGGCCTACCAAAAGATTAACCTTCAGGTAGCCCAGCTCATGCCGGCAGTGCCGCTTGCCTACCCTGTCTCCTCGGTGGTGCTGGGCAAGAACACCGGCTACTTTCCACTCTCTGCCACGGGAATCAGCAACTTTAGCGAGGTAGAGCTACGCTAACAGCCCGGCGGTTACTTTCCAGCTCAATAAATAACTTAATTTTTCGTTGCTAACTTTCCAGTATTAGGTCAGACGTTCAGAAAGGGTTAGTCTAAATTTAAGCGTGCTATCGCGCACATCAGTGGCCGCCAATGGAGTGCGGCCAGAATTTCCTACCCTAATTGGAGAGTAACCGTGGCAAAGACGGAATCTACCGACGTCGTGCTGGTTGGTGGCGGTATCATGAGCGCCACCCTGGGCGTTTTGTTGAAAGAGCTCGAACCCACCTGGAACATCACTCTGCTGGAACGCCTGGACAAAGTCGCCCAGGAATCCTCAAACCCCTGGAACAACGCCGGTACCGGCCACTCTGCCCTGTGCGAACTCAACTACGCTCCCGCTGGCCCCGACGGCACGGTGTCTACCGCTAAGGCTCTGGGTATTAACGAGCAGTTCCAGATTTCTCGCCAGTTCTGGGCAAGCCTGGTCTCCGAGGGCAAGCTGGCCAACAACAGCTTTATCAACCCGGTGCCGCATATGTCTTTGGTCTTTGGTGAAGACCACAGCAAGTACCTGACCAACCGCTATGAGGCCTTCCGCCGCGAGAAGCTCTTTGAGCGCATGGAGTTCACCACCGATCCCAATCAGATTGCGCAGTGGGCACCGCTTGCTATCAACGGCCGCCAGGGCAACCAGCCGATTGCCGCTAACTACTCCCCCGAGGGTACCGACGTTGACTTCGGCAACCTTACCCAGCAGATGGTGAGCTACCTGCAGTCCAAGGGTGTTGAGGTTCGCTACGGTCAGCAGGTCACCGATGTTACCCAGGAAACCGATAAGACCTGGACTGTCAAGGTCAAGAACCGCCTGAACTCTTTTGAGGACGGCGTGATTCGGGCTAAGTTCGTCTTCTTGGGTGCCGGTGGCGGCGCTCTGCACCTGCTGCAGAAGTCCGGTATTAAGGAGGGCAAGGGTTTCGGCGGCTTCCCCGTCTCGGGTCTCTTCCTGCGCAACACCAACGAGGCAACCGCAGCCCAGCACAACGCGAAGATTTACGGCCAGGCTTCGGTGGGTGCTCCCCCCATGTCGGTTCCCCACCTGGATACCCGCTACGTGGGCGGCAAGCGTTCCCTGCTCTTTGGCCCCTACGCCGGCTTCAAGACCAACTTCCTCAAGCAGGGCTCGCTGCTTGATTTGCCCAAGTCCCTGCGCTTCAACAACATCTACCCCATGGCGCGGGCTGGCCTGGCCAACCTGGATTTGACCAAGTACCTGGTTGGCGAGCTCTTCAAGAGCCGCGAACAGCAGCTGGATTTGCTGCGCACCTACTACCCCGAAGCCCGCGCCGACGAGTGGGAGATGATTACCGCTGGCCAGCGCGTGCAGGTGATGAAGGAAGACCCCAAGAAGGGTGGCGTGCTCCAGTTCGGCACCGAGCTGGTTTCCTCGGCAGACGGCTCGATTGCGGCTCTGCTGGGTGCTTCTCCCGGTGCTTCCACCGCCGTTCCGATTATGCTCAACCTGGTTCAGCGTTGCTTCCCCGACCGTTTTGCGGGCTGGGAATCCCGGATCAAGGAACTGGTTCCCGCCTTCGGCGTGAAGCTCAACGACAACCCCGAGTTGGCCGATGAGATTACCTCCCACACCGCACAGGTTCTGGGTATCAACTAGGCCCTGATATGGTCTAAAGGGGCGGCGCCTACCAGCAGGTTCCGCCCCTTTTTGCCGCTCACATTTGCTCAGCAAACTTGCTTGTGAAGCGGCGGTGCCCGCCCAATAAAGAAGTCTCCTGGGGTAAGCTAGCTTAGTATTCAAAATCGTTCGCAGTCACCCACCAGGAGATTCCTATGTCATCTCTCGAAGAGCAGACGATCGAGCGAGCTCAGCGCGAAAAAGAGCTCGACGAGTCGCAGAAGCCCAGCAAGGTTACCCAGGTTAACAAGCCCAATTGGAAATACGCCTTCAAACGCGCAATTTCTGAGTTCCTCTCAGACGGCTGCATGGACCTGGCGGCAGCGCTGACCTATTTTGCTGTGCTCTCCATCTTCCCCGGCCTGCTGGCGATTGTTTCTCTGCTGGGTGTTTTCGGCCAGGGTGAGCAAACTGCCCAGGCAATTCTTGATCTGCTGGCAGGCTTCGCGCCCGCCGATGTGATGTCTCTGATTGAAGAGCCCATTACCCAGCTCACCAGCTCTTCGGCAGCCGGTTTGGCTCTGGTAACCGGTCTTCTCGGTTCGCTGTGGACCGCCTCCGGTTATGTTGGTGCCTTTGGCCGCGCCCTGAACCGCATCTACAATGTGGCAGAGGGTCGTCCCATCTGGGTTCTGCGCCCCCTGATGCTGCTGGTCACCGCGGTGCTGGTGCTGGTGGTTGTTCTGATGATGGCCGTGTTGGTGATGTCTGAGGGAGTGATCAACTTTATCTCCGGTCTTGTTCCCGGCCTTGACCTCTCTGGCTTTGCCGCTGTCTGGGCCTGGCTGCGCTACCCCGTGATTCTGGTGCTGGCGGTTATTCTCATCGCCCTGCTCTACTACGGCACCCCCAATATCAAGCAGCCCAAGCTGCGCTGGATTTCCCCCGGTGCCCTGATTGCCCTGATTACCATGGGTATTGCCGGTATGGGCTTCAGCTTCTACGTGGCTAACTTCGGCAACTACAACGCCACCTACGGCGCTATCGGTGGTGCGATCGTGGGTCTGCTCTTCCTCTGGATTATGAACAATGTTCTGCTCTTCGGCGCAGAGATTGATGCCGAGCTGGAACGCTCCCGCGAGCTGCAGGCGGGTATTAAGGCTGAGGAAGACATTCAGCTACCTCCCCGTTCCGATGCTCAGACCCAGAAGGTGCTGGAGAAGAAGGAGAAGCTGGTAGACGAGGGCCGCGACCTGCGCCTGAAGAACAACGGCGTGGACTTTTCGGCCATGGCAGATGAGAAAGAGAATACCTCGTCCAAGGCAGCTAAGTAACCAAGCGGTCATTTGACTCTGAGGATAGCGGGTAGAAACCTGATGGGTTTCTACCCGCTATCTTTGTATATATGACTTCTTTTGACCGGCTATGTTTCCGCAGTTTTGATCCGCCCCAGCCGCAGTCAGCACCGGCGATGCTCCTGCACGGTTTTGCAACCACGGGGCTTCAGCAGTGGCAGATGACCGGCTGGACCAAGCGACTTCTGGCGGCGGGTATTCCGGTGCTTCTGGTTGATCTGCCATATCACGGGGTTGACTACCTGAAGGATTCAGCCCCGGATTCGCTGAGGCAGGGCGATGTTGAGGACGGCGTGGAGGTGGTCGGTCGCGAATTTTTCAGTTCGATTGCGGCGGCTATCGCCGGCTACATTGAAGAGCTGGATACCCCGGTGCACCTGGTGGGCTTCTCCGCCGGGGCACGGATTGCCTACGAGGTCGCCACCGAAGACGGCGGCTTAGTTCGCTCGCTGACGGTGGGAGGGCTGCCCCAGCACAGCGACCTAGTGCAGCTCAACGCCTACCTCAACCCGGCGTCGTCCTCCCCCGATAAAGCGGCAGGGGATCTGAACCCCGCCTTTGCCCCCATCATTGACCAGTCGGTTCTCACCCGAGAGGCGCTGGCGCGGTTCGTCTCGCACCCGGTGGGCTTCGAGTTCGACCCCGACCAGCACCTGCCCCAGGCACCCACCCTGGTAGTCAGCGGCACGGCCGATACGATTGCCGGTGATCCGGGCTGGCTGCTGCGGGCCTTGAAAGCCCACGGGCTAGAGTACCGCTGGCTGGAACTGACCAACCGAGACCACGTCAATGCGCTCACCAGTGGGGTCTTCAAACGCGAAACAATCGCCTGGATTCAGCAACATCAGCAGGGTTAGTTTCTTTGACCCCGGCCAAAGCGGTAGCCTAGACAACAGCCCCTGAATTACTCGGGGAAACCAAACACAGAAAGACATGAGAAGATGACTCAGCAGGTTAAAGCACTCGTTGCCATGGCTAAGAATGAGCCGGCAGTTGTTACCACCATCAACGTTCCCGACCCCGGCAAGGGCGAAGCCCTGGTGAAGGTTCTCACCTGCGGTGTCTGCCAGACCGACCACCACTATATTGAGGGTGGAGTTGGCGATAACTTCCCCTACCTGCTGGGCCACGAATCTACCGGCATGGTTGAGGCTGTTGGCGAGGACGTCACCAACGTTGCCCCCGGCGACCTGGTGATTCTCAACTGGCGCGCGGTTTGCGGTGAATGCCGCGCATGTAAGAGGGGCGACCTCAAGTACTGCTTCAACACCCACAACGCCAGCCAGAAGATGACCCTGGAAGACGGCACCGAGCTGGAAGCCGCCCTGGGCATTGGCTCCTTTGCCGAAAAGACCCTGGTTGCCGCCGGCCAGTGCACCAAGATTGAGGCCGAGCTGAGCGAAGACCAGTACGCCGCCGTGGGTCTGCTGGGCTGCGGAGTCACCGCCGGTCTGGGTGCTGTGCTCAACACCGGCGAGCTCAAGCGCGGCGAGTCCGTGGCTGTGATCGGTTGCGGCGGCGTGGGCGTTGCTGCCATCGCCGGTGCCAAGCTGGGCGGGGCAACCACCATCATCGCTGTGGACATCGACAACGATAAGCTCTCCCGCGCCAAGGAACTGGGCGCAACCCACACCGTCAACTCCAAGGATCAAGACCCCATCGAGGCAATCCGCGAGCTGACCGGCGGCTTCGGTGCAGACCTGGTGATTGACGCCGTGGGCATCAAAGACACCTTCCAGCAGGCCTTCTACGCCCGCGATCTGGCAGGCCGCGTCGTCCTCGTTGGCGTACCCGCCCCCGGCACCTCCTGGGATATCCCCCTCGACGAGGTCTTTGGCCGCGGCGGCTCCATCAAGTCTGCCTGGTACGGCGACACCCTGCCCTCCCGCGACTTCCCCATGTTTGTAGACCAGTACAAGCTGGGCCGCCTACCCCTGGACGCCTTTGTGACCGAGCGCATTAAGCTCGAAGACGTCAATGAGGCCTTTGAAACCATGAAGACCGGCAAGGTTCTGCGCTCTGTCGTAGAGCTCTAAGGAGGCACGATGACTGAACGAATCGATCGGGTAGTTACCTCGGGAACTTTTTCCCTGGACGGCGGTACCTGGGAGGTCGATAACAACGTGTGGATTATCGGCAATGATACCTCGGTGGTGATTATTGACCCGGCCCACGACGTTGACAAGATTTCCGCCAAGGTTGCCGGTCGCACCGTGGAGAAGATTCTGCTCACCCACGCCCACGATGACCACATTGGCTCTGCCAAGGAGGCCGCCGAGCGGTTCGGCGCGCCCCTCTACCTCAACCCGGCAGATAGGCAGCTGTGGGAGATGGTCTACCCCAGCTACAGCTTTGATGAGGAACTCGCCGAGGGTGAAAGCATCAGGATTGGCGACACCGAGCTGCGGGTGCTTGAGACCCCCGGCCACTCCCCCGGTTCTGTCTGCTTCTACGCCCCGGAGCTTTCCTGGGATAATTCAGACGGCGTAGTGTTCTCGGGCGATACCCTCTTCAACGGTGGCCCGGGAGCAACCGGCCGGTCTTTTAGCGACTTCCCCACCATCATTGAGTCCATTCGGGAAAAGCTGCTGACCTTACCCGAGTCAACGGCGGTGCTCACCGGCCACGGTGAGACCACCGGTATTGGCTTGGAAGCACCGGAACTAGAAAACTGGATTAAGCGGGGCTACTAGTCACATCTAGGTGTTAGTGCCCGGGGTAGGCGTTCAGCTTTGGCGTCTGCCCCGGGCGCTAGCCTTTAAGGGTCAATTCCTCAGGCAGGGGCTTGAGGCGTTCCTCGTAAAGGATCCTCCAGCGGTAGCCAAAGAGGTGGGCGAAGATGAAGTAGGCCGCCGAGGCAATCACCGGAACCAGCAGGGCTGACTGAAAGCCGAAGCGGCTACCGAAGACCCCGCCCCACACATAGCCCAGGGCAAGGCCGGCGATGTAGGTTGCCTGGGCGGTGGACTGGGCCAGGTCGATATTGGTGTGGGCGGTAAGCATGGTAATGATGGACTCAATGGCCATGAGCCCGCCACCGATCACCGCACCGTAGATGGCCAGGGTCACCAGCAGCCAGAAGCTATCGCCGGGCACCGAGAGAAGCAGGGAGGAGAGCGTGAGCAGAACACCCAGCACCAGCCACCCCTGCCAGGTGCTCACCCGGGCCCGCGACAGGTTCATCATGATACAGGTGACGGTACCGGCGCTACCCATCGCCGCCAGGTAGAAGCCCACGTTGAGCACGCTGTCTTGGGAAATAGACCGCAGCGCCAGCATGGTCTGGGTGGAGCCCAGGCAGACACCCAGGCAGGCGATACCCAGCATAGGAATCCAGGCAAGTCGGTGGGTTCCGTGGTTGTGGGACTGGGCGATATAGAGATCTCGAATAAGGGTGCCCACCGGCTGAATAGTGTTGTGGCGGAAAAGCACGTAGAGAATGCCCAGCAGGTCTATGATAATCACCGCGTAGAGGGGGGCGTTGAGGTCACCGAAGATTGCGATGATTCCCACCAGAAAGGCCGCCAGGGGCAGAGCCACGAGGTCGAGCAAGGATTCAAAGGCGGTGGCGGCGTTGAGCATACGACGGTCGTGGTTCTCCAGGTAGCGCTGGCCCCAGGAGGACCTCATGACGGCGCCCAGGGGCGAGGTGGTCACGCCCGCCAGGGCTGCCGCTATCAGGAAGGTCATGATGTCTCCGCCCACCCGGTTGGGGCCGAAACTGAGCATTTGCACCAGCAGAAAAGCGACCGCCGGAATATTGAGGGTGGCGGAGATGAAGATAACCACTCTCTTGGAAAAGATGAGCGAGAGCCGCCGGTAGGTGCGGTGGCTCATGGCCGAGGCCAGGGCGATAATTCCCGCCCCATAGGTTCCCAGGGAGACTTCACCGGTTCGGGTGGTCATGATTACCAGGGTGGCCAGCGAAATCATCCAGTTGGGTAAGCGCATGAGGAAGGAGTAAAGAAAGAACTCGATACCCACCATCGAAATCAGGTAGTTGAGCCGCGAGCGCCCGTAGCGTAGCGCGTAGCGACGCCGGGTGAGCCAGGGGTTGCTCCGGCGTTCGTTCTTTCGAGCTGGTTTAGTCTGCTCGGTGCGGTGCTGGGTCAAGGAAGGATCCTTCGGGCGAGGTGCGGATTTGAACGTGGTGGGGTATGCGGTTTTTGAGTTCGCTGACGTGGGAGATCAGACCGATGACTCTGCCGCGTTCTCTCAGCGCGTCGAGGGTTGACATGACTTCTTCGAGGGTGGAGTCGTCGAGGGAGCCGAAACCTTCGTCAACGAATAGGGTATCAATTTCTATTCCGCCGTTGCGGGCCTGCACCACGTCGGCTAGGCCGAGGGCCAGGGCCAGCGATGCCATGAAGGTTTCTCCGCCCGAGAGGGTGGCCGGGAGCCGGTTGGTAGCGTGCCAGGTGTCGTGGACGGCGATACCCAGCCCCGACTTGCCGCGGTTCTGTTTTTCGTCGGTGTAGCGCAGCTGATAGCGGCCGTGGGTCATGGTTTCCAGGTGGCCGGTGGCTGCCCGGGTGACTTCTTCGAGCTGGGCGGCGAGTACGTAGGTGGTCAGTGACATGGCCAGGGTGTTGTCTCCGGAGTTTCCGGCGGCCTGGTCTGCCAGCGCCTTGCGCATTCGATACTCTTCTACTTCACCGGCGAACCTGGCTGAGTGGCGGGTGTAGGTAGCAGAGATCTCGGAGAGTTCTTCTGCTGCCCCGGCCAGGCGGGTGAGCGAGGCGGTGAGGGCATCGCGGGCTTCTTCCTGAGCGTTCAGGGCCTGCCGGGCGGTGGCCAGGGCCTCGTCTGTGGGAGGCTTCTCCCCCGCTTCCTGCCGGTCTCTGATGTCTAGCAGAGCGTCTTCTTCCAGCTGGGTCTGGGTTTTGGTCAGGGCCGTTTCAAAGGCATGGATAGTCTCTTCTAGCCAGGCGATGTCTTCGCGGGAGCGAAAGTTTTCCTGCGCTTGCTCTAGGGATTCAATGCCCGATTCTTCAAGCGCCCGGTCTAACTCCTGCTGGGAGCGCTCCTGTGCCCGGACGGCGTGGGTGAGGTCGCGCTCGCTCTGCTGCACGGCCTGCAGGGTTTCAGCGGCAGCGCGCAGAAGCTTTTCCCGCCGGGAGAAGTCTGCTTCCGGCCGTAGGTGCGGTAGGACGGCGTCCTCCAGCTTCTCCACGCGCAGGCCGGCCTCGCGGCGCCGGTCGCCCAGGGTGGCCTGCTGAACCTCTAACCGCTGGTCCTGCTGGGTCTGCTGGCTGATCTGTTCGGCGATTTTTTCAGACCGGGCTTGAAGCTCGGCGAGTCTGCGGTGGCTCTGCTCCGCAGCTGCCAGGTTTGTGCGGGCTGTCTCCAGCTGAGCCTGGGCTACTTCTACGTCCTGGGCTCCCTGGGCTCTTAGGGCCTCTGCCTGGGCAGCTAAGGAGGTCACCTTTTCCTGTGCCTGGCGGGCGGCAGTTTCGGCACGGTCGCGGGCCGCCAGGGCGTCATCCACCTGCTGGGCCTCCACCAGTTCCTGGCCGGTTTCCCCCTGCGCGGGGGCGGGATGCTCGATCGAACCGCAGACCGGGCAGGGGGCAGCGGGCTCAAGTTCTGAGGCCAGAAAGAGGGCTGCCTGAGCATAGCGGGTACGCTGAAGGGCCTCGCTATGATGGGTAGCTTCTAGCCTTGTCTTCTCCGTTTCGCTAGCCCGGCGGGAGGCCCGGGCAAGTTCTTCTTCTACCCGGTGCAGTTGGCGACTGTGGTCAAGCTTCTGCTGGGCGGCGGTGAGCTCCTGCTGGTGAAGTTCCAGGGGTGAAAGCTCCTGCTGAAGCTGGCTCCGCTGGTCTTTCAGTTGCTCTGCCTGCTCGCTCAGATCTGCCAGGGCGCTAGCCGAGGCTTTTTGGGCGGACCCCAGCTTGTCCAGCTCTCGATCCAGCTCTTGCAAGGCCTTTTTCTCGGTCTCTAGTTGACCGGTCTGGCTGATCAGCTCCCGCAGCTTCTGCTGGGCGGAACTCAGCTGGTCTAGCGCTGCCTCCCGGCTGTCTGAATCGGTAGCGTCTCCGCTGGCGGTCAGGCGGCTGAGGGTCTCAAGCACCTGGCTTTCTAGGCTCTCACTTTCTGCCAGGGGGTGATGTACAACCTGCTCGGTTAACCGCTTCCGCTGCTTAGCCAGGGCATCTTGAACGGTCTCTAGGTCTGCCAGAGCCCGCTTGAGACCGCGCTGGGCGGGAATCACCGGCGCAGCTGCTCGAGCCTCCGCCAGAATTTTTGCCCTGGCAGTGTTCTCGGGTTTTTTCTCTTCGAGTTCGGCCAACTGGCGGGTGAGAGACTCATAGGTCTGCCAGGACTTCACCAGATTCTGTAGTTGCTGATAGGCGGCGCGGGCCTTCTCGAGGGCGGCTAGGGTCTGCGAGCGCTTCTTCTGCTGTAGCTGCTGAGCCTCCCCCACCTGCTGCCGGGCAGAGGTAATCCAAACGTCAAAGGCGGGCTCGCCGTCAGCGGCCTCTTCGCCCTGCTCAACCGGCAGGTCTGCCTCCACGCGGGCGGCGGCCGCCCGGGCGGCGTCCTCAAGGCGGAGCAGGCGCGCCTCGGCCTGCTCTGCGCGCGCGGCCGCCTCGCGGGCCTTCTCCTGCAAAATCTCCTGAATCCGCTCGAAGGTCTGGGTGGGAAAAAGCTTCTTGAGCAGATCCTCGCGCTCGGTGGAGCGGGCGTTGAGAAAACGGGCGAACTGGCCCTGGGGCAGCAGCATCACCTGGGTGAACTGCTCGCGGGTCAGCCCCAGAAGCGAGGTGATGTAGGTACCGGCCTCGTCATTGCGGGTTGCCTTATCTTCCCAGACCCCGGGGTTATCTCGGGACTGGCGCTGCACCAGCACGCTCGCCTGCTCGGTAATGGTTCCGCTACCGCGCTTTTTGGGCCGCTCCCACTTGGGGCTGCGCTCGATGTGCAGGCGGGTCTGGCCCACCGTGCAGTCCAGCTCCACCCTGGGTGCTCTCTCTGCCGGAGCAAAGTGGCTTTTGAGGTCGGGCCGCCCCAGAGAGGTCACGCCGTAGAGGGCAAAGCAGATAGCGTCAAGAATAGAGGATTTACCCGAGCCGGTGGGGCCGTTGAGCAGAAAGATTCCCGTCCGGTTGAGCTCCTCAAAATCTAGGTCAACGGTGCCGGGAAAGGGCCCGTATGCCTGAAGTTTCAGCCGGTGGATTCTCATGCGCTCACCTCGTCTGCCCGTGCCCGGTCAACAACACCCTCGATAAAGTCAGATTCCTTTTCGGTCAGAGCCGCACCGCGCACGTGCTCATAGAAGTCCCGGCTGACCTCAAGGGGGCTTTTTGCCTCTTTAAGTCTCTCGCTATAGTTTTTGTTCTCAGCCCGCTCGCTTCGCTCGGGCTCAAAGTACAGCTCAGCCACCGTTGAAAAGCGTTCGCGTAACTTTTCGAGGGCGCCCAGGGGGCGCACGGGGTCGGTGAGATAGATACGGCAGATAGAATCTCGAAAGCGCTCATAGGCGGGCTCGGTCACCAGGTCACTGAGCTTACCCCGCAGGGTTTTCAGGTGGAGCCCGGTCTTCCAGCTATGTTCGGTCACTGACCGCACGCCCGAAGAATCGACCTCAAGAATCCAACCGCCCTTGCGGTGGTTTTCCTCGGAGAAAGAATAGGCCAGCAGGGAGCCCGAGTAGCGAACGGTCTCGGTGACTTTCTGCCGCCCGTGCAGGTGGCCCAGGGCGGCATAGTCAAAGCCCTCAAAAACCTCTGCCCCCACTGTCTCAATGCCGCCGACGTTAATATCGCGTTCGGAGTCAGAGTTCGCAGCACCGGAAACGAAGCAGTGGGCCATGACGATTGAAGCATCCACAGTCCGCTTGTGCAGGTCAGCCCGCACCTGCTCGGTGGCGTAGCCCAGCACCGCCGCGTGGCTGGCAGCCACCCCAAACTCCGCCGCGCGGGCGCGGGGTTCCAGGTAGGGCAGGGCGTAGACTGAAACCCGCACGCCGTCCTTCTCCAGCAGAACCGGCTCGGTGAAATTCTGCGGACTGGTTGCCAGGTACACCCCCGAGCGTGCCAGCAGCTGGGCGGCAAAACCTAAGCGAATCGCCGAATCATGGTTACCGCTGGAGAGCACCACTCTTACGCCCAGCTCTCCCAGCTCTTCGAGGGTCTTCGAGAGTAGGGAGACCGTCTCGGTACGCGGCTGCGCCTGGTCATAGACATCGCCGCTGACCAGCAGAACATCAATCTCTTCTTCTTTGACCGTCTCGATCAGTTCTGCCAGCAAATCCTCGGTGATATCGTGCAGCGAAAGCCCGTGAAAAGACCTACCCAAATGCCAGTCGGAGGTGTGCAAGATACGCATGAGTCTAATCTACCAATTTAGAATGGAGACCATGAGTTCATCCGCTATTCTGCCTCCCGATGCGGCAAGCCCCCGCTACCCCGATTCAATCCGCGCTGCCCTGCGCGGCCTAGCCCTGGGAGATGCCCTGGGCTACCCTCTCGAACTGCTTTCCCAGCGAGAAATCACCGAGGCTTACCCCTTTGACCAGGAAGATTTTGCTCGGAAAGTTCTGGCCTCGGGGGTGATTGCCTCAGACGATACCCAGCTTTCCCTCTACCTGCTCGACGCTCTCAACGAGGTGCTCGAGTGGAACAATGCCGGAAGCGCCGCTGATGAGCTGGCCTGCATGTGGCTAGCCCTGCTGCGCTGGTACCGCACCACGGGCAATCCCCAGCCGGAGAACGCCCCCTACTCGCTGGACCGCGAGATTGACTCATTCACGGAACTGAAGCACCGCTGCGGCCCCGGCAAAGCAACCCTGCGGGCCTTAGCCAGCGGTGAGATGCAGATGATGGAGAAGAACATCAACCCCGAGGCCCTGGGCACCGGCGCCCTGGTGCGCTCGCTGGTTGTGGGTTTTCTGCCCGTTGAGGATGTTGCCACTGTGGTGGGTCTGGCGAGTCGCTCTGCTGCGCTGACCCACGGCCACCCCGAAGCAATCATTTCTGCCTGCGCGGCAGCCCTGCTGATGCGGGCCTGCCTGAGCGCCCGCGGTGGTCAGGCTCCCCTGGCTTCTGCGGTGGACTCCGTGATTGCCTGGCTGGACACCCTCCCGGTGCCCTCGCTGCCCGAGCCCACCGGGCGCACCCTGGCCGCGTTGAAAGCGGCGCGGGCGGCGTCCTCGAAGCTGAAGGGCTTTCCCCTCGACCAGGCGAGCCTGAAGGAACACTTCGGCGAGAACGGCTGGCTGGCGCCTGCGGTGCTGGGGCAGGCGGTTGCGGTGGCGCTTGCCTGGGAGCAGGACGGCGCGGAGTCGGCACTCCCCGCCCTGGCGGCGGCGAGCGCGGTTGACGGGGACTCAGACAGCATTGCCGCCATCACCGGGGCGCTCGTGGGTGCCGTCGGCGGGAGCAAGGTGCTACCGGCTGAGCTGGTAGAAAAGATTGACCTGCTGCCGGTCATCGCACATGTGGAAGAGAACTGGCTGAGGCAGCTGGGAATCTAGATGCTGAAGAAATCCGACCTGTGATCCATCAGCCAGTTGTCTGCCCGCTCCACCGCCAGGCGCACAATCGCCCCGCCCTTGCCGTTCTTGATACCGTAGGCCACCGCCTGTAGCGCCAGCAGGTTGGAGAAGATTTGCGCGCGGTGGATCTGCTCAGCACTGAGGGCTTTCTTCAGAGAGTCCCAACCGTACCAGTTGCCCAGGGCGGCATAGTCAAAAGCGGGGTCTGAGATCGTGGCGTGGTCCCAGTCAATCACGCCGGTCAGGCGCTCGCCGTTCCAGAGGATGTTGTGCCCCGCCAGATCATTGTGAATAAAGGTGGTGGGCTGGGGCTCCAGTTCCAGTACCGCATCGACTATTGCATCGGCAACTTTGCGGTTGGAGCGCAGCAGCAGGGGCTTGACCTTTTCCCTGAGGGTCTGCGCCCAGTTGGTGCCACCCCAGTGCTGGTGGGGGTGGTCTAGGTAGGGCAACAGGGGCTCCGGGTCTACCGCGTGGATCGCTTTCAGCAGGGAAACCATCTGCTTGGGATTCACCGGCCCCGGCTTGCGGGGTTCACCCTTGATCCAGGTGACCCCCACTGCCGTGTAGCCGTTGCGGGTGATGGTTCGGGTGATGGGGCGCGGTATCTCAAAGGGCATGGTGGGAAGAATCCGCAGAATCTCCGTACGCCGGGCCACGCTTGCCCCCACCTCGGGTGTTTTTGCCACACGAATACTGAGCTGGTTGCCCATGTTTATCACGATGTGGGCCGAGCCGCTGGTTCGAATATCCCAGCGGTCTTCGGCCACGTTGAGGCCCGCCTGGGTCATCACGGTTCTCACCACGGGCAGGTATTTAGCCTGTTCCAGATGAGCTCTATTCGGTGACATCGTCGTCCTACCTACTTAGGTTAGGCCAAAGCCGCTCGCAAGTGAGGGATGAGAGCGATGAACGCCCGAGCCCTGTGGCTCATGGAGTTCTTTACTTCGGCTGGAATCTCAGCGCATGTCTTACCAGCATACTCGCCGGTGAGTTCTGTGGGAGCGAGAATCGGGTCATAACCAAAACCTTTCTCGCCGCGGGGCTCCCGCACCAGGGTTCCGGGGAGCTCGCCAAACTCAACGGCCTCGGCGCCATCGGGGGTGGCCATTGAGGCCGCACAGCAGAATTTTGCGCCCCGGTGCTGGTCTGCAATATCGGCGAGCTGGGCCAGAAGCAGGTTGAGGTTGGCGGCGTCGTCCCCGTGCTTGCCTGCCCACCGGGCCGAGAAGATGCCGGGGGCGCCTCCCAGCACATCCACCGCTAGGCCTGAGTCGTCAGCCACAGCAATCAGCCCGCTAGCAGCCGCTACCGTGTGGGCCTTCTTCAGCGAGTTTTCGGCGAAGGTCACGCCGTCCTCCACCACATCGGGAGCACCCACCGCCGCGGCGTCCACCACATCGTGATCGACGTCGAGACCGGGAATCTGGTCGCGCAAAATCTCGCGGAGCTCGCGGAGCTTTCCCTGGTTGTGGGAGGCAAGAACCACCTTAGCCATGTCTACTCCCCCAGGGTCTCGCGCTGAATCTGCGCCAGCTGTTCGGTGCCCACCAGAGCGAGGTCGAGCAGGCTGTTGAGCTCGTCGCGGTCAAAAGGAGCGCCCTCGGCGGTGCCCTGAACCTCAACAAACTTGCCGTCGCCGGTGACCACAACGTTCATGTCGGTCTCAGCGCGTACGTCCTCAACATAGGGCAGATCCAGCATGGGCACGCCGTCGATAATTCCCACCGACACCGCCGAGACAGAGCCGGTCAGCGGCTTGGAACGGGCGGGCAAAATCTTCTCGGACTTGGCCCAGTTGATGGCCTCTGCCAGCGCCACAAAGGCACCGGTAATGGCGGCGGTGCGGGTTCCGCCGTCTGCCTGTAGCACGTCGCAGTCGAGCACAATGGTGTTCTCGCCCAGTTCCTTGGTATCGATGACGGCGCGGAGCGAGCGGCCGATCAGGCGGGAAATCTCGTGGGTGCGGCCACCGATTTTGCCCTTGACCGACTCGCGGGAGGAGCGGGTGTTGGTGGCGCGAGGCAGCATAGCGTACTCGGCAGTTACCCAGCCCTTACCCTCGCCTTTGAGCCAGCGGGGCACGCCCTCGGTGAAGGAGGCGGTGCACAGCACCCGGGTATTACCGAACTCAATCAAAGCTGAGCCCTCAGCATTTTTAGACCAGCCGCGGGTAATGGTGATGGGGCGCAGCTCGTTGACCTCGCGGCCGTCGGCTCGCACAATTCGGGTGGAATCGGTGCTCATAGTTAGGGATCTCCTCGTTTTTATCTTGCTAGCCTCATACACCCGGTTTACAGGTGCTTATCAATAACTTTCAGCGTGGTCGTGGCCGGGTAGGTGGTATCTTCAAGGGCTACCGGGCGGGGGTGTACCAGGTAGGTTGCCCCCGTCTCTGCCAGCCCGATGCCGCCGTCAAACACAGCCTCGGCCTCGGCGCGAATCTCATCGGGGTCATTCCAGACCGGCAAGTGGGTCAGCATGAGATTCCTAGCCCCCGCCTCTTTGGCTGCCTCGGCAGCGCGCTTACCGGTCAGGTGGATACCTCGCAGGTGGTCATCGCGGCCCTCCCTGTAGGCGGCCTCGCACAGAAAAAGATCGGCCCCGCGAGCGGCGTCCACCAGTCCCTGGCAGGAGTCGGTATCACCCGAATAGGTCAGCACGGTGCGCCCGGTAATAGAGTTGCACTCAATCCGCAGGGCGTAGGGGTCTTTAACGGGGTGCACCACCTCAAAGGGCTCCACGGTAAAGGGGCCAATCTGCACCTTCTCGTGGTGAGACCACTCGTGAAAGTCGAACTCGGTGTGCATACCAGTTTCCATCGTCAGACCCTGGGTGTGCAAAATGTACTCGTGAATATCCTGCGGTCCGTAGAGCGGAATCGGGCCCTTGGGCCAGCCCCGCGGATCCCACTTCACTGCAACATGAACACCGGAGAGATCAATGCAGTGGTCTGGGTGCAGGTGGCTAATCAAAATTGCGTCAATATCCGACAGCTTCACGTGCTGCTGTAGGTTGCCCAGGGCGCCATTGCCCATATCAACCAAAATACGCCAGACCCGCCCAGCCGGATCGGTGGCCGAGAGCAGGTAGCACGAAGCCGGAGAGGTAGAACTGGGAAAAGACCCAGAACACCCAATAACGGTCAAACGCATGCGTGAAAATCCTTAGTACTCTGATGAAATTTATAAAGAGGGGTCGATGGAGGTTCTCGCAGCAGAGAGGGTCTCCGGCGTAATCAAAGCCAGGGACCCCGTGGGGAACTGCTGCGCCACCGAATCCGTATGACGAACGTGCGCCACCTCGGGCCCCAAGAAGCGGCGAGCCAGCTTTTCAAAGGTATCGGTCTGCCCCGTTGCCAGAAACTCGTGCTGGGTGGGAAGATCCCCCACCCGTTCCATGCCGTGCTTGACCAGCGCCCGGTAGACATCCTTAGCAGATTCTTCGCTTGAGGATACCAGGGTCACGCCCTCACCCATAATGTAAGAAATCACACCGGTCAACAGAGGGTAGTGGGTGCAACCCAGCACCAGGGTATCAACCCCGGCAGCTTTCAGCGGTGCCAGGTACTCCTCAGCGGTAGCTAAGAGTTCGGGCCCCGAGGTGATTCCCCGCTCCACAAACTCTACAAAACGGGGGCAGGCCACCGAGTAAATGTCGTAGCCGCTCACCGCAAAAGTATCGTCATAGGCGCGAGAGGTAACGGTTGCCTCGGTGGCAATCACACCAATCTTGCCGTTGCGGGTGGCCGCCACGGCCCGGCGGGCAGCGGGCTGAATGACCTCAACCACCGGAATTCCGTACTTGCGGGTGTAGCGTTCGCGAGCGTCTCTGAGCACAGCAGCCGAGGCAGTGTTACAGGCGATGACCAGCATTTTAACGCCGGAATCCACCAGCTCATCCATGATACGAAGGGCGTTGGCCCGCACCGTAGCAATGCTCAGGGGGCCGTAGGGGCCGTTAGCGGTGTCTCCCACGTAAATGATGTTCTCGTGGGGTAGCTGGTCCATGACGGCGCGGGCTACGGTCAGTCCGCCCACCCCCGAGTCAAACACCCCGATGGGGGCGCTTGGGGTAGGCTTTGCAAGAATCTGAGAACCCCAGGGAGTCTGTACTGTATCGCCCTCAGGCGACGCTGCTGAGTCTTCTGTCATGATCGGTCTTTCCGGCCCCGCCTAGCGATCGGTTTCGATCTCTGAGAGCATAGCTTCCATCAGGGTGTCTTGCACCCAGGAGACAAAGTTGTAGACAAAAGCCATGTAGTCTTCAACGCTGTCAATCTGCTTCCAGTCTACTTTTTCTCCCACCTGGGCGGCATCTGCCTCCGATGTGATGTTCAAACGTGCCCCTAAGGTCAAGCGCACATCGTTGAGCGCCTTGGCCCAGGCACTGGCATGCTCTGCGTCTAGGGTCAGGTGACCGGTCTGAAGGTCCATCGCGGCCATCTTCAGGTGGGCAATTTTCTGCTGACGCAGGTTGATTTCGGTGTAGCGGCGGAACTCGTCAGCTACCTCGGGGTCATCACTTGCCACCGGCAGCATACGCGCCAGTGCCGGATCGGTAGGGGCCTCGGTATTTTCCTTAATACCCACCAGGGCAGCCAGGGGGTCTTCGTCGTCGCCCTGCTCCGGTTCCAGCGCCAGGGCTACATCGTTGAAGAGCTTAATCATCAGCTCAGCCTCTTCGGGAGTAAAAGAGGCAGTAATGCCCTTACGGGTAGATTTAAAACCCTGAGCCATCTTATTCAGCCCTTTCAAAAGTTGCCCACAGGCCCCAGCCGTGCATGGCGTTGGTGTGGGTCTCGGCTTCTTCGCGGGAGCCGGTAAAGACCACGGCCTTGCCCTCGGTATGCACCGCCATCATCAGCTTCTGTGCCTTCTCCTGGCCAAAACCAAAGTAGGTGCGGAAAACGTAGGTCACATAGCTCATGAGGTTCACCGGATCGTTCCATACAATCACCTGCCAGGGTGTATCGGGTGCCTGAAGCGTATCTGTTTCTTCTCGTAGATCCAGCGCCTCATCGGGGGCAACTGACATGCTGTTCATCTCCTCGGCGTCTAACCGTTCTCTGCGCGGCGATGTGTATGACCGAACGGGCACCGCAACCAGGGCGATGCCGAGTCGGTTTGTTGCAGACACTTAGTCAGCAAACTGCCTACTATTTTACCCACTCCCCCATCGTTTACCCAGCGATTTAGCCCTCAGCACTCTCGCGTAAGTATTCTGTGACGAGTAAAGTTGTACCCGTGTCTTTTTCTACCGCACTTTTCACAGATACCTATGAACTGACCATGATTCAGGCAGCGCTCAAGTCTGGTGCTGCCCACCGGAGAAGCGTCTTTGAGGTTTTTACCCGTCGTCTTCCTGCAGGGCGACGCTACGGCGTGCTCGCCGGCACCGGCCGCTTTCTTGAGGGGCTCGCTCAGTTCCGCTTCGAGAAGGCAGAGCTCGATTTTTTGGCAGACCATCGGGTAGTCGACGACTCCACCCTGGAATTTCTTGAAAACTTCCGCTTCAGCGGCTCGATTTCCGGCTACGCCGAGGGCGAGGTCTTCTTTCCCAACTCGCCGGTCTTGCAGGTTGAGGGCACCTTCGCTGAGGCCTGCGTGCTTGAAACCTACCTGCTTTCCATCTTCAACTATGATTCGGCTGTTGCCTCCGCCGCTTCACGAATGACCGGGGCAGCCGGTGACCGCCCCTGCCTAGAAATGGGCAGCCGCCGCGCGCACGAGGAGGCAGCCGTTGCCGCCGCCCGCGCCGCCGTCATTGCAGGGTTCAGCGGAACCTCCAACCTTGAGGCAGGCCGCCGCTACGGCCTGAAAACCATTGGAACCTCGGCCCACGCCTTCACCCTCATGCACGACGATGAAGAAGCAGCTTTCCGCGCCCAGCTAGCTTCGCTGGGCAAGAACACCACCCTGCTGGTTGATACCTATGACGTCGAAGCTGCGGCGCGCAAGGCCGTAGAGCTTGCCGGGCCGGAGCTGGGCGGGGTGCGCCTGGACTCTGGCGACCTCGTAACCCAGGCACGGTGGGTGCGCGAGCTTCTCGACTCTCTGGGCAACACCCAGACCAAAATCACCGTAACCTCCGACCTCGACGAATACGCCATTGCCTCGCTGGCCGCGGTGCCGGTTGACTCCTACGGGGTAGGCACCAGGCTGGTGACCGGCTCCGGTGCCCCGACCTCCTCGATGGTCTATAAGGTGGTGGCCCGCGAGAACAGCCGCGGTGAGATGGAACCGGTGGCCAAGGCGTCCTCAGGCAAGGCCTCCCACGGCGGCCGCAAGACCGCGGTGCGTCGCCTCAATTCAGCCGGAATTGCAACCCACGAAATCATCGGGGTAGACATTGAGGCTCCCGCCGACTGCAACGACCGCCCGCTCATGGTTGATCTGGTTGATCACGGCGAGGTCATTCCCGGCTTTACCGGTGCAGAAGGCGTAGAAAAAGCGGCGGCCCGCCACGCGGCGTCCATCGCTGAACTCCCCCGGGCGGCGTCCCGCCTCTCTGCCGGCGACCCCGTGATTCCCACTGAATTTGTCTAACCCCCAAGCGAAGGAATAAACGTGCCCAAAGCGCTCATTATCGTTGACGTACAGAACGACTTCTGCCCCGGCGGCACCCTGGCCACCGAAAACGGTGCAGCGGTAGCCGCAGCCATTAGCGAGTATGTAGAAGACCACCACACCGACTACGACGCCATTGTTGCCACCCAGGACTGGCATGTGGATCCGGGTTCTCATTTCTCCGAGACCCCGGACTTTAAAACTTCTTGGCCTGTTCACTGCAAGGCAGAGACCGAGGGTGCCGAGCTACACCCCGAGCTTGATACCGACTACATTGAGGCCTACTTCCGCAAGGGCGAGTTCGAGGCCGCCTACTCGGGCTTCGAGGGCGTGCTGGCTCCCGAAGATACCGTGATGACCGGCGAGCGCGATGCTCACGCCACCGCCGTGGTAGACGAGGGTCCCAAGGTCTCTCTCGATGACTGGCTGCAGGAGCACGAGATTACCGACGTAGACGTGGTGGGTATTGCCACCGACTTCTGCGTGAAGGCCACCGCCCTGGATTCCGTGGACGCCGGTTACGAGACCCGGGTACTGGCGGAGCTGACCGCCCCTGTCAGCGACGAGGGTTTTGAGAACGCTCTGGATGAGCTGGACGACGCCGGGGTGGCTGTGGTTCGGTAGCTTTTGTTTCTCCGCCCCGCGAGTGGTGGATTTTCGGCTTAAAACTTGGTTTTTAAGCCGAAAATCCACCACTCGCGTTTTTGCATATGCTGAAGCTATTGCCATATTGAAAAACGATATGCTTTAATGAGGTCATATCGAAAAACAATATGTTTGGGGCAGAGAGGAGGCAATGGCTTGCCGCCTGTTGAAGACCACAGAATTGTGTGTCATCTAGATGAAATACTTGAGCGACGGGGCATGACCTTGGTGGAGCTTTCCCACAAGGTAGAAATTACCGTTGCCAACCTGTCCATTCTTAAAAATAACCGTGCTAAAGCTGTTCGCTTCGCAACTCTCACGGCTCTTTGCGAAGCGCTGGATTGCACGCCTGGCGAACTTTTTACCCTCGACGAGGAAGAGTAATCATGGGAAAAATCAAAGCATTTTTCGGCCTGGAAGCGAAAGAAACTCAGACAGAAAAGCTAGAAGCCCAAAATTCATTCAACACTGCTTTTGTCAGCTTTATTGCACTATCATTTCTCATACCATTGACACTAATTCTTTACTGGCCTTATCCCTCAACTGAACCAATATGGATATCAGCATATGACATTAATTCTGGTCAAGCACATACTTTGGAGACAGCGGAGTTGCCTATCCATATTCTCGCCTTTGCCTGGGTCAAACATTTTTTGCCCACCGCTATTGTCACAATGTTTTGTATTCAGATGGTACGAGTGAGCAGTGCTTTTAATCGACGTGAAAATTTTTCTTTTCACGCCATTAGGATCTTCAAACAGGTGCGTTGGATTCTGAGTATTGGACTTATCATCTATCTAATCGACCAAATGGTTTTGGATACGCTGGTTCAAAATTATTTCGCTGGGCATGATCGCGTATCGGTGTCTAGATACTCATCAGATTGGTTCGAGCTAGGAATAGTGGTGGCAATTTCAGTGGTGTACTTCATCGAGGGTGCCCTTCGCCGGGGTCTTACGCTCCAAGAAGAGGCAGATGCCACGATCTAGCCGAGCTCCGATTTTCTCAATAGTGCACTTTGGTTGATTGTGTGCAGACTAGTTTGCACACAATCAACCAAAGTGCACTATTTGCGCGAGGGTCCGCAGCACACCTACTTCCGCCCAATAAACCAGTCCGCCAGCTTATCCAGGCGGGCCTGAATCTGCTCGGCAGAGGCCTGGGCCACCGGCGGCCCACCACAGACCCGGCGGAGCTCGTTGTGAATCGAGCCGTGGGGCTTGCCCGAGCGAATAGCGTAAGCTGAAACATTCTTAGCCAGCTTGTTGCGGAGGTCTTTGAGCTGGCGGTGGTCCACCACCTTGGGGGCTGGCTTTCCGGGGTTTTTAGCGGCGTGCTGTTCGTGGCGTGCCTTCAGGAGTGTACCCACCTGCTCAGCGTCGAGCAGCCCGGGAATACCCAGAAAATCAGCGTCTTCGTCCGAGCCAATTTCAAACGCGGAGGCATCGTACTCAGAGCCGTCGTAGAGCACCCCGTGAAAGGCAGCCTGGGAGCCGATCGCCTCAAATTTACCGCGCGCCAGCGCATTGGAGGCTCCTTCTTCCCGGTTGGCCTCTTCAATCAGGTGGTCGTCTAGCCCTTCCACCATAGGGTCAATGGGGGCTTCTTCAGCGGGGGCCTTGCGTTCCAGGGCATGGTCTCGTTCGGTTTCCATCTCGTTAGCCAACATCATCAGCTGGGGCACCGAGGGTAGAAAGACCGAGGCGGTTTCACCGCGTTTACGGGCACGCACAAAACGCCCGATAGCCTGGGCAAAGAAGAGCGGGGTCGAGGTAGAGGTTGCATAAACTCCCACCGCCAGGCGGGGCACGTCCACGCCCTCAGACACCATGCGAACCGCTACCATCCAGCGCTGGTTGCCTGAAGAAAAATCATCAATTTTCTTTGACGCCGTCTTATCGTCGGAGAGCACCACGGTGGGTTTTTCTCCGGTAATGCGTTGCAGCTGGGAGGCATAGGCGCGCGCATCGGTGTGGTCGGTGGCAATCACCAGGGCACCGGCGTCCGGCACAGTGCGCCGCACCTCGGTCAGCCGCTTATCCGCTGCCCGTAGCACGGTAGGAATCCACTCGCCGTCCGGGTTCAGCGCGGTGCGCCAGGCTTGGGCGGTGACGTCCTTGGTAAAGCCCTCTCCCAGGTTGGCCGCCATTTCCTCACCGGCGGAGGTGCGCCAGCGCATCTGCCCCGAATACGCCATAAAGATTACCGGGCGCACCACGTGGTCTTTCAGGGCCGGGCCGTAGCCGTAGGAATAGTCTGACTTTGAACGGAAGATACCGTCGTTTCCCTCTTCATAGGTCACAAAGGGAATCTGCGAGTCGTCGGAACGGAAGGGGGTTCCGGTCAGTGCAAGACGGCGGGTGGCCGGCTCAAATGCCTCCCGCAGGCCGTCGCCCCAGGAAAGGGCGTCGCCGGCGTGGTGGATCTCGTCCATGATCACCAAGGTGCGGGCGTTCTCGGTGCGGGCTCGGTGGAGCATGGGCTTGTTCGCCACCTGCGAGTAGGTGAGCGCCACCCCCTGGAAGCCCCGACCGTGGGAGCCGTCTGCGTTTTTGAAGTTGGGGTCAATCGAAATGCCCACCCGTGCGGCGGCGTCTGCCCACTGCTTCTTCAGGTGGTCGGTGGGCGCCACCACGGTTAAGCGGTTGACGACGCCGCGGTCAAAGAGCTCCTTGGCCACGGTCAGCGCGAAGGTGGTTTTACCTGCGCCGGGGGTTGCCACCGCCATGAAGTCCCGGGGGTTCTCGGTAAAGTACTTGTGCATGGCCTCGGCCTGCCAGGCACGCAGCTTGGTTTTGGTGCCCCAGGCTGCCTTGTTAGGGTAGGCCGGTGAAATGTTGGGATTGGGTGCCGGTGCTGCATCGAATAGTGACGGCTGCTCGCTCATACTCTTCCACTCCCCTGTTCTATCGGCCGCAGGCTGCGGCACGGGCCGAACTTTTGCACGACTTATCGATTCTAGTACCAAAGAGAAAGCACACCGGTTATCGGTGTGCTTTCTCTTTCTCACACGATCCTTTTACTGATCGCCCTCATTGTCTTTGCCGGGTGCCAAACCGTCGTAGATTTCCTGGCACTGGGGGCAGACGGGGAACTTTTCAGGGTCGCGGCCGGGGGTCCAGATTTTTCCGCAGAGGGCGCGCACGGGGTTGCCGGTCAGGGCTGACTCCATGATCTTTTCTTTGCGCACGTAGTGGCTGAACCGTTCGTGGTCGCCGGGCTCAGAGAGCTGGGTTTCTTCCCGCTCGAGCAGGGCGGTGCCGCCCTGGGTATCGGGTGCAAAGGGATCGTCAATTCCCGGAATGGATGACATGCAAGCCTCCTTAGAACTTTGGTTTTCTCCAGTCTAGTAGAAAGCGCTCACGCGCTGCAGGGTTTCGGGTGCATTCTTCTCAAAGGAGCGGGCACCCAGATGTATTCCCACGACGAGGACGACGACTCCCACTACCAGCGAGACGGCGGCTGATGCCCAGCCCAAGGTCTGGGAGTCTGAGCCGGTAGCTAGCACCAGCAGAATCAGCCCCGGTACCCCGCAGATGAGGATGATGAGCATGACCAGCATACGCAACAGGCCCTTAGCGAAACCGTCTGACTGTCTCTGGGTTTTGAAGGGGCTGGCACCGGGCGGTGGCGCAGGTATAGAGATATTCATATCCGCCACCGCTGAAACTCCTACGCCCGAGAGCACCAGACCGAGGCTTAGGCCCAGTAGCGGTGCCAGCAGATGCAGGTTTCCTCCCATAAAAGTCATGAAGATCGTACCGGCCGCCACCAGGGGCAGCATGATGATCAGTAAGCCCCAGGCTCTGCCCCAGCGGTCAGCCTTGCCGCTGACTCCTGCCAGAACATGCATGCTGAAGGCGGAGTTATCGTAGGAGACAAGATAGGCATAAACGTAACCGGCCATGATGGGAATGAAAACCAGCATGAACCAGTTGGTGTTGAAGCCAACTTTGTCTCCACCGTCGCTAAAGCTGATTCTGCCAAAGAGGGAAAAAAGCAGGTAGAAGCCTGGAACCATTACCAGGTTCATGTTCATGCGGGGGTCTTTGATGAGCGAGTGGACCGTGCGGGCGGCAATAGCTCCGGTAGGTGTAGCAGGAAAGCGATCGAAAATTCCCAGCTTGCCCGCCTCAACCGTTTTAGCTACCGGGTCTCCGCGCAGGGTACCGATGCGTTCCATAGCCCTGACCAAGAGCTTCTTCCAGAGCAACCAGGCAAGCACCGCGTAGATACAGGTCAGAGCCAGCTTAAGAAGCACCATGCCCCAGGCGCCCTCGTAGGCCGCAGCTACCGCAGAAAAAGCCGAGGCCAGCGGCGTCCATCCCGCAACCTCCGCGATCACCGGCAGGGAGTCGTAAAAGGTCTGGAGGGTAAAGGCAGATGCCACGATCAGAGGCCCTGCTCCCAGCAGCAAAAGAAAGCCGAGAATCAAAAGAACCTGGCGCACCACCGGAATTGAATTCAGCTCAATGGCGATGAGAGAGAAGATGCGGGAGACAGAAATCATCAGCACCAGTCCCAGAGCTGCCACCACAAGGTAGAAGATAAAAACCAGCGGCTTGCTCAACGTTGCCAGCCCGGTTCCCAGAACCGCCAGCAGGGTGAGAAAACCTGTCAGCCCAACGAACCCGCCCAGAAGCTGACCGACCATAATTTCGCGCGGTCTGAGGGGGTAGGGAGCCAGATGGTCGGGATCCAGGGTGGCATCTGTACCCGAGGTAAAGAGGGGCACCAGCCACCAGGCAAGGGAAAGTACGGTTCCAAAGCCAACCAGCCAGAGAGTGATCGTCTGCGGCTCGGTTTCCTCAAACCCCAGCATGAGGGAGGCAAAGGTCCAGGAAGACACAATACCCAGCCCGTAAAGGCCACCAAGAATAAAACCAACAATTACCCAGACGTTGCCCTTAAAAGAAGCAAGAAAGTAACGCCATTTGAGGCTTAGGAGTGTGAGAGCCATGAGATACCCTCCGACTTCACTCGACCGCCCACCAGATCAACAAAGCGCTCTTCGAGACTGGAACCGGCCCGAACCTCGTCCAGGCTACCGGCTGCCACAATCCTGCCCTGGTTCATAATGGCAACGTGGTCGCAGAGCCGCTGCACCAAATCCATCACGTGGGAGGAAAGAATCACGGTACCGCCGCCGGCCACATAGGCCTTGAGAATATCCTGAATATTAGAAGCAGAAACCGGGTCAACCGCTTCAAAAGGCTCGTCCAACACCAGCAGAGAGGGCGCATGGATCATCGCCACGGCCAGGGCAACCTTCTTGGTCATACCCGCCGAGTAGTCGCTCACGCGGCGTCCAGCGGCCTCCTGCAAATCCATCGCCGTCAGCAGGTCAGCGGTGCGTTCGGCAACGGTTGCCTTATCTAGCCCGTGCAACCGGCCTGCATAGGTAATCAGCTGCTCGCCGGTGAGCTTGTCAAAGAGATAGACGCCGTCGGGCAGCACCCCCACCTTTTTCTTCGCCTCACGAGGCTGGAGCCACACATCGGTGCCGTCGATAAATACCTGCCCCTGGGTTGGCCGCAGCATGCCGGTTGACATAGACAGGGTGGTGGTTTTACCCGCGCCGTTGCGACCCACCAGCCCGTAGAAAGAGCCCCGGGGCACGGTCAGGTTGATGCCGTCTACCGCCACCTTATCGCGGAAGACCTTGACCAGCCCCTGAATGTCCAGGGCGGGCTGACGCCGCTCTGCCGCGGGTGTATTCGGGACGACGGGTGGCTGCTGGGCGGGCACGGCGGCTGTGCTGGTATCGGCAGGGTTGTTCCAAGGAGTGGGTGATTCATGGGTCATATCACTACCCTACGTGATACATAGCGTGAATTCCTCATTCTTAAGAACGATGAGTCGCCCTCTGACCAGGCCGGTCGGTGGTGGCGCCAGCTGGCTGGGGCTGGCGTGAATCGCGACGAGCGCCCCGCGCGAGACGCGAGAGGGTCAGCTGGCGCCACCACCGAGCGACTGGGCAAGGCAAATCTCTTGACCTAGAAAAGTGCCATCATCAGTGCCGACCGCGCCTTCTTCACGCGGGGGTCAGCTGCTCCCACCACCTCAAACAGTTCCAGCAGGCGCTCTCGGATGACGTTCTGCTGGTCGGAATCCACCTGGGGGAAGAGCCGAATGAGCCGGTTGAAGGCATCTTCAACGTGGCCACCGGTGATGTCCAGATCAGCGATGTTCAGCGCCGCCTGCACGTCGGTGGGGTTTGACGCGGCGGCCGCCCGCGCGTCGTCCAGCTTGAGGTCTTTCACGCGGTCGAGCAGACCCACCTGGGCCAGACCAATCTTGGCGTCGTGATCGCCGGGGTTCTCGTTGAGGGCCTTGGTGTAGGCGGCCCGGGCGGCGTCATAGTCTCCGCGGTCGATAGCATCCAGGGCCTCCTGGTGCAGGGGCGGCAGGGGCTTTTCCTCGGCTTCGCCCGCGGTGTTGGGGGCAAAGCCGCCGGGCAGCTGCTGCTGGGCGGCAATCTGTAGCACCTGCTGGAGCACATCGCCCATCTGCTGCGGAGTCACCTGCGAGTTGAACATGGGGGCAGGCTGGCCCGCCAGCACGGCAATCGCCGCCGGAACTCCCTGTACCTGAAAGGCCTGGGCAACCTCGGGCAGCTTAGTAATATCCACGCTTGCCAGAAGCATGTTACCGCCGGCCGAGTTAATGAACTTCTCCAGGTGGTCTACGGTCCCCAGCGATGCCGGGGAATGGCCAGCGTAGAGGGCAAAAATCACCGCGCCCTGCGATGACATCTGCACGTACTTCTGAAAGTCCTCGGTGCTTTCTACCTCGAAACGCCAGGTGGGCTCCCCCGCCGTCTGCTCGGGGCTCTGCTGGGCATTTGCCTGAGATGCCAGGGCCGAAAGATCGGGGGCGTTGCGCACCGAAGCCGGAATGTTCTCAGCAGGATTTTCAGTCATCGTTCACTCCTTGGGGTCACACGATTTTCTCTTTTCTATCCTGCCAAATTTATAGATGAACCGCTCGGGCTTCACGCCACAGGCTGAAAAGCAACCCCGCTGGTTAGCCGTGGGGCACTAGACTTAGAGAGAAACCGCGGGCAAGAAGGGAAAGCGTGATCGTGGCTGATAAGACCTCCGGCAGTAAGCTCAAGCGATGGGTACTGCCCCGCCACCAGAAGAGGGCCAGTACCGAGACCGAGCGCTCTTTTCGGCCCTCCATTCCCTCGATTCCCTGGGCCCAGCCGCGGCCGCGTTTTGAGCCTCCTTCCACGGGTACAGTAGCTGAGTCGACTCAAGAAGAGCGCAAGGAACAACCGGTCAGCGTGGTCAACCCTGTTTTGGTGGGCTTCATGTTTACCACCGGGGTGGGCCTAGCCCTTCTGGGCTGGTGGGCCATGACCAACGTGGGTGCCCTGGCTGGCTGGGTGGTGGGTGCCCTCTTTATTGCGCTGGGTCTTGACCCCGCTGTGCGCCGTCTAGAAAAACTGGGAATGCCCCGCATTGCCGGGGTCATTAGTCTTTTCGCCCTGATCACCCTGGCTCTTACGGGGCTTCTCTCCTACGTTATCCCCCAGATTGCCAACCAGACCGTACAGCTGGTCAACGGCTTTCCCGGCATGTTCGAGGATTTTCTGATCTCAGACTTCTTTATCACCATCGATAACCAGTTTGAGGTTCGCTCCTGGGTAGACAACGAGGTTCAGGCGGGCTTCACCGAGCTGACCGGCAACACCAATGTGGTTTCGGGCTTTCTCAACAATCTGGTCAATGCTGGCTCCACCGTTGCCACCATTATCACCGGCACCCTGATTGTGCTCTTTCTTTCCCTCTACTTCCTCTCCTCCCTGCCGGTGATGAAAGCCTGGTTCGTTCGACTCACCCCCGCCAGCCGCAGAGAAAGGGTTGCCGCGCTCACCGAAAAAATTACCGCCTCGGTGGGCTACTACGTGATGGGGCAGGCTATCGTGGCCGTCTGCAACGCCACCTTTGCCCTGATCGTCATGCTCATCGTAGACGCCCCTTTCCCCCAGCTGCTCACCCTCTTCGTGGTAATTCTTGCCTTCATTCCGCTGGTGGGCGGAGTCAGCGCCGGAATCCTGGTCTCGCTTATCTGCCTGATGAACAGCTGGCAGACCGCGGTGATCTTCGCTATCTGCTACTTCATCTACCTACAGATTGAGGCCTACTTCATCTCACCGCGCATTATGTCTAAAGCGGTGGCGGTTCCCGGCGGCGTAGCAATCATTGCCGTTGCCGCCGGTGGCGCGCTCTGGGGAGTCTTGGGAGCGCTCATCGCCATTCCGATTGCTGCCTCCCTGCTGATTCTCGTGAAGGAAGTTCTCGTGCCCAGGCAGGACGCCGCCTGAGCGGCTGAGGCGCGCTAGAAGAGGCGGGCCTCGACGTCGTCCACCCCGCGCATGGCATCGTAGTCCAGAGAAACACAGCGGATTCCGCGGTCTTCAGCCAGAGTTCGAGCCTGGGGTTTAATCTTCTGGGCAGCATAGACTCCCTTGACCGGGGCAAGAAGAGGGTCGCGGTTGAGCAGTTCCAGGTAGCGGGTCAGCTGCTCCACGCCGTCAATATCGCCCACCCGCTTGAGCTCCACGGCGATGGAGACCCCGTTGGCGTCCTTGGCCATAATGTCTACCGGCCCAATAGCGGTGGGATACTCGCGGCGAACCAGGGTGTAGCCTGCCCCCAGCCGCTCAATCTGCTCGGCCAGCAGGCGCTGCAAATCCGCCTCCACGCCGTCCTTAATCAGCCCGGGGTCAACGCCCAAATCGTGGGAGAGCTCCCCCACCACCGAATAAACCCGAATCTTGAGCAGGTCATCTGATTTAGCCGCCTGAACCCGCCAGAGCTGCTGAAGGTCGGGATCGTCGGCGAGGTCGAAAGTTGAAGAGTCCTCAAGCTCCTCACGGTCGGCAATATGCATGGTGGCCGGAGGGCTCATCCAGTTCAGGGGTTTATAAGATCCACCGTCAGAGTGAATCAGCACGGAACCGTCATTTTTGACCATCACCAGCCGCGTTGCGCGCGGCAGATGGGCGTTGAGACGGCCTTCATAATCTACAGAACATTCAGCTATAACAAGACGCACGCAGATAACTCTAACATTCACGCCGCTTGCTTGACCGCTGGGTTTCTAAGCAGGCTCACCTTCTAGCCCGCGGAGGCTGTGACAGAATATAAGCATGGCTCGTAGATCTCACTCGCGCAAAAGAAGCTCAAACTCCGGCCCCGCCCCCAGCAAGTGGCAGAAAACCCCCGGCGGTGGCAGAGACATCTCGCGCATTCTCGACCCCGCGCCCAAGGTGGAGCACGCCGCAGACGGCGACTGGTTCGTTCAATACATGCCGGCGGTCAACGCAGTCAAAACCTACAAGTGCCCCGAATGCTCCCGGAACATTCCGCCGGGTGTTGCCCACCTGGTGGTCTGGCAAGAAGACCACCTCTTCGGCAGGGAGCGGGCGGTAGAAGAACGCCGGCACTGGCACCAGCACTGCTGGGATACTCGCAGAATTTTCTAGCTCTGTTATCAGGCCGGGCTCCGCGATTCTCTTCACTTGAGGATTATAGGAAGAAAAGTGCATCCCCAACACCCCAAAATCCAGCACCAGCGATATGGGCCATTTGTGGATTTTTCGCGGAAACAAGTTCCCGGTACACAAAGATTCCCGCTGAGGTGCCAAAAGTACACGCAAAACCCGGCTGAAAGACCAAAGGTACACCTGTATTCCCTGGGTACACGTCTAGATGTGTACCCAGGGTATACAGGTGTACCTACGCCAGCCCGGCAAGAAGAACTTGTACCCTTCCCCAGCTGAGATTCCTCGAGAGGCCATTTTTATACCGAAAACCTGCGAAAACCGGTTTAAAAATGGCCACTGGCAATCACGGCAACCCGTGCAGTGCTTAAAATGCAGAGCGCCCCTGCCTAATGAGGCAGGGGCGCTCTCTTTGTTTAGACCTGAGCGTGCTTAGCAGCGATGGTCACCCGATCGTTAGATACGGTCAAGAAACCTTCCTGCAGGCGGGTCACAATCTTTTCGCCCGAAACGGGTTCAATCAGCAACTCGCCGTCCTCAGCCAACAAGGCCATGGTTGGAATGTGGCCGGGCAGCACACCGATATCGCCATCGGCGGTACGCGCACGCACGTACTTTGCTTCGCCCTCCCACACCTTGTGCTCGCGGGATACTACTTCGACCTGTAGTGCCATGATTACTTGGCTCCAGTCTGTGCCTTGATTTCCTCGTACTGGCGGAAGACGTCGTCCATGCCACCAATGTTGTAGAAGGCCTGCTCGGGAATGTGGTCAACATCGCCACGGCAGATCATCTGGAAGGACTCAATGGTGTCCTTCAGCGGAACAGTTGAACCCTCCACACCGGTGAACTGCTTAGCAGTGTAGGTGTTCTGAGAGAGGAACTGCTCAATACGGCGGGCACGAGAAACAACAACCTTCTGCTCTTCGGAAAGCTCGTCAACACCAAGAATCGCAATGATGTCCTGGAGTTCCTTGTTTTCCTGCAGGATTGCCTTGACCTGAATCGCGGTGTCGTAGTGTTCCTGACCAATGTACTGGGGGTCAAGAATACGTGACGATGAAGTCAGCGGGTCAATCGCGGGGTACAGACCACGAGATGCGATTTCACGGTTGAGCTCGGTGGTTGCATCCAGGTGAGCGAAGGTGGTTGCAGGTGCCGGGTCGGTGTAGTCATCCGCAGGCACGTAAATTGCCTGCATGGAGGTGATGGAGTGACCGCGGGTTGAGGTAATGCGCTCCTGCAACAGACCCATTTCGTCAGCCAGGTTGGGCTGGTAGCCCACAGCTGAAGGCATGCGGCCGAGCAGGGTGGAAACCTCAGAACCTGCCTGGGTGAAGCGGAAGATGTTGTCGATGAAGAGCAGCACGTCCTGGTTCTGAACATCGCGGAAGTACTCCGCCATGGTCAGACCGGTCAGCGCAACGCGCAGACGAGTTCCCGGGGGCTCATCCATCTGGCCGAACACGAGTGCGGTGTCTTTTAGAACACCTGCCTCTTCCATTTCAACCCAGAGGTCGTTACCCTCACGGGTACGCTCACCAACACCGGTGAACACCGAGGTACCACCGAAGTTACGAGCCACACGGGTAATCATTTCCTGAATCAGAACGGTCTTACCCACACCCGCGCCACCGAAGAGGCCAATCTTACCGCCCTTGATGTAGGGGGTCAGCAGGTCGATGGACTTAATACCGGTCTCCAGCATCTCGGTTGAACCCTCAAGTTCAGCGAAGCTAGGAGCCTTACGGTGAATAGCCCAGAGGTCATCAGCCTTGATCTCAGACTGGTCTACGTCCAGGGCCTCGCCCAGCACGTTGAAGATGTGGCCCTTGACGCCGTCGCCCACGGGCACGGAGATGGGGGCACCGGTATCAACTACCGACTGGCCGCGCACCAGACCGTCGGTGCCCTTGAGCGAAATCGCGCGAACGATGGAGTCGCCCAGGTGCTGTGCGGTCTCGAAGGTGATGGAGGTGGTCTCACCGTTGACGGTGAGCTCGGTACGCAGAGCGTTGTAAATATCGGGAACCTGGCCCGCCGGGAACTCGACGTCGACCACAGGGCCGATGACGCGCGCGATGCGGCCGGTAGCGCCCTGAGTCGGCGCGGTTGCCGATTCATTCAGAGTGGAAGTCATTGTTCTCACTTACCTAATGTAAAAGTGGGTAGTTTGGTCGTCTTAGGAGGCGAGGGCGTCCGCGCCGCCAACAATTTCAGAGAGCTCCTGAGTAATCGCTGCCTGACGAGCGTTATTCATGAGTCGGGTGTACTTCTTGATGAGCTCGTCTGCGTTATCACCGGCAGACTTCATTGCCCGCTGACGCGAAGCGAGCTCGGAAGCAGCTGCTTCCAGCAGGCAGGCGTACAGACGCGATGCAATGTAGCGGGGCAGAAGTGCATCCAAAACTTCCTGAGGAGAAGGCTCAAACTCGAACACTGCGTTCTGCTTGAACTGCTCGTCCTCAAGACGCTCACCGGGAACAATTTCCTCACCGATGTTGCGGGCATCAGCCACGGCGATGGGCAACATGCGAAGAATGGTTGTCTCCTGAGTAACCATGGAAACGAACTCGGTGTAGACAACGTGAAGGTCATCAACGCCACCCTCTTCGTAGGGGCGGGTAAATGCTTCGAGCAGAGCATCGCGCATTTCCACTGCCATCTCTACGTTGGGAGAGTCGGTGTTGCCTTCCCAGGCACGCTCGTAGGGGCGTTCACGGAAATCGAAGTAGGACTTCGCTTTACGACCCACGAGGTAGAGCTGAACTTCGCGACCTTCGCCCTTGAGCTTCTCAATCAGGCCCTCGGTCTTCTTCAGAATCGATGAAGAGTAGGAACCTGCCAGACCGCGGTCAGAAGTCATCACCAGAATTGCCGAACGGCGGTGCTGGGCGTCTTTCTGACCAATCAGCGGGTGCTGGATTGAATGCTGGGTTGCGATGGCAGAGACCGCCTTGGTCAAAGCAACAGCGTAGGGGCTGGCTGCGTCGGCGCTCTTGCGTGCCTTGTTAATACGAGAGGTCGCGATCATCTCCATCGCCTTGAAGATTTTCTTCATAGACGATGTCGAAGCAATCTTTTGACGGTAAACCCTAATTTGGGCTCCCATAGAGCTTCCTTTCAGTTCTTGGTTCTGCCCCTACCCTACTCAAGCGGGTAGGGGCATGACTCCAAGAATCAATCGCTAACCAATAGTTTCCTGTGAGATTTCAGAACCGTTGACGGGCTTGTGCTCTTCGTGACCTGCATCGACCAGGTGGCTGGTGCCCTCTGAACGGAAATCACGCTTGACTGCCTCAACGCTTGCCTTGAGCTCTGCGACGTATTCGTCTTCGAGCTTGCCGGTCTCAGCGATGTTCTGCAGAACGTTGCTGTTGCGGCGCAGGTAGTCGATGTATTCCTTCTCAAAGCGGAGCACATCGGAGACCTCGAGGTCATCCAGGTAGCCCTTGGTACCCGCCCAGATGGAGGCAACCTGTTCCTCAACTGCGTAGGGTGTGTACTGGGGCTGGCGCAGAAGCTCGGTCAGGCGAGCACCGCGGGTCAGCTGCTGCTTGGAGGCGTCGTCCAGATCGGAGGCGAACATTGCGAAAGCTTCCATCGCACGGTACTGAGCCAGATCCAGCTTGAGGGTACCGGAGACCTTCTTCATTGCCTTGGTCTGTGCAGCACCGCCCACGCGAGACACCGAGATACCCACGTCAACTGCGGGGCGCTGGTTTGCGTTGAAGAGGTCGGACTGCAGGAAGATCTGACCGTCGGTAATGGAGATAACGTTGGTCGGAATGAAGGCAGAGACGTCGTTTGCCTTGGTTTCGATAATGGGGAAACCGGTCATGGAACCTGCGCCCAGCTCGTCGGAGAGCTTTGCGCAACGCTCCAGCAGGCGGGAGTGCAGGTAGAAGACGTCGCCGGGGTAGGCCTCGCGTCCCGGAGGACGGCGTAGCAGAAGGGAAACCGAACGGTAGGCTTCTGCCTGCTTTGAGAGATCATCGAAGATAATCAGAACGTGCTTGCCGCCGTACATCCAGTGCTGGCCAATGGCAGAACCGGTGTAGGGAGCCAGGTACTTGAAGCCAGCAGCATCGGATGCGGGAGAAGCAACGATGGTGGTGTACTCAAGAGCACCATTGTTCTCGAGGGTCTGGCGAACAGAGGCAATGGTAGAAGCCTTCTGACCAACAGCCACGTAGATGCAACGTACCTGCTTGTTGGGATCGCCGGATTCCCAGTTAGCCTTCTGGTTCAGAATGGTGTCAACTGCGATTGCAGTCTTACCGGTCTGGCGGTCGCCAATAATCAGCTGGCGCTGGCCGCGGCCGATCGGAATCATGGCGTCGATTGCCTTGAGACCGGTCTGCAGGGGCTCGTGCACTGACTTACGCATGGTCACGCCGGGTGCCTGCAGTTCCAGAGCACGGCGACCCTCTGACGCGATTTCGCCAAGATCGTCAATGGGGTTACCCAGGGGGTCAACGACGCGACCCAGGTAGCCGTCGCCTACGGGAACAGAAAGAACCTCACCGGTACGGTGAACTTCCTGGCCCTCTTCAATGCCGGTGAAGTCACCGAGCACGATTGCACCAATTTCGCGGGTATCGAGGTTCTGTGCTAGACCAAGGGTGCCGTCTTCAAAGCGAAGCAGCTCGTTAGCCATAGCAGAGGGAAGACCCTCGATGCGTGCAATACCGTCAGATGCAGACGATACGCGACCCACCTCTACTCGTTCTGTGTTGCCGGGTTCGTAAGACGCCGCGAATTCGTTCAGCGCATTACGGACATCATCGGCATTGATGGTCAAATCGGCCATCTTGTGTCCCTGCTCTCCTTATTTGTAATCTTTGCCGGTCATCTGAGATGACCTCTGCAAAGATCGAAACTTGCTTATACGGATAACGTTCCCGTCCACTCAAGTGGGCGTGTACGGGAACGGGGCCGTACACGTGTATCTGCTCAATCACCGTTGAACGGTGACCGAAACTAGTTGAATGATCGGTTGAGTTCGTTCAGACGAGTCTGGACTGAGCCGTCCATCATTTCGTCGCCTACCTGAACTCGCAGACCACCGATGAGTTCCGGTTCAACAGTGATATCAAGCTTCAGTTCTTTGCCGTAAGCCTTTGAAAGACCTGCGCGAAGCTTCTCAATCTGCGCTTCGGTGAGCGGTGTAGCGGTTTCCACACGCGCAATCGAACGGTGCTGACGCTCCACGATGGTTTCAACGAACGATTCAGCCAACCGGGCCGGGGTGGTACCGCGGGGGGTGGAGCTGGCACGTTCAACCAGAATGCGGCCTTCGGTGGAATCGGGGTTACCCGCCAGTACCAGGGCCAGCTTCTTCTTGGCTTCGTCAGTTGCGCGATCGTCGGTCAGTGCTGACTGAGCTTCTGCAGAACCGTTAACGGAGTTGACAAAAGTCAAAAGCTCGTTGATTACGGTTTCCAGTGCCTCTACTCCCCCACGCTGTTCAGCGGAGATAGCAAGAGCGCTGACTGCAGAGGTTTCAAGAGCATCAGCCAGATCCCGTTCGTGGGACCAGCGAGCTGCTGCTGCGGTTGAAACAACGTTTACCGCTGCTTCTGAAACCTTGCCGCCCAATACTGACTTGACGATGCCCGCCCGTGCTTCTTCAGAACGAGCGGGGTCAACCAGACCGCGACGCAGGCTACCGTCATTGTCAATAACATCGGCGATAGCGAAAAGTTCCTGAGCAAGATGATCAGGGCTTACTGCAGTGTTTGCGGTAAGTGCCGTCTCCACCTTCTTCAGCGATTCAGTAGATACTCCTGCCATTACCGAGTTGCACCTGCGTTCTGCTTCTCGGCTTCAAGGTCAGCAAGAAAACGATCTACCACACGGGCCGATCGCTCATCATCATTGAGGGATTCGCCCACAATCTTACCTGCCAGAGTAGTTGCCAGTGAGCCTACCTCAGAGCGGAGGGAGACAATGGCAGCTGCACGTTCAGCTTCGATAGTCTTCTGAGCGTTGTCGGTAATGCGCTGTGCCTCAACATTTGCGCGCTCCTTGAACTCTGCAAGAATTGCTTCGCCCTCGTTGCGTGCTTCTTCGCGAATTCGCTGTGCTTCCAGACGAGCGCTTTCGAGCTGCTGGTTGTACTCTTCGCGTGCTGCGGCAGCTTCAGCCTGAGCTTTCTCAGCCTTGGCAAGACCGCCCTCAATCGCTTCCTTACGATCCTGATAGATCTTTTCGAACATCGGGATAACGTATTTGGCAACGATGAAGAGGAGGATCAGGAACCCAATGGCGGTAATGACTATTTCCCAGATGTTCGGGACGAGGGGGTTAGCGCCCTCCTCAGCAGCCATCAAAAGTGACATAGGGGAAATTCCTGTTCTATAGATTGGTCAAAAACGGCTTTCGCCAGTCTTACATAATGAAGGCGAGAACCAGGCCAAGAATTGCCAGTGCCTCAACCACTGCGAAGCCCATGAACAGCATAGGCTGCAGGGTGCGCTGGGACTCGGGCTGGCGAGCAACGGAGGTCATGTAAGCAGCGAAGATCAGACCCACGCCGATGCCGCCACCGATAGCTGCAAGGCCGTAACCGATAACGCTCAGTGAACCTGCGATTTCCATGTTTTTTCCTTTCAACAGTGCTCGCGTCTCAAGTGTGTGTAAACGAGCAGAGTTACTTTGGGGTTATGTCACTACCCGCCGCAAGAGCGGGTCGCTATATTCAACGACTTACCTGAACTTGGTTGAGCAGGTAATCGCGAAAACTTTAGTGGCCTTCTGAGACCGAGCCCTGCAGGTAAACGGCCAGCAGCAGGGCGAAGATGTAAGCCTGGATGCACTGAATCATCAGCTCAAGGAAGAAGAGGAAGATACCCAGAGCCAGAGGGGCCAGGGAACCGAGCCAGCCGCCAAGACCACCGACGGTCACAGCAAGGTGGCTCATCAGAGCGGCAGCAACCATCATTGCCATATGACCGCCGAACATGGTGGCGAAGAGACGCAGTGCGTGGGTCACCGGGCGAATCAGCAGGTTGGAGAGGAACTCAATCGGAATCAGAATGATGTAGAGAACCGGAGGAACGCCCGAGGGCATGGTGAGATCCTTGAAGAAACCTCCCAGACCCTTGCGCTTGATACCCACACCAACCCAGGTTAGCCAGGCAATTGCTGCCAGCACATAGGCGGAGCCTGCGTGAGAGAGCGTGGGTAGCTGGAAGAAGGGAATTGAACCGTAGAGGTTGTTCACCAGAATGAAGAAGAAAGAGGTGAACAGCAGGGGCACAAAGGGCTTGAAGTGGTGGGCGCCGATGAGCTGCTTGCCCAGGGAGTTACGCACAAAGCCGTAGCCCATTTCAGCAACAAACTGGCCCTTGCCGGGAACCATTGCCCGCTTGCGACCTGCCAGCATGAAGAAGCCAGCCACAATCACTACAGACAGAAGCACCAATAGCATCTGCTTGCCGAACCCAAATGAGCCAATTTCAAAGAAATTGGGCAGGTGCATGTCCTCCACGGTAGGAGGAGTGAATCCACCAGCGGCGTTCACTAGACCGTCTACGATCAAGGCAAGTCCTTTCTTGCTCCCTGTCAAAATTGCCGGGCAATTTTGTTGCATCTTTAGTGTGTATGCGTGATTCTACGTTTTATCTTATTTGCTGTTTCTCATGTGGTAATAGACCAGATAGAAGCCACCAAAAGCCCCAATCAAAGCCCCAATCCACACAATCCAAGACGTGCCGAAAAGGCGATCCAGCCCATAGCCTACCAAACTCCAGAAAGCTATGCCGATTATGACGTAGAGGATAGTCATAACCGCGCCTGCGGTTCCCCCACCAGAGACTAAATCACCTGCTGAGCGGAGCTCTTTATCGCCGTCCCACCATTTCTTTTTGGGTTCACCCACGGCTATCTTTCACCCCGCCTAGCGATTTCTTGATCATGGTCGTCAAAGTACAAAATTCTGAGCCCCGTTAAGGCTTTCATGAGGGTTGCAAGCCACAGCGAAACTCCCAGAATCGCGCCGGTTAGCAACCAGCCGTTCAGCAGGTTCTGCGGCACCGGTACGACCAGAAGCAAAACCAGACCCAGCACAACCTTGAGTACATAGACTGCCATCAGTCGCCGGGCGCTCTCTGCCATTGAGACCTTCTCAGATTTAACCGCAACCACTATGTCCAGTGTAAACCAGAGATAAACGATGACCGAACCGAGGGTAAAGCCAAGAAATCCAGAAAACCCTGCAATGACGGCAGACACCATCATACCGGCTAATGTAACGATTACGTATACTTTACTCACCGCGCCCAGAATAGTTTTCCAGGGAAGGGCTTTCACCGGCCCGGTACCCGCCCACATACTCCGCTTTTTAGGCATGCTTCTGTGCCTTGGCGAGGATGTTCGGCAGGCTGAGGTAAACAAGCAGAATCACGATAACAGCTATGCCAGCCCACAGGGCATTCTGGGTCTCATAGGGCAAAGCCACGATGGTAATTACCGAGATGAGAACGGTGGTAGCCGCTACGGTCAGGGCACTGGCGAGGTGGCTGAAGCCGCGGTCGGTTAGCCGCTGATAAACGTGGGAGCGGTGGGGCTTATACCACTGCTCCCCCTTGGCAATGCGGCTGAGAAGAGTGAAGCCGGTATCTGCCAGGTAGACCATCACCGGTGAGAGCAGGTATTCGAGATAGACGCCGGAGAGGAAAGCGCCCACCGCCATAGCGGCGATAGCACCGCCCAGAAAGTAGGAGCCCGCATCCCCCAAAAATACATTCTTCCCGGTACGAACGTTCCAGGGCAGAAAAGCCAGGTAGGCACCGGCTACAGCGACTCCCCCAGCGATGAGCCAGGGCATCTGGTTAACCCAGCCGGCATAGGCGTAGAAGCCGCCCACCACAAAGCCGTGCAGGCCCGAGATGCCGTTGACGCCGTCCATAAAATTAACCACGTTGATGTAGGCGGCTACGGCGAATACGCCCACCGGTATCCACCAGATAGAGGTGTTAAGGCTGGCGGTGAGAGTGACCGTCACTAGCAGGCCGATGAGCAGCTGGCTCAGAAAGCGAATCTTGATAGAGACCCCGCGGAAATCTTCCAGCCATCCCAGGGTTCCGGAAAGCACCATTCCGCCGAGTACCGCTAGGGCAACCGAGCGGTCGGTGGGAATCAACCCCGTTAGAAGGGCCAGCACAAAAGCTGCGCTGGCAGCCAGGGCGGTGGCCAACCCCATGCCCCGGAAGGTCGGTTCGGTATGGGAGGAACGGTGGGTTGGAATATCCACCAGGTTCCAGCGGTGGAGCAGGGGGCGCACCGCCAGGGGCAGGGTAAGTCCCAGACAGAAGGCCACCAGGCCCGGTAACAGAGCAACGGATACTAAGTTGTTCATTAGGAACTCTGCCCCTTATGTTCTGCCCGCTCATAGCCGCGGTGGCGCAGGTAGTTTTCGTGCCAGCTTGCATAGTCCAGCGAGAGCGGATCCAAGGCAGGTGCCTGGGCGTGCGAGATAAAGCGGTTTTTCTCGCTCTGCTGCATGACTTCATCTTTACCGAAGAGCACCTCTTCTAGCTTCTCGCCGGGGCGCATCTGGGTAATCTCGATGTCCACGTCATAACGTTCGTAGAGACGCCGCAGGTTCTCAGCGACGTCATAAATCCGCACCGGCTTACCCATATCCAGCACCATCACATCTCCCGAATTTCCCACGGCCCCGGCCAGCATCACCAGCAGGCAGGCATCGGGAATCAGCATGAAGAAGCGGGTTGCTTCGGGGTGGGTAACGGTAATGGGGCCGCCGTCCTTAATCTGCTGGGTGAAGATTGGCTTGACCGAACCTCGGGAGCCAAAGACGTTGCCGAAACGCACCGAAACGTAGCGCTTACCCGTCTTCTTTCCGTACCAGCTACAGAGCATCTCTGCGGTGCGCTTGGACTGGCCCAGGGCGGTGGTGGGGTCTGCCGCCTTGTCGGTGGAGACATTGACGAAAACATCAACGTCTACCTTAGATGCAGCTTCAAGCACGTTTCGACTACCCAGGGTGTTGGTTTTCCAGGCTTCCTTGGGGTAAGCCTCAAGTGCAGATACATGCTTAAGCGCCGCCGCATGGAAGACTACTTCAGGACGACGCTCGTCAAAGACCGCCGCCAGCGCCTCCCGGTCGCGAATATCGGCGAGAATAATGCAATCATCATCTAGCGCAGTTGAGCCCATTAGAGAGTACTTGCTCTCCATGAGCAGGGTCTCATCGTGGTCTAGCAAGAGCAGTTCAGCGGGGCTGTACTTGACGATCTGTCGGCACAGTTCAGAGCCGATAGAACCGCCGGCACCGGTCACCAGCACGCGCTTGCCGGTGATGTAGGCGGAGATGTCGGAGTCGTTAATGTCGTAGTCAATCTTGCCGCGTACGCCCTCAAGAATCATGCGGTTGGCATCTTCTGACTCGGCATCGTGCTCCCCCGTCACGTCCGAAATCATGCCGGTAATTTTATTAACCTCAACCTCAAGTTCACGCATTTTCAGGGCAACGCGCTCATAGAGCTTATCGTTGGGGTTGCTCATCGCGAAGAAAACCTTCTTCACTCCGAGCTTCTGCACCAGCTGGGCGAGGTCAGAGCCGGTTCCCTTAACGTTGACCGAGTGAATCCGAGCATTACGCAGGGCCGGGTCGTCGTCCACAATCGCCACCGGCCGGTACTTGCTTTCGGGGTCAGACATGAGGGAAGAAATCAGGGAGCGGCCCACGAAACCGCCGCCGTAGACAATCACCGGCTCGCTGAGCAGGGTGTCGGGGCGGTTGGTAATGTCTTCAACAATGCGCTTGGCGTAGCGCATAATCATCATGGCAATCACAGCGAAGGGGAAGGCGATAATCACCACCGAGCGGGGAACGTCGATATGCCAGGCGAAGAGTAGCAGTGCCGCCTGGATAATCACCACGTCTACCACTACCACCGGAAAGAGAATCTTTCCCTCGGCAAAGGAGCCGTAGGAGTAGCGGTTACGGTAGAGGCCCAGGATAAAGCCCAGCACCAGTTGAATCACAATTGCCAGCGCCAGCACGATAGTAAAGCCCAGGGGGTTAATCAGGTCGGCATCGCCGTAGCGGAGAAAAAAGCCGATGGGAAGGGCAATCAGCCAGGCCAGGGCGTCGAGGAGCATCTGCACAAAACGCCACCAGGGCTTTCGCTCGCTACTTCCCGAATACACTACGGGAAGGCTCTGAGTTACGGGGGAATTCTGCACGCCTTAACCTTCCCTTTTCTTCTTCGCTTTACCAATTAGCTGGCGAAAGGCCAGCTGTCTCATGTTCTGGGGGGCCATTCTGTAGACCAGGCGAACGGCTAGGTTCTGAGCCAGTTGAAGTTTACCCGTTGCCCCCGCAGTGTAGAGGGTCTGCTGCACCACCAGGTCTTTCTTAAAGGAGTCGAACCCTCCCCTGCGGGCGTAAACACCGGCTCCGGTACGGTATTTAACCAGGGCTTGCTCGCAGTTTTCCAGAATAAAACCGAGCCGGGCCAGGCGAATCCACAGCCAGTAGTCCTCGGCACCGGGGGTTTCCTCGTAGCCCCCCACCGCCAGCACCGCCGACTTTCTAAAGACCACCGTGGGGTGGAAGATGGGATTACGCCGGGGCAGGGTTCTGAAAATCTCGTCTGCGCCCACCTTTGCCCGACGCTGGCAGTCCACCCGCGCGCCGTCGGCAGACATCTCCCACATCGAAGCACCCAGCACCGCCGTACGGCTGCCCTCCATCTGCGGAATCTGGGTAGCGAAACGCTCTGGCAGGGAAATATCGTCTGCATCTGCCCGTGTCACCAGCTCAAAGCTACAGTGGGCAAGTCCCTCGTTCAGGGCGTTGGCCAGGCCGGTGTTGGCTGCAAGTTCCACGATTTTCAGCGGGGGAACTTCCCCCGCCTGAGACTTCTGCGCCCAGCGGCCAATCACGGTTTCCAGGGCAGCAGGTAGGGGGCCGTCTTTGACCAGCACCATCTCATCGGGGGTAAGCTTCTGTTCCACCAGATTTGAGGCCAGGGCCTGCTCCAGGTACTCGGGGGTATCCCCGGCATAGGTAGACATCAACACCGAAAAACGTGAATCGCTCAGGGGCTGAATGCCCTCGGCAATCCGGGGAAACTCAAGCTCGTAGACACCCGCCAGCACCTCATCGTTGGGGCGGAAGGGCACCAGAGCGTCACGGATTCCCCGGGCTAAATAACCAGCATAGGTCTTCTTATACTCGGTACGAAGCAGGGTCGATATCCACAGTCGCGCCGTCGATCCGCCGTAGAGGAACTTCTCCAGCGGAGTCAGCGTGCGGCGCCGGCAGAAGAGCCAGAGCTTATTACGTACGTCATTGTAGAAGCGGGGGCCGGGGTTAGCATCGGTGTTTTCCCGCTGCTTGGTGTGATGGTAGGCCACCGACTCGTTGGCCGAAATCGCCCGCCGGTGGTGGCCCAGGCGGGTGGTGTACTCAAAGTCGTCATTCCAGATAAAGAAGTCAGCGATGGGCAGGCCCACCCGGCGCATCACGGCGGCGTCCATCATCACCGAGACGAAGGACGCCGATCGAATGGGCCGCGCCCCCACGGCGGCGGCGCGGCGGTGCAGCCGAGTAGAGGCCCCAAACATGGTGCGCGGGGTGTTCATGGGGTGGTCTTTGCCGTCGGTCCACAGCACGCGGGAGGCAACAAAGGCAGGCCGCTGCCCTGTTGAAGCCGAGTAGTCCTTCCAGGCGCGCACGCTCTCAGCCAGGGTAGATTCGGTGGGCTCGGTGTCGTCGTCCATCACCCAGACCAAATCGGCGCGGTGGCGGCAGAGCGCCCGGTCGATACCCACGGTAAAGCCCCCGGCCCCGCCCATGTTCTTGCTCAGGTGCACAATGTCCAGGGGAATCTCATAGTTCAGGGATTCCAAATAATCAGCGGTGCCATCGGTAGAGGCGTTATTGATAATGACCACCTGGTCAGGCCGCAACCGGCCCGCAGCAAGGCCCGCCAGAGTCTTGGGCAGAAGATCCATACGGTTATAGGTCACCACCACCGCGGTGACCCTAGGTTCCTCTTGCCCCGAGCTAAGTGGCTTAAAATCAGTGGTCATAAGTTAGCCGACCGCTACCCTTTCACAAAAAACAGACTAGTTGCTAGTTTACTTTAAGTTTTAGGTTCACTTCACCCCGGCAGAACCCGAGGCACCTGAAAGAATACTGTGTCAAATACTTATTTTCAGCCGAACTATGCGAAAGTTATTGTGTAACGCTCAAACAAGCGAACAGCCAAGGAAAGGTTCAGCTGTGGCATCATCCGACTGGAAAGTTATCGGCGCAAGCGGATTCGTGGGCTCCTCCATTTTGGCGAGGTTGCGGGCAGACGGTATTGAGGCCTCTCCCATCGAAGCGCCCCGTCTGGCCACCAAGCAGACCGACCCTTCAGCGATTATCAAAGAGGCGCGAAAGCTTGAGGGAATCATCGACTCGCTTGCTGACTCTTTTGCAGGTGCCGAGGTCGTAGTCAACGCCTCCGGCCTGGCAGCTCCCAACCAGCAGGAACTCCGCCCCCTGCTCGGTGCCAATGCCCTGCTACCGGCCGTCATTGCTATTGCCGCCCAGCGCACCGGTGTGAAGCGTATGATTCACATGTCGTCGGCAGCGGTGCAGGGGCCGGTTCGAACCCTCACCGACTCGACTGCCACCGATCCCTTCTCCGCCTACTCCTACTCAAAGGCCCTGGGCGAGGAGGTACTGATTCGTCTGGGAGATTTTGTTGAAGAAACCGCTGCGGCGGGCGTGGCACCCGGTTCCACCGAGTCTTCTTTCCCGCCTGCGCCCTCGAGCGCGCCCGTGAGCGTCTCCCCCCACCACGCCCTGGAACTGTGCATTGTGCGCGCCACCAGCGTTCAGGGGGCTGGCCGGAAAACCACCGAGTCTTTTGCAAAGATTGCTTCTTCTCCCCTGGCCTCTGTGGCGGGTCGAAAGATGCGTAAGTCTCCGGTGTCATCCTCCTACGGTCTGGCAGAGTTCGTCTCGATGGTGGGCCAGTTTGAGGGCCGCCTGCCGCGAATCGTGGTTCAGCCCTGGGAGTCCACCACCGCAGAGTCGGTTCTGATTGATGCGGGACGACGCCGCCCCCTTCACCTGCCCGCCCCGCTCTGCGCGGCGGCAGTCTCGACCGGCTACGCTGTCTCCTCCCTGCTACAGGGCCGCCTTCAGGGCGCCGTGCGCCGTCTGGAAGTCATGTGGTTTGGCCAGGATATTGACGATTCCTGGGCCCGCTCCCACGGTCTGATTCCTGAACCCCGCGTGCAGGAGGTTCTGCGCACCGCCCACCTGGCACTGGGTAAGAAATCAGACCGCAAGTACGACTAAGGCCTAGCTTTCTGTGACGGACCCGCCCAGGTTCTGCTGGGCCGAGTCCTGATCAGCAGTAGAGAAAACCAGGGCGTGGGCCTCGGAAACCGAAACCGGCTTGGTCTTGTTGGCTCCGTTCGCCTTCGAAGCCTCCTGGCGGTGCGCTTCTTTGGTACGCATCTGGTCCACGGCGGGAGAAGAGCTAGAACCCACCAGACCGGCATTAAAGGTGCCAGCGGCAGGGGCAGCAGCCCGGGGGCCTTCACCCAAACCGCGAGAACCGGCTGCCCCAGCGGCGTCATGATTCTCTGACTCCTCTGCGGTATTGTCTTCTACCCTCGTCTGGGCTAGGTCAGCGGCAACACTTCCGCCCCTCTGCGAGGGCGCGGTGGTTGCCGCTGAATCGACAGAACGCAACGACGATTTATTGTTCTGCTCTTCTAGCTCCGCCTTGCTCACGATAGAGGGCACAACCTCGCGAAGCTCTTCCAGCGAAATAGCGCCCTCGCGCACCACTACCAGCCGGTCTGAGGTGCAGTCAACGATGGTGGAGGGAAGCACATCCGCTGAGTCCAGGTGCTTACCGCGCGAGATCGGGCGGGTTCCGCCGTCAACAATCAGCTCGACGTCCTCACCCAGCTGTTCCAGCGCTTCCTGGGCAGAGGTGGCGGCAATACGGCCGGTCTTATTCGCCGAAGAAACCGCCAGAGGGCCCACCTGGCGCAACAGGTTCAGGGTCAGGGGGTCATTGGGCACGCGCAGAGCAACGGTACCCTGGGCATCGCCGAGGTCCCAATTCAGCGAGGGCTGGCTGTAAAGAATCAGGGTCAGCGCACCGGGCCAGAACTTGCGGGCCAGAGCAGTGGCATCGTCTGAAACATCATCTGCCAGACCGGGCAGCACCGCCTCGTCAAAAATCAGCACCGGCGGGGGCATCTTGCGCGAGCGCCCCTTAGCAGAGAGCAGGGCAGCAACTGCCTCGGGCGAGAAAGCATCGGCGGCAATTCCGTAGACGGTGTCTGTGGGAATCACAATCGTCTTCTTCGCGCGCAGGGCGGTCTGCGCCGCAGAGATTGCTTCTTCGCGGGTTTCATCGGTCTCGGTTGAATACACTTGAGCGTTCACGGACATTATTGTCTCACTTCTTTAGGTTTAATTCCTGCGGTGTGCCGGGGCCTGCCGGTGAGGTCACGGATCGATTCAATCTCGATAAAACCTGCCAGTTGAAGCACCTGCCGCATAGCCTCGCCCTGGGTTTCGGCGTGTTCACAGATGAAAAAGCCGCCGGGGGCCAGCAGGCTATAGGCGCGGGTGGTGATCTGAGAAGGAATCAGCAGACCGTCATCGCTACCGCCATAGAGGGCAAGGGCAGGGTCGTGGTCGCGCACCTCGGGGTCTTTGGGAATCGCCTGCTGAGGGATATAGGGCGGGTTTGCTGCCACAATATCGAAGCTACCTTCTTCACCCTCGAAAGCTGTTCTCGCGTCACCCAAGACCAGGCGCACTCCTCTGCCCTCAAGGTTCTTTGAGGCCCAGGCGTAGGCGAGCTCGCTCAGCTCAATGGCCGATACCTCCACCTCGCTGGCTTCCTCAGCCAGGGAAGCAGCGATTGCTGCCGAGCCGGTGCAGAGGTCAGCGATTTTCAGCCTGCGCTGGGTTTTCTCTGCTGTGCGGACGGCGCTCACCCGCTCGAGCACGCGACTCACCAGTTCTTCGGTTTCGGGGCGGGGGACAAACACTCCGGGGCCCACCGCGAGTTCCAATGAGCGGAAGTAGGCCCGGCCGGTCAGGTGCTGGAGGGGGATTCGCCTACCCCTCTCCCTCACCAACCCTTCATAGAGAGCGGCGAAATCCTCTGAAACCTGGGTGCCCATCAGCGCTAGCGCCTGCACCCGCCCGCGGGAGACCTGCTCCCCCGCCGTCCTTTCCCAGACAAAAGCGGCCAGCAGCTGGGCATCGGCTAAAGCAGACTCCACCCCGGCAGAGGCAAGGTAGCCAGAAGCCCGGCGAAGAACCTTCTCTAGGTCTTCACCGGGCAACACGGATAATTCTTCACTCAAAGAATTAGTTCTCTTCCTGGCCGAGCTGTTCGAGTCGGGCCGCCTCGTCCATCTCGATAGCCGACTGGATGACCGGCTCCAAATCGCCGTCCAGCACAGCATCAAGGTTGTAGGCCTTGTAGCCGGTGCGGTGGTCAGCAATGCGGTTCTCGGGGAAGTTGTAGGTGCGGATGCGTTCCGACCGGTCCATGGTCTTCACCTGAGAGTGGCGCTTCTCGGCATTCTCAGCGTCAATCTGCTCCTGCTGCCAGGCCAGCAGACGGGCGCGGAGCACGCGCATAGCAGCTTCACGGTTCTGAATCTGCGATTTCTCGTTCTGCATAGCCACCACAATGCCGGTGGGCAGGTGGGTAATACGCACGGCCGAGTCGGTGGTGTTCACCGACTGACCACCGGGGCCGGAGGAACGATAGACGTCGATCTTCAGATCGTTCTGGTTAATGGCGATTTCCTCGGGCTCATCGACCTCGGGGAAAACCAGCACGCCGGCAGCCGAGGTGTGAATACGACCCTGGGACTCGGTGGCGGGAACGCGCTGCACACGGTGCACGCCGCCCTCGTACTTGAAGTGGGCATAGACGCCCTCGGCGGGATCGTTGGAGTTACCCTTAATCGCCACCTGAACGTCCTTGTAGCCGCCCACCTCGGTCATGTTGGACTCGATAATCTCGGTCTTCCAACCCTTAGACTCGGCGTAGCGGGTGTACATGCGTAGCAGGTCACCGGCAAAGAGCGACGCTTCGTCGCCACCTTCGCCACCCTTGACCTCAAGAATCACGTTGCGGCCGTCGTCGGGATCACGGGGAATCAGCAGACGGCGCAGGCGCTCCTGGGCCTCGGGTAGCTGGGCCTCGATCGACTCCACCTCGGCGGCAAAGTCAGGATCTTCTGCGGCCATTTCCTTGGCAGCTTCAAGGTCATCGGTAAGGGCATTGACGCGGTTGTTGGCCTCAACAATGGAGTTGAGCTCAGCGTAGCGTCGGCCCAGCTTACGCGCCTTGCCCTGGTCAGCGTGAACCGCGGGGTCAGCCAGCTGTTTCTGAAGATCAGCGTGCTCATCGAGCAGAGACTGAATTTCGTACATGATGCCTTCTTACTTTTTAGTCGTTGGGGTTGGTGCCCAGGCCGGACTTCTGAACGGTGAGCAGGAATTCAACGTTGGAACCGGTATCGCGTAGCTTGGAGGTCAGCACGCCCAGTGCCTGTTCCTGGTCAAGACCGGCCAGCACGCGGCGCAGGCGCCACATAATCTTGACCTCTTCGGCAGAGAGCAGGTTCTCTTCGCGGCGGGTGCCGGAGGAGTTCACGTCTACCGCGGGGAAGATACGCTTGTCCGCCAGCTGGCGGGACAGGCGCAGCTCCATGTTGCCGGTGCCCTTGAACTCCTCGAAGATCACTTCGTCCATCTTGGAGCCGGTCTCCACCAGGGCGGTGGCCAGAATGGTCAGCGAGCCGCCCTCTTCGATGTTGCGGGCTGCACCAAAGAACTTCTTGGGCGGGTAGAGCGCTGCCGAGTCAACACCGCCGGAGAGAATACGACCGGAGGCAGGAGCTGCCAGGTTGTAGGCGCGACCCAGGCGGGTCATCGAATCCAGCAGAACCACCACGTCCATGCCCTGCTCCACCAGGCGCTTAGCGCGCTCAATCGCCAGCTCAGCCACGGTGGTGTGGTCATCGGCGGGGCGGTCAAAGGTCGAAGCGATAACCTCACCCTTGACGGTGCGCTGCATGTCGGTGACTTCTTCGGGGCGCTCGTCCACCAGAACCATCATCAGGTGAACTTCGGGATTGTTGGTGGTAATCGCGTTGGCGATGGACTGAAGCATCAGGGTCTTACCCGCCTTAGGAGGCGAGACAATCAGACCGCGCTGGCCCTTACCAATGGGGGCCACCAGGTCCACCACGCGGGTGCCAATCTTCTTGGGCTCGGTTTCCAGGCGCAGGCGCTCCTTGGGGTAGAGCGGGGTGAGCTTGGAGAAGTCGCGGCGGTTCTTGGACTCTTCGGGTTCCAGACCGTTGATGGAGGTCAGCTGAACCAGAGCGTTGAACTTCTGGCGCTGGTTGTTCTTGTTGTTGTCGTTCTCGCGGGGTGCGCGGATAGCGCCCACCACGGCATCGCCCTTGCGCAGGCCGTAGCGCTTGACCTGGTTCAGGGAAACATAAACGTCAGAGGCACCGGGCAGGTAGCCGGAGATGCGCACGAAAGCGTAGTTATCGAGCACGTCGAGAATACCGGCAACGGGCACCAGCACGTCGTCCTCTGAAATCTCGGGCTCGTCGTAGTCATTGTTGTTGCGGCGGTTACGCTGACGGCGCTCGTTCTGGCGCTCGCGGCGGTTGCGGTTACGGCTACGGCGGTCGTCGTCGGGGCCGTTGTTGCGGTTGTTCCTCTCGCCGCGGTCGTTCTTGTCTGACTTCTCGGACTTCTCGCCCTCGTTCTCAGACTTCTCGTTGTTGCGGTCGCCGCGATCGTTGCGGTTGTTACGGGTGCGCTTGCGGGTGTTGCGCTCCTCGTTCTTCTCCGACTTTTCAGATTTCTCTGCCTTGTCAGCCTCGTTTTCGGCCTTGTCGGACTTCTCGGCTGCCTCTTCGGAGCTAGCCTGCTCGTCTGACTTTTCTGCCTCGGCCTTGGGCCCGGAGTCTTTGGTCTTGCGGCGGTTGTTGCGGGTGCGGGTACGCTTGGGCTTTTCTTCGCCCTCGCCCTTCTCCGCAGTCTCAGCCGAGGTCTGCTCGCCCGCTGCCGCGGCGTCGTCCTGCTGTTCAGCGGGTGCGGCGGACTCTGCGGCCTCGGGTGCCGAGATGGCGCGGCGGTTACGACGGCGTGCCGGCGCCTTCTTCTCGGTCTCTCCCTCGGCTGCCTCGGCGGAGGTTTCAGCGGGAGCCGGAACGGTCTCTTCAGTTGCCTCAGCAGGCGCTGCCGCCTTCTTGCGGGTGCGCTTGGGCTTCTCTTCGGCGGGAGCCTGCTCTTCTAAGGCGGGAGCAGCGCCGCCGCGCTGGTGGTTGGTAATAGCCTCAACCAGGTCGGACTTACGCATGCGGCGAGCGCCGGTAATGCCCAACTGGGATGCCAAAGACTGGAGCTGAGCGAGCTTGAGGCTGCTCAAAGACGGCGATTTGGTTTCTTCCGTTCCCGCAGTGCGGTCGGTGGATTCTGCCACGAAGGTTCCTTCCCCTCGGTCAAATGTCGAAAAATATTTCGTGATGGCACACGAGACGTGCCGGTATTCCACAGCAGATTCAGTGAAATACAGTGCTGTTTCTCGGTAGGTAGTGCACGGTTGAACCGGATAGAGCTACTGAGAGTTTGCCTAATTAGCTTGATGCACGGCTATGCGTTAAAGCTGGTGAATTCCTCGCGGTGAGGTCAAACTGCGGTGAGTTTTCTCGGCGAGAGAATTGTGAAGCGAAGAAAGAAAACTTTTTAGTTTTCGATTTCTTCTCGTGTAATCATAACACCTTTGGTGTCGATATCTACAGGTAGTACACGCCAATTCAGGGCGCGCCCCTGATAACGGCCCACGGTGGGGTGGTCGCCAGAATGCTCGATGACCTGCATAATCCGTGCCCGTTCTTCTTCTCCGCGGGCAAAAACCATCACGGTGGGGCCCGCGCCCGAAATCACCGCGGCGTAACCAAGCCCACGCAGCACCGTGACCAAGGACGCCGAGGGCTTCATGGCGGTGGCGCGGTAGGACTGGTGGAGCAAGTCGGCGGTGCCGGCAAAGATAAACTCGGGGTGGTTAGACAGCGCCTGAGCCAGTAGCGCAGCGCGGCCGGAGTTAGCGGCGGCCTCGCGGTGGGGAACGGTCTCGGGAATCAGCCCGCGCGCCACCTTGGTGGGCACCTCGTAGTCGGGAATCGCCACCACCGGCAGAATTTCGGGGTGAACGTCAACGGGCAGAGAGTGCCAGCCGAAGTCATCACCGTAGGAAATCACCAGCCGTCCATAGAGGGAGGGGGCAACGTTATCGGGGTGGCCCTCCATGCCCGAGCAGATCTGTAGCACGGCGTCGTCGTCCAGGCGCACCTCTTCGGGGAGCAGGGCGTTAGCGGCGCTCACGCCAGCCACAATCGCCGAGGCAGACGAACCCATACCGCGCGAGTGCGGAATCTTATTGGTTGCCCGGATGTGCAGGCCGGGCAGCTCAAACAGGCCCACGGCCTTCCAGGCGGTATGCATGGCCTTGACCACCAGGTGGTTTTCATCGCGGGGAACCTCGTCGGCACCCTCACCCGCCAGCTCAAATTCCAACCCCGACTCAATGCGGGTAACCACCAGCTCGTCGTAGTAGGCCAGCGAAACTCCCATCGAGTCATAACCCGGGCCCAGGTTGGCGCTGGAGGCAGGAACCTGCACCGTCACCCGGGTTCCTACCGGGATAATATCGGGGCTGAAGTGGGCTTCGTCTGAACCGTCAATCATGGGAAGGGGCATGGTGAATCTTTCGCGGGTGGAGAGCTTGCTGGGGGGGGTAGGACGGCGCTTATTCGCCTTCGACTCGGATTACCGAGGTAATCTCGCGCACGGTATCCAGGGAGTCAATCACGGCCATGGTCTTGCGCAGGTTCTCGTCGCTGGCTCGGTGGGTCACGATTCGGATAGAAGAGACGCCCTCTCCCGACGCATTCTTGGACTTGGTCTGGCGGATGGTCTGAATGGAGACACCGTGTTCGGCAAAGATACGGGTGATATTGGCCAGAACACCCAGCTTATCGTCCACCTCGATACCCACCGAATAGCGGGAAACCACCCGGTTCATGGGGGTGGCAGCCAGCTGCGCGTAGGTGTACTCGGGCACACCGGAGCCACCCAGCACCAGGCGGCGAGCAATTGCCACAAAGTCGCCGAGCACCGCCGAAGCGGTGGGGGCGCCACCGGCACCGGGGCCGTAGAACATCAGCTCACCGGCGTTCTCCGCCTGCACAAACACAGCATTGTAGGCATCGTGCACCGAGGCCAGCGGGTGCTCCCGCGCCACCAGGGTGGGGTTAACCCGAATGTTCACGCCCTCGCCGTCCCGCTCACAAATCGCCAGCAGCTTAATAACGTAGCCGTCGGTGGCAGCCGCAGCGACGTCGTCGGCGGTAATAGAGGTAATACCCTCGCAGTGCACGTCATCGATAGTGAACTCCGAGTGGAAGGCAAGGTTGGCCACGATAGCCGCCTTAGAAGCGGCGTCATAGCCCTCGACGTCGGCGGTGGGGTCGGCCTCCGCGTAGCCCAGGCGCTGCGCCTCGGCCAGGGCATCTTCAAACTGGGCACCGGTGGTGTCCATCTGATCAAGAATGTAGTTGGTGGTGCCGTTCATAATGCCCAGCACGCGGGTGACCGTATCGCCCGCCAGAGAATCCCGCAGGGGGCGCAGAATCGGAATCGCACCGGCCACCGCAGCCTCATAGGAGAGCTGGGCACCCGACTTGGTAGCGGCGGCCTGCAGCTCAGAACCGTGCTTGGCCAACAGGGCCTTATTGCCCGAGACCACCGACTTACCGGCGGTCAGCGCCCGCAGAATCCGGGTGCGGGCCGGCTCAATGCCGCCGGTCAGCTCAATCACCACATCGGCGGCATCAATCAGGGCATCAGCATCGGTGGTGTAGAGGGAAGAATCCACCTCGTAGTGGCGCTTAGCAGAAGTATCACGCACGGCAATACCGATCAGCTCAACCTCGGTGCCCACCCGCTCGCTGAGCATCGGCGCTTCCTCAGTCAAAATTCGGGCAACCTGGGAACCCACGTTACCCGCGCCGAGCAGAGCCACCTTGATGACCTGAGAATTAGCCATGGAAATACTCCTGAATTGAAGTCAATGGATTAAAGTCTGGGGCACACCGATGCGGCGTCCGCTTGTATTGTCTCAGAAAGTGACCCCGGATGCACCGTGCGCGCCGAGTGTCCGGCATGTGACAATGTTGCGCCAGCACCCCGCGCAGGCAGAGCCTTTCCGAACCCCGCTTGGCGGTCGTGACACCGTTTAGAGAAGACCCTGGTCCCTCGCCAGAAGGTCTTCCTCGGTCTCCCCGCGAATCATCAGGCGGGGCTCCTGCTGCGCCTTAGTGGCTACCACCGGCGGCCTGGTCAGCATGTTGTAGTTGGAAGACAGCGCATAGCAGTAGGCGCCGGTTGCAGGAACAGCCAGGATGTCGCCCGCCTTCAAATCTTCCGGCAGGTAGGTATAGCGCACCACAATATCGCCCGACTCGCAGTGCTTACCCACTACTCGAGAGAGCACCTGCTCCCCCGCCGGAGCCCGGTTAGCCAGCACCGCCGTATAGTCGGCGTCATACAGCACCGGGCGAGCGTTATCGCTCATACCGCCGTCCACCGATACGTAGCGGCGCACCCGGGTTTCCCCGTGCTCGTCCTCAATCGCCACGTTCTTGATGGTGCCCACGGTGTAGAGGGTGATGCCCGAGGGGCCAGAAATCGATCGACCCGGTTCAAAGGAAAGGTGAGGAATCTCCATGCCCAGGTTGGCACAGGTCTTTGACACCGAATCGGCCAGCTCGGTGGCAACATCGGCGGCGGCCCGGGGCTGCTCGCCCTCGATGTAGCCAATGCCGTAACCGCCACCCAGGTCAATTTCGGGTAGCTCCACCTCAAAGCGCCGGTTGAGCTCCTGCATATAGCCCAGCACCTTCTCGGCGGCCTTGGAGAAGCCCTCCGCCTCGAAAATCTGCGAGCCAATGTGGCAGTGCAGACCCCGCAGGTCAATACTCTCAGCACGCAGGGCCAGCGCTACAGCCACCGTTGCGTAGGCGTCGTCCTCCCGTAGCTCCAGGCTCTCCAGCTCCTCGGCCGAAACGCCCGCCAGGCGGGCAGTACCCGCCGCCATTGACTGGCCGAACTTCTGGTCCTCGTGCGCGGTGGCAATGAAGTCGTGGGTGGAGGCGTGGACGCCGGGGGTCACCCGCAGCATGACCGGGGCGATCTTACCCATCTCGGTAGCAATCTGAGCAATCAGCTGCACCTCGGGAATCGAGTCGGCGACAATGCGGCCCACCCCGTAGTCCAGGGCACGGCGAATCTCCGCCACAGACTTGTTGTTGCCGTGCAGGGCAATCTTTTCGCCGGGAACACCCGCACGCATCGCCACCGCCAGCTCACCACCGGAGGCAGTATCGAGGTTCAGTCCCTCCTCGTGAGCCCAGTGGGCCACAGCGGTAGACAGAAAGGACTTGCCCGCGTAGTAGACCGAAACCTCAGCGCCGTGCTCCTCGAAAGCCTGGCTAAAAGCATCTCGGAACTCGCCTGCGCGAGCGCGGAAGGCAGACTCCGAGAACACATACTCGGGGGTGCCGAACTTTTCGGTGAGCTCGGTGACCGGGCAACCATCGACGGTGAGTTCCCCGCTCTCATCCCGCTGGAAATTATCCAGCCAAATGGTGCGGTTGAGCTCAGCGGGGTTCTCGGGGTAGGTCAGCCAGTCAGGCTTGAGCAGGGCTGCTTCTGCACCCATTTACATCTTCTCCGGTGCGGTAACGCCCAGCAGTCCCAGGCCGTTGGCCAGAACGGTGCGGGCTGCATTGTTCAAGAGCAGGCGGGTGCGGTGCAGGTCAGAGACCTCTTCATCTGCCTGGGGAGCCACGCGGGAGTTGCCGTACCAGGAGTGGTAGGCAGAGGCAAGGGCTTCCAGGTAGCGGGCAACCCGGTGGGGCTCGCGGAAGTTAGCGGCTTCCTTGACGATGTTGGGGTACTGGGCCAGAACCGCCAGAAGCTCGTTGTCTGACTCGGTATTCAGCAGCGAGGTATCGATGCTGGAATCGTCCACGCCAGCGGCCTGAGCATTGCGGGCAACAGCGCAGGTGCGCGCGTGGGCATACTGCACGTAGAAGACCGGGTTCTCGTTGGACTGCTTGGAGAGCAAGTCAAGGTCGATATCGATGTTTGAATCCACCGAGTAGCGGGTCAGGGTGTAGCGGGCAGCGTCTACGCCCACGGCGTCCACCAGATCCTCAAGAATCACGATGGTACCCGCACGCTTAGACATGCGCACCGGCTTGCCGTCCTTGACCAGGTTCACCATCTGGCCGATCATCACCTCAACCCGGTCGGGGTCATCCCCCAGCGCCGCAGCCGCAGCCTTAAGGCGGGCGACATAGCCGTGGTGGTCTGCACCCAGCATGTAGATAGCGGTATCGGCGGGGTTTTCAGGGCGGTTAATCTTGTCCTGGAAATAGGCGATGTCACCGGCGATGTAGGCGGCGTTGCCGTCAGACTTAATCACCACGCGGTCTTTATCGTCCCCGAAATCAGTGGACTTCAGCCACCAGGCGCCGTCCTTGAAGTAGAGGTTCTCCGAAGACTTGAGCTCCTCCAGTAGTTCGTCTACCTTGCCGTTCTCAAAGAGGGAGTTCTCGTGGAAGAAAACATCAAAGTCAACCTTGAAATTGTGCAGGGACTCCTTGATATCAGCGAACATGAACTCAACACCGGCAGCGCGGAATTCCTCCTGGGGATCCTCCGCCTGAAGAATCTCGGGATGCTCGGCGGTCACGCGGTTGGCAATATCGGTGATGTACTCTCCACCGTAACCGTCTTCGGGTGCGGGCTCATTCTTGGCGCGGGCCAGCAGGGAGCGGGCAAAACGGTCAATCTGGGTGCCGTGATCATTGAAGTAGTACTCCCGCACCACCTTGGCGCCGGTTGCTTCAAGAATACGGGCCAGCGAGTCACCCACAGCCGCCCAGCGGGTACCGCCCAAGTGAATGGGGCCGGTGGGGTTTGCCGAAACGAACTCGAGGTTAATGGTCTTTCCCGCGAGGTCTTCGTTGGTGCCGAACTTCTCGCCCGCAGAAACAATAGTCTGCGCCAGCTCACCCGCCGCAGCGGCGTCCAGCACAATATTCAAAAAGCCGGGGCCAGCAATATCAACCTTGGCAACGCCTGCCAGGTTCTCAATCTTGCTAGCCAAAACCTGCGCTACCTCACGGGGGTTCTTACCCACCTTCTTGGAAATCTGCAGGGCCACGTTGGTAGCCCAGTCGCCGTGGTCGCGGTTCTTGGGTCGCTCAACCCGAACGTCGGGGAGCTCTGCGCCCTCAACCAGGGTCAATTCGCCGGATTCTAGGGTTGCCGCCAGAGCAGCGGAGATTGCTTCTGAGAGTTCTTCGGGAGTCATAAGGGCTAGTTTACCCAAATCGGCATAACTCTGGTAAAGTAAACGTGTTGTTTCAGCAGGGCTGTGACACTTGCCTCTGTAGCTCAGTGGATTAGAGCACCAGTTTCCGGTACTGGGGGTCGAAGGTTCGAATCCTTTCAGGGGCACTTTTTTATACCCAAAACGCTCCGCAAGCATCTACACATTGCAAAATATTTTGGTTCTACTAGTGAATCCTGCCACACTTAGAGTAGCAATTTCCCGAGACAAGGATCCACAGTGAAACCAGAAACCGGCTTTTACACCCGAGCCCATTCCGACTCCCAGAGCTATGACTTTTATCGGGCGGAGTCTGAGAACGCCCCGCTGTTGCTTTATGTGCACGGGGGCGCCTGGCGCTACGGTGATAAGGAATCTCTCTTTGCCAGCGAGAACGGTGTGCACCGCCTGCGCGAGGTCTTCCACGAAGCCGGTTTTGCCTGTGCCTCTATCAACTATCGGCTCTCTGACGAGGCAACTTTCCCCTCGCAAATTCACGATGTCAAGGCGGCGATCCGCCACTTCAAGAAGCACGCGGTGAACTTCGGGATTGACCCGGCGCGCGTCGTCCTCGCGGGTGGCTCAGCCGGCGGGCACCTCACCCAGCTGGCCGCGGCCACCGGTGGGGCGGGCGATCTCTACTATGACGGCGAGGAGTCGGCGACCTCCCCTGCCCTGGCCGCCGCCGTGAGCATCTACGGCGTGTCAGATCTACGCACCATCTATGACGACCGCGAGTTGCAGGGCTTTCCCCGCGTTCACCCCGATGATGAGGACGCCGAGGTGCGGCTTCTCGGCGGGCAGAAACCCGGCGAGCCGGGTAGCCAGGCGGAGATGAACTGGACTCTGGCCCACCCCTATGACCTAGCGCTTTCTGCCAGCCCGCAAACTTTCGCCCCCACCTATTTCCTGCACGGCACCGCTGACTCGGTAGTGCCCCCGGTGCAATCAACCCGCATGTATGAGGAACTTTCTGCCCGCGGTATTCCTACTTCCCTGGATTTGGTGGAGGACGCCGAACACGCCGATATTCGCTGCTACGCAGACCCGCACCTGGAGAAGCTCAAGGCATGGGTTCTGGAGCAGATTTCTTAGCAGGCTACAGGTGGAGGTAGAGAGATGACCCGCTATAACGAGCTTGGCCAGCCCATTGGCGCAGCCCTTGAAAACTGGCAACGGCGCCCGGCACCGGAGAGGGTGAAGCTGACAGGCGCCTACTGCACGCTTGAGCCCCTGGAGCCACAACACTTTGATTCGCTCATTGAGGCGGCGGCACTCGATCCCAGCGGGCAGATGTGGACCTACCTGCCGGTGGGCCCCTTTGAGTCAGACTCGGCTTTTCGCGACTACCTGGCTCGTTGCTCGGCCTCAGCCGATCCGCTGCATTTTGCCGTGCTTGATGTATCGGGCCGGGCGGTGGGCACGGTTTCGCTGGCCGATATCAATCCTGAGATGGGGGTAGTAGAGATGGGCTGGGTAACCTACACTCCCCTGCTCCAGCGCACCGTGGCCGCCACAGAGGCGCAGTTTCTACTGATGAAGTACGTGTTCGATAACCTGGGTTATAGGCGCTACCAGTGGAAGTGCGACTCGCTGAATATGCCCTCGCGTAGGGCAGCAAAACGCCTGGGCTTCAAGTTCGAGGGCATTTTCCGCAACGCCACCATTTATAAGGGACGAACCCGCGACTCTGCCTGGTTCTCCATCATCGACTCGGAGTGGGCAGACCTGCGGGAGTCCTTTGAAAAGTGGCTGGCACCGGAAAATTTTGATGCGCAGGGGCACCAGCGAGCTTCTCTGGCCAGCTTCCGTGGCCATGAAGACAACGCTGGCTAGGCTCCCAGGGTAGCAAGCGAGACAACCTGACCCACGGTTTCCCCGATTTGGGTTAGGGTTCGGCTGTGTTTCTCCGAGTTCAGGTCTGCACTGGCATCGGCCACCACAAAAAATTCTAGGTCCCGAGCGAGCGCGTCAAAACCTGTAGCGAGAATACCGCCACCGGTAAAGACCCCGCCAATCACCAGCTGGTCCCGTCCCAGTCTGCGCAGCTCAGTCTCAAGATCGGTGGCAAAGAAAGCGCTCAGAGAGCGTTTTCTGATAAGGGGCACCCCAGGCTCTTGGAGTGAGCCCGCAATAAAGTCTCGGGTTTGATCAAGGGTGGGGCCTATGCCCCAGAGCTTATAGCCGATGCCCCGCTGGTTCGCGGAGTGAGCCGGCCGAGGCACCGAAGCAAGCACAGGAACCCGGTGTTCTTCAGCCCAGCCCATCAAGCTAGCAAGGTTTTCTGCCAGTTGGGCCTGAACCTGTGAAGGCAGTTTTTCGGTGTAATAGCGGATAGTATCGTGAATGAGCACCGCGGCGCGGTGAGGGCTAATCTCCCAGCCCTCTCTGCCCTCGCCCAGCCCAAAGTTCAGCTCGGCGAAATCCTCAAGTGTAAAGCTACTGACCGCTTCCATCGCTTTAGCTACCCTTCTCCTCACCGCATAAAATTTCTGTATAGGATTCAATCCTACCGAGCAGCAAGGAATGAAGTTGTGAAAATATCGGTGATCCTCTTTGAAGGTTTTGAGCTTCTCGATGTCTTTGGCCCCGTGGAGCTTCTCAGTTTTGTGGAGGGCTGGGAAATCGAGTATCTCGCTCTTGTTCCCGGCCCGGTGCGAAGTTCCCAAAGTGCCCGTGTGGTCGCCGAAAAGTCCTTGGCTGAGGTAGAGGAAACCGACATGCTCTTGGTTCCGGGCGGGCGGGGCACGCGGGGTCTTGTTGAGGACGACGCTTTCCTCACCCGTCTGCGTCAGCTCGGCGAAAACGCGCGGTGGGTAGCTTCGGTCTGCACAGGGTCTGCCCTACTTGCCGCAGCCGGGCTCCTAGAGGGGCACCGGGCAACCAGTAACAAACGCGCTTTCAACTGGGCTACTTCCTTCGGTAGCGACGTCACCTGGCTTTCCCGTGCCCGCTGGGTTCATAGCGGAAACCGCTGGACCTCCTCGGGCATTTCAGCCGGAATAGATATGGCGGCGGCTTTCATTCGACACCTCAGGGGTGAAGGTGAAGCCGAGCGTATCTGTCAGATTGCTGAAATAACGGTGCGTACAGATTCCCTGGATGATCCCTTTGCGGTAGATACCCGTGCGTCATCTCCTGCCTCAGCGATGAGTTCGAGCTAGGCTAAAGGCATGATTCTCACCTGGCCCTTTACTCCGCAGCCCCTAGCCGACCAGGATTTCAGGCTTGTGCCCTGGAACCGAACCAGCGATATTCCCGGCGTGGTACACGACCTCACCGCGAGCTCACAGGATACCCTCATGCTGGAATTTACCCAGGTTCCAGAGAACTACACCGAGGCCATGGCAGAGAGCTTTCTCAGCGACCAGCAGGCAGTGCGCTGGGCTATCACGGTGGAGAACCGCTACTGCGGCAACATCGAGTTCAGGCTAGAAAGTGAAGAGAGCCGGATAGCCAGCGTTGGCTACAGCATCTCACCCTGGGCCCGGGGGCAGGGCCTGGCAGCGCGAGCTCTCAAACTGGCAGCTCCCCAAGCCTTTGCCCAAGGGGTCTTCCGGCTAGAGCTGCGCGCCGCCGTCCACAATCAGCCCTCCCGAGCCACCGCCGAAAAGGCCGGCTTTACCTTCGAGGGCGTAGCCCGCGCTGGCGAACAGCTGCGCGGAAAGATTCACGACCTGGCGGTCTACTCGCGCCTGGCTACAGACTAGCCCATCCCCCCCTGTTTACCTGGGGTAGAACTGGGCGGTGGACGAAGTGTAGGTCAGCACCTGACCGGTGGAGATCTACAGACAGCCGGGTACCTACGATAGATAGCGGCGACTAGTTTAAAATCACCTACGCTACGCTTACTTACTTTCCGCCGTTTATCTTGATCGTCAGTACAAAATCCGCGGGCTAAAATAGAAAACAATATGTCTCAGGATCAGTCACAGAAGAAGCGCGGCAACCGCTCGCGCCCCCAGCAGTCCCAGCCCCAGCCCCGGCCCCAGCGCGAGTATCGGCCGTTTATTCCGGCAACCATCACCTACCCCGAGCAACTCCCGGTCTCAGAACACCGCGATGAGATCAAGAAGGCCATTGAAGAGAACCAGGTGGTTATCATCGCCGGTGAGACCGGCTCGGGTAAAACCACCCAGATTCCCAAGATGTGCCTTGACCTGGGCCTGGGAGAAAAGGGCCTGATTGGCCACACCCAGCCGCGGCGCCTGGCAGCCCGCTCCGTTGCCGAACGCATCGCCGAAGAGCTAGGTCAGGAGATCGGCCAGACCGTGGGCTATCAGGTGCGCTTTACCTCCGAGGTGGGCGAGCAATCGGCCATTAAGCTGATGACCGACGGTATTCTTCTCGCCGAGATTCAGACCGACCCCCTGCTGAAAAAGTACTCCACCATCATCATCGATGAGGCCCACGAGCGCTCGCTCAACATCGACTTCATTCTGGGCTACCTCAAGCGCATTATGCCCCAGCGCCAGGATCTGAAGATTATCATCACCTCGGCAACCATTGACCCCGAGCGCTTTGCCCGCCACTTCTCCCCCAGTTTCGTGCCGGGGGTGGGAATCGTTGACGACACCCTGAGCCCCGAAGAGAAGGAGATTGCCGAGACAACCCTGCCCGACGATGCTCCGCCCATCATCGAGGTCTCGGGCCGCACCTTTCCGGTGGAAATCCGCTACCGGCCTCTGACCGACCCTAAGACCGGCGACGGCGGCGAAGATGAGGATGACTCCGGTGACGGTCTTGAGGACGACGACCGCGACCCCATCGAGGGTATTCTCGACGCTATCCGGGAGCTGGCAGCAGAAGACCCCGGCGATATCCTGATTTTCTTCTCGGGTGAGCGGGAAATCCGCGATGCCGAAGACGCCATTAATGATATGCTCCGCGCCGCCCGCAGGCTGCCCAACTATGAGGTTCTGCCGCTCTTTGCCCGCCTGTCGATGCAGGAGCAGAGCCGGGTCTTCCGCCCAACCGGCAGGCCCCGTATTGTGCTGGCAACCAACGTGGCAGAGACTTCGCTGACCGTGCCAGGCATCAAGTATGTCATCGATACCGGCACCGCCCGTATCTCCCGCTATTCTGCCCGCACCAAGGTGCAGCGCCTGCCCATTGAACGTATCTCCCAGGCTTCGGCCAACCAGCGCTCGGGTCGCTGTGGCCGTGTCTCAGACGGTATCGCCATCCGCCTCTACTCCGAGGAGGACTTCGAGGCCCGCCCCGAGTTCACCGACCCCGAAATTCTGCGCACCAACTTGGCGGCGGTGATCCTACAGATGACCGCCATCGGGGTGGTTCGCTCCGCCACCGACATCGAGAAGTTCCCCTTCGTTCAGCCGCCGGAGACCCGGGCTATTAATGACGGCGTCAACCTGCTCCGCGAGCTGGGTGCAGTTCGCGCGAAGGGCGGGGCGGCGTCGTCCGGAAAATCTCGCAGCCACCGCGGCAACCGGCACGGAGGCAAGAACTCCCCGCTCACCGCGGTGGGCCGCACTATGGCGGCCCTGCCCGTTGACCCGCGGCTGGCGCGCATGATTGTCGAGGCCAACAAGCGCGGCGTGGCCAAAGAAATGATGGTGCTGGCGGCGGCCCTGACCGTTCAGGATCCCCGCGAGCGCCCGGCAGAACATCGAGGCGAGGCAGATGCCCTGCACGCCAGGTTTAAGGACGAAAAATCAGATTTTTCCTCCTATCTGCTGCTGTGGAACTATCTGAACGAGAAGCAGAAAGAGCTTTCCTCCAGCCAGTTCCGCAAGCTCTGCCACCGCGAGTACATTAACTTCCTGCGCGTGCGTGAGTGGCAGGATCTCTTCGCGCAGCTGCGCGAGATTGGCCGTTCCGCCAAGATTAGTGTGTCGGGCGGGCGCGAGATTAATGCAGCTGCCCACGAGGACGACATTCACAAGTCCCTGCTCTCGGGCCTACTTTCCCACATCGGCCTCAAAGACGAGCGAAACCGCCACGAGTACCAGGGCGCCCGCGGTACCCGCTTTCAGATTTTCCCCGGCTCGGGGCTCTTCAAGAAGAATCCCGAGTGGCTGGTCTCTGCCGAGTTAGTGGAAACCTCTCGGCTCTGGGCCCGGGTCAATGCCGCGATTGAGCCGGAGTGGGTTGAAGAGGTGGGCTCCCACCTGGTGAAAAAACAGTACTCCGAGCCCCACTGGTCGTCAGCCCAGGGCTCGGTTCTGGCCCACGAGAAAGTCACCCTCTTTGGTGTACCTGTAATCGCTGATCGCCGTGTTCAGTTTTGGCGTATTGACCCGCAGGCAGCCCGCGAGATGTTCATTCGCTCCGCCCTGGTGGAAGGCGACTGGAAGACCAACCATAAGTTCTTCGCCCGTAACCAGCGAGCACTGGCGGAGGTCGAGGAGCTAGAGGCCCGCCTGCGGCGCCGTGACCTGCGCGTGGACGACCAGACCCTCTTTGACTTCTACGACGCCCGCCTACCCCAGGATATTTACTCCGAGCGCCATTTTGACCGGTGGTGGAAAGAAGAGCGCCGCAAGAACGAGCACCTGCTCGATTTCAATCCCGAGAATCTCATTGACGAAGAGGCCGCCGACTACGACGAAACCGAGTTCCCCCGTACCTGGACTGTCTCGACTACCGGTGGCGACCTCACCCTGGATTTGCGCTACGAGTTTGCTCCCTCGGTTTCCATCGGCGGTGTTCGCTCTTCGGAGACCAAGGCAGACGGTATTGCGGTGCAGGTTCCCATTCTCTTTCTCAACCAGCTAGAGCAGGCCCCTTTTGAGTGGATGATTCCCGGCCAGAGAGTAGAGCTGGTGACCGCCCTGATCAAGTCCATGCCCAAGGCGGTGCGCAAGAACTTTGTGCCTGCCCCCGACGTTGCCCGGGCAGCGGTGCAAAAGCTGAACGAGGACTTCTCCCCCGCCACCGACTCTATCGAGGAGTCGCTGGCACTGGTGTTGCGCCGCCTGCGCGGTGTGGTGGTTGATCCTTCAGTCTTCAACTGGAATGCCGTTCCCGATCACCTGCGCTTCACCTTCCAGGTGCGCAACCGGCAGAACAAGATTCTGGGCGAAAGCAAGTCCCTGGACGAGCTCAAGTCTGCCCTGCACGATCAGATTCGCTCCGCCCTGGCGGCGTCTTTGGGTGCTTCCGCCGATACCTTTGCCGCGATGTCGGCTATGGCAGGTGCCGGGGTGAAGGGCTCTGGGCAGGGCCGAGGTCAGGACGCCGCCCGTGCGGCTTCTGCCTCCGCGTCAGGTGGAGCCGGGGCAGGAAAGTCTCAGCGCGGGAACCAGGCTTCCCATCAGCACGGCGTGCGCGAGGTATCTGGTCTTACCAGCTGGCCCGAAACTGACCTTCCCCGCAAGATTGAACGGACGATTGCCACCCAGACCGTAGCCGGCTATCCCGCCCTGGTCGATGAGGGCTCCTCGGTGGGAGTCAAGATTTTTCCGCAGGCGACAGAGGCAGAAAAAGCCCAGCGCTCCGGAGTCATTAGGCTTTTGCAGCTGCAGGTTCCCTCACCGGTGCGGTATGTCTCTGACCACCTTTCCAACCGAGAGAAGATTGTCTTTACTCAGAACCCCCACGGGTCGATTGACTCGCTGATTGAGGATTGCACGGTAGCAGCCCTCGACCGGCTGACTCCGGCCGCCGTGCCCTTTACCAGGGCTGACTATGACCGTTTGTTCAACGCCGTGCGGGCCGATCTCATTGATACGGTTTTTGAGGTCACCAAACTGGTGGCGGATATTCTCTCTGAGACCGCCAAGGTCAAGAAACTGGTGAAGAAATCAACCTCGCTGAGCGTGGTTCATGCCATGACCGATATTAAGTCCCAGCTCGATAATCTGGTTTATCCCGGTTTTGTGGCTGAGACCGGCTATGCGCAGCTGGTGCACCTGCCCCGCTATCTGACAGCAATCTCCAAGCGCATCGAAAAGCTGGGCCCCAACGTCAATAAAGACAACCAGCTGATGCTCACCGTGCAGGATTTGGAAGACGAATTTGATTCAGCGGTGAAGAAGCTACCGGCTGGCACCTCACCCTCTGCCGAGCTTGAGGCGGTGGGCTGGATGATTGAGGAACTTCGGGTCTCCTTCTTCGCTCAGGAGCTGGGCACCGCCTACACGGTTTCCGAGAAGCGAATCCGCAAGGCCCTGCGCGAGGCCCTGGAAGCGCTGAAGAACTCCTAATTCTTAATGGTTGAAGGAGAGGCAGCTGGCCAGCCGCCTCTCCTTCAGTCTCAATAATTTAGTAAAGTTTGCTTGACACCTCTTTGAGCATAAAAGTAAAGTTAGTTTTACATTCGATAGTCAAGCAAGCTTTACACAGGAGTGGGCATGCACAACACACAAGAACGCAGCACATTTGGGCGAGCCAAGTTCGGCGGGAGCTCTACGCTACTCATCACTATTAGTTTGGTAAGCGGGGCCCTATTAGCTCTATTGTTCGCTTTTGGAATTTACCTTGTGCAAGATTCCAAACTTCCTTGGTGGGGAATTCTACTAGCGGCACTACCTCTCTATCCAGTTACCGCAGCCACGATTTGGGCAATTTTTGTAGATAGAAACACCATCAAAGGCGCTGTGAAAAACCCTGAAAATTCCATTGAAAATAGTTGGTTTTCCAAGGCTGCCGAGTCTAGTTTTTGCATAATTGTTGCTGTGCTTGGAATCGGAGCAGGCGTCACAGCTATCTTCGACTTAGAGTTTCAAACAGATATGGTTCTGACCGCAGCAACGATGCTTTGCTTCATTGTTTTCTTTGTTTGCTATCAGTTCCATAAGAGAACCGGCAGGTAGTCAGTGCAGAATAAACTCAAGGAATTACGCGCAGAGCAGGGTTTTTCTCAGCAGAAGTTAGCTGACCTATTAGGGGTTTCTCGCCAGACAATTATCAGTATTGAGAAAGGCAAATTTGACCCGTCACTCCCCCTGGCATTTGACCTGGCACGAACGTTCAACTGCTCGATTGAAGATATTTTCACACCAGACCGACTAGATTAAAAACTTCTCCCTGGGGTTAGTGCCGGTTCCCTGCTGAAAATCGACAGGGAACCGGCACTAACCCCAGGGAGAACCCGTTAAGATTCGGGAACAAAGTCCCCGTGGCCCGCCTCAGTCAGAGCCGCCCGAATCTTAGCGGCGGCGTCGTCCAGGTCTTCAGGCTTGGGGTCGCGGTCTACGTTGGCGAAATTGAAGGTCTCAATACCCTGGGCAGGGAAAACGTGAACGTGAACGTGGGGAACGTCCAGACCAACAATTTCAACGCCCACCTTGGCGGGGTGCCACACCGAGTCGATGGCCTTGCCCACCGTCTGGGCGACCTCGAATACCCGGGCGGAAAGGTCTGCGGGCATATCAATCCAGTGCTCAATTTCCTGGCGGGGAACCACCAGTACGTGACCGGGCGCCAGGGGCTCGATGGTCAGAAAGACCACCACCCGGTCATCTTTCCACACGAAACGGCCGGGAAATTCGCCCTCGATAATCTTGGTAAAAACGCTAGCCATCTTTGCTTAGACCTCCACGCTCTTGCCGGATTCCAGGTGCTTGTACTCGGTACCGTACTTTGCTCCAAAGTCGGTAATCTGCGATTCCATAATGCCGTGGCCGTTGCTGTTAATCAGACCGTTGTGAATGGGGAAAGCAACCTTAGCACGCACAGAGATTACAAAGTCAATAGTCTCTTGAATCTTTGACCAGGGGGCGTGAATTGGCACGAGCAGGGTCTTGACCTTCAGGCCGTGGGGCACCACCAGGGAGTCGCCTGGGTGGTAGACATTCTCATCAATCAGAAAGGCCACATTGTCGATGGTCTTAATGAGCGGATGGATCAGGGCGTGCTGGCCACCAAAAGTCTTCACCTCAAAGTTACCCAGCGAGAAGGCTTCTTCCCCCTCCACCGTGGTTACTTCAACAGAGGGAGCAGCTTCGCGAACCTGGTCAGCAACGGCAGCCGGTGCATAGACCTTGACCTCGGGGTGCTCCGCCAAGTAAGCGTTAACACGCTCGGCGTCAAAGTGGTCGGGGTGGGCGTGGGTCACCAGAAGAAAATCTGCGCCCTCCAGGGCGGTCTCAACTTCGGAGAAGGTACCGGGGTCAAGCACCAGCACCCGGTCGTCTTTTTCAATGCGGACACAGGAGTGAGTAAATTTAGTCAGTTTCATACTTCCACCCTAGTGCCCCGCGCCACCTCTAGCCAGTATCCCCGCCCAAAATTGAGTCGGGTTCCGCCCAGCGAAAAGAGCCCTGGTTCAGCGAAAGAGCTGGTGTAAAGTATGGGGGAGAATTTTGAACCCGAGGTGAGGATTAGTCGTGGCTGAAACTAGCGCAAAGCCTGAGGTGCGCAACACCAAGCAGCGCCGCACCGTCAAGGCAACTATAGACGGTCTGGAAGATTTCATCTCTGCCCAGGACCTCCACCAGCTCATGCTTTCCCGCGGTGAGTCGGTTTCTCTGGCAACCACCTACCGCATTTTGCAGTCTCTGGCGGAGCACAATGAGGTTGATGTGCTCAAGACCGCCGATGGTGAGGCAATCTACCGTAAGTGCCAGGTGGAGCACCACCACCATCATCTGCTCTGCCGTTCCTGCGGTGCAGCCGAGGAACTAGAGGTTCCCGATCTTGAAGAGTGGGCCTCGGAAATCGGTGCCAAGTTCGGCTTTAGCGACGTGCAACACGTTATTGAGGTGACCGGTATCTGCTCGAACTGCCGCGCCAAAGAAAAAGGGCGAAGCTAAGCAGTAACAGCTTCCCGGCGCCCCGAGGAACTAAAACGACGGCGCGCCAGACCGATGATCTTGCAGATAATGTAGATTAGGAAAGAAATCGTGGTGACGTAGGGGCTAATGGGCAGTGACCCTGCCAGCGCCAGAAGAATACCGCCCACAATCGCAAGCTCGGCAAAAATTACCGACCAGATCAGGGCCTTGACCGGGGAGGCGGTAATTTGCAGTGCCGCTGCCGCGGGGGTAATGAGCAGGGCGAGTACCAGCAGGGAGCCCACCACCTGAACGGAGAGGGCGGTGGCAATACCAACGATTACCATGAAGGTCAGCGACAGTCCCCGCATGGGAACTCCCTTAGCGCGGGCTACTTCGGGGTCTACCGAGGCAAAGGTCAAAGGCCGCCAGATAGCCAATAGGGCCAGCACCACAATCACAGCGCCCACTACCATCTCGGTCAGCTGGGCCGAGTCAACCGAAACAATCTGGCCGGTGAGCAGAGAGAACTTATTAGCCGAACGCCCCTCGTAGAGAGAAAGAAAAAGAATACCCAGGCCCAGCCCAAAGGGCATGAGTGCACCAATCACAGAGTTAGACTCATCATGCTTGACTCCCATGAGGCCGATTAGCACGGCAGAGGCAATGGAGCCCACCAGCGAGCCGGTCACCACGTCGTAGCCCAGGAGCAAGAAGAGGGCAGCACCGGCAAAAGACATTTCAGCAATTCCGTGCACGGCAAAAGCGTGGTCACGCATCATAATGAAGGTGCCAGCGAAGCCACCGATAATACCCAAAACTGCACCGGCAAGAATTGACTGGCTGAGCATGTCAAAGAGACGGCCGTAGTTTTCGAAAACAAAAACGCGGTTCCAGAAATCCGTCAGGGAAAACGCCATCAAAATATTGAGCATTAACGAATCTCCAGTTCGTCGTCGTGGTGGCAGTCGGCGTCCATAGAGCCAACACCGTGGGCCTCTCCCCCAATAACCACGTAGCGGCCGTTGCTGCGGATTACCGAGACCGGGGTCTGGTAGAGGTCGGTGAGAATTTCTGACCGCATGACCTCTTCAACCGTACCCACGGTAAAGCGGCCGTTAGCCAAATAAAGCACACGGTCAACGTGGTCGATAATGGGGTTAATTTCGTGGGTCACAAACACCACGGTTCCACCATCGCTTTTGTTGTAGCGGTGAATGAGGTCTGAGACCGCGTACTGATGGTTGAGATCCAGCGACAGTAGCGCCTCGTCGGCAAAAAGAATTTTCGGGTTGTTGGCCAGCGCCTGGGCTACCCTCAACCGCTGCTGCTCACCGCCGGAGAGCAGGCCCACCGGAACATTGGCATAGTCGCGAGCGCCCACCGCTTCAAGAAGTTCGTCTACCTTAGCGCGGTGTTTTTTACCGCCCAGCCGAATACCCCAGCGGTGGCCGTCAATGCCAAGGCCCACCATGTCCTTTGCCCGCATGGGAGTGTTAACCGGAATTCCCCGCTGCTGGGGAATATAACCAATACCGGGGTTGCCGCGACGGGCCGGTTGACCCAGCACGCGAATACTACCGGTGCTGAGCTGGGTCAGCCCCAGGGCCACCTTCAAAAAGGTTGATTTGCCGGAGCCGTTGGGCCCGAGCACGGCAAAGTACTCGCCCTGCCTAATGGTCAGATTCAGATCATCCCAGAGGTGGCGATTACCAAAGGAAAGCCCGCCCCCAACGACTTCAAGCGCTGCGGGGGCGGAGCTGGTTGACGAATGTGTCATAGATACTAAGCTACTGCGTTCTTGATGTTATCGATATTAGTCTGCATCCAGCTTACGTAATCTTCTCCCTCGGGCAGGGTTTCGGTGAATGATGTATTGGGCACATCGTTCTCCTGGGCTGCATTGAGAATCTCATCGGTCTGGGCGGTGGAAGTCTGCTCGTTGTAGGCCAGGAAGTCGGTTTCCCCGTTCTTCAGCGAGTCCTTGATTTCCTGCAGGGTCAGGGGCGCGAGATCATTTCCCGATTCCACAGCAGAGGTCAAATCGGCCGGAGTGGAGTCTTCAAAGCCTGCGGTCTGCAACAGGTAGCCGGGAACAGGCTCGGTGGCAACGTAGTGCTTTCCCTCTGCTCCCACTGACTCTGCCTGAGCTGCCAGGTCGTCAATCCGAGTGCCGAAATCATCGGCCGCCTGCACGTACCGGTCTTTGTTGTCCGAGGAAACTTCGCCCAGGCTGGTTGCCACCTGATCCGCGAGTTTTTCCATGGCATCGAGGCTGTACCAAACGTGTTCGTTCAATTCGCCGTGGTCATGGTCGTGTTCATCTTCAGAGCCTTCGTCGTGGCTGTGGCCTTCGGTCAGCTCGGTCATTTCCTCATCAGAGAAGAGGTCAGAGACCTCCACAGCGTTAATAACCTTCTGGTCGGGATTATCGGAGCCCGCCAAATCCTCCATAAAGGCATCGTAGCCACCACCGTTAAGCACTACTACATCGGCATCCTGCACCGCCAGGCGGTCTTGGCTGGTTGCCTCGTAGGAGTGGGGATCCTGGCTAGTGGAGTCAATAATCGAGGTGACTTCTACCGTATCGCCCGCCACCTGCTTGACGATATCGGCGTAAACGTCGGTGGTGGTCACAACCTTAACAGTGTCATCGGAAGATGAGGCATTTGAGGCGTTATCGCCGCTACCGCAGGCGGCCAGGCCCAGGGCCGCGACGGAGAGCACGGCTACGGTCTGCAGGGACTTTTTCATGGAGAACTCCAGTCTAACTATGAAAACGATTCTCAATAAGGCTACTACTGCGGAGAATCATTCGCAATTTCTCGCATAACCCTCCCGCCACACAGGAAAGCGGCGCCCGAACTGTTCTTAGTTCGGACGCCGCGGGGCAGGCGCCTGCCGGGAGGCTAGGAGCCCGCCGCCCGCACCGAAGCCGCTTCGCGGCGTCGTACGTGCTCCTGGGTCTTATCCTTAATTTCACCCACCAGCTGTTCGAGGATGTCCTCGAGGAAGAGCACACCCACCGACTCCCCCTGGGCAGTCATCACGTGGGAAACGTGGGCGCGGTTACGCTGCATGGTGGCCAGAGCATCGTCAATATCCGCCTCGGGGCGAACAATTGACATCTGCCGCAGCTTGCTCCAGGGAAGGGTCTGGTGCATTCGCTCGTCGCTGAAGCTCAGAACGTCCTTGACGTGCAGGTAGCCCATAAAGGTCGAATCCTTAGAGTCTTCCACCACAAAGCGGGAGAAGCCGGTCTGCGCCACTGCCTTCTCCACGTCGGCGGGAGTACAGGGGAACTTGAGGGTCATGATGGAGTCCCGGGCAACCATGATCTCCTCAACCTTCTTCTCGGAGAATTCCAGGGCACCCGAGAGCACACCCGAATCGTCCTCAACAGTACCCTCGGCAGTGGACTCAGCCACCACGTTCTGTAGCTCATCCAGGGTGAAGGTTGAAGAAACCTCAGACTTGGGCTCGATCTTCATCAGGCGTAGCGTATGGTCAGCCAACCAGTTCAGCGCTACCACAATGGGCTTGAGCAGACGGGAGATAAAGACCAGCGGAGGCGCAATCCACAGCGCAATTCCCTGGCCCACCAGAGACACGGTGGCATTCTTAGGAACCATCTCACCGAAAATCACGTGCAGGTAGGTCACCACCACCAGTGCCAGCAAGAAGCCCACAATATCCGCTACCGCCAGAGGAATACCGAAGTGTTCCAGGGGGCCGGCCACCAGGTGGTGCAGGGCGGGCTCGGAGACGTTCAAAATGAGCAGGGAGCAAACGGTGATACCCAACTGGCAGGTCGCCAGCATGAGCGAGACGTGCTCCATGGCGTAGAGGGTGATCTTGGCCCGTTTGTTGCCCGAATCCGCCAACGGCTCAATCTGGGAGCGGCGGGTGGACATAATGGCGAACTCACCCGCCACAAAAAAGGCGTTACCAATCAGCAGTACAACCAGAAGTGCTATTGCTGTCCAATCACTCATGCGCGCACCGAACCTTTCTTCTGGCTTTCAGCAGCTGCTTCAACGTGGTAGCGAATACGGTCTACGCGGCGGTGCTCCATGTGCTCCACCCGCAAAAAGCCGCCGTCCACCGGAACCGTATCGCCGACGTCCGGGACCCGGCCCAGCCGATCCATCATGAAGCCGCCCATGGTCTCGTAGGCAGGGTCGTCTTCCACGTCAAGAACATCAATGTATTCGCTAACCTCATCGGGGCGGAGCAAGCCCGAGAAGACCCAGTCACCCGAGCCCAGCATCAGCGGGCGCTCTTCTACACCGGCGAGTTCGTGCTCGTCGGACACCTCACCCACGATTTCCTCCACCAAATCTTCGAGGGTCGTCATACCGGCGGTGCCGCCGTATTCATCCAACACCATAGCCAGCTGCAGGTTGCCCTCGCGCAGCTGAATCAGTAGGGAGTCCAGGTGCACGGTCTCGGGCACCTGGAGGATCTCCTCCATCAGGGTTCCCGCTTCGAGAGTATGACGCACGTCAGCCGGCACGCTCACGGCCTTTTTGACGTGGACGGCGCCCACCACGTTGTCTTGGTCTTCCCGGTAAAGGGGGAAGCGGGAGTAACCGGTTGATTGGGCAGCTTCAATAATTTCAGAGACCGGTGCGGTGTCTTCGAGCATCACAACCTTGCGGCGGGGAGTCATCACGTCGGCGGCCGTCAGCTCAGAAAAAGAGAGGGTCTTATCCACGAACCGTGCAGTGTCTTCATCGAGGGTTCCCTGCTCAGCGGAGCGGCGAACCATCGAGGACAGCTCCTCGGCAGAGCGGGCGCCAGAGAGCTCTTCTTTTGCCTCCATACCGAACAGATGCAGAATCTTATTGGCGGAGCCGTTCATGAGCTTCACGATCGGGCCCATGACCTTGGTGAAAAGTAGCTGAGAGGGAGCCAACCACTTGGCTACCCGGTAGGGCTCGGCGATGGCCAGGTTCTTAGGAATCAGCTCACCCAGAATCATCGAGAGGAAGGTTGCAATACCCATAGCAAAAACCAGGGTCACGATACTGGCAACATTCTCAGGAAGGCCCCAGCTAGAGATGGTCTCTACCGCTAAATCCTGAATCGCGTAGTCCAGGGTGTAGCCGGTCAGCAGGGTGGTGATGGTAATGCCAATCTGGCAGGAGGAGAGCTGGGTTGAGAGGGATTTCAGGCACTGAAGCACCTTGACTCCACCCTTATCGCCCTTATCTATCTCGTGCTGAACACTGGACTGATCGAGAGCCACGAGAGAGAATTCCACGGCCACGAAGAAGCCGGTGCCCAGAATGAGCAGAAAACCAATAACGAGGAGCAGCCACTCCATCTATACATTCACCGCCTGTCTGCCTACAGTTCCATCCAGCTGCATGAGGTAGGACTGGGGATTTTCCATGACAGTGGTTTGAAAAATTGTGCTGAGTTGAAAACAACTACAAGGGTCATCCATGCCATGAAATTTTACCAGGATAGAAAACCGGACAGAAAGGAAAAACTAAGTGTTCTTTCCATCATTTTGGAGATAGCACTGTCAGCCCTGAGAGGAACCATAAGGTCTGAAAAACCTGAATTCCCGCTTAGTTTCCATCAAAACTTTATTCATCTAGCGTCACTAATCGGCGGCGGCTGGATAATCAGCCAAAAACCTTACTAGACTAAACATAAGAGTTCGACATCTCACCCCTGCGGGGCGATGCCGAGAAAGATACCGCGCCCGGGAGCCCCGGCATTGATGCCGCTGCCTCACCCAGGCGCTGAAGTATTAGTAATCCACGTATGGAAGAGGCGTAGAGACTGTGCCCAATCAGCCAGAACATCACGTACCCGAAGAGTTCACTGGCAATGAGTGGCTCGTTGAAGAGCTGTTCGAACAGTATCAGCAGGATAAAAATTCGGTAGAGAAAAAGTGGTGGCCGATTTTCGAGAAGATGGCAGCAGAAGAGGGTTCCTCCACCACCGAAGCACCCGCTGCAGCGCCGTCCGAAAAGAAAGAAACTCCCGCGGAGAAGAAGCCCGCACCCGAGCCTGCATCCCAGGCAACCGCTAAGACCGCTCCGGTTCAAGACACCGTAGCTCCGGCTCCTGCACGGAAGGCAAACGAGACAAAGATGGCACCTCAGCCCAATCCCGAGAAGACCGAGGCACCTGCAGAAGACAAGGAAGTACCTCTGCGCGGGCCTGCCAAGGCAGTAGCAAGCACCATGGAGGAATCTCTGGAGGTTCCCACCGCAACCACCGTGCGTGCTGTTCCGGCTAAGCTGCTGATTGATAACCGCACCGCCATTAACGAGTACCTGCAGCGTACCCGCGGTGGCAAGGTCTCCTTCACCCACATCATCGGCTACGCGGTCATCCGTGCAGCTGCCGCCATCCCGTCGATGAACGTCACCTACGGCACCAACGAGAAGGGCAAGCCGGTTGCCATTCACCCGGCCCACATCAACTTCGGTCTGGCTATCGACCTGCCCCGCCCCGACGGTTCCCGCAACCTGGTGGTTCCCAACGTCAAGGGCGCAGAAGAGCTCTCCTTCTCCGAGTTCTGGAACGCCTACGATGACATCGTCAAGCGCGGTCGCAGCGGCGAGCTGACCGTTGAAGACTTCCGCGGCACCACCATCTCGCTGACCAACCCCGGCGGCATTGGCACCATCCACTCGGTGCCCCGCCTCTCTAAGGGCCAGGCCTGCATCGTGGGCGTGGGTGCCCTCACCTACCCCGCTGAGTTCCGCGGTGCCTCGGAGAAGACCATTGCCCGCCAGGGTATCTCCAAGATTATTACCCTGACCTCCACCTACGACCACCGCGTGATCCAGGGTGCCGGCTCCGGCGAGTTCCTGCGTCAGATCGAGCACTACCTGCTCGGTGGCGACGGCTTCTACGATCAGATTTTTGAAGATTTGCGGATTCCCTTCGAGCCCATCCGCTGGGCAGTGGACAACCAGGTTGATCCCCAGTCTGAAATCTCCAAGGTTGCCCGTATTCAGCAGCTGATTCATGCCTACCGCGTACGCGGCCACCTGATTGCTGAAACCAACCCCCTGGGTTACGAGATGCTCTCGCACCCCGATCTGCGGATTGAGAACTACGGTCTGACCCTCTGGGATTTGGATCGCTACTGGCCCACCGGCGGTTTTGGCGATGCGGACTTCCTCTCCCTGCGCACTATCCTCAAGTTGCTGAATGAGGCCTACTGCCGCACCATCGGCATTGAGTACATGCACATCGAAGATCCCGCCCAGCGCAAGTGGTTCCAGGATCGTCTGGAGCACGGCTACACCAAGCCCTCCCGCGAAGAGCAGTTCCGTATCATGGGCAAGCTCAATGCAGCTGAGGCCTTTGAGACCTTCTTGCAGACCAAGTACCTGGGTCAGAAGCGCTTCTCCCTGGAGGGTGGCGAGTCCCTGATTCCGCTGCTGGATTCGATCATCTCCGAGGCAGCAGATCACAATCTCAACGGTGTGGGTATCGGCATGGCTCACCGCGGCCGCCTCAACGTTCTCACCAACATCGCCGGCAAGTCCTACGCTCAGATTTTCCGCGAGTTCGACGGCGAGATGGATCCCCGCCTTACCGGTGGCTCCGGCGACGTGAAGTACCACCTGGGTACCGAGGGCGTTTTCACCTCGGATAACGGCAACCAGACCCAGGTCTACCTGGCGGCTAACCCCTCCCACCTGGAGGCAGCGAACACCGTGCTCGAGGGTATCGTGCGCGCCAAGCAGGATCTGCTGGCTGACCAGGGTGTAGAAACCTCCTACCCGGTTCTGCCTATTCTGGTTCACGGTGACGCCGCTTTCGCCGGCCAGGGTGTTGTGATGGAGACCCTGCAGATGTCCCAGCTTGAGGGCTACAAGGTGGGCGGTACCGTTCACATCGTGGTCAACAACCAGGTTGGTTTCACCACCACCCCGGCAGACGGCCGCTCCTCCACCTACTCCACCGACCTGGCCCGCATGGTTCAGTCGCCGGTCTTCCACGTCAATGCCGATGACCCCGAGGCCGTGGTTCGCGTGGGTCAGCTGGCCTTCGAGTACCGCCAGAAGTTCAATAAGGACGTCGTCATCGACCTGCTCTGCTACCGCCGTCGCGGCCACAACGAGGCGGATGATCCCTCGATGACCCAGCCGGCTATGTACAGCATCATTGATGGTCACAGCTCCACCCGCAAGATTTACACCGAGTCCCTGGTGGGCCGCGGTGACATCACCCAGGAAGAAGCTGAGCGCGCTCTGAAGGACTACCAGCAGCGCCTGGAACAGATTTTCACCGAGACCCACGAGGCCCAGTCTTCAAAGGCTCCGTTGGTCACCGCCGATGCTGCGGCTGTCTCCAACATTGAGCGCCCCCTGGCCCAGCAGGGTGAAGATTCGGTCAAGATTCCCGAGTCTACCTCTATCTCTGCTGACACTCTGAAGCAGATTGGCGATGCCTTCACCAATGCCCCCGAGGGCTTCACCACCCACAAGAAGCTGGGCAAGCTGCTCAAGCAGCGCCAGCAGATGTCAACCGAGGGTAACATCAACTGGGGCTTCGGTGAGCTGGCAGCCTTCGGCTCCCTATTGCTGGAGGGCGTGGACGTCCGCATGTCTGGCCAGGACGTTCAGCGCGGTACCTTCGTTCAGCGCCACACCGTGCTGCACGATGCCGTCACCGATGCCGAGTGGAACCCCCTGCAGCACCTCTCCGACAGCCAGGGCAAGTTCAGCATCTACAACTCCCTGCTCTCCGAGTACGGTGTGATGGGCTTCGAGTACGGCTACTCGGTCGAGCGCCCCGACTCGCTGGTTCTCTGGGAAGCCCAGTTCGGCGACTTCGCCAACGGTGCCCAGACCATGATTGACGAGTTCATCTCCTCGGCAGAACAGAAGTGGGCCCAGCGTTCCTCGCTGGTGCTGCTGCTCCCCCACGGCTACGAGGGTCAGGGCCCTGACCACTCCTCGGCCCGCCAGGAGCGCTACCTGCAGCTGTGCGCCGAGAACAACATGACCGTGGCTGTACCCTCCACCCCGGCGTCCTACTTCCACCTGCTGCGCCGCCACGCCCACTCCCGCCCGCACAAGCCGCTGGTGGTATTCACCCCCAAGCAGCTGCTGCGCCTGAAGGCAGCGTCGTCCTCGGTTGAAGACTTCACCCAGGGCAGCTTCCAGCCCGTGCTGGAAGACACCGGCAACCTCAACCCCTCAGAGGTAACCCGCGTGGTCTTTGTCTCCGGCCGTCTCTACTACGACCTGGAGGCCCAGCGCAAGAAGGCTGGCGACACCACCACCGCCATTGTGCGTGTTGAGCAGCTCTACCCGCTGCCCGAGGAAGAAATCAAGGAGCAGATTGCCAAGTACAGCAACGCCACCGATTTCGTCTGGGCCCAGGATGAGCCCGCTAACCAGGGTCAGTGGCCCTTCCTGGTGGTCAACCTCTTCATGAACCTGGACACCAAGTTCCGCCTGGCATCGCGCCCGGCAGCCGCATCGCCGGCAGCCGGTACCGGTAAGCGCCACTCGGCCGAGCTCGAGTCACTGGTAGCAGAGGTTTTTGACAACTAATCTCTGAGCCTGAACGCTCAAATAAAGGGTGCCCCAGAGCTTTTCTGGGGCACCCTTTGTCTAGGTAACAAAAGAGACAGTTTGCCCACCTGCGGAAATCGTTGTTGAAGAAAGTGGGCATGAGTTCCGCTAACCGTCTATTCTTGGTAATAGGCACAAAGCGGTTGTACCGCACATTATCTCGACCAGACAGAAAGATTCTTGTGGATCAGCGAAATATTCGACTCGTAGCCGTTGGCGATGACCTTCTTGCCGGTGTGGGCGACCCCCGTGCACTCGGTTGGTTTGGCCGCGTCATGGCCCGTACTCCCCAAACTTCAGCAAGCATTTCTGCTTACAACCTGGCGGCACCGGGTGAAGGAACGGAGCTGCTTAATTCTCGCTGGTTTGATGAGGCGAGCCGCCGTTTCGGCCAGGGCACTGAGAACCGGCTTATCATTGCCCCCTCAACCCTGGACGTCGACCTGGACATCACCAGCGCCCGCTCCCGCCTGAACCTGGCCAACATGGTGGATATGGCATCGCAAAACAATGTGAAGGTTTTGGTGGTGGGCCCTCCCCCCACCCTCGATACCGAGCGTAACCGCCGTATTGCCGACCTCAATGCTGCCTACGCCGATGTGGTCACCCGCCGTAACCACGTCTACGTTGATACCTTCAACCCCCTGCTCCACCACGAGCAGTGGCGCAATGATTTGGCTGCCAATGACGGCCGCCCCGGCCAGTCTGGCTACGGCCTGATTGCCTGGCTGGTTCTGCACCGCGGCTGGTACAACTGGCTGAACCTACCCGAGCCGGTCTAATCTCAGCCGGGCAGCTAGCTAGCTCACCCCCGACTAAACGTGCATCGGCTGGTTCTTTGTGCCAGAATAGAAAGCAGTGTCTCGAATCGAGACCTGTCTCAGTTCCGAGGCAGATGAAGACAGTTCTTCCTCCATGAAAATGTTGCGAAGAACCGTTGATAACTTTTCAAAGGAGGCTCTCATGAGCAAGCGCGGTCGTAAGCGCAAGGACCGTCGTAAGGGTAGCGCAAACCACGGTAAGCGCCCCAACGCATAAGGTACCTTGAATAGGCTTCAGGCCCCCACACGTTACGTGTGGGGGCCTGTTTTCTTATCGACTTTCTTATCGACGCCTAAGTAAAACTAGACCGCCGAGTGCTCGCTTTCGCGAATATCATCAATTCGCTGCAGAATCCTGGTTTTGAGATCAGCCGGGGCGGGCTCACAGCAGGAGCGCTTCATCACCGAACGAATCACGCACTCAAGATCGTACTCTTTAGCGCAGGTTTCACAGTGAGCCAGGTGGTCTTGAAGCTCTTGGAGATCGTCGCAAGAAAGCGCGCCGTCCAGGTACTCATAGATGCTAGTTAGGTGCTCTGAACATTTTCCCTTCGATGCGGTTGCCTCTGTCATATCCTTATCCTTTCTTGCGTTTTTCAGTCTTGATACCGCGCTCGCGAGCGTAGTCCGAGAGCTTGTCTCGCAGCAGTTTGCGGCCCCGGTGCAGGCGGGACATCACGGTGCCAATGGGGGTGTTCATAATTTCGGAGATTTCCTTATAGGAGAAGCCTTCTACATCCGAGTAATAGACCGCCATGCGGAAATCTTCGGGTAAGTCTTGTAGAGCTTGCTTGACGTTGTCATCGGGCAGACGGTCCAGCGCCTCCATCTCTGCCGACTGCAAGCCCGAAGAGTCGTGGGAGCTCGCCTGGGCCAGCTGCCAGTCTTCAACATTTTCGGTGTTGGCCTGCTGGGGCTCGCGCTGGCGCTTGCGGTAGAGATTGATGTAGGTGTTGGTCAGAATACGGTAGAGCCAGGCCTTGAGGTTGGTGCCGGGGGTGTACTGGCTAAAAGATGAGAAAGCCTTGGTGTAGGCCTCCTGCACGAGGTCCTCGGCGTCTGCCTGGTTGCGTGCCATGCGTAAGGCTGCGGCGTAGAGCTGGTCAACATACTGCATGGCGTCGCGCTCAAACCGAGCTTTGCGTTGGGCGGCACTTTCCTGGGCAACGTCTACCGGTGCCTGATCGCTAGAGCGCTCGACCTCTGCTGTCGATGCTGGTGCGGTCATGTACTGCTCTTTTCTATCTGGGGTTTTCTCCCTCAATGGGTTTACCTCTACCCTAGATGTTTTGCTGTGTTTTCATGCTTCATAACATTGCCGTGAGAGAAGATATTCCTGCTTCTATGCCTACAATGGTGTTCCAGCGCGAAATTTTAATCGAGATGGTGAGTAGTTCATTTGAATCAGCAGAATCCAGCGTCTTCGTATGATTGGCCGGCCCCCTGTGTGAGTTTTGAGCAGAGCGGTTCTGCGAGCGTGCGTATTCCCGGGTCTAAGTCTTTGACCAACCGCTACCTGCTTCTGGCGGCTTTGGCTGATTCGGAATCTGTGATTCATGCTCCCCTGCATTCGCGGGATTCGGCGCTGATGATTGCCGCCCTCGAGCAGCTAGGGGCGCGATTTGAGCGGCTTGAGACCGGCTCCCCCTTTGGCCCCGACCTGCGGGTTAGCCCTATTCCCTTTGACTCGCTATCCGCTAACCAGCGGTCTATTGACGTGGGTTTGGCGGGTACCGTTATGCGCTTTGTGCCGCCGGTGGCTGCCCTGGTGGCCGGGTCTACCCATTTTGACGGCGACCCCCACGCCCGGGTGCGCCCGATGGGCCCGGTGATTGAGAGTTTACGAGCGCTGGGGGTTGATGTTGAGGACGGCGCCCGGGGCAGTCTGCCTTTCACCGTCAGCTCTGCCGGGGGTGTGGAGGTCGATGAGCTGAGCATTGATGCCTCCGGTTCCTCCCAGTTTGTTTCCGCTCTTCTGCTGGCGGCTGCCCGCTTTAAAAACGGTCTGCTCCTCAAGCACGAGGGGCCCGCTATTCCCTCTATGCCCCACGTGGAAATGACCCTTGAGGTGCTTCGGCAGGTGGGCGTTGAGGTGTCTAGCCCCTCTGAGAATTCCTGGCGGGTTGAGCCCACCCGCTTTCCCGGCTTTGAGATTACCGTGGAGCCCGATCTTTCCAACGCGGGGCCTTTTCTGGCGGCAGCGGTGGTGCTGGGCCAGAGTGTGTCTATTCCCGACTGGCCGAAAGAAACGACTCAGGGCGGTAATCACTGGCTAGAGATTCTGCCGCGGTTTGGCGCTTCGGTCGAACTGGCTCAGGGTTCCCTCACGGTAACGGGTCCAGCCGGTGGAGCCCGGGCAGGCTTTGGTGGCATCGACCTAGACTTGGCCGCAGCCGGTGAGCTGGCACCGACCGTTGCTGCCCTGTGTGCTCTGGCAGATTCGCCCAGCCGGCTGCGCGGTATCGCCCACCTGCGCGGGCATGAGACAGACCGTCTGGCTGCGCTGACCGCAGAAATCAAACGTTTGGGCGGTGAGGCAGAGGAGACCGAAGACGGCATCTGCGTCCTCTCCCCCGTTTCCCACGGTGGGCTCATGCACACCTACGCCGATCACCGCATGGCAACCGCCGCCGCCATTATCGGTTTGGTGATCGAGGGCGTGGTGGTTGAAAACGTTGAAACCACCTCTAAGACCCTGCCCAATTTCACCGGTCTGTGGCAAGATATGCTGGCCCAGTTCTCGGGAGGTCGTCGCTAGTGGCCCGCCGAGACTGGGACGAGTCGGATGTTCGGATTCGCCCCAACAAGAAGGGCTCCCGCCCCCGCACCAAAGACCGCCCCTCCTATGAGAACGCCCTTGTGGGCAGAATCATCACCGTAGACCGGGGCCGCTACCGCGCCGTCCTCGATGAAGGGCAGGCAACCGAGCGGGTGGTCACCGCTGTGCGCGCCAAAGAACTGCGCCGCCAGCCGGTGGTGGTGGGCGACTTGGTGGGTCTGGTAGGCGATACCAGCGGCACCGAGGGTAGCCTGGCCCGGCTCATCCGCATTGAAGAACGCAGCACCCTGCTGCGCCGTTCTGCTGACGATACCGACCCCTATGAGCGGGTAGTGGTTGCCAATGCCAGCCAGCTCATTATTGTGGTGGCAGCCGCCAATCCCGAGCCGCGCACCGGCTTCATTGACCGCTCGCTGGTGGCCGCCTTTGACGCCGGTATTGAGCCGGTTCTCTGCATCACTAAAACCGATGTGAAGCATCCGCAGGAGCTGCTGGACTACTACGCCGCCACCGGCTTACGCATCGTTTTATCCAAGTCGGTAGACGGCACCGCCCCCAGCGAGGAAAACTCCGCGGGGTTAAGCCCCGACCTGGTGGAGAAAATCTCTGAGTTGTTGGACGGCGAGGTGTCGGTTCTCATCGGCCATTCCGGGGTGGGCAAGTCTACCCTGGTCAACGCCCTGACCGGAGCCCAGCGCGATACCGGGCACGTCAACGCCGTAACGGGCCGTGGCCGCCATACATCTTCCTCAGCGCTGGCGCTCCACCCCAAGGATTCCTCGGCCCACACCTGGATTATCGACACCCCCGGCATTCGTTCTTTCGGGCTGGCCCATATCTCAGAAGAGAACACCGTGGCAGCCTTCACCGAGCTGGCCCCCGGCTCTGCTGACTGCCCCAAGGGTTGCCTCCACGCTGAAACCTCGGCCGACTGCGGAATTGCCGCCTGGGTAGCAGAGGGCAGGGCCGGAGCAGCGGGTGAAGCCCGGCTCGCCTCCCTACGCAAGCTACTGGGGGTAGACCAAGATAACCAGGGCGACTCCACCAAGGAACTGGGCAGTCTCCACTAGCGGACTCCCCCAGCCCCGGGCAGAGAGACCCGCCCCAGCGGCTTCCTTCAAGCGCATTCCCACCTTCAGAACCGACAGAAAGACTAAAACCGTGAGTGCTAACCCCTACACCGATGACCTACGTTTGGCGCACATTCTCGCTGACTCGGTAGACCGCCAAACGATAGCGAGGTTCCAGGCCCACGATTTTACGGTGGAGACCAAGCCCGACCTCACCCCGGTGACCGAAGCAGACTGCGAGGCAGAACAGCTGATCCGCTCCCAGCTTTCCCGCGTGCGCACCCGCGATTCGGTTCTGGGTGAGGAGTTTGGCGAAAGCGGCACTTCTCCCCGCCAGTGGGTGATCGACCCCATCGACGGCACTAAGAACTTCGTACGCGGCGTGCCTGTGTGGGCAACCCTGATCGCCCTGGTCGAGCACGGTAAGCCGGTGGTGGGCCTGGTTTCTGCTCCTGCCCTTCAGCGCCGCTGGTGGGCAGCTTCGGGCGCTGGCGCCTACACCGGCCGCTCCCTGGCCAAGGCAAGCAGGATTCAGGTCTCCCAGGTCAGCTCGCTCTCCGATGCTTCCTTCTCCTACTCCTCTATGACCGGCTGGAAAGACCTGGGAGTGCGTGAAAGTTTCCTAGAGCTCACCGATACCGTGTGGCGTACCCGCGCCTACGGCGATTTCTGGTCGTACTGCATGGTGGCAGAGGGCTCGGTGGACATCGCGGCTGAACCCGAGCTGAACCTCTACGACATGGCGGCGCTGGTTCCCATTGTGACTGAGGCCGGCGGTCGATTTACCTCCCTGGCCGGTGAGGACGGCCCCCACGGCGGTAACGCGCTTGCCTCCAACGGTTTACTGCATGACGCCGCTCTGGGCTACCTAGGTAGCGATCGGCGGCTGTAATTCGCTGAACTACTAGACGGCGAGGCTCGAGTAGTCCGAGGACATGGTAGCCAGAAGAATGATTCCGCCCAGGGTCAGCAAGACAGTCAGCGCGCCGCAGACTATTCCCCAGATGCTGTACTGAGTTGCTTTGGACGAGAAAGGGGTGGGGTAGGGCTTTTTCGCGCCCTTGAGTCCCATGATGCCCAGGTAGATTGCCATCATGCCCGGCAGAATAGACAGGCCTCCCAGGCTGAAGAGAAAGACGGTAACGCCCAGGGAAGCAAGACCGGTTGCCAGCGATCCCACCGCCAGGTAGAAGCCGCGACCTCGTACATCGGTAAGCGGCTGACCGTAGCCCCGGCTGAGCTGGCGGGGTACCTCAAACTCAGATACCGGAGCCTGGGGAAAATTAATCATTGCAAACCGCCTCGTTTTCTGCCTCAAGAGAGTGATACTGCTCAAACACCTGTGTGTTCTCCTACCAGTTTTATGGATTGTTGAGGGCTTTGCAAGGCAGTTTTTCGCCAGAGCGTCTATGAACTAAGCTAAGGCTCAAATTTCTTTCAGGTTGTACTCAGAAAAAGAGGAGTACATTTACCTATGTAAGCAACCATTACTTGAAAGGAATGAGTTAATCATGAAGGTTACAAACGCTCAGGAACTAGCAGAAGCAATCAACTCCGGCGAACTCAACATTGAGATTGAAGGCACCATTAAGGGTTCCCCCTCGATTACCCTTCCCGAAGGCGCAACCCTCAGCGGCGGTACTTTGGAATTCACCGCAAAGGGCGTTCGCCTGACCGCCAACAACACCCTGCGCGACGTCGTCATTAAGACCACCGACTACGAAGTCGCTATCTACAATGACACCTCGCTGACCGACGCCGGCACCTTCACCCTCAACAATGTCACCACCGTTGGTCAGATTTACATTATTGCCGAGGGCAACCTGAAGACCGCCCGCGTTGAGGCAGACCAGGTTACCGTTGCCGCAGCTGACGTACGCGGCCGCGTTGAGCAGCCCCACGGCTTTGGCGTAGACGTGCTCCAGGGTGGCTTCACTCTCTGGAACCGCAACTCCGACCCCGAATCGCTCTTCACCGCAACCCTGAAGGGCATCAATATTGGTAGCGAAGAAAGCCCGGTACGTGGTTCCGGCCTCTTCGTTGACGGCTACACCGACCGCGAGGGTAAGCTGACCGGCGGTAAGTTCACCGCTGACCTGATTGAGACCGGCACTGTCGTTACCGACGGCGGTATCGCCCCGGGCACCCCCGATAAGATTTCCGGCGGCGTCTTTGTACTGGGCGGTGCAATTGTTGAGAAGGTTGTCAACAGCGGCCCCGTGACCACCCACGGCCAGAACGACATGGTTCTGGACCTCTGGGGTAAGACCGAAAGCTGGGTTGCCAACGCTCCCATTACCTCTACCGGCCCCTCCGGTATCGGCTTTGTGAACTTCGGCGACATGGGCAATCTGGAAATCAACGCCCCCGTGGTCACCAGCGGCCTGGGCGCTCGCGGCTTCAACGTCTACGACGGCTACGTGAAGTCCGCTAAGTTCCAGTCCATCACCACCCACGGTGACGGCGCTATCGGTATTCAGGTTTCCAAGCCCATGGGCACCATTGAGGTGGTTGAGGACGTTCACACCACCGGTGCTGAGGGTCTGAGCCTGGTCAAGGGTGTTCAGATGACTCTGAAGGCAATTGGCGTTTCTATCAAGCCCGGCGGCGAGCTGGAAGGCCTCTCCGTGGGCGGTAACGTGATTACCGAAGCTGATGACCTGGTGAGCTTCGAGGTGCTCAAGGGCGCCAAGATCAGCAAGCTCTCCCTGGTAGGCATCGAATCCCGCGGTAAGAACTCCGTTGCTTCCCTGGTTGAGGGCGAAATCCTCGAGGGTTCCGCTGACTTCTAAGCGTGCAAGGTAGCCAAGATTTAGAAATAGCCCCTGAGCTTTAGCTCAGGGGCTATTTGTTTGGGTTATAGGACAAATTTGTGTTCGCCCCGCGCGGGAGCTCGGTGTTGACAAGGTGAAAGTTTCTTCTTTCCGGGTCATCTAAGGTACAAGCGAGGTTAGCATGTGGACGCCGATGGGAGTCCTTCAAAATCAGTGTATCCACAGTGGTAACCTGTTCCAACCTACGGGGACGCCCATATGGCTGAGGGGAAGTACCTTAGAGTGGGGGTAGGTCGTTAACACAGTGGGTAGGACCGTTGTGTCACCGATATGAAGCTCGGTCAAGATGTACTGGATAAGCGTGAGCTGGCCGAACGTTCTATTGAGTGCTTTTGCAGCAGATACAAGCTCTGGCACATCTTGCGCCGTAGGCAGTTTAGGTTTTAGTGCATAAACCCTATTGAACATCCGAGCATGATGCGCAGAGTAGTTCCGGACAATATTTAGGGCTTTGAGCCACGAGCCAAGCTGGGCAGCAGTGAGCCTTATCCGAGCTGCGATGGAATCTCGTACGTCTATCGGGGAGAGTTGGTAGAGGTAGGATAATGCTCCCCAGTCGATGACCTCTACGGCTGCCCATATGGGAAGTTGTCCTGAGTACTTCTTCTTGTGGTGGATAACGAAGTCTTCGCGTGACCGGGAAAACTCCTTATCGTAGAGATGTTTCCACTTCCGATAGGTCGCAGAGGGTTGGTTAGCAGGCCCTGACTCTCTGGCAGGTGAACCGAGAAGTTCGGGCTTCAAATGAATCAGAGGGTCAATACGTCCGAGCTCGTATCCCAGCATTGAACGAATCGCTAGCTCGATGGGGATTAGACAGGTAAAAACGCCTACCCGGAGCCTTTCATCGAATTTATAGAGTGAAAGGACTTCTTCGAAGGAAACGCCATCGACGAACGTGTCGAGCCGTTGACCGTTGTTTGGATTAAGTTCACGATAGGAGTACCAGTATCCAGAGAGCCGGTAGTAGTTAACGCGTTCGAGTACCTGCCGGGCTCTAACCTCATCTTCAATGTGCATACCGCGCGATTGCAGAAGATCGATTTGTTGTTCATGAGACAGGAAGATTTTTGACGGCTGCGACACATGAATCCCCTCGGAAAGGCCGAAGAAAAATGAGGACCGGCCCTGGACTGCTACAACGAGCAGCGGAACCGGTCTTGATGAAGCTATCATACCTGGTTCTGCCCTGCCGAGCAAGACCTCAAAAGTAGCCTTTGGTTGGGAGATTTGCCACCAGGCTCTCCCGCGAGAGGCCATTTTTAGACCGTTTTTCGCAGATTTCCGGTACAAAAATGGCCTTTCGGCAACTCAACTAGCTTGAGACTAGCTCGTTGCAGCAAGAAGCATAAAAGGACTACCTTCGTGAATTAGTATCACAAAGGTAGTCCTCATGGTGGAGATGCGGGGAATCGAACCCCGGTCCGATGTGGAATCATCAGGGCTTCTCCGTGCGCAGTTTACGCTACGGTGTTTTCAGCTCCGGCACTTGCGTAAACACATATGCCGCCGAACCTATTCGTATAAAAGTCCCTCACTCCCCTACGACGAGGAAGTGAAGCAGTGGCCTTTTAAACTGATGCCGGTAACTGAGTCAAAGGCGAACTCAGACCGACAGACTGGACTCGCGCTTAGGCAGCGAGTGCGAAGTCAGTGCGCTTAGATTTTGCACTTATTGTTTTGCAGCAGGTATTAACGAGTGTCTGCTACATCCTCGGCACGCTTCACCTGTCTCAACTCACATCGTCGAAACCGATCATCCCCAATATTCTTTTGTCAAAGAACTTTGCCAACCCCTACAAGTTTTCTGCTTGAACTTACCTAAGCGTTCTACAGGACCATGCAAAAGTTGAACACTTAAATATACACCCGCCTGGCAAGCTTTGCCAAGCGGGTGTATCAGTAAACCTCGGTAGATCGATAAAATCAGCGGCTAAGCGTTGCGGGCTCCGCTCTCTTCTTCAGAGAAAATACCGTTGTTCGCCCAGTCATCGAGGCACTGTTCGTAGGCAGCCTGGTCATTCATGAGGTCACCGCATTCCTGCAGACCGTCCATCGCAAGACCACCAAAGAAGATTGTAAAGAGCAGGAAAGCCGCACCGAGCAGGGTACCGATAATACTCAGTACCAGGCCGGTAATCGCCATACCCTTCTTGGCGCCGGGAGTCTTGCCCAGCTTAACCAGAGCAATAATGCCCAGGATTGCGCCAACAATACCTGCCAGGGTTCCCAAGCCCAATAACCAGCAGGTCAGAATTGCCACGATACCCAGAACCAGCGAGGCGATGCCCAGACCGTGGCCGGCAGGCTTCTGGCCATTGACGTAGCCGGGCTGGCCGTACTGGTTGTAGGAGCTATAGGGAGCAGGCTGCTGCTGGTAGGGCTGAGACTGGTACTGGTTGTCAGCGTTGCCCTGCTGGCTGTACTGGGTTGAACCATACTGATTGGAATCATACTGGTAAGATCCCTGCTGGTCATTGCTGTACTGGCCGGGAACGTAGGTGTCTGAAGAATTTTCGGGGACGCTTCCTGAGCCCTTGTTCCAGCTACCGTTTTCTGACATTGCTACTCTCCTCTAGCGTGGTGTTTATGGGATGGTTGGTGTTCTAGTTTAGCGGACTAGCCCAGGTTCTTATACCGCATGGCGCGGGCTGCCTCCAGATTATCTTGGCGTTCGCGCAGGGCCTGGCGCTTGTCGTAGTCCCGCTTACCGGTGGCCAGCGCTATTTCTACCTTGGCCAGTCCGTTGCTGAAGTAGAGTTTGAGCGGCACCACGGTGTAGCCGGTTTCCTTGAGCTTCTGTTCAATCTTGTTGATCTCGCTGCGGTGGAGCAGGAGTTTACGACGGCGCCGCGCGGCGTGGTTGGTCCAGGAGCCGTGGCCGTATTCGGCAATATGGATGCCCTCAAGCCAGAGTTCGTTGCCGTACATCTGGCAGAAGCCGTCGGTAATTGAGGCGCCGCCGTCTCGCAGGGATTTGACCTCGGTGCCCATCAGAGCCAGGCCAGCCTCGTAGGTATCAACAATGTTGTAGTTGTGGCGGGCCTTGCGGTTGGTTGCCACCACGTGGTTGTTTTGGTCTTTTTCGTTCTTCTTTTTCTTGGTTGCCATTATTCCTAGTCTTCTTCAGCTTTGCCAGATGCTCGCCAGCGAATTCCCGCGTCGATAAACCCGTTGATGTGGCCGTCGAAGACTGAGGTGGGGTTGCCTTCTTCGTAGTTGGTGCGCAGGTCTTTGACCATCTGGTAGGGGTTGAGCACATAAGAGCGCATCTGGTCTCCCCAGGATGCTTTTACATCGCCAGCCAGTTCTTTCTTTTTGGCGTTTTCCTCCTCTTTTTTGAGGAGGAGAAGGCGGGACTGGAGCACACGCAGTGCCGCCGCTCGGTTTTGGATTTGGGACTTTTCGTTCTGCATGGAAACCACAATGCCGGTGGGCAGGTGGGTCATGCGCACAGCGGAGTCGGTGGTGTTCACCGACTGGCCACCGGGGCCTGAGCTGCGGAAAACATCAATCTTGAGGTCGGTTTCGGGAATATCGATGGTCTCGGTTCCCTCAAAGAGAGGAATCACCTCAACCGCGGCGAAGGAGGTCATGCGCTTACCCTGCGAGTTAAAGGGTGAGATGCGCACCAGCCGGTGGGTTCCCGCCTCGACGGAGAGTCGCCCGAAAGAGAAGGGAGCTTTCACCTCAAAGGTGGTGGATTTAATACCGGCCTCTTCGGCATAGGAGGTATCCATGACGGTGGTCTCATAGCCGTTCTGCTCCGCCCAGCGCAGATACATGCGCTGGAGCCGTTCGGCGAAGTCGGAGGCATCGACGCCGCCGGCGCCGGCACGAATAGTGACGACGGCGTCCAGCTCGTCGTACTCCCCCGACATCAGGGTAACCACCTCAAGCTCCGCCAGCTTTTTCTTCAGGGCAGTGAGTTCTTCGGCGGCGTCGTCCAAAAGCTCAGACTCGCCCTCTTCCTCGGCCAGCTCAACCATTGCCTCGAGGTCGTTGATACGCTCCTCGAGTTCGGTCAAACGCTCTAGCTCTGACTGCTTGTGGGAAAGGGAGGAAGTGACCTTCTGCGCTTGGTCGGGGTCGTCCCAAAGATCGGGAGCGCCTGCAGCTTCGGAGAGTTCTTCGATGGCGCGCTTGAGACCCTCGACATCGCTCACCTCATTGATGGATGCCAGGGTTACTCGTAGTGCTTGAATCTCTGCGGAAAAGTCTATGGACGCCATGACTCTTAAGCCTAACGGATAAAGCCTGCGCTCGGGCGCTGTTCAGCCCAACGCATGAGAGGTATATGGTGATTTTCCGCGCGATATTCACTGTTGCAAGCGGCTACGGGCGGTGCTCTGAGCCGAGATAGGAACTCCCTCCGGTAGCACCAGAGAGACCATGGGTACCCGGGCGTAGCTGGTGAGTTCTACGTTCGCGCTGCGGTTGTCTGAACTCCCGGTTGCTGGCCCTATGGCCAACTGGTTGAACTGGTCGTAGGCGCCGGAGTCGGTGAGGAAGGTTCGGGTAGCTTCGCTAACCTGGCTATCGGTAAAGATCACCTGGGGAGCTTCGCCGTTGAGTTCTACGGTCTCCACCGAGTTTGCTACTGCGGACGCCGTCTGGTCGGCGAGCGCCTGCAGCTTCGACTTTTCGATGTAGACCTGGGTGATACCGATGGTCACCGAGGCGATGAGAAGGAGCAGGGCGCAGAGACCAATCAGCAGGAGGGAAATGCTGCCCTGTTCTCGGTCGTGGGCTGGATATCTCATCGGTATTTACCTCCCCAGGCGGTTGCGCTGGAGGTCATTTCTGCCATTTCTTGGTTGTTCATGCCGGGGATAAGCGGAATATTGACCGAGATAGCAACATCGACTCTCAGCGCTGATTCCTCGGTGCAGTCCCCGGTGCAGGAGACGGTGGCCGCTACCTGCTCTGGGGCGAATCCGTAGTCGGCTGCGGCAAAGGCGGCTGAGCGCTGAACGCTCGAATTGCTGATGGCGCTGCGTGGCGAATTTTCGATGACCTGGATAGCCTGCTGGCTGGCAGCGATGGCCGCCATAGCTCCCGACTGCAGGCTAAAGATAGCCAGCAGAAAGTAGACGGTGGGAATCATCAGCATGAGTCCCAGCCCCAGAAACTCGATCATGGCACTGCCGGTTTCAGAGGATTCGGCTTGGTTTTCTCGCGTGGTCACTCTTTACTCACCGCTTCGGTTTTGAATCAGTGCGTGGCCCGAGACCGAAAAGCCCCGGTCGAAGCCGAAGGTTCCGACCACCGGGAGGTCTCCCTCCACCGTAATTTCTAGTGCGGCAGCGCCATCCACCACGGTCTCGTGTGCCTGAACAGAGTGGGCGTAGGGCAGCGGGAGTGATTGGTCGATGATGTCGCTGGTGCGGTCTACACCGTCAGCGTAGGTGCGATCGAGCAGGGTTCCGTAGCGGGCTCCCGAGGAGGCGGCGTCGGTCATAATATTCCGCACGTAAATAGCGAAGGCCAACTGAAGCACGCCCAGAAAGAGCAGCAAAACCAGCGCAGAGGTCATCACGAACTCGGCAGTGGCGTTGCCGTCGTCCTGCCTGTCCCTGCCAGCTAATTTTTTCTCAGAACCCCGCTCGGTCTTCATTAGCCACTCACCATCGACATTGCCTGATTGAACATGTTGACCAGGGCATCCTGGGCTACCACCAGCAGAGCCGCCACCAGAATCGCGGTCATCATGGTAATCATGACCCAACCGGGCACGTCGCCACGGTCTGAGGCGTCCTTGGAAGGGGCCTGGGAGCTCAGCAGAGAGGTGATAGCCGCCAGGAAGAGCAGATGGAGGCGGAGAAGTGGTTTCATGGGATTACCTTTCACTTGTTTCTAGAAATTCATGTTGATGAGGGAAATGCCGGGGAAGATTGCGAAGACCACGGTGAGGGGAAGGATGCAGAAAATAATGGGAGCCATCATGGCAATCTCTTTCTTGCCGGCGGTTTCCATGAGGTTGCGTTTGGCGTTATCGCGTACGTCCTGGGCCTGGGCCCTGAGAACGTCGGAGAGCGGGGTGCCCCTTTCAATGGCAACCACGATTCCATCGACAAAGCGCGACAGTGAGGGCACCGACGTCCTGTGAGAAAAGCTCTGAAGAGCTGCCACCAGGCTGTCACCCGAGCGAGTCTGGGCAAGGATTTTCTGGAACTCCTGGGCCAGCTCCCCCTCGGAGCAGCGGCACACCCTCTCGAGGGCACCCACCGCAGACTCCCCCGCTGTAACCGATAAAGCCATGAGTTCGGCCAGGGCAGGAAACTCCATGAGCATGGCTTTTTCACGCTTGGCAATGGTCTGCCCCAGCCACCAGTCTCTGGCGAAGAAGCCGAAGCAGGTGCCGGCAAGCACCAAAAGCAGGGCTCCCGCCAGAGAAACGTTTCCCTGAACTACTCCCAGGCCCAAGACACATGCGCTGACCAGCAGGGCCGCTATTGCCCAGAGAACCTGCTCGCTACGGAAGTCGGTGACGGTCAGGCCGGTGCCGCTCTGCACCAGGCGCTTCTCCAAAGATTTTGTATCGGTCTTTTGCAAGACCTTTCCCGCGGCCGAGCTGGCGAAGGGAGCAAGCAGTTCTTTAAAACCGCCCAGCATGGAGAGGTCGGTTGCTTCTACGGGAGATTCGCGGCGTCGAATCTCCTGGGACTTCATCTGAGGGGAAATGCGTTCGGCAAAATCTACGTGCTGGTTTTCCCAGCAGGAAAGCCCCACCAGCCACAGACCGCTGGCCAACACCAGGCCCACCAAAATGATAGTGCTCATACCAGCACCCGCTTTTCTTCTGGTAGGGCACCCACCCTGAGCATAATGCGGTAGGCAATGAAAGAGACGGCCAGCCCGCCCACCATCACCATGAGGCCGGCAAAGCTGTTATAGGCGGTAACGGTTCCAGGCTGGGAAGCCATGAGGCACAGCACCACCCAGGGGGCTACCACTGCCAGTTTTGCCGCATTGACTGTCCAAGACTGGCGAGCTTCAAGCTCAGAGCGGGTTCGGGCATTCTCTCGCAGGAATTCGCTGAGGGTTCCCAACAGACGGCCCAGGTCGGTACCGCCTACCTCACGGGTCACCTTAAGGGCTTCAACAATGTTATCTGCCGTGGGGTCAGCCAGGCGGGCCTTCAGCCTGTTCAAAGAGGCAACGAACTCACCGGTAGAGCGATAATCGGCAGAGAACTGTTCAAAAGCAGGGCGGAGCTGCTCGGGGCCGCGATACTGTAGCTGCATTAACGCTTCTGGTAGAGACAGACCCGCCCGAATTGCTGATCTCAGGTGGTCCACGGCATCGGGCCAGAGTTCCCTGACCTGAGCCTGGCGCTTCTTGGCCCTCTGCCCCACCAGAAACCGGGGCAGAAAGAAACCGAATACAGCAAGAATCAGGGCAAGATTAGTCAGACCGGTCAGCGCAAGCACCAGAAGCCCGCCTACTCCGGCAATCACAACCGAAAGCAGGTAAAAAAGCCGCGGGCTCACCTTCTGAATCTCAGCCTGGCGGAGCATCGCTACTGTTTTATTCTCGCGGGGTTTTCTCGCTTTCTTCTCCGACGGCCAGAAAGAGAGCCAGACCAGATAAACGCCCGCAGCACACAGAAGAGCCGGAACCAAAGTCATGACAGTTCCTCGGCAGTATAGGGGCTTAACAGAGTCTCCGGCTTAAAACCCGCCCGAAGAAACTTATCTGCGGCTGGAACCTCTGCGGCCAGGCAACGCAGCTCCCCGGCGGAGTCCCTACGAAACAGCGTGCTGGTTTCAATCACACCGTTCTCCACGCGATTACCCAAAGCAACAATCTCACTCACCCGGCGGCGTCCTCGTAAATCGCGGGAACAGTGAACTACCAGATCAAAGCAGGATGCAACGGTTGGTACCACGAAGGCAGAAGATATATTCTCGCCCGCCAGGAGCGGCAGCGTGCACATCTTGGTAATAGCATCCCGGGCTGAGTTAGCGTGCACGGTGCACAGCCCCGGCAAACCTGAGTTGAGGGCGATGAGCATATCGAGAGACTCTGCCTCGCGCACCTCTCCAATCAGCAGGCGGTCGGGTCTCATGCGCAAAGCTTCTTTGACCAGCTTGCGCAGGGGAATCTCACCCGCGCCCTCCAGGTTGGCCTGCCTGCACTGCATGCCCACCACATCGCGCAGGGGTACCTTGAGTTCAAAAATTTCTTCGCAGGTAATCACGCGCTCGCGGGGGCCGATACTGGCGGAAAGACAGTTCAGCAGGGTGGTTTTACCCGCCTGGGTAGCCCCACTCACCAGCACATTGAGGCCGGAGGCAACAGCGGCGTCAAGAAAGATTGCAGCCTCCTGGGTGAGCGAACCCAGCTTGACCAAATCGGGAAGTCTACGGGCACGGGCAACAAACTTTCGGATATTCACCGACCAGAACTGCCGGGTGACATCGGGAATGACGACGTGGAGACGCGAGCCATCGGGTAGGGAGGCATCGACAAAGGGGCTGCTCAAATCCAGACGGCGGCCTGAAATTTTCAGCATCCGCTCGACTAAAAGCCGCACCTGATCCTGGTCAAGAGAAATACCGGTCAGCTCAGACTCTCCGGAACGAGCCACGAAAACCTCGGTGGGCGAGTTGAGCCAAATCTCCTCAATGGTTGGATCATCGAGTAAGGGCTGGAGCTCACCGAAGCCACAGATCATATTCACCAGGTAGTCCCGCGCCTGTTCAGAATCTTCAAGCAGGGGCAGGGTACCGCGGAACATGCGGGCCTCGTAGTTCAAGATAGTCTCATCGATAATGGACTCCGCCTGAGCACGGTCAACCAGAGGGTCAATACCCGAAAGCCGGATATTTTCCCTCGCATCATCCATCAAAATGGCAAACCCCGTGCGAGACACTGCCGTTGTTGTCATGTGCTGTACCTTCAGAGCTATGGTTCGTGTGGATCGTTCTGAATTCAGAGAAAAATGTAATACGTCCCACAGAAGAACATCAAGGCTCTGCCACCAAAACCTGTGGATAACCAACAAGTTTCGGCAAACCACCCCAAAACTTACCCGGCAGTAACGAACACCTGACTAGCCACAACAGACAGATTGTCCCCTCTATCGTTGGCACATAGCCCCAAACCCCGTTGGAGCTGTAATAATTCGGTCATAAAACAAAACAGGGCGCGAAACCGAACGGTCGGTTTCACGCCCTGCCCTAGTACAAAAACTGACTACTGGTAGTGAGCTATCTCTTTCTCCAGACGAGCCTTCTTCTTGGTCAAACGGTCAATCTCAGAGTTCACAATCTCCAGCTTCTCTGGATTCGACAGCGCATCCAGCTCCGCCTGGGTTTCCTCGGCAATGCCCAGCAGCGCCACCGCCACCGGCTCCGAAGAGCCAGCAGAAATAGCGGCCTCAAGATCCCGCTTGTTATTCGCCAGGGTCTCTAGCTTCTGGTGGGCGGCCAGTAGGTCACCCTCATTCCGGTGCTTCTTGGTGGTGCCCAGGGGCTGGTCACGCATCACGTCCACCGCCTCCATAGCATCGCCATCAAAACGCACGTTGCCCTTCTCCAGCACAATGCCGCGGTCGCAAATCTGCGAGACTAGGTCGAGGTCGTGACTGACCACCACCAGAGTCTTGCCCGAAGCGCACAGCTCCTTAATCTTCTTCAGACACTTCTTCTGGAAGGGCTCATCGCCCACCGCCAGAATCTCGTCTACCAAGAAAATCTCGGGGTCGGTATGGATTGCCACCGCAAAGGCCAGGCGCAGGTACATACCCGACGAATAGAACTTCACCTCGGTGTCGATGAAGTCGCCAATCTCCGAGAAAGCTACAATCTCGTCAAAGAGAGCGTCGGTCTGCTCCTTAGACATACCCAAAATCGCGGCGTTGAGGTAGACGTTATCTCGGCCGGTCAGATCCGGGTGGAAGCCCGCTCCCACCTCAATCAGACCCGCGATACGCCCGCGCGTGAGCACCGAGCCGTCGTCCGGCTGCATCACGCCCGAAATCAACTTAAGCATGGTGGACTTACCCGATCCGTTGTAGCCCAGTAACGCCACCCGCTCCCCCTCACGGATGTTCATAGAAACCCCGTTGAGGGCGTTGAACTTCTCGCTCAAGTCCCCCTTGCGGCCCTTGATCAGCCAGATGAAAGCCTCTTTCATCGAGCGGGTATGGCGCAGCACGAAACGCTTGACCAGGTGGTCCACTCGAATCACGTCGGGAGCATCGGGTGAGACCGGAGGTAAATCAAAAATATCCAGTTCCATAGTTAGAGCTCCTGGGCGAAATTACCCTCAAACCTGCGGAAGAGGGAGTTAGCAATCATCAAAAGAAGCAGAGAGATCACCAGAGCAATGGGAACCCACACCGTGAGCAGGTGGGGGAACATGTACCAGTTTCCCTGCTCCGCCAGCATCTGCTGCTGTTCAATGCTCAGGGTCGGCTGCCAGAAAGCGTAGTGGAAAAGTTCTACCGCCACGGAAATCGGGTTGGTCATGTAGATCTTTTCGATATTGGCAATCTGCACCTCCCTGGCCACCATAGTCCAGGAGTACATAACCGGCGAGAGCCAGGTGGCCATCATCAAGAACATATCCACCAGGTTCTCCGAGTCGCGGAAGAACACGTTGGCCACACCGAAAATCATGCCCGCCGCCAGGCCAAAGAGCATAATCAGCACAATGCCGGCAATCGCGGCGGCAATCTGCTTGAGATCCGGGTGCCAGCCCACCGCAAAACAGGCAACAATCAGCACCAGAATCTGCGGCAGAAAATGGATGATACCCACCCAGATAGTAGACAGCGAAAAGAGCTGGCGGGGCAGGTAAATCTTTTTAATCAGCGCCCCGTTGACCACGAAAGCTCGGGCGCCGTTGCTGAAACACTCCGAGAAGAAGTTGATCACGATAATGCCCGAGAAAAGGTAAACAGAGTAGTTCTGTAGGCCCTTCTCCAGGCCCAGGAAAATACCCAGTGCCAGGTAAAACACCAGGAACTGAACCGCAGGCTTGATGTAAGACCAGACGATACCCAGCACAGAGCCGCGGTAGCGCACCTGAATCTCTTTATCGACCAGCAGTTTTAGAAGGTATCTATATTTGAGAGCTTCTTTCAGCCCCCGGCCGCGACCGGGGGCTGAAAACTCTCGATTTGCTAAATCACTCATCGAGTAAGTTCTGACTCCGTATGTTTTTTGAAAGTCTTTTCCCATGCCTCAAAGGAGGCAACGTCAGCGGCTGCCGAGCGGTAACGCTCGCGCAGGCTCGCCCAGTTCTTGAAGAGCTTGGCGTGTAAGGACGCCGCTTTGGCCAGTTTCGAGCGCAGCTGCTGGGGGTCGCGCTTGTACCAGAAGACACCGGTACCCTCGGCGTTGGTCACCAGTAGTGAGTCAAAGCGGGAGACGGTCCACCAGCGGTTCTCCTGGTAGGCCAGCTGAATCTGGGGATTCTCCTTAGCCTGCTCGTTCACGGGTACCAGAGCCTGCCGGCCAACGGTCTTCACAGCCCAGGGAATGAGCTGCTTGTAGTTGGGCGGGGTAAAGTTCCTGCGACCCTTGAAGGGAGGCTTCTTGGTCTTGGGCTGCGGGTAGTCATCGATATCGCTCTTGAGCTGGGCATCGATGTAGTCGGCAGCGCGGGAACGAATCACCGGCAGACGCTCGCTCAGGGAATCGTGCAGGTGCTCGGGGCCGGAGAGCAAATCTTCCAGAGCCATCAGTCGGCCCTCTTCGGTGTAGTACTGCATGCTCAAAGCGTGCTTGACGTCGAGGAAGAGGGACTCGCGCATCACCGAACCACCCTTTTCAAAGGGTGAGTGGATTAGCGCGGTAATCAGGCGGTTACGCTCGTGGAAGTAGGCCTGCCAGCCCACAGAGTCGTCCTTATCAACCCAGGACACATGCCAGAGGCCAGCACCGGGGAAGGAGACGGTGGGAATACCGGCTTCCTTCGCGCGCAGACCGTACTCGGCGTCGTCCCACTTCAAGAAGAGGGGCAGGGAGAGGCCAATCTGCTTGATAACCTCGGTGGGAATCAGGCACATCCACCAGCCGTTGTAGTCGACATCCACGCGGCGGTGCAACCAGTGGGTGTTGCGCAGGTTCTGGTGACCCAGGTTGTGGCCCAGGCTCATGTCCTCGTGCGGACGGTCGTAGAAGGTACGCCAGGGGTTGACTACCTCGCCGAAAGCGTGCAGAACCGTGCGGTCGTACATATCGAACATGTGGCCGCCCACAATGGTGGGGTTCTTGCAGTAGTCGGCAAAGGTTACCAGGCGCAGAATCGACTCGGGCTCTACCACCACGTCGTCGTCCAGCAAAAGCACGTAGTCGGAGCCGGTCTTAACTGACTCATACATGCCGCGGGCAAAGCCGCCCGAACCGCCCAGGTTGCCCTGGTTAATGATGCGGAACTTGCCCGCCAAGGGGGCTACAACCTCTTCAAAATCGGGGTGGTCCTGCACCTTGTCGGTACCCTGGTCAACAATCAGCAGTTCCTTGACGGAATCGAAGATGTCGAGGTTCTGGCTGAGCAGGCGGATATTGTCGATGCAGTAGTCCACCTTGTTCATGGTGGTAATCTGCACGGTTGCCTGACCGTTTTCGGTACGAGGGGCGGCATCGGTCAGCCAGTTGGCCTCAACCAGGGTCAGGTCAGAGCGGTTAGCATCGAGGTCGAACCAGTACCAGCCCCCGTCGCCAAAGGGCTTGAGCGACAGCTCAAAAACTGCCTCCTGGCTACCGGAGACCACCGCAGAATCAACGCGCTGAATCACGCCGCGGGCGTTGGACTTGTAGACAATCACCATGCCCTCGCCCTCGGTCTTGACGCTCAGGGTCACGCTGCGCAGGTCAGTCCAGCGGCGCCAGTAAGAGGCGGGGAAGGCGTTGAAGTAGGTGCCAAACGACAGGGACTTGCCCTGGGAAACCACGGTAGAGCGGCGGCCCAGCAGGTTGCCTGCATCTGCCGATGATGAGGTAGAAACGGTGCGTTCCTGGTTGGCAGCTGCCTTGGCAAAGGTCTCTGCGGCGTCGCCGTCCACGCGGGTGGGCAGCTGCACGCCGGTTGCAGCGCCGGCGTCCACGTAGAGGGGAATGACGTCGGTCTGCACAGCATCCGGCAGAATAACGCGCTGGAGGGTCTTCAAAGTATTAGTTTCTACTGCCATTCTTTAGTCTTCGTCTCCACCCGATACAAGCTTTTCTTCACCGGAGAAGTGAGGCTTGATCTTGTTGTCAAAGATAGACAGGGCCTGGCCGATTGCCATATGCATGTCAAAGTACTTGTAGGTGCCCAGGCGGCCGGCAAAAATCATTTCAGGCTCGCCCTTGGCCAGCTCGCGGTACTTGAGAATCTTCTCGCGGTCAACAGCGGTGTTAATCGGGTAGTAGGGTTCATCGCCGCGCTCAGCAAAACGCGAGTACTCGCGGTGAATCACGGTGGCATCCTTGGTGTAATCGCGCTCGGGGTGGAAGTGGCGGAACTCGTGGATGCGAGTGAAGGGGTACTTCTCATCGGCGTAGTTCATCACCGAGGTGCCCTGGAAATCCTCAATGGGCAGAACTTCTTCTTCCAGGTCGATGGTGCGCCAGGAGAGGTCGCCCTCTGCGTAGTCGAAGTAGCGGTCGATGGGGCCGGTGTAGACCACGGGCACCTGACCAACCACCTTGGACTTGGAGAACTCGTGGCCCTCTTCAAAGAAGTCGGTGTTGAGGTGAACCTCAATGTTGGGGTTAGCCACCATGTTCTCCAGCCAGGCGGTGTAGCCGTTGACGGGCAGACCCTCGTGGGTGTCGTTGAAGTAGCGGTTGTCGTAGGTGTAGCGCACGGGCAGGCGGGAGATGATGGACGCCGGCAGCTCGGAAGGATCGGTCTGCCACTGCTTGGCGGTGTAGTGCTTGATGAAAGCCTCGTAGAGAGGGCGGCCAATCAGAGAGATACCCTTGTCGTTGAGGTTCTGGGGGTTGGTGCCTGCCAGCTCTCCAGCCTGTTCCTGAATCAGTGCCTTGGCCTCAGCGGGGGTGTAGGCGGCGTTGAAGAACTGGTTGATGGTGCCCAGGTTGATGGGCATGGGGTAGACAATCTCGTTGTGGCGGGTGTAGACCCGGTGCACGTAGTTGGTGAACTCGGTAAAGCGGTTAACGTATTCCCACACGCGCTCATTGGAGGTGTGGAAGAGGTGGGCACCGTAGCGGTGCACCTCAATACCGGTCTGCTCTTCGTTTTCGCTGTATGCGTTGCCACCAATATGGCTACGGCGGTCGATGATAGCAACCTTGAGACCGAGCTCATCGGCGGCTCGCTCCGCGATAGTCAGGCCGGTCAAGCCCGAACCTACGATTACTAGATCAGCGTTCACAATAAACTCCTACGTTTCGGTTTCCACGGATGGAAACTGGTTGCCTATCGAATGCCGGTATGCTCTATCCCCTGCTGCTACCGTTCAGAGGTTTCTCAGGACTAGTTCATATGCAGACATATTCAACAACAAACCTACCCGAAATCGACACTGAAAGACCAAGTTAACGCTGTGATTCTTGGAGACTTCTTAGATTCTTACCCTCAGATAGAAGTTATCCACAGGGGTAAAAAAATTTTTCTTGCCCCGGCTGAGAGGCTGATCTTGAATGGGAGCCATGAAAAACCACATCTTCGTTGACGACTGCGCCAACGGTACCCGTTTTCAGTGTGAGCTCACTACCGAAGGCGGGTACTCAGGCGCCTACCTGCAGTCTGCCTTTGATCGTTTGCTCCCCCGCCTGGGGAAGCTTTACGCCGATGGAAGAGAGCTTGCCAGCCTGGACCAGAACTCAACGGCTGACCTAGCCCATCTGAGCACCTCAGCTAAGACAGCGGCGTCCTTTCCGCTTCAGTTGGAGGTGCTCCACGGGCCCGATACCGGCAGGCGGCTTCCCCTCTCTCGTGGCAGCTTTGAGTTGGGTCGGGACGGCGCGGGACTGAGTATCGACGACCCCGCCCTCGCTAGCCGCTGGGGAACCCTCACCGTTAGTCCCTCCGGTGTTCAGCTCAGCGACGGCGCCCAGCGGGTAGAGCTGGTACCGGGTGAACACTTTCGGCTGGGTCGCTCTCTGCTGGAGCTAACTACCTCCGCCGAGTACCCGGCCCCATTAGCCCCACCGCTCACCCGCCAGCAGTTCAGCCCCGCCGAGCTAGACCTCTCTACGCCCCGGCAGCAGTGGCACCTGCTCCTCATGCTGGTGCTGCCCCTACTCATCGGCGGTGTTATCGCCTGGGCCACCGGCATGTGGTTCTTCCTGCTTATGTCATCCGCCACCTCTCTGCTGATGGGCCTGCACTGGTTCAGCAACCGCGGTGAGTCCGCCACTGATCGCCGGGCAATCGCGGCGGCAGGTGAGGACGAGCGTTCGCTGGCTTTTGCCCTCGACGCGGCTAAGTTTCAGCCCGCGGGCGCCGCGGAGATTCCCTGTCTGGTGCTCGGTCTGGGCGACAGGCCCCAGCACGTGACCGGAACCCATCTGAAGAAACGAAAGTTATCTCTCCTCGAGGATCTTCCCCTGCTGCTGCCGCTATCTGCGCAGTTTCCCCTCTACCTTCCGGCGGAGGAAGACACCCTGCGGCTCGCCCTGCTCCAGCTGGCCCGCCACACCGACTTTGCCCTTGAGCTCAGCCCCGGTTTTTGCCGGAGGTTTCCCCGAATCGCTACCCCGCTACTGGCGCTACCCGGGGTTATTGCAACAGATAATTCATCGCAACGGCAGCCCGCTCTCAAGACGATTCGCCTTATGCTGGCTCAGGAAGCCGGTTCAACCGAGGGTACCCTGCCGGGTGTCCAAGCTGGCGAGGTCTTTGAGGTAATGGTGGCAGAGACAGAACCGCAGGCGGGCCCCTGGCGTAGCATCAGCCCGGCGCAAGAGGGGCTGAGCAGACTAACCGTTGAAGAGGGCTGTACCGAAGTACCGGGTACTCTGCGCCAACGAAGCCTGACTTTTCGCAAAGACTCGATGGGGCAGGATGCGTTTGAAGAGATTCTGCTGAGGCAGCTGCGCCACAGCTCCTCGGCCCGAGATTCTCGCGGTGCCACCAACCGCTTCTCCCGACTCTATGCTCTGGCGAAAGAGTCTGATTCAAACGACTGGAACCAGACCCTCTATGCCGAGGATGCTCGAATGCTCTGCGGGCTGGCAGGCGATAGTGCGCGACCGATCAGTCTCTCGCTTTCGGCCCACGGCCCCCATTTTCTGGTAGCTGGCACCACCGGTTCCGGCAAATCCCACCTGTTGCGTTCCCTGCTTCTCTCGCTGGCCTTTGGTTACCCTCCCCAGCGGCTGAGCTTTCTGATGGTTGATTTTAAGGGCGGGGCCGGGCTCGGGCCCCTGGAAGGTCTCCCCCACACAGTCTCGATGCTCGATAACCTCGAACCCGCCGACGTCCAGAGAAACCTGCGTTTTCTGCGGGCGGACCTGAACCGTCGCGAACAAACCTTCAAACAGGCCGGGGTGAGTTCCTATCGGGACTTCCTCGCCCTCAAGAAACAGCTGGGGCAGAGCCCCGACTTTCCCGAACTCGTCATCGTGGTCGACGAGTTCAAAATGCTGGTGGAGTCTATGCCCGAGGCCATGAACGAGCTGATGAAAATTGCTACGGTGGGTCGGTCCCTGGGGCTGCACCTGCTTTTGGCTACCCAGCGGCCCCAGGGCGCGGTCTCCTCCGACATTCGCGCCAATATCGCCACTACCCTCTGCCTGCGGGTTGCCTCTGCCCAGGATTCCATCAACGTTCTGGGCGTCACCGATGCCGCAGAAATCAGCGCTCAGACGCCCGGGCGCGGCGTAATTCGCTGGGGTGAGGGCGACCTTTCGACCTTCCAGGCTCCCCTCTTGGACGACCCCAGCGGTGGAGAGAGCGGCTATTTTTGCTTGCAGCTGGTGGGCACCGGGAGGAAGTTTGAAGAAACCTTCGGCGATGTCTCCGCCGAAGGCCAGCAGGAAAACACTACCGTTGCCGCCTATCTCGATTTACTAGGACGGCGCCACCGCGGCTGGGCAGCTCCCACCTACCGGCCGGTGCCGCCCCGGCTTCCCTCTGCCCTGGGCTGGAAGCAGCAGCGGCAGCCGGAAGCAGGTCTCTTTCTGGGTCGGCTTGAATTTCCCGAGGCCGGCCTGCAAAAGGACTGTATTTGGTCAGAAGACCAGGAGAAAATTCTGGCGGTGGGAACCTGGTGGCAGCGGCGGACCCTGCTGGAGGGACTCCTCCAACAGGCGCTGGCTCAGGGATACACGGTCTGCCTCATCACCGGGGCGCAGACTGCCTATCGGTGGGCTGAGCGGCACCACCTGCGCCCTGCTCTGGCCAGCCTGGTGGGCCCCTTTGACCAGAGCTTCAGCAGACACGTCTTGAAAGAGTTGCGCAGCCCGGCTTTCTTGCACCGCACCCGGCCAACCCTTCTGATTTTCGATGCTCTGGATAGCTGGCTCGAGACCAATGCGCGGCAGGCCCAGGCTGAGCAGGAACTCTTTACCTTCCTCACCGAGGCAGACCAGGCCAACCTCAGAGTGATTGCCACGGCTGAGCAGAACCTGCGCGGGCGCTTTCTTCAGGTCTTCAACAGCTTTCTCTTTTCTGCCTCAGCGGTCAGCCAGGATCCGCTGCGGAAACTTTCTTCCACCTACCCGGTACCTGACAAGGGCCACTGGGCAGCGGAGGGAATGATACTTGAGGGTCTTTTTGACCTGCCCCTACCCGAGGCCCTGGTACTGGCCCCGGTAGACCCGGTTAAGGGCTTCACCGCTGACAGGCTGGACGGTGTGCCCGCTATCGAGCCCCTGCCGCTGACCATCTCTGTCCAAGAGGTCTTAGCGGCGGGCCAAGCCACCTCTTCCGCCACCGGGCAAGACCCTCTCGACTTTCTTCTCGGCATCACCTCTGCGGGTGTTTCCGCCAGGCTCAAAGCCCCCGCCGGGCAAACCACCGTGGTTCGGGGTCAGGCAGGCACCGGTAAAACCAATCTTCTGACAGCCATGCGCCAGCTCAATCCCGGCTGGGGTTACCTGGTAATCCGCGGCGAGGGCAACCACACGGTTGAAAACCTCAAAACCGCCCTGAAGAAAGTCGAGAAGCCCGAGAACACGGTGCTTCAGATTGATAACCTTCACCTGCTGACCGCCGAGCTGCAGAATTTTCTTCTGCCCCAGCTGCCCCGGTTCCGGCATACCTTCGCCACCTATACGCCCTGGGCCCGCTGGATGCAGTCACCCCTGCTGGCGGCACTGACCGGAACCAGCCGGGGGGTGGTGCTGGCTCCCTCGAGCTCCCTGGACCTGGACTTCTTTAGCGTGATCGATGACCTTCCCGCAGACCTACTCACCCGCGGGCAACTACCTGCCGGCCGCGGCGTCATCATTGAACATTCCCGCACCCGCGCCCTGCAGATACCCCAAGCTACTGCTGAGCGTGCCGCCGTTCCGTTTCCTCGACAATGAACTGAGAAGCGTCCCGGGAGAACAGCAGCAGGAGGGTGGGGGCGGCCAGCAACAGCGCCACCAGGCCAATCAACCAGCGGCCGCCCACAACCACCTGAACACCCACAATCACAATCATGAGCTGCCACACCAGCAGCAAAGAACGACCCGAGCTCTTTCCCTGCACCAGCATTCTCACCGCCCAGACCAAGGTTGCCGCAATCACGATAAAAAACCCGCCGAGCATCAGAGAGTTAGCCACCGGCAGGTGCTCCTGAAGCACGCCCACCACCATGAGCATCACGCCATAGAGTGCAATGAGAACAGCTTCCACCGTTCCCAGCACCCCTGCCAGCTTCACAGGACGAGGAGGTAAAGAATTTTTGAACATAGCACCATCCTAGAGGGCTGTGATATATAACTCAGGAACGATTAGTGATTATTGGCTCACAACCCCTTGTTTACTTTTTCGTAACGTGGGAAAGTTATTGAAGTTGTTTCAGGTCCCTGATGAAGGGACCTGATTTCTTGTTAGAGCGCCTTCACTTATCTTCTAAGTCAAGTGCGCGCCGAGTGTAGAAATACCCCCTCACAGAGGAGAACGTGCTGATGGATTGGCGTAGCCGAGCTGCTTGCCTGGAGAAAGATCCGGAACTGTTTTTTCCCGTAGGCAACACAGGGCCGGCCCTGCTTCAGATTGAAGAAGCAAAAGCCGTATGCCGTAGCTGCACGGTCATGGACACATGCTTGCAGTGGGCTATTGAGACCGGTCAAGATTCAGGTGTTTGGGGCGGTATGAGTGAGGACGAGCGTCGCGCCATGAAGCGCCGCGCAGCCCGCGCACGTCGCGCTTCCTAATTCCCCCTCGAATTGGTTTCGCACAAGAGGTCGGTTTTCTTTTGAAACCGACCTCTTTATTATCTTCCCTAATTCTTAGGACTAGCCAGCAGGGCGGTAATCACCACCCGGGTTCCCTGCCCCTCGGCGGGACCCCACTTAATCGAACCACCCAGCTCACTGGCCACCAGGGTGCGCACAATCTGCATGCCCAAACCTTCAGAGCCCTGCGAGGGCCTGAAAGCAGCCACCCCGGACTCCTCTATCACCCGGTCGCCCAGCCCCTTGCCGTCGTCCTCAATCGTCACGGTCAGCATCGGCTCACCCTCGGAGCTAAGGCTGCGCTCGCCGGTCATGGTCACGGTACCGGCTTCGCCGTCGAGCCCGTGCTCCACGGCATTGGCCACAATTTCATTGATAACCAGAGCGAGCGGGGTGGCAAACTGGCTGGGCATGCTTCCAAACTCACCCCGCAGTACGGTGCGCACCTCCTGACCCGGCGAAGCGAGCTCAGCCGCCAGATGAAACTGGCGGTGAATCAGATCGTCAAAATCGACGTTCTGCGACAGCCCCTGCGAGAGGGCCTCATGCACCATAGCGATAGTGGCAACCCGCCGCATCGCCTGTTCTAGGCCCTGCTTAGCCTCATCGGTCTGCATTCGGCGGGACTGGAGCCGCAGCAGGGCAGAGACCGTTTGCAAATTATTCTTGACCCGGTGGTGGATTTCACGAATCGTGGCGTCCTTGGTCATCAGTTCCAGCTCCCGGCGGCGCAGCTCCGTCACATCGCGGCACAGCAGCACAGCGCCGTAGCGCTCCTCCCCCAGGGTAGTGATACGGCGCAGGGGAATAGAACGAAAAGTAACGCTGTAGCGCCGAGCCCGCACCTCGCCGCGCCAGGGCATGCGCCCGGTCAGAACCAGGGGCAAGGTCTCATCTGCCTTATCGTCCTTGGGCAGGAGCGAGCGCGTAATTTCAGAGAGAACCTGCGATTCAAGATCGCCGGTAAAGCCCAAACGCTTGTAGATTGAGGTGGCGTTGGGCGAAGCGAAGAGCACCTTCCCCTCGGCGTCCAGGGTCATAATGCCGTCGCTCACGCGCGGATTACCGCGGGCGGTGCCCACGGGGGCGGAGAATTCCGGCCAGGCTCCGCGGGTAACCATCTGAAGCAGGTCATCGGCAATCTTGCGGTAGACCAGCTCAATGCGAGGAGGGGTGCGCTCGCCAAAGGGCTCGGTATGCAGGGTCAGCAGGGCGATGGTTCGGCCATTGCGCACCAGGGGTATCACCGCGGTGTTCATGGTGAGCTCGGAGTCTGTCTCGTCGTCTTTGAAGCGCACAATCTCGCGGCCCGACCAGGCGAGCCAGGCACGAGTCTGCATTTTACGACCCATGCCCCGCTCCACCATGTCTCGGTGGAAGAGGGTGTGCACGGTGGAGGGGCGCACCTGGGCAACGCTGCGGAATTCCGTGTTTTCAGTAATGCCCACCGGGCCAAAATCAATGGCCTCGGCAGAATCGAAAACCGGCAGCCAGAGCACTAAATCGCCGTGGGCGGTATCGGCAATAATCTGCCAGTCACCCATGAGCAGGTGCAACCATTCAGTATCGCCGGGGCCAAGATTTTCATCGATTAGCACGGATTCTCCAAGCACTCTTTTCTCCTTCACCGGATACAGGAAAATCCTACCCGCTTCTAGGATTTGCGCGAAAATCCCCGAGCTAGCTTCTGGGCCAGCCCCTTGGAGCCTGCGCTCTCGGGATTCTCGATACTGCTTCCGGTTCTGCGCACCACCAGGGCAGAGAAAGGACGCCGCGGGCTTGGGTCCTGATTGCGGGGCGAGTCTTCCAGCGCGGTGGTCAGGAGCTCTCTCAGCGCGGTGGATAGCTCGGACTTCGGCGCCGACTCCAGCAGGGTTTTGCCACCCAGCCAGGACTGGTCGATGGTTTCTCTGGCGTAGGGCAAAAAGCCCCGAATCTCCTGGTGGGGGCCGAAGCGCTGCCAGGCTGCCCGGATGCTCTCTTCGGGAGAGGAACCTACCGCCTGTTTCCGCAGCCTGTTAATCCAGACAGAAATAACCGGTGCGACTTCTGCGGTAGCTAGCAAGCTCCTGAGATCTTCAAAGCTGCGGATAGCCCGCGGAATCCCCAGAACATCCCCGCTGCCCAGGAAGATAATCTCATCTGCCTTCTCTAGGGCAGTGATGGTGGCAGCATTGCGCTGGGGAGCGAGGCCGTCAAAGCTCAGTTCCTCGTCTGCTTCAATCAGCGCACCGGTATCAACCACCACCAGGTCATAGTGGCTCCGGAGCGCATCGAGAACCTGGGCCAGCGCCCGACTGCGCAACTCCGCCCAGCGATTGGTTCGGGTAATACCGGTGAGAATATCGAGAAAGAAACCCGCCACCTTAATGGTGCTGACTGCCTCGGAAATATTCTCTGCTGTAACGGTCTGCCGTTCTGCCACATGGCACATTTGCGCCAGCCCCGAATAGTCTTCGAGCATACCCAGCAGGGCGCTAACCGAGGGGGCGTAGGTGTCAGCATCCACCAGGCAGACCCGAAGGTTCTTCTCCAGGGCAAAGGCGGCCAAATTAACCGCCACGGTGCTTCTACCGGGTGAGCCAGCTCCACCCCAGACCGTCACAATTTTCCCCGGGGCCCGACCTGCCTGCCCCGGCTTCTTTTCGGGACTTCCCTCCCCCGTTGGACTCTGGTCGGTACTGTCTACGAGGTAGTCCAAGTCTTCCTGTGGGTGGGTCTGCCCCTCAGCGAGGCCAGGCAGGCTTTGTGCTGGAACCTCTTCCCCCGCGCTAACCTGCCCACCGGGGCCAGCTGTCTCAGCGGCGTCCTGCCCCTGCTCCACCGAGCGCACAATACTCTCTAGCACCGCGGAGTCTTCATCCAGGGTGGAGATGTGCAGGGCATAGGGCAGGGAACGAACCTCAGAGCCTGGGTCGCTCACCATCACGATGCCCAGCTCCTGCTCGGCCAGCTGGCCCAGAAGCGAGCGCGAGATCTCCTCGTGCTCACCGACAATCAGCACAGCCCGGGCGATACCGGTGTGGGCAAAGCCCAGCACCTCAGAAAAATCCTGGGCGTGGCGGGCCACGCTCACCTGTCCGCGCTGGGACTCAATGGCAGAGATATAGCGGCCGGCTGCATCACCAAAAACAATCACCGGTATGCTCATTGCTAGCGCTCCGATCCGGCAAAGTTGGTGGGCACCAGGTTAATCTTGTCTTCGTTATTGACCGCGGCGAGAACGTCAGCAAGGTTGCCCTCCTCGACCAAAACCTGCACGGCAGACTTGCCGGTGCCGCCGATCACGGACTCCTCAGATTCGATGCGGGAGACCTCTGCCCCGGCCGCGATGGTCTCTGGATCTTCATAGCCGGAACCGTTCTGCGCCTTTTTCGAGACCCAGATATCTACCCGATCGCCGCTTGAAAAACCCTGAGCTATAGCTGAATCCAAAACAATGCTGGCTAGGCGGCGGCCGCTCTGATCGCTGCTAGCCAGGTCGTTTTTACTCACCAGCTCCCCGGCGGCAATATTGTCGATGGCAAACTGTGCGTCCACAGAATCTGTTGCAAGATACTGGTTAGACGATTCAGCCAGTCTCACGTCAACAGGTTTCAGATCTGCTGCGGTGAGCCGATCCCCCACCGAAATATCGTGGGCCGCAACATAGAAGGTTTCGGTACGGTTGGCCACCCGAACGATAGTCACCACTGCAAAAACCGAAACAGCAATCAGAAGAAGTCCGATGAGTAGCTTCGGATCCCTCATCCCCGGTTTTCTCATACGCTGGGCAAGCGGTTCAGTGGTGGTGGTTTTGCGTGTCAACTTGTTTCTCCGTGTGGTTTCAAGAGTGATATGTGGTGTGTGCTGTGCAACATAGTACCCATCAAAACCAGCAAGGGAAACTGTTTTTAGTCTCTTGACCCAATATGACTGGTACTATCAGCAGAAGGAGCTGTTTATTACCTTCTGATAGCATTTTCTATGGATAACTTTCTCACTAGGCATTATGCTAGTAGTAGAAATCAGCACCGGGGCTCCCCTCCCCATTTTTGACCACAAAGGAGTTAGCAATGGTCGAGCAGCGTTTCCTCACCCTCCCCGAGGTGAGCGAAGTCCTCAATATTTCCCTGAGCCAGACCCGCGCCCTGGTTCGCTCTGGAGATCTCGCAGCAATTCAAATCGGCGGCCGCAACCAATGGCGCGTTGAAATCACCAAACTTGAAGAATACATCGCCAACGCTTACAAACGCACTGCTGAGAACATTCAGCACATCGATGTAGAAGAAAACGCCTAAGTCCCCGCAAGGAAGCACTAGAGGGCGGAACAGACCGCCCCTATCTGGGATACCGAAAGCATTCGGTATCCCAGTATGTGTTTAGACCTAAAATTCCCCTCAATACCGTGCACCGCCACCTCGATAAAATCCAGCCCCACCCGCTCGATAGTACCCTCGGTGGTCAGCGAATCAGAGGTGTGAAAGATTCTCACCGGCAGCCGGGCTGAACTCAAAGCCCTCAAAGCATAGCCCAGAGTCAGCTGGCGCTTAACAGAACCGGCATCCACAGAAGAGAAACGGCTTCCACCCTCCCACCACACCAGCGCGTGCTGGGGAATCAAAACGTTCTCGGTCTGAGACCTCATCTGAATCCAACCCGATCCCAGGGCTTGGAGCTCTCCGGTATAAACCTGCGCACCCTCAACGGCCACCGTCAGCTCCTGACCCAGCTGAGCCGCCAGACGGTCAAGGTGCTGAATCCGGGCATACTCTGCCCGCTGTAGCTCGCGCGCGTCCAGCTCTATCTCTTTTTGCCGTTCAGCTTTAATCTGAACCTCAAAATCCCTAAACAGCTTCTCCATGTTCATAGCTCTAATCTAGCCAGAGGATTGAGAACCCCTCGTTTCATTCCGCCCGATGTCATAAATATGGAAATGATTTCAATAGAAGTCTTTACAAGCCCAGAAAATGGGGTAATACTCATAGTAGATAACCAAACCACATCAAATTGAACCTTTAGGACTCAGTCATGGCAGGATTGACCCTTCATAAGCTAAGAGATAGCGTATCCACCCTAGCTATACCGCTTTTATCCGCTTGCGGCCTCGCTTTGGGGTGGAGGCTCCTCACCTCTGCCTCGAGCGGTAAGAGCTTCGAGACCATCGTGCTTGCAACGCTCTTTCTAATCTGCGCAGCGATTCTACTCTGGTGGCTTCTCTCGGTCGCCTATCTGTTCACCGCCGCAACCCGAGCCAAAAAGCAAGGCTTCACACTGGCTCTGCCACCCTGGATTCCCCGTTTTATGCGCAATGCTGTCTTTGCAGCGGTGGGTCTGGGAGCGCTCTCCAGCCCCGCCTACGCCGCAACAGCTCCTGCCGCTGTGGTGCAGACTCAGGTTTCAGAAGACATTGCTCCCTTCTTCAATCTCAACGAAAGCCAGGAGCAAGAGGCCGCACCACAGACAGGCACAGAGACAATGACCCTGGTGGTTTCGCAGGAAGAAGTTCCCCGTCAGCACACCCCGCTGACTCCCTTTTTCCAACTTGCCTCACCGGCAGAACCGGCCTCAGCTGCTGCCCCGCTTTCCTGCGATACTCCGGGCTCGCAAGACCCACCGCGGCAGCGGGTAGTCCTTGCCGGTGACTCCCTCTGGTCTATTGCCCAAGAGATAAAACCCGACGCCACAGACGCCCAAATTCTTGAAACGGTATCGGCCATCTTTCAGGCTAATCGAGCAACACTGGAGTCCCCCGACGCCACGATTTATCCGGGGCAGATTCTCATGCTCCCTTCTGCTGAGTAAAGAACCACCCTCGCACATTGACAACAAGAGACCCGCCAGGAGACCACCGTGATAGAGCCTCAGCCCTCCCGTGAATTCAACCGTTTCATGGCTGTTTCAGCCGAAGAATACGCAAAATTTAGGCAAAAAGTCCTAGACCGTGAAACCAGCACTCGCTCAGCCGGTATCGCGCTGGCTCCCACCGATACCGAATGCAGGTCTATCGAGGTGATGTGTGCCGGCCTCAGCGTTGCTCTGCTCGAGGTTTTTGCAGGACGACGCCCCGCAGCCCACCTTGCAAAGTGGCTCAGCCAAGACTGCTATCAAAAGGTGGTCAACCGTTCCCGTATCACCAAGCAGAGCCTCCGCCGAACCTACGCCAACACTCCGCTCAACCACTCGCCCTTTCGCAAGCAGCTGCAACTGCCCAAAACCCGCCGCACCAGGGCGCAGCGGGTTGGAGAGAACCAGTTTGAAGTCACCCTCATTGTGGAAGACTTTTCGCGAGTGCGCGCCATGGCCCTGCGGGTAGAAAAAATCTTCACCGCCTGGAAGATCACGGCACTTGAAATCGCCTAAGAAAGCTAGGCTTTCTGGGAACCGCGCTTGAGGCCCAGCCCCTTCTTAGCCTTCTTTTCGGGAACAATCTCAATCTCACCGGTACCGTCGCTGACCTCAGACTCACGGGTCTCGGTTTCGGTGCCACCGCTTTCGCTCGGTGCCGAGTACTGTAGGAACTTGGGCTGGGCCGGAATATCCAGCTTAACCTTGGAGGAACGGGTGCGCTGCTTGGAAAGATCAAGGTTGAAGAGGTAGGTGACCGTCTCTTCTCGCACGGCACCCATCATGTCCTGGTACATGGCATAGCCTTCGCGCTGGTACTCCACCAGGGGGTCGCGCTGAGCCATAGCGCGCAGACCAATACCGTCTTTGAGGTAGTCCATCTCATAGAGGTGCTCAGGCCAGCGCTTACCGATCACCGACAGCACCACGCGGCGCTCGATCTCGCGCATGGCTTCCTCGCCCACCTCTTCCTCACGCTCTTCGTAAATCACGTGGGCATCAGCCAGCACCTCGGTGACCAGCAGGTCACGGGTAATCTTGTTCTCTCCCCCGGCCAGCTCAGCCACGTCGTCCACGGTGATACCAATGGGGTAGACGGTCTTCAGAGCTGACCACAGCTTCTCGAAGTCCCAATCCTCGGGGTGCCCCTCAGCCACATGCGCATCCACAATAGAGGTAAGCACCTCGGAGGTGAACTTCTGAATGTTTTCCTTCAGGTCGTCTCCGTGCAGAATCGCGTTGCGGTCCTTGTACATGGCCTCACGCTGGCGGTTGAGCACGTCGTCATACTTGAGAATGTTCTTACGCTGTTCCGCGTTCCGCGCCTCAACCTGGCCCTGGGCATTGGCGATAACGCGGGAAACCAGTTTGGAGTCCAGAGCGACATCGTCGGGGGCACCCGCCATCAGACGGGCAGCTGCCTGACCGTTGAAGAGGCGCATGAGGTCATCAGCCAGGGAAAGGTAGAAGCGAGATTCGCCGGGATCGCCCTGGCGGCCCGAACGACCCCGTAGCTGGTTATCAATGCGGCGGGACTCGTGACGCTCGGTGCCAAGCACGTAGAGACCGCCCAGTTCCACCACTTCTTCGTGCTCTGCCTGGGCTGCGGCCTCGCACTCAGCAAGAACCTCAGGCCACTTCTGCTCGTAGGCCTCAGCGTTCTTTTCGGGGTCAAGACCGAGCTTCTTCATGCGCTCAACGGCTTCAAACTCGGGGTTGCCGCCGAGCATAATGTCGGTGCCGCGGCCTGCCATGTTGGTTGCCACGGTCACTGCACCCTTGTGACCCGCCTGGGCCACAATGTGGGCCTCACGCTCGTTGTTCTTAGCGTTGAGAACCTCGTGGCGAATACCCTCGCGCTTGAGGAGCTTGGAGAGATACTCGCTCTTCTCCACGCTGGTGGTACCCACCAAGACAGGCTGGCCCTTCTCGTTGTGCTCCTTGATATCGAGCACCACGGCGTTGAACTTGGCGATCTCGTTCTTGTAAACCTTATCGGGCTGGTCGATACGGGCCACTCCCTTGTTGGTGGGAATGGGCACCACGCCCAGCTCGTAGGTGTTCATGAACTCTGCCGCCTCGGTCTCAGCGGTACCGGTCATACCCGAGAGCTTGTCGTACATGCGGAAGTAGTTCTGCAAGGTCACCGTGGCCATGGTCTGATTCTCGGGCTTAATCTCCACCTCTTCCTTGGCTTCAATTGCCTGGTGGATTCCCTCGTTGTAGCGGCGTCCGGAGAGAATACGGCCGGTGTGCTCATCCACAATCATGACCTCGCCGTTCATCACCACGTAGTCTTTGTTGTTGTGGAAGAGCTCCTTGGCCTTGATGGAGTTGTTAAGGAAGCCAATCAGCGGGGTGTTGGCGGGCTCGTAGAGGTTGCGAATACCCAGGTGGTCTTCAATCTTGTCGATACCGGGCTCCAAGATACCCACGGTACGCTTCTTCTCGTCTACCTCGTAGTCAACATCGACCTTGAGGGTACGGGCAAAGCGCGCAAATTCCGAGTACCAGCGGTTGGCCTCACCGGCTGCGGGGCCGGAAATAATCAGAGGAGTACGCGCCTCGTCAATGAGGATGGAGTCAACCTCATCGACAATGGCAAAGTTATGGCCGCGCTGAACCTGCTCTTCAACGGTCCAGGCCATGTTATCGCGCAGGTAGTCGAAGCCGAATTCGTTGTTGGTGCCGTAGGTAATATCGGCGGCGTACTGCTTGCGACGCTGGTTGGGAGTCTGGTTGGAGAGAATTACACCCGATTCCATGCCCAGGAAGCGGAAGACTCGGCCCATCTGATTGGCCTGGTACTCAGCCAGGTAGTCGTTGACGGTCACCACGTGCACGCCCTTGCCGGTGAGCGCATTGAGGTAGGACGGCGCGGTGGCCACCAGGGTCTTGCCTTCACCGGTCTTCATTTCGGCGATGTTGCCCAGATGCAGGGCAGCGCCACCCATCAGCTGTACATCATAGTGACGCTTGCCCAGGGTTCGTTTAGATGCCTCGCGCACCACCGCGAATGCCTCGGGCAGGAGCGAATTGAGATCTTCGCCCTTCTCAGCACGTTCACGGAACTTCGCAGTCTCAGCGCGCAGCTCGTCGTCAGACATGCTTTCAAAGGTTTCTTCGAGCGAATTCACCGCATCGGTGTAGGCACGAAGCTGCTTGAGGATTTTCTTATCCCCGACGCGAAGAATCTTTTCCAAGAAAGATGCCACGGAAACTGACTCCTTGAGACGAAAGTATTACTGGCGTGCGGTTCAGCTATTGAACGGCACAGACTCTACCATTCTAGGCTACACCCGGGAAATGAGCCGTTTTCAGCGCAAATTCTTCTCTGGGCAAATAGTCACATTACCCCTGTTTCCGCTAAGAAACGCACATGGCCCCTCGCCAGAAGGCGAGGGGCCAGAGAATTAAAAGACTCTTTTCTTAGCTTTCGGTCAGGGTAATAACGCCGTAGGACCAACCCTTGCGACGGTAAACAGCGGAGGGAGAGCCTGTTTCCTTATCAATGTAGATGAAGAAATCGTGGCCCACGAGCTCCATGTTGTCTACTGCCTCTTCGGGGGTGAAACGCTCGGCGGTGAAGCTCTTACGGCGGATCTCGATGGGCGAGGTTACCTCATCTGCCAGCGAGTATTCGGTGGAGAAAGCTGCCTCTTCTACCGGAACATCATCACTGTGAATCTCGATGGTTGCTACCTGGTCGTCAATAATAGGCAGCGAGCCGGTTGCCTCAGAAACGGAAGCGGGCCGCTTTCCGCCAGCCTTGGGGGTCTTACGGCGGTCGCGGGCTCGCCGCAGGCGCTCTAGGAGTTTTCCGTAGGTGTCATCAAAAACTGCGAACTTGTCTTCGCCGTGTGATTCTGCGCGAAGAACCGGGCCTTGGCCGGTAACCGTGATCTCTACTCGGATTGTGTTGGGACCGGAGTGGCCATCTTTGGTGAATTTGACTTCGATATCGCTGACCCGTTCGAGCTGTTCGAACTTGACAACTTTTTCTTCGACGTATTCACGAAGACGGTCGGTGACTTTGACGTTACGGCCAATGACGTTGGTTTTCACAATGCCCTCCAAGTGTTGGGGGTTCGCTCATCTACGGTGATGAGCAGGGAATTTCTTTTCAATTCCTTGGTTCAAGACTAGTAGATTTTATGGCCTGTGTCACTTTCTGTTACGGGTCTGGTCACCATTAGTTCACAAGCCTTAAGATCCCTCGAAACGGCGGGGAACGGCGGCCACCGTACTGGCCCCGAGCACCGTGGTCAGCGGTTGAAGCAAGCGGTAGGCTGCGCTGAGCGTAGCGCCGGTGGTCACCACGTCGTCCACCAAAATGCAGGCGGCGTCGCTAAGATCGTAGCGGAAGCCCAGGAGACCACCCGGCGGTTGGGCCGGGGCAAGCGAGTGGCTCATCCGTCGAAACCTGTCTTCTACACCCAGGGTCTTCTGGCCGGGGCCCTCCCTACCCAAGAACCCACTCAGCACCGAGCCACTTTTCTTTTTCAGGGCCGGGACCACCTTAATTTCAGAGCCAACTCCTGCCAGCTGGGGCGGCAGGTTAGCGCGGAGCTGGCGCAGGCTATAGCGAGCCAACTCTTCTGCTGGAGAGTAACCCCTCTTCCGCAGGCTTGAGGCTTCAGAGGGCATGGGTACCAGCACCAGCGTCTTTCCCCGGAGAAGTGCCAAGTCTTGCTCTTCCAGCAGAGCCGAAATCGCCCGGGTGAGGCCGGTTGCTAGGTAGGGGGTGAGGTCGGTTCGTCCGCCGTTTTTAAAGGCGAGGACGGCGGCGGCCACCTCGTGCTCGTAGAGCCCGCTGGCCACGCAGGTAGGTTGGGCGGACCGCAGCTGGGGCCGGTGAAGGTTGAGCAGGGAGTGGCGTAGCAGGTAATCACACCTGGGACAAAGGTCTTTTCTGCCGTGCAGGTTTTTGCCGTAGGTTCCGCAGCAGGCGCAGGTGGCAGGCAGAAACAGGTCTGAGACATCGGCCAGTGCCTGCCCCATACCCTGCCTCAACCTGCTGGCGGAAAATTTCTCGGCCACGGCTAGCCGGAGTAGCTAAAGTCGTGGGTGGCGGTCTCAATCCGTGACCAGGTTCGATCCACCAGCATGTAGATACCCTGGTTAGCAGTTTGGGCAATCACCTGGTCGCCACCGATGCAGGCGGCAACCTGGGTCAAGGAATCGAGCTGGCTGATTTCGCTCTGCTCACCCGAGAGGTAGACCAGCTCCGACTCGCCGGTCTGATAGTTGGCCACCACCAGGCTCTGGTCTGAGGTCCAGCGGGCATCTGATATCTCAAAGTTGGTGGCAATACGCACCGGCTGAATGAGTTCCTCGGGCTTATTATCTGCATTTCGTCTGACCCCGGAAATCCAGAGGAAGCTGGAGCCTTCTGACTCCGCAACGATTGCCGCCCGCGAGCCATCCCTGGCGATGCGCAGGGCACTCACCCGGGCGCCGTCCAACCAATCAGCCTGTACCTCATCTGTTGCGAAATCATTACCCGCCAGCGAGACCAGGTGCAGGGTAGCATCTGCCTCAGCCACCCACATCCACTGGAACTGGTCAAAGCTGGGTGTGCAGAACTCACTGCCCTGAAGCACCACCCGGCTCTCGCTGTTCTTAATCAGATAGACCGAGCTGAGATCACTGCTGAGGTAGGAGAAAACCTGGCGGTTATACCCCATAGCGGTGTGTACCATATCACCCTCAGACGTGGAGTAGACGGTCTGCTGGCTTTCGCGGTTGAGCACCTCACTGCGAATTCGCAGGGTCGAACCGTCAACGCCCACCACATTTTGGCTGACCACCGGGTTAACCCGCGGTTCAATATAGTTATCCAGGGCGTTGGTGGTCACCGGCTGATCATCAAAAAGCAGGGTCACGGATTCGATGCCGCTCACCAGCTCCAGGGTCTGGGTCAGCTGGCTATTAATTCGCTCAATATCCAGCTGAGACATGTCCGGGGAGATATTAGAGCCTTGCAAACTCACCTCGGCGGAAGTGCCGTTAATAGGAACCGAGTTCCTGGTCAGGCTGGTGTTTTCCGGTAGAGCTGAACGGACGGCGTCGAGCAAGTAGGGGGCAGGCCCCTGCAACAGCACCCGCACAATCGAGGTGGCCACGGAAGACCGGTCGGCAAACCAGCGGACATCGGGCACCGCGTAGGTGAAGGTGGGGTCGTAAAAATAGAGGGTAAAGGAGTCAAAGCTCTGTTCGAACTCGCTCTGTTCCAGCACCAGCCCGTCGGGTGCCTGGCTAATCCGCCACTCCCCCTGAACCTGCGTCAGGTTAAAGAGGAGATATTCCGTGGATTCTTCAGCGAAGGAAGTGGCCAGTCCAACCTCATCAATCTCGGTGGTGGCCGGAACCGTGGCCCGAAAGCGCCCCTCTTCGTCAGGCTCAGCGGTCACAGACAGAGAGTTGGTATGAATGAGGGTGCGGGCATCGGGCCGCCACGATTCCGAGAGGTCATCGGTGAGAAAACGCCGGGCCACCTCGTAGTCGTTATCGGGGCCGATTCCCGCATGGAAGAAACCGCGAATAATCTCTTCGGGGCTGGCACCTGGCTGGGGGCCCTCAGGGGTAATCTCGCTATTCTGGGTAGCCGAGTCAGCGCGGGAATCAGCGTAGTGGTTAACCGCTCCGTTGGAGGGAATAGAGGCACAGGCGTTCAGGGCCAGCAGGGAAGCTGAAGAAAGCCCGGCGGTCAGCAGGCTCCTTCGGCTGAGAATATGGGAACGGTCCACCGCTAGTTCTCCTCCTCCGGCTCTGAATCGATGCGGTCTATATCGTCGTCCAGCGAGACCCTGGGAATCTTGGCGCTAATGGGGGTGGGGCCATCTACCGAGTCTCCGGTCAGAAGCACCGGTGAGGCACCCATGGGAATATCCTGTTTCAGGGGCAGGGTCATGCGGAAGCAGGCCCCTTCGCCCAGCTCACCCCAGGCCTCCAGCGTGCCCCGGTGCAGAGCGACGTCCTCCGCCGCAATCGACAGCCCCAAACCGGTGCCACCCAGCGTGCGTTTGCGCGAAGGGTCCCCTCGCCAGAACCGGTTAAAGACCTGTTTAATCTGTTCGCGACTGAGACCGATACCGTGGTCGCGCACGGCAATACCCACGGCTGTTTCGCTGGTGGCAATGTAAACGTCAATGGGCTGAGACTCGCTGTGCTCCACCGCGTTGAAGAAGAGGTTGCGCAGCACCCTCTCGATACGGCGGTGGTCCATCTCAACGGTAATGGGTGAGGACGGCGCATGCATGCGCAGTTCTGTCGAGGTGCGGATGAGGTGCGGCTCCACCGCCAGCAGAACATCGTTGACCACCGCCATGAAGTCCACCGAGGTGGCATCGAGCTTGGCCGAGCCCGCATCGAAGCGAGAAATCTCCAGCAGGTCAGAGAGTAGGGAGTCAAAGCGGTCAACCTGGTTGTAGAGCAACTCGGTGGGCCGTTTATAGGAGGGCGCCATTTCATCGCGACCGTCATAGAGCATCTCTGCCGCCATGCGAACCGTCGTCAGCGGGGTGCGCAGCTCGTGCGAGACGTCGGAGACAAACCTCTGCTGCATGGTAGAGAGCGTTTCCAACCGATAAATCTGATCTTGCAGGCTGTCTGCCATCTTGTTGAAGGAACGGCCCAGGCGGGAAGTCTCGTTGTGGCCACGCACAATCACACGCTGGCCCAGATCTCCCCCAGCCAGTTTCTCAGCGGTAATGGCGGTGGAAGAAAGCGGGCGGATCACCATGCGGGTTACCACCCACACGATAGAGAGAACCACCAAAAGCAGGATTCCAAAGGCAAGGCCCACCACCACATTGATGTAGTTCAGGGTCTGCTGGGAGGAACTGAGGTTGTAGACCAAATACAGACCGTAGTTGGGATTCTGCGGAATGGAGATACTCGAGCCCACGAAAAGAGCCGGCTCCTCAACACCGTTCTGCTCAAGGGTTGAGGACTGCCAAAAAATTCCCTCGGAAGAGTTGACCGAGTCTTGCAGGGCCTGGGGCACGTCGTCTGAACTGAGCTGATCATTTTGACTCTGCTCAGAAATAAAACCCTCATCAGCGGAGCTGCCCGGAATCAGAATCCACTGTTTCTCGCTGTCGCTACCGCTGGCCTCAAGCACCGTGACAATGCGTAGCACATCCTGCTGAATCTCTGCCCGGCCCGTAGAGTCCGAGCTATCCAGCAGGGTCTGCACGTTGGTGAAACCGTTGGAGGATTCTTCCAGAGCCTGGTCCAGCCTGCCCTGGAAGAGGGAGTTAGCAATCTGGTGGGAGAGAAAGTAGCCCACAAATACGAAGGCAATGGCCAGCAACAAGCCCGCGCTAGCCACGGCGCCGAACTGCAGGGAGGTGCGCCAGAGGTAACGGGCACGACGAATCGGGTGCCGCCAGCTCAGCTCGGGAGCTTTCGAGATATCAACCTCGGCGCTCTCCTTCTGAGGGCTGCCTACCCGACCCGCTCCCAGCGGTTTCTCCGCCGCGGCGTCGTCCGACAAGAGCCCCGCCTCAGCCGAAGAACCCTCTTTTGTCTCCTGTTCCCTGCTCAACCACTACCTCTTAACGCTTGGGCTTATCGGAGACTGCCTTGTAGCCCACTCCGCGCACGGTCAAGACAATCTGGGGGTTCTCGGGGTCCTGCTCAATCTTTGACCTCAGACGCTGAATATGCACGTTCACCAGGCGGGAATCGACGTCTCGCTCGTAACCCCACACGTTATCGAGCAGGGTCTCGCGGGTCATCACCTGGCCGGGTTGGCGTGCCAGATTGGCCAGCAGTTCAAATTCAAGCGGGGTCAGCGGAATCAGAGCGCCGTCCCGCGAGACGGTGTGGCCGGCGAGATCCACTTCAAGGCCGCCCACGCGCAGGGGCTCGTTGGAGTGGTCTTCGCGGGGGCGCAAACGGGCCCGCACGCGGGCCAACAGCTCAGCGGGTTTGAAGGGCTTGGCAATGTAGTCATCGGCGCCGGCTTCAAGACCGCGCACTACGTCGTCGGTGTCGCTCTTGGCGGTCAGCATGATAATCGGAACATCTGATTCGTTGCGAATCTGCGCGCACACCTCAACCCCGTTTTTGCCGGGAAGCATCCAGTCAAGAAGAACAAGGTCGGGTTGGTTAGCAACAAACGCATCAAAGGCTTTATCGCCCGCCTCGCAGAAAACGGTGTCAAAACCCTCCTGTGCCAGCACGATGCCTACCATTTCTGCCAAAGCATCGTCGTCATCTACCACAAGAATAGTTGCGCTCATGAAAGTCCCTGCTCCTTTAGCTTTCGGTCTCAAAATCTCGGGATGTCTACTAACCCTGAATCAATAGTACAGACCTGTACGGGTCTAGTCATCAGAAGCGGTCTCAGCTAAAGCGCGTGCCACCTCGCAAATGTCGTGGAGCACCGCGGTGGCTTCACCGGGATTGAGCGACTCAAGCTGGCCGGTCTCGGTAACGGTCACCCGGTTCAGCCGCTGGGCGGGCAGGCCCACCCTGCGCCAGCGCTGCCAGATGTTCTGGGCCAGCTGGCCCACCGAGCTTTTCTGAAGCGGGTTAACGATACCCAACCATACCGCACGGTCAGCCTCAATCTGCTCAGCGATGGCCTCCCAGTCGCGGTCGGCTAAATCCCGAACGGGAAGGGCTACTTCGTCAAAGGGTTTAAGGACGGCGCGGGCCTGCTCGGGCACGGAGAAGGGCAGGTCGGTGCCTGCCAGAGCAACGGAGTCTACCTGCCGTTGCAGGGCTTCCACCGTGCTAGCCATAGACTCTTCGACCTCGGCCAGCGGCAGGGAGCGCAGGGTTCTATAACCGCTGGCGGTAGGAATGGTGCCGGCCAGCGCCCGAGTGAGCTCCGGTTCATCAAGCTGGACGGTAATCGTGTGGTGGGGAGCTGCTTCTTTGACCAGGTCAATCCAGGAAGTAACCCCGGCGAGGAAGGAATCTCTCAGGTCGCGACGGGCGCCAAAATCATGCTGGGCCCGCTCCCCGTTGGTGAGATAGAGCTGGGCGGCCAGCGAGATAGGGCCGGTGAACTGGAGCTTGAGCGCCCCGGTGGGCAAGGTTTCCTGCCCCACCACATCGGCCAGAGCGTTGATGTCTGAGGCAAAGAGGGTATGCGCCAGCTGAGCTTCGCGGGAGTTGCCCTCGGTGAGTCTCCAGCCAAAGGAGGCGCCGTCGGCGGTCAGCCCCTCCAGCGCCACGATGGTGCGTGCCAGTTGGCTTGCGGCGTAGCCTCGGTGAACCAGCTCAGGAAGAAAGGGCAGGTGGGGCGCCCCCAGTTCGCCGCGTACCCGGTTGATTGAGTCAACCATATGGGTGCCGGGCCAGGGGCCCAGGGCGCTTGCCCGCACAAAATGTTTGGGGTCAAAGGTAAGAGCCTGCGGCTGGTCTGCCTGCAGGAGTTGGTCGTCGCGGTTTCTTTCCCCAAACCGCGCCCGAAGGTGTGCCAAACGGCTCTGAGAAAAGCCGGGGGTGCCGGGGCGGTCGGGAGAAACCATGGTTTACTTTTCAGCCTCCTGGGCTTGGGCGATTTGTTCGTGGTGCCTTATTACTTCGGAAATAATAAAGTTCAAAAATTTCTCGGCGAACTCGGGGTCAAGCTGGGCGGCTTCTGCTAGAGAGCGCAGGCGCTTAATCTGAGCGGCTTCGCGGCCGGGGTCGCCGGCGGGCAGGGAGTGCTCTGCCTTGAGGTAGCCGACCCGCTGGGTGGCGCGAAAACGCTCGGCCAGAATGTTGACCAGCGCGGCGTCCATATTATCAATGGTGCGGCGGATGCTGAAAAGCTCTTCGAGAACCGCCGGGTCGGTGCCCTCAAGGGAGGTGGCGCGGCGGTCAAAATCCTTGTTGGCCTGAACGTCCTGTGTATCACTCATGCTTGATAGTCTAAAAGATTTTTGCGTGGCTTCACATTGTTACCGGGTTTATCTTGCGGAAAGACACGGTAGGGAGCAATTAAGATGAAGAGGTTTGAACTGGTGTGGAGAGTAGGGGCAAAGCGCAGAGGGACGTTTTCCCTCAACCGGCGCCGAAGCCGAGACGCCAGAGAGCGTTGAGGGCGTTCCCCTCAACTGGCATCGGGATGAAGCGAAACGGGTGCGAGCTTGCGAGCACACAAGAGTGAGCGGAATCGCGAAGCGAGCGTTTAAGGGAGGTTGAGGGGAACGCCCTCAACGCGAACCAAGCGCAAGCATCACGCCGCGATATCCGCCCGCTTCAGCGAGTAGGCCCTGTTGATGGTTGCCTGGCCCAGCACGCGGGTGCCCTGGTACATCACCAGGGTCTGCCCGGGTGAGACTCCGCGGAGTTCTTCCTTGATGCCTACCACGACTTCTAGCCGCAGTCCGGCGCCGTCCTCGGCTTCGTCATCCTCGACCCATTCCATGTGGGCGGTAGAGGCTACCGGGTCGGCGTGGGCGCGTACCTGCGCGGTGATGTCGAATTCGGCAGAGCGGGCGCCCAGCCGGGGCTGTTGGGCCAGGAAGTCGGCGACTTCTGCTACCGGCAGGCCCGCCCAGGTGGTGCGGATACCGCGGATTTCGTCGATGTCTAGCAGGTCGCGGGAGCCGACGATCACCTCGTTGGTTTTGGGTCGGATTTCCAGCACGAAGCGGGGCTTGCCGTCGGGGGCGGGGCGGCCGATGGCCAGGCCCTTGCGCTGACCTACGGTGTAGGCATGGGAGCCGGGGTGCTGGCCCAGCACGTTGCCCTCGGTGTCTTTGATGTCGCCGGGTTGCATCTCGATGTGTTCTTCGAGCCAGGCGCGGGTGTCGCCCTCGGGAATGAAGCAGATGTCGTAGGAGTCGGGCTTCTTTGCCACGGAGAAACCGCGCTCGGCAGCCTCGGCGCGCACCAGATCCTTGGAGGGGGTGTCTGCCAGCGGGAACCAGGCGTGCTTGAGCTGCTCGTGGGTGAGCACACCTAGAACGTAGGACTGGTCTTTAGCCCAGGTGGCGGCGCGGTGCAGCTCCCGGTTGCCGGCCTCGTCGGAGATGACCTTGGCGTAGTGGCCGGTCACCACGGCGTCGAAGCCCAGAGCCACTGCCTTTTCCAGCAGGGCGGCGAACTTGATTTTCTCGTTGCAGCGCATGCAGGGGTTGGGGGTGCGGCCGTGCTCGTATTCGGAGACGAAGTCATCGACCACGTCTTCTTTGAAGCGCTCGGAGAAGTCCCACACGTAGAAGGGAATGCCCAGCTGGTCGCAGACCCGGCGGGCGTCCATGGAGTCTTCAATGGTGCAGCAACCGCGGGAGCCGGTGCGCAGGGTGCCGGGCATTCGGGAAAGTGCCAGGTGCACACCCACCACGTCGTGGCCGGCTTCCACCGCGCGTGCCGCTGCCACGGCGGAGTCTACGCCGCCGCTCATCGCTGCCAAAATCTTCATTAATATAGTCCTCGAAAGTTCTTAGTGCCAGAGTTCTGCGTTGGGGGTGTGGGCTGCCAGGCCCGCCTGGTTGGCCTGATTGAAAGCTGTGGGAAGGGCGTCAAGTAGCCGGTCGACGTCGTCCACCGTACTCGAGTGCCCCAGGGTAAAGCGCTGGGCTCCGCGGGCGGTCTCCTCGCTCAGCCCCATAGCCAACAGCACGTGGGAGGGGCGAGGCACACCGGCGTTGCAGGCGGAGCCGGTGGAGGATTCTACCCCCGCCATATCCAGCAGAAAGAGCAGGGAGTCTCCCTCGCAGCCGGTGAAGGTGAAGTGGGCGTTGTTGGGCAGGCGGCGGCTGGGGCCCTTTTCGATCAGCTCCAGGTCTGTCTCGGGTTCGGGGCCGCGCAGTACCGCACCGGGGATTTCCTCGCGCACCCGGTTGATGATCCGGTTGCGCAACTGGCCAATACGGCGGGATTCCTCTGCCAGGTGTTCGCTGGCCCAGGCAGCTGCCACGCCGAATCCCGCGATGGACGCCGCGTCAATAGTTCCCGAGCGAACGGAGCGTTCCTGCCCGCCGCCGTGGAGCACCGGGTCCAAAGCGGCAGAGCGGGTGGCAATCAGCGCGCCGATGCCCATAGGCCCGCCAATCTTGTGGCCGGAAATAGCCATGGTGGCAACACCGGAGTTTCGGAAGTTCACCGGCACAGCGCCGAAGGCCTGTACCGCATCGGTGTGCATGGGAATACCGTATTCGGCGGCGATTTCGGCGAGTTCGGCGATGGGCTGGATCGCGCCGACCTCATTATTGGCCCACATGACGGTCAGTAGGGCGACGTCGTCGGGGTTCTTCTCGATGAGCTCGCGAACGGTTTCGGGCTTGACCAAGCCGTCTTCGTCAACCGGAATCCAGTCGATGACGGCACCCTCGTGGGTTTCCAGCCACTCGGCGGTATCGCCGACCGCGTGGTGCTCAATGGAAGAAACCAGAATGCGGTTTTTGGTCGCATCAGCTGAGTGACGCTTCCAGAAAGTTCCCTTGACCGCCAGGTTATCTGCCTCGGTGCCGCCGGAGGTAAAAATAACCTCGGCCGGGTCGCAGCCGGCAGCGGCGGCAATTTTTTCCCGGGCTGCCTCAACGGTGGCGCGGGCGCGGCGGCCGGCAGAGTGAAGGGATGAGGGGTTTCCGCCCAGCAGCATCTGCTCGGTCACGGCTTCAACCACCGGCTGCAAAACATCGGTGGTGGCGGCGTGATCCATATACACACGAGTAGACCCCATGGTTTACCTTTCACTCTTTGTGGGTAAGACTCAAACTAAACCATTTTACGCCCGCTTTTATTCCTCGCTCCATGAGATAGGGCACGCAAGCCCCGATTCTTCCCGGGCAGGCGGTCTGCCCGGCGCCGGTGTCTTAGACTGAGGAGGTGTTCAAGATTCTTTTCTATACCCCCGAGATTCCGGGCAATACCGGAAATGCAATCCGTCTGGCGGCCATTACCGGTGCCGAACTCCACCTGGTGAAACCCCTGGGCTTCAACTTTGAAGATAAGAACCTCAAGCGGGCCGGGCTGGACTACCACGATTTGGCGGTGATGACCGTGTACGAGACCCTCGAAGACGCCTGGGAGGCCCTGCTACCCGCCCGCGTTTTTGCTTTTACCACCACGGCTTCTCGCAACTTTGCCGATATTGCCTACGAGCCCGGCGATGTTCTCATGTTCGGCCCCGAGTCGGTGGGGCTACCCCGGGACGTTCAAAACGCGCCCGAAATTTTCGAGCGCGTTAAGATTCCCATGGTGGAGGGCCGCCGCTCCCTCAACCTGGCCAACTCCGCCTCTATTGCGGTATTCGAGGCCTGGCGCCAGCACGGGTTTGAGGGCGGAAAAATTTAGTTTGAGGAGTTAGCGGAGTCGCCGATGGTCACCTGCTTTTCCTCCATCGAGCCGTTGCGGTTGAGCTTTACGGTCACCTCGGTACCGGGTTCGGTTTCGCGGACGGCGGCGGTCAGCTGACCTGCCTCAGCGATTTTCTTGCCGTTGAACTCGGTAATGACGTCGCCCCGGCGGATTCCCGCCTCGTCAGCGGCGCCGCCGTTCGAGATTTCCTGAATCAAAGCGCCGTCCCCAAAAGTCTGGCTCTGATCGTCATTGGCCGGGGAGGTTGAGACGGTCGCACCCAGCAGGCCGTGGGATGCCTCGCCATTATCAATCAAATCCTGGGCAATCCGCTGGGCATAGTTGATGGGAATCGCAAAGCCAAGCCCGATGTTGCCCGCCTCTGACGAAGCGCCCGAGCTATCTGCCGAAGCGATAGCCACGTTCACGCCAATCACCTCACCCTTGGAGTTGACCAGGGCGCCGCCGGAGTTACCGGGGTTCACCGCCGCATCGGTCTGAATCACGTTGAGAGAGACGGTGTTGCGAGTGCCCGAGGGGGACTGCCCCTGCTGGTCTGGCATCTGGAATTCAAAGGGAGAATCCTGGCTGCCCAGAGAATTATCGGACTGCTCAGAGTCATTGGGAACTTCAGAGCTTGCCACCTCGATGGTGCGAGAGAGCGAGGAAATAATACCGTCGGTCACGGTGTTCTGTAGGCCCAGCGGAGCACCAATTGCCACCGAAACATCGCCCACGTTGAGCTTGCTGGAATCGCCCAGGGTTGCCGGGGTGATATTGAGGCCGGCGGTATCCATCTTGATGACCGCCAGATCGCTGGTGGGATCGGTACCCACCACGTCGGCCTTGCGCACCGTGCCGTCTGACATCTGCACCTCAATGGAGGCGTTGTTGGTCTGACCGTCCATGGTCACCACGTGGGTGTTGGTGAGAATGTGACCGTCAGAATCCAAAATAATACCCGAGCCGGAGCCCGAAGCAGCCGATCCGTTGACACCGATGGTCGCCACGGAGGGGGTTGCCTTTTCAGCGGCAGCGGTAATTTCGTTGACCGAATCGGTGTTGTTGACGATGGTGGTGCCCGAAACGGTAGAGGAGGGCGCCGGGTTCTGGTCTGCCAGGGCGGTGACACCGGCGCCCACACCGCCACCCACCAGGGCAGCGATGACGGCAGTGGTCAGCACAAGCGCGCCCGTGCCTTTGCGCTTGGGGGCGGGTTGTTCAGGCTGGGGCTGACCATAAAAGGCGCCCTGGTTCTGCTGGCTGTAGAGGTAGTCCCCCTGCGGGTAGTTCTGGTTGGCGGGGTGCTCCCCCTGGGCCGGAAAATTCTGCTGGTTCTGCTGTTCCCAAGGATTTTGCGACATCGGTTGTCATTGACCTTTCACGGCTTGTGCGAGCAACACATCTGCCCGCCCCAAATTCTTTTTCTAGTGCAACTATCTAACATTCATCTGGGTTGTTGTTGGGCTTCATCTGTAAGTTTGCTGGAAGCTGAGTTCACCGACTGGCCTATGCGCTAGAAGTGAACGCGGTGTGTTGGTCTATTTTCCCGTGACCGTTTTCACTTTAGACTGATGTTCAACGCTTAGTCCGCCCCGGGCAAGCAGCCAGAACTGCCAGAGAAAGTAGATACCGTGGGAAAAGCTAGGTCAGTAGGAATTGCTCTTTCAGCCTGGGCTGTATTGGGACTGGCAACGGTCTCTCCCGCCCTGGCAGAGGCTCCCATGGATCTTCCCGCCTCGACCCGCATTGAAGACACCACCGGTGTTCTCAACCGCGGTGAGCTTCAGTCGGCTATCGACCGGCTCAAGCAGGAGCACAACATTAACCTCTACGTGGTCACCATCGATTCTTTCGAGAATCCTTCTAACTCTGAGGCCTGGGCCCGGGAGCTGATGTCCATGAACAATATGGGCACTAACGATGTTGTTTTGGCCATTGCCACCGACGAACGGGCGGCCCGTTTTATCTCCGGCGGAGGGGAACTCAACCAGCAGCAGGGCGATAAAATCTACACCAACAGAATTCTGCCCGAGCTGCAAAACTCTGACTATGAGGCAGCTTCCCTTGCCGCCGCAGAGGGCATTGACTCTGAGCTTTCCGGCGGCGGTATCTCCGGTGTTCTCACCGGTGTGGGTACCCTGGGCGGTATTGCTCTGGTGGCCGGTGGCGGTGCCTGGTTGCTGGGCCGCAACCGGAAAAAGGGTGGCTCCCCCGCTACCGATGCCCCGCGCGGTGCTGGCAGGCCGGCTCCTGCCGCCCCGGCGCCGTCCATCGAGCAACTGCGCACCGAGGCCGACGCGCTTTTGGTCTCCACGGACGACGCTATCGCCCACTCCGAGCAGGAGGTCGAGTTCGCACGGCTACAGTACGGCGAAGCCGAGGTTGCTCCCTTCGCAGCGGCTATTGATGAAGCGAAGCAACATATGCAGCGCTCCTTCCAGTTACAGAAGCAGCTAGACGACGATATTCCCGATACCGAGGCAGACCAGCGTTCCTGGCTCACCGAAATTATCGGTCGCTGCCGCGATGCCCAGCAGGCCCTGAAAAACCAGGAGGAGAATTTCAACCGCCTGCGCCAGCTGGAACAGAACGCCCCGGCCGTCCTAGAAACCCTCAAAACCCGCGATGCCGACCTGGATTCCCTCTTTGCTTCGGCCCGGCAGTCCCTGGGCCGGATGCAGGCCACCTATGCTCCCGGTGCCTTTGAGTCGGTGGAAGACAACCTCGATCAGGCCCAGGGCCACCGCGAATTTGTGCGCGAGGCGGTAGAGACTGCCTCAGCCCAGCTCGATACCAACCGGTCAGAGGCAATTCTTGAAATCCGCGCCGGTGAAGAGGCCGTAGGCCAGGCTAAGGGGCTGTTGGAATCAGTGCTCAAGACCGAAGACGAGCTCAGGCGTGCCGGAGAATCCTTAGAATCTGCCCTGCTGCTTGCCCGCCGCGACGTGGCCCAGGCTCAGGAACTCGCCAAGCACCAGGCCAGCGGAGAACTCGCCGGCGCTGCTGCCGGAGTCTCTGCGGTGCTTGACCGCATTGAAGCCGAAAGCAGGCAGCCCAAAAACGATCCGCTGGCGCTGTCAAAGCAGCTGACCGAGGTGCGTTCCGAGCTGGACTCGGCTCTGGGCAACATGCGGGAGGTGCACGAGCAGGAGCGCTCAGCTCGTGCCACCTTAGCCCATGCTCTGGTCTCTGCCCAGGCGCAGGTCTCATCGGCCAGCGAATACGTCTGGGCCCGCCGCGGCGGTGTTCGGGCAGAGGCCCGCACCAAGCTGCGCGAGGCAGAGCGCCACCTGACCGAAGCGCAGAACTTGCAGCAGAGGGACCCCGTGGCAGCGCTTGCCCACGCCAATGACGCCACCCGGCTGGCAGACGAGGCAAAACGAATCGCCCGCGACGACGTAGACCGCTTCAACCAAGACCACTTTGGCGGCTACGGCCGCAGGGGCCGTTCCGATAACTCCGCCCTGCTCGGCGGTATCTTACTGGGCACCCTGCTCGGCGGTAACAACTCCGGTTTTGGCGGGGGCTTCGGTGGCGGTGGCCACTTTGGCGGAGGCGGTAGCTTCGGTGGTGGCTTCGGCGGAGGCGGCGGTGGATTTAGCTCCGGCGGAACCTTCTAGTTTTCTTTGCTTCAAACCTGTTCCTATCAATCGACCAAACAACACCTACAGAATCAGGAAAATATCATGGCAAAACAGACCATCTTCTCTCGGATCTCCCAGCTGGCTAAAGCAAACATCAACTCTTTGCTTGACGCCGCAGAAGACCCGCAGAAAATGCTCGATCAGATGGTGCGGGACTACACCAACAACATTCACGAAGCTGAGCAGGCTGTAGCCCAGACCATCGGCAACCTGCGCCTGCTGGAAGAGGACTACGCGGAAGACCAGCGAGAGGCCGAAGAATGGGGTAATAAGGCCCTGGCTGCCTCGAACAAGGCGGACGAGTTTAGGGCAGCCGGCGATAACGCCAACGCAGATAAGTTCGATAACCTCGCCAAGATTGCCCTCGACCGCCAGATGCAGGCCGAGAAAGAGGCCGCCGCTGTTAAGCCCCAGATTGACTCCCAGACCCAGGTGGTGGAACAGCTCAAAGACGGCCTGACCAAGATGCGCGAGAAACTGCGCGAGCTCTCCATCAAGCGTGATGAGCTGGTTGCCCGCCAGAAGAATGCCGCGGCCCAGACCCAGGTCAATGACGCCCTCAAATCATTTGACGTGATGGATCCGACCAGCGAGATCTCCCGTTTTGAAGAGAAGGTTCGCAGGGAGGAAGCTCGGGTTCGGGGCCAGCAGGAGCTCGCTGCCTCGTCGATTGATGCGCAGTTCGACAACCTGGAAGAACTCACCAAGCAGTCTGAACTGGACGCGCGCCTGGCGGCTTTGAAGGCAAAGAAGGCCCAGTAGGTTCAAGCAGGCTAATCTACACGCCTTTATAAGAGAGCGCTGGCCGCCCCTTCGTGCAGGGGCGGCCAGCGCCGTCCTCACCTCGTTTCCTAAGCAGACAGCTGGCTGTTGATGCGGTGAATCAGCATCTCCAGGGCAACCAGGTTAGTACCGCCCTCGGGAATAATCATGTCTGCCTGCCGTTTGGAGGGCTCAACATAGAGCTCGTGCATGGGCTTGACCGTCTCAAGGTACTGGGTCTGCACCGATTCAATGGTGCGGCCGCGCTCCAAAACGTCCCGGCGCATGCGGCGCAAAATCCGCACGTCGGCGTCGGTATCGACAAAAAGTTTAATGTCGCAGCGGCTACAGATTTCTTCTTCGGCAAAGATGAGAATGCCCTCAACAATAATGATGGGCCGGGGCTCAATCAGAATGGTCTCTTCAGAGCGGTTATGGATGGTGTAGTCATAGACCGGGCACTCAATCTTCTGCCCCTGCACCAGGGCATCAAGCTGCTTAATGAGCAGGTCATTATCGAAAGCCTCGGGAGCATCGTAGTTCAGCCGGCACCGTTCTTCGTAGCTGAGCTCATCGTGCTGCTTGTAATAGTTATCGTGGTAGACCACGGCAACCTGAGTTTTAAAGGATTCAATCAGAGCGCGGGTCAGGGTAGTTTTACCGGAGCCGGTTCCTCCGGCAATTCCGATGACGAGCGGCTTCAAAAGGTCTCCTAGGCACTAGCTCAGATCAGTTGGGCTGTCTTTTATTCTGCCATGAAGTAACGAAGAGAAGAAAACGTAATATCCGCGCCAAGCGCGAGTTTCCGGGGTTCTAGGACTACCCTTGAAGCGTTGTTTCCCCCACATTTGCAGGATTAATATGGCTACTCTCAACCAACGTTTAGACTCTCTTCCTTTCACCCGCAAGCATTCCCGGCTCTTAGCGGGATCTGGCCTGGGCTGGGCCCTGGACGCTATGGACGTGGGCCTGATTTCCTTCATCATGGCGGCTCTCGCCGCACACTGGGGTCTGAGCGCTACCGAGATTTCCTGGCTGGGTTCCATCGGTTTTGTGGGCATGGCGCTGGGAGCCACCCTGGGTGGGCTCCTGGCTGACCGACTGGGTCGCCGCCAGGTTTTCGCGCTAACCCTGCTCGTCTACGGCTTGGCAACGGGTGCTTCTGCCCTCTCCACCTCGCTGGCTATGCTGCTTGTCTTCCGTTTTATTGTGGGCCTGGGTCTGGGAGCCGAGCTGCCGGTTGCCTCAACCCTGGTCTCTGAATTTTCACCGGCACGAATCAGAGGCCGAACCGTGGTCATCCTGGAGGCTTTCTGGGCTGTGGGCTGGCTACTGGCTGCAATTATTGGCGCTACCGTGGTGGCAGGCGGCGAACAGGGCTGGCGCTGGGCCTTGGCTCTGGGCCTGGTTCCCGCCCTCTACGCGGCGGTGATTCGCTGGGGCCTGCCCGAGTCGGTCCGCTTTCTGCAGGGCAAGGGAAAACAGCAGGAGGCAGAACGGATTGTCAAAGAGTTTGAAGCCTCGCCCGCCCTCTTCGCCAGCCGGGGCGCGGCCAAGCCGCAGCAGCAGACGAGGCCAGCGGCGGCGTCCTTGGAAGAAGGCAGACAAAGTCTCTTCTCGCCGGCCTACCGGCGCCGCACCCTCGCGCTGTGGACCATCTGGTTCTGCATCAACTTCGCCTACTACGGCGCCTTTATCTGGATTCCCTCCCTGCTGCTTTCATCGGGTTTCTCGCTGGTGCAGTCTTTCACCTTCACCCTGGTGATGACCTGCGCGCAGCTACCCGGCTACGCCGCCTCTGCCTGGCTGGTTGAGGTGTGGGGACGGCGCCGCACGCTGGCGGTCTTTCTGTTCGGCTCGGCTGCCTCTGCTGTTTTCTATGGTCTGGCAGACTCCGAACCACTCATTATTACCGCCGGTTGTCTGCTCTCTTTCTTCAACCTGGGTGCCTGGGGTGCCCTCTACGCGCTGACCCCGGAGCTCTACCCCACTGCCGTGCGGGCATCCGGCGCAGGTGCCGCTATGGGCTTTGGCAGAATCGCCTCGATTCTTGCCCCGCTGGCGGTGCCTCCGCTGGTGGCTGCAGGTGGTATCTACCTTCTCTTTATTCTTTTTGCCCTGGTTTTCTGCCTGGCAGCCGCCGCTTCTTTCGCCCTGCCGGAGAAACGGGGTGTCTCACTCGCGGCCTAGGTTCTATAGTGAGATAAAAGAAGATTCACCATCGGAGATAAACACATGAATCCCACCGAGATTTTCCGTTCGGCCCGCGACCAGCTACTTGACCTGCGCGAAGACTATGCCGCCGCCAATGAGCAGTTCACCTGGCCCCAGCTGAGCGAATTCAACTTTGCCCTGGACTGGTTCGATGCTGTTGCCGCCCTACCGGAACGCAAGAACCAGGATGCCCTGGTGATTGTTGAGCAAGACGGTTCTTCAACCCGGCTCACCTACGGGGAGCTCTCTGCCTGGTCAAACCGGGTGGCGAATTGGTTGCGGTCGCTGGGTGCCCAACGCGGAGACCGCATGCTGGTGATGCTGGATAACCAGACAGAGCTCTGGGCAGCCATGCTGGCGGGTATGAAGCTGGGCGTGGTCTTGCTACCGACCACCACCATGCTCTCCCCCGCCGGCTTGCAGGAAAGAATTGACCGCACTGCTTCGGGTTGGGTAATCACCAACCCCGCCAACGCACGAAAGTTTGACCATGTCTCCGGCGACTTTGGGGTGATTGTTACCGGCCAGCCCGAAGCCTCCCGCTTTGAACAGCCCCACCCCGAATTTTTGTTTGCCGAGAGCGCCGATTTCCCCCAAGAATTTGAAGCTGACGGCCCCTTCAAGGCTGACGAGCCCCTGATGATTTACTTCACCTCGGGAACCACCAGCCAGTCCAAGATGGTGGAACATACCCAGGTCTCCTACCCGGTGGGTCACCTCTCCACCATGTACTGGATTGGCCTGGAACCCGGCGACGTTCACCTCAACGTTGCCTCCCCCGGCTGGGGCAAGCACGCCTGGTCGAACTTCTTCGCCCCCTGGATTGCCGAGGCAACCGTCTTTATCTACAACTACTCCCGCTTTGACGCCCTGGCTCTCATGAAGGCGATGGAGGACGAAAAGGTAGCGAGCTTCTGCGCCCCGCCCACAGTTTGGCGCATGCTCATTCAGGCTGATTTACACACCCTCAAAAACCCTCCCCGCAAGGTGGTGGCAGCCGGCGAGCCCCTGAACCCCACCGTCATCGAGGCGGTCAAAGAAGCCTGGGGCGTGGACGTTCGCGACGGCTTTGGCCAGACCGAGACCACCGTGCAGATTGCCAACACCCCCGGCCAGCCGGTCAAGGCAGGTTCGGTGGGTCGTTCGGTTCCCGGATTTGAGCACGAAATTATTGACGAGCAGACCGGTGAGATTATCGAGGGCGAAGGTACCGGCGAGGTCTGCATCCGCCTAGAGCCCCGCCCCGTTGGTTTGACCCCGGGCTACCTCAATGATCCCCACAAGACCGCCAAAACCTTCAAGAACGGGCTCTACCACACCGGCGACGTCATGCACCGCGATGCCAAGGGGCTCTACACCTACGTAGGCCGCTCCGACGATCTCTTCAAGTCGTCAGACTACAAGCTCTCCCCCTTTGAGCTTGAGTCTTTGGCCATGGGCCATGCCGCTATTTCGGAGATTGCGGTGGTGCCCTCGCCCGATCCGATTCGCCTAGCGGTACCCAAGGCCTACATCGTGCTGCGCGAGGGCTTTGAAGCCAACGCTGAAACCGCCGAGTCCATTCTGCGCTACTGCAAGCGGGTTATTCCGCCCTACGGCCGTATTCGCCGCCTGGAATTTTTGGACCTTCCCAAGACTGTCTCGGGCAAAATCCGCCGGGTGGAGTTGCGGCAGCGAGAAATTGACTTTCACGGTGCGGCCGGCGAACTCACTGAGTCGGCTTTGGCTGCCAGGACGACGAGCGGCGGCTTTGGCCACGAGTTTCAGTACTCGGACTTCCCGGACCTGAAGAAGGTCTAGGCTGGGTAGCTCTGGCTTGTTGCCGGTTTGTACAGGGTTGTCTCCCGGGCTGATATCGGTTTGTACAAGGTTATCTCTTGTGTACAGAGTTAGCCTTGTACAGAGGAGATAACCCTGTACACATTTAGTCATCTGAGGAGCTAGCCCGTGCTTATTTCTGTTCTCGATCGAGCAGCTGCCGCCAGCCAGGAGAGCGAGGCAGAAACCCTGCGGCAGGTTTCTGCCCATGCCCAGCATGTTGAATCTCTGGGCTTTCACCGATTTATGGTGGCAGAACACCACGCCGTTGCAGGAATCCCCGGTTCTCAGCCAGCGATCCTGGCCGCTCACGTTGCCTCCTCCACCTCTACACTTCGCGTGGGGACGGCGGGGGTTATGGTTCCAGACCACCCTCCGCTGATTATCGCCGAACAGGTTGGTCTGCTCGAAGCACTCTATCCCGGAAGGATTGACATTGGTCTGGGCTCATCGGTTGGCTTTACTGCCCCGGTACGGCAGGCCTTGCGCCAGGGCACTCCCTCCGAAGCCAAGGCTCGGCTCGAAGATGATTTTCGGGAGCTCCTAAGCTACCTTTCCGGCTCTGCCGGTATTACCGCCCGCCCCGAGAATCGGGCGCAGACACCCCTCTATGTTTTGGCCGGTTACCGCTCGGCTTTCCTCGCAGCCAAGCTGGGGCTGAAAGTAATCTTGGGTGGCCCGGTAGAGGTACAGCTCAAAGCAGCTCAAGTGTATCGGGGAAATTTTGTGCCCTCGGCTTTTGCGGCTGAGCCTGAGGTTGTCTCATCTCTCAACATTGCGGTGGCGGAAAGTGAACGGGCTGCCTCAGACCTCCTGTTACCGGAAAGCTACGCTAAGGCCCTCTCCCGCTCCACCGGTGTCTTCTCTGCCCTAGCTCCTGCGGCAGAGCTTGACCTTGAAAGTCTTACGAGCCAGCAGAAGAAAAGAATTGCCGATTTTCAAGCCCACTGCATTGTGGGTACCCCGGCCCAGGTCAGGGAATCTCTGATGGCTGCGTCTGAAAAATTGGGGGTGCAGGAATTCCTGGTGACCGGCGATATTCCGGATCAGGCGGGCAGGGCTCGTTCGGAGGAGCTGCTGGCGGAGATAGCTCAGGGGCTGAGTCGTTAGCTAGCTGCCTTCCCAGCAATTTTGTACAGGATTACCTCACTACCCCAACATTTTGTACAGGGTTGTCTCTGATGTACAGAGATACCCTTGTACACCCGAGACAACCCTGTACGAAACTGCCCTGGGCTTCAGGGCATGAAAAAATCCCGCCTGCCTAGCAGACGGGATTCGATGTGTCGGGTTGACAGGATTTGAACCTGCGACCCCTTGACCCCCAGTCAAGTGCGCTACCAAGCTGCGCCACAACCCGATTGTTTCTCGAGGGGATTCCCTCAAGCACTCGTATAACTATACGCACCCCAGCGGCGGTTCGCAAATCGAGAGACCACTTTTTTGAGCGAACTGCATCACAATTTTAGTCAATGTACCGGTCACGGCTCACCATCACGCCCAGCACCACCTCAATCAGACCCAGTACTACCAGTAACCACAGAGCCAAAGACCACGAATCGGTGGCATCGTGCAGGGCACCGATAGCGAGCGGGCCCGCCGCAGCAATAATGTAGCCCACCGACTGACCCATACCAGAGAGAGCACCGGCATTTACGTGGTGGCGGGTGCGCAAACCAAACAGAGACAGGGCCAGCACAAAGAAAGTTCCGCAGCTCAGGCCCCCGGTGAAAGCCGGAATAACAGCTAACTCGGGGAAGAAGAGTAGCCCCAGCAGGCTCACAATCCACAGGGCAAGCATAAAGAGCATCAGGGGTCTAATCGAGTGCGTCTTGGGTAGCAGGGCGGTGCAGAGCAGCGAGCCGAAGAGGCTACCCAGGTTGAAGAGGAACTGGTGGAAACCCGCTGTTTCAGCGCTAATGCCAAAGCTCTGCTCAATAGGTGATAGCCAGGCGAGAAGGGTGTAAAAGAACAGCGACTGCACTCCCATAAAGGCTGCAATCTGCCAAGACAGCGATGAGCGCCAGGGGTTAATAGCCTTTCTACGCTGAGGTAGGTTTCCACTACCACCACCCACCGTTGAGGTACGCGCCTGGGGAACCAACAGTAGGGCGGTGACCACGGCAAGCACGGCCCACACACCCAGCGAAAAACGCCAGCCGGTATCACTGGCAGAAGCCAGGGGCAGGGCTATACCGGCTGCCATCGCCGCAAAGCCACCCTGCACCGCCGAGTAAATACCGGTCATCGACCCAATTCGGGCGGGAAAATCTCGTTTGACCATTACCGGCAGCGAAACGTTGAGCACGGCAATCGAAACACCGATACAGGCAGTTCCTACCCAGATTATCCCCGGCAGCGGCAGGCTACGAACCAGAATGCCCACAGCGAGCCCAACCACCGCGATTAAGAGCGTTTTCTCCAGACCCAGTTTCTGAACAAGTTTGGGCGCTACCGGAGAAACCGCTGCGAAAGCCAATAGAGGAATAGATGTCAGTAGTGAAACGGCCGAAGAAGACAACCCCAGGGTTGTCTGAATATTACTAACGAGTGGCCCTACGGCGGTCAGGGCAACACGGAGGTTAGCCGCAAGAAGCAGAAGAGTAATAAGAATTAAACCAGCCGGGTGAAACCGGCGCTGAACATTCAAGACCATGTGAACTAAGGTAACCCTTACTTGTTCACATAACCAAAAAACCATTTCGGTCAGCGGAACACGACATATGTTCCACTGCCCGAAATGGCTCAGGCAGCCCTAACCCAGCGGCGTGAAGCCGCCTGCCCTAGCGGCGCTTACGGCCGCCGTCCTTGGCAGACTGGCGCTCCGCCAGGGTGCGGCGCTCACGCACGCGCATCGCAATCTCAATCGGGGTTCCGGTGAACTCGAAAGTCTCGCGCAGACGGCGAACGATGAAACGGCGGTAACCGGGATCCAGGAAGCCGGTGGTGAAGAGCACGAACTTGGGCGGACGTGACTGCACCTGAGTACCGAAGAGAATTCGGGGCTGCTTGCCACCGCGCAGCGGGTGCGGGTGGGCCGCCACGATCTCGCCCAGGAAAGCGTTGAGACGGCCGGTAGGAATACGGGCGTCCCAGGAGTCCAGGGCGGTTTCCAGCGCAGGAACCAGCTTGTCTTTATGCCAGCCGGTACGGGCAGAGATATTGACGCGCGGCGCCCAGGCTACGTGCGCCAGGTCGCGGTCAATCTCGCGTTCAAGCTGCTCGCGGCGCTCTTCATCCAGGGTGTCCCACTTGTTGAAGGCAAGAACCAGGGCCCGGCCAGAGTCAACAACCTGCTGGATAATACGAACGTCCTGCTCAGAGATGGGCTCGGAGACATCCAGTAGCACCACGCAGACCTCAGAACGCTCAATAGCGGTCTGGGTGCGCAGGGAAGCGTAGAAGTCAGCGCCCTTCGCCATGTGCACACGACGGCGGATACCGGCGGTATCCACGAAACGCCAGGGCTTCTCCCCCAGCTCCACGATTTCGTCCACGGGGTCGCGCGTGGTACCGGCGAGGTCATTGACCACCGCGCGCTCCTCGCCCGCCAGCTTGTTGAGCAGGGAGGACTTACCCACGTTGGGTCGGCCCACCAGGGCTACACGGCGGGGGCCGCCCAGGGCCTCGGGCTCAGCATACTGGGAGTGCTCGGGCATGACCTCAAGCAGTTTATCCAGCACGTCTGCCAGACCGCGACCGTGCAGGCCGGAGACCGGGAAGGGCTCGCCCATACCCAAGGCCCAGAGAGCGTGAATCTCGGCTTCCTGGTGCTCGGCATCGACCTTGTTGGCAATGAGCAGAATCGGCTTCTTCACCCGGCGGAGCATTCGAACAATGGCCTCATCGGTATTGGAGATACCCACCATGGCATCGACCACCAGCAGCACAACGTCAGCGTGGGCCACCGCGATTTCTGCCTGGGCCGCCACCTGGGCGTCAATGCCCTTGGCATCGGCTTCCCAGCCGCCGGTATCTACCAGGGTAAAGTCCTTGCCACTCCACTCGGCCTTGTAGGAGACACGGTCGCGTGTTACGCCGGGCTTATCTTCCACCACGGCCTCGCGACGGCCCAGGATTCGGTTGATGATGGTGGACTTACCCACGTTGGGGCGGCCCACAATGGCAACCACCGGGTCTGCCTCTTCGTTTTCTTCAAGGTCAATGTCAAAGCCCCAGGCGCCCAGCAGCTCCTGGTCTTCTTCGTCGAGGTCGTAGTCTTCAAGACCTGCTAGCAGGGCCTCGGCGCGCTGGTCAGCGGTCTCGTCGTCGATTTCAGCGAGGCGTTCCGAAACGTCGTCATCGCCGCCGCCGAGAAACTTCTCTTCGTATTCGTCGTGCTCGGAACCAAAATTTTCAGCCATGTCACGCTCCTTCGTGTCTCAGGTGTTGTCTCTAGTCTATCGGTTGAGCTGCTTTTGCACGGCAGCGATAGTTGCCGCCACGGTAGCCTCGTAGTCCAGGTCGGTGGAGTCGATGGTTACCACGCCGTCTGCCGCCTCGGTAAAGTTGTTGACCCGCGAATCCTTAGCGTCTCGCTCAGCCACCTGGGCCTTCAGTTGCTCGGCATTCTGGGTTCCACCCAGCTGTAGACCGCGGCGGGCCATGCGCACCTCTTCGGAGGCGGTTAGCAGCAGGCGGGCATCGGCGTCAGGGGCCACCACGGTGGTGATGTCGCGGCCCTCAGCGACGATTCCCGCCGACGCCCCCGCGATAAAGTCGCGCTGGAGCTGGATGAGGATTTCGCGGACGCGCGGCACGGCGGCTACCGCTGAGACCGCTGAGGAAATCTCGGGGCTGCGGATTTCCTCTGCCACGTCGGTTCCACCCACAAGAATCGATTCTGCATCGGGGTTGGTGCCCTGCTGAAGCGGGAAATCCTCGGCGGCAGCAATGATGGCGGCGGGGTCTTCGAGGCTGGCACCGGAGCGCACCACGTGCCAGGTCAGAGCGCGGTACATGGCACCGGTATCGAGGTATTCCAAGCCAAAGTGGCGGGCAACGGCCTTAGAGACCGATGACTTGCCGGAACCGGAAGGTCCGTCAATAGCAATCACAATTTTCTCAGTCATGAGAAAAGCCTTTCTTCTGTATTCCTGGCTAAGACAAACACACTAGCGGTGAGGTGCGCCGCCCCGACCAACTGGCATCGGGGCTGGCGTTTAAGGGAGGTTGGGCGGGCGGCGCGCCTCAGCGCCTACATTGCGTTTGTTCTCAGCCTCTCTATCGAACGACCTTCCAGCCTGCGCTGGTCAGATCAGCCTTGAGTTTGTCGTGTTCGTTGGGGTTGACAGCTATTTCCACCATACCCACCGGCTGCCCCGGTGAGTGTTCCATGCGGAGGTCTTCGAGGTTGACTCCCAGCTCTCCGATTTCGGTGAGCAGGCGGGCAATCTGGCCCGGGGTGTCGTCTACCAGCACGGTCATGTGGGCAAAAGCCGCCGGGGCACCGCCGTGTTTACCGGGGATTCTTGCCACGCCGGCATTGCCCTCGCTCATGAGCTGGGCGATGTCTAGGCGGGCACCGGCTGCGGTGGGGTCTTCCAGGGTTGCGATCAACCGTTCCAAATCTTCGCGCACCCCGTAGAGGGTCTGTACCACCGGCTGGGCGTTGGCCGCAAGAATCTGTACCCACAGGGAGGGGTCGCTTCCGGCAATCCGCACGGTATCGCGCAGGCCCTGCCCCGCCAGTCCCAGGGCATAGAGCGGGGTCTCCTGCAGGCGGGAGGCCAGCAGGGAGCTCATTACCTGGGGCACATGGGAAATCAGCGCCACGGTTCTGTCGTGCTCTTCCACTGTCAAATAGGTGATGGTGGACCCCAGCTCCACGCCCAGGGTCTGAGCGAGCTTGACCGAGTCTTTGCGGGCAAGCTCATGCTCACAAATCACAAAGGGGCGGGAGGTAAACAGCTCGCCGCTGGCGGCCACCGGCCCCGACTTTTCGCGACCCGCCATGGGGTGGGTACCCACATAGCGGGAGGCATCGGCACCAGAGGCCAGCACCTGAGACAGAATCGGTGCCTTGACCGAGGCAATATCAATCACCGTTGCGGTGGGCCAGGCACGGAGCTGGTCAATCACCACCTCGGCGGTAACGTCCGGCGGAGGGGCCGCGACCACCAGCTGCGGCTCGGCAGGCAGCAGGGCGGCGGCGTCCACGGTCGAAGAACCGGCAGCAGCGGCTAAAGCGCGCAGGGAAAGCCCCGCGCCAATATCCTGCGCCACCGCCTCAACCGTGGGTGAGACGTCGGAGAGATAGACCGGCACACCCTGGGCCCTCAGGGCAAGCCCCACCGAGGCACCCAGCAGGCCCGCGCCGATGATGAGCACCGGCCCCTCAACCGCCGAGGTGTTCTCCTCTGGGCGGGGTTGCATGGAAAGGTAGTTATCCATTCTCAGCCCTTACATATCAACGGAGGCCAGCAGCTCACCAATCTCAACCTTAGACAGGTTGCGAATCGTGCCCTGCTTCTGAGAGCCAATGCGAATGGGGCCCATCTCCACGCGCACCAGCTTCTCCACCGGGTAGCCCACGGCATCAAAGAGACGGCGCACAATGCGGTTGCGACCGGAATGGATCGACACCTCAATCAGCACGTGACCGGGGGTGGAGTCCACCAGCTTGAAGGAATCCAGGCGGGCAGTGCCGTCTTCAAGACGGATGCCCCGCTTCAGCTCCTCGCCCACGCCGGAGGCCACCGGGCCGCGCACCTGCACCAGGTAGGTCTTGGGAACCTCATAGGAGGGGTGGGTCAGCCGGTTAGCCAGCTCGCCGTCATTGGTCAAAAGCAGCAGGCCCTCGGTCTCCACATCCAGGCGGCCCACATGGAAAACGCGATGGTTGAAGGAATCACGCAGGAAGTCCTTAATGCAGGGGCGGCCCTCAGGATCTTCCATAGTCGAGACCACGCCGGCAGGCTTGTTAAAGGCCATGTAGATGTACTTCTCATCGGTCTGAATCGAGATACCGTCTACGCGCACCACCACCTTCTCGGGGTTCACGCGCACACCCAGCTCGGTCACAACCTGGTCATTGACGGTCACGCGACCCTCTTCAATCATCTGCTCGCACACCCGGCGCGAGGCTACACCTGCGCCCGCCATGAGCTTCTGCAGGCGCACGCCGTCATGATCGTAAAAATCGTAGTGGTCTACGGGGTCAGCCTGGGGACGGCGCGGACGGTGCGGCCCGGCGTAGTTGGGGTTCTTTCCGCGGTGAGGACGCCGCTCGCCGAACTCATTGGCGAAAGGCTGGCCCGAACGGAAACGGGGGCCCTTGCCGGTGCCTGCCTTGCGGGGGCCGCCTGGCTGGCCGGGGCGGGCACCCTTGTTAGATGCCTTGCCCGCACCGGGCTTTCCCGCTTTACCGGCGCCACCGCGGCCGTGGTTACCTGAACGTCCCTGTGCCATGTTTGACTCCTTTACTCGTCTTCTATTTCTTCTTCTCGTTTAGGGATTCTCGCCGCTGAGCTCTATATCGCCCACATCCGGCAAGAAAGGTGCCAGGGGCGGAAGATCGTCCAAAGAATCCAGCCCCATCTTTTCTAGGAAAAAATCTGTGGTGATGTACTGGGCCGCTCCCGTTTCGGGGTCGGGCACCGTCTGGTCAATCAGCCCCCGCTGTTGCAGGGTGCGAAAGGCCGCATCGGCGTTGACGCCGCGCACGCTGGCCACGTAGCTTCGGGTCACCGGCTGCTGATAGGCAATCACGCTCAGCGTTTCCATCACCGCCTTGGGTAGTTTCTTCGCGGTGGATCCCACCACGAACCTACCCACCCAGGGACTAAAGTCAGACCTGGCGTAGAGGCGCCAGCCCCCGGCGATTCGGCGCAACTCAAAGCCCCGGGGCTCGTGCACCGTCTCACCGTCGTCATACCCGTTGTAGTCGCGGTAGAGCTCGTCCAGGGCGGCCTCGACGGTAGGCTCGGAAACAATCAGAGCCGCCGAGAGCTCGCGGGCACTTACCGGCTGGTCCGCCACCGCCAGAATCGCCTCTACTGCCGCCTTCACACCGCCGGGTTGCAGCTCAACCCTGGAAATAACGGTCTCAGCAGCAACCTGCCGATGCCCCTTATTCTGCTGGGTTTGGGCGTACTGTTCAGCCTCTGCGGGCTCCGACCAGGGGTTCTCCGGCGCCGTAGGCTCTTCTGCTTCAACAGTGTCTTCAGCTTCCTCAGCTCCCCAGGAGCCCGAGAGCAGAATCGCCAGGTCATCATCGGTAAAATCGGGATTTTCTCCGGTAATGTCACTCATGCTCCACCTCCTGGTCGGTCTGCACTTCGGGTGCTGGTTCTTCCGCCAGTGTAAGGGTAATTTCTCCCAGGGGATCTGCCTGAACAGCCTGCACGCTCTTGCGGCGCACCAGTTCCAGCACCGCTAAAAAGCGAACCACGGCAATTTCAAACTCCCCCGCACCCTTCACCAACTCAGCAAAGGTATGCTCCCGCTGATCGTTGAGACAGGAAAGCAGAAACCTCTCTTCCGCCTCAATCGAGGTCAGCGGCTCCCGCAGGTGCCCCAGGCTCAGGCGCTCGCCCTCCGCGGCGTCGTCCTCAAAATGAGACTTGCTCAGGGCAACCGCTGCAATCTGCGCGAACTCCTGCGCCCCGATATCAAATACCAGCTCGGGCAAAACCTTCTTGAACTGCGGTTCCAGCGCAACCTTGCGGGGAAAACGCTGGGCCTCGCGTTGGAAACGGGTCTGAAGCACCGCAGAAACCTCGCGGTAGGCCCGATACTGTAACAGGCGGGCAAAAAGCAGGTCGCGGGCTTCGAGCAGGGCAAGGTCTTCTTCAGTCTCAACCGTGCCCCGGGGCAAAAGTCGCGCCGCTTTGAGATCAAGCAGGGTTGCTGCGGTAACCAGAAAATCGCTGGCCTGGTTCAGGGCCTCAGAGGTGCCCCGGTCATAGAGAGCTGAAATGTAGCTCATGAACTCATCGGTGACCTCGGCAAGCGCTACCTCGGTGATGTCCAGCTTGCGGCGGGCGATGAGGGAAAGTAAAAGATCAAAGGGACCCTCAAAATTAGTCAGGGTCAGAGTAAAGCCGGCAGAATCAGCGGCTTGGTCAGCAGGCGCATCGTCGATGTGCGCGGAATCTAAATCATGGGTGTGTGTCGGTGCCCTCACGGCAGCGTACCTTTTCGTTCGTGCGTAGGTCTCTACGGCGATTCAGACCGGCTCCTTGCCGGCTCCTTTAAATTTTGCCGCATTGCCCGCGCCACTTCAAGGGTCGGGCGCGGTTATATCGCCCACGTGGAAAATATATGGAGGGGCTCCATCTAGATTATCGGTATACCTCACGTCGATGAGCAGCTCTCACTACGCTAACCACCAGCTCTGCATCAAAAATATCGTAGATAACCCTGTATTGCCCCACCTTAATGCGCCAGGCGGTTTGATGCCCTACCAGTTTGGTCGAATGATAAGGTCGGGGGTCTTCTGATAATCCCTCAAGCATAAAAATAATTTGTTCCTGCACAGACCGCGGCAATTTTCGTATTTGCTTTTTCGCAGGATTAGTCAGTACTACCGTATAGCTCATAAACCAAGCTCAGCTTTAAAATCCTGAAGAATAGTACGTTCGCCGTCGTCCTCGGCCTGAGCTTCTTCATACGCCAAAGAATCTTGTTGAAGCTCATACGCCTCTAAAGCTTCTAAATCTTCGACGCTCACCAGAACTGCGGTGAGCTTTCCATTTCTAGTAATTCCGATACGTTCATTACCATATTTTGCACGACTTAGCACATCAGAAAGATCGCCCCTGAGCTCACGAGTAGAAACGGTATTTGTAAGAGTAGCCATGTCTACATTGTAGACATTGTGTACACAATTCAACAAGACACCATTTCCTGTAGCCCAGGGGCGGAAAAGTTTCCTACGTCTTAGGGCGCTCCCCCACGACTAATGAGCTCGCGCGCCAGCTGGCGGTAGGCCTCGGCACCGGGGTGGTTAGAGGCGTAGGAGAGAATGGGCTCTGCTGAGACGGTGGCGTCGGGGAACTTCACGGTGCGCTTGATCACCGTATCGAAGACCTTATCGCCGAAGGCATCGATAATACGCGCCAGTACTTCCTTAGAGTGCAGGGTGCGGGAGTCAAACATGGTGGCTAGCACGCCGTCAATCTGCAGCTTGGGGTTTAGGCGGTCTTGTACCTTCTCAATGGAGTCCACCAGCAGGGCCACCGCTCGCAGGGCAAAGAACTCGCAGATGAGCGGAATAATGACGCCGTGGCTGGCGGTCAGCGCGTTGACGGTCAGCAGACCCAGGGAGGGCTGGCAGTCAATCAAAATGACGTCGTACTCGTGCTCAACCTTGCGCAGGGCAGAGGCGAGCACCTGCTCACGGGCTACCTCATTGACCAGCTGCACCTCGGCGGCCGAAAGATCAATGTTAGCGGGTAGCAGGTCGATGTTTTCGGTTTCGGTGGGCTGAATGACCTCGTGAATATCGACCTTGCGGTCCATCATCACGTTATAAACGGTGAGGTCAAGCTCATGGGGGTTGGCACCAAAGCCTGCCGAGAGAGCACCCTGGGGGTCAAAATCTACCAGTAGCACCTTGCGGCCGCACTCTGCCAGGGCAGCGCCCAGGTTAATGGTGGAGGTGGTTTTACCCACGCCACCCTTCTGGTTCACCATGGAGATAATGCGGGCGGGGCCGTGGGTCTGTAGCGGCGCAGGGTCGGGGTAGGTCACCAGCGGGCGACCTGTGGGGCCAAGCTGCTGTTCGTTAGGAGACTGAGTCACTCACTTCACCTATTCACTAGCGGAAAAAATTAACTCTGTCTACTAGAGTACAGTGCCGGGGCAAATTGGCCGCGTCACTACGCGAGTGGTGGATTTTAGGCTTAATTTTCGTGAAAAAGAGCCTAAAATCCACCACTCGGCAAAACAGAACTAGCCAGCCCGCAACACCTTCATCAGATTGTCCAGCACCGAGGCATCCTCAATGGTTGAGGGAACCTTAAAGTCGTCGCCGGCGGCAATCTGGCGCATGGTCTTGCGCAGAATCTTGCCGGAGCGAGTCTTGGGCAGGGCGTCAACAATCTGAACATCCTTGAAGTCAGCCACCGCACCAATCTTGTCTCGCACCGAGGCAACCAGCTCGCTGGCAAGTTGCTCCTGCGTAATGTCCGCACCGGATTTGAGCACCACGTAACCTGCGGGCTTTTGCCCCTTAAGCGGGTCAGAAATACCGATCACCGCGCACTCTGCCACGGCAGGGTGGGCTGCAAGCACCTGCTCCATTGCCCCGGTAGAGAGACGGTGGCCCGAGACATTAATGACGTCGTCGGTTCGGCCCATCACAAAGACGTAGCCGTCTTCGTCGATGTAGCCAGAATCGCCTGTGGCATAGTAGCCGTCAAAGGCGGTGAGGTAGGAGCTCACAAAACGTTCGTCATTGCCCCAGAGGGTCGGCAGACAGCCAGGAGGCAGGGGGAGCTTAATGGCCAGGTTGCCTTCCTCCCCGGGGGCAACCTTCTCGCCGAAGGGGTCGAGGGTCTCCAGGTTGTAGCCGGGCACGGGTACAGAGGGGGAACCGGGCTTGATGTTCATGGGGTCGAGCCCGCGCATGTTGGCACAGATGGCCCAGCCGGTTTCGGTCTGCCACCAGTTATCCACCACGGGCACACCCAGCTGCTTAGATGCCCAGTGGTAGGTTTCGGGGTCGAGGCGCTCCCCCGCCACAAAGAGGGTTTTCAGCGAGGAAATATCGTAGTTAGCCAGCAGGTCTGCCTCCGGGTCTGCCTTACGGATAGCCCGTAGCGCGGTGGGGGCGGTAAAGAGCACCTTGGCCGAAGAATCCTGAATAACCCGCCAGAAAGCCCCGGCATCGGGGGTGCCAATGGGCTTGCCCTCGTACATCACCGAGGTGGCGCCCGCCAGCAGGGGGCCGTAGACAATGTAGGAGTGGCCAACCACCCAGCCCACGTCAGAGGCTGTCCACATGGTCTCCCCCGCTGAGATGTCGTAGATATTTTTCATGGACCAGATCATAGCCACAGCGTGGCCACCGTTATCACGCACCACGCCCTTAGGAGTACCGGTGGTACCCGAGGTGTAGAGGATATAGAGGGGATCGGTGGCTGCCACCTCTACAGGGTCAGCCGGTTCTGCCGCCGAGCAGGCCTCGGCCCAATCCAACCAGGCAATTTCCTGCCCGGCGGCAGCTGCTCGCCCAGCGGCGTCCTGAAGAGAAGTCTCAAAACCCTCACGCTCGTGAACGATTACCGTGGCCGGTGCCGACGTGCACAGCTCGATGGCTTTCTCGACGGCGGGAATGTACTCAATCTTGCGCTTGGGCTCGAGACCGCCGCTGGTGGTCACAATCACCTTGGGCTGGCAGTCATCGATGCGGGTGGCCAGCTCACTGGGCGCAAAACCGCCAAAGACGACCGAATGGACGGCGCCCAGGCGGGCGGTTGCTAGCATAGCAACATAGGCCTGGGGCACCATGGGCATATAGATCAGCACACGGTCGCCCTTTTCAACACCGGCATGAGCGAGCGCGCCGGCAAAAAGTGCCACCTCGTCTTTGAGCTGGGAGTAGGTGATTTCCCGGTGGGTTTTCTGCATGGCCGAGTCGAAGATGATAGCGGGCTGGTCTCCCCGACCGGCTTCAACGTGGCGGTCAACGGCGTTATAACAGGTGTTCAGCGTGGCGTCGGGGAACCAGCGATAGATGGGCTTGTTCGAATCATCGAGTGCCCGGGTAGGCTTGCTAATCCAGTCGATGGCTTCAGCGGCCTCCAACCAGAACCCTTCGGGATCCTCAACACTGCGCTGGTAGGTAGAGGCGTAGGTATTGTGCTCGGTCATCTCTTCTCTCCTTGCCTGTTTCATGAGTGAATGAGCGAGATTGAAAGCAAATCTAGTGGTGAGAATCACAATAATCAATACTTTGTATACATAAAATCCAAAAAATTTCTTAAAGCCGTCTTTTTTCAAGAAAATTTTTGATTTTTGTATACATTGAGGCTTTTACCCTCTACAGTGGTGTGCAACACAGATCGTGGGAAGCAAGAGAGGTAGAGATGAGAGCCAGCGACAAAGCCTATGAAACCCTCAAGGCAGACATCATGGCGGCTCATCTCACCCCCGGCTCGGTTCTTGCCGAGGTTGAACAGGCCCAGCGGCTGGGGGTTTCAAGAACCCCCGTTCGCGAAGCTATTAGCCGTCTGGTCTCCGAAGGTCTGGTGGAGCCCAACCCCGGGCGCGGGGCGATGGTCTCGCCGGTGTCTTTGGAGAACGTCTACCGGCTGTTTGAGCTGAGGGTCAGCCTAGATTGCACGGCGGCCCAGCTTGCCGCACAGAGGGGTGACCCCCTGGTTTTTGAGGCTTTAGCGCAGAGGTTTCAGGCGGCGGTAAAAGAGCTCGAAGCAGAGAAGCAGAATCTCCAGCTCTACTACGCGCTGGTTCAAGAGCTCGATCAACGGATTGATGAAGCCGCCGATAACCGCTATCTGCTTCAGGCACAACAGAATATCCGTTCCCAGCTCACCAGAATTAGAACCCTGTCGAAGACCAATCCGGCCCGGCTGATTCAGGCAGCACGCGAGCACCAGCAGATTTGTCAGGCGATAGCCTCGGGCGAGCCCGAGATTGCCGTGGCAGCCACCAAGGTTCACCTGTACAACGCACTGGTTGCTATCGAAGCCGCCCAGAGCCAGCACCACGAACTTTTCACCACCACGTCAGAGAGGTAAGAAGATGACCGTAATGCACAAGGTCCGCGTATACAAGTCCGAAGAGAACCTTCCCCGCGAAGACCAGCTCGCCTTTAAAATCGCCCAGGTTGCCGCCGACCCCGTAGAGGTGAGCCCCGAGGTTGAGGAAATGGTCATCAACCGCATCCTTGATAACGCCTCGGTTGCCATTGCTTCGCTGAACCGCGGCCCTATTGTTTCTGCCCGAGGCCAGGCGCTGGCTGCCCGCCCCGGCCCCGGCGGCTCGGGTTCCACTGTTTTCGGGGTGGACGCCGCCACTAAGGTTTCTCCCGAATGGGCGGCCTGGGCCAACGGTGTGGCGGTGCGCGAGCTGGACTACCACGATACTTTTCTGGCAGCGGAGTACTCCCACCCCGGAGATAATATTCCTCCGATTTTGGCGGTGGCCCAGCACATGGGCGCCACCGGCAAAGACCTGGTGCGCGGTATTGCGACCGGCTACGAGATTCAGGTGGATCTGGCCAAGGCAATCTGCCTGCACAAGCACAAGATTGACCACGTTGCCCACCTGGGCCCCTCGGCGGCAGCGGGTATCGGCACCCTGCTGAAGCTCGATACCGAGACCATCTTCCAGGCGGTTGGCCAGGCCCTGCACACCACCACCGCCACCCGCCAGTCCCGCAAGGGCGAAATCTCCACCTGGAAGGCCCACGCCCCCGCTTTCGCCGGAAAAATGGCGGTTGAGGCGGTAGACCGGGCCATGCGGGGCCAGACCTCCCCGGTGCCCATTTACGAGGGTGAGGACGGCGTGATTGCCTGGCTGCTGGACGGCCCCGATGCCCGCTATGAGGTTCCCCTCCCCGCTCCCGGCGAGGCTAAGCGCGCCATTCTTGATACCTACACCAAGGAGCACTCAGCAGAGTACCAGGCCCAGGCATGGATTGACCTGGCCCGCAAGCTCCACCGCGAGCACCCCGAGTTCGCCAACCCCGAGAACATCGAGAAGATTGTTCTGCATACCTCCCACCACACCCACTATGTGATTGGCTCGGGCGCCAACGATCCGCAGAAGTACGACCCTACGGCTACCCGCGAAACCCTGGATCACTCCATTCCCTACATCTTCACCGTGATGCTCCAGGACGGCGAGTGGGACCACGTTGCCTCCTACGCCCCCGACCGCGCCCAGCGGGCTGAGACCGTAGCGCTGTGGCACAAGGTCACCACCGAAGAAGACCCCGAGTGGACCCGCCGCTACCACTCCCTGGATCCCCAGGAGAAGGCCTTTGGTGGCCGGGCGGAGATTACCCTGGCCGACGGCACGGTCTTCACCGAAGAAATAGCCGTAGCAGACGCTCACCCGCTCGGCGCTCGTCCTTTCGCCCGCGAAGACTACATCGGCAAGCTGCGCAAGCTGGCCGAGGGCACAATCGACGAGAAAGAACTCAATCGCTTTATCGAAGCAACCGAAAACCTCTCCTCGCTTGAGGCCGGTGACCTTGACCTACTCAACGTCACCGCGGCAATCGAGCTGGAGAAAGCTCAGGGAGGTATCTTCTAATGCTGTTTTCACAAAAAACCGCCGCCGAAAAGCGCAAGCACCTTCGGGAGATTCTTGCCTCGGGTAAGACCCTACAGTTCCCCGGCGCCTTCACTCCCCTCTCAGCCCGCCTGATTGAGGAGAAGGGCTTTGACGGAATTTACATCTCCGGCGCCGTGCTGGCTAACGAACTGGGCTACCCCGATATTGGCCTGACTTCACTGACCGAGGTTGCCCAGCGCGCCGGCCAGATTGCACGACTGACTGACTTACCCGCCATTGTGGACGCCGACACCGGCTTTGGCGAGCCCATGAACGTTGCCCGTACTATCCAGGAGCTAGAAGAGGCTGGTCTGGCTGGCTGCCACATTGAAGACCAGTTTAACCCCAAGCGCTGCGGCCACTTAGACGGTAAGAATATCGTGGACGAAGACACCGCGGTGAAGCGCATTCGCGCGGCAGCCCAGGCCCGGCGCGATGAGAATTTTCTGATTATGGCCCGCACCGACCTGCGCGGTATCGACACCCTTGAGGCGGCTATTGAGCGTATGAAGGTGCTGGTGGACGCCGGTGCCGATGCGATCTTCCCCGAAGCGATGAAGGATCTCTCAGAGTTTCAGGCAGTGCGCGATGCGCTGGAGGTTCCAGTACTGGCCAACATGACCGAGTTCGGCAAATCGGCGCTCTATACCAAATCGGATTTTGAGAAGATCGGTATCAACCTGATTATCTACCCGGTAACCCTGTTGCGTTCTTCCCTGGGCGCTATGGAGCGGGTCTTGGACACCATCGAGGCAGAGGGTACCCAGGAATCCTACGTTGATCAGATGTTCACCCGCGCCCGTCTCTACGACCTGGTTGATTACGAGGCCTATAACACCTTCGACACCGGAATCTTCAATTTTGAAGTACCCGACCGTTTTAAGTCCTAACACTTTTTGATTCAAAGGAGAATCACCATGACCGAAGCAGATATTAAAAAAGGGCTCGCCGGAGTAGTAGCTGACTACACCGCTATCTCCAAGGTCAACGCCGAGACCAACTCCCTGCTCTACCGCGGCTATCCGGTACAGGATCTCTCCGCCAAGGTGGGAACCTTCGAGGAGGTTGCTCTGCTGTTGTGGGACGGCGAGCTGCCCGACTCCCAGCGGCTGAGCGAGTTTGAGCGCTTTGAGCGCTCCCACCGTGCCTTAGATGAGAAGCTCAAAGCGGTGATTGATGCCCTGCCCACGGACTGCCACCCCATGGATGTCTGCCGCACCGCGGTCTCTTTCTTGGGTGCGGCCGATCCGCTCTCAGAGGACTCCTCCGAGTCAGCCAATATGGAAAAGGCATGGTCACTTTTTGCCACCATGCCGGCGGTCGTTTGCTACGACCAGCGGCGGCGTCGCGGTGAAGAAATCATTGCCCCGCGGGAGGATCTCGACTACTGCGACAACTTCCTCTATATGGCCTTTGGCGAGGTGCCCAGCCCCGAGGTTAAAGAAGCCTTCAAGGTCTCAATGGTGCTCTACGCCGAGCACTCCTTTAACGCCTCCACCTTCACCGCGCGCGTCATTACCTCCTCCCTCTCCGACCTGCATTCGGCCATCACCGGCGCAATCGGGGCGCTGAAAGGCCCCCTGCACGGCGGCGCTAACGAGGCGGTACAGCACACCTTTGACGAAATCGGTGTAATCGAGGGTGAGTCAGAGGCAGACGCCAAGGCCCGCGCTAAGGCATGGATGGACGACGCTCTGGCGGCCAAGAAGAAAGTGATGGGCTTCGGCCACCGGGTCTATAAGAACGGTGACTCGCGCGTGCCCACCATGCAGGATGCTTTCTTCGACATGGTGCGCTACTTCGACCGCGAAGACATGATTGGCCTCTACAAGGGTCTGGCAGAATCCATGGACGAAGCCAAGGGAATCAAGCCCAACCTGGACTACCCCGCCGGCCCCACCTACCACCTGATGGGCTTTGACACCCCCACCTTCACCCCCATCTTTGTCTGCTCCCGCCTCACCGGCTGGACAGCCCACGTGATGGAGCAGCTGGCAAATAACTCGCTGATTCGCCCGCTGTCTGCCTACAACGGGGTAGATGAGCGCTCAGTATAAGGGAACTCCCCTTAGAGGTTGGCCATAAAGTAGTCGCTTGACTTGGCAAGATAGCTACGCAGGGCTTTCTGAGCGGCTACTTTCTCGCCAGCCTCTATGAGTTCTAAGAGCTCCGCGTTGAGGTCAACAAACTGGGCGTGAAAATCCACCACGGTCACAAAGCTGAAGAAGAGCAGGCGCATCTCTGCCAGCGCAGAGCTCATCAGGGTATCGAGCCGAAGGCTACCAGCCTGGGCCACCAGCAGACGGTGGAAGTCCTGGTTCGCTGACGCCATAGCCGAGACAGACCCGGCGGCTCGAGCCTGCCGGGCTTTCTCAATGACGGCGCGGATCGCGGGCTTCTCGCCGGGGCCTGAAAGCTCAATGGCCGTGGATTCTAGAGCCAGGCGCATCACCATCAGCTCAGAAATTTGCTCCTTATCGGGGCTTGCCACAAATACGCCGCGGTTAGGAATCTGCTCCACCAGGTTCTGGGCAGACAGTACGGTAAAGGCCTGGCGCAGGGTATTGCGGGAGATTCCCAGCTCGGCAGAGATTTTCTGCTCGGAGAGCTTACAGCCGGGCACCAGAGCGCCGTCATTCATGGCTTTTTTCAGCACCTTCACCGCCCAGGCTGTAGCGTGGGCGTGTGAAGGTGCTGGCAAAGACCCAGCTATCTCTTTGAGGCTGGGAACAAGGTCTAGGGTTGTGGTTTCTGGATTCACACACCTATTTTAGGGGTCAGCCTCAAGATTTTTCGGCAAAGCGAACCAGCACATCACCGGCAGCTACGCGATCTCCGGTAGACAGCGGAAGCTCAGCCACCGTACCCGCGGCATCGGAGTAAACGGGCACCTCCGTTTTCATGGCTTCCAGCAAAGCCACCTGGTCCCCGGCAGAAACCGCATCACCTTCAGCAACCAGCAACCGAATCACAGAACCCGCCATGGGGGCGGTCACCGCCGCAGCGGCGTCGTCCTGAGAATCCTCGGCAAGCCCCTGCCCCGAGCCCATCGAGGCAAAGACCGCATCGGGCATGCCCACCTGCTTGGGCGAGCCGTCAATTTCCAGGGTAAAGCGGGTCATACCCGTGCCCGGAAAGCTTCGAGCGCCCACCGGCAGCAGGCCCTGCTGATAGGCCGGGTCGATCTCTAGCTGCTCCCCCAGCTCGTTATCAATCCAGGTGGTGTAGATGCCCAGCTCGCCATCCTCGGCGGTGAAAGCGGGGTGCTCCATCATCATGCGGCTAAAAGGAATCACGGTGGCGATACCCTGAATTTCCAGCTGTTTGAGGGCAAAGCGGGCACGGTTGATAGCGCGCTGGCGAGTGGTGCCGGTGACAATCAATTTAGCGAGCATGGAATCGAAGCTACCGTCGATCACGGTGCCGTCTCGCACGCCCGAATCCCAGCGGATACCGTGGCCGGTGGGCACGTTGATAGCCTCGATGGTACCGGCTGAGGGCAGGAAACCCCGGGCCGGGTCTTCGGCGTTGATACGGAACTCGATAGCGTGCATCTTCGGCCGGGGCATCTCGGTGAAGGCCAGGGGCTTACCAGCGGCAATATCCAGCTGCATGCGCACCAGGTCTACCCCGGCGCTTTCCTCGGTGACCGGGTGCTCCACCTGAATACGGGTATTGACCTCAAGGAAGGAAACGGTGCCGTCTGCGGCAATGAGGAACTCACAGGTTCCCACGCCCAGGTACCGAGCCTCACGGAAAATATCCCGCGAGGCCTTTTCTAGCAGGGCAACCTGCCCATCGCTGAGGAAGGGGGCGGGCGCTTCTTCGATGAGCTTCTGGTGCCGCCGCTGGAGCGAGCAGTCGCGGGTGCCCAGCACGACGACGCCGCCGTGGGAATCTGCCGCCACCTGGGTTTCCACGTGGCGGGGCTTCTCTAGAAACCGCTCCACAAAACATTCGCCGTTTCCAAAGGCACCCACCGCTTCGCGGACCGCCGCTTCAAAGGCTGACTCGACCTCAGAGAGATCTCGCACCACGCGCATGCCGCGGCCACCACCGCCGTGGGCTGCCTTGATGACGATGGGCAGACCGTGCTCCTCGGCAAAAGCGCGGGCGCCGTCGGGGCCGTCCACCGGGCCGTCGCTGCCCGGTGCCAGCGGAGCCTGCACAGCCTGAGCTATCTTGCGGGCCTTGACCTTATCCCCCAGGGCGTCGATGGTCTCGGGCGAGGGACCAATCCAGGTGAGGCCGGCGTCAATCACGGCCTGGGCGAACTCGGCATTCTCTGCCAGAAAGCCGTAACCGGGGTGAATATCGGTGGCTTCTGCCCGAGCCGCGATCTTCATAATTTTCTCGATGTTGAGGTAGGTTTCGGCAGGAGTAGTACCCTCAAGCGCGTAGGCTTCATCGGCGAGTACGGTGTGAAGGGCCTGGGCATCTGAATCAGCGTAGACCGCAATGCTTCCAATGCCCTCCTGCGCGCAGGCTCCAATAATTCTCACAGCGATTTCACCGCGGTTGGCGATGAGTACTTTACGCACGGGACTCTCCTTGGTCGTCAGTGGTGGGAAGGGGGAAATAGGTAAAACGTAGGTGGCTTCCGGGAGCTGCCTGGGCCACCAGCCGCAGATCTTGGGGGTGCACCGTGGCAATCACCGGGTAGCCGCCGGTCACCGGCCTGTCTGCCAGAAAGACCACGGGTTCACCGTTGGGCGGCACCTGGATAGCCCCGGTCACCATTCCCTCTGAGGCAAGCTCGCCGGTGCGTTTTCTTTCAAGAACCTGAGCGGGGTGAGAGTCGCCGTTTTCTTCCGGGGCCACCCCGGCGGCGTCCTGCGGATTCTCCGCCGGCTTGAGCCGGGCTCCGATTCGGTTAGATTCGGCGGTCACCTGCCAGGTGGTCTCGGTGAAACGGGCCAGCGACTCCGGGGTAAACCAGTCGTCGCGGGGCCCGGCAATCACGCGGATTTCGGTGGGCTCCTGCTGGTTGGGCAGGGGCGCAAGCCGCTCAATGGGCTGGACGGCGCCCACCTGCTCCTGCGCCGGAGCTAGGCTAGCGCCGGCGGCCAGGGGCGGGCTACCGATACCCGAGAGGGTATCGTAAGAAACCGACTCGGCACTGACCGATGCCCTCACGCCTCCGCGCAGGGCGCAGTAGACGCGCAGGCCTCGCTCGGCAAGACCCACGTGGAGCTTCTGCCCGGCTAGCAGGGCAAAGGGCTTACCTGCGGGAACCTGCATATCAATCTTGCCCGGTTCGGCAATGGTCGCAAAGGCCTCAGCGCCGGTGAGGGCCAGCACGGAATCCTGCTGAGCCTGGAGGGTAAAACCGCCCATCAGAGATTCCAGCACCGGCGCCGTTTCACGGTTGCCCACGGCAAAATTAGCATCGCGGGCAGAGGTTTCATCGGCAAACCCCGAGGGAGAAACACCCCAGTGAGTGAGCCCGAACCTGCCGGAATCCTGAATCAAAAGCTGGGCACCGGGGTTGGTGACCGTCAGAGCGGCCCGGTGATCAGAAACCGGGAGGACTTCCTCCTCTTTCTGAAGATCGGAGCGAACCTCGATGCTCTCGCGCACGGCTTTAAATTTCACCCTCTGGCCGGGTTCCAGCAGCGCCGGAGGGTCTTGCTTGAGATCCCACAGCGGCGCCGCCGTCCTGCCAATCAGCTGCCAGCCGCCCGGCGACGTCCTCGGATAAACCCCCGAAAAATCTCCCGCCAAGCCCACCGCACCGGCCGGTACCGCGGTGCGCGGGGATGAACGGCGCGGCACCTTCAGCGCATTATCTTCGGCGTGCAGGTAGAAAAAACCGGGGGCGAAACCGGCGAAAGCAACGGTCCAGACCTGCTCGGTATGGGCCCTCACCACGGCCTCGGTGCTCAGGTCGGTCAGCTGCGCGACTTCGGCGAGATCATCACCGTCATAGAACACCTCAATCACCTGCTCCTTGCCCGCCTGGGCACCGGCCTCCCCCGCGCCGTCCCACCTAAACCCTGCGCGAAACTCCCGAGCACACGAGACAGAGTCGAAACGTACCAGCACCGTTTGGGCAGCGGGAACAAACTCCTGCGCTCCCCGCGGCGGGTGGGCCTTCAAGTGGGCGTGCACCGCCAGGGCGGTCTGCAAGTCGGAGCAGTCCACCATAACGGAGACGAGGCCAAAAGGCTTAAGTTCAATCTGTGACATTGACTAGCTCGCGGTAAAGGGAGCAATGTCCACGCCGTAGCCGGTCAGTTTCTCTCTGACAGCGCGGGTAATCTCCACAGCGCCCGGGGTATCGCCGTGCACGCAGACGCTCTGGGCGTCGAGTTTAACGATTGAGCCGTCTACAGCTACAACCGTGCCCTCCAGCGCCATGCGCAGCACCCGCTCGGCAACGGCCTGCGCATCGTGGACGACGGCGCCCGGCTCGGTGCGCGGCACCAGGGTTCCCTGCGGGGTATAGCCGCGGTCAGCAAAAGCCTCGTGCACCACGGGGATATCCAGCCTCTGAGCGGCCTTCTCAATCTCAGAATTGGGCAGGCAGAGAATGGACAGGTCCCCCCCAAAATCCTTCATCGCCTGAGCAACCGCCTGTGCCTGCTTCTCGTGGTGAACAATCGCGTTATAGAGACCGCCGTGAGGCTTCACATAGCTGACCCTGCTACCGGCGGTTCTGGCAACTGCCTCCAGGGCACCCATCTGATAAATCACCGCGTTGGTGAGCTCAGCGGGAGCAATCTCCATGAAACGGCGGCCAAAACCCACCAGATCGGGATACGCAACGTGGGCACCCACAGCTACCCCGTTACGAGCGGCGGCGGTGCAGGTCTTGCGCATGGTCAGCGGATCGCCGGCATGAAAGCCGCAGGCAATATTGGCAGAGGAAACGAGGGTCATCATGGTCTCGTCGTCTCCCATTGCCCAGGAGCCAAACGCCTCACCCGAATCTGAGTTGAGGTCAACGGTCACTGCCATGTGGAGTCCTTTCTTTAGCTGGCGCAGGGGCTTATTTTTCTTGCTCTTACCGGTAGTTACTCAACGGTGGATTCTCGGGGCGTAGCTTTTCCTCCGCCGTGAAGAATTTTTTCGAGCCCTACAGGAAAAATTGTTGAACAAAATGTAATCTGTGATGTAATTCTATGACCTAGATAACCAAAATGCACAATCACCCCGTGCCGCTGTTTCGAAATTTGACCCGGGAAACCGGCTCGACCCAGTCCGCACACCTCACAGTTCAAGGAGCTCTCGTGGCAGAACACAACCCCACGCCCGCTTCAGTCTCAGCCCACACTGAGAAGAAAAAGCAGGGCCAGCGCTCGGTCTTACTCGGCGCGCTCTTCCTCATGGCAACCTCTGCCATTGGGCCGGGCTTCATCACCCAAACAGGTCAATTCACCTACACCCTGGGCGTTTCTTTCGCCTTTGCCATCTTGGTCTCAATCCTGATTGACATCGCCGTGCAGCTCAACGTCTGGCGGGTTATCGGCGTCTCCGGCATGAAAGCCCAGGAACTGAGCAACCGGGTACTCCCCGGGCTGGGAATTTTACTCTCAGTCCTGGTTGCTCTGGGCGGCTTCGTCTTCAACGTGGGCAACGTGGCGGGCGGCGGCCTGGGTCTGAACTCCATGCTGGGGCTCGATGCCACCACCGGCGGAATTATTACCGCGGTGCTGGCAATTCTGGTCTTCCTCTCCAAAAAAGCAGGGGCTGCACTAGACAAAATCGTGGTGGTGCTGGGCGTCGTCATGATTGTCGCAACCGCCTACGTTGCAATCGTCTCCAACCCGCCGGTGGGCGATGCCGTGAAGAATATGGTGATTCCCGAGCAGATTGACTTCACCATTATCACCACCCTGGTGGGTGGCACCGTGGGCGGCTACATCACCTATGCCGGGGCCCACCGCATGATTGACGCGGGTATTTCCGGCCCCGAATATGTCAAAGACATTGCTGCCTCTTCGGTCACCGGCATTATCGTCACCGGCGTCATGCGCTTTTTGCTCTTCCTGGCAATTCTGGGAGTGGTGGTTACCGGGGTTGCCCTGGATACCGAATCTTCCATCGCCGGCCAGGCCTTCGGCATTGCAGCCGGCGACATCGGAACCCGCATTTTCGGTCTGATTCTCTGGGGTGCCGCCATTTCATCGGTGATTGGTGCCGCCTACACCTCGGTCTCCTTCTTGACCACGGCCAAGACCTCGGTGGGCGTGAAGAACGCGCTGACCGTGGGATTTATTGCTATCTCAACCCTGGTCTTCGCCTTTGCAGGCAAGGCTCCTGCCACCCTGCTGATTGTTGCCGGCGCCGTCAACGGCCTCATTCTGCCGGTAGGCTTTGCGGTGCTCTTGATTGTGGCAACTTTCAAGCGGGCTTCTCTCCTGCAGGGGTACAAGTACCCGGCCTGGCTTCTGGTAATTGGCTGGCTGTGCTGGCTGCTGACCATCTACCTGGGAGTGAACTCCCTCAGCGGCATTGCCGCCCTGTGGAATGGCTAGGCTCCGCTAGTTCCTTTCTCTCACTCGCACCTGTTCCGAGAGGCCATTTTTAGACCGTTTTTCTCAACTTTTCGGTCTAAAAATGGCCTCTCGGCGTTTTACTGGCGCTAGAAGTAAAAGCTCAGTTTCCAGCACGTAAATGATCGCAGAATCTATTTATTTTTTTGGCCGCCTTTCACTAAAGTAAAAGTAATCTAAATCACAGAGGAGGGTTATGCCAATCTACGAGTACAGATGCCCAGCTTGCGGTGTTTTTGAGCAAAATTTTTCGATGTCCAGTGTTCCGAAAGAAGTTGATTGCACGCACTGCGCGAGCAAAGCGAAGAAATTAATCTCAGCTGTAGGGCTCTCCCACATCGGTTCAGAACGAATGAAGATGATTGATTCAACTCAATCAAGTGCCTACGAACCACAGGTAATTAGCTCCCAGCCTTCGCCTGCACAAACCAACTACACGCGAAATCCGCTTCACATGAAGTTGCCCCGCCCCTGAGCCCCACACTAAACACACCAGATATTGGAGACCAAAGATGCCTGAAGTACTCTTTCCGCTTGATTCCAATAAGCCCTTTACCGAACAAGAAAAAATCGGCCATAACCGTTGGCACCCCGAGATTCCTCCCGTAGCCACGGTAAAGCCCGGCACTACTTTCCGAGCAGACTGCCGCGAGTGGTTTGACGGTGCCATTAAGAACGATGATTCAGCGGATGATATTAGGGACGCACCGCTACACAAGGTGCATGCCCTGGCTGGCCCTTTCGCGGTAGAGGGAGCCGAACCTGGAGATCTACTCATCGTCGATATCGTTGATATCGGCCCGATTCCTCAAGAGGAAGGCCCGCTGGCTGGTCAGGGCTGGGGCTATACGGGAATTTTTGCCCAACACAACGGGGGCGGCTTTCTTACAGAGCAGTTTCCTGACGCTTATAAAGCGATTTGGGACTTCCAGGGTAGCGAGTGCACTTCGCGGCACATTCCCCACGTTAAATTTACCGGGATTCATCACCCAGGCTTGATGGGAACTGCGCCCTCGGCCAAGCTCTTGCAGAAATGGAACAAGCGTGAGGGAGACTTAATTGCGACTGACCCACATCGTCAGCCTCCGCTAGCTTTGCCGCCAGAGCCCGAGGGAGCAATTTTAGGTTCTCTTTCAGGAGAAGAATTCAACCGAGTTGCTAACGAAGCTGCCCGCACCGCTCCCCCGCGTGAAAATGGCGGTAACCAAGACATTAAGAATCTGACCAAGGGTTCTCGCGTTTTCTATCCGGTATATGTTCCCGGAGCAAACCTTTCGGTGGGTGATCTTCACTTTTCTCAGGGCGACGGTGAAATAACCTTCTGCGGTGCTATCGAGATGGGCGGTTATATTGATCTGCATGTAGATATCATCAAAGACGGCATGGAAAAGTACGGCGTAAAAGAAAACGCCATTTTTATGCCCGGTCGAGGTGGCCCAGTATATTCCGAGTGGCTAGCTTTCTCGGGCACATCAGTAACCTTGGAGGGCGAACAGAAGTACCTTGATTCTCAGCTTGCCTACCAGCGAGCTATCCTCCACGCTATCGATTATCTGACCCAATTCGGCTATTCCCCCGAACAGGCCTATCTGCTCTTGGGCGCTGCACCTATTGAGGGTCGCTTCTCGGGAGTCGTTGACGTGCCAAACTCCTGCGCGACCGTCTACCTGCCCACAGAAATCTTTGATTTTGATGTTCGCCCCGGTGCGGACGGTCCCACCAAGATTGACCCCGGAATGGGAGCGCCGAAGTCGCTCAATCCTTCATAGTTGAGAAAAATGGCCTCTCGGCGGGTTTGCCCGGGCTAACCCAAAAGTTGCAGTTTTGGTTCTTATTCGGCGGTTTTAAGAACCAAAATTGCAACTTTATTTATGAGAGAAAAAGAAAAGCGCCTCACTTTCGTGAGACGCTTTTCGTCTTGGTTGCGGGGGCAAGATTTGAACTTGCGACCTCCGGGTTATGAGCCCGGCGAGCTACCGAACTGCTCCACCCCGCGGCGACTCATTCAACTATACACACCCACCGAGACTCATGCAAACCAAATGAGGCTTTTGTAAGTGAGAACACACCTGGGTGGAGTCAAAAAGAAGTGTCGTTCAGTCAACCGGCACCGGATCGTGCCTTTAAAGGATGACCGAACGACACTTCTTTTGAGCTACTCAAGAAGAAAAGCCAGAGCTTTACTCTTGAGCACCTCCCCCAGCGCTACCGGTGTCTACGCCGTCAGCCGCCAGGGCGTCGTCCAGAGCCTTCTGCAGGCGGTCCTGAGCCTCGCCGTACTTAGCCCAGTCACCGTCCTTCATCGCCTGGTCGGCATCCTGCATTGCACGGTTTGCCTCGTTGAGGGCTTCTTTAAGCGAAGCAGAATCCGATGAACCAGACGATCCCTGGTCAGCACCGGAGTCAGCAGCGGCGGCGTCCACACCCGCATCGACTGCGGTATCAGCACCCGAGGAACCGTCGAAGAGCTCGTTGAGCGCCTCGTCCAGGGTCGGGGCAAAGCCCACCTTCTCACCGAAGCCAACCAGCACGCGGCGCAGGGTCGGGTAGGCGGCGTCACCGGAGGACTGAACGTAGACCGGCTGAACGTAGAGAATACCGTCACCCACCGGCAGAGTCAGCAGGTTACCGTTGATCACGTTCGAGGCACCCTGGCGCAGCAGGTTCAGCTCGGTTGATACATCGGTATCAGAGTTGAAGTTGTTCTGCGCCTGGCCGGGACCGGGAACCACAGAAGAACGCGGTAGCTCCAGCATGGTCAGCTTGCCGTAGTCTGGCGAAATCTCGCCGTCCTTACCGGTGCCAGCATCGCCGTTAGCAGCCATGAAACCGTACATCACGTTACGGGTGTTCTCATCAGACTGCTGAGGGATCCAGCTGGTGGTCAGAGAGAAGGATGCTTCATCCTGGCCCGGCATCTTCAGTGAGGTGTAGTAGGGAGGCAACGGGGTGTTGGTGTCGGTGGTGGGATCGTTGGGGGTTGCCCACACGTCGTCACCGGCGTAGAAACTTCCCGCATCAGTCACGTGGTAGCGGTTGAGAATCTCGCGCTGCACCTTGAACATGTCCTGGGGGTAGCGCACGTGGTCAATCAGCTCGGCGCTCATCTCGGAATGGGACTTCACCGTGTTGGGGAATACTCCCTGCCATGCCTGCAACAGAGGATCCTGGTCATCCCAGGCGTAGAGGGTCACCGAACCGTCATAGGCATTCACGGTCGCCTTGACCGAGTTGCGAATGTAGTTGACGTCCTCATTAGGAAGGGCAGAAGTGGCACCGGCAGATACCTCAGAATCCACGGTGGCAGATTCCAGCTCCGAGGCCTGCGAGTAGGGGTAGCGGTCGCTGGTGGTGTAGGCATCAACAATCCAGACCACCTGGTTATCAACAATCGCCGGGTAGGGGTTGCCGTCTACGGTCAGGTAGGGGGCAGCCTTTTCCACGCGCTGGGTGGGGTCGCGATCGTAGAGAATCTGAGATTCAGGCCGGATTGCGTCAGAGAGTAGCAGGTCTGAGGATTGGAACTTAATGGCGTAGGCAAGGCGGGAGAAAGCGTTGCCCACGTTGGGGCCGCCGTCACCGGTGAAGGTGTACTTGGCGTCTGAGTTCTCGTCGCCGGCGGTAGCGGGGCGGTCAAGTTCCAGCGCCTCGTCGCCCTCAGAGCCACCCACAATCGAGTAGTCCGGGGAGGACTGGCCGAAGTAGATACGGGGCTCGTAGTCTTCGGAAATTTCACCGGTTGCGGTAATGCCCGACTGCATGAACTTGGGCTTACCGTCTGCCTCCACCTGGTTACCGTAGGCGGCAATCACACCGTAACCGTGCGTGTAGACCACGTGCTGGTTGAACCAGGAGGAGTCAGCGTTCTGCGCCGGATTGAGCTCGCGCGCAGAAATCACGGTGTCTTGGGTGGTGCCGTCAATGTCGTAGCGGTCTACCGCCAGGGTCTGCCCGAACTGGTAGTAGGGGCGGAACTGCTGGAGCTGGGAGAAGGCAGCCGAGACCACGTTGGGGTCGAGCAGACGGATGTTGGAGATAGTCTCCGACTCCCCTGCCAATGCGCCGGACGACGTCGCGGTGGTGGCGTCGTAGTTTTCGGTTTCAAGGTTGTTGAGCCCGTAGGCGGCCAGGGTCGAGTCGATATTGCGCTGGATGTACTCGGCTTCGCTCGCCTGCTCGTTGGGAACCACCTGGAAGCGCTGAACGATCCAGGGGTAGATGCCACCGGCAACAACAGCGGCAATCACCATCACCGCGGTACCGATCATGGGAAGACGCCACTTATTGGTAACGGCTGCCACCACGAAGAGCGCGGCCACCAGCACGGAGACAATCGCCAGGATTCCCTGCATGGGAATAATGGCGTTGACGTCGGTGTACATAGCGCCCGCCCACGAGCCAGACTGGTCTTGGGTTGCGGTGTAGCGGTTGAGCCAGAAAGTCACGCCGCGCAGCAGCAGGAAGATAGCCAGCATGACGGCGGCGTGGCGGCGGAAGGCGCGGGTGGTGTTAATGCCCTTATCGTGAACCTTAATGCCGCCGTAGAAGTAGTGCATAACAACGGCAGCAAGGCCGGAAATCACCACGATGGTGTTCAGCAGGGTCATCAGCATGGTCCAGAAAGGCAGGGAGAACATGAAGAATCCCAGATCTTTACCAAACTCGGGATCCTGCGAGCCGAAGTCAACCCCGTTGAAGAAGAGGGCAACGGTCTCCCACTGGGAGGTGATGCCCATGCCCACAAAGATACCCACCAGGGCGGGCACGATGAACATGAGGGTTTTGCGAGCACGGTCTACCGTGGAGCGGTAGCGTTCCATATTCTGATTGAACATGTTCTGGAACTCGGCGAAAGGATCCTGAGGGTTGCCCGCCTGGCCTTGGCCAGCACCCGGGAAAGGATTTGCTCTCGGGCGCGGGGGTGCCGGTTCCTCACCGTGCTTATAGGCAAAGTACATGCTGACCCAGACAGCAGCGGCTGAAATCAGGCCAGCTACCAGAAAGAGAGCGATTCGGTAGATATTTTCGGTGATGAAAACATTGAGATAGCCCAGCTGGTTGTACCAGAGCACGTTGGTGTAGACCTGGGTGGCAAACACGAAGGCAACCACCAGGGCTGCAACGATCACGATGGTAATGGTCAGCGTATTTTTGCGCTTGGGCGGTTGGGAACGGGGTTTGGTGGTGTCTCCGATACTCACGTATTCCTCGGGGTTGGTCTGGCGCGAACCGCGGTTCGCCTGGGCACTTGCTCTTACTCGTTAGGTCTTGTGAACCAGAGCAAATATTTCTATCTATTGTGCCAAAAAACCGCCGTTTATTCCCCCGCGCAATAGCATCTTTTTCGCTTTACGCTTCTAGCTTTCTCGCGCTCTAGCTACAGGTGGGGAAACTCGCCGGGTCAGCGCCGTCCCCGATTTCAGTCACCGCTTTATATGCCTCATCGAGGGTCGAGACCTTAACCGCCGAAAGCCCCTCGGGAACATTGCCCACCACCTCTGAACAGTTATCGGCCGGAGCCAGAAAAATCTCAGCGCCGGAGTCACGGGCACCCACCATCTTCTGCGCGATGCCGCCAATGGGGCCAACCGTTCCATCGGAGGATATAGTGCCGGTGCCGGCAAAGTGCTTGCCACCGGTCATATCGCCCTCGGTGACTTCGTCAATAATACCCAGGGCAAACATCATGCCGGCACTGGGGCCGCCGACTTCTTCCACCCCGTATTTCACGTCAAAGGGAAAATCATAGTTTCGGTTGATATAGAGACCCAGAACGTAGTGACCAGCCTCCTCGTTCCAGCGGGGAGTCACCTCAAACGTTTTCTCGGCTCCCTGACGTTGCACGGTTACCTCAATGGGCTTGTCTTTGTTGTTATCAAGTATCTCGGCAATTTGGTCGTAGCTTTTCAGCTCGGTGCCACCCAGGGCGCGCAGGGTATCCCCTTCCTCAAAGAGATCTGCCCCGGCGGCGTCATCGGAAATAGCTGAAACCCGCAGTTCCTCAGAAAAATCAATACCCAGCTGGTCCAGCGCAGCGGCCTCGGCGGTCTCCTGTGAATTAGACATATCGGCGGCGTTTTGCGAGCTCACCTGCTCGTTGGTGACCGAGGGGTCGTACATCACCGCGGTGGGCACCACGACGGTGTGGGGCGCCAGCCAGGTTGCCAGGGTTTGCAGGGCAGAGATTTTGGTGTTGGGGCCACCTGCGGTAGAAACGGTGGTCATGTCGAGCTCGCCACTGGTCTCAAAGGAGGGGCGGCCGTCAATCTCAATGAGTTGGCGGCCATCTACCTCACCAATCGTGTTGAAGGTGGGGCCCGGTTCTTCGGTCACGAAGTCCACCGGCACGAGCATGGCTGCCAGCGCTAAAAGCGCCGTCGATCCGCCGGCTAGAGTCTGAAAGCCAGGACGACGCAGGTGCCACTTTCTCCGCGAGGGCTGCTGGGAGGGCTTTGTTTGGTCAGACTGGGGGCGTGAACCGGCATATTTCTTCTGGGGCATGCTTACCAGATTACCCCATAAAACCGGGAGTTTTCGGGGCAAAGAACCTTGGAATTCGCCGAGGGACTGCCTGGGGAGGGGTGTGGCCCTGGCAGAGTTTAGCTGACTTCGGTAACGTAGCTTCTAGCTAAAGGTAAGTAGTTGGAAAGTAAAGGAGATTCACCGTGGCAGACAGTAATAAACCCAACGGTAACAATGGTGAGAATGACCCGTTTGAAGAGCTCTTCAAGAAGCTATCAGAAAACGGTTTCACCTCTGGTAACGCCGCCGGGGGCTTTGGCCCGCAGGCGATGGGCATTGACCCCGAAGATTTGCGGCGCATGGGTCTGAACATCGACCCCAATATGATTTCTGGAATTTTTGCTTCGGTGTCGTCGATGATGAACGCGCAGAATTCCGATGAACCGGTGAACTGGAACCTTGCCCGCCAGCACGCCCGCCAGGCGCTGGCGGCGGGTGGCTCTGACCCATCAGTGACCCAGAATCAGAAGTCAGCGGTGGCAGATGCCACCCAGCTGGCAGACCTCTGGCTTGACCCGGTGACTTCTTTTGAGCGCCCCGGCTATCAGACCGAGGCCTGGTCTAAGGCAGAGTTCATTGAGAACTCCTTTGCGGTCTTTCAGGAAATTGCCGGTCCCATTGCTGTTTCAATGTCTGAGGCCATGAACAATTCCATGGAGGCCCAGATGCCCGAAGAGATTAAGTCCATGCTGGGCGGTGGCGGCAATATTCTCTCCGGTATTGGCGGCATGATGTTTGGCATGATGGCGGGCCAGGCGGTAGCTCAGCTGGCTAACGAGGCGGTGTCTTCCACCGATATTGGCCTGCCCCTGGCGGAGGGTCGTTCTGCCCTTCTGCCTGCCGGTGTTGCCGCTTTCGGTGAGGGCCTGGAAATTCCTACTCAGGAAGTCATGCTTTACCTGGCGGTGCGCGAGGCGGCCCTGGTGCGGCTCTATAAGTCCACCCCCTGGCTCCGCGACGACATCATTGACCTCATCAAGCGCTATGCCCGCGGTATCCACATTGATATAGAGCGGATGCAGTCTGCCGCAGAAGGCCTTGACCCCATGAATCCCGAGGCGATGCAGGAGGCCTTTGCCGCCGACATCTTCACCCCGCAAAACACCGAAGACCAGCAGCTTGCCCTGCAGCGTCTTGAGACTCTGCTGGCCCTGGTAGAGGGCTGGGTGACCGTGGTCGCAGAGCAGGCAACCAAGAACCTGCCCGCTTCGGCTCAGCTGGCTGAGACCATGAACCGCCGTCATGCGTCCGGTGGCCCCGCCGAGCACGTCTTTGCTTCTCTGGTGGGCCTTGAGCTACACCCCAAGCTCAACCGCGAGGCGGCGGCTTTCTGGCGCTCCTACGGCGAGGAGCACGGTACCGACGCCCGGGACGAACTCTGGAAGGCACCGGAAACCCTGCCCACCGCAGAGGAACTCACCAACCTGGATTCCTACGCCCAGCGGGTGGAAATCTTTGACGCCAGCGATGACGAGTTTGACGCCGCGCTGGAGAAGCTGCTCTCCGGCGGCTACGACGAGCCTGCCTCTGATGACTCGGGCGATTCCGAGGATTCTTCTGAGGACGACACGAAGGACGACGACCGCTAGGGTCTAGCTCCCGCGGTGAGCGAAGGTAACCCCCGCAAGGAAGGCTTCGGCCTCAGCCTTGCGGGGATACCTGCTTTCTAGGGCTTTAAAACGCCGGTTGTGGTTGGCTTCGAGAAAATGGCAGAGCTCGTGGTGGAGCACAAACTCCAGCACATAGTCGGGGGCTCCCTGGAGCACGTGGGAGATTCTGACCCTGCCCTGGCTCGGGGTTGCAGACCCCCAGCGGCTCTTCTGGTTGGTCACCCAGCGAATCGAATCTGGCAGGCGGGCCAGCTCCGGCAGAAAGTTTTTCTGAACGTCACGGGCACGGGCCAGCAGAAAGTCATCGCTGGCAAACTTCTTTTTCTGCGTTCGTTTGCGCTCCTGCTGCCGCATGATGGACGGAAGCAGCTTCTCTAAATACTCCGCTATCTCAGCCCGCGAGGTAGCCTCCGGAACCAGCAGACGCACCCGGCCGCCGTCCTCCATACGAGCGCTGACCGTCTTGGTGCGCCGGGCAGACCGCACCACCACAACCTCGGGGCGGGTGGCGGTGGCGGGCAGAATTTCCTCGCGCCGGGACGGGCTCATCGACGGTCCTTGGGCGCAAGGGCGTCAAGAAAACGCGAGCGCTTACGGTTGGCGCGGCCACCGGGGGTGCGCGAACGCGACCAGCTGAAGGTCAAATGCTTGCGGGCTCGGGTGATTCCCACATAGAGCAGGCGCCTTTCCTCATCGATTTCATCGCCGGTTTTGGCGAAGGAGATGGGCATGAGTCCCTCGTTGAGGCCGGCGAGAAAAACGGCGTCCCACTCAAGGCCCTTCGCCGAGTGCAGCGAGGCCAGCGTGACCCCGTTCATCACCGGGGCATCCTGGTTGGCCACGCGCTGGGCTAGATCTGCCACGCACTCGTGCATGGTCAGGGCAGGGGGAGCTTCCACGCCCGTCTCGCGCGCCTGCTCCCGGGCTTTCTCCCGCTCGGCGTGTAGGCGATCCGCCATAGAAACGAGTGCTGCCAGCGACTCCCACTTTTGCCGCACCGCTCCCGAGGACGAGGGCCCCTGCTCCGTGTAGCCCAGGGATTTGAGGACGTCGCGGGTCAGCTGGGGCACGGACTCCTCCCCCGCCGCGTTGGCTGCCCCGCGTAGCTGCAGGATGCCGTTGCGCACCTCGGGGCGGTTGAAGAACTGTTCGGCTCCGCGCAGCTGGTAGGGTATGCCCTCATCGGTCAGCGCCTGCTCCAGAGCGGCAGACTGGCCGTTAGTTCTAAAGAGCACGGCAATTTCTGAGGGTGCTAGGCCGTCTTTGCTGATGAGGTCTTGGATATCCTCGGCGATTCCGGCGGCCTCCTGCTCGTCGTCGGCGTACTCAAACCACTCCGCCTCGACCCCCGAACCGCGCTGGGATTCCAGCCGCAGCGGCGGCGCCCAAGAACCGGGGGTGGAATCTTGGGCGGGGCGGCGGTCAGCCAGCAGACGGTTGGCCAGAGAGACCACCTGGTGGGTGGAGCGGTAGTCCCTAATCAGCTTTACCACCGTGGCGTTCTCATAGCGGCTGGGAAAATCCAGCAGGTGGCGGCTGGTTGCCCCGGTAAAAGAGTAGATGGTCTGCGAGGCATCGCCCACCACGCAGAGGTCATCGCGGCCCCCCAGCCAGGCATCGAGCAGGCGCTGTTGCAGGGGCGAGACGTCCTGGTACTCATCCACCACAAAATGCCGGTACTGCTTGCGCACCGCAGCGGCAACCTCGGGATCGTCTTCCAGCACGCCCACGGTCAGCAGCAGCACATCCTCAAAGTCAATGATGTTGCGCTCGTCTTTGAGCTCCTCGTAGGTTCTAAAGAGGCGGGTCATGTTCAGCGGGGTGATGTCGGCCGGTAGCTGGCGGTCGGCCAGGCGTTTCATCAGGGTATCGGGGGTGAGCATATTGACCTTGGCCCACTCGATTTCTGCCGCTAAATCGCGCACGGCGGCCCGGTCAGTGGTGATGCGCAGTCGGTTAGCAGCCTCGGTAATCAGCTGGGCTTTGTGCGGCACAATCTGCGGTGGAGTTCCGCCCACCGCCTGCGGCCAGAAGTACTTGAGCTGGCGCAGGGCAGCCGAGTGGAAGGTGCGGGTCTGCACCCCGGGCGCTCCCAGCTTACGCAGGCGCACCCTCATCTCATCGGCAGCGCGGGTGGTAAAGGTCAGGGCCAGCACCCGGTTGGCAACATAGCGGCCGGTGGCGATTCCGTAGGCGATACGGTGGGTAATTGCCCGGGTCTTGCCGGTACCCGCGCCCGCTAGAACGCACATGGGCCCGGAAAGCTCGGTGGCAACCCGGCGTTGCTCAGGGTCCAGCCCTTCCAGAATTTGCTCGGGGCTGGGCGCCTGGGCGGCGCCCTGTCCGGTCATGGGCTGGGAGGGCATGGAACTCCTCGGTTTATCTCAAAAATTTATCTCAAAGGTGGGCGGATTCTATTGTAGGTCTCTGCACCTAGGCCTCGGTAGGTTCCTCGTCGAGAGAACCGCCATAGAAGTCTTCTATAAGTTTTCGGCTGATGGAGGATCGCCCGGGCAGGACGACGCTTTCGCTGCTGTGTGCCTCAAAGAGCTCGCGGCGGCTAAACCAGCGGACTCTCTCAATCTCGTCTCCGTCTGCTTGCACCGAGCCGGGGTTAGAAATCTGAGCTCGAAACCCCAGCATGAGAGAGCGGGGAAAGGGCCAGGGCTGGGAGCCCATGTAGGTCATGGAAACCACCTCACCCCCGCACTCTTCGGCAATTTCCCGCGCAACGGCATTTTCCAGAGATTCGCCCACCTCCACAAAACCGGCGAAGGTAGAGAACCGGTTAGCCGCCCAGGCCCGGGCCTGGCCCAGCAGAATCTTCTCCTGCCCCTCGACGGTGGCAGTCACCGCTGTAATCACCGCCGGGTCAGTACGGGGAAAGAGGTCCCCACCCTGCCTGGTTTTCCGCGCCCAGCCGGCGTGAATCACCTCGGTGGCCTCGCCCGTGGCGGGGTCGAAAGCATGGCGGGCGTGCCAGAAGTCAAGCGCAGTTGCAGCCGCCAGCAGTTCTCCCCACTCGCGGGCAACCGCCGTCTCGGCGCCGTCCTCAAAACCGAACTCGGCAAAGCTGCGTACCGCCAGCCAGCTACCTCCTGCCTGGATCGCCAGTACATCGGTGATGCTCTGTTGCTCGCCGTCGGGGCCCAGCAGGTTCAGCGGAGCAGAACCAAAATCAATAAAGTCCTCCCAGCCACCGGTCAGCACGAGCACGGGCGCGGTCTGGCCCGTCTCCGGCTGGCGGTACTCACCGGCGAAGAGAAGGTGGGCGGTGAGTATCGGCTTTTGAACAAACTCACGAAGCACCTGAACCTTCAGCCCCCGAAAATCCGCTAGATTCAGGGGCATCTGGTGGGAGCCCACCAGCACCTTTCCCCGCTCTAGGGCCAGAAGAATCGGCCGCTGCGACCAGGGGTAAAGCTCAGTCTGAGATTGAGACTGGTTAGCTGCCGCATCGTGCTCCTGCTCCAGGGCAGAAACCAGCTCCTGCAGAAAGCCCTCTCGAGCACGCAGTTCGTTCCAGCGGCGCAGCTTAGATGCCGCCAGTGGTATATGCCCCAGCGGTGAAAAATCAGCAAAAGCTGAGGTCACAGCCGGGTTCCCTGTTGCCCGAGCCTGAGAGTTTTCGCCCAAATTATTCTGCATCTCCCGCTTCATTCCCTCTTTGCTCCTCATCTCTTGTACCCTGGAAGGGTGACTGTTACACCGCTTCAACTTGCCGCCATTGTCTCCGCTGGCGTCCCCGGGCTCTACCCCGTGGCTGCGCTCCCCTCTGCTGATGACGCCGCTGACTTCGACTCAGCGATTATCATCGACTCGGCAGATAAGCGCTGGCGCGTGCGCTCACCCAAGCACCCTGAAGCTAGCGTACGCCTTGAAGCCGAACACGTCATCCTTCAATCCTTCTCTGCCGGGCTCCGCGCCCGCCTGCCCTTTCTGGTTCCGACCATTGTGGGGTCGGTGCCGCTGAACGGTATGCAGACTTTTATCTACACCCACATCCCCGGTGTGCACTACGAGATTGACGAGCTGGCAGAAATTTCTGCCCACGCTCCGGCAGAGTCCGAGAATCTGGCGACCTCCCTGGGCAGGATGATCGCGACCATCCACGTGATGCCCGAGACGATTATTGAGGACGCCGACCTGCCGGTCTACACCGCCGATCAGATTCGTTCCCGCCGCCGGGCCGAGCTCGAGCGCGCTGCCGAAACCGGCAAGCTACCGCAGGGGCTGCTGAAGCGCTGGCGCGCCCAGATGGACGACGACTCCCTCTGGAACTTCCGCCCCCGAGTGATCCACGGCGACCTCAACGAAGACAACCTAGTGCTGGACAAGAAGAAAATCACCGAGATTACCGGCTGGTCTGAGGTCTGCGTGGGCGACCCCGCCCTGGATTTCTCCTGGTTGCTGGCCTGCTCTGACGACGCTTTCCGCGACGAAGTGATCGAGGTCTACACCCGGCAGATGCCCCAGCTACCCGATGAAGCCCTCTGCGACCGCGCCAACCTCTACGCTGAATTTGCCCTGGCCCAGTGGCTGATTCGCGGTATCGAACTTGAGGATTCCGATATGGTGGCCCAGGCCGTCGAGCTCCTCGAGGGGCTGGAAGAGGGAATGCGCGGCACCGGCGATATTCCTTCTGAGCAGCCCTCCTCCCCGCAGCGGCCTGCCTCTAGCGGCGGTTCCGTTGCCGTCCGATTTTCTGAGCCCGACGAATCAGCCTAACCAGCTCCGCTTCATCGGCAAGTTTTTCCGGCTGCCACACTTTCTTCTCTGCCACGTAGAAGAAGGTGCCGGTCACCGATTCCACCGGCACCCCCATCAGCCGGGCGAAGCCCAGGCGGTAGAGGGCCAGCTGAAGCGACTTAGCCTTCTTCTCGGCGGCGGTGCGGGGTGAGCGACCGGTCTTCCAGTCCACCATCTCCCAGAGAACCTCTCCCCGCTCGTTTTCAGAGCGGTAGATAGCATCCACCCTGCCTCGAATTGAGATGCCCTCCACCGGGGTTTCGATGGGATACTCCACAGCCCAGGGTTGCAGCTTGGCCCACGGGCTAGCCAGGAAGTTTTCCTGCAGGGTCGGCAGGTTAAGAGAGTCGTCTACAGCTTCATCTGCATAGTCCTCTTCTTCAAAGTCCAGCATGGCTGCCTTCTCAAAGTGGGACTCCACCCAGGCGTGGAAGAGGGAACCCTGGCGGGCCGCAATCCCCGGCTTCTGCGGCATGGGGCGCACGATGTTCTCTACCACCGCGGTCGTATCAGTTTGCAGGGCCACCAGGTCTGAGGCACTGAGGTGGCTGGGTAGCTCAAAGTCGTCAGTATCGCTCGGGGCGTTGAGCAGGCTCAAGAGCAGGTCGGCTTCGTGGAACCAGTCGTCAATCGAAGGTCCGGAATCTTCACCTGCTGTCTCAGCTGCACCGATAACCGGTGACTGCTCTGCGTGAAAGCCCTCTTCCAGTCCCCCGCGTAGCACGTTCTGCGCTGCCCGTTCCATGCGGGCTCGTCGGCTGGTGTGCAACCGTTCTTCCTGCAGGAGGGATGCACGACGGCGGGCCTCCACCGCCTCATCGCTAAAGTCACCCTGATCGTGGGCCTGGTTTAGGCTCTCCACCGACTTCCAATCAAAGGTTTCAGGCCCGTCAATGGGGTCAAAGGGCCACAGGGCCGTGGTAATCGATTCAGACTGGGGGTTCTCGCTGCCCACCTGATCTTCGGGAAAGATATAGCCCAGGGCGAAGGAGCTCGAGCCAGCTGCCCCTGCCCCGTTCTCTTCGTAGAGCTCTGCCCAGAAATCTGATGCTGCGGCTGGCTTAGACTTGGTTCCCTGCCAGGCAGAGTTCGAGAGCACCAGTAGCGACCGGGCCCGGGTAATACCCACGTAGGCCAGGCGCCGTTCTTCGTTAATGCGGTAGAGCTGGGCTTCTTCTTTGAGCTGGTTCAAGAAGTCTTTAAGCTCCACCACGTTTTCAAAGTCTGAACGCCAGGTAGGGAGAAAGCCCGAGTCCCCGCGCAGGGGCCAGGGCAGGGTATCGGAATTTTGAGTCCACCGAGGGTCATCGGTGCGGGGAAAATCCCCCTGGTTCATGCCGGGAATGAAAACCTGGTCCCACTCCAAACCCTTCGAAGCGTGAACGGTCAGAATCTGCACCGCATCGTGGCGGGGTTCATCTGCCACCATATCCAGCCCCTTTTCCTCGGCTGCTGCGGCATCGAGCCAGGCCAAGAAGCCGTTGACCCCGCTGGCCGAACCGCTGCTTGCCGAAAGGGTAAATCGGAGGGGGCGATCGCCGTCCTCGGACTCTTCCGCCTCGGGGTCGGCAGAGACCAGCTCGGCTCCGGCCAGCAGGGTGGCGTTAATGCGCGGGGCACTGAGCGAATACTGGGCGGCAAAATCGTAAAAGGCATCGATATTTTTACGGGCTAGAGAAGTCGGCAGACCGGGCTTGGCGGCCAGCTCAATATCCAGCAGAGTTTTTTGCTCAATGGCCGCAATCAAAACGGTGAGGTCGTCTGCCATAAACTCCCGCAGCTGCCCCAGTTCCTCAGCCAACATGTTGAGGCGGGCTAGCCCCTCGTTTGTGAGCGAGCGCCCCTGGAAGGAAGTCCAGCCCGGCTCTGGCAGGTTTTCCAGAGCCTCAATCAGCGAGGCGCCGTCGGTGATGTCTGAGGTGGTCTGTTTAGCCAGGCGCTCCATCTCCTCCCGGGCTTCTTCCTCGGTCATTTCGGCGTAGAGGTCTTCGGCTAGACCGGTGCGGATCGACTGACGACGGCGCCGCTCAAGATGGGCTGCCCAGTCGGAGAAGGCCAGCAGGTCAGAGACGCCCAGGCGCCAGCGGGCTCCCGCCAAGAGCCGCATGAGGGCGTCTGAGCGGCCGGGGTCTGCCAGCACCCGCAGGGTGGAGACCACATCAATCACTTCGGGGGTATCGAGTAGGCCGCCCAGGCCCACAATCTGGCAGGGCACCGCCAGCTCATCGAAGGCGCGGGCAATCGGTTCCATCTGGGACCGTTTCTTGCAGAGCACCGCCATGGTGGGCATCTCGCTCAGCGGCCTGCCTGCATACCTGCCTCGTTCGGCTGAGACTGTCTGGGCCAGGGCAACTGCCTCTTGGGCGTCGGTTTCAAAACGTTCCAGGCGGACTGTTCCGGTACCCGGCTCCGGGCGCGGAGCTAGGTCAGGCACCTGAACCTGGGTTCTCACCTCAACCCAGTCGGGCTGCTCTTGCAGAGGCTTGGCCACCGTATTGGCCGCCTCTAGAATCTGGGTGTCGTTGCGCCAGGCAACGGTGAGGTAGCTTGCGGTGGTGTCTGCGGTGGGAAAGTAGTTGTAGAAGTTAAGGAGCTGGCCGTCGGAGGCACCGCGGAAACCGTAGATAGACTGCTTGGGATCCCCCACCGCCATCACCGGGTGTTCGCTCCTGCCCTTTACCGCTCCAAAGAGGTCTGAGAAGAGCTCCATCTGAGCGTGGGAGGTATCTTGAAACTCATCGAGCAAGACCACCCGATAGCGGTCGCGTTCGGTCTGTCGGGCCTGGGGAATGGTGCGGGCAATCTTGGCTGCCAGCGCAATCAAATCGCCGTAGTCCATCACCTGCATGTTCTTCTTAACGGTGGCATACATCTGCACCAGCTGCGCATAGAAAATCCGGTTCTTGAGCCGGTCCACCAGCTTGTTGCGGTCAGCGCCCCGGTTCCGCCCTGCCAGCGGCAGGTTCTCCAAGACGGTAATTTCACGTTGGCACCAGTCAATAACATCTTGGGGGTCACGCAGGTGCTCGGCGCACTCCCCCGCCAGCTTCAGCACGGCGTCAATCATGCTCTGCTTGGCCTGCGGATCGGCGGGAATCAGGCGGGGGTCAACATACTCCACCAGCTGGGCAACCAGCTGCCAGGCCTGGGCACCACCGAGCATCTGGGAATCCTGCTCTACCCCCAAGCGCAGACCGTAGTTGGTCACCAGATAGTTGGCGTAGGAATGGTAGGTGGACACGCTAGGGTCAACCACCGGTGCAGCTTCTTCGCCTGCGGGCTGGGCAACCATACCCAGTCGCCGCAGCTCCTCCAGCCGCAAACGCATTCTCTCGCGCAGCTCCCCGGCAGCTTTACGGGTAAAGGTCACGCCCAGTACCTGGTCAGCCCGAACCAGGCCGTTGGCCACCAGAAAGACCACCCGGTCAACCATGGTGGCGGTCTTACCGGAACCGGCTCCGGCAACTACCAGGCGGGGAGCCAGTGGTGAAGAGATAATCGCAGACTGCTCGGGGGTGGGTGCTGGCCGCCCCAGCGCCTCGGCAATCTCTTCGGGAGTGTAGCGGTAGTTCATATCTTTCCTCACGACTAGCTCTGGGTGACCTGACGGCCGCGGGTACACAGGGGGCAAATCTCGGGCAGGCGGCAGCTCTTTCCAAAACTCCCGTTCTTAGAGGAGTCATGGCGAGCCTCAAGATGCTTAGCCGAAATCAGCTCTGCTGCCCTGTTAATCAGATCAACCGCCCACTGGGCATCCCGGCTCAGCGCCTGCTGCTCCTGGGAACCGTACTTCTTGGTATCTTTACCAATCTGCACCAGATAGGCTCCCCCCGATTCCTCGTGGAGCTGCCGGAACTCGAGCGCCTCAGCGGCGGCGTCCTGCCCCTCTTGTTCCTGAGCAGCTTCCATCGCCTGCCCAGCACCGGCCTCCAGCGCTACCTGGTAGGAGGCAAGCTGCGGGTGCTGTTCCAGCTCCCCCTGGGTGGGCGAAGACTTGCCCGTTTTGAGGTCCACAATCACGTACTTGCCCTGGTCCAGGGTTTTCTCCAGCCGGTCTACCCGGCCCGAGAGCAGGGCGTCCCGTCGGGGCCCGGGCACAAAGACTTTAAAAGATCCTTCTACCCCCACCAGTTCACGGCCGTGTACCCCGTGCAGGTCTACCACGTAGTTAACAAATTTCTCCACCATGGTGACCGCCCGCTGATAAACCACCTGTGTCTCCCAGGTATCGGGCAGACCCAGCCGCTGGAAACGAACTTCCAGCTCCCTGAGTATCTGGGTGCGAAAGCTCTCTGCCGGGTTGAGATCATCGGCCTTCCAGTCCGGCATATCCTCCGCCAATTCATGCACCAGGGTACCGATGGAGCGCGCCATATCGGTGGCAGCCTCAGCGCGGGCCTGGGCCACGAACCAGTCCAGCGGGGAAGAATGGATTGCCTCCACCCGCGAGGGCGAAACGGGCACCGGTGTTGAAGGGTCAAAGGTCGGCGCATCAGATGAGAGGGGCCGCATACCCCACCAGCTGGCAGGGTGGGCGCCCGGCAGCTGCGCACCGGCGGTCTGGTCTGGGTCATTGAAGCGGTGCAAAATCTGAGCGGCAGCGGCAGCCCGGGCAGGGTCTCTATCCTGGCCCTCGCTAAACTGGCGCAGTTCAGCAATCATGGCGCGCAGGGTCATAGGACGGCGCACGGGTGTGTTCGCCCGCTCCCCTCCGGGAGCCGGCGCCACCATATCCAGTAGCTCGCTGGGCATATCGTCAGCAGAAGAAACAGCCGTGCAGACCAGGCGGAAGCTCGCCCGAGACACTGCGGTGGAGAACATACGGAGCTCGTCAAAGCGGGTGGCCTTGAGCCGGTCGACGATTCCCACCGCCGCGGCGGCGTCCGCGCCCAAATCCAAGATGTCGGTAAGGGTTTGGGTGTTGAGCAGGGAACCGCGGATGGTGGTGTTGGGCCAGGTTCCTTCTTGGAGACCCGCGATATAGACAATATCCCAGCCGCGGCCGGCGGCTACGGCGGGAGTCATAATCTCTACGGCATCGGTTTCAGCAGCACGGGCAGCCAGGGTATCCATGGGGAGGTCCTGGGCATCGATATAGTCGAGGAACTGGGCGGCAGTTGCGCCGGGCATCTGGTCTACATAGCGGCTTGCTGCCTCAAAAAGGCCAATCATGGCGTCCAGGTCTCGGTGGGCTCGCTCGGCGGCAGAACCGCCCATGCCGCTGGCTTCTTTCCAGAGAGGGGCCAGGCCCGAGGTTTCCCAGAGCTCCCACAGCACAGTCTCGGCGGTAGCACCGGGCAGGTCAAGGGCCCGATCACCGGCTGCCAAAACCCGGGCAACCCGGCGGGCGGCATCTGCTCCCCTACCGGCCGGTAGCTTCTCGGCATCCATAAGGGCCTCAACCAATAGGTCATCGCTGGCCCGGTTCCCTCCCGACCGCAGTTCCTGTGCCCGGAGCCCCTGCCGCAGACGGCGGATATCCATAGCTGAGGCACCGCCTAAACGGCTGGTCAGCAGGGCCAGGGCAACGTCTACCCCGATACCCCAGCCGGGCGCGTCTGTCTCCCCTGTCTCCGTTGCAGAACGCACCGACCTGGCATGCAAAATAAGCCCTAGAGCATCCAGAAAGGGGCGCACCGCCGGTTCATCACGCACCGGGGTCAGGGCCTGAGCGGTCTTGACCGGAATGCCCTGGCTCTGTAGCACCCGCTTGAAACGGGTCACCGCTGACCCGTTACGCACGATAATGGCCGAGCGGGAAAAAGCCCTGCCACGATAGAGGTGGTCTTCTAGAATCAGCTGGGCCAGCAGGCGGGCCTCGCTCTGGGGCGAATCTACCGTAAAGCCCTGCACAGCCGCCCCCAGATCTTGGGATTTTACGGGGTCGAGCAGGCTGCCGTCGTCCCCGGTCTCCCACAGCGCCTGAACCTCCGGCTCCGTCTCCACTGGCTCTGCGAGATCCCGGCTGTGCTGTACCCCCGCCACCACCGGAATCCTTACCGCCACCGACTCCCAGGCGCGGGCAATCTCCGGGGGCATACGGTAGGACTGGTCAAGAACGGTGATCGAGGCCGCCGGTAAAATCTCCCGCAGCCGAGAAGCAGAGTCAGGCCGGGCACCACGGAAGCCCTGCACCGCCGTGTCGGTGCAGAGGCTAATCACGACTTCCCCAGGGTAGCTAGAACCGCAGAGCAGGTTGAGAAGACGGTAGATGGAGGGCGTGGCCTCCTGCATATCGTCAATTAGAATCAGCTGAAGGGTTTCTTGTTCCTCTTGCAAAAAGCTCGGGTTCTTCTCAAAGACATCGCAGGCCTCATTGATAAGGGCGGCCGGATCGTAAGCATTGGGCATCCGAAGCCGGCGAATCTGCCGGTACTCGGTATAGAGCTTGGCGGTAGCTGCCCACTCGGGGTGGCCCTGCTCTTCTGCCAGGCCAGCTAGGTCTTCAGCAGAAAGATTGTATTCCACCATACGGTCAAAAAAGTCGCGCAGCTCGTGGCGGAAACCCTGAGTTCCCAGGGCCTCCTGCAAATCAACCGGCCACTGCACTGCCGCCCCCTCACCCCGGGCGTGGCCCGCCAGAAGCTCGGCAATCAGAACATCCTGTTCGGGGCCGGAGAGTAGCTTGGGGGAAAATTCAACCCCGGGCAGAAGCCCGGCGATGTGGGCCCGGCGCAGCACGTCGAAGGCGTAGGCCTGCCAGGCCCGCATGGGTGCGGCAGACATGGTGGTTTGAGCCGCCGAGGTCAGGGCCTCTCGAAAGCGAGCGGCGCTCACGCGGGAAGGAGTCAGCACTAGCATGCGCGCCGGGTCACCGGTTTTCAGAAAATCCAGGGCCCGGTTGAGGAGGGCCCGAGTTTTTCCCGTTCCCGGCGCCCCCAGAATCAGCTCCGCCATGATCTCTCCTTCCGCTCTTTTCCTCTCTCTAGAGTGACACGGGGGTATGACAAAATAAGCTCATTTCTGCTGCCATCGGTCACAATTTTTTCAGTCAAGATATAGTTTTTGTATGACTTCATGGACTGAACTGCCCCGCGCAACCTTTGACCTCGAGACCACCGGCGTGGATCCCAAGACCGCCCGTATTGTCACCGCCTCGCTGATTCTGGTGGCTCCCGACGGTAGCGAGTTGCGCTCGGGCGAGTGGCTGGCTGACCCGGGAGTTGAGATTCCCGATCAGGCCACCCAGGTTCACGGTATTTCTACCCAGCACGCCCGCGAGCACGGCCAGCAGGCTCCCCAGGTGGTTTTTGAGCTGGCTTCAGCCCTGGGCGGTCTCTTTCATGACGGCGTGCCGGTGATTGCTTTCAACGCCGCCTACGATTTCTCCGTGCTCCACCACGAGCTGGCGCGCTACAACTATCCCGAGCTCGACTGCATACCGGTTCTCGATCCCTTCGTTATCAACAAACAGGTGCACAAGTTCCGCAAGGGTAAGCGTACGCTGGAGGCCCTGTGCGAGGAGTACGGAGTTAGCCTCGAGAACGCCCACACTTCTAAGGACGACGCCCTGGCGGCCGAGCGCCTGCTGGCAGCTATGGCCACCAAGTTCGCCGACCTTGAGGCAGAGGCTGCCACCCTGCACAACCAGCAGGTTCGCTGGGCAAAAGACCAGGCTGCGGATTTTCAGGCCTACCTGCAGAAGCAGGGTAAGAATGAGACAATTGACGGTTCCTGGCCCATCCGCCGCTAGCTTTCAGTTCCAAGGATTACCTTGACAAACTCCCCAGATTTTCCGCCCACCAACAGCATCTATCTTGGCTCCTCCCGGCAACAGCACGAGTACCTGGTCGCCCAGTCGGCGGTGGTCATGAAGCTCGGTCTGCTCCTGCTCAAGTCGGGTGCCAGCGCCTATCGAGTCAAAAACTCTATGGCACGCCTGGCCCGGGCGGTGGGGCTGGAAGAGCACCGCTCCCAGGTGACCTTCACCGAGATCACCACCACCTCCTACGCCATCGGTAATTTCAGAACCGAGATTGCTGAACAGCGGGCCATGGGCATTTCTGCCTACCGGATTGACCTGCTCAGCGACTTCGTTTCCTCTTTGCCGGAACGGATTACCCCGCGTGAGGCAGAAAAAGAAATTGACCGGATTGAAAAGCTACCCCACCTCTACACCCGGTGGATGCTCACCCTTGCCGCCGCTTTTGCCTGCGCCGGTTTCGCCTTCCTCAACAACGGCGGGCTGGTGGAGTGCGCCGTCGTCTTTCTCGCCGCCGGTATGGGCCAGTTCCTGCGGGCTAGCCTGATGAAGCGGGAGGTCAACCATCTGGTGATTTGGTTCCTGTGTGGAGTTCTTGCCGCGGGCTTCTACATTGGAGCTATCTTTTCGCTGGTGGCAACCGGGCTTGAAACCGCCGACCATATGGTGGGCTTTATCTCCGCGGTGCTCTTCTTGGTTCCCGGTTTTCCCCTGGTCACCGGCATGTTGGATCTAGCGCGGTTCGACTTCTCCGCGGCCCTTTCCCGGCTCACCTATGTTGGGCTGCTGCTGGTCAGTGCCTCGGCGGCTATCTGGCTTCTCGCAATGATTTTTGAGCTACCGCTCAAGGTCGCCGAACCGCTACCTATCAACCCGGTTCTGCACTATAGCCTTCGGGTGGCCTCATCTTTTATTGCCGCCTACGGCTTTGCCATGCTCTTCTCGGCCATGCCGCTGAGCGCCATGTGGGCGGGACTAATTGCTGGAATTATCAACCCCCTGCGTATTTTGATGACGGATTTGGGCTTAGCTCCCCAGCTCTCGGTTTTCCTCGCTTCGCTGCTGGCAGCGCTACTGGCAGAGATCATTGCGCCCCTGCACCGCCACCGCTTCTCCAGGATTTCGCTCTCCGTTCCGGCGGTGGTCACCATGGTGCCCGGCGTGACTTTCTACCGGTCTATGGCAAATATGTCGAACGGCGATCTCACCCAGGCGGCTACCGGCATCGTGGAGGTTCTGCTGATTTTCTTTGCCATTGGCATGGGCCTGGTGGCCTCCCGCTTCATGATGGACAAAAACTGGTTCTATAATCGGGATCTACAGAAGGTGCGCTACTTCAACATCGACCACCACCTCCGCTAAACCGCGAGGGGTCACATATCATTCACAATTTGCCCTAAAACAGGGATTTTTTGAACGATATGTGACCCCTCGCGGGTAGGGAGGCAGAACTAGGCAGTCGCCGCAGCTGCCGCCTCGGCCGCCGCGGGCAGAGCATCGATAATCCGCTCCATCGCCTCATCGGTGTGGGCTGCCGAGAGGAACCAGGCCTCAAAGGCGCTGGGCGGCAGGTAGATACCGGAGTTCAGCATGGAGTGGAAGAAGGCGGTGTAGCGGAAAGTCTCTGACCCCTTAATGTCGGCGTAGTTGCGCACACCGGTTTCGGCGGTTCCAAAAGCCACCGAGAAGAGGTTGCCTGCGGTCTGAATCGAGTGGTTGAGACCGGCAGCGTTGAAGGTCTCTGCCACCGCGGTGCGCAACTGCTCAGAGCGGGCGTCAATGGTCTCATAGACCGAAGAATCCGCCGCCTGCAGGGTGGCAATGCCCGCCGCCATAGAAATCGGGTTACCAGAGAGGGTACCTGCCTGGTAAACCGGGCCGGTGGGGGCCAGGTATTCCATAATCTCCCGTTTGCCAGCCAGAGCTGCGATGGGCATACCTCCGCCAATCACCTTGCCAAAGGTGAAGAGATCGGGTGCCCAGCCGCCCTCAGCCGGTGCCGAGTAGCCCCAGTATCCCGCAGATGAAACACGGAAGCCGGTCAGCACCTCGTCAAAAATCAGCAGGGCGCCCTGGGAACGGGTCAGCTCGCGCAGGCCCCGGTTGAAGCCCTCGGCGGGGGTAACCACGCCCATATTGGCGGGTGCCGCTTCGGTAATGACGGCGGCGATTTCGCCGGGGTGCGCCTCGAAAGCCGCGCGGACGGCGTCCAAATCGTTGTAGGGCACAACGATAGTCTCAGCCGCGGTGGCTTCGGTAACGCCGGCTGAGCCGGGCATAGCCAGGGTGGCAACGCCCGATCCTGCCTCGGAGAGCAGGGCGTCGACGTGGCCGTGGTAGCAACCTGCGAACTTAATAATTTTGGCACGGCCGGTGTAGCCGCGGGCCAGGCGAATGGCTGTCATGGTTGCCTCGGTACCGGTGGAAACCATGCGTACCTGGTCGATGGTGCTAGGAACCACCGCGTTGATGCGGTCTACCACCATCTCTGCCAGGCGGGTCTCGGCTTCGGTAGAGGTGCCGAAGGTCAGGCCGTGTTCGACGGCGGCGTGCACGGCCTCAATCACCCGCTGGTCTTTGTGACCCAGCAGGCCGGGGCCCCAGCTCATCACCAAATCAACGTAGTTACGGCCGTCTGCGTCGGTGAGGTAGGGGCCGGATGCCTCCACCATGAAGGCGGGGGTGCCGCCCACCGAATTGAAGGCGCGCACCGGCGAGTTAACACCGCCGGGAATCACCTTGCGGGAGCGTTCAAAGAGGTCTTCGGAAACAGTCATGGAGAGTTCCTTTCTTACTTAAGCCAGTTCGCTACCTCGGTAGCATAGTAGGTCAGAATCAAATCTGCACCGGCGCGGCGGATTCCGGTGAGGGCCTCAAGCACAATCTTCTGGCGGTCTACCCAGCCGTTAGCGGCGGCGGCCTCAATCATGGCATATTCGCCGGAGACCTGGTAGGCGGCGACGGGTACCGGGGAGAAGTCAGCGACTTCTCGCACCAGGTCTAGGTAGGCCATGGCGGGCTTGACCATCACAAAGTCTGCGCCCTCTTCGATGTCCAGCTGGGCTTCGAGAAGCCCCTCGCGGCGGTTGGCGGGATCCTGCTGGTAGGTCTTGCGGTCGCCGTCCAGAGAAGAACCCACGGCATCGCGGAAGGGGCCGAAGAAGGCTGAGGCGTACTTGGCGGAGTAGGCCATAATCGAAACGTCTTCAAAGCCGGCGTCGTCAAGGGCGGCGCGGATAGCCGCCACCTGGCCGTCCATCATGCCCGAGGGGCTCACGGTGTGGGCGCCGGCTTCAGCCTGTGCCAGGGCCATCTTGCAGTAGGCTTCCACCGAAGCGTCATTATCCACCACGGTGTTACCGAAGCGGTCGGTGGTGAGCGGGCCACAGTGGCCGTGGCTGGTGAACTCGTCCAGGCAGGTGTCTGCCATAATCACAATCTGATCGCCGAACTTCTCGCGGATCACGCGAATTGCCCGGTTGAGAATACCCTCGGGGTCCCAGGCAACAGAGCCGGTCTCATCTTTGTCTTCGTCGCGGGGCACGCCGAAGAGGTCGATGCAGGCAACCCCGGAGTCAATGGCTTTCTGCACCTCCCCCAGTACCGATTCCAGGGTGTGCTGGAACTGGCCGGGCATGGAGGGAATCTCCTGGGGAAGCTCAATGCCGTCTCGCACGAAGAGCACCTGAATCAGGTTCTCGGGAGCCAGCCGGGTCTGCGCCACCAGGGAGCGCATAGCCGGGGTGGTACGTAGACGGCGCGGGCGGAAGGGAAGGTCAAGATTTTTCATGATTGCTCCTTTGCATGGTTTGAAAGTCTAAATATGGTTGTTGAGCGGCGGTAAGCCCCGTCACCCAACAACCCTTAACGCCAGCCCCGAGCCAGTTGGGTGCCGGGACTTACCGCCTTCTCTCCGTTTAGGAACTGGGTGGAGGGGTCGCTCCCCCGGTCAACTGGCATCGGGTCTGGCGTTTGAGGGAGGTTGACCGGGGAGCGGCCCCTCCGCCGAAGGGCTCCTAAGCTGCTCATACAGCGCGCGGGCCAAGTCACCCGGCCCCGGCGAGGCAGAGACGCCCACCCGCAATCCCAGTTCCCGGGCGGTGGCGGCAGTGGTGGCACCGATGGCCACCACGGGCGGTAGGGTGTGCGGTGGCAGCCCTGCCACCAGTTTTTTTAGTAAGGACGGCGCGGTAGCAGCTATCGCCGTGTAGTCGGTCAGGTGCCGCCTGGCTTCTTCCAGGGAGAGCGCTACCGTTCCAGCTGGCTGTTCTTCTGCTACCAGCGGAGAGTCTGCCGGGTAATCTGCCATGTCATAGACCACAGCGGTTGCAACCTGTGCTCCCCGAGCCCGGAGATCCCTCACCAGGTGGGGTCTGGCGGTGGCTCCCAGAATACTCACCACGGTCTTTGTCTCTGCCAGGGGAAGTTCCCGAGCCAGGTGGGCGGCGTCGGAGACAGAGGGCTGAAAGTCCACGGCGACCCCGTGCCGAGCTAAAGCATCAGCGGTAGCCGATCCCACGCTGGCTACCTTCGCCGGGGCAAGCAGCCGCACCAGCGTCGTCCCCCTTGATTCAGCCCAGCAGGCCAAACCCGCAACGCCATTGGCGGAGGAAAAAGTAACCCAGGCAGCGGCGAAGTCCGCCGGTTCGATCTCCTGTGGTGCTAGATAAACCGCTTGCTGAAGCGGGGCGCAGTCCACCTTTGCATCCGGCAGTAGAGTCAGGAGCTCCCCCACCAGGGCCTGTGCCTTGGTGGGGGATCTCGTCACCAGAAACCTGGGGGCAGAAGTCACTAGAGGGTCAACCCCGCCAAACGAGCCGCGCCTTGTTCCAGCAGGGAGTCAGCAAGGGAAATGCCCAGCTGTTCAGCGGCCTCCACGGTCAGCTCGGCAACCGAGGCGGAGGCCCGCATAGTTTCGGTTCCCTGTGGGTGGGCAACCAGCGAGTCAAGAACCAGTTCCCCGTCAATGACTCGCCCATAGGTTCCCACCGGGGCGGCACAGCCGGCTTCGAGGCGGCGCAGCAGGGCGCGCTCGGCGGTCACCGCCAGGCGGGTTTCCAGGTGGTCAACGGCGGCGACGGCGCGGGCCAGCTCAGAATCGGCTTCCACCTCAGCGGTGCGGATTTCCAGTGCCAGGGCGCCCTGACCCGGGGCTGGCAGGATCTGCGAGGGGTCGAGGTAGTCGGTGATGACCTCTTCAAAGCCCAGGCGCTTGAGCCCGGAGGCTGCCAGCACCACCGCATCGCAGTCGCCCTGGGGCTTCTTGCCCTCGGTTCCGTAGGATTCCAGCCCGGCAACGCGGGCCAGGCGGGTTCCCACGTTGCCGCGGATATCAACGATTTCAAGATCGGGGCGGGCAGCTCGAATCTGGGCTGCCCGACGCGGTGAGCCGGTACCCACGCGGGCACCGGAGGGCAGAGTCTCCAGGGTCAGTCCATCGCGGGCGCAGAGGGCATCGCGCAGGTCTTCGCGCTGCGGAATACCGGCAACGGTCAGGCCCTCGGTGGGCAGGGTCGGAAGATCCTTGAGCGAGTGCACCGCCAAATCCACATCGCCCTCAAGCAGGCGGGTGCGCAGGGTTGCGGCAAAGACACCGGTACCGCCCATCTGAGACAGCGGGCCGGTAAGAATATCGCCCTCGGTCTTGACGATTTCCAGATCGACCTCGAAGCCACCGGCATCTGCCACCTGCTGGCCCGCCATACCCGACTGGGTTAGGGCCAGGGCAGAGCCGCGGGTTCCTAGAAGATACTTAGCCACGGGCTCCCTCCCGAACATCCTCACCGCTGTAGCTTGCAATCACCGGCTTGGGTGTTTTGGCGCGGGCGGGCAGGCAGCAGTCGGGGTTGCAGGCATCGAACCAGCCCCGGGAACCGCAGACGGTCTCCCGCTGAGCTTCGAGCTCTGCCGGGTCAGAGGAGACCGCGGTGGAGGCAACCCGCTCGGCAATCAGCGTGCGCAGGGACTCCACGTAGTCGGGGTGAACCCCCGGAGTGGGCGTGCGGGTGGCAACAAAGCCCAGCCGGGCGCAGGTATCCAGCGCCTCGGTATCCAAGTCCCACTTGACCTCCATGTGGTCGGAGACAAAGCCCAGGGGCACCAGCACCACGCCGTCCACCTGCCCCTCCAGGGCTTCCAGAGCATCGTTGACGTCGGGCTCCAGCCAGGGCATGGTGGGCGGGCCCGAGCGGGACTGATAAACCAGCTCCCAGTCCACCTTCTCCAGCAGGGCGGGGTCAATGGCCTCAACGCCTGCCAGCACCGCCCGGGCAGCCTGCAGGTGCTTCTCCACGTAGGCAGAGCCACCCTCATAGTCCACACCGCGCGGGCCAGCCTCATTAGCGGCCGAGGTGGGTACAGAGTGGGTGCAGAACATAATACGGATTCGGCCGTTACCCGCCACAGCAGACTCAGCCGCCGCCACGCCGTCCTTGACCTCGCGCAGGCCCTCTACCAGGCCGTCTACAAAAGACTTGATAAAGCCCGGAGCGTCCCAGAACTGGCGCACCTTATCAATCTGCATCTTGCCGGTCAGACCCAGCTCTTCCAGGGCGATGCCGTAGTCTTCGCGGTACTGGCGGCAGGAGGAATAGCCGGGGTAGGCAGAGGTTGCCAGCACCAGCACCTTGCGGGCGCCGTCGTTATAGGCCTGCTGCACCACGTCCTTCACGTAGGGTTCCCAGTTGCGGTTGGCCCAGGTGATGGGCAGGTTGGGTCCACGGGTCTCCAGCGCCTCGCGCAGGGCGGCCAGCAGGGCTCGGTTCTGCTCGTTGATGGGCGAAACACCGCCGTTGGCGCGGTAGTGGGTTGCCACCTCTTCCAGGCGTTCGTCGGGGATTCCGCGGCCTGCGGTGACATTGCGCAGAAAGGGAATCACATCGTCCTGACCCTCGGGGCCGCCGAAGGAAGACAGGATCACCAGATCGTATTCTTCGGGCTTGGAAGCGCGGGCGCGGGTCAGGTTTTCCTCGCCGTGAAAGTCCGCCGCCGTTTCTGCGGTCAGTTCAGCCGGACCGTTGGACGCCGTGTTATTGGGGTCTGTGTGGTTGGGCACGGGATCTACGGGAAGGGAGATAGACATTTAGGCAATCACCTGTGCAACTTCGGCTGCCTCGATGCGGCGGCCGGTGTAGAAGGGGAGCTCGTCGCGAACGTAGTGGCGGGCCTCGGTATTACGGAAGGAGCGCATGAGGTCAACCAGCAGCACCAGCTCGGGGGCCTCAAGGGCAATGAGCCACTCGTAGTCGTTGAGGCCAAAGGCGGCGATGGTGTTGGGCAGAACCTCGGGGAAGTCTACGCCCTTCAGACCGTGGTTCTTCATGATTTCACGGCGCTTTTCGGGGTTGATGGTGTACCAGTCATAGGAGCGCACGAAGGGGTAAACGCAGACCCACTTTTCGGGGTCAATGCCCTTGGCGAAGGAGGGGGTGTGGCCCGCTGAGAACTCTGCATCGCGGTGCACGCCCATGGTAGACCACACGATCTTGGTGCCGGAGAAGGCCGCGGTGCGGCGGAAGTCGCGAATAGCCGCCTGCAAATCCTCGGGGGTAGCACCATGGACCCAAACCATCACGTCTGCATCGTTGCGCATGGCAGAGACATCGTAGAAGCCGCGGGTGGTCACGCCCTTGGCTTCAAGGTTCTTCACCACGGTTTCCAGCTCGGCAACAGCCTCTGCTGAGCTGGCATTTTCCGCGGGAGCACCCTCGCGAGCAAAGACGGTGTAGAGCGCAAAGTGGAACTGGGAGTCGCCCTCGGCAACCTCACCGGGACGCTGGCCCTGAATCTTGCCGTTGGCGTCCTTCGCGGTAGGGCGCTGACCTGCTCCCCCGTGACCGTGAGAGTAGCCGCTGTAAGCGCTGTGTCCGTGAGCCTGATCTGCCATGATCTAGTCCTTTCCTCGCCCGTCGTCTGCGGCGGGCAGTCTGTTGGAATCTTGTGTGGGTAAAAATTATTCGGTTCTCAGGTGGTCGTGCGGAATGCGGACGGCCAACACCCTTAAACGCCAGCCCCGAGCCAGTTGGCTGCCCGCACTCCGCACTCCCCCCTGGAGTCACGCTAATTCTGCGGTTCCTCGAAGGCTTCCACCGGAGTACCGTCTGCCAGTTCTGCTTTCTCCGCGGCCGCCGATCTCTCCGCTGCGCCTCGCTGCTGGGAGATGAAGGTTTGAAGGGTCTCCCTGGTATCGCGGGTCACCGCCGCCAGACCGGTACCTGCAACCCAGGCACCCACCGCCGTCACGCCGTCCAGGTTCTTCAACCCCTCGCGGAAGGCCGCGGTCTTCTCGCGGTGGCCGGGGCTCGCGGTGGGCACCGCCGAAGACCAGCGCACCACGTCTGCGCCCACCAGGTGGGACTTGGTCAGTGAGACGTCAAAGAGCTTGGAGGCATCGTGCAGGGCCAGGGTAATCAGCTGGTCGTCGTAGAGGTTGACCTCCTGCAGCGGGCCCGAGTCGGTGCCGCGGCCGTACGACAGGCGCACCACGTGGCGGTTTTCGCCGGCCCGCTCCCTCACCCAGGCCCACTTGGCGCTGGCGTGGGTCATGGCCTTGGCGCGAACGGTCTGCACCTCTTCGCTCACCAGCAGGCCGGTGCCCCTGGGGTTGGAGTTGAGGGCGGGCTGGTCTACCACCAGGGTCACCAGGGCAATCTCGGGGCTGGAAGCTACACTGGGTGCCAGCCCGGCGGGCATGTGCGGGCCCAGCAGCCGCGCCGCCGTCGCGCCGTCCGACGCCATCACCAGATACTTACCGGAAATCGCCGCCGCCTTCTCGCCTGCCTCGGGCTGGCGCTGAATCAGGGTCCAGTCGTGGGTGATGGGGTCACGGTCGATAGCAATGGCGTCAAAACCGGTAAGGATACGCACGCGCTTGCGCCGAAGGTCATCCACCAGGGCTTCAGAGAGAACATTCATACCGCCCTCGATACCGCTCACCTGGGCTCCCGCCGGAGAAGCCTGGCGCAGGGTGGCAGAGGCCGCAGCCAGCGACCCCAGCTGGGCAATTTTTTGCTTGAGGGTGGGGGCAATCGTTGCCAGCTCCAGCTGGTTGGGGTGCATGGAGTGAACGCCCGAAACCACCGGTGCCACCAGGCGGTCGAGCACCTCCTGGCCCATGCGCACCCGCACCAGATCGCCCAGGGTTTTGGCGTTCTCACCGGCTGAGGCGGGCAGCAGCCGGTCGAGCTTGGCCCGGCGCATGCCCTTGCGGGTGAGGATGTTCTTCACCGAGGGGTCGCGCAAATCTCCGGGAATACCGAGAATACCGGTGCGCGGTGCCGGGGCTGCTCCCTCGGGCAGGTAGAGCCAGGAACCGGAAGAATTGGGAGAAACAATCTTGTCTGCCAGCCCCAGTTCCTCCAGCAGGTTAGCGACGTCCTGGGTACGGGTGGCAAAGGCTTCAGCGCCGGAGTCAAGTACCAGACCGGCAACCCTGTGGGCACCCACCGAACCGCCCAGATGGTCCCGTTTTTCCACCAGCGTAACTTTGACGCCGGCTGTTGCCAGCTCGCGGGCTGCGAGAAGACCAGCAATGCCACCACCAATCACAATGGCGGTTTCTTTCGGTAAGCGCTGCCGAGATGGTGCCATGGTTCCTTTACTTTCGGGTAGAGGTGTGGATGTATTCAACCAGATCTGTCAAAACCGTGGGGTCGGTGCTCGGCGGCACGCCGTGGCCCAGGTTGACCACGTGGGTGGGCGCAGCGTTGCCGGCTTCGAGTACCCGGTCGGTATGGGCAAAGAGCGCGGTGCGACCTGCCGCCAGCAGGGCGGGGTCGATGTTGCCCTGTAGAGGGACGCCGCCGCCCAGGCGACGTTCTGCTTCGTCGAGGGGCAGGCGGTAGTCCACGCCCATGACGTCGGCACCCGCCTCGTGCATGGCGGGCAGCAGTTCTGCGGTTCCGGTGCCAAAGTGGATGCGGGGTACACCGTATTTTTCTACCTGCTGCAGGGCAAAGGCTGAATGCTTCATGACAAAGCGGCGGTAGTCAGCCTCGCCCAGGGAGCCGGCCCAGGAGTCAAAGAGCTGCACGGCAGAGGCACCCGCCTCCACCTGGGCCGCCAGGAACTGGGCGGAAGTACGGGCTGCCCAGCGTCCCAGGGCCTCCCAAGCCTCGGGGTCAGCATGCATCATGGTGCGCGGACGCAGGTGGTCGCGGGAGGGGCCGCCCTCCACCATGTAGGCGGCCACGGTAAAGGGAGCGCCCGCGAAGCCAATCAGCGGGGTGTCTCCCAGTTCCGCCACGGTCAGCGCCACCGCCTCGCGGATGGGGTCGAGAGCCGAATCTTCGAGTTCGGGCAGGGCGGCGACGTCCTCGAGAGTGCGCACCGGCGCCCCCAGCACGGGGCCACGGCCGGGCACGATGTCTACATCGACACCGGCCAGCTTCATGGGAATAACAATGTCTGAGAAGAAAATGGCGGCGTCTACTTTATGACGGCGCACCGGCTGTAAGGTAATCTCTGCCGCCAGCTGAGGAGTCAGGCAGGATTCCAGCATGCCAATGCCCTCGCGAGCCGCCCGGTACTCGGGCAGGGAGCGACCAGCCTGGCGCATAAACCAGACCGGGCGGTGCTGCGGCTGGCGGCCGGTCAGGGCCTTAAGCATGGGAGAATCGGCAACGCCTGTGCTGTGAAGAGGGTGCTCACCGGAAAGGTGAGAAAGTTGCTCATCGGTGAGGAGGGGGCGTTGCTTCAGCGATTCAGTCATTCTTCCATTGTGCCAAGAAAATAATGATTTTTTGCCGACACTGTGTCACTACACTTTTGGTCAGCCAGCAAGAGTTTCACTCTTTAAAGTACACCCCGTTACATTTTTTCTAGACCATTAGCATTTTGGTGTTTTAAGTGTTTATGATGAATCAGTCGTGACTATCTTTACCCTTGTTGCATCACACCAGCTTGTAGACCTCTCCACCGTCGCCCATCTGGCGGACGGTGCGCAAGTGCTATCTGAGCGACTGACCCCTTCGCCGTTGAAGGGGCTGGTGGTTCTCTCCACCTGCAACCGTCTGGAAATGTACGCGGAAATTCCGCACACCGCCGGGTCTACCGCCGAAACTATTCAGGCCGAGGTTAATTCCACCGCCGAGCGTATTTTTGACGACCTAGCGACCGAGTCAGGGCTGGATCGAGAGACCGTTTCTTCTAGCTTTGAGGTGCTCATTAACGAAAACGCCTCCCACCACCTCTTCACCGTTGCTTCCGGGCTTGAATCTGCCGTGGTCGGCGAGCGCGAAATTACCGGCCAGGTGCGCCGGGCTATCACCGCCGCCCAGGAGACCGACCAGGCAACCGGCAACCTGGTGCGCCTCTTTGACCGGGCGGCCCACACCGCCCGCCAGGTGGGTCAGCAGACCCTACTGGGATCGCGAGGACGGTCGGTGGTGTCGGTGGCGCTTGATCTTGCCGATGACGTCGCTGAGGGCGACTGGACCTCCCGCCGCGTGCTGATTTTCGGTACTGGCGCCTACGCCGGTGCCACGGTTGCCGCGCTGAAAGAGCGCGGCTGCACCGATATCTGGGTGCATTCTTCTTCAGGCCGCGCAGCTACTTTTGCTGACAAGCGCGGTATCTCCCCCATCTCCGCCGAGAATCTCAAGGAAGAGATTGGAAAGGCTGACCTTGTGGTGGGTTGCTCCGGCTCGGGTAGCCCCCTGCCGGCATCCTCTATTCCCTCAGGAAAGCACGTTATTTTAGACCTGGCGCTCTCCCGCGATTTCGACCCCGAGGTGGCAGATTTACCCGGTGTGGAGCTGATTACCCTTGAGTCGGTGCGCCTTGCCGCCCCGGCCGAGACTAACGATTCGGTGGCACTTGCCCGCACAATTGTGGACACCGCATCGGCAGAATTTGCCGTTCAAGAGAAGGCTCGCAACATCGATGCTGCTATTGTTGCTCTCAGGAAGCATACAATGAGCGTACTTGACACCGAGCTGGAGAAAATGCGAAAGCAGCACGCCTGTAGCGGAGCTGCCGACCAGGTGGAACTGGCTATGCGCCGTATGGTGAAGTCCCTTCTTCACACCCCCACTACTCGAGCTCGCGCCCTGGCCAAGGAAGGACGGGCAGATGAGTATATTTCAGGCCTCGAAGCTCTCTACGGCATCGAGGTAGAACCTCCTGTTTCTCAGCCTGTCTCTGAAGAGCAATTCAGAGCGGCGGATGCCTCCTAAAGTAACCACACATCCCCTTCTGAAGGCAAGGTAGTAATTAGTGACAGCCGAATTCCAAGCAGCTTCTGATAGCACCGGGCAGATTCGGTTGCCCCGCCAGCTCCGCCGCCAGCAGCTGGTTTATTCGGCCCTTCGGGTTTTTTCCAACCAGGGTTACCACGTAACCACCATGAACCACATAGCTTCGGCAGCCGACGTCACCAAGCCGGTACTCTACCAGCACTTCAAATCTAAGCGGGATCTCTACCTGGCGGTTCTGGACGAACAGATTGACGAGATGGTCAAGCAAGTGGTTACTCCCCTCTATGCCACAGAGTCTAACCGGGCCCGGGTTGAGGGCGCCCTCGGTGCTTTCTTTGAATTTTGCCGCACCTGCCCTCAGAGCTACCGGTTGATTTTTGAGTCTGATATTCAGTCGGATATTGGTGTTCAGGATCGCCTGAACCGGCTCCACCACAAGATTGCCGAGCATATTGCGGGGATTCTCGGTCCCAACGCGGGGCTGGGCCACGCCGAGGCGGTTCTGCTCTCCCGCTCCCTGACCGGCATGGTAATCTCAGCCACCGAACAGGCTATTAAGAACGGAGCTAGCGCCGACGAGCTGGCCCAGGTGGAGCGGTTGGTTTTCCGCTTGGCCTGGGGAGGAATCTCCATCATCGATGAGGACTGGCAGTAGCTACTCCCCTGACTTGTGCGCTAAGAGTGATATTTGGTTTCGGCGAGCAGAGTCGCCCCTAGAATAGGGCTGAGAGAAGATTGATTATCTATTCAAGGAGTAACCGTGGAAATCAAGATTGGTGTACAGAACATCCAGCGTGAAATCGTTATTGAGACCGATGCAACCTCGGCAGATGTCAAGGCTAAGGTAGCTGATGCCCTGGCCAACGGCACCGTGCTGGAACTTGAAGACTCCAAGGGTAACGTCACCCTGGTTCCCGGCCAGCAGGTAGGCTACGTAGAACTGGGCGCAGAGTCCAAGCGCCGCATCGGCTTCGGCTTCGCGGAATAAGTTTTCACAGCTCTATTGCTTCAGCGTGGTGCTGCTCCCCCAGCCCTGTATCAGGGCTACTGGGGTAGCGATACCACGCTTTAGTTTGCCCTCATTTGATAGACTGACACCGTTACCTATGGTTGCCCGGTCGTAACGAGCAAACAGAACCTTTAATTTATTAGCACCGCGCCCTGGTTGGGTTGGTCGGCGCAGTTATTTCACGATCGGCTCCTTCACCCGCTTTACCCGCTTGCGGGAAAGCCCCTACATCTAGGATTCTTTCGTGACAGAAGACAAGAAAACTTTCCAAGACTACGGCGTGCGAGAAGACATCGCGGCTGCCCTGGCCGAAAAGGGTATCACCCACCCCTTCCCCATCCAGGCGCTGACCCTGCCCGTAGCTCTTGAGGGCCACGATATTATTGGCCAGGCAAAGACCGGTACCGGTAAGACCTTAGGCTTTGGCCTGCCCGCTATCCAGCGCGTGGTTGGCCGCGATGACGAGGGCTGGGAGAAGCTCAAGTCGCCGGGCGCCCCCCAGGCGCTGATCGTCGTCCCCACCCGCGAACTGGCTATCCAGGTGGGCTCCGACCTTGAGGCTGCCGCAGCCCAGCGCAACGCCCGCATCGTAACCCTCTACGGCGGCGTCCCCTACGAACCCCAGGTCAAGAAGCTCGACCGGGGCGCCGAAATCATTGTGGGCACCCCCGGCCGCCTGATTGACCTGCACGGGCAGAAGAAGCTGGTTCTCTCCCAGGTCAAGATCGTAGTGCTCGATGAGGCAGACGAGATGCTGGATCTGGGCTTCTTGCCCGATGTGGAGAAGCTGCTCTCCTACCTGCCCGAGATTCGCCAGACCATGCTCTTCTCGGCCACCATGCCCGGGCCCGTGACTACCATGGCCCGCCGCTACATGAACCGGCCCATGAACATTCAGGCCTCCACTCCCGAAGAGCTGGAGATGAAGACCAAGGCCTCAATTCGCCAGGTCATCTACCGTGCCCACCCGCTGGATAAGGACGAGCTGGTGGCGCGTATCCTGCGCGCTCGGGGCCGGGGCCGCACCATTATTTTCTCGGAGACCAAGCGCTCGGCAGCCAAGCTGGCCGAAGAGCTCAACTCCCGCGGTTTTGCCGCCGCAGCCCTGCACGGTGACCTCAACCAGGGCGCCCGCGAGCAGGCTCTCAAGGCTTTCCGTGATGACACCGTAGACGTGCTGGTGGCAACCGACGTGGCCGCCCGCGGTATCGACGTTGAAGACGTCACCCACGTCATTAACCTCCAGTGCCCCAAGGACGAAAAGGCCTACCTGCACCGCGTGGGCCGCACCGGCCGCGCCCAGGCTAAGGGCACCGCTGTCACCCTGGTGGACTGGGAGGACGTTCCCCGCTGGTCGCTCATTAACAAGGCGCTGGAGCTGGGCGTGCCCGAGCCGGTAGAGACCTACTCTTCTTCGGAGCACCTCTACGCCGATTTGGACATTCCCGCCGGGGCCAAGGGCCGCCTGCCCAAGGAGGAGCAGACCCGCACCGGCCTGGACCAGTCAGGCCAGGGTCGAAGCCCCCGCGGTGGCAGGGACGGCGCCGGTTCCGGCCGCGGAGGTCGCGGTGGCCGGTCAGGTTCGGGTAATAGTCGAGGACGCCGCCGCTCGGGTGAGCAGGGCGAGAAGAAGCACAGCCAGCGCGCTGAGAAGCCTCATAACGAAAAACCCAGGGCAGAGCGGGAGAAGTCGGTGGAGAAGACCGCGGACGGCGCCCGCCGTCGGCGTCGCCGCCGTAAGCCTGCGGCTGAGGGCAAGAAGGAATCCTAGAGTTCTTTCTCAGAGGCATCTATCCAGTCTGAGAGTGCTGGCCAACCTCCCTTAAACGCCAGCCCCGATGCCAGTTGGCCAGCACTCTCAGACTGTCTCGTGGGCCTTTGAAGAAACCTCTCGATACACATGGGGAGCGCCAGTACACGTATAGATGTGTACTGGCGCTCCCCATGTGTACTGAACCGTTTTATACCCCCGCCAGCTCTCGAATCCGCGCCACGGTTTCAGCAGGGGTGGTGTTCTCCCCTAGCCGGTTGGGCTTACCCGCCCCGTGGTAGTCAGAAGACCCGGTAATTAGCAAGTCATGAGAGCGGGCCAGCGAAGCCAGCCACCGCTGGTCCTCTGGTGCGTTATCGCGGTGGAAGACCTCAAGGCCAGCAAGCCCGGCGACAATCATCTCTTCAATCAGCTCCGGGGAAGCAATCCGCCCGCGGCTACGCGCCCGCGGGTGTGCCATCACGGGAACTCCACCGGCGGCACGTACCAGGCGGACGGCGTCCACAGGGTCCACCGCGTAGTGCGGCACATAGTAGCGCGAACGCGGGGTCAGAATCGAAGCAAAAGCCTCAGAACGATCGGCCACCACCCCTGCGGCTACCAGGGCATCGGCCAGATGGGGGCGACCCACGGTAGCGCCCTCGCCGGTCTGGGCCAGAACGTCGTCCCAGCAGATCGGATAGTCCTCAGCCAGCAGCTCCACCATGCGCTGGGCGCGGGTCATCCGGGAGTCTCTGGCCCGGTTGATTTCATCGTTGAGCGGGGCAAAGGTGGGGTCGTGCAGATAGCAGAGCAGGTGCACGCTCAGACCAGCCGCAGAGCAGGAAATCTCCATACCGGGCACAAAATCCAACCCGAACTCAGCGGAGAGCTCGGCCGCCCGGGGCCAGCCCGCAACGGTGTCGTGGTCGGTCAGGGCAAAGCCCTGCAAACCGGTCTGCGCAATCTCGGTCACCAGCTCATCCACGGTCTGGGTACCGTCTGAAATCCGCGAATGAGTGTGAAGATCGTAGGTCATTTTCTCATCATATCGCTCTGGCAAATAGTTCAGGGAGCCTTTGCGGTTTCTCACAGCGTGACCGAACTCCAAATCAGCACTAAAGTGGAAACTATGACTGAAGAAAATACCACCGAACAGCCGCTTGAAGAACGAGTCAACAACCGCTCCCAGCCCCCGGAATCAGATGCTTTCGCCAGCTTCATGGCCGCAAACTGGGCACCCGCCGATGATGCTCTGCCCGTCCGTGCTGAGGTAGCCGACTACGCCGCTGCCCGCCGCGCCAAGATTTCCAAGCTCTTTCCCGGCGAGCGCCTGGTGATTCCCGCCGGGCCGCTGAAGGTTCGCTCCAACGATACCGACTACCGTTTCCGCCCCCACTCAGCCTTTGCGCACCAGACCGGCCTGGGCACCGATCACGAGCCCGACGCCGTCCTGGTCTTTGAACCCGTCGATGAGGGTCAGGGCGATAACGGTTCTAACCACGAGGTCACCCTCTACTTCACTCCCCTGGCCGGGCGCGACTCCAAGAAGTTCTACGCTGACCCCCGCTACGGTGAGTTCTGGATTGGTCCCCGCCCCACCCTGGCGGCGATTGAGACCGAGTACGGTCTGCGCACCAAAGATCTTTCCGAGCTTGAAGTTGCTATCACTAAGAATGCCGGCAACGCTGCCCTGGGGGGCGTTCAGATTCGCCTGGTGCGCAACGTTGACCTCAACGTGGATGCGCTGGTGGATACCTCCCGCTACAACACCGGTGTTGATTTGGAGTCGGCCGACCAGCAGGACGCCGCGCTGGCCGAGGAGCTCTCCGCCGCCCGCCTGGTCAAGGACGACGTCGAGGTGGCTAATCTGCGCCGGTCGGTAGCCAATACCATCAGTGGTTTTGAGTCCGTGGTTAAGGCCCTGCCTCGTGCGGTTGAGCACCACCGCGGCGAGCGCGTGATTGAGGGCGCTTTCTTCGCTAAGGCTCGCGAAGAGGGTAATGACCTGGGCTACGATACGATTGCTGCCTGCGGTAATAACGCCACCATCCTGCACTGGATCCGCAACAACGGCCAGGTTGAGGACGGCAAGCTGGTTCTCTTGGACGCCGGCGTGGAAGATGAGACCCTCTACACCGCCGACGTCACCCGCACCTTCCCCGTCAACGGTAGGTTTAGCGAAGTTCAGGCCAAGGTCTATCAGGCGGTTCTGGACGCCGCCGATGCCGCTTTTGAGGTTGCGGTACCGGGCAATAAGTTCCGCGATGTACACGCCGCCGCCATGGAGGTTCTAGCTAACCGCCTCGAAGAGTGGGGCCTTCTGCCGGTTTCTGCCGAGGTTGCGCTGACCGATCAGGGAGGCCAGCACCGCCGCTGGATGCCTCATGGCACCAGCCACCATCTGGGTCTGGACGTGCACGACTGTGCCCAGGCTAAGCGCGAGCTCTACCTGGACGGCGTGATCGAGCCCGGCATGGTCTTCACCATCGAGCCCGGCCTCTACTTTAAGGAAGAAGACCTGGCGATTCCTGAGGAGTACCGCGGTATTGGCGTGCGCATTGAGGACGACGTGCTGATTACCGAAGAGGGTAATGAGAACCTCTCAGCGGGGCTACCCCGGAAGGTTGAAGAGGTGGAAGCCTGGATGAAGAGCCTGAGCTAACTCCTTTCAACGCCGAAGGGTGGATTTTAGGCTTAAATCTCGGAGATTTAAGCCTAAAATCCACCCTTCGCCTTTAAAGAGGAGCTATTCGTCGTCCTTCCGTTCCGGCGCCTTGCGAATGGTCTCCTGGTAGGCCGCCGGGTCATCAATACGGATTCCAAAGCGCTTCTGGTTCTTTTCCTCGCGAATCTGCTGGATTCGCTCGCTGTGGTCTTGCGGGGCAGGTTCCTGGCGTACCGCGCGGGCGTATTCTTCGGGGTCCTGGATGCGCAGGCCAAACGATGAGCCAGCCTTAGAGCCGTCTTTCTTGTACTCGGGGCCCACGAAGCTGGTGGGATCTGCCGGGGGCTGGCTGGGGTCTAGCTGGACGGCGCCGGGGCCGGGCTGGCCCGCGGGGACTGAACCCGCCTGAGCTGAGCCTGAAGGCGCTGCAAAGCCAGGAGCACCAGATACCGAGGCATTCTGGTCCCGGTACTGCCCCATACCCAGAATCTGCCGCGCCCTCTCAACGGTCTGCCAGTGGGCGCGCAACTCTAGGGAACCGGGAATGGTCTGGCCCTGCATGGCTACGGTTCCGCCGCCCTTGGCTCTGGCGCGGGAGTAGGAAAGCAGACCGGTGGCCACCCAGACGATGATGCCCAGCGGCACCGCTGTGAAGAGGTGGGGCATGATGGAGGTTCCTGTGAACACCGCTGATACCAGGCCGATAAAGGCACCAAAACCCGCACCGGTCAGAGCTGAAGAAAGAATGACCTTGGGCCAGGTCACCTTGCCACCCACGTACTCCACCTGGGTGATGTTCCTGCCCACCACAAAGAGGGTGTGCATGGGAAAGTTAGCCTCGGTCAGTCGCTTCATGGCGTGCTGGAGCTGCTCGCGGTTCTCGAAGTAGGCCACGAGCTCGCCATCGGGTACTTGACCGGGCTGGGCGGAGGCAATAATGGGCGGGTACTGGTTTTGGTCCATAGCTTCTATTTTCTCGAATCTTTCGGGGAGTTTCCTGGGAAAGAATGGCGGTATCGCAACCGGCGAAACCGCGCAGGCTTCTACCCCTGCTCCCGCCGGTTTTTCGGGGTTGCGGCGGTTTCTCTCACACTTGTTAAAAGCACACTGATTTTATGACCCAAACCGCGTAACCTTAGAGGGTGAGTACTACACCGAATAAGATTTTTATTGCGCGTTTATTAGGCCTTGACGTTTTTGACCCCCTGGGTGATCGTCTGGGCCGATTACGTGATGTTGTGGTGCTCAAACGAAGTTTTGGCACCCTGGGCTCCTTCTCTTTTGGTGAGAATCAGAAGGGCAAGGAGCCTCTGGTAGTGGGCATTGTGATTGAGGTGCTGGGCAAGAAGCGCATTTTTGTGCCCATGACCCGCATTACCAGCATCGATTCTTCCCAGATTATTTGTACCGGCCTGGTTAATCTGCGCCGTTTTGAGCAGCGCGGGTCTGAGGCGATGGTGGTGGCCGAGCTCTTTGACCGCAAGGTGCGCCTGACCGACGGTTCGGGTGAGGCGATGGTTGAGGACGTCGCGATGGAGCAGCGCCGTAACGGCGACTGGTTCCTCTCTGAGCTCTTTGTCTCCCGCGCCCACGAGAGTGGCGGGCTGCTGCGGCGTCGTAAAGACACCCTGATTATTGACTGGCACGAGGCCCAGCTCTCTGCCGATATTGAGCCGCAGGCGGCTACGGCTTTCGTGGCCAACCACGAGGATGCCAACCCCGCTGACCTCGCCGATGCCATTCACGAGATGAACGATAAGCGCATGGTCGAGATTGCCCACGAGCTGCAGGACGAGCGCCTGGCTGACGTGCTCCAGGAGCTACCCGAGGACGACCAGGTGGAGATTCTCTCCCACCTGGATGTTGAGCGTGCCGCCCAGGTGCTGGAGGAGATGGAGGCCGACGACGCCGCCGACCTGCTCAACGAGCTCTCCGACACCCAGCGCGAAGAGCTGCTGAAGCTAATGGACTCTGAGGACGCCGACGACGTCCGCCGTCTACTCGAGTACGAGGAGGGCACTGCCGGTTCGCTGATGAACCCGGTTCCCATTGTGCTCTCCCCCGAGGCTACGGTGGCTGAGGCGCTGGCGCATATTCGCCAGGAGGAAATCTCCCCGGCTCTGGCCGCGGCGGTGCTGGTTACCCGCCCGCCCCTGGAAACGCCCACCGGTAAGTACCTGGGCATGGTGCACATGCAACGGTTGCTGCGCTACGCCCCCAGCGAGCAGGTGGGCAACCTGCTGGATACCTCCATTGAGCCTGTCTCTGATATGTCGAGCCTTGAAGAGCTCTCCCGCGTTTTGGCAACCTATGACCTCACCATTGTGCCGGTGGTCAACCAGCACGACCGCCTGGTAGGTGCCGTCACTATTGACGACGTTCTCGATGCGCTGCTACCCGAGGACTGGCGCACCAATGACGATGGAACTCCGATTCGAAAGGTGGGTCGCCGCTTTGAGTGATAAGAACCGCGAACGCTCTATGCCCGATGACCGGCTGGCAACCCCGCAGGAATCCCGCCGCAGGGTTTCTTCCAAATCAAGCCCCGACCGTTTTGGCCGCGCCACCGAATCTATCGCCCGCTTCATGGGCACCCCGCAGTTTATTCTGTGGATGACCATCTTCTGTGCCCTGTGGCTGGGCTGGAACACCCTGGCTCCGGAAGACTGGCAGTTTGATCCGCGCTCGCTGAACTTTACCCTGCTGACCCTGGCGCTGTCGCTTCAGGCCTCCTATGCCGCTCCCCTGCTGCTGCTGGCACAGAACCGCCAGGACGACCGCGACCGCGTGGTGGCATCTCAAGATCGCCAGCGCGACCAGCAGAACCTGGAAGAAACCCAGTATCTGACCCGCGAGATTGCTTCGCTGCGCATTGCCCTGCGCGAGGTTGCCACCCGTGACTACGTGCGTGGCGAGCTGCGCGACATCATGGATAAGCTGGAAGAAATTGAACAGAACCAGGCTCGCCTGAGCCAGACCGCTCAGGAGATTAAAGACCCGCTGACCGGCGCCATTACCATTGTTGCCGAGGAGCAACCTGCGAAGAAGAAGCGCAAGGTCAAAGACCTGGAACAGTCCGCCAACGAGCTAGACGAGAACTAGAGGGATTTTATGAGCACGCCTACCGAAGCACTGTTAGAGGCTCTGGCCGGGGTCTATGACCCCGAGTTGCGCAAGCCGATTACCGAGCTGGGTATGGTGGAATCTGCTGTGGTAGAAAACGGCACGGCTGCGGTGAAGGTTCTGCTGACTATTGAGGGGTGCCCGCTACGCACCACCATTGAGCAGGACGTGCGCGAGGCCGCTGAGGCCGTGGACGGCGTGGAGTCGGTGCAGGTGGAAATCGGCTATATGAATGCCGACCAGCGGGCCGATTTGCGCAAAAACTTAGGCCACACCAAGAAGAACCCCTTTGCCGAGAAAAATACGCTCACCCGGGTTTTTGCGGTGGTCTCTGGCAAGGGCGGCGTGGGTAAATCTTCCATGACCGCCAACCTGGCGGCTGCCTTTGCCAGCCAGGGCTTGGGCGTGGGAATTGTGGACGCCGACGTGCACGGCTTCTCTATTCCGGGGCTGATGGGTATCAGTCAGCCGCCCACCCGCATGGACGACATGATTCTGCCTCCCGTGGTAGAGGCTCCCCAGAATCCAGAAAAACCTGGCTCTGGCACCGCCGCTACCCCCAGCTTCGTGAAGGTTATCTCGATTGGCATGTTCGTGGAGGGCAACCAGCCGGTGGCCTGGCGCGGACCCATGCTCCACCGTGCCCTAGAACAGTTCCTCACCGACGTGCATTTTGGAGCCCTGGACGTTCTGCTACTGGATCTTCCCCCCGGCACCGGCGATATTGCCCTCTCTATGGCGCAGCTACTCCCCAACGCCGAGCTGGTTCTGGTTTCTACGCCCCAGCACGCTGCGGTGGACGTCGCCGAGCGGGCGGGTACGCTCAGCCTCCAAACCAAGCAGAAGGTTGCCGGTGTTATTGAGAACATGGCGGCAATGGTTATGCCCGACGGTAGCCGCATGGAGGTCTTTGGTTCCGGCGGTGGAGAGCAACTCTCAAGCCGTCTCACCGAGACCCTGGACTACGAGGTTCCCCTGCTGGGCTCGGTGCCCCTGGAAATGGAACTGCGCACCGGCGGCGATGAGGGTATGCCCATCGTCTGGGGTAGGCCAGACTCTGCTGCGGCCCGGGAGATTAAAGAAATAGCCCGCAAGCTGTCTCATCAACAGCGCGGGCTGGCCGGTAAGTCTCTACCGCTGAACTTTTAGATTTAGGTGGCGTCTACGTCAAAGGGGGCATAAGCTCCCCGCGGTAGCCTGTTGGTCACCGACTTAGCAGGCTTATTGGCCTCAGCTTTCTGGGCTTCGAGGGCGGCGGCCCGCTCGGCGTCGTCCTCGGCCAGGGCCTCGCGCACAATAGTGCGCGGGTCATACTGGCGGGGGTCATACTGGCGCCAGTCAACATCGCCCAGCGGATTATCGCCCAGGGTTTCTTTAAGATCGTCGCGAGCTTCAAAGGCCAGGCCGCGAACCCACTTAACGCCGTCCTTGAGTTTCTGGGCGTATTCGGGCATGCGTTCGGGGCCAATCACCACGAAAGCGATGATGACGATAATAACGAATTCCATACCAGATATGCCGAACACAGTATGGAGATTACCAGCTTTCGCTAGAGAAAGCCTAAAAAGAGGTCTTGGTTCTATATGATGTTCGAAGCAGACGTTTGTCACGAGTCAAAATAGCTGGGAGTGAACATGCAGCAGCGTGGTCGAGGCACCGATAGAAATGCCGTGTGGGCTTTCACCGAGGAGTTCCCGCAGGAGTCGGATGACCTTCGGGCGGCTCGCCGGGCGGCGCAGAGCCTGGGTGCAGACGCTGTGAGTGCTCAGGTGGCTTCACTGCTGACCGTGCTGGCAGCTACTAAAAACGCCCAGAATGTGCTGGAAATCGGCACCGGGGCGGGTGTCTCGACGGTGGCTCTGCTGGAAGGTATGCAGCCGGGTACCGCTATGACCACCGTTGATATTGATGCCTCGAGGATTCAGCGGGCAAGAACAATCATCATGGAGTCGCGCCTGGGTAAGAATCACCGGGTGCGCACCATCACCGGCGATGCCCAGCAAGTACTCCCCCGCCTTTCCACCGGCTCCTATGATCTTGCGCTGGTGGATGTTTCTTCGAATATCACCGAGCTGACCGTCTACCAGGCCCTGGCCCTGCTGAAAGCTGGTGGCCTGCTGGTTGTCCACAATGCCCTCAACGCCGGTTCGGTGGCGAACCCGGCAGCGCGCGATGAGACCACGGCGGCGCACCGGCGCATGATAAATGACATCGCCGAGTGCACCGACGATGTGTATGTGTCTCTCTTACACGCCGAATCCGGAGTTTACCTGGTCTATAAGCGGTAACCGCCGGTGGCGGAGCTGACTGACCCCGGTCTAGGATTCGTCGAATTGTTTGAGGGACTCTTTGAGTTCTTCGATGTCTTTTTCTGACATATCGAGCACCAGGCGACCGCCGCCCTCCAGCGGAATCCGCAGAATGATACTGCGGGATTCACGAACAATTTCCAGCGGACCGTCGCCGGTGCGTGGTTTCTGCGCTGCCATGAGACTCCTTGATCGACCGTCTGTGACCTAGCTCTATGGTAACGCGGGTTACACCCTCTGAGCTCCTTCTACACTCCCTTTGGGCAGATTTTACGGCGGGTAGTCGCCGCCGCCGGGGAGCTCTTTCCAGTGCCAGAGCCAGCCAATCCACCCAAACTGAAGCACCGCCCCGCTCGCCAGCAGCAGGAAGCGATAAGCCCGCGATGCTGATAGCGCAACCAGCGGAAGGCAGAGGGGGAAGAGAGGCAGCAGCAGGCGGAAGAGGGAGCTCTGCGGGTTGAGAAAAACCAGCAGGTAGGCGGCGTAGGCGGCACACCAGATAATCAGCAGCGGGTGCAGGGCGCCCCGCACCGCCCTACTCATCAGCACCAAGACGAAAGCCGCAACCAGCAGGAGCAGGGCAGGAATTGCCAGAGCTCCGAGATACTCCTGGCCCTGTTTTATCCAGGGTACGACCGGTGCCAGGTGACTACCGCGCCAGGCGGTCTCTGTGGCGGTGTAGGCATCGGGCCGCCCGGTATAGACCCAGGCAATCGCCGGCCACAGAAGTGCCTCGGCGCAGATAACGAGGGCAGCCGCCAGCTGCTGTCGGGTCTGCTTCAGGGCTACTCCCAGCCGACCAAGCCAGGAGGACGACGCTGCCTCCGGTGAGCGCGCAGTGGAGAGCAGGGTGGAGCACCAGAAAATTCCGGCGGCGGCTCCCAGCGGTACCCCCACCGGGCGCGAAAGGCAAGCAAAGAGACCAGCGGCGGCAGCCAGCCACCAGTGCCGCCGCATCATCAGTAGCAGGGTTAGCGCAAGGAAGAAGAGGTTATAGCTCTCAGCATAGGGCACCTGTAAAACGGGTGAGACGGGTAGGAAGGCAACCGCGGCAAGACCCCAGAGAGCAAGACTTTCGCGCTCCGCTTTTCCCACCCCGGCGACGTCCTTCAACGACGCCTCGAAGAGAAAGAAAATCGCAAAGGCGGCGCAGAAGCCAGAAACCAGAGCCAGGCCAGCCGCTACGGGGTAATAATCGGCCCCCAGCAGGGTTGCCAGGAACTGGGCGGTGAGGGGAAAAAGAGGGTAAAAAGCCCAGGGGTTCTCTTGAACAGTCCCCGACTGGTTCACCGGCAAAACGGCGGGATAGCCCCCTTGAGCAATCTGCTGATACCAGCCGGAGTCCCAGAAAGAGATAAAGTCCAGGTAGCCGGTGGGGCCAGGCCCCCAGGGGCTCACCAGCTGCTGGCTTCCCACCAGTCTAAAGAGCAGAAAGGCCAGCAGGCGGCTGGTAGCAAAGATCAGCAGGATTTTTGCCCAGATGGGCAGAGCAGCAAAAGCCAGGCGGGCTCGGGTGAGCCAGGCCCAGAGAAAATCGGTGGGGCTCAGACGGGGAAAAGCAGCTTTCATCAAGGGAAATCTAGTTAGTGGTCTGGTCGGTGGCTACCCGCCGCAGACGCTCGTTTTCTGCGATGAGCTGCACGAAAAGTTCATCGACTTCGTCCTTGTTATAACCACCCAGGGCGGTTGAAAAGCTAATCTTCTCTAGCTCTGCCCTGTTCAGGGACGAAGACACAATGAGCGGTAACTCGCGGTTGCCCTCAAGGTCTATACCGTCAGAGGCAATATAGCCGATAGTCTTGCGGGCGGGAAAGAGCCGGTCGGTGCCCAACACAGCAATGCCCACCATGGTCAGGGTCAAAACCACCAGAGTAAAAATCACCAAAATATAGTTCACAGCCGCTTCTCTTTCTCCTGAGCTGAGGGGATCTCCACCAGCTTAGTTTATAGCCCTGCCTACCCCGAAGATTGTTCAAAAGATCGCAAGACGACAGCCTGAGGGCGCCAGGCAACCTTCCTTAAATTTAATCTTGCTCACAAAACACGATGTGTAACAGGCCTCTTACATTCGAGGAGTATGCTATCTTTCAAACCTGAAAATATGACCTGGTTTACATACTCGCTTGAACAAGACCACAGGTTGAGATAGCTCAAGCTCACCATCACACTCATTAGGAGGCCCAGTGAACGATTCGCTGGTTCAACTCAAGAACGTCAATAAGCACTTCGGTGCCCTGCACGTTCTCAAAGACATTAACCTCTCCGTTGGCAAGGGCGAGGTTATTATTCTGCTCGGCCCCTCGGGTTCGGGTAAGTCCACTCTCTGCCGTACCATTAACCGCCTCGAAACCATAGACAGCGGCGAAATTAGCATCGACGGCAAGCTCCTGCCCGAAGAGGGCAAGGCACTGGCGCAACTGCGCGCCGAGGTGGGCATGGTTTTCCAGTCCTTCAACCTCTTCGCCCACAAGTCCATTCTGGATAACGTCACCCTGGGCCCCCGCAAGGTGCTGGGCAAGTCCAAGGCAGAGGCTGAAGAAGAAGCTATGGCGCTTTTGGCCAAGGTGGGTGTTGATTCCCAGGCGCAGAAGATGCCCGCCCAGCTCTCGGGTGGCCAGCAGCAGCGCGTTGCCATTGCCCGCGCTCTGGCGATGAAGCCCAAGGTGATGCTCTTTGACGAGCCCACCTCAGCTCTCGACCCCGAAATGGTCAACGAGGTTCTAGAAACCATGGTCTCCCTAGCTAAGGAGGGCATGACCATGATTGTGGTAACCCACGAGATGGGCTTCGCCCGCCGCGCAGCAGACCGCATTGTTTTTCTTGCCGACGGCGAGATCGTGGAAGAAGCCACTCCCACCGAATTCTTCACCAACCCCAAGTCAGACCGCGCCAAGGACTTCCTGGGCAAGATTCTCAACCACTAGGGGTAGGCGATGTTTGCACACTTCAAGAAGAAAATCACGGCTGCCGCTGCGGTCACCGCAGCCGCAGCTTTGGCGCTGACCGGCTGCGCGTCGTCCAGCGGCGAAAACGACACTCTGCGGATCGGCATCAAGTACGACCAGCCGGGCCTGGGTTACCAGGACGGCCCCGACTACACCGGCTTCGACACCGATGTTGCCCGCTACGTAGCCAAGGAACTGGGCTACTCCGAAGACCAGATTGAGTGGGTTGAGTCTCCCTCCGCCAACCGAGAGAACATGCTCTCCAACGGCCAGGTGGACATGATTTTTGCAACCTACTCAATTTCTGACACCCGTCTGAAGACCGTAGACTTCGCAGGCCCCTACTTTATTGCCGGCCAGGACCTTTTGGTGCAGAAAGACAACAACGATATTCACGGCCCCGATGACCTCAACGGCAAGGACCTCTGTTCGGTCACCGGCTCCACCTCAGCCAAGAAGATTCAAGATCAGTTCGCTTCCAACGTGCAGCTGGTTCAGCAGAACTCCTACTCCGACTGCGTGGTCGCACTCAACGCCGGCATGGTCGATGCGGTGACCACCGACGACATTATTCTGGCGGGTCTGGGTGCGACCAAGGCCAACGAGGGTCAGCTCAAGGTAGTGGGCAACACCTTCACCGAAGAAAACTACGGGGTGGGCCTGCCCAAGGGCACCGATAAGTGCAAGGCAATCAACGAGGCCATTAACAAGATGGTTGAGACCGGCGAGTGGGAAAAGGCCATCGAGAAGAACGTGGGCAACTCCGGTTTTGAATACAACCGCGAGCTCAACCCGCCCCATCTCGGCGACTCCTGCGCTCAACCCAGCGAAGAATAATTCACACACTTCAACTTTTTAGAAACGGAGGCTCCCGTGTCATTCGGCGAACAGCTCTCCACGCTTTTTAGCACCTACAACGTGTTTGAAGCGTTTTGGGCGAATGTTCAGCTCACCTTCTGGGCAGCCATCGGGTCATTCGTCATCGGCGCAATTTTGGCGCTCATGCGAATCTCCCCGGTTCCCTCGTTGCAGTTCATCGGTGCGGCATACGTCAACCTGATTCGCAACACCCCGCTGACCATTCTCATGACCATGGCGATTCTGGGTGTTTGGACCCAGTTCCAGCTTCAGCTGGTTTCAGACTTTGAAGCCAACTTCTTTATCTACGCGGCCATTGTGCTCTCGATTTACCACGCTTCCTTTGTCTGCGAGGCAATCCGATCGGGCGTCAATACCGTTCCCGTGGGCCAGGCAGAAGCAGCCCGCGCTATCGGGCTGGGCTTCTTCCCGGCAGCCCGCCACATTATCTTCCCCCAGGCCCTGCGCGGTTCTATCACTCCCCTGGGCAACACCCTGATTGCTCTGGCCAAGAACACCACCGTTGCCACCGTGGCCTCGGTTGCTGAAGCCTCGGGCATGATGAAGTCCATGATCGAGTTCAACTCAGACCTGATCTTCCTGATCTTCGCGGTCTTTGCTATGGGCTTTGTGATTATTGTTGTTCCCATCGGTATTTTGACCACCTGGGCATCACGTAAATTGGCGGTGAAGCGATGAGCTCCTCAGTACTCTTTGATACTCCCGGCCCCAGGGGCCGCAAGATTACCACGATCTTCAACATTGCTGCCATTGTGGTGCTACTGGCGGTACTCGCCTACGTTGCGGTGGTCATGAACCGCCAGGGTCAGCTTGAGGCGGAGAAATGGACGGCGCTCTTCTCGGGTTACGCCTGGGCCTACTACTTCCTGCCCGGTATTCTCTCTACCCTGAAGGCCGCCATTATCGCCGTGATCACCTCGGTCATCTTCGGTATGATTTTCGGCTACATGCGGCTTTCCACCAATGCTGTGGTGCGGGGCATCGCAACCGTGGTGGTGGAATTCTTCCGCGCCGTGCCGGTGCTGATTATGATGATCTTCTTCTGGCTCTTCCTCGGCCAGTTCTCGGTCTTCTCCCCCTCGCAGCTACCCTTCATCGCCGTCGTCATTGGGCTTACCCTCTATAACGGCTCGGTGATTGCCGAGCTGCTGCGCTCCGGCGTGAAGCAGCTACCCAGGGGCCAGGGTGAGGCTGGCCTTGCTATCGGCCTGACTCCCAGCAAGGTACTGCGCTCAATTCTGATGCCGCAGGCAATGATGACCATGCTGCCCTCTCTGGTCTCCCAGTTCGTGGTGATTCTGAAAGACACCGCCCTGGGCTACATCATCTCCTACCCCGAGCTGCTGGCCTCAGCCCGCCGCTTCGGCTCAGGCGAGGGCAACGTCTTGCAGACCCTGCTGCTGGCAGCGGTGCTCTTCATCATCATCAACTTCGCCCTTACCTCGCTGGCCACCTGGCTCTCGACCTTCCTGCATTCCCGCTCCTCCTCCGGCGTGAAGAAGGCAGACGGAATTCCCGGTGAGGTCGATAACGCCAACCCCGCCACCATCGCCATGTTCAAGATTCCCAAGGCATAGGCAGGTACACAGAAAAAACTCCCGGAAGAAGGTGATTACTCACCCGCTTCCGGGAGTTTCGCTTTAACTCCTCAGGAGCAAAAGCTAGATATTACTGATTTTCAACCAGGTTGATTGAGGTGACGTTGAACTTAGAAGTCGCGGTTCCCTCAACGGTGTAGGTGCAGGTACCAAAGTTGCCACTGACAGTCACAGGGTATGAAATGTTAGTGACGTGATCTTTGTTGGTTGCACCACCGAGTGACTTAGCCGATGAATCGTCCAGACGGAAGCTGGGAGCAAACGCTGCGCCACCACCGGGGAAGATTCCGCTAATGCTTCCACCGGCTACCACGGGGGCAGTGTAAGTCTGGCCGTTCAGCAGAGTCACCTCAGCCGGGCCGGCAGTCAGAGTCGCCTGAGTTCCCGCAGGAAGGTTACCGCCATGCCAGTAAGCGCCAAAGGTAATCTGCTTGTTGAGCAGGTTACCGGCAACCTCGGTGTGCGAGGGTGCGCTCAATGAGAAGTCTTCAGCACTGGGGCATGCAGTTCCGGCTGCTGACGCGGGAGCTTCGGGAGCCGCCTCGGCCTCCGCAGCGGTTGCTGCGGGAACGCCGCCAAACAGCAGAGCACCTACGGTAGCTGCGGTCGCAAGCTTGGTCTGAATACGCATGATTTATTCCTTTCCGTCGCAAACATAAGCGAACTGATTAAATACCCTAGTTTGCCCGACGGGGAATTTCAAACCTGAAAATAAAACGACTAGTCAGCTCGAAGTGTTGGATTTTAGAAAAGGAGGCTTTTCAGGAAGGTCGCAAGGACAGCCCGAGCGCGCCTGGCCAACTGGCATCGGGGCTGGCGTTTAAGGGAGGTTGGCCAGCGCGCTCGGGCTGGCCAACCGCTTCTGAACAAGCATCCGTCCCAGAGCCTCAGGTAGCTGTCAGCCAGTTTTCAAGGGCGCGCAGGCACTGGCGCACCGCTTCATCGCTCACGTGCTCGTTATCGGTATGGGCCAGCAGGGCATCACCGGGGCCAAAGTTCACCGCCGGAATTCCGATTTCGGAGAACCTTGCCACGTCCGTCCAGCCGTACTTGGGCTGGGGCTCTCTGCCCACCGACTCGATGAGCGAGCGCGACATCGGGGCGTCGAGGCCAGGACGCGCGGCCGCCGACTGATCCACGAAGTCCAGCTCGTAGCCGGAGAAGACTTCCTCCACGTGAGCCACTGCCTCTTCTAAGGTCTTGTTAGGGGCGAAGCGGTAGTTAATGTGAACCGAGGCTTCATCAGGAATAATGTTGCCAGCAACACCGCCGGAAATCTGCACCGCATTGAGCCCCTCGCGGAAGTCCAGGCCTTCTACCTCGTAGGTGGCAGGCTGATAGGTGGCCAGGCGGGTGAGAACATCCGCCATCTTGTGAATGGCGTTCTCCCCCTTCCATGCCCTGCCCGAGTGGGCACGCAGGCCGGAGGTGTGAATCCAGAACCGCATGGTTCCGTTGCAGCCGCCCTCGATGGTGCCGTTGGTGGGTTCCAGCAACACGGCAAAGTCTGCATCTGTGAGTAGCTGGGCGTGGTTGCGCATGAGACGGCCCAGCCCCGAGAGTTCCGAGGCAACTTCTTCGTTGTCGTAGAACACGTAGGTGATGTCATAGGCGGCATCGGTCAGTAGAGCGGCCAAAGCCAGCTGAACCGCCACCCCGCCCTTCATATCGGTTGCCCCGCGCCCATAGAGCAGGCGGGCGCCGTCCTGCTCCTTCCACACCGACGGAACGGTGCCGAGCGAGCCCTCCACCGCCGGTAGCGGAACCGTATCCAGGTGACCAGCCAGCACCACCCGCTGGGGCTTACCCCAGTTGGTGCGGGCGATGATCGAATCACCGTCTCGGGTGATCTCCAGGTGGCCCAGGGAAGAAAGGGCGGCTTCAACCAGGTCGGCAATCCTTTTTTCTTCGCCAGAGACCGAATAAATATCGAGCAGGTCGGCGGTGAGGTCGGCAACGTCCTTGGTTAAGTCCAAAGAATCCGGGCCAAAGGATGAAAAATCAGCAGCGGTGTATCTCTCTGTCATGCCCACCACTTTACCGTCTGAGCTTGTCACCCAATATGCCCGTCTCAAAATACCGTCATGACCGTGCGGGCTCACTGTCAGCAAACTAAACTGGAAACCATGACTGAAAACAAGACCCGCCACGCAGCCGGCATTGGCCTGGCTACCATCGTCAATTCCGGTGAGCACGCAGGAACCGTGCTTGATACCTGGTACCCCTCCCCCGCCCTTGGCACCAAGGCCACCGACGTTCGCGCCCGGTTAGAGCCCCTGGTCAAGACTGAGGAAGACCGCAACGTTCGCACCGAAATTGTTGAGGTCTCTATTGACCTCGATGCCGCTCCTGCAGACGCCTCCGATGCCTACCTGCGCCTGCACCTGCTCTCCCACTGCCTGGTCGAACCCAACTCCATTAATCTCGACGGCCTCTTTGGCAAGCTGGCCAACGTTGCCTGGACCAACTACGGCCCGGTGCTGGCAGCAGAAGCCAATACCGTGCTGATTTCCCTGCGCCAGCGCGGCCACGTGAGCGTGAGCCACGTTGATAAGTTCCCCCGCCTGATTGACTACGTGATTCCCGCCGGTGTTCGTATTGGTGACGCCGACCGCGTGCGTCTCGGTGCCCATCTAGCTTCCGGCACCACTGTAATGCACGAGGGTTTTGTCAACTTCAACGCCGGTACCCTGGGTACCTCTATGGTCGAGGGCCGTATTTCTCAGGGTGTGATTGTGGGCGATGGCTCCGACATCGGCGGCGGCGCCTCCACCATGGGCACCCTCTCCGGCGGCGGCACCCAGCGCGTTTCTGTGGGTGAGCGCTCCCTGCTGGGCGCTGAGGCCGGTATCGGTATTGCTATCGGGGACGACGTCGTGGTGGAGGCCGGTCTCTACGTGACCGCCGGCTCCCGCGTAACCGTGCTCAACCCCGGTGCTGAGCCCCAGGTGGTCAAGGCCGCCGAGCTCTCGGGCGTTTCCAACCTGCTCTTCCGCCGCAACTCTGTTTCCGGTGCTATCGAAGTTCTGCCTCGCGAAGGCCAGACCGTAGAGCTCAACGACGCTCTACACGCTAACTAATCACTCTTAGGGGATAAACATATGAAGATTATGGTTACCGGCGGTGCCGGTTACATTGGCTCCCACACCGTTTTGGAGCTGCTTAAGGCAGGGCACGAGGTTGTGGTGATGGACAACCTCTCTAACTCCTCAGAAGAATCACTGAACCGCGTGGCGGAACTCGCCGGTAAAAAGGCGGAATTCCACAAGGTTGACCTGCTCGATGCTCCCGGCATGAAGGAGCTTTTTGAACAGACCCGTCCCGAAGCCGTGATTCACTTTGCCGGTCTCAAAGCCGTGGGCGAATCTGCCGAGAAGCCCCTGTGGTACTACAAGACCAATGTGGCGGGCACCCTGAACCTGCTCGATGCGATGGAAGCGGTCGATTGCAAGACCATCGTCTTCTCTTCCTCGGCAACCGTCTACGGTGAGCCCGAGGAAATGCCGCTAACCGAGAAAATCAACATGGATGCCCAGTCCTGCTACGGCCGCACCAAGGAGCACATTGAAGATATGCTCGTTGACCTGGCGGCTTCTGACAGCTCCTGGAACATCGCCCTGTTGCGCTACTTCAACCCCGTGGGCGCCCACGAGTCCGGTCGCATTGGTGAGGATCCCTCGGGCATTCCCAACAACCTGGTGCCCTTCATTGCCCAGGTAGCGGTGGGCCGCCGCGAGTACCTCAATGTCTTTGGCAACGACTACCCCACCGTAGACGGCACCGGCGTACGCGACTACATCCACGTGGTAGACCTGGCAGACGGCCACCTGAAGGCGCTGGACTTCGTGGCCAAGAACGGGGGCCTGCGCACCTGGAACCTGGGCACCGGCAACGGCTACTCCGTGCTGGAAGTTCTGCACGCTTTCGAGAAGGCCTGCGGTAAGGAGCTTCCCTACAAGATCGTAGACCGCCGCCCCGGCGACGTCGCTGTTTCCTACGCCGACCCCTCCTCAGCCCTGGCAGATTTGGGCTGGTCTGCTCAGCGCGACATTGACACCATGGTGGCTGACCACTGGAACTGGCAGAAGAACAACCCTAACGGCTACGAGGGCTAGTTTGCTCCCGACGTCGCGATGACGGTTTGAGGGGCCAGGCAACTGGCATCGGGGCTGGCGTTTAGGGGAGGTTGTCTGGCCCCTCAAACCGTCCTTCCGTCATCTACGCTTAAACTTCAAAGCGGGGCCGCTGCTCAATGCAGCGGCCCCGCTTTTCTTATGCGTTTACTTGGAGGGGTAGTGGCGCTCCGGCTCGCCAATGTAGATCTGGCGGGGGCGGCCAATCTTGGTTTCGGGATCCTGAATCATCTCGCGCCACTGGGCAATCCAGCCGGGCATACGGCCCAGAGCAAAGAGCACGGTGAACATCTTCTCGGGGAAGCCCATCGCGGTGTAGATCAGACCGGTGTAGAAGTCCACATTGGGGTAGAGCTTGCGCTCGATGAAGTAGTCGTCTGCCAGAGCCTTCTCTTCCAGGCGCTGAGCAATTTCGAGCAGCTCGTTGTCGCCGCCCATCTTGCCCAGAACCTCGTCCGCGGTCTTCTTGATAATGCGGGCGCGGGGGTCGTAGTTCTTGTAGACGCGGTGGCCGAAGCCCATCAGGCGCACGCTGTCTTCCTTGTTCTTGACCTTCTCCATGAAGTCCTCGGGCGAGATGCCCTCGGCCTTAATCTTGCGGAGCATGTTCAGAACAGCCTCGTTAGCGCCGCCGTGCAGGGGACCGTAGAGAGCGTTGATACCGCCGGAGACGGAGGTGAACATGTTGGCGTGGGCCGAACCCACCAGGCGAACAGTCGAAGCCGAGCAGTTCTGCTCGTGATCAGCGTGTAGCAGGAGCAGGGTATCCAGTGCCTTAGCCATGACCGGATCAACCTCGTAGTCTTCGGTGGGGAAGCCGAAGCACATGCGCAGGAAGTTCTCTGCGTAGTTGAGATCGTTCTTGGGGTAGATCAGGGGCTCGCCCTTGTCCTTCTTGAAAGCGTAGGCTGCCAGGGTAGGAACCTTGGAGAGCAGGCGGAAGGTAGAAACCTCAACCTGGTGCGCATCAAAGGGGTCGAGCGAGTCGCTGTAGAAAGTGGACATGGCCGAGACAGATGCCGCAAGAACCGCCATGGGGTGGGCACCGCGAGGGAAGCCCGAGAAGAAGGTCTTGAAATCTTCGTGCACCATGGTGTGGCGGCGAATCATGGTCTCAAATTCTTCGTACTGCTCGGGGGTGGGCAGTTCGCCGTAGATGAGCAGGTAAGCAACCTCAACGAAGTTGGACTTCTCGGCTAGCTCTTCAATGGGGTAGCCGCGGTAACGCAGAATACCCTCGTTACCGTCAATAAAAGTGATGGCAGACTTTGCGTTAGCGGTGTTCATGAAGCCGGGGTCATAGGCTACATGACCGGTTTCCTTGAGCATACCTGCGGTTGAGAAACCGCTGTTGCCGTCTACAGCTTCTACGCGCTTGAGGTCGAGCTCGATATCGCCAGCTGAGAGTACAGCATCCTTGTTTTCAGACATTAATTCCTCCGTGTATATGGAGTTGGTTCCCAGGCTTAACCACTGTTATCGGTGATGACCGGTTAGAGAGCGTCTTCTTTGAACGCGCGTGGTGCAGGTTACCAATTACCTTCAAACCCACCTTACCGTTCTCAATGCGCCGGGTCACATTTCTCTTGAAACGTGAACTAATTATTTCGCTACGAATTGACTTTTATGAAGAAAGTCGCTCAGCCGCAGCCGAAATATCAGCGTCAGAGCCGGTCAGAGCCACCCTCACGTAGCCGTTGCCAGCCTCGCCGTAGATGGTGCCGGGGCCAATGAGAATGCCGCGCTCGGCGAAGCGGCCGATGGTGGTCCAGGTGTCCTCCCCCGCGCTGGCCCAGAGGTAAAGGCCCGCTTCTGAGTACTCGACGGTCAGGCCGAACTTTTCCAGGGCGGGCAAGAGTAGCTCGCGGCGGGCACGGTAGAGGTTCTTCTGTTCTTCCACGTGTGCGTCGTCGGCCAGGGCGGCAGCCATAGCGGCCTGCACGGGGGCAGGAACAATCATGCCAGCGTGCTTGCGGGAGTTGATGATGTTGGGCATGATCTCGGGATCGCCTGCGAGGAAGGCTGCGCGGTAGCCTGCCAGGTTAGACTGCTTAGACAGCGAGTAGGTGGCAAAGAGGAGCTCCTGTGATCCGCCGGAGACCCGCGGATCCAGCAGAGAGGGCACAGCCTGCCCACCGCGCTGTACGTCCCAGCTCCCCCAGCCCAGCTCGGCGTAGCACTCGTCGGAGGCGACCGCGGCACCCAGGGCGCGGGCGTCGTCCACCATCTTCTTTAGTTCCGCAACGTCACGCACAATGCCGGTGGGGTTGGCGGGAGAATTCACCCAGACCAGCTTCACGCGGGAGCGGGTGTCAGCGTCGAGTTCGTCGAGGGAATCGGCGGCGACGTGCTCGGCGCCGGCCAGCTGGGCGCCGATGTCGTAGGTGGGGTAGGCGATCTTTGGGCGGACGACGACGTCCCCGGCGCCCAGCCCCAGCAGGAAGGGTAGCCACGCCACGAGTTCCTTAGAGCCGACGGTGGGCATGACCTGCTCCACGGTGAGGCCAGGGACGCCGCGGCGGCGGTCAAACCAGTCAACGATGGCCTGGCGCACCTCAAGAGTGCCGTGTGTGGTGGGGTAACCGTGGGCATCAGACGCGCGGTTGAGAGCTTCGCGGATTACCGCCGGAGTGGGGTCAACCGGGGTGCCAATCGAGAGGTTCACCAGGCCACCGGGATGTTGCTCGGCCTGCTTCTGGTAGGGGGCCATCTGGTTCCAGGGGTAGTCGGGTAGGTCAAGGCCGAATTTCGCCACGGTGAATCCTTTGGTTGGGAATCTGCATCGTCTGAAAGGCTTATCGTAGCCGCGGGCGAGGCGGTTGAGCGGGTCGTCCGCTGGCATCGGGGCTGGCGTGAATCGCGGTACGAGCGAAGCGAGCCCGCGAGAGGGACTGCGGACGACCGCTCGACCGCAGAGCCGAGGAAATAAACCTTTTGCTCCCCCATTCTATGACACGGGGCTCACAGGCGGGCTATAGGACAAATCTGTGTCCAAAACATCCCCACTCTCCAGCAAAGACAAGGCAACCGGCCCCACAAGCTAACCTCAACCCACCACTACCCCAAAATCCAGCACCAGCGATATGGAGCATTTCTGGATTACCTGCGGAAACAAACTCCCGGTACATCTAGATTCCTGTAGGGACACCTAAGGTACAAGCAAATTCCCGTTAAGAAGCCAAAAGTACACCTGTATTCCCTGGGTACACATCTAGATGTGTACCCAGGGAATACAGGTGTACCTATGTCAGCCCGGCAAGAAGAAACGTGTACTTTACCTATCGAGCTTCCTCGAGAGGCCACTTTTATACCGAAAACCTGCGAAAAACGGTATAAAAATGGCCACTCGGCGATCATAGCAGCCCGTGCAGATGGTCCTGTTTCATTGAGTCGCGCTTCAGTACACTGGCCCATTCTCGATAAACACCCAGCATGCTAGAAGCCACGCTTTCCTGCCACTTTCTCGGGTGAGACGCCCGGAGCGGGACCCACTTTCTGTCTTATACCCTCACAAGCCCTGCCTTTAAGACAAAAATGCTCACCACCCGAGAAAGGTAGCGAGCACTTAAGGAGGAGCTTCACTTCAGCAGTACGTTGTCCCAGCCAACTGGCATCGGGATGAAGCGACACGAGTGCGAGCTAGCGAGCACTCAAGAGTGAGCAGAATCGCGAAGCGTGCGTTTAAGGGAGGTTGGCTGGGCAACGTGCTGATGAAGCTAAATCCCCATAAAATCTAGGATTCCTGGTTCTGCGGGGGCAGCGCCGCAATCCAGGGCACGTCCTTGCCGATGTTGCCCAGACGGGTTGCTCCACCGGGTGAGCCCAGGTCGTCGAAGAAGTCAACGTTGGCCTGGGTGTAGTCTTCCCATTCCTCGGGAACGTCGTCTTCGTAGTAGATGGCTTCAACGGGGCAGACGGGCTCGCAGGCGCCGCAGTCCACGCACTCGTCGGGGTGGATGTAGAGGGAGCGTTCGCCCTCGTAGATGCAGTCAACGGGGCATTCGTCTACGCATGCGCGATCTTTAACATCTACGCAAGGCTGAGCAATAACGTAAGTCATGCAGTGGGCCTTTCTTGGAAGATCATTTCAACACTGTGTGACACGTGCTGGGTTTGAAGTCTTTCACCATACTAGCCCTGTTTATGCCGTTGAGAAGACTTTAGTGGCGTAGTTGACAGGGCATAAAAATGTGTCGTAATTATTCTTGACGGAAAGTAATTTGTTACTTTTTGATTCGCTGGCGCAGTTGGTATTTCTTGACCACCACGTTAGAGACCACCGTGGCAAAGAGGGTGCCCAACAGCCAGAGGGTGCCCGCTACGCCCACCGGAATCACGGGGTTTGCCAGTACCAGAACCGATCCGGTTTTGGCGAAGCCGAAGGTGAGAACCAACAGAAAAGCCACAGCGCCTGCCAGGCTTCCCGCCCAAGTTTTGGTGGCGCGCAGGGAGACCCAGCTGGCGCCGAGGAAGGTGAGCAGAATGGCCAGCAGGGCGCCCCAGGGCAGGTAGATTCCGTCTGAAATGTACCAGATGTAGGCGTGGTACATGGTTCCGGTGAAGCCAACGATTAGACCGATGCAGATTGCAGTAATCACCGAGTTGGCGGTGGAGGGTGCTTCTTCTACCTCGTGGTTCATCGGCTACTCCCCCTTTTCCCAGAGCAGGCGGTAGGTTTCCCGGGCAGAGATTTTTTGGGAGACCCGGTTGGAGAATTGGTAGGTGAAGTCGTCAACGATCATCACCTGGGTGCGGTGGGCTGCCATGGCCTCCCGCTTTTTGGCCAAGGAGCCGTCAATAACCGCCTGGGGTCGCTCATCCAGCGGGTCGATTTCGCCTTCGAGGCCCCAAACCAGCTCGGGCGCGGCGTCTGAGCCGATGAGCAGTTCGACCGCTGCGACGGTTGCCTGGTGGGCGCGCACGTGGTCGGGGTGGCCGTAGCCGCCGCCGTTGTCATAGGTGACGACGACGCTGGGGCGGGTCTGTTCAATCAGAGCAGCGATGGCCCGGGCTTGGTCATCAAGGTGCCCAGCCGTGAGGCAGTCGGCCGAGGCATGAGGATTAGCCGCGGCTCGCCCGTCCTGCCCCCAGATCATTCCCGAGTCGCGGTAGAGTTGCGGGGCGCCGTCCACGGCGGTAGCGCCCTGCCCCAGGAAAAGGTGGGTGGCCACGCCCAGCCGGTCGCAGGCGGCGGAGAGCTCGCCGGCGCGGTAGTCGCCCAGGGCTTCCCCGAAGTCAGCGCGGGTGCCGTTGTGGGCCTCCATCCAGCGAAGGTCCTGGGGAATTACCTCGCCCATCTCACCGCGGGTCAGCGTAAGCAAATCTACGGTGGCACCCATTTCAGCGTAGAAGCCCATGGTGGCGCCGGTGACCGTCGATTCGTCGTCCGGGTGGGCGTGAACGAACAGGAGCCGGGCATCGGGGGCAGCAAGGCCGTCTGGTAGCAGTGAGGTTACCGCGTTCGCGGACACATAGGCACCCTGCTCAGGGTAGTGAGGCGAAGACTCTTCAGCCATGGTCTGGAAATTCTCCAAATCTCTGAGGTAATAAACCAAAGGGCACACCCGGTGCGGGTGTGCCCTTTGAGTGTACAGGCTGTGGCTGAGAGTCAGCCACACGCCGGTGGCTTATGCCCGCTGACGGCGGCGGTACTCGCGAACTCGCTCGTTGGAGTCGAGAATTACCTTGCGGATGCGGATCGCTTCGGGGGTAACCTCAACACACTCGTCCTCGCGGGCCCATTCCAGGGATTCCTCAAGGGTGAGCTTCTTGGGCGGGGTCATATTCTCGAAGTTATCGGCGGTTGAAGAGCGCATGTTGGTCAGCTTCTTCTCGCGGGTGATGTTGACTTCCATGTCGTCAGAACGGGAGTTCTCACCGATAATCATGCCCTCGTAGACCTCGGAGGTGGGCTCTACGAAGATGGTGCCGCGCTCCTGCAGACCGATGATTGCGTAGGGGGTCACCACGCCGGCGCGGTCAGAGATCATGGAACCGTTGGAGCGGTACTCGATGTCGCCTACCCAGGGCTCGTAGCCGGTGGCGTAGGAGGATGAGATACCCGCACCGCGAGTCTCGGTGAGGAACTGAGTACGGAAGCCAATCAGGCCGCGGGCAGGAACGGTGAATTCCATGCGAACCCAGCCGGTGCCGTTGTTCGACATGTTTTCCATGCGGCCCTTGCGGGCTGCCATCAGCTGGGTCACAGCACCCAGGAATTCCTCGGGCACGTCGATAATCATGTGCTCCATGGGCTCGTGAACCTTGCCGTCAATGGTCTTGGTAACCACCTGGGGCTTGCCCACGGTCAGCTCGAAGCCCTCACGGCGCATCTGCTCCACCAGAATTGCCAGCGCCAGCTCGCCACGGCCCTGAACTTCCCAGGCATCGGGGCGCTCGGTGGGAAGAACGCGCAGCGACACGTTACCAATCAGTTCCTTGTCCAGGCGGTCTTTCACCTGGCGGGCGGTAACCTTAGCGCCCTTGACCTTACCAGCCAGGGGCGAGGTGTTGATACCGATGGTCATGGAGATAGCCGGGTCATCCACCTTAATCAGGGGCAGGGGCTTGGGGTTCTCCAGGTCGGTGAGGGTTTCACCAATGGTGATGTCCTCAATACCGGCAACCGCCACAATTTCGCCGGGGCCAGCGGATTCAGCGGGAACGCGGTCCAGCGCCTTGGTTGCCAGCAGCTCCGAGATACGCACCGACTTGATAGTGCCGTCGTGGCGGGCCCAGGCAACGGTCTGGCCCTTCTTGAGGGTGCCGTTGAAGATACGCAGCAGCGCAAGGCGGCCCAGGAAGGGGGACGAGTCAAGGTTGGTCACGTGAGCCTGCAGCACCTCTTCGGGATCGTAGGTGGGGGCAGGAACGTGCTCAAGAATGGTCTGGAAGAGGGGCTCGAGATCCTCGTTATCGGGCAGGGCGCCGTCAGCGGGCTGGTTCAGCGATGCTGCACCGGCCTTACCGGAAGCGTAGACCACCGGAACGTCCAGCAGGGCATCCACATCGAGGTCGGGAACCTCATCGGCCAAATCGCCCGCCAGGCCCAGCAGCAGGTCCATCGACTCGGAGACAACCTCGTCAATCCGAGCGTCGGGGCGGTCAACCTTATTAACCACGAGAATCACGGGAAGCTTAGCAGCGAGCGCCTTGCGCAGCACAAAGCGGGTCTGGGGCAGGGGACCCTCAGAGGCGTCTACCAGCAGCACCACGCCGTCCACCATCGACAGACCGCGCTCCACCTCACCGCCGAAGTCCGCGTGGCCGGGGGTGTCGATCACGTTAATGGTCACGGTCTCGCCCTGGGCTGAGGGGCCGGAGTAGAACACGGTGGTGTTCTTGGCCAGAATGGTGATGCCCTTTTCCTTTTCAAGGTCACCGGAGTCCATGACTCGGTCTTCAACGTCAGCGTGTGCGGAGAACGCGTGAGTCTGCTTGAGCATTGCATCAACAATGGTGGTCTTACCGTGGTCAACGTGAGCCACGATAGCCACGTTGCGCAGGTCGCTACGTGAAGCGGTGTTTTCTGACATGCGTATAGATCTCGCTTAAATCTAGGGAATAGAAATCTGCCCGATTCTCTCCATCGATTCCGCGCCAGAGCGAGGCGGGCGAGAGTAGGGCCTTGGCTTAGTTTACCCACTGGGTCAAGGGTTGGCGGTGAAGTGGTGATGAAAGAAACCTAAATCTTGGGCGTGATTCCGTACACTTTAGGTTTTTCTGTCTTTAATGCGCTACCGCGCCGCCCTACTGTTTGTGCAGGACGGCGCGGTGGCGGTTTCTGCCTCGCGGTTAGCTAGTGCCGGGGCAGGGTGAAGGAGGTTTTACCTACTTCTTGCGGAACTTCCAGGGAATATCGCCGCGCTTCTTGGGTGCGGTGGTAGTCGCCGGGGAGCTCGGAGTTTCAGCAGAGTTCTGCTTGCTGAGGCGGTCTGCCTCAACCTCTTCAGCGGTGAGAGTCCGCTGGGATGAGGTGTCTGCCTGAATCTGAGCGATTGCCGCGGTGTTGGCTTCGAGCTGCATGTTGACGTCGTCCATCGAAGAAGCAACAGCCTCCTCAACGCGGGCCTCAACAGCTTCTTCCAGGGCCTCTTCAACCGCCTGATCAACTGCGGCCTCAACACGAGCGTTCACACGCTTGTTCACTATCTTGTTGACCCGTTCGCCCAGCTGGTCGTGGAGTTCTTCAGCAATCTCCTCACGGGCATTGCGGCGCTGGGCGCGCACAAAGAGCCGGTGCTCGTAGCTGAGAGCCTTATAGATGGAGATACACATGAGAATAATAACCAGCGAGAAGGGAATCGCGGTCAGAATAGCGATGGTCTGAATGGAGCTCAGTGCCTGGTCGCCGCCGAGCAGCATCAGGGAGATAGCGGTAACGCCAGCCACGATTACCCAGAACACGCGAATCCAGGTCTTGGGCTCGGGTGAACCGTTGGTGGAGAGCATACCCAGCACCAGGGCGCCGGAGTCAGCCGAGGTTACGAAGAAGATGGTAATCAGCAGAACCGCGCCCACCGACAGGGCAAAGCCACCGGGCAGGTTGCCGAACATCTCGAAGAGGGCTGATTCAGCGGAGACGGTGCCGTCTTCACCCACCAGACCCAGGCCCTCGAAAATCTGCTGGTGCAGAGCGGTGCCGCCCAGCACAGAGAACCAGAAGAAGGAGGTCAACGCGGGAACCAGCAGCACGCCGGTGACGAATTCACGCACGGTACGGCCGCGGGAAACGCGGGCGATGAACATGCCGACGAAGGGCGACCAGGAAATCCACCAGCCCCAGTAGAAGGTGGTCCATGCTGACTGGAACTTCTCGCCTTCATCACCGTAGAGAGCCAGGGTCTCGAAGGTCATGGAAACGATGTTCTGCAGGTAGGCACCAATGGAGGAGATGAACTCGCGGAAGATAAAGAGAGTGGGGCCAGCGAAGAGCACAAAGAGGCAGACGATAGCCGCAAGAATCAGGTTACCGTTCGAGAGAATCTTCATGCCCTTTTCCAGGCCGGTAACCACGGAAACCATGGTAACGCCCAGAAGAACAATGATGATACCGATCAGCCAGCCCATGCCGTCAGCGGGAATGTTGATGTAACCCATACCGGCGGCAATCTGCATAGCACCCAGGCCCAGCGAGGTAATCACACCAAAGAGGGTGCCCACCAGGGCGATAATGTCAATGACGTCGCCCCAGGCGCCCTTCACCCGATCGCCCAGGAAAGGCTTGAGGGAGTAGCGAATCGACAGGGGCAGCTTCAGACGGTGGGTGGCGTAGGCAATCGCCAGACCAACAATCACGTAAATTGCCCAGGGGTGGAAGCCCCAGTGCAGGAAGGACTGGCTCATAGCCGCCTGAGCAATGCGCTCGGTGGTGCCGGTTTCAACGCCGGGGCGGGGGCTTGCAAAGTGGGTCAGGGGCTCGGTTGCACCGTAGAACACCAGACCAATACCCATACCCGCCGCAAAGAGGAAGGCGAACCAGGTCATGAATGAGTACTGGGGCTCGTCGTCGTCATCACCGATCTTAATATCGCCCATGCGGGAGAAACCCACGTAGAGAGCGAAAATCACCAGTGCGCCGACCAGGGCTACGTAGTACCAGCCGAAGTATTTAATAACGTCTGCCTGCAGGGCATCAATAATTGCCTTGGACTGATTAGGGAAAATCAGGGTCAGGGCGATAAAAATCGCCATGATAATAGCCGCAGGCCAAAATACGCGGGGCGAAAGTTTGCCCATACGCATATTCACTTTTGTCTCTGTTGAAACATCACCTTTACGAAGGTCGGGGGCGTCCTCAGGCGGAGCTGCTTGCGAAGTTGCCATATAAAGTACCTAAATGTTCTAGATTCTTATTTCTCGAGAGAATGCGTGTGAGCATCTTTACCGCTTAGACACAGCGGTCTCCTAACAAACCAACCGTAACGAATTGAAGATGGCTTATCAACAGAAGGTTCACAAAATCCACATCTATACGTGGTGCAAAGACTAATACAATAACCTTACATCCCCTTTATAGTAGGGATAGATAGTGTTTCAAAGACCCTGTGTGCAAGTAATCACTTAGGGCGTAAAGCAGGGTTCTTTACTGGTCATAAAGCGACAATCAGGGCGAGAATAGAAGTATGACTGAAAACATTGTTGACCCCACCACCACCGAAGCCTGGGCCGAACTAACCCAGCTCAATAACAACCTTACCCCCGACCTCCGCGGCTGGTTTGAAGCAGACGAGAAGCGCGCCGAGAAGCTCAGCTTCACCGCAGCGGATCTGCACGTAGACCTCTCCAAGAACCTCATCACTGACTCGGTGCTCGACTCCCTGAAAAATCTGGCCGCCGAGGTCAAGCTGGAAGATCGCCGCGCCGCCATGTTCTCCGGTGAGCACATCAACGTAACCGAAGACCGCGCCGTCCTGCACACCGCCCTGCGCCGCCCCAAGGGCTACTCCCCCGCGCTAGAGGTAGACGGTCAGGACGTGGACGACGACGTGCACGAGGTGCTGGCGAAGATTTACGACTTTGCCGACCGCGTGCGCTCCGGTGAGTGGACCGGCGTGACCGGCAAGAAGATCGAGACCGTGGTTAACATCGGTATCGGCGGTTCAGACCTGGGCCCCGTAATGGTCTACGAGGCTCTCAAGCCCTACGCCCAGGAGGGCCTGGAAGCCCGCTTCATCTCCAACATCGACCCCGCCGATGCAGCAGAGACCGTCAAGAATCTCGACCCCGAAACCACCCTCTTCATCGTTGCCTCCAAGACCTTTGGCACCCTGGAGACCCTCACCAACGCCCGCGTCTGCCGCGATTGGCTGCTGGATTCCCTGCGCAAGGACGGCGCGCTGGAGGGTAAGGAAGACGCTGAGGCAGTTGCCTCCCACTTCATTGCTGTCTCCACCGCCCTGGATAAGGTTGAGGCTTTCGGAATCGACCCCGAAAACGCCTTCGGCTTCTGGAACTGGGTGGGCGGCCGCTACTCCGTAGACTCGGCCATTGGCACCGTGTTAGCTATCGTGCTCGGCCCCGACACCTTTGAAGAGTTCCTGGGCGGCTTCCACGCGATGGACGAGCACTTCCGCACCGCTCCCCTGGCAGAAAACGTGCCCGCCTTGATGGGCCTGCTGAACATCTGGAACGTGAACTTCCTCGGTGCCCACACCCACGCAGTGCTCCCCTACGACCAGTACCTGCACCGCTTCCCCGCCTACCTACAGCAGCTGACCATGGAGTCCAACGGCAAGGGCGTTACTGCCGAGGGCAAGCCAGTGATCTACAACACCGGTGAAGTATTCTGGGGCGAGCCCGGCACCAACGGCCAGCACGCCTTCTACCAGCTGATTCACCAGGGCACCCGCATTATTCCCGCCGACTTCATCGCCTTTGCCAACCCGGTTCACGCAACCAAGGACGGCGAGCAGGACGTTCACGAGCTCTTCCTCGCTAACTTCTTCGCCCAGACCAAGGCGCTGGCCTTCGGCAAGACCGCCGATGAGGTTCGCGCTGAGGGCACCGACGAGTCGATTGTTCCCGCCCGGGTCTTCACCGGTAACCGTCCCACCACCTCCATCATGGCCGAGAAGCTAACCCCGGCTGTGCTGGGCCAGCTCATTGCGCTCTACGAGCACATCACCTTCGTTCAGGGTGTTGTCTGGGGCATTGACTCCTTTGACCAGTGGGGAGTTGAGCTGGGCAAGCAGCTCGCCCTGGCTCTGGCACCCGCTGTTGCCGGTGACCGTGACGTTCTAGGCCAGCAGGATTCCTCAACCCGCGGCCTGATTGACTTCTACCTGAAGCACCGCAACAAGTAAGCCGGGTAGGTTCTTTTCAGAGTCTCAGGCTCGCCGCCCCACCAATTTCACGGTGGGGCGGCGTTCTGCATTCATACCCGACTTTCTGTAGAGTTGAGCCATGGCCTCAGCTGACTTTGACCGCTCCCAGGAATCACCCCGGCAACGCACCTACGATTTTCACGCCCCCACCGAAGATGACCCCGACGCTCTCAGCGTCGGCGGCTTCGATGACGAAGAGGAGATTCTCGCTGAAGAGCGCAAGGCAGCGGTGGCGGTACCCAACTGTTCTTTCCCCCTGGCCTTCAAACGCTTCTACTCCCAGTACTGGCTGAGCAAGGGAACCGCCAGCGCCAGCGAGTTCCTCTGGGGCATGGCCTGGTCGCTGGGCTCCACCATCTTCTGCTTTGCCCTCACCCTGTGGATGGGCAATGTGGTAGAAACCGGCGGAGACTCGGTGAGCTCCCTCTTCCGGGTGCTCTACATGCTCATGGCCTACGTGGCACCGGGCTGGTTGCTAGTGCACATCGGCCCTACTTTCTCGCTGCTGCGCCGCTACCTGAATCTGCGCAGGGCGGCTTAGCCCAGGAGCCGGGGCCGCCCAGACTCCTCACCCAGCACATGCTCGTTGAGGAAGGCCAGCACGGTTTCGTACCAGATCTTTGAGTTGCCCGGCTTGAGAATCCAGTGGCCCTCGTCGGGAAAGTAGAGGTAGCGGTGGTCTAGCTCGGGCGAGTTGCGCTTGAGATCGAACCAGAGCATGTGGGCCTGGGAGATGGGCACGCGGTAGTCCTTATCACCGTGGATGACCAGCATGGGAGCCTTAATCTGGCTGGCGAACTGGTGCGGTGAATAGGTGTTTCTCACGTTGTCTTCGCCCTCCCACATCCACTCGTGCCACATGCCGTTATCGGTGGTGAAGTACATGTGTTCCTGGTTCCAGATGGAGGCGTGGCTAACGAAGCACCTAAACCGATCGCCGGTTTTTCCCGCTACCCAGTTGGTCATATAGCCACCGTAGGAGCCGCCCATGAAGGCTGCCCGCTCGCCGTCAATGTCCGCCCTCGCGGCGACGTCCTCAACGACAGCCATGATGTCTTCGTAGGGCTCCTTACCCACCGACTGACCGCCGCGCTCGATCATGGCCTGGCCGTAGCCGGTGGAGATACCGGGGTCGGGCATGAGCACGGCATAACCAGCTTCGGTGAGTACCCAGGGGTTCCAGCGAAAGGTCCAGGAATTCCAGGAGCCCCAGGGGCCGCCGTGGGCGAAAACCACCAGCGGGAAGGGACCTTCCCCGCTCTCCGGCAGTGCGAGCCAAGAGGTAATCTCGGTGCCGTCTTCAGCGGTGGTGGTCAGCTTCTCGAGGCGGCCCGGTGCTTGGAGCTCCTCGATGGGAGAGTCAATCTTTTTCACGGTGCCCACCCCGGCGGTAACGTCCTCGTAAATACGCACCGGATACGGCGCCTGCCGGTGGTTATCGCACAGCGCCAGCAGGGTGCCGGAGGTATAGGCCAGCTGGGAATAGTGGTTGGCATCATCGGTCAGCTGGATTACCTCACCGTCTACCTCGGCACGGAAAATCGCCGAAGCACCCAGGTTATCCGCGACGAAAGCAAAGTTCGCGTCATCAATCCAGACGGTCTGGGCGGGCCAGCGGTCAAGGTCCCGACACTGAACCGTAATTTCTCCGGTCTCAAAGTTATAGACCGCCGCCTCAACTTTGAGGGCCTGGTCGGGCAGCCAGGTGTGCACTTTCTCCAGCATCGCCAGGGTTGCCGAGGGGTTGAAGGACGACGCCGTCCAGCTCACCCGCTCGTCTGCGGTAGCGACCGGGCGGGTTTCTTCTTTGCCGAAGAGATCCAGCAGGTAAACGCTGGTTCGCTCGTGCACCCCGCGCAGGTTCTTGCGAATATTCACCAGGGCGCGGCGGCCGGTGGGGTCTGCGGTGAAGCCGGTGAGAATACCCTCGGGGGTCTCAATCCGAACCGGGTCTTTACCGCGCTCCTTGAGGTAGAGGGTTTCTTGTCCGATTCCAAGGTCACGGTCCCAGTAGCGGGTGGGAAAGTCCTCGTAGAGCACAGCGCTCACGCCGGTCTTTTCGCGTTCGTCCAGAATCTCCTGTGCCTCGGCTTCGGTAGAGGCAAGGGCGGCGGCTGAGAAAATCAGGGTCTGGCCCTCTCCTACCCCGCGCACTTCCAGCTTGCTGATGGTTCCCGGGAAGCTAAATTCCAGCTGGGCCTCTCCTCGCCGCGGCAGGCGGTAGACGCCCGTGAGCGAGTCGGACTCGGCGCCGTCCACCTTCTGATCCAGGGTGATGAAAACGGAACCGTCCTCACCCAGCGCCAGCAGCTTGGCGTTGGAGTCGGGAGCGGTCAGAGGAAAAGTGGAAAAGTCATGGCCTGCCTCGCCCACCGCGTGCAGCTGGGAGCGGTAGGCAGAGCCCTTCCGGTTGAGGGAGTTGACCGAGACCAGGGCGTCACCAGCGCGGTTGGCGGTGAGCTGAGTGATGCGAGGAGACGAAATCAGTGATTCAAGATAGGTTGATGACATGCACCCAGAGTACCCAGCAGCAGGGCACTTCGCTAGCAGACTCAGCGATGAAAGTTCCAGGTAAAGAAATTGGTCTGTTTCGGCGCTGGTTTTATTTGCCCGTGATTTCCTGCAGGAGCTGGTCTACCGTATCGACCACGGTGAGGCCCTCAAAGTAGGCCTCCGCGGCGAAGCCCTCGTGTTTGAGGCCCTCCATCATGATGAGCAGGTTATCCCAGAAACTATTGATATTGAGCAGAAAAACGGGCTTGTTGTGCTGGCCCAGGTAGCGCCAGGTCCAGATTTCAAAAAATTCTTCCAGGGTGCCGGGGCCGCCGGGCAGGGCCACAAAGGCATCGGCCAGCTGCGCCATGCGGGCCTTGCGCTCGTGCATGGTATCAACGATTTCGAGGTGGGTGAGCTGGTGATGAGCAGACTCAGCGTTCTGCAAGAAGGCCGGAATAACGCCGTAGGTTTCAGCACCGGCCGCCACGGCGGCGTCGGAAACCTCGCCCATCAGCCCGGCACGACCTCCGCCGTAGACCAGGGCGATTCCCTCCTGGCCAAGCCGCTGGCCAAGCTCCCGGGCAGCCTGCGCATAGGCGGGGTTCTCCCCGGTGCGGGAGCCGCAGAAAACCGCGAGAGACTCCACGCTGGAATAATCGGGCACGAGTTTCAAGAGGGCGGGAAAGACCTCTTCGGTGTTGAGCGGGGCCTGGTTCTCCATAACTCCGTGGCGCGGGTGCACCCAGCGAATCTGCTCAATCTCGCGCTGCGGGTGCACCTTGAGCCAGCTCATCCCCTCAACAGTGGCGAGAAAAACCTCTGCCTCGACCGTCATGCCGGGCTCGTTGAGGGCTTGCTGCCGGAAGGTGCCCAGGTGCTTGAGCTGGGCAGGTTGCAGGTTGATACCGATTTCTTCTAGCACCTCGCGGCGGGCGGTTTGCTCGGCGCTTTCGCCGACTTCGGGCTTGCCACCGGGTAGCATAAAGCCCTCGGTACCGCGCTTACGCACGGTGAGAACTTCGAGGTCTTCATTGATAAAAACGGCGGCGGAAACACGAATGATGGAGGCAGAAGAAGTCATATCTCATACTTTACTAGGGTCGCTAGCGGGCGCTAGAGCGACCTCGGCTTCGCAAACGAGGCACCGGCGATGTGCTTCTGCAGGTACTCCAACAGAATGACGGCGTGGTTGTTCTCCTTATCCTTGGCGGCGTAGAGTAGCGTTACCTTCTTCTCACCCTTGAGCTGGTCGATCAGCTCCTGCGCCTCGGAGCGCTCGTCCAGCTCCTGCTCATAGCGGCCGCGGAACTCCTCAAACTTAGCGGGGTCGTGGTTAAAGAACTTCCGAGCCTCGGGCGAGGGCGCGAGGTCCTTGGCCCAGAGATCCACCGCAGCATCGTCCTTCTTCACCCCGCGCGGCCACAGGCGGTCCACCAGCACCCGGGTGCCGTCGTCCTTGGAAACCTCGTCGTAGATGCGCTTCATTTGCAGTTCCATTGTTCCTCCTCAGCTTGAGCGCCTACTCCCAGCCTGTCACATAAGCCGCTCAGACGTCACATACCTAAATGTTAAGGTTCATCGAACGATTAGTATTCTGTGGCGGCGGGCACGTCAGGGTATTGTAAAAAGTGACACGTTCAAACCAACTACACGGGAGAGTCAATCTTTATGGCAAAGATTATTTATACCCACACCGACGAAGCACCGTTGCTGGCAACCTACTCTTTCAAGCCCATCGTTGAGGCTTTTGCAAAGAGTGCAGGTGTGGATATTGAAACCCGCGACATCTCACTGTCTGGCCGTATTCTGGCGCAGTTCCCCGACTACCTCACCGACGAGCAGAAGGTGGACGACGCTCTGGCCGAACTGGGCGAGCTGGCCAAGACCCCCGAGGCAAACATCATTAAGCTGCCCAACATTTCCGCTTCAGTCACCCAGCTCAAGGCAGCGGTTGCCGAGCTACAGGCTGCTGGCTTCGCGATTCCCGACTACCCCGAGGAGCCTTCAACCGATGAGGAGAAGGACGTTCGCGCTCGCTACGACCGCGTGAAGGGTTCTGCTGTGAACCCCGTGTTGCGCGAGGGTAACTCCGACCGCCGCGCTCCCCTGTCGGTGAAGAACTACGCCCGCAAGTTCCCCCACAAGATGGGTGAATGGTCGGCTGACTCCAAGACCAACGTAGCAACCATGGGTGTAGACGATTTCCGCAGCAACGAGAAGTCAGTCATTCTTGAAAAAGACGACACCCTGCAGATTAAGCACGTGGCTTCCGACGGCACCGAGACCGTTCTCAAGGAATCCCTGCCGGTGCTCAAGGGTGAGATTGTTGACGGCACCTTCATGAGCGCTGCCTCTCTCGATAAGTTCCTGGCCGAGCAGGTTGCCCGCGCCAAGGAAGAGGGCGTGCTCTTCTCCGTACACCTGAAGGCAACCATGATGAAGGTTTCTGACCCCATTATCTTTGGCCACGTGGTGCGTGCCTACTTCTCCTCCCTCTTCGAGAAGTACGGCGAGCAGCTGACCAAGGCCGGCCTGAACGGCAACAACGGCCTGGGCGCTATTCTCTCTGGCATTGAGACTCTGCCCGCCGATATTCAGGACGACGTTCGCGCAGAAATCGAGAAGGGCCTGGCTGAGGGTCCCGCCCTGGCTATGGTGAATTCCGCCAAGGGTATTACCAACCTGCACGTTCCCTCCGACGTGATCGTGGATGCTTCGATGCCCGCCATGATCCGCACCTCCGGCCACATGTGGAATAAGGACGACGCCGAGCAGGACACCCTGGCGGTTATCCCCGATTCCTCTTACGCTGGCGTCTACCAGACCGTGATTGAGGACTGCAAGAAGAACGGCGCTTTCGACCCCACCACCATGGGTACCGTTCCCAACGTTGGCCTGATGGCGCAGAAGGCTGAGGAGTACGGCTCCCACGATAAGACCTTTGAGATTGCCGCTGACGGTAAGGTACAGGTTGTCGCTTCTGACGGCACCGTGCTGATTGAGCACGAGGTTTCCGCCGGTGACATCTGGCGTGCCTGCCAGACCAAGGACATTCCGGTTCAGGACTGGGTGAAGCTGGCCGTTACCCGTGCCCGCGACTCCAAGACTCCCGCTATCTTCTGGCTGGATGAGACCCGCGCCCACGATGCTTCGCTGATTAAGAAGGTCAACGAGTACCTGCCCCAGCACGATACTGAGGGTCTGGATATCCGCATCCTCTCCCCCGAGGAAGCTACCCAGGTTTCCATCGACCGCATCCGCAAGGGTGAGGACACCATTTCGGTGACCGGTAACGTTCTGCGTGACTACAACACCGACCTGTTCCCGATTCTGGAACTGGGCACCTCGGCAAAGATGCTCTCGATTGTTCCGCTGATTAACGGCGGTGGCCTCTTTGAGACCGGTGCCGGTGGTTCTGCCCCCAAGCACGTTCAGCAGCTGGTGGAGGAGAACCACCTGCGCTGGGATTCCCTGGGTGAGTTCCTGGCTCTGGCGGCTTCTTTTGAACACCTGGCTAAGAAGAACGGCAATGCTGAGGCTCAGGTTCTGGCTGATACGCTGGACGCCGCTACCGGCACCTTCCTGAACGAGAACAAGTCTCCCTCGCGTAAGGTGGGCGAGATTGATAACCGCGGTTCGCACTTCTACCTGGCTAAGTTCTGGGCTGAGGAGCTGGCCAAGCAGACCGATAACGCTGATCTGGCTGCTAAGTTTGCCCCCATTGCTTCGGCTCTTGCTGAGAATGAGGACAAGATTAACCAGGAGCTACTGGGAGTCCAGGGCTCTGCGGTTGATTTGGGCGGCTACTACAAGCCCTCCGATGAGAAGGCATCGGCAGCGATGCGTCCCTCGGCAACTCTGAATGAGATTGTGGGCGGGCTGAAGTAGGGTTTTACTTCTGCCTCATGAATACAGGAATTGACCGGCAAGTGGCCCTGGGTTGTACCAACTGGTACCGCCCAGGGCCACTTGCTGGTCAGCCACACACTCACTTCTAAAAAGTTCTAAGGGGTTCTAAAAATATTTTTAGAACCCCTTAGAACTTTTTAGAACTACGCTGGACCAGGTGAAACAACGCTGGTAATGACCAGCAAGTGGCCCAAAATGGGGTCAGAGGGCGCTACAAAGGGCCAGTTGCCGGTCAGTCAGCACCCTAGCCGGCAAAATTTACAAGCTCGCCAACTCTTCCGCCGTGAGCGGGGCACCGAAGTACCGGCCGTCCGGCTCGAAGAGGTGGGCGGCGTCGTCCTGCACCACCACCGCATCAAAGCCCAGCGACTCCACAAAGTCGGCGGCAGCGGCAGTGCCCTCCCCCGCCTCGACCACAGCGACGGCGCGGGGCAGGGCGTGCGGATTGAGCACTCGGGAGTCGGAGGTTAGCTCCTCGTAGGCAATATGGTTCAGGGTGCGCACCACCGGCACGCTCAGTCCGGCCAGGGCAGAGGACTCCACCACGGTGCCGGTAGCCTCCCAGGGATTAGTGGCATCAATAATAATTCCCCGCACCAGCGAGAAATCGAAAGAGTCCAGGGCGGTGCGGGGCACCGCGAGAATCATAACGTCCGCTAAAGCAGCTTCTTCGAAAGACACCAGCTTCGCCTCGGGCACCAGGGAGCCCAAAATAATGTCTAGCATGGGCTTGGGGCGAGCGTGAATAAGTGTCTCGTGACCGGCAGCAACAGCCAGCCGGGCAAGAGCAGTTCCGAGTTTTCCAGCACCGATAATTGAAACCTTCATAACAGGAAAACACTTTACACCGAAAGTTTATTCCGCCCAAAAAGAAAGGGCGGCCAACCCCCTCAGGAGTCAGCCGCCCTTCCCGCAGTTATCTAGAGACTTGCCCTATCCCCGCGGAAGTTCGCAACCGGCCTTGTTCATGGCCAGCGTTGAATTGTTGAAGCAGGTTGGAATGTAATAGGTCTGAGTACCGTAGCTACGGCCCGGGTTGGTGGCTTTATTACCATTAGGATCCACCTCGCAGGGATTACCCATAGCGCACTCAGCGCCCCCTTCAACAGCGGTGTTGTTGATACCGATGACAGCTCCGGTATTGACATCAACAATGGGTGAGCCGCTGGAACCGGCCTGAACCTCACATCCACCGTATGAGTAGCGAATAGCATCGCGCCACAGCCAGGGGCCCTCTTGCAGCTCGTGGGCAAAACCATCGATGTTGCAAGAATAAGCACGCTGCCAGTAGGTGCTGGGAATCTCGATGGAGGTTCCATCAACAGGGTGTGAAGAGGAGAGAGGACGAACCTTTACTCCACTTGTCTTGAGCTGCCCATAGGTTTTATCGACCCGCAAAATCGCGATGTCGGTGTTGTCCATGGTGGCATAGACCAGATCGGTCAGGGTGCCGGTGGTCAGCTGGGTAGGCGATGAGCCGCCGTAGAAAGTGACGTTCTTGAAGTAGCCCTTGTCTAGAAATCCCAGACTACGGTTTGTCACCACTTCACCGCGGTTCAGATAGCGATCCAAAACCGGCTGAATGCAATGGCCATTGGTCAGCACCAGGGCCCGATCGCTGTCGCGAGACTCCGGTAGCTGAACCACCGAAGCCGAACAGTTGAAAATGCCAACTGTTGAATCAAAGGTATCGTAGGAACTTTGGGCTTGAGCCGGGGCAGAGCCCAGCATGGAAGCCACGGTAACTAAAGCCGCTGCGGCTGCTGCCACCCGACCTAGGATAGAAATAACGCTCTTCATTTGGTTCCCCCATCTGGAAAATAAGAGAGAAATTTAATAACCAGTGGGATGCGCATCCAAAATTAATATAGAGCCTTAACTTAGGGTTTGACTAGTACTTTTAAAAAATTCTTTGCGGAGTTAACCAGTTATTTTTCAGCCGGGTTTCAGGTTTAGCCCCCCAGTAACGGTTCACACTACTGAGCATCGGGCAACAGTACTCCCCCGGATTCCTCCAGATAGCAGTTGGCGCACAGCGACTCATAGGTTACGTGCACGCCGTCAATGGCCACCTGGTCGCCCTCAAACACAAATTCTCCATCAACCTTACGGGGGTTGAAGAGAGCCTTCTTGCCACAGCGGCAGATAGTCTTTAGCTCCTCCAGGGTGTGGGCGATTTCGAGCAGGCGGGCAGCACCGGGAAAGACCTTAGTCTGAAAATCAGTACGGATTCCGTAGCACATCACCGGAATATCATCGAGCACGGCGATGCGCATCAAATCATCAATTTGGGCAGGTGAAAGGAACTGAGCCTCATCCACCAGCAGGCAGGAAACCGGCAGGTGCCGATGCGCAGATGAGGGGTGGGCGTTCTCAGCGGCCTCGTGGAAGAGAGAACGCAAATCAGCATCCAGGGGAATCAGAAAGTCCGCGTGCCGGGTCACGCCCAGCCGAGAGACGACATCGGCGTCCCCCTTCGTATCCACCTTCGGCTTAGCCAGCAGAACCCGCTGCCCGCGCTCCTCATAGTTGAAGGCAGCCTGCAAGAGCGCGGTTGACTTGCCCGAATTCATGGCGCCGTACCGGAAATAAAGCTTAGCCACAGAAGACCCCCGTTAGAAAACAAAACTCCTGCCATTGTAACCAAAGGCTTATTCAAAGGGCTCGCACGGCAGCTCGAGCGCGCTGGCCAACTGGCATCGGGGCTGGCGTTTAAGGGAGGTTGGCCAGCGCGCTCGGGCTGGCTAATTCCCTATTTGAATAAGCCTTTTACTCCCAGCCCGTAATCATTCATGAGCTATGCGACAGCCATGCGGCAAAGAGAATATACTGGTACACGGCCAGCACCGCACAAGATAGAGGCAAAAACACAGCATGATTCCCCGGTCAGACATTGAAGCTCTCATGGCGCCCCCTGAACGAGAGATCGACCCGCTGGATATTATTATCGAGCAGAATAAATCCCGCCTGACCGAGCTGGTGCCGGTGCGCCACGGCCGCATGTCGGAGTCGCCTTTCACCTACTACCGCGGAACCGCCGGCCCCATGGCCGCAGATCTGGCCACCAGGCCGAACTCCGGCGTCATGCCCCTGATCTGCGGCGACGCGCACATCGGCAACTTCGGCTACTTCGCCTCCCCCGAGCGCAACCTGCTCTTTGACCTCAACGACTTTGACGAGGCAGGCCGCGGCCCTTTCGAGTGGGACCTCAAGCGCCTGGCTGCCTCTGTTTACCTGGCCGCCACCGACAACGGTGAGTCAGAAGATACCGCCACCACCCTGGCCGAGAAAACCTCCAAGTACTACCGCCGCACGATTCTGCGCATGAACGAGGAATCAGCGCTGGAACGCTACTACACCAAGGTCAATACCGATACCTTTGAAGAGCTCATCAAAGAGGAGTACAAGCCCCTCTTCGACAAGTTCGAGAAGAAAGCCCGCACCCGCAACTCCGAGCAGGCGCTACACAAGTTCACCGTTACCGACGAGTCGGGCCAGCCCCGCCTGGTCGACCAGCCGCCGCTGACCATGCACCACGACGAAATCGGGGACGACGCCCTGCAGGAGCTCTGGAAGCACTACCTCTACTCGGCGCGGCCGGATATCCGCTACCTGCTGCGCAACTTCCGCCTGCGCGATCATGTTTTGCGCGTGGTGGGGGTGGGGTCTGTGGGTACCCGTTGCTTTATCGCCCTGCTCCAAGACCGTCTGAAGAACCCGCTTTTTATTCAGATTAAAGAGGCCCAAGACACCGTGCTCCACAGCTACGGCAAGATTGAGCAGACCTCGGAATCGTTGGGTTTTCCCGACCGTCCAATGGGCAACGGTTTCCGTGTGGTTGCGGGCCAGCGGGTGATGCAGTCGCAGTCTGATCCCTTTTTGGGCTGGATTGAGGGTGTTCCTACCCGCGCCGGTGGCACCACCGACTACTACGTGCGCCAGTTCCGCGATATGAAGGGCTCTATCAACCTCTCAGCGCTTGACCGCGACGGCCTCAAGCAAACCGCCAAGGTCTGCGCCTCTCTGCTGGCCCGCGCCCACGCGCAGTCCCGCCACATTGACGACATCGCTGTCTACTGCGAGGCAGACAAGATCTTCGACCAGCACCTGGGCAAGTGGGCCCACGACTACGCGCAGATCTGCACCCGGGATTTCCACGCCATGAAGGAAGCGATTGATAAGGGCCGTCTGCCCGTTCAGTACGCTCTGTAGTTTTATAAGGACGACGCCGCACGCCAGCCCAAAGGAGGGTTCAGCCAGATGCACATGACAGAATTTATACCCTATCTGGTAATTCCCATTCTGTGCGGCGTGGCGGCGAAGATGGTGAAGCTACCGCCACTGATTGGTTTTCTGGTGAGCGGAATCGTGCTGAACCTCATGCACTATGAGTCGCTGCCTATCATTACCGAGCTCGGTGATTTGGGCGTGACCCTGCTGCTGTTTACCATCGGTCTCAAGCTCGATGCCCGCCTGCTCCTCCGCACCGAGGTCTGGATGACCTCGGGCGTTCACATGCTCATCACCTCTCTCGCCGGTGCAGGGCTCACCTTCTTCTTGGCTGCCCTGGGGCTGGGTGCTATGGGCACCATCAGCTGGCTCCAGGCTGCGGTGCTGGGCTTTGCCCTTTCATTTTCCTCCACCGTTCTGGTGGCAAAAACTCTGGAAGAAAGGTCAGACTCCCGCTCGCTCTACGGCCGAACTGCCCTGGGTATTCTGATTGTTCAGGATCTTTTTGCCGTAATTTTCATGGTGTTTGCTGGTGGCCATGTTCCCTCCCTCTGGGCGCTGTCTCTGGTACTTTTGCTCCCTGCCTCCTGGCTCTTCCGCAAGCTACTCACCCGCGTGGGTCACGGCGAGCTACTGGTACTCTTCGGTATCGTGATGGCCTACGTGCCGGGCTATTGGCTCTTTGACGCCGTGGGTATCAAGGGCGATCTCGGCGCCCTAATTATCGGCATGCTGCTTGCTCCCCACCCCAAGTCGAATGAGCTCTCAAAGATTCTTTTCTCCCTGAAAGAATTTATGCTCATCGGCTTCTTCGTCTCGATCGGTTTGGTTGCCGGCGTTCCCTCCCCCAGCCAGATTCTCTTTGCCTGCCTGCTCCTGCTTCTCCTGCCGGTCAATACCGTCGCCTACACGGCGATTCTCAGGCTGACCGGTTTGACCCCGCGAACCTCAATTCTTTCCTCCCTGACCCTGACCAACTTCTCTGAGTTCACCCTGATTGTTGTCTCAATGAGCGCGGCGTCCGGCCTCATCTCCGGCGACTGGCTGGTGACTCTCTCCCTGGCGGTCTCGGTGAGCTTCGTGATTTCAACCCTGCTCAATATCCGCGGTTCCAAGCTACCGGCCAAGCTGGCCCGACTGGTACCGACGGTGCCAGAAGATAGGATGCACCCCGAAGAGCGCCCGCTGGTGCTCGGCGACGTCCAGGCGGTGATCTTCGGCATGGGTCGCATCGGGCGCAGCACCTACGACGAACTCACCCAAAAGTACAACCTGCGCGTAATCGGCATCGACAACTCCGAGCAACGCATTGAGAAGCTTGAGGCGCAAGGCTACAACGTGCTTGAGGCAGACGCCACCGACGCCAACTTTTGGAAGCGCGTTAAAGACAATGACGCCGTTGAGCTGGTGGTTCTCGCTATGCCGGTTCACGGCACTAACGTGGAGGCCATGCGCAACGCGGTGGAGGCCCACTCAGAAAGCTCCTTCGTGGCGGTGGCCCAGTACGTTGACGAGCTCAAAGAACTCGATGAGCTGGGCGCCGACTGCGTGGTGAACCTCTACCACGGTGCCGGTGAGACCCTGGCGGAGCGCGGCTACGAGGCCTATGCCAGCAAGCACGACTGGGCGCTTTAAAGAAATAGTCCACTTTGGTTGATTTTGTGCAGACTTATCTGCACAAAATCAACCAAAGTGGACTATGACCGAAGCCAGCGGCCTACCTACTTGGCAGCGGGCTTCTGAGGAACGTCGAGGCCGGAAACGTCAACCTGCTCCAGAGGAATCAGCTTATCCTTGGTCACGACCTTGTAGATCAGCCAGACCGCCAGGAATACCGGCAGACCAATGTAGGCGGTAGCTACCTCAAGGAACATGCCCTTAAAGACTGCCTCGTAGTTCTGGCCCAGAATCACCAGAATGCACATGATCATGGCGATAATCGGGCCCAGCGGGAAGAGTGGCGCCACATAGGGTAGCTCCTTCAGGGAGTGACCCTGCTTGATAAAGGCCCGGCGGAATCGATAGTGGCAGACCGCAATGCCCACCCAGGCGATAAAGCCCGAGAGTCCCGAGATATTCACCAGCCAGGTGTAGGCACCGCCCTCGCCCATGACGGCGGTCAAGAAGCCAAAGAGACCCACCGCTGTGGTCATCAGCAGAGCAGGCATGGGAATACCGCGCTTGTTCACGCGGGCAAAAATCTTCGGTGCCTTACCCTCAATCGCCAGCGAGTAGAGCATACGCGAAGACACGTAGAGGCCCGAGTTACCGGCGGAAAGAATCGCGGTAAGAATCACCGCGTTCATCACCGAAGCCGCGAAAGCAACACCGGCACGCTCGAACACCAGGGTGAAGGGTGAGAAGGAAATGTCAGTGTCATCAGCACGCAGCAGATTGGGATCGGTGTAGGGAATCAGGAAACCGATGATGATAAAGGCACCGATGTAGAAGAGCAGAATGCGCCAGAATACCGAGTTGATCGCCTTGGGAACATCGCGGCGGGGGTTCTCGGATTCACCGGCAGCCACGCCCACCATCTCGGTTCCCTGGAAAGAGAAACCGGCAATCATAAAGATAGCGATGACAGAAATCGGCCCGCCCACGAAGGGGGCATCGCCGGTGGTCCAGTTATCAAAGCCGGGAGAGTTGCCGCCCATAATGCCCAGAATCATGGCAAGACCGGCAATCAGGAAGACGATTACGGTAACCACCTTGATGGTGGCAAGCCAGAATTCGCCCTCACCGTAGGCGCGAGCTGACAGGGCGTTAAGGGCCAAAAGTAGCACCAGGAAAACGCCCGCCCAGACCCAACCGGGCACATCAGGAAGCCAGAAATTCATCACAATTCCGGCAGCCACCAGCTCGGCAGCCACGGTGATAGCCCAGTTAAACCAGTAGTTCCAGCCAATGGCGAAGCCGAAGGACGGCGAGACATAGCGGGAGGCAAAGGTTTGGAAAGAACCGGGCACGGGCAGGTGGGAGGACATCTCACCCAGGGACTGCATGAGTAGCAGCACCATAAAGCCGATCAGGGCGTAGGCCAGCAGGGCACCGCCGGGGCCGGCAGATGCAACGGTGGCACCGGATGCCACAAAGAGACCGGTTCCAATCGCACCGCCGATTGCAATCATCTGCATGTGGCGGGTTTTAAGACCGCGGTTGAGATCCTTCTCCGATTGGGGAGTCTCTTCGCGAGAAATTTCTGACATAGTGTGACCTTTCGGTCTTTAGAAAATCTAATGATAGTTAAGCCAGACTTTAGGTTACCCGTTTTCGTTGATGAACTCCACGTGTGTTGGGTGCTCGATGGTGCGAGATACGGTGCAATCTTTCTCGTGGGAGAGCTTCATCAGCCGATCCACCATCTTCTGGGCCTGCTGCCCTGCCTTGTCAGAGGGGAAGGTCACGTTGAAGCTGAGCTGCACGTCGTCCAGCCGCACAGCGCCGTCGTCCTCATGGAGCTTGACGGCCGAGGAGGTGACGGTGAAGTTCTCCGGCTCCGAGCGGCGGGAGGTCACCACGTCAACGTCTACCGAGGAGCAACCGGCGAGAGCCGCCAGCAGCATCTCCACAGGGGTCAGCAGTCCCTCGCCCTGGCCGAATTCGACGACGGCGCCAGAGGGGTTGGTCGCGCGGTAGTGGGTTTCACCCACCCGCTCAACGGTGACAGAGCGGAAGTTGGGGTCGTTTTCACGGTTTTCTTGAGTCATTTACTTAATAACCTTCATAGTGATACGGGAATCAATTCGGGCAATATCAGGGTGGGGCACCAGATACTTACTCACCCACTCTTCGTAGGCGGCGGAGTCTTTGACGCGCACCCGCATGGTGTAGTCGGGCTGGCCAAACATGCGACGCAGCTCTACAACCTCGGGCATAGCGGTGAGCTCCTTTTCCAGGGACTCTACACGGCGAATCTCGTTGCCCACCAGCTCCATGTTGACCACCACCTCAAAGCCGTTGCCCAGCACATTGTGGTTGAGACGGGTGGTGTAGCCTTCAATCACGCCCTCTTCTTCAAGGCGGCGAACCCTGCGCAGGCAGGGCGCGGCGGTGAGCCCCACTTTTTCGGCGAGTTCCTGGTTAGTCAGGCGAGCATTCTTCGTTAGCTCTTCAATAATTGCGTGGTCTAGTGCATCCATATGAAAATTATTGCCCCACTGCGCAAAAAACTGCAAGTAACAACAAACATATTGCGCGGGTTCTTCTCTAAAATTGCTAGAGATTATAGAGGGGTTGTATGGCAGACACAGTGGAAGAGACACCCGGGGCTCGCTTTGGCTTCAAAGATGCCCTGCGGGTGGGCGGAGTGGTCTTTGGCGGCTACCTGGTGCTGGGCCTTGGCCTGGGTATTTTAATTTCGTCTTTGGGTCTGCCCTGGTGGCTGGCTCCCCTGCTCTCTAGCCTGGTCTATGCCGGGTCAGTGGAGTTCCTGCTGGCCGGCATGATTGCCGCTTCCGCTCCCCTGGCCTCTATTGCCGCCACGACCTTTCTGGTCAATGCCCGCCACCTGGTCTACGGACTCTCCTTTCCACTGGAAAATATCCGTGGTTTCCTGCCCAAGTTCTACGGCATCTATTCGCTCACCGACGAGCAGTTTGCCCTCAACGCGGGCCCGGATTCATCTACCCACAGCCAGGGGCGTCTGCTCTGGATTGGCCTACTGCTTCATCTCTCCTGGATTTCCGGTTCGACCCTGGGTGCGGTGGTCGGCGCCAGCTTTCTCGCCGGAATTAAAGGGATGGACTTTGTGATGACGGCGCTCTTCATCATTCTCGCCATCGAAGCCTATCGGGCGCAGAAAGACAATGTCTCCGCCCTGCTGGCGGTTATTTCTGCGGCTGTTGCCATGATTTTCTTTCCGGGCTCCATGCTCACGGTGGCCCTACTGCTCTACGTACTGCTGCTACTGGTGCGCCACTTCTTCTCAAACAAGCGCCCCCGCACTGTTTCCACTGAAACACTCGCCTTAGGTGAGCCTGTTCAGCCCACCGCCGGGAATCTTCAGGACGACGCCGGGGAGGCTCCGCGTGCCTAGTCTCAGCTATATTTTCGCTGCGGTACTCATTGCTGCTGGCATTACCTTTGCCCTGCGCCTGCTTCCTTTCGGGCTCAAAAGCCTGCTAAGAAATTCAGCGGTGATGCACCATCTAGCCGCCTGGATTCCCCTGGGCGCCATGCTTTTGCTTGCCGCCTACGTTTTCTTCGAGATTGACTATTCTTCGGTGGAGACAGCAACTCCCTATCTGGCAGGAGCGGCAGGCACCATCGTGATGCAACTGTGGCGCAAAAACATGGTGCTCTCTATGGTGGTGGGCACCGGAATCTGTGTTGTGCTGGCCAACTGGGTGTTTGCTTGAGTCGTTTTGCTGTTTGGCATACGCCATAGTTCACTTTGGTTGATGGTGTACAGACTAGTTTGCACATAATCAACCAAAGTGAACTAAAAGCCCTAGGCACCCCGCCTTAAAACACAAAACGACCACCCGGAACTCTTGCCGGGTGGTCGTTCGAGAAAGGATATAAGCCTGAGTTGGACTACTTGAGAGCCTTCAGCGCTGCCTCATAGTCGGGCTCTTCGGTAATTTCGGGAACCAGCTGGTTGTAGATGACTTCGCCCTGAGGGTTGAGAACAACCACCGCGCGAGCCAGCAGGCCGGCCAGGGGGCCGGAGGTCTGCTTGACACCGAAATCCTCACCGAAAGAGGTGCGGAAATCAGATGCGGTTACAACGTTTTCAATGCCTTCGGCTGCGCAGAAGCGATCCAACGCAAAGGGAAGATCCTTCGATACGCAGACCACCACGGTGTTCTCCAGAGCAGCTGCCTGCTCGTTGAAGGTGCGTACAGACTGTGCACACACACCGGTGTCTACAGAGGGGAAAATGTTCAGAACAATGTTCTTACCTTCAAAGTCAGAGGTCTTGACCTCGGAGAGGTCAGCGCCAACCACTGAGAAGGTGGGGGCCTTGGTGCCCACTGCGGGCAGCTCGCCACTGGTAGTTACGGTTTCACCTTGAAATTTAGTTTCAGCCATATGCCCATTGTGGCGCGCACTACCGACCGGGCGCAAGGTGTAGACGGTCATTTACGCTGAAAGACTAGCCAGGGAAACCTCTTAGGTCAGGCGAATCAGGGCAACGCCAATAATCATGACGACGATTCCCGCCACCTGAATTAGACGCACGGGGCGCCGGGCGGCTTCGAAGATGCCAAACTTATCAATAATGAGAGAGGCAATAATCATACCGGTTAGCGAGGCAACGGTGGTTGTACCCACACCGAGAATGGGAACGAGCACAGCGTTGAGCGTGACGTAGCCGGCACCGAGCAGGCCGCCAATCCACATCCACCAGGGGTTGCCTTTCTTTTCAGCGGGAACGGTGACCTTGAGCTTCAGGCGCAGACCGAGAACAAGAAGGAAGAGAACGATGGTTCCGATGATGAAGGAGATAAAGGCTGCCTTAATTCCCGAACCGATCACGATACCCAGGTGACCGTTAATAGCTGCCTGGCTGGCCATCAAGAAGCCCACGAAAATTGCTAGAAGCTGCCAGCCGAGGTTGCTTGCCGGAGCGCTGACTTCCTTACTTGCTCCCGGAACCGGAGCCGCCTTCTTGCGGCCGAGTGCCACCGCGGCAATCACACCTGCAATCACCAGCACAGCACCGATAACACGGGCCACGGTGAGGTCTACCTGGGTAGCCCTAAAGATACCGAACTGGTCGATAATCAGGCTCATCAGTACCTGGCCGGTAATGGGCAGAATAACCGACTGTACTCCGCCCAGGCGGGGGAAAATCAGAATGTTGGTGGTGAGCACAATGGCTCCGAGTAAACCACCGGCCCAGATCCAGGCGGGTTCACCGGCTACCTCTGAGGGCGAAAACCAAAAGGCGCCGTCCACCAGCAGAGCGAGAACCGCCAGAAAGACAGTACCGACGATGAAAGATATAAGGGATGATAGGTAGGGAGAAATAACGGCTAGACGTAGACGGGAGTTAATGGTGGTTTGCACCGGTAGGAGTGCGCCGCCCAAAATCATGAGCCCGAGGGCAAACATAATGAATCACTTCTTTCTGGATTGAACTTATGAGCTCTTGTATTGCTGTATTGCACTTTTTACATTACTCCTATTAGTTGATTTGTAAACCAATATTTCTCATCTATTTCTTTCTCACCAGTTAGGACTTTGAGTGACCTCTTCTCTTTCGACCCCGGCAGATTCCCACCGGAGCATCCGAATTACCGGAGCCCGCAGTAATAACCTCAAGGGCATTACCGTTGAAATTCCCAAACACAGGCTCACCGTCTTCACCGGAGTCTCAGGTTCCGGCAAGTCCTCTCTGGTTTTTGGCACGGTGGCCGCAGAGTCGCAACGGCTCATTAACGAAATCTACCCGGCTTTTGTGCAAGGCTTTATGCCCAACCTGCCCCGCCCCGAGGTAGATCTGATTGAGGGCCTGACCACCGCCATTGTGGTAGACCAGGAACGAATCGGTGGCAACCCCCGTTCCACCGTGGGTACCGCCACCGATGCCACCGCCCTGTTGCGCATCCTCTTCTCTCGTCTGGCAGAACCAGCCATCGGCGGCCCCAACGCTTTCTCTTTCAACGTTGCCAGCGTGAGCGCCCAGGGCTCCCGTACCGTCGATAAGGCAGGGGCAAAGAAAGAGGTGGTGAGATTCAACCGTGCCGGTGGTATGTGCCCCCGCTGTGAGGGTTTGGGCAGGGCAAACGAAATAGACCTGAGCCAGCTCTACGATGAAAATCTGACCCTGCAGGACGACCTTTTCACCATTCCCGGCTTCAACCACGGTAGCTGGAACGCCCGCCTCTACCGGGAATCGGGCCTCTACCCCGCCGATGTTCCCATTAAAGATTTCACCGAAGAGCAGCTGCGGGACTTCCTCTACAAGGAGCCCACCCGCATGAAGATTGCCGGAATCAATATGACCTACGAAGGCCTGATTCCCCGCATCGAGAAGTCAATTCTCTCCAAAGATAAAGAAGATATGCAGAAGGCAAACCGCGAGTTTGCCGACCGCGCGGTGACTTTTGTAACCTGCCCAGACTGCGGAGGCACCCGCCTGAACAAGACCGCTCTCAGCGCAAAGATTAAGGGCAAAAATATTGCCGAGCTAACCGCCCTGCAGGTCTCTGACCTGGCCCAGTGGCTGCGGGAGCTCGAGGCACCCCAGGTTGCTCCGCTTTTGGAATCGCTACAGAAGACCCTGGATTCTTTCGTGCTGATTGGCCTGGGCTATATTTCTCTGGATCGTCCGGCGGCCACCCTCTCGGGCGGTGAAGCTCAGCGGGCCAAGATGATCCGCCACCTGGGTTCGGCGCTGACCGACGTCACCTATATCTTCGACGAACCCAGCATCGGCCTGCATCCCCACGACCTCGCCAGCATGAACGAGCTACTGCTGTCTCTGCGCGATAAGGGCAATACCGTGTTAGTGGTCGAGCACAAGCCAGAGACCATAGCCATTGCCGACCACGTAATCGACCTCGGCCCCCGTGCAGGGAGCGCGGGTGGTGAAATCACCTTTGAGGGCTCTTTCGAGGATCTCAAACAATCAGAAACCCTCACCGGCCAGCACCTTGCCTACCGCGCCCAGCTCAAGAGCGCCGTCCGCAAACCCACCGGAACCTTCTCCATTAGCCAGGCCCAGCAGAACAACCTGCAGAAGGTCAGCGTAGATATTCCGCTGGGCGTGCTGACCGTGGTAACCGGTGTGGCGGGCTCGGGTAAGTCGTCGCTGGTGCACGGAAATCTGGTGGGTCAGAGCGTGGACGGCGCCGCGGTGGTTGCGATCGACCAGGCGCCGATTCGTGGCTCCCGCCGGTCAAACCCCGCCACCTATACCGGTCTAATGGATGCCATTCGCAAGGCCTTTGCCAAGGCCAATGGGGTCAAGCCCGGTCTCTTTTCTTCGAACTCCGAGGGCGCCTGCCCCGACTGTAAGGGCACCGGCACCGTAGATGTCGAGGCGGGCGTCATGGCCAAGGTCTCCCTGCCCTGCGAGACCTGCCAGGGCAGGCGCTTCAACGATGAGGTGCTGGAATACCGGCTGGGAGCGCTCAACATCAGCGAGGTGCTGGAGCTCTCGGCGGAGAAGGCACTGGACTTCTTCAAGGCTGCGGAAACCAAGGTAGCAGCGGCGGTTAAGATTCTTGACCGCATGGTGGAGGTGGGCCTGGGCTACATCACCCTGGGCCAGCAGCTCTCTACGCTCTCCGGCGGCGAGCGCCAGCGGCTCAAACTGGTAACCCACATGGGTGAGAAGGGCGGGGTCTTTGTGCTGGATGAGCCGACCGTGGGCCTGCACCTGGCGGATGTGGAGCAGCTCCTTGCTCTGCTGGATCGCCTGGTGGGTTCGGGTAAGACCGTGGTGGTGATTGAGCACCACCAGGCGGTTATGGCCCATGCCGACCACATTATTGACCTGGGGCCCGGCGCCGGTAGCGAGGGCGGCAGGGTGGTCTTTGAGGGCAGCCCGGCGGAGCTGGTGGACTCGAGGACGACGCTGACGGGCCGCTACCTGGCGGAGTACGTAGGAGGGTAGGCCTGCGATCCGTTTGCTCTGGCGGGTGGGGTGGGGCCGACCTCCCTTAAACGCACGCTTCGCGATTCCGCTCGCTCCTGAGCGCTCGCAAGCTCGCACCCGCATCGCTTCATCCCGATGCCAGTCGGCTCCACCCCACCCGCCGTCGCGCACCATCCTGGGCTGAGCCTGCTAGCCCCTCGCCTTTTTCTTCAGCAGAATCGCGATAAAGACCGGTACACCCACCACGGCGGTGCCCACGCCAATGGGCAGGGCCGTGGGTGAGAAGAAGATGCGGGAGAGGGCATCTACCCAGACCATGAAGATAGCGCCAAACACCGCGCTGAAGGGTACCAGCAGGGCGTGGCGGTGGCCGCAGATGAGCCGGGCGATATGGGGAATCACCAGGCCCACAAAGCCAATGGCACCCGCCACCGAGACCAGCCCCGCCGTCACCAGCGCCGTCAAGGTCAGTAGCGAAATCCTCACGGCGGTGACGTTCACACCCAGGGCGCCTGCCATGTCTTCTCCGAAGGTCAGCACGTCCAGCGCGCGGGCTGCTGCCCAGCAGATAACCACCGCGATGAGGGCTACGGCGAGGGCGAGGTAGACCTGCTGCCAGCGCACCCCTTCGAGGGAGCCCAGCATCCAAAACATCACGCCGCGGGCTTCGTCGGAGTCGGCAAAAGCAAAGATCATCAGCGAGGTCAGCGCGGAGAAAAGCTGGGTGGAGGCAACGCCGGCCAGAATAAAGGCGGCGGTGTTTCCCCGGGCAAAGTGGGCAATCACGAGAACCGCGATAAAGGCGATAATGGAGCCGATAAAGGCACCGCCGGAAAGGCCCAGCACTCCCCCGCCCAGGCCCAGCATTCCGATGGCCACCGCGCCGGTGGAAGCACCCGAAGAAACGCCCAGAATATAGGGGTCGGCCAGCGGGTTGCGGAGCAGGGACTGAAGGAGCAGCCCGCAGAGGGAAAGCCCGGTACCGCAGGCGGCTCCCACCAGCGAGCGCGGTAGGCGGTCTTCCCAGACAATTGCGTCTTCGCTGCGGCGCACCGGTATATCGGTGAGACCCGCGTGGTTGGTGACGATGTCTCGGATATTCACCAGGGAGATATCCGCGCTACCCAGGGTGATTGCCACCAGGATAGAGACCACTAACGCCACCAGCCCGGCCGCGATGAGCAACCAGCGTTTCACGGGTTTCTTGGGAGATGCTTCCAGCACGGTTGATTAGTTCTCCAGCTTGTCTTGGTTTTCGCTGTACCATGCCTTGATTTTTTCAAGGCCATCTACGTAGCGGATGGAGGGGTTCATTTCGGCTCCGTGCAGGGCGATGTAGTTGCCCTCTTTCACCGCTTCAATCTGGCTTGCCAGCGGATCATTTTCTAAGAAGTCAATCTTGTCTTGGAGCTTGTCACCGGGGAAGCGATCTCGCTGAAGGTCGCCCAGAATCAGTACCTTGGGGTTCTCATCGACAATGGCTTCCCAACTCAGCGCCTCCCAGTCGTCGTCGCCAGACTCAAAGGCGTTGGTCATGCCGGTCTTGTCGGTGAGCACGTGCGGAGCGCCCTTGCCTCCAGCGATGTAGGGGGTCTTGGTGTCGGCAAACCAGAAGGCGACGTCGGCGCTGTCAAAATCTACGCCCTCGGTTGCTGCCTTTTCGCGCTCCTGCAGGCTGCTGATCAGTTCTTCACCGCGGTCTTGAACGTCAAAGACCTCGGCCAGCTCCCTAATCTCCTGGAAGAGGGCGTCGGTGGTAACCGGGGTGGTTCGCTTGCCGCCGCCGTTGATACTCTGGCCGTTATCGCAGTCGGTGGGTGAGAGGTAGGAGGGAATGTCGGTCTCTGCCAGGCGGTCGCGGGTGACCACTCCGCCTTCCTCATTGAAATGGCGGCCGAAGGAGGCGGTCACGAAGTCGGGGTCGGTATCCATCAGCACCTCGTAGGTGGGGGCGTTATCTGAGAGACGGGGAACCGACTCATTCTCATCGGCGAGGTCGTCAAGCACGGGGTCAGTCCACGAGGCGGTGCCCACCATGCGGTCTTGCAGACCCAGGGAAAGCAGAATCTCGGTGGAGTCCTGGTCCAGCGAAACCACGCGTTCGGGTGCTTTTTCAATGGTGGTCTCTACGCCGCAGTTCTGTAAGGTCAGCGGGTACTGGGTTTTGCCTTCACCTGAGGACGACGCCGCCGGCGAGTTGGCGGCCTCAGATTCGGGTACTTCTTCTGAGGCTCCACAGCCGGTGAGCAGAAGGGCTACAACTGCCAGCGTTGCGCTGCCAGCACGGAATCGCTGGGTGCTGAGAATGGTCAAGGGAAAACCTCCGCTTAGAGTTTCAGCGTGTGCTACTGAAAGGGCTACTAGGGCAATCTGACATTGCCGTATTAGCTTACCCTAACTTGTAAGAGTGAAACACCTAAGCATGTAATGTTTACGGCTGGTCATTCCGCTTAGAATCCAGGTAGCGCTTGGCCCTGGGGTACTCAATCAGAATCATGGTCAGCGCCACTATCAGAATCGGAAGCAGCACCGCCATAGCCCATTTGAAGGCCTGAAGATTGTAGAGGTCAGGAGTACCGGCCCCCTGCAGGTCAAGCACAATTCCGATGCCCAGCACCGCCAGCAGGGCACCGATAAAGCCGCCCATATTGGTCAAGCCGGTGGCTATGCCCCGCTGGGTGTAGGGCGCGTAGGTGCGCACAATGTCAAAGGCAATCATAGAGGTGGGCCCGCCAATGCCCAGCACCACCATCGAGAGGGCAACCAGCCAGGTGGGCGCCACCTGCGGCCAGAGCAAAATCAACAGCCAGAGCACAATGTTGCTGGAAACCACGCCCACGATAATGGGAATTCTCCGACGGCTAAACCGGGAGAAAACCGGGCCGGCCAGCAGACCCGCTATCATAATCGAAACGATCACCAGAGAGACCATCGACTGGGCTTTTTCCGTGGAATAGCCCAGCCCGCCGGTCATGAAGGGCACGCCCCAGAGCAACACAAAAGTGTTGGTGGAAAAAGCGGTGGCCATGTGCACCCAGAAGGCCATGCGAATGCCAGGGCGCTTGAGAATCGAGACGAGGGCGGGGCCGATACCCGATGAGTTGGGCCCCAGTACGGGAAGCGCTTCGGTAATGGGGGTGGCAGCCACCGTCTCAACGGGCGTGGACGCCGCGGCGGCGTCGTCCTCATTTTTCTTGCCCAAAAGCCGCTGAAAAACGGTCGCCCCACCCGGGGTATCGCGCATCAAAAACAGCATGAGCAACAGAAAGACGGCGGCCAGCGCCGCCAGGGCGGAGAAGGCGCCCGCCCAGCCCAGCGCAACCACCGCGGCGGTGAGCGGGGCGACCGCCAGAAGCTGGCCGCCCTGGCCCATCAGACCGCTAATCTGGTTCATGGTGGGAATGTAGCGCGGAATGAACCAGTCGCCAATCACGCGCACCAGAGAGACGAACATGCAGGCATCGCCTGCGCCCACCAAGATGCGGGCGCAGATTGCCACCGCAGACGAGTCGCTCAGGCCCATCACCAGCTGACCCGCTCCCATCAGAAGTAGACCGGTCATCATCACCACCGTGGCACCCATGCGGTCAAGGAAGATACCCACCGGCACCTGCGCCAGGGCATAGACCAGCAGCTGCACGGTCACGAAGGTGGAGACGATAGTTGCCTCAGCCTGAAAATGGTGCTGGGCGGTCTCGCCCAGCGCGGTAAAACTTGAGCGGTTAATGACTGCGAAAACATAGGCAAAGACACTGAGTAGCCAGACCACGGTACGGGTTGTTGACTTACTCATGAGATCCTTTCCACGTTTTACCTGCTCCTTTTAGTTCTACCCCATTTGGTTTCTCTGTCAACTGCCTTCTTAGAAGGTGATATAGCGGTCAGCAGTAACATAGAAGCCCTGGGTGCCGGTCATCGACCAGCAAGCCACCGCGTTGGACTCTGCCAGGCAGATGCTATCGCCGAAGTAGACAGATTCACCGGCGGGAAGAACGGTAATTCCCTCGTCCTGGGCCAGCAGAGGCGCCTGTGGTGCGTAGCTGTGGGCCGTAGGATACTTGGAGAGGAACTCCACCATGCCAGCGGTACCCGTCTCTACGCTGCCGCCCTTGGAGGCGTTGTTAAGCAGGCTCTCAGCAACGCAGCTGGCACCGCGGTCGCCGCTTCGCATGTCGCAGCGAATGTTGCCGTCTTCGGTTTTGAAGGTGGCAATATCACCCACAGGAGCGGTTCCCTGCACCGCATTGGCCGGGGTATCGCCACCGATCGCTGCGGGAGCACCCGCTTCTACCGCCACGTCAGCCGGCAGAGCGCCGTCCGCAGACATACCCTTGTAGGTGGGGAAGTCGCCGGCGTGATCTACTCCCCCGGTCTTCGCATTGTAGGTAAAGGTGCTGATTGCCCGAACCTTTGCCTCAGCGTTGGACTCAGTGCCTTCGGGCCAGCGGTAGCCCACGGTGATTTGGTTCTTCTGGGACTGCTCAATCTCCGGGTAGAAGCCGAAAGCGGTTTTTGCCGGGGTGCCCAGGTACTCACCGTGATGGAAGAGCATAATCTGGAAGGGCGAGGACGCCGTTGCGCCCTTGATACCCAGCACCACATAGGAAAGCTCAGCGCAGGGGTCATAGGTGCCATCGCTGGCCTTAACCCAGCTGGTTGCCTCGCCGGATTCGGGGAAGGTCTCGGGCACGGTGGCAATATTCTGGCCCACCGCCTCATCTTCGGTGAGGCCGGCGCAGGTGTTTTCTGAGGAGCTGGACGGCGCCGCCTTAGACGCCTCTGCGGTTTCAACCGAGCCGGTGGGCACGGGGGTGGGGCTGCTGGCAGAGGGCGAACCGGTTGCGCTCGGACTTTCAGCCGCGGGGGAAGGTGTGCTTGAGGTGCTGGCTGAGCTTGAAGAGCTACTCGACTCGGGGGCCTGCGGGTTCTCAGCTGCGGTATTGGAGCCTGAGCAACCGGCTAAAACCAGAGCCGCACTGGCAACAAGGGTGGTCAAGAGGGACTTCTTCACGAGAACTACTCCGCTCGAATCATGGGGGATTAACACTTTAATAGTATGTGACCCCTGCCATGGCCAGGCTAAATTTCCCTCTGCGACTTTGATTTGTGTCTTAGCCTTTGCGTCAAGCGTCTCCCCTTAATCGCCCAGAACTGGCCGCAGGGTCTCGGTCATGCAGCGGCGTCCTACCTCCACCGCCTCCCGCAGCACTTTCAGATCTGAACCCACCATAGAAATCTTGGCAACGTTCGCCGGCGGTGCCACCTGAAGAACCCTAGAATCTCTAGCCATGAGCACCTCCAGCTGCTGCTTTTTAACGTTGCGGTTATCCCAGGTATGGGCAGCGCCGCGGGCATTGCGGTGCATCCAGCGGGCAACAGCCCTCTGCTTGAGCCCGGCAGTGGTGGGCAGATCCAGACTCGGAGCCTTGGTGCGCAAGACCAGAAGATAGGTTGCTCCCTGGGCCAGGGCGGTTTCCACCGGCACATTCTCGGCCATGCCGCCGTCAATAAAGCGGCGCCCACCCAAGCTCACCGGCGCTCCCGAGAGCAGGGGCACCCGGGTGGTTGCCTTCATTGCCTGCTTAAGGGTGGCGCGGTCTTTAATCAGCGGAGCCAAATCGGTAGAGGCCCCGGAGTCAGCATCCGTAGCCACCGGGTGATACTCAATGTCGCTGGCAAGAATCTCGTCAAAACCCATGGGGGTGAAATTCTCGTAGACCTCATCCACCAGATAATCGCCGTTGACCACCGGCAGTTTCTTGAAGATATTGGTGAGCCTAATGGTGCTCTTCATCGATTCCGGCGACCACCAGCCGTGAATATTGGCATTGGCCCGCTCGCACAGCAACCAGGCGCCGTTGAGAGCACCCGCCGAAGCGCCGTAGACGGCGTCAAAGACAGAAAGCAGCCCCGCTTCTTCGAGAGCTCCCACCATTCCCCCACCAAAGGCCGCCCGCGAGGAGCCGCCTTCGAGCACCAGCGCCAACCGCGCGTCGTCCTGCCTGGCCAACGGCTGTGATTCGCTGAGCTTGCGCTGGCGCATCAGTTCTACAACAGAGTGCACAAAACCCCTCTTAGTTCTCATTCCGGGCAGGCAGGTTCAACGCCGGCCCCGTTCAACTTTACTCTGCTTCCGGGGAGACTCTTTCGGCAAAGACGGTCAGCTTCTCAAGCCGAGGTTGCCACAGGGCCGCCCGATGGGCAGTGAGCTGCCGAAAATGCGGCGACGTCACCTCATCAAGTGCACGGATGTAGTCGGGCACCGTCTCGCGCGGTAGGCACAGGCCCATGGTCAGGTGCGGGGTCCACCGCTCCCCGCGCCCGTCAGGATTCAGCGCAGAGAGCCGCCGGGCAGCGCGCTCAAGTTCTTCGTCAGCCTCGAGCAACCAGGCAACGGTCTGCTTGCGTTTAGTGCCGAAAACGACGACTCCCGCCCGCCGGAGAGTTGCGGGAATCAGCGGCGGCAGGATTTTTTGTGCTTCCTGCTGGACGGCGCTGCTCATCTGCGCGGCGAAAGTCAGGGTGATGTGCGGGGTTTGATTCTGGCGTGGAAACCCGCGGGTTTCCAGCTCGGCAAATATTCTTCTAATCTGGCGCTCGTGGCTGGGTTCTAGGTGGAGCAGGATATTATCTGGCGACGTCATCTCTGTCTTATCGCTGGTGCCTCTTGACTCTGCCTACTCTACACACGCAAAAGGGTGCCAGCTACCTTTCGATAGCTGGCACCCTTCTTGCATGTGAACAACCCTGATTTAGCGGTTGTTTACAGGACCTTCGTCTTCGATGGAAGCAGCGGGGTCAGAAACAACATCAGCGGGAGCCTTGTCAGCAATCTTCTGAGCCTTCTTGTCGGCCTTAGCGGCTTCCTTTTCAGCCTGCTTGATTTCCTTCTCGGCTTCCTTTTCAGCCTTGGCGATGTCTTTCTCCACCTGCTTCACAGCCTTCTTCTCTTCGTGGTTAGCCTTGACCTCCTCAGCCTTAGCCTTAGCCTGGTCAACACCGGATGCGGCGGTTGCCTTGGCCTTGTCTGCTACAACGGGAGCCTGCTCACGGATGGTCTGCTGAGCGTTGGAAAGACCTTCCTGAACCTTGGGGTCGTTCCAGGTGCTTACAGCCTGGGTCTTGAGCTTCTCGTAGCTGTCACGACCAGCTGCCGAACCTGCCACGAAACCTGCTGCGGCACCAACGATAAATGCGAGTTTGGCCTTCATTATTTTCTCCTCTTAATAAGGTTGATGATGATTACCTCTCGCTTTATTATGCCAAGAAAATAAGCCTACGAATGATTCAACACGCGGAAATGCCGGGGTTTTGCCAGTGATACGGGGACTCTGCGAGGTTGAACCTATAAGCAAGGGGCCGCTCCCCTACCGAGAAGCAGCCCCTGGTTCCGCTACGGCCGGGAAAACCCAGCCGCCCGCAAAGAAAACTAGACGTTGAAGCGGAACTCCACCACGTCGCCGTCCTGCATGATGTAGTCCTTGCCCTCCATGCGCACCTTGCCGCGGGCCTTGGCCTCGTTCATGGAGCCAGCCTCGTCCAGGTCAGCGAAAGAAACAACCTCGGCCTTGATGAAGCCGCGCTCAAAGTCGGTGTGAATCACGCCGGCTGCCTGGGGCGCGGTATCGCCCTTGGAGATGGTCCAGGCGCGGGATTCCTTGGGGCCTGCGGTCAGGTAGGTCTGCAAACCCAGGGTGGAGAAGCCCACGCGGGCGAGCTTATCCAGGCCGGACTCGTCCTGGCCAGACATCTCCAGCATCTCGCGAGCCTCTTCGTCAGAGAGCTCCACCATGTCGGCCTCGAGCTTGGCATCCAGGAAAACAGCCTCGGCGGGAGCCACCAGATCGCGCAGTTCCTGCTGCTTCTCTTCCGAAGCCAGCACGCCCTCGTCAGAGTTGAAAACGTAGATGAAGGGCTTGGTGGTCAGCAGGTTCAGCTCGCGCAGAAGAGCAAAATCAAGACCAGCAGAGTCCTTCTTGGAAATCAGGGTATCGCCCTCTTCCAGCACCTTCTGGGCCTTCTTGTATTCCTCGAGCTGAGCGGCGTCGCCCTTCTTGATCTTCACAGCCTTTTCCAGGCGGGGAATAGCATTTTCCAGGGTCTGCAAATCTGCCAGTACCAGCTCGGTGTTGATGGTCTCCATGTCCGAGGCCGGGTCAACCTTGCCGTCCACATGCACCACATCGGGATCGTCAAAGGCGCGCACCACCTGGGCAATCGCGTGAGCCTCACGAATGTTTGCCAGGAACTGGTTACCCAGCCCCTCGCCCTCGGAGGCACCACGCACAATACCGGCAATATCTACGAAAGAGACGGTCGCGGGCAGAATCCTCTGCGACCCAAAAATCTCAGCCAGGCGATCCAGGCGGGAATCCGGCAGGTTCACCACACCCACATTCGGTTCAATGGTGGCGAAGGGGTAGTTCGCTGCCAGGATGTTGTTCTTGGTCAGTGCATTGAAGAGGGTGGACTTGCCCACGTTGGGTAGACCCACAATACCGATTGTTAGAGCCACTGAGTTTTCACCTTTTACCTTAGGGATTTGATCTGGAGCCTAGTTTACTCGCCGCTTGTGGCGAGCGCAGGTTTTGCAGGACGACACCGCGGGTGAGTTTGCTTGTACTTTCGGCCGGGGTGCGGGGCTGTTGGCTCGGGTGAAGCAGGCCGAATACAGGATGTCTGGGATCTTCCCCTGTCAACTCCCCGGTTGGTACAGGGTTATCTTGGCTCTTCAACGTGACGGCCCGGGTTTTGTACAGGTTTGTCTCGCATGTACAGCGGTATCTCTGTACACCCGAGGCAAGCCTGTACAAACCCACGCTCTCATCACCGGAACCCACCCAAAACCGGCCTGGCAGCAAAGCCCAAACCCGCCTAAATCTTATGATCGGGCGCCTCAACCACCTGGATAATCCCGGTCATGGGGCCAACAGCATGCTGGGCGCCACCACCCAGGTTGAGAATCACTACTCCGGCAACAATAAGGCCAACCCCCACCAGCTTGAGCAGGGATAGGCTTTCCCCCAGGAACATAGCGCCGATTGCCACAATGGCTACGGTGCCCAGGCCGCTCCACAGGGCGTAGGCAATACCCACCGGAATGGTTTTGACCGCCTGAGAGAGGCCGAAGAAAGAGACAGCGTAAAGAGCTAGGCAGAACAGGGTAGGGAACAACCTGGTGAAGCCCTCGGTAGATTTCAACAGCGAGGTTGCCACCAGTTCGGCACCGATAGCCAGGGTTAAAAATAGGTAGGGCATGTGGTTCTTTCTGGAACACCTGAGAAAAATGAGCAAGAAGAAATAGAGCGCACATATTCTATCAACCGCCTACCAAATCCTGGAGAGTAGCAGCTCGTTTAGAGACACAATCAACACTTGTGTAGATTTTCAAAAACCCGAAGAAAATAAGGGCAGAAAACCCGAAAAAGTATCCTCAACCTGTGGTGGCAATCTCACCTGTTGAACAATTCTCCGGTAGCCTTGATGGGGCATCCATGTATAGACAACAAGGTACAAAGGAGTACTCATGGCCAGCACCGCCAAAGAGTTCACTGATACTTCCACCGCCGCCATTGAGATGGACCCTAATTCCCCCAAACCACCCAAATGGAACGCCGGAGATACCACCTGGACTATCAGCCTTTTCGGCACAGCTATTGGCGCGGGTATTCTCTTTCTTCCTATCAATGCTGGTTCCGGTGGCGTATGGCCCCTGCTTCTTGCGGCCCTGGTTATCTGGCCGATGATTTATTTCTCCCACCGTGCACTCTCCCGCATGGTGTGTGCCTCGCAGAAGCCCGATAGCGACATCACCAACCTCACCGAGCAGTACTTCGGGGTGGGCGTAGGCAGAATCTTCACTGTCCTCTACTTCTGCTCTATCTTTCCAGTGCTTTTGATTTACGGCGTGGGTATCACCAATACCGTCGATTCGCTCATGGTCAATCAGCTGGGCATGGCTCCCTGGCCCCGCTGGCTACTTTCCGGTGTACTGGTGGCCCTTCTGACCGGCGTCATGCTGGCCAGCCGAAAGATTATGCTGGCGATTACTAACGCGCTGGTCTATCCCCTGATTCTCATTCTTCTGGCGGTCTCTATCTACCTGATTCCCCAGTGGTCTTTTGACAGCTTCACCCAGGTTCCCAGCTTCGGCGATTTCGTCCTCACTTTCTGGCTGATGCTGCCTGTTCTGGTATTCAGCTTCTACCACGCTCCGGCTATCTCGCAGTTCTCCGTATCTATGCGCGAGCGCTACGGTCTACAGTCAGCTGCTAAGGCGTCTCAGATTCTGCGCGCAACCTCCACCATTCTGGTAGTTTTCACCATGATCTTCGTGTGGTCTTGTGTGCTGGCCCTCGGCACCGACGGCCTGCGGGAAGCTCGCGAATCTAACCTGCCCATTCTCTCTTTCCTGGCGAACGAGCTACACGCTCCTTTCATTGAGATTCTGGGCCCCATCGTGGCTATCACCGCAATTTCTTCCTCCTATTTTGGCCACTGGCTCGGTGCCCACGAGGGCGCCGTAGGAATTATTCGTTCCAACTTCAAGACCGAAGAAAAGGGTATTTCCAAGCAGAAGGTCAGCCTGGGCGTTTCTGTGGTGCTCTTTATCTGCGTATGGCTGGCGGCTATCGCCAACCCCAGTATTCTGGGTCTGATTGAGACTCTGGTGGGCCCCATCATGGCGCTGGTACTCTTCCTCATGCCCATGTACGCCATTCATAAGGTACCGGTGCTGGCACCCTACCGCGGCAAGATTATGAACGTCTTTGTGGTCGTTGCCGGTATCGCCGCCTTCAGCGCGATTGTCTACAAGCTCTTTGACCTCTTCTAGGCCGCTGTCAAAAGAAGCGTAAACGCAGAAGGAACGCCCTGCCGTCGACTGGTATCGGGGCTGGCGTTTAAGGGAGGTCGACGGCAGGGCGCTCCTTCCGCTTTGGCCACTCTTTCTTCGCTCACCACAAAATCCCCTTATTTTGTCAGTCCCCTCTGGCACAGTTGTATCTATGGGTTCTTTGACTGTCATTCTCGCTCTTGTGCTAGCACTGGTTGTTGGTCTTGTGGTCGGTTGGTTCTTGGGCCGGGCCGGCCAGGGGTCTTCGGCTGCCCTGCACCGGGAGAACGCCCAACTTCGTGCCGATCTCTCCGGTGCCCAGCAGGCTCGGCAGCTGTTGAGCGAGCGCGTGGCAGACCTGCAGGAGCGCGAGCAGCGCAGCGCCGATGTCCTGCAGGTTCTCGCCCCGGTCAAGGAGCAGCTGACCACCATGGAGAAGTCGGTGCGCGCTATGGAGACCCAGCGCGCCGAGCAGTTCGGCTCAGTGTCTGAGGCGCTAAAGGCCAACGCGCAGAGCCAGGAGCAGTTGCGCAGTGTAACCTCTACCCTCTCGACGGCGCTGAAGTCGAGTTCTGCCCGCGGAACCTGGGGTGAGGCCCAGCTCAAGCGCGTGGTTGAGGCTGCGGGAATGACCAACCACGTGGTCTACTCGGAGCAGGTCAGCTCCAGCAGCGCTAACTCTGCCGATCAAGACCGAGCGGTTCGCCCCGATATGGTCATTAATCTTCCGGGCCGCAAAACGATTGTGCTCGACGCTAAGGCGCCGCTGAACGCCTACCTGACGGCACAAGACGCTGAGGACGACGCCGCACAGAAGGCAGAGCTCGCCCGGCACGCCCGCGCGGTAAAGGCCCACGTTGATACCCTCACCAAGAAAAAGTACTGGGCAGGTTTTGACGCATCTCCCGAGCTGGTTCTCTGCTTTATTCCGGTCGAATCTGCCCTGTCAGCAGCGCTGGACGCCGACCCCACCCTCCTGGACTACGCGGCGTCAAAGAACGTGGCTCTGGTCTCTCCGGTCTCCTTGCTCTCAGCTTTGAAGGCCATTTCCTTCTCCTGGCGCCAGGACGCCCTGACCGATAACGCCCGCGAACTCTTTGTGCTCTCCAAGCAGCTCTACGAACGCCTGGGAACCGCCGGAGCTCATCTAAGCAGCATGGGCAGAATGCTCGGGCGCACCGTTGACTCCTATAACTCCCTGGTGGGCTCGCTTGAAACCAGGGTCTTTGTCACCGCCCGAAAAATTGCAGACCTCGATTCAGCCCAGCTGGTAGACGACCTTTCACCCCAGCCCCTCGAATCTGCACCGAAGCCACTCACCTCCCCCGAATTTTTAGAGAGGTCGGAGGAGCCGGAGCAGAACGACGACGCCGCGTCAGACACCGCCCAAACAGCCTTCGCCGCCTACCAGCAGGCTTTCGAACAGGGGAACCTGCCAGAGGCCGAAGATGAGGAAGACCACCTGCTAGACCCTGAAAAATCAGCCTACGAGCCCACCTTTGAAGACGTCCCCCTCTGGGATCAATACCCGGAAGGATTCTCAGACGATATAGACGACGACTACGACGGACCCGCCATCATTACCGAGCACGACTACCCCAGCGAGCACACAGCGAAGGGCCGCTCAACCAACGGTGAGCAGCCCTTCGACTACGACTCTTGGAATAGTTAGTAGACACTCCAGCCTGAGAAGGGGTGTCCGTTCGCTCGCTCTTCTCAGCGGGTCGGCTTCGCGCCTCGCCCACCCAGGTGCTTCTCGTCGCCGTCATTCTTCAGGGCCGCACGCAGCTCCTTGGGCAGGGAGAAAAGAATATCTTCCTTGGCGGTTTCAACCTCTTCAACCAGGCCGTAGCCGTAATCGGCGAGCAGGCGCAGAACGTCCTGCACCAGTACCTCGGGCACCGAGGCACCGGAGGTTACGCCTACGGTGGCAACTCCCTCGAACCATGCCTCATCTACTTCGTTGGCGTAGTCCACCAGGTGGGCAGCCTTGGCACCGTATTCCAGGGCAACTTCTTTCAGTCGCACAGAGTTCGACGAATTGGTGGAGCCCACCACAATCACCAAATCTGCCTGCGGGGCAATTTCCTTGATGGCGCCCTGGCGGTTGGAGGTTGCGTAGCAAATATCGTCTGAGGGCGGATCCTGCAGAGAGGGAAAACGCTCGCGTAGCTTGGCCACGGTTTCCAGGGTTTCGTCCACTGACAGGGTGGTCTGCGAGAGCCAAACCACCTTGTTCTCGTCGCGAACCGTTACCTGGTCGACTTCCTCGGGAGAGTTCACAATCTGAATATGCTCGGGAGCCTCGCCGGCGGTGCCCTCTACCTCTTCATGGCCGGTGTGGCCGATGAGCAGAATGTCGTAGTCCTGCTTGGCAAAGCGTACCGCCTCGCGGTGCACCTTGTTCACCAGCGGGCAAGTGGCGTCAATGGTATTGAGGGAGCGGTCTTCAGCTGACTGAATAACCGCCGGGGAAACACCGTGGGCGGAGAATACTGCCACGGAGCCCTCGGGCACCTCGTCTACCTCATCAACAAAGATTGCGCCCTGAGCTTCGAGGGTTTCAACTACGTGGCGGTTATGCACGATCTGCTTGCGCACGTAGACGGGAGCGCCGTAGTGGTCCAGGGCTTTTTCAACGGCAATCACCGCGCGATCAACACCGGCGCAGTAGCCGCGGGGAGCTGCCAGCAAAACTTTCTTTTCGCCGGTAACGGGGGCGGCCGACTCGACTTCTTCGCGGCTGCGGCGGGTGCGCGGAACCTGCGGGAGTCCGAGAGATACGGAAGAATCCTGAGTTGTGAGCATGTCTCTATCCTACGTGTTTTAGGCCTTTCTATGCAGAGGCTGTGGTGGCTCTCGCACTCAGTCGAGAGATCTGCACCGCCAGACCAATCACACAAAGCACTGCGGCTGCAATGCCCAGCGGAAGGGTCAGGGAGCTTGCAAAAGAGACCAGGGACTCCGCCAACTTTGCTGAGAGCTCATTGAGAAAGACCTGCCCCACCCGGGTTGAGATATTCGCCGGGGACGCCGCCGCGGCGAGTGCATCTGCAAGGGCAGGTGCTGCCAGGGTCAGCAGGGCAGCGATTCCTACCGTGACGGCCGCGAAGTAGAAACGGCCTCGAGGCCAGAGAAGAAAGGCAAGCACGAGGGCGAGCAGGCTAATGATGAGGTAAGTCTGCCAACCAGCGGCGAACTGGGCAAGGCCAAGAAGTCCGCTGTGTATGGCGGTGGAATTTTCGCTTTCCAGAGAGATGAGGTGCTGGCCGTTGCCGCTAATGTTCGGGTCGAATCCCAGCACAGAGCCCGCCTGCCGATCAACCTCTGAGTAGAGGGCTGAGAGGTTGAGAGCAGCAGGTTCCTGGTTCGATGAGTCGAAGTTATAGGCGTGTGTATCCGCCAGAACCTGGTTCCAGGTATCGGGATAGGTCTCTGACTGCACGACGCTGTGAGCGGCAGAGTCGACTCCGGTTTTGACCTGTTCATAGGCCCAGTTTTGTAGGCCGCCGAAGAAGCCACCGGCGTTACCATCGCCAAGGTAGGAGGTAACGGAATCCTGCTGCATGAGGTCGTCGGTCACGGCGGTGGCAAGTTCACCCTGAAATTCAGAGTCCTCGGCCATAGAATTACTGATTGCTGAGAACCCCTCCGCTTCCACCAGGTTCTTCTGTGCCCAGTAGGCAAACCCACCGGCTGCTCCCGATAGAAGACTCAGCAGGGCAAGTATCAGCGAGAGAAACACACGGAAACCGGCAAAACGAGGTGCACGCCTCTGCCGGGGGTAGGGCCGAGGGGAAGCTGACTCCGGATAGCCAGCAGCCGCCGGGCGGGAAAGCGGGCTCTGGGCGGCGTCATAGCGAACAGCGGGGTTCCTCCAGGAGCCGTTCTCGGGAAGTTTCTGGGTAGCAGGGTCATCAATCGCCATGGCTCTAACCGTACAGGCTCTCTTTGGGAACCCGCTGTAAAGTGAGCCTCAGAAGCGCAATAAAAATTTTTCTCGCCTGCCGCAAAAATCGCCCTATTTTGTCAGTGTGCCATGCCACCATAAACACATGAGCGAATCTTTGGAACCGGAGCTAGTTCCCGCTGAACCGCAGCCGGAACAAGAGCGTTTTATAGCCGAGCGGGCCTCGCAGACCACGCCCGAAAATCCCTGGCCCCTGCACCACCTCTCGCAGAACATTAAGACCTACATCGATAAGTGCCCGCACACCTGGGTAGAGGGGCAGATTATCGAGCTCAATAAGCGCGCCCGGGTCACCTACCTCACCCTGCGAGATGTCAATGAAGAGGTCTCGGTTCCTGTAACCCTCTTTGCCCAGGAGACCGCCCGGCTCACCGAAGAGCTAGAGCGCGGCCAGCGGGTGGTGGTTCAGCTCAAACCGGATTTCTGGGTTAAGGCGGGCAAGCTCTCGATGCTGGGCCACGGTATTCGCCCGGTGGGCTTGGGCACCATGCTGGAGCGAATCGAAAAATTGCGCAAGCAGCTGGCCAGCGAGGGGCTTTTCGCCGAGTACCACAAGAAGCCCCTGCCGGTGCTCCCCCACCGGGTGGGCCTCATTACCGGTCGAGATTCCGATGCCGAAAAAGATGTTATTCGCAACGCCCGGCTGCGCTGGCCCTCGGTGGAGTTTGAGGTGCGGGAGGTAGCGGTGCAGGGCGTTCATGCTCTGCGGCAGGTAACCGAGGCTCTGCGTGAGCTCGATACCCACCCGCAGGTTGACGTGATTGTGATTGCCCGCGGTGGCGGTTCCCTGGAAGATCTGCTCCCCTTCTCCGAAGAGGCCCTGGTGAGAGCCGTCTATGCGGCGCAGACCCCGGTGGTCTCCGCCATTGGCCACGAGGCTGATTCACCTCTGCTCGACCACGTAGCAGACCTGCGGGCTTCCACGCCCACCGATGCCGGTAAGCGCATTGTTCCGGAGCTCGGCGAAGAAAAACTGCGGATTGCCCAGGCACGGGCTTTTCTCAAACGGGCGGTGGAGATGAAGATCGACCGCGAAGCCCAGGGTCTTGCCCAGGTTCGCTCCCGCCCGGCGCTGGCAGCGCCCGAGTCCACGCTCCTGCAACGCGAAGAAGATATCGACCGTCTACGTAACCGGGCTCTTGCCGCTGCCCGGAGCCAGCTGGTACGAGGCGCGGACGTCGTCGCGCAGCTCCGTGCGCGCGTGCGAGCGCTCTCGCCCCAGCAAACCCTGGAACGCGGCTATGCTCTGGCGCAGACCGCCGATGGAACCCTGGTTCACGATGCCACAGCCCTAGCCCCCGGGACCGAGGTGAAGGTCAGAGTTGCCCGAGGCTCCTTTGACGCTTCAGTGACCGACACCAAAGAATCTAACGTCTAACTACCACCCGAAAAGAGAGAAGCATGGCAGAAAACTCAGCTACCCAGAACATCGAATTCAAGTCAGCTACCCAGGGTGCTCCCGTTGAGGAACTTTCCTATGAGGCAGCCCGCGAGGAACTCATGCAGGTGGTGCAGCGCATGGAATCGGGTTCCTCCAACCTAGAAGAAACCATTGCCCTCTGGGAGCGCGGTGAAGCGCTGGCTGCCCGCTGCGAGGCCTGGCTGGACGGCGCGCGCACCCGCCTCAGCGCCGTCCAGAGCGAAAACCAGAACTAGCTAGTTCTGCCGGTAGTCATCCAAGAAGTTACCCAGGCGCTCCAGGGCAGCCTTGAGGGTCTGGGTATCGGGCAGGAAGACCAGGCGGAAGTGGTCGGGCTGCTTCCAGTTGAAGGCGGAGCCGTGGCTGACCAGAATCTTGGATTCCTGGAGCAGGTCAAAGGCAAACTGCTCGTCATTGGTGATATTGAACTTCTCCACGTCCAGCTTGGGGAAGAGATAGAGCGCGCCGTCTGCCGGCTTACAGGTCACGCCGTCAATCTCGTTGAGCATCTTGTAGGAGAGATCGCGCTGCTCCTTGAGGCGGCCGCCAGGCAAAATCAAATCGTTGATGGACTGGTAGCCACCGAGCGCGGTCTGAATAGCGTGCTGGGCGGGAACGTTTGCGCACAAGCGCATAGAAGCCAGCAGGTTAATACCCTGAATGTAGTCGCGGGCAGCGTACTTGGGGCCGGTAATAGCCACCCAACCTGCGCGGTAGCCGCAGACCCGGTAGGCCTTAGACAGGCCCGAGAAAGTCAGGCACAGCACGTCGTCCTTGGTCAGGGTTGCCATGTTGATGGGCTCAACACCGTCGTAGGTGATCTTCTCGTAGATTTCGTCGGTGAAGATAATCAGGCCAAACTCGTGGGCTATATCCACGATCTGTTGTAGCACCTCGCGGGAGTAGACGGCGCCGGTGGGGTTATTGGGGTTAATCACCACAATGCCCTTGGTGTTGGGCGTAATCTTGGAGCGAATATCCTCAATGTTGGGCTGCCAGTCGTTTTCTTCCTCGCAGACATAGTGCACCGGGGTTCCGCCGGCCAAAGCGGTAGAGGCAGTCCAGAGCGGGTAGTCGGGTGAGGGAATCAGAATCTCGTCCCCGGGGTCGCAGAGCGCCTGCAGGGTCATGGGAATCAGCTCAGAAACCCCGTTGCCCAGGTAAATATCGTCGGGCTCAAGGTCAAGAATGCCCCTGTTCTGGTAGTACTGCATGATAGCGGTACGGGCAGAGTACAAGCCGCGGGAGTCAGAGTAGCCCTGGGTTTCGGGCAGATGCTGAATGATATCCATCATGATCGCATCGGGCGCCTCAAAGCCAAAGGGCGCCGGGTTACCGATGTTGAGCTTGAGAATTCGATGGCCCATCGCTTCCATGCGCTTGGCCTCGTCAAGTACCGGCCCCCGAATATCGTAGAGTACGTTTTTGAGTTTTGCGGATTGTTTAAAAGCTGCCATGAGAGCAAGGTTACTCTGTTGACTGCTCTAACCAGAACTTCGCAACGTCTTCTTTACTTATTGCTCCGCTTCCGCTGGTCAGCCGGTCAAAGTTACGTAAATCTTCGGTGCTCAGCCGAGAATTGACGTTGTTGATAGCCGCACGGGCAGAGTCGGGCAGCTCATCAGTGGCGATGACCGGCACGATCTGCTGGGAAATAAAGATGGAGCTGGGGTCGGTGAGCCGCACCAAGGCGTCATCATTGATGCTGGCCTGGGCCGAGAAAATATCGGCAACCTGCACCTCGTCAGCAGCAAGTTTTTGTTCCAGTTCTTCCTGGCTTTCTACCGGAACAAAATTCTTGGGCTTGCAACCGTAGACCTCTTCGAGGGCCTTGAGCCCGTAGGAGCGCTCGTCAAACTCGGGCGGGGCTCCCAGGGCGAGGTCTTCGCAGTGCTCTGCCAAATCGCTGATGGAGGTGATCCCATATTTGGCGGCGGTAGCCCGGGTGACCACCAGTGAGTCGCGGTCTTCTGCCGAGGAGGCATCGAGTAAGGAGAGGGGCTCGGGCAGCACCCTGTCCAGGGTGGAAATAATGTCTGAGTCGCTCATCGCCTGCGCGTTGAACTCGGGCGAGGGAGATGAGGACGCCGCGGGGGTGGCTGACTCAGTTGCGCCACCGTCTGTGGGGCTCAGCTCGGCAGACGGTGTCTCGGAAGGGGTCAGGGTTTCTACAGGCTCGCCGCCGTCGCCCCACCCAAAGTCATAGGCGGGTTCAGAGCTTGTTTGCTCTATCAGCTGGCGTTGCTGCTCGATGAAGGTGGGGCTGAGCTGACCGTCGTGGGTCAGATAGAGCATCAGGTTGCCACTGTAGTCGGGGGTTACATCAACGGTGGCGGGGTTGTTGCTAATTGTCTCAGCGGGCTCGCTGGGACTGGGGCTGGTGCCGGCTTTCTGCTCGTCGCTGAGCATAGCCTTGAGATAGTCCCCCCGCGTATCGCCGGTATCCACCAGCTCTACCGAGTAGCCGGCCTCGGTGAGTGCCCGGGCATAGATATTGGCTACCACATCGGTTTCGTCGGAGACCCCTCGCGAGATACGGATGGTCTCAAAATCCTTAGCCTCTGGATCGGTTGTAATCTGATTGGTTTCAGCGCAGCCGGTCAGAGCCAAAATGCCAGCTGAAAGCCCCGCTAGAAAGGTTTTTCTCATGCTATCTCCCCCGCTGTTTCCTCTACCAGGCTGCGGTAGTGACCTGCCCAGCCAGAGAGGTTCTCAAAACCCATCATCCGAGCCACCGCGTCGAAAAAGTGGGTGGTGGGGCCTACCAGGGTATCCAGCTGCGCCATATTGACCCAGCGCACCTCGTTGGTGGTTCCGTCTTCCTCGCATCGCAGGGTTCCATCTACTATGTGGGAGCGGAAAATGGTGCGGTGGGCGCAAAAGACGGAGCCGTCGTCCCGCGAAAAATACCCGGCGTGAACGCCCAGCAGATTCTCGGTTTCTACCCGAAAACCGGTCTCCTCGAAGGCTTCCCGCACGGCGGTCTCAGCCGGTTGTTCCCCCGGATCCATGCCCCCGCCGGGCAAGGTCCAGCCCTCAATCTTGTGACCTTCAACGGTCAGGGTTGAGTAGTGGGCTAGCAAGATATTTCCGTCCTCGATTATGACCGAGTAGGCGGCGGGGCGGGTTTCCATCACGAGGGGCATAGGCTTTATTTTAGTGGCAGAAACCGCAGGCAGCCCAACAATCCCCGCGTGGAATCGGCAACGGTTTTATCGCTAGTCTTGTTGCATGGGTCTTTTAGCGAACACCAACACCACGGTCTCTCTAGCAGCTGGTCTCCAGGACTCTCTCACTGCCTGGGAGCGGGTCGCCAGCTTGGATTTCTGGCTGGGCGCGCCCCTGCGCATACTTCTGATTCTCCTGGTGGCCAGTGTGGTGCGGGCGGTGCTTTCCGTCGTCATTCGGAAGATTACCAACTCGGTGGCCCGCGGCACCTCCGTGCGAGTGGTGCCTGCCAAGGGCAGAAACCATTCCTCCGACCAGCAGGCACAACCCGAGGTGCAGATGGAGCCCGAGCCCAGCACCGCCACCATCGACGCCGCTTGGACCACCGACAATACGGTGTCTAATTCCCGCCAAGCTCAGCGGGCACAAACCGTCGGTTCGGTGTTGCGCAACGTCGCCTCAATTGTGGTCTGGGCCGTTGCCATTTTGATGATTATCTCTGAGCTGGGCTTCAACATCGCCCCGGTCATTGCCTCGGCGGGTATTGCCGGTGTGGCGCTCTCCTTTGGTGCGCAGTCCCTGGTCAAAGACTACCTCTCGGGTATTTTTATTGTGGCCGAAGACCAACTGGGCATCGGCGACTACGTTGACTTGGGTGAAGCCCAGGGCACGGTCGAATCGGTGGGTCTGCGTACCACCCAGGTGCGCGATGCCAACGGAACCCTCTGGCACGTGCGCAACGGCGAAATTCTGCGGGTGGGTAACTTCTCGCAGGGCTGGTCTCGTACCAATATTGACCTGCCAATCCCCTATGATTCCGACGTTGAGCACATCAGCGCTATCCTGCTCAAGGCCGCCAAGAAGACCCTGGCCCAGCCCCAACTGAAAAAGCACGTCTACGGTGAACCCGAGGTTCTGGGCGTGGAATCGGTCACCGGCGAATCGCTGACCATTCGCGTCTCCGTCAAAACCGCTCCCAGCGAGCAGTGGGGTATTGCCCGCGTGTTGCGGGTAGCGCTGAAGAAAGCGCTGGACGACGCCGGGGCGCGGATTCCGCTCGCCAACCAGTCGATTATCCGGGGCTGGAGCAATCCCAAGACCCAGTCTTTCCCCATTATCAAGGAGTCAGATTAGCAGTAGGCTAGCGCTTCTTCTTGCGGGCGGAGGCGTTCCGCTTCGTCTGTGCAGCGTGTTGGCGCGCTCCCCCGTTCTTGCGGGCGTTCCGGCTTTTTCTATCCCGGGCCTCGCGGCGGGCGTTAGCAGCTTGCCGCTTGCGCTTATCAGCGGCTTTCTCTCGCTCGGCACGTTCGCGAGCCGCCTGTTTCGACTCGCTACCGCGCTCTGACCCGCTGCGCCTGCCTCGGCAGATACCCACGAAATCCTGCAGAACCTGCTCACGCGCTTCGTCCTGAACCTTCCGCTCCCACACCAGCGCAACCTCAGTTTCGGGAAGCTCCTCCACCACCCGGTAGGTGAGGTCTTTACGGTGGTAGAAACGCGCCACCGACATGGGCACCAGTAGCAGGCCAAGGCCAGCGGCCACCAGTTCAATGGCATCTTTGGTGTGGCGCATCTCGGGTAGCTTCTGGGGGTGGGCAGCGCGAAAATCAGCAGAAATTTCTGCCCAGGCGGGAACAGTCTGCGGCTCCTGGAGCATAAATTCTTCGGCCAAATCTGCCAGGGGCACTGCCTCTTCGTGAAGGGTCAGCAGGTGATCTTTGGGAAGAATCACCACCTGCTTTTCGCGGTAGAGGCTAATGGCATGAAAACGGTCGCGGTCAAGGCTGGCAGGTTCGCGCTCGGGCCTCAGAAGCACCATGTGGGTCAGGGGGTTCTCCGAGGTCAAAGAAGCAAGGCCCGCGTCTTCTACCAGGGGCACCTCAACCAGCGGGCACATCGAGTCGTAACGTTCGTGCCAGCGGCCAAACCATTTACCGGGCATCACACCGGGAACATAGCCAACCCGTAAATTCTCACGGTCAGCATACTTTTCGAGGAACTCGGTTTTCTCGGGGAAGAGCATGAGTTCCCGGGAGTCTAGGGATTCGGGGTGCTGGCTAGTCATAGCCTCAAACCTAGCACGCGCTAGGGCTTAGAGATACGAACCCGCTTGCGGAGATAGAACACGGTTGCCACCAGCAGGGCAAGTACAAGCAGCGGTGCCACCACCCAAGGCTGGCGTAACCAGGCCCACAGCACGGTCATACCGATGGTTCCGTAGATAGTTCCCCAAATCAGGGTGCCCACTAGCATGGCGGGAATCCAACGGATCAGGGGCATGTGGGTAAAGCCGGTGGTGATAATAACGGCGGTTTGAAAGCCCACGGTCACAAAACACATGGGAACAGCCAGAGCTCCCCAACGGTTCACAAAAGCCTGGGCCTTGAGGTAGAGCGGGGTCTTCATCACCGCCTCAATCTTGGCCACGTGGCGGGAGCCCGATGCCGCCAACCAACCCAGCATAAAAACGATAGAGGTTCGCACGATACCGACCATCCAGAAAAACAGGATCGCCCAGGCCCAGTGCAAACTCTCTATCCATTCAAACACACCCTCAGTGTATCGGTTCCCACCGGTGCCAGCCACCGCCTTTCGGCGAGTTACGCGCCACCCTCAGCCGCTAAAATCCGCGAAATCTCGGGGATTTTCATTAAAAACTTAGGTGAGCCTAAAAAATTTTTTAGGTTTTTCTAAATTATTTGCCGCAGGGCCTGGTCAAGCAACCCGCAATTAGGTTATATTTTTATTACCAAATGGTTTGGGGCTTGTGGGAAGCTCCTCATCAAGCGGTATCGAAGACTTTTCTTCCTGTGTGTGATGCGGAAACCCCTAGTCAGTCTCCTCTGACTAGGGGTTTCTTCTGTTTCAACGGTGTCGGGCCACCAGTAAAATGTCACTGAAGCGGCGACTCAATGAAACAGAGTCAACCGCACGGGCTGCCATGATCGCCGAGTGGCCATTTTTATCCCGAAAATCGGAGAAAAACAGTATAAAAATGGCCACTCGGAGAAGCTCGGTGGTGACAAGGTACAAGTTTCTTTTTGCCAAGCCGTCTAAAGTACAAGCAGGGTCCCTGAGTACAAGACAATACTTGTACTCAGGGACCCTGCTTGTACTGTTGCTCTCTCAGCGGGAATCTATGTGTACCGAGAGCCTATTTCAGCGCAAAATCCAGGAATGCTCTATACCGCAGTTGCTGAAATTTTGGGTGGGGTGTTGGGGACACAGATTTGCCCTATAACCCCGATAGAAACCGCCTGGTGGCTCGAGGCTACTACTTTAGGTCCAGCTTCTTCAGCGCCTTGAGCTGCGAGGGCACATAGCTGTGATCGGTCAGCCGCAGACCCACCGCGTAGTAGCTGCTCCGCCCCATCAGGTAGCCAATCGCCAAGCGGTCTTGTCCCCGTCGCACCGCTCTGCGCGCAGCAGACTGAAGCCAGGTCAGGGTCACCTGCTCGTCAGAGAGCACCGAAAGTTCCCGGTGTAGGTCGGTACACAGGTGTGCCAGCTGCTGCTGGTCGTCGGTGAGCTCTATGCCGGTGGCGGTCAGCGCTTCCATGCAGTAGCGACCAATCTGGGCTGCGCGGCGCACCCGAAAGAGCGGGTCGTTATTAAGCATGTCGTAGGCGAATTCGGTGGGGTCTGACTTCCACAGCTGCTTGAGCTCATCTTTATTAAAGGCCACCAGTGACTTGCGAATTCGCTTGGCCACCTTGTTCACAAAGTTCTCGCAGTTCAGGGGTAGCTCCACCTCGTGGGCCAGGTTATCCTGCAGTGCTGCCACGTCAGAGCGCATCATGGCAAAGCCATCGGAGTCCAGAACCTTCAAGACCTCCCGACTGTTTTTCTCTGCATCGTCGGCCAGCATCTCTTCGAGCTCCTGCCGGGCAGTAGCGGTCACCGCCCCGGGCTCCGTCCCAACTTCAGCCAGAAAAGCCCTCACGATATCAACGTCACGAGCCGGTGCCAGACTCCTGTAGATACCCCGCAGACCTTCCAGGGCGGCGTCCATCTGCTGGGCCGCCTGCTCGGTGCGCGGAAAGGGCCGCGCTGCGAACCGCAGCAGTGACTCTACCTTGCGAATAGTCTGCCGCAGCCCGTGCACCGAGTCGGGCACTCCCGCGCGGAACTTGAGCTCCCAGCTGAGAAGGTCGCTGAGCAGGGCATCGAGCGCGGTGTTCAGTAGGTCGATGGACGACGCCGCCGCGGCCTGCCGCCGCTGCGAGGCCCGCTTCTTGCTCTTCTTTTTCTTCTCGCCAGCGCTCACACGGCTTACCGCGTACTTCTTGTCGGCGCCGGTGCGGCGGGCTTCAAACTCGGCATCCTGGCCCAGGGCCCGGGCAATTTTAGCGCTGGACTGAGAGGGAACAATTCCGTTGGCGGAAAAGATTTTCTCGCAGGCTTCAAAAATTTCTTCGCCGGTGACTTCTCCAGCTTCGAGCAGCTCGACCTCCCACTCATTCCAGGTGCGCTCAATATCGGTGGAAAAGTCGCGAGCTGCCACAGAGTCCCGGCAGATTTCGGCCACCCGCACACCCGAGGAATCAGCAAGCACGGTGCGGGTGCGGTCGGTAATCAGCGAAACCTTCTCCCCCAGCTCTTCAAAACCCACCGCCGACTGAAGAAAACGGTTCACCGCCGCGGGCATTTTCGACTCATCGGCCAAAAGGTCAAAGTGCATCTCGTGTCGGGCACCGGCGCGGTCGTCAAACTTGATGTGCCAGCCCTGGTCGTAGCCGCCCAGGCGCCGTCGCAGGGCAATCATATTCTTACCTAGCTGGTTGCAGGGAGTGTCGAAGTAGGTTGCCTCGAGATGCTCCTGAACGGTCTCTACCACGGTCAGGTTCTCTAGCTGGTTCCAGTCGATTTCAACGGCTGGGCTGGTCAGATCTGCCAGCTCATATTTACGTTCCACTTCAAGATGGTGGGTAGCCATGTACTGTGCCATGCCTTTCAGAGTTGCCAACGCCTGCGGTCATTCTCAAGATAGCGCACAGCGCCCGCTTTCCCTAGCAGGAAAACGGGCGCTGCTGCCTCAAATCTCACGTTTCAGGCCTTAGGCTCGGCGGCGGGCCAGAATGTCGTCGAGCTGAAAGCCTGCCTCTTCTTCGCCCAGCCGCTGGGCTTCGGCCAGGGACTTGGAGCGGGATTTCTCGTAGTGGTCTGTATCAATCGGTGCCGGAAGTTCCCGCTGCACCTCTTCAACATCCAGGTAGGTGGGCTGGGGAACCTCAGTCGGCTGCCAGCCGCTGGTGGCGGGAATAAACTTCTCGCCGGTTTCCTCGCGCAGGGTCATCTCCCGACTACCGGCAGTGCCTTGAAGGTTGGGGCGGTGCTCCAGCCGGTGGGTGCGGGCGTAGCGCAGGGATTTGGCAGCGAAGCTCAGCGGGGCCTGCCCAGCCTGGCGGGTCGGAACCTGGGCGGGAGCAACGCTCAACTCTACCGGGGGCTGCGCCAGGGGCTTGACCTTCGACCGTACCGGCTGAAGCGGTGCCTCAGAGACGGTTTCGATTTGCTCGGCTTCTGCCGGAGCGGGGGCGGCCTTGGTCAAAACCAGAGGAGACTCCTGCTCCCGGCTGCGCCTGCGCCTACCGCGCTTCTTTGAATCGCGCACCGCAAGAATGCGCAGGATGGCAAGGGAGAAAGCAGAAACCAAAAGCAGGGCAAGCGGTAGCCACCAGCTCAGTTGCGAAATCAGGGCCAGCAGGGCAAGAACCGCCGCAGCTGCCAACGAGATAACCGCACCACCGAAGAGGGCTACGCGGCCCCGCTTGATGAGCACCTGCGGCTGGTACTGGGAGGACGGCGCCTGTGCGGCTTCTCCCGCGAAATCGGTCTGGTGACCGGGGAAGGTCAAAGGAGCGGGGGTGCTTTCGGCTTCTTCTGCCAGGATGTCTGTGGCTTCTTTCTCAGCGCAGATACTGGCCAGGGGTGAGCGGCTGCGCACAATCCGGGGCACGGCTATGAACATGGTCAGAGCCAACAGCAGCAAAACGCTTGATGCCCCAAGCCAGGTTAGGTTCATTGTTCCCCCGGTATGCTCTATTAAATCTTTTCAACCAATGCCAATTAGGTCATTAGTTTATCTGAAAACAGAAATCAAGACAGACATAGTTTCGAGTGTTGAGATTTATAAAGCAGAAATGAAGCGGAACCGCCCGGTTCGGGGCGATTCCGCTTCACTGAGTTTTAGTTATTAGCTACGAACTCCTTGAGCCATGCCTTGAGGTCTTCGCCCAGCTCCTCACGCTCGGAGGCCAGAATAACGTTGGCCTTCAGGTAAGAGAGCTTGTCGCCGGTGTCGAAACGGCGGCCCTTGAAGACCACGCCGTAGACGCCGTCGCCCTCGCCGTTACCAGAAGCAAGAGTCTGTAGAGCGTCGGTGAGCTGGATTTCATCACCGCGGCCGGGAGGGGTGTTTTCCAGAACCTCAAAGACCTTGGGAGCCAGAACGTAGCGACCAATCACCGCATAGTTAGAGGGGGCTTCCTCGGGTGCGGGCTTCTCAACCAGTTCGGAGACCTTGAAGAAGTCTTCGCCCTCAACGGTTTCAATCGCTGCACAGCCGTAGGCAGAAATCTGGTCGTTGGGAACTTCCATCAGAGCAATCACGGAACCGCCGGTCTTCTGCTGAACGGCAACCATCTCTGAGAGCAGGTCTTCTTTCTCGTCAATGAGGTCGTCACCGAGCAGAACCGCGAAAGGCTCATTACCCACGTGAATCTTACCGCGCAGAACAGCGTGGCCCAGGCCCTTGGGGTCGCCCTGGCGAACGTAGTGGATTTCACCCATCTCGTTGGTGTCAAGAACAGACTGCAGAAGCTTGTTCTTGCCCTGTTCCTCCAGCGAGTCTTCCAGGGTGGGCACGCGGTCAAAATGATCTTCGAGGGCTCGCTTGTTGCGGCCGGTAATCATCAGAACATCGTTGAGGCCGGCCTTAACAGCTTCTTCAACAACGTACTGGATTGCGGGGCGATCAACTACGGGTAGCATCTCTTTGGGAGTAGCCTTGGTAGCGGGAAGAAAACGGGTGCCCAAACCCGCTGCCGGGATTACGGCTTTGGTTACAGGCTTTTTATTCTGGTCAGTCATAGACCTAAGGCTACCGGAATTTTTATAAAATTAGATCAATTACCGCGGGGAAAACGCACTACATATCTGCCTACAAATAGGGATTTTAGAAATGGTCAATCACACCGGTTTACCCGTATCTTGGTCCAAAGATTTACTTCGCTACTCCATTCGTAAAAACCGCCAGCGCAAACAAAACCAAAACCAAGATTTGGCTGCCGCTTTTAGCTGTCAGATTAAGAAGCTGCTAGTCGACCGGGGGCAGAAGAAGCTCACGATAGCCGCCTTTCTCCCCCTGCCGACTGAGCCGCCCATTCGCCCGGCCCTGGTTGAGCTTGCGAACCTGGGCCACCGTGTTCTGGTTCCGGTGGTGGAGCCGGAAAGGCGGCTCTCCTGGGTGGCATGGACTCCACAGACAGATTTTGCATCCAACGCCCTGGGCATAGAGGAACCCCTGGGCGAGCGCCTGGGGCCGGAGGCTTTTCTTTCTGCCGACCTCAAGCTGGTGCCGGCCCTCGCCTACGATGTTTTAGGACGCCGCTTGGGCCAGGGAGGCGGCTACTACGACCGCCTGCTGCCCGCTGAGGCTCTGGAAAAAGAAAGAGAGCTTCCACCGTACCAGGCCACCTATGTCGGCCTGGTCTTCGAGAGAGAAATTCTGGATGGGCTACCCGCTGAGGGCTGGGATGCCCGGTTGGGTCACATCCTGACCGAAAAGGGAATCCGGTCAGTGACCGCCGAAAATCGCGAGTAGAATAGAAGACCGATTCACACCGACGTTGACTTGAAGGAGCACACCTGTGCCTGTTTATGTTTACCAGTGCAAGAACTGCGGCCACATTCTTGAAGAGCACCAGTCTTTCACGGACGAGCCGCTAAAGACCTGCCCCAACTGTGGCCAGGACCAGCTGCGGAAGAAGTTTGGCAATGTGGGCGTGGTCTTTAAGGGCTCGGGCTTCTACAGCAACGATAAGGGCTAAGGAACTTCGTATGCCGTGGGTATCCCCGCGCAACAGGCAGGCAGTCGCCAGCTGAGCCCTGCATAGCGGGTTCGCGAGACCGGGGAGGAGCGGAGGCGGGTGCAGCCGACTGGCTCGGGGCTGGCGTTAAGGGTGTCGGCTGCACCCGTCTCCGCCCCGCCTAGTTCCTCAGCAAGATCTATGCCTCAGCCGCTACTTCAGCTCGTGGTGCGGCGGCCTCTGCTCTTTGAGCCACTGGTCCCTGCTCACCGCGCCCTCTTCGCCAGCGGCGTCCTGCCTTCTCTCCCATTCGGGAAGGTGCGGTTCTTCCCCGGCGAAGGCCGAGCCCGAGGTCACCCTGCGGTGGCCTCTTCTTTTTTTGGGCTGGGGTGAGTAGCTACTGGATCGCTCGGTGTTACTCATGCGATTCTGCCTGCTTTTCCATGCCCAGGAACAGGGCCATGCGATCTGCCACTGCTTCGGGGTTTGAGAAGACCTCGATGGTCCACAGGGTCATGTAGTTCCAGCCGGTTCGCGCCAGATAGTCGGGAATAAGGCGGGTTCGCTCGCGCACGCTGAGCCCGGTGAAGGCGGGCGAGCCGTCTGAGGTTGCCGCCAGGGGGAAGTTCAGTTCCGTGCTGCCACCGGTTCCCATCTTGCGCAGGCGCGGGCTGGGGGTTGAGCCTGCCATGAGCGACTGGTTTTCCGAGGAGGCTATCAGAGAGATTTCCTCGTTGTCGTGGGCGCGCAGGTGGATTCCGCGCTCGTTGAGTCGTGCCACCATGTCATTGAGGAGCCAGTCTCCCATGTCGACGGCGGCCACCTCGGTGTTTTCGAGGAACTCGTTGGCGGGCATGGTCTCGTTCAGTACCGAGGACTGTTCGGCATACTTGCGCTGCTGATAGGATTCATGCTCGCGCAGCAGGCGGTAGATGTCCAGGGCGCCGTTCTCCAGCAGGTTGGGGTCGAGGTCATCGGGCTGCACGCAGGCCATAAAGCGGGTGAGGTGGCGGGCGCGGGTCATGCCCAGCACAAAGTATTCGCGGCCGTGTTCTTCGGAGAGCTGGCCCATGGAGTGGTTGACCATGCCCTGCCTGCCCTTGCCGGTGCCCAGCGAGAAGATAATGACGTCGCGTTCCAGCCCCGAGGCGCGCGAGAGGTCTACCACGCGGAAGGGTTCGCGGGCGGAGCCGCTGAAGAAGGGGGCAATCTGCGGGTACTGGGGTAGCAGATTACGGACTTCCTCGGCGATGCGGCGGGCATGGCGCACGCTGGCGGTGACCACGGCAAGAGACTGGTTGGGGTTCTTGTAGGCGTGCTCGAGCACCCGCTGGGCCACCCGAGAGACTTCCACTCCCGGGGAATCCAGGTTGGAGTTGTCGCTGACCTTGCCGGTGGTGTCGATGTACTCGGCGATGAAGGAGGAAACGTCGTCTGAGATTTCCTCAGCCCAGGGGAAGGAGCGCAGGGCGCCACCGTAGAAGTTGCGGTTGAGGTAGTTGAAGACCGCCGGGTCGACCGCGTGGTCAACCAGCAGGGAGAGCGAGCGGGAGGGCAGAATCTTTGCCAGCGCGCTGTAGGTGCTCTCAATGGGTTCCTCGTCGAGGGTTACTGACTTCTTCAGGGCCGAGACCACGAAGGGGGCGGGGAAGCCGCTGTGGGGGTCGCCCATGGCCACTACCTGGTCTGCCCGGGTGATAGCGGGCAGGTTTGCAGCCAGCGGGGTGGTCTCAGAGTCCAGCAGAATCACGGCGTCAAAGCGCAGGGTTGAGGCGCCTAAGTGCCGGGTGAGGGAGAAGGGGCTGGCCACCCACAGCGGGTAAAGGGCCGTGGCCATGGACGGCGCCCGGTTGAGGACGGCGGTGAAGTCAAAGTTGTGCCCGCGCAGCTGGGATTTCAAATAGTTAGCCGATTCCGAATCCCGGTCAATGCGGGTGCGCCAGGTGCGCCCCACCGCAGCGTGCAGACGCGCGGGGGCGGACTCCATGTGGGCGGTATCCAGCCTGCGGAAGGAGGACTCGAGATCGCGCAGGGTGTCGCCGTCCAAAATCTCAATCTCATCGGCAGAGAGCATCATCTCCAGCGCGGTCTGCCACCAGGCAAGCTCTAGCTCGGCTCCCACCTTCTCTTCGCTCACCTGGCGAGCCCGCAGATCGCTCATCAGCTCCCCCAGACCGGCGGTGACCAGGCTGCGCTCTAGCTCCACCCGCTCGGGCAGGGTCGTGAGCAGGTAGCGGTCATCGCGCAGAGCCTGAAGGCGCCGCTTAATTGCAGAGAAGTCAGTCTGTAGAAAATCTGCGCCCTCGGGGCTGTCTTCAAGCACCAGCTGCAAACCGCTAAACTCCTGAACCAGCTCGGCCAGCTGGTCGCGCAGCTCTTGCAGGTTCTCGGGAATCTGTGGCTCCCGGGGAGATTCCGCCCAGTCAATCCACTCTTCGCGCTCGCCCTGGATCACCAGCAGGTACTCGTGCAAATCGCTAATGTGTACGCCGGGCAGGATGTATTCTTTGGCGGCTTTGCGCAGGCGGGAGCGCTGAATCGAACTCATCTCGATACCGTGCTCGCGGCGCCAGGAGCCACTGGCGGTGGCGGCGATGAGATCGGTGACCGGGCGGTCGTAAACATCGGGGCGGAAGCGGGTGAGGGTGGAATGCATGCGGGTCAGCAAGTCCAGCTGCTGCTCCCAGTCTTCCAGGGTGCGGCCCAGCCTCATGCCGGTTAGCTGGCACATCTGCTGTAGGGCAGAGACCATGCGGTCAAGGTTCTCAAGAAGAGAGAGCACCAGGGCGTGGGCGGCCGCTGTCTCTTCATCGTTGACCAGCTTGGCACCGCGCCAGGGAGAGAACCTGGTCGAGGACTTAAAGCCCGCCAGATGTGCCAGGCGCTTGAGTTGCTCGGCAGTCTCACCGCGCTCTACCAGTGCATCCATGACGTCCCGGCTCAACCGCACCGAGGTGTTGGGAGCGTCGTCCTGCGCGGTCAGCGCCGCTAGGGTCTGTAGAGACTCATAGACCGAACAGCCCCAGCGGGACTCGGTAAACATCAGGGAGGAGGTGTGGTTAGCCAGCTTGGAACGCACCTCAACCAGCTGCTCCCAGACAGGGCGCATGTTGGGCTCAGCCACCTGCTCGTTGCGAACAATGGCCGAGATCATCAGCCGGCGTAGCTCTTCAGAGGTGTGGTCTTCCAGCAGGCTGAAGCTCAAATCCTCTAGCTTCTTGCTCTCCAAGAGCTGGCTGAACTCCTTGAGGGTGGAGGACTTCTCCCCCACCACCATCACCGACTTTCCCCGAGAAATCAGGGAGGAGGCAATATTGGTTGCCGTGCGCAACGGGTCGGTTCCGGTAGCGGCGGTGACCACCAGCGAGTGGCCGGTGGTGGCCAGGTCGATAATTTCCTGGGCAGAAGAATCCGCATCAAAAATCAGGGTTTCGTGCTCGGGCTGGCGGTCATCCAGCGGGAGCGCCGAATTCTTAATGTAGGCCTCGGGAAAGACCGGTTCGGAAGAGGGGTCTGCCAGACGCGCCAGATTGCGGACGAGCGGGGTAAAAGACTCCTCGGGCAGGGCGGCGGTATTTTCCTTGAGGTCGGCAAAGGTAGAAATCAGGTACTTCGCCTGAATCATCATGCCCGGCAGGTGCCCCACCGAGGTGCGCATCCGGTCAATCACCGGCTCGGGGTCTAGCTTAGACATCGAGTTCGCCAGCTGGGCGACGTCCAGAGTCGAGAGGTCAACACCAAACTCTTTTTTCAGCTGGCGCACCATCGCCGGGTTGAGCTTAGCGTCGCCCGCCAGGCGAATTTCAAAATCCTTGCTGTTGGGGTGGGGTGTGATGGTCACCGGAGCCAGCAAAATCGGGGCAATAAAACGCTTCTCGCTCGCACCTGCCCGGCCGTGAATATCGCGGGAAAGCCAGGAGGCAGTACCTGCGGCAAAGTAGCCGGCAGAGAGCCCGTGGTGAGTCTCCAACTCAAAAATCTTGCTGCGCAGGGCGTGGGCCGCCACCATACCGGCGTCAAACTTCGCCCTGTCGTTGAGAATAGTAGACAGGCGGGTCTTGCGGCCCATCATCAGCTGCGCCAAACCCGAGGGGTTCGACTCGGTGATGTCGATGTGAACGTAGTCAACCTGGTTGAAATCCAGCAGAGCATCGGGACCCGTGTAGAAATCCATCTGCTGACTCCAGGCATCAAGACCAGCCTGAAGATTCTCAGAAGTATCCTGCTGCCCGGAAGCAGACGAGGTTAAGGAATCAGTACGGTCAGGGTGAATGTCCACGTGCTAGCTACTCTTTCAGATACGCCGGCGGTCAAAAGTTCTTTCTACATCATACGGAAAACTTCAGGTGCAAGACACCGCGCAGACGCCGGGCGCAGTCATAATTACAGCACCCGGTTAACCGCAATCAGAATAACCATCAGAGACAGAAAGCCAATCAGAACCATACCGGGCAGAAGAACCCACTTCAGGCGCGGGGCAAAGGGGGCGGTGGGAGCTAGCCACAGGGAACGGGCAAAGAAATACGAGAGCAGGGCACCGATGAGGTTGCCCACTAGCAGCTGCTGAACCACAGCGTAGATTCCAAAAACCTTCTCGGTCTTCTCGTTCTCGCTGCTGGCACCCTTGAGCATACCCGCCATAATCAGGGTCATGCAGGAGGTCAAAAAGGCAATCGCCATGGTGGGTTCATTCAGCACCTCGCGCAAGTCAACCGAGGCGGTCTGCGACATCATCAGGGCATAGCCCATAAATAGAAAGGGGCTCACCAGCCAATAAATAAAGAGCCACTTGCGCAGCTTGTCAGAGTTATTCAGAAATGCCCACACAGCATTCACAACTAATCCTCTTTTTCTACAAAATCTATATACTGGCGCACCACATAATCCAGCAGCACATTCAGCGCCACAAAAGAGTGGTAGGCCGACTTACTGGCGGGTAACCGGGTGGGCGTGGACTCATAGTGCAGGGCATAATCCGCAGTCGATGCCATAAAATTCACCGACTGGGCGGTAACCGCCACCATGGGAATCTTCCGCAGAGACAGGGCCCGCACCGTCTCAATCACAGACTCGGTATTGCCCGAGAGCGAAACTATCACCACGACGTCCTGGGCCGTCATCACCGAGGTAGAACCCGCAAACTCCGACTTGGCGGGAATCACGTGGGTGAACTTACCGCAGGCCAGCAGCGACTTAGCGAACTCCTGAATGGCGTTGCGCTGGGCATAGCCGGTACCAAAAAGATAGACGGTCTTAGCCTGGTGAATCTTCTCCAAAATAGGAGTGAGATCGGTATGCTCAAGATTCTGTAGGGTCTTGAGAATGTCGTCTTTACCCGAGCTGACAAAGTCGGGGTTTTTGGGCTGCGCATTCGCCAGAGAATTCTTCACAAAATACTTCAGCTCGGCAAAACCAGAGAAATCCAGTTTCTTAGTCAGGCGAATAATGCTGGAAGTCGAGGTAAAGGTTTTGTGCGCCAGGGAAGAAATGGTGGACTCGGCAACGAATTCTTCGTTTTCCAGCATGAAGGCCAAAATTTCACGCTCGGTTTCGCTGAATCGATGCTGATGGGCATTGACCAGAGACTGTAAATCCACGAAGGCTCCTAGCGCAAAGTCTGTACGTACACCATAGATACTACATGTTTTGCGGCTAGGAGCCTTTGCTGGAAGGCAGCTGCGAAGGCGCCGTTGCTCGTTCGGCGGAGTACCGTGCAGCCGACATCCCTTAACGCCAGCCCCGAGCCAGTCGGCTGCACGGTACTCCGCCTCCGCGTGAGCGACGCTGACGGAGAGGACGCCGCCTCCGTCAACTGGCATCGGGATGAAGCGAAACGAGTGCGAGCTAGCGAGCACTCAAGAGTGAGCGGAATCGCGAAGCGTGCGTTTAAGGGAGGTTGACGGGGCGGCGTCCTCGCAGTCGCAGACTCGGCTGACCGATACCCCGCCGAACGCACGCCGTCCTTCTACCGGAGCGTACCCGCCGAGCGAGCGGCGTCCTAACGGCTACTTCTCGTTCACCATCGCCTCGAAGCGGTCGCGCACCTGCGGCACGTCCATGCCCACGATCACCTGTAGTGCCTTGCCCTTGTTGACCAGGCCCAGGGCTCCGGAGGACTTGAAGTCGCCCTCGCCAGCTACCAGGGAGGGATCGTCCACGGAGACGCGCAGGCGGGTTGCGCAGTTGTTCACCGAGGTGATGTTCTCGGGGCCACCCAGCAGGGCCAGGAAGTCGCTTGCGCGCTGGGAGTAGGGGTCGTCGTAGGTCTTGGTTGCGGTAGCTACGCTGGTTTCTTCGGCGGGAGCTGCCGCACCTGCCTTGAGGGTGCCGTTCTTCTTGGCTTCCTTGTACTCAGCCTTGGTGTAGAGCTTGGTCTTATCGCCTTCAGCCTCGCGACCGGGGGTCTTGAAGTCGAACTTGAGAATCAGGAAGCGGAAGACCACGAAGTAGATCACGGTGAAGATCAGACCGATGATGATTTGGGTAACGTAGGTGCCACCGTGGTTGCCCCAGAGGGGAATCCAGTTCTGGAAGAGGAAGTCGATGAGACCGCCACCCATGTTGCCGCGAACTCCGAACCAGTACATGGTTGCTGCCATGGACGCTGCCAGGAAGGCGTGTACCGCGAAGAGCGGGGGTGCCAGGAAGAGGAAGGTGAATTCCAGGGGCTCGGTAATACCGATCAGGATTGCGGTGAGGCAGACCGGAATCAGCAGAGCGAGGGTTTCTTTCTTCTTCTCAGGGCGGGCGGTGGTGTAGAAGGCCGCTGCGATGCCCAGGGGTGCGAAGACCTTGGAGTTACCGTGCAGGGCAAAGCCGCCGCCGGGGAAGAGCTCGGAGAGAGGAGCCGTAGAGCGGGCCATATCGGGCAGGGCTGCCACCCAGTCTTTGGTGATGCCGTTGGGAGTGACGGCGGGGCCGAAGACGAAGGGGGTGTAGATGAAGTGGTGCAGGCCGGTGGGAATCAGGATGCGCTCGAGGAAGGTGTAGAGCCACACGCCGAAGACGCCGGATGACATGAAGAATCCCTGCATAGAGGCGATGCCGGTCTGGAGGGTGGGCCATACCAGGCAGAAGAGAAGGGCCACGGGCATCATCACGAAGAAGCCCAGACCGTAGACGAACTGGGTGCCCTGGAAGATACCGAGGAAGTCAGGCAGCTTGGTGTTGAAGTAGCGGTTGTGCAGCCACACCACGATTGCCGAGATGATGATGGCACCGAAGATACCGGTATCCAGGGTCTTGATGCCGGCGATCATTTTCAGACCGGTACCGGCAGCAGATTCGGAAATATCCTGGTTGAAGTCCACGCCGAAGCTGGGGCCCCAGGCAGTCAAGATTGCACCAACGAAGTAGTTGAAGGTCAGGTAGACCATGCCTGCCTCTAGCACAGCACGAGCCTGTGCGTGCTTAGCCAGGGCGATGGGCAGGCCCAGAACGAAGAGGAGCTCCATCTGGTTAAAGACGGTCCATGCACCGGCTTCCCAAACAGACCAGAAGTTGAACCAGCCGGTACCCTCAGCAGCGATGGGACCAAGGAGCTGTTCGTTCTTAAAGATAATTGCGATACCTACGGCGAGGCCCGCGAAAGCAAAGATGAGGACCGGCGCCAGCATAGCGGAGCCGAACCGCTGGATCTTCTCCATCATGAGAAAACCTCTTTCATCAAAAACGGATGTGAGTGTTTAGAAAAATCTTTTTCAATATAGGTGACAAACCACACTTTTAGCACCCCAAACCCGCCCAAGTGTCAAACTCTGGCAGAAGTTTCACGAGCTGAATAAGAGTGTCAGACTGTGGCAAAAGTTCCCACCCGCAGGCCTCAAGAAATGGGCCCGCCGCGAAGAGGTGCGTTTATAGGATTGAGCTGACTCATTCCTACCTGCGAGAAAGTTTTGGACCCTTGAAACTTCTAACGCTCAATACCCACAGCTGGCTTGAAATCCACCAGCTGCACAAAATCAAACGACTGGCAGATTTTATTCTTGCCGAAGAGATTGATGTGGTAGCTCTGCAGGAGGTCAACCAGAATGTGGTGAGCGATGAGGCCGATGCCCCAAGTTCTTTTCTGCCGGTGCGCTCGCAGCCGCTCAAGAAATCAAACTTCGCCCTGCTGTTGAGCGCGATGTTAGAGAAGGCCGGGGCTGCCTACCAGTGGAGCTGGGCTGACTCGCACGTTGGCTGGGGTATCTACGATGAGGGAATCAGCCTGCTCTCCCGCCTGCCCGTTCAGCAGGTTCAGTGTATTGAGACCAGCAAGAATATCTACACCTATGACGACGTCTTCCGCCGCTGCGCGCTAGCCTTTGAGGTAGAGACGGCCTCCGGCTCCGCCTGGTTTGCCTCGGCCCACATGAACTGGTGGCTGATGGAGGGCGAGTACCTTTTTGAGCATGACTTTGCCTCGCTGAACCAGCAGTTACGTTCCCTGGCCGGGGAGAAGCCGGTCTTTCTCATGGGCGACTTCAACAATTGCGCTTCAATCCCCGATGAGGGCTATGCGCAGATGATGCGTCTGAACTGGCACGATTCGTTTGCCCAGGCTCAGCAGAGGCAGGGCGAGTTCACCGTGCACAAGAACATCGCCGGCTGGGAGGGAGCGACCAAAGCCATGCGCCTGGACTATATTCTGACCTCCCAGCCCATCCCCTGCCTCAGCCACCGGGTGGTCTTTGATGATTCAACCGAAGACGCTATTTCCGATCATTCCGGCGTTGTGGCCGAGTACGACTTTGAGTGAGGAGCCCAAGCTATGTCTGATTCAACGATTCGTCCCTTTCAGGCCCCGGTGGTATACCAGATTTATCCCCGGTCTTTTCAAGACTCCAATGGGGACGGCATAGGTGACCTTCCCGGTATTACCTCTCGTCTGGACTACCTGCACAAGCTGGGAGTAGAGGTTATCTGGCTCTCCCCCATCTACGAGTCGCCCAATGATGACAACGGCTATGACATCAGCAACTACCGCAAGATTATGCCCGAGTTCGGCACCATGGAAGACTTCGACGAGCTCCTGGAGCAGGCAAAGAAGCGCGGTATCCGTATAGTCATGGACCTGGTGGTCAACCACACCTCCGACGAGCACGAGTGGTTTATCGAGGCTAAGTCCTCCCGCGATTCTCAGTATCGCGACTACTACGTTTGGAAGGACCCCGCCGGTTTTAAGGACGACGGCACCCCGATTCCACCCAACAACTGGATTTCCGCTTTCTCCCCCTCTGCCTGGGAGTGGGAGCCTGCCACCGAGCAGTTCTATCTGCACCTCTTCTCCACCAAGCAGCCCGACCTCAACTGGGAGAACCCCACCGTGCGCGAGGAGGTCTACGACCTCATGCGCTTCTGGCTCGATAAGGGCGTAGCAGGCTTCCGCATGGACGTGATTAACCTGATTTCCAAAGACCAAACCTTCCCCGACGACCCGGCGGTAGCCGCTGGCTCCAAAGAGAACTCGCTGGTCATGGCCGCTAACGGCCCGCGCGTCCACGAATTCCTCGCCGAGATGAACCAGAAGGTGCTCTCCCACTACGAGGTGCTCACCGTGGGCGAGACCCCCTGCGTGACCGCCGAAGACGGCCTGCTCTACGCTGGCTTTGACCGGGGCGAGCTACAGATGATCTTCCAGTTTGAGCACATGGACGTCGATGCCAGCCCCGACGGTTTCGGTAAGTGGAGTGATACTCGCTTTGATCTCAAAGACCTCAAGCGCGTGCTGGCTAAGTGGCAAAATGACCTCGGTGGCCGGGCCTGGAACTCCCTCTACTGGAACAATCACGACCAGCCCCGCGCGGTCTCCCGTTTTGGCAACGACTCGCCGCAATGGCGGGTGCTCTCTGCCAAGATGCTAGCTACCACCCTGCACTTCATGCAGGGCACTCCTTACGTTTATCAGGGCGAAGAGCTGGGCATGACCAACGTCTATTTCGACTCAGTAGACCGCTACCAGGATCTTGAAATTCACGATACCTGGGCCAAGTATGTGGAGTCTGGAATCATTGAGCCCGAGCAGATGCTCAGCTTTATCTCTGCCTCCGGCCGCGATAATGCCCGTACCCCCATGCAGTGGTCTGCCGAGGAAAACGCGGGCTTTACCACCGGTTCCCCCTGGCTGGAACTCAACCCCCGCTACGCCGAGATTAACGCTGAAGAGGCCCTGGCTGATAAAAACTCTGTTTTCTACTTCTACCAGCGTCTGCTTCAGCTGCGCCGCCAAGAGCCGGTGATGATTACCGGCACCTTTGAGCTGCTGGACGACGTTGCCGCGCCGAGCGACTCCGAGGTCTTCGCCTACCTGCGCCACGGCGTGGGCGAGCAAGAGGGCCAGACCCTGCTGGTGATGGCAAACTTTACCGACCAGCCCCTGCAGCGGTCTTTTGAAACCTACGGCAGCGAGCGCAGCCTACTTATTTCCAACTATTCCGACGACACCGAAGAAACCCTGCGCCCCTATGAGGCCAAGGTCTATAAGTTTAGAAAGTAAGGATCATTCATGACTTCAACTGCAGGAAAACAGTGGTGGAAAGAGGCCGTGGTCTACCAGGTGTGGCCGCGTTCCTTCCAGGATTCTGACGGTGACGGCGTGGGCGACCTGCCGGGGCTGACCTCCCGCCTGCCCTACCTGGCGAAGCTGGGTGTCAACGTGATTTGGCTGTCTCCCATGTTCGCCTCTCCCAATGATGATATGGGCTATGACATCAGTGATTACCGGGAGATTATGACCGAGTTTGGCACTATGGCTGACTTCGATCAGATGCTGGAAACCGCGCATTCGCTGGGCATTAAGATTCTGCTGGACATCGTGGTCAACCACACCTCTGATGAGCACGAGTGGTTCAAGCAGTCCCGATCGTCCCGCGAGAACCCTTTCCGCGACTACTACATTTGGCGGGACTCCTCGGGGGTCGATGAAGAGGGCAATCCTCTCCCTCCCAACAACTGGTATTCAGAGTTCGGTGGCCCTGCCTGGGTTTACGATGAAACCACCAACCAGTGGTACATGCACATCTTCTCCAAGAAGCAGCCCGATCTTAACTGGGAGAACCCCGCTGTTCGCGAGGAAATCTACTCCATGATTAACTGGTGGCTGGATAAGGGGGTAGACGGTTTCCGCCTGGACGCCATCAACATTATTTCTAAGCCGGAGGGCCTGCCCGATGACCCCTCGGTGGATCCCGATAAGCACAGCTCTTCGATTCCCTTTGTGATTCACAACGGCACCCGCGTGCACGAGTGGATGCACGAGCTGAACCAGCGCACCCTGGCGGGCCGCGACGTCATGACCGTGGGCGAAATGAGCGCCACTCCCCCGGAGGAAGCAATCCAATTTGCCGGCTTTGAGTCTGAGGAGCTAAACATGCTCTTCCACTTCGAGCACATGGGCGTAGACTCAGACCCCGCCACCGGCATGGGCAAGTGGTCTTTCACCAAGTACGATCTGGTGGAGCTCAAGCAGATTCTCAACGACTGGCAGACCAAGCTGGCGGGTAAGGCCTGGGGCTCCCTCTACTGGAACAACCACGACCAGCCTCGCGTGGTCTCCCGTTTTGGCAACGACTCCCCCGAGTACCGCGAGCTGTCGGGCAAGATGCTGGCCACCACCCTGCACTTCATGCAGGGCACCCCCTATATCTTCCAGGGTGAAGAGTTCGGCATGACCAACGTTGAGTTCGGCTCGATTGACGACTACCGCGACCTGGACTCGCTGAACTTCTATGAGGACATGGTAACCGAGCGCGGTATTCTCACCCAGGAGGAGGGAATGGACCTGGTCTACAAGGTGGGCCGCGACAACGCCCGCACCCCCGTGCAGTGGTCTGCTGAGACCGGTGCCGGCTTCACCAGCGGCACCCCTTGGATTGGCTTCAACCCCAACTTCACCGAAATCAATGCTGAGGATGCCCTGGCGCGGGAGGATTCCCTCTTCTACCACTATCAGAAGCTCATTCAACTCCGCCGTGAAGAACTCACCGACCTCATGGTCTACGCCGACTTTGTGCCTCTGGACCCTGAAGACGCTGAAGTCTACGCCTACGAGCGCCACGGTGAGAAGGGAGAGAAGCTGCTGGTGATCAACAACTTCACCGCCGAGACCCTGGAGCGCACCTACCCGTTGCTTGAGCAGGCGGAGGGCAGCGCCGTCCAGCTGGTCATCTCTAACTACGCCGACGACGCGGGAGCGACTCTGCGCCCCTATGAGTCCAAGGTCTACAAAGTAGGCTAAGCTTGTCGTGTAAAATCCCTTACCTTTGAGGAAACCCATGTCTATTCGTCTCAACCCCTATTTCACCTTCACCGGCCAGGCCCGCGAAGCGCTGGAATTCTACGAGTCAGTCTTTGGCGGCGAGCTCAAGGTTGCCTCTTTCAAGGACTTCCAGGCTCCCGTAGACCCCGAATTCTCCGAGATGGTGATGCACGGCGAACTGTACACCAGCCACTTCATTATTCAGGCATCAGACGGTGCGGCGATCTCCCGCCCCGAGAACAACGCCACCACCAACATGGAATGCGCTGTTATCGGTGCTGCCGATGAGGTTGAGCTGGCCCGCGAATGGTTCGATAAGCTGCAGGACGGCGCCACCCAGGTCATGCCGCTGAACCAGGCTCCCTGGGGTGCCCACTTTGGCTCCCTCACCGATAAGTTCGGCATCGCATGGATGTTTAACTTCGGGGGCTAAATCCTCCCCCGCGAGAGGCCAATTTTTTACCGTTTTTCTCTCAAAAACGGTAAAAAATTGGCCTCTCGTGCAGGTTCTCCTATGATTACCCTTCTTCTCGCTGTCATCTACCTGGCCTTTATCGGCCTGGGCCTGCCCGATTCCTTACTGGGCGCCGCCTGGCCGGCTATCTACCGCGACCTCGACGCTCCTTTCTCCTTCGCGGGGGTTCTCGCGATTATTATTTCGGCGGGCACTATCATCTCTAGCCTGAACACTGACCGGCTGACCAAGGCGCTGGGAACGGGCAGAGTCACCGCTTTTTCCGTAGGGCTCACGGCTATAGCCCTCTTTGGCTTCTCATTTTCAGATTCCCTCTGGCTACTCTGCCTCTGGGCGATCCCCTACGGCCTGGGTGCCGGTAGCGTCGATGCAGCTATTAACAACTATGTGGCGGTCAACTTTAAAAGCCAGCACATGAGCTGGCTGCACTGCATGTGGGGCGTGGGCGCAGCACTGGGCCCCTACCTGATGGGCACCGCCCTGGCCAACGGCCACAGCTGGACCACCGGTTATCAGCTGGTAGGTGCCTTGCAGGTGGCCCTCACCGCTATTCTCTTCGCGAGTCTGCCGCTGTGGTCGAGAAAGAAAATGCAGGACGATGCCGCTGCGGGGCTCGCCGAAACCCAGGTGCTCTCGCTCCGCCAGGTACTTTCTCTGCCGGGCGCCAAACCTCTGGGCCTCTGCTTCTTCTGCTACTGCGCTCTTGAGCAGACCGCTATCCTCTGGGGCAGCTCCTACCTCTCGCTCGCGCAAGGATTCTCTACCGAGGCAGCGGCAACCTTTGCCAGTATCTTCCTGCTCGGCATCACGGTAGGCCGAGCCCTCTCCGGGTTTCTTGCTCTGAAAATTCATGACCACGCCATGATTCGGCTGGGACAGGCCTTCATTGCCCTGGGTCTGCTTGCGCTTGTGCTCCCCTTCGGTCAGGCGGTTACCCTGGGCGGGCTTCTTTTAATGGGGCTGGGCTGCGCCCCCATCTACCCCAGCATTATTCATGCAATTCCGGCCCTCTTTGGAGCCGAGAAGTCTCAGGCCGTTACCGGAGTCCAAATGGCAAGCGCCTACCTGGGTCCTCTGACCATGCCGCCACTCTTCGGCCTCCTTGCCAACCACCTGACTGTGGCGATCTTCCCCGCTTTTATGGCGGTCTTGCTGGTACTCATGGTTCTTATGCACGAGCGGATTCTGCGCAATAAAAAGCCGAGCGGTGTATTTTAGAAAGCTTCCTTAAAATTTATCAATAAAGCAACCAGCCCCACAGGTTAGGCCCAGAAGCTAAACTCAACCTTTTATCGCCTAAAATTCCAGCACCAGCGATATGGGCCAGTCATGGATTATCCGCGGAAACAAGCTCCCGGTACACAAAGATTCCTGTAGGTAGACCTCAGGTACAAGCAAGTTCCCGTTAAGAGGCCAAAGTACACCTGTATTCCCTGGGTACACATCTAGATGTGTACCCAGGGAATACAGGTGTACTGACGCCAGCCAGACAAGAAGAAACTTGTACCTTGCCCCCACCGAGTTTTCCCGAGAGGCCACTTTTATACCGCAAACCAGCCAAAAACAGTCTAAAAATGGCCACTCGCGATCATGGCAGCCCGTGCGGTTGACTCTGTTTCATTGAGTCGCCGCTTCAACGACAAATCGCCGGTAACGAAACGGCGAAATGTCGCTGAAACGGCGATATGTTACCGAAGCGGCGACTCAGTACACTGGCCCATTCTCGATAAACGCCCAGCATTTTAGAAGACGCGCTTTTCTGCCTATAGCCCTAAATCTTCGAGCATCTTCTTAAAAGCGAGCGGTGGATTTTAGGCTTAAATCTGTCGATTTTAAGCTTAAAATCCACCGCTCGGCAGAGGTTTAATAATCTGATTTTTTATTTCCTCGCTCACTCGGAAAAATCAGATTATTCCCATTCAATCGTTCCCGGAGGCTTCGAGGTCACGTCCAGCACCACTCGGTTCACTTCCGACACCTCATTGGTAATCCGGTTCGAAATCTTCGCCAGCACATTGTAGGGCATACGAGTCCAGTCAGCGGTCATCGCATCCTCAGACGAAACCGGGCGCAACACAATCGGGTGGCCATAGGTACGGCCATCACCCTGCACACCCACCGAGTGAACATCGGCTAGCAGAACCACCGGGCACTGCCAAATTTCCTCGTCCAGTCCAGCCTTGGTCAGCTCCTCACGGGCAATAGCATCAGCCGCCCGCAGAATCTCCAGACGCTCCCGGGTCACCTCACCAATAATGCGGATACCCAGACCGGGGCCGGGGAAGGGCTGGCGAGCCACAATCTTCTCGGGCACGCCCAGCTCACGGCCAATAGCGCGCACCTCATCCTTGAAGAGGGTGCGCAGGGGCTCCACCAGCTCAAAGGTCATGTCGTCGGGCAGACCACCCACGTTGTGGTGGGACTTAATATTAGCCGCTCCCTCGCCGCCACCGGATTCGACGACGTCGGGGTAGAGAGTACCCTGCACCAGGAACTTGATATCCTCACCGTCGTCAGCAGCCTCTTCAATGAGCTTGCGCTGGGCAATCTCAAAGGAGCGAATAAACTCGCGGCCAATAGCCTTGCGCTTGGTTTCGGGGTCGGTGGTACCTGCCAGGGCCGAGAGGAAACGCTCGGACTCGTCAATGGTGACCACCTTGATACCCATGGTGGAGGCGTAGTCGCTTTCCACCTGGTGGCGCTCGTCCTGGCGCAGCAGACCGTGGTCGATGAAGAAGCAGGTCAGCTGATCACCCACCGCCTTGTGCACCAGAGCCGCAGCAACAGAAGAATCAACGCCGCCGGACAGCGCGCAGATTACGCGGGCATCGCCCACCTGATCGCGAATCTTGGCAACCTGCTCTTCAATAATGTTGCCGGTAGACCAGGTCTTTTCAACACCGGCCACGTTGAAGAGGAAGTTCTCCAGGGCAGCCTGACCGTAGTCAGAGTGCTTAACCTCGGGGTGCCACTGCACACCGCCGAGCTTACGGGACTCATCGACCATCGCGGCCACGTCGGCACCGGGGGTGGTTGCCAGCACGGTGAAACCCTCGGGAGCCTGGGACACGGAGTCGCCGTGGGACATCCAAACGTTCTGGTGCTTGGGGGTGCCGGTCAAGAAGGAAGAGTTCTCAGCGCAGACGGTGGCATCGGTTGCACCGTATTCACGGCGGCCGGTATTGGCCACGGTACCGCCCAGAGTCTGGGTCATCAGCTGGAATCCGTAGCAGATACCGAAAATCGGCACGCCAGCGGAGAACAGGGCAGGGTCGCCAGCGGGAGCGCCGTCAGCGTAGACAGAAGACGGGCCACCGGAGAGCACAATCGCGGCCGGGTTCTTGGCCAGGATCTTCTCGGTTGCCATAGTATGCGGGACGATTTCGGAGTAGACTCCGGCCTCACGCACGCGGCGGGCAATCAGCTGCGCGTACTGTGCGCCGTAGTCGACTACCAGAACCGGGCGCTCTTCGAGCTCGGTATGGTTATCAGTCACGAGTCACCTTTGGTTGGATTGGTTCCCCTCCCCAGAGAAGCGGAGGGGAAAGAAGTTTCATGGCTATTCTAAAACAAAAGCCCGCGCTTAGTAGCGTTTAGTGGACTGCGGGTTTGCCGCCAGCAGCTCTAAGGTTTCGCGGTGAATCCTCTTCTCCACGATGAAGGAGAGGAAGGGCACCACGCCGCCCAGGGCCATCACAATAATCTGCGGCAGTCCCCAGCGCATCAGCAGCCAGAGGCGGAAGCAGGCAATCAGGTAGACCACGTAGAACCAGCCGTGAATAATCAGAATCCAGGTGGAGATATTGACGCCGCCGGTCAGGTTTTGGGTCTCAAGGTTGAGCCAGCCCAGGGCCACGGTTTCCCCGGTGCGGGCGTTGGTGCCGCCGGCAATCAGGTCATAGCCGAAGCCGTAGCGGGTAATCATCTCTGCTACCAGCAGCAGCAGGAAGGTACCTGAAATCCAGGCGCACCACTTGTAGAAGGTCAGGGCACCGCGAATCTGCGATTCGGTGCCGCCGAACTTCTTGCGCACGGTAAAACCGCCTTTGCCGTCTGCTCGACCGCCCTCTGTGAGGGTTACTTTCTTGCCGTCGGTGCGTTCAACCGGGCGCGGGTTGGCCGGGCGCTGGTTTTTGTCAGTGCTCATCAGAACTCATTTCCTTGGGGTCTGGGGAAGAAAAACGATTTTAGGAGGGCTTGCCCTGCTGCGGTAGCTCATCGAAGAAGTAGTACTGGCGATCTGCCGGATCCCAGTAGTAATACTTGCCGGTGGCCTCATCGAGCCAGTACTCACCCTCGTATTCGAAGAACTGCGAGGGATTCTGCTCTTTCTCATAGGCGTCCTTGAGCATCCGCCACCAGAGGTAGAGCGCAAACCCGGCAAAGACAATCCACTCGATACCGTAGAAGATATTGAGCCAGTTCACCGAATCGTTGGTCACCTGTTCTGCCCTGACCGGCTTCAGCTCGCCGCTGGGGTCGATGAGGGACGCCGCCAGGTCAAGTTCTCCGGTCTCGGTGAGGGGAAGCTGCTCCCCCGCCGGAACCTCGGCGTCAGCGGTGAGAATGCCCGAGTAGAGGGGGGCCTCCCAGAGGTTGCTCAGCTGGGCAGCCGCCGCAGAGCCAATCACGCGGTTCTGCCCACGGTGTTCTTCTTCAATACGGTTGGAATAGTAGGGGGTGTCATTACCCACCACGCGGCCCGCCACGGTAACCTCGCCGGTGGGTTCAGCAGGAATCTCGTTCGAGCTGCTCCAGGCACGAGCCACCGCAATCGCGCGCGGGGAGGAAGCGCCGTCCTCATAGGTCACCGAACCGGAGTCGCTCGGCACAAACTCCGAGACCACCCAAAAGCCCTCTTCGCCGTCATTGAGTTTGTTCTCCACCAGATAAGAGGAACCGGCAACGTAGTGGCCGGTTGCCGACACCACGGTATCTGCCCTGGCGGTATCAAGAGCGGTGTGTTCCTGCATCACCTCGGTGTAGGGCCGCACCACATTCTTGGCCGGGTCTGCCTCGGTGCGGGCAGAAATCGATGAAGAAATCTGCCAGCGACTCAGAAAAACAAACATGGTTGCCAGCAGAAGGGCAAGCAAAAAGAAGGCAATCCACTGAGGCTTGAGGGCTAACTTGAACACACCATCTACCCTATCGTTTTTTAAAGAACTTTGCCCCGCCGCAGCCGGTGGAATCTAGCAAGTCACACGGGCCTTTCAGGCGGAGCAAAGTCAGGTTTTTAGAGGCTGTTGTGGTAGCCCGAGAGCACCACTTCGCTGCGCTGGAAAGACTTCAGATCGGTGAAGCCGCAGGTAGCCATCGAACGCTTGATAGCGCCCACGATGTTTGAGGTACCGTCGGTGTGGTGAGAGGGGCCGTAGAGCACCTCTTCCAGGGAGCCGACGGTGCCCAAATCGGTGCGGATTCCGCGGGGGAAGTCCTTCGAGTGAGCCTCGTTGCCCCAGTAGAGCCCCTTGCCGGGTGCCTCTTCGGCACGGGCCAGCGGAGCACCGATCATCAGGGCGTCGGCACCCAGGGCCAGAGCCTTCACCAGGTCGCCGGAGCGGCCCAGCTCGCCGTCAGCAATCACCTGCACGTAGCGGCCACCGGATTCATCCAGGTAGCGCGAACGCGCCTCAGCGACATCGGCAATAGCAGTTGCCATGGCAGCCTGAATACCCAGGCCGCGGCGGTTGGTCTTGGAAGAGCCACCGCCAAAGCCCACCAGCACACCGGCGGCACCGGTGCGCATCAGGTGCAGGGCGGGGGTGAAGCCAGCAACGCCACCCACAATCACCGGAACGTCCAGCTCGTAGATGAACTTCTTGAGATCCAGGGGCTCGCGGTTGCCAGAGACGTGCTCGGCAGAGACGGTGGTTCCGCGAATTACAAAGAAGTCAACGCCGGCTGAGACCACGGTTTCGTAGAACTCCTGGGTGTTCTGAGGAGTCAGCGAACCGGCCACAATCACGCCGGATTCACGAATCTCAGACAGGCGCTTGGTAATCAGCTCGGCCTTGATGGGCTCGGCGTAAATCTCCTGCATCCGGCGGGTTGCCGCGACCGGGTCGGTTATCTTGATGGAGGTAATCTCATCCAGCAGGGGCTGGGGATCCTCGTAGCGGGTCCACAGACCTTCCAGGTTCAACACGCCCAGGCCACCCAGCTTGCCCAGGGCAATGGCAGTAGCCGGGCTCATCACCGAGTCCATGGGGGCGGCAATCAGCGGGGTGTCAAAGGTGAAAGCGTCAATCTTCCAGGAGGTATCAACGTCTTCGGCGTCGCGGGTACGGCGCGAGGGAACCAGCGCTACGTCGTCCAGGGAGTAGGTGCGACGGGCGCGTTTTGAAAGGCCGATTTCGATTTCGGTCACGGGATGTATTCCTTTGATTCAGGACGGCGCGCCGGCGGCTCAATCACCGCCAGCGCGCGGTACGGGAGTTAGTTTTTAGCGCTTGTAGTTGGGCGCTTCAACGGTCATCATGATGTCGTGGGGGTGAGATTCCTTCAGACCTGCCGGGGTAATACGCACGAACTTGCCGTTGTTCTTCAGCTCTTCAATGGTGCGGGCGCCGGTGTAGAACATGGTCTGGCGCAGGCCGCCCTCAAGCTGGTGCATGACCGATGCCAGGGGCCCGCGGAAGGGGACCTGGCCCTCAATGCCCTCGGGAATCAGCTTATCTTCGCCCTTCACATCAGCCTGGAAGTAGCGATCCTTGGAGTAGGACTTGTGGCGGCCTCGGGTGACCATAGCGCCCAGGGAGCCCATGCCGCGGTAGGCCTTGAACTGCTTACCGTTGACGAAAATCAGATCGCCGGGGGCCTCAGCGGTACCCGCCAGCATAGATCCCATCATCACCGAGTCAGCACCGGCCACCAGAGCCTTGCCGATTTCGCCGGAGTGCTGCATACCGCCGTCGGCAATAACCGGCACACCGGCGGGAATTGCAGCCTTGGCTGCCTCGTTGACGGCGGTAATCTGGGGCACGCCCACACCGGCAATAATGCGGGTGGTGCAGATAGAACCGGGGCCAACGCCCACCTTCACGGCGTCTGCACCGGCGTCAATAATCGCCTGGGCACCGGCGCGGGTTGCTGCCTGGCCACCGATAATATCAACGTGGTCGGCGGCGGAATCCTTCTTCAGGCGGGCAATCATATCGAGCACGCCCTGGGAGTGGCCGTTAGCGGTGTCGATGAAGAGAGCGTCCACGCCGGCCTCAATCAGAGACATAGCGCGCTCGTAGCCGTCGCCGAAGAAGCCAACAGCCGCGCCCACGCGCAGGCGGCCCTCGGCATCTTTAGTCGCATTGGGGTACTGCTCGGTCTTGGTGAAGTCCTTGACGGTAATCAGACCGGTCAGCTTGCCCGAACCATCCACCAGGGGCAGCTTCTCAATCTTATTCTCAGACAGGAGCTTGAAGGCTTCGTCCTTGCTAATACCCTCTTTACCCACGATGAGAGGCATGGGGGTCATAATCTCGCGAACAGTGCGGTTGGGGTAGTCAGCCTCGGGCAGGTAGCGGATGTCGCGGTTGGTGATAATACCCACCAGAACGTCGTCCTCAACCACCGGCAGCCCGGAGACCTTGAAGTGGCCGCAGACCTGATCCAGCTCCTCAATGGTGGCATCGGGGGTGATAATCACGGGGTTGGTAATCATGCCAGACTCAGAACGCTTCACGCGGTCAACGTGGCTGGCCTGGTCTTCAATCGAGAGGTTACGGTGCAGCACGCCCATACCGCCCAAACGGGCCATAGCAATGGCCAGCTCCGACTCGGTGACGGTATCCATCGCCGCAGAAATAATGGGGGTATTCAGCTCAATACGCTTGGAGAGCTTGGTTTTGGTATCAGCATCAGCCGGATTCACGTTGGTGTTACCGGGCAAAAGCAGCACGTCATCGTAAGTCAGGCCGGTAAAGCCAAAGGGATCATCTTGCAGAGCTGTGGGAACAGTCATGGACCGTAAAACCTTTCGGTTGGCAAAGCGGGAAAAATATGTGACCCGGTCTTACCGCCGGGTCGACTTCCTCCATTATTCTAACTCGTTTGCGCGGACTTACCACTGTTGGTTTCGGCACGCGAAATAGCGTCCAGAGCCCTCTGCGCGAAGAAGTCATAGGTGGTCTCTGCGTAGGTGGCGTTGATGTGGTCGTAATCCTGATAGACGTAGATATTGCCGATGGTGACCGGGCAGGAGTTCTCGGGGCAGACCACATCTGACATATTGACCGCACCAAAGCCGGGCTTCTCCACCTCAATCTCAAGCTGGGGGTCGGAGTAAACATCCTGGCCAGGGTCCATCGCGCAGGTCTCCTCGTTGCCACCGCGATCCAGGCAGTCCTTGTGCATGGTGGCAAGGCGGGGGGTGTCGCGAATGCCCACCACCGTGCGGCCGTCAGCCAGCAGCTGGTCAACCCGATTTTCGGCACCCGCCAACAGCTCGTCGTCCTCGTCAGGAGCCGACCGGGTGGCGGTCATAAACACCAGGTCCGGGTCTAAGTCGGAGATGAGATCGTGCATGGAGGCGGAGCTTTCCAGGCAGTCCTCAAAGAGCTCGTCGTCCTTGATATCTTCAGTACCGTAGAAGCAACCGCCGGTGGTCATCATGGTCAGATCCCAGTCCTGGTCTTCAGCCAGCTGGCGCAGAACCGGCGCCCACATCTGCATGTGGCTGTTGCCCACCGCAACCACGGTTTTGCTGGGCTGATCATTGACGACGGTGTGGTGGCAGTCCCGGGCCTGGGCCTCATCTAAGTCCCAGTCGGGATTGGTTTCTACGCACAGCGGGCCGCGGTCTGCCCAGTCCTTGCCCGAGGTTCGCACCGGAATCACGGTGGGGTTCTCCTCCCCCTCGTAGACAAAACCGGCTTCAAGAGTTTTAGCTCCCTCGTTGTTGAGCCCGCGATTGGCCTGCGCCTGCAGAGTGGTGGTGGCAATAGCCTTGTTCCAGGATGCAATGGGAATCAGCCCCAGCAGCACGCAAACCGCCACCACGCCCAGGGCACGAATCGGTTTGGCCTCGCTCCACTTCCAGGTGCGCAGCGGGGTCTCAATGAACTTGGTGATTGCCCAGGCAATCACGATAGAGATAGCCAGAAGAACCAGCCCCGCGCCGAAGCCCGCCTTTTCCTGGTCTACCCGGTAGAGATAGAAAACCAGCAGGGGCCAGTGCACCAGGTAGAGCGCGTAGGAGAAGCCGCCCAGCTTCAGCAGCGGCTTGATCGTAAGCAGCTTTTCGGGGCCGAATTTAGTCTGGGTGTCTCCGGCGATGATGATGAAGGATGCCGCCAGGGTCGGCCAGAGTGCCGCGTAGCCGGGGAAAGCACCCTCCACATCGAAGATGAAACCGCAGCTAATAATCATGGCAATACCCGCCCAGCCCATGATGGCGCGGGTGATATTTTTGAGCCTAAACAGCGGCAGGGCTAGGGCAACCAGGGTACCCAGGGCAAACTCCCACAGTCGGGCCTCGGTGTGGAAGTAGGCAATCTGCTGGTCAGAGGCAGTGAGCTTGATGGAGAAGTTCAGCGAGTAGGCAAAGACCGCGCCAAAAATCACCAGCAGGGTGGGCAGGGCCTTGAACCTAAAGGTTTTAACCAGAGCCCAGGCCAGCAGAAAGAGCAGGGGCCAAAGAAGATAAATCTGACCCTGGAGAGAAAGCGACCAGAAGTGGCGGAAGGGCGAGGCGCTAGAGGTATCGGCGGCGTAGTAGTCCACCGTGTTTTTGATAGACCACCAGTTCTCCCGGTAGAGCATCACCGAGCGAGCTTCGGAAAGCAGGCTCAGCCAGCGCTCCGCCGGTAGCCAGAAGTAGGCCCCTGCCAGGGTGGCGACCACGGTCAGCGTTGCCAGCGGAAGAATGCGCTTGAAAACGTGAATCCAGTAGGTCAGCACCGTTCTGATACCGGCAAAGGTTCCCTTTTCTATCTTGCGGGCGAAGGAACCAGCCATGAGAAAAGCGGAGATGAGCAGAAAGACATCCACTCCGCCGGAGACCCTGCCGAACCAAAAGTGGTAGGCGGCCACCAGCAAGACAGCCAAAGCCCGCAAACCCTGGATTTCAGGGCGGAATTTGCGGGTGGGCTGGGCAGCTGGGGCTGTTTCTACACGGTGTTCTGGTGAGGTCAGGGTCTTCATAGGGGTCTACACGGTAGGGCTGAGCCAGCCCTGGTCATCTAGCTGAGTCTGGGCAAAGTCAGAGAGGGTTCGGCCAAAGGCCTTAGAGACATGGTTGTTGTCCATGTAGACATAGACATTGCCAATCACAGCCTTGCACTGACCCTCTGGACAATACTGGTCAGTAAAGTCCAGTCCGAACAAATTCGAATTTGAATCTATCAAATCCTGGGCAGGATTGACGGGTTCTAGCCTGTTTCCTACCGGTTCATTACACGAGTTGGGATCATTCTTCGAGGTTTGGGCGCACTCATAAACGTTCTGTTTCCAGCGGGGATTATCGCGCAGACCAATCACCCGAATACCGGCCTGGGTGAACTGCTCGATTTTCTCTTCGACACCGGGCACCAGAATCTCACGGTCACCTTGAGAACTGGTCTGGGTAAGCATCAGGGCAACGTAATCTGGCTTTTGCTCCAGTACCTGCTGGCTCCATGCCTCATTGCGGTCTATGCACTCGGCGGTGGGATTGGGCTCTGCCTCAAGAGGAAAGCGGCAACCGCCGGTGTGCAAATCGAGAAGATTCATCTGGTTATAGCTTGCCAGCTCCCGGTAAAAGGCGATGGACTGGCCAGTATGCGAGCCACCAATCACAGCGATGGTGGGGCTATCTTCTACCCCACTGCCCTGGAAACCGCACTCAGCTTCAAGAACGGGGTTCACCAGCTCAACCTGCCCAACACAGGAGCCTGCTTCTAGACCGTCATACTGGCTCTGGATATCGGTAGCGGGAAGGGGCGGATAGTCGTAATCTTCGTCCTCATTTTCTGGAGCAAGAGCTCCTGGGAAATGAGCGCCACCTGCCTGATTTTCTATCTCAGCAAACTCAACTTCGCGCTGCTGTAGGTAGTACCTGCTGGCCAGCAGAGGGCCGCCCACTATGAGCAGGCAGGCTGAAATAACGGCAATGGGCTTAAGAAAAACGAAGCTCCTCTTCGGCCTAGCCCAGGGAAGGGCCTGCCCGCCGGCTGTGGAGGTTCTAGCCCTAGCATCCTTGCGCAGGGGCTCTTCGATATAGGTGTGGATAGCCCAGGCAATCACCATGCAGACAAGGATCATTAGGGTTCCGGTGATAAAGCCGGGGTGGTTCTGGCCGGTCACCGTTGAATAGATGATGAAAACAGGCCAGTGCACCAGGTAGAGGGCATAGGAAATTTCACCCAGCTTCAGAAGCGGCTTAGAGGCAAGAATCCTATCGGCACCGGCGGGTGAACCTGTCATTCCCGCAAGAATAATCAGGGCTGCTGAGAGCAGGGGCCACAGGGCCAGGTAGCCCGGAAAGGCCTGCTCCACCGGGAGTACAAAGCCGCAGGAAACCAGGCCCACAATACCAATCCAGCCCATGGGTACCCGAGCCCAATTTGGCGGCCGCCACTTGAAGGTCAGCAAGGCCAGCAGCGTACCGGCTGCAAACTCCCAGAGCCGGGTACGGGTATCGAAGTAGGCAACGCTCTGGTTATGGGAGGTTTCATACACCGAAAAAGCCAGGGAGAGGGCAAAGATAGTTCCAAAAACCAAAATCGCCGAACCGATGAGGTTAAAACGCAACCTTCGGGCCATCAGAGCTACCAGCACAAAGAACAGGGGCCAAAGAATAAAAATCTGCCCCTGCAGCGAGAGCGACCAAAAGTGCTGTAACGGAGTCTTGCCCGCGGCGTCCTGGGCATAATAGTCCACCGAGTTGAAGGCCAGCCGCCAGTTGAGGAAGTAGAGCAGGGTTGCCAGAGCATCTTGCACGATGCTCATCAGCCGCGATGCCGGAAGGAAAATGAAAGAGGCAATCACGGTACCCGCCACCACGGTAGCGGCAGCCGGTAGCAAACGCTGGAAGACGTGCAGCCAGTACTTCACCAGCGCCAGCGGTTTGCCCTCGTTGATCTTGCGCATAGAAGAGAGCGAGAGCAAGAAGGCGGAGATGAAGAGGAAAACATCCACACCGCCGGAGACCCTGCTAAACCAGATGTGGTAGGTCACCACCAGAAAGAGGGCGAGAGCACGCAGGCCCTGAATTTCTGGCCTGAAGCCACGAGTCTCCAAGAACCTAGAGTCTAAGAGCTGCGGCGGGTGCGAAGGCGAATTAACCATATATAGTTTTCTCCCCTCTTATCTGGCGGTTTGGTCAGGGGCCGGTGGGTTAAGAACTAGCCGTTAATACGTGCCATTGCCTCATCAGCCCGCATCTTAAACACGTCGTAGGTGGTTTCGATGTAGGAGCTGGTGAGATGGTTATCGTCCATGTAGGTATAAACGTTTCCGATAACCGCCGGGCAGCTACCGTCGGGGCATACCATGTCGTTCATGTTCACGGTTCCAAAAGCGTCGAGCTCACTTTCCAGCGAGGTGAGCGGATTGTTCTCAACGTCCTGGTTAGCGGGCAAAACGCAGTCCGGTTCGGTCGCACAGTCCAGGGGGTTCTGAGAGAAGCGCGGATGATCGCGCAGGGAAAGCACCTCTAGACCGTGCTCGGTCAGCTGGGTCATTTCTTCCCGCATGGGTTCGGTCAGAGTGTCCGGCGCGTCTACCCCGCCCATGGTGCCGGTGGTAATGACGAGGTCGGGGTCAACGTCGTCCACGAAGGTGTGGGCGTTATCGGTGTAGCTATCGCAGTCGGGGCGGTTGTGGTTATCGCCAGGCGCGTAGAAGCAACCTCCCGCTACGTAGTAGTAGAGGGTCCAGTTGTTCTCCTGGGCATAGCGGGTTATCACCGGTGCCCACACCTGCATGTGGCTGTTACCTACTGCCACCACAACTTTTTCGGGCTGGTCTTCCATGTTGGCCACGGTGCAGTATTCGTCGGTGGATGCAGAAGTAACAAGGCCAATCTCGACTGAGGAACAGCTTTCACCCAGATCCGCCCATTCCTCCTGGATTTGAGAAATAGGTGGGTAGACGGCGGCGTCCGGTGCACCCTGATATTCAAAGCCGGGTTCCAGCGCAGCGGCGCCGGGGTTATTGAGGGAACGCTCTTTCTCAAGCTGGGAAGCCTGGTAGGCCATCTGCCCCTGCCAGCCGAAGGCAGGAACAATTGCCACGGCAATGCAACCGGCAATCACGGCAATTGCGCCCCAGTTCGAGCGGTCCAGCTTCTTCCAGGAGCGTAGCGGGGTCTCCACCCACTTGGTCATGAGGTAGGCAATCACCATAGAAATTGCCAGTAGGCCAATGCCCGAGACATAACCGGCCTTCTCCGCGTTGTTGCGGTAGAGGTAGAAGACCAGCAGGGGCCAGTGCACCAGGTAGAGACCGTAGGAGAAGCCACCCAGCTTCAGCAGCGGGGGCAGGGTCAGTAGCTTCTCGGGACCGAACTTGGTCTGGGTATCGCCGGCGATGATAATCATGGACGCCGCCAGGGTGGGCCAGAGCGCGTGGTAACCGGGGAAGACACCCTCCACGTCGAAGATGAAGCCGCAGCTGATAATCATGGCGATACCGGCCCAGCCCATTACGGCCCGCAGATAGCGGTGGATATTGAGCCAGGGCAGAATAATTGCCACCAGTGAACCCAGGGCAAACTCCCACAGGCGGGCAAAAGTGTTGTAGTAGGCAGTCTGCTGGCTCGCTGCGGTGATGTAAATGGAGTAAGCCAGAGACAAGGCAAAAACAGTGCCGAAAACAGCCACCAGGGTGGCACGCACATTGAAGCGCAGGTACTTTACCGCCGCCGCTACCGCTAAGAAAATCAGCGGCCAGAGAATGTAAATCTGCCCCTGCAAAGACAGCGACCAGAAGTGGCGGAAGGGCGAGGCGGCGCCGGTATCAGCGGCGTAGTAGTCCACCAGGTTATTGATGGACCACCAGTTCTCGTAGTAGAAGACCACCGACTTGGCCTCAGAGATCAGGGTAGACCAGCGTTCTGCGGGCAAGACCAGGTAGGTGCCCAGCAAGATACCGGCAACGGTCAGTGAAGCCAGGGGCAGAATCCGCTTAAAGACGTGAATCCAGTATTCCCAGACCGCACGTACCCCCTTGAAGGTATTGCCCTCAATCTTGCGCGCAAAAGAGCCCGCCATAAGAAAAGCGGAGATCAGCAGGAAGACATCCACGCCGCCGGAGACCTTACCAAACCAGAAATGGTAGGCGGCCACCAGCAAGACGGCCAAAGCTCGCAGACCCTGAATTTCAGGGCGGAACTTACGGGTTGCCTGATTATTAATAATCTCGATCTGCTGATCTAGCTGAGAATTCCACGGCGATATTTTCTTTTGCTCTGCGTTAGCCATAACCCTCAAAAGATTGAAAGAGGCTCGAGAGCCTCACTGTCCTGTGCGTCGGCGAGTCTAACTGCGCCAAAGCTACAGAATACTCCCCCAGCCTGTATGTATACCTGCTTTTGTGCAAAAAATCCTGCCCCATGTGGGTAATCACACGGGGCAGGATGTCCTCTTAAAAGAGGCTAGATTAATCGTCTTCTTCCTCGTCAGCGGGCTTTTCTACCACCAGGGTTTCGGTGGTGAGAACCAGCGCTGCGATGGAAGCGGCGTTTTCCAGTGCTGAGCGGGTCACCTTCACGGGATCGATCACACCGGCGGCAATCAGATCGCCGTATTCGCCGGTCTTGGCGTTGAAGCCGGAGCCAACGGGCAGCTCTGCTACCTTGGCGCTGACAACATAGCCGTCTTCACCGGCGTTCTCGGCAATCCAGCGCAGGGGCTGAACCAGGGCACGGCGCACAATGTCAACGCCGGTCTTGGCATCCTTAGACTCCATGTCCAGAGAATCCAGGGCAGCCAGCGAATGCACCAGAGCGGTACCGCCACCGGCCACGATGCCCTCTTCCAGGGCCGCGCGGGTGGAAGAGACAGCATCTTCGATGCGGTGCTTGCGTTCCTTGGCCTCAACCTCGGTTGCCGCACCCACCTTAATGACGCCGACGCCGCCGGCCAGCTTTGCCAGGCGCTCCTTGAGCTTCTCGCGATCCCACTCGGAGTCCACGCGCTCAATTTCGCGGCGCAGCTGGGCAACGCGCCCGTCTACGTCGTCCTTAGAACCGGCGCCGTCCACAATAGTGGTGGCGTTCTTGGTGACGGTGATACGGCGGGCAGAACCGAGCTGTTCCAGAGTCACGGCATCCAGAGTGATACCCAGTTCGCCGGTAATCACGGTACCGCCGGTCAGAATGGCCAGGTCTTCCATGATTGCCTTGCGGCGGTCGCCAAAGCCGGGAGCCTTCAACGCAACAACGTTGAGGTTGCCGCGCATCTTGTTGACCACCAGGGTGGAGAGGGCTTCGCCCTCAACGTCCTCAGCGATGATGGTCAGGGGCTTCTTGGCCTGAACGATCTTTTCCAGCACGGGCATAATCTCGTTCACGGTAGAGATCTTGCCCTGGTAGATCAACACAAAGGTGTCTTCGAGAACAGCCTCGGCACGCTCGGCGTCGGTGACGAACGAGGGTGAGAGGTAGCCCTTGTCGAACTGCATACCCTCGGTAACGTCAAGCTCAATCTCGGTGGTGGAGCCGTCTTCAATGGTGATGACGCCGTCCTGACCCACCTTCTCGAAGGCCTGGGCCAGCAGCTCACCAATCTCAGGTGACTGGGCGGAAATCGCAGCCACGTGGGCAACCTCGGGGCCCTCAACGGGGCGGGCGTTTTCCAGCAGACGGTCTGAAGCGGCCTTCACAGCAGCCTCAATACCGCGCTTGACCTCGCCAGGTGCCGCACCGGAGGTCACGTTGCGCAGGCCCTCGGCAACCAGAGCCTGGGCCAGCACGGTAGCGGTAGTGGTACCGTCACCGGCAACGTCGTTGGTGCGGGTTGCAACTTCCTTAGCCAGCTGGGCGCCCAGGTTTTCGTAGGGGTCTTCCAGATCAATCTCGCGGGCGATGGAAACACCGTCGTTGGTAATCATGGGAGAACCCCACTGCTTATCAAGCACCACGTTGCGGCCGCGGGGCCCCAGGGTTACCTTGACAGCGTTTGCAAGCTTATCGACACCAGCCTGAAGGTGCTTACGAGCGTCGTCGTTGAATTCAAGCTGTTTTGCCATGAATTCATCAACTCCTTCTTACTAGGGGTGAAAACTTACTTAGAAACGACAGCCAGAACGTCGCGGGCAGACAGAATCAGGTAGTCCTGACCGTCGAAGGAAACCTCGGTTCCGCCGTACTTGGAGAAGATTACGATGTCGCCCTCGGCAACGTCAACGGGAATACGGTTGCCCTTGTCATCGGTGCGGCCGGGGCCAACAGCGATAACCTTGGCTTCCTGGGGCTTTTCCTTAGCGGTATCGGGGATTACCAGGCCAGATGCGGTGGTCTGCTCCGCTTCTACAATCTGAACAACAACGCGGTCTTCAAGAGGCTTAATAGCTGACATGTTTTCTCCCTTGAGAGTTAGTCTTTTATATTGTTTGACCGGTTCAGCGTGGGAGTCGGTTGTCGTCGCGGTGCCAACCGAGCCCCATTTTTAGCACTGCACGCGGTCAAGTGCTAACACAAACTTTAGAACTGTGGCTTGGGCTGGGTCAAGAAATGGGCAACGTTTCGCGGTGAGCGCACCGGGGCAGCCCGCTAGAATAGCCCTGATGCCTATTCAAGATTTTCCGCTCGAGCTTATCTCCGACTTCGTGCCCTATGATTCCGGCGCGGCTCTGGATTCAGCCTCCCGCTTACGCGCCGCCGGCCACTCGCCCGAGGCCGTTTCTTTTATTCTCAACCAGGCAAAGCTGCGCACCCGGGCACGCGCCAAGATTGGCGAGCGCGCCGATTCCATGCTGCTGACCGAGGCGGGGCTTGAGCAGGCAACCCGTACCGCGGTTGCCAGCTATCACGCTCAGCGCTTCGTTGCCGCCGGAATAGGGTCGGTGGCTGATCTGGGCTGTGGCTTGGGCTTTGATTCCCTGGCCTTTGCCGCCGCGGGCTTGAGCACCGTATCGGTGGAGATTGACCCGGAAACCGCCGCTTTCACCGACTATAATCTGCGCGACTTTCCCGCTTCGCAGGTTATCTGTAGCGATGCTCAGGCTCTCGCGCCGCAGGATCTTAAGGACGACGCCGGGGCACCGGTCGCCGCGCTTTGGCTAGACCCTGCCCGCCGGGAGATAGAGGGAAAAAAGACCACCTCCCGTCTCTTTGACCCCGAGGCTTTTGCCCCGCCTTTCTCCCATGTTCTCAAACTGGCGGCCACCGGTATTCCCCTGGCTGTTAAGATGGGCCCGGGCCTGCCCCACGAGGTTATTCCTGAGAACTGCGAGGCCCAGTGGGTTTCCCACGGCGGCTCGGTAGTGGAGGTGGTGTTGTGGTTCAATGCCCTAGCCCGGCCAGGTATCAAACGCAGCGCCCTGCTTCTCGGCCCCGATCCCCTGCATCCACAGGTACTCTGTGAACTTGTTTCCGAAGAGCCAGAATCCGACCCCGCCGAAACCGCAGAATTAGCTGACTTTCTCTTTGAGCCCAACGGCGCCGTCGTCCGCTCGCATCTGGTAGCCGACCTGGCCAGCCTGACCGGCACCTACCTGCTCGACGAACACATCGCCTACCTCACCTCAGACCGGCCTGTCAGCCATCCGGCGCTAGCGGGTTTTCGTGTGCTTGCGACCATGCCCATCCACGAGAAGACCCTCAAGCGCTGGGTCAAAGAAGAGGGCATAGGCACGCTCACCATTAAGAAACGCGGGGTTGATATTTCCCCCGAGGAACTCCGGAAAAAGCTCTTAGCAGGGGGAAAGAAGAAGGGGAAGAAGTCAGCCACCCTGATTCTGACCCGCCTGGGTGAGGGAAGAGACTCCCGGCGGGTTGCAATCCACGCCGAACCGCTGGAGTAAAAAAGCAACCCAAAGACACATAGTGAGACCCGCCCGCTCTCCCGTGTACCCGCAGGGGCCAAACCCTTTAGGATTAATGCACAGTCACCAACCGTGGAGAGTCATGATCCCCTTTGCTGAATCCGCCCAGTCCACCATCGGCCTGGAATGGGAGGTCGCCCTTGTTGACCGGCAAACCGGCGAGCTCACCTCCCGCGCCCAGGAAGTTCTGAAGCGGCTCGAGGATGAGAATCCCGCCCTGCTCAACGACTCAGACGGGGCCCACATTACCGGCGAGTTCCTGGATAACACGGTGGAACTAGTTACCGGGGTCTCTTCAACGGTGGGGGAGGGCCTTGACCAGCTCCAGCAGACCGCCGCCGAGCTTCGAGCTGTCACAGATTCCCTCGACATCGATTTTTTCTCAGCTGGAACCCACCCCTTTTCTAAGTCTCTTGACCAGCCGGTTGCCGATAAAGAGCGCTACCAGAAGATGTTAGACCGCACCCAGTACTGGGGCAGGCAGATGGTCATCTACGGGGTGCACGTGCATACCGGGTTGGATTCCCGCGACAAAGCGCTACCGGTGCTTGACGCGCTGACCAACTACTATCCGCACCTACTGGCCCTCTCGGCATCCTCACCCTTCTGGGAGGGCACCGACTCCGGCTATGCCTCGCAGCGCGCCCTGCTCTTCCAGCAGCTGCCCACCTCGGGCCTGCCCTTCAACTTTGAAACCTGGGAGGCCTACGAGGACTACCTCAACGACATGCTGACCACCGGCGTGATCGATGACCCCAGCGAAAACCGCTGGGATATTCGCCCCGTACCCCACTACGGCACGGTGGAGATGCGTATCTGTGACGGTCTGCCCTCCCCCGCCGACATAGCCGCCATAGCAGCTTTCAACCAGTGCCTGGTGGAGTCGGTGAGCCGGGAGTTCGAAGAGGGAATCCGGCCCGAAGCGCTGAAGCCCTGGCACGTGCAGGAGAACAAGTGGCGGGCGGCCCGCTACGGCCTCGATGGCATTATCATTCAGAACAATGCCAACGATGAGCTGCTCGTTACCGAGGATATAGAGCGCCTGCTCAACAAGTTTGAGCCTATCGCCGCGGATCTGGATTGCTCCAAGGAGCTAGCCCAGGTGGAGCGCATTATGGCAGAGGGCGGCAGCTACCAGAAGCAGAGGAGGGTGGCCGCAGAGAATGACGGCGACTTAAGAGCAGTGGTGCGCCACCTGGTGGAAGAGGGCAAGAAGCCCTGGGGCTGACCTACATTCCTGATACCGTTTGCGCTCTAAACAGAAATAGTAGTCACCGGCAGGGAAGAGTCCGCCTCGAAGTCGATGCCCGAAGGGGCACGTCCCTCAGTAACCAGGCGGGCGCCCAGGGCGGCTACCATGGCTCCGTTGTCGGTGCAGAGCGAAAGCTTGGGAATCACCAGCTTGATGCCGTGCTCTTCGCAGCGCTGGGCCGTTAGGGTCCGCAGGCGGGAGTTGGCAGCCACGCCACCGCCCAGAAGCAGGGTTTTAATGCCCTGTTCCTGGCAGGCCAGCATGGCTTTCTTGGTGATGACATCCACCACGGCCTCCTGGAAAGAAGCGGCAATATCTGCCACCGGCACCTCTTCACCGCGAGCTTCAAAGCCTTCCACCACGCGAGCCACAGCGGTTTTCAGGCCCGAGAAAGAGAAGTCGTAGCGGTGCTTTCCCGGTTGCTCGGCGGTACCCATGAACTTGCGGGCAGAGAGACCGCGAGGGAAAACAAAAGCCTTGGAGTCGCCCGAGGCAGCCGCTTTGTCGATGGCCGGGCCACCGGGGTAGTTCAGCCCCAGCAGGCGCGCCACCTTGTCGTAGGCCTCCCCGGCGGCGTCGTCCAGGGTAGACCCCAGAAGCTGCACGTCGCCGGTAATATCGCGCACCGCCAGAATCTCGGTGTGGCCGCCGGAAACCAGTAGGGCACCGAGGCCCCCCCGCGGTAGCTGGTCGAGAAAATCAGCGGAGAAGCCCTCAATACCGCTGTCATCTAGCAGACCCACACCCACGTGGGCTACCAGGTGGTTGATACCGTAGAGCGGTTTGCCGGTAGCTACCGCCAGTGCCTTAGCGGCAGAGACCCCCACCATCAGGGCGCCGGAGAGGCCGGGGCCCGCGGTCACCGCGAGGGCATCTACCTCGTCGAGGGTCACTCCCGCCTCGTCCAGGGCAGCCTGGAGGGCAGGAACCATGGCATCCAGGTGGGCGCGGGAGGCAATCTCAGGAATCACACCACCGAAACGCACGTGCTCTTCCATGGACGAAGAGACGGTGTTGGTCAAGAGCTCGGTTCCGCGCACAATACCGATACCGGTTTCGTCGCAGGATGATTCGATGCCGAGTACCAGGGGCTGCTCAGTCATTCTCGGTGCCTTTCAGTCTCTTCTGCATAATCAGTGCGTCTACGCCGTCGCGGTAGTAGTGCGGCCGGGTGTGGATGTGTTCGTAGCCCGAACGCCGGTAAAGGTCTTGGGCGCGGGGGTTGTCGGCGCGCACTTCCAGCAGCACCCGCTCGGCCTGGCGGGCCGCCACCTCGCGGTGCAAAAAGTCCAGCATGGCTCGCCCAAAACCCCGCCCCTCATATTCCGGCAGCACGGCTATGGTTTGGATATCGGCGGTATCCGCCACGCTCATGGCGCCGGCGTAGCCGATAATCTTTCCGTCAAGTTCAAGGACGACGTAAGCGCGGCTCGGGTGCGTGAGTTCGGCCAGGAACATCTCCACCGGCCAGGCGTCTGCCGGAAACAGCGCGAGCTCGGCAGTGTGCACGGCCTCGATGTCGTGCAGGGTCATTTCCCGCAGGATAGCGCCGTCGGCCAGGTCAGTGGGAAGCTGGGCCTCAAGCATTAGGCACTTGCCTTCTTGCGGGCGGCGGGCACCTTGGCGTCTGATTCCCGCAGGTAGAGGGCCGAGGTATCGGTGCTCAGATTCTCGATTCCGGCCCGCGCGGCAGCTGCCAGCAGAAAGCGAGCGCGGGGCTGAAGGTCAGAGAAGCCCTCAACGGCCTGCAGGGCATCAGGGTAGAGCCCAGCGCCGCGGCCATAGGCGGGCAGGTCAGCCAGTTCTTCTGCTTTGCCCACCGTGAGACCTTCCAGTAGTTCGTAACCGCCGGCTGAAAGAGCGTAGCGGGCAGAGTAGACTTCGCGGCGGCGGGCATCGGTGGCCACCAGAATCTCGGTGTGCCCGGCTGCGAGGGCAGAGTCAAAGACCTCTTCGGCCAGGGCGGTGAGGCTCATCATGCCGTAGACCGGAAGATTCCAGGCAAAGCCCAGGGTTCGGGCAGTGACGATTCCAGCGCGCAGGCCGGTGAAAGGGCCCGGGCCGGTACCGCACACCAGAGCATCCAGGTCAGAGGAAGCCACCCCGGCGTCGTCCAGCACCTCACGAACAAAGGGAGCCATAACCTCAGCGTGGCTGCGGGTGTCATCAGTTTCGCGAACCGCCAGCAGGTCGTAGCCGGTCTCGTGCAGGCGGGCAAGGGCTACCGAGGCGGTAGCAGAGGAATCAATTGCAAGTACAAGCACCCTCCCAGTCTACTGGGCTTGCCAGGACGAGAGAAACCTAGCTCCCGGTTCCACCGGTCACAGGATAGGCCGAGGTGAGGGCAGCAGATAACTTTTCCCATGCCTCATCCTCCCAACGGGGGCCGGTGCCGATGATACGTAGCTGGCGGGGCTCACTGGGGGTTTCCTCGTCTTCTTCCTCGTCCCAGGGATCGCGTTCGGCGGTGAACTCTAGCCCGGCGGTCAGGTCGGCTCCGGTAAAACGAGTCAGTTCCAAATCCAGACGGGACTCCGCCAGGTGCTCGGCCTTATCCCTGCCCCACTCGATGACCGTGACCGAGCGGTCCATGGAGTATTCGAGATCGAGATCGTCTAGCTCCTCGCCGGAGCTGAGCCGGTAGGCATCCACGTGCACCAGGTCGGGGCCGCCGGGGCGGGGCCCATCGGGCAGGTTGGGGTGCACGCGGGAGAGCACGAAGGTCGGTGAGATAACACCCTCTCGCACGCCCAGGCCCTCCCCCAGACTGCGGGTGAAGGTGGTTTTGCCGGCTCCCAGTTCCCCGGTGAGAATCAGCAGGTCCCCTTTCTCTAGCAGCTTGGCCAGCGCCAAGGCTACCTGTCGGGTGTGGTCTTCGCCGGTGAGGTCAATGTCTAAAACGCTCATTTTATGCTCCGATATAGACGCGCTCCACGCGCTGAGAAATTCGGGTCACGATTTCGTAGTTGATGGTTCCTGCCGCCTCAGCCCAATCTTCCACCGGCGGGTTCTCGCCGTTTCCAAAGAGGACGGCGCGCGCCCCCAAAAAGCCTCGGGCCGGGTCAGAGAGCCCTGGCTCTCCGAGGTCCAGCACCATCTGGTCCATGGCGATACGGCCCACCACCCGGGCGGTAACGGGCTCGCCCCCGGCGGGGTAAACCCGCACCGGCCCTCCGGTGGCTACGCGCGGCACGCCGTCGGCATAGCCCATGGGCACCAGAGCCAGGGTGGTGGGTCGCTCGCAGACGTAGTTGAGCCCGTAGGAGACACCCTGGCCTGCACGCACCTCTTTGACGTTGGCAATGAAGGTTTGCACGGTCATCACCGGTTCCAGCCCTAGATCGGCAGAGGTCTCATCGGCCAGGGGCGAGAGACCGTAGAGGCCCAGGCCCACCCGCACCCCGCTACAGAGCAAATCTTCGGGGCTGACGGCATCGGCGGCAGTGAGAGTAGCGGGGGTGTTGGCCAGGTGGATGAGGCTCGGGGTGAGCCCCGCCTGCCGGGCTGCGGCAACGTCAGCGGCAAAGCGTTTCATCTGCTCCCGGTTTTCTGCCCGCTCGGGTTCATCTGCCACGGCCAGGTGGGAGAAAATACCCACGACTTTGATAGTCCCTCCCTCTTCCAGGGCCCGGGCTCGAGCCAGCAGGGCTGGCCAGTCTTCCTCGGTGGAGCCGTTGCGGCCCAGACCGGTATCGACCTTCAGGTGCACCCGCGCCGTCACGCCTGCCGAAGCGGCGGCGTCAGCGATAGCCTCTAGATCCCACCGCCCCGAGGCGCCCAGCTCAATGTCGGCGGCCAGGGCGGCTGAAAAATCGGTGTTGAGGGTGTGCAGCCAGGCGAGCAGGGGGGCGTCGATTCCTGCCCTGCGCAGGGCCAGCGCCTCGCGCACATGGACGACGCCCAGCATATCGGCACCGGCGGTGAGCGCGGCGCGGGATACCTCCACGGCTCCGTGTCCGTAGGCATCGGCTTTGACCACCGCGATAAGGGTGCGTTCCCCCACCAGTTGACGGATACGCGCCACGTTCGCCCGCACCGCCGCCAGGTCAATCACGGCCATTCGCTCGGAGGCACCGGGGGCTATCTGGGGGCTAAAATCGGTGGGCACTCTGAAGCCTTTCTGCAAAACGATGGCGGTCTCTCGATTCTAGTATCGCACTGGTGGGTGGCAAAAGATTGTTAGAGTAAAAGGGTGAGCACCCTCGAGAAGCCCCAGAGCAGTCTGCATGTGCACCTGATTTCCATGCACACCTCTCCCCTGGCACAGCCGGGTTCTGGCGATGCCGGAGGAATGAACGTCTACATAGACCGCTCTCTTCGGGCTCTGCTGGCCCGGTACCCGCAGCTCTCTGTCGAGGTCTTTACCCTGGTCACTTCACCGCCGTCTCGCTCGGTAGAGCAGATTTCTTCGCGGGCGCTGGTGCATTTCATCTACCTTCCCCAGGCCGCCGGTGCCCATAAAAATGACCTACCGGCCTTTGTTCCTGATTTTGCGCGGGCTCTGGCACAGGCTGCCCGCAGAAAACCCGACCTCATCCATTCCCACTACTGGCTCTCGGGCATGGCGGCCCTAGAATACGCCCCCGAGACTCCGCTGGTTCACACCATGCACACCACCGCCGCGGGCAAGAACGCCCGGGCCTCAGCCGATGAGCCACCCGAACCCGAGATTCGTCTGGCAGGCGAGCAAAAAATTATTGATGCGGTCACGGCCCTGGTGGTCAATACCGAGACCGAAGCCGCCGACATGGTCGCCTACTACGGCGCCGACCCGCAGAAAATCCACGTGATTACCCCCGGGGTAGACACCGGCATCTTCAAGCCCCTGCCCAGCCAGCCGCCTACCCACCGCGGGTCATCAACCCAGGCCCGGCTAGTTTTCGCCGGCCGACCCCAGCCGCTCAAGGGCCCCCATCTACTGGTTGAGGCGCTCGCCCTGCTACCCCGCGATCTCAGCGTGGAGCTGGTGATGATTGGTAGGTCGGGCACCGGCTACGAGGCCTCCCTACTGGAGAGAGCCGAGGAGCTGGGACTTTCCTCAGAGGTCTCCCTGGTCGATCCCCTGCCGCCCCGCGGGCTGGCAGCCCAGTTGAGGCGGGCAGATATCGTCGCCTGCCCGTCGTCCTCAGAAACCTTCGGCCTGGTGGCGCTGGAGGCACAGGCCTGCGGCACCCCGGTTCTCGCCTCCAAGGTAGACGGTCTGATGAATGCGGTTGAGGACGGCGCTACCGGCCACCTGGTTGCCCCGCGTACAGCGGGTGCCTGGGCAGAGGCGATCGAGGCCCTGGTGCGGAATCCAGCCGAACGCTCTCGGTTGAGAGCCGCCGCTCGAGAACGCACCCTGACCATGCGCTGGGCAGACACCGCCACCGCCCTGATGGAGCTATACCGAGAAATAACCAAGGAGTAACGCGTGCACCTGAAGCCATTTTCCATGACCGACCGGGAATTTGCCGACTATCTCAAAGAATCCAGAATTTGCGGCGAAGTTGCCACCGCCCGCGAGAACAATATCAGCCACATGCACGGGTTCGTTGAGGGCAACGAGCACCTGGAATTTGGGGTGAAGTGGACCAGGGATTGGACCTTTGAGCAGGTCTTTGACCTCATGGCAGCGCGGGTAGGTACCAGCGCCGACCCCGACTTTTTAGAGGGGGTAGACACCATTAGTGCCGAAAAGTGCATCGCGGCGCTCTACGACTACGCCCGTATCTTTGGCGAAGCGGTGGCTGGCAAGAAAAAGCTCCTCTTTGCCACTGGCCACCCCGCCGGGCTCTTCCCCATCTACGCAGAACTGGCACGTGCTGCCCGGGCCGCCGGGGCGTCCGTGCTCGAAATTCAAGAAGGTGACCTCTTTCTGGACGGCGACATCCGCCAAATTATGGACGTGGTGATGTTTGAGCAGTACGGCAACCTACAGCACACCCATTTTCCCGGCCCCATGCAGCTGGCCCTGGCCCAGCTGGCTCAGACCGGCGAAGAGCCCGACCTGGTGATTGCCGACCACGGTATGGCAGGCTTTGCTGCCTCTGCTGGGCTAGCAACCATCGGTATTGCAGACTGCAATGACCCCGGTCTTTTTGTCTCAGCCGAGCAGGGGCAGATTCTGGTGGCGGTGCCCATGGACGATAACGTTACCCCGCATCTCTACCAGCCGATCATCGAGTTCATTCTCACCAAGGCCGGGCTGCTGTAACCCTTCTTACAGTAGAGAATCTCCTAGTCAGAGGCACGCGTAACCATAACAGCTGACAATGCTTTGTCCATTTTTTAGCCCATTTTCCGTTACCGGTCTGTTATATTTGATGACTACAGAGAGGTGTGGGGACACCAATCTCTGAACAACACATCACTGGGAGTAATCACCCATTCTCGCAAGAGAGTCGCACATAAAAACTCCGTATTAGGGGATTAATTTATATGGGGGAAATTTCGTTGGGTAACGAAGCCATTATTGAAGAACGCTGGGCAGAGTCTCGCACCAACCGTACCTGGTTGCCCAAGATTCTCGCCGCTCTCAATATTGGCGATTTTATAGCTATTGCCGTCAGCATTATTATTGCCCACCTGGTTAGCTTCGGTTTCCGCGACGCCAACGTGGTGCTGCGCTTCGATACCGAGTGGAACTACATCGCCACCGGCTTTGTGATCGGTGCCCTCTGGTGGGTGGCCGTAGGGCTTTCAAGCTCCCGCAACGTGCGCTATCTGGGCCAGGGTTCAGACGAATACCGGCTGGTTTTCAAGTCTACCCTCTACTTCTTTGCCGCCATTGCGATCTTTTCCTACCTCACCAAGGTTGATTTCGCCCGCTCCTACATTCTGCTGACCCTACCTCTGGGCATCTTCTTCCTGCTGCTTGAGCGCTGGCTGCTGCGGCAGATTCTGGTGAGCTGGCGCAAGCGGGGCCGGGCGCTCACCCGCGTCATGGTTGTCTCTGACGATACCTCCGGTGCCCACCTCTATGACACCCTCTCCGGCGCCCAGCTCTCGGGCCTTTCTCCCGTGGCCTTCTACTTTCCCGGCTTTCCCGCTGGAACCGTCATTCCCGGCTACGACCAGCCGGTTTTGGGCTACTCCACCGATTCCCGCGCTATCGTTGAAGCCTGCCGGGAAAACAACATTCACGCGGTAGCTGTTTCCTCGGGCCACCGCCTGACCCCCAAAGAGCTCCGCGCTCTGGGCTGGGATCTTGCCGCCGCCCACATTAAGCTCATCATGGCACCGGCAACCACCGACATCGCAGGCCCCCGTCTGCATACCCAGCCGCTCAACGGCGTCCCGCTCATTCACGTTTCAACTCCGCGCATGGAGGGCTTTGCAGCCTTCCTCAAGCGCGCTATCGACATTCTGGCCTCGGGCCTGGGCCTGATTATGCTCTCGCCCCTGCTGTTAGTGGTGGGTCTGATCGTGAAGCTGGACGGCGGACCTATCTTCTTCCTGCAGGAGCGGGTGGGCTACCGCGGCCGCCCCTTCCACATGATTAAGTTCCGCTCCATGGTCACCAACGCCGAGGAGCTGAAAAAGGAACTCATGTCGCAGAACGAAGGCAACGGCGTGCTCTTCAAGATGGCCAATGACCCGCGTATTACCAAGATTGGTCGCTTTATTCGCAAGTACTCCATCGACGAGCTGCCGCAGCTCTGGAATGTCTTTATTGGCGATATGTCCCTGGTGGGCCCGAGGCCTCCGCTGACCTCCGAGGTGGCGCAGTATGAGGAAGACGCCTACCGCCGCCTGTTGGTCAAGCCCGGCATCACCGGCCTCTGGCAGGTCTCAGGCCGCTCCAACCTCTCCTGGGAGGAATCAATCCGCCTGGATCTCTACTACGTGGAGAACTGGTCTGTGGTGGGTGACTTTGTGATTCTTTTCCGCACCGTGAAGGCTGTTTTTGCGAAGGACGGCGCCTACTAAAGCGAGCGTAGCAGCTGCGCCAGGGCCGCGGGGATTTTTTCCGCCACGAGGCTCGGCGGGGTAGGCCCGGCAGCCTCTCCCCCGTGCACGGCCAGGGCGGCGAGGTTGTGGAGTCGCACGGCGGTTGCCGCCAAACGGCTGTAGAATTCTGCGCCCAACTCTTCGGGTTTCTCGGGGCTGTTCTGCCGCGCTATCGCCTGGACCAGCAGAGAGCCCAGAATTCCGGTGAGGGTATCGCCGCTACCGGCGGTAGCAAGCCAGGGAGTCTGACCCACCACTTTGAGAACCGGAGCATCACCGCTGGCAATATGCGTGCTGGCGCCCTTGAGTAGCACTGTTGCCCCGGTAAGGCGCGCAGCCTGACTGGCCCAGAAGACCGGGTCTGCCTCGATGTCGGCTCGGTCGGGTGCTGACCGTTGCACCGTTTTCTTCCACTCCTCTTCCAGCATCACCGCCAGCCATCGGAAGAGCTGTTCCATCTCCCCGGCGTGGGGAGTCAAAATCTTGTGCACGCCCAGTTTTCCGTTAAGTCCAACCCAGCGGGCGGCAATGTCTACCGCGGCGGCGTCCAAGACCGCAGCTTCCCTCGCCTGAACGGCGTGGGTGAGGGCGAGCTCCCTTGCCTCTCCCGTAGCACCGGACCCGGCAGCCCAGGCCTGCACATGGAGTTGCTCGGGCGGCACGGTTGAGCAAACCACCTCGGGCTGGTGAAGCTGCACCCTGAAATTCAGCGCTTCGTCCCCCACAAAACGAACCATACCCGCTCCGGTATACACCGCAGCACGGGAGGACATCAAGGCTGCCCCGGGATAGTCATTGCTGCCGGTTATCAAGCCCAGAACCCCGCGGGTGTACTTGTGGTCCTCTACCTGGGGCCGGGGGTAGGCACGGGCCAGTTCTTGGTCGCCGGGTTCGTGGATTTCTGGGGAGCCAGTCATGGGAATCCTTCTCTACCTTGGAATCTATGGTTGGAGCGAAGCGGCCGAGGGGTCTCGCGGCACCAGGCCCCGGCCCTCAGGGTCAATACGGGAGAGAATCAAAAGTTCTTCATCGCTCAAATGCTCGGCGACCACCGAGGCTATCGCTACCGGGTCATCGTGGGTCATGGTGAGGTGCCACCGGTTAATACCCAGCCGAGCCGCCGCCTCAGCAACGGTTCCCTCCGCAACCACGTAGGGGGCGCCGTCCTCGGTATTCTCAATCCAGCAGTGCTGCCAGACCATACCCGCCGGGGCGCGCAGGGCCTTGGCAACCGCCTCTTTCGCGGCAAAACGGGCGGCGAGCGAGCGCAGGTTCAGGCCGCGCTCGTGCTCAACAAAAACCCTCTGGAGCAGGGCGGGGTTGCGTTCAATAATTTTCTCGAACCGCGGGATATTGACCACGTCGATTCCGGTTCCGATGATCATATAGCCAGTTTAAAGCACGGGCGGCACCCGCGCAGAAAGCGGGTGCCGCCCGTGTAGGTGCCCGAGAGATTACTCTACGGTCACTGACTTCGCCAGGTTACGGGGCTGGTCTACGTCATAACCCTTAGCTCCGGCCAGAGCGCAGGCAAAGATCTGCAGGGGCACGGTGGCCAGCAGGGGCTGAAGCAGGGTGGGTGCCTCAGGAACGTAGATTACGGTGTCGGAGTAGGGCTTAACAGCCTCATCGCCCTCTTCGGCAATCACGATGGTGCGGGCACCGCGGGCACGGATTTCCTGGATGTTAGAAACAACCTTGGAGTGCAGAGAATCCCGACCGCGAGGTGAAGGAACCACCACAAAAACGGGGAGGTCTTCTTCAATCAGAGCGATGGGGCCGTGCTTGAGCTCGCCAGCGGCAAAACCCTCTGCGTGAATGTAGGCAATTTCCTTGAGCTTGAGCGCGCCTTCCATAGCCACGGGGAAGCCCACGTGGCGACCCAGGAAGAGCACAGACTCTTCCTCTGCCATGGCACGGCCCAGGTTCTTCACCTGGTCTTCGTTGTCAATCACGCGCTGAATCTTATCGGGCATAGCCTCCAGTTCGCGCAAGATTTCGCGGACTTCGTCCTTGTACTTGTTACCGCGCAGCTGGGCCAGGTAGAGGCCAAGCACGTAGGTTGCGGTAATCTGCGCCAGGAAGGCCTTGGTCGATGCCACCGCAATCTCGGGGCCCGCGTGGGTGTAGAGGGCTGCGTCAGATTCACGGGGCAGGGTTGAACCGTTGGTGTTGCAGATAGAGATAACCTTCGCGCCCTGCTCCTGGGCGTGGCGAACCGCCATGAGGGTATCCATGGTCTCACCGGACTGGGAGATAGCCACCACCAGAGTCTTCTCGTTGACGATGGGGTCGCGGTAGCGGAACTCGTGGGCCAGCTCAACCTCGGTGGGAATACGGCACCAGTGCTCGATAGCGTAGCGCGCCACGTTACCGGCGTAGGCTGCGGTACCGCAGGCAACCACAATAATCTTGTCGATAGAGCGCAGAACTGACTCGTCGATCTTCAGTTCGTCGAGGGTCAGCTCGCCCTTCTCGTTGAGGCGGCCCAGCAGAGTGTCGCGGACGGCGGCGGGCTGGTCGTGAATTTCCTTGTCCATGAAGGAATCAAAGCCACCCTTTTCAGCGGCAGCGGCATCCCACTCAATGGTGTAGGGCTTGCCCTCGGCGGGCTTGCCGTCAAAGTCAATGATGGAGTAATCGGTAGCGGTGATGGTCACCAGCTGGTCCTGACCCATCTCAACAGCTGACTTGGTGTAGTCGATGAAGCCGGAGACGTCGGAGCCCAGGAAGTTTTCGTTCTCGCCCAGACCAATCACCAGCGGAGAGTTGCGGCGGGTTGCCACCACGCGGTCGGGGTGGTCAACGTGCATAGCCAGGATGGTGAAGGCACCTTCCAGACGGCGGGAGGCCAGGCGCACCGCTTCGGTGAGGTTCTTCGAATCGAGCTTGTTATAGATGGAGGCAATCAAAGCGCCGGAAACCTCGGTATCGGTCTCGGAGCGGAACTCAAAGCCTTCTTCCAGCAGCTCAGCCCGAAGCTCTGCAAAGTTTTCGATAATACCGTTGTGCACCACTGCCAGCTTGCCGCCGTCTACCACGTGGGGGTGGGCGTTACCGTCGGTGGGGCCACCGTGGGTTGCCCAGCGGGTATGGCCGATGCCAATTTGTGAAGTTGAGAGGGGGGATGCTTCAACTTCATTTTCTAGGTTAACGAGCTTGCCTGCCTTCTTACGGTACTCAATCTCGCCATCGCCGATTACGGCGATGCCGGCTGAGTCGTAGCCTCGGTATTCGAGGCGGCGCAGACCTTCGATGATCACGTCGTAGGCGTCATGATCGAACTTTTTACCGTCCGGGGTGGGGCCCAGACCAACATATCCAACAATTCCACACATAGGTGCAATAATACCTGACCGACCTAGCGAAAGCAGTGTGATGCGCTATAGCGACCCCTGCGCCTTCATAAGTTGGCATGTTAGGGCTGGGATGAGCTTTCTCCTATAAAATAGAGCAAATGGGCTCCCTATTGCACAAGTACTCGCCTTTTATCGAGCTGGACCGCCACACCTGGTCTCGTCTAGCCGATACCATTGAGGTTCCCCTGAGCGAGGAGGAAATTGATTCTCTCCGGGGTCTGGGCGAAAAGCTAGATGTTGATGAGGTGCGGCAGGTCTACCTGCCGCTATCGCGTATGCTCAACCTCTACGTCAATGCCACCAGCTCGCTCAACCACATGACCAACGATTTTCTGGGGGTCAGCCAGCAGCGGGTGCCCTTCGTTATCGGTGTTGCCGGTTCCGTTGCAGCGGGTAAATCCACCACGGCCCGTATTCTTCAGGCTCTTCTGAGCCGCTGGCCCTCCACCCCCAATGTGCAGCTGGTAACCACCGACGGTTTTCTCTATCCCAATGCTGAGCTTGAGCGGCGCGGCATTATGAACCGCAAGGGTTTCCCAGAATCCTATGACCGCCGCGCCCTGCTGAAATTCGTGGCCGATATTAAATCGGCGGCTCCCCTGGTAACCGCCCCCAAGTACTCCCACCTCTACTACGACATCATTGAGGGTGAGCGCATCGAGGTAACCTCCCCCGATGTTCTGATTGTGGAGGGGCTCAACGTGCTGGCTCCCGCGAAAACCGGCGGGAACGACAGGGCGGCTCTGGCGCTGAGCGATTTCTTCGATTTTTCCCTCTACGTCGATGCCCGCACCTCTGATATTGAGAAGTGGTATGTTGACCGCTTCCTCTCCCTGAAGCACTCTGCCTTCCAGAATCCCGATTCCTACTTCAACCGCTACGCCAACCTCTCTGACGACCAAGCGGTTACCCTCGCCCGCTCCATCTGGAAAAATATTAACGAGCCCAACCTGGTAGAGAACGTGCGCCCCACTAGAGGCCGCGCCAAGCTCATTCTCTCCAAGGATTCCGACCATAAGATTTCGCGCGTTCTACTTCGCAAAAACTAGCCTTATTCCCCAGGAGGTCAGCAGTGCCCGCACCCCGTTTTACCCGCAGAGCCGCCCTGACGGCCGGTACCGCCTGGGCACTGACGGCCTGCTCCGCCCAAGAAGCTGAGAAGGACGACGCCGCGGGAGGCTCCCCGAGTGCGAGCGGGCCCAGCGCAAGCGAATCTGGTTCGGTAGACACTAGCCCCGCCTCGCCAGCCGAGTCGGCGCCGTCCAGCTCTCGGAGCAATCTCGACCACGCTTCACCCGACTCCCTCTCTGTGCTGGTCAATAAGCACTACCCGCTCTCGCCCCTGGACTGGGCACCGAACGACCTGGTGGACTTTGGCGGCGTGCAGCTGCGGGCCGAGGTGGCGCAGGCAGCCGAGCAGATGTTCTCCGCTGCGGCGCAGCAGGGGTTAGCACTGACTATGCTCAGCGGTTTCCGCTCCTATGACTATCAGATTCAGACCTACGACAACTGGGTAAATACCTACGGGCAGGAACAGGCAGATACCGCCTCTGCCCGGCCCGGTTACTCGGAGCACCAGACCGGCTTGGCCTTTGACATTGGCTCGGCCGGTGGTTGCAACCTCCAGCCCTGCTTTGCCGAAACTCCCGAGGCGCAGTGGACAGCCGAGAACTGCCACAAGTTCGGTTTTGTTCTGCGCTTTCCCTACTGGCAGCACGAGACCACAGGCTACTATTTTGAATCCTGGCACTTTCGCTATATCGGTCGCGAGCAGGCGCAGAAATACAAAGATTCAGCGGCGGAAAACCTCGAATCGTTCTGGGGTTTTGAAGCCGCTGCCGACTATCAGAATTAAAAACTGAGAGCATTTTTAGCCAGACTGACTAGGTAAAACGAAAAACGTCACGCTCTTGTGAGCAAGTCCACTTACTTTTTCTGTAAATTATTTGCTACACCTATACCAAATCTGTCAAGTACTGGCTATTCTTATAACCATGCTTAGTGGATTCAAAGACTTTATCACTCGCGGCAACGTTATCGACCTCGCTGTAGGTATGATCGTGGGCGCCGCCTTCACCACCGTTGTCAACGCCCTGGTAGAAAACATCCTGATGCCCGCCATCGCTATGATTTTCCAGGCACCCAACTTCGATTCTTGGCTGCAGTACGGTGACGTCAAGGTTGGCGTCTTCTTGACTGCCGTTGTTAACTTCCTGCTGGTTGCAGCTGCCCTCTACTTCACCATTGTGATGCCCATCAACAAGATGAACGAGCGCCGCGCAGCCAAGCTGAACACCGAGGAAATGGAAGAGGAAGACCCCCAGGTTGTTCTCCTCAAGGAAATCCGTGACTCACTGGTTGCTCAGAACCGCAACAACCTCTAATCAATCTCTCATCAATCACTCTAGATAAAAGCAAATCCCCGCTTCCATCAGGAAGCGGGGATTTTTGCATGTGCTTTGAGGTGAGCTATGCGAGGGCCAGCTCCCGGTTCACAATGTCTGCTAGGTGCTGGGCCACGGAATCGGCGGTCTCCTGGTCTTCTGCCTCAACCATCACCCGCACCACGGGTTCGGTGCCCGAGGGACGCAGGAGAACCCGGCCGGTATCGCCCAGGTTCTTCTCAACATCTGCGATAGCGCTCTGCAGAGTCTGGCAACCGTCCACACCGTACTTATCAACGTTTTTGACATTAATGAGGGTCTGCGGGGTGGGCTGCATACGGCCGGCCAGCTCAGACAGGGGCAGACCGGTGTGGGCCACCTCGGCTGCTAAGTGCAGGCCGGTCAACACACCGTCGCCGGTGGTGGCAAAGTCAGACATAATCACGTGCCCCGACTGCTCACCGCCCAGGTTAAAGCCGTTAGCGTTCATCGACTCCAGCACGTAGCGGTCGCCCACCGAGGTGCGCTCCAGCTTAATGCCCTGCTCCTTGAGGTAAATCTCCAGGCCCAGCGACGACATCACGGTGGCTACCAGGGTGTTGTCCTTGAGACGGCCTGCCTCCTTCATGGCCACAGCCAGAATAGACATGATCTTATCGCCGTCTACCAGGTTGCCCTGCTCGTCCACCGCCATGCAGCGGTCAGCATCGCCGTCGTGGGCGATACCCAGGTCAGCGCCGTGGCGCACCACCGCCTGCTGTAGCTTCTCGGGGTGAGTCGAACCCACGCCGTCATTAATATTCACGCCGTCCGGCTCAGCGGCCAGCACCACAACCTCAGCGCCCAGCGTGCGGAAGGCGTCGGGGGAAACGCCAGAGGCCGCACCGTTAGCGCAGTCCAGAACAACCTTGAGTCCGTTAAGACGGCGGTGCTCGGGCATGGTTGAGAGCAGGTGAGTAATGTAGCGATCCTCGCCGTCAGCCAGCGGACGAATCCGCCCCACTTCCCCACCGTAGGGAAAGCGGAAGTCAGCCGAGCGGTAGAGAGCCTCAATCTCGTCTTCCAGAGCATCATCGAGCTTCTTGCCGCCGCGGGCCAAGAACTTAATGCCGTTATCTTCAGCGGGGTTGTGCGATGCAGAAATCATCACACCAAAATCCGCGTCAGTTGCAGCAACCAGGTAGGCGGCAGCGGGGGTCGGCACCATGCCGGCATCCCACACATCCACACCCGATGCCGCAAAACCGGCCATCATTGCAGAGCCAATAAACTCACCGCTAATGCGAGAATCGTGAGCAATCACAGCCTTGGGGCGAGTTCCCTTTTCAACCGTATTGAACCCAAGGACGATGGACGCCGCCTGGGCCAGTTCCAGCGCCAGCTTAGGGGTAATCAGCTGGTTAGCGAGGCCGCGAACACCGTCGGTTCCAAATAATCTCTTAGACATCAAAGTAATTCTACGCCTTAAAGACTATTCAGTGTCGTCTTTCAGAACGGGGAATCCTTCGGGGTTTTGGGGGTCGTCGTCATCAAAGACATCTGAGCCGGAGCCCACGATGAGCCGGTCTACCTCGCCCACCACGCTGCTGTCTTTATTGGGGTAGTCAAACTGGCTAAGCACATAGCGCATGGCCTCCAGGCGGGCTCGTTTCTTGTCGTTGGATTTCACCACGGTCCAGGGAGCATCGCCGGTATCGGTGTAGAAGAACATGGCTTCTTTAGCCTCGGTGTAGTCATCCCACTTATCCAGTGAGGCAATATCGGTGGGCGAAAGTTTCCACTGGCGCACAGGGTCGGTACGGCGGGAGTTGAAGCGGGCCAGTTGCTCCGCCCGGGTGACGGAGAACCAGAACTTAATCAGCTTGATTCCCGAGTTCACCAGCATCCGTTCCAGCTCAGGGGCCTCACGCATAAACTCGTAGTACTGCTGGGAGGTACAGTAGCCCATGACCCTCTCCACCCCGGCGCGGTTGTACCAGGAGCGGTCCATCATCACAATCTCGCCGCCTGCGGGCAGGTGCTTGATATAGCGCTGGAAATACCACTGGGTCTGTTCTACCTCGGTGGGCTTCTCTAGCGCTACCACGCGCGAGCCACGGGGGTTCAGGTGCTCGGTAAAGCGCTTGATGGCGCCACCCTTACCGGCGGCGTCCCGGCCCTCAAAGATAATGAGTACCTTCTGGCCCGTTTCCTTGATCCAGAGCTGGAGTTTGAGCAGCTCAATCTGCAGGGCGCGCTTTTCCCGTTCATAGTCCTTGCGGGAGAGCTTCTCAGAATAGGGGTAGCCCTGCTTCCAGGCATCCGACTTGTTTTCTCTATCGCCGAGCTTCTTCTGTAGGCTGGCGATTTCATCGAGCTCAGCAGAGTAGTCTTCCACCACCGAGACCCGGCGGGTCTCCTTCTTCAAAGCCGACTTCACGGCGTCCTCATGGGTGTTGGGAGCCTCAGCGGTCTGGTTCTTCTTTTCCGCAACCTCTTTGTTGGCGGTGTTTTTGCGGGGAGCTGCCATAGCCTGCCTTTCCTTCAGATACGAGTGTGGTTCCTCACTTCTATTCTAAAGTTAGGCGGTATATACACCTACTGTTACAGTTGCGGCCGCTCTAAGTGGCAAGCCGCTTCCCACCCACAAAACCCGGCTGAGAGGCCAAAAGTACACCTGTATTCCCTGGGTACACATCTAGATGTGTACCCAGGGAATACAGGTGTACCTACGCCAGCCCAGCAAGAAGAAACGTGTACTTTACCTATCGAGCTTCCTCGAGAGACCACTTTTATACCGAAAACCTGCGAAAAACGGTACAAAAATGGCCACTCGCCAATCAAAGTAGCCCGTGCAGTTAACCTGTTTCATTGAGTCGCCGGTTCGTTACCGGCGATTTGTTGCTGAAGCGGCGACTCAGTACCTAGACCCATTCGGGGTAAGCAACCGAGCATTAGATTGGAAGGAGCCGGCTCCTGAGCAAGACGGACTCAGATTCGGCCTATAACGCAAAAAGCAGAGCCCCGGTAAAACTGGGGCTCTGCCATATAAAGCTGATAAGCGATATAGCTTAGCGCTTTGAGAACTGGGAAGCCTTGCGTGCCTTCTTCAGACCAGCCTTCTTGCGCTCGATCACGCGAGCGTCGCGGGTCAGGAAGCCAGCCTTCTTCAGGGTGGGGCGGTTGTTCTCAGCGTCAATCTCGTTCAGTGCGCGAGAAACACCGAGACGCAGAGCGCCTGCCTGGCCGGAGGGGCCGCCACCGTGGATGCGAGCGATCACGTCGTAAGCACCCTCGAGTTCGAGGAGCTTGAAGGGATCGTTTACTTCCTGCTGGTGCAGCTTGTTGGGGAAGTAGTTATCCAGTGCGCGACCGTTGATGGTCCACTGGCCGGTGCCGGGTACAACGCGTACGCGGGCAACGGCTTCCTTGCGGCGGCCAACAGCCTGACCGGAAACGGTCAGGGCGGGGCGGGGTGCCTTAGCTTCTTCAGCTACGGGAGCTGAAGATTCAGAAGTGTAGCTGGTCAGCTCTTCTTCGTTTACAATCTGCTCTTCGTTCTGAGCCACGATTTCTCCTAAAGTTCTTTCGTTGACCCGAATTACTGGGCGACCTGGGTGAATTCGAAGGTCTTGGGCTGCTGGGCAGCGTGCGGGTGCTCTGCACCTGCGTAAACCTTAAGGTTCTTCAGCTGCTGTGCTGCCAGCTTGTTCTTGGGCAGCATGCCCTTAACAGCCTTCTCTACGGCACGAACGGGGTTGGTCTCGAGCAGTTCAGCGTAGTTCACTGACTTCAGGCCACCGGGGTAACCTGAGTGACGGTAGGCACGCTTCTTTTCGAGCTTTGCACCGGTCAGTGCTACCTTCTCTGCGTTGATGATGATGACGGAGTCACCGGTGTCAACGTGTGCTGCGAAGGTGGGCTTGTGCTTTCCGCGCAGCAGTGTTGCGGTCTGGCTGGCTAGACGACCCAGAACGACGTCGGTGGCGTCAATGACGTGCCACTGGCGCTCTACTTCGCCGGGCTTGGGAGTATAAGTGCGCAAAATTTCGCCTTTGTCTCGTATGTACATATGGCGCTAGTTGGGTATCGCGCCTCTTTCAACGTGCGATAGCAGGGTTCGGGTGAGGGCCAAACGCATCTGCTCGTTCTGCAACCCTGGGCGCTTCAAGCATGTTTTGCTCTGCAACTGAGCCATACTTGGGCGCACGAGTTCAGGGTGGAACACGCACAACGTATGAAACTATACATGAGGTTGGCTTCTTAATCCATATGTTTTCAGGCTTCTTGACGTGATTAAGCCAGCATCTTACAGCCGTGTAATTTAATTTTCTGTTTTAAGGGTGCGGACGGCGCGGGCTTGGGCTGCCTGCACGGCGTAGAGCTCTTCGTGGGGGTAGGTAATGCGGCTCAGGGCCAGGCCCCGGGGCGGGGCCAGCCTCACCTGGGAGTCGCGCACAGGGTGCTCGATTCTTCCCCTGAGCCAGTCGAGGGTTTTACTGCCCTCCCCCACCATCACTAACGATGCAATGAGGGTGCGCACCATGTTGTGGCAGAAGGCGTCTGCCTCAATCGTGGCTTCGATCAGACCATCGCTGCGACGGGCAAAGCTGACCGTCCTCAAATCGCGGATAGTGGTAGAGCCTTCCCGGGGTTTGCAGAAGGAAAGAAAGTCGCGCAGGCCCAAAAGCTCCCCCGCTGCCCGGTTCATTAGCTCTAGGTCGAGCCGCCGATCCACCTGCCAGGCAATGTGGCGGTTGAGCGGGTTTGATCCGGTCTCAAGAAAGTCATCTTCAATCAGGTAGCGGTAAGAACGCCCCAGGGCTGAGAAGCGGGCGTCGAAGGTAGCGGGCATTTCAGCCGCAGAATAGATCGAGATTGCTTTCTGTAGCATTCCTTCCAGGCGCTTGGGTATACCCAGTTCCCGTTCCGCCTGAGCCAGCTGGCGGCTCAGCGCGCCCCTCAGCTTGCGCGGAAGCGACTCGGCGGGTTGCCGACCGGAGTGGCCGGGAATCTTCTCCCAGCGGTCAACCGGAACATCAATATGGATTACCTGGTGCAGGGCGTGCACCCCGGCATCGGTACGGCCCGCTACGGTGGTATAGGTTGGCTCCCGAAAGAGCATCTCAAGGGCGGCTTCCAGCACGCCCTGAACCGTCACCAGGCCGGGCTGCTTGGCCCAGCCGGCGAAAGCAGCGCCGTCATAGGCTATATCAATCCGCACCCGCTGTTTGCCCAAGGCCTCATTTTCCCCGGCCTCAGCCGCTCTCGGCTCATCCACCAAACCCAGCGCCGTCCTTTCTTAAAACAAAACTGCCGCCCACAGTCTAACTGTGGGCGGCAGTTTTAGCTAAAAACTAGCAGAAGCTCCGAATTACTCGGAAATCTGCTGAGCTGCCTCACCACCGGCAGGTGCGTAACCTGCAGCCTTAGCTGATTCAGCGGTGTCGAACCAGATTTCAGCCTGGGTGTTGGCGTACCAGCGGGAACCGGGAACGTGGTACTTCATGGAGTCAGAGTTACCCTTGATCTCGAAGCCCTCGGGAGCTTCGCCGTTCTCGGTAGCAGCGTGTGCACCGGCCGGCAGATCAGAAGACTCAGCAGCTGCGGGAGCCTCAGCAGCGGGTGCTGCGGTCTCTTCAGCGGGAGCTGGCTTCTCAGCAACCTTGGTTGCCTCTTCAACAACAGCTGCAGAAGCAACGGGCTCCATAACCAGCTCGATAACAGCCATGGGAGCGTTATCGCCCTTGCGGTTACCGATCTTGGTGATGCGGGTGTAGCCACCGGGGCGCTCAGCCATAGCAGGAGCAATTACGGTGAAGAGCTCGTGCACAACAGACTTGTCGGTCAGGGAGCGCAGAACGCGACGGCGAGCTGCCAGATCGCCCTTCTTAGCGAAGGTAATCAGGCGCTCAGCAACGGGGCGCATACGCTTTGCCTTGGTAACGGTGGTGGTAATGCGCTTGTGCTCGAACAGCTGCTGTGACAGGTTGTTGAGCATCAGGCGCTCGTGGGTCGGGCTACCGCCGAGGCGGGGACCCTTAGTGGGAGTAGGCATAGTTATTTCTCCATGGATTACAGTTCCTTCACACTCCGTCCTGGAGAGGTGGAACCAAGCTTATGAGACTTTTGAAAACACCGAGGAGGTGTTCAACCGCGATTAGAAATCGCTGTAGCCGTCTTCGTCGTCGTGCATGCGAGCAGAGAGCTCAAAACCGGGAGGGGAGTCCTTCAGAGCCAGACCGAGCTCGGTGAGCTTAGCCTTGACCTCGTCAATGGACTTTGCACCGAAGTTACGGATATCCATCAGGTCTGCTTCACTGCGGGTCACGAGCTCACCCACGGTGTGGATGCCCTCGCGCTTGAGGCAGTTGTAGGAGCGAACTGACATTTCCAGATCTTCAATCGGCAGAGCCAGATCGGCGGCCATTGATTCGTCAGCGGGTGACGGACCAACCTCAATACCCTCAGCTGCGGTATTGAGTTCGCGAGCCAGACCGAAGAGCTCAACCAGGGTGCTACCGGCTGATGCGACTGCATCGCGAGGAGCAATGGCTTCCTTGGTTTCGACGTCCAGAGTCAGGGAGTCGAAGTCGGTGCGCTGCTCAACACGGGTTGCGCTCACACGGAAGGTAACCTTCAAAACCGGTGAGTAGATGGAGTCAACCGGAATACGGCCGATCTCGGAATCGCCGGTCTTGTTCTGAGCTGCTGAAACGTAGCCGCGGCCACGCTCGATAATCAGCTCAGCGTCAAAGTTAGCTCGTGAGTTCAAGGTTGCAATGTGCAGATCCGGGTTGTGGATCTCAACACCTGCCGGTACCTCGATATCTGCTGCGGTGAGTTCACCCTCGCCCTGCTTGCGCAGGTAAGCGGTGACGGGCTCGTCGTTCTCTGAAGAGATGGAGAGCTTCTTGATGTTCAAGATAATCTCGGTTACATCTTCAGTTACGCCCTCAACGGTGCTGAATTCGTGCAGCACGCCGTCGATGCGGATGCTGGTAACAGCTGCACCGGGGATCGAGGAGAGCAGGGTACGACGAAGCGAGTTACCCAGGGTGTAACCAAAGCCCGGTTCAAGGGGCTCGATGGTGAAGCGAGAGCGGTTTTCCGCTACTACCTCTTCACTCAAAGTGGGGCGCTGTGCAATGAGCACGATGTTTCCTTTCAGTGAGCATCCGCTATATGAGCTCACAGGTTGGGGAAAACAAGGGATAAGGAAGCAGACAAAGCAGTCTGTCCAATGATCACCAAGCCTTAGGCTGGGTAACCGCCCGGAGTCTTCCGGGAGACGGCATCAATTAGACGTGACGACGCTTCGGGGGACGGCAACCGTTGTGAGCAACGGGGGTGACGTCCGAAATCGAGCCAACCTCAAGGCCGGTAGCCTGAAGTGAGCGGATTGCGGTTTCGCGACCGGGGCCGGGGCCCTTAACGAAAACGTCTACCTTGCGAACACCGTGTTCCTGAGCGCGCTTTGCAGCGGTCTCAGCAGCCATCTGTGCAGCGTAGGGGGTGGACTTACGGGAGCCCTTGAAGCCCATTTCGCCTGCGGATGACCAGGAGATAACAGCACCGGTCGGGTCGGTTACAGACACGATGGTGTTGTTGAAGGTTGACTTGATGTGTGCCTGACCGGCAACAATATTCTTGCTTACCTTGCGGCGGCCAGTCTTACGTGCCGCTGCGCGAGTCTTGGGAGGCATTATTGATTCTCCTACAAAGTTTTAGTGAAGCGTTGGCCCAGCAAAGACATGCTGAACAGAGTCAACGCGTGATTACTTCTTCTTACCAGCGACAGTACGCTTGGGACCCTTGCGGGTACGAGCGTTAGTCTTGGTGCGCTGACCGTGTACGGGAAGACCGCGACGGTGACGCAGACCCTGGTAGCTACCGATTTCAACCTTGCGGCGGATATCAGCTGCAACCTCACGGCGGAGGTCACCTTCAACCTTGTAGTTACCTTCGATGAAGTCACGAAGTGCTACGAGCTGGGGGTCAGTGAGATCCTTGACGCGGATGTCGGGGCTAACACCGGTTGCTTCGAGAGCTTCGTGAGCACGGGTCTTGCCCACGCCGTAGATGTAAGTAAGAGCTACTTCCACGCGCTTTTCGCGGGGAAGATCGACTCCAGCGAGACGTGCCATAGTGGCTGTTCTCCTTATTTCTTCAGAGGTCTGTGGCATCACTGCCCGGCTATTTTTATCTGGTGCCGGTCCCCGGCCTCTGTGTCCGGAGGTATCCGGTCTATCTCCTCTTCAGGGGAGATTTCCCGGAGCGGTGCCTATATCAATTTCAACAGTCGAAAGAAGCTAATTAGCCCTGACGCTGCTTGTGGCGCGGGTTTTCGCAGATCACCATGACCACACCGTTACGGCGGATCACTTTGCACTTATCGCAGATCGGCTTAACGCTCGGCTTGACCTTCATCGCATTCCTTTGCGTTGATTGCAATTATTTGCATGGACTTAACTTGCGAGGATAGAGGTTTCTTCACTCTGGTTAGCCCAGAGCTAGAGCACGTTATCCCCTTTTACACTGAGTAAACGCCGCAACATGGTGCGGCGTTTGCCTGTGTTTACTTGTAGCGGTAGACGATACGACCGCGGGAAAGGTCGTAAGGAGACAGTTCCACTACCACTCGGTCCTCAGGAAGAATTCGAATGTAGTGCTGACGCATCTTTCCTGAGATGTGTGCAAGAACCTTGTGTCCGTTGTCCAGCTCAACACGGAACATCGCGTTGGGCAGGGCTTCTTCTACAGATCCTTCAACCTCAATGACGCCGTCTTTCTTGGCCATATCCTCCGCTAACGTCGGTGCCCCAAACATCCGTGAGGGGCAATGAACATAAATGTTTGATGGAGCCTCCACCTGTTTTTAGGCACGGCAGAGACAACCAACAAATAAGTGTACGGGAAAACGCCTTAAAAGTTAACAGGTTTTGCGTCACAATGAAGCACGGTTTTCCGAGCTACTGTGCTCTACTCCTGCGCTGCCAGCTGGCCACAGGCGCCGTCAATATCGGAACCGCGGGTATCCCGCACCGTCACCGGTATTCCGTGGGCGCGCAGGCGCTCCACGAAGTTCTGTTCGACGCCGGGGCGGGAGGCTGTCCACTTGGAGCCGGGGGTGGGGTTGAGCGGGATGGGGTTCACGTGCACCCAGCCGCGGCCGCGGGAGGCAAGTTTCTTGCCCAGCAGGTCGGCCCGCCAGCCCTGGTCGTTGATGTCACGAATCAGGGCGTACTCGATGGAGACTCGACGGCCGGTCTTACGGTAGTAGGAGTAGGCGGCGTCCAGGGTCTCGTCGACCTTCCAATGGGTGTTGATGGGAATGAGCTCATCGCGCAGTTCGTCGTCGGGGGCGTGCAGGGAAAGCGCCAGGGTGATGGGCAGACCCTCCATCTCGAACTTACGCATGCCCGGTACCAGTCCCACGGTAGACATGGTCAGACCGCGAGCAGAAATACCCAGGCCCTCAGGAGAGGAGTCAACCAGGCGGTGAACGGCGCCCATGGTGCGCTTGTAGTTGGCCAGGGCCTCGCCCATACCCATAAAGACGATGTTGGAAACGCGCAGGGGCCGGGTGTCTTCGGGGCCGTCTTCTGCCTGCTGTAGGTTCTTCATCTGCTTCAGGTAGCGGGCACCGGCAACCACCTGCTCCACGATTTCAGCGGTGGAGAGGTTGCGGGTGAGGCCCTGCTGGCCGGTGGCGCAGAAGGGGCAGTTCATACCGCAGCCTGCCTGCGAAGAGATACACATGGTCACGCGGTTGTCATAGCGCATAATTACCGACTCAATCAGCGCGCCGTCAAAGAGGCGGTGAACCACCTTCAGGGTGTCGCCGCCGTCCGCCTCCAAAGTACGCACCGGGGTCAGCAGCTGGGGCATAGCTCGGGAAACCATCTCTTCGCGTTCGGCCGCGGGCAGGTCTGTCATCTGCGCGGGGTCGGTGACCAGACGTTCAAAGTAGTGTTTTGAAAGCTGGGAGGCGCGGAAGCCCTTGTAGCCCAGCTCCTCAAGAAAGGCCTTGCGGCCTGCCATGTCGAAGTCAGCAATGTGCTTGGGCGGCTGTTCCCGGCGGGGAGCTTTCAGCGCAATCTTGCCGGGTTCGGGGCGAATACTGGAAATTTCAACCGGAACCTTGGTGGTTGTCTCGGTCATGGGTTTTCCTTTCGTCGAAAGGTGGGCTGAGCGGCGGAGGTCTGGGCGGGGATGCAAAGACTCTCTTGGTTTAGGCAGGAATGGGCTTGACGGTCACGCCGAGTTTGGAGAGCTCGGATGCGCCGCCGTCTTCGGCGGTGAGCACCCAGATGCCCTCGGAGTGGAAGGCTACCGAGTGCTCCCACTGGCAGGCGTCTCCACCGTCGTTGGTTTTGATGGTCCAGTCGTCGTCAAGAACGTGGGTCTCAATGGAGCCCGTTACCAGCATGGGTTCGATGGCCAAAGCCATGCCCTTCTTAATGCGCGGGCCCAAATCTCGGGCGGCGTAGTTGAGCACGTCGGGGGCCATGTGCATCTGGGTGCCGATACCGTGACCCACGAAGTCCTCAATAATGCCGTACTTCTCGCCGGTTTCGCTGCGCACAAAATCTTCGATAGCCACGCCGATCTCCCCCACCTTCTTGGCAGAGGCGGCGGCAGCGATACCGTGCCACATAGCGGCCCGGGTAATTTCGGAGAGCTCCCGGCGCTCGGCGCTGGCTTGGCCCACCATAGCGGTGCGGGCGGAATCGCCGTTCCAGGTCTTGCCCGTTGCCGGGTCAGTCACCACAGCGCCGCCGTCAATGGAGATCATGTCACCGTCTTGAAGCACGCGCTCACCGGGGATACCGTGCACCACTTCATCATTGACCGAGGCACAGATCATTGCCGGATAGTCGTAGTAGCCGAGGAAGTTAGAGGTCGCACCGTTCTCTGCGATCACTTCGCGAAAAGCCGCATCGAGCTCAGCGGTGGTCTTGCCGGGGGCAACCGCCGCCACGGCGGCGTCCAGGGCACGCGAGGTAATTACACCCGCCCGAGCCATCCAGGCCAGCTGGGCATCAGTCTTTAGTTCAATGCGTCGCATACTCTCCTCATCACGCGCAACAGGGGCAAACTTATCAATCATGCTTAAAAGAGCAGTGCCCCCGCAATGACCGGGGGCACAAACATCTCATTTACTTGAGGGCCTCAAGAATTCGCTGGGTGACCTCATCGATCTCGCCCAGACCGTTGACCTCCTTGACCAAACCGCGTTCGCGGTAGATAGCCAGCAGGGGCTCGGTTTCTTTTTCGTAGACCTTCAGGCGGTGGCGGATGACCTCTTCGTTGTCATCGCTGCGGCCCTGCTCGGCTGCGCGGTTGAGCAGGCGCTGCACCAGCTCGTCGTTATCGGCAACTAGCAACAGTACCCGGTCAATCTCCTGAGACAGGTCAGAGAGAATGGAGTCCAGCTCGTGAACCTGGGCGGTGTTGCGAGGGTAGCCGTCCAGCAGGAAGCCGTTCGCGGCGTCGTCCTCGCTCAAACGCGAACGCACCATCTTGTTGGTCACCGAATCGGGCACCAGGTTACCGGAGTCGATGTAAGACTTGGCTTCCTTACCCAGCTCGGTTTCTTCCTTGATGTTCTTACGGAAGATATCGCCGGTTGAAATAGCGGGAATAGACAGGTTCTCGGCAATCTTGACAGCCTGAGTTCCCTTGCCTGCACCGGGAGGGCCAATAATGAGCAAACGATTCATCGCAGCAATCCTTCGTAGTTACGTTGTTGTAGCTGAGCGTCGATCTGCTTGACGGTGTCAAGACCAACGCCGACCACGATCAGCAGCGATGAGCCGCCGAACGGGAAGTTCTGGTTAGCGTTGAACATTACCAGGGCGATCAGCGGAATCATAGCGATGACGGCCAGATAGAGAGCGCCGGGTAAGGTAATACGGTTCAACACGTAGGAGAGGTACTGCTCGGTGGGTCGGCCCGCGCGAACACCGGGAATAAAGCCGCCGTACTTCTTCATGTTGCCGGCAACTTCTTCGGTGTTGAAGGTAATCGATACGTAGAAGTAGGCGAAGCCCAGAATGAGCAGGAAGTAGAGAAGCATGTAGAGCGGGTGGTCGCCGGTCACCAGATACTGGTTAATCCACAGCACCCAGTTCGGGGGCAGTGAGCCGTCCTGCGGGGTGTTGAAGTTGGCGATCAGACCGGGCAGCATGAGCAAGGACGACGCGAAGATCAGCGGAATCACGCCCGCCATGTTGACCTTCAGCGGGATATAGGTGGAGGTACCGCCAATGGTGCGGCGGCCCACCATGCGCTTGGCATACTGCACGGGAATGCGGCGCTGGGACTGCTCCACAAAGACCACCGCGATAATCACCAGCAGGCCAATGGCGCAGACGGCGGCAAAGATAGTCCAGCCCTGGGTGCGGCCAATCTCTCCCATAGCACCGGGGAAGGCCGAAGCAATCGAGGTGAAAATTAGCAGGGACATACCGTTGCCCACGCCCTTTTCGGTAATCTGCTCACCCAGCCACATAATCACGCCGGTACCGGCGGTCAGGGCAACGATAATCAGCAGAATATTGAAGATACCGTCGTCGGGGATAATCGGCACCGGACAGTCGCCCAAGAGCGCGCCTGAACGAGCCATGGTCACCACGGTGGTGGAGTTCAGCAGAGCCAGTGCGATGGTCAGGTAACGGGTGTACTGGGTCAGCTTGGTCTGGCCCTGGGCGCCCTCTTCGTGTAGTTCCTGGAAACGCGGAATTACCACGCGCAACAGCTGCACAATAATAGAAGCGGTAATATACGGCATCACACCGAGAGCAAAAATCGACAGCTGAAGCAGAGCACCACCGCTGAAGAGATTGACAATGTCGTAGACTCCGCCGGTTGCTCCACCCAGTGCAAGACACTGCTGAACGTTTTCAAATGACACACCGGGGGCGGGAATGAAAACGCCCAGGCGGTAAATCACGATAATGCTCACGGTGAACAACAGCTTACGCCGCAAATCGGGGGTCTTAAACGCCCGTCCGAACGCGCTCAGCACATGTCCTCCTGAAAAATTTTGTTTAGACTCACTCCCCCGCCCTGAGATTGGGCAGAAAAAATTAGGGTGTGAAGTACACAGTCTTTCCTAGTCTAACCTCAAGAGGGCTTTTCAGTCATACCCTGAAGCTAGAGGGCCGGTGTGAATTCACATAAAAACGGGTGAGCCCCGGCAGAAAACTACCGGGGCCCACCCGTTTGATGCGAACTATTCAGTTCTCACAAGCACTTACTTGACGGTTACAGAACCGCCAGCAGCCTCAATCTTCTCGATTGCAGACTTGGAAGCCTTGTCTACGGTTACATTGACCTTGACGGAAATTTCGCCATTGCCAAGAACCTTAACCAGCTCGTTCTTACGAACTGCACCCTTCGCTACGAGAGCCTCAACGGTGACGTCGCCACCCTCGGGGAAGAGTTCCGCAATGCGGTCCAGGTTAACAACCTGGTACTCGGTACGGAAGGGGTTGTGGAAGCCGCGAAGCTTCGGAAGGCGCATGTGCAGCGGAAGCTGACCGCCCTCGAAACCAGCCTTAACCTGGTAACGAGCCTTCTGACCCTTGGTACCGCGACCTGCAGTCTTACCCTTGGAGCCTTCACCGCGGCCAACGCGGGTCTTTGCCTTGTGGGCACCCGGTGCCGGGCGCAGATCGTGAATCTTGATAGCGTCGTTGTGCTCTGCCATCTTTACTTGACCTCCTCAACCTTCACCAGGTGAGCAACGGTGTTAACCATGCCAACGGTGACGGGGTCTGCAGTGCGAACTACCTTGTTACCGGGGCGCTTGAGGCCCAGGGAACGAAGGGTGTCGCGCATGTTCTGCTTCTCGCCGACGTAAGACTTGAGCTGAGTAATCTCAAGCTTTGCGTCGCTGGGCTGAATACGCTTAGCCATAACTTACGCACCTGCCTTTTCGGACTTGGGGTTGAGCAAGAAGCTCGGGATAACCTCGTCCTTGGGCAGACCGCGACGTGCTGCAACAGCTGCGGGCTCTTCAAGTTCCTTGAGAGCAGCAATGGTTGCGTGCACGATGTTGATCTGGTTCGAGGAACCGAGGGACTTGGAGAGCACGTCGTGAATACCTGCTGCTTCAAGTACCGCGCGCACAGGGCCACCGGCGATAACACCGGTACCTGCGGTTGCGGGGCGAAGCATCACAACGCCTGCAGCATCCTCACCCTGAACACGGTGGGGAATGGTGCGCTCTTCAACGCGGGGAACGCGGAAGAAGTTCTTCTTTGCTTCCTCAACGCCCTTGGAGATAGCTGCGGGGACTTCCTTAGCCTTACCGTAGCCAACGCCAACCATACCGTTACCGTCACCAACAACAACAAGCGCGGTGAAGCTGAAGCGACGACCACCCTTGACGACCTTGGAAACGCGGTTGATGGTTACAACGCGCTCGATGAACTTGTCCTTCTCCTCTTCGCGGCGGTTGTTGCGACGCTCGCCACGGTTGCCACGACGCTCACCGCGGTTGTTGCGGCGCTCTTCGCGTGCGGAGGAGTTCTCGGTGGTTTCAACTGCTTCTGCGGTTGCTTCAGTCACCTGAGTTTCCTTTTCGTTTACTGCCTGCTCGCTCATTAGAGTGCCAGACCTCCTTCGCGTGCACCTTCAGCTACAGCTGCAACGCGACCGTGGTACTTGTTACCACCGCGGTCGAATACAACAGCCTCGATGCCTGCTGCCTTAGCGCGCTCTGCTACGAGCTCGCCAACGCGCTTTGCCTTAGCAGTCTTATCCAGGTCAGCGTTACGCAGGTCTGCTTCCATGGTGGAAGCGTAGGCCAGGGTGTGGCCCTTGACGTCGTCGATTACCTGAACGAACATGTGGCGGGTAGAGCGGGTAACGCTCAAACGCGGACGTGCAGCGGTGCCAGATACGTACTTGCGAACGCGTGCGTGACGGCGTGCGCGTGCAGCTGCCTTTGACTTGATAGCCATTATTACTTACCAGCCTTTCCGACCTTGCGGCGGATATGCTCGCCTTCGTAGCGAACACCCTTGCCCTTGTAGGGATCGGGCTTACGGAGACCACGGATGTTAGCGGCAACCTGACCAACCAGCTGCTTCTCGATACCGGAAACAGACAGCTTGTTAGTGCCCTCAACTGCGAAGGTGATACCCTCGGGTGCCTTCACGGAGATGGGGTGGGAGTAGCCCAGAGCGAACTCCAGGTCTGAGCCCTTTGCCATTACGCGGTAACCGGTACCAACGATTTCCAGCTTCTTGGTGTAACCCTCGGTTACGCCGATGATCATGTTGTTGATCAGTGAGCGGGACAGGCCGTGCAGGGCACGGGACTCGCGCTCGTCGTTCGGACGAGAGACGGTGATAACGCCGTCTTCCTGAGCAACGGTGATCGGTGCTGAGATCTCGCGGGACAGTTCGCCCTTGGGACCCTTCACGGAAACCAGGTTGCCGTCAATCTTTACCTCAACGCCGGCAGGAACCGAGATGGGGAGACGTCCAATACGTGACATTTACTCTTCCTTTCTCTTCTACCGACTACCAGATGTAAGCGACGACTTCGCCGCCAACACCCTTCTTCGCAGCCTGCTTGTCAGTCAGCAGACCTGAAGAGGTTGACAGGATTGCGATACCGAGGCCACCGTGTACCTGAGGCAGGTTGGTGGACTTTGCGTATACACGCAGACCCGGCTTGGAAATACGACGAACGCCAACAATGGAGCGCTCACGCTGGGGGCCGAACTTCAGTTCGAGGGTCAGGGTCTTACCGACCTTGGCGTCCTCTACCTTGAAATCAGCGATGTAGCCTTCAGCCTTGAGGATCTCAGCAATGCGACCCTTGAGCTTGGAGAAAGGCATAGATACGGAGTCGTGATGTGCCGAGTTTGCGTTGCGCAAACGAGTCAGCATATCTGCGACAGGATCTGTCATAGTCATGGTGGGCTGAGCCCTTCCTCGTTATGGTTTCCTCACCCTTTGCTATTCTCTAGCGGGAGGGACCTACAACGTAGTCGTTACTTAGTCTTGAACGGGAAGCCGAGCGCCTTAATGAGAGCGCGGCCTTCTTCGTCGGTCTTTGCGGAGGTAACAATGGTGATGTCCATACCGCGAACACGATCGATGGAATCCTGATCGATTTCGTGGAACATGGACTGCTCGGTCAGACCGAAGGTGTAGTTACCGTTACCGTCGAACTGCTGGTCCGAGAGGCCGCGGAAGTCGCGGATACGGGGCAGAGCGAGGGTGATCAGACGGTCGAGGAATTCCCACATGCGGTCGCCACGGAGGGTGACGTGCGCGCCGATGGGCATACCTTCACGAAGCTTGAACTGTGCAATTGACTTCTTTGCACGGTTAACAACGGGCTTCTGACCGGTGATGGCGGTGAGGTCGCGGATTGCGCCGTCAATGAGCTTAGCGTCGCGAGCAGCTTCGCCAACACCCATGTTAACAACAACCTTGACGATCTTCGGTGCCTGCATCACGTTGGAGTAGTTGAACTGCTCCTGCAGTGCCGGAGTAACCTCTTCGTTGAACTTAGTCTTGAAACGAGGGGTGATCTTGGTTTCGGTCATTAGATGTCCTTACCTGAGCTCTTGGCAACGCGTACGCGAACGGTGCGATCCTTGCCATTGCGCTCAACAGTTTCGAGGCGGAAACCAACACGGGTGGGCTTCTTGGTCTCGGGATCAACGATTGCCACGTTAGAGATGTGGATCGGAGCCTCAACCTTTTCGATGCCACCGGCAGCGCCGGTCATCGGGTTAGCCTTGTTGTGCTTGGTGATGATCTTGACACCTTCGACGATGACGCGGTTGGTCTTGGGGAAGACGCGCAGAACCTTGCCCTGCTTACCCTTGTCAGCGCCGGAAATAACCTGTACCAGGTCACCTGACTTGATCTTAGCCATGAGTTACAGCACCTCCGGAGCGAGAGAGATAATCTTCATGAACTTCTTATCGCGAAGTTCGCGACCTACGGGTCCGAAGATACGGGTGCCGCGGGGGTCACCATCGGTGTTCTTGATGATGACTGCTGAGTTCTCATCGAACTTGATGTAGGAACCGTCGGGGCGACGGGTTTCCTTCTTGGTGCGAACGATGACTGCCTTGACGACGTCACCCTTCTTTACGGTACCGCCGGGAATTGCATCCTTGACGGTTGCGACAATGATGTCGCCAATGCCTGCGTAACGACGCTTGGATCCACCGAGAACACGGATGGTCAGGATTTCCTTCGCACCGGTGTTGTCAGCGACCTTGAGTCGTGACTCCTGCTGAATCATATTTCTCCTGTCGTCTCGCCGGTTCCGACTGCACGGTATCTTGTGAGCCAGCCTTGCGGAACATTTTTACGGGATGTTGGTAAGAAGAGACCCTCTTACCGCAGATAACCATGCCAGGAACATTTGAACCCGCTGAGCAGCGGGTATCACCCGCGGTGCGGACATTATGCTTTGGCACGAAAATCTGAATTACATGCGGCCGTGACGCCACACAGAGTCAAAATTCTACCAGGTTTTCGCCTAGCAATAAAGAATGACCAGAGTCAATTCTGGCCGATATTCCGCGAAATTGCAGTAGTTTATGAGGGAAAGCACAGGGCCTCCCCTAACTTTCGTTAGGAGAGGCCCCTTATCTTCGCTCTTGGTCAGAGTCTCAGAAAGACTTACTTAGCCTTCTCGAGAATCTCGACAACGCGCCAGCGCTTGGAAGCAGACAGCGGACGAGTCTCTGCCAGCAACACGAAGTCGCCAACACCAGCGGTGTTCTGCTCATCGTGTGCCTTGAGCTTTGCGCTACGGCGCATAACCTTACCGTACAGTGCGTGCTTAACGCGCTCCTCGATTTCAACGACTACGGTCTTGTCCATCTTGTCGGAGACAACGTAGCCGCGACGAGTCTTGCGGTAGCCGCGCTCTTCAGTCTTTACTTCGCTCACTTGGTTTCACCTTCGGTTGAGGGACGAATACCGAGTTCACGCTCGCGCAGCACGGTGTAAATACGTGCAATATCGCGCTTTACGGAACGAATACGTCCGGGATTTTCAAGCTGACCGGTGGCTGCCTGGAAACGGAGGTTGAACAGTTCCTCCTTCGACTTACGCAGCTCTTCTGCCAGAGCCTCATCGTTCAGCTCAACGAGCTTGTCGATGCTCAGATCCTTTGATCCAACTGCCATTTCGCTTACTCACCACCTTCGCGACGCACTACGCGTGCCTTCATCGGGAGCTTGTGGATTGCCAGGCGCATAGCCTCGCGAGCCACTTCTTCGGATACACCGGAGAGTTCAAACATGACTCGACCGGGCTTGACGTTAGCAACCCACCATTCGGGTGAACCCTTACCGGAACCCATACGGGTTTCAGCAGGCTTCTTGGTCAAGGGACGGTCGGGGAAGATGTTAATCCACACCTTACCGCCGCGCTTGATGTGACGGGTCATTGCAATACGTGCAGCTTCAATCTGGCGGTTGGTGACGTATGCAGGAGTCAGTGCCTGAATACCCCACTCACCGAATGCCACGGTGTTGCCACCCTTGGCGTAGCCGGTGCGCTTGGGATGGTGCTGCTTGCGGTACTTTACTCGACGGGGAATAAGCATTTATGCCTCACCGTTTTCTGTAGTCTTGGCTTCAGTGTTTGCTGAAGCGTTGTCGTTACGGCGTTCGCGACGGGGACCACGGTTGCCACGACGACGATCGCCGTCACGGCCACGACGGTTACCTGAGGTAGCCTGCTGTGCAGCAAGTTCCTTATCGGTCAAGTCGCCCTTGTAGATCCAAACCTTCACACCAATACGGCCGTAGGTGGTCTTTGCTTCGAAGAAACCGTAATCGATGTTCGCACGCAGGGTGTGCAGGGGCACACGACCTTCGCGGTAGAACTCTGAACGGGACATTTCAGCGCCACCCAGGCGGCCGGAGCACTGGATACGAATACCCTTAGCGCCTGCACGCTGTGCGGACTGGATTGCCTTCTTCATAGCGCGGCGGAATGCAACACGGGATGCCAACTGCTCGGCAATACCCTGTGCAACCAGCTGAGCGGAGAGATCGGGCTGAGCAACCTCGAGGATGTTCAGCTGAATCTGCTTGCCGGTCAGCTTCTCCAGCTCACCGCGAATGCGGTCAGCTTCTGCGCCGCGGCGACCGATGACGATACCGGGGCGTGCGGTGTGGATGTCCACACGTACACGGTCACGGGTACGCTCGATCTCTACCTTAGCGATACCTGCGCGCTCCATACCCTCTGAGAGGAGCTCGCGAATCTTGACGTCTTCGCGAACGAAGTCAGCGTAGCGCTCGCCTTCCTTGTTGGAATCTGCGAACCACTTGGAGACGTGTCCGGTAGTGATGCCAAGTCGGAAACCGTTGGGGTTAATTTTCTGACCCATTTATCGGCCCTCCTCCTTCTCCGGGGTAGCGACTACCACAGTGATGTGGCTGGTGCGCTTGTTGATGCGGTATGCGCGACCCTGTGCACGAGGCTGAAAACGCTTCATGGTGGGGCCTTCATCCACATATGCTTCGCTGATGAAAAGCTCTTCTTCCTTGAAGGAAACACCCTCGGTGTTTGCCTTCTGGCGAGCGTTTGCAACAGCCGATGCAACAATCTTGAATACCGGTTCTGAAGCGCCCTGAGGAGCGAACTTCAGAATCGCCAGAGCCTCTTCCGCCTGCTTACCACGGATCAGGTTGACGACGCGGCGTGCCTTCATAGGCGTTACGCGTACATAGCGCGCTGATGCCTTAGCTTCCATTGCCTAACTTTCTTTCGTCTTGTGCCGAAAGGTTAAACGTTGCTTAATATCGGTAACCCGATATTAGCGACGCTTACCCTTACGGTCGTCCTTCACGTGGCCACGGAAAGTGCGGGTCGGTGCAAACTCGCCGAGCTTGTGGCCGACCATCGACTCAGTGATGAACACGGGTACGTGCTTGCGTCCGTCGTGCACTGCGATGGTGTGTCCGAGCATGTCGGGGATAATCATCGAGCGGCGGGACCAAGTCTTGATTACGTTCTTGGTGCCCTTCTCGTTCTGAGCTGCAACCTTCAGGAAAAGGTGCTGATCAACGAAAGGGCCCTTCTTCAAACTACGAGGCATGTTTCAGGCTCCTTAGCGCTTCTTGCCAGTACGACGGCGACGAACAATGAGCTTGTCGCTTTCCTTGTTGGGGCGACGGGTACGACCCTCGGGCTTACCGTTGGGGTTAACCGGGTGGCGACCACCGGAGGTCTTACCTTCACCACCACCGTGGGGGTGATCAACGGGGTTCATGACGACACCGCGAACGGTCGGGCGGATGCCCTTCCAGCGGTTGCGACCAGCCTTACCCCAGTTGATGTTGGACTGCTCTGCGTTGCCAACGGAACCGACGGTTGCGCGGCAACGAACGTCAACGTTGCGGATTTCGCCGGAGGGCAGACGCAGCTGAGCGTACTTGCCTTCCTTAGCAACGAGCTGGATGGAAGCGCCTGCGGAGCGACCCATCTTAGCGCCGCCGCCGGGGCGAAGCTCTACAGCGTGAATCACGGTACCAACAGGGATGTTACGCAGGGGCAGGTTGTTGCCGGGCTTGATATCCGCGGAAGGACCTGACTCGACGATGTCGCCCTGGTTCAGCTTGTTGGGAGCGATGATGTAACGCTTGGTGCCATCAACATAGTGCAGCAGTGCAATACGAGCGGTACGGTTGGGATCGTACTCGATGTGTGCAACGCGTGCGTTGACGCCGTCCTTGTCGTGACGACGGAAGTCGATCAGACGGTACTGGCGCTTGTGGCCACCACCCTTGTGACGAGTGGTGATGCGGCCGGTGTTGTTACGGCCACCGGTCTTGTGCAGCGGACGAAGCAGGGACTTCTCCGGGGTTGAACGAGTGACTTCGGTGAAGTCGGAAACGCTCGAACCGCGGCGACCCGGGGTCGTCGGCTTGTGTTTACGAATACCCATTTAGTATTTCTTTCCTTCGCTAAAGTGGTCTCCGGCTGCTTATGCTGCCGGACCGCCGAAGAGGTCGATGGTGCCTTCTTTGAGGGTCACAATCGCGCGCTTGGTGTTCTTACGAGCACCCCAACCGAAGCGGGTGCGCTTGCGCTTGCCCACGCGGTTTGCGGTGTTGACGGAAGCAACCTTGACATCGAAAATGCTTTCGATAGCCTGCTTGATTTCCAGCTTGTTGGAGCGGGGGTCAACGATGAAGGTGTACTTACCCTCGTCGAGCTGACCGTAGCTCTTTTCCGACACGACGGGAGCGATAATCACGTCGCGGGGATCCTTGTTGATAGAGACGCTCATTACTTAGCGGCCTCCTTCTTAGCCTTAGAAGCAACTGCGACGAATACGTCGTATGCATCCTTGGTGAAAACAACGTCATCGGAAACCAGAACATCGTAGGTGTTCAGCTGATCTGCGTAGATAACGTGGGTGTTTACCAGGTTGCGTGCTGACAGTGCAACAACGTCTTCCTTGCGATCGATAACAATCAGAACGTTCTTGCGGTCGGTCAGCGAAGCAAGTGATGCCTTTACTGCCTTGGTGGAAGGCTTGGTGCCCTCAACCAGGTTCTCTACAACGTGAACGCGACCGTTACGGGCGCGGTCAGAGAGAGCGCCGCGCAGTGCAGCTGCAATCATCTTCTTGGGGGTACGCTGAGCGTAGTTACGCGGGGTCGGGCCGTGGACGACGCCACCACCGGTCATGTGGGGGGCGCGGATGGAGCCCTGACGTGCGCGGCCGGTGCCCTTCTGCTTGAAAGGCTTACGACCTGCGCCGGAAACTTCGCCGCGGTTCTTGGTCTTGTGGGTACCCTGGCGTGCTGCAGCGAGCTGAGCTACAACGACCTGGTGCAGCAGAGGCACGGATGCCTGTGCATCGAACAGGTCAGCAGGCAGGTCTACCTTGACAGTCTTGACAGCCATTGTGATTAGGCTCCCTTCACAGCGGTGCGAACCAGAACAACGCCGCCCTTAGAACCGGGGATTGCACCCTTGATCAGAAGAACGTTGTTTTCGGTATCTACACCCTGGATAGTCAGGTTCAAAGTGGTGTGACGAGCTGCGCCCATACGGCCAGCCATACGCATACCCTTGAACACACGTGCGGGGTAGGATGCGCCACCGATGGAACCGGGCTTACGGTGGTTCTTGTGCTGACCGTGTGATGCGCCAACACCTGCGAAGCCGTGACGCTTCATTACACCTGCGAAGCCCTTACCCTTGGTCTTACCAACTACGTCGACCTTCTGGCCTTCTTCGAAGAGCTCTACGCTCAGTTCCTGACCGAGGGAGTACTCTGCAGCATCAGAAGTGCGAATTTCGACGAGGTGACGGCGGGGGGTTACACCAGCCTTCTCGAAGTGACCAGCCAGGGGCTTGGTTACCTTACGAGCTTCAATGGAACCGAAACCGATCTGGATAGCTTCGTAGCCATCGGTTTCATTGTTGCGCAGCTGGGTGACGACGTTTGAATCAGCCTTGACAACGGTAACGGGCACAAACTTGCCGTTCTCGTCCCAGATCTGAGTCATGCCGAGCTTGGTGCCCAGCAGGCCCTTCACCTGGCGCTCATTTTTGTTAGTCATTTAGATGCGATCCTCTACAGCTTGATTTCGATGTTCACGTCTGCCGGAAGGTCAAGACGCATGAGGGCATCAACAGCCTTAGGGGTCGGATCAACGACGTCGATCAGACGCTTGTGCGTACGCATTTCGAAATGCTCGCGGCTGTCCTTGTCCTTGTGAGGCGAACGGATAACACAGTAAACGTTCTTTTCGGTGGGCAGCGGCACCGGGCCAACTACCGTCGCGCCTGCACGCGTAACTGTCTCAACGATTTTCCGAGCTGAAGAATCAATGACCTCGTGGTCGTATGACTTCAGACGGATGCGGATTTTCTGTCCCGCCATCTGTCGGACTCTCTTTCTTGTCTACTTCCCTGTAACGGGGCTTTTGCCCCCTTTGTGTGGCGCTTAAGGTAAAGTTTTCGCACTGTGTGGTGCTACTGCTTTCGCGCCGCCTGTAACGAGCTGAATCCGGATTTTTCCGGGTTCCTCAACCCGCCCAAGCACCGACCCCCGAACTCGGGCGTGTCGCGCTTAATAAGCGCAATTATCCCTTGATCTGTCGGAACCGGGTCATATTTGGGTTTCTGTCTGCTTGATCAACCGGGTGTTGAAGCCGGGAATTTGGAGACAAAAACGCTTGAACAACGTGTTCTATTCTTACAGACGCCTTACCTGCACGCAACCTTTATTTTCTCAAAGTGCCTGGTTTCACAGGTTGAGTCCTCATTGAGGTATTTTTTGCTTCTCGATGGGCTAGATTTGAGAGGTAAAGATCAGCTTTTATGGTTCCCCTAAAAATTTATTGTGAGAGTATTTCGAGGATGAGTATTCCCAGCCCCAATAACGCTGTTAAAACTCCGAAAGCGCCCACACGCAAAAGGTCATTTGAGAATTTTGCTCTCAATGTTCTTCTCTATGTCGGTGCCCTGCTCCTGGTAGGTGCAGCCGCTCTACTGGTGGCAACTGCTTCTTCGCCTGTTCTCAGTTTGGCTGCTTTGCTCTTGGGAACCATCCTTTTTTATGCTTCGGGTATTTCCACCTACCTGTGGGTTCCGAAGCTTAGGCTCGCTTCGTACTCGTTTACCGCAACGGGTATTGCGCTGATTCCTCTCACCGGCTTAGCCGTCTACCGGATGGTCTACCACGACGGCCCGGTGATCTGGTTAATGACCTCGCTGGTAGGAACCGGTGCGATATTGTTGGGGACGGCGCTCATGCGGGTACGCGCGATGGCCTACCTCGTAATCACGTTTTTGGTTTCTGATACGCTCTCTGCCACCAAAGTACTTAATTTACCCCTGATCTGGTATTTCATTGCGCTCTTGGCGCTGGCTACTGTGCTGGGACTGTTTTTGAGGGCTTTCCCCCGCTATCTTCCTACTCCCATCACACGGGGCTTTCTCGATGCCTCTCGGATTTTTGTACCGGTAACCTCCATCGCCGCGCTGACCTTGAACGCCCGCTTTGAGCTCTGGGAGCTGGCAGTTATTTTTGCCCTTGCCAGCATCTATAGCTGTGTCTTTTTGCGCAAACCGGTTGATCTCTGGATCTACCTGCAGTTTAGGCTGTACCCGCTCTTAGCCGTTTCTTTTGCTGCCCTGTATGTATTTGAAACCTCTAGGTACGAGCACCTTTCCTTCGTGGTCTTTGATGCGATTGCTGTGGTTCTGGCCCTCTCTGCCCTTGCCATTCTCTTTTTCAAGCTGTCGATTGAACCCATCAGTTATCTTCAAGACACCGGGGTGACACTGGCAGGATCTCTGGTCGCTACCTGCTGCGGAATTTTTGGGCATCTATTCTTCCTGGGCAGGTACGCAACACCTGAGACTTCTGCCCGGGGCAGTTTCTCCTACTTCTGGGCACTGCCTAAAAACGGGGAGGGCTTACTGTTACCTGCCTGGATTATTCCTGTGGTGCTCATCCTTGTTTTGGCCTGTGTAGCCGGTAAGCTACCTTTCAAGACGGCCCTCATACTGATTTCTACAGCAACTGTGCTCACCGGCCTACCGCTTCTCTACGCAGGTCTACCGTTTGTTCTCCTCAGCGCAGCTCTGGCCTTTTGGGTGCTCTCTCAGAAGAGCGCTGCCCTCCGCGCAGTCCTCCGAGTTCTTTCAATTTCTCTGGCCGTTCTAGCCTGCTTAATAGCGGTGTGGTTGAGTGTTCCAGCTCTAGACAGTGGCTACATAGCCCTTATCTTCGCCATCTGCGTTTCTGCCCTCGGCCTGTGGCAAGCTGTGGTTCTTTCGCGGGTACACTCTGTCGGCAATACCCTATTTCCCCAGACGCTAGTCTGGATCCTTGTCACGGTGACCGGTTTTTCCACCATGCTGATCGCCTCTCGGCGGGAAAATATGGTGGGTGCTCTTGAGACCTTCGAATTCACGCTAATCTCCGCTGCGCTGACACTGGCCGTTGCCATTTACCTGTCGCTGACCATGATTGCGGTCTTTCTTCTTGCCCAGGCACTCGTGCAAACAGAGGTGAGCGAGCACCCTCAAAAGCCTTTTGCTCAGACCCCGGCAGAACGACTGAGCAATATCTTTGTCGCCCACGGTAGCTGGCTAGTGGCGGTGGTGCTGAGTTTTGTCTTTGGCTTTAACCTCCTACTCAGCCTGGTTATTATCGGTCTTTTGGCAGTCCTTCATGTGGTTCTCCCCCGCCTCATCCCCGATATTCCGCTGATTTTCTGCAGCGTCTGTGCCCGGGTACTGTTTGTTATTGCAGCCCTTGACATTCTGGTTCAGCAGGATTTTTCAGAAGAAGTACTCATCGATGCTTTGCTCACTATCGGTATTGTGCTCTCGCTCGCTTCTTGGTTCATGTATGATCGGGGCTCTGCCTCATCACGGTTCCCCCTCATCGAAACTATTCTCGGTCTGGTTTTCCTCGGTTCCTCATTATTAATCTCGATTGGATCCTTTACCGTTGAAGCTGACCTTTCGGTGGTTTCCACCCTCTACATTGCAGTCACTCCCCTGCTACCTGCACTCCTCTGGTGGAAACGTAAAAAAGGGGCCTGTGATGCGTTTCTGGGCCTTGCATTAGCAAATGCCTTTATGCTGGGGGTGCCCTATCTTCTACGAGCAGCAGAGGCAGAACCCACCTTCCTGTTTAATTTCGAGATGGGGCTCATAGCTTTTGTGCTAGCCAAACTTCTTGCAGCCGGGTTTCCGCATTTTTATACGAAACCTCAGAATTCTAGGCAGCAGGCCTCGCTCTGGGGCAGGTTCAATACTCCGGGCATGATTCTTGCTCTGCTCCTCAGCTTGCTGATAGCCCTTCTTATCACCAACGCGTTTATCAATGACTGGTGGGCCGCCACCCAAATCATTATTCTCACCGCACTCTGGTGTATTCAGGTGCCAGCTTCCTTCAGAGCTCCCCTCGCTGTTATCGGAACTTTCCTCGCCATTATTCGGGTTATGGTGGCCGTCAGTGATTTCCCAGCGGGATTAGTGCTCTCCGAATTTACTGTGCTGGTTCTGATTATCTCGGCTCTGGTTCCCCGTTCGTCCAAGCCCCGGGGGCGGAAACAGGCGGTTCCTTACCTCTGGTGGGCTTTCGCGGTACAGGCGCTGACTACCCTCTGGTTTGTACCGGCAAGCTACATCTATAGCTGGGTTTCCATTGCTTTCTTCATTACCGTCTCGGTTGTACTCGTTGCTTCCAGTAGCTACGCCCTCAACAAAACGCTGATTATTTCCAGCGCCGTTCTCATCACGGTCCAGGTGCTCTGGTTACTCGGCAGCCTGAACGCAATTACTCTCTTTATTTTGGGTGCAATTCTTATTGGCCTGGTAATTTGGCGACTGCTCTCAAGATCAGATGATGAGCCAGCAAATTCAGCAGTTTTTGCCCGGCCCTCAACTGACGCTTCACCGGTTATTCCCTGGGCTAAAACGTCTTCTGAACAGGTAAAACAACAAGCCGCCACTACCGAATACGGCTACTACCCCAGCCAGCACAAACAGGGTAGGGGTAGCAGCCGTCCGACTGAATAAATACTAGTTTTTACCAGTAGTAGGCAAATCCTTTGACAGTACCCAGCCGACTAGCGGCGTCGTCCTGACCGTCTACACTAGCGGTCAGCAACACCTCATAATCGACGTTAGCGAAGGGGTAGTTCACGTAGTACTTGAGCGGAAGCTCAACCCTCTCCCCCGGCTGCACGGTACCCGCGTATCTCCAGGTGAATACTCCACCGCCGTTTGAATTTTTGCTGTGGGTATCAACCACGGTGAAACCTTCACGACCGTTAGAGGTCGCCCTCGTAGCATCGGTTCCAGCCGAAGATTTTGCGTCGGTTCCTAGATCCCTCATCTGCAGGGAGAAGGTGCCGCTGATTCCCGAAACGGGGGAAGTTCCCTTATTGGTCAGCACAAGATTCTGAGGAAGGCAGCCGTAGCCCAGCTCCTTGTCGCCCACCTGGTCTCCGTTCTGACCGTTGTAAATGGCCAGGGTGTAGTTCGGCTCATAAGAGTCCCAATTAATGGGTGGGTCCGCCACCTCGATGGAGATTCCGCCGGCCTCCCCAGCAAAGACCACATCAGCAAATGCCGGGGTTATTGCTGGGAGCAAAGCCGCGGGCAGCGCACAAGCGGAGGCCAGCAAAGCCTGACGTCGTGTTACCTGAACTTTCTTCATGTCGTGAATCATCAGCTTTCCCCTTACCCAAACTTTCTAGCGCTAATGAGCTTATCGATATTGCGCTCAGCAAGCGCAGTAATGGTCACAAACGGGTTCACACCGATTCGACCAGGAATAAGCGAACCATCCATCACAAAGAGATTCGGCACGCCCTTTACCTCACCGTTGAGATCGGTAGCTTCACCAATAATCATTCCGCCCAGTGGGTGGTAGCTGAAGTAGTCCGAGAATGCCTTGTTGTCTTCGAAGAGATCCGAACGGTTGCTGGTTCCCCTATTAGCAGCGTTCATTTTCTCCATAAAAGCCTTAGCCGCTGCCACCGAGGGAGCCGACATTTGCTGGGTCCAGTTCAGTCCCACCGACTGGTCTGCCCCGTTCCAGGTAAATTCACCCAGGGTCGGGTTCTCTGTAATCGCCAGGTAGAGGCCGGTTTTTAGCTCTATACCGGCGGGGAAAGGAGCGATCTCAGCAAAGACCGAATTGGGCGAATCATCCCAGTTTGTCACGCCCATAGCAGGTATTCCTGCCTGGTAAACGCCGGTAGCAGTGCCCATATTGCGGGCCACCATCACGTTTCCGTTCGGGCCCCAGCGTTTACCGGTTTCATTGGGAAGATTTTTGATAGTGCCGGTATTCTTCGCTCGAACCAGCAGTTTGCTCGTGCCGATACTACCCGCCGCCATAATCAGGCGGTCGTAGGTAAGCTCTTCATTTTTCAAGACCCTACCATCGAAGTCGATAGTTTTGGTTTTGAGGGTAAAGGTATTATCTGGGTTCTGGGTGATGCTCAGAACTTCGGTCAGCGGTTTAAGATGCACCTTTCCGGTGGCTTTAGCCTTTGCCCAGTAGGTCTTGGGAAGGGTTTTCTTACCGTGGTCATTGCCAAAGATCACCTGACCATTCAGGGCTGAGCGCTCAACGTTATTGAAGCTCTCTTGGCGCATGTAGTCCCAGTCGTAGACATTCGGTACAAAGGCAGTCTGAAAGCCTGCCTTAACGGCCTGGTTAGCTGCCACTCGAGCGAAGTTGTAGTATTTAGAGGCGCCGATTATGTCTCTCGGTGGTTCAGCGACGCCCAAGGTGTCATTTGCCCGGGGAAAATACTTGGCGAACATTTCACCGGCGTCAATCTGCGGCAGGATTTTTCTAAAGTAGGACTGCCGGGGAACAACCGCCATGCCTCCGTTCACCAACGAGCCGCCGCCAACGCCGTGCCCCAGGTAAACATTCATAAAGCCGAAGTTTTCCACGTCTAAAACTCCGGCGCCCCAACCGATATTTTTATCAATCAGGGGAATATCGAATAGACGCCCAAACGGCATCTGGGTCTTGGTCTTAAACCACATTGACCGCTCGTTGGGAGCTGTCATCTTGGTAAAGACGAGCCCGTTTTTCTTAGGCATGGTCTCCCAGTCCACACCCATTTCAATGACGTCGACGTCATATCCCTGTTCTGCCAGGCGGAGAGCCGCAACAGCGCCTCCATAGCCTGAGCCTATGATTCCAATATTCATTTTTGTGGTTCCTTTGTGATTCATGCCACCCGAATAAGGTGACACTAACATCATAAATGCTCAGGAGCCGGCTTCTGTGCAAAGAACCGGTAGATAAACGGCCTTTTGTCCAGAATCCGGCTCCTGAGTAGCGGAAACTCTGGGTTATAGGCAGAAAAGTATGTCCCCAACACCCCAAACCCAGCACCTGCGATATGGAGCATTCCTGGATTACCTGCGGAAACAAACTCCCGTACACCTAGATTCCTGTAGATAGACCTAAGGTACAAGCAAAGCCCGGTTGAAAGGCCAAAGGTACACCTGTATTCCCTGGGTACACGTCTAGACGTGTACCCAGGGAATACAGGTGTACCTACGCCAGCCCGACAAGAAGAAACGTGTACTTTACCTATCGAGCTTCAGCGAGAGGCCATTTTTATACCAAAAATCGGAGAAAAACGGTCTAAAAATGGCCGCTCGGCGATCATGGCAGCATGTGCAGTTGCCACTGTCTCATTGAGTCGCCGTTTCAGCGACGTTTCGCCGGTCACGAACCGGCGAAACGTCGCTGAAACGGCGATATGCAACCGAAGCGGCGACTCAGTACATTGGCCCCATTCTCGATAAACGCCCAACACGTTAGTGAACCGCTTTTCTGCCACTTTCTCAGGTGAGGCACCCCGGGCTAGACACGCTTTTCTGCCTATAACCCGGCTCCTGAGCAGGGGAAGCTCAGCCTTAAACAGAAAAATCCCCCGGCATACAGCCGGGGGATTTTTCTAACTAGCTACAGCCAGTTCGCGAAAGATCTCAAACTTACTTGATGATCTTGGTAACGCGACCTGAACCAACGGTGCGGCCACCCTCACGGATAGCGAAGCCGAGGCCCTCTTCCATAGCGATGGGCTGGATGAGCTCAACGGTCATCTCAGTGTTGTCGCCAGGCATAACCATTTCGGTGCCCTCGGGGAGGGTGATAACACCGGTTACGTCAGTGGTACGGAAGTAGAACTGAGGACGGTAGTTGGAGTAGAAGGGGTTGTGACGGCCACCCTCATCCTTGGACAGGATGTAGACGTTAGCCTCGAAGTCGGTGTGGGGGGTGATGGAGCCGGGAGCTACAACAACCTGACCACGCTCAACGTCGTCACGCTTCAGACCGCGAAGCAGCAGACCGCAGTTCTCGCCTGCCCATGCTTCGTCGAGCTGCTTGTGGAACATCTCGATACCGGTAACGGTGGTCTTCTGGATGGGGCGGATACCAACGATCTCAACCTCAGAGTTGATTGCGAGGGTACCGCGCTCTGCACGGCCGGTAACAACGGTACCGCGACCGGTAATGGTGAAGACGTCCTCGATGGGCATCAGGAAGGGCTTGTCGGTCTCACGAACCGGATCGGGGATGTACTCATCGACAGCTTCCATGAGTTCCTCAACCTTAGCAACCCACTCGGGATCGCCTTCGAGAGCCTTCAGAGCGGAAACGCGGATAACGGGAGCGTTGTCGCCGTCGAACTCCTGCGAGGAGAGCAGGTCGCGAACTTCCATCTCAACCAGGTCGAGGAGTTCTTCGTCCTCAACCATGTCGGACTTGTTCAGAGCCACGAGCAGGCTGGGAACGCCAACCTGGCGAGCCAACAGAACGTGCTCACGGGTCTGAGCCATGGGGCCGTCGGTAGCAGCAACCACGAGGATTGCGCCGTCCATCTGAGCAGCACCGGTGATCATGTTCTTGACGTAGTCAGCGTGGCCGGGAGCGTCAACGTGTGCGTAGTGGCGCTTCTCGGTCTGGTACTCAATGTGAGCAATGTTAATGGTAATACCGCGCTGGCGCTCCTCGGGAGCGGAGTCGATCATACCGAAGTCGCGCTGCTCGTTGAGGTCGGGGTACTTGTCTGCCAGAACCTTGGAGATTGCAGCGGTCAGGGTGGTCTTACCGTGGTCAACGTGACCGATGGTACCAACGTTTACGTGAGGCTTGGAGCGCTCGAACTTAGCCTTAGCCAAGGGTGTTCCTCCTAGAACGATTTTGAAAAAATGCACTCGGGTTTCTCACCGGCGCAGTCCGTAATTAAACGGTCTAGCGTCTACATTAGCGGATTACGCCGATGAGTTGAAACCACTTGCACGATTCCAATGATTATTTTTCTTGAAAAGAGTTGCGGCTCACTTCAAAGGTTTCGAGAGCCGCGAAAGCGGTACGAATTACTCGCCGCGGCTCTTCTGAATGATCTCGTCAGCAACAGCCTTCGGGACCTCAGAGTAGCTATCGAAGGTCATTGAGTACACCGCGCGACCCTGAGTCTTGGAACGCAAGTCACCAATGTAACCGAACATTTCAGACAGCGGAACCAGAGCGTGAACGATCTTCACACCGGCTGCATCTTCCATGGACTGAATCTGACCACGACGGGAGTTGAGGTCACCAATCACATCGCCCATGTACTCCTCGGGGGTACGAACCTCAACGGCCATCAGCGGTTCAAGCAGTACAGGGTTAGCGCGCTTAGCGCCTTCCTTGAAGACCATTGAACCGGCGATCTTGAAGGCCATTTCAGAGGAGTCAACGTCGTGGTAAGCACCATCGATCAGGGTTGCCTTAACACCAACAACGGGGTAGCCAGCGAGGATACCGAGCTGCATGGCGTCCTGGATACCGGCGTCAACGGAGGGGATGTATTCGCGGGGAACACGGCCACCGGTCACGACGTTATCGAACTCGTAGAGCTCTTCGGAATCCAGCGGAATAGGCTCGAAGGAAACCTGCACCTTTGCGAACTGGCCAGAACCACCGGTCTGCTTCTTGTGGGTGTAGTCGACCTTCTCGACAGCCTTCTTGATGGTCTCGCGGTAAGCAACCTGGGGCTTACCAACGTTAGCCTCAACCTTGAATTCGCGCTTCATGCGGTCAACAATGATGTCGAGGTGAAGCTCGCCCATACCACCGATTTCGGTCTGACCGGTTTCTTCGTTCAGGGAAACGGTGAAGGTGGGGTCTTCAGCAGAAAGCTTCTGAATTGCGGTTGACATCTTCTCCTGGTCACCCTTGGTCTTGGGCTCGATAGCCACGAAGATCACGGGAGCGGGGAAGGTCATGGACTCCAGAACGATGGGATCTGAAATGGAGCAGAGGGTATCACCGGTGGTGGTGTCCTTCAGACCAATCGCTGCGTAGATGTGACCTGCCTGAATCTCTTCAACAGGGTTCTCCTTGTTGGAGTGCATCTGGAAGAGCTTACCGATGCGCTCCTTCTTGCCCTTGGTGGAGTTCAGAACCTGCTCTCCCTGGGTAGCCTTACCGGAGTAAACGCGGATGTAGGTCAGCTGGCCGTAGAAGGGGTGAGCTGCAACCTTGAAAGCCAGAGCAGAGAAGGGCTCTGCCGAGGAAGGCTTGCGGGTCATCTCTTCTTCTTCATTGTTGACGGCGTGACCGACCATCGCGGGTACGTCAAGAGGTGAAGGCAGGTAGTCAATCACAGCATCCAGCATGGGCTGAACGCCGCGGTTTTTGAATGCAGAACCACAGAAGACAGGGTATGCCTCGTTGTTGATGGTCAGCTGGCGAACGCCTGCCTTGATCTCCTCGAGAGACAGCTCGCCCTCTTCGAGGTACTTCTCCATGAGTTCCTCAGAAGCTTCTGCTACGTTTTCAACGAGCTCGGCACGGTACTGCTCTGCCTTTTCCTGCAGGTCAGCGGGGATTTCCTGGATTTCGTAGGAAGCACCCATGGTCACGTCGCCCTTGGCATCGCCGGGCCAGACGTAGGCCTGCATGGTGAGCAGGTCAACGACGCCGATGAAGTCGTTTTCAGCGCCGATGGGCAGCTGCATAACGAGGGGCTTAGCGCCGAGGCGCTTGACGATGGTGTCTACGGTGAAGTAGAAGTCTGCACCCAGCTTGTCCATCTTGTTGACGAAGCAGATGCGGGGAACTTCGTACTTGTCAGCCTGGCGCCAAACGGTTTCAGACTGGGGCTCAACGCCTTCCTTGCCGTCGAACACTGCAACAGCGCCGTCGAGGACGCGCAGTGAACGCTCAACTTCAACGGTGAAGTCAACGTGGCCGGGGGTGTCGATGATGTTGATCTGGTTGTTCTTCCAGAAGCAGGTGGTTGCCGCGGAGGTAATGGTAATACCGCGTTCCTGTTCCTGAGCCATCCAGTCCATAGTGGACGCACCGTCGTGGGTTTCACCGATCTTGTGGTTGATACCGGTGTAGAAGAGGATGCGTTCGGTGGTGGTGGTCTTACCGGCGTCAATGTGCGCCATAATACCGATGTTGCGGACCTTATTCAGGTCGGTAAGCACGTCTAGTGCCACTTTGTTCTCCCTTGTGAGAAACTCCGAAAGCCTGCCGCTATGTACGTATGTAATAACGGCAGGCTACGAAGAAATTACCAGCGGTAGTGTGCGAAGGCCTTGTTGGACTCGGCCATCTTGTGAGTGTCTTCGCGACGCTTCACAGCGGCACCGAGACCGTTGGATGCATCCAGGATCTCGTTCATGAGACGCTCGGTCATGGTCTTCTCGCGGCGGAGCTTTGAGAAGCCAACGAGCCAGCGCAGGGCCAGAGCGGTTGCGCGGCCTGCACGAACTTCGACGGGGACCTGGTAGGTCGCGCCGCCAACGCGGCGTGAGCGGACCTCGAGTGAAGGCTTGACGTTGTCCATTGCCTTCTTGAGGGTTACTACGGGGTCTGCGCCGGTCTTCTGGGCAACACCTTCGAGGGCACCGTAAACGATGCGCTCAGCGGTTGACTTCTTGCCGTCCAGCAGAACCTTGTTGATGAGCTGGGTAACCAGTGGTGAGCCGTAAACGGGGTCGTTTACGAGGGGACGCTTAGGAGCGGGACCCTTACGAGGCATTACTTCTTCTCCTTCTTTGCGCCGTAGCGTGAACGAGCCTGACCGCGGCCCTTAACGCCCTGGGTATCCAGTGCGCCACGTACAATCTTGTAACGAACACCGGGGAGGTCCATCACACGACCACCGCGAACGAGCACGATGGAGTGTTCCTGAAGGTTGTGGCCCTCACCGGGGATGTATGCGGTAACCTCGACGCCGCCGTTGAGCTTAACACGTGCGACCTTACGCAGTGCTGAGTTCGGCTTCCTCGGGGTGGTGGTGTATACACGGGTGCATACGCCACGCTTCATGGGGTTGCCCTTAAGTGCGGGCGCCTTGGTCTTTACGACCTTAGGAGTACGGCCCTTACGGACCAACTGCTGAATTGTAGGCACATTATCTCCTGATATTCGGGCCGGCTTTTCACGGCCCTACATCTTTGATTGCTTCAGCTGCTTGCGCAGTTGAGTTTCGACGAAGTCAGCGTTTAGGTTTGCTTTCTTAGTCAGCGCTAAAGTAGAAAAACTTTCTGGGCATGCGTAAAGATGGCATTTAGGAGTCAGATCAAACCGATCAACACCAAAGGACTGTATCCATACTGCCATTGATTCGAAGCCCACCTAGCTTGACCGTTCAACGCTGGTTTGCGCCGACTCTCAACACGTTCTGATGACGTATTGGTGCACTGAAGCTAAGTACTTCGTATGAAACTATATCGGTAATTGGCACCTTAATCTACCCGTGCCAGGCGATTAAAAAGGGCTTTAACCGCCCAGCTACGGAGATATCAGTCACTTAACCTGAAATTCAGAGCTGGTTCCGGTAAAGGGCGTGATTTTGCCCGAGGAATCTTTGGAGTCTCCGTGGTAGACAATCCGGTAGGTCCCGGCCTCTGCATCGGCGGGGATATTCCAGCTAATGGTAACCCTGGATTGGGCAGCCAGCCTGCGCTGCCAACTAAAAGTCGTCTCTGGATCGTTGTCTCCGGTCACGTAAACCCAGTGCTGACCGTCGAAGCGCTGAATCTCTAGGTAGCTTCCTCCGTGCTTGAGATTATTGTTGGGGTGTGCCCCCACGAACTCGGCCGAAACAGTCTCCCCACGAGAGGTATCGGCAGGGGCGACGGTCTGCTCACCAAACTGCTTTCCAGCTCCGGGCAGATCATAGAGTACCTTGCCCTGGGCAGAGGAAACAGTGGCGGGAGTAGGCGCCTTCTCCCCCAGTTCAAGTTCTCGGTTCTCCCTCATTGAAAGCCCAACGGTGTTGAGCACCTGCCGGAAGGCTCCCATGGAGTACCGGCCAAAGATAGTAGCCCCGCCCTCATACTGCTGGGCATCGTATTCCTCGGGGGTGGTGACGTAGTGGGCATAGGCGTTGGTATAGCCCTGCACGATAATGTGGGATTCATCCACCCCGAAGAGCTCCGCCATATCCTTGCGGTACTGCACGCCCACCGCGCCCGTCATTTCACCGGGAAGACCCAGAATGTAGTAGTCGCCAAAGCGCATAATCTGCACGGGAAGTTTCTCTTGTACAGCATCAACCGCTCCCACTGCAAGCAGATTATCCTTGGGCGCCTGACATTCTTTAAGCTCAGGCGATATCTTGTAGGTGGCCTCTGCCAAGGCACCGAAGAAGGGGTTGGCGCCGACCCCCTCGCCGAAGACGTCTAGCCCTCCGCCGCCGTCCTCAACAGAACCCGCGGCGAAAGACTGCCCCAGCGAGGCGTCACAGGTATGCTGCACCTTTCCCGTGCCGGAGAACTTGGGCATCACCGGAATGTTTGAAAAGTCGGCGTAGTGGATTGCAGAATCTAGGCCCTGGCCCACCGGGTCGCCATTCTCAACAAGTTGCGCGCGCACGGCATCAGCCTGCTTTGTGCCCTGAATCTTCATGTTCTCCACCTGGTCTTCGGTGGGGCCTGAACCGGGCCGCAGGTTGGTGTTGGGCGAGACGTCGCCGGTGTTGGAGTTGGCGAAGGCGGCCACAAAACCGTCGCCGGCGCCGCTGTAGTGGTCAACCCCGTGGTCCTCGTGCTCAATCAGCCACTGGGCATAGCCCTTGTTATCGGTGGAAACCAGGGTGTTTTTGCTAGTGAGCGAGGTGGGATGAATTGCAAACCAGTTGATGAGAGCCCGGGTCTGCCCGTCACGCTCGAGTCGTAGAGTGATATTGGTGGGGTCGGCACCGTCCACCAGCTCATCGGTGAGATAGGCGGGGTCATTCGCCTGAGCCTCAGCAGAACGCTGCGCGCCAACTCCGGTCAGCTTCGACTGAGAAACAGTCAGATTGCCCGGCGCCAAATCGGCGTGGGCCCGGTTGATAGCCTCCATGGCGCCGTCAACGGTGGCTTCAAAGGTATCTTGGTGCCAGCCCAGGGTAGTGACGTTATAGAGGGAATAGCGGGTGACCCCGCCCGGCGCTGCATGGGTGTGGCTGGCGGTAATCATAATGTTGGATTCGCCGTAGTCGCTCCCCCACTGTTGCTGAACTCGCCGAATAACCTCATCGCGCACGCTCTCGGTGGCGGTGAGCTGATCGAGCACCACAATCAGGTTGGACTGTCCGCTTGCCGGGTCTTTCACCTCAAAGGCACGGGCAAACTGGCGGTTCATCAGCCCGGTTCCCGTCTGAGAGCTATCGCCGTAGCCCATGAAACCTACCTCGGCGGGCTCGCCGGTCATATCGGCAACTCCTGCCCCCACCAGGTAGGGGTTCTCTTGGGTTACTGCCGCTGTAGGTTCCGCTAGCGGCAGCTGCCCCAGGGCAAGACCGCAGGCGGCGAGCAAAACGAAAGCTCCTTTGGCCCTCAAGGAGTGACGGATTTTCTTCTCACCAACGGTAGGGCTCCAGCTCCTACCTCCGGCGCGTACTGATTCAGTGACCATGGTTCCCCCAATAGAAATATGATGTGTGTTGCTGGTTACGCCAGCGTGTCACACAGCCAGGTTACCGGCTGGCAAGTTTTACCGCTCTCCCTTGGATGTCCCTACTTATGCGAGCTGTCTCAATCTCGCATTCCGGCCCTCGTTCAAGGTCAGGATATTCAGCGGTCTACAATGAGGAGCGCAAAACATTAGCGGTGAAAGGAGACTCATGAGCCGGGTAGGCGAGTCATATCTGGTGGGATTAATCGGTAGCGGTATCTCCCGCTCTCTCACACCTCCCATGCACGAGAGGGCCGCCGACCTGTTGGGCCTACGCTACCTCTACCGACCACTCGATATAGATTCTTTGGGCCCTAACCACTCCGCCTATGCCGCCGAAGAATGCGGGGAGATTCTTGAGCACGCTCTCGAACTGGGTTTCAACGCTTTCAACGTTACCCACCCCTGTAAGCAGCTGATTATGCAGCACCTTGATTCAATCTCAGCCAGCGCGGCTCAGATGGGCGCTGTTAACACCGTGGTCTTGCGCGAGGGAAAAACCGTTGGCTACAACACCGACTATTCCGGATTTGTGACCGCGCTACAGGAGGGGCTGGCCCCCTCACCCGAAGACCTTGAGGCAGTGGTTCAGCTCGGAGCCGGGGGTGCTGGCTCAGCCACCTCTTATGCCCTGCTCTCTCAAGGCACCCGTCAACTGTTCATCTCTGATCTTTCGCTGACCAAGGCCGAGGAAATGGCTCATCATCTTCAAACCCTCTTCCCCGCATCAGAGGTCAACGCGATTACTCCCGAGAACCTACCCGAGATTATGCCGCTAGCCCGGGGACTCGTCAATGCCTCCCCCATCGGTATGCACCACCACCCCGGCTCTCCCCTAGACCTCAACCTTCTTCGCGCTGACCTCTGGGTAGCCGACGTCATCTACCTGCCCCAGGAAACCCCGCTGATTGCCCATGCCCGTTCCCTGGGTGCTCGGGTTTTGCCCGGTGGCTTGATGGCAGTGGGCCAGGCAGTCGATGCCTTCGAGCTGATTACCGGGCACCGCCCCGATATAAAGGCAATGACCACCCACTTCCTTTCGCTCTTAGAGGGTTAGCGCCGTCCTCTCTTTCCCATAAGAAACAAGCGCGGCCCCTCCCTTTCGGGAGGGGCCGCGCTTACTTTATCTCAGCCGGAGCTCGCTCGGTTTACTTACCGAAGTCGTAGTCGTCCAGGGGAATTGCCTGGAACTCAGCGGAGATGGAACCCTCGTTCTCAGCTGCGTAGCTGAAATCGTTGAAGCCGGTGGAGGAAGCCTGGAAAAGCTGCTCACGGGCCTCGTCGGTGGGCTCAACCTCAACATCGTTGTAACGAGCCAGGCCGGTACCGGCCGGGATCAGCTTACCGATGATGACGTTCTCCTTCAGTCCAACCAGCGGATCTTCCTTGCGCTCCATAGCCGCCTGAGTCAGAACTCGGGTGGTCTCCTGGAAGGACGCCGCGGACAGCCAGGACTCGGTAGCCAGCGATGCCTTGGTAATACCCATCATCTCGGGGCGACCGGCAGCCGGACGCTTGCCCTCAGACAGTGCCTTACGGTTAGCGGTCTGGAAGACGATGTTCTCCACCAGCTCACCGGGCAGAAGGTCGGTATCGCCGGAGTCAATCACGGTTACACGACGTAGCATCTGGCGAACAATCACCTCAACGTGCTTGTCGTGGATACCCACACCCTGGGAGCGGTAGACGCTCTGAACCTCGTCCACCAGGTGCTTCTGAGCCTCACGGGGACCACGAATACGCAGAACCTCCTTGGGGTCAACAGCACCGGCAACCAGCTGATCGCCAACCTCTACGTGGTCGCCCTCAGCAACGTTCAGGCGGGCACGGCGCAGAACCGGGTAAGCCATAGGCTCGTCGCCGTTATCGGGGGTCACGATAACCTTCAGGGACTTCTCGGTATCCTCGATGGTCACACGACCTGCCACCTCGGAGATCGGAGCAACGCCCTTGGGGGTACGCGCTTCGAAGAGCTCCTGAATACGGGGCAGACCCTGGGTAATATCATCTGCCGATGCCACACCACCGGTGTGGAAGGTACGCATGGTCAGCTGGGTACCGGGCTCACCAATGGACTGAGCCGCGATAATACCCACAGCCTCGCCGATGTCTACCAGGTTGCCGGAAGCCATGGAGCGACCGTAGCAGTGGGCACACACACCAACAGCGGACTCACAGGTCAGCACGGAGCGAACCTTGACTTCCTTCACGCCGGCCTTGAAGAGCTTGTCGATTACCAGATCGGAAACATCCGCACCGGCCTCAGCCAGAACGGTGCCGTCCTCAGCCTTGACATCAACAGCAAGCGCACGACCGTGGATGGAAGACTCAACGTTTTCGTGCAGGGAAACTGCACCGGTCTCTTCGTCAACCTCGACCAGGGGCAGGTTCAGACCGCGGCGGGTACCGCAGTCCTCTTCACGCACAATTACGTCCTGAGAGACGTCCACCAGACGACGGGTCAGGTAACCGGAGTTTGCGGTACGCAGCGCGGTATCAGCCAGACCCTTACGCGCACCGTGGGTTGCGATGAAGTACTCCAGAACGGTCAGGCCTTCGCGGTAGGAAGACTTGATCGGACGGGGCATAATTTCGCCCTTGGGGTTTGCCACCAGACCGCGGATACCGGCAATCTGACGAACCTGCATCCAGTTACCACGCGCACCCGAGGTCACCATACGGTTAATGGTGGTGTTCAGGTTAGCCAGGTTTTCCTTCATGGAATCCGCAACCTCATCGGTTGCCTTGGTCCAGATGTCGATAAGCTCGGTACGACGTTCATTATCGTCAATCAGACCCATGTCGAACTGACCCTGAATATCTGCTGCCTGCTTCTCGTAGTTAGCCATAATCTCAGGCTTGGTCGGAGGAGCAGCAATATCGGTCACAGCCACGGTCACGCCGGAGCGAGATGCGTAGTAGAAACCGGTGTTCTTCAGGTTATCCAGTGAACGCGCGACGACGTCCATGGGGTACTTCTCAGCCAGATCGTTAATCAGCGCGCCCAGGGACTTCTTGGCGGCAACGCCAGAGTACCAGGGGTAATCAGCGGGCAGAGCCTGGTTAAAAATAACCTGACCCAGGGTGCACTCGAAGAGAATGTCATCGCCTTCGGTGTAGCCCTCGGGGAACTCGAAGTCCTCAGGAGCAACGAATTCCTCTGCGGTGAAGCGGATCTTGATCTTGGAGTAGAGCTCTACCTCGTGCAGGTCCAGAGCCATCAGGGCCTCAGCCAGAGAAGAGAAAGTACGGCCTTCACCCGGAGCATCATCGCGAGGAGTGGTCAGGTGGAAGAGACCGATAATCATATCCTGGTCAGGCACAGCAACGGGACGACCGTCGGAGGGCTTGAGGATGTTGTTGGAGGACAGCATCAGAATGCGAGCCTCAGCTTGAGCCTCAGGTGAGAGGGGCAGGTGAACCGCCATCTGGTCGCCGTCGAAGTCAGCGTTGAACGCCGAGCACACCAGCGGGTGCAGCTGAATAGCCTTACCTTCAACCAGCTGGGGTTCGAAGGCCTGGATACCCAGACGGTGCAGGGTGGGTGCACGGTTCAGCAGCACGGGATGCTCGGTGATGATCTCTTCGAGAACATCCCACACCTGGGAGCGGGAACGCTCCACCATGCGCTTAGCGGACTTGATGTTCTGAGCGTGGTTGAGGTCAACCAGACGCTTCATCACGAAGGGCTTGAAGAGCTCCAGAGCCATCTGCTTGGGCAGACCACACTGGTGCATCTGCAGCTGGGGGCCACCGACGATCACCGAACGACCGGAGTAGTCAACGCGCTTACCCAGCAGGTTCTGACGGAAACGACCCTGCTTACCCTTGAGCATGTCTGACAGAGACTTCAGCGGGCGGTTACCGGGGCCGGTCACGGGGCGGCCGCGGCGACCGTTATCGAAGAGCGAGTCCACAGCTTCCTGTAGCATACGCTTCTCGTTGTTCACGATGATTTCGGGAGCACCGAGATCCAGCAGACGCTTCAGGCGGTTGTTACGGTTGATCACACGACGGTAGAGGTCGTTGAGGTCGGAGGTCGCAAAGCGGCCGCCGTCCAGCTGAACCATGGGGCGCAGTTCCGGAGGGATAACCGGAACAGCCTCAAGCACCATACCCAGAGGTGAGTTGGTGGTGGTCAGGAAGGAGTTAACAACCTTCAGACGCTTCAGGGCACGAGTCTTACGCTGGCCCTTACCGGTCTGAATAATCTCGCGAAGAGCTTCTGCCTCGCCCTCCATATCGAAGTTCTCCAGGCGCTTCTTAATAGCCTCAGCGCCCATGGAGCCCTCAAAGTACATGCCGTACTTATCGACCATGGCACGGTAGAGAGCCTCATCGCCTTCAAGGTCAGCGACCTTGAGGTTCTTGAAGCGATCCCAGACCTTTTCCTCGAACTCAAGCTCGCGCTCAGCGTTCTTGCGTACGGAGGCCATCTGGCGCTCTGCCGACTCGCGCAGCTTGCGCTTCTCAGCAGCCTTGCCACCCTCGGCCTCAATACGAGCCAGCTCCTGCTCGGTCTCAACAGCAATCGCGTTGATGTCCGAAGCCAGCTGGTCCTCCAGAGCCTTGCGGTCGCGCTGGTAAGCGGCTTCGAGGTTAGGCAGATCGTCGTGACGAGCTTCTTCGTCGACGTCGGTAATCATGTAGGCAGCGAAGTAAATGATCTTCTCGAGATCCTTCGGAGCCAAATCCAGCAGGTAGCCCAGGCGGGAGGGAACACCCTTGAAGTACCAGATGTGAGTAACAGGAGCTGCCAGCTCAATGTGACCCATGCGCTCACGGCGAACCTTAGCGCGAGTCACCTCAACGCCACAGCGCTCACAGATAATGCCCTTGAAGCGTACGCGCTTGTACTTACCGCAGTAGCATTCCCAGTCGCGGGTGGGGCCGAAGATACGCTCGTCGAAGAGGCCTTCCTTCTCCGGCTTCAGGGTTCGGTAGTTAATGGTTTCCGGCTTCTTGACCTCGCCGTAAGACCAGCTGCGGATATCCTCAGCGGTGGCCAGGCCAATACGCATCAAACCGAGTGAAGATTCGTTGGACATGTGTCCTTTTCTCTTTTCAGTAGTTGTGAAGACTTATTCGTATAGAAGTAATGAACCGGCTTAGACCTCTTCAACAGAGCTGGGCTCTGCGTGGGAAAGGTCAATGCCCAGGTCATCTGCTGCACGGAAGCCTTCATCTTCAGCATCGCGCATTTCGATGGTCTTACCCTCGGTTGAGAGCACCTCAACGTTCAGGCACAGGGACTGCATTTCCTTGATGAGAACCTTGAAGGACTCGGGAACACCCGGTTCGGGGATGTTCTCGCCCTTGACAATCGCCTCGTAGACCTTCACGCGACCGTTGACGTCGTCGGACTTGATAGTCAGGATTTCCTGCAGGGTGTAGGCGGCGCCGTATGCTTCCAGCGCCCACACTTCCATCTCACCAAAGCGCTGGCCACCGAACTGAGCCTTACCACCCAGGGGCTGCTGGGTAATCATGGAGTAAGGACCGGTGGAACGAGCGTGAATCTTGTCGTCTACCAGGTGGTGCAGCTTCAGGATGTACTGGTAACCCACGGAAACGGGCTCGGGGAAGGGCTCACCGGAGCGACCGTCGAGCAGGCGAGCCTTACCGGAGCTGTTGATCAGACGATCGCCGTCGCGGTTGGGGTTCGCGTGGTCGAGCAGGTCGAACAGTTCGTCCTCACCAGCGCCGTCGAAGACCGGGGTTGCCACGTTGGTGGGGCCGGTTTCCTTGGGGAAGTTCGGCAGCTTGTCGAGCCAGGCGGGGTTTCCGTCAATCTTCCAACCCTGCTTAGCCAGCCAGCCGGTGTGAACCTCAAGTACCTGACCGATGTTCATACGGCCGGGAACACCCAGCGGGTTCAGAATAATGTCAACGGGGGTGCCGTCTTCCATGAAGGGCATATCTTCCACGGGAAGAATCTTGGTAATAACACCCTTGTTACCGTGGCGACCCGCCAGCTTATCGCCAACGGTGATCTTACGCTTCTGGGCAACGTAGACGCGCACCAGCTGGTTGACGCCCGAGGGCAGATCCTCTTCGTCGGTCTCGCGGTCGAAGATACGAACGCCGATCACGGTACCGGACTCGCCGTGGGGCACCTTCAGGGAGGTGTCACGAACTTCGCGGGACTTCTCGCCGAAGATAGCGCGCAGCAGGCGCTCCTCGGGGGTCAGCTCGGTCTCGCCCTTGGGGGTTACCTTACCCACCAGGATGTCACCGGACTCAACCTCAGCACCAATGTGGATGATGCCGCGCTCGTCCAGGGCAGAGAGAACGTCCTCAGACACGTTGGGGATGTCACGGGTAATCTCTTCGGCACCAAGCTTGGTGTCGCGAGCATCAATCTCGTGTTCCTCAATGTGAATCGAGGTCAGCACATCATCGGAGATCATGCGCTGGGAGAGGATAATGCCATCCTCGAAGTTGAAGCCTTCCCACGACATGTAAGCAACCAGCAGGTTCTTACCCAGTGCCAGCTCACCGTTGTCGGTGGAGGGGCCGTCTGCAATCAGGCCGGCAGCCTCAACGCGGTCGCCCACCTTAACAACCACACGGTGGTTGTAGCAGTTACCGGGGTTAGAACGCTGGAACTTAGAAATCGGGTAGGAGGAGGTGGTGCCGTCGTCATTACGAACAATCACCAGATCAGCCGAAACCTCGGAAACCACGCCTGCCTTCTTAGCCAGCACGGAGTCACCGGAGTCAATAGCTGCGTAGCGCTCCATACCGGTACCAACCACGGGAGCCTCAGACTGCAACAGCGGCACAGCCTGGCGCTGCATGTTAGCACCCATCAGTGCTCGGTTAGCGTCGTCGTGTTCCAGGTAAGGAATCAGAGCGGTTGCAACGGACACCATCTGGCGGGGCGAAACGTCCATGAACTGAACGTCGGTTGCCTCAACCAGCACCGCCTCACCGGAGCCATCGCCTGCACGGCAGAGAACCTCGTCCTCGGCAAAACGCATCTCGTCGTTCAGGGGTGCGTTAGCCTGCGCGATGATCGCGCCCTTTTCGTCGTCGGCGGTCAGGTAAACAACCTTGTCGGTGACCTGGCCGTTCTCAACGCGGCGGTAGGGGGTCTCGATGAAACCGAAGGGGTTGATACGGGCGTAGGTTGCCAGCGAACCAATCAGACCAATGTTGGGGCCTTCAGGGGTTTCAATGGGGCACATACGGCCGTAGTGGGAGGGGTGCACGTCTCGCACTTCCATGCCCGCGCGATCACGGGAGAGGCCGCCGGGGCCCAGAGCGGAAAGACGGCGCTTGTGGGTCAGACCAGCCAGCGGGTTGTTCTGATCCATGAACTGGGAGAGCTGCGAGGTACCGAAGAACTCCTTGATCGATGCAACCACCGGGCGGATGTTGATCAGGGTCTGCGGGGTGATTGCCTCAACGTCCTGGGTGGTCATACGCTCGCGGACGACGCGCTCCATGCGGGAGAGGCCGGTGCGGATCTGGTTCTCGATCAGTTCGCCAACAGCGCGAATACGGCGGTTACCAAAGTGGTCGATATCGTCAGTATCAACGCGGATGTCGGTCTCTTCGCCGTCACGAATGCCCTTGATGGAGGTGCCACCGGCGTGCAGGGTCACCAGGTAACGAATCATTGCGGCGATGTCGTCCTGAGACAGAACCATTGCCGAAGGATCGTTCAGGGGCATGTCGATACCCAGCTTGCGGTTGACCTTGTAGCGGCCCACCTTGGCCAGGTCATAGCGCTTGGGGGTGAAGTACATGTTGTCCAGCAGCGCCTGAGCTGCATCAACCGTGGGGGGCTCGCCCGGGCGGAGCTTGCGGTAGATATCCAGCAGAGCTTCATCGCGGTTGGAGACAGTGTCTTTCTCCAGGGTCGCGCGAATCGAATCGAACTCGCCGAATTCCTCAAGAATCTTAGCTTCGGTCCAGCCGAGAGCCTTCAGCAGAACGGTCACCGACTGCTTGCGCTTGCGGTCCAGGCGAACGCCCACCTGGTCGCGCTTATCAATTTCCAGCTCGAACCATGCACCGCGGGAGGGGATGATCTTGGCTGAGTAGATGTCTTTATCAGAGGTGCGGTCAGCCGACTTCTCAAAGTAGGCGCCGGGAGAACGAACCAGCTGGGAAACAACAACGCGCTCGGTACCGTTAATCACGAAGGTACCGGACTCGGTCATGAGCGGGAAGTCACCCATGAACACGGTCTGCTGCTTGATTTCGCCGGTGTTGTTGTTCATGAATTCGGCCTTGACGTACAGCGGAGCTGCGTAGGTCGCATCGCGATCCTTGCACTCTTCCATGCTGTACTTGGGGTCAGCGAATTCGGGGTCGGAGAATGACAGGGACATGGTGCCCTGGAAGTCTTCGATCGGTGAGATTTCTTCGAAGATTTCAGCCAGACCTGAGATGGTCTGCACCGAAGTATCACCGGTCTCTACAGCCTTGGCAGCCTTTTCTGCCCAGCGCTCGTTGCCCACGAGGCGGTCAAAGCTGTCAGTCTGCAAAGCGAGCAGGTTAGGAACCTGCAGCGGCTCTGAAATTTTTGCGAATGAAATACGGCGGGGTGAACCGTCAGGGTTCAGTGCGCCGTTAGCGGCTTCGTTGTTAGAGGTGCTCGAGGCGACCAAGTTGGATCCTTCCACAGACCTTTTCTTCGTACTCACTACCCCGCAAAACACGAAGAAAGCCGCAGGTTTCTGCTGAAAATCACAACACGCACAGCACTAAAAGAGTGTTGGGCTGCTGGGATCGTAGACAAAACTGGACTATTTTCGGCTCTGTATCACCCATGCCCACCGCTATATGAAGGCACTCAGGTTAGGGATAGCGCAAATATTCACAATACACCAAACGAGGGTGTGTGTCTATACAGTCTGCGGAAGGATTTTGCAACTTTACTAGCACTCCACCACGTTCACCGCCAGGCCGCCCATCGAGGTTTCCTTGTAGCGGTTAGACATGTCTTCGCCGGTCTGGCGCATAGTTTCGATGACCTGGTCAAGCGAAACCCGGTGCTCGCCGTCCCCGCGTAGCGCCATCTTGGCGGCGTTGATAGCCTTGGCTGCCGCCATAGCGTTGCGCTCGATGCAGGGAATCTGTACCAGGCCGCCCACCGGGTCGCAGGTCAGGCCCAGGTTGTGTTCCATGGCGATTTCGGCGGCATTTTCGATCTGCTCGTTGGTGCCACCCATCGCCTGGGCGAGGCCGGCTGCCGCCATGGACGACGCCGTGCCCACCTCCCCCTGGCACCCCACTTCTGCGCCGGAGATAGAAGCGCGCTTCTTGTAGAGGGCTCCCACCGCTGAGGCCGCAAGGAAGAAGTCCACCACGGTCTGGTTGCGCTTGGCCTCGCCACAGTGGCGAATACCGGGCAGGTAGTTCATGGTGTAGTGGAGCACCGCTGGAATGATGCCGGAGGCGCCGTTGGTCGGCGCGGTGACGATGCGGCCGCCAAAGGCGTTTTCCTCATTGACGGCGAGCGCAATCAGGTTGACCCATTCCATCCAGTATTCGGGGGATTTGCTGGGGTCTTCGCTGAGAAGGTCGCGGTGCCAGGCACCGGCGCGGCAGCGCACTTTCAGGGGGCCCGGCAGGTAGCCCACGCGGGAGAGGGAAGATCCAATGCACTCCTGCATTACTTTGCGGATGGAGAGAATACCCTCTCGAATTTCCTCCTCGCTGCGGGCTGAGAGTTCGTTCTGCATCTTCAGCTGGGCGATGGAGAGGCCGGCGCCGTTGGCCATATCGACCAGTTCTTCGCCGGATCCGAAGGGATAGGGCGCCTCGGTCAGGCCGCTACCGGCGGTGTTATCTTCGTTTTCTTCCACCACGAAGCCGCCGCCGATAGAGAAGTAAGTTCGTTCAAGAAGCAGTTTCTCTGCGGAGTCCCAGGCCGCGACCTTAATACCGTTGGTGTGGCGAGGGAGCACGGTGAGCGGGCGCAGGGTCATGTCGGCCTCACGGTAGTTAACGGTGGGCCCAGAAATTTTGCCGCTGTTATTTTTGGGGTGGCCGCCCTCAAATTCGGCGGCGCGGAAACCCGCCAGCGGCAGAGTTCCGTCTACCTGGTTGCGGTTGATAAATTGCTCGGATTCGGCAATATCAATGATTTCGGGTACAAAGCCCGCCAGGCCCTTCAGCGCTGCCGACATCGTGCCGTGGCCTGCGCCGGTGGCGGCGAGGGAGCCGTAGAGATCAATGTGCACCTTTGCTACCTGATCTAGCTGGCCGGTTTCAATAAGTTCGGTGACAAAGCGGTTGGTGGCGCGCATGGGCCCCACGGTGTGGGAGGATGAGGGGCCAACGCCAATCGAGAACATTTCGAAGACGGAAATATCGTAGTCCAGGGCTTCTGCCTGAACCTGTTCTGAACTGATGTTCATGTTCGCTCCTTGGTGGGTGAGCGGGTTACGGGCGCCAGCGGGGTGTGCTGGCGCCCGTTTCTTACTGTGTGCGGGTGAGCGGCTCTACTGTGAGCGTGAGTAGAAGGGCAGCTCTACCACGTCAAAGGGAGCCCTCTTTCCGCGGATATCCACCTCGATGGTGGAGCCGGTTTTCGCGTACTTGCTCTCTAGCAACGCCATGGCAATCGGATAGCCCAGGGTCGGGGAGGGAATACCGGAGGTAATCTCGCCAACTTCCGCCTCGCCGTCCATCAGCTTGGCGCCGGCGCGCCCGGGGCGCTTTCCCTGTGCCTTGAGTCCGATGAGGACGCGCGGGGCTTCGGTTTTCGCCGCCTCGGCCAGGGCCTCGCGACCCACGAAGTCCGCGGTTTTCTTGTCCAGGGCAATCTCTACCAGCCGGCCCAGGCCTGACTCAAAGGGGGTGATCTCCAGGCCCAGCTCGTGGCCGTAGAGGGGCATGCCCGCTTCCAGACGCAGAGAGTCGCGAGCTGCCAGACCGGCGGGCTTCAGACCGTGGGGCTGGCCAGCTGCTAAAGCGGCGTCCCAGATCTGCTCCGCCTGTGAATTGGGCACGTAGATCTCAAAGCCGTCTTCGCCGGTGTAGCCGGTGCGGGCCAGCAGCACCTCAACGCCTGCCAGTTTCATCGGGGTGGCGGCGTAGTAGCGCAGCTCCTTGACCGCCTGCGGGTCAGAGGGCTCCATCTCCAGCAGGATTTCTTCTGCCTTGGGGCCCTGAACAGCCACCAGGCCGGTGAGCTCAGACTCGTTGGTGAGCTCCACGTCAAAGTCACCCTTGCGAGCGCTAAAGGCCTCAAAGTCCACCTCAACGTTGGCGGCGTTAGGCACCACCAGGAATTCGTCCTCAGCCAGGCGGTAGGTAATCAGATCGTCGATCACTCCCCCGGCTTCGTTTACCAGAATCGAATACTTGGCCTTGCCCACCTTGAGCACACCCATGTTAGAAACCAGGGTGAAATCCAAGAACGCTGCGGCGTCGGGGCCCTTGATACGGAACTCGCCCATGTGGGAGAGGTCAAAGAGCCCGGCGGCCTCGCGCACGGCGTGGTGTTCAGCGACGTCATTCTCATACTTCAGCGGCATATCCCAGCCACCGAAGTCGGTGAAGGAGGCTCCCAGCTCAGCGTGCTTTTCGTGCAGTGCAGTGTGCTTAGTCATGTCTATCAGAACCTACTTTGCTTCCAGATCGAAGGCTTCTAGGGGAGGGCACTCGCAGACCAGGTGGCGGTCGCCACCGGCGCCGTCGATACGTCCCACCGAGGGGAAGTACTTGGCCAGGCGCAGGGCGCTCACCGGGTAGGCGGCCTGGGCGCGGGTGTAGGGGCGGTTCCAGGTATCTGCGGTGAGGACGTCGGCGGTGTGGGGGGCGTTGCGCAGCACCGACTCTTCGAGGGCGACGGTACCTGCCGAGACTTCCTTAATCTCGGCGTGGATCGTGCGCATTGCCTCGATAAAGCGGTCGAGTTCTTCAAGGTTCTCAGACTCGGTGGGCTCCACCATCAGGGTTCCGGGAACGGGGAAGGCCAGGGTGGGAGCGTGGAAGCCGAAGTCAATCAGGCGCTTGCAGACATCCTCTGCGGTGACTCCCGACTCGGCGGTGAGCTGCCGCAGATCCAGGATGCACTCGTGGGCTACCAGACCGTGGTCGCCGGTGTAGAGAACCGGGAAGAGCTCGTTGAGCTCGTGGGCAATGTAGTTGGCGTTGAGAATAGCGTACTCGGAAGAGGACTTCAGCCCCTCAGCGCCGGTCATTGCAATGTACATCCAGGAAATAGGCAGCACACCGGCAGAACCAAACATCGCCTGCGAAATCGGCAGGGGGGCCTTCGCCAGCTTACCCTCAGCATCTGCCTCATAGCCGTTACCGGGCAGGTACTTTTCCAGGTGCTGGCGCACCGCCACGGGGCCAACGCCGGGACCACCGCCGCCGTGAGGAATAGAGAAGGTCTTATGCAGGTTCAGGTGCGAGACATCGCCACCGAACTTGCCGGGCTGGGCCAGACCCATCTGAGCGTTGAGGTTGGCGCCGTCCACATACACCTGACCGCCGGCGTCATGCACCAGCTGGCAGACCTCAACCACCTGCTCCTCGAACACGCCGTGGGTGGAGGGGTAGGTAATCATGATGCCGGCAACGGTATCGCCGTACTTCTCAATCTTGAGCTTGAGATCGTCAACGTCGATAGAGCCGTCCTCAGCGGTTGCCACGCCGGCGACCGAAAGGCCGGCCAGAGCAGCCGAGGCGGCGTTGGTGCCGTGAGCAGACATGGGAATCAGCACCACGGTGCGCTGGTCATCGCCGTTTGCCTTGTGGTAGGCCCGAATAGCGCGCAGGCCCGCGTACTCGCCGGAAGCACCGGAGTTGGGCTGCAGAGAAATCGCATCGTAGCCGGTAATGGCAACCAGCCAGGTCGAGAGCTCATCAATCAGAGCCTTCCAACCCTTCGCCTGGTCAGCAGGAGCAAGCGGGTGAATCGTGGCAAACTCAGGCCAGGAGATGGGCTCCATCTCGGCGGCTGCGTTGAGCTTCATGGTGCAGGAACCCAGCGGAATCATGGTGCGGTCCAGCGCCAAATCCTTATCGGAAAGGCGGCGCAGGTAGCGCATCATGGCGGTCTCCGAGCGGTAGGTGTGGAAGACCGGGTGCTGCATAAACTCATCGGTGCGCAGGAACTCTTCGGCGATACCGTATTCGTCGGTCTCCCCCAGCTCACCGCCGAGAGCCTCTACGAGAGCCGCCAGAACGTCGTCCCCGTGAGATTCACCCACCGAAATAGAGATGCGGTCATCGTTAATCTTGCGGATATTGATACCAGCCTTCAGTGCGGCCGCAACCAGCTGATCGGCCTTGCCCTCGGTATCGAAAGCAACGGTGTCAAAGAAGTTCTGGTGCACCAGCTTCAGACCTGCTTCAACACCGGCAGCGGCAACTCGGGCGGCGTTATCGTGCAGGCGGTTGGCAATCGCCCGCAGGCCCTCGGGGCCGTGGTAAACCGCGTAGGCACCGGCAGCAATAGCCAGCAGAGCCTGGGCGGTACAAATGTTGGAGGTGGCCTTCTCGCGGCGGATATGCTGCTCGCGGGTCTGGAGGGCCAGGCGGTAGGCGGGCTTACCGGCGGTGTCGGTAGAAACACCCACCAGGCGGCCGGGCAGGTTACGCTCCATACCCTTATGCACCGCCATGTAGGCAGCGTGAGGGCCACCGTACCAGAGCGGCAGGCCAAAGCGCTGGGTATTGCCCACCGCCACGTCTGCGCCCAGCTCGCCCGGGGACTTCAGCAGGGTCAGCGCCAGCAGGTCAGCGGCAACGGTCACCAGGGCGTTACGCTCGTGGGCCTGGTCGATGAGGGGCTTGATGTCGCGGATCTCGCCGTCGTGAGCGGGATAGGAGAGGACGACGCCGTAGAGGTCGCCCTCGGGCAGACCGTCAGCAAAATCGGTCACCACGAAATCGATGCCGAGAGCCTCAGCTCGACCGCGCACCACAGAAAGAGTCTGGGGAAGGCAACGGGAATCAATAGCAAAGAAGCCGTTCTTAACCTTCTTATTTGCCCGGTGCATCATTACAGCCGCTTCGGCTACAGCGGTGGATTCATCGAGCAGGGAGGCGTTGGCAATCTCCAGGCCGGTCAGCTCCATGACCACGTTCTGGAAGTTCAGCAGGGCTTCCAGGCGGCCCTGGGAAATCTCCGGCTGGTAGGGAGTGTAAGAGGTGTACCAGCCCGGGTTCTCCAGAATATTGCGGCGGATCACCGCGGGAGTGATGGAATCATAGTAGCCCGCGCCAATCATCTGGTTCATCACCGTATTCTGCGCTGCGTACTCAGCCAGCTTCGCCTGGGCCTCGCTCTCACTCAGCGGTGCGGGCAAATCAAGGTCATCCTCAAGCCTGATGGAGTCGGGAACAACGGTGTCAACCAACTCGTCGAGGGTCTCAAAACCCACGGTCTTGAGCATAAAATCACGGTCGGATTCGCGGGGGCCAAGGTGGCGGTCAATGAATGACATAGAGCAAACTCCTGGTCAGATTCTCGACCCCGGTTCTGGGGTCTTGATCTCCCCGCTCTGTTCCTAACCTGAGAGTTTTAGCCCGGTTTCTGCCTTTGACGGCAAAAGCCAGGTTTGCCCCTGCGGTGGGGCTCGTGTGCCCCTCTTCAGAGTCGCCTACACTACGCGGTACTTTTGCCTGAGAGTTTCCCGGGAAGATCTTGCTCCTTCGGCGCCAGCTTTTCTGCGGCCTACCCGGACTTGCCTGGGTTAGCCTCACAAAAGACCGGTCTCTCCCGCGCGTGATGAGCGGCTATTAACAACTCTTAAAGTGTGCCACACAACAGAGGTAAGCACCAGTTCCCCTAGACCTCGGGGAGGGTACTACCCGGCTCGCCGTCATTCTGTACAGGGTTATCTTGGAGGCTGTCATTTTGTACAGGTTTGTCTCGGGTGTACAGAGGTAACCCTGTACGCCCGAGACAAACCTGTACAAAAGGGGAATCTCTCTCCCCGCGGAGCCAGCGACGACGCCGCTATAAGCTGGCGAGGTAGCGCGAAAGCTGGTTTTTGAAGAGACCCGGATTTTTAAAGACCTCATTCCAGGTGACCCGAAAAATCCTCTCCCCCGAGTTAAGGAAGTCTTTTTCCCGCTGTCTCTCGTGCATCACCGCCTGATCGGTGGGGCCGAAAGAGGTGTACTTGATCAGACCGTCGTACTCCACATAAACCGAGAAGTCAGGCAGATAAAAGTCAGCCCGATACATTCGACCCCCGAGCGAAATCCACACCTGCTCATGGTAGGAAACCCCCATTTCGTCAAGAAGCAAGCGGGTAAGGGTCTCCCCCGGCGACTCAGACTTGTTACTCATGCTCCTGGCCACCCTTGCCACTGCTTTTCGATGGTGGCCCTGGTATTCCAGCATCTTGGTTCTCAAAGTCTCTATCTCGATGAGCTGCATCCTCAGGGCCGAGTCTGCCAAAACCACCGCTTCGCGGAAAGACAGCACACAGCAACAATCAATCACGGTTGTTGCAATATCGGTGGTTACCGCACCACACCGGGTCAGCCGTGTTTCGGTAGTAGGTTTGAGCTTCACGTGTTTTACAATTCCCGGCGTTGAGCCCCTGGAATTTGGCCTACAGTACACATGAATCCTCTGGGGCAGGCTAATCAGTGAAAGCGAATTGAGCATAGCAGCAGACTGATGAGAAAAGACTGTTCTCGGCACCGATTTGAAGTACCCCACCACGTGCAGAAGCGGATGCTCCCACTTCTTAAGCTCTGCCACCTGGCTCGGGTAGACATAGACCCCACGACGGATTCTTGCAAGCTCTCCCCGATAGACCAGACTCTGAATGGTGGCATCGGAAAACCGTGCTTCCCTCAAATCCCGATAGGTGTGAATCAGCGGGAAAATTTCGTCGATTGTTTTCATGAGAACAGTGTGCCCCGCTATAACCTTTCGCGGTGGCCCAGCTCAAAATCTGTGGATAAAACCCGGCGTTTTTCTTCTTCTTTTAGGGTTATCCACAGATTTTCTGTGTGAAGTATTCCTCAGCCCGTCCAAATGTGGCCGGTTGGGCATAAGGCACGCCGTCATTTTGTACAGGTTTGTCTCGGGTGTACAGAGATATCTCTGTACACCCGAGACAAACCTGTACAAACCGGGAGCCGACATGAAAAAGCCGGCTCCTACACAGCACATGTGTGTAGAAGCCGGCTCCTTAGCAGAGGAGGCTTGGGGTCCAACTAGCCTGCCAGCGCACCGTTAGTCAACTAGCCGGGTGGCGACTGAGCGAGCCAGCTACCATACTGTCAATCCCGCTTACTTAGCCTTGGGCTTGCTTCCGTTCTTGATAAAGAGCGAAATCAGCAGAGCCACACCGGCGGTAATTGCCAGGGCAACCTGCGCCCAGAAGTAATGGGTGGTAGCGCCGTAGACAGCGCCCATCACCAACGGCGGGAAGTAGCCACCCAGGCCGCCGGCAGCAGAAACCAGGCCGCCCACGGTTCCGGTGTCCTCGGGCTTGGCTGCCCGGCCTACCCAGCCAAAGACAGTACCGGTGCCAAAGCCCACGAAAATCGCCATGATGATAAAGAGGGCGTAGTAGATAGCCGGGGAAGCAAACTGCTGGGCAATCAAAAGCGAGAGCACAATGACGGCGGTGAACATCACCAGGGTCACGGGGCGGGGGCCCAGCTTATCTGCTGCAATGCCACCGAAGGGGCGGGCAATCACGGCAAAGGCAGCGAACATAGCTGCGAAGGTACCCGCTGCAACGCCGTCAAAGTTGTAGACGTTGCCCATGTAGGTGGGCAGGTAGTTGGAGAAGGCAACAAAGGCACCGAAGATCACGCCGTAGATGAAGCACAGCTGCCAGGTGGCGATATCGCCCAGGGCGTGCTTGATCTTGGGTAGCATGGGCTGGGCTTTCTTACCCTTGGTGGTCGGAGAGTCCTCGATAAAGAACCACACGATCACCGCGTAAATCAGCGCAATGGCAGCGATGATGAGGTGGGTGGGAAAGTAGCCAAAGGCATTGACCATGCGGGGGTTGAAGAAAGCTGCCACCGCGGTACCGATCATGCCCATGCCGAAGATACCGGTTGCCAGGCCCTTGCGGTGGGGTTCATACCAGGAGGCCGAGAAAGGAATACCCACGGCAAAGATAGAGCCGCCGATACCCAGGAAGAAGGCCGAGACCATCAACAGCGGGTAGTTACCGGTCTGGCCCACCAGAGCGGTAACCAGCACCATGATTGAGGTGAGTACCAGCAGGCAGGTGAACATAATTCGGCCGCCCAGTTTATCGGTGAGAGCGCCCACGGGAATACGCGCTACCGAACCAACAATCACGGGCATAGCAATCAGGGCCGATAGCTGACCGGGGGTGAGGTTGAAAGCCTCTTTGTAGTAGGACTTCGCCAGGGGGCCAATCATGGTCCAACCCCAGAAGCCAATGGTGGAGGCGAGGGTTGCCATGATGACGTTTTTGAGCTGACCTTTGAGCTGCGGGTCGCGCTCAGCGGTGTGTGTAGACATTATTTTCGCAATCTATCTCAAAGAAACTATTTCAGAAGTGATTCTCGGTCTGAGGTACCCACCGGGTCCCAACCTCGACGGCCACCGGGCTTTTCGCCACCGCGGGAGCGGTAGACGATGTAGGGGCGGAAGAGGTAGTGGAAGGGTGCGGTGAAAGCGTGCACCAGGCGGGTAAAGGGCCACAGAATAAAAAGCACAAAGGCTGAAATGATGTGGATCTTGAATTCCAGCGGGACGTCGTGCATCAGCGAAACTTCGGGCTGGAAGATAAAGAGGGAACGGAACCAGGGGGAAATATCGGCCCGGTAGTTGTGGCCGTGGGGCCCCTGGAAAGCGCTAATGACGGTAACAGCCATGCCAAAGGCGATGGTGGCCATCAGCAGAACGTACATGATTTTGTCGTTGACGGTGGTGGCGGCAAAAACCGACTTGTTGGTGCGGCGGCGGAAGACCATCACAATCAGACCCAGCAGGGTGACCAGGCCAAAAGGAATACCCATAATCAAAGCACCACCAATGTGGTACATGTCTTCGGTAATGCCCACCGCCTCAGTCCAGGACTGGGGAATCATCAGGCCCACCACGTGGCCGCCAAAAACACCCAGCATGCCGTAGTGGAAGAGCGGCGAGGCAAACTTCAGCAGCTTAGATTCGTAGAACTGAGAAGAACGGGTGGTCCAGCCGAACTGATCATACTTGTAACGCCAAATGGTGCCACCCACCAGAATGACTACTACAACATACGGCAACACACCCCAGAGAAAGATATCTAGGATACTCATGGGTTGCTCCTTACAGAGGGGGTAGTTGAGGGTTGAAGAAGAGGTAGAAGACGGGGGTCAGAGGAGTCCAGACCCACCTGTTCTGTGGGCGGTCCAAAGCCAGCCATCTCCTGGATCTGCTGCGCGTTCTCCGGCGACTCGCCCGGCAGAGTTGCGCAGATGCACTCGAGCAGACCGTGGAAGGCCAGTGCGTCGTCGCGCAAAGCCAAGCGCAGCATCTCCAAAGAGGGCCGGTAGGCCTGAAGCGCCGCGCGTCCTGCCTTTCGATCCACCAGCGCCGCAAACTCAAGCACCAGCGGCAGGTGGTCGGGTAGCTCACCGTGGAGGTCGGTAACCATACCGGAGTCTCGGTACATCTTCTTGAAGCGGGCCAGGGCTTCACCGCGGCGGCGGGTATCGCCCTCGGTCCAGTAGGAGAGGTGGAAGGCGTGACGCCGCGAGAGGTCGTACTCCTGCGTAAATTCCGCGGCAATGTCGGCCAGCGGGGCCGAATGATACCAGTCGGCCACGTCAGCCACCGCCTGCTCAAAGGCGGGGTTATCGATGGACGACGCCAGTCGGCTCAGCTCCGGAAGAAGGTCGCGCACCTCTTCGGAGGGGTAGCGCATTAGCACCGAGGAGACCTGGTAAATCACCGCGTCAGTCTCAGCACCCTCGCCCCAGTCAATATCAAAAGGGTCACCGCTGGCGGGGCGGGCCGGTTCAGTTACCGCACCCGCCTTGCCCAGCAGTTTAGAAAAGAAACCTGCCACGATTAGACCCTCGTTGAACCCTTGGTATCGGGGAACATGGCGTCGGGGCGGGTTTTGCCGTCCCAGGCGAAGATGTTCACCTTCCCATCGGCACGGGCCGTGTTGGCGTAGGAGCCGGTGGAGATGGGGGTCGGGCGCTCGCCGGTACCGGAGAAGGCATCGTCATAGAGCATGCCGGGGCCACCGTCGGTATCCAGGGAGCAGCCGATTTCCTCAAGGTTGTGGGCGTCTTCCATGTGGGCCTTGGGAACCACGTAGCGTTCAGAGTACTTAGAGATAGCCATCAGGCGGTACATCTCGTAGATCTGCTCGCCGGTCATACCCACAGCCTGGGCGATTTCCTCCTTGCCCACGCCGCCAAGGGTGATGTCGCGCATGTAGGCGCGCATGGCAGCCAGCTTCTTCAGCACGTTGACCACCACGGTGGTGTCACCAGCGGTGAAGAGTTCCGCCAGGTACTCCACCGGAATACGCAGAGAATCAATGGCGCCAAAGAGGTTGTCCTTAGACTCGGCATCGTGGCCCTGCTCCTTGAGCAGGTCGATAATCGGAGACAGCGGCGGCACGTACCAGACCATGGGCATGGTGCGGTATTCGGGGTGCAGCGGCAGGGCGATCTTCCATTCCTTGGCCAGCTTGTAGACCGGCGACTTCTGCGCGGCCTCAAGCCAGGACTGGGGAATACCCTGCTTCTTGGCCTCGCGCAGTACCTCGGGGTCAAAGGGGTCGAGCATGATGTCCAGCTGAGCCTGGTAGAGCTCCTTTTCGTCGGCCACGGACGCCGCTTCGGAAACCCGGTCTGCGTCGTAGAGGAAGATGCCGATGTAGCGCATACGGCCCACACAGGTCTCCGCGCACACGGTGGGAATACCGTGCTCAATACGGGGGTAGCAGAAGGTACATTTCTCTGCCTTACCCGACTTGTGGTTGAAGTAAATCTTCTTGTAGGGGCAGCCGGTGATGCACTGGCGCCAGCCGCGGCAACGATCCTGGTCTACCAGCACAATACCGTCTTCAGAGCGCTTGTAGATTGCGCCGGAGGGACAGGATGCCATGCAGGAGGGGTTCAGGCAGTGCTCGCAGATGCGAGGCAGGTAGAACATGAAGGTCTTTTCGAATTCGAACTTGATCTTCTCTTCTGACTCGCGGCGGATCTTCTGCACAATGGGGTCTTGATCGCCGGTCTCAAAGGTGCCGCCCAAATCGTCGTCCCAGTTAGCAGACCAGTCAATGGCGGTGTCTTCGCCGGTAATTAGAGACTTGGGCTTAGCTACCGGAAAGTCATCGCCCAGGGGGGCGTTAATGAGGTTCTGGTAGTCGTAGGTCCAGGGCTCGTAGTAGTCGCTCATCTGCGGCTGAATGGGTGAGGCGAAGATGGTAAAGAGCTTCTTGAAGCGGTTACCCGCCTTCAGCTCCAGCCGGCCCCGCTTGTTCAGGGTCCAGCCGCCCTTCCACTGCTCCTGGTCTTCATAGCGCTTGGGGTAGCCGAGGCCGGGGCGGGTTTCAACGTTGTTGAACCACACGTACTCGGTACCGGCACGGTTGGTCCAGGCCTGCTTACAGGTCACCGAACAGGTGTGGCAACCCAGGCACTTATCCAGTGCCATAATCATGGAAACTTGAGCCATAACTCGCATTAGTAGGTGACCTCCTGCTTACGACGACGGATAACCGAGACGATATCGCGCTGGTTACCGGTTGCGCCGAGGTAGTTGAATGCATATGCCTGGTGGGCGTAGCCGCCGATCAGGTGGGTGGGCTTAACCAGGATTCGGGTGACGGAGTTGTGGATACCGCCTCGCTTACCGGTGGTTTCTGACTTGGGAATGTCAACCAGGCGTTCCTGGGCGTGGTGCACGTAGACCACGCCTTCGGGCATGCGGTGGGAGACCACCGCGCGGCCCACGAAGACGCCGTTGTTGTTGACGCACTCAATCCAGTCGTTGTCTTTGACGCCGATCTTTGCGGCATCGCCCGGGGACATCCAGGCGTGGGAGCCGCCGCGAGAGAGAGCCAGCATGTAGAGGTTGTCGTGGTAGGAGGAGTGGATTGACCACTTGTTGTGCGGGGTCAGGTAGCGCACCGAGATGGTCACTTCGTCCTGCTGGTCTCCCAGTACCGGGTCGCCGAAGAGCTTGGTCATATCCAGCGGCGGGCGGTAGATGGGCATCTGCTCCCCCATCTCGAACATCCAGTCGTGGTCGAGGAAGAAGTGCATACGGCCGGTCAGGGTGTGGAAGGGCTTGAGCTGCTCGGTGTTCAGGGTGAAGGGGGCATAGCGTCGTCCTCCGGTCTCTGAACCCGACCACTCGTGGGAGGTGAAGACGGGGCAGGGCCGATCCTGGGTATCGCGGAAGGTAATGCGCTTTTCTTCGTTACCCTCAGCCAGGTGCAGGAACTTCTTGCCCACCCGCTTCTCCAGCTCCCTGAAGCCCTTGACAGCCACGGGGCCGTTAGAGGTGCCCGAGAGCGCCAAGATGGCGTCGGAGAGCTTCCAGTCGGTATCGATGGCGGGCATGCCAGCGCCCTTACCCGAGTTCATCACACCGTTTTCTTCGGCCAGCTTCGCCAGCTCGTCGTTGACATCCACGGTCACAGCCTTGATGGTGGTACCCAGCTTGGAGAGCAGGGGGCCAATCGAGGTGTACATATCGTAGAGGGCCGGGTAGTCGCGCTCCACCAGGGCAAAGACCGGCATGTTCTTGCCGGGCACACCGGCAACGCCCTGGTTCTTCCAGTCGGGAGCGTGGCCGCCGGGCTGGGCCAGCTGGCCGGGGGTATCGTGCTGAAGGGGTACCGAGACAATGTCTTTACGCGCCGGCAGGTGCTTGGCCGCCAAGCGCGAGAAGATCCATGCCAGCTCCTTGAAGGTCTGGTGGTCGGTCTTGGTCTCCCAGGGCGGGTCGATTGCCGGGGTGAAGGCATGGATGTAGGGGTGCATATCGGTCGAGGAAATGTCGTACTTCTCGTACCAGGTAGCAGCCGGGAATACCACGTCTGAAGACAGGGTCGAGGAGGTCATGCGGAAGTCCGCGGTCACCAACAGATCCAGCTTGCCCTCGGGGGCGTTCTCGTGCCAGACAACCTCGCGGGGCTTAGACTCCACGGTGTCTTCGCCCATCACGGAGTTGTGGGTGCCCAGCAGGTGCTTGAGGAAGTACTCCTCGCCCTTCGCCGAGGAACCCAGCAGGTTGTTGCGCCACAGCATAAGGGTGCGCGGCCAGTTCACCGGGTTATCGACGTCCTCCACAGAGAACTCCATGGAGCCGTTGTTCAGCTTCTGCGCCACGTAGTCCGCCGGGGACGACGCGGTGCCGGCTGCCACCGCGGCCTCGGCTTCTTCTGCCAGTACGGTGGAGTTCTGGTTGAACTGCGGGTAGAAGGGCATCCAGCCCATGCGGGCGGTTCGCGCCACGATGTCGGCGGTGTGCACGTCCTTGAGCTCGCCCTTGGCCAGGGGCGACTGCAGGTAGTCGGTGGAGTAACCGTCGTTGCGCCACTGGTCGGTGTGCATGTACCAGAAGGAGGTTGCTGCCTGGGTGCGCGGCGGCCGAACCCAGTCCAGGGCGTTTGCCATGTTCTGCCAGCCGGTGATGGGGCGGGCCTTTTCCTGGCCCACATAGTGGGCCCAGCCGCCGCCGTTACGGCCCTCGGAGCCGCACATGAGCAGCAGGGAGAGAATAGCTCGGTAGGTAGCATCACCGTGGTACCACTGGCAGATACCGGCACCCAGAATAATCATGGTGCGGCCGCCAGAGTCGATGGAGTTCTGCGCGAACTCGCGGGCCACGCGAATCACGGCTTCGGCGGGCACGGAGGTGATTTCCTCCTGCCAGGCCGGGGTGTACTGCACCTCGACGTCGTCGAAGTCGCGGGCGAAGCGGCCGGGCAGGTGCAGCTCGGGCCGGTCGACGCCGTACTGGGCCAGCATAAGGTCAAAGACGGTGCAGACTTCCATACCCTCCACATGGATGGTGGGTACGCCACGCTTAACCACCTGCCCCTCGCCGTTGGGGGTGTCGAAGGCGGGCATGGAGATTTCGGTGACGCCGGTAGCGCCGCCGGGAATGTCAGCAACAGACAGGGCGGGCTTGACCCCCTGCAAGTCCAGGTTCCACTTACCCATATCCTGCTCGTTGTAGCGGTGGCCCATCTGACCGTTGGGAATCACCACCTCGCCGTTCGCGCGGTCGAGCAGGGCGGTCTTGAAGTCGGGGTCAGCCAAATCTCGGCCGGCCGCCAGATCAGAAGCCTTGACGAACTTGTGGGGAACCTTGCTGCCGTCTTCGCGGGTTTCCAGGCGAATTAGGAAGGGGAAGTCGGTGAAGGTGGTGGTGTAGTCCTCGAAGAACTCCACGCGCCGGTCCACAAAGTTTTCCTTGAGAATCACGTGGCCCATCGCCATCGCCAGAGCAGCATCAGAACCGGGCTGGGCGGGCAGCCACTCATCGGCGAACTTGGTGTTATCGGCGTAGTCCGGAGAGACGGTAACAACCTTGGTGCCGCGGTAGCGCACCTCAGCCATCCAGTGGGCATCGGGGGTGCGGGTGACCGGAATGTTAGAGCCCCACATCATCAGGTAGGTGGCATCCCACCAGTCGCCGGACTCGCGCACATCTGTCTGGTCGCCGTAGACCTGGGGAGAAGCCACCGGAAGGTCCGCATACCAGTCGTAGAAGGAGGTCATCACACCGCCGATGAGCTCAATATAGCGAGCACCGGAGGCGTGGGAGGTCATGGACTTAGCGGGGATCGGTGAGAAGCCGATATTGCGGTCGGGGCCGTACTCCTGAATGGTGTGAATCTGCGCCGCCGCAACGATTTCCAGGGCCTCTGTCCAGGTGCCCCGCACCAGCCCGCCCTTACCGCGGGCCTTGACGTAGCGCTCGCGTTTAGCGGGGTCGGTCACGATAGACTTCCAGGCCAGAACGGGGTCGCCACCGTGCATGGCCTTGGCTTCGCGGTACATCTCCAGCAGGGGGCCGCGGATGTAGGGATACTTCACGCGGGAGGGCGAGTAGGTGTACCAGGAGAAAGAAGCACCGCGGGGGCAACCGCGGGGTTCGTACTCGGGGCGGTCGGGGCCAACGGTGGGATAGTCGGTGGCCTGGGCCTCCCAGGTGATCACGCCGTCTTTGACGAACACCTGCCAGGAGCAAGAGCCCGTGCAGTTCACACCGTGGGTGGAGCGGACTACCTTGTCGTAGCTCCAGCGGTCACGGTAGAAGACGTCGCCGCGGCGGCCGCCCTCGCGGAATACCGCGCGGCCGTCCTGGGTTTCATCCCACTTTGAGAAGAACTTTCCGAACTTAATCAGCTGGTCTGAGACCGGACCATCGGGGCCTGAAACCTCGGCGCCGGTGGCACGGCGTGATGATGATACTTGAGTCATGCCCTTACCTTATCGGCAATTGAGCATCAAAAATACCAAATAAAAATGTGCGCTAATTAGAGGGGCTCCACCCTTGCATCACTGGCTTTTTTGGCTCATCAGCCAACCCGGCAAACCGTCTGTCATTTCGTAGACTTTTCGACCTCCCGCATCGCGGAGCATCTGGGCAGCAAGACCTGCCCTAGGGCCACCCACGCAGTAGACAACAATTACTTGATAGCCCAAGCGATATTTCCCAGAAACAAAGCTCTTCAACTGATTTTTCTGCTTGAGCTCTTCAAGCACCGACAGGGGGAGGTTCTGCGCTCCAGGAAGGGAGAGGGCGGCAAACTCAGCAGGTTCCCTCACGTCAAGAAGCACAATATCTTCTAGCTGGGCCAGTTCCCGATATTCTACATAAGTGCACCTTGTTTTCTCCGCCTGGACAGGTGTAACCATGAACTCATCCACAATATGACGTTTTGTTACAGCTACTTTTTGCGGTTCTGCATTTTGAGGAGTATTGGCAGCTTCCTTCTCCTCCGCCGCAACTTCCCGCTGTCTAGCCTTGAGCGGAATGTAATCCCAGCGACCCTCAAGCGCCGAATAGTAGCCAACCTGCCCCATCAGCGGGGTACCGATTTCGGCAAGCACCTTGATAGCCTCCATCGCCATCGAGGTTCCCACCACCCCCGCCATAGCTCCCATGACTCCGGCGGTGGAGCAGGTAGGAACGGAGCCCTCTGCGGGAGCCATCGGGTAAAGGTCTTCGTAGACCGGCCCCCTGCCCGCCCAGAAAACGCTCATCTGCGCGTCAAAACCCAGAATCGCACCCCAGATATGCGGAATAGAGAAGCGGGCTGCCGCCTCAGAAACGGTGTAGCGGGTGGAAAAGTTATCGCTGCCGTCGAGCACCGCGTCCACCCCGCCCAGCAGTCGCTGGGCGTTAGCTTCGGTCAGGCGCTCTTTGATAGTGCGGACGGCGATGGTCGGGTTCAGCGCGCGCAGGCTAGCTGCTGCCGATTCGGCCTTGGAGTTGCCCACCGTGGCAAAGGAATGAACCACCTGGCGGTGCAGGTTAGAGAGCTCCACCTGATCGTCGTCCACCACAGTGATGGTTCCAACGCCCGCCCCGGCCAGATAGAGCAGGGCCGGTGCCCCCAGTCCCCCGGCGCCAACCACCAGCACGTGGGCCTTCTTGAGCTTGAGCTGGCCCGCAGTACCCAGTTCGGGCAGGAGCATCTGCCGCCCGTAGAGCTTGTACTCGGTGGAGGTGAAGGTCTCAGTCATGATTTTTCTCGGTCTGGGTGTCAATGCCCACCCACTCGATGCGGCCGTCTGTCAGCTCCTGCTCTTTCCAGATGGGCACTTCGGCCTTGATCCGGTCTGCCGCCTTCTGGCAGGCCTCAAAGGCCCGGCCCCGGTGGGCGGCAGCGGCAAGAACAGTCAGAGCAGACTCGCCAATAGCGATGGGGCCCACCCGGTGCACCGCCCACAGGCGCACCCCCTCAAAGGACTCGGCAACCGACTCCACCACCCTAGCGATAAAGCGGTCTGCCTGAGGGTGGGCAGAGTAGGAAAGCCCGGCCACAGACTCGCCGTGATCGTGGTTGCGCACAATACCGTCAAAGACCACCAGGGCGCCCATCTTCTCTGTCATCACCTCGGCGCGAGCCGCCAGCATCAGAGGCTCCAGCGGCTCTTCGGTAATGGCGGTGTGCACCACGGTGGACTCGGTGGGTTCCAGACCGTTGGGGTCAGCTTCGGGGGATGAATTAGTGGTCATGGTAGTCCTCTAGTTGGCGAATAATGTGGCTGAGCATGGGTTCGAGCACCGTGCAGCCGTCTTTGACTCCTCCGCGGGAGCCGGGCAGGGTCATCACAAAGGTTTTATCAATCACTCCGGCAACTCCGCGCGAGAGCACCGCGGCCGGGGTGGTTTTGAGCCCCTCAGTCCAGAAGGCGTGCATAACCCCCGGTATCTCTTTATCCAGGTGGGGGCGCACCGCCTCCACGGTGCGGTCGTCGGAGTTCAGCCCGGTTCCGCCGCTGGTGAGAATCACGGTGGGCAGCTGCGAACGGTCTGCCACCAGCCGGGCAAAATAGTCTTCAATCTCGCGGTCTTCAACCACCGTGGCATCGGGGGTTTCGATACCCTGCGAGCGCAGCCATTCCACCGCCAGCGGCCCCGACCTATCCTCGTAGATACCGCGGGCAGCGCGGGTGGATGCCACAATCACCAGGCCGGTCAAATCGGTGGGCATGACAAAATCTCTGCTCATGGCTTTACCGTTCTACCGACCAGTCGCCGGATTTTCCGCCGGACTTCTCCAGCACGCGGATATTTGAGATAACCGCGTGCTTGTCTACTGCCTTAATCATGTCAAAGACGGTCAGCGCGGCGGTGGAGACCGCGGTCAGCGCCTCCATCTCGACCCCGGTAACCCCGCGGGTTTTCACGGCGGCCTCAATCCGCATGCCGTCCTCTAACCGCTCAAAGTCCACGGTGATTTTGCCCAGCGGTAGCGGGTGGCAGAGCGGAATAATCTCGGGGGTCTTCTTGGCCCCCATAATTCCGGCGACGCGCGCCACCGGAAGGGCGTCGCCCTTGGGTAGGTCTGCCTCAAAAATTTGCTGGACGACGTCGCTGCGAGTGGTCACGGTCGCCTCCGCCACCGCGGTGCGGGTGGTCTCTTTCTTCTCGGTGACATCGACCATGTGAGCCGAGCCGTCTTCTCGCACGTGGGTCAGGTGAGATTCTTCTGCCATGTGATCTCCTTAGAGAGTCTGCGTGAGGGGCGGGGTGTTCAGGGGGTACCAGCGCAGGCTGGCTCCGGCGCTGTAGGTGGCCTCCGGTTCTATTTCTACCAGGGCGTTTGCTCGGGAGGCGCGGTGGAGCAGGTGGGAGCCGGTCTGCTCGTCTACCGTCAGTTCGCTGGAAGAGGTACCGTCGGGGGCATAGACCGTCTTCACCCGGGCTCGGCGGAACTCTGTTTTACCCGCCCTGCCCCGGATTTCGGCAGGCTCTGCCAGCCTACCGTATCGGGCGGGCAGGGAGATTCCCTGCCAGCGGGCAAGCAGCGGCTCCACCACCAGTGTATAGGTCACCAGGGTGCTCACCGGGTTGCCGGGCAGACCCAGCCAGGGCAGCAAGGGCCGGTCATCTCCCCGACCCAGCAGGATAAGGCCCTGGGGGCCTCCGGGCTGCTGGGCAACGTGGCCAAACCAGCTGGCAGCCAGTTCAAGGCCTGATGTGGCTCCGGTTTTCAGTAGGCCCACCGCGTTTTTAACCACCTCGAATTTACCGTGGCTGATCCCACCGCTGGAGAGCACCAGGTCAGGGCCGAACTCATCCAGCACCTGCCGCAGGGTAGCCAGCAGGGCGGCGGCGTCATCACTAATCTGCACCCGCCGGGTCTGTGCCCCCGCGCCCTCCAGCAGACGGCCCAGGAGCGGGCCGTTAGCATCGCGTATCTTTCCCGACGCCAGCTTCGTCTCCGAGGTCACCTCGTCTCCGCCGGTCAGCACCAGCACCCGCAGGCGGCGGTGTACAGATACCTCCGCCTGACCGTGGGCAGCCAGTAGCGCGCAGTGCACCGGGGTCAGAGGGGTCTGGGCCTCAATCAACAGCTCTCCTGCGCGGACGTCGCTACCCACCTGCCGCACGAAAGAGTCGGGGCTGGTGCGGGGTAGCTCCACCCGGGAGCCGGCAACGGCAAAAGAGCCCTGAGTCTGCCCCAGCGGGCGCGCCTTTTCTTCGGGAACCACCGCCACGTAACCGGCGGGTAGCGGGGCGCCGGTCATCACCGGGTAGACCAGGTCATTGCTCACCTCAAGGCCGCTGGCAGCGGAGCCCGCGGCCACGTCGGCTCCCACGGTAAAGACGCGGTCTGAACGCAGACAGGCAGCGTCGGTGAGCGCGTAGCCGTCCATCTGCGAATTGGCAAAGGCTGGCAGGTCTGCCGGGGCAAAGAAATCCTCGGCCAGAACCCTGCCCACCGCTTTTTCTATAGCAACCGTCTCGCTCTCGCTGGGCAGGTGGGGAAGCAGGTTCTGCTGCACCAGACTGCGATACTCCTCGGGCGAAAAACTATCAGCACCAGCGATAGGGCGAGAATTGAGGGTGAGGTTCACGCGCGGCTCCTGATTCTGCGCAAGCTCACCAGAAACAGCCCAATGCCCAGCACTATCAGGTAGAGGCTCATCAGTTGAAGAGCCGAACCCAGTGCTTGGGGCATGAGGTTAGAGGAGAGCATGAGCTCAATGTTGAGCGGGATAGTGCGGGTTTTTTCTGCGATGTTTCCCGCGAAGGTCACGGTGGCGCCGTACTCTCCCAGTGCCCGGGCGAAAGAGAGCAGAAAGGCGGTGGCCAGTCCCGGAGCGGCCACGGGCAGGAGCACCTTAGAGGTGACCTCCCAGGGGGTAGCCCCCTCGACCAGAGCAATGTGCTCGAACTCGGCGGGAACGGCCCGCAGGCTGGTAACAGCCGTTGCCACAAAGAAGGGCAGGCCCACAAACACCTGGGTAACCACCACCGCGGTGGAGGTAAAGGGAATTACCACCCCGGCGCCGTCCAGCAAAGAACCCACCAGCCCCAGCCGACCCCAGAAAAAGGTCAGAGCCAGGCCAGAAACCACCGGCGAAAGAATTACCGGGGTGTAGAGCAGGGCGTAGAGAACCAGCCCCAGCTTGCGGTAGCGGCTTCGGTCTATCACCTTGGTCAGATACAGCGAAAGCGGCAGCCCCAGCAGGCCGCAGATTACCGTGGCAATCAGGGCCGTGGCCACCGAGAGCTTCACCGAGCTCAGAGCCTCAGGGGAAGTCATCAGCTGCCAGGCTTCGGTCCAGGGAATGTTCACCATCAGCCCCAGAAACGGCCCCGCAATCACCAAAACGCCCAGCAGGGCAGGCACAGTGAAGGCGGCGGGAACCGACCGGTGAGCTGAAGAAGTCATAGGCTTCTCAGTTTACTCGGCAGAGCTGGGCGAGCCAAAGCCAAAATCAGCGAGAATCCGCTGGGCTTCTTCCTCGCTGAGCCACCGGGAAAAAGCGGAAGCGGCCTCGTTCTGCTGCCCACTGGCGGTCACGGCCAGGGGGTACACATTGCTTTCGAGATCGGGCAGGGCTATCTCGGTAACGTCCTGGCTCTTCTGGAGGGCGGCGGAGTCGGTGGAGTAGATAAAGCCGGCGTCCACCGCCCCGGTTGCTACCTTGGTGGCGACCTCTGAGACATTCTGCTCTTCGGTGGCTCCGGTGAGCTGCACGCCCTGCTGGTCAAGTTCCTGCTGGGCAAGGTTTCCGCAGGGAACCTCAGCGGCGCAGAGGGCAACGGTCACGCCCTGCCGCCCAAGATCCTGCACCGAGTGAATATCCGCCGGGTTTCCGGTAGCTGCAACCAGCACCAGGCGGTTGGTTGCCAGGGTCTGCACCGGTGCATCGGCGAGATCGGGCACCGAGGCGGTGGCGCCGTCCATGGTCGCCGTATCAGCGGTAATCAGCAGATCGGGGGCAGCGCCCTGCTCCATCTGCTGCACCAGCAGAGAAGACCCCGCATAGTTGAAAGAAACATCCACCCCGGGGTTCTCCTCTTCAAAGGTCTTCTCCAGCTCGGCCCCGGCGGAATTGAGGGAGGCAGCAGCAAACACCTGCACCTGCCCGGTCAGCTCCCCCTGCTGTGCTGTTTCGGCCCCACCGCAGGCAGAAAGCAACGCTAGAGCACCCGCAGATGCCACCGCCACAAGAGATTGAGAAGAAGAAATCTTGAACAATGGAATAGTCCTTCGGTGCCGGTGGTTAAGACGTGTGGCTGGTCGCAATTTATCTTCCCGCGGTGGGGGAAACTTTAAAAGTCGACTAGTCTAAATATAACCAGGCACATGCAAATTTTACGAAGGTGGCATATGGCACAAGGATCAAACTCGGGAACTCTGATTGCAGGCCCCCGCCTGCAGGTGGTAACCCGGGAGACATCCACGATGCCCGATGAGAAGAGACTCACCGGCCCCCTCGAAGACCGCTTTGGCAGGGTCGCCAGCGACTTGCGTATCTCTCTGACCGACCGATGTAACCTGCGCTGCCAGTACTGCATGCCCGCCGAGGGTCTGGACTGGCTTCCCAATGACAGGGTTCTGAGCAAAGACGAAATCGTTCGCCTGGCCCGCATTGGCATTGAGACCCTGGGCGTAGAAGAAATCCGCTTTACCGGTGGTGAGCCCCTGCTGCGCAGGGATTTAGCGCAGATTCTCGCAGAAATTCGCGCCTTTGCCCCGCAGGTTCCCCTCTCTATCACCACCAACGGCATGGGCCTGGATAAAAAGGCCGATGAGCTGGTTGCCGCTGGCCTCACCCGCATTAACGTCTCCCTCGACAGCATCTGCCCCGAGACCTTTGCCGAGCTCACCCGCCGCGACCGCCTCAAAGACGTTCTGCGCGGGGTGGACTACGCAGCTCAGGCCGGCCTGAAACCCATCAAGATCAACGCGGTGCTCATGCCCGGAGTCAACGACCACCAGGCACCCGACCTACTCGCCTGGGCTATGGAGCACGACTATCAGCTGCGGTTTATCGAGCAGATGCCCCTGGACGCCGATAACCGTTGGTCCCGCGAATCCACCATCACCGCGGCCCAGATTCGCGACCTGCTCTCCGAGAAGTACACCCTGCACCAGGAGCCGGGCCCTCGCGGGTCAGCTCCCGCCGAAATCTGGGACGTTTACCCCCGCAACACCAAGGAATTCTCGGCGGAGAACAAACTGGGCACCGTGGGAATCATCGCCTCGGTCACCGAGCCTTTCTGCTCCACCTGCACCCGCACCCGGCTCACCGCAGACGGCAAGATTCGTTCCTGCCTCTTCTCCCAGACCGAGACCGACCTCATGGACCTGCTGCGCTCAGATGCCAGTGACGAACAGGTAGCAATCCGCTGGCGCGAGGCCATGTGGGCCAAGCCCGCCGCCCACGGTAAAGATTCCGTGGGCTTTGACACCGAAGATTTTGCTGAAGCAAGCCGCTCCATGAGCGCTATTGGAGGCTAACCCCGTGAAGATTAATTTTTTTGCTGCCGCGCGCTCTGCCGCTGGCATCCCCCGCGAAGAAATATCCCTGGCCGAGCTGGCGGGCGGTCAGACGGTGGGCGATCTCTCTCGTCTGCTCTCTTCCCGCCACACCGGCCGCACGCCGTCGGGAATGACTCTTGAGCGGGTACTCACCCAGTGCAGCTTTCTGGTCAACGGCGAATCCGCCGAGCTCTCGCAGGTCTTGGCAGAAGACGACCGCGTGGACGTCATGCCGCCCTTTGCCGGAGGATAGCCCGTGGACTTTAACGCCATTGTTGTTTCCGGCGGCCGCTCCTCCCGCCTGGGCGGAACCCCCAAGGCGGGGCTTTCCAACGGTCGCCAGACCCTGCTGGGCTCCACCCTGGCGGCGGTAGATTCGGCCGCCCAGACCGTCGTCGTGGGGCCTGAAACCCTGCCCGTGCCCGCGCACGTCATTCTCACCCGCGAAGACCCGCCCTTCTCAGGGCCCGCAGCCGCCCTGGCGGCGGGACTGGCAGCCCTGCCCGCAGACTCAGCTGCCTGGACCCTGCTGCTGGCGGTCGATATGCCAGCTGTAGCGCGCGCTGTTGAGGTTCTAGTGGACGCCGCCGCAGCGGCAGACGAGGCCACCGTGGGCTTTGCCGGTGTGGTGGAGGGCAGCTTCCAGCCCCTGGCGGGAATCTACCGTACCGAGGCACTGCGCCGGGCCTTTTCCGGTGAAACAGAAAATAAGTCGGTGCGCCGCCTGCTAGGGGCGCTCGACTATGAGACTCTTGAGCTTCCTGCCGGCTCCACCGACGATGTTGACACCTGGGATAGCGCCCGGTCCCTGGGCTTCAGCCAGCCCACCTTCTAGTTCTTCCCGCCCCTCAGACATCAAGCGAGGTTTTCATGCACCACACTCCCTGGAACGAGGCTATCTCTGCCGCCTTTCGGCTGGGGGCTTCCTCGCAGAAAACTGCCCGCCTGCCGCTTGATCAGACGCTGGGGCGGGTGCTGGCAGAAGACGTGCACACGCCCATTCCCCTGCCCCACTACGATTCCTCGGCCATGGACGGTTATGCCGTGGCGGGCACGCCCCCCTGGGCCCTCAAGACCCAGGTTTTCGCCGATGAGAAGGTCAACCGCCACAAGCAGACCCTTGAGCTGCACCCCGGCGAGGCCACCCCGATTCTTACCGGCGGCCTGATTCCTCCGGGCACCGAGGCGGTTCTACGGGTCGAATCTGCGGTGCTCAGTGAGGACGGCGCGGTTCTAGATTCCAGCGCGGGTGCACCGGCCCCCGGTCAAGACATGCGCCGTGCCGGAGAAGAGCTGGCCGAGGGTAGCCTGGCAGCCCGTGCCGGGCAGACCATCACCAGCCGCCTGCTCGCTTTCCTGGCGGTCTGCGGTTTTGATACGCTACCTGTTTTCACAGCCCCCGCGGTCTCCATTGCCTACACCGGCAACGAAGTAATTACCGAGGGCATCCCCGGCCCCGGCGAGGTGCGTGATGCCTACTCGGTGCAGTTCCCCGCTATTTTCTCAGCCCTGGGTGCCCGGGTGGAAAGCACAGCCCGCCTGCACGATGACTGGCAGGAATTCACCGCCTGGTTTGAAGAAACCAGGGGCTCAGAACTTTTGGTGCTGACCGGCGGTTCCTCCACCTCAGAGGTGGATATGCTGCGCAAGATCATCGCTGAGCTGGGTGGCACCTATGCCTTTGAGGCGGTCTCGGCCCGCCCCGGCCACCCCTGCCTGATGGCGGTGCTGCCCGACTCGCGCGTCGTCCTCGGTCTACCGGGCAACCCGCTTGCGGCCCACACCAGCCTCTACTCCTACCTGCCGGCCTTTGTGGCCGGCCGCAACGGGCAGGAGGAACCGGCCCGCGAGCTGGTGGCTCTGACCGAGCCGGTTCCCGCTTTTAGAAAGAAAGACGACCGCCTGCTGCCCGCCATTGTCTCCGGCGACTCTGCCCAGCCCCTACTGCACAACGCCCGTTCCCACATGCTCTCAGACTTTGCCCGTGCCAACGCGCTGGTTCGTGTGCCACCGCAGGGCACAGCGGCGGGTGAGCAGGTAGAAATGATTCCCCTAGTCATCTAGCTTTTCTGCCTTCTCAGCGGTGGTCGGGCAAGGGTCCGTTGGCACGAAACGCACTAAGCACCCATATAATTAAGTGTTTGCCCGCGTTTCATAAGGAGTTTCCCCGTGGCTAAGCCCAAGCTAGACGACGTAGCCCGTGTTGCCGGCGTATCCCCCACCACGGTCTCCCGCGTGCTCAACAACCGTGGCTATATCAGCCAGGCAACCCGCGACCGCGTGCAGCAGGCGATGGCCGAGATTAACTATCGCCCCAACGCCATTGCCCGCTCCCTGCAGGAGTCCAAGTCTCACGTGATTGGGTTGGTCTTTCCCAGCGTGGCTAACCCTTTCTACGGAGAGCTTGCCTTTCGTATTGAGTCGAAGCTGGCAGACCACGACTACAAGGTGGTGCTCTGCAACAGCCAAGACCACCCCGAAACCGAGGCCCGCTACCTGGACATGCTACTGGCCAACCAGGTAGACGGCGTAATTACCGGCGCCCACTCTGACGTGGTAGCTAACGCCCCCTACCTGGCCGCTCCCCTGGTGACGATTGACCGCGAGGAGACCGGCCGCTACCCCAATATCCGCTGCGATAATGTGGACGGCGCCCGGCAGGCAACGCGCGCGCTTCTTGAGGGCGGTGCGCGGCGCGTGGTGCATTTTACTTCGAGGATTTCTGACCATAATCTGCGCCAGCGGGGCTACCGGCAGGTGATTGCCGAGGCGGGTTTGCAGCCCGAGGTGGTGGAACTGGGCTTCGATACCCCGCCGGAGGAACACCGCGCCCACATCTATGCCTACCTGGAGCAGCACCCGGACATTGATGCGGTCTTTGCATCCAACGACTCCTACGCCACTATGGCGGTACAGTGGGCCTATAAAACCGGCAAAGCTGTGCCCGGGGACTTTCAGGTGGTGGGTTTTGATGGTACCCCCACCGTGCGCTCTTTGCTGCCCCATCTGGCCACCGTGGTTCAGCCGCTAGATGCCATAGCCGAGCAGGCAGTCACCCACCTTCTACGGCTAATTGAGCAGCAGGCAGACCCGGCAGCCTGCGCCGGTAAGACCGAGGTGCTGCCGGTGACCCTGCATCGGGGGGCTACACTCCGCTAGAGGGCGGAATCTATGGCGCTCACCGGCGCCGGATGCCACATACCCACCGCAGGCACTTCTGACCGGTAGCGGCCCAGCTCCACGAACCCGCGCTTGCGGTAGAGGGCAGCCGAGCGGAAGGTCGAGGCTTCCAGATAGGCGGGGTACTCCCCCAGCCGTGCCGTGCGGAAGTCAAGCAGGGCTCCGCCCACACCGTGATCCCGGGCATCGGTGTGCACCCCGATGGTGTAGAGATACCAGTGGGGAAAACGCGGGCGCATGGCCAGCAGTTTCATCTCGGTGACCACCGCCGCGGGCAGGGCAAAGCCCAGGGCCCTGGCATAGGAGGGCAGGGAGCGCAGGTCATCCAGAAAGCCCCCTTTTTGGGCCTGAGGATCAATCCACAGGGCCGCCCCCAGCACGAAACCGTCTTCGGCCACCGCTATATCAATATTTCCCTTGGGGCCGTAGGTGGAGGAAATCTGGTGCTCGAAAAGAGCTTTGACTTTCTTAGCCCGGTGGGCACCGCCCATGGCCTGGCTCATCACGGGATCAGCCTCAAAAGCATCGGTCAGGGCTGACACCACGCCGGGGTAGTCGGCCTCGGTAGCTTCTCGAACGGTGAAGGGGATTTTCTCGGTCACGGGTTTACCTCTTTTAGGCCCAGCAGCCGGGGGTAAAGATGCTGGAGTAGAGCCAGCACGGGGGTGTTGCGAATTACTGGCTAGTGATGTGAATAATAAGACCAATTATAAAACAAGCCCGCCAGACCGGTCGATCTGGCAGGCTTGTTTTGTAGCTTCTCTTAACTTTAGGACAGAGCTTATTTCACAGCGGTAGAACCTGTGGCTGCCGCAGAAGCCGCACCGGCGGCGTCCTTGGCCTCAACATTGACAAAGGCATCACCGGCGTCGAGGGCAGTTCCGGAGCCCACGCCGGAGGCAAAACCGGTCTGCTCTACAGCTTTCTTGGCATTGGTGATGACCAGCGGGGTGGTCAGAGGATAGCCAGCGGCAGCGATCTGTTGCATGTCAAACTCCACCAGGGTCTCACCGTGGGCAACCTCCTGGCCCTTGCTCACCTTGGGGGTGAAGAACCTACCGTCGAGCTCAACGGTATCGAAGCCGATGTGCATCAGCAGTTCCAGACCCTCGGAGGTGCGCATACCCACGGCGTGGCCGGTGGGGAAAGCAACGGTAATCTTGCCGTCGGCAGGTGCTACCAGCTTACCCTCGACAGGCTCAATAGCGGCACCGGGGCCCAGTGCGCCGGTGGCGAAAGTCTGATCAGAAACCTCAGCCAGGGTCAGAGCGGTACCTGCCATGTGGGCTGTCAGCTCATAGCCGGGGGTACCAGTAATAGCGGGGGCTGCCGCAGCGGCCTCGGCCTTGGTCTCCTCGACTTTCTTCTCGATTTTGGCTTCCTGGGCAGCAACGCGTCGTCCCCAGATAAATGAGGCCGCAGTAGACAGCACAGCCGAGACAATAATTGCGGTCCAGAAAGCCGGCCAGCCTCCGCCCACCGTGGGGTCAATAGAAACAAAGCCCAGGAAACCCGCTGCACCGGGGGCAGAAGCCTTCACGCCGGTAAGAGCGATGATGGTTGAAGCAATAGCCGAGGCTCCCATCGCAATGAAGAAGGGCCAGCGCAGGCGCAGGTTGACACCGAAGATGGCAGGCTCGGTAATACCGAGGAAAGCCGAGGGAGCCGACGCACCGGCAACGCCCTTAATCTTCTCGTTACGGGTAGTCAGGAAGACGCCCAGAGCAGCACCGCCCTGAGCTACGTTAGCCATCGAGGCGATAGCAAAGATGAAAGAACCACCCTGGGTAAAGAGCTGGAGCTCAATCGGCGGGAAGGACTGGTGCAGGCCGGTAATCACAATCGGTGAATAGAAGAGACCGAAAAGGAAGCCGCCCACGGGACCCGCCGCGGTGTAAAGCCAGTTGATACCGTCGCCCAGCATAGTGCCCGCCCGGAACAAGATGGGGCCCACCAGCATGAAGGTCAAAAAGCCGGTAATCAGCAGGGTCAAGGTAGGGGTAAAGATAAAGTCGATAACCCCGCGCAGAATCTTATGGAAGAACTTCTCGATATTAGCCAAAATAAAGGCCACAAAGAGAATGGGGAGCACAGTGCCCTGGTAGCCTGACTGGGCAATCTGCAAACCAAAGACATCCCAGTAAGTCATGGTTCCGTCTTTGAGAGCATTCGCTACTTCGTAACCGTTGACCAAAGCGGGTGAAACCATGGCAGCACCCATGGTCAGACCCAGGTAGGGATTTCCGCCAAAGACCTTGGTTGCAGAGAAGCCCACCAGAATAGGCAGGAAGGCAAAGGCCGCGGCCGAGAGCATATTAACGATTTCCGCAAAGCCTGCCCAGGTGGGGTACAACTCAACGAAAGATAGCTCGGGGTCAAAAAGTTTGGGCGCAGTCAACACGTTGTTGAGCGCCATGAGCATACCGGCGCCCACCAGCACTGGAATAATGGGCAGGAAGATATCAGAGACCATCTTCAAAAAGCGGGTGCCGATATTTCCCTTGGACGCCGCCACCGACTTCAGCTCGTCTTTCGAGACCTCTTTCATGCCGGCGGCCGCCATGTGCTTGTAGACCTCGTTCACATCGCCGGGGCCCACAATAATCTGATACTGGCCGGAATTTTCAAAGGTTCCCTTGAGGTCCTCATTGTTGTCCAGGCCAGCCTGGTTGATTTTGCTCTGGTCTTTGAGCACTAGGCGTAGGCGGGTTGCACAGTGGGCGCCAGCCTGAATGTTGTCTACACCGCCGACATCGGCAAGTACCTGTTGAGCCACGGATTTATGATCCATGCTATCTCCTCGGGTGTCAGCACCGGCTAGTCCATCAGGGCACCCCGGTGTGCGATTAATGCATTTCAGAAGAATATGCTAAACGTTTGACATACTACCACAAAAAATAGACAGCTGTAACGGGCGTTACTTATTCTGCCTCGCCCTCTACGCTGCCTATTACCCGCTAGCGGGACTTCTTCAAAGACCACACCCGAAGGTCCTTCACAGAACCCCCAGCAGACTCTCCCGTGGCTGTGCGAAGAGAAATAGACTCAATAGCCCCGTGAAAGTAGGTTCGCGCGGTAAACGACTCCGCACCGTCATCAAGAAAAACCTCGGTTGCCGAAGCGTCCACCAGCAGGTCAAGGGTGTGGGTGCCCGCCTCAGCCAGGGTTCGACGGCGCCGCTCTCCGCCAACCGTATAGCGGGTTCCGGCGCGGCTCATCTCGGCGGACGAAGACGCAAGGGTGAGCACCAGGGCCTCCCCTTTTTTGTCTCGGATGACCAGCTCGACCGGCCCGGCCGAGACGTCAGCGGTAGCGGAGATCCTCAAGGTCCGCTCCCCCGCCAGCGCCTGCAGGCTACCGGTTTTATCAAGCTCAGCTGAGACTTCTTCAAGAGCATCTTCCAGCTGTTCCACCGGCGCCTGGAAAACCTTACCCCCACTGAGAGTCAGGGTACGCGGATAGGTCAGCATGTGCACCCAGTGATTGCCCCAGGAGGGCTGGTCATCCTGAGAGGCATTGCCCATCCAGGCCAGCAGGGTTGCGCTCGCGCCATCTTGGTTGAGCCCGCTCATCACCTGCGGGGCATAGAACTCGAATCCGGCATCAAGCTCCGTGAAAGAGGTGGTCACCTCAAAACGGTTCCCCCGCAGGTGCCCCACCACATAACCGCACTGGAAAATATTGTTGTACAGCTCGCCCTGGGCCCCCAAGCCCTGGGGGCAAAACAGCAAAACGTCAAATATCTCGCCGGTCTGCTGATCCTTCAGAGGAAAGAGCACCGGGCACTCAAACATATAACCAAAATTGTTCAGCGAGGGGTCAGAGAACTCAAACTCCCCACCAAAGCTCCATTGGCGGCGATCCTCGGAGGTGTAGTAGACAATCGCCCCGGTCTCATTCTCCCGCTGCGCGCCGAGAACAGCCCACCACACGCCGTCCCGAAGAAAAACATGGGGGTCGCGATAGTGGGCGGTATAGCCCTGAGCCGGGCCCGAGATCAGGGGATTCTGCGGATAACGCTCGAAAGTTTCACCGTTATCTGAAGAGGTAAAAAGATTCTGGTAAGTCTCGCGGTTGCCCTGCTCATCTTTAACGTTGCCCGTGTAGAAAAATTCCAGCTGCCCTTCGGGGGTAACGATGCCCGATCCCGAGTAGCAACCGTTTTTGTCGTACCAGTGGGTGGGGGCAACTGCGGTCTGGTCGTCCTTCCAGTGGGTCAGATCCGTGGACGTCGCGTGCCGCCAGAAAACCGAGCGGGTGGGGTGGATGGGGGAGAACTGGTAGAAGGCGTGGTAAACACCGTCTTTGAATACCAGGCCGTTAGGGTCATTGAGCCGGCCTACCGGGGGTGCCAGGTGCAGGGCGGGATAGTCGGGGTCGGCTACCACCTGCTCGCGATACTTCTGATAGGCATCTTCAGCTTTCTGAAGAACTTCCTCAGCTTGCAGACTCATCGTAGGCTCAGACATACACCCAGCATCCTTTGTGTCAAACGTTTGTCACATTAAGCCTAAGGTACCCACGCCAACTTCTCAAACATAAAAACCGCAGGGCGGCACCGTTTGCACGGTACCGCCCTGCGATACAAAGACTTTCGATAGAAAACCTATCGAGAAGAACCGAATTACTTGAGGGTAACGGTTGCGCCTGCGCCCTCGAGCTGCTCCTTAGCCTTCTCAGCGTCTTCCTTGGAAGCGCCTTCGAGGATGGGCTTGGGTGCGCCGTCAACCAGGTCCTTAGCTTCCTTCAGACCCAGGGAAGTCAGTGCGCGAACTTCCTTAATAACTGCAATCTTCTTGTCGCCAGCGGACTCGAGGATAACGTCGAATTCATCCTTCTCGTCAGCTGCAGCAGCGTCGCCGCCTGCTGCGCCTGCAACTGCAACGGGTGCTGCTGCGGTAACGTCGAATTCTTCCTCGAATGCCTTAACGAATTCGGAAACCTCTACGAGGGAGAGTTCCTTGAATGCTTCAATGAGTTCTTCGATGGAGAGCTTAGCCATTATTTAGGCTCCTTCTTTATCAGGTGTAGGGCTTGACCTACATTTGAAATCTGTGGGTTTTGCCCGCTATGCGCGAGCGAGCTGAATACTCAGCGGGGAAGCAGAGTAACTTACTCGGCGTCCTCTGCGGGAGCTTCTTCTGCTGCTGCAGGAGCTGCACCCTCTGACTCTTCGAGCTTGATGCGCAGAGCGTCGACAGTGCGTGCAATCTTGGAGAGTGCACCCTTTGCGCCACCTGCAACCTTTGCCAGCAGAACCTCGCGAGATTCGAGGCTTGCGAAGCGGTCAACGCCAGCCTGATCCAGAGCTTCACCGTCGTAGTAACCGCTCTTGATAATCAGCTGGGGGTTTTCCTTGGCGAAGTCACGCAGTGCCTTAGCAGCGTCAATGAATTCACCGTTGATGAATGCAATTGCGCTAGGACCTGCAAGCTGACCCTCGAATGCATCGATGCCAGCTTCCTTTGCTGCGATACCAGCAAGGGTGTTCTTCACCACGGCATATTCGGTCTCAGCACCCAGTGCGCGGCGCAGCTCCTTGAGCTTTGCCACGGTGAGACCACGATACTCAGTGAGAACAACTGCGTTTGAGCCTTCGAAGCGTTCCTTCAGCTCGGAAACAGCAGCGATCTTTTCCTGTGTCGCCATGGTATTCCTTCCGATTCTTGGTCACCGGTCGAGCTCTCATTACCTTCGGCAATAAAAAAACCTCGGCGCGCAAGCGACGAGGTTGAACACAGGCATAGTTTTAGATTCCTCAGAATCCTCTGTGTTTACTTCTATCACCTACGCGGGCGGTTCTTGTGAACTCTTATCTGCCTGCTTGCTCTCGCATGCGGGCACAGACCGGCGGTCTTTGGTTCTTCTATTCAACCACAGCGGGAGCTTCTAAGACAAGAACGACCAGCCTTAAGCGGCCTTAATCACGGTGTTTCGGTGAAGAGGTGAACGTCTGCCGCTTTGATTCCCACCTCATAGTGCTCCGCGGGTGTTGCCTCGGCGGTTGGGTTCTCCAGCCACCTCAGCACTGTCCCTGCCGAAAGGCGCACGCGCACTCCCCCGCGCGCCGTCCAGAAGGTATCGGCCGCCAACTCGCCGGCGCACAGCAGGCCACCGAGGGTCAGGCGGGACTCTCGCAGGACGACGTCACTGCGGTTCTCCGCCTCACCGCGGCTGAGCGCGGTGGCGCGCACCGCGACCGTGCCCTCCTTGGTTTCAACTTCGCTCAGCGCCGGGTAGCCGGTGAGCCGGGCGACGGAGAGGCTAGCGGGTCTCTGCAAGATTTCGGCGGGGCTACCCACCTGCTCGAATACTCCGTGGGCGAGAACCGCCACGCGCTGGCCCAGTTGCAGGGCCTCATTTTGATCGTGGGTAATGTAGAACCCCAAAAAACCAAGATCAGTGTGAAGCTGCTGAATTTCAGTTCTGATGGTTGCAGACAGCTCTTCATCGACGCTCGAGAGCGGCTCATCGAAGAGCACCACCGGCGCCTTGCGGATCAGGGCCCGAGCAATACCCACCCGCTGGGCCTGGCCACCCGAAAGCTGGGCGGGCTTACGGTTCTGCAAATCGTGGAGTTGGAGAATGTCCAGCAGGTAGTCCAGCAAGTCCCGGTCGAGTTCTTGAGTAAAACCCCTCAGCCGGGTTCCAAACAAAATATTTTCCCGGGCGGTGAGATGGGGGTAGAGAATGGGCTTCTGAAAGATATAGCTGACCTGCCCGCGTTTTAGGGGCTGCCCGGCAAAGGTGATACTTCCGGCATCGGACTTCTCAAGCCCCGCGATAGCCTTCAGCAGGGTAGTCTTTCCGGCACCGGAGGCACCGATGACGGTCACGAGCTCACCGGGAGCCAGAGCAAGATTCAGCGAGCGCAAAACATCCACCGTCTCGCCCCGCTGGCTAAAACGCTTTGAGAGATTCTCGATTACAAGCCCTGACTCTGCCATAGTTTCCTATTCTCTCACCGCTACCCCAGAAGACAAAGAAGCTCCCCTCCCGGGGCGGGAGGGGAGCTCCTTGAGCTAGCTATGCACTAAGAAAAACTTAGGCAGCTACCTCTGAGGGGTCAACGGGTACACCGGGACCGAAGGTGGTTGCCACGGTGACCTTGGAAATGTAGCGACCCTTTGAGGATGAGGGCTTCAGGCGGTTAACCTCTTCGAGAACAGCCTCGAAGTTCTGCTGCAGCTGCTCAGCGGAGAAGGATGCCTTACCGATGATGAAGTGCAGGTTAGCGTTACGGTCAACGCGGAAGTCAACCTTACCGCCCTTGATGTCCTTAACAGCCTTGGTAACGTCCATGGTCACGGTGCCGGTCTTGGGGTTGGGCATCAGGTTACGGGGACCGAGCACCTTACCCAGGCGGCCAACCTTACCCATGAGGTTGGGGGTAGCAACAGCTGCATCGAAGTCAGTCCAGCCACCGGCGATCTTAGCGATCAGCTCGTCTGAACCAACAAAGTCTGCGCCTGCTGCTTCTGCTTCTGCAGCCTTATCGCCTTCTGCGATAACGACGACGCGGGCGGTCTTACCGGTGCCGTTGGGCAGGTTAACGGTGCCGCGCACCATCTGGTCTGCCTTGCGGGGGTCAACGGAAAGACGCATTGCAACCTCAACGGTTGCGTCGGTCTTGGTGGAAGAGGTTTCCTTAGCAAGTGCAACCGCTTCAGCGGGGGTGTAGAACTTGCCCTCTTCAATCTTGGCTACAGCTGCCTGGTACGCTTTGCTGCGCTTTGCCATCTGCTTATCTCCTTATGCAGTTGTGGTCTCAATGAGCCGCGCTGGACTCTGCCACATGCCCCGTTTCTCGGGGCTTTATACGTTCAAAATTCCAAACGGATGTTTGGTTGAGCGAGTCGAGTTACTTAACCTCGATGCCCATGGAGCGTGCGGTGCCCGCAATGATCTTCGCTGCTGCGTCGATGTCATTTGCGTTGAGGTCGGGCATCTTGGTCTCAGCGATCTCGCGAACCTGAGCCTCGGTGATGGAGCCAACCTTCTGGGTGTGGGGCACGCCTGAACCCTTGGCAACGCCGGCAGCCTTCTTGATCAGGCCGGATGCCGGAGGGGTCTTGGTGATAAAGGTGAATGAACGGTCTTCGTACACGGTGATTTCAACCGGAACGATGTTGCCGCGCATGGATTCAGTTGCAGCGTTGTAAGCCTTGCAGAATTCCATGATGTTGACGCCGTGCTGACCGAGCGCGGGACCAACTGGAGGAGCGGGGTTTGCCGCACCTGCCTGAATCTGCAGCTTAATGAGGCCTGCGACCTTCTTCTTGGGAGCCAATGTAAGCATCCTTTTCTTAGCTGATGAACCAACGCACAGGAGCGTGACGCTGGCGGGTGGCAACCGTGGCGCGGTTGCCGGGCATGCGCGAACCAAGCGTGGGAACGCACATACAAACCAATATTCTAACGCTTCGCCCTGCTTTAAGCCACGGGTGCGGGGCTCGGGCAGTGTCTACTTAAGCACAGCGCCGTCTTCGTCCACTTCGATTCCTAGACGGTCTGAGGGGTTCCGCCAACCTCCCTTAAGCCAGCCCCGATGCCAGTTGGCTAGAACCCCTCAGGCCGACTCGAAAGTCGTTTGTACAGGGTTATCTCACACGTACAGAGTTACCTCTGTACACCCGAGACAATCCTGTACAAACCGCCGTCGGCACCACGACACCCCAGTACAAACAACCCCAACGCAAAAGAGCCCGCCACCCCAAGGGGCAACGGGCTCTCAGAGCTAAAGTTTTTAGACCTTGGAAACCTGGTTGAAGTTCAGGGTTACCGGGGTCTCGCGCTCGAAGACCGAAATGAGCACAACCAGCGATGAAGACTCGGGCTTGATTTCAGAGATGGTTGCGGGCATGCCCTCGAAAGGACCTTCCTTGACGGTTACTGCCTCGCCCACCTCGAAACCGGTCTCAATCTGAGGTGCCGGAGCAGCGGCAACGCCAGCTTCAGCCTGCTCTGCCTCAAAGACCGGTGCCAGCATATCGACAACCTCGTTCAGGCGCAGGGGAACCGGGTTATAGGCATCCTGGCCAACGAAGCCGGTTACACCGGGGGTATGGCGAACAACGCCCCAGGTCTCATCGGTAAGGTTCATGCGAACCAGCACGTAGCCGGGAATACGAACACGGCGCACCAGCTTCTTGGTGGTGTTCTTGATTTCCACGACTTCTTCCATAGGAACCTGAATCTCGAAGATATCGTCGTCAGCATTCAGGGTCTGAGCGCGGGATTCGAGGTTGGTCTTCACGCGGTTCTCGTAGCCTGCGTAGGTGTGAACCACGTACCAGTCGCCTTCTTGACGGCGCAGCTTGGACTTGAATTCTTCGAGAGGGTCAACAGCCGGTGCTTCTTCAGCAGCCTCTGCCTCTTCAGCCTCTTCGATAACCTCGGTTGCGGCAACCTCAACAGCTTCTACAGGCGCGTCTTCGGCGGTAGCCTGCTCGGAAGTCTCTGCGACTTCCTCAGCTTCGTGCTGAACTTCCTGCTCTGACACGGTCTCTCCTACTTTCTTGATCAGTTACCAGCTTGCGCTACATCTACGCGCTGAAAATTTTCTTATAAATTCTAGCTCAGTGGTCCGTTACCGAACACCCAGAATGCTAGCTGGCCAAAGACCCAGTCCAGACCAAAAATCAAAAACATCATGAAGAGCACAAAAACCAGAACAATTACCACGTAGTTAAAGAGCTCGCGACCGGTAGGGGTTACTACCTTCTTGAGCTCCGCGATAACCTCGCGGAAAAATTGGAAGATTCGACCGAAGAATCCGCGACGCTTCTCTTCGCCGGAATCGCGTTTACTCGCGGCGGTTCCGTTAGCGGCAGTTTCAGCCATATCGGCCCGCCCCTTTCATGATTTCTTTTACATAAAGCACGCAATTTCTTGCGTGCTTTGAGTGAATTTTTATGGGAGCTGTTTTGCAGGGCGGACAGGACTCGAACCTGCAACCTGCGGTTTTGGAGACCGCTGCTCTACCAATTGAGCCACCACCCTTTGAACTTTCGTTCGGGTTGGCCATGCTTTTGGGCGTAGGCCAGCGCTGTTCGGTTGCGAACAACATGTACCACTCTAAAGTATTTATGCGGCTTTGGCAATTTGAGTTTCTTCGGCGTTGCGCATTTCACGAGATCAGCGGGGTTTCGGGCAGTTTTTTAGGTGGCTGCGCTTGTGACTACTGCTTTTTATCGCCAGCCCACTTACGATAGAAAGCAGACCAACTCTCTCAATTCAGGAAGTGACACTATGCCCTCGGCTCGTATCTCCCCTCGCATCGCGGCAATTGCCCCCTCTGCCACCCTGGCCGTTGACGCCAAGGCTAAAGCGCTCAAGGCTGAGGGACGCCCGGTTATCGGCTTTGGTGCCGGTGAGCCCGACTTTCCCACTCCGGCTTATATTGTGGACGCCGCCCGCGCGGCTCTCGAGGATCCGAAGAACTTCCGCTACAGCCCGGCTGCGGGTCTTCCCGAGCTGAAGAAGGCCATTGCGGAGAAAACTCTGCGTGATTCCGGCGTGAGCATTGATCCTTCACAGATTGTGGTCACCAACGGCGGTAAGCAGGCGGTCTACGAGGCTTTCGCCACCGTGATCGGCGAAGGCGACGACGTCCTTCTCCCCGCTCCCTACTGGACCACCTACCCCGAGGCTATCCGCCTGGCCGGCGGCAACCCCATTGAGGTCTTTGCCGGTTCTGAGCAGGAATACAAGGTCACCCCCGAAATGCTCGATGAGGCTTACACCCCCGAGACCAAGGCTCTGATTTTTGTATCGCCGTCTAACCCCACCGGTGCGGTCTACACCCCCGAAGAGACCAAGGCTATTGGCGAGTGGGCTCTTGAGAAGGGCGTTTTCGTGATTTCAGATGAAATCTACGAGCACCTCACCTACGATGGCACCCCCTTCACCTCGATTATCAAGGCTGTGCCCGCCCTGGCTGACTACGCCGTCATTCTCAACGGTGTGGCCAAGACCTACGCTATGACCGGCTGGCGCGTGGGCTGGCTCTACGGTCCCGCCGACGTCGTCAAGGCGGCCACCAACCTACAGTCCCACCTGTCTTCTAACGTCAATAACGTTGCTCAGATGGCTGCGTTGACGGCTGTTTCTGGTTCCCTGGACGCCGTCGAAGAGATGCACCGGGCTTTCGACCGCCGCCGCAAGATGATTGTGGAGGGTCTCAACGCCATTGACGGCGTCGTCTGCCCCACCCCCAAGGGTGCTTTCTACGTCTACCCCGACGTGCAGGGGCTGCTGGGTAAGACCATTGCGGGTAAGACCCCGCAGACCTCTGCCGAGCTGGCTGAAATTATCTTGGAAGAGGCAGAGGTTGCCGTGGTGCCCGGTGAGGCTTTCGGCCCCTCCGGCTACCTGCGCCTCTCCTATGCTCTGGGCGACGACGACATTGCCGAGGGAATCGAGCGCATTCAGAAGCTGCTGGCAACTGCGAAGTAATCTCTCTGCGCCCAACGGTGGATTTTAGGCTTAAATCCGGCTGATTTAAGCCTAAAATCCACCGTTCGCGTTTAAGAGTTCAGGTGAAAAACACACCTAACACTGTGACTAAGCGCTTCAAAAAACCCATAACCCACCGCACCCCACACCTGTCAACACAAGCCCAAAAGCACTAGAATGGGTTTCGAGACATTTTCCGCGAAAAATTGCGATTTTGCGGTGTGTAGCCCTAGGTTACGCACCGACAAAAGGCACATAAACGCAACACCAACGCGGAGTAAAAAATAAACAAATCCACGAGCCCAGCTCGCGGAGAAGGAGATCTAAATCCATGAAGATTGGTCTACTCACCTCAGGCGGCGACTGCCCCGGCCTTAACGCTGTGATTCGCGGTGCCGTGCTCAACGGCGTCAAGACCTACGGCCACGAGTTCGTTGGCTTCCGCGACGGCTGGCGCGGTGTTGTGGAAGGCGACTACATGGACCTTCCCCGCACCAAGGTTCGCGGTCTGGCTCGCCAGGGCGGCACCATTCTGGGTACCTCCCGCACCAACCCCTTCGACGGCCCCAACGGCGGCCCCGAAAACATCGAAATCATGATGGAACGCAACGAGATCGATGCAATCGTTGCAATCGGTGGCGAGGGCACCCTGGCAGGCGCTAAGCGCCTGGCTGACGCGGGCCTGCCCGTGGTTGGCGTTCCCAAGACCATTGACAACGACCTTCAGGCAACCGACTACACCTTCGGTTTCGACACCGCGGTTTCCATTGCAACCGACGCTATGGACCGCCTGCGCACCACCGGCGAGTCCCACCACCGTGCCATGGTGGCAGAGGTTATGGGCCGCCACGTGGGTTGGATTGCTCTGCACTCCGGTATGTCCGCAGGTGCCCACGCGGTGCTGATTCCCGAGCAGCAGGTTTCTATGGAGCAGGTTGCCAAGTGGGTTTCTGAGGTTCACGAGCGCGGCCGCTCTCCCCTGGTTGTTGTGGCTGAGGGCTTCATTCCCGAAGGCTTCGACGAGGTTCTGCACAACAAGGGTGTAGAGAAGGACGGCCGCCCCCGCCTGGGCGGTATCGGCGACTACGTCACCCAGGAGATTGAGCGTCTGACCGGCATTGAAACCCGCAACACCATTCTGGGCCACATTCAGCGCGGTGGCGCCCCCACCGGTTTTGACCGTGTGCTGGCAACCCGCCTGGGCATGGCCGTGACCGATATGGTTCACGATAAGGAATGGGGCAAGATGGTTGCTCTGCAGGGCACCGAGATTAACCGCGTTGATCTCTCGGTTGCTCTGGACGGCCTGAAGACTGTTCCCCAGCATCGTTGGGAAGAGGCAAAGGTTCTCTTCGGCCGCTAAGCCTCTCGAGCCAGAGAATACGCTCTCGGCATCTTCTTCAAAAAACGCCTGCCAGCCTTCAGAGGGCTGGCAGGCGTTTTTAGTGGGCATGAGTGGCGAATTCGCCGGCCGAGTGGCCATTTTTATACCGTTTTTCGCAGATTTTCGGTTCAAAAATGGCCTCTCGAAAAGCCCTGAAGAATTAATCGCCTCAAAACCTTATACCTGAAAAAGTTTGAGGCCCTACCTACGCAGGAAGTCCCCCATGTCGCGTCGTCCTACCGTCTGCCCCGCCTCGGGCGAAACAATCACGGTCTGCGCGGCGGCATACTGGGCGGGGGTATCAGCGTTAGTCGTTTCGTCAACCACCCGCAGTTCAGCGGCGGGATCAACGTTGCGCTTGATTACCGCCAAAGCGATAGAGCCGGCTTCCCAGTGCTGGGCTACCGAGGTAACGCGCCCCACCTTCTTGCTGCCCGCGTAGACACTGGAGCCTGCAGCGGGCAGGGTGTGCTCGGAGCCGTCCAGGTCAAGAAAAACCAGCCTGCGCGGCGGGTGCCCCAGGTTGTGCACCCGCGCGATGGTCTCCTGCCCCTTGTAGCAGCCCTTATTCATGTGGACGGCGGTGCGCATGAGGTCGAGCTCGTGGGGTATGGTCTTCTCGTCCACCTCGGTGCCGAAGCGCGGCCGCCAGGCCTCAATCCGCAGGGCCTCAGCTGCCCAAACGCCTGCCAGCGATACCGAAGAAGCAATCTCCATCAAATCTGAGCGGTTAACAATAGTGAAGAAGCGCTTGAAGTCAGCGCCGGGGTGCTCCTGCTCGGAAACCTCGGCGTAGGAGTGGCCACCTGCAGTAATGCCCGGCCAGGGGTCTTCCCAGATGACGCCGGCCGCCAGCTTTTCGGGCGCTGTCTCGGCGGTGCGCGGGTCGGCTGTTGAGCTCAGGACCGCATATGTATCGCTCACGTCTGCGATTTCCACGCGGAGCATGAACTTCATGGAGTCCAGGTATTCTGCAAGGTCAGCGGCCTGGCTACCCTCGCAGATCAGCCACACCTTCTCGCCGTCGTCCACCGCATAGGCGGCAAAGTCAATGCGGCCCTGTACCGAGAGCAAGAGCAGCTCGGTGGATTCACCGGCAGAAAGTCCTGCCAGCACCTGGGAGGAGATGGTGGTCAGCCAGGAGAGCCGGTCAGGGCCGCTCACGGTCACCACGCCCAGGTGGGAGTAGTCTGCGAGCACAAACTTCTCGGCACCGAGCACCAGGCGGCGCTGTTCCTTCAGCGGCTCACCGTAGTGGGCGGCAACGCCGGCGTCGGGGCCGGTTGCCTCAAAGACTCCAAAAGCTGAGAGCAGAGGACTGGTATAAGCAGACATTCCTACTTCTCATCTCCGTTGGCATCAGACTCAGCGCCGGTCTCAAAAAGGTGGGAGCCCAGATCCATACCGCTCATGGAGCTGGTCTTGCGCAGTTCGGCCGAGGCGTGCTTGTGCAGCTTGCCCTTTTCGTCGGCAACCTCCCAGTCCCACATCAGGTTGCTATTGACCAGGCCCCAGAGGCGCACCGAACCGGCGTAGTCCTTAGAGATAGAGTCGCGCATCAGGTTGGCGGTCTGCATGCGAACCACCGGTCCCTTAATCAGGCCCGAGTAGTTTTCGCTAATGCCTCCGGGGTGATTGATGGTGGCGAGAATATTAAAACCGTCGTCTCCGTTGCGCAGTTTTTCAACGGACTCGGCATCGGGGTGAACGGGCACTACATCGGCGGCCCTGAGGCCGGGGCCGACGTCGCCGTCCACCTGGGCACGGTCCAGCTGCCAGAAGCCGGTCTCAACGGTCAAGGGGCGCAGCTTGTTACCCTGGTCATCGAGCAGGAAGGACTCTGCGCGGTATTCGATAAAGGGCAGGCCGTCCTGGGAAAAAGTAATAATCTGCCCGAAGTTGGTGCCCTCTGCTTCTGGGTACCAGAGGGTGCCGGTGCCCTCCCAGGTGCCGAGCAACCATGAGAAAGGAACCAGTTCGGGAGTGAGGTTAGTGGGGATTTCAATAGGCATAGCCACCAGTCTAGTAGCCTGTGGGAACCCAAGAAAGCCCGATAAAAAAACCCGCCCCCATCATAGAGGGCGGGTTACTGGCGCTACTGGCTACTTTGCCGCGGCGCCGCTATTGTTTCGTATTTCTTCGAGTCTTACTTCTGACCGCGGAAAAGACCCATGAGCACCGCTGCCATGAAGCCAGCAATGCACAGACCTGCTACGCCCAGAAGGCAGAGGAAGAAGATTTCAAGTGCTACTAACATGTGATTCACCCTATCACGGGTGAGATGGAGATCGCGATGACATAGGCGACTACGCCCACAAATGCTACGGGTGTTACGCCCAAGGTTACGGCGCCGCGACGGGGGCCGTCTTTGGGGCTGGCAGAAATCATGCGTATTCCGAAGGCGCCGATTACCAGGGCAAGACCTAGGCCAATAAGCAGAATGGACGAGGTATCTCGGGAGGTCTGCTGAAGATCGGCTATGGCAATCCAGCCGGCGGTAGAGATGGCGGCCAGCACGCCCGAAACGCAGGAGATCACCGACTCAAGGCGGCCCACTGAACCCTCACCGCGCACCAGCTCAACGATAAAGCTGGCGACAATGCCCACCGCCGCCACCGCGGGCAAAAGGGCTAGCCGGTAGATACCGTGGTCCATCAGCGCAAACCCCACGGCAAAGAGGCCAGAGACCAAAATAATGGTGGAGTGCGAGTAGATACGCTCTACCCGGCGCAGTTCTGCCACGCCGGTTGCCGCGGGCCAGCCCCCGGCGATCAGGGCTACCACCACCACGGCGATGACGGCGGTGGCTACGGGGTGGATAAGGGCTGAAGCAATCAGGGCGAGCAGGGTCAGCACCGCAGAGAAGCCCACCAGCTGGTAGCGGGAGCGGGGAGTGGCTCCGATGGCGCCCACTCGCCCGGAGTAAACAAAGCGGTCTCTGCGCTCACGCAACTGGGGCACAAAGTTGCGATAGCGCGAGGTGTGAACGGTGGTCTGCTTTTGACTCAAGGTGATTCCGACATTCTTTCGTGTTGCGCGCTGGGCATGGGAACAGAAGTATCGGGAGTGATCTTCTATTACGTTCTATTGTGACACTGAATCTTTGTTTGTGAGACAAAGTTATCAATTCATATACCGAACGTTTAATATTGGGAGAATACTGAGTGAGTTAGTCAGAGCCCAAAATGCCGGATGCACATGTGAAAGTTGGTGGGGTACAAAAATGATGCGAATCGCCCTCTTGTCCGATTCCTCAGCCCCCTACAACGAGCTCATTCCTTCCCTCGACCTGCTCAGCCACGAGGTACAAACCTTCCCCCAGTCGGTGCAGACTGGCGCGCTTGAGTCCAACCACCCCGACGTCATTATGATTGACGCAACCAGCGCGCTGGTGGGTGCCCGCAACACCGCCCAGATGCTCAAAAGCGGCGGGGTTTCTGCCCCCGTTCTTATGGTCTTAACCGAGGGCGGCATGGCTGCGGTTTCTGCCACCTGGCTGGTGGACGACGTGCTACTGCCCGGCGTTGGCCCCGCCGAGCTAGAGGCCCGGCTTCGGTTGGCAACAGCCCAGAGCCAGGAATCGGCCGATGAAGACGACTCCATTATTAAGTCGGGGGCGGTGCTCATTGACGAGGCTTCATATACCGCCCGTCTCGACGGCGCTCCGCTGAACCTCACCTACAAGGAATTTGAGCTGCTGAAGTTCCTGGCCCAGCACACCGGCAGGGTCTTCACCCGCGCCCAGCTGCTCTCTGAGGTCTGGGGCTACGACTACTACGGCGGCACCCGCACGGTCGATGTACACGTGCGCCGCCTACGTTCCAAGCTGGGCACCGAGCACGAGCACCTGATTTCTACGGTGCGCAATGTTGGCTACTGTTTCAACACCCCTAAGTCCTCAGACAAATCAGATAAATAGGGGTTTAGGTGAACGCAGCATGAACTTTTACTCTTGGCGCCTGATCTGGCCCCGGCTGCGAGCTGAAGAAACATGTGGCGCCTGAGACAACCGGTAGAGTAGAAAAATAGTAGGTTTCAGGAGGCACCGTGTCTGTATCATCTTCCCCCCAGCCCGCCGGGCAGCCGCTTTGGGTAGGTAGCATCGATTCATCAGCCCTGGCTGATTTTGAGCGCTTTGTGCAGGAGGTTCATACCGAAGACGGCACCCCGGCTTTCTCCGAGCAGACCCTGGTAGAGGTGCGCAAGGCTGCCTCCGCTTCAGGGCAGAAGTCCCAGCAGCAGCCCGTGAGCTTCTGGCTGAGCGAGCAGGGACAGCTTCACGCTCTAGCGGTGATTCTGCCGCCCACCGACCAGGCCGCGGGCACCATCGAAGCCGCCGTAGCGCCGTCCTACCGCGGCCGGGGGCTGGGGCGGAAACTCGCCGATGCGTTGGCCACCTATCTCGCCGATAATCCCGGCGAATTTAACCTCTGGGCCCACCAGATTCGCGGTGAGGCGGGAGCCGAGCCGACCGCCCACGCCGAGCACCTGGCGAGTGCCCTGGGCTTTCGGCCCGTTCGAGATTTGCGGAAGATGGCGCTGGCGCTGACCGATAGTTCGCGGGAGAAGATTAAGGACGCCGCCGTAGCGGCTTCCCTGCCGCAGGGCCTGGAGCTGACCACCTTTGTGCCGGGTGAGGACGACGCCGCCTGGCTAGAGCTCAACGCGGCGGCCTTTGCCAACCACCCCGAGCAGGGATCGCTCACTCAGGCAGATTTAGACGAGCGCGTGAACAGCGACTGGTTCAGGGCTGAGGGCTTCTTCATTGCCAGAGACGGCAAAGATTTTGCGGGCTACCACTGGACCAAGATTCCCGCGGGCCAGCACGAAGAGGGCGAGGTCTACGCGGTGGGTATTTCACCGGCCTGGCAGGGAAAGGGCCTGGGCCGGGCACTGACTCTGGCGGGTATGAACTACCTGGCTCAGGCAAGCGCCGAGGGTGAATCACTTGAAAAAATTGCCCTCTACGTGGATGCCGAGAACGTCGCGGCGGTCAAGCTCTACGAGTCGCTGGGCTTTGAGCCAGAGACCATCGACATTATGTACACCGCGCAGTTCCCCGCCGATTCTTCCTCCGACCACTAACAGGCTTTCATCCCTTGAACGAAAGGAAACCCATGAGCACTGAGGCCGCTAAGACAGCGTCGCAGGCAGCCACTGCCGAACCCCACCACCTCGGTGGCGACATCAACAAGATTGATCGAGCCGAAACCCAGGGTGACCGCATTGAGGTTCTCGAGAAGGTCAAGCTCCCCCACCTGGCGGGCGACTTTGGCCCCGAGCGCTTTCTCGACCGTGAAACCAGCTGGCTGGAGTTCAACACCCGCGTGCTAGAGCTGGCGGAAGACCCAGACCTCTATCTGCTGGAACGACTGAACTTCCTCTCCATCGTGGGCTCTAACCTCGACGAATTCTTTATGGTGCGCGTAGCTGGTCTGCGCCGCCGCATTGCCACCGGCATTGCTGTTCCCACCGCCTCGGGGCTCACCCCCGACGAGCAGATGGAGCAGATTTCTGAGTCTGCCCACGAGCTGATGAAGCGCTCCCACCGCTGCTTCCACCAGGAAATTCTGCCCGCTCTAGAGCAGGAAAAGCTGCGGATTGTGAAGTGGAACGAGCTCGAAGATGAAGCTCAGGCCAAGCTCACCCACTACTTCAAAGAAGAGCTCTTTCCGATTCTGACCCCACTGGCGGTTGACCCCGCCCACCCCTTCCCCTACATCTCGGGTCTCTCGCTAAACCTGGCTGTTGTGGTGCGCAACCCCCAGTCGGGCAAGGAGCTCTTTGCCCGTTTGAAGGTGCCCGATCAGATTGACCGCATGATTTCTATCGACGGCTCCCGCAACGTGAACTCTCCCTCCCGCGAGGCCCGGTTTATTGCCCTCGAAGACGTTATTGCCCAGCACCTGGACGTGCTCTTCCCCGGCATGGAGGTGGTGGAGCACCACGCCTTCCGTGTGACCCGCAACGAGGATTTGGAAGTAGAAGAGGACGACGCCGAGAACCTGCTGCAGGCGCTGGAGAAGGAGCTGCTGCGCCGCCGCTTTGGCCCTCCGGTGCGTCTGGAGGTCGAAGACACCATCAACCCCACCGTGCTGGAACTGCTAATTTCTGAGCTGCGTATTGAGGAGTCTGAGGTTTACAAACTCCCCGCCCCGCTGGATCTACGCGGGGTGGGGGCCATCGTCAAGGCTAACCGCCCGGCCCTGCACTACCCCAAGCACATCGCCCATACCTCGCGCCGTCTTAACGAAAACGAAACCGCTAAGGCAGCCAACGTTTTCGCGGCCACCCGCTCCCACGACGTCCTACTCCACCATCCCTACGATTCCTTCGCCACCTCGGTGCAGGCCTTCCTGGAGCAGGCTGCGGCAGACCCCAACGTCATGGCAATCAAGCAGACCCTCTACCGCACCTCCGGCGACTCCCCCATTGTGGATGCACTGATTGAGGCCGCGGAGGCGGGCAAGCAGGTTCTGGCCCTAGTGGAAATTAAGGCTCGCTTTGACGAAGAGGCAAACATTCGCTGGGCCCGTAAACTCGAGCGCGCAGGCGTGCACGTGGTCTACGGCATTGTGGGACTGAAAACCCACTGTAAGCTCTCGCTGGTGGTACGCAAGGAGGCAGACGGCCTGCGCCGTTACGCCCACATCGGTACCGGTAACTACCACCCCTCTACCGCCCGCTTCTACGAGGATTTGGGTCTGCTCACCTGCGATGCGCAGATTACCGAGGATGTCTCGCGCCTCTTTAACCAGCTCTCGGGTTACGCCCCGAAGACCACCTACAAGTCTCTGCTGGTGGCACCGCGGTCTATCCGCTCCGGCTTGATTGACTGCATTAACAAGGAAATCGAGCACAAGCTACAGGGCCGCAAGGCAAAGATTCAGATTAAGTGCAACTCTATGGTCGATGAAGCAATCATTGACTCCCTCTACCGCGCCTCTCAGGCAGGGGTGGAGGTCAATGTGGTGGTGCGCGGTATCTGCGCCCTGCGCCCCGGCGTGCCCGGACTCTCCGAGAACATCAAGGTGCGCTCAATTCTGGGTCGCTTCCTTGAGCACTCCCGCGTCTTCACCTTTGAAAACGCCGGCAAGCCCAAGATTTACATTGGCTCGGCTGATATGATGCACCGCAACCTTGACCGCCGTGTGGAGGCCCTGACCATCATCAAGTCAGAGGAAAACCAGAAGTACCTGCTCGACATGTTCGACCAGTACCTCTCGGAGAAAACCTCAAGCTGGCACCTGGAATCCGACGGCGAGTGGACCCGCCACCACCGTTCGGCAACAAATGAGCCCTTAACCGATGTGCAGTCTTTCTACCTCGCATCCCGCGAACGTAAGAAGACCAAATAGTTGGTTGATCAGGCACTAGAATGTCTTGGGAAAGTGTTCTTTCCCAAGACATTCTTTTATAGTCTTGTCTCAGCAACACACTAAGGTCAGGAACTCATGCCCAAAACACCGCTCTACAGCGCCCACCTGCGCGATGGTCAGCTTTCGGTTACCCGAACCCCTGCCAACACACCGGACGTCACCGCTGCCGGATGCCTGATTTGGCGACTGAACGAGGGCAAGCTTGAGGTTCTGGTAATTCACCGCCCCAACTACGACGACTGGTCATGGCCCAAGGGTAAGCAGGATCCCGGTGAGACCGTGGCAGAGACCGCCATTCGAGAGGTAAGCGAAGAGGTTAACCTTCAGGTGACCCTGGGGGTTCCTCTGGCGGTGACCAAGTACAAGGTGCGCGGGGGCAACAAGGAGGTCTTCTACTGGGCCGCTGAGGCTCCGGTGGGCTCCAAGGCAAAGGCAGACGAGGGCGAAGTCGATGAGCTGCGCTGGGTTTCTATCTCCCAAGCCCGTAAATTGCTCACCAACAAATCTGACCGGCAGCCCCTCGATGTGCTTGAGAAGCTCGCTGAGGAATCTGCCCTGGCTACTCGGCCGGTCATTATTGTTCGCCACGCCAAGGCGAAACCCCGCTCCTCCTGGAGCGCGGCTGAGGGCGAGCGCCCCCTGGCGGCCACCGGCAAGCGCCAGGCAATCTCTGTCTGCCGTCTACTGGAGGCATGGCGACCCGAAAAGGTCTATTCCTCCCCCTGGGTGCGGTGTATGCAGACCGTTATTAGCTATAACAAGTCCACCGGTGTGCCCATCAAAGAAAAGCCCGCCCTGACCGAAGCCGCCCACAAGCGTTCCCCCAAGAAAGCTGGCAAGGTAGTGGAGTCTCTCTTCGAGAAAAGCAACCCCGTTGCCCTGTGCACCCACCGGCCCGTCTTACCCACCGTGCTAGAGGTTTTGGCCAAGCATTGCAACAAGACCCTGGCTGGACATCTTCCCGAGAAAGATCCCTACCTGGCTCCCGGCGAAATGCTGGTACTTCAGGTCTCCCGTAGAAACCCCTCTCAGGTAGTTTCTCTGGAGCAGATCAAGCCCTTCGCTGACTGAGTTATAGTAAGAAGTGATGACTACTTCTATCCCCACGCCCTATGAAGATTTGCTCCGTGAAATCATCGAGCACGGCGAAGACAAGAGCGACCGCACCGGAACCGGTACCCGTTCTGTTTTTGGCCGCCAAATGCGCTTTGACCTGCGAGAATCCTTCCCGCTGATCACCACCAAGCGGGTTCACTTCAAGTCCGTTGCCCTGGAGCTGCTCTGGTTCTTGCGCGGAGAATCCAACGTGCGCTGGTTGCAGGAGCGCGGGGTGACTATCTGGGACGAATGGGCCGATGAGCACGGCGAGTTGGGTCCGGTCTACGGTGTGCAGTGGCGCTCCTGGCCCGCCGGCCACGGTGAAACCATCGACCAAATCGAAAAGGTCGTGGATTCTTTGAAGAACAACCCCGACTCACGGCGTCATATTGTCTCCGCCTGGAACCCGGCGGAGGTAGACGACATGGCGCTTCCTCCCTGCCACGCCCTCTTCCAGTTCTACGTCTCCACTCGAGCAGACGGTACCCGCGAGCTCTCCTGCCAGCTCTACCAGCGTTCTGCCGATATGTTCCTGGGGGTGCCCTTCAACATCGCTTCCTACGCTCTGCTCACCCAGATGATTGCCGAAGAGGTGGGTATGGAACCCGGAGAATTCGTCTGGACCGGCGGCGACTGCCACATCTACTCCAACCACTTTGAGCAGGTACGCGAGCAGCTGAGCCGTGAGCCCTACCCCTACCCCAAGCTGGTCATCAAGAACAAGAAGCAGTCTTTGGCCGACTACGAGTTCGAAGACTTTGAGCTCATCGACTACAAGCACCACCCCGGCATCAAAGCCCCGATTGCGGTCTAGGCATGACTAAGATTTTGGGCGCCGTCTGGGCGCAGGCTGCTAACGGGGTGATTGGTAGAGACGGCACCATGCCCTGGTACGCCCCCGAAGATTTAGCGCACTTCAAGTCAGTGACCCTGGGTTCTCCGGTGATTATGGGCCGGCTGACCTGGGAGTCTTTTCCTGCCCGCTTCAGGCCTCTGCCGGGCCGGCTCAACATTGTTGTTTCCTCAACTGTGGCTGAAGAGACGGAGCAGGGCGGCACCGGGCTTGATGGCGCCTCCCCCGAGAAGGACGGCGCGGTATGGGTGAGTTCTTTCGAGGCGGCCCTGGCGCGGGCAGAGTCTGAGTCCGGCGAGAAGGTCTGGCTGATCGGAGGCGGCCAGCTCTTTGAAGCAATACTGCCCCGCACCGACCTCCCCTATGTTGCCGGCGGGCGAGTCAGTCTGGTGGAACGGACCCTCTTTTCAGAGGCCGCCGACGGCGCCGCAACCGCCCCGGAACTCGATACCCGCTGGAAGCTGGCCGAAGCGTCGTCCTGGGAAACGAGCGAGAAGGGCTGGATTCAGCCGATGACCGGCGGTGAGAAACTACCCCTGGGCTACCGCTTCGAGACCTGGACCCGCTAGACCCCACCTCTCACGCGAGGGGTCACATATCGTTCAAAAAATAGCTAATTTGGGGTGTTTTTTGAATGATATGTGACCCCTCGGGCTTGGTTAAAGGCTCTCCGCACCAAAAGCACCGCTCGCGGCACCCAATCTTTCACCTCATGGTCGAACTCGGACTGGTAGAGATCCTTGGAAACGATACGGACTTCTTTCCACCCCATAGACTCTGTTCTCCTCTGACGATGAATATCTTTCTGCATTTGTTCGACTCCGCTATGGTGCTCTCCCTCGTACTGAATACTGATTCGCTCTTTCTCTACAGCAAGATCAGCTTGAAAGAGTAGCTCGCCATGCTCACCATAAACAGCTTTGTTGAGCGCCAAATCTTTTACACCGTGATCCTCAAGCAGCAAACGCAAAAGAGTTTCCTGCGCGGAGTCTGAACCGACCCGCGCTCGTTGGAGACAGAGCTTCAGTTTCTTGACGCCGCGTTCCCCGCGGTGGTTTCGGCAGAGGGCAAAAAGCTTGTCAATAGAAGTGAGCGGTTCAATGGTTCTGTAGCCTCCGTGAGCATTGATAGCTCCGTCTATCAGCTGAACTAACTGGTAGGGAGACAGCTCGTGAGAAAGATCGAAGACAGTGCGTTCCACCGAGGTTATAAGAACCCCTTTCCACATCACCTTTTCATCATCCCGCAGATTTTTAGTGCGAAAAGCTTGAACTTCTTTCCGACGCACAGCCCGAAAATCGCCGTCATTGAGCAAATAGATTTTCCGTTCATCCGCAGGTTGTCTAAACCACCAGTGTGGCAATCTCAGCATGTGAATCTCGGCAGCCGTGAAGTGAGAGAGCACAGCATGGGGTGAAATTTCGCAGATTTTGCGAGCAAGTTCAAGATACTCCGGCTGACCAGAGGTTTTATGTTCCTTGAATGGCTCAGAACGTTGCTGGCTCTATAGAGAGCAGAAGCTGATACTCCATGTATTTTTGCTTCATTTGTTGTAAACACAGATGGATAGATGTGATTCATAGCTAAATTTTTGCATTTAGATGTTGAATTCAACAGTAGTTTTTAAAATCTGTGGATAACTCCCCTCCTTCTCTCCGCGAGGGGTCACATATCGTTCAAAAAACACCCCAAATTAGCTATTTTTTGAACGATATGTGACCCCTCGCGGGAGGGAGGTTAAGCTTTCATTTCAGCATAAGAAAAGCGCCTATCTTCCCAGCTCGATAAAAGGTTAGACTGGGGTCATGACTTTTACTCCCGGCGACTCAGTAGGTTTTGTAGGATACCGCGGCATGGTGGGCTCCGTGCTCATGAACCGCATGCTCGAAGAAAACGACTTCGAGGGCATTAAGCCCGTCTTTTTCTCCACCTCGGCGGCTGGCAAGCCCGCCCCCACCTTCAACGGTGTGCTGGAGGAATCAACCCTAAAAGACGCCTACGATATTGAGGAGCTAGCCAAGCTACCCATTATTGTGACCACCCAGGGCGGCGACTACACCACCGCCGTGCGCAAGCAGCTCCACGATGCCGGCTGGAAGGGGCTCTGGATTGACGCCGCCTCAACCCTGCGCATGAAGGACGACTCGGTGATTGTGCTCGATCCCATCAACCGCGACGTCATTGACCGCGGCCTGGAATCTGGCGTGCAAGACTTTATCGGCGGTAACTGCACCGTCTCCTGCCTGCTCATGGGCCTGGGCGGCCTCTGGAAGCAGGGCCTGGTGGAGTGGGGAACTTCCATGACCTACCAGGCAGCCTCCGGTGGCGGCGCCCGCCACATGCGCGAGGTGCTCAAGCAGTTTGGCGATATCAACGGTTCTGTGCAGACCGAGCTGGCTGACCCCGCCTCTGCCATTCTAGAAATCGACCGCAAGGTGCTAGAGAAGCAGCGCTCGGGCGAACTCGATACCGAACAGTTTGAGGTGCCCCTGGCTGGTTCGCTAATCCCCTGGATCGACAAGGATCTTGGCAACGGCCAGTCCAAGGAAGAGTGGAAGGCCGATGCAGAGTCCAACAAGATTCTTGGCCTCGAAGGCGATGACCGCGTGATTCTCGACGGTCTGTGCGTTCGCATTGCCACCATGCGCTCCCACTCGCAGGCGCTGACCCTGAAGCTCAAAGAAGACCTCACCGTTGAAGAAATCGAGAAGATTATCGATGAGGACAACGAGTGGTCGAAGGTCGTACCCAACGAGCGCGAGGCCTCCATGCGAGACCTCACCCCCGTGGCGGCGTCCGGCTCGCTGACTATCCCGGTGGGCCGTATCCGCAAGCTGGCCATGGGCCCCGAGTACATCTCGGCATTTACCGTGGGCGACCAGCTTTTGTGGGGTGCAGCAGAGCCGATTCGTCGTATGCTTAAGATTGCGACCGGTACCCTCTAATCTCTGCGCGAGGTTCTTATGTCTGATCAGCTATCTGCCCAACCCGTATCCGCCGGGATTTCCGGCCTTAACCTCAGGGTAGACAAAGACTCTGACGTGCCTCCCTATGCCCAGTTGCGCCGCGCCATTATTGGTCTGCGGGCCTCCGGTGCCCTGGTTGCCGGTGATCGGCTGCCGCCCATGAGGTCTCTGGCCACCGAGCTGGGCCTGGCGGTCAACACCGTGGCCAAAGCTTATAAAGAGTTAGAGGCCGCAGGCGCCATTGAGACGCACGGGCGGGCAGGTAGCTTTATCACGGCGGTTGATACAACCGCGCAGAAAACCCACGAACTGACCAGCCGTTACATTTCTTCCATGCGGAAGTTAGGGCTTGAGGACGACGCTATTTTAGCGCTCTGCCAGCACGAGTTGGGCTTGGATTAGTGGTAGTGGCAGCCGGTGGGGCAATAGTGGTTAGTGTTGCCCCGCTGCTGCCAGAGGGCGTTGCGTTTGGCTAGACGGCGCTTGTAACGGCGGGCCTCCGCCGCGTGGAAAAAGGCCAGCACCTTGGCTTTGGCCCAGACATTGAGCCTGTGGGCCCAGTGAAATTCTGTGCCCCACAGACCCATGCCCAGAAAGATAAAGAGCCAGCCCGGGCCCGGGGTAACAAGCATGATAATGCCCGCCAAAATAAAGATGAGACCCAGGGTAATGACGACGCTGCGGTAGATGAGCCGCAGAAGGTAGTGCCTGCCCATGAAGCCCCGAAAGCGTTCCATGGCGCGGTGGATGGGGCCCGACTCGCTATCGGCAATCTCGTGGTGAATCGCCACGGTTTCCCCTCCCCTAGGCTCTCATTACCGATTATTTTAGAGACTTTCGCCCACGATCACGGGTTCAGGCACCAGCTTTACGCCGAAGGCTTGCAAAACTCCGTCTCGCACGGTGCGGGCAATGGCCAGCAGGTCGGCACAGCTTGCCCCACCGCGGTTAGTAATTGCCAGGGTGTGCTTGGTGGAGAGGGAAGCCCGGCCACCGGCAATCGCCGCTGAGTCACCCTCAAGGCCAAAGCCCTTATCGAAGCCAGCATGTTGAATTAGCCAGGCAGCGGAGAGCTTGGTCTTGCCCTCCATCACGGCCCCGCTGGTGGCATCGGTGACCGGGTAGCGCGGGGCTTCGTCGGGCAGGGAAGCCAGCAGGGCATCGTCCACAATCGGGTTGGTGAAGAAGGAGCCGGTGGAGAAAGTATCGCGATCGGCGGAGTCAAGCACCATGCCCTTGCCGGCGCGCAGGCGCAGCACGGTTTCACGAACCGTGGCGGAATCAGCGCGGTCGCCCACCTCTACACCCAGCTGGCGGGCCAGCTCAGCATAGCGAATCGGCGCCGAGAGGTTGCCCAGCGTGAACTGGAAGTCAACTGAGAGCACCACGTAGCGGGGAGAACCGTTGACCATGGACTGCTTAAGAATAGAATCTCGGTAGGAGAATTTGAGGTCGGCCAGGGCGAAAGTCTTGCGCTGGCCTGTTTCGCGGTCGTAGGTTCGCACCTGAGAGATAGTCTGTGCTACCTCGCAGCCGTAGGCCCCCACGTTCTGCACGGGAGTAGCGCCCACCACGCCGGGAATACCCGAGAGAGCCTCGATGCCCACCCACTCCTGAGAGATAGCGTATTCAACGAAGTCATCCCAGTTATGGCCGGCTGCCACCCGCACGTTAGCGCCACCGCAGGCGGGAATATCCAGCTTCTCAATGCCGGTGGAGGCAATGTGAACCACGGTGCCCTCAAAGCCCGAGTCGGCCACCAGGATATTGGATCCGCCGCCCACAATCAGCACCTTCTCGCCGGCAGCGTCAGCCGCTGCGACGGCGTCCATAATCTCCTGCTCGGTCTCGGCCCGCACGTACTTGCGCGCGGGGCCGCCCACAGCGGCAGTGGTCAGTTCAGATAAAAGCTTCTCAGTCACGGTCTCTAGTCTACCCTTTTTGGTTTTTCGGCTTCGGCCGAGGAGCTCTGAGGCTCAGGCACGATTGTTATTTCACCGGTGTGCGGATAAATAGTGGGTATGGTCTCGGTGTAAATGGCACCGTGCTCCCTGGTGCCCTTCTCCGGCTCAAGATAGCGGGTGAGATAGAGCGAGAGCGCCACAAAAATGAGCACCGCCAGCAGACCGTTACGAATACCAAAGTGCTCGCCCAGCAGACCGAGAATGGGCGGCCCGCCCAAGAAAGCGCCGTAGCCGATGGTGGAGACCACCGAAACCCGCACCGCTGATTTGAGAGGGTCGTCTGAGGCTGCCGACATACCGGTGGGAAAGCCCAGAGAGGCGCCCACGCCCCAGATAAAGAGACCCACAAAACCCAGCGGCAGGCTGGGCGAAAAAATAAAGATTGCCAGCCCCAGAATCGCCAGCGAACAGGTAACTCTCAGCACCTTCACCCTGCCAAAGCGGTTCAGGAACCAGGTGCCGGAGAGCCTGCCGGTCATCATCGCCACCACAAACATGGTGTAGCCCAGGGAGCCTACGGTTTTGTTGGTTCCGTAGTCATCGGTCAGGGCCAGCGCCACCCAGTCGTTGGCCGAGCCCTCAGCCAGCGCCATGCCCAGCACAAAAAGCCCAATCAAAATGGTGTGCTTATCGCGCCAGGCATCGCGTACCCGGTAGTTTCCCACGGCGGCGAGCGCCTGAGTGTCGTCCTGCCCGTAGTTCTCGCTGTGGCAGCGGGTGAGGCTGAAGAGAACGATGGCGAGAATGACGACGGCGAAATAGAGCATGTGCCAGAGGAAGGGCACGCCCAGCTTGGTATCCAGGGAGCCCACTCCGGCACCCAGCACGGTTCCGATAGAGAAGAAGCCGTGCATGATGGGGGTGACGAAGCGGCCCAGGGCGCGCTCGGCGGAAACGCCCTGCACGTTGGCAGCGACGTTGGAGACCGCCGTCCCCAGCCCCTGCATCACCAGGCCCACCACAGCCAGCGCCACCGTGCTCAGATGTACGGCAAGGCCCACCAGGGAGATACCGCAGCAGGCAACCAGGTAGCCGAGCACCAGGCAGGTACGGGAGCCCAGCTTTGAAACCAGGATGCCCGAGACGGTCACCGCGCAGAAGGAGCCTAGAGTCATGCCCAGTAGCAGGGCGCCCATGGGGCCGGGGCTGAGGTTCAGACCGGTAGCGACGTCGGGTAGTCGGGCCAGAAGCGAGGCGGTCAGTAGCCCGGAGGCGAAAAAGATAGCCAGGACGGCGCGGTACCAGCGGTTAATCTCAGTTTTGGTGAGAGCGGCGGATGAAACCACAGAGGGAGGAACCTTCCACAGAAATATGGGATTTATTCAAATTTTCCCGCGAGGGCGGTGGCTAGAGCTGCACCAGGGCCTGGGCCTTGCCCAGCACCTTCTGCTCTTTGCCCTCGGTATCGGGGGCTGAAACCGTCAGATCAACCCGGGCGGTGCGGGCTTCTTCATCCAGGGCACCAATCGTACCGCTTACGGAAATTACGTTGCCGCCGGTGGCCGGGTTCTCGGCGCCCTGAGCATCGGGCACCGGCACCGGCTTGGTGAAACGGGTCTGGTAGTCCATAATAGCGCCAGGATCACCCACCCAGTCGGTCACCAGCTGTACAGCCGCTCCCATGGTAAACATGCCGTGGGCAATCACACCGGGCAGGCCCACCTCGGTGGCAAAGCGCTCGTTCCAGTGAATCGGGTTAAAGTCACCGGAGGCCCCGGCGTAGCGCACCAAGTCAGCGCGAGTTACCGAGATGTCTCGGCTACCGATTTCCTCGCCCTTTTCAAGATTTTCAAACTGTACCTTCATGGTTCTTAGCTCTCCCCTCGCACCAGCAAAGACGAAACACAGGTCGCCACGGGCTGCCCAGCGGCGTCCTTAATCTCCTCGCGGGTGGTCAGCATAGCGCCGGCGCCCATAGCGCGCAGCTTATCGACGTGTACCTCGGTGCTCAGCTCATCGCCGGCCACAATCGGCCGGTGGTGGGTGAACCGCTGATCAGCGTGGACGACGCGTGAGAAGTCGATGCCCGCGCCCGGGTCTTGAATCAGCGCGGCGTCTGCCTTCTGCGCCAGGATGATAGCGAAGGTCGGCGGAGCAACCAGATCGGCATATCCTGCCTGCTGGGCAGCTTCAACATCAAAGTGCAGGGCGTTCTCAGCCTTGACGGCGCGGGCGAAGTCGCGAATGTGCTCGCGGCCCACCTGAAATACCTCGCGGGCGGGATAAACCCTGCCCACAATCTCGGGGTTAATACCTTTAGTTTCAGACATGGTTTTAGTCTATCGGGTTTAGGGAAACGGCATAATTTTACCCGCGTGTGACAGGTGACGTGTAACACTGGTTGTCGATTGTTTCTTACGAACAGGGAGTACCCATGAACAAGCATGAAAAATTCCTGACCCACCTGGTAGACCCCAATGAACCGGTGGACCGCGCCCAAAAATACAAGATCATTGGGCCGGGTCTGGTGGTGGCTGCCACCGGCATCGGCGCAGCCGACCTGGTGGCGACCCTGGTAGCGGGCTCCCGCTACGGCTACGCCCTGATGTGGGCAATCGTGGTGGGCGTGATTATGAAAATTGTGCTGGTTGAAGGAGCTGGCCGCTACAGCCTGGCCACCGGCCGCACCATGTTTGAGGGCTGGCGCACCCTGGGTCGCTGGACCTCTGTCTACTTCGGCCCCTACATTCTCATTTGGGGCTTTGTCTACGGCGCCACCGCCATGAGTTCAGCCGCCATGCCGCTGGCGGTTCTCTTTCCCTTTCTACCGCTCTGGGGCTGGGCTATCATCATGGGTCTGATTGGCTTCGGCATGGTCTGGCTGGGTAAGTACCAGGCCATTGAAAAAATCACCGCGGTTCTGGTGGGCCTGATGTTCATTCTCATTGTGGGCCTAGCCCTGCTGACCCTGCCCAATGTTCCCGCCCTGCTTAAGGGGCTTATTCCCATGATTCCCTCCGGTGGTGTTACCTACACCCTCGCCTTGGCAGGCTCGGTGGGCGGCACCATTACCCTGGCCGCCTACGGCTACTGGCTGAGGGAAAAAGGGTGGGGCTCCCCTCGCTTCATGCGGGTGATGCAGCTGGATAACACGGTTGCCTACCTGATTTCCGGTATCTTCGTGGCGTCAACCCTCGTGCTGGGCGTGGAGGTTCTCTACTCCGCCGGAGTTGCTGTCTCCACCGGCGACAAGGGTCTACTTGACCTGGCAGACGTGCTGAAGGGCCGCTACGGTACCGTGATTGGCAACCTCTTTCTTGTCGGTTTCTGGGCTGCTTCTTTCTCATCCATTATTGGCGTGTGGTCTGGCGTTTCCCTCATGTTTGCCGACTTCTGGGGCAACATGCGCAACAAGCCCACCGGTCACCCCGATACCATGACCGGCGGTAAGTACTTCAAGTTCTACCTGCTGTGGATTACTTTTCCGCCCATGCTCCTCTTCTTCCTTGACCGCCCGATTTTCCTGATTCTGCTCTACGGCGTTTTGGGAGCCCTCTTTATGCCCTTCCTCGCTGTAACCCTGCTCTGGATTCTCAATACCCGGCGGGTTCCCGATCAGTGGCGCAACGGTTGGTTCACCAACATCACCCTGGCAGTCTGCGCTGTGCTTTTCGTGGCGCTGGGTGTCTACCAGACCATCGACGCGGTGGTGAAGGTTCTCTAGGCAAAGAAAAAACCTGTCAAGCAATCTGCTTGACAGGTTTGTCTGAGCCCCGACCGGGAATCGATCCCGGGACCTCCATCTTACCAAGATGGCGCTCTACCACTGAGCTATCGGGGCGTAGCGGTGGACGGGCTCGATCCGTCGACCTCACGATTATGAGTCGTGCGCTCTAACCAGCTGAGCTACACCGCCATGTATGAACTGTATGGGCTCATACGAGAGCCCCGACCGGGAATCGATCCCGGGACCTCCATCTTACCAAGATGGCGCTCTACCACTGAGCTATCGGGGCAACAGAGAATACTCTACCGATTCTCTGCGGGTAGTGCAAATTGAATTTGTGCTTTTTGGCGTGTTCTGCACCACCCTAAATTAGGGGGAAGAAGTTAGAACTTCTTGCCACCCTTACGGTCTTTCTTGAAGCCGCCGCCGAAGCCACCGCGACGGTCGTCCCGGTCGAACTTACGGCCACCAAAGCCGCGGCCTCCCCGGCGATCATCGCGGTCGAACTTGCGGCCTCCGCCGAAACCACGGCCGCCTTTCTTGGGGCCGTCGTCCTTGGTAATGTCCAGCGGCTGACCGTTGAGCTCGGTGTTCTCCAGGCGGTCAAAGAAGTCCCGCGGAAGATCCTCGGGCAGACCCACGATGGTGAAGTGCTTACGGATATCAATGGAACCAACCTGGTTACCCTTGATACCGCCCTCGTTGGTCAGGGCACCCACAATCATGCCGGGGTTCACGCGGTTCACGTGGCCCACCTGCAGCTTGTAGTCCACCATGCCCTCTTCAGAGCGGCGGCCCTTACGCTCGCGGCGCTCGCCACCGCGGTCGTCGTCCTCGAAACGGTCGCGGCCGCGGCCCTTAGCGGGAATCGTCTCTTCGGCAAAGAAGGGGCGACCCTGCTGGGCGATCACAGCGATAGCGGCTGCGATCTCTAGCGCGTCTACGTCGTTTTCATTCTCGTAGGCGGTGATAATCTCGCGGAAGATCGAAAGATCTTCGGTCTCAATGGTGTCGGTAATCTGCTGGGCAAAACGAGTCTTGCGGTTCTCGTTGACGTCATCGACAGAAGGCATGTGCATGAGCTCAACCTTCTGGCGGGTTGCCTTCTCAATCTGGCGCAGCATGTACTTCTCACGGGGAGTCATGAAGAGGATAGCCTCACCGTCGCGGCCAGCACGGCCGGTACGGCCAATGCGGTGCACGTAAGACTCGGTGTCGTGAGGAATGTCGTAGTTAACCACCAGGGAAATACGCTCAACGTCAAGACCGCGAGCGGCAACGTCGGTGGCAATCAGAATATCAATACGACCGTCGCGCAGGGAGTCAACGGTACGCTCGCGCAGGTTCTGCGGAATGTCGCCGTTAATCGCTGCCGCCTGGTAGCCGCGGGCCTTGAGCTTATCGGCCAGTTCCTCGGTTTCCTTCTTGGTGCGCACGAAGGCGATCACGCCGTCATAGTCCCCCACCTCAAGCACGCGGGTCATCGCCTCGAGCTTATGGGAGTGCATCACCTGCATGTAGCGCTGCTTGATGTTGGCCGAGGTGGTGGTCTTAGCCTTAACCCGAACCTCGCTGGGATCGTTGAGGTACTGGTCTGCAATCTTGCGGATTGACTTGGGCATGGTTGCCGAGAAGAGGGCAACCTGCTTCTCTTCGGGGGTCTTCTCGAAGATTTCCTCCACGGCCTCCTGGAAGCCCATGCGCAGCATTTCGTCTGCTTCATCGAGCACCAGGTACTGCAGGTTGGAAAGGTCCAGGGAGCCCTTGTTCAGGTGGTCAATCACGCGGCCGGGGGTACCCACTACAATCTGGGCACCGCGGCGCAGGCCGTTGAGCTGGGGGCCGTAGGGGGAGCCGCCGTAGATGGGCAGCACGGTAAAGCCCTCAAGCTGGGTGGTGTAGGAACCAAAGGCCTCGGCTACCTGAAGTGCCAGCTCGCGGGTGGGGGCCAGCACCAGAACCTGAACATCCTTGGAGGGGCCGTTGACATCTGCCAGCTCAGCCAGGCGAGACAGGGCGGGCAGGGCAAAGGCTGCGGTTTTACCGGTACCGGTCTGGGCCAGACCCATGACGTCCTTGCCCTCGAGCAGCAGCGGAATAGTCTGTTCCTGAATGGGAGAAGGGGTTTCATAGCCGACCTCTTCAACGGCTGCCAGAACGCGGGGGTCCAGGCCAAGATCAGCGAATTTCACGCCTTTTTCTTCGGTTTTGTTCTCTACATTATCGAGAGTGGGCTCAATGAAAGCCGGTTCTGCTACGGACACAGAGTTTTCTTTAGTCAATTTTCCTCAATCGAGTGGGAACGGCAGCACCCGGCAGAGGTGCTGTACCGGTTTCCCCCTTCAATATGCTCGCAAAACCAGTCTTCCACTCAGTCAGTGAATCTGTTCATGGGCGCAATGATGCACGAAAATTTCGTGAGTCTTTCTGAACGCTTCTCTTCCCTGTGTCTGAGGGAGTCTATGAGCGTTGATGCACTCTTGGGCGAGCTGTCATCTTCTAACCGTTTTCGAGCAACCTATCTGAGGCTGCTCGTGCGCTGTGTTTTCAGTCGGTTGGCGCGGGTCATCGGGGTTATCCGGTGTGTACAGGTTCAACCTTACAGCAGGGCAGGAGAAAAAGGTGGAGCTGGTGATAAAGGGTACAACACACTTTTAGCTGCTCTTCTTGACCACCGAGATGCTGCCCACCTGCCGCTCGAGCTCGTAGACCTGCCCGTAGCGCTGCTGGGCGTAGGCAACCGGGTCTGCTGGCGGGTTGCCGCCCCAGGCGGTTCCCAGCGAGTCAATCACCACGTAATCTGGCGCCGGCTCCCCCTCATGGCCAATCCAGTAGACGGTGTGGTCGGGTATGAGGTAGGTCAGTACCGAGAGGTCTGCGGCCACGACGGTGCCTGCGGGAATGGAGTCGATGACCCGCTGTTTTTCTTGATCGGAGGACGACGCCGCGGCGGTGGCGAAAGCGGGGTCGGCGAGGCGGGCCAGCGGCAGGCCGGGGGTAAGAACCAGGGCAACCACCAGCGCCACCGCTGAGAAAACGGTGGGGGCACAAGCGCGCCAGGCCGGCCGCTTGAACCCGGCCAGGGAGTCGGCCAGCGCCAGGAACACCACCGGCATCAGCACCAGGGAGTAGTGCCAGGTGGAGTCCCAGTAGCCCTCGTTGGTGGAGAGAAAGCGCCAGGCGAGGGTGGGCAGAGCCACCAGGGCCAGGGGCGAGAAGACCCAGATGGCAACTCCCACCAGCAGAAGAAGACCCAGGCTCTGGGCCTTCTGCCAGGGGTAGAACATTTGACCCAGCCCCTGCAGGGGGTCTCCCAGAGCTCCCGCTAAATCTACGCGGTCTGCGTAGTCGAAGACCCCAGAGGTGTTGAAGAAAGGGAGAATGAACTTCATGGCCAGCAGAGACCAGCCAAAGCCCCAGAGCACCAGGAAACTCGCCTCAAGCACAGCGGGGGTGCGCACCCACGATCGGGCTGTGCTGAGCAAGCGGGAAGAGAATTTTTCATCCTCCGCTGAGATGCTGGAGGCGGAGGGAAAGAGAAGATCGACTGCCTGCCTGAGCCAGCCCGAGCGAAGAATCACCGCAATGCCAACCAGGGCGGCGGTCACGCCCAAATCCTCTTTGACAAAGGCAAGGGGCATAGCCCACCAGACAGCCTTTTTCAGGTGGTTTGCGGCTTGCCCCTGTGCCCTGGCCAACACCAGGTGCCCCAGCGAAGCAGCAAGAAAAGGCAGAGCAAAAGCTACTTCGTGGAACTGAACGTAAACGGCATTTTGAACCCCGAAACTCAGGGCATAGGCCAGCCCCAGCAGGGCAGCAACCCCCCGCCCCAGAACCCGCTGGGCAACCGCCGTCATGATAAAGACAGAAACCGCAACCAGGGCGTTCTGCACCAGAAGCAGGGTCAGCGGTGAGGGGAAGAGCCAGTAGATGGGCCCCAGCAGAACCAGGATGGGGTGAAAATGGTCGCCCCAGAGGTTGAAGCCCGCCCCCTTAATTTCAACGATCGGCGGTAGCTGGAACCTGGCGTAGTCCTGGGCCAGCTGGGTAAAAATACCCAGGTCCCAGGAGGGGGTGACAAAATGTCTGTACTGGAAGAAGGAAAACACGCTGTAGAGCGCAAAGCTCGCCAGCGCCAGCAGGGCAGGAAGCCCCAGCTGCCGGGTTTTGCTTTTGATTTGCTGCACGAGTTTTCCCCTTGGTTTAGGTGCTCTTCAAATTTCAAGGGTACAGCCTGCCCGGATTCAGCGCACACCGGGCTGGAGTGAGAAAATGAGGTCGTGTATTCAGCCACCGTCACCGTTACCCCGCCCTTTCCCGTTAGTCTGGGCTCTGTTGTGGCGCCCTGGAGCAGGGGTAATCAAGACCCGGTGGCGCGGGCAGGTGCCGGTGGAGCTCCTTCTTTCTGGACGAGCGCTCGAGTGGGTTCCACGCCCGTCGTCCTGCGCTTCGAGCAGGAAACCCGCCGGGCTGCTCCTACCGCCGAACGCTATCTGGCTCCCATTCATGTACGGCTGTGGGCAGAGCGCTCTGCCGCTGGACTGGCGGCTATCGAGGCACTGAGCGCTGACCTCGATGCCTGGGTGGGCGCCCGCGATGACTGGTCAGATTTTCTGGGCTCCCCCGCCTACGCCCACCTCCCCGAGCAGCTTCAGCTGGCCCACCGCGAGCACCCCGGTCTGCGCCTGGGAGCCACCGGCCAGCTCACCTGGCACGCTATCTCGGCCATCACCGAACAGCGGGTCACCGGAATTGAGGCAATGGGCGGACTTCGCGCCGTCCTGCGCCGCATCGCAGAGCCCCTGCCGAATACGGGTCTGGCCGACCAGCCCCGCGGTATGCTCTTTTTTCCCGTCACAGCGTCTTTTCTCGAAGTTCCCAGCTGGATTTGGCACCGGGCCGGCTACGATTCCGCCCGCTCACGCGCCGTCCTCGAATACGCCCGCCGCGCAGACTCCCTCGAGAAAATCGCGCAGACCCGCAGCGCCGCGGAGCTCTCCACCGCCCTGCACTCGATTTCGGGTATTGGCCCCTGGACCATCGCCGAAATCCTGCAGAGAACCCACGGCCACCCCGACGCCGTGAGCGTGGGCGACTACCACCTGGCCAAGCACGTGGGCTGGGCTTTTGAGCAAAAGCGCGCGGACGACGCCCGTATGCTTCAGCTGCTGGCCCCCTTCACCGGGCACCGCAACCGGGTGGTCGCCCTGATTAAGGCCGCCCGGATTGAGGCCCCCAAGCACGGGGCCCGGCTGGCACCGCAGGACCACCGGCACCACTAGCCCGCCCCCTGCTCCCGGGGGTGTCAGGATCAGGGAAGAAGAAAAGGGCTATAGGCAGAAAAGTATGTCCCGCCCCGCATCAACAACCACCAGGCAACCAGCCCCACAACTTAGCCCCAGAAGCTAACCCCAGTCCTCCCCCACCCAAAACTCCAGCACCTGCAATATGGACCAGTCGTGAATTTTGAGCTGAAACAAGCTCTCGGTACACATAGATTCCTGTTAGTAGACCTCAGGTACAAGCAAATTCCCGTGAAGAGGCCAAAGGTACACGTGAAGTCCCCAGGTACAAGACAATACTTGTACTCGGGGACTTCACTTGTACCCTAGATAGCCCGGCAAGAAGAAACCTATACCTTGTCATCGCTGAGCTTTCCCGAGAGGCCATTTTTATACCGAAAATCGGAGAAAAACGGTATAAAAATGGCCACTCGGCGATTATGGCAGACCGTGCAGTTGCCCCTGTGCTCGTCGAGTCGCCGTTTCAACGACGTTTCGCCGGTTCGTTACCGGCGAAACGTCGTTGAAGCGGCGTCTGTAATCTAAGCGGCGACTCAGTGCGCTTGCCTATTCTTGAAAAACACCCAGCATGTTAGAAGAGGCGCTTTTCTGCCGCTATCGCGGATGACAAGCCCAGGGAGCACACTTTTCTTCCCACAATCACAAGAAAAAGGGCGTCTTCCTGACCGGAAGACGCCCCTCTACTAAAACCTATTATGCTTGCTTGTTAGCCTCGGCAGCCTCTGCCTCAGCAACCTGCTGACGCACCTCGTCCATGTCGAGGTCGCGAACAGCCTGAATCACCTGGTCAAACTGGTTACCGTTGAGTGCACCGGGCTGAGAGAAGACCAGAATGCCCTCGCGGAAAGCCATCAGGGTGGGGATAGAAGAAATACCCGCAGCCGCTGCCAGCTCCTGCTGATCCTCGGTATCTACCTTGCCGAAGGTAATGTCGGAGTGCTGCTCAGATGCTTCCTCAAAAACGGGAGCGAACTGCTTACAGGGGCCGCACCAGTCAGCCCAGAAGTCCAAGAACAGAATGTCGCTGTTCTCAACGGTCTGAGTGAGGTTTTCCTGAGTAATTTCTTGTGTAGCCATGCTGTTTACACTACCTTTCTTCCTAGTCACTGCCAACCTAATTTCTCTCTCAATGAATCTGGCCCGCTTACGCGGTGGTTGGCACCGTACTCAGGGCATAACAAAAATCCCGGTTTGGATATTTCCAAACCGGGATTCTTAGTGGGTGGCAGATGAGGGATTCGAACCCCCGTAGGCAGTGCCAGCTGATTTACAGTCAGCCCCCTTTGGCCGCTCGGGTAATCTGCCGCAACCAAATATTTGGTTGTCCATTCGCATGAGCGAACGTGACTACACTACCGGAGATTTTCAGCCAAAGTAAAATCAAAACTCAGTTTTGTGACAAAGGCAACTTTTAAGCCCCGATCGGGGTTGATTCTTCAATACGGGCCTGCTCTACCCGCAAACGCATTTCGAAGTGCTCCAGGTAGGCATACCCCTGGTCGACAGTACACATGCCACCGCGAATTTCACGCACGATGTCTTCAAAAACGCCCTGGAAGCGATCTTTCAATTCTGGCAGGTAGATAGAATCGCCCAGCGCCAGCAGTAGCTCGGCATCTTCAGCCGACAGAATCTCACGCAGGGCTTGCTTATTCTTCTTCATAAACACCATTGTTCCTGCCCAACATTAAATTCAGCTGAGAATTAGGTCACGAGTCTGTAACGTTTATGATTAACTCCAACCCCGCGGTGAAGCATGTACGGTGGAAAGTGAAAACCCTTGAGTAGAAGGAGAAACCATGGCCAGCGAATCATCATTCGATGTTGTATCTAAGGTAGACAAGCAGGAAGTTTCCAACGCGCTAAACCAGGCCTCGAAAGAGGTAGCGCAGCGCTACGATTTCCGCGGTGTGGGTGCCGACATCGACTTTTCCGGCGAGAAGATTCTCATTAAGGCAAATTCCGAGGAACGCGCCCTGGCCGTGCTCGATGTTTTCCAGTCCAAGCTGGTCAAGCGCGGCATCTCCCTCAAATCGCTGGATTCAGGCGAGCCCTATGCCTCGGGCAAGGAATACCGCATTGAGTCCTCCATCAAGGAGGGCATTGCCCAAGACCAGGCAAAGAAGATCACCAAGCTCATCCGCGATGAAGGCCCCAAGGGAGTCAAGGCTGTTATCCAGGGCGACGAGCTGCGCGTCTCTTCCAAGTCCCGCGACGACCTGCAGGAGGTCATCGCCCTGCTGAAGGGAGCCGACCTGGAGGTAGATCTGCAGTTCGTGAACTACCGCTAGGACGACGCCTCAGCCACAGCAGAGCGCGGAAAGCAACTGACGCAACAGCCGCGGGGAGTCGCTAGCGCCTGATTCCCTCAAAACGCCGCAAGCCCCTAGAGGGCTTGGGGCGTTTTTTCAGTCCATACGGCGCGTCGCGGCTCCCCGCGGCGTGATGACTCCCCATGCGCTGTCTTTAGCTGCTTTAACAGAGCGTTAGAACTGACCCATAGCGCGGGCCTGGTTCTCCAGGCGGGCGATGCGGTCCTCCATGGGCGGATGGGTAGACATCATGTTCTTGAAGTTGCCACCGCGGAAGGGGTTGGCAATCATCATGGAGGCGGTAGAGGCCACCTTGCGGTCTTCGGTGTAGAGCGGGGCCGTATTAATTCCGTTGTGCAGCTTGTGGAGGGCAGAAGCCAGCGCCAGCGGGTCTTCGGTGAGCGCGGCGCCGTCCTCATCGGCGTCATACTCGCGGGTGCGGCTAATCGCCATTTGAATCACCGAGGTGGCGATGGGCGCGAGAAAGGCCAGCGCCAGGGTACCGATTACGTTACCGCCGTTGTTGTCGCGGTTACCCCCGCCGAAAATGCCGGCGAAGCTCAGGTACTGGGCCACCGAGGTAATCACCGTTGCCATAGCGGCGGCAATGGAGCTGGTGAGAATATCGCGGTTGTAGACGTGCATGAGCTCGTGCCCTAACACCCCGCGCATTTCGCGTTCGTTCAGAAGCTGAAGAATGCCCTCGGTGCAGCAGACCGCCGCGTTCTCGGGGTTTCGTCCGGTGGCAAAGGCGTTGGGGGTCATGGTTGGCGCCACATAGAGGCGGGGCATGGGCTTGCCCGCCTTGGCGCTGAGCTCCTCCACAATCTTGTAGAGGCCGGGTACCTGCTCGCGGGTGACCGGGTAGGCGTTCATCGAGCGGATTGCCAGCTTATCTGAATTCCAGTAGCTGTAGGCAACTGTTGCCACCCCGATCAGGGCGAAAATCCAGATGAAGACGCTACTGCGGGTCATCGCGGAAATTGCCGCACCGATGAGCAGGAGAACACCCACCATGCCGCCCATCAGCAACGCGGTTTTAAGTCCGTTGTTGTGTCTATGCATAGTAAATATTTACTCCATGAGGCTGGAATTCAGCTGAACGGGAGGCACTAGAAGAAGGCCCGATGCAGGTCAACGACCTGTTGCCAGCCGTACATCTGTGTCAGAACGTCCTTGGTATAGGGGGAACCGACAAAAGATCGGGGCAGGTACATATTGACCCACTTGTTTTCGCCCTCATCGTTGACATACAGGATGGTGTACATACTGTTATTGGGGGCGAAAGCCGAGGTCTTTCCAAAGTCCGCCCAGTTGACAGAACTAAACCACCGCCAGAAGTCCTCCTCGTTGGATCCTTCAGGTGCCTCGATTTTGGGGGCAGAGTAGGTAGGTTTGGGCTCGGGAATAGCGTCGTCGGACGGCGTTGGCGTAACTTCTCCGGGTGTCTCCCCGGGCTGAGTACCGGGTTCTTCGTCGGGAGAACCAGGTTCCTCAGCGGGAGAGCCGGGCTCTACGCCCTCGGCAGGATCCCCGGATCCAGGAGCAGGAGTTTCGGTATCAGCAGCTGGTTCGCTGGGCTGATCTGCGGGTTGAGTCGGGTTCCCATTTTCAGCAGGGCCGGGCTCTCCGGTCTCAGCTGCCGGGTCAGTTCCGGGGGCAGAAGGCTCTGCCGCCCGGTATTCTTCCTCGCCATCGGTCGCTGTCGGTTCAGTTGCAGGAGCGTCGGGTGCCTCTGCCGTGGGCGTGGGGTCAGCGGCATAGGGGCCAGTCGCCGGCGGTGCTGTCTCAGCCTCGGGCGAGGTACCCTCTGCCGGGGTGGGGGTAGCAGTATTCTGCTGGGGCTCTAGGGGCAGTTCAGATGCCGAGGGAGAGCTGGCACCCGCAGCGCCGTCAGAGACGGAGCCACCCAGAGAAGGGCCGGCCGTTGGCAGGGAGGAGGCTCCAAAACTCAGAGGGGCACGCGGCGTCATACCGTTCCCTGCACCGGGGGCTCCGTCAGCCAGCAGCCGGGAACCAGTGTTAGAGGACAGGCCGGTCGATTCAGACGACCCCACCGAGCCGTCCACGCTACCCGGCGCGCCAAAGGCTCCCAAGCCACTGTTAGCCAGGGCTGAAGAACCGCCGGTATCTCGACCGATCCGGGCAGAAGAAGGGGCCGCAACAGGGGCAGGAACTCGACCCGCCGTGGTAGAACCCGCTGCGGTAGGTGCAGCAGATGAGGGATTCTGCGCATTCCAGGTAGGAGTCTCGGTATAGGGGCTAAACTCTTCCCCCAGGCGGGAGGTCTGCTGCTCCTCTACCTGGGCATAACCCTGGGGGTCTGCCTGGACGTGGTCTGGTTCCTGGTTATTGTCGGCAAGAATCGAGCCGCCCACCACGGCAACCACCGCAACAGCCGTTGCCGCCGCACCCGCAATCACCTGGGCGCCCATGCCCCAGGTTGAGGGCGCGAGAAGAGAAAAGTTCGAGGACGACGCCGTGGCGGCAGAAGACCCGCCCGCGGCCGTACCTGCAGAGCCGTTCTGGCCCACTGTAGAACCGGTAGCGGCCGCCGAAGCTCCACTGCTAGCCGAAACGCCGGCGGCAGTCAGCAGGGTGGCGCCGTCCGTCGTCCACAGCCCCAAGCCCGCCAGTACCGGGAAAACCCAGCTACGCATGGACTTATTAATGCCCACCAGCGAAAGATACTCAGCGGTACAGTGTTTACACTCTTCCATGTGGGAACGCAGTGCGTCAGAGCGCTTTTGGCTCAGCGAACCTCGCACGTAGGGGCTAATAAAAGAATGAAAACGGTGGCACTCGGCAGTGGCCGGTGAATTCTGGTGGGCGCGCAGAAAGCCCTCGCGCAGAGATTCTTTTGCCCGAACCGCCAGGGCTGATACCGCATTGGGAGACAGAGCCATAGCGGTGGCAACCTCGCGCGGCTTCTTCAACTCAATCTCGGTCATCCACAGCACGGTCTGCCACCGCTCAGGCAGGGAGGTAAAGGCAGTCACCACTTCGTGGGACTCGTGGAGCTTCAGCACAGTATCGTCAAGGGAGCCCATCGCCTCAAGATGCTCTTGCTCACTGGGCAGTTCCTTGGCCGAGAGCATTCCGTATTCCCCGGCAAGGTGGGCAATGGTGGTCGAGAGATAGCCGCCCATGTAAGAGTGGGGGCCCTTGCCGTTTTTCAGCGCCTGAAGAATTCGGGCGAAAGATTCAGAGACCACATCATCTACACGAGAAGCATCAGAGGTGTGCTTAAACGCAATAGCCCGCGCCATACCGTAATAGCGCTTATAGAGCTGACCAAACTGGTCAATATCGCCCTCGCGCACAGCCGCGAGCAGAGCCTCATCCGATATCTCTGCGCCACCTAGCGAATGTTGGGTTTGCATGACGAATCTAATTCCATAAAACCGAGAAGCTTAGCTCCAGCCCCCGACTTTCTTCCTGTGGTTTCATAAGTGAACAAATTTTCAAGTAGTAACGGCCCGGACTCCACGCTGAGTACACCGGTAAGCGGTAATTCCCCTTTATATAGATACTACGACATAATTGGGCTATTTAGTCGAAAGATTTATCACCTACGAGCATGAAGCCGGGGCACCAGACTGTACCCCGGCTCCACCTCGGAGAAGGTGCGTATCTATATAATCCGGTCAACAACGACCGGTGGGGTGAAACCAAGAACTTCCCGGGTTCTAAGTTTCCCCGCAATGCCAGAGTCCCTAAGAGTATTGACCTGCGACGTCACACTCACCCTCGCATTGATGCGTAAGGGATTCTTCCCCATTCAACCCTTACGTCCCTATTTAGTTATGTCTTGCCCCGATTCCCCAACCGGTTCAAGAGCCCCCGCGAGCTTGTCGCAGATTTCTCTGCTCACCATCAGCATCTTCACCGGCGCGATCAGGAGCATTCCTGGGTGACTGCCTTTGGTTCCCGCTTGCGGGCAACGGTTTTTACGCCGTCACCCATTAAGAGCGGAGCGGGGCAAAATCATGACGCGAAAATCCAAAAAAATTTTTAATTTTTTCGCACAAATCCCCTTAAAGAGCGTTTGACTAGCAGAAACACTCTGCCAAAAGTTTTTAAATTTTCTTCCCTCCCCCAGCGCCAAACCTCCCCGGGACCCTTGTTATTTTGAGTAAGTCAAAATAAAATGGAAAGCAACGAAGAATACCCCTACCCAATCCTCAAGGAGGTGACACCGTGTATGTAGGTCAAGATATTTCGCCCGAGGCTCTCAAAGAGACCTGGTCTTCCACCCTGCGCAATAAGGGGCGGCGCGTGACCAAGCAACGCCTCGCCGTCCTTACCGCAGTCCAAAAGCACCAGCACTCCCCCGCCGAGGCCATTGTGGAGGCGGTGCGTGAAGAATTACCCAGCATCACGGTTCAGTCCGTTTACGTGATTCTTGCAGACCTGGTAGATATCGACCTGCTCCGGCGCTTCGAGCCGCCGGGAACCCCCGCCCTCTACGAAACCCGAATCGGCGATAACCACCACCACGCCTTCTGCATTCGCTGCGGAAAAGTGGAGGACGTCGACTGCGCTGTGGGGTCTGCTCCCTGCCTGGTTCCCAACAACTTCCACGGCATGGCGTTGCTTTCAGCAGATGTGCTTTACCAGGGAATCTGCGCAGACTGCCAGACCAGCGAAGAACACGAGCTGGCCACCCGCCAGCAGGCAGCAGCGGCGGCCGAACACCCGCACGTTTTCAAGGTTGCCTCGTAAACTTCCGTTGAAGCTCCAGGCCTCAACGGTGTCCGTAGCCCGGCTACAACTCACAGATAGGAAAAACAATGGTTGCTCACCAGCCTATTCATCCCGAAAAGTTCACCACTACAACCACCGGTACCCCCGTTGCTTCAGATAACGATTCGCTGACCGTCGGCGCTGACGGCCCCATCGTTCTCCACGATGTCTACGCCGTTGAGAAGCTGGCCCAGTTCAACCGCGAGCGCGTTCCCGAGCGCGTCGTCCACGCCAAGGGTGCGGGCGCTTTCGGCTACCTGGAAGTCACCGAAGACGTTTCCCAGTACACCAAGGCTGCCCTTTTCCAGCCCGGTGTGAAAACCGATCTTTCCATCCGTTTCTCCACCGTGGCAGGCGAGCAGGGCTCGCCCGATACCTGGCGCGACCCCCGCGGCTTCGCCATTAAGTTCTACACCACCGAGGGTAACTACGACCTGGTGGGTAACAACACCCCGGTCTTCTTCATTCGAGACACCATTAAGTTCCCCGATTTCATCCACTCTCAGAAGCGCCACCCCCAGACCGGTCTGCGCTCCCACGATATGCAGTGGGACTTCTGGAGCCTGCGCACCGAATCTGCCCACCAGGTCACCTGGCTCATGGGCGACCGCGGTATTCCCGCAAGCTTCCGCCAGATGGATGGTTTCGGTTCCCATACCTACCAGTGGATTAACGCTGAGGGCGAGCGATTCTGGATCAAGTATCACTTCAAGACCGACCAGGGTAACGACTACCTGACCGCCGAAGAAGCAGAGCGTCTGGCAGGTAGCGACCCCGACTACCACCGCGAAGATCTGCACAACGCAATTGCCAGGGGTGACTTCCCCTCCTGGACCCTCTACGTACAGGTGATGCCCTACGAGGATGCCAAGACCTACCGCTTCAACCCCTTCGACCTGACCAAGGTCTGGCCGCACTCTGACTACCCCCTGATTAAGGTGGGCAAGATGACCCTGAACGAGAACCCCAACAACTTCTTTGCCGAGGTGGAGCAGGCTGCCTACTCCCCCGCGAACTTCGTTCCGGGCATTGGCCCCTCCCCTGACAAGATGCTGCTGGGCCGCATCTTCTCCTACCCCGATGCCCACCGTTACCGCATCGGCGCTAACTTCGCCCAGCTGCCCATCAACCAGGCGAAGAACGCTCCGGTGAATAACTACAGCATCGACGGTGCTATGCGCCACGAGTTCAACGCTCCCGACGTTCCCACCTACGCCCCCAACGGTGCCGGTGGCCCCCACGCGGAGCCCGAGCGCACCACCGAGGCCAACTGGGAGTCCGACGGTGAGCTGGTACGTACCGCCGCCACCCTGCATGCCGAGGACGATGACTTCGGCCAGGCCCGCACCCTCTACACCGATGTTATGGACGACGCCGCCCGCGAGCGCCTGGTGCACAACATCGCCGGCCACGTGGGTGCTGTGGAGTCCGCTGAGATTCGCGAGCGCGCTTTCGGCTACTGGTCTTCGGTTCACGAGGAACTGGGACGCCGCGTGCGTGAGGCTGTAAACGCCGCGCAGTAGATATTCAGGGAGCGTCCGAGAGCGCCCCGCCCACTAAGGGAGGTTGGGCGGGGGCACTCTCGGGCCCTCCATTTACTCTTCTGAGCCAACTTTAAAAGAAGTACCGCCGGTCCAACCGGCGGTACTTCTCTTAGGCCTGGGAATTCTCCACCAAACTAATCAGCTCCCTCACCTGCTCAATAGGCAGGGTTGCCGAGGGGTTAGCCGCGTTAATACGGATTCCCGTGGCATTCATCTGCTGGGCAAACTTGAGGACTTCCAGGGCGGGCGCTGAGCGCACCTCGAGGCTGGGGTCTACCGCGGCCACCTCGGCGGCAGAGGTGAAGGCCAGCATGGTATCTGGGTCTTCGTCACCGGTGGAAGGTACAAAAATGGGGGTGTCTGTACCGGGGCGAACCCCCATGAGCAGAAAAGCGCCGGGGGCAGCCAGCGAGGAGAGCAGCAGCTGCATGTCTCCTGTCATTAGTGCCCGCTTGGCGGAATCGTTAAAGGGAGTGGAGAGCACCCAGCCTGCCTGCGGCTTCTCAATAAAAGTCTCGTGATCCGTACCGGGGTCAATCACCAGCAGGTCGGTAGAGGAATCCTGCACAAAGTCCATGAGAATCTTGGTGGCGTTCTCGCGCATCATCAGCGGTTGCACGTCGGGGCTAGTAGCTTCTGCGTGATTGAGCAGGTGTTCCGAGGAGGAAAAGGCGCACACCGCCCGCATACCGTTGGAAAGAATCAGGGTCTTATACTCGATACGGGATTGGGGCCCGGCCGGATTCTGCCCCTCAGCCACCAGCTCTGAACCGGTGATGTCCATGAGAATTTCTCCACCCAGGCTGGCCCGGAGCACATTGACCACCCCGGAGTCAGTCCGCCGGCCGGGCTCAATAGCTTCGAGGGCGACCACCAGGTAGGGGTTGGGCACCTCGGCATCCTCACCTCGCCCGCTCGACCCGCCCGTGCGGCGTCCTTCAAGACGCTGCCGCGCCCAGTCGGGAATCCGCTCTTCGGCGCGGGGAAACTCCGCCAGGTGGGCGCGCAGTTCGCGGGCGGTCAACCGCCCCTCACCCTCCCAGTCCTGGGGTTCTTCCTGGCGGTTATAGGCCGCGCCAATCTGGTACTGGGGGTTGGGCCAGTCCTTGGCGGCAACCACCACGGTTGCGGTAAACCAGGTGCCCTCCACCTCGTCATAGGCCGCCTGCTGAAGCTTGTGAATTTCCGGCAGCGCCTTGGAGGTCGACTTCAGGGGGCCAACGCTACCGACGTAGTCTTGGTCGTCGCGGCTTTCAACCACGCGAACAAAAACCGAGTCGGTCAGCGGCTTGATATCGAGCACCAGCTCGTTCCAGCCGGGTTCTGCCTGCACGGTCGCCAGCAACCAACTACCGATAGCGTTGAGCGCTTCTTGAATCTTGGCGGGGCGTTCTTCCGGGGCAAAACGGGTTGTTTCAGTCATATATCCATTAAATCAAGTTTCCTTGAGCGCGGTCTGTGATTTATCTCTTGGGCCTCCAAAGCGGATTTGCCAAGTGGGCTGTGTAACCTCCATGTTGAGGGCGAAATGAACAGGCAGTTAGCCCCAATCATTGCTAGCCTTTAAAGCATGACTAAATCACTGCAGGATCTGATTGACGAATCAATCTTCATCTCTACTGAATACCAGGCGCGGCTTGCCGAAATCAGCAATGGTTCTGACTGGTCGGTGGACTTCTCAGCGCCCTCTTTTACGCTGAATTCTGATAGCTCTGTTCAGCTGAATCCCTACCTGCTGGGTACCGAGTCTGAGAACCGCGGTTCCTGGATTTGGTCGTGGCAGGAACTGGGCCACTTCCCCGATTCGGTCGTTTCTGCAGCGATTCAGGCGCGGGAGTCGGGCGGGCAGCACAGCATTGCTGAGCTCACCACCGACGAGCTGGTGCTCTCTGACGGCCTGGCCCGCCGTCTAACCCTGGCGGCCAAAGCCCTGACCGGCCTCTACGCCCACTACCCGGTGAGCGCCGGTGCCGGTGTGCGCGCCTGGATTCTTCTGGACGGCGACGCCCTGGAGCTCGAGGCCCCCACCGTCAACCGTATGGGTCGGGTGATGGCTGAGACCCTGAAGTCCAACACCATCGTCAACCAGCAGCGGGCCGTTGATTCCTACGCCCGTCTGCGCGGTGCCCACATCGCCTGGGACACCGAGGCTACCGCGGTGATTACCGCCACCGACGGCGCCCTGCGCCTGTGGTTCGACGAGGGCAAGATCTCCGGCATTGAGTCCGCCGAGCCCCAGGCAGATTCTGCCGAGCTCAACCGTTGCGCTGCCCAGGCTGTTGCCCTGCGCGAGCAGCTGGCCTCCGAGCGAGCCGAGATTGAGCGCATTGCCGCAACCGAAGCAGCCCAGCAGATTGCAGCCCGCGAAGAGGCCCACGCTGAAGAGGTGCGCCAGAGGGCTGAGGCTGAGGCAGCTGCCGAGCGCGCCGCAGCAGAAGCTGCCGCCGCCGAAGAGGCCGAGACTGAATCCTCAGCCGAGACCGGCGAGAGCACCTCCACCGAGCAGCCCCAGGCAGCTGAGGCACCTGAAGAGGTTGAGGGCGTTGTCTCTACCGACCGCGTCTACCGCGATGCCGAGGCTCCCTTCGACCAGGATCCCCGCGAGGACGCTCAGCCCGGTCGCGTGACCACCTCTGCCATTGCCGATGAAGAAATCGAGGCAGAGCCTGCAGAAGCTCAGGTTGCCGAAACCGAGGCTGTTCAGTCAAGCGAGCATGAGGCAGAAGCTGCCGAGACTTCTGAGCGACCCAGCTCCGTTGCTGTAGGTGCGACCGAAGACGAAGAGATCGACGAAGCCGACCGCCGTCCCGGTGCCTTCCGCGTGGCTGGCCAGGCCCCCGACCTCGAGGCAGAGCGCGAAGAGGCAGCGCGTCGTCCCGAAAAGAAAGACGACAAGAAGAAGGGCTTCTTCTCCCGCTTCTTCGGTCTCTAAACAGACCTTCTCCAGTCCCCGGTAGCACCCCTGGCGCAGCCGGGGACTTTCTTTTGCCCCTATGATGGTTCAAGCACTAAAACACGAGAGGAAGGGTAGCGGTGAAAGAAGCGGAGCAGGCGCACGGTTTCTTGAAGAACGGTACGGGCTCAATTTTGGGCACCTACCTTCTGTGGGGCGCCCTGCCCCTCTACTTTGCTCTGACAGCTCCGGCTCATGCCTTTGAGGTGGTTTCCGCCCGCGTTGTCTTTTCGCTGATCTTCTGCGTTTTTCTTCTCGCGCTCACCCGCGGAGGCTTTGCCCGGGTGATTAGTCTGATGAAGAGCCCCCGAATGCTGGGTATTCTGGCCGCCTGTGCCCTGCTCATCGGCGCCAACTGGACCCTCTACGTGGTAGCCACTACCTCGGGGCACACCCTGGACGCTTCGCTAGGTTACTTCATCAATCCGCTGGTCTCGGTCTTCTTGGGGGTGCTCTTTCTGGGTGAGCGGCTCCGCCCCGCACAATGGATTGCGGTGGCGCTGGCGGGAATCTCGATTATTCTCATGAGTATCTTCTACGGCCAGGTTCCCTGGTTGGGCTTGGGCCTGGCGGGGTCTTTTGGCTTCTACGGGCTCGTCAAGTCCAAGCTGGGCGGTAAGGTAACTCCACTGACCTCGCTCACCCTGGAAACCCTGGTGCTTCTGCCCCTGGCACTACTCAGCATGGGAATCTTTTTCTCAACCGGAACCGCCACCCTCGTCTCAGAAGGCTCCGCGCACTTCTGGATCTTAGCGGCGTCCGGAATCATCACCGCCGTGCCCCTGCTGCTCTTTGCCGACGCCGCCTCCAAGCTCCCCCTGAATGTCATCGGCATGGCCCAGTACATCACTCCCACCCTGCAGTTTCTGATTGCTTTCTTTATTTTTGACGAGCCACTCACCACCGAACGCCTGCTGGGCTTCATCGGCATTTGGATTGCCTGCCTTATCTTTGCTAGTAGTACGATGAGACATTCTCGTACAGCACGTAAAGCTCAGTGAGCAAATCTCAGAACAATAGCTAAAAACAGCGGTGTCTTATCCCTACCATCTAGTGGGGAGATAAGACACCGCTGTTTTAGTAATGAGGAGCCCTAGCCCGGCTTAGTCAGCCAACGGGTCGTATTCGTCTACCTCGCTGGCGTGCTCAGTCGGTTCGGGGTGGCGCATCAGGTTGAGGATGGCCAGGCCCAGTCCGCCCCAAATCATCACGATGGAGACGATGAGCATAATGAGTGCCGAAGAAGTCATCGGTTATACCTCCTTATTCAGGTGAGCCCGGGCGGCTGCCCGCGAAGGATCAACGTGGGAGTCCTGAACCTTACCGCCGGAGATCGGAGGTGCCGGAGGCTTCAGAGCCGCGCGGGAGGTCTTAGACCAGGGCAGGAAAGAGACCACAATTGCAAGAACCAGCAGCAACACCACCATGCCCCAGCCAAAGACGTTCAGCAGGGCGGGCGGGTAGCCCTCGTAGGGTTCCTGGAGTGAGGTAATCAGGGTGGAAATCAGGCTGTAACCCAGGATAATCGGGGTCACCAGCGCCAGCAGAACCATCCAAATAGGGCCAATCTTCAAAGAGGCACTCTTATTGACGTGGTCGCGCAGGGCGGGCAGGGCCCGCACGATGTAGGCCAGGGTAATGATAGATACCAGGCCCGCCGCCAGAATACCGAACTGGTTGACGAAGTTATCGAGAATATCCAGCACGTAGAGGCCAGACTCGGTGGGCATCAGCAGAATCGAGAGGGCAGCCAGAGGAACACCGACCAGCAGGGTGGCGTTGACCCGGCCCATGTCGAACTTATCCTGAATACCCGCCACAATCACCTCAACGATAGAGATCATAGAGGTAAAACCGGCAAAGAGCAGGGAGCCGAAGAAGAGCAGGCCGATAATCGCACCACCGGGTGCCTGGGAGATGATGGTGGGGAAGGCGATAAAGGCCAGGCCGATACCGGAGGTTGCTACCTCAGAAACCTGGGTGCCGGCAGCGGTGGCCATGAAGCCCAGGGCCGCGAAAACGCCGATACCCGCCAGCAGCTCAAAGCCCGAGTTTGCGAAGCCGACGACGGCGCCGGTGCCGGTGAGGTCGGTCTTGGACTTCAGGTAGGAGGAGTAGGTAATCATAATGCCAAAGCCGATGGACAGGGAGAAGAAAATCTGCCCGTAGGCGGCAACCCACACCTGGGGCTCAGCCAAAGATGACCAGTCGGGGGTGAAGAGGGCGGTCAGGCCGGTCAGAGCGCCGTCCAGCGTCAGAGAGTAGACCACCAGGGCCACGAACATGAGAATCAGCAGCGGAATAAAAACGATATTGGCAGCGCCGATTCCCTTCTGTACGCCCAGGGACATCACGGCGATGAGCGCAACCCACACCAGAACGGTGGGAATGAGAATACCGGGTACGAAGTTGAAAGACAGCTCGGGGTCACCGGCTTGGAGGAAGTCGGCGGCGAAGAAGGTCGCGGGGTCATCACCCCAGGCCTGGGTGAAGGAGAAAATCATGTAGCGCAGAGACCAGGCCAGAATTGCCGCGTAGTAAATGGCAATGATGCAGTTGATTCCCATGTGCCACCAACCGATGAACTCGGTGCCCCGGTTCAGTCGGCGGAAAGACAGGGGGGACGACGCGCGGCCGCGGTGGCCCACAGCGTAGTCGAAGAAGAGGAAGGGTAGACCCGCGGTGAGCAAAGCTACCAGGTAGGGAATCATGAAGGCACCGCCGCCGTTATCGTAGGCGATGTAGGGGAAACGCCAGATGTTTCCCAGACCAACCGCGGAGCCAATCGCGGCGAAAATAAAGACCTTGCGGCTGGAGAAGCTCTCGCGCTTCTTCGGTGCCGGAGCACTTACTGCCATGGTGACCTCAGCTGAGTGAAATGTTTGAATGAAAAAGTGAGAGCCGACCGCTGACGTGCCCCAGGGCACTCTCTTCGGTCGGCTCTTAGATTGTGACTAATTATGAGGTCAAAAACTAGTAAATTTCACATTTTGAGACACCTGCGGGGTCTCAGTAGACCTAGGCTTCTCGGTGCACCACCGCGTGGGCAAAGGACTTCAGCGCCTCCTTGGCGGTGGAGTCCGGCAGGGGCTCAAGAGCAGCAATAGCGTCGTCCGCCCAACCGTAGGCAATCTTCCAGGCCCTATCGGTCACCGGGTGCTCAGCCAGGGCGGCAACCACCCGAGCCAGCTCGGCGTCGTCCGAAAGGTCTCCCCTAATCCGCTCCAGCAGGGCCGCGGCGGCTTCGTCACCCTCTGCCGCCTCCTGCTGTAGCAGGATGGTCGGCAGGGTGGGCACGCCCTCGCGCAGGTCGGTGCCGGGAGTTTTACCGGAGGTCTGGGAGGCGGAGGTAACGTCAATGACGTCGTCGGCCAGCTGGAAGGCCACACCCACCAGCTCGCCGTAGCGGGCGAGCATCTGCACGGTTGCCTCAGGCGAGTCAGAGAGAATGGTTCCATAGGAGCCGGCGGCAGCAATCAGCGAGCCGGTCTTACCCTCAATCACCTTGATGTAGTGGGAGAGCAAATCTTCACCGTGCTCGGGGCCGGTAGTCTCAAAGAGCTGGCCCAGCACCAGCCGCTCGAAGGTCTGTGCCTGTACCGCCAGCGCGCGAGAGCCCAGTTCTGAGACGATCAGCGAGGCGCGAGAGAAAATCAGATCGCCGGTCAAAATGGCTACCGAATTACCCCAGATGTTCTGGGCGGTGTCTACTCCGCGGCGCTTGGGGGCATCATCCATCACGTCGTCGTGATAGAGGGTTGCCAAATGGGTCAGCTCCACCACCACAGCGGCGTCCAAAACCCGGTCATTAATGCCACCACCGGCGGCGGCCGCCAGTAGGGTCAGCAGCGGGCGCACCCGCTTGCCACCCGCCTGGAGCAGATGGCGGGAGGCCACATCGGCGATACGAGAAGTCTGGTTAACAGAACGAGACAGCCGCTCTTCAATCTCGGTGAGCGACTCGAGAATCTGTGGTCCGAGCTGCTCATCCTGAGCAATAATCTCAAAGCCCTTGGGTAGCTTGAGATCGGTATCCAGGAAAAGAGAAGCTGATGAGCCTGCTTCAGGTGTCTGCTGAGTATCAGTCACGAATCTTGTTTCTTTTCTTCTCGTGCTTAGCTGGGGTTACTTTCCGGGCTTGAAACCGCGGTGGAGGGCCACGATTCCGCCGGTGAGGTTACGGTACTGAACATTCCGCCAGCCCGCCTGCTCAAAAGCCTGAGCCAGGGTGTCTTGATCGGGCCAATCAATAATTGATTCTGCCAGATAGACGTAAGATTCGGGGTTGGAGGAAAGGGCACGGGCAACCGGGGGGATTGCCTTCATGATGTAGTTTTTATACACCGCGCGGAAGGGGGCAAAGGTGGGGGTGGAGAATTCGTTGATGACGATTCGGCCACCGGGCTTGGTCACCCGGTACAGTTCGCGCAGGGCCCTGGGATAGTCTGCCACGTTGCGCAGACCGTAGGACATAGTGACGGCGTCGAACTCTTCATCCTCAAACCGCAGGTCGGTGACGTCCGCCTGTACAAAGGTGATGTCAGGACGCCGCTTGCGGCCGACTTCGAGCATGCCTTCGGAAAGATCGGCAGCCACCACATCTGCACCGAGGTCAGCAAAGGGCTCCGAGGAGGTTCCGGTACCGGCGGCAATATCTAGAATTCGCTGGCCGGGGGCGGCCTCAACAGCTTTGACCGTCTGGGCACGCCAGTAGAGGTGCTGCCCCATGGACATAACGCCGTTCATCAGGTCGTAGCGGTCTGCAACCTGGTCAAACATAGAAGCAATATCTGCGGTGTTTTTGTTTAGATCTGCGCGATTCACTATGCCATTGTTTCATGTTTTGGCGCTAATCCCGAGATGGAAAGTGACCTTTCCTCAGTGTGTTTCTTCATGCTCTGCCCCACAAACAGCGCCAAGAGTAATAAATTTACACATATGTGCATACTTTTGCATTATGATGTGGTGTATTGATTTTTTCCCAGCACAGCACAAGGAGCCCTCATGGCGCAGTCTCACAAAGCATTAGCCCTGGTTTCAGTTCTCTCTGCCCTGGCGCTCACTGCCTGTGAGTCCACTGCGGGAACCAACCCTGACGGCTCCATTAACCTGGTCAATGACGGGCAGCTGACCGTCTGCACCAATCCGCCCTACAAGCCCTTTGAATTTGAGGAGGGCGGAAAGATAGTGGGCTTTGACGCCGATATTGCCCGCGCTATCGCAGATGACATGGGCGTGGACCTGAACATGGCATCCACCGGCTTTGAGGGCATTGACTCCGCTGCATCGCTGATTACCGGCCAGTGCGATATTGCTTTCTCGGGCATTACGGTTACCGAAGAGCGCAAGTCCAAGATGGACTTCACCATCCCCTACCTCGATGACAACCTGGCCCTGCTGGTTCCCGCAGATTCAGAGATCACCGGTGTTGACCAGCTGGCTGGCGTGCGCACCGGTGCCCAGCAGGCGACCTCCGGCGAGGACTACGCGACTGAGGCGGGCGCCGACGTCGTGCAGTATGAGGACGCCGCTCTGATGCTCTCCTCGCTCCAGACCGGCCAGGTGGATGCCGTCGTCGCGAATATTTCCATTGTCTCGGCGGCTCTGGCCGAAGACGACAGCCTCAAGCTCGCCACCGAAATTGAAACCGGCGAGCAGATTGCCGGCACGGTCTCCACTGCCAACCCCGCCATGCTGGAGCAGGCAAACAAAACCATTCAAGAACTCAAAGACACCGGCGAACTCAGCAGGCTGCAGGAGCAGTGGTTGGGTCTCGACAACGAGCAGAAGTAAGGTCACACATTCATGGCAATCTCCCTCCGCAAGAAACAGCAGTACTCCCGCTGGGTTCAGTACGCCCTGCTGATTGTGCTCGCCCTGGTGCTGATTGTGGTGGCCGACTGGCCCACCCTGATTCAGCAGGTTTTTAACCCGACCATCATTGCTGACCAGTTCCCCGAGGTACTGACGGTCGCGCTGAAGAACACCATTATCTACACCCTGCTGGGCTTTGCCCTGGGCCTGACCCTGGGTATTCTTCTGGCGCTGATGAAGATTTCTTCGGTGGCTCCCTACCGCTGGCTCTCTACCCTCTACATCGAGCTCTTCCGCGGCCTGCCCGCCCTGGTGGTTTTCCTGGCCTTCGGCTACGGTATTCCGCTGGCTTTCCAGGTGCGCTTTAACTCCTATGTAACCGTGATGCTGGCACTGGGCATGGTCTCTGCTGCCTATATCGCCGAGGTGTTGCGCGCCGGCCTACAGGCTGTACCCAAGGGCCAGTACGAGGCGGCCCGCACCCTGGGTATGAGCCACACCCGCGCCATGGTCACCATCATTATTCCCCAGGCCTTCCGCATTGTTCTGCCCCCGCTGACCAACGAGGTTATTCTGCTGACCAAGGATTCCTCCCTGGTCTACCTGCTGGGCATGACGGTCAGCCAGTACGAGCTGGCCAAGTTCGGCCGTGAGGGTCTCTCTGCCGCCGAGGCCGGCCTGACTCCCCTGGTGGTTGCCGGTTTCTGCTATCTGATTATCACCATTCCCCTGGGTCTGCTTGCCCGCTATTTTGAAAACAAGACCAAGGCCCGCTCCCGCAAGTAACCCGCTTTAGCACTTCAGTTTTAAGGAAAATCCATGTCAGTAGCTGCCGAATCTACAGCCCCCGCCCATGCCTCGGTAACCATCACCAACCTGCACAAGTCTTACGGCTCCGTTGAGGTGCTCAAGGGGATTAACATGACCGTTGAGCCCGGCCAGGTTGTCTGCCTGATTGGCCCCTCGGGCTCGGGCAAATCAACCCTGCTGCGCTGTGTAAACATGCTGGAGACCCCCAACCAGGGTCACATTCAGGTGGCCAACCACGAGGTCACCGACCCAGACGTTGACATTAACGCCCTGCGCCAGACCATCGGCATGGTCTTTCAGCAGTTCAACCTCTTTCCCCATCTGAGCGTGCTGGAGAACTGCACCGTTGCCCAGATCAAGGTGCTCAAGCGCGATAAGGCCCAGGCCCGCGACGTCGCCCTGAAGAACCTGGCCAAGGTGGGTCTTGCCGATAAGGCAGACCGTTTTCCAGACCAGCTTTCCGGCGGCCAGCAGCAGCGCGTAGCCATTGCCCGTGCCCTGTCGATGGATCCACAGCTCATGCTCTTCGATGAGCCCACCTCAGCGCTTGACCCCGAAACTGTGGGCGATGTTCTTGCCATTATGCGCGAGCTGGCCGATGAGGGAATGACCATGCTGGTGGTTACCCACGAGATGGCTTTCGCCCGCGACGTCGCCGATCGGGTGGTCTTTATGGACGGCGGCGTGGTGGTTGAGGAGGGCACCTCCGACCAGGTGATTGGTAACCCCCAGCAGCCGCGTACCCAGGACTTCCTCTCCCGCGTACTTAACCCCACCGGGGTGGGCCTAGAGGAGAGCTAGTGCTCGGTAGCGGGCAGGTTCACCGTGGGCTCGGGGTGGAGCTCACCGGTGAGCATGGTAACCATCACGGTGGAAGGTTCGGTTGCCGTGAGTTCGTGGAGCAGGTGGGCGGTGAGATGAATGGGCTTACCGGGCACCAGATGGAGCGTATCTCCGCGCACGGTAAAGTCCACCGCACCCTTGAGCACCTGCACCACCACCGGATGAACGCTGTGGTGCTCCTTCCAGGTTTGCCCGGTGGCAAACTCGAGAAGCACCAGGTTAGCGCCGTCCGCCTCTAAAATTTTCTTGGCCTGGGGCTTGGTTTCAAAGGGTTCCAGCTCCTTGAAGAGCTCGTTAAACTCAATGACCCTACCCTCGTGAGTTCCTGCCACGGTGGCCTCCTTCTGCCCGCCCATTACATATCTTGCGTTTAATATGCTAATTAAAGCGGAGAGATCTGTCGAGGTGTATTCTTAGCCAACCGCGGGCTCAACCCGCACCACCCGAACACTAAACCCATTGTCAGTCCCGAAAGAAGCTGCAAGGTTTTCCAGATCCACAGTGTGGGGGGTGGTGAAAAAACGATTGACGGTCGCCGCGAAATCGGGGTGGGCGCCCAGCTCCCCGTGTTCCAGGGTGGCAAAGATTCCACCGCCGCGGTCATCCAGCACATCCACCTGAACCCGGGGCTTTTCTTCGAGCGGGCCAATGTTCATCGACATGGCATCGTGGATAAAGGTGAGGTCGCCGCAGAGCACCCGCACCGGCAGGGGCTCTCCCCTGGCGCCGTCCACGCCCGCCAAGGAAATACCGGCCGCCACCGCCAGAGTGCCGTCAATTCCGGCGAGACCGCGCGAGGCCAGCACCTCGGGCGCCCGCTGCCCACTCGGTGCAATCGCATCGAGGTCGCGAATCAGGTTGGAGGAGCCCGAAAGTAAAATCTCGCCCTGTTCCAGGGCAGATTCCCAGGCCTCTAAGGCCAGCGACATACCGGCGGCCCGGCCAAGACTCTCACCGTCTGACCGGAATCTCTCCACCTGCTCCATCAGCTGAGCCCGCCGTTGCGCCCCGGCTACCTGCCAGGAGTTCAGCCAGGCCTCGCTACCGCGACCGGCAAATTCCGCCAGCTCGCCCAGTGAGGAAAAGGCGCGCTCGCGGCGTCGTCCCTCCTCAAACCAGCTGGGCTGAACCGGGGCGAAAATCGCAGATTCCTTGGACTCATCCGCCAGCAGCGAGGCAATCGGGCGTGAGAGGGTGGGGTGGCCGAAGAGAACCACTCGGTCAATACGGTCGCCCAGCTCACCGGCAAGCACCTCGCGGTAGGCCTCAATAGCAACCTCAGAAAAGCGCGCCCCCGAGGAGGGCTCAGCCAACAGGGGCAGGTTCAGGGTCTGCGCAAATTTCTGGGCAACTTCTCCTGCGCCGTCACCGGCGACCACCACGGTTTTGCGCTCGGGCAGATTACTTGGAACTTGCCCCTCACCAGCCAGATCAGGGTGGGCCAGGCTGGGTGCCTGGGCACCGCGCAGACTCTGCGCCCACTGCTTCAACAGCGGGGCAGCTGAAAAATCAGGGGTCAGCGGAGTGTCAAAAGCGAGGTTGAGGTGCACCGGCCCGCGCGCTTGTAAGGACGCCTCCGACCAGTCTTGTTCGCTCCGGCCAGCAACCAGAGAGATAGCCCGACTCAACAACCGAGTCTGTTCTCCCGGAGTCTCTTCGGGGTAGCTGGTGAGGTCTACTTCTGCCCGCACAAAATTGCTGAACATGCCCGCCTGGCGGGTGGTCTGGTTAGAGCCGGTTCCGCGCAGGCGCTCGGGGCGGTCTGCGGTCAGGAGCACCAGGGGAAGCCCCGAGTGATAGGCCTCCATGACGGCGGGGAGCAACTCGCCCACAGCAGTTCCGCTGGTGGTCACAATACCCACCGGCTCCAGGGTCTTTTTCGCCAAACCCAGCGCGGTAAAGCCCGCGCTGCGCTCGTCAATCCGCACATGGGTTTTTACCACCTTCTCCTGATCCAGAGCCGCCAGCGCATAGGTCAGCGGGGCAGAGCGGGAGCCGGGCGAAACCACCAGGTGGCGCATACCGGCGCGCACCAGGGAGTCGAGCACAGAGAGGGCGGAAAACATTGAGGCGGGAACTGGAGAAGTCATCACAGCTATTTTATTACCCCACCGGCTAGCGCCCTGACCAAATTAGCGAGAAGTTACCGCCGAGTAATCAAAGAACAGATCCCAACGCTCCTCTTCGGTGAGCTCGGGAGTCATAAAAATCTGCTTGAAACCCTGAACAGCCTTGCTGCTGATGGACTGAACAGTTGAGTTCTGGGAAGCTGACTGGAACAGGAACATGGGGTACCTCTCTGGCGCGCGTTGAGTGGGGAACCTCTTGCGTATCAGGAGATGGTGCAGAGGATTCATCCGGAGCCTTTCTGCACAACTTATTTTCAGCAGAAAGTTTTATTCGTGAAATCAAGATTACACTCCGGCACTTTTGGGGACAAGTGCCCACAGGTATGTCGCGCCTTGCTTCTGAGATTGACTGTATTTATTACGGAAGTCGGGAAAGCTCTTCCGTTCCTTACAGAAACCATCGTGGCTGGTCAGCCTTACCGAGACGGAGAATCCGGCTAAATAGAAGATGAAGAAAAACCAAATAAAGAAACTTTGCTACCGCCAGTCAGCCCAAGCGCGCGGGTCAACTGGCATCGGGATGAAGCGACACGGGTGCGAGCTTGCGAGTACTCAGGAGTGAGCGGAATCGCGGAGCGTGCGTTTAAGGGAGGTTGACCAGCGCGCTCGGGCTGGCTAGTGGGCTACTTGAGTTGCTCATAGGCTTTCTTGATTCTTTCCCTCCACCAGTGCAGGCGCTCTGCGCTGACCGCCAGGTTCTCTAGAAGCACCGAATCAGGCGTGACGTCCCGCAGCGGCAGGTAGCCGTTTTCAGCCACCAGAGAGTCCTGTACCGTATCGGCCTTCATCAGTGAAACAGTTCCCAGCCCGCAGCCAAAGGGTAGCTCCGGCAGGGACGCCGCCAGGGCAGCACCGGTTCTAATCCCCACCGACGATTCCAGGGCAGAGGAGACCACAGCGGGTAGCCCCGATTTTTCAACGATTGCCAGGGCCCGCCGCACTCCTCCCAGCGGTGCAGCTTTGACGATGAGCACATCGGCGGCCCCCAGTTCAGCCACCCGTAGCGGGTCTTCAGCCTTGCGCACCGACTCGTCGGCGGCAATCGGGGTCGAAATACCGCGCTGTCGCAGGGCCTCCCGTAGTCGGGCCAGCCCCTCAACCGAGGCCACGGGCTGCTCGGCGTAGAGCAGGTCAAACTCTTCCAGCCGAGTGAGGGCTTCGAGGGCCTGCTCGTGGTTCCAGCCCTGGTTGGCGTCAATCTTCAGTCGAGCATCGGGGGCCGCCGCCGCAACGGCGGCGACCCGGGCGACGTCGTCCTCAAGAGTCTGCCCCGCCTCCGCCACCTTAATCTTGACCTCGCGGATCTCCCCGCGGTAGTTGCTCAGCACCTGTTCCACCTGCTCGGGCGCTACCGCCGGAACCGTGGCATTGAGCGCAATAGAATCTCGCAGGGGCTCAGGGTAGCCAAGCCAGGCGGCCTCCAGCGCACCTGCCAACCAGGCCGAAGCCTCAGCGGGGCCGTACTCTAAAAATGGGGCGAATTCGCCCCAGCCCGCAGGGCCCTGAATCAGAGCGGTTTCGCGAAAGGTCACCCCGCGGAATTTCACCCGCATGGGAAGAGACACCACACGCACATTTTCCAAGATTTCGCCCAGGTCAGGAAGTTCTTTACCCTCAAAAACAGCAGGAAGCTCAACCATAGTCATAAAAACAAATCTACTCCCGAGCCCCTGCCTGTGGTGAATTCCCCAGGTTCATCCACTGCAGACTCCCAGGAAACCCACAAGTGAACCTGGCACAATAGGGGAGAAAACAGTGTCAGCAAGCACTACCGCAGCGGAAAAGGAAAGGTAGTTCTCTCTAGTTCTATGAACAGAAACCTCGAGAATCAGCCTTACACATCGCACGAAGATACGCAGAAGACTCGTCTGCTTCCGGTATCTTCATCCGGTGCTACGCCACAGCCTGCCGTAGCGGCTCCCCCATTAGCGCAGCCCGGGCAGGAGGCTCCCCTCGCTGACCACCGGCGCAGAACCCGGCCCACCACCTGGGTTATTCTTCAGCACCTTCTGGCTCTGATTCTTCTGGGCGGACTCTTCGTTCTCTCCCTGTATTTCTTCACCCAGACCGCCATTGGCCAGCAGCTCGATGAAGACTCCTTCAACGAGTTCTCCTACCAGTTCTTACGCATTCAGACCCAGACCACCAGCCTGCTCAACCTTATTCCAGCCACCGCCGGAATTCTTGCCCTGGTGGGTCTGCTCTTTGTTCTCATCTGGAAGCACCGCTTTGTTCCGGCTGTGATTGGCCTACTGGTGGCCCTCTGCGCCAACGGTTCAACCCAGCTCATTAAGCACTTTCTTCTCACTAAACCTGACTACGGGGTGCAAGAGGCCCTGATGAATTCGGCCCCCTCGGGCCACACCGCCTTCGCGGCGGGAGCAGGAGCTGCCCTCTTCTTGGCCTCACCCAAGAAACTCCGTCCCACCGTCGCCGTGCTGGGCGCCCTCTTTGCTCTGGCCGCCGGTTTTTCCACCATGGTCAACGCCTGGCACCGCCCCGTCGATGTTGTCTCAGCCATTCTGCTCACGACCTTCTGGACTGTGCTGGGGCTGGGTGTACTGCGCTTTATGCGCTCCGAAGAGCTCGATATGAGTAATACCCGCTATTCCGGGCTGATTCTGGTACCCCTGCTCTCGATTGCTGGTTTCTTCTTAGGCTTCTGCACCGTGGCGCTCTACGCAGTGACCTACTTTGACCCTATTCCCGGCGGGGCGCTGCTGGCGGCAACCTGCATGATTCTCTCCGTCACCGCCTTTACCACCTCACTTCAGATTGCCCTGCTGAGGCCACAAAACAAGGTGCGGTCTGCCTACACAAAAATCTGGACCTACTAAAGATCTGCTCTTAAAGAAACCAGCCCGGGTCAGTTATTTGACCCGGGCTGGCGGTTTTTATCTCTCTTTAGAGCTGCTTACCTAAGGTAATGGGGCCGGTCAAGCCGGTTGGCTCTTCCTGGAAGCGCATGTGCGAGGGACCCTTGCCCTCTTCTTCCTGCTTCTCCAACCACTTCAGTCGGTCAAGCAGAATGCGGGTGGAGCCACCCGAGTAGGGCAGCTTATACATGGCGGCTGTGGTAGGGCCAGCAGTGGTATTCAGGGCAGAAGCACGGATTCGGTCAATGGCATCCTGCATAGTTCCCGCCATCTTAGTGATAAAGGAACGTTCCACCGGAACTCCGTGGCCAGGAACAAACACCCGGTAGCGGTCAAGCCCAGCCAAATCGTGCAGGGTAGAGACCCACAGCTCGGGGTAGGAATCGTCAAAAGCGGGGTCGGAACCCTGCTCGAGCAAATCGCCGGTGAAGAGGACGTCGTCAACCCCCACCAACACGTCGGAGTCAGTGTGCGCCAGCCCCAGGTAGAAGAGGGTTACCGCGCGTTCGCCAAGTTCGACCCGGGTAAAGGAGGCCCGGGTGCCGTCGCCGGGCAGGTGCTTATTCGGCACCACCAGGTGGGTGTTAGGCCCTTCGGCGTGAGCCATCTCGGGCTCAAGAGTTTCCAGGTAGTTGCGCTGCAAATCACCGTATTTTTCAATAGCGCGAGCCGCCCGAGCATGAGCCCAAAAGTCTGTGGCTCCATCTGCTTCAAAGACTGCGTTGCCCATAAACCGATCAAAATGGGCATGGGTGGTCACCACCACCAGAGGAAGTTCGGTAATACGGCGAACCGCGCGCAGAATTTCGGCTCCCTGGCGGGGGCCAGCTCCGGTATCTACGACCATCGCCCGTTCTTTACCTACGATTAGGCCGGAGTTCAGACGATAGTTATCGGTGCTAATCAGATACACACCGTCTGAGATTTCATTAGTACGTGCCATATGTTAAAGGTACTCGACTAAATTGCAGAAAAGCATATATTTCACTCTCAGGGTGTGAGGTGCGGTTATTTTCACAGGGGCATCCTCCCAGGATTTACCCCGAATTTTCCAGGGGTTAGCATGGGAGGGTGACTACTTCTTCCTCCTCTTCACCCCGTGCCCGCACTGTCTCAGCCGAAGCTGAGACGGTGGGCCGCTACGCGCCGTCGCCCTCGGGAGACCTGCACCTGGGCAACCTGCGCACCGCCCTCTTTGCCTGGCTTTTTGCACGTTCAGCCGGCGGTGTGCTGAAGATGCGGGTGGAGGATTTAGACCGGGTACGCGAGGGCGCCGCCGAGTCTCAGCTGCGAGATCTGGCGGCTCTGGGCATCGATTGGGAGCCCGAGGTTCTCTATCAGAGCACCCGCACTGCCGCCTACGAAGAAGCCTTGAGCCAGCTTCAAGAGAAGAGCCTGGTCTATGAGTGCTTCTGCACACGTAGGGAGATTCAGGCGGCGTCCTCTGCTCCCCACGGTGCCCCCGGCGCCTACCCGGGTACCTGCCGCAACCTCACCGAGGAAGAACGCGCGGAAAAACGCACCCAGCGCAACCCCGCTCTGCGTTTGAAATCAGAGGTGGCTACCTATACCGTTCTTGACCGCTTTGCCGGCGAATACACCGCCGAGGTAGACGACTTTGTGCTCCGTCGCACCGACGGCGTCTTTGCCTATAACCTGGCGGTGGTGGTCGATGACCACTTTCAGGGAGTCACCCAGGTGGTGCGCGGCGATGACCTGCTCCCCTCGGCTCCCCGCCAGGCCTACCTGGCCAACCTGCTGGGCTGGGAGGCGCCCCGCTACGTGCACGTTCCGCTGGCGCTGAATAAGGACGGCGCCCGCCTGGCTAAGCGGGACGGCGCGGTGACCCTGGCGCAGCTGCTGGCGGCGGGCTTGAGCAGGGAAGATGTTGTGCGCATGATTTCTGCTTCTATACCGCTTGCTCCGGTGAAGACCAATGATGATTTCCACCTCCCCGAAAACGCCGCTGAAATGCTGACTGTATTCTCACCCGAGAATATTTCCCTAAATCCCTGGACCGTACTCGACCCGCTCATGGAAGGAACCTGCTGTATTGGCTAAATTCTCTGTTGCGACCATTGCCGATAAAGTACCCGCCCAGCACAGGGGAACCACCGCGCTACTGTTTGTCATACTGGGTTCTTTAGGAATCCAAACCTCCACGGCGGTGGTTTCTACCCTTTTCACAGAGTTTTCGCCTATCTCGATTGCGGGCTTGCGCATGGCAAGTGCGGCAGTCATCTTGCTTCTTTTAGTGCGGCCCCGCCCCTCCCGTCTGCTTAGAAGCGACTGGCCCCAGGTTGTACTCTACGGAGTGGTGGTTACGCTCATGACCATCGGCTATTTTGGCGCGGTCAAATACATTCCCCTGGGCATTGCTGTGACCATCGAGTTCCTTGGCGCCTTTGGTGTTTCTCTATTGGGCGTGCGCCGCTGGCGAGACGGTCTGCTCTCTATCGGTGCTCTGGTGGGTGTAATTCTCATTGCCGGGCCCACCTTCGAAAATTCCCACGCTATCGGCTACCTCTTCGGTGCCCTCAGTGCCCTGTGCATGGGCGGCTACACCCTGCTCTCTGCCCGCATGGGTCACGGCTCCCCCGCGGTAGAGGGACTCAAGGGACTCACCCTCTCCATCACCATCTCAGCCCTGTTGCTGGCACCCTTCTCTGTACCAGCTATCCCCCACCTGCACACTGATGCCTGGATTCGGGTTCTGTTGGCGGGCGCCTTTGGCGTGGCACTGGCATATTCCGCAGACGGCATAGCGGGCAGACTCACCTCGGCAGCGGTAATTGGCGTGCTCTTCAGCCTAGACCCGGTAATCGGCGCGCTGATTGGCACCGTTCTCCTCGGTGAGGTTCTGCCCCTGCCCGCTTACCTTGGCATTTTGCTCATCGCTGTTTCCGGAGCGGTTCTGGTCTGGCAGACCAACCGGTCGGGCCTCAAAATTCCCGTCCACACCGCTGTTCTCGATGCCATTGTCTCTACCAAGACCGGCCAGCTGCCCGCTATCAAGCCGCAGCAGCGGCGTCCTCATCATCCAAAGTCCGAAGAAAACCAGAAAAAGTAACCTGTATCATTTACTAAAACTAACCGTTTTCGCGCGAAATCTTTATGTTTCACAGCACAGAGTAAAGGTCATAGCGCTATTATTACGGCAGTCACATATTTTTTCTATTGGAATGAGGCTTCATGAACGCATCAGCATGGCAGCTCATAGCCCTGGCAATCTACCTTCTGGCAATGATTGCCATCGGCCTGTGGGCTAAGCGCCAGAATGAGAACCTTGAAGACTACGTGCTCGGTGGCCGCCGCTTATCCCCCACCACCGCAGCTCTCTCTGCGGGAGCATCGGATATGTCCGGCTGGCTGCTCATGGGTCTTCCCGGCGCTCTCTACATGGTGGGCCTAGCAGAAGCCTGGTTGGCCATCGGTCTCACCATCGGCGCCTGGGTCAACTGGAAAGTCGTTGCCCCTCGCCTTCGCGTTTACACCGAAGTATCGCGCAACTCAGTGACCGTTCCGGTTTTCTTCCACAACCGTCTGCGCGATAACACCCGCCTGTTGCGCATTCTCACCTCGGTCATTACCCTGATTTTCTTCACTTTCTACGCCTCCTCCGGCATGGTGGCTGGCGGCAAGTTCTTCCAGTCCTCCTTCGGTCTGGAATTCCACTGGGGCATGTTGCTGGTTGCCGGCGTGACCGTTCTCTACACTCTCTTCGGCGGATTCCTGGGTGCTTCCTACACCGATATGGTGCAGGGTCTGCTCATGCTGGCAGCGCTGATTGTTCTGCCCGTCATCGCTTTCTTCTATGTGGGCGGCCCCGTAGAGGCCTACAACACCATTGTTGAGATCAACCCCACCGCTATGTCCTTGTTTGCCGGAACAACTTTCGCGGGCATTATTTCCTCAGCAGCCTGGGGTCTGGGCTACTTCGGCCAGCCCCACATCATCACCCGCTTCATGGCGCTGCGCTCCCACAAAGATGCCACCACCGGCCGCCGCATCGGCATCGGCTGGATGGTTCTGACCGTTCTCGGTGCCTGCTCTGCCGGTCTCATCGGCGTGGCTTTCTTTGCCAAGAACCCCGATGCGGTGCTTACTGATAAGGACGCCGCCGAGACGGTCTTCCTCGACCTCTCGCAGACCCTGCTGCACCCGCTAATTTCCGGTTTCGTTCTGGCAGCGGTGCTGGCAGCGATTATGTCTACCCTCTCGTCTCAGCTCATTGTCTGCTCTTCAGCCCTGGCAGAAGACCTCTACGGCGTAATAACCGAAAAGAAGCTACAGGACTGGCACGGTCTCTGGCTCGGTCGCGCTGGCGTTTTGGTGGTCGCTATTATTGCCGCCCTCTTGGCCTGGAACCCCGACTCTTCGGTGCTTGACCTGGTGGGCTTCGCCTGGGCCGGTTTTGGTGCTGCTTTTGGCCCGCTGGTGCTGCTCTCCCTCTTCTGGCGCAAGCTCACCAACTGGGGCGCTATCGTGGGCTTGGTTGCCGCGACCATCACCGTCTTTGTCTGGGGTAACTCCGAGACCCTCTCGGGTATGCTCTACGAGATTATCCCCGGCTTTGTGGTGAACCTGGTTCTGGCTGTGCTGGTCTCCCTGGCAACCTACAAGCCCAATGCGGAGATTGACGCTGAATTCGATCAGATGCAGGCGACCCTGAAAGCCTAGGTTTTCGATTCTTCTCTGAAGATAAGGCTGTGGCCCTTGGAACAAGACTTCTCTTGCTCCAGGGGCCACAGCCATCTCTACCCAAGTACACTTAGAATCATGAGCATTGAACTCCCCGAAAAAGTTTCTGACATTTTTGACCCCAATTCCTGGCGCGTGGTCGAAGGATTCGAAGACTTCACCGACATCACTTACCACCGCCAGGTGGAACGCAATGAAGCCGGAGAAATTGTGCGCGATTTACCTACCGTGCGCATTGCCTTTGACCGCCCCGAGGTGCGCAACGCTTTCCGCCCCGGCACCGTCGATGAGCTCTATCGGGCCCTGGATCACGCCCGCATGACCTCCGATGTTGGAACCGTGCTACTGACCGGTAACGGCCCCTCCCCCAAGGACGGCGGCTGGGCCTTCTGCTCCGGAGGCGACCAGCGGATTCGCGGCCGCGACGGCTACCACTACGCCGACGGCGAGACCGCCGAAACCATTGACCCCGCCCGCGCGGGCCGCCTGCACATCCTCGAGGTGCAGCGCCTGATTCGCACCATGCCCAAGGTGGTTATTGCCTTGGTCTCGGGCTGGGCAGCCGGCGGAGGCCACTCCCTGCACGTGGTTGCGGATCTGACCATTGCCTCTGAAGAGTACGGCAAGTTCAAGCAGACCGATGCCACCGTGGGCTCCTTTGACGCCGGCTACGGTTCAGCTCTGCTGGCCCGGCAGGTGGGTCAGAAGTTTGCCCGCGAGATTTTCTTCCTGGCTAAGGAGTATGACGCTCAGCGGATGTACGAAATGGGCGCGGTCAATGACGTGGTTCCCCACGCTGAGCTAGAAAAGAAGGGGCTGGAGTACGCCGCCCATATTGCCCGCCAGTCGCCGCAGGCTATCCGCATGCTCAAGTTTGCTTTCAATCTGCCGGACGACGGCATGGTGGGTCAGCAGGTCTTTGCCGGTGAGGCTACCCGCATGGCCTATATGACGGACGAAGCGGTGGAGGGCCGCGATGCTTTCTTGCAGAAGCGCGACCCCAACTGGGAGGACTACCCCTACTACTTCTAGGGTAGGCTCTCGGTACACATAGGTTCCTGTTGGTGTACCTACGCCAGCCTGGCAAGAAGAAACCTATAACTTGCCGCCACCGAGCTTCCTCGAGTGGCCACTTTTGTACCGTTTTTCTGGGATTTTCGGTATAAAAATGGCCACTCGGCGATTATGGCAGGCCGTTAAGTCAGCCGCTGAGCCACTAGTTAGTTGCTGATGGTTCAACAAAAAAACTGGTGGATCAAAGCTTTGTTTCAAAGGTACGAGACAATGAAGGTGAGCACATCCTCAAATACCTCTGCCCGGTTAGTTTCGTTGAAGATTTCATGACGTGCGCCGGGATAAACCTTTTGCCGAGAATCAACCGGTTTGATCTTTTCCCACACCGGTTCGGTCACGGACGGCGGGCACAGCGGATCTTCTCCGCCGACAAGCCACATAGTTGGAGTTTCAAGCCTGCCACCAACCTTGATTAATTCCAACTCTGACTTGAGAGACTGAAGCATGGGGATTTTCCACTCACCCTGCCAAACCAGAGGGTCTGCTTTGTAGACTTCGCCCACCTCCGGGTCTCGACTGAGCGCCATACTATCAATGGGAGCGGTACGGGCGTCGTCGTTTTCAAGGAGAAAATCGAGCAGGGGTGAGCCTTCAAGAAGCGGGCCAGAGAGCACGGTAGCCGTTAGTTCAGTTCCGTAAAGCTGGGTGTATCGCGCAGCAATCATACCGCCCATAGAATGGCCAATGAGGAAGACCGGTAGTTGCGGATATTCTGAGGCTGCTCGCTGGTACAGCTTATGCAGGTCTTCCACCACAGATTCGAAATCAGCTACGTAGGCCCTCTCACCTTCAGATTTACCATGACCTTGATGGTCTTGAGCGTAGATAGCGCCACCGTGCTGGGTAATTTTTTCGAAGAGTTCCTCATAGCGACCAATATGTTCTCCGTAGCCATGAGCAAGCAAAACGAGGTAGCGGGGTGAAACTGGTGCTTCCATACGGGCGAACAGCTCGCCATGGGTACCTTGGTGAGTAAATGTAGTCATATCTACACAATAGACCTTCTTGTGACACATAACACTAAGATGAAATGGGGTGGTGAGAAGAAATAACGGCTCCTCACCGCATCATCACCTGTTGAAGTCTCGGCGTCCTGCCCTCTGCGCAAAAGCATCCAAAGCCGCTAAAACCGCAGGGCAGGACCACACCTTTTGCCCGCTAACCTTCTTCTCTATCCGCAACAGTCCAGACTGGGTCAAAGAATCGACAAGACGATAGGCGGTAGCCTTTGAGACCCCCGCATGCTGCTCCAACATACTTGCTGTGAAAGCTGGCTCAGAGCAGACAAATTGAGCCAGAAGTCGAACTGACTGAGTTACGCGAGACCGCGTTGCCAAGATCTCGCTCTCAACCCTTTCCAAATCAGCGGCAAGCAAGCGCGCGTTCTCAAGGGCCGCATCTACCGACTCAACAAAACACTCAAGAAGAGGGAGCAAATCCCCCTGACGATAGGCAGTTAACGCATCAATATAATGGGAAATATCGTGGAGAAGACCGCTTGAAATAGGCACAGTGACGTTATGGGTCACTCCGCGTGCCCGCAGAATTGAAGACACCAGAGCACGCCCCGTTCTACCGTTGCCATCGGTAAAAGGGTGAATCGTCTCAAACTGCGCGTGGGCAATAGCGGCCTGCAGAGTTGGGTCGATATCGCGCCGAGCTACAAAAGCTACCAAATCATCAATGAGCGCTGGAACCTGCTCCCAACTCGGGCCAACATAGTGGGCCGTTACCGGCGATTCCCCGCCAATCCATACCCATTCCTGTCGAAACTTCCCGGCGTCAGACTGAAACCCCTGGGTCAGCTCTCGATGCATGGTCAAAATTGCGGTGGCATCAAGTTTTTCAGCCAGGTCAATAGCGGCCCGCATAGCTGTCACATTTCGGGCTACCAGCTCCGCATTGCCACCTACCTCAGCACCCAGTGACGCTAAAGAAAGTTTACGAGCATTGACTGTTAGATTCTCAATCTGAGAGCTGGTAGCTGACTCTCCGCGGAGCAAAACCGCAGCGAAAGGAAAATGATACAGCTGCGAGAATTCCTGGTCAAATCGAGTCATCCGGGTGGTTGCTTCAGAAACCAACCGCATAATGTCAGTTGGTACAGAAATTTCCTGGGTGGAAATGCTGGGCGCAACAGCTGCTTTGAAGCTTCCCCGGTTTCTCAGCTGCGATCTATGTGACGCTAGCGGGTCACGGTGAACCCACTGATGCTCCGCATAGGTGAGCTTTGGCCAAGACGTACTCATAGGAAACCAACTTTTCTGAAGGGGCTTATTGAGAATAATATACCCCAATTTTCTCAATAAGAGCCTTATTGAGAAAATTGGGGCAGATTTTCTCATTTAGCTTTCGTGAGGCAGGGCCCGCTTCTGGGGTTATAGGCAGAAAAGTGTGTCCGCAACACCCCGCACCCCAACAAACACAAGACAACCAGCTCCACAGGCTAGGTCCAGCAGCTAACCTCAGCCCTCTACCGTCCAAAATGCCAGCACCTGCGCTATGGGAAACATGGGGCATTCCTGAATTTTGCGCTGAAACAGGCTCTCGATACACCTAAATTCCCTGTCGGTCAACCAAAGGCATTAGCGAGATCCCGCTTGTACTTTAGACGGCCTGGCAAGAAGAAGCTTGTACCTTACCACCACCAAGCTTTCCCGAGAGGCCACTTTTGTACCGTTTTTCTTCTATTTTCGGTATAAAAATGGCCACTCGGCGATTATGGCAGGCCGTGCGGTTAGCTCGTCTTCATTGAGTCGCCGCTTGCCTATTAATTGAAAGTCAGCCAGCATGCTAGAAACCACTCTTTTCTACAGAGTGGTCCCATAATCCAAAAGTTGCAGTTTTGGTTCTTATTCAGAGGTTTTAAGAACCAAAACTGCAACTTTTGGGGTTGGTTGTCTTCTACAGAGAGTTTCTTGAGGCAGCTAGATCAGCCGCTGAGACACCAGTTTTTCGCCGAACCACCAGTTAGTTGCTGGTGGTTTGACAAGGGGAAAATTGTTAGACTGAGGGGCATCTCCCAATGTAGTGAGGTGTCCCATGAAAATCAGAAAGTCATTGTTCTCTGCAGGGATTTGCCTGTTATTTTCACTCACCGCCTGCAGTAGCAATCAAGTAGAAAGTTCCGGAACAGACTCCCCGCAGCCCAGCACCGTGGTAGCTAGCGAGTCACCGGAAGTGACCGTCTCAGAAGAAACCAGCCCGGCGCAAACCAGCCCCGAGCAACCTAGCCCGGCGGCGTCGTCCCCGGTCCAAACAGCTCCGACCACAAGCGCTTCCAGTGAAGAAAGTGCAGCCGAGGTTGCGGCTCCGGGAACCAAGTGCGGTAGCACCGAGGGCTCAAACACCGTTTTCGTTTTTGGTGGCCCTGTTTCTTGCGATACAGCGCTTGGGGTCATGAACGAATTTGAGCCGCTGATGACCGGCCACGTGGGTGGCCTATCAGGCGCCACAGAGCTGATTCAAAATACCTACACCTGCCAGGAGTCTAGCCAGCAAAGCCGGGATACCGGCACCTACGCTGTGTGCAAGGGTGAGCAGGGTGAACACTTTGAATTGCGCACCGGCATGGATGTTTTGCCTGGCCCGGTAGCTAACACCGAAGAGTACTTCACAGCAGAAGGAGGAACCGCTTTCTCCTACGCGTTCAATATTGCCGGCGGAAGTAGCGTTTTTGCCTGCTCCGTCAACGGCGGAGCACTGGTGGAGTGCGAAACCCTCCAGCGCGGCCACGAATACGGCCCCACCTGGAAGGTAAGCATGGACGCCGAGTCAGCAGCAGTGCCCTCGGAGGGGTTCAGAAACGACCCCACCCTGGCTATGCTCTACGCCAAGCCCCTGGATGTTGGCACCACCATCAATTTCCAAGCGGTCTCCTGCCAACCTGAAACCACCGATTCGATTCGCTGTATCAACCCCAACGGAAACGGATTTGTGATTTCGCCGGACGGCGTAAGCCCGGTCTAGCCCGAAGGGTAGACTGAAACACCAGAAAGGCGCCGAGCCACCAGCACGTTACTGGTGGCTCGGCGCCTAACGTGTAGTTCGGCATCTGGTTCCAGCAGCGTTGCCGCTTGCTACCTCACCCCAGCGCTAAAATAGAGAAGCTATGGATTTCTCAGCTCTTTCCCCTGCCCAGGCCCCCACCCAGCTTGCTAGTACCACCGTGATAGTCGGGGAAAAAATCGAGGCTAATCCGCAGGCCATGCTAGATAGTTTCAGCAGAGCTTTTGAAAGAGCCAGCCACCCCGCACACACGGGCTCCGCGCCGCAAGATGAGGCGGCGCTCGTCGTCACTACCTCAGGCTCCACGGGCAAACCCAAGCAGACAGTACTCAGTGCAGAGGCACTCAGGTCATCAGGGGAGGCCACCGCAGATTTCACCGACTCCCACGGTGCCCAGTGGCTACTAGCGCTGCCCCTGCATTATGTAGCCGGTGCCCAGGTTATCGCCAGATCAGCGCTGGCAGGAACAAGACCTGCGATCACAAACTCGGTCGCCCACCACCAGAGTTTTACCCCCGAAGATTTTCTCGAAACGGCCGCCAAACTTTCCTCCCCCAAAACTATGCTCTCCCTGGTGCCCACCCAGCTGCACCAGCTGCTCGAGGCGGCAGATAAACTGCCGGAAACAGTCTCGGTCCTGCAAAGTTTCACCGCGATTCTGCTCGGTGGTGCCCCTGCCAGCAAGGAGCTGCTCAGAACAGCTGAGGACCTCAAGATTAAAACCGTAACCACCTACGGCTCCGCCGAAACCGCCGGGGGCTGTGTCTACAACAGCCAGCCCCTGAACACCGTGGCGGTAAAAATCCAAGACCCCGACTCCCAGAGAATCGGTCGTATCTGGCTCGGTGGCACTCCCCTGGCGCAGGGCTACCTCAACGACAGCGAACGCACAGCCGCCAGCTTCTTCACCGACCCCGCCGGAACCCGCTGGTACCGCACCGATGACCGCGGGAGCTTCAGCGGCGGCGTCCTGACCGTTGAGGGCCGCGCCGACGACGTCCTCATTACCGGCGGCATCAAGGTCTCCGCCCGCAAAATCGTGGAGCGACTCGAGGAGCACCCCGCCGTCAAAGAAGCAATAGTCACCGGGGTGCCCCACCCGCGCTGGGGGCAGGCGGTGGCCGCCATGATCACGCTGAAGAAGGGGAGGACGGCGCCGCCGGCGGCAGAACTCGCCGAGCACGTTAGCCTCGCTCTGGGTAGGCCTGCCGCTCCCAAGGTGATTGAGCAGGTGGGTCAGCTGCCGGCGCTCTCTACGGGTAAGCCAGACCGGTTAGCAATTGCTGAGATTCTCGCGCGGAAGCTCAGAGAAAAAGAGGGCGGTCTCAACTGACAGCTGGCTGATAGCTCACAGTAGATACGGCATCTTGCGGGAAGAAGCGTGTGAGAGAATAGAGCATGGCTTGCGAGGATACCGCGAGCCTCCCCCGAATCATCAGAGAGAAAGAAGTTTCTTGTGGCAACACCTGCTCAGTGGATTGAAGGAGCACGCTTGCGCACCCTCCCCCTGGCAGTGGCGCCGATTATCGCCGGGTCTGCGGCTGCCTATGAGTTCGGGGACTTCCGCCCCGGCCGGGCTTTTCTGGCCTTTCTGGTGGCCTTCTTTCTGCAGGTGGGCGTGAACTACGCCAACGACTATTCAGACGGTATTAAAGGCACCGATGAGGTTCGGGTAGGCCCGCTGCGTTTGGTCGGCTCCGGGGTGGCCGAGCCCAAGCACGTCAAGATGGCCGCCTTTCTCTGCTTTGGTCTTGCCATGCTGGCAGGTCTTGCCCTGGTGTGGATTGCCAACCAGTGGTGGTTTCTCGCTATCGGCCTCTCGGCAGTTTTTGCGGCCTGGGGCTACACCGGCGGTAAGCACCCCTACGGCTATATGGGCTTGGGCGACCTCTTTGTTTTCATCTATTTTGGCCTGGTGGCCACCCTGGGCACCCTCTTTACCCAAACCAGCCACCTGACCCTGGCGGGCTGGGTCTTTGCCATCGCTATGGGCCTGATTTCCTGCGGTATGCTCATGGCAAATAATATCCGCGATATTCCCACCGACCGCGAGGTGGGTAAAAAGACCCTGGCGGTTCGCCTGGGTGATACCTGGTCTCGCCGGGCCTACGCACTTGAGATGATTATTTCCCTGGCGCTGGTTCTGCTTCTGGTACCGCACAATCCCTGGTACGTGCTGCTCTTTATTCTCATCGGCCCCGTAATGCACTCCTGCTTTGTGGTGCTCTCAGGCAACACCGGCCCGGCGCTGATTCCGGTGCTCAAGCAGGCGGGCTTTGTGGCCCTTGCCTTCAGCATTCTTGCCTTCATTGCGGTCTACCTGGGCCACCTCAACCTCTTTGTTGAGGAAGTCCAGCAGTTTACCGGCTACTAGGATTCCGCTGGGATTTTAGGGGCGGGCAACCTCCCTTAAACGCCAGCCCCGATGCCAGTTGCCCGCCCCTAAAATCCCAGCTTAAGCTCCCCTAAAAGTCCTCGCCACGCTCCCGCTTAGCGGCGTCCACGTAGGAATCTTCTGCCAGTCGGTTCTCTTCTTCTGCGGTGGTCTTGGTGCGGGGCTTGCGCTTGAACCAGCGGGCCATGTCAGCTCCGGCGGCGTCATGCAGGCGGGGGAAGCCCAGGTAGGAAACGGCAAAGGCGATGATAATCGCAAAGAGGCCAGAGAAGATAATGCCGATGTTGAAGTACCAGCAGATGGCAAAAACAACCACCATCAAACCAACGCGCAGAAGAGAGTATTTCAGAAAATTCACCCCACCAGTTTAGCGAATTTAGCTGAGTGCTTGCCGAGTGTGAAAAAATGGGCGCATGGCTAGAGCAATCTTAATTATCGGCGTGGGGGCCCTTCTGGTGGGTCTTATTATCTACGCCATCATCGACTGTATCCGCACCGACCACAGCAGGGTCAAGACCCTGCCCAAACCTGCCTGGATGCTCATTATCATCTTCTTTCCCGTGGTGGGTGCCCTGCTCTGGCTCTTTGCCGGTAAGTCCAGATACACGTCGTCCTTTGGCCCCGTAGCTCCGCGGCAGGCGCCCAAGGCCCCCGATGACGACGAGGACTACCTGCGCTATCTCAGCAACCGCTCCAAGCGGCAGGCACAGCAGCGCCGTCAGGAGGAAGAACGCGAGGCCGAGCTCAACCGCAGGCTAGACGAGGAGTTGCGGAAGAAGAAGGAGAAGGACGGCGGCCCGGCGGCCTCCGAGGGCGAGGGCAGCTCAGCGAGCGGTCAGGAAAACCCGAAGAACTCGGAAGACCCGGAGAACCCTGACGATTCCGCGGGGTCCCACAAGGCCTAATCCCGCATAAAAAATCGGCTCCACCCGCAAGCGGTGGAGCCGATTTTTCTTGGTTTTTACAGGCCCGAGTAGGAGTGCAGGCCCTGGAAGAAGACGTTGACCACGCCGAAGTTGAAGAGAATGCAGCAGTAACCAGCAATGGAGAGCCAGGCAGAGCGGGGGCCTGACCAGCCACGAGTGGCGCGGGCGTGCAGGTAGGCGGCGTAGACCACCCAGATCACGAAAGACCACACCTCTTTGGTGTCCCAGCCCCAGTAGCGGCCCCAGGCCTTCTCAGCCCAGATAGCACCGGCGATAATGGTGAAGGTCCACATCACGAAGGCCACGGCGTTGAGGCGGAAGGAGAAGTTCTCCAGCGCCTGAGACGAGGGCACCAGGCGCATGAAGTTCCACTTGGGGGTCTCGCCGGAGAGAATGGCCTTTTCACGCTTGGTCTGAAGCAGCTGCAGAATCGCCATAGCAAAGGTGATGGTGAAGATGCCCGAGGCCAGCACCGCAATGGAAACGTGAATCCAGATCCAGTAGGTCTGTAGCGCGGGCTTGAGGTGGCCCAGCGGGGTGGGGAAACCGATGGTTGCCGCACACATCATCAGCACGGCCAGGCCCGAAACCAGAACACCCACAAAGCGCACGTCGCGGAAAATCAGGGTAATCAGGTAGACGGCAGTGACGATCAGCGCGCCGGTGGTGCAGAACTCGTACATGTTGCCCCAGGGCACGCGGTGGGCGGCGATACCGCGGGAGAGCACGGCGGCCAGGTGGATCACAGCGCCGATGGCCAAGACAACCACAGCAACGCGGGCTGCAGGACGACGCTCGGTTGAGGTGCCCCAGCGCATGGAGGAATCAGCCACGTGGCCGGCCAGTTTGGCTTCAGCGGACTTCTTATAGCCCATACCGCGGGCGCCGGTGCCCTGTTCGGTGGATGAGACCCGAACCGAGTTGATGTTCTTGACCGAGGCGCGTGCCTTCGCCGGTGCCCCGGCACCTACCAGCTCTTTTTCAGGCTCCAGTTCAGCCTCGTTTTCTGCTTTGAGGGTGGCACGGGAATTAGCCGCAACGTCCCAGGCAAAAGCGAGAAAGGCTACCGTGTAGGTAATTGCTGCAAGATACATGAACAACTCGCTCCACTGGGCAAGAGTTGTATTAATCTCACTGGTCATAGGTTTCCTTAGGGGTGTGTCATCAACGATGAAATCTTAGGGGTCAGGCTTCTAGTCTTCACCAAATTCTAGTCCCCACCGGTCAGCAAAGATATCGGTGAGTTTGTCAGCTTCAAGAACGAGGCGGGGGTCTTCGCCACGGGCCAGCAGACCGTATTCAACTTCTATAGCCTTGGTACCGTCTATCTGGGTTTCCTGAGCGGTAACCCAGACTCGGCGCCGCGGCACAAAGAGAGAAATAATCAGACCGCCAAATACCAGCAGGGCCGAGACCAGAACCAAGCCCTGGCCGGGGTCATACTGCACATCGAGGCCCACGTAACGCTTGTAGCCTTCAAAGGTGATAGTACCCCTGTTACCTGGGAGTTCAGCCTGATTTGCCTCTTCGGTGAGCACAATACCGTTGCCCATGGCCATGGTATTGAGCGGGTTCAGGGTCGCGGTATCGAGCACGTAGACGTTCTGCGGGGTGCCGTCGTCCAGCCCCAAATCGCCGTAGTAAGACTGTAGAACCAGGGTGGGGTTCAGCGGGGCGGCGTCAATGGAAACGGGGGCCTTGGTGGCCGCGTAGTCGCCGGTGGGCAGGAACATGCCCACAAAGCCCAGCTGGTCGGGCGAGGAGTCGGGGATTTTCAGGACGATGCTGGAGGTGTAGTTGGGATCGCCGGTGGGCAGACCAACCACCGGGCCCTCGAAGGCTACGTTGCCCTCGCCGTCCTCTACCTTAATAATCGGCGCGTAGCCATTACCGGAGAGGTAGAGGTTACTGCCCTGCACTCGCACCGGCTCGTTGACCTTCAGGGTTTGTTTCTGGTCTTTGCCCTTGCTGTCGGTGAAGGTCAGATCAGCAGCGTAGGAAATATCATCGCCGTAGGAGGGCGAATCTTCCTGGCGGTCGTACTCCACGGTGAACTTATCCAGGGTTACCGAATAGGGTTCCAGCCAGTCGGGATTGTAGTTGGTGCCGGGAGTAAAGCTGTCGTAGCTAATGAGGGAGTTCACGTGGGTGTCGCCCTCCACCAGAATCTTCTGACCCTTGTAGCCGAAGAGGGCACCCACCGCCACACCGATCAGCACACCGATCATCGCGGTGTGGAAGAGGATGTTGCCGATTTCGCGCAGGTAGCCGCGCTCGGCAGCTACCGAGGTGAAACCGTGCTCGGTACGAATATCTACCCGGTAGCCGCGCTTCTTAAGAATCGCCCGGGCATCTTCCATTGCCTGCTGGGGGCTCAGACCCGATTCTTCGGTGGGGAAGGTCAGGGTGCGGTGCACCGGCAACCGATCAAGACGTTTGGGGGTGCGGGCGGGAGGCTTGCGCATGGACTCCCAGTGCTTCTTCGCGCGGGGAAGCACACAGCCAATCAGTGAGATGAAAAGCAGAAGATAGATGGCAGCAAACCAGAAGGAGCTGAACACATCGAAGAGCTGTAGCTTATCGGCAATGGGGCCCCAGGTGGGGTGAGTCTCGATGTAGTCAGTGACCCGAGTGGGGTCTTGAATACGCTGGGGGTAGACAGAGCCGGGCACAGCAGCCACCGCCAGCATCAGCAGCAAGAACATTGCCGTTGACATCTTGGTGAGCTGGGTCCACGCCCAACGGAGCATGCCCAGCGGCCCGAGAGCCGGTGCGTCCTTCTCAGTGTTAGCCATCTGGTGAGCCTCTTAGATTGGTAGTTCGTAGGTGGGAAGGGTTGCCTGGAACCAGGACATCATTTTCATCCAGATTCCCGATGCCATCATGGCACCAATCACAATCAGAACAATGCCGCCGATACGCTGCAGGAGCAGGTGGTGCTTGCGCACCCAGGAGAAAGTGGTAGCACCGCGGGCAATACCCAGGGCCACCAGCAGGAAGGGAATGCCCAGGCCGAGGCAGTAGGCGGTGGTGAGAATGATTGCCTTGTTCAGGTTGGATCCGTCAAGATAAACCAGGGTCTGCACCGCAGCAAAGGTGGGGCCAATACAGGGGGCCCAGCCCAGGCCGAAGGTCATGCCCAGAAAGGGAGCACCCCACAGGCCTGCAGGCGGGCATTTTTGAATCTTGCGGTCCCGCTGGAACCAGGAGAACCGGCCCATGAAAACCAGGCCCATCAGCATCACCAGCACGCCCAGAACCACCTGTACCCAGGACTGGCCCTTGAGCCAGGGAGCAGCACCAATCTGAGCCAGAATCACGCTCATCATCACAAAGATGAAAGAGAAGCCCAGCACAAAAAGACCGATGCCTGCCACGGTGCGGCGGGTGCGGTGCTGGCTGTCAGTACCGGAAAGACCGGTGACATAGCCCAGGTAACCGGGCACCAGGGGAAGAACACAGGGGGAGGCAAAAGAGACAAGTCCCGCCAGCGCTGCTACCGGAATCGAAAGCCACAGTGAACCGTCGTAGACGATTTCGCCAAAACTCATTATGCGGCGCTGACCTGCTCATCGAGAATGGTGCGCATAATCGACTCGTCGATTTCGCCCAAGACTCGAGCGGCTACCCTACCCTGGCTATCGAGAACCAGGGTGGTGGGAACAGCCTGGGCAGGAACGTATTTGGAAAGATCGTAAAGAATGCTTCCGTCTGTATCATCAAAGCTGTGGTAGTCGATACCGAACTTGCGCTCGAAGGCGGCGGCAGTGCCCTCCTCATCACGCAGGTTAGCGCCGTAGAACTCTACCTGATCGCCGAATTCCTCATGCAGAGCCTTCAGGTGGGGAGCCTCAACCCGGCAGGGGGCACAGCCGGCGTACCAGAAATTCAAGAGCACGGGCTTACCCCGCAGTTGCTCAGAGCTGGTCTCAGAACCGTCGTAGTTCTTGGCGGTGAAGACCACCGGCTCAGAGCGCTCGTCCTCCGCGTACTCGGTCACCGACCCATCGCCTGCGATGTAGCCCTTTTCATCGCCAGCATCTGCCTGTGCCGCCAGATCATCGTTCTCAGAAGAACAGCCCACCAGGGCGAAAGCTGCGGCAACCCCGGCCAAAGAAAGTACCTGCTTGCGCGAAAACTTGGAGCTGTTGGCCTCGAAGCTCTGGGAAGTAGACATAGAAATCTTTCAGTGTGTGCGGCTAGAAAATTTCAAACGAAACCATTATGAACCAGGCAGCTGAATAATACCTGAATAAAGGGAAGCAGCTGGCTCACAATAGCTCACGGTGGGGCGGTTCTTACCCTCAAGGTCTGAGAACTCGAAGGTGGTAATTGACGCTAGGTTGCACTGGCGAGAACGGGGGTCATGCGGTAAGAACTTGCCCTCGGCAGAGCGGCGAGCCATCCAGATAGGCAGCTGGTGGGAAACAATAATGGCCTCTGCCCCCGGCCCGCCGATTTCATAGGCGATGCGGGCAGCATCGCGGGTTGCCTCTGCCATGCGCGCCACCTGCGCTTTAAAGGGCTCCCCCCAGGAAGGGCGCAGGGGGTTGTACATCTTCAACCAGTGCTTGGGGTTGTTCAGAAGCTCTTTCTTATCAACGTGCAGGCCCTCAAAATAGTTGTCTGCCTCAATCACGCGGGGGTCGTGGTGGGCTTCAAGCCCCAGAAGCTCGGTAATGGGGGCAGCTGATTCCTGGGTTCTGGTCAGCGGTGAGCAGGCGAGGTAGACGATATTGGCGCCCTGATCTGCCCATTCTTTAAAGCGCTCGGCAGAGAGGCGAACCATCTTCTGCCCCAGCTCGGAGAGATGGTATTCCGGTAGCCGGCCGTAGACAATCCGGCGGGGGTTGTGCACCTCGCCGTGGCGCATGAGGTGAACTTTGGCAATCGCTGATGAAGTCATGGTTTCAGTCTCTCAAATCGTTTTTCGTTTTCCCAGTGCCTTGAACCGGCCAGCCCCTCTAGAGCCCGAGTTCCTTGGCCAAAATCTTGTGCAGACGCTTGGGGTTAATCTGCCAAAAATCCTTGGGTTCGCCGTTGACCATCACCACCGGAATTTCGGTATCGTGGCGGGCCTTGAGATCGGGGTGCTCATCGACGTCTACTTCATGAAAACCCAGCCCCAGCTCGGAGGTCACCCGGTGCACTGTTTGCCGCGCAGCCTCACACAGGTGGCAGCCCTGACGAGTGAGAAGAGTTACCTGAGGTTCCCGATGTTTTGATTCTTCAGCCATAGCAACCAGTCTACTGAAAACACAGCGAGCCCCGCCTCTCCCAAAAAGAGAAGCGGGGCTCGAAAAGCTGACAAGAATTTACTTCTTGTTGCGGCGCTGGTGGCGAGTCTTACGAAGCAGCTTGCGGTGCTTCTTCTTGGACATGCGCTTGCGGCGCTTCTTGATAACTGAACCCATTGGATTCACCTCACTTATTATTTGTTACTCTGCCGCTTCCCGTGCAAGGGTTGCGTTAGCTATGCAGAGTTCGCGGTTATACCGGTATAAACGCTTTCTTAAAACACCAAAAAGGCACACACGTGCCCCTTGGTGAAAAACGCTCTCTGTATAGACTACAAGCATTCAGCGGTTTTTCCGCAATCGTGCTGGCTAAATGAGAGCTTTTTCTCCAAAATACTAGCGTTTCTTCTTTTTCTTCTTTTTCTTTTTGGTGATGGAGTGGGTTTGGGTCTGGTCGATGACCTCGGGCTCCTGGTACTCATCTGCCAGCACATAGCCGCTGGGCAGAGAGTCCTGCTCCTGTTCACCGTGCTCGACCTCAGCGGCGTCGTCCTCAGGTGCGGTCAGCACCGCCAGACGCTGTTGCCGTGCGAGTTCATGGGCTTCTGCGTCGAACTCCTGCACCCCACCCTTGCGGTGGAACCACTTACCAAAACGCCTAGCTCGCGGAGTCTCTTCCTCCCTCGGCTCAGCCTGCGGAGCTTCTTCGACCGGCTCAGCTTTCTCTCGCGGCTTGGCGCGCAAGACGTCGCGGCTCACCGGCTCGCCCCAGCTGTTTTCTTTTGCCTGCACGGGCTTTTCGGCCCGCGGTAGATCCCCCTGAGACTTCGAGGGAACCTGGCCCGCCGCAACCCCGGTTGCCCGGCCTGATCGATCAATAGGCTTAATAACGGTGGCGTGCACGGGCGCAGACACCGTGCCCCTGCGCTTACGGGCCGGGGCTCCCTGCTTCTCGGGCGCGCGGAGCACGTTCCGCTCGGAGAAGGGAACGTAGTCAGGGTCTGCCGCGTAATCGCTATAGCGCTGCGCCTTGGCCTCCTGTGCCCGGGCCCAGGGCGCGGACTCCTGCCCGGTCTGTTCCTGAGTTTGCTCGGGGATATTGTGAGTCTCTGCGGGCTGCGACTTTTCCGTCTGCGCGGTTTCAGCCGGCAGGACGTCGTCCTGCGGCTTGGCTGCCTCGGAGCTGGTTGCCGCCGGGGTGGGCTGGCTCGGAGCCGACGGGGAACCGATGTTTTCCAGCGCCGAAATCAGGGTGGGCGAGACAGAGCCTTCCCAGGTCTCGGGTACCAGGTCATCATCGGGCTCATCCTCAACCGGCTCGAGCCGCGCCAGAGTGCCCGGCAGGGAGTTGGCGACCTCGGTGGGCTCATCCAGTTCTATGCCTGCCTCGGCATATTGGTTCTCGATGCTCGCCGCCACCAGTTGCTGGGCCAGTTCATTATCACCGCACTTCAAGGCGTCGACGATAGCCTGGTGTTCAGCCCGCAGGCGGGCTGCGGTTGCGCTCCAGAGAGGTACCCTACCCAGCAGAGAGAGCAGATATTCGTAGATGGAATCGTGCAGGGCGGTCATCATGCCACTCACCGCATGATTACCTGCCAGCTTCACCAAAGTGACGTGAAAACTTGCCTCAAGCTCGTGAAAATCCTGCGGGAAAAGAGCGTCGCTTTTCATCTCTTCCAGCAGACGCTCCAGCTCCTCCATAGCAGGATTGCTTCGGTCGGCCCGGGCTACCGCCCAGGTTTCAAGCAACACCCAGGTCTGAATCAAATCTCGGGTGGGGTGCTGGGCCTGGGCCATGTGCAGGCGCAGGGCAGGGGTGACGGCACGGGCGGGGTCAGAGACCAGCTGGGGAATAATGGTTTTCCGCTTGCCCTCAAAGAGCCGGAAAACACCCATGATTTCCAGGCGCTTAATCGCTTCGCGGGTGCTGGAATGGCCGGTTTTGAGAATGTCGGCAATCCGACGGTCATCCGGCAGATTCTCACCCAGCGCAATACGCCCCTCAAACAGCTCGGTTTCTAGCCAGTGGAGGATTTTTTGGTCAACAGACATGGAAAAGTAGACAGTCTTTCAGAAAAGGTGGGAGGAAGGGCTGAAATGAATTAACGGCGCCGGCGGAAGCGAGTCAGCGTTGCCAGCAGACCGCGCGATTCGTGGTCTTCATGCTGCTCTTCGGGGGTGGGCAGAGCAGGGAGCACCTCAATCTCTTCAGCGCTTGTTTCGGCTTCTTCGACAGCGACATCTTCAGCAAGAGGTGCTTCGGGAGTTTCCTCACCTTCAAGAACCTCTGCGCCGGCCTTCAACTCAGTTGTGTCTTCGCCCATCTCAGAGGACTCTTCTTCGCCCTGCTCCGACTCTTCACCGGCAGGCTCAAGGCTCGGCGTGAACGCAGTCAGCGGCGTGAAGCTGATGGCGTGACGGGCTCGATACTCAGACTCTTCCGCTTCTTCACCCTGCTCCATATACTCCGACTCGGCAGCGGCAAGTTCTTCTTCGGAGATTTCAGTGCTCTCGCTAGCGGTCTCTTCAGCTACCGCTTCATCTTCAGCAAATGCTTCGGCAGCCCGGGACTCAGCGGCAGCCATACCCGCCGCGGTCATGGGCTGGTTAGGCTCGGCCTCTTCAAGCTCGGCCTGGGCCTGGGCCACTTCGGCGGAATCAGCGGTAGCACCGCTGGAATGATGATGCGCAGAATTCAGGGCTTCGATCCAGAGAGTGACCTTGTTAAGAGGGCCGGGAGTCAGCGAATAGTAGCGGCGCTGGCCCACCGCTTCGGTTTCTGCCAGACCGGCATTGCGCAGAACCTTCAGGTGTTTGGAGACCGTAGGCTGGCTAATTTCCAGCTCTTCGACGAGCTCTCCCACCGAGTGTCGTCCTGCAGAAAGCGCACGGAGAATCTGCCGCCGCGTGGGATCGGCAATCACTGCAAACACATCATCAATCATGAGCTCTATCTTACATATATACCTCTGTAAGAATCTTCAACCCTCACCGTTTTATAGGTTTTACCCAGCAAGCTTTAATCTTTGCTACCACTAGCACGTATACCTCCATGCCCATATAGAAGCACAGCGCAATAATTTAGTCATACCAGGGGTCTAGGCCCCAGTTGGGAAAGATTTCCTTGCGGGTTGCCATCACAGCCCTGTCTACCTCATCTGCGGGATTGAAACCGACCTCCCAGGAGGCCCACCAGATATCTGCGTGGTCCCCCATGGCAATAGGGGGAGAAATATCGTACTTTTCTTTCATGTAGGTGCGCCAGCTGGTAGGGGTAGCGCTATTGACCGACAGCGGAGCCCCGGCGGCAACCGCCATCATGTGGGTCCAGCTACGGGGAACGGCGTCATAAATCGAATACCCTCCCCCGCCGGTGGCAATCCAGCGGTCTTCGCACAGCTCGTGCGCCAGCTGCCCCACGTAGGCCATAATTTCTCGCTGCGCCTCAATAGAAATATTGAGGTGGCTCATGTCGTCTTTGGTGTGGGAATCACAGCCGTGCTGGCTGACAATAATTTCGGGTTGAAACTCCCGTAGTAGCGGGGGCACCACGGCGTCAAAAGCGCGAATCCAACCGCTGTCTGACACCGAGGCGGGCAGGGCGATGTTGACCGAGGTGCCAGAAGCTAATCCCTCGGGCCCGCTTTCGTTGCAGAAACCGGTGCCGGGAAAGAGGGTCATACCGCTCTCGTGCAGAGAAAAAGTCATCACGTTGGGGTTATCCCAAAAGATGTTCTGCACGCCGTCGCCGTGGTGGGCGTCCACATCAATATAGGCTATGCGCCGCACCCCCGAGTTAAGCAGGTGCTGAATCGCCACCGCACAGTCGTTATAGATACAGAAGCCGCTCGCCTTATTACGGTCGGCATGGTGCATACCGCCGCCAAAATTGACGGCGTGGACGGCGTCTTCGTCAAGGATCATCTGCGCTGCGAGCAGACTTCCTCCCGCCAAGCGGGCACTGGCGGTGTGCACTCCCGCATAACCGGGGGTGTCTTCTGTGCCCAGGCCAGAGTCGGGAATACTCAGAGTGGGGTCTTCGCTAATAGCTCGCACCGCCCGAATATAGTCGGGGTCGTGGGCCAGCTCTAGCTCAGCATCACTGGCAACCGGGGGCCTCTCTTCGCGCACCTGGGGTAGATCAAAGACCCCCATGCTGCGCGCCAGTCGCTCGGTGGCGTCTAGCCTGCTGGGGTGCATGGGGTGATAGTCGCCAAAGTAATACTGGCACATGGCAGGGTCCCAGAAAATAGCCGTGGGAACCGGCGAACATTTATCTGTGAAGCTCATACCCACCCCCTACTAGTAACTTTCATCACAGCCAATCATAAACACACCGCGGCACTTTCCACCGCATCTGTCAGATAAGGCGTGCGAGGACTAAGCTTTATAACGCGCTATCCCGCTTTTATGACGACGCCGAGAAGAAGGAGGTGGGGCGTGGCAGAGACCGAGAGCTCTTTAAACCTGCCCACCCGGGTTCTCCTGGCAACCCGCGACCTCGCCGACCGCACGGTGGCTTCTACTCCCGCCCGCATGGCAATCTTTGCCTTTGCGGTGGTTATTATCTTTTTCTCGCTCATGCTCTGGCTACCCATCTCTTCCGCCGATGGCCGCGCCATAAACTTTCACCACGCCGTCTTTACCGCCACTTCAGCGGTGACCGTCACCGGCCTGACCACCGTCTCCACCGCCACCCAGTGGTCTTTCTTTGGCCAGCTCATGATTCTCATCGCCTTTCAGATTGGCGGACTGGGAACCCTGACCATGACCTCCCTGCTGGCCATGGCGGTGGGCCGCAAGCTGGGTCTGCGTTCAAAACTGATTGCCCAGGAGGCCATGAACATCGGCAAGCTGGGCGAACTGGGTTCGGTACTGCGCACCGTCGCCATGACCTCTATCTTCTTCGAGGCCGCCATAGCCCTGATTCTCATCCCCCGCTTTCTGTTGTTGGGCGAGGGGCTGGGCAACAGCATCTGGCACGGTATCTTCTACGCGGTCTCCGCCTTCAATAACGCCGGTTTCACCCCTCACTCCGACGGAATTGTGCCCTACGGCCATGACCTCTGGATTCTTTTGCCCATCTGCGTGGGTGTCCTTATCGGCTCCCTGGGCTTTCCCGTGATTCTGGTGATTCAGCAACATCCCTTCAAGTTCAACCGCTGGAATCTCACCACCAAGCTCACCATTATCGGTACCGTCTCTTTGCTGTTTATCGGCATGGCATTCTGGGGACTCTTTGAATGGTCTAACCCCAAAACAATCGGTGAGCTAGGTTTTCTCGACAAACTTCTCAACTCTTTCTTTGCCTCGATCATGACCCGCTCCGGCGGCTTCAACCTGGTCGATATGAACGACGCCAACCCCATTACCCTGCTCATCACCGACGTGCTGATGTTTATTGGCGGCGGCTCAGCCTCCACCGCCGGCGGCATTAAAATCACCACCATCACCGTGGTAATTCTGGCAGTCATCGCAGAAGCCCGCGGCGACCAGTTTGTGGTTGCCTTCAACCGCACCATTCCCGACTCGGTACTGCGCATTGCTATCTCGGTGATTATGATGAGCGCAATTATCGTTTTTATTGGCACCGCGGCCATTGTCTTTATTACCGGCGAGTCCCTTGACCGAGTTCTCTTCGAGGTCATCTCCGCCTACGCCACCTGTGGACTCTCCGTGGGGCTGGCAGCCACCCTACCGCCGTCCTGCATCTACATACTCGCCGCCCTCATGTTCGTGGGCCGCATCGGTATCATTACCGTAGCAACAGGTTTAGCGCTGCGTTCGCGCCGCCGCCTCTACAAGTACCCCGAAGAAAGGCCCATCATTGGCTGACCGCACTCAACACAACGCCCCGGTGATGGTGATTGGCCTGGGCCGCTTTGGCGCCTCCACGGCAGCCCAGCTCAAGCGCCAGAATAAAGAAGTGCTGGCTATTGAGCGCGACCCCACCCTGGTACAGAAGTGGTCAGGCCAGCTCACCCACGTCGTCGAGGCAGACGCCACCGACATTGATGCCCTGCGCCAGCTCGGCGCAGCCGACTTCACCTCTGCGGTAGTGGGGGTAGGCACCTCGGTTGAGGCGTCGGTTCTCATTACCGCTAACCTGGTAGATCTCGGCATCGAACGTATTTGGGCTAAGGCAATTACTCCCGCCCACGGCAAGATTCTCTCGCGCATCGGCGCCCACAAGGTAGTTTTTCCGGAGGCAGATGCAGGACGACGCGCCGCCCACCTGGTCTCGGGCCGCCTGCTGGACTACATCGAGTTTGACGACGATTTCGCCATTGTCAAAATGCATCCCCCCAAGGAAACCCACGGTTTCACCCTGGCGGAATCAGACGTGCGTGAAAAATACGGCGTGACCATTGTCGGTGTGAAGTCACCCGGTGAAGATTTCACCTACGCAACCCCAAACACAAAAGTTACGTCCCGTGACCTCTTGATTGTTTCGGGCCAAGTTGATTTAATTGAACGGTTTGCTGCTCGGCCTTAAAGGCTGTTTGCGCAGGTCAGAGCTTATTTTAACATTATCTGCCGGGCCATTTGGGAAAATATTACAATTTTTTTCATCAAAAGCCGGATTTTGAGTTGTTTTTTCTACACCTGTCTGCCTAAACTAGAGTCACCTCTAAAGGTGCGAGTGATTACTGAACGGATTGCGAACCCGTTCAAACAGTTTGATTTCTCAACTATTGATTCGGTATCCCCTAAGCCGTTTGTTGAGAAACTAAGCTGATGCGTTTCTTATTCTCTTAGAAATGCGCGAAGGCTCCGACTGCTTCCCTACAGTCGGAGCCTTTATTTTGTTAATCTACCCCCGTTTTGTACAGGGTTGTCTCTCCTATACAGCGGTATCTCTGTACACCAGAGACAATCCTGTACAAAACAGGCGGGTTAGCGGTCCTCCGGCACCTTACTTTCTACGCGTAGACTTTTAAGAAGATTGTGACCGTGGTCTATCCAGGAGTAAGCCGATGGAAAATACGCCGAACCAGCCGATCGAAGTTGCCCTGTCGTCGTCCTGCATCTTCCCGCCCAACCTCGAAGACACCTTCGCCACCGCGGTAGACCTGGGCTACGACAGCGTTGAGGTGATGATTACCGGTAGCGCCATCTCGCAGGAACCCTACGACCTACTCAAACTGGTCGATAAGTACCAGATGCCCATCTCCGCGATTCACGCCCCCACCCTCCTGCTGACCCAGCAGGTCTGGGGCCGGGCCTGGAACAAGATGCAAATGGCAGCCAAGCTCACCAAGAGCGTGGGCGCCAGCGTGATCGTGGCTCACCCGCCCTTCCGCTGGCAGCGCCAGTACGCCAAGAACTTTGTTGAGGGCGTGCGCGAAATTTCCCAGGCAGAGGGCGTAAAAATCGCGGTGGAGAACATGTACCCCTGGGAAGCCCTAGGTAAAAGCGTTGAGATGTACCTGCCCCACTGGGATCCCACCCGTTTTGACTACGACTGGATGACCTGGGACTTCTCCCACGCGGCAGCCGCCCGCGTAGACTCCCTCGAATACGTGAAGAAAATTGGCGACCGTCTGGGCCACGTTCACCTCACTGATGGTAAGGGCGATAAGGTGATGGACGAGCATCTCATGCCCGGCTACGGCAAGCAGCCAGTGGCTGAGACCCTCGAATACCTTGCCGATATCAGCTGGTACGGCGTGGTCTGCGCTGAGATCGACACCAAGGGTAAAAAAACCGGTGAGCGAGACGAAATGCTTGTTGAAACACTTCAGTTCGCCCACCGGCATTTACGAAGATAAGTTGCACATCTCATCTTCAATATCATCAATCACTCGCACCTAATGAGGAGGTAAATCCCATGAGGTACTTCCAGGATAGAAGCCAAAGATGAAATTCAGCTTCAAAAAACTGGGTGCGAGCTGGCAAGAGAGCTTGCCACCGTCTTGTATCAAGTTTCCCGGTGCAAGTTTCACGATAGAAAGGCTGTAGAACATGACCACTCAGGTAGCTTTTGTAGGAACCGGCTCCATGAACGGCGCCATTGCCTCTGGCCTGCTGGCCAGCGGTTTTGACCCCGAGAAGGTGCGGGCCACCGTGCGTTCTGCCGCCAGCGCAGAGAAGCTGGTCGATAAGCTGGGGGACGGCGGCGAGAAGGTTAAGATTTTCTCGGCTGAGTCGTCAGCTACAGCTAACCGGGATGCTGTTTCCGGTGTGGACGCCGTGCTGGTGGGAGTCAAGCCCTACGATGTGCTTGAGGTGGTGCGCGACTTCGCAGATTCTCTGGATTCTCAGACCCTGGTTATTTCCGTTGCCGCCGGTGTTCCCCTGGACTCCCTGCAGAAAGCAGCCGGCGAAAACCAGCCGGTGATTCGCTGTATGCCCAACACCCCCTCTCGGGTGGGCAAGGGCGTGCTGGCTATTTCCAGCGGCTCCACCGTAACGGAGGAACAGAAGGAGCTCGCCGAAAGCCTGCTCAGCGCCGTCGGCGAGGTGGTGCAGGTGGAGGAAGAGCAGATGGACGCCGTCACCGCGGTTTCGGGCTCGGGCCCCGCCTACGCCTTTCTGCTAGCTGAGACCATGGCCAAGGCGGGGGTTGAACTGGGCTTTGACCGAGAAACCGCCACCAAGCTGGCGGCGGCTACCGTGGCGGGCGCTGGTGCCCTGCTGGATTCAGACCCCAACCCCGAAGATCTCCGCAAGGCGGTTACTAGCCCCGGTGGTACCACCGAGCAGGCGATTAAGACCTATCAAGAGGGCGGTCTGGAAGAACTGACGCTGAAAGCAATGCGGGCCTGCGCTGAGAAGTCGGCGCAGATGAGTAAAGAATACGCCGAGTAGAGGCCCCGACTGTTTTGTACAGGGTTGTCTCTGAGGTACAGAGACAACCCTGTACAGAGGAGATAGCCCTGTACAAACCGAGGTTATAGCCGATACGCAACTGCAGCGGCGACTCGGGGTAGCCGCTATTTCTTAGCGGAAGCCTTCTTCGCGGTAGTCTTTTTCGCCGCTGTCTTCTTTGCCGCAGTCTTTTTCTTGGCGGGTGCCTTCTTCTTGGCGGGACCCTTAGCACGTTTTTCGGCCAAGAGCTCCACCGCGCGGGTGTGGGTCAGCGACTCGATGGTCTCTGAGCGAGGCACGGTGATGTTAGTGGTGCCGTCGGTGATGTAGGGGCCGAAGCGGCCGTCCTTGACCACGATTTTTTTCTCGGAGACCGGGTCGATACCGAGCTCTGCCAGGGGCGGCTTAGCCGCAGCACGGCCCCGCTGCTTGGGTTGAGAGTAAATCTCTAGCGCCTGTTCCAGGGTGATGGTGAAGATTTCTTCTTCGGAGCCGATAGAGCGGGAATCGGTGCCCTTCTTCAGGTAGGGGCCGAAGCGGCCGTTCTGCACGGTAATCTCGGTGCCCTCTTCGTCGGTGCCCAGAACACGCGGCAGGCTCATCAGCTTCAGAGCGTCGTCCAGGGTCACCGTTGCCAAGTCCATTGACTTGAAGAGCGAGGCGGTGCGGGGCTTCTCGGGCTTGGGCTTCTTCTTGGGCTTGGCGCGGCCGTTCTTGTAGTACTCGGTGGGCTGGGCGTCCATCCATGCCTGGATTTCTTCCTCAGTCATCTCGGGAATCACTTCGGTCACGTAGGGGCCGAAGCGGCCGTCCCGGGCCACGATGGTGCGGCCGGTTGCCGGGTCAACGCCGAGCTCGCGGCCGTCCTGCTTACCCTGTTCAATCAGCTCAGCTGCCTTCTCGGCGGTCAGCTCATCGGGGGCCAGATCAGCCGGAACATTGGCGCGAACGGGGTCGGTAATCTCGCCGGTTTCTAGGTAGGGGCCAAACTTGCCCACGCGAAGGTTAATGCCGTCGGCAATCTCGATGGAGTTGATAGCGCGCGCGTCAATATCGCCCAGGTTATCCACGATGGGCTTCAGGCCGTGCTTATCTCCCCCACCGAAGTAGAAGTCGTGCAGCCAGTCGGCACGGGCCTCTTCACCGCGGGCAATGCGGTCAAGATCTTCTTCCATGGCAGCGGTGAACTCGTAGTCCACGTACTTGGAGAAGTGCTCTTCCAGCAGGCGCACCACCGAGAAGGCAGTCCAGGAGGGCACCAGGGAGCCGCCCTTGTTGTTCACGTAGCCGCGGTCCATGATGGTTGAGATGGTGGCCGCGTAGGTGGAGGGGCGGCCGATGCCCAGCTCGTCGAGCACCTTCACCAGGGAGGCTTCGGTGTAGCGCGGGGGCGGGGTGGTGTCGTGGGATAGCGCGGTAATCTCAGAGCCGGTGAGCGAGTCGCCCTCGGCCATCTGGGGCAGGCGCTTCTCGCCCTTAGAGTCTTTCTCTTCGCCGCGGGTCACGTCGGTACCCTCTTCATAGGCCGCCAAGAAGCCGCGGAAGGTGATCACGGTGCCCGATGCGCTGAACTCAGCGTCTCGGCCATCAGAGGCGGTTGCTCCCAGTTTGATGGAGGCGGTGGAGCCCTTAGCATCTGCCATCTGCGATGCCACGGTGCGCTTCCAAATCAGCTCGTAGAGGCGGTACTCGTCGCTGCTCAAATCGTTCTTGACCGCCGAGGGCGTGCGGAAGGAGTCACCGGCGGGGCGGATTGCCTCGTGGGCCTCCTGCGCATTCTTAGACTTGGAGGCATAGTGGCGGGGCTTATCGGGCACGAAGTCAGCGCTGTAGAGCTCCTGGGCCTGCGTACGAGCTGCCCTCACCGCCTGGTCAGAGAGCGCTACCGAGTCGGTACGCATGTAGGTGATAAAGCCGTTTTCGTAGAGGCGCTGGGCCACCTGCATGGTGGAGCGGGAGGAGAAACGTAGCTTGCGCGCTGCCTCCTGCTGCAGGGTAGAGGTGGTAAAGGGTGCTGCAGGACGCCGCGTGTAGGGCTTGGTCTCGACCGAGCGAACGGCAAAGGACGCCGCTTCCAGGGCGGAGGCCAGGGAGGTAGCAGAGGCCTCGTCCAGGTGTGCCACCTTGCCTACGGCAGCTGCCTTCAGGGCGCCGTCATCGGCAAAATCCTTACCCGTTGCCACGCGAGCGCCGTCCACCGCAGTGAGCTTGGCGGTGAAAGATTCGGCGGAGGAGGTGGCGAAGGTACCGGTGAGGTCCCAGTAGTTGGCGGAGCGGAAGGCCATACGCTCCCGCTCTCGTTCGACTACCAGGCGGGTTGCCACCGACTGCACGCGGCCAGCTGAAAGGCCACGGGAAACCTTACGCCAGAGCACCGGGGAGATTTCGTAGCCGTAGAGGCGGTCAAGCACGCGGCGGGTTTCCTGGGCGTCCACCAGGTCGTGGTCCACCTCGCGGAGCTCGCCGAAAGCACGCTCAACTGCCTCGCGGGTAATTTCGGGGAAGGTCAGGCGGTAGACCGGCACCTTGGGCTTGAGCACCTGTAGCAGGTGCCAGGCAATAGCCTCTCCCTCGCGGTCACCATCGGTTGCCAGATAGAGAGCGTCAGATTCCTTGAGCTTGCGCTTGAGCTCGGTGACCTTCTTCTTTTTATCGGCGTTGACCACGTAGTAGGGGGCAAAGTCGTTCTCAAGATCAACGGCAAACTTACCCACCGGAGACTTCTTCAGCTCCTCGGGCAGCTCAGAGGGCTGGGGCAAATCACGGATATGCCCCATCGATGACTCCACCTCAAAGGTGTCGCCCAAATAACCGCTGATGGTCTTCACCTTAGAAGGCGACTCCACGATCAGCAGTGATTTGCCGTGCTCTGAATTGATCTTGGCCTTGGTGGGCACTTTGCTCCTTGGTTATCTGTCAGTGACTACTCACGCTCCACAATAGCGCAAAAGATACGGTGGCGGTGGCTGACTACCGGCTCTTGAGACTCCAAAGAGGCAACCATTACACTGGCTGCTTTCACTTAGCGTAGCTTCAGCTCCCTGCCAGAAACCTTTTCGGGTGTTATCTCTACCCAGTGCATGACGTCAGCGCTGGCGACCCTGGCTTCTTCGAGAAGCTCGGTGTCGATATCTACGTCGTAGGGGTACCAGTGGGCGGTGCCGTAGACGGTCACCTGCTTCACCGAGTCAAACCGGGCCTCGTCTATCTCAAAGGCCACCTTGCGGGTGACCACGATAGAGCTGAAGGTATCCCCCGGCTTGGTCTGAAAGTAGATTTTCCCCTTGTGGATTACATAGCGCACCGCAAAGAGGTCAATCTTATTACCCAGGGAAGAGGCTAGCCTGCCAATGCTGTGGTTGTTCAGCAGGCGCAGGCAGGTCTGCTCGTCCAGTTCGGTCAGCGGGGACTGTGTGCCTTCTTTCATTCTCCTGCTCCCTCAATTCGCAGAAATGCTTTCTCCACCAGTTCGCGCACGTGCCCCAGCAGCTCCTGCTTTTTCACCGCAGACCCGCCCAAAGCGGCGTCCTGGGTATCAGCGGAGTCCCAGTCCAGCAGCGCCGAAAGCGCGTTGACAATCTGGCCCACCGCCAGCTCGCCGTCGCAGGCGGAGACAAAACCGGCAGTCTCAGTGGACATCAGCACGGTGCGGCGCAGGCCCGCTCCCTCGCGCAGCAGGATGACGCCGGGGTGCTCGGCGCCGGGGCTTCCGTGACGTTCTTCGGTGACGTCGCCAGCCACGGTCAGGTGCAGGGCAGCCAGTTGCTCGTCGGTCAGGGGTGCCACCGCGTCGTAGAGGTCTACCGCCTCGGTAATAAAGGGGGCGATGGGCTGCTGAATCGAATAGGTAATTTCTTCAAAACGCTGGAGCCGGTGCGCCTGGTTGGTCTCGGGAGCCCGCAGCCAAATCATGCCAAAGCCCACCGAATCCACGCCGCGGGAGGCGAAATCCCGAATGTAGTCGAGGTAGGCAGACTCAAAGAGCTTCGGGTCGCGGTTCTCGCTAGCGTCTCGCAGCCAGGTCTCGGCGTACTGCTCGGGCGAGAGTACCTCGCGCTGAATAAACCAGGCCTCGGTGTTCTCCCCCACCCACTCGCGCAGGCGGGCTGTCCAGTCAGCCGCCTCTTCGCCTGCCGAAACCGGAATCTCCCAGTTGCCCAGCATCTGGGCGCGGGCACCGGGGTTAAGTACCTTGGGAAGTTCAGTGACCAGGGTAGAAACAATGCCGTCTCCGGCCAGGCCACCGTCGCGGTAGGTGTACTGGTCTTCCGCTGTCTCGTTTTCGTGCCGGGGAGTAATCACAAAGGGCGGGTTAGACACCACCAGGTCGAACTTTTCGCCAGCTACCGGCTCCAGCAGAGAGCCCTGCTTCAGGGTTACCTTTTCACCCAGATTTTCGGGGTTCAGCCCCAGCTGTTGCGCGTTGAGCAGGAGATTGAAGCGGGTAAAGGCCAGTGCCCGGTCTGAAATATCGGTGGCGGTCACGTGCTCGGCGTGGTCTAGCAGGTGGAAGGTCTGAATACCGCAGCCGGTACCGAGATCCAGAGCCTTCTTCACCGGCCGGCGCTCGGTAAACTGCGCCAGTGAGAGCGAAGCCTGCCCGATCCCCAGCACGTGGTCTTTCCTCAGAACTCCGGGGCGCTGGTGGGCACCCAGGTCAGAGGAGACCCAGAGGTCAGTGCCGTCGTCCGCAGAGTGCGGCCGCAGATCTACCGCCGCCCGGTAGGTGGGTTCGTAGGTTTCCGCCGGGGAAAGTTCTGCCAGCCGGACGGCGCGCAGCAACTTGACTGCCCCCGCCCCCAGGGCGGTGTTCAGCTGCTTCTCGGTCAGCTCATCACCCAGCATGAAGAAAGCAACCACGGTAGCCAGGTTGCGGTCGGCAACGCTGGCCGTACTATCCTCTCGAATGGTTTTTACCCGATAACGGCCCGGCACAATCTGATCTCGTGCCATCGCAGCAAAAGGCCCCTCCCCCAGCAGGTTTTCAATCCCCTCGTAGGAATAGTTCACGGCTCGCAGGGCATCGGCCAGCTGTGCCAATGCCTTGGGATCATAGCTCGCCGGGGCATTTTTGACGTTAGAAAATTCGGGATAATCGCGCATAGTCACGGTTTCATTGTGACATATAGAGGCGCTGTAACAGAGCCGCCCGCTACCGGTAGGGTGGGAACATGCGCATTTGGTCTCTTCACCCCCGCTACCTCGACCAGAAAGGTCTGGTTGCCTGCTGGCGGGAAACCCTGCTCGCCCAAAAGGTTCTTCAGGGGCTCACCAAGGGCTACAGAAACCACCCCCAGCTTGATCGCTTTCGTGCCTGCGACCAGCCCCTTGAGGCAATCTGCGCCTACCTGCACGGCATCTGCGATGAGGCAGATTCTCGTAATTACAGGTTTGACCGCTCGAAGATTGTGACTGCAGCCGACTCTTTTCCGGCCCAGATTTCGGTAACCCGCGGCCAGCTAGCCTACGAGCTCGCCTTCCTCAAAGAAAAGGTTGCCGGTCGAGATCGGGCCGCTTTCGCTCATCGTCTGGCAGACATAGAAAAGGCCCAACCCCACCCCCTTTTCACGGTGGTTGAGGGTGAGATTGAGCCCTGGGAGAAGGTCAAAGAACCTAGTTCCCCATCGCCGGCTTAATGTCTTTGACGATTGATTCCAGCGAGCGCAGGTTAAAGTCCACACCGAGCTGATTCGGCACGGTAATCAGCACCGTATCTGCCTCCTGCACGGCGGCGTCCTGCGCTATTTCCTCGGCGATTTTCTCGGGGCTACCGATGTAGGAGCGGCCAAAGCGGGCAATCGAGTTATCCAGGTAGCCCACCTGGTCTTGCCCCTCGGCCTGGGCGCGCAGGCCAAAATAGTAGTTGGATTCGCGGTCAATCACCGGAATGATGGAGCGGCTGACCGAAACCCGCGGCGTCCAGTCGTGGCCCGCTGCCTTCCATTCGTCGCGGAAAATCTCAATCTGCTGGGCCTGTAGCTGATCAAAGGGAATGCCCTTTTCTTCGAAGAGCAGGGTGGAGGACATCAGGTTCATGCCCTGCTGGGCAGTCCAGCGGGCGGTTGCCTCGGAGCCGGCTCCCCACCAGATTCTCCGCCGCAACCCCGGTGACTGGGGCTGAATCGGGTCGAGTTGGGCAGGATTCTGCGCGTTGCGGGCAAAGCCCTCCCCCTCGATAGCGCGCAGGAACTCGGCGGTGTGCTCGCGCGCCATCGCCGCGTCGTCCTGACCCTCGGCAGGGGTGTAGCCGAAGTTCCGGAAGCCCCGAATCACGGTTTCCGGGGAACCTCGCGAGATACCCAGCTGCAGGCGCTCGTTACCGGCGATCAGATCCGTCATGGCGGCGTTTTCTGCCATGTAGAGCGGGTTTTCGTAGCGCATATCGATGACGCCGGTGCCTAGCTCTAGCGTGGAGGTGCGGCTGGCAATCGCCGAAAGCAGGGGGAAGGGACTTGCCTGTTGCTGGGCAAAGTGGTGGACGCGGAAGAAGGCGCCGTCTACACCCACTTCTTCGGCGCCCACGGCAAGGTCAATTGCCTGGTGCAGCATATCGCTAGCGGTGGGCGTCCTGGAACCCGGAACATCTGCCCAGTGCCCGAAGGAGAGAAAGCCAATTTTTGTCATGTTTACTGCCCTGTTCTATCAATCGTGTGTCTTAAAGACCTTTCAGTACTTTACAGAACAAGTTTTCTCCCGGTCTTATTCCGGGATCGACCGGCGCAGATACACCAAAAAGTATTCTTTATTACTATTGGGTAACTTATTATTTTTTATGCCGTAGAATCTTCCTAGCTAGGCTCGAGACTCTAGGGGATTTTCGCCTGGTCAACGCGTATCTTAGGGCGGTGCCCAACAAGGCCCGCCAGAACACATCGCACTATATAAAGATGCACCCGGCGCACTAGGGGAAAGCGCCGGGTGCATCTTTATTTAGCTTCTGCCCAGGAGCCGGCTACACCGGCGACTCCACGCCGTCCACAGCAGACCAACAGTACATGCGGTAGTTCTCGGCGGTAACATCGCCGGGGCCGTAGACTTCAAGGTTCACACCGGTGGGGCTGATTCCCTTGTGGGGTATGAAAGTGGAATGGAGATAGTCAAAGCCGGGCTTGATCGATTCGGCGGCAGGGCCCTCCACCAGCACCGTGGCGTACATGGCCGCTGGAACAATCACGCCGGTCAGCCCCAGAGCCGATACCGCGGGAATCCCCTGCACAATGAAACCCGCCGTGTAGGTGAAACCCTCGTCGGCGGCGTCCGGCATCAGAACCCCCACCTTCTGTAGCTTGGCGGTAGCAGCCTTCTGCTCCTCGCTCAGACGGTCAAAAAGCTCCTTCCACACGCCCGCAAAATCACTGTCTTCGCTGGCATTGATGGTTACACCCGCCACCAAGAAATTGCCGTATTCAATGAGCGCTGTTTCCATAGTTAAGCGGTGGCCGCCTGCTTCTCTCCCAGAGCCTTCGCCGCGCAGTCGGGGCAGAGCAGCACGAGGTCGCGCACGCCGTCCACGTCCAAATTCTCAAACCGGTTAGCTGGGGCACCGCAGTGCTCACATTCACCGATCGTCACGGTATCGGGCGAGAAATTCATGTGCTGGCGCTTATCAAAGATGTAGAGGGAACCCTCCCACAGGCCAGAGTCACCGTACTTTTCGCCATAGCGCACAATACCGCCGTCAATCTGGTAAATCTCCTTGAAACCGCGGTTCTTCATCAGCGCAGAGAGGATTTCGCAACGAATGCCGCCGGTGCAGTAGGTGACCACGGGCTTATCTTTGAGATCGTCGTACTTACCCGACTCAATCTCGCGAATAAAGTCATGGGTGGTGCGCACGTCGGGCACAATAGCGTTTTTAAACTTACCGATTTTCGCCTCAAAAGCGTTACGGCCGTCGAAGAAAACTACCTCATCGCCGCGCTCTTCAACCAGCTTGTTCACTTCTTCGGGTTTGAGGTGCACGCCGCCGCCAATCACGCCGTTTTCATCGACCTTGAGCTCGTCGGGGGCACCAAAGGCAACAATCTCATCGCGGGCCTTGACCGACAGGCGCGGAAAATCAGCCGAAGAACCCTCAGACCACTTCAGTTCCAGCTTCTCAAAACCGGGATACTTGCGGGTGGTCTTGCCGTACTGTTTCAGGGCGTTGATATCGCCGCCGAGGGTACCGTTAATGCCGTGCTTAGAGATGAGGATACGACCGGTCAGACCCCACTTCTCGCAAAGGGCTTTCTGCCAGAGCATGACTGCGGTGGGGTCGGTAACGGGGGCAAAGCAGTAATAGAGAATGATTTTTTCTTGAGACACCTTTTAATCCTACTCTTTCCAGGTTCCACCCGCCCGGTGCACCGGGGTAAGAGGTCTCACCGCTAAAACTAGGAGCCCAGACGGAAGCGGCGACCGCTTGAAGAGGTGGGGATAATTTCAACGAATTCAATTTTTTCGGTGTGAAGCCAGGGCTCCAGGTTCAGCGAGTGCGCGTGGGCGATCTCTTCGGAGTCAGTGAGTAGCCGAGCTACACCGTGGATGTTCACCGAGTAGGCTCCGCCGCCCTCCACCCGGTCGAACTCAACGGTAACTTTTTCTTCAATCATGAGCCGGGTGAGCTTAGACCCCGAAGCGGTGCGGAAATAGATTTTGCCGGAATCGGTGATGATATTGATGGGGGTGATGTAAATTTCGCCGTCAAGAAAAGTACCCAGCCGGGCGAAGTTGGTCTGTTCCGCCAGCTCCCAGCACTCTTCCTCGCTCAAAATGGTCACCGGATTACCGTGCGCCTCTGCGCGGTTGGGATCGTGAATATTCATCTTTGGAGTAGTCATAGTCACAATTATTCCAGCCTCTTTCCGCAAGATACCGACTATTACGGGCGAGAAACATCGGCGCCCGCCAGCCCACTTTCAGGCAGAATAGAGGAGTGCGCAAAGAAACCTCCCTCGAATCCCTACCTCCCCACCTCGCCGAGATCATCGGCAAGCTGGGCTACGGCCCCCAGCCCGAGCAGATTACCCACGTGCGCACAGTGCCCGCCCGGGCTGCCCAAACCTCACCCTGGCCCACCTGGCTACACAGCGACGTCCGCGATGCCTTTGAATCGCTCGGCATTACCGAGCCCTACACTCACCAGGTACAGGCCGCCCATTTCGTACACGAGTCAGCTCAGACCGGGGGTAGGCGGCACCTGATTCTTTCCACCGGAACGGCCTCGGGCAAGTCCCTCTCCTACCTCATGCCCTGCCTGCACGCCGTCCACAGCGGGGAGCTCACCCCCGGGGCCGGTCTGCAGGACGAGCGCGCTACGGTTCTCTACCTCTCCCCCACCAAGGCGCTGGCCGCCGACCAGCTCAACTCGCTGCGAGCGCTCAACCTACCCACCGTGCGGGCTGAAGCCTATGACGGCGACACCCCGGCTGAGTCGCGCCGGTGGATTCGCGCCCACGCCAACGTGCTTCTCTGTAACCCCGATATGCTACATTTCGGAATCCTTCCCCACCATTCCTCCTGGTCTTCTTTTCTGCGCCGCCTCAAATACGTGGTGCTCGATGAAGCGCACTCCTACCGGGGCGTTTTCGGCGCGCATGTGGCGGTGCTTTTGCGACGGTTGCGCAGGATTTGCCGCCACTACGGTTCCTCGCCCGTCTTTTTTGGTGCGTCGGCGACCTCGGCAGAGCCGGCTGCCTCTTTTGCCCGTCTGCTGGGGGTTGAGCAAGGGCAGGTGCAGGCAATCACCGAAGACACCGCCCCTCACGGTGCTGTGCACACCGTGCTCTGGGAGCCGGAATTCCGCGAGCAGGTCACCGACCAGCTATCAGCCGCGGTGGATACCCGCTCCGAAGCCGAGAAGAAGGCCCCGGTGCGCAAGTCGGTGATTGAGCAGGGGGCAGAGATGCTCACCGACCTGGTGCTCGACCGCACCCGCACCATCGCCTTTATCAAATCCCGGCGCGGAGCAGAGGCTATCGCCCAAACTACCCAGCGCTACCTCGATGAGGTGGAAGTGGGCCTGGCCCACCGGGTACAGGCCTACCGCTCTGGTTTCCTACCCGAGGAGCGCCGGGAGCTAGAGCGGCAGTTGCGTTCCGGGGAGATTCTGGGCATCGCCTCCACCTCGGCACTGGAGCTGGGAATCGACATAGCGGGGCTGGACGCCGTTCTGGTGGCGGGGTGGCCGGGCACCCGCGCGTCCTTCTTCCAGCAGATTGGCCGGGCTGGCCGGGCGGGCCAAGACTCGCTGGCGGTACTGATTGCCTCCGACGACCCGCTGGACACCTACCTGGTGCACCACCCCGAGGATATTTTTACGGTGGTGGAGTCCACCGTGTTTGACCCCGAGAACCCCTACGTGCTCTCACCCCACCTGTGTGCTGCCGCCGCCGAGCTGCCTCTTCGCGCTGAGGAGATTTCTCTCTTCGGTGCCTCTGCCCCGGCGCTCTTGGAGCGGCTGGAACGGCAGGGTTATTTACGACGGCGCGCCACCGGCTGGTTCTGGACCCACCCCGAGTCTGCCTCCGAGCTGGTAGACCTGCGCGGCGGCGGGGGCGCTCCGCTACAGATTATCGAGGTGGATACCGGCACGGTGATTGGCACCATGGATTCCTCCCAGGCAAAGCACCAGGGCCACCCCGGCGCTATCTACACCCACCAGTCCGCCACCTTTGTGGTTGAAGATCTCGACCTGGAAAACCGCATCGTGGCGGTCTCCCGGGTTTTTCCCGACTACTTTACCCAGTCCCGCGACCTCACCGAGGTCACGGTGCTCTCCGAGGAACGCACCGAGCAGTGGGGGCCGGTGACCATGCATTTTGGTCATGTGCGCGTGCGCACCCAGGTGGTCTCGTATCAGCGCAAGTCTATTATTGGCCAGGAGAACCTGGGGGAAGAGCTCTTAGACCTACCGCCTGAAAACCTGGTGACCACCGCTGTCTGGTGGACTATCCCTCCCACGGTCATGACCGGCGCCGGGGTTACCGAACCGGCTTTTCCCGGTGCCCTGCACGCTGCCGAGCACGCCGCTATCGGCCTGCTACCGCTAATTGCTACCTGCGACCGCTGGGATATTGGCGGGCTCTCCACCGCTCTGCACATGGATACCGAGGCCCCCACCATCTTCGTCTATGACGGCCACGCCGGGGGCGCGGGCTTTGCCGAGCGGGGCTTCGAGGCCGCCCGCCACTGGCTCACCGCCACGCTAGACACCGTCCTTGCCTGCCAGTGCGAGGAGGGCTGCCCCTCCTGCGTGCAGTCGCCCAAGTGCGGTAACCGTAATGAGCCCCTGGATAAGGACGGCGCCCGACGGCTACTCGAGGCCCTGCTGGTACAGGCGGGGGAGGCTGAATCTGACTAGGAGCTGGCCGGCTACTATCTTGGCGGCCCCGCCCTGCTCAGGGATTCCGCCGGTCCCAGAAAGAAGAAGGGACCCGTAATCTCCGAGCTAGTTCGAACATCGACCGTTCCCTCAAGATTCGCTGGCTGATTGCAGTTCACCAGTTGCGCCCGGTTTGCCCGGGCTACCTCGGCGGCGAGTTCGCAGGGGTTTCCCGGTCTCAGCCCGCGGGCGGCGTCTGCGGCGGCAAGAGCGGCCAGGTCTGCGGCCCTGGCAGCTTTCTGGTTGGCGGTGACCACTCCGATGAGGCCCGCTACTACAGTCAGAAGAACCAAGAGCAGGGCAATGATGCCCAGGGCAAGCACCGTTCCCGAGCCCCGCTCGCGGTCTTTCCTAGTCATGGCTGGCTCCTCCCTCTGCTGGCGTTACTGCCACTGCGGTGAGCTCCCACCCTGTCATCGCCCCGATCGCCCCGGGAGCAGGCTTACTCACGGAGACCTGCACCATCTCGCCGTCAGAACTCAGCGCTATCTCGGTAGCGGGTTCTACCTCCCGAGCCAGACGCTCTACTGTCTGGGAGCTTTCGCCACGGGCGGCCGCCCGCGCTGCGATTCGAGCTGATTCCTCTAGCTTCACCTGGGTCAGGCCCACCGCACAGGCTCCCAAAACCAGGGCCAGAATAAAGACCACGGCGGGAAGAACCACTGCAAATTCAGCGGTGACCGCCCCGGTTTCTTTATCGCGGGAAGAACCCCTATCTATCAGCTTGTTCATGTTTTCTCCCAAGAGGGTACCCCGGCAGAAGAACCACCCCTGCCTGAAAGGTCTTCTTCTACCGGGGATTTTCTCGGGGTCTCCCGTTTAGGCCCCGGTACTGAGCGCATTTTCAACGATGCCCATGAGGAGCTGGCGAACCTCATCGGATTTGAGAATCACCACCAGAAGCCCGGCGAAGCCCACCGCCGCCAGCATTACAATGCCGTATTCGGCGGTGGTGGCACCGGTTTCAGAACCGAGTACCTCGCCCTCGAGGGTCTGGTTCTCAGCGCTAGCGGAATCTCGGTGGATGGGTGTGGTTTCCATTGTTGTCTCCTTATTGACTGTGCAATTTTTCTTGGTCGCCGGGGCGGAAACCCCGGTTACCTCTAGAATGCATTTTTTAACTGTGTTTTGCTAGATTTTTCTTAAATCTGTGGATAAATAGTGTTCTTTTATATATTTTAATTACTTTTTAAGCCACCTGTGCACAGAGGTTTGGGTTTTCCACAGGCAATTTCCCTCCTTTCCAAGGCGGTTTTCCACAGGTCTCACCTCCCCAAACCATCAAGGCAGCACCGCAGGAACCATAGAAATCAGCACGGGAAGCACGCCCAAGCAGATAAAAGCGGGCAGGGAACACAGCCCCAGGGGAACCACCAGCTTGACTCCCAGCTTGGCCGCTGATTTTTCAGAGGTTCGGTAGCCCTTTCTTCGCTCGCGGGCAGCCATGATTTCAATCAGGGCGGCAGAGGGAGCACCTGTTTCCACCATGAAACCCAGCGTGTCTCTGAGAGGAACCAGCTCAGCGGGTGTCGGTTCCCCTGCCCATGCTTGGCCCCAGCTACCACCCGCCTTCAAGCGCAGAACCACAGTGTGTAAATATTCCCGGTGCCGTCCTCCCTCCAGCTCCCCCAGCCGTTCCAGGGCAAGAACCAAAGAGAGCCCGGCAGAGAGCATGGCTGCCGTCAGTTCCAGGTAGAGGGCAGGGTTCAGCCCAGTATCTTCCGACCTCAGCTTCCCGGTCGGTCTTCGCGCCATCACAGCTCACCCCGCTCAGCCGAGGTAACCAAGCGAGCAGTCCAGCGGCGTCCTACCAGAGCAAGGCCGAGTCCCAGAACAGCTGCAACTACCCCGGGTACCGAGCCGAAGAGAACCCCCAGAGGATCAGTGCCCATAAGCATTCCGAGACCGAGCCCCAGCAGAGGTAGCCAGGAGAGAATATGCCCGGTAGATTTTGGCCCCGACATAGCGGAGTCTCTCGCCTGGGTCAGGTCAATTTCACTTTCGTAAAATCGGGCCAGACGTTCAAGGGTCTCGGCAAGACCCGCCCCGGTACGTTCAGAAATCATCCAGCAGGCCGCCAGCTCAGCTACCCGTGCGCGTGAGTATTCCCGAGCAAGGGAAGATCCAACAGTCTCCAGCGCCGAGAAAACCGGCCGGCCGCCACGGGCAGAGCGAGCGCAGCAGGAAAGCACCGTATCCAGATCTTCTCGCGCGGCGGTCAGGGCGGCGCGGTCTGAAGCTGTCAGTAGGCGTTCCAAGGGGTCACTGGGTGCTTCTATCGGAGCCTGTTCTGCCCGCAGGCGCTCAAAAACGGTGGCGGGGCTGCACCCGGCTTTGAGCAGGGCAGACATGCGCCAGGCAAGGTTGGGCCAGAGCTCCATTTCGTCGATGCTGAGAGGCTTCACCGCTGTGCCTCCCGCAACAGTTCCTGCCCCGCCGGGCTCCACTCGAGAACCGAGCGCCGCCTGCACTTTTGCCAGGAACACAGGGGCTCAACGGCCAACTCACCCCGCCGCAGTACCAGCCGCCCTATTTCCGCAATAAAACGCTGGCTCGCTCTTCGCTCGATATGGATTACGAATTCAAGAGCGGTAGATGCTTGCAGTGCCAGGGCCTCAGCACTCATACCTGCCAGGGCTCCCAGAGCATAGAGCCGGGCAGGAACAGCCGCCGCCGAGTTAGCGTGCAGGGTTCCGCCGGTTCCCGAATGGCCGGTGTTCATGGCGGTGAGCATGTCGGCAATTTCGGCCCCGCGACATTCGCCTAGTACCAGCCGAGAGGGCCGCATGCGCAGGGCCTGCCGCACCAGCTCTGCCAGGTCGGTTTCGCCCCGCCCCTCGGTATTGGCGGCCCGGGTCTGTAGGCTGACCACGTGCGGGTGGGCGGGAGCCAACTCGGCAGAATCCTCAATTGTTACTATCCGCTCGTTCTCCGGGCAGGATGAAAGCAGGGCATTGAGCAGGGTTGTCTTGCCGGTCCCGGTACCGCCGCTGATAAGAAAGTTCTTCTTCTGGCGCGCCAGAAAGCGCAGCACTGCGGCGACTTCCTCACCGAACATGCCGCGGTTGCGCAGCTCTCCCAGGCCGGGGCGCTGGCTCGGCTGAATGCGAATTGAGAGCAGCGGAGAGCCGCGGGAGATAGGCGGTAAGACCGCGTGCACGCGGTAGCCACTTTCGGTCTGGACGTCGGCGCTAGGGACGGCGTCGTCCAAGCGGGCGCCCGCGGCGGTAATGAGCCGCACGGCAAGTGCCCGCACCGCGGCGTCGTCCGCAAAAGACACCTCGGTGCGCCTGAGCTGCCCGGCGGCTTCAATCCACACGTCGGTGGGAGAATTGACGAAGATGTCGGTGATCCCCTCGATAGCCAGCAGGGGTTCTAAGACCCCTAGACCGCACAACTCTGCCTGTAAGAGACGGCTCGCCCGCTGGATTTGCTCCTCCTGAAGATGCAGGGGCTCCTGCTCCTCCACCTCCCGTACCAGGGCATCAAGGCTGGCGGGGCTTGTATCGATAACAGCGGGCGCGAAGAACTGCTCCCGGGCCCGGCGAACGGTCAGCTCCACCGGGTCCCTTTCCCCAGCGCTGACTACCGGAGGAGGCTTTTCCCCGCGTCCTGAGATTTGCCGTAGACCCTCAAACTGCTGGGGGTAGCGGGCAGCAATTTCCTTAAACAGGGTTGCCATGGTGCTCCTTTCTTTGAAGCCCATTGCACCCGCTTCTTCGCCAAAAATCTAGCCTGTGGATAAGGGGGTTTCGCGCCTACCGCAGAAGACCGGGCCAGGCCGACTTATCCACATTTTTCGGGTGGACAAGTTGGTCACACTCGGCGCAAAAGTGCAAACCTGTTGGCAGCGGTAACCATCGGGGATAATGGTGCCTATGTATATCGTCTTGGGAGCGGCTGAAGACTCGGCGCAGGTCGCCACCGGAGCCCTGCCTGCCGCCTGGGAGGCGGTCACCTTTACCGACTCCGGCTTCGGCACCCACCGCCGAATCCCCACCGAGCGGCTGGGTGCCTTCATCACCGAGGTAGAGGCTCGCAACCATTCCAAGACCATCCGCTGGGCCTGGGCAGATGCCAGAGTGCTCATGCCCCTGCTCCTGGATCAGGGGGTCTCCCCGTTCCGCGCTCACGATTTGCGCCTGGTTCAGCGGATTCTGGTTACCGCCGAGACCCGCGCGCAGAACAACCTCAGCTTTACGCCCACGATTGACCTTCTGACCGAGGACGACGCCCCGGCCGGCACCCTGCCGCCCGCGCAGGTTGCCGCCGGGCAAGACTCCCTCTTTGAAGACTCTCTTTTCCAGCCGGCCCGGCCGCAGAGAACCTTCCCCACCGCCGTCCAGCTGACGGAAGAACTCAAGACCCAGCTAGCCGCCATTGAGGCCTCCCCGCAGCCCAAGCGCTTGCGCCTGCTTGCCGCCGCTGAATCAACCGGCGGGCTCATTGCTGGGGAGATGAAATTCTATGGAATTCCCTGGAATCGCGCCATCCACGAGCGAATTCTCACCGAAGCCCTCGGCCCCCGCCCCGGCCTCTACGAGAAGCCCTACGAGATGGTGAAACTCGCCGGGGAAATCCGCCAGGCCCTGGGGTCGCCCAAGGTCAATGTTGACTCCCCCGCCGACCTTCTCAAGGCCATGCAGTCAGCCGGCATGAGGGTGGAGTCCACCCGCAAGTGGGAACTCGTAAGCTGGGCAGACGAAAACCCGAGACTGAAAAGCCAGCGGCACGCCGTCGTCGATCTCATTCTCCGCTACAAGAAACTTTCGCGCCTCTTCTCAGCCAACGGCTGGAACTGGCTCGACGAGTGGGTCAAAGACAACCGCTTCTACCCCGCCTACGAGGTGGGAGGAGTGGTCACCGGCCGCTGGGGCGCCCACGGGGGCGGAGCCATGCAAATTCCCAAAGACGTTCGCTCGGCGGTTCAGGCAGAAGAGGGCATGATACTCACCGTAGCCGATGCCTCCCAGGTTGAACCCCGCATTCTGGCCGCCATGAGCGCAGACCCCAAACTGGCAATCGCCGGCAGAGACCGCGACCTCTACCTGGGCATCGCCGAACTGGGCGAACGCACCGGATCTGCCCTGACCGAACGTGCCCACGCCAAAATAGCCCTGCTCGGCGCCATGTACGGCGCCACCACCGGCGAGTCAGGCAGACTCATGCCGCACCTCAAAAAGATGTTTCCGCAGGCTATCGGCTTTACCGAACAGGCCGCCCGTATCGGTGAACGCGGCGGGCAGGTAACCACCTACCTCGGCAGAACCTCCCCGGCGCCGTCGGCGGACTGGTTCGAACGCCAGCGCAACCGCTCCACCGCCGAGGCTGAACGCGCCGCCGTCTCGGCATCGCGTGCCTGGGGCAGGTTCACCCGCAACTTCGTGGTTCAGGGAACCGCCGCAGAATGGGCCCTGTGCTGGATGTCGCTCATCCGCCAAAAGCTCCGCACCACCGTGATGTTCGGTAAGCCCATGCGCTCGCACCTGGTCTACTTCCTCCACGACGAAATCATGATTTACGGCCCCGAACGCGAGGCCCAGACCTGCACCAAGATTGTGCGCGAATCTGCCCAGCAGGCCGCCGAGCTCATTTTTGGCCCGGTACCGGTGCAGTTCCCAGTCACGGTGGTCTCCACGGATAACTATGCTAAGGCGAAGTAGCCGGGCTTGCGGGCACGGGTTTGAATGGCCGCAATGACGCCGAGTGGCCGCGTTCCCCACGGCCGTTCGGCACCCGCCCAGCTCAGCGCTAGCTGTGCCCCGGCGCCGGGCGCTTATCGTCCCTGTTCCAGGGAACCTCCCAGCCCAGTTCGGAGAAAAGCTGGTCTAGGATAATCCCGGTAAAGCCCCAGATAACAAACTCGCCTTCGGGCGACTGGTCAGTCACCACGGTAAAGGCCGGAGAATTGTGCTTGACCCGGCCCCGGGTGACCTGGGCCGTGTGCCTGTTGACCGGGTTGAGCAGATCAGCCACCGGCACCCGTAGCACCAGAGAAGATTCGTTGAAATCCTGGGCCTCCACGGTAGAGGTGGAGTTCCACCAGGCAAGCACGGGGGTCACCATAAAGTTACTGACCGGCAGGGGCATCTCTTCTAAGGAGCCCAGAATCTGCACCCCGGCAGGGTCAAGCCCCGTCTCCTCTACCGCTTCTCGTAAGGCAGCCACGTGTTCAACAGGCCGACCAGTAGAAGCGGCAACCTCAAAGTCCTCAGGGTCGATTTTTCCGCCGGGAAAGGCTGGTTGACCGGCATGTTTGCGTAGGGTTGCTGCTCGCACCACAATGAGAACGTCGAGGTCAGCACCCACGTGTTCGCCGCACTCTCCCGCCGCAACGGATGAAACCGCCGGGGCGTCGTCCAGCACCCCAAAAAGAACCAGCACGGCAGCAGACTGCACAGAAGAGGAGTCAATCTCGCCTATGCGCCAGTTCTGTTCCTCAGGAACCTTCAGATCGGCGCGGGCGGCGAAGGCGGCGAGTTCGTCATAGGCGATGTGTTTAGGCTCCAAGGTTCCACCCTTCCTGTCTCAGTTCAGCTCGGCTTGCTCCCTGTAGAAAACGCAGGTGTAGCCGCTCTCTACCCGGTGCCATCTCGTATTTGAGGAGCTTTGCAGCAGCAGCCTCATCGGTTTCGCCCTCGCCATAGGAGGGGCATAGATCCGCCACCGGGCACACCCCGCAGGCGGGCTTGCGCGCGTGGCAGATACGGCGGCCGTGGTAAATCATCCGGTGAGAGAGCATGGTCCAGTCTTTGGGGTCAAACAGCTCGGCCACGGCGCGCTCCACCTTCACCGGGTCTTCTTCGGCGGTCATTCCCAACCTGCGGGAGAGCCTTCCAAAGTGGGTATCAACTGTAATTCCCGGGCGGCCAAAGGCGTTCCCTAGCACCACAAAGGCGGTCTTGCGACCAACTCCCGGCAGCTTCACCAGCTCGTAGAGGCTAGCCGGCACAGCGCCGTCATAATCGGCCACCAGCTGCCCCGCCAGCTTCACAATTGACTTCGCCTTAGAGCGGTAGAAGCCCAGCGGCTGCACGATCTCCTCCACCGTTTCTAAGGACGCCGCCGCCAGGGCCTGCGCGGTCGGATAGGCGGCGAAGAGGGTGGGGGTTACTGAATTAACGCGAACATCGGTGGTTTGTGCTGAGAGAACGGTTGCCACCAGTAGCTGAAAGGGGTTCTCGAAGTCCAGCTCCGCCACCGCGTAGGGGTAGGTCTCCGCCAAAATCCGGTTGATTTTGCGCACCCTGCGTTTGAGACCAATCTCAGTCTCGGGCGTTCGAGCTCGGCGCTTCTTCGCTGCGGCCGCCTTGAAGTCGGGCACGGTGCGAATCTCAAGCTGCGCCTTTTCGGCATCGGTGAGGGGGCGGGAATCAGGAATTTCAGTCACGGTCTAAGCCTACCGGTTGGCTGTCAGCAAAATTTTGTCACACCACAGCATAAAGATGTGACAGAAGCAACTTTTTCTTCTAGGGTTATAGCAACCAAAACTTCTATGGCAGCCATCACACTGCCTGTCTCGATACGAAAGGGCAAACATGTCAGACCCCCAGCAGGCCTACGCACCCAGCCAGGAATTTGCGGCTCAGGCAAACGCCAAGGCTGACCTTTACGAGACTGCACAGCAGCAGGGTACCGAGTTCTGGGCCAACCAGTCCCGCGAGCTACTCACCTGGAGCAAGGACTTCACCGAAACCCTGGACTGGTCTAACCCTCCCTTTGCAAAGTGGTTTGCTGACGGTGAGATTAATGCCTGCTACAACGCCGTAGACCGCCACGTTGAGGCCGGCAACGGCGAGCGCACCGCCCTGCTCTTCGAGGGTGAGCCCGGCGATACCCGCACCTTCACTTACGCGCAGCTTAAAGATGAGGTTTCTAAGGCAGCCAACGGTCTTGAATCCCTGGACATTACCAAGGGCGACCGCGTGGCTATCTACATGCCCATGATTCCCGAGGCGGTTATCTCTATGCTGGCCTGTGCCCGCATTGGCGCTATTCACTCGGTGGTCTTCGGCGGTTTCTCGGCCGATGCTATCCACTCCCGCGTTGAAGACGGCCAGGCCAAGCTGATTATTACTGCCGACGGCTCCTACCGCCGCGGCAAGCCCACCACCCTGAAACCCGCCGTTGATAAGGCTCTGGAGAAGGGCGCCGAGTCGGTAGAGCACGTACTGGTGGTCAAGCGCAACGGCGAAGAAGTTTCCTGGACCGAGGGCCGCGACGTCTGGTGGCACGATGTTGTGGACGGCGCTTCCACCGAGCACACCCCCTCGGTACAGAACGCTGAAGACCCGCTCTTCATCCTTTACACTTCCGGCACCACCGGAAAGCCCAAGGGTATTCTGCACACCACCGGCGGCTACCTCACCCAGGCGGCCTACACCCACAAAAACGTCTTTGACATCAAGCCTGACACCGACGTCTACTGGTGCACCGCAGACGTCGGCTGGGTCACCGGCCACACCTATATTGCCTACGGTCCCCTAGTCAACGGTGCCACCCAGGTCATCTACGAGGGCACCCCCGATTCACCCCACCGCGGCCGCTTCTGGGAGATTGTGCAGAAGTACGGTGTCACCATCATGTACACCTCCCCCACCGCTATCCGTACCATGATGAAGTGGGGCGAGGACATTCCCGCCGAATACGACCTTTCCTCCCTGCGCCTGCTGGGCACCGTGGGCGAAGCCATCAACCCCGAAGCCTGGGTCTGGTTCCACCGCGTCATCGGCGGCGGCCGCTGCCCCATCGTCGATACCTGGTGGCAGACCGAAACCGGCGCCATCATGGTCTCCCAGCTCCCCGGCGTCACCGAAGCTAAGCCCGGCTCCGCCCAGCAGGCCCTGCCCGGCATCAGCATCGACGTAGTCGATGACTTCGGCGAGCCCCTAGAGAACGAAAAGCCTGGCTTGCTAACCATCACCCAGCCCTGGCCCTCCATGCTGCGCACTCTCTGGGGAGACGACCAGCGCTTCATCGACACCTACTGGTCTCGCTTCGGCGATAAGTACTTCGCCGGTGACGGCGCCAAGCGCGACGCCGACGGCGACCTCTGGGTGCTGGGCCGCGTGGACGACGTCATGAACGTCTCCGGCCACCGCCTCTCCACCCCCGAGATCGAATCCGCCCTGGTCTCCCACCCCTCCGTAGCAGAAGCCGCCGTGGTAGGTGCAACCGACGAGACCACCGGCCAGGCAGTCATCGCCTTCGTGATTCTCTCCGACGACGCCCAGGCAGAGGGCAAGGACCACGCGGAGCTGGCAGAGGACATCCGCAAGCACGTGGGCGAAGAAATCTCACCCATCGCCAAGCCCAAGCGCGTGCTGATTGTTCCCGAGCTGCCCAAGACCCGCTCCGGCAAGATCATGCGCCGCCTGCTCAAGGACGTCGCGGAAGACCGCCCGGTCGGCGACGTCACGACCCTGGCGGACTCCACCGTGATGGATGCAATCGTGGAGACCTTCAAGAAGTAAGTATCCGTTCACTGTTCGAGACTCCGCTTCAGCGTCAGCGGTGGGGTTTTCTCTCGACCTCCCTTAAACGCCAGCCCCGATGCCAGTCGAGAGAAAACCCCACCGCTTTCGCACCTGCCCGAGCCAGTCGGCTTGCGACACTGCGCTATCCGTTTTCGTGTCTATCTGCGCCGGTCGGCGAGTGGCGCCGCACTTCCGCTTTCGCCCCTATTTTTGAATAAGATGAAAAGCATGACCCGCATTTTTGTTCTCAACGGCCCCAACCTCAACCTGCTCGGCCACCGCAAACCCGAAATCTACGGTTCCACCACCCTGGCCGATATCGAAAAGCAGGTGCGTAACCGCGCCGCCGAGCACGGCTTTGACATCGAGTTCATGCAGTCTAACCACGAGGGCGCTCTCATCGACGAAATTCAGCGCGCCCGCACCGAAGCAGACGCCATCATCATCAACCCCGCCGCCTTCACCCACACCTCGGTAGCTATCCACGATGCCCTCGAAGCCGCCGAAAAACCCGTGGTCGAGGTGCACCTCTCCAACGTGCACCGGCGCGAGGAATTCCGCCACCGCTCCTTTGTTTCCCTCCAAGCAACCGCCGTCATCGCGGGCGCCGGTGCCTTTGGCTACACCATGGCCCTGGACTTCCTCGCCCAGCACCTAACGCGCTAATCCCTGCCCTACCTGGCCTCGCAGGCCCCGGTGGGCACCGCCTCGGTATAGGAGTTCAGACCCACCAGCGCGTCCGCCAGAATTGAGGAGGGGATTGCATACCCCACTTCGCCCTCGGTTGCCTTAGCAAAGATCACGCCCACCACGCTACCGGTTTCATCAAGCACGGGCCCGCCAGAATTTCCCTGCTCCACATGCGCGGCCAGCTGGTAGACCAGCCGCTGCGGGTTGGCCTCGCCGGTTTCAGCATTGACGGTCTGGGCGCGGCCCAGCCCCTGCACCGTTCCGGGCAGCGCCTTAAAGGGCCCTCCCTTGGGGTAGCCCATGAAAGAGACGGTGCTACCGGCGGGGACGTCGCCACCCAGAGGTAGCGGGGTCAGGTTAAGTTCAGGTGCGTGGATAATGGCCAAATCGCTCTGGCGGTCGAAGTAGACTACCTCGCCGGGAGTGGAGTCACCCTCGCGGTTTTGCACCACCGGGTGAGACACACCCGCAACCACGTGGGCGTTGGTCACCACATAGTCGGTATCCACCACAAAACCTGAGCCCTCAGAGATATAGCTGCACTTCTCTGCGGTGCCCAGCACCTGTACCACCGAGTAGCTTGCCTGTTCCAGTGCTGGATTTTCCAGCTGCTCTGTGGGCGGCTCCTGTCGGGGGTAGAGCAGTTCTGAAACTTCGGGGATAGCCCCCTCGGTCAGTACCCGGGTGCGCACCTCATTAATCTGCTCCTCCACCGAGTCGGGAGTGAGGTTCAACAGGGTTCCAACGGTTCTTGAGTCATCGATAGCGGTTGAAATCTGAGGAATACCCAGCGGCTTAATGGTCAGCGCCAGCACAACCATCACAAAAGCACAAATCAGCAGATTCAAGATTCCACCGGCAGCCCGCTCAATCCCTCGCAGGGGGGTTGAGTCGGTAAACCGCCTAATCGCTCGTCCTAGCAAAAAGCCAATCCACTGGCCCACCATAATACAGCCGAGCACACTGAGCACCGCGGCGATCACCTGCCAGCCGGTACTCACCTGGGTCACCACCCAGGGAGTAACGTAAAAAGCCGCCACGGCACCGAGAATAAAGCCTCCCAGGGTACCCAGAGACACAAAGAAGCCCTTGCTCAAGCCGGTCAAAAAATAAATCACCAGAATGGCAATCAAAACAATATCGAGAACGGACAAGGGGTAGCTGACTCCTCACGGTGAAAGAAACAGGGGGCAACTGTGGTTAATTTCAAGATAGTAATACGCCCACCTGAGATAACGGTGTGCCTATACCAAAAAATCCCTGATTCCTGAAATCATGTAACACCTTTGAGGTGTAATTACAGAAAAATTACGGTAGTCTCATACTTAGTTGATTATGTCACACCCCTCTCTCACGGTGTGGCTGAGAGGCAAATCTCACCGCACCCTGGGTAGCTCTGTTAGCGTGGTGACAGTAACCTTTAAGCTTTTATAAGGAGAAACATGGACATTGAAGTACTGCGTCGAGCACCTCTGTTCGCATCGCTCGACGATCAGGCATTTGCAGCCCTGACCGAAGACATTACCGAAGTGGATCTCTCCCGCGGCGCCTCCCTCTTCTACGAGGGCGATCCGGGCGATCAGCTCTACTTCATCATTTCCGGCAAGATCAAGCTGGGCCGCACCGCATCAGATGGCCGTGAGAACCTGGTAGCCATTATGGGCCCCGGCGAAATTTTCGGTGAGATGGCTCTGTTTGACCCCTCACCCCGTTCAACCAGCGCAACCGCCGTCTCTGAAACCCGCCTGGCAGGTGTGAAGCACGATTCCCTGCGCAAGGCTATGGAGAAGTCACCCCAGATTTCAGCTCAGGTGCTTCAGGCACTGGCCCGCCGTCTGCGTCGCACCAACGAGAACCTGGCAGATCTGGTCTTCTCAGACGTTCCCGGTCGCGTAGCTAAGGCCCTGCTTGATCTGGCAGACCGCTTCGGCCGCCCCGCAACCGACGGCATTCTGGTGGCTCACGAGCTCACCCAGGAAGAGCTGGCCCAGCTGGTGGGCGCCTCCCGCGAAACCGTGAACAAGGCTCTGGCAGAGTTTGTTTCCCGCGGTTGGATTCGCCTGGAAGCACGCGCGGTTGTGATTCTCGACCTGCAGCGCCTGCGTAACCGCTCACGCTAAAAACTCAGTAGAAAATCCGGGTTCCGAAAGGGGCCCGGATTTTTTGTGGGTTATAGAACAAAATGTGTGTCCCAGCCCGGGCATCTTACCCGAGATAGTGGCCCAACAACGGTCTCCTCACATACTGGGCACCTATTCAGAATGGGAAGCCTCGCCGAGTCGCCGCTTCGATGACATTTCGCCGCTTCAGCAACAAATCGCCGGTAACGAACCGGCGAAATGCAACTGAAGCGGCGACTCAATGAGACAGGGGCATCTGCACAGGCTGCCATGATCGCCGAGCGGCCACTTTTATACCGTTTTTCACAGGTTTTCGGTATAAAAGTGGCCACTCGGGAAAGCTCGATAGGTAAAGTACACGTTTCTTCTTGCTGGGCTGACATAGGTACACCTGTATTCCCTGGGTACACATCTAGATGTGTACCCAGGGAATACAGGTGTACCTTTGACCTTTCAACCGGGCTTTGCGTGTACCTGAGGTCTATCTACAGGAATCTAGGTGTACCGAGAGCTTGTTTCAGTGCAAAATCCAGGCATGCCCTATACCGCAGGGGCTGGGGCTTTCTCCGGGTTATAGGTCGGCTCCCGGTCATTGGTATCGGGATGTAGCGAAACGAGTGCGAGCGCGCGAATACATAAGAGTGAGCGGAATCGCGAAGCGTACGTTTAAAGGAGGTTAGCCAGCCCCACCTCCACTGTCGTTCCGTTCCGCCTTCTGAAACCCCGGTGCTCTCCCTAGCGGTTGCCTCTGCTACTCTGCGATTATGGCTCCCTCTCCGACTCTCCAGCGCTACGCAATTTATACCGGCGGCTTTTTGGGCCCTTTCTCAGGGCAGGCACTAGGCGTTATTCTCCCGGAATTTGGCGCTAGTTTTGGGCTCGGAGTGAACCAGGCAGCTCTCACGCTCACCGTCTACCTGCTGCCCTTCGCCCTGGTCATGCTTTTTTCAACCAATCTGATTCGGGCCCTCTCCCCCTCCAGCGTGATTTACTGGGCCTATGCGGTTACCCTGGCCTGCGCCGTCGTCCTTATCGCAACGCCCTGGTGGTGGCTCTTCCTCGTCGCCTACGGAGTCATGGGTATCGCCAATGCCTTCACTACCCCGGTGCTACAGATTGTGCTCAAGCGCATTACCCCGGCGGGGGAACTCGGCGGTGCGCTGGGCACCTACACCGCCATGCAGTCCCTGGGGATTCTCTGCGCCCCCTTTATTGCGGGTCTGGCGGCGGGTGTTTCCTGGCGGCTAATCTTTGTGCTGACTCTGCTGGGGGTTCTCTTTGTGTTGCTGGTGAAGGTTCCCCACGTTCCGGCACTGCCCAGGACGGCGGCGCGGGCAGAAGCCATCGACTGGCCGGTGATCTCGGCGAAGATGGTGGGCTGCTACGCCATTGGAGTCTCGGTGATTGGTCTTGCCTTTATCGTGGCTCTACAGGCGGGCAACCGCTTTGACCTCTCGCCGGCGGCCCGCGGGCTGGTAGTGATGTGCGGTGGGCTGGCCTCCTTCATTTTCTCCCGCCAGCTGGGTCGCAAAACAGATGCGCTTGGTGCCGGTAAGATGGTGGTTCTTTCCCTGGCGGTAGCGGCCCTGTGCACCGGGCTGATTCCGCTTCTGCCCTCGGTCTGGCTCTTGGCTCCGGTCTGGGGTATCACCGTGCTGGCGGCCCAGACTGCCCAGACCTCTATCAATATGGAAACCCTGCGGGCCCGCGGTGGAGAGCGCGTGCTCTCCACCGTGCAGGCCTTCCGCTATTTTGGGTCGTCATCGACCCCCATCATCATGCTGCCTCTCTTCAACCTGCACCCGGTCTGGGGCTTTGGCGCAGCGGCAGCTGTGATTCTGCTAGCTCTGCTGGCCCAGTTGCCGGGGCTCAAGCGCAGCTAGCCCTAGTTCTGAACCGTGGTCCAGGTGGCCTGCTGCTCCCTCACGCCGCTAGCGCTCACCACCGGCAGCGCTTCGGTCTGGTGGGTGGGCTCAGAGAGCTGGCCGTTTCGCTTGCGCACGACTCCCAGCAGCCAGAAAGCAGCCGCCGAAATCAGCAGCGGAATGGCAAAGAGCTGGTAGACCTGGGTGGCCTCCATGCCGCCCGCAAGCAGGTAGCCCACCAGAATGGGAGCCGCAATCGAGGCCAAGCGACCCACGCCCATGAGCCAACCGAAGCCAGCGCCACGCACCTTGGTCGGGTAGATAGCGGGGCCAATCAGGTAAACGCCCGAAACACCGGCAACCACGGCCATGCCGGCGAAAACGCCAATCACCATAGCTAGGCCGATGGTGTCGATGGTCGCTCCGAAGAAGAAGTAGGTTGCAGCAGCCACCACCATGGTGATCGCTAGCAGACGGCGGGGTGCCACCTTGATGGCGATGATACCGAAGATTGCTGAACCCACAATTCCTCCGGCATTGTAGAGAACGCTGGCGGTCACACCCGTGTTGGGGTCAGAGGCGGTGGTGGCAATAATCTTGGTGGTCCAGGAGTTAGCGAAGTAGAAGGAGGCGGTCAGCAGCGAGTAGCCCACCCAGGCAAGCACGGTCTGCAACCACATGGTCTTAGAGAAGACCTCGCGGAAGAGCTCGCCCACCGTCACCTTCTCAGCCGCCCGCTGGGAGGGCAGGTCAGCTACGGTCACCGGTGCCTGGTTAATCTTGGGCAGAATCTTATTGAGCTTCTCCAGAGACTTCTGATCGCCCTTGTGAATTAGGTATTCGTAGGATTCGGGCATGAGCAGAGCCGCGCCAATCAGGCAGAGGGCGGTGAGGACGACGCCGAGCAGGAAGGTCTCGCGCCAGCCCCACTGGGCCAGCAGGGCGCCCGCGATAGCGCCACCCACCGAGGCACCCACGGGGTAGCCAGCAGCGTAGATGCCGGTAGCGAGGGCCGCGTATTTGCGGTTGGAGTACTCAGCCACAATCACCGTAATGTTAGCGACCATACCGCCAATACCGATACCGGCAATAATGCGGGAAATCAGAAGCACCTCAACGTTGGGGGCGAAGAGGCCCACCACCATACCCACGGTGGCCAAAACGAGCGCCGTCAAGGTGACGTTGCGGCGTCCTATAAAATCCGCCAGCGGGGTCAGCCCGAAAGCACCGATCGCCATACCGATGAGGGAGGCGGAGAGAAGGTAGCCCAAAAGGACGTCGCCGACCGCCCACTGCTCTGCAACCTGAGGGGCAGACAGCGGCATAATCACCACGTCATAGCCATCAACCAGGTTGAGAATAAAACAGATTGCGATGGCGCGAATCTGGAAACCCGTCATGCGGGAATCCTTAATCTTCTTTTTCAAATCCATCGAAGAAATCCTTTAATCTTGTCTCTACTTCATGCCTAGGAACCGTTGAGCATTTCCACCCAGAATTTTTGCTTCTTGCTCATCGGTGAGAAAGCTTGCTTCGCGCACCACGGTTCCCACCGGGGTCTCCCCCAGCGGGTAGGGGTAGTCGCTGCCAAGCATTACGTGGTCCTCCCCCAGCACATCCACTAGCAAACGCAAAGAGGCCTCTTGGAAAACCACGGTGTCTACGCTGAAACGGTCGAGGTAGTGGGAGGGGGAAAACTCCGATTTAGCGATTAAATCGGGCCGGCGGTGCCAGGCATTTTCAAAGCGGCCCAGCCAGTAGGGAAAGGAACCGCCCGAGTGGGCAAAGGCAAGTTTGAGGTTTTTGGGCAGCCGGTCAAAAGCGCCACCGAGAATCAGCGAGATAATGCTCAGGTGGGTTTCCTGGGGCATACCCGCTAGCCAGCGGGCCATCCAGCGGTTGAGGCGCGGCGATTCGGCCATATCCCAGGGGTGAACAAAAACGGGAACGTCAAGCTCGGCCGCATGGGCCAGAAAATCAACAATCCCCGCGTCATCCAAGTCGCGGTCGCCCACATGGTTACCGATCTCCACGCCCCGGTGCCCGTTGGCAACGCATCGGTCGAGCTCCTTGATAGCCTCTTCGGTATCCTGCAGAGGAACCTGGCAGAAAGGAATCAGGCGCCCCTCGCCCTGCTCCGCAATTTTCAGCGCTTCGTCGTTGAAAATACGGGCGATAGTGGCCGATGTTTTGCCCGATTCCTCATAGGTGAAGAAGAGGGGGGTGGGAGACATCACCTGAAAATCAACGCCGTCGGCGTCCATCTCCTTCAAGCGCACCTCGGCATTCCAAGAATTGTGCGTGATGGGGCGGAACTCTTTATCGCCCACCATCATCATCGCTTCTTTCTCAGAATCTACGCGCAACCAGGGCCAGTCGTGAGAGCGGTCTCCGGTTGCCTCCCCCAGGTCGGCCCAGCCTTTGGGCACGTAGTGGGCGTGGATATCGATAACTGACATGTTGGATCCTCGGGATTTTAGGAATTACTTAACTGCGGGGTGAACGGTGCCGCAGTTGGAGCAGGTGCGCTCTTCATCGGTGGTGTGGGCGAATTCCTCGTAGACCTTGGGCAGGTCTTTTTCGATGTCGTTAACCTGCACCTCAACCTCGTAGACCTTGTTGGCGCACTCGGCACAGAACCACTGGAAGTACTCGGTTTCACTAGGCTTGCGCACCTGCTCCACCACCAGGCCGATGGAGCCCGCTTCGGGGCGCTGGGGCGAGTGAGAGGTGTTGGGAGGAAGCATCCAGGTCTCGCCCTCCTTGATTTCCACCTTGCGGATCTTGCCGTCTTCGATGATGTTGACGTGCATGTTGCCCTTGAGCTGGTAGAACCACTCAGAATAGGGCTCATAGTGGTAGTCCAGGCGCTCGTTGGGGCCGCCAACAATCATGATGATGAAGTCTTCGTTGACGATCATCGCCTTGTTGTTTACCGGAGGCTTCAGTGACTCCTTGTTGTCTTCGATCCACTGCATAAAGTTGAATGCGCCGGGGATAGCCATGATATGGTTTCCTTTCTATGCAGGCAGCATCTATGCATGCCCTGTCTGTGTATTTTCTGCCCCGTGATGTGTTGCTTTGGTCGGTTGCACAGCACGGGGTTTCTTACTTGGGTCCTGCCTTCGGGCACGAAGGCCGGGAAATCTTATTTCTGCGGTGCGTAGGCTACCGACTGAATCTCAATGAGCAGGTGCGGGTGGGGCAGCTGGTGCACCGCAACGGTGGTGCGAGAGGGCCCGGTTTCATCGAAGAATTCTCCAAAAACCTCGTTGAAGCCGCCAAAGTCGTTCATGTTCACCAGGTAGCAGGTGGTCTGTACCAGGTCTTTGAGGCTGGCTCCCTCTTCTGCGAGAATCTTCTCGATGTTCTCCAGTACAGCTCGGGTCTGGGCTTTAATGTCGAGGTTGGTTACGCCCATTTCGTCGGCTTCTGCGCCCACGAAGGTGTTGTCTGGACGCCGCGAGGAGGTTCCCGAGATGTAGAGAAAGTCTCCTGCCCGCTTGACGTGGGGGAACTTTCCGCGGGGCTTGGCGAGGTGGCCAATCACCTTTCCGTCTGCCATAAGTTCTTCCTTTCTGCTGAGGGGTTAGCCTGCGACCTTCAGGGTGAGGGGTTCAAAGGTCTCAACGCGGGCTTCAATTACCTGGCCGGCTTCCAGCCACTGCGCCGCCGTCATTGAGCCGCCGAGAATGGTTGCCCCGGCGGGCAGGTGGAATCCGTATTTCTGAATCATCTTCGCCAGTTCGAGGAAAGCCTCGTTGGGATCGCCCAGAATCGCGTTGGTGTCTGCGCTGTCTACGACCTCGCCGTTGATGAGGAACTCCACCTTGAGCCCCGCCAACTCGCGGGGGAAGTCCTGATACTGCCCCACCACGAACCTGGCTGCCGAGGTGTTGTCGGAGACCACGTCTGCCAGATTGAACTTGAAGTCCTTGTAACGGGAATCAATGACTTCCATACCCACGGCGACTTTCCGAACGGCGCTGCGGATTCTCTCCGCCAGTTCTTCAACGCTCTCGTCGGCCACCGGCTCAACAGCTGACCCCAGCTCAAAAACCAGCTCCGGTTCAATGCGGGGGTGGATTAGATCTTTCAGAGAGAGTTCTTCGGAGGGGTCGTGATCCATGGCATCTGTCAGAAAGCCAACGATGATGTTGTGAACTCCCATCTGCTCCATCTTGGCCTTGGAGGTAAAGCCAAGCTTGGGCCCGATGTAGGTTTCACCCTGGGCAAGTCGCCGGTCAAGAATGAGGCGCTGAACCTCGTAGGCCGAGTCGATTGAAATTTCTTCTTCAAGCTGGCTGGTCTCGGTAGCGTTTGCCTGAGCGGTATGCAGCTTCTCTGCGATGTCTTGGAGAGAGAGGGTCATGAAAAATCCTTTCCGAAAGAGAACTTCTAGGCGAGTTTGATCGCTACGTTGACCGGTTCGGTGTAGAAATCGAAGGAGTGTACCCCGCCCTCGCGGCCAATTCCAGAGAGGCCGGAGCCGCCGAAGGGGGCCCGCAAGTCGCGCAGGTACCAGGTGTTGACCCAGCTCAGGCCAACGTTCATCTTGGGTGCTACACGGTGGGCACGTTCCAGGTTGGTGGTCCAGATAGCAGAGGCCAGACCGTATTCGGTGTCGTTGGCCATGCGAACCGCCTCTTCCTCGGTGTCGAAGGGAATCAGGCCGGCAACGGGGCCAAAGACCTCCTCCCGCATCACCTGGTCGGTGTGCTCTAGGCCGGTCCAGAGGGTGGGGGTGTACCAGGAACCGCCCGCCAGCTCCTCGGGCATATCGGGGATTTCGCCGCCGATGATGGTCTCAGCGCCGTGCTCTTTCGCCAGCCTGGCGTAGCCGTGTACCTTTTCGCGGTGCTTGGCTGAAATCAGCGGGCCGAACTGGGTGCCTTCCTCGTAGGGGGTGCCGATCTTGAGCTTCTGGGCAGATTCCTTGAGTCCCGCCACAACCTCGTCAAAGACGGGGCGCTGAATATAGACGCGCTCGGTGCAGAGGCAGACCTGGCCGGAGTTGGTAAAGAGGGAGTGGGTGAGCCCGGCTACGGTTTCTTCAATGTTGGCGTCCTCAAAAACAAGTGCGGCGTTCTTGCCACCCAGCTCAAAGGAAACGGGCAGCACCCGGTCTGAGACAGCCTTTTGAATGGCAGAGCCGGTCTTGGACTCGCCAGTGAAGGTTACGCCGTCCACATCGGGGTGGGTGGTAATCAGCGCGCCGGTGTCGCCGTAGCCGTGCACCACGTTGTAGACGCCGTCGGGAAGTCCCGCCTCGGCCATAATCTCACCCAGCAGGGCTGCGGAGGCGGGGGTTTCTTCGGAGGGCTTGACGACGACGGTGTTGCCGGTCGCCAGCGCCGGTGCGACCTTCCAGGTCAGCAGTAGCAGGGGCAGGTTCCAGGGAACGATCACGCCCACCACGCCCAGGGGCTTGCGCACCGCGTACATGAGAGCGTTGCTGCCGTTGGCGGGTTCGGTGATGAAGGCGTCCAGCCCCGCGGACGCCGCGGTGTCGGTAAAGGAACGGAAGTTGGCGGAGGCGCGGTAGACGTCCAGGGTCTTCGCCAGCTCTACCGGCTTACCGGTATCGCGGATTTCAGCCGCTAGTAAGTCGTCAAAGCGCTCTTCAATTCGGTCTGCAATGCGGCGCAGAATTGCTACGCGCTCGGGAGTGCTCATGGAGCCCCAGGGACCGTTCAGAGCATCTCGTGCTGCCTTGACCGCCCGATCGACTACGCCCTTGTCTGCGGTGTGCACCTGGGCAGCCAGTGAACCGTCAACGGGGTTGATATCGTCGAAGGTTCCTACGCCATCAACGTACTCGCCGTTGATAAAGTTGCGAATCTGATCCACCATGATGCTTCTCCTCGGAGCTATAAAATCTCTGGCGTGTTTCGGGGCGGGAGTTTGTGCCCATCTACCCGGAACAGCTTTTCTGTGAACTGAATTACATACTGTCAGGATTACCCTATTCGGTCTACTAACATATTTAGATAGCCCTATTCATTTTCCTTATACCCTGGGGGAAGCATGGCCCAAGAAGTAGAAAACAGAGATTTCTTCCACGGGCGACTCAAACTGCGCCATCTGGTGGTTATTATTTCCGTCTTTGAAGCCGGATCCACCGTCAAAGCGGCAGAGCAGCTGTTGATTAGCCAGCCCGCCATTACCCGCCTGCTACGCGAGGCCGAGTCTATGCTGGGAGTGCCCCTGTTTGAGCGCACCCCCACCGGCATGGAACCCACCTTCTATACCGAAATTTTCCTGCGCGAAGCCCGGGCTGCCCTGGCCCACATTCGCCAGGGAGTGCGCAATATCAGGGAATTTGACGAGGGCTCCACCGGCGAAGTTTTTGTGGGCGCCTATCTCTCGGGGGCAGGCAGGGCGCTCTCCGAAGCCATTGTTGCCATGAAAAAGACCGCACCCCTCATCGGCATCCATATTGTTGAGCGCACCCCCGATAAGCTCTTGGAAATGCTGGCCGACGGGGAGCTGGATTTCATCGTGACCCGCCACCAGCCCAGCGACAGCCCTTTTCTACCCAACGGTGAACAGATTACTTTTGAGCCGATCTACTCCACGCCGGCGGCCATTCTGGCCCACCACAAGCACCCGATTCGGGCCGAGAAGGCAGGCTCTGCTGTCAGGCTCAAAGACCTAAAAGACTACCCCTGGATTCTGCCGGCGCGGGAAACCACCCTGCACAAAGAGGTGGGCAACGCTTTCGTCAGGGCCGGGCTCTCTATGCCCGAGAACTACATCATTTGTTCAAACCTGGGGATTATGCAGGGTCTGCTACAGCACTCAGACTATCTGGCGGTGGTGCCGAGCACCCTCTTTAGCATGATTCCCCACGCAGACCACCTGCCGGTGGAAGATTTTGAAATCATGGGTGAGTCGGGGATTCTTCAGGCGGCAGACCACGAGCTGAGCCCCGCCGCCCAAAGGTTCCGCCAGCACCTGGTGGAAACGGCTAAATCCTACCGGAGCTAGAGGGAGCACTTCTCCCAGGTACCGGCTTTTTTGGGGGTGGTGTAGCGCAGCAGGTACTCGCCGTCCTGCTCAATAATCTCGGCCTTCTTCACCTGCACAGTGCGCTTCTGCGCCAGGAAGGCTACCGAGGTGGACGCCGCCGCTAGGGTTTCGAGCACGCAGAGGGTTCCGGGGGTCACCAGCCGCTCAAAGGGCTTGCCCACGGTCTCTTCAGCACCAATGGCATCACCGATTCTGGTGGAGGTGGGGTCTGCTATCAGCTCTCGTACATTGACCCATTCGCCCCAGATGCCCTTAGACTTAAGAAGCGCCGCCGACTGGCCCACCGGGGCTGCGCAGGCAAAGTAGTGAATATCGTAGCGCTTGTGCCGGTAGTCCGGCGACTGCCAACGGCTGAGAGGCTTGAGCAAATCGGTACGCAGCTTCAGGCCGCGCATAGAAAGGTAGTCAGAAAAACGTTTATCGCCACTGGCCACCGCCTCGCGGGCTGCCATCTGGTCAAAGCCGTCGGCAGAACCCTCAACGGTGCTCAGCTCATCAGAGCCAGCCAGCAGCATGCCCGTCTCTTCAAAAGACTCGCGGATAGCACCCACCACCGCGGCGTGGGCCGCCACCACGTCGTCCTCTTTAAAAGCCTGCGCCCAGGTCTGCGGGCTAGGGCCAATCCAGGGCAGAGGGTCGCAGTCATCGGCAACGCTCACCCCGCCGGGAAAAGCCACCGAGCCCATCGGTGAAAGACCGGGGCGGTAGGTGAGGATAGTTTCAAGGCCGTCCTGACCATCGCGCACAAAGACCACCGTTGACGCCGTGCGTAGCTGGCAGGGCGCTTCGTCCCCAGACTCCAGCCAGGCCCGGGCAGCGGGCACCAGCTCTGCGGGAATCTTAAAGAGGCGCTCACGCGAGGTACTCCGAGGCGCAGCAGAGGCTTCAGAGCGGGGGCGCACCGCTTTCAGTGCGCCCGTATAGAGAGCTTGATTAGGCATATTCAAGAATCAGTTCAACCTCAACGGGCGAATCCAGGGGAAGAACCGGCACGCCCACAGCAGAGCGCGCGTGGATACCTGCTTCACCAAAAATTTCACCCAGCAGTTCAGAGGCACCGTTGATGACGGCGGGCTGGGCAAAGAAAGAAGTCTCCGAAGACACAAAGCCCACCACCTTCACCACCTTCACCACGCGGTCAAGATCGCCCAGCACCTGCTTTGCCGCAGCCAGAGCGTTTAGTAGTGAAATAGCCGCATACTTCTTGGCATCCTCGGGACTCACAGTACCCTCGGCGCTGCTCTCCGACACCTTACCGGTAGCCGGTAGCGCGCCGTCCACAAAAGGAAGCTGACCCGAGGTAAAGACGTAATTACCGGTGGTTACCGCAGGAACGTAAGCGGCAACAGGCGCGGGAGCCTCGGGCAACCGATAGCCCAGTTCAATAATGCGCTCTTCGATGCGTGACACAGTCTTCTAGCCTCTTAGTTAGTCTTCTTACGCTTAAAGTAAGCGATGGGGTTACCCGCGGTGGGGGCCACCATGTTGCCCTGAGGCGCAGCGGTTGCCGGTGCTGACGACGGCAGAACCGTTACCAGCTCCCAGCCATCTTCACCCCAGTTATCGAGGATCTGCTTGGTTGCGTGAATCATCAGGGGCACTGTTGCGTATTCCCATTTCTCCATAGCTCCAAGCCTAACCCTGTGAGAACCCAAAGAAAAGTTGAACACTGAGTATTCTCTGAGCGATTCCCTACAGGCAGAAGAAAATGAGGTCAAGGTTCCCCTCATCTGAGGGAGACATCACCAAGTTTTTAGGTTAATTTGAGGTGGCGCCGGGGGCCAAGGCTACCGGGTTCTCAGGTTGTACTTGTAAACTGAAGCAATGGCTTCATCGAAGAATGTTCGGAAAAAACGCACCCCGGGCGATTTTATTCAGTTCCTTGCGCTGAGTATTATCGCTGGTTTTGTGACCGCGGGTATTCTGATTCCGCCCACCGTTGGTTTGGGCGTTGTTGCAACCTCATCGATTGACTGGTTCAAGGGTCTGCCCGATGATATGCAAGACGGCCCCCTCTCCCAGCCCTCAACCATCTACGCTTCTGACGGTAAGACCGAGCTTGCCTCCTTCTACTCTCAGAACCGCAAAGAGGTTGAGCTCGACGATATTTCGCCCTATATGCAGGATGCGATTATCTCTGTGGAAGACCGCGAGTTCTACAACCACGGTGCCGTTTCCCCTCTGGGCATGGGCCGTGCGCTGGTCAACAACATTCTGCGCCCCAATAACCGCCAGGGTGCCTCGACCCTGACCCAGCAGTACGTGAACAACCTGCTCATTGACCAGGCCGACGTTGCCGGCGAAGAGCAGAGCACCCTGGGTGCCAACAAGGGCTACCTCGATAAAATCAAGGAAATCAAGCTCGCCATTTCGATGGAGCAGAATAAGTCTAAAGACGAAATCCTGCAGGGCTACCTGAACATTGTGAACCTGGGTGGTTCCAACTACGGTGTTGAAGCCGCCGCCCAGTACTACTGGGGCGTATCTGCCAAGGATCTCAGCGTTGATCAGGCAGCTATTCTGGCGGGTATGGTGCAGTCACCGAACACCTACCGCCCCGACGTGAACCCGGAGCTCACCAAGGATCGCCGCGATACCGTGCTTGGCACCATGTACCGCGACGGCAAGATTACTGAGGACGAATACAACGATGCCCTCAACGCTCCGGTGACCGTAGATATTCACCCCACCCAGAACGGTTGCACCACTGCCGGGGGTTCTGCCTACTTCTGCGACTACGTCACCGCTAAGGTCTACCAGGATCCCGCCTTCGGCGATACTCCCGAGGACCGCCAGACCAACCTATACCGCGGTGGCTACAACATTATTTCCACCATGAACGTCTCGGCTCAGAAGTCAGCTAAAGACGCCGTAGAGAAGACTCAGCCCAGCAATGACAACCCCGATAACGTGAACACCGCCCTGGTTTCCGTTGCCCCCGGCACCGGCAAGGTTGTGGCTATGGCTCAGAACTCTAACTTTGGGGAATCTGAGGATAATTCCTCCTCTATGTTCAACTACAACGTAGACATTGCCGACGGCGGTACCGCCGGCTTCCAGCCGGGTTCAACCTTCAAGCCGGTGGTTCTTGCCGAGTGGATTAAGGAGGGTAAGAGCGTCAACCAGACCATTGACGGTACTAAGCTCAGCTACCCGCCGAACTTCCCCTGGAAGGCAAGCTGCCTGGACGGCGGCTTCTACCGCTCTGCCGGTGACGACGGCAACGGCTGGAGCTTCCAGAACGCAGTTGAGGGTTACCAGAAGTGGGATACCGTTGCCTACGGTATTAAGAACTCCATCAACTCCTTCCTCTACTCCATGGCATCTCCGGTGGATCTCTGCGGTGTGAACTCTATGGCTGAAGACCTGCACCTGATGAAGGCCGACGGTTCGGGAGATCCCGCCTACGACATCACCTCGCTGGCTTCTCTGATTGGTACCGAAGGTGTCTCACCGTTGACCATGGCTTCGACCTACGCAACCTTCGCAGCTGAGGGTACCTACTGCACCCCGCAGCCCATCAACGAGGTCAAGGATCGCAACGGCGAGACCATCAAGACCTTCCAGGCTGACTGCGAGCAGGCCATTGATAAGGATGTTGCTAACGGCGTGAACTACGTGCTGGAGCAGGTGCTGGTTTCCGGCTCCGGCTACGAGCGCGGTATTGACCTACCCGGTGCTTCGGCGGCGAAGACCGGTACCACCGATAATTCAACCCAGACCTGGACTGTCGGTTACACCCGCGGTCTCTCCACCGCTTCGTGGGTGGGCAACCTGGCTCTGGGTTCCCGTTCGCTGAACGACCTCTCCATTGGTGGTCAGCGTAAGGAATACGTGGACGGCGCCACCTACGCCGGTGCTCAGTGGCAGCAGTTCATGGAGGCAGAGGCAGATAAGTACAACACCGATAGGTTTGCCCGGCCCTCCGGCAAGGTTCTCGGGGAATAATTGAGTATTTCAGGGTCTACGATGGTGATCGAGTTTTCGATTCAGCTGGCGTAGACCCTGAACGTTTAAAGGGGAGATTTTGGTTTCTTTTCCAACCGGCCCGGTGATTAAGGGTCTAGCTACCACCACCGGTGCTTCGGTACTAGCCGGTGCAGCCACCGTAGCCTATGCCCACTTTATTGAGCTGAACAACTTTAAGGTTCGCTCCGAGACCCTTCCGGTGCTTCCCCAGGGGGCTGAGGATTTCAGGATTCTGCATATCTCAGACATGCACATGATTCCGGGGCAGCAGAAGAAGACCGAGTTCATGCACTCGCTGGCCGAGCTGAACCCGGATCTGGTGATTAACACCGGCGATAACCTCTCGCACATGTCTGCCCTGCCCTCCCTGCTTGAGGCCCTGAATCCCCTGCTGGATTTCCCCGGGGTCTACGTTCCCGGCTCCAACTGCTACTACGCCCCGGTCTTGAAAAACCCGGCGCGCTATCTGTGGAAGGAGTCCACCGCAGATGAGGGAATCAGCCCCGACCGGCAGGAACTACCCACCCAGCAGATGCACGATGCCTTTGACGCCCGGGGCTGGGTTGGCCTGATTAACCGAGCAGATACCCTCACGCTCAAGGGGCTGCGCCTGGAGTTCTCCGGCGTGGATGATCCCCACCTGGGCTTTGACGAGCACCCCGGCTTCGCCCCGCGCGCCTTCGACGCCGAACCGGCGCCGTCCGTGCGTTTGGGCGTGTGCCACGCCCCCTACCTGCGCACGCTCAACCGCTTTGTGGACGACGGCGCTCAGGCGATTTTCGCCGGCCACACCCACGGTGGGCAGGTCTGCCTGCCCGGGGGGAAGGCCCTGACCTCGAACTGTGATCTTGAGACTGACCGTGCTAAGGGAGTTTCTCTCCAGGGCGAGGTACCGGTGCAGGTCTCAGCCGGACTGGGCACCTCCCGTTTTGCCCCGGTGCGCCTCTTCTGCCCGCCCGAGGCAATTCTGGTAACACTGACCGCCCGCGCATAAGACTCACCCGGTACACTCTCCCCCGATTCGGCTGACCGAGAGCGCCCTACGCATGCCCAACTTTTGCGGTGTATTTTAGAAGCTATGAGTCTGATCGAATCGAAGAGGGAGCCTGTTCCTGCCCCATTGCAGGTGGGTTCCCAGGAGCCACCAGCTCTGGGTCTGTGGGAATACATGCGGCCAATCCGTGCCCGCTGGTTTCTGGGATGCGCGGTTGCCGTTACCGCCACGGTGATCGGTATTTCGATTCCACAGGTGCTGGCCTGGATTGTTGACCACCTGGTGGGCTCTGAGACCCCCACCCCTGGCAGGGTCTGGGCGGGCGGCGCGCTCATTACCGTTTTGGGTCTTGCCCAGGCAGTCCTCTTCTTCGTGCGCCGAATGCTGGTGGTCGATACCGCCGCCACGGTGGAAATGACCATGCGCATGAGACTCTATGACAAGCTCTCCCGCATGCCGGTCTCTTTCCACGACCGCTGGCCCTCAGGGCAGCTGCTCACCCGTTCCACCTCGGATATGAGCATGATTCGGCGCTGGATTTCCTTTGGCTCCATCCAGTCCGTGACCTCTGCTCTGGCGATTCTGGTAGGCCTCTTTTATCTTTTTAGGGGCTCCTGGTTGCTGGGGCTCATCTATACCTGCTCGCTTCCGCCCACCCTGCTGGTGCTCTGGTTCTTTATCAAGCGCATGAAGAAGCTGACCCGGCGCTCCCAGCAGCAGTCGGGCGATTTGGCAACCTCGGTCGAAGAGTCGGTGCAGGGTATCCGCGTGCTCAAGGCGCTGGGCCAGGGCGAGAACGCTCTCGACCGGTTTACAGATGAATCCGCCGAGCTCATGCACACCGAGATTGACCGCTCGAAGACCCTGGGCTCCACCTTTGTTAAAACCTCTCTGCTGACCGGCGCTACCATGGCGATTTCCCTGCTGGTGGGTATCAACGAGGTTGCCAACGGGCAGATGACGGTCGGTGCCCTCACCGCCTTCTTCGCGACCACCGCCATGCTGACTCCCCACGTGGAACGCTCGGGCATGATGATTAGCATGTACTTAGATTCCAAGGTGGCGATGGACCGTCACCGCGAAATCATGAGCGAGCCCTCCGGCGAGCGGGTGCTGCTGGTGCCCGGCGTGACCACCCCTGTACCCGGCTCCGAGGCAGGGCAGCCGGGCAGCGACGTCCTCCCCTCTTCACAGCCGTATCAGCAGGCGGCAGAAATCCGGTTTGAGCACGCCGACTTTTCGTACGAGGGATCCCCCACCCCGGTGTTCACAGACCTTTCGCTGACCGTTGCGCCCGGCGAAATTCTTGCCCTGGTAGGCCCTACCGGCTGCGGAAAATCCACCCTGCTGCAGCTGATTCCGCGACTCTACTCGCTTACCGGTGGTGACCTGCTGGTGGACGGTCACTCTGTGGCCGATCTACCCCTACCCGATCTGCGAAGCCAGATTGCGGTGGCTTTTGAGGAGCCGATTCTCTTTTCTTCCTCGGTGCGGGACAACGTGCTGGTGGGCGTTGACCGCGCCTCCAAAACTGAGCAGGAACTAGACCAGATCGTTGAGGATGCCCTGCGCATCTCAGCCAGCGACTTTGTGAGCGACCTGCCCGATGGCGTGCACACCCTCATTGGCGAGGAAGGCATGAGCCTTTCCGGCGGTCAGCGCCAGCGTCTTTCCCTGGCACGGGCCATTGCCACCCGGCCCCGTATTCTGCTTCTTGATGACCCGCTCTCAGCCCTGGACGTTAAAACCGAAGAGGCCGTGGTGGGAATGCTCTCCGAGCACCTGAACCAGACCACCGTGGTGATTACCGCCCACCGCCCCTCGACCGTGGCCCTGGCCGACCGAGTGGCGCTGATGCAGGACGGCGCGATTGCGGCAACCGGGCGACACAGCGAGCTGATGAGCAACCCCGACTATGCCCGGCTGATGAGCCTGGATGCTGACATCGTTGAGGAGGGTGATGCCCCATGGCACGCGTAGCTCCGGTTTTACAGGAAGACCGCGTTGAACTCAGCGCCGAAGAGCAGAAACAAGCGCAGGCAAGATCTCTGAAACTGCTGCGATCTGTGCTTCGGCCGCTGAAGAAACAGCTGATTCTCACCCTGGTGCTGGTGGTGGTGTCGGTGGGGCTGACCACCGCCCTACCCCTGCTACTCTCCTACGGTATCGATAACACGATTACTCCCCTGATGGAGGGGCATTCGGGCCCGGTAACCCTGGTGGTTGCCCTCTATTTTGCGGCGGCGGTACTGGCGGGACTGACCCTCTACGCCAACGTTGTGCTCACCACCAAAGTCTCCCAGCGGGCCCTCTTTGACCTGCGCAAACGCATGTTCGGCCATGCCCAGCGGCTCTCGGTACAGTTCCACGAAACCTATACCTCCGGCCGTGTGGTCTCCCGCCTGACCTCCGATTTGGAGACCCTCAAGTCCTTCCTCGACTCGGGGCTCTCGCAGCTGGCCTCTACCCTGCTCAGCATGGTCTTTACCGTAGCCGCCCTGGTTCTGCTGGACTGGCGGGCAGGGGTGGGGCTACTGGTGGCGGCGGTGCCCATCTATTTTCTCACCCGCTGGTTCCGTAAGCATTCTGCTCTTGCCTACCGCGCCCAGCGCGTGGTCAATGCCCAGCTCATTGGTCGCTTCGTAGAAACCTTCACCGGCATTAGAGCAGTTAAGGCCTTCCGCTACGAGCCCCAGGCCCGTAGCGCCTACGGCAACATTGCCGAAGATTTCCGGGTCAAGGTCATGGATTCCATCAAGGTCAACGGCATCTTTATGCCCTCACTGACCGCCATTGGCAATGTCTTTTTGGGTACGGTTATGATTATCGGCGGCTACGCGGTGCTGGGTGGCTCCATGCAGGTGGGCACCCTGTTGGCCCTGGCTATCTACGCCAACCGGGTCTTTGAACCGGTCATGGCGCTCTCTGACTTCTACAACCTCTTCCAGTCGGCAGTCTCGGCGCTGGAAAAGGTCTCGAGTTTCCTCGAAGAGGAGCCTTCGGTAGCCGAACCCGAGCACCCCGTCACCCGCGAGGGCAAGCCCAGCGGCGACGTCCTCTTTGACAACGTCTCCTTCAGCTACCTGCCGGGTCGCCCCGCTCTGCATCCGCTTGACCTACACGTACCCGCCGGGCAGCAGGTGGCGCTGGTGGGTAAGACCGGCGCGGGCAAGTCTACGGTGGCCAAGCTGATTGCCCGCTTCTACGACGTGAGCTCGGGCAGGCTGCTGCTCGATGGCGTGGACATTCGCGACCTCTCCGATGAACAGCTGCGCCGCGAGGTTGTGATGATTACCCAGGAGGCTTTCCTCTTCTCGGGCTCGGTTGCCGATAACATCCGCCTGGCGCGACCGTCTGCCAGCGATGAGGAGGTTATCGCCGCCGCCCGGTCGGTGGGCGCCCACGACTTCATCATGAACCTGCCCTCCGGCTACGAGACCAACCTCGCCAAGCGCGGAGGCCGAGTTTCGGCGGGCCAGCGACAGCTCATCTCCTTTGCCCGCGCCTTTTTGGTCAACCCCTCGGTGCTGATTCTGGACGAAGCCACCGCCTCCCTCGACATTCCCACCGAGCGTCTGGTGCAGCGGGGACTGGCTCGGCTGTTGCAGGGCCGCACCTCCTTCGTGATTGCCCACCGGCTCTCCACGGTGCTGGATTCCGACCGGGTGCTGGTGGTCTCTGAGGGCAGGATGATTGAGGACGGCGCCCCCTCGGCGCTGATCACCGCGGGCGGGGTCTTCGCCGAGATGGTGGACTCCTGGAACGAGACAATGGCGGTGGAGGAATAACCTCCTGTTGCCTGGCAGGTCACACGGCTACCTATTTGGTTTCGTGGCGGGGTCTCAGTTATCATGGAACAGTTGCCTGCAGGATTATCTGACAGGTTAACTATCGGGATGTGGCGCAGCTTGGTAGCGCGCGTCGTTCGGGACGACGAGGCCGCAGGTTCAAATCCTGTCATCCCGACAGGTCAAGCCCCGGTTCCCTCTCACGAGGGGCCGGGGCTTTTTCTTTATCTGGCGCCACCGCCGAAAGGCCATTTTTATACCGAAAATCTGAGAAAAACGGTCAATAATTGGCCTCTCGAGCAAGCGCAGCGGAAACAGAAAGCGCTTAGGCGAGGCAACCTGGCGCTATGAGAGAATGGGCAGGTGCCTAGCTCTACTCTTGCAACCCAGCTGACAGACCTTGCCAACCAGCGTGCCGATGCCCTCGATCGGCTCATCTACTCCGACTATCGTCAGTACGCTGAACCCATCGGGCCCCTGGTTATCCTCGAAGATCAGACTTTTGCGCTGACCCTCTGGGCACTGGCAGACCTCCTGAACACAGCCCCCGCTGAATCCGAGGCTGAGAAACCGAGCGGCGGCGTCCTTGTACGTATGCGATCCTTCGCCGCGGCCCACGAACTCCGTGCGCTCGTCGAAAAAGAAGCAGCCGAAGCACTCCCCTATCTGCGTATCGCGGGGCTCAGCCAGGCAGGTCATACCAACTATTCCACCCTCGCCCTGGCGGACTTCCTCGAGGCCAACAACTATCAAGGGAACACGGCAATCGGTCGCCTATCCAAGTCCCACGGCGCTCTGGCCGACTGGGCTACAGATTTTTCATCGGTTGCTGGGGAGAATGCCATGCTTGTGCTGGGCGGAAACACCAAGCACATGAGCCACACCTTCAATGAGACGCTTGGCAAGAGCTTCAAGAGCGTGCGGGGATTGCGAGGTAAGGGCAAGCGCCGGTGCCTGCTGGCGGGTGAACCTCGTCCAGGTCAGACCTCACCGGTTCAGGCCTCGCCGCCTCAGAAGGGCGAACTTGTTGCGCACGGCGGGGTTTTCTCGGGTGCTCGGGCCGACCGCGGTGGCAGGCTACTGGCGCAGTGCGCCCTCGAATACCTGCGCGAACACCGCTCTGCCCTAACCGTGCTGGATTTCGGCTGCGGCAACGGCTCGGTCAGCCTCGACCTGCTCACCGGCGGCGCGACCGGCGCTATCAGCCGCGTGATTGCCACCGATATTGACGCCGACGCCGTGCGCTCGGCTCGGGCAAACCTGGCGGCTTTTCCACAGGTTGAGGTGACCTGGGACGACGCCGCCGCAGGGCTAGAAGCCGGCTCGGTAGACCTGGTGCTACTGAACCCGCCCTTTCACGAGGGAACCCGGGTGGATTTAACCCTGGTGCAACCCCTGCTGGACGCCGCGCTCAGGGTACTCAAACCAGGCGGCACTCTGCTGCTGGTACACAATTCCCACGCGCGCTACCGGGGCGAGGTTGAGGCCCGCTTCAAGAAAGTAGAGCAAGTCGCGCGAGACAAAACCTTCACGGTGCTGCGGGCCGAGTGAGAAAAACCTACCTGGCGGTAGGGGTAAAGGCTCTGCGACTGATTCCCTCCTCGCGCGGGGCGCTCGTCAGTCCATACGTCGCTGCCGCCTTCACCCCCTACCGCCGCCGAGAGTTTATTCCTGCTGCCCTATGACGGGAAGGGTACTCGTTGCTATCTTTGATGCCTTGCTGCGCTCAGATTTTTTCGCCTGGATTTTTTAGGCGGTGGTGGGCTCGCCTCGGCCAGCTTCGGAGTCTGAGGCAAAGAGGGCGTCTACCGTTTTAGCCCAGATGGGGAAGAATAGCACGGTCAGGGCTCCCGCCATCACCAGCAGCGAGGCAGCGGTGGCGGAGATGAGCTCGTAGGAGAGCGCTACCTCTGTCACCGCGACGATAATCGGCAGGCCTGCGGCGGAGTAGAGGCCCAGCTGCACTTTTTCGTTGGTGGTTTTCAGGCCTGAGTCGGTGCTAGTAAAGCGTTCCAGCAAGAAAACGGGTAGGCCCCGAATCACGAGAATTCCCGCCACGATAGCCAGCAGAACCAGGGGCTGTTCTAAAGCCACCTTCACGTTGATTCCCATGCCAGATGCCACAAAGAAGAGCGGAATCAGAAAACTGAAACCGAGCGCTTCTAGGCGTTTGGTAAAGGGTTCCACCGCGCCGTTGGGGGTGAGCGAGCGCAGAATGAAGCCGGCGGCAAAGGCGCCGAGAACCACGTCGAGTTCAAAGACTGCCGCGGCCATCATGAGGGTGGTGAGCAGCAGCATGGCAAGGCGCAGCATGGTCTGGCTGGTGGTGTTGGCTTCTGCGGCCATGACCCGGCGCAGGCCGGGAATGTTCTCGAAGAGGCGGTGGGGAACAACCGCTGCGACCACGGCGATAATCATGAAGGAAAGAAGAATGAGAACCGAGGTGAGGGTGGAGTGGGCTGAGAGCAGCAGAGACATGGCAAAGATGGGAAAGAGCTCACCGATGGCACCGTGCACCATCACCGCGTCCCCCAGTTTGGTGCCTGTTTTCCCGTGGGTTTTAATAAGCGGCAGCAGGGTGCCCAGAGCCGTGGAGCTCATGGCCAGTGCCAGGGTCACCAGCACGTCAAAGCCGCGGTTGAAGCCCACAATCAGACCGGCAACCAGCAGCCCCAGCGCAAAGGAAAAAATCCAGGAGACCATAGCCGACCTACCCTGTTTAGACTTCAGGGTGGAGGGGTTAATCTCGTAACCCGCCAAAAGGAACAGAAGCCCTAAGCCCAGTTCTTTGAGCAGGTGTACGCCGTTGGCATCACTAGCTAGGCCCACCATGTTGGGCCCAATGATTATGCCGAAGATCAGCAGAAAGACCACATCGGGAATCTTCTTGCGAAAGAGCGCAGACGCCAGGGGCGCCAGCAGGGCAACCAGGGCAATCCAGAAAACGGAGATATATTCACCGACTTCTTCGCTGGTGTTGTTAAAGATCAGCGCTATCTGTTCGCCAAGCTGCTGGGCGGTTTCCATCTATCCCTCCGACCGATTTTGTGGTGGTAATAATTGTGGCGTAGCTAAGCCTACTTTACTTATACGGGTAGGCTGGTAGGCAACAGTTTTCTCAGGTAGTGGGGGTTTAATGACGACGACGCCCGTGTCGGCTTCAACGCGCATGGTCGGTATAGATCTGGCGCGGTGCGTGGCGCTGGTTTCCATGTTTGTTGCCCATGTGGCGCCCTCTGCTGGCCCCGGCGGCGTCCTTAACCTCTCAGAGTTTTTAACCGCCGCGCTCTTTGCCATGCTGGTGGGTATCTCCGCTGAGCTTTCCAAAGAGCGCATGAATTTTCCCACGCTCTTTGCTTCCTCGGTGGTGCGCGGTATCGGTCTGATCGCCCTGGGTCTTTATATAGCCAGCTGGGGTGCCCAGGTTGATATTGTGCTCCAGTACCTTGGTCTGCTGAGCATTATTGTTGCCCTGCTCGTCTTTCTGCCGACCTGGCTCAATGCGGTGATTGCCCTGGCCAGCTGGTGGTTCACACCCTGGGCTATGGCCTATTTCGAGCCGGTTCACCAGCGCCTGGTTAGCGAGGGATCGCTACTGCACTACCTCACTCTCTGGATGTTTGAGGGCCCCAACTACCGTACCTTCACCATGGTTGCTTGGGCGGCAGCGGGCATTGTGCTCATTCGCCTGGTCAGAAACCGGGCTGCCGCTCTGCAAATCTTTGCAGCTCCCCTGCTCACCGCTGCTGCCGGTGCCACCTGGTACTACGCCCACACCATCATGGAGTTCCTGCCCTATACCGGCAACCGCTGGGAGGTCGGTTTCGACCTGCTCCTTGCTGCCTCCGCCGTTTGCTGGTGCCTAGTCATAGCCCGGGTTTTCTCCCGCAGGGAATCCTTCCTCGAGATTTTCACGGTGGCTGGCCGCATGACGCTGAGCCTCTACGTTCTACAGATTGCTCTCCTGGCGCTCTACGCCGACCTTGCGCCGTCCTACGGCTTTTCCAGCCGCGACGACTCCTGGCCCATGCTGGTCTTCCTCACGGTTATTTCCCTGCTCTTCGCCTGGATCTGGCACAGGGCTTTTGCTCGCACCTTTATCCGCCGTGGCCCCCTTGAAACCATTTTCGCCCTACTCACTGGAAGAGGATAGATATGCCCCCGACCCCCAAGACCTCCACGAGCCGAGCAGATTTGCCCTGGTCAGCCAAGATTAAGGAAGGTCAACCCAAGCCCGGCCTCCGGGTGCTCATCGCGGCCCTTCTAGTGGCAGTTTGGGTTGCCGTTGCCGGTATCGGCGGCCCCTACTTCGGCAAGATTTCCGAGGTCTCCACCAACTCCTCCACCGACTTTCTGCCCGAGTCATCCGAGGCCACCAGGGTGGCCCAGATGCAGGGCGACTTTTACGATTCTGACGCCGCCCCCGCAATCCTCATCTTCGAATCAGAGAGTGAAATCAGCGCCAGAGATAAGGACTATCTAAGCTCCCTCGCCGATGAGCTGAAGACAGAGGGTATTGACTTTGACCAGGCTTCGCCGGTGATTTACTCCGACGACGGCCGGGCCGCCCAGCTGATACTTCCGCTCGCCAACCCCGAAACCAGCTCCGACGACGTCGAGACCATCCGCGAACGTCTGGCCAGCGCGCCGTCCTCGCTTGAATCCTACGTAACCGGCCCGGCGGGCTTTGCCTCCGATCTCTCGGCGGCCTTCGCCGGTATTGACGGAATCCTGCTGCTGGTGGCATTGGCAGTGGTCTTTGTGATTCTGCTGGTTGTCTACCGCTCGCCCCTGCTACCTATTCTGGTGCTCATCTCATCGGTGATGGCGCTGTCTGCCTCTATCTTCGTTATCTGGCACATGGCAGATTTGGGCTGGGTCAAAATCAACGGGCAGGTGCAGGGCATTTTGCTGATTCTGGTGGTCGGTGCCGCTACCGACTACGCCCTGCTCTACGTGGCCCGCTACCGCGAGGCGCTGATTCGCCACCAGAGTCGCTTTGCCGCAACACGGGAGGCCTGGCGGGGCTCCCTCGAACCTATCGCTGCCTCCGGCGGCACCGTGATTGCAGGTCTGCTCTGCCTGCTCTTCTCTCAGCTGGCCTCCAACACCGCTCTGGGGCCGGTCGCCGCCACCGGCATTGTCTTCTCCATGCTGGCATCGCTGACCTTCCTGCCCGCGGTGCTGGCCCTCTTCGGTCGTGTAGCTTTCTGGCCTTCCCGCCCCAAGCATGATCCCGCCGCCCTGGAGACCGGCGCAGAATACAACTCAAAACTCTGGACGCGCATTGCCGATTTTGTGGCGGCGAAGCCCCGCGCTATCTGGATTACCTGCTCACTCCTGCTAGCTGTCTTCGCTCTGGTGTCCTTGAGCTTCCGCGCCGAGGGCGTACGCCAGTCCGAGTTGGTGCTGGGCGGCTCTGAATCGGCCACCGGCCAGGAGGTTCTTGCTGAGCACTTCCCCGGTGGCTCCGGCACGCCCGCCAATATTGTGGTGGATGCTTCCGAGCAGGACGACGCCGTGGCGGCTCTCGACTCCGACTCCGGCGTTTCCTCGGTGTCGGTGGTTTCTTCTGATTCGCCCTCGGGCACCCTGCCGGTAGGTTCTTCGGCAGAGAATCTTCCGCCGGTTTTTGCGAGCGCCTCCCCCACCGAGGTCAACGGCCAGGTTCTGCTTCAGGCTACCCTCGCCGACCCGGCCGATTCACCGACGGCAGAAGATACGGTGGAACGTCTCCGCTCCGCTTTTGAAAGTGCAGCTCCCTCTGCCCTGGTCGGTGGTGAAACTGCCTCAGATCTCGATACCATCACCTCGGCCCAGCGCGACCGCGCCGTCATTATCCCCATCGTGCTGGCGGTTATCACCCTGATTTTGATGTTGTTGCTCCGCTCGGTCGTAGCGCCGGTTCTGCTGCTGGTGATTACCGTGATTTCCTACCTGGCGTCACTGGGTGTGGCAGCCCTGCTCTTCAACCACGTCTTTGATTTCCCCGGCGCTGACCCCACCGTACCCCTCTACGGTTTTGTTTTCCTGGTGGCGCTGGGAATTGACTACACCATCTTCCTGATGACCCGTGTTCGAGAAGAATCTCTGGGGCTCGGTACCCGGGAGGGCATGAGAAAGGGCCTGATTGTTACCGGCGGGGTGATTACCTCAGCGGGAATTGTGCTGGCGGCAACCTTTGCAGCCCTGGCGGTGATTCCGCTGATCTTCCTGGTGCAGCTCGCCTTTATCGTTGCCTTCGGCGTGCTGCTAGATGCCACCCTGGTGCGGGCCTTCCTGGTACCGGCCCTGGTGGAAGATCTTGGCAAGAAGGTTTGGTGGCCCTCGAAGCTCAGTAGGTAGAATCCCTTCCCCTTTAGTACACAGTGAGAGCGCCAGTACACATCTAGATGTGTACTGGCGCTCTCACTGTGTACCGAAGCTCCTTGAGCCTAGGCCACGATAATTACGTCCAGGGTACGCGGGCCGTGCACACCCTCCACACGAATCAGCTCAATGTCCGAGGTTGCCGAGGGGCCAGAAATCATGGTCACCGGGCGCTCGTAGGAAATCCGGGCAATTGACTCGGGAATCAGCTCCACGATGGTGGATTCCTTCACCACGCAGATGTGGCGGTCGGGCACCAAGGTGATCGCGCGGCGTCCTTCATCGGGGTTGGAGTTGAGGAAGATCGTACCGGTTTCTGCGCAGGAGACGGTGGAGTTGGTAATCACCGCGTCCACCTTATCGAGCTCACGCAGAGACAGGGCACCCGACTTCTGATCGTTGCCGGAGTCGGTCACCCGGGTGCGGGTGGCGGTGTCTTCGGGCAGCCAGGCCTGGTTGAGGCCCTCCGGAATCACGTAGTGGGCATTAGCGCCGAGCAACTCCTCGATTTTCTCGGGCAGGCTATCCTCGGTAGCGTAAAAGACGTTTGCCTTGTAGTCGATCAGACGGTCTACCAGCATCTCCTTGGTTGCCTCAGCAGAAAGCTGGCTCTGACGTCGGTAAGCACGTACCGGTTCTGCCGGCTGGGGGTTATCGGCCAGCGAGGCACGGATGCGCGCCAGAATATCTTCTTTTGCGGTGGTCATTTTATTCTCCCTGTGCTTCTCGTGCCGACTGTGCCGCATTTGCCTTGGCATGGGCTTCTTCGCGCTTGCCCTTGTTAGCCTCAATCAGTGCCGCAATCTCCACGCGTTCACCGCTTGAGCGCTTCTTATCGCTCTTGTGCTCGGTGGTCTTCCACCAGTTACGGAAAGACTGGCTCGGGGGCTCGGGAATATCGCGGTACTTGGTCCAGCCGCCAATCAGACCGGGCAGCCAGGAAATCTTGTGCTGCTTGCCGGTGACCAGGTGGGAGGCGGGCAGAGCCTGCTCCGCCAGCTCCATCATCTTGCCGGAGCGGAAGAGCTGCTTGGCACCAAACATAATGGCGTCCATCTGCGGGTGGGGGTGCTTCTTGCCGCCCTTGAACTTACCCTGGGCCTTCTCAAAATCAACTGCCTTACCGCGCAGGTCTACCAGCACATCGGGAATGTTGATCTTGACCGGGCAGACCTCGTAGCAGGCACCGCACAGGGACGACGCGAAGGGCAGGGTCGAGTTGAACTCGTTTTCGATACCACCCAGCTGGGGCGAGAGAATCGCGCCAATGGGGCCGGGGTAGGTGGAGCCGTAGGCGTGGCCACCCGCGCGCTCGTAGACGGGGCAGACGTTCATGCAGGCAGAGCAACGAATACAGTGCAGGGCCTGGCGGCCTACCTCATCTGAAAGCACGGCGGTGCGGCCGTTATCAATGAGAATTACGTGCATATTCTGCGGGCCGTCACCGGGGGTAACGCCGGTCCACATGGAGGTGTAGGGGTTCATGCGCTCACCGGTGGACGAACGCGGAAGCAGCTGCAGGAAGACCTCCAGATCGTCGAAGGAGGGAAGCAGCTTTTCAATACCCATGAAAGAAATCAGGGTGTTGGGCAGGGTCAGGCACATGCGGCCGTTACCCTCGGATTCAACGATAGAGAGGGTTCCGGTTTCTGCGATACCAAAGTTCACACCGGAGACAGCCACAGAGTTGTTGAAGAACTTATCGCGCAGGCGGATACGCGAGGCCTCGGCCAGCTCTGCCGGGTTGTCGGAGAGGTCAACCTTGACTCCCTCAATCTTCTGCTTGAAGATGTCACGAATCTGAGTGCGGTTAAAGTGAATCGCGGGCACCAGAATGTGAGAGGGGCGGTCGTCTGCTAGCTGCACAATCTCTTCTGCCAGGTCGGTTTCGATGGCAGAGACACCGTGTTCTTCGAGGTACTCGTTAAGGCCGGATTCAGCGGTGGCCATTGACTTAATCTTGATGATCTCGTTAACGCCCTCGGCCTTGATAATATCCAGAGCAATCTGGTTAGCCTCGGTGGCGTTGCGGGCCCAGTGTACGTGGCCGCCGGCAGCGGTAAAGTTCTTCTCGAACATTTCCAAATACTCGGGCAGGTTAGCCATAACCCGCTGCTTAATCATGGAGCCCGCGGTGCGCAGATCCTGCCAGTCGGGTAGCTCGCCCACCACGTTGGCGCGCTTGGTACGAATTTTACCGGTGGCAAAGCCCAGGTTGGCGCGCAGCTGCTCGTTGGTCAGCTCTCGCTTGGCGTACTTGGGGAAGGGCTCTTTTTCAAAGATGTTGCCTTCACCGTGGAAAACCTGGGGCATACCCAGTGATACTGCGGTCATGCTTACTTACCTCCTGAGATTGCCAGGGAAACCGGGCCGTCGACGGTGAGCGGGTTCTCCTTGGTGGATGCGAGAATTTCTGCAAAGTGGATGGTGCGAACATCTGAACCGTCGCGGCTGAGAGCACCGCCAATGTTCATCAGGCAGGAGACATCCCCACCGGTACAGATTGAAGCACCGGTTTCTTTCACGTGCTTGATCTTATCTGCCACCATGGCGCCGGAGGTGTCTGCGTTCTTAAAGGAGAAGGTACCGCCAAAGCCGCAGCACTGTTCCAGGCCTTCAAGTTCGGTGAAGTTGATACCCTCAACGGTCTTGACCAAATCTGACTGGCGGGTTCCCAAATGCAGCAGACGCATACCGTGGCAGGAGCTGTGGTAGGTCACATGCTCGGGGAAGTAGGAGCCCAGCTGCTCAGCGGCGTCCGTAATACCCAGCACGTCGATTAACAGCTCGGAGAGCTCGAAGGTGCGGGCGGCAAGGTTTTCTGCGCGCACGGCCAGGGCTTCATCGCCCGCCCGGCGCGCAATCATGGGCTGCTGGTGGCCCAGGGAGGCAACGCAGGAGCCCGACGGCGCAACGGCGACGTCGAAATCCCAGGCCTCAAAAGACTTCACGTGGTTTTTCACGATGGTGTAGGCATCGTCAAAATAACCGGAATTAACGTGCATCTGAGAGCAGCAGGTCTGGCCAGCCGGGTACACCACTTCGTGCCCCAGACGTTCCAGGATATCCACGGTTGCCTTGGCAACGCGAGGGTAGATGCCATCGACGATGCAGGTTGAGAATAGCGCAATACGCATGATTTCTCCTCAAAGAATGTATGGTCTTACCTCTCATTTAACACGAATAGTATTGTCGAGAGAACGCATGATTAGGTCATTTTTTTATACCCGAATTCTCCGCAGTGTCCACCGGCTGAGACCGCGCAGATAAGCCTAAGGTTTCTTGCACCTTATTTTGCCCAGTGACTTGCATCATGCACGCTTAAGAGTATTCTTAACGGTCTGACCACATAATTTTTTATTCATCACACTATGGTTTATGCCCACAAAGATGCGGGCGCTATATTCCCATAAGGGGGACACACTCGATGAACACATGGTTCGCGCAGACTGATGCCGTGGGTGGCAGCCTCGGCCTTTCTGCCCTCGTTGCAACGCTACCGTTGCTGGCCTTCTTCATTATGCTTCTCGGCGTTAAGGCCCGCGCCCATATTTCCGCAATCGTAGCGGTAGCAGTCTCAATTCTTGTGGCGGTACTGGGCTTTGGCATGCCCTGGGATCTCGCCGCGATGTCAGCGGTGCGCGGTGGGCTGTACGGCCTGCTGCCCATTGTCTGGGTTATCGTCATGGCAATCTGGTTCTACCAGGTCACCGTGCTCTCTGGCCGCTTTGAAGACTTGCGCCGCACCTTCGACCTTATTGGTGGCGGTGACCTGCGCATTCAGGCAATCCTAATCGCTTTCTGCTTCGGCGGTCTGCTAGAGGCACTGGCAGGTTTCGGTGCCCCCGTTGCCATTACCGCAACCATGATTCTTGCCCTGGGTGTCAAGCCCCTCAAAGCTGCTATCACCGTGCTGATTGCCAACACCGCACCGGTAGCTTTCGGTGCGGTTGCAATTCCGATTACTACCGCGGGTGAAGTCGGCGGTAAGGATGCCGAGACTATTGCAGCAATCGTTGGCCACCAGGCACCCCTGCTGGCTTTCTTCGTCCCCTTCATTCTGCTCTTTATCCTGGACGGCGTTCAGGGCCTCAAAGACGGCTGGCTGCACGCCGGCGTCATCGGTGCAGCCTTCGGTATCGTCCAGTGGTTCACCGCAACCTACTTCGCCTACCAGCTCACCGACGTCATTGCCTGCATCGTCTCCATGGGTGTTGCAGTGGTCTTCCTACGCTTCGTCAAGCCACGAGGCGTTGCCGGTGTGCGCGAGCGCTACGGTCTTCCCCCGCTGAGCGAAGAGGGCGCCAAGCATGAGCTCACCGCTGGCCGCGTATGGATGGCCATGATGCCCTACGCTATCGTTGTGGTTATTTTCGGCGTTGCCAACCTTCTGCCCCCGTTGGTTGCCTGGCTCAAGACCACCTCTCCCTCTATCGCCATGCCGTTGTTGCAAGACCGTCTGGTTACCGCTGCGGGCGACCCGGTTTCCTCGACCTACTCCTTCACCTGGCTCAACAACCCGGGCACCTTCCTGCTGATTTCCGGCCTGGTGGTGGCCGCGCTCTACTCCATCTTCAACGAGAACGGTAACTACAAGATTTCCCTCGGTGACGCCGTCAAAGAAATCGGTGCGGTGATGTACCGTATGCGGTGGTCGGCTCTGACCATTGTCTGCGTGCTGGCGCTGGCCTACGTGATGAACTACTCCGGTCAGACCGTGGCTATCGGTGAATGGGTTGCTTCGCTGGGTACCATCTACGCCCTGCTCTCCCCCACTCTTGGTTGGGTGGGCACCGCGGTGACCGGTTCCGATACCTCCGCTAACGCCCTCTTCTCCAAGCTGCAGGTAACCGCGGCTGACCATCTCACCGCTCAGGGTGTGGAGGGCGTTCACCCCGAGCTGCTGCTGGCAGCTAACACCACCGGTGGCGTGGTAGGCAAGATGATTTCCCCGCAGTCCCTGGCTATCGCGGCTACCGCGGTAGATATGGAAGGCAAGGAATCAGAGATTATGAAGGCCGTGCTGCCCTGGTCAATCGTGTTCCTCGTTGCAATCTGCCTGCTGGTCTTCCTACAGACCAACGTTCTCTCCTTTATGGTTAACGTATAAGAGCAGATGAACAAATAAAACAGCGGTGCCACCGAAACTCTTCGGTTGCACCGCTGTCTTGTTACTATCAAAAAGATTGACCCGCGCTGACCCAGAGGAACCCGTGAAAGAAAGAACCTATAGCGTTCTGCTTGAAACTATCGAAAAGAAGCTCCGTTCGGGCGAACTGCACGTGGGAGACCGGCTCCCCGGTGAACGTGCCCTGGCCGATAAATACGGTATTTCCCGAGCCTCAGTTCGAGAGGGCCTACAGATTCTCAACGCTGTGGGGCTGGTGCGTTCTGCCACCGGCTCCGGGCCTAAGTCGGGGGCTGTGGTGGCTTCTGAACCGTCTGAAGCACTGAGCTGGGCTATGCGCATGCACATCGCCACCAAAACATTTCCGATTGCCGATATGGTCTCTACCCGCGTGCTACTTGAGGGCCAGGCTGCCCATGACGCCGCGCTTTCGGAGGATTCGCCCGAGCGCACCGCCACGCTTGAGCGGGCCAGGGCCTACCTGACCGAGCTGGATAATCCGGATCTTCCCAATGACCGTTTTCACTTCTGCGACGCCCGGTTCCACTATGAGATTTCTTCTCTTTCCAATAACATCACGCTCAAGACGGTAATTCAGTCTCTGCACCAGGCAACGGTCAGCTACGTGATGGAGGCCGTTCCCCTGCTGGACGATTGGAGCGCCACCAAAATTGCCCTGCAGGAGCAGCACTGGGCCATTTTAGAAGCGGTGACCAATCATGAACCAGAGCAGGCTAAGGAGAGAGTCACCAAGCACATCACCTGGTTCCACGACCTCATTAAATAAAATGTCGAGCGGTGGATTTTAGGCTTAAATCAGCGAAATTTAAGCCTAAAATCCACCGCTCGACTATCTAAAATCTAGGCGGAGAACTTCTCCCCGGTCAGCCGCTCATAAGCTTCAACGTAGCGGGCCCGGGTTTTCTCAACCACCTCATCGGGCAGGGCCGGTACCGCGCCGTCCCCCTTCCAGCCGGATTCCTCTGACTTGAGCCAGTCGCGAATGTACTGCTTATCGAAGCTGGCCTGGGGCTTGCCGGGCTCGTACTTTTCGGCGTCCCAGAAGCGGGAAGAATCGGGGGTCATCACCTCATCGCCCAGGGTAATCTCGCCCCGGTAGGAGTCAAGGCCAAACTCAACCTTGGTATCGGCAATGATAATGCCCCGCTCCCGGGCAATCTTTTCAGCGGTTTCGTAAACATAGAGGGTGAGCTCCTGCAGGCGTTCGCCGATGGGCTGGCCCACCTCAGCATAGAGCTCTTCATAGGTAATCAGCTCGTCGTGTTCGCCTATCTCTGCCTTGCCGGTGGGGGTAAAAATGGCGGGTTCCAGGCGGGAGCCGTCTACCAGGCCCTCGGGTAGCTTAACGTCGCCGATTCCCCCGGTTTCCCGGTAGGCCTGCAGGCCGGAGCCGGTGAGGTAGCCGCGGGCAATGCACTCTACCGGAAACATGTTGAGGGAGCGGCAGATCATGGCGCGGCCCGCAACCTGTTCGGGTACATCGGTGGAGAGCACGTGGTTGGGCACTCCGGTCAGCTGGTTGAACCACCACAGCGACATCTGGGTGAGAATCTTGCCCTTATCGGGAATCTCGGTGGGAATCACCTGGTCGAAGGCAGAAATTCGGTCTGAGGCCACCACCATCACGGAGCCGGCGCGCAGTTCAGCGTCGTCATTGAAGCTAACTCCGGTGGCATCGAGGCGGTCTTCGTTGGGAACGTAGAGGTCGCGGACTTTACCTGAATAGACGTGGGTCCAGCCTGGGATCTCCAGAGGGGTGTTCTGAGCGCTCATGATTCTCCTGCGTGTTACAGATTTTAGATAAAAGTTAGAGTACCAAAAGCGGTGGCTATCGTTTTTCGACGATAGCCACCGCTTCCGTTGGTTAGTTTTCCGGGTGAGGAATAGTGATTCGGTTTTCAACTGCCGCCAGGGCAATGTCGCTGCGATGTTGAGCTCCCGACCAGCTGATTGCCTCCACTCCCGCGTAGGCGGCCGCCCGCGCTGCGGCGAGGCCTTCGCCCAGGGCGACGACGGCGAGTACTCGGCCACCGGCGGTGAGAACCTTCTCGCCCTCGGCTTTGGTGCCCGCGTGAAGAACGTGGACGTCGCTCATGGAGTTTGCGGAATCCAGGCCGGTGATTTCGTCCCCCTTACGCGGGGAGTCGGGGTAGTTTTCTGCCGCCATCACGACGTCTACCGCGTAGCGGGAATCCCAGCTCAGCACGGTGTCGGGGTCTAGTTCTCCGTTAGCTGCTGACAGAAGCAACTGGCCCAGCGGGGTCTTGAGGCGAGCCAGCACTGCCTGAGTTTCGGGGTCGCCAAAGCGGGCATTGAATTCGATGACTCGGATGCCACGCTTGGTCACGGCAAGGCCGCAGTAGAGAACGCCCACAAAGGGGGTGCCTCGGCGCGCCATTTCTGCGATGGTGGGGCGGGCAACCCGCTCAATAACTTCTTCCACAAAGCCTTCGGGCAACCAGGGCAGAGGGGTGTAGGCGCCCATGCCGCCGGTGTTGGGGCCCTCATCGTTGTCAAAGATGCGCTTGAAGTCCTGGGCGGGTGAGAGCGGCACAACCTGCTCGCCGTCAGAAATAACAAAGAGGGAGACCTCGGGGCCGTCGAGGAATTCTTCGATGACCACGGTGCCGCCGGCTGAGAAGCAGGCCTGGGCATGGTCGAGGGCTACCTGGCGGTCTTCGGTTACCACAACGCCCTTACCCGCTGCCAGACCGTCGTCCTTAACCACGTAGGGGGCACCGAAAGCGTCGAGGGCTTCGGCGGCTTCATCGATATTGGTGGCAACCTTGGCCATAGCGGTGGGAACGTTGGCGGCAGCCATCACGTCTTTAGCAAAAGCCTTGGACCCTTCGAGGGCAGCAGCGGCTTTATCGGGGCCAAAAACCGGGAAACCGGCTGCCCGCAGGGTATCGGCGACGCCGGCAACCAGGGGGGCCTCGGGGCCCACTACCACCAAATCGGCACCCAGGTCTTGGGCAAGAGCGGTGGCGGCTGCGGGGTTGTTGGCGTCGATGTCGTGGACCGGAACCTCGGCGGCGATACCGGCGTTGCCGGGGGCGCTGTGGACCTCAGAAACCTTAGGATCTGCTAGAAGTGCTCGAATAATTGCGTGTTCGCGCCCGCCGGGGCCAAGTACCAAAACCTTCATGTTCCAAGGCTACCCGAAAGGTCACGGTTTGGTCACATAGGGAGGGGGCTTGTTCAGCAAGCGAAATCACAGAGGATGGAGCGCAGCGGGTGCGAGCTCGCGAGCACTCAAGAGCAGGCGGAATGACAGAGAGACGGGCGACTGGCTAAAGAGAGTGCCGGAGGGGCGGGGCCAACTGAACCCGCCCCTCCGGCACTCAACTACTAGCTCACTCTATGCGCCTACTCCACGTCGCTCAGCGTCGGACCCCGGTGGCGGGGCTTGTGTTCGGGTTCCGCTGAGGTTGCCTCAGCTCGCTGGGAGCCGTGATGGCTTTCCTCTGCCATGTGGGCAGGTCCAGGCTGTTCCTGAGCAGGCTCCCGGCCAGCCTCCGCAGAAGCCTCCTGTGAAGTCTCCCGGGGTTCCTCCACCACCTCGTGTTCAAGCTTAGTGCCCTCAATGTCGAGGTCGGGCAGGAGCTTATCGAGCCAGCGGGGCAAAGTCCATGCCTTCTCACCCAGCAGGCGCATCAGCGCCGGAATGAGCATCATGCGAACAATGAAAGCGTCAGCGAGAACACCGAAGGCCAGCACGAAGCCGATGGAGGCAATCATGGGGTCACCGGAGAAGACGAAGCCCAGGAACACGCCCGCCATAATGAGGGCTGCTGCCACCACAACTCGGGAGGAGTGGTTGAAGCCGACCACCACGGCGTCCTTGGCAGGCTTGCCGTGGGCGTAGGCCTCGCGCATGGCGGAGACCAAAAATACCTGGTAGTCCATGGCCAGGCCGAAGAGAATGCCCACTGCCAGAATCGGCAGGAAGGAGAGAATCGGCCCGGGGGTGGTGACTCCGAAGAGGGAGCCCATCCAGCCCCACTGGAAGACTGCGGTGGTAATGCCGAAGGCTGCCATGAGGGAGAAGAGGAAGCCCAGGGTAGCGGTAACCGGCACCCAGATGGAGCGGAAGACCAGAATCAGAACCAGCAGGGAGAGCCCCACCACAATGGCGATGTAGATGGGCAGCACCCTAAAGAGGTTCTCGGAGATGTCGATGTTCATCGCTGCCTGGCCGGTCACGCCGTAGGTGACATCACCGTAGTCGGTAGACGTGGTGGTGTCGCGCAGGTTGTTGACCAGGGCCTCGGTGGATTCTGCCGAGGGTCCCTCGGTGGGAACGATCTGGTAGAGCAGCATGTCGTTGTCTTTGGAGATCATGGCAGGAATAACCTTCTCCACCGAATCGACATCTTGCAGCTGTTCGCCCACCTCAACCTGGAGTTCCTTGGCCTTGGCCTCGTCCATGCCCTCGGGCAGGTTGGCGGCAACGATCACCTGGCCGTTCTGGCCCGCGCCGAAGTTCTCTTCAATAGCCCGGTAGGTCTGGTACTGGGCGGAGTCTTCGGGCTGCGATGAGCCGTCGGGCAGACCCAGGCGCATATCTAGCATGGGCAGGGCCAGAATGATGAGCGCCGCAACGGTGGCGAAAACGGTCACCAGGGGCTTGGAGAGTACAGCACCCAGCCACTTGCCCGGTCGGTTCTCCTTCTCGGCCGCTGCTGCGCGGGCTTCTGCTGCAATCTCGGGGTCGGTGGACTGCGACAAGGCATGACGGCGGTCGATCGCCTCCCAGCGCTTCTTAGAGATAATGCGGCGGCCCACCAGCGAAAGGATAGCCGGAGAGAGGGTGACCGAGACCAGCACCGCCATGAAGACGGCGAAGGCAGCAGCATTACCCATGACCGAGAGGAAGGGAATACCCACCACGTTCAGAGCCAGTAGAGCGATAATCACGGTGGTGCCAGCAAAGACAACCGCTCCGCCGGAGGTACCGGTTGCCAAGGCAATGGACTTCTTCATTTCCATTCCCCGCGCCAGGTTATTGCGGTGGCGATTAAGAATGAAGAGGGTGTAGTCGATGCCCACGGCCAGACCCAGCATGGAGCCCAGGGCCGGGGTCGTGGAGGTCATATCTACCACGCTGGAAAGCGCCAGAGTACCCAGCATTGCTGCACCCAGGCCGATCACGGCCATGAGAATGGGCAGGCCAGCGGCGATGAAGGTTCCCATCATCACGAAGAGGATAATCAGCGCCACAATAATGCCGACGATCTCAGCGGTTGCCTCCATCTCGGGGGTCTGACCCTCTAGGTTCTGGTCGTAGAGAACCTTGATTCCCTCATCTTCGAGCGGGGCGAAAGCGTCTCGGGTTTCTTCCAGGCTGGCGGGAGTAACCTTCATGATTTCGTCATTGAAGGTTACCGCAGCGATAGCCGCCGAGCCGTCGTCCGAGATAGCAGCGGCGTCAGAGCTCATATCCATCAGGGAGCGGTTCTGGTCGAGTTCCTTCTGGTTCTTCTCTACCTCAGCGCGGCCGTCGTCCACCTGCTTCTGGGCGTCGGCCACCAGGGAGCCGTCGTCCAGGGACTTGCGCTGGGCGTCAAGTTCCTTCTGGCCCTCTTCAACCTGCTTGCGGGCGTCCTCAATCTGCTTCTCGTTCTTCTTCAGCTCGTCGCGGCCCGAGTCAATCTGGCGCTGGTCGTCTTCAAGCTGCTGCTTACCGGCCTCAAGCTGGGCGCGGTTAGCATCGAGCTCTCCCTGGGCAGCATTGAACTGGGCGAGCGCCTCGCCACCAGCTGCCTGAGCCTGGGCACGGCGCTGATCGAGGTCGCGCTGGGCCTGGCTGAGCTCGCGCTCGTTGCGTTCTAGCTCATCGCGGTTGCGGTCCAGCTCTTTCTGAGCGTCGTCAAGATCTTTCTTGGCCTGATCTGCCTGCTCAACCTGCTGCTTGCCCTCGTCCAGCTTCTTCTGGGCGTCGTCCATCTGCTTGCGAGCATCAGATTCTAGCGAGCCGTCATCGATTTTCCGCTGGGTGTCGTCGAGCTGCTTCTTAGCGTCGTCCAGCTTCTTCTGACCGTCCTCAAGTTGCTTACGACCGTCTTCCAGCTGGGCAGAGGTGGCAAAGGGATCCATGACCGAATCAACCTGACCCACGCCCTCGGCAGTGGAGACAGCAGAAGCCACCGCCTTCTTCTGGTCAGCAGTGAACTCGGAGCCGTCTTCTGTTTCGAGAATGACCTGCCCCATGCCGGCGGCAGCATTGGTATCGAACTTCTCGGTCAGGGTCTCCTGTAGCTGCTGGGCCTCGGTGCCGGGAATGGTGATCTCGTTGGTGAGCTCGCCGCGGAAAGCGCCATAGGCGCCTCCCAGGCCGGCAAGAATCAGAGCCCAGATACCGATAACAACCCATGCCTTGCGGGCGGCAAAGCTGCCTAGCTTGTAGAGAAATGTAGACATTGTTCCCTATTTTTTCTGTGTCTGTAGGTGTTGGAGATATTGCAAAGTAAGGGGGGCTAGAGAACCGGCAGTCCCTCGCCTACCTTCTTAATGGCGAAGACGATGTTCTCTTTGATCTCTGAGGTAGAAACAACGGTGGGGGCCGTCAGGTTGCCCTCGCCCCGGTAGTGCACATAGCGGGCTAGTCCCATCGCTATTCCCATCACCGCGTTATTGATGTAGACCGCCATGGAGAACCACTGGTCGTAGGAAAGCTCAGGGTAGTTTTTCTCTATAAAGTCGCACAGGAGCCAGGCCTGCTGCGCCAGGGTTTCTAGAATTTCTTTGCCAATGGTCTCTTCGAGGTCCTCGCCGTCTATGAAGGTCGCAGCCAGCTGCACGAACTGCTCTAGGGCCCTATCTGTCTCGGGGCTTTCAATCATGCCCAGCAGAAAGTCAGAGCAGGCGGCAGGTAACTCCTGGGCAGAAAGGCCCAGCGGAAAGTTCTCCACCGTAAAGAGTTCGGAGAGTCGGGTGCTCAGGCAGGAAAGCAAAACCCGGTCGATATTGGCAAAGTGGTTGAAGATAGTGCGCTCGGAGACCCCGGCTTCTTTCACCAGCGCTTTGGTGGTCAGTGCCGACCGGCCTGATTCAATGGCTATGCGTTCGGCAGCCTCTTGGAGGGCCAGGTGGGTGGCTTCTTTGCGGGCTTTGCGCTTGTCTTCAATTTTTGCCCTGATGGCATCGTGAGTGGATGACTGTGAAAGTGGCATATTATTACAGTAACTGCAATCATGCAGAATCTGCAATATCTGAAAAGGTGGCATTCGCAACCTTTATGCAGTTACTGCACCTTTGCCTGTGGAATACTTGAGACATGCAGACTTTCACCGCAGACACGGCAGCCGAGCTGGCGGTTATCCGCCGCAACGATTTCATCGAGTCCCGCCACCTGGGGGTGGCGGTGGTGCTGGCCCCCGACGGCGAGGTTGCGGCTTCTCTGGGTGATGTTGAGGCCCCCATCTACCCCCGCTCCGCCTTTAAACCCTTACAGACCATCGCTTCGATGAATGCCGGCGCAGAGCTGGCAGGCGCACAGATTGCCCTGGCGTCTGGTTCCCACACCGGCTCCTTTGAGCACATGAAAGTCGCCCAGTCCATTCTCGAAGAGGCAGGGCTCACCGCCGAGGCCCTTCAGTGCCCACCCGCCTGGCCCCAGCACGAAGCCAGCTTCCACGCCCTGATTAAAGCGGGGCACACCAAGCAGCGCCTTGCCTTCAACTGCTCGGGCAAGCACGCCGCTTTCCTCTGGGCCTGCGTAAAGTCGGGCTGGTCGGTGGAGGACTATCTCTCCCCCGAGAACCCCCTCCAAAAACTGGTCATGGAAACCATCGAAGAGTTCTGCCAAGAGCCCCCTCTCGCAGCGGGAACCGACGGCTGCGGAGCTCCCCTGGCAGCGGTCTCAACCCTGGGCCTGGCCCGCGCCTACTCCACCTTAGGAGCAGGAATCGAGAACATCCGCGCCGACGCCCGGGTGGCCACCGTTGCCACCGCCATGGTGGACTACTCCGAATACGTCACCGGCGAAGGAAAAACCGCCACCGTGCTCTCCGAGCACCTCCAGGCCGTGGTCAAGCACGGTGCCGAAGGGGTGCTGGCTATCGGCCTGCCCTCCGGCGCCTCGGCAGTGGTCAAGGTTCTCGACGGCGCCTCCCGCCCCACCGCCCTGGTGGCTGTACGCCTACTCGAAGCTGCCGGTTATATTTCCTCCGAGACAGCCGAGAAAGCACTGGCCGCCACCATGCGCCCCATCTTTGGAGGCAGCACGCCGGTGGGTGCCATTGATCCGGGCGCAGACTTGGCAGCCCTGCTAGATGAAGCAGGTGCCTAGTGGCCATCAAACGCAAGATTTCAGAGCAGGACGGCGCCGCCGCGGTTGCCGCCATACGGCGGGTTTTTGAGGAGGCCGAGGGCAGCACCGGCACCGCCGAGGCGCGCTTTGCCACCCTTCCCCGCGCCACCCGCGCCACCGCCGTCCGCTTTCTTCTAGAAGAGCTGGCCGCCCTGGCTCCGGGCAATTCGGTGGAGGTGCGCGTACCGCCCTTTGGCGTAACCCAGTGCATTGCCGGGCCCCGCCACACCCGCGGCACCCCGCCCAACGTGGTAGAAACCGATGCCTTCACCTGGTGCGCTGTAGCCCTGGGCTTTTCCAGCTGGGCAGAGAGCGCGGCAAAAATTTCGGCCTCGGGGTCGAGGTCAGACCTTTCCGAGCGCATGCCCCTCCTCTAAACCAGCCCCACCTTTACCCGGTACACTAGTGAATCATGAGTACTCAGCCTAACCCCGCGCCGTCCAACACCCCATCCACCGACCACCCGGGCGAGCAGCTGGTGACCATTCGCCGGGCGCCGTCCATGCTCGCCTTCGCCATTACCGGCGTGATTCTGGGCCTGCTGCTAGCCACCCTGATTACCTTTATTCCCTGGCCCACCGGCAGCGACGCTATCGACACCTACGCCACCGAATACTCCGTGGGCTCTGTCTACGGCATTATGGCGGTGGTCTGCGCCGCCCTGGGTGCCGGCGTCATGATCGTAATAGCGCTGATTCTTGACCGCCGCTCGGCCAAGAACCCCGAGAAGGTGCGCGCCCTACCCGCCGAAGACACCGAATAGGCTGTGAAATGGGCGATATCAGCTAGACTTGTATCGTCTTAGCCCACTGATTTAGTTCTCAGTCCAAGACACATTCATCAGCAACCTCAGACTGAAAAGATGGCAAGAATTGGTTCGTCCTGACGGAAAACTAACGCACGACCTCGATCCTCTTGATAGCGGCCCCAAAGACGAATGCGGCGTCTTTGGCGTATGGGCTCCCGGAGAAGACGTAGCAAAACTGACCTACTACGGGCTCTACGCGCTCCAGCACCGCGGGCAAGAATCAGCGGGTATCGCCACCAGCGATGGTTCGCGAATCAACGTCTATAAAGACATGGGCCTGGTCTCCCAGGTGTTTGATGAACCCACTCTCAACGCCATGGGCGGGCATATGGCGGTGGGCCACTGCCGCTACTCCACCACCGGAGCCTCCCACTGGGCTAACGCCCAGCCCACCCTGGGTGCCACCCCGCAGGGTACTCTGGCCCTGGCCCACAACGGCAATATCACCAACTCGGTGGAACTCTACGAGCGGGTTCTGGAAAGAAATGCCGGTGCCGCCCCCGACCGCGGCGAGCTGGCGCAGGGCAACACCACCGACACCGCGCTGGTCACCGCCCTGCTGGGCAACCACACCTTTGACTCTCTCGAAGAGGCAATGCTGGATCTTCTGCCCACCCTTCAGGGCGCCTTCTGTCTGACCTTCATGGACGAAGACACCCTCTACGCCGCCCGCGACCCCCAGGGCGTTCGCCCGCTGGTGCTGGGTCGCCTCGATCGCGGCTGGGTGGTTGCCTCCGAGACCTCCGCGCTGGATATTGTGGGTGCTGCTTTCGTGCGCGAGGTAGACCCGGGCGAGATGATTATTATTGACGCCGACGGCGGTCTGCGCTCCCGCACTTTCGCCGAGGCTAAGCGCGCCGGCTGCGTATTTGAGTATGTCTACCTGGCCCGCCCTGACACCACTATTTCTGGCCGCTCGGTCTACGAATCCCGGGTTGAGATGGGCCGCCAGCTGGCCCGCGAGCACCACGTTGAGGCAGACCTGGTGATGCCCACCCCCGAATCGGGTGTGCCAGCAGCGATTGGCTACGCCGAAGAATCCGGCATTCCCTACGGCAACGGCCTGGTTAAAAACGCCTACGTGGGTAGAACCTTTATTCAGCCCTCACAGACCATCCGCCAGCTGGGCATTCGACTCAAGCTCAACCCGCTCAAGTCGGTGGTTGAGGGTAAGCGCCTGATTGTGATTGACGATTCCATCGTGCGCGGTAACACCCAGCGCGCCCTGGTGCGGATGCTGCGCGAGGCAGGGGCTAAGGAAGTTCACGTTCGCATCTCCTCTCCCCCGGTCAAGTGGCCCTGCTACTACGGCATTGACTTTGCCAACCGCTCCGAGCTGATTGCCAACGGCCTCACCATTGAGGAAATCGGCAAGTCTCTGGGCGCAGATTCGCTGGGCTACATCTCCGAAGACGGCATGATTGCGGCCACCCACCAGGAGCGAGCCAACCTCTGCACCGCCTGCTTTACCGGTAACTACCCGATTCCGATTCCCGAGAAAATCGGCAAGTCGGTTTTTGATACCAAGGAGCACAACGGCGGCGGTGGCCCCCTGTCTTCCTCCATTGGCGAGGTCACCGCGCAGCGGCCCGTTGCCCACAAACCCGAGCATGCCAAGGCGGTTTCCATCGATACCCGCCCAGGCTCCGAGGTACTGGAAAACAAGTTGGATTCGGCAGCAACCAGTGGTGAAGCCGGTGGCAGTTGCGAGCCCGGCCCCGACTCAGACCTCGAAAACCTTGTTTTGCCCGAAGACACCGTTCCCGTGAACTCAACCGAGAAGGACAACTCATGAGCGAGAGCACCCAGCAAGTAACCTACGCATCGGCAGGTGTGGACGTCGAGGCGGGCGACCGCGCGGTTGAGCTGATGAAAGACGCCATTAAGGCAACCCACGGCGCAGGCGTGGTGGGCGGAGTGGGCGGCTTTGCCGGCCTCTTCGATCTGACCGCCCTCAAGGAGTTCAAGAAGCCCTACCTGGCAACCTCCACCGACGGTGTGGGCACCAAGGTGGCTATCGCCCAGGCTCTGGACATTCACCACACCATCGGCCACGACCTGGTGGGCATGGTGGTAGATGACATCGTGGTCACCGGCGCTAAGCCCCTCTTTATGACCGACTACATTGCCACCGGCAAGGTGGTGCCCGAGCGCATTGCCGATATTGTGCGCGGCGTGGCAGAGGGCTGCTCCCTGGCAGGCACCGCCCTGGTGGGCGGCGAGACCGCCGAGCACCCGGGCCTGCTGGCTGAAAACGAGTATGACGTCGCCGGTGCAGCCACCGGCATCGTTGAGGCAGACGAGCTGCTCGGCCCCGACCGAGTGCGGCAGGGCGACGTCCTGATTGCTATGGCCTCCTCCGGCATTCACTCCAACGGCTACTCGCTGGTACGCAAGGTCATCAACGTGGCGGGCTGGCCCCTCGACCGTCAGGTGGATGAGCTGGGCCGCACCCTCGGTGAGGAACTGCTGGAACCCACCCGTATCTACACCGCAGACTGCCTTAATCTGATCGAGGCCTTCCCTGTCAATGGCGAGGACGGCCAGACCGGCTCCGGAATTCGAGGCTTCTCGCACGTGACCGGCGGCGGCCTGGCAGCCAACCTAGCTCGCGTGCTACCCACCGGCACCGTGGGCCTGGTAGACCGCTCCACCTGGGAAATCCCCGCTATCTTCCAGCTGGTCGGCGAGCTGGGCAGCGTACCCCAGGCAGATCTCGAACGCACCCTGAACCTGGGCGTGGGCATGATTGCCGTGGTAGACCCCTCGGTGGCTGACGCCGCCGTCAAGCGGCTCAATGACCGCGGGCTGCCCTCCTGGATTCTCGGCACCGTTGAGGCCGACGACGGAGCCCACCGGAACTCAGCCGACTACGTGCAGGGCGCTAAGGGCGTGGACGGCGGCGCAGCAGTGCTGCTCAACAGCTACAAGTAGGCTCACGGCATACAAAAACAGCCCTCCGCAACTGGCGGGGGGCTGTCGTTTGCTCTACAGAAAAGAGACTAGGTGGTTCTGGGAGGCCACTTAGTCTTCGTCTGTATATGAATCGGCGTACTTATCCGCGTACTCCGAATAATCATCTTCGTCATCGTAACGATGGTTCGAAGATGTCTTAGATGAATTTTTCTTGGCGCTATTCAGCTCGCGCTCGAGTGCAGAATAGTCGGTCTCAGGGCTGAAGTACTTCATCTCCCGAGCCTGCCGTGTTGCTTTAGCCTTTTGACGGCCGCGCCCCATGGCGTGACCCCCTCTTTATCCATCGTGTCCAGCGGTTTACAGTGGGCGTGCACTATCGCCGGAATCCCTTACAGTCTTTCGTGTCTTAAGGGTACATGTTTTTTGCTTTATATGCAGACTCAGTGCCCGCTATCCGAGACTTAATTCACCCCAAACAATAGTTTTCTTGCGCAAACTGCATAAATCACCGAGAGAGAACAGTAAAACTTTGGCCGTATTAAGCGAAGTTACAGTCGCTGCATCTAAATCAGCTGCGCCAGAGCCGCCGAGACATCGCTGCGCCACAGGTAATCCGCTCGGCTATCGGCGCGGCCGGGTCCGCCGTTAATGATTCCAATCTTCTGGTCCTTCTTTCCCGCCTCAATTGCCAACTTGAAACCGCTCATCACCGCAACAGAGCTTCCCACAATGAGCAGGGACTCTGAATTCCGCTGGAACTCGGCAACCTTAGCCTTGCGGTCTGCCGGAACACTCTCGCCGAAGTAGACCACATCTGGTTTGAGCCGGGTTGAGCCGCAGCGCTGGCAGCCGACCATTACAAAGTCGCGGATGAAAGCGTCGTCCAGCTCCACATCGCCGTCGGGATTAACCTGTAGCTCATCTGAGTCCAGGCGTTCTAAGTAGCCGGGGTTGAGCTCTTCCATGCGGGAATCCATGCTGGCGCGGTCTTCGAGATTGCCACACATCAGGCAGATCACCCGGTCAAGATCGCCGTGCAGGGCCACCATATTTTTAGAACCGGCCCGCTGGTGTAGGCCGTCAACATTTTGAGTAATCAGTCCGGCGAGCGCCCCGCGCTGCTCTAGCTTAGCCAGCAGATAGTGGGCGGCGTTGGGTTCGGCCCGGCGCATCCGCCGCCAGCCCACATAGGATCGGGCCCAGTAGCGCTGCCGGGCGCCGTCGTCGTATCGGAATTCCTGATAGGTCATGGGCCGGTGTTTCTTCAGCGAACCGGCGGGCCCGCGGTAGTCGGGAATACCCGAGGCAGTAGAGACCCCGGCTCCGGTGAGAACCAGAACCCCGCCTTGATTCAGCATGTCAGAGATACCAGCTAGTGCCTGCTCCGGTGGGGTGGGCTGGGCGGTCTCTGCCACTACGCGCTCAATCGAGCGCAGGGCAGATCTGTGAGCAATAGCGATATCGGGCCTGGCGAGGCTCTCTTCATCTGAAACATAGCTTGAAGCACGCGAGGAAGATTCGAAGTTCACGGCTCTATTCTCTCACGCGCTGCCGAGCGGTGGATTTTAGGCTTAAAATTGCCAGATTTAAGCCTAAAATCCACCGTTCGACGTAGCGTACTCTTCAGCTTTCTCCGCCACCTTATTGGCGTAGACTACCGAGCGGTTGTAGCCGGCAATGGCTGAGTTCCAGCCGGCATCGGTGGTTAGCGATTCACCCTGGCACAGGTGCTCGGCGGCGGTGAGCACAGCATCATCAATCTGCTGAGGGTCATAGTTACCATCGGCATTGCCGTCCTGCTTCGGTCCCTCCCAGCTGGTGGGAATAAACTGCATGGGGCCCACCGCGCGGTCCCAGCGCTGATCGTCATCGAGCTCGCCGTGATCGGTGTCTTTAATTTCCATCACGCCCTCAGAGCCGTCGAGAGCGGGGCCGAAGATTCCCGGGGTTACTTGCCCGGCGTCGTCCACGGAAGAACCCAAATACTGCCCGTGGGCAGTCTCTACAGAACCGATTCCCGCTAAGGTATTCCAGCTCAGCTGGCACTGAGGCTGGGTTTCAGAGGTGCGGAGAGCCGCTCCGGCATAGGCGGCGAGAACCCGCTGGGGAATCTTAGTCTGCTGGGCGGTTTCCTCTAGCCAGGTGGGGTCAGCGAGCTCGGCGATAGGCCCCTGCCCGGTACTCGCCCCGGGAGCAAGCGGAGCCTCAGCTGAGGACGGCGCCCCGGGAAAGTTCTCATAGGTGCGCTGGCGAGATTGCGGCTCAGAATCGGCGCAACCTGTCAGAAGCGCAGCTGCTGCTAGAAGGGCAAGAGAGGGAAAAAGTTTTCTCATTGCTGGCCAGCTTAGGGGCTTAAGCTGAGAGAAGTCAGCGAGGTAGCTCTCAATATAAGCCGAGCGGTGGATTTTAGGCTCTTTTTTCTCTCAAAAGAGCCTAAAATCCACCGCTCGCGGCAGCTACTCAGCCGTTACAACCAAGCCCTCTGCGGTAACGTCGGGGTTCACGTCCACCTTCACGGTGTCGCCGTCCTTGATAGAACCTGCCAGCAGGGCGCGGGCCAGGCGGTCGCCCACCTCGGTCTGCACCAGGCGGCGCAGCGGGCGAGCGCCAAAGGCGGGGTCGTAGCCTGCCAGGCCCAGCCACTCGGAGGCCGCCGTGGTGACATCGAGGGTGATGCGCCGCGACTCGAGGCGGGCCGCCATAGAGTCCAGCTGCAGGCCCACGATGCGGGAGAGATCCTGCACCGAGAGCGGGTCGAACATAATGATGTCGTCCAGGCGGTTGAGGAACTCGGGCTTGAAGGCCGAGTGCACCACGTTCATCACGGCAGACTTCTGTTCCGCTGCCTCCATCGACTGATCCACCAGGAACTGCGAGCCCAGGTTAGAGGTCAGAATCAGAATCACGTTGCGGAAGTCCACGGTGCGGCCCTGGCCGTCGGTCAGTCGGCCGTCGTCCAGCACCTGAAGCAGAATGTCGAAGACGTCGGGGTGGGCCTTCTCCACCTCGTCCAGTAGCACGACCGAGTAGGGACGCCGCCGCACTGCTTCGGTCAGCTGGCCTCCCTGGTCGTAACCCACGTAGCCGGGAGGGGCACCGACCAGGCGGGAGACGGTGTGCTTCTCGGCGTATTCGCTCATGTCGATGCGCACCAAGGCGTGCTCGTCGTCAAACTGGAATTCTGCCAGGGCCTTAGCCAGCTCGGTCTTACCTACGCCGGTGGGGCCCAGGAAGAGGAAGGAACCGATGGGGCGGTCGGGGTCAGAGATTCCTGCGCGGGAGCGGCGCACGGCGTCGGAGACAGCCTGCACCGCGGACTTCTGGCCAATCAGGCGCTTGCCCAGCTCAGTCTCCATATTCAGCAGCTTCTCAGTCTCGCCCTGAAGCATCTTGCCGGCGGGAATGCCTGTCCAGGCAGAAATCACCTCGGCGATGTCGTCTGCGGTGACTTCTTCAGAGACCATCAGCTCATCGCGGGCTTCGCTTTCTGCCTTCTGCGCGTCATGGAGCTCCGCTTCAAGGGCAGGAATCTCGCCGTAGAGAATACGGGAGGCCTCACCCAGATTGCCCTCGCGCTGGGCCACCTCTGCCTTGGAGCGCAGCTCATCAATCTGGTTCTTGATATCACCCACCCGGTTCAGGCCGGCCTTCTCGGCTTCCCAGCGAGCGTTGAGCGAATCCAGCTCTTCCTTCTTATCTGCCATTTCAGCGCGCAAGGCCTCTAGGCGCTCAACCGAAGCGGGGTCGGTCTCATCTGCCAGAGCCAGCTCTTCCATGGTCAGCCGGTCTACGGCACGGCGGAGCATATCGATTTCCTCGGGAGCCGAGTCAATCTCCATGCGCAGGCGCGATGCTGCCTCATCGATCAGGTCAATTGCCTTATCGGGTAGCTGGCGGGAGGGAATGTAGCGGTTGGAAAGATTGGCCGCAGCCACCAGCGCTGAGTCAGCGATAGCCACCTTGTGGTGGGCCTCGTAGCGCTCCTTGAGACCGCGCAGAATGCCCACGGTGTCTTCCACGGAGGGCTCACCCACGTAGACCTGCTGGAAACGACGCTCCAGAGCGGCGTCCTTCTCAATATTCTCACGGTACTCGTTGAGGGTGGTAGCACCGATCAGCCGCAGCTCACCGCGGGCGAGCATGGGCTTGAGCATATTGCCGGCGTCCATAGCACCCTCGGTTGCACCGGCTCCGACCACCGTGTGAATCTCGTCGATGAAGGTAACGATCTGCCCCTCAGACTTCTTGATTTCTTCAAGCACAGCCTTGAGGCGCTCCTCGAATTCACCGCGGTACTTAGCACCGGCAACCATCGAGCCCAGGTCAAGCGAGATCAGGGTTTTACCGCGCAGAGACTCGGGCACGTCGCCGGAGACCATGCGCTGGGCCAGACCCTCCACCACGGCGGTTTTACCCACGCCGGGTTCACCAATGAGAACGGGGTTGTTCTTGGTACGGCGGGAGAGCACCTGCACCACGCGGCGAATTTCCGAGTCGCGGCCGATCACCGGGTCAAGTTTTCCCTCGCGGGCAATGGCGGTCAGATCGGTACCGTACTTGTTCAGAGCGTCAAAGGTGCCCTCGGGGTCGGGACTATCCACGGTGCGGTCTCCTCTCACGGTCGGAATGGTTTTTTCTAGGGTCTTAGCGTCAGCACCTGCCTTCTTCAGGGCTTCGGCGGTTGAGTCGTCGCCTGCGGCGATAGCCAGCAGCAGCATTTCGGTAGAGACATAGGTGTCGCCGAACTGGCCTGCCTTAGCCTGGGCGGTCTGAATGGCGCGCAGGGCGTTGCGGGAGAACTGCGCCTGCGCCACGCTGGAGCCGCTCGCCTTGGGCAGCTTTGAGATTTCGGACGACGCCGCCACCGAGATTGCGTCTACGTCGAGTCCCGCTGCCTTGAGCACAGCAACAGCTACGCCCTCGCGCTGGTCCATCAGCGCCTTCAACAGGTGGGCGGTTTCGATGGTGGGGTTGCCAGCGGTCTGCGCGTTCATGTTGGCAGCCGATATGACTTCTTGAGTTTTGGTGGTGAATTTTGTGTCCACAGTGAGCCTTTCATGAGTTTCAAGTTTTCAACTAACTTGAGTCTACTCCGCTCAACTATGAAACAGCAAGGGATTAATACAGCCCACAGCGAAAACTAGTCCAGAAAGTCATACTCGCTATTCTCGCGCGCCAGCCGCTCCTCGTCGTCCTCGGTAATACCCGCCGCCAGCTTGGCCGACCGGCGTGCCTGCCCCATGGTCACAAAGAACATGGCAAAGGCAGAGACAAAGGTCAAAATGCCAAAGGTATTGCCGAAACCCGCCGAGAGACCGATAAAGTCATCGCCGAGAATCTGCGAGGCAGCAGAGACCGTTCGCCCGTCTACCCGATCGGGGCAAAGCAGGCCAAAAATGAGGGCAAGCAGCCAGGTGGTCACCTGCAAAAGGGCGATGGTCATGGTGGTTCCAGTGCCGGGCTCGTGCCGCTGGGTATCCTGAAGCATCCAGCGGCCCGCGAAGAGCAGAACAGCCAGCAGGCCGGGGCCAAAGGTCAGGGCAAAGATGGGAACCAAGTCACCCCCGGCCCCAAAAATCACGCGGCCGGCGGTAATCCAGCCGGCGGCCAGCAGGGCGCCGGGCACCACTGCATAGAGGGACGCGCGGGTGAACCAGTTGGTCTCGCGCGTGAGGGTTCGGGCAGGGATTTCTTCTATGCTCACAGGAAATATTTTAGAAGAAAAACCGGGCGCCTCCCTCCGCTGACAGCAGGGGCAGACCAGCTTCGATAGGCTGGTTATATGAGCACGAATCATTCAGAACAGAAGTTCCCCGAAGCTATTCTTTTTGACCATGACGGTACCCTTGTTGACACCGAGCCCATCTGGGAAGCAGCCAAAAAGAGGATCTGCGAGGAACACGGAACCACCTGGACTAGCGAAGACACCAAGGCGGTGCTGGGCTACTCCATTCGTGCCACCCTAGAGCGTCTACAGCAGGTGGGCGTTGACCTGCCGCTGGAAAAAATTGAAGAGAAGCTCATTGCCTACATGCACGAGGCTTTTGAGCAGGCCAGCTACGATTTTCTGCCCGGTATCTCAGCGCTTCTGGGCGAGATTAAGCAGGCGGGGATTCCCTGCGCCATTGTCACCAATGCCACCACCTCGGTGGCACAGGCAACCGCCAACAAGGCACCGGCGGGGGTCTTTGCCGCCATCATTGGAGACCAGCAGACCACCAAGCCCAAGCCCGACCCCCAGCCCTACCTCATGGGGGCAGAAGCGCTCAAGGCAGACCCTAAGAACTGCGTTGCTATTGAAGACTCCCCCTCGGGAGTTCGTTCCGCCACCGCCGCGGGCATGAAAGTGATTGTTGTGCCCGGTGAGGTGCCGGTTCCAGAAGGCGAGGGTGACCTGAGACTGAGGCACGAAGAACTTACTCTTGAGGCCATCCTTAATTTGAGTAATTCATAATAAGCCTTGATTGAGGGGTTTATTCTTGATAGGCTCATAATAAGAAAACGGGGAAGTTCCCCAGATGAAAGGAAGCACACTATGTCACGCAAAGCATCATTCACCGTTCCCGGACTCACCGAAGAAACCGGCCACCAGGTAGCTGAGGCACTCCAGCTCCGCCTGCACGCCATGAATGATTTGCAGCTAGCTCTGAAGCACGCTCACTGGAACGTAGTTGGGCCCTCTTTCATTGGTGTTCACGAGATGCTGGACCCTCAGATTGAACTGGTGCGCGGCTTCGCAGACGAGCTGGCAGAGCGTATGGCAACCCTGGGCGTTTCCCCCAGCGGCCTCTCTGGCGACCTGGTAGCAAACCGCTCCTGGGGCGACTACCCCGAGGGTCGCGCCGACACCCAGACCCATCTGCGCGCTATCAACGATGTCTACACCGGCATTATCGAAGACCACCGCGCAGCCATTGCCAAGATTGGCGATGTTGACCCCGTCTCCGAAGACCTGCTAATTGGCCAGACCGCCGAGCTGGAGAAGTTCCAGTGGTTCGTTCGTGCCCACCTGGAAAACGGCTCCGGCGAGATTAAGTAGCCTGTAACCAAGCTCAAAAAGGTTCGTCTTACCGAACTCAAGTAATACCCACCTGGCAGAGAAAATCGGTCTGTAGACTCAAGGCAGACACAGACTATTTCTCTCCCAGGTGGTTTTTTATGCCCAGCTTTGAAAGTTCCTCAGTATCCCCCGAAGACCGCCAACGGTACTTAGAAGACCTCAACACCGACATCTACCGGGCGGTTGCCCAGCCCACCAAGTCGCAGATTAGGCGCTGGCGGCGCTACCTTGCCGAGGAAATCTCTGAAGCCCAGATTTACGCTTCGCTGGCAGAGCGGTCTGAGGGTCGTGACGCCGAGATTCTTCACGAGGTTGCCCAAGCCGAACAGCGCCACCAGCACCACTGGCGCACCCTGCTGGGCGAGCACGCCCTGCCCGAGCCCAAGCCCTCGGTCTCTGCCCGCATGCTAGAGTTCCTGGCCAAGCATTTTGGCACGGTTTTTGTGCTGGCACTGGCCCAGCGTGCCGAGCAGCGCTCCCCCTACGCCGAAGACCCCGACGCCACCGAGGAAATGGCAGCGGATGAGGCCATTCACGAAGAAATCGTGCGCGCTCTTTCCACCAGCGGCCGCGAGAAGCTCTCGGGTAACTTCCGCGCCGCCGTCTTTGGAGCTAATGACGGTCTGGTTTCCAACGTCGCGCTGATTATGGGTATCGGCGCTTCTGGCGCATCGTCCTCCATGATTCTGCTCTCGGGTATCTCGGGTCTACTGGCGGGCGCGCTATCGATGGCGGCTGGCGAGTTCGTTTCGGTTCGTTCCCAGCGCGAGATGCTCGATGCCTCCCAGCCCACCCAGGTGACCCTGCGCGTGGCCAAGGATCTCAACATCGATAAAAACGAGCTGGTGCTCATTTATAAGGCGCGCGGTATGAGCGATGAGGCCGCCGAGCACCGCGCTCTGGAGCGCTTTGGCTACCTGAGCTACGACTGCGACCCCTCGCTCTCTTTCAGGGACGACGTCGAGGCTGAGGAGGGCGCGGGCGTCAATGAGCACGGCGCGCTCGGTAGCGATATTGGTGCCGCTGCCTCAAGTTTTGCCTTCTTTGCCTCTGGCGCCCTCATTCCGATTCTGCCCTACATCTTTGGCGGGTCGGGCACCTGGGCCATGATAATTTCGCTGATTCTGGTGGGTATTGCCCTGCTGGGTACCGGCGGTATTGTTGGTCTGCTCTCGGGAGCCTCCCCCGCCAAGCGGGGCTTCCGCCAGCTAGCCATCGGCTACGGCGCCGCCCTGGCCACCTACCTCTTGGGCCTCATTTTCGGGGCAACGGTGGTCTAGAAGTTTTAAGCACCAGACCCAGCAACGTGACGCAGAGTCTCACCGTTAGATAGCTGAACGGTAATGATGGTTTCACCCTTAATACTGGTAGAAGGGCTGTTCGCGCTACCCGAAGCTACCACATTGCTGTAGTTCACAACGAAACGACTAGAGGGGCCGGTAGTGAAGTTACGACAACCGGTGGATCCGGTAGATGAAGCGGTATAGCGACTGGAAATGTTTGAATCTCGGCTGGCGTCCCAGGTCATAATCAAGTTCCACGACTGAGCAGTGGATCCAGATTGATAAGTATGATTAACCAGATTAGCGGTAGTAGACGTGGTGTTAGCAAAGCCCGAGCCAGCTGTGGGAGTCCAGGGCATAGCGTTTGAAGGCTGGTTATATCGATCGGATCTCACGTTCTTCACGTAGAAAGCACCGGGGCCAGGGCTATCCTGGCCAACACGATTTTCGGTCCAAAACTCGTAGGTAATCTTGGTGACCGTGACATCTGCAGGAAGGTCATTGATGTAGAACTGGCCGCCCAGGGTGAGAGTTTGGTTCGTTCTACCGGTGGGTGAATTGTAGGTACCCCAGTTGTAGGTATTGCCGCCGCTGAAACGGGTGGAAGTAACGCACCTGGACGCCGCGTAAGCGGGAACTGTGGCGCTGGCAACTACCAGCGGAGCTGCCCAGGCAGCGCCCTTAACGACCGTACGGCGTTGAACCTGCGTTGATTCTGTCTGCATTAGATTTTCCCCTTAAGATACATAGCTTAACCCGATCCCAGTGCTTCGGGTTAGACACCACCTCAGAGTATCACGGTATACCCCTGACTTTTATGGTGTTCGGCATAAATGTCGTTGAGTAGGGTCAGGTTTTTTACGCATTTACACGCCCGCAGAAAACTCACCACAAGGAGCCACACGCAAACTTATTCCTAGAGCCTCGAAAGGGTAAAGCTATGACTACTCACGTCACTCGCAGAACCCTTGCTAAATCAGCCGCCTGGTCAGCGCCGCTGATTCTCGCCACCGCAGCGATACCCGCCTACGCGGCGTCCCAGGTAGGCCCCTACCGGGCGGAACCCTCAGACCTGGTAGACCTCACCCGCAATGAAGCCGGTGATCAGGTGACCAACACCGTCTCTATCAACAACGTCACCGGCGAAGGCGCGAACGTGCCAGGCTTTACGGTCTATGTTCCCGATGAAGAACAGGGAACAGACCTCACGGTTACCCGAGAGTTTCTCTACTACATCCTCACACCCAAGGAACTCAAGATCACCGACTTTGAGATTACCAGCAGCTCCCCCTGGAACTACGAGGGCCCCCGCGATATTGCCACCTTTGAAATCAACGGCGGAACCATCATTGATAGCTCGGACTACGATATTCACCTCTTCGCTTTCACCGGCGATAATGTCCTGCCCATCATGCTGGCCTCGGAACGAGCCTCCTGGCCAGGCTCCACCTTCCAGGCAACCGGCGAATCTACCACCGACGCCAACATTGAGGGGCCCCTTTACTATCTACCACGGCTACTGGGTTCAGTACGAAACCCGCGATGGTTACAAAGACATCGCCAACCACGTTGTGGGCGAAGAGTTCGCCGGCTAGCAAGCAGAGAAAAGGCTGGCGCCCCGTGCTGATAACAGCACAGGGCTCCAGCCTTTATCTATAAAGCCTAGAGACTACTTGTTAGAGAAAATCTCGCGCATGAGGTTAGCGGTCTCTGAAGGGGTCTTGCCCACCTTCACGCCAGCAGCCTCAAGGGCCTCCTTCTTGGCCTGAGCGGTACCGGAAGAACCGGAAACAATCGCACCGGCGTGACCCATGGTCTTACCCTCGGGGGCGGTGAAGCCAGCAACGTAGCCAACAACGGGCTTGGTTACGTGGGCCTTGATGAACTCTGCGGCGCGCTCCTCGGCGTCACCACCAATCTCACCAATCATCACAATGCCCTCGGTCTCGGGGTCAGCCTCGAAAGCCTCCAGAGCGTCGATATGGGTGGTGCCGATCACGGGGTCACCGCCAATACCGATAGCGGTGGTGAAGCCCAGATCGCGTAGCTCGTACATCATCTGGTAGGTCAGGGTACCGGACTTGGAAACCAGGCCCAGCTTGCCCTTACCGGTGATGTTACCGGGGGTAATGCCCACGTTTGCCTCGCCGGGGGTGATAATACCGGGGCAGTTGGGGCCAATGATGCGGGTAATCTGCTTGCCGTTGGCATCGGTCTTGGACTTAGCGTGGGCCCAGAACTCAGCGGAATCCTGAACGGGAATACCCTCGGTGATTACAACAACCAGGGGAATCTCCGCATCGATTGCCTCGATGACGGCGTCCTTGGTGAAGGCCGGGGGCACGAAAACGATAGAGACGTTCGCACCGGTCTCTTCCATAGCCTCAGAAACCGAACCGAAAACCTTCAGCTCAACCTCAGCGCCGTCCTTATTGGTGTGGGTAACGGTGGTACCCGCCTTGCGAGCGTTGACGCCGCCCACAATGTTGGTGCCGTAAGCGAGCATGCGTGCGGTGTGCTTGGAGCCTTCGCCGCCGGTGATGCCCTGAACGATGACCTTAGAGTCCTTGTTCAAAAAGATAGACATGTCTTTTTACCTTCTAAATTCTCTAGAAATTAATCGGCGGATTATGCCTCGTGGGCCAGCTCGGCAGCCTTGTCTGCGCCGGAGTCCATGGTCTCTGCCTGGTGAACCAGCGGGTGGTTGGCCTCGTTGAGAATCTTGCGACCCTCTTCAACGTTGTTGCCGTCCAGGCGAACAACCAGGGGCTTGCTAGCCTTGTCGCCCAGGATTTCCAGAGCCTTCACAATGCCGTTTGCCACAGCGTCGCAGGCGGTAATGCCGCCGAAGACGTTGACGAATACGGACTTAACCTGCTCGTCGTTGAGAATGACGTCCAGACCAGCGGCCATGACCTCAGCAGAAGCGCCACCGCCAATGTCGAGAAAGTTAGCGGGCTTCACGTTGCCGTGGTTCTCGCCAGCGTAAGCAACGACGTCCAGGGTAGACATCACAAGACCAGCACCGTTACCGATAATGCCAACCTCGCCGTCCAGCTTCACGTAGTTGAGGTCGTTAGCCTTAGCCTTAGCTTCCAGGGGGTTCTCTGCCGACTTATCGACCAGGCTCTCGTGCTCGGGCTGGCGGAACTCAGCGTTGTCGTCCAGGGAGACCTTGCCGTCCAGGGCAAGAATCTTGCCGTCGCCGGTCTTAACCAGCGGGTTGACCTCAACCAGGGTGGCGTCTTCCTTATCGTAGACCTCGCCCAGCTTAACCAGAACGGCGGCTACATCAGACTGAATGTCTTCGGGGAAGCCTGCGGCCTTGACGATCTCTTCTGCCTTAGCCTCGTTCAGGCCCTCAGCGGGGTTAACCTCAACCTTGGCCAGAGCCTCGGGGCGCTCCTTAGCCAACTGCTCGATTTCCATACCGCCCTCAACCGAGCACATGGCCAGGTAGGTGCGATTTGCGCGGTCCAGCAGAAGGGAGAAGTAGTATTCCTCAGCGATGTCAGCGCCCTGAGCAATCATCACGCGGTTGACGGTGTGGCCCTTGATGTCCATACCGAGAATCTGCTGCGCGTATTCAAAAGCCTCGTCGGCAGTCTTGGCAACCTTAACGCCGCCAGCCTTACCGCGGCCGCCCACCTTAACCTGAGCCTTGACGACGGTAACACCACCGATTTCTTCAGCGGCTGCCTTTGCTTCTTCTGCAGTGGTGGCAACGATGCCCTTGAGCACGGGAACGCCGTGCTTCTCGAACAGATCGCGTGCCTGGTATTCAAACAGGTCCACTTGAATCCTTCTTCGTTGAAGACGTGCCGGCCTTGTGACCGGCCTTTCCATTGTCAGCGCTGCACGCTAGCGCCTCTGCCCAGGAGTTTTTGTAGCAAACACCTTCAGGGCGAGAGCCAGGGCACAACGCATCTCCAGAAGCAACTCTAGCCCAAAGCAGATTGCTATTTCTAACCGTGAGCCGAAACATCACGTTATGAGCGAACATTACGCAACAGTTTCTTTCGAGCGGGGCCAAATAGCCCGAAAAATGGACTTGTGCCCCGGCTACAGGGCGGGCGAAACCGGGCTGTTTTTAGCCTTCGTTAACATCTGTAATCGCGTCAAACATCGAGATTATCACCGGTGCCGTTGCCGAGTTGCGGGGAATCATCAAATACTGTTCGGCATCTACCCGCCACAGCAGCATTTCGGCCTCCCCCACCCAGCAGCGCCAGGCCATACCCACGTCAAAGAAGTCGGGTACGGTTTCAAAGGTCACCGTCTGCGCCAGCACCTCGTAGGCTTCGGGGCCCGAAAGCTCAATGACCGAGCGGTTAGCGGAAACGTCCAGCACCAGGCCTTCCTCCGAGCCCAAGGCCGCATTGAGCGCCCGCCCCAGCTTAACGTCGTCCACCTGAGTCACCACCAAAAAAGTATCGATATCTGTCCAGAGGCAGGCGACAATCTGGCGAGTGCCGTAGAGAATCTGCATTGCCTGCTTATCGCCGGTTACCTGGCCCGCGTACTGGGGTAGCTCAACGCCGAGCACCTTCTGCATACGGGCGGCCGCCTTGGAGCCCGGATTTACCTCAAGACGAATCAGGGTCAGATTGGTAATCTCTTGAATCTGCACCCTGGTATTGCTGACATCCCCCATCGCCTCGGTAAATTCTGAGGCGGTGGATCGCAGTACATCTTCGTCTGCGGGGATTCCACCGGGTATATATTCGTCTGCCATGTGACCTTCCTCGTTCACACTCTCTGTGTGTATCTTCCCCTATTTTAGAGAAAAATCATCAGCAGATTTATTATCGGCATCACCGGCCCGCTCCCCTACAGCTTGGTAAGGGGCGCGTAGCGCAGCAGCAGGCGCTTCTCTTCACCGGCGAACTTCACCTTGGCAACGGTCTTATCCCCTGCCCCTTCCAGGGCAAGCACCACACCCTCGCCAAAGGACTTGTGTTCCACGCGGTCACCCACCGCCAGTACCGGAATCTCCTTTTTCTGCTGCACTCGGGCGGTATTCTGGCCGCGGGTTGCCTCGCGCAGACCGTAGCCGGCGGAGCCGTTCACCGCGGCGGTGGAGGGCTCCGCACTCCGGCGGGCGGCGACGTCCTGCCCTGAGCCCCCGCCAAAGGACGGCGCGTCGAAGCGGGAGGTGCGCACCGGTGACCCCCAGCCACCGGAGCGGCCGCTACCGAAGCCCATGCGGTTTCCCATGCCAGAACCCAAACGCTTCCAGTCGATGAGATCCTCGGGGATTTCTTCTAGGAAAGGCGAGGGCGGGTTGAACTGGGGCTGACCCCACATCGAGCGGTTCTCTGCGCGGGTGAGGTAGAGGCGCTCCATAGCGCGGGTGAGCCCCACGTAGGCCAGGCGGCGCTCCTCGCTCATTTCCTTTTCATCGGTGAGGGCGCGCTGGTGGGGAAAGAGCCCGTGTTCCATGCCGGTCAAAAAGACCACGGGGAATTCCAAGCCCTTAGCGGTGTGCAGGGTCATCAGGGTAATCACACCCTGGCTGCGGGCTTCGGCAACCTCTGCGGCGATCTGAGCGGCGGTGGGGCCCTCGCCGTCGTCGCTTGCCCGCGGCTTATTGGGAATCTGGTCAGCATCGGCCACCAGCGCTACGTGTTCCAGGAAATCTTCCAGGCTTGAGCCGGGGTTATCGGTCTCGAAATCGCGCACCGCATCGACCAGCTCGGAGAGGTTCTCCACGCGCGATTCGTCCTGAATATCGGTGGACTCGCGCAGAGCCTGTAGGTAGCCGGTCTGCTCTAGCACAGCCTCGAGGCAGGTGGCGGCGTTCTCGGTGGCGGCCAGCTGAATGAGGTCATCTACCAGCTGCACGAAAGCCCGAATCTTCTTGGCACCGGCGGCTCCCATACCCGGAATATCCTCAACCTGGCGCAGGGCAGCCATAAAGGAAATGCGGTTGCCCTCGGCAAAGTCAGCCACCACTGACTCCGACTTGGCACCAATACCGCGCTTGGGTTCGTTGAGAATACGGCGCACGTTGACGTCGTCATCGGGGTTGACCAACATGCGCAGGTAGGCGAGCGCGTCTTTGATTTCCTTGCGCTCGTAGAAGCGGGTACCACCGACCACCCGGTAGGGATGGCCCACGCGCATGAGCATATCTTCTAGGCTGCGGGACTGCGCGTTGGTGCGGTAGAAGATCGCAACGTCGCCGGGCTTCACGCCGTGCTCGTCGCGCAGGCGGTCAATCTCCTGAGCGATAAAGCGGGCCTCGGCGTGCTCTGATTCAGCCACGTAACCGGTAATTTTGGCGCCTGCCCCCGAAGCAGTCCAGAGCTTCTTGGGGCGGCGATCCTTATTCCGCTCAATCACCGCATTGGCGGCGGAAAGAATGTTTTGGGTAGAGCGATAGTTCTGTTCCAGCAGAATGGTGCGTGCATTAGGATAGTCGGTTTCAAAGTCGGTGATATTGCGAATATCAGCCCCGCGGAAAGCATAAATCGACTGGTCAGAGTCACCCACCACGGTCAGCTCTGCCGGGGGGACGGCGCTGGGGTAGGGGGTCTGCTCGTTTTGGTTGCTCCCGTGGGCACCCACCAGTTCCCTCACCAGAGCGTACTGGGCATGGTTGGTGTCCTGATACTCGTCTACCAGAATATGGCGGAAACGGCGGCGGTAATACTCCGCTACCTGCGGGTTGGCTCGCAGCAGGTGAACGGTCTGGGCAATGAGATCGTCAAAATCCAGGGAGTTAGCGGCCCTCAGCCTTTGGGTGTAAGCCTTATACACCTCGTTAATGGCCTGGTCCCAGGGGTTAGAGGGGTTCATATTCCGAGCAAAATCTTCGGAATCAACCAGCTCGTTTTTCAGCTGAGAAATCTTATTCTGCAGGGTCTTGGGTGCAAATTTCTTGGGGTCAAGGTTGAGCCCCTTGGCCACCAGTGTGATCAGGCGCAGGGAATCAGCCGAGTCATAAATAGAGAAGGTGGATTTCAGCCCCAGGGTCTTAGCCTCGCGGCGCAGTACCCGCACGCAGAAGGAGTGGAAGGTGGAAATCCACATATTCTTAGCCCGCGGACCAACCAGCTGCTCAATGCGTTCCCGCATCTCAGCAGCGGCCTTGTTGGTGAAGGTAATGGCAAGAATCTGCCCCTGGTGGGCCCTGCCGGTTGCCAGTAGGTAGGCTATGCGATGGGTCAGCACGCGGGTCTTACCCGAGCCAGCCCCGGCCACAATCAGCAGGGGCGAGCCGGCGTGGGTCACAGCGGCAGCTTGCTGCTCGTTCAGCCCCTCGGTGAGCTGGGCCGCCCGGTTTTGTTCTTCTTCAAAAAAAGCCGCCGGCGCATACTCGTTATCCATGCCATAACCAGACACCTGGTAGGCAGGGGGCATAAAGCTGTCTTCTTCATCAAACAAATAATCCATCGCACCCACCAGTCTAAACCGAACACTTATTCTAATTCCGGCACATTGCGTTAAGCTTAAGACCTGAAATATCAATAGCCAAGCACAGTTAGAGAACCCCGTGGCACTCTCCAAATCTCAGAAAGCCCGCCTCTACGGCGAAAACACCCAGGCCGAGTCCAAGAAGCCCGTGCCCTCACAGGTTTCCCGGCCCGCGCGCCGTCCTCTCAGCAAGGGCGAATACACCCACCGAGACATGCGCGCTGAGCCTGAGAAGAACAGCTCCTTTATGTTCGCCGGCGTTGCCTTTGTAATCGGTCTTTTGCTCTTTGGCTACTATCATTTCTGGCTGCTGCCAGAACTGGGTTCGCTTGCGGGGGTCTCCATGCCGGAGGCCCGCCTCTGGTTCAATGCCGACGACGCTTTTGCTATCAATCAGGGCCTGGGCGCCGACAATATTGTGCAGTACCAGGCGGTTCATCGCTCAACCGGTCTGATTCTGCCCCTGATTCTGGCAGCGGGCTGGCTGGGAATGATTTCAGCCTCCAAGTTTGAGCTGGCGGTGCGCCGCGCCATGATGATGGTGCCCCTTGCCTACGCGGTGATCTTTATTGTTGGCGGTTTTGTGATTGACATGGCCATTGCAAACCCCAACGGGCCGGTTGGCCTGGCTGCCCTCTTGGTGCTTCTTCGCTGGATTCTCTTTGCTCTGATGCTTGCCCAGCTGGTCTTCATGGCGATTCGCCTGGTGCGTGGCAAGCTCAATGCTTTTGCCGCGGGAGAGCTACCGGAGCAGAGGTAATAATTTCCACAGGTTGCAATTTTGGGGCTTAAAAGGCCCTTTTAAGACCCAAAATTGCAAGTTTTTGCACATACTTATCCACAATTAAATATTTTTAATGCTTTTTGATTTCATTTGAGTCAAGATAAGGCTATGAGCAAGCCAAAGAACCACCCCTCCTTACCCCTCTACACGCTCCAGGACGCCGCCACGCAAGGTCTTTCTCGAGAGCAGGTCACCCGCAGAGGCACCCAGCGTGTTGCCCACACCCTTTATCAACGAGAGGGGTATCAGCCCAGTGAAACCGAACTTTTGCTGGCGCAAGCCCGCACCATGCCCGGCTGTATTGTCACGGCAATATCGGCGGCAAAGTTGCTGGGGCTTCGACTGCCTCCGCGTCTCTTTAAGGAGAAAAAACTTTATGTTGCGCAGGGAGAAGCCGCTAGCCAGTTTCGACGAAAAAATATTCGCTGTTCAACAGCGAGTATTGAACGACATGAAACTGTCGTCATTCAAAATATTCGTTGCACAACACCCTTGCGGACTTTTCTTGACCTCGCAAAATTTCTAACAGTTCAAGAGCTCGTTGCGGTAGCTGACGGGCTTCTTGTATTTCACCAGCACCGAAGAGACCAAAATATTCCGCTGGTCAGCCGAACAGAGTTTGAGGAATTTCTAAGTACTTCAAAGGGCAAAGCCGGTATCTCAAAATGTCGTGCGGCCTACCAGCGCGCTGTCACCGGAAGCGATTCCTACATGGAAACAGCGCTCAGGCTTATGCTCGAAGATGCCGGGGTTCAGGGAATAAGCTGTAACATTCCTATCTTTGACGACTTCGGCTATCTTCTCTTTCAGCCCGACCTTGCCTTGCAAGAACTCAAAATCAGTATCCAATACGAGGGCATTCACCACGGCGAAAGAGACCAGATTCGCCGTGACGTGCGCCGGGCACGGGCCGTTAAAGAGGCCGGCTGGGTGGAAATTCGCATCTTTCGCGATGACTTTTACGAAAAAGTTTTTTATCAGGGCGACTTCGTGCCCCGGGCCCTCGCCCTGGTTTTAGAAGTAATTGCTGAAAGAAGAGCATTTTTGGGTCTTAAACAGGCGGTTTAAGACCCAAAAATGCAAGTTTTCGCTTTAGTGTGCCCTCGAATGGATTCGAACCATCGACACCCGCTTTAGGAGAGCGGTGCTCTATCCCCTGAGCTACGAGGGCGAGTCTATTTAGACTCACAACAGTATAGTGCTTCTTTTGGCATGAGCATAACCGGGCGTGTAAGACTGAGACCATGGCTATTCTCATCGACCCGCCCGCCTGGCCCGCCCACGGCACCCTATTTTCGCATTTGGTTTCCAACGCCAGCATCACGGAATTACACGATTTTGCCCGTAAAAATAGCCTCTCTCCCAGGGCTTTTGACCTCGATCATTACGATGTTCCCGCCGAACTCTTTGACCGCCTTATCGAAGCTGGCGCTGAGCCTGTCACCGGTGGCGAGCTCACCCGGCGACTTATTCACTCGGGTTTACGGGTGCCATTCAAGGAGCGGCCCAAGAAAATCCGTGGCACTTTGCTCAAGCTGTGGAATGAGAGGCTACCGGGCAACCAAGACCTCGGTGAGCACCTGCTCGATCAATGGGAAGAGCCCCACCGGAAATACCACAACAGTGCTCATTTGCTCGAGATGCTGACCGCGCTCGAGACCCTCTATGGCGAACACGAGCCGCCGCGCGCCGTGCTACTGGCGGCCTGGCTACACGACATTGTCTATGAGGGGCAGCCCGGGCAGGACGAGCGCGCCTCGGCTGAGTTTGCCCGCGATGTGCTGACGCCGCTGGTGGCGGAGAATCAGGACGGCGCTGCGCTAGCACCTGCCGAGGTGCAGGCGGTTGCCGGGCTGATAGAGCTCACTACCGAGCACGCGGGAGAAGCTGACCAAAGTATGGAAGAAGCCGGGCTGGGAGCAGAGGATATAGACCGCTTCTTTGATGCTGACCTGGCGATTTTGGCGGCCAAACCCGACCGTTACCGCCGCTATGTGAGCGGGGTGAGGGCAGAATATGAGCACGTCAGCGACGAGTTCTTTAGGATGGCTCGGACAGAAATCCTGGAGGGCTTCTTGGAAAGAGAGCAACTCTTTAAAAGCGAAAGGGCCCGGAGCCTCTGGGAGGAGAGGGCGCGGGCGAATATGAGGGCGGAACTGGAGAGGCGGCACGGGCGCGCGGCACCAACTGGCTCGGGGCTGGCATTAAGGGATGTTGGCTGAGGCGCTCTATTACCGCGCCCGCTCCAGCCCTAATGGCTCTTCCGCTGCCCCTTCTTCTTGTACATCACGCGGGAAATCAGCAGGCCAATAATAATGCCGATAGCACCTGCGATGGAGACCCACATGGCTGCGTGGCCCAGGAAGAGGGAGATAATCAGGCCGACGATGATGCCCGGCACGGCACCGGCCACCATGCCAATGGCCATAAAGGTGAATTCCTGGTCTGAACTTGAGGTGGGGCTTTCAAACTGAGTAGGCATAGAAACCATTCTAGTAGTAGCCGAAAACGGGTATAAAAAATGCGGCCCACTGCTGGTCGTTCTGGGGCCGCATCAACCAAACACGTTTGTTCGGTTTGAAGTTCCTTGCGCAGGGTCTAAGACTAAACCTGCAAGGAAAGTCTTTGCTTTACTCTACCCGAAAATAAGACCAGAGGGTAGAGATTTAAGAAAAGGGAGCACCGGGGTGCTCCCTCCCTCATGATGAGAGATTAATTCTAATTAGAAAGCGGTGTAGTAACCGTCTACGGGCATGAAGCCGCCACCGTCAACAGCGGTGATCTGGGTACCCTGTGAGGGGTTCAGAGCGGAGATCATCTTGCCATCGCCAACGTAGATGCCAACGTGTGCGTAGCCGTTGGTGAAGACGATGTCACCGGGCTGGGGGTTTGAGGTCGGCTTCAGCTCGGTTGCCATGGTGTAGGTGTAGGCGGTCAGGTTGATGCCAGCCTTAGCGTAAACGTAGGAAACGAAGCCGGAGCAGTCCCAAGCCTTGTAGGACTTGCCGCCCCAAACGTAGGAGCCACCGATGCCGTCGTATGCTGCGTCGATAACGGTCTGGCGATCACCGGTGAGACCACCGGGCTTGTTGTCGCCACCCTTGGGAGTGGACTGGGTAGCCAGACCGGTGTTAGCTACAGAAGAGCTTGAAGAGGTGTAACCGTTGTAGTCGTAGGAAGACAGAACGGGTGAAGTAGAAGTGGTAGTTGAAGAAGCAACGGGTGCTGCTGCGAATGCGTTTGCAGGAGCGATGGAACCAACCAGTGCTGCAGATGCTACTGCTGCTACGGATGCGTTGCGTACGATGTTGTTCTTCTTAGCTGCCATGTGCTTAGCCATTGTAGTAATTCCTCCATTGCCTCACGAGGTAAGCTGTCGGGTTCGAGTAGAAGGTTCACTCGGCTACTAGAAGTAGCTTCACCCCAAGGGCTCTTAGATCAAGAACCCAAAGAATTGGGTCCCCCGCTTCTGCCATAAGCATGTTTATGTTGTTTGTTCCTTGATCTGGTGAACAGTGGCAGAACTAGGCGTGTCTGTTCTCAAGGGTGCCTCGCCGACCAGTGCTCGGCACGGAAGAAAACATTACACACCCCCAGAGGAAATGTCACGCTTTGATAACGGAACCGAGGCTTTTTGAGGTGAGTTTTCCACAGGATCGCCAAAAAATCCCACGGAAAACACAGTGGGCTTACTATTACATCTTCTGCACTTACTTGATTTTCAGGGCTTCAGCTTGGTAAAAACCCACACAGAAACCCACATTTACCAACATCACGATTTGGTAACAAAATCTGAAAATTTTTTAAGAAACCTATGCCACACACCCCTTGCCAACCCTCAAATCAACATACTGTGTGACTCGTGTAACTTATCTTTCGTCCCCTGAAAAGAGGTAGAAAGGCCACCCCTGTCCCCCAAGCACACAAAAGCCCCGCGCCTAGAACCAGGCACGGGGCAGAGAAAAAGAAAAATCCTAGCGCTTCACCACGATTGCGTCGGCAACCTCCTGGTTCAAGCGCAGGCTGCTGGTCTCGCCGTCGGCGGTGACCTTCACATAGCCGTCGCCGTCGTCCAAAATCGAAACGGTGGAGCCGTACTGAATACCGGCATCCCCCAGCTGCTCCAGCAGTTTAATATCGGTCTGAATGAACTCGGGGAAACGGGAGACGGTAAAACGGTCTTCGGGGCCAGAGTCGCGGGCGGCAATGCTCATGGTCACGGTACGGCGGTCGTTGGTGCTGCTTTCCCTACCCAGCTCCTCAAGGCCGGGAATGGCGTTACCGTAGGGAGAGAAGGTGGGGTTGTGCAGAATGTCCATGAGGCGGCGCTCAACGCGTTCGCTCATCACGTGCTCCCAGCGGCAGGCCTCGTCGTGAATATAGGCAATATCAAGACCAATCACATCTGCCAGAAGACGCTCTGCCAGTCGGTGCTTGCGCATTACCTCAACGGCGCGCTTGCGGCCCTCTTCGGTCAGTTTCAGCGAACGGTCTGAGGCAACTTCAACATAACCGTTCTTCTCAATGCGCGCCACGGTCTGAGAAACGGTGGGGCCGGAGTGGTCCAGGCGCTCAGCAATGCGGGCGCGCATGGGGGTAATGCCCTCTTCTTCCAGTTCCAAGATGGTGCGCAGATACATCTCGGTGGTATCAATAAGATCAGTCATGCTCTTGGTGATTTCCTCTACCTCTGGCGCGCTTGTGGTGTGCAAGCATCTTGTCTGTGATTCGGTTTCAATTCGATTTTATCTAGGGCGTTTACCCCATAGGGGTATAACCACCGGCAGGCAGCTGATATTCCCTACTCCTACTTATGATAGATGTCTCCAGCCAGCTGAAGAAATGTGTAAGATTACGGCGGTTTGCTCAGATGCTGAAATTATTGCCGCATTTTCAGCGTGCTGGTGGTCTCAGCTTAGTCACAATTGCACAATAGAGGTGCACAGTAGATGTGAGCCGGCTCCCCCGGGAGCACAAACCGAGAGCGCATCCCGCCCAGGGATCGCATGATTTGGAGATAAAGTGACTGAGTTTCCCACCATCCCGAAGGATATCCTCCCCGCCGATGGCCGCTTTGGCGCCGGCCCCTCGAAGGTTCGCCCCGAACAGGTTGCCGCTGTTTCTACCGCCGGTGAGAAGTTGCTGGGAACCTCCCACCGCCAGGCTCCCGTGAAAGATTTGGTGGGTGAGATTCGCACCGGCCTGGCTCAGTTCTTTAAGGCCCCCGAGGGCTACGAGGTAATTTTGGGTAACGGCGGTGCCACCGCTTTTTGGGACGCCGCTGCTTTCGGCCTGGTACGTTCCAAGGCGCAGCACCTGAGCTTTGGCGAGTTCGGCTCCAAGTTTGCCAAGGCAACCGATAAGGCTCCCTTCTTGGAGGCCTCAAGCATCATTAGCTCCGAGCCCGGCACCCGCCCGGCCCCCGTTGCCGAAGACGGCGTGGATGTCTACGCCTGGCCCCACAACGAAACCTCCACCGGCGTGTTCGCCGAGGTGAAGCGACCTGCCGGTATTGAGGACGACGCTCTGGTGGTTATCGACGCCACCTCAGCTGCCGGTGGTTTAGAGGTAGATATTGCCGAGACCGACGTCTACTACTTCTCGCCCCAGAAGAATTTTGCCTCCGACGGCGGCATTTGGCTGGCCCTCTTCTCCCCCAAGGCGATTGCCCGCGCCCAGGAAATCGCAGAGTCAGGCCGCTGGATTCCCGACTCGCTCAACCTGGTGACCGCCATCGATAACTCGCGCAAGAACCAGACCTACAACACCCCCGCCCTTGCCACCCTGGTGATGCTCAACGAGCAGATTAAGTGGCTCAATGAGAACGGTGGCCTGGACTTCGCGGCTCAGCGCACCGCTGACTCCGCCCGCCGCGTGTACGACTGGGCGGCGTCGTCATCCTTCGCCACCCCCTTCGTGCAGAAGGAGGAAGAGCGCTCCAGCGTAATCTGCACCGTGGACTTCGATGAGTCTGTGGACGCCGCCGCTGTGGCTAAGGCGCTGCGGGCCAACGGCGTGGTAGACACCGAGCCCTACCGCAAGCTGGGCCGCAACCAGCTGCGCATTGCCACTTTCAGCGCGATTGACCCCGAGGACGTCTCGGCGCTGCTGAAGTGCATTGATTACGTGGTTGAAAACAAGTAATGCTTTCGTGGGTACGCTGGCTGGCAACCTCCCTTAAACGCCAGCCCCGATGCCAGTTGCCAGCCAGCGTACCCACTTCAGCCTGTATGTTTCTTAACTAGCGAGGTTGCTGCACCTCAATAGCGGCCGTGGTGACCGGCGGTTCTTCGGAATCGCCGGTTTCTTCTTTGTCTAGCACCTCGCGCCGCAGAACAAACTTGGTCTTAGCAGAGCGGTCAAAGCTCAGGTGCAGGTGCTGGGAGCGGTAGTACCAGCCCAGGCCCACCGCCGCAGCCAGCAGGCCCGAAGCCGTGGCAAAACCCAGGCCCCAGCGAGCGCCAAAGAGGTCATTGACCAGGCCCACCAGAGGGGCCCCCAGCGGGGTGCCGCCGATAAAGAGCGCCATGTAGATGCTCATCACTCGGCCCCGCATTTCGGGCTCGGTGGTGATTTGAATATAGGCGTTGGCCGAGGTGGCAATGGTTAGCAGGGCAAGGCCCGAGGGAATCAGCGCCAGGCCGAAGAAGTAAATGTTGGGCGAGATTGCCGCCAGGAAAGAGCAGAGGCCAAAGCCGGCCGCCGCAGCGTAGATGAACCTCAGCCGCGGGCGGTCTCGCCGGGCCGCCAGCAGGGTTCCGGCCACCGAACCGATGGCCATCACCGAATTGAGCAGGCCGAACTCGCCCGCGCCCTGGCCAAATTCGGTAGTTGCCATGGCGGCAATGTGCAGGGCGGAGTTCATGCCGAAGGTGCCAATCAAAAAGACCGCCACCATCACGGTCACAATGTCTGGCCGGGATTTGAGGTAGGCAAAGCCGTCCCTCATGCGGCCCGCGCCCTTCTTAGAGCGGGGCATCACCCGCAGTTGGTCATTTCTAATAGCCAGAATGGCCGCAATCATGGCGAGGAAGGTAACCGTGTTGCTGAGAAAGACCGGGCCGGTGCCGATAGCCACCACCATCACACCTGCCAGGGCGGGGCCGATGAGGCGGGCAGAGTTAAAGGAGGTGGAATTCAGCGCCACAGCGTTGGGAAGATCCTGGTCAGAGACCAGCTGGGAGACAAAGGTCTGCCGCACCGGGGCGTCAAGGGAAGACACAACGCCTAGGGCCAGGGCAAAGATATAGACGTGCCAAATCTCCACCCAGTCGGTAACCACCAGCAGCCCCAATCCCAGAGCCAGCAGTCCCATGGCAGACTGGGTAAAGAGCAGAAGTTTTCGCAGGTTCGCCCGGTCTGCAATCACCCCGGCGTAGGGCGCGAGAAAGAGCTGGGGGCCGAGTTGCAGGGCCATCACAATGCCCATGCGGGTTGAATCGTGGTCAGAAAGCTCGTTGAAAACCAGCCAGTCCTGGGCGGTACGCTGCATCCAGGTGCCGATATTAGAAACCAGCGCCCCGATAAACCAAATGCGGTAGTTGAAAATCCACAGCGACCTAAACATGGGAGATTTCCCCACCACCGGCGCCGGGCCACTTGCAGGATAGCTTTGACCTTGACTCGTAACCATCAACCCTCTCGACTAGCTCTTATTCTTCGTCAGCTTCCTCAGCGTCGTCCAACCCCTCCAGCTCCTCAAGATCAGCGGGAGCGATATTCTTCAGGCGCTCCGCCCAGGGCACCCAGGCGGGAGCCAGCAGAGCGTCGTCCCCGGGCAGAAGCCCTACCTCGCAAATAGTTGCCCGCTTCGACCGCGGTGCCCGCGAGAGAGTGGCGAACCAGAACCAGCCGCGGTAGCCGGGCAGGGTGCACTCAAAGAGGTGGGTGGTCAGCCGCTCTTCCTCACCACGCAGATGGTGCACAGAGCCAATCGAAGTCTCGGTGGTAATCTCAAGAATTCCCGCGCGGGCAACGTCAATGGCTTCGGCAAGAACCGGATCAACCTTGGTGGTGCGACGACGCTTGGTCACCGCACCCAGAGTGGGCTCAGTATCATTCTGTGGTTCAGAAGTAGCAATAGTATCCGTAGACATACTCTCTATTAAAACAGGCTTTTATTCTCAGGTCGCCAGCAATTGTCAGATTTCGCGGTTCGCTAGATATATTTGAGAGAGAAACTAAAGATATTTCCGCACAGCCCTGGAGTGATCATCGTGGCACCGGTCCAAAACAACCTACCCTTTACCTCAGCCATTCGATTCCTGGGAGCTCTCGGGGGTCTCTGCGCGATTATCGGCGTGGCCTCCGGGGTGGTGATGTTGCTTCTGATGTGGGCCACCGGTTCCGCACCGCATATTCTCACCCAGCTTTCGCTACTGCTGGTGCCGCTGGCGCTTCTGCTGCTGGTGATTGTGATGATTCTGTCGGTGCTACGGCGCCGGGCATCGGGTTCACCAGCTGGCACTCGTTAAAGATTCAGCCAGCACTCAGGTTTAGAGAGCAGAATACTAACCGTGAACACTAATCAACCTGAAGCAAAACTACTGGTAGTAGACGACGAACCGAACATTCTTGAGCTATTGGCAACCTCTTTGCGCTTTGCCGGGTTCGAGGTAGTCACCGCTTCTAATGGTCGCGAGGCCCTAGAGAAGGCAGAAACCGAGAACCCCGACCTGGCGGTTCTCGACGTCATGATGCCCGACCTCGATGGCTTCACCGTCACCCGCAAGCTGCGCGCTGCGGGGCGGCTTTTCCCCGTGCTGTTTTTGACCGCTAAAGACGACACCGAAGACAAGGTCACCGGTTTGACCGTGGGCGGCGATGACTACGTCACCAAGCCCTTCAGCCTGGACGAGGTCGTGGCCCGCATCCGCGCCGTCCTGCGCCGTACCCAGCAGACCGAACTCGACGACTCCCGCCTGCGCGTGGGGGATTTGGTGCTGGACGACGACGCCCACGAGGTTTTCCGCGGCGACCGCGAGATCGACCTTTCCCCCACCGAGTTCAAGCTGCTGCGCTACCTGATGCTCAACCCCAACCGGGTGCTCTCCAAGGCGCAAATTCTTGACCACGTGTGGGAATACGACTTCAACGGCGATGCCTCCATTGTGGAGTCTTACATCTCTTACCTGCGCCGTAAGATCGATAACGTTCCCGATCAGCAGCCCCTGATTCACACCAAGCGCGGTGTGGGTTACCTGCTGCGTACTTCAAAGTAAATCGTGGAGAGAATCAAAAAAACTTTTGGCCAGCTGGGTGCGCTTTCACTGCGAACCCAGTTGGTTCTTTTAACCGGTCTGTTGCTGGCGCTGGCGATTTCGGTGACCTCGCTGGTGGCGATTTCTGCCCTGCGCGGGCAGATGACCAACCAGATTGATGACGAAATGCGTTCCAACACCCCGGCGCTGGTGAGCTATATGATTACCAACCGGGAGCTTCCCTCAGACGGGCCGCTGATTCGTTTTCAGGCCTACCTGCTCGATGATAACGGGGCGATTCTCAACTCAATTACCAGTATTCGGTCTGACGACTCTACCCCTACCATTACCGACTGGAATGCCGAGACTGTCTCGAAGTACTCGGGCTCTGGAATTACCGTTGATTCTCAGTCGGGCGCTACCCAGTGGCGGGTGATGCCCATGCGGGTCAAGGCCGGCGGCACCGAATATTCGGTTTTGGTTGCTACCCCACTCACCCAGATGAATGCCTCGGCAACCCTGGTGGCGCTGTTGACCCTCACCTTTGGTCTGGCAACCCTCTTTGCCTCGATTGCCCTGAGCTGGGTGATGGTCACCCGCACCTTTGAGCCCCTGGCTCAGGTAGAGCGCACCGCGGCCCGAATCGCCGCCGGTGACCTCACCCAGCGTATGAACAACTACAACCCCTACACTGAGATTGGCCACCTCTCGGTTTCTCTGAACAAGATGCTCTCTCAGATTGAGAAAGCCTTTGACGCCCAGAAACGCTCCGAGGTGAAGATGCGCCGCTTTGTGGGCGATGCCTCCCACGAGTTGCGTACCCCCTTGGTCTCTATTCGCGGTTATTCTGAGCTCTACCGCCAGGGAGCCCTGCCCAATGAAGAAGCGGTAGCAAGCGCCATGAGCCGCATTGAAGCGGAGTCTAAGCGCATGGGCCAGCTAGTGGAAGACCTGCTCACCCTGGCCCGCATTGACGAGCGACGGGAAACCGAGAACAGGCAGGTTTCCCTGCTCTCTATCGCCACCGACGCCTCCAACGATGCTTTCGCAACCGCCCCCGACCGCGAGGTTGAGGTGGTGGGCTTACAGGACGGCGCTGAACCCACCGAGGCACTGGTCTACGGCGATGAGATGCGCCTGCGCCAGGTGGTTGCCAACCTGATGACCAACGCCCTGCGCTACACCCCCGAGGGCTCCCCGCTGGAGATTGCGGTGGGAACTTCTGTTCAGGACGACGGCACCCGGCTTGCCGAGGTTCAGGTACGCGACCACGGCCCCGGTATTCACGGGGAAGAACGCCAGCGGGTTTTTGAGCGCTTCTACCGAGCCGATACCTCCCGCACCAGGGAAACCGGCGGCACCGGTCTGGGTCTTTCCATTGTGGCCGGTATCGTGGAACAGCACGACGGTAGCGTGGAGATTCTTGAGACTCCCGGTGGCGGTGCCACCTTTGCCCTGCGCTTCCCGCTCTGCGAGAAGGCGTAACTTTCGGTCTTATATGTGGATAAGTCGGCCAAACTGTACACCCGGCTGCTGTGGATAACCATTTTTTAGCCCGCTGGGGCGGTGGTTATCCACAGATTTGTTTGAGGCCCTCTTTTCTCTTCTTTTCTGCCCTAGTCTTAGAGCAACCGCAAGAATTAATTTGCGGTAAAAACTATCAAGAGTTATCAAACTCTAGATTTGAGGAGAAAGATTATGGCTCAGTTTGTTGTTGATTCCGATATTATCGCTGCAAAAAGCGCTGCTGCGCGGGCTCAGGTTGATGCGATTGTTTCAGAGGTCAACGGGTTGACCGCCTCCCTGCAGGATTTGCAGAACTCCTGGACTGGTTCAGCATCGGTGAACTTTCAGGGTGTGCTCAATAGCTGGCGCGCTACCCAGCGCCAGGTAGAGGACTCCATTGCCCAGATTAACGAGGCGCTCTCCCGGGCAGGGGTAAACTACGCCGATACCGAGTCGGCGAACGCGGCGATGTTCCTGGGGTAGGTTCTCGCTCAGAAGCCAGGTTCTGTGCACGGAGCCGTTCACTAAGCGGCATTTTGCACAGAAGCCGGCTCCTGAGCATTTTGGGGAGGGGTTAGCAGGCCGTCTCCTGGCGGAAGTGCAGCAGCCAGGCACCAATCTCGTTGCGGTAGTTCTCCCGCACCCACACGCTAGAACGCAGCACCTGCCCGCGCGGCGTCGTCACCCGTGAGACAACCAGCGCCGCAGACTCACCCAAAAGCTGGGCGCTCACCGGCTCCGGCTCCCCCACCGAAACAAAAGCCCTCTCCCGGTGCTCCAGAACCGTAGCCCGGTCAGCGGTGCGGCCAGCAGGAGTAATCCAGCAGAAATCCTCGGTGAGCAGAGAATCGAGCTTCTGCTCATCGGTGTAGACCTCTTTGCGCAGCAGCAGATCCTCCTGATGGGCAGCTAGACGCTCAGGGCCAATCTCGGCGATGCGGGCGCTGTGCTCTTCTTCCTCAGCCCGGTCAGAGTCCTCCACCGCATCGCCGGTGCTCGCTGTCGAGTCAGAGTCAAAGGAGTCGAAAGAGAAGTCCACCGCCTCTTCAGAACCCGCCGAGCTCGCAGAGTCCCGGTCTTCCCCGAACCCGGGGCCAGCCTCAGGAGCCTCTCCCTTTTTATAGGCGGTGGCGGCAGCCCGGGCCAGCTCGTCTACGATTTCGTTGAGCTCATGACCGGCATGGCCCTTGACCCACTCAAAGGTGTATGTGCGGCCTGAAATAGCCCGGTCTAGCGCCTTCATGAGGTCCTGGTTCAGCACCGGCTTGCCGTCTGACTTCTTCCAGCCCTTCTTCTTCCAGCCGGGCATCCACTTGGTGATGGAATCAATGGTGTACTTGGAATCGCAGAAGATATGCAGGGGGCGGTCAGCCACATGAGCGGTGGACTCGAAAAGATCCAGCACCGCCTTGAGCTCGCCCATGTTGTTGGTGCCCTTTTTCCAGCCGCCAGAGGCCCAGTGGTCTTTATCGATGTACCATGCCCAGCCCGCCGGGCCGGGGTTGCCCAGGGCGGAGCCGTCTGCGGCTGCAATAATCGGTTTCTGGTCGGTCACAGTTACTCCTGGGGTTCTGGGGTGAGTTCAAGATTGAGCGCCCGCCGGTGCTCGCTCAGGGGTTTTTGAAAAGCGTGGAAGGGAAATCCTGCGGGGGTCTCAGCCTGCCGGTGGGCGTAGCCGGTTGCCCGGTAGAGCGCCACCGCGACGGGCTGTTTGGGACCGGTGGTGAGAAAAACGTGGTCGTAGCCCATGCGGGCTGCCTGGTTTTCGAGTTCGGCCAGCAGGTACTTTGAAAGCCCCAGGCCCCGGAACTTCGGGTGGGTCCAGATCCGCTTGAACTCCGCTGAGTTTTCAAGTGCCAGGCTATCGTGGGTGCGCATGAGGGCACCCCCGGCAACGGCTTCTCCCCCGCTGAGCACCAGCAGAAAGGCGCCGCCCTCTTCGGGGCTAAAGGCGGAGGCGGGGTAGGAATTGATTTCCTTATCTTCCTCGGCTGCCCGGGCCTGAGAGGGGTAGAGCCGGTCGTATTCGCCCTGCAGGTCAGCGAGCATGAAGGCGGCCCGCGGATCGTCCATGCCGGTATAGACAAATTCTAGGTTCGGCAGGGGTGGCGCCGGTGCGTCAATCAGGTACTGAGCCATAGTTCAAGAATAAACGCGCCGGTAGCGAGCGCCCAAACCGCGAGTACCCGGGCGCCTGTAAGATAGCGGGTATGGCTTCTTCGCACGCTCAGCAGGTTGATGTTTTTGTGATGCCCTCTGCTGTTTTGCGTTCCGGGCACGGCGTCAATTGGCTTTCTTTTGTGGGGATTGCCGAGCAGATGAAGGCCGCCGAGTACCGCAGTGCCGATGATGCCACCCTCTACGCAGCCCAGCAGACCCTCATGCGCGCTATGGCCGCCTCTGCCCTGGGGGTTAGGCCCACCGCCGCAGCCGACATTCCGGTAGACCGTAGCTGCCGTGTCTGCCGGAACAGCAGCGAGCACGGCAAGCCCCTCATTGCCGGGGTGAACCTCAGCATGTCGCGTACCACCGGTATGGTGGCGGGTGCTCTTACCAGCGGGGATATGACCGAGGACGGCGCCGCCCGGCTGGGTGCGGATATCGAGCGGTTGCGCGGTAACTTTTTAGACGGTTTTGACCGGGTAGCTCTCACCGAGGCGGAAACCACCGCTGTTGAAGCACTTGATAGGGAGACCGCCCAGCTACTGCGGCTTCTCCTCTGGACCGGCAAAGAGGCGGTGTTGAAGGCGACCGGTCACGGCCTGGTCGCCGGGCCTGACGCGGTGGAGTTTAGCCCCCAAGACTTTCCCCGCGACCCAGCCGCCGTGGCAGGTTTCTCGACCCGCGGCGTCCTCACTCTTGCCGGCCAAGAAGCCCAGGAGTTCTGGGTGGGCTGGCAGGTGCAGGGCGAATACTTTATTGCGGTGGCGCTCGACCGCCCGCTGGAACTTAAGCTCCACCCGGTGACCACCCCGCTGGAGGTCAAGAGGATTATCGAGGCAAGCTAGCGGGTGGTAATGCCCAGCGCCTTGCCAAAGGAGCCGAACTTGTTGCCGGTCTCGGCGTGCTCCCCGGCGGGGGTGGAGGCAGCGATGATTCCTGCCCCGGCAAAGAGGGTGGCGGTCGTCGAGCTGATTTCAGCACAGCGCAGCACCAGCGCCCATTCGCCGTTGCCTCGGGAGTCCATCCAGCCCACCAGACCGCCGAAGAAGCCGCGGTCAAAGTCCTCAAGCTCTTCGATCAGCTTCAGAGCCCGGTCGCCGGGGAAACCACAAATCGCCGGGGTCGGGTGAATTGCCCGAGCGCCGTCCAGGGAGCTCAGCCCCTCGCTGAGTCGCCCGGTAATCTTGGTGCCCAGGTGCCACAGCTGCGGGGTTGCCACCAGCTGGGGCACGGCGGGCACAGCGATGTCTTCGCACAGGGGAAGCAGGCGGGTACGAATATCGTCTACCACGGTGGAGTGCTCGGCGCGGTCTTTGGGCGAGCGCATCAGCTCTTCACCAATCTGAGCGTCGTCGGTGGAGCCAATCTCTGCCTCGCGGGCGGCGGTTCCGGCCAGTGGGAAGGTGGTAAATTCGCTGTTTTCGGTGCTGAAGACCAGCTCGGGTGAGGCCCCCATGAGATAGGAGTCGGAGCCGGGCAGTTTCGCCGAGAAAACGTAGGCGCGGGGCTGCTGCACCAGAAGATTGTTGAAAATCTCCCGGGGTGCGGGAGCGCCCTGCCCGTAGTGGGCACACAGTAGACGGGAGAGCACCACCTTATCGAGCTCGCCGTCATTCATTCTCGCCACGGCTGCCGCCACCGCCGCGCGAAAGTCGGGGTTATCTATTCCCTCTACGGAGTCAGGCTGGGGTAGCTGAGTCTCTTTCCCGGCCAGCGGTGCAGAAATTTCCAGATGCTCGGGAACCATCAGCTGCGCAGGCCGGTCTGGATGGAAGGGCACCAGGCCCACCACTCCGCTGCCCCGCTGGCGGGCAACGGCTAGCGCCTCGGTAGCATCAACCTGCTGCATTGCCCCGTGAGCCCGCACGCTGTGCTGCGGGGTGGAAAGAAGAAAGGGAGCAAACGTGCTCTGTTGCTGATTCTCCGGCACGGTTTTCCTTTCCTCTGACAAATAAGACTGACCCCTCTACGGTACTACTGAAAACGCCTCTACCGCGAAACCGACGGTAGAGGCGTTCGTCAAAGAAAAAACTTTAGCTATCAAATATTGAGGTCTCAGACTTGGTCACCCGATACATGAGCTTATCGAAGTGACTATCAACCACAGCCAGGGTCTGGATCACGCGCTCGGGAGAATCGGCAAAGTTCTTCTCGGCCCAGTCGTTAATCACCGCAATACAGCCTGAGACATGGTACTTGGCCAGCACCTGAAGGTCATCGCGGGTGATGTCATCGGTAACGTCGCTCCAGAAAATCTCCAGGTAAAGAGTCTCAAACAGGTGGGCGAGCTCCTCAAAAAACTCCCGGGTGCTGGAACGGGTCAGCAGCATTTTAAAGATCTCTTTGCGGTCGTAGACATAATCGACCATCATGCCAAAGACCTCTTCGCCGTTCATGTTCTTACCGCGCTCAGGGTCGGGAGCAACGATCGTCTCTAGCCCCGCCACCACAGATTTCTGAATGGTCTCGTAGAGGGAGGGAATATCGGAATAGTGGGAGTAGAAAGTGGCACGGTGAATATCGGCCTTCTCAGCCAGCTCGCTGACGGTAATGGAGTTAATATCCTTGGTTGCCATCAGCTCTGCAAAAGCCTGCTCAATCGCTTTCTGAGTGCGGCGAACACGGCGGTCTTGCTTTTGCGGTGTCGAGCTCACTTTTCCCCTAATCTTGGTAGGTATCTTCCACAAATTGCGGTTGCTTTGTTGATTATATTACTCACAGAGAAAGCTAAATATTGAAATAACCCGCTACCATTTCTATTTTTTGCGTTCAAGCAAAGTAATCACTTCATAGTGGTTCGTCTGGGGGAACATATCCAGCACCCGGGCCTTAGCCACCCTAAAGCCGGGCATACACTCAAGGTCTTTGGCCAGGGATCTGACGTTGCAGCTGGAATAGATCACCGTCTGAATTCCACTGGTTTGAACCCAGTCAGCCAGCTTCTCGCCTATGCCTCGACGGGGCGGGTTCACCACCAGCAGCTCAGGATAATCCACCGGTGCCGCCGCCAGCGCAAACTCGGTGGCGTCGGCGGCTTCAAAGTGCATGTTCTCTAGTTTGAGCTCGCCCGCCGTACGCTGCGCACTGGCAATCGCCTCGGAACTGACCTCAATACCGGTGACTTCAGCGGCGCCGTCCAGCACAGTAGCCGCGTGCAGACCAAAGCCGCCCACCCCGCAGTAGAGATCCCACAGGCTGCGCGGGGCAGCCTGCGCCACCCACTCCCGGCCCTGATGGTAGAGGGCATCGGCAATGGCGGTGTTGGTCTGAAAGAAAGACTGGGGGCGCAGGTGCAGACTCAGCTCGCTCAGCTGCATGGGTAGGGTCTGAGCCTCGGTGAGGATAATCTCCTCGGCCCCCTCTACCAGGGCAATCGGCTCGCGCAACAGATTGACAGAAACCACCGTCAGCCCCGGAATCTCAGCCTGTAGACGCTGGATCTCACGGCGAATCGGCACAAGTAGCTTCTTAGACCGCAACACAAACCGCACCATTGAGGCGCCGTTGGGCGAGAGGGTCACCAGAATATTCTTCAGCTCCCCCTTTTGAGTTTTGATGTTGTAGGGGGTCAGCTGGGCCCGCTGAATCAGGGCGCGGAAAACCGGCATCATGGCCGAAAGCGCGGGTTCGTAGAGACCGCACTCGGAAAGGTCAGAGCCGATTCCGGTACGGGGATTGACAATACCCAGGGTGGGCTCCTGAACGCTACCGGCCACCACAATCTTGGCCTTGTTCCTAAAACCCTCTTCAGCAGAGGCCACCGGCTCTAGCCAGTCAATCTCGCCAAAGGGGCTCAGCAGTGCGCGTGCCTCGGCGTCCTTAGCCTGCACCTGCTGCGTGTAGGGAACACCCATCTGGGTGCAGGAGCGGCAAATGTTGGCGTCAAAGTAAGGGCACTGCATGGGGAACTATTCTACCGGAGCCGGTTAAAGGTCCATGGTGGTGGGGCCGGTGCGCAGGTAGTTCACGGTCTTCTCTACCCCCGAGATTCCAATCAGCAGGCAGGTAAACCAGATAGCACCGGCAGGGCCAACCGGCGCTGCCACCGCACCGGCCACCAGCGGAATGGTCACCTGGCCCAGGCGGTTGCCCAGTAGCCGCACCGCCAGCGCGGGCGAGCGCCAGGAAATGGGTACCTCTTTGACCACCATGGTCATGGTCAGCGGCTGCGCAATTCCCACGAAGAAGCCTGCTACTACCATGGCAATCACCGAAACCACTGCGCTGCCCAGGGTCAGCGGAGTCAGCGCAATCAGCACGGAACTTACCAGCAGGGAGGTAATCACCAGCTGGCTGCGGTTCCAGCGGCGGCCCAGACTCGACAGTGAGAAGCGGGAGACAATGGTGGCCGCCGACCGAATCGCCAGCAGCACTCCAACCCAGGCAGGTGAAACCCCAACAGCCTCGCCCACCAGGGGCATAAAGGAAATCAGAATATCGGTCACCGACAGCATACCCAGCGAGGCAAACATGTTGGAGAGCACCCCGTGCCGCTTGAGAATTTTAGCCGTGGTTGCTTTACCGGGGTTCTGGTCGCCCTTCTTTTGGGAGGACGACGCCGCCCGGCCGCCCGCCGCGGAGTCGGCCCGAGCGTCGTCCTTGATCTCCACGGTGGCAGTCTGCTCAACCACCGGGTTCTGGGAGGTAATCGGAATCTCCGCGGTGAGGGCGGGCATCTCTTTCAGGCGCACCGGCCAGAGCATCAGCGGCACCGAGAGAATAGCAAAAGCGGCCCCCACCCACAGGGCCAGGTTAATCAGGTGCATGCGGTCGCCGCCGGTGCTGGTGCCCAGCAGCAGACCACCCAGCAGGGGGCCCAGCATCTGGCCCGCAGCGATACCGGCAGTCTGCCAGCCAAAACCCTTATCGAGGCTGGCGTCGGTGGAGTAGCGGGTGACCGAAGCCTGCGAGGCAATCACAAAAATCAGGTGGCCGAAGCCCAGAAGAACGCTGGCTATAGCAACGCCGGTGATATTGGGGGCCAGAGCCATGACCGCCGCGCCCACACCAATCAGAATGCCGCCGTTCATCACCGTGTGGCGCAGGTTCTTAACCCGCTGCGTGTACCGGCCAAACCAGATAGCCAGGAAAACCGGCACCAGCGCGTAGAGGGCGGTCAACGCACCAATCAGGGTTTCGTTAGCGCCCATCTCAATCAGCTTGTAGCTCATCTGCGGCCGCGCCATGTTCAGCGCGGTCTGGCTGGTGAAAGCGAAGGCGACCAGGGTCCAGAGCCAGGCCTGAGGGCGGGACGGCGTTGCTTGGGCTGTCTGCGACATGGCGGCTCTTTCTGGTCTCGGGAATTTGGGCGGCTATTATTCTACGCCTAGGCAGGTCTATCTCGCCGAGGTGCGCATCACTATTACATCTCTGAGCAAAATCGGGGCGTGAGAGAACTACGTAGTCTGGAGTAACACTTTCAGCTCCCGCACCGCTTCGAGGAGCCTTGTCTGGTCTTTTAGGGGAAAGTGCTGATTGATATTAGAGGTCAGGGTAGCCATGTGCCGCTCCCTCTCCTCAGCCAGGGAGGCCCTGCCCAAGTCGGTAACGGCCAGGCGGTGGGCCCGCCTGTCCCGGTCATCAGAGGTTCGAGAAATCATCTCTTTGGTGAGCAACTCAACCACCCATGGGCGCATGGACTGCGGGGCCATGCGGTACTGCCTGGCAAGCTCAGCCGTGGTGATCCCGGGATTTTCGTAGACGGAGAAAAGAACAGAGACCGCCATCATCGAAAGGGCGGTTGAGGGGTTTTGTTCCTGGCGGAGAGCCCTACTCAGACCCAGGGAGAACTCCGCCAGCTCTCGTGCCAAATCTGCCGTGGTAGCGTCGTCGGGCTTGTTCTTGCTCATGAGATTCTCCTCAAATTTAAGGTATTTTTGACCAAAATAAACAGGTAGCCTGCTAATATCGCCGTTATGACCTCTCTCCATTCCTCTTCTGACAAGCTACCGCTCAGTGCGTTTCTAAACCATCTATTACCCACTATATTGATGGGTCTGTTTATGACAGTCACCTATCTGGCAGGTTTTCACCAGCCCGAGCCGCACCACGTTCCGGTTGCGGTGGTGGACCAAACCCCAGAAGCCACTCAGGCTGCCGATCAGATACAGACTGCCCTGGGCGACCAGGTAGATGTGAAGGTCTACCCCTCAGAGACCCTGGCTGAAGACGCCATTGAGCGCATGGAGGTCGCCGGCGCCTATGTTCCAGGCGAGTCCGAAGGCGAACTTCTGACAGCACCGGCCTATTCAGAGACCCTCAACGGCGTGGTGGTACGAATCTTCTCTGCCGTTTCAGAAAAGGCCAACGTTCCCATGACCACCCGCGAAGTGGTGTCTCTCGATGAGTACGACAGTGCGGGCCAGAACAGCTTCTTCTTCCTGGTGGTTCTCAGCGTTTCTGCCTATTCACTGGGCATTGCTATTGCGGTGGCCGGTAATTCCTACTCCTACCGCCGCCGTCTAGCCCTGATGGTTCCCCTGGGCCTGTTGCTCGCAACCGTAGATTTTCTTTTCGCCCGCTTTGTCATGCAGATGTTCCAAGGCCACGAGTGGGCAATCTGGCTGGTTGCCGCTATCTATGTGCAGATTGTTCTGTCAGTGACCATTGGCCTGCATCCCCTGGTGCGGCGCTGGAGTACCCTGACCTTCTCGGCAATTTTCGTGGCGCTGAACTTTACTTCAAGCGGCGGAGTATTCGAGCCTGTTCTACAGCCCGCCTTCTTTGGCTGGCTCCACAACTTCTGGGTGGGCTCAGGCTTTATTCAGACCATCCGCCAGATTCAGTACTTCCCCGATGCTGGGTCAGGCCCGGGCTTCGGCATTCTAGCCGGCTGGATGATTCTGGCCGTGGTGGTGCTCCTGCTGGGCGCAGCCTGGGAGAAGACCCACGCCCTCAAGCGCCAGCTCCTTTCCTACCGCGCAGCCATGCTGGAAGAAGACGTGGCGGTTTAGCGGGTTGCAACCAGTAAGGTCCCTCTCTGACCAGCTACAGCTAATCGGAGAGGGATCTTACTAGTTATAAATCCGTGCACTGAAGGTTGGGCTTTGCGCGGTTACCTAAGCAGAAGTCTTGCGAATAACACTCACAACCACAGCCCCATACGCTGCGTGAGGAATAGCATCGCTCAGCCAGCCTTGAAGGCCACAGACCTTGGGGTCAGAAACCCCGGTCAGAGCCATCGGAATATCCGAGGCTGCCGCCCCTAGCCGCGGGTAAACATATAGAGATATGTAACAGGGATTGCGTCATACCAGGACTGCCCACCCGTGCCACGTATTTCAAGGCAACTTTCCCCCCCTCCTGCAAACAAGCTTCCCTACTATCCAATGGGACGAAGCCGGAGTACCTATACTCCCATCCACGGCTAGAGCCACTCCTGAAGTCGACCCATTATGCGGAGAAGCGAGATAAGCTACAGCTTGAGCAACTTCATTCGGCTCTACAAGGCGCCCATGAGGCTGACGAGCCTCAAGGGCAGATCTTTCATGAGTTTGCAGAAACAGATGGAAACGGCAACTATCTACCGGGGCGAGCAGCGCTGACCTAGGCCAGCAAGGTGTTTAAAAGATTGATACCTCTTCGTATGCCCAGCCACTGATGCGTGAAGCAGCATTTGCGACAGACTGTCAAGTTCATTTGGGCGCTGATAACCATACCGAGGCTCTATATATAGGCGTCGAGCGGGCTCCTAAACCGTACTATATGCCTTCAAAAATTTGAGGTAGGTTAAGTCTCCATTCCACAAGCATTGGCAAAACATTGCTTGCCTACAGATGTCTCCCACTCGTAGAATCATATTTGGATTCACACCCTTTAACTCGACTCACTCCCAACACCATCGTTGATAAGAAGCGACTGATTAATGAGCTTGAAGACGTTAGAGAAAAGGTGTATGCAATTGATGATGAGGAGAATGTTCCTGGCATTAGATGCATAGCTGCCCCCATTTGTAACTACCTGGGACAAGTTACGCATGCAGTTAGTTTCTCAGTTCTGACGTTGGAAAAGACATGGTCTGATCTTGAGGGGATGGCGCCAATGGTCATTGAAGTTGCAACAAAAATTTCGCAAAAATTAGATGGTACTTCAATTGGAGGAATCTATGGGCCTGAACATAAACAATCCACAGAACGAGACTGACTTATATAGAAATCTCTATCCTCTTCAGGCATTGTAAATTCTTAGATTAAACCAGGCTAGGAAGCTTATTTAAAAATTCCTCAGTTTACCCCTGTCTTATGGCTATTGGCTAGAGACAACCAGCACCTAAGTCAGCGGAACCTCATTGTGCCGTTGCTGTTTCCGCGAAAAGTCGAGCACATCGCCGATGAACGCTGCAAAGGTTGCGAGCGCAGCAAATAGACCAACACTAACAGGGCCTGGGGATTTAGAGTCAGCCACCGCGAAAAGTGAAGTCACAAACGTGCCAGTCGCAAGTGTAGTGCATACGATGAGAATCCGCTTTCGCGCGATTTCATAGTTCGTATACCTCGGAGCCGCCTTTTCATGGGTCTCGTATGTATATCGCAGACGATTCACAGTATCGGCAAAGTTGGCAATGAGGAATGAATCATGCTTCTTACTCTCCGACCGATCATTCGCCGTCTTCAAACCCCTATCCTTTGTTTCCAAGATAATGATCGCCTAAAGCGCATTACAGCGAATTGCTGACAGGCTGTGTGAAAGCTTTAAGGTCTTCCCAAGAGTCTGCACGATCTATATCTTGTTCGTAGGCAATAAGGTAGCCCCAGTGCTGATTCTCATAGGTATCTTCAGCAGCTAATCGTTGTACAAGAGTCTCTGCTGCTTTTCGTTTAGCCTGCACTTTAATGTCATCGCGCCCACGCTCGTCTTTACCTTCAATGATCCAGTAGACACCGCTAGCATCAAGGGCAACGAAATCAGGAAAATATCGGTCTTTAGCGTTGTAGTACACAAATGCATTATTATGCGAATGCAATCTGTGCCACCACACGATACCAGGTGAGGTATTCAATAAACGTGCAAGCTGGTATTCACCGGTATAAGAATCAAACGATTCCTCAGCAAACAGCGACTTAAACCACCCACGATATACCTGACCGCGAACAAACTGTTCACGAGAATCAATCTGATCATGTACCTTCTTACCTAAAGGCAGAACATACCCTTCACCAGGTAAAGGCTTTGGCCGAATGCTTGGCACTTCACGCGTAGAACGCAGGGTTTCCGCTGTGTAAGTCTGTATCAGTTTGTGTAATTCAACGCGTGCTGAGTCAAGTGATTTTACTGTCCAACCAGTAAAGTTCACAGACTGCATAAATTTCGGTACAAGGAAAGTTCCTACATAACGAGCAGTCTGTTCTGTTTTAGGAACCAAGGGCATATTCATCACAAGTTTGACGAGCGCCTCTTTAGCACTGGCATCATCAACCTGGACTGAATCTACCTCTGCACTTTCACGGTCCTCTGCTCGCAGTTTTTTACCGAGCGCAGCAATAATCTCTTTGCGTAGCAATACATCACCGGTAGAGGTAACTCGCCGAGCAGCCTGTTCTATCTGGCTAACACCAATCTCTGAAAGATCGATAGGAGGTTGTTGCACGGTAATTGAGGTTACCGGGAACTGATAAGTCACATCAGCGAAAGCAGGGTTTCTCTCAATTGAAACTAATTCCCATGATTGTTCCTGTTCGGTATCAGAGGTGGAATCAGTAATTGCGCGTACACCAATGCCGGGAAACACCTCACCATTTTCATTACCGATAGAAACTGCACTTGTTTGGCTTCCAGAGTCACCCATGTTGGCGTTTGGACTAGTAGTACCGGGAAGTTCTGAGCCCCGTTCTTCTTGCTGATGGGAATCATCTGTAGAACCTGAGGCCATGCCAGTTCCTACAGCAGAATTCTCTGCCGCTCTGCGAATAGCATCTTCAGCTTGAGCCTTATCAGGTTCTGCAACCGCTTCCTCCAGTCCAAATTGTTGAAGAACGTTCTCTGAATTAAGTAGTTCAGTGAAAGATTGGTGAGCAATAATATCGAGCTGATCAATCTGCCACACACCAGTGTAACGGCCAAAGGGTAGACGGAGACCACGGCCCATTGTCTGTTGGGTGAGCACCTCAGAAGCCATAGCTCGCAGAGTCACAACAACTGCAATATTCTTAACGTCCCAACCTTCTTTAAGTTTGTTCACACTTACTACAGCAAACACCGGTGAATCTGGTAGGTCAAGTTCGTTCAGCTTACGTTGTGTAGCTTCATCTTCGTGTTTTGAATCCACCTGCAAAACGGCTTCGTCATTTCCAAAATACTCGGGAGTACGAAGAAGCCCAGCAACCTGAGTCGCATGATCAACGTCGGAGCAGACCACGAATACAACTGCATTAAGACGATTGCAGTTTTGGCTTGCTGCATAAGAATCGTAATATGTCTGCTTGATTGAACGTAGCTGCAAGGCATCGCGCAATTGCTGTTCTTCTGATGCTACATCTGTGCCGTACCCAGTCTTGCGAAAAGCTAGAACTGGTGCTTTAACGTATTTATCCTGAATAGCACGGTAAAGCGGGTACTCATAAATTACATGGTCAGTCTTCTTATTCACCGAAGCCGTTAAACCAATAGCTGCTGCCGGGTTTAACTCTTTTAGAGCTGCGTTGAATGCTACTGCGCTCGAGCCGTACAAGTGAGATTCATCTGCGATGACAACCAGATCATCCAGATTTTTAAGATAGTCAAACAGAACTCCGGCATTTTCATCAAACCGTCGTGGCTTACGACGGATTGCATCTTGGGTTCCACCTCGGGTATCGCCATCAGCGTCCTTGGGCGCAATGAGTTGCTGAATATTGAAAATAAATGCCAAGGCTGGTACTTCCCTACCAAATGCCAGCCTGTCGGCTCCATTTTGTCGAGCTACCCAAGCTGAGTAATCTTGCGGCGTAACGACCTCGGGCGGAACAGCCGAACCGGTGATGTATCGAGCTGAGCCCGGTGTAAAGTTCTGTACCGTTTTGGTTTGAACTGTTTTACCCGGGGTCACGATAACAACGTTTCCTACCCCTTGACGACGCAGATACTCCACGAAAGCGGCCATGAGGTATGTCTTGCCAACGCCCGTGGCAAGGTTAAGTACCTGCATTACAGATGGGTCATAATCACCGTCAAGAGTAAAGATTAACCGGCGAAGTGCTTCTTTATTAGGAGCTCGCAAATCAAATTCAGAGCTAATGGACTCCAACATATCGGAGTCAAAGCTGATGTTAAGTCTAGTATTCATTACTCGTCACCGTCTTTGCTGTAGCTAAATACACCGTCTGGCAGGGATACTACTCGGGAACCTTTCACTACACGGCGCAGGTGCTGACGTACGCCATCCATCACAGTGGTAGCAGCCAGAACAATCGTCTCACCGGGCTGAATGTGGTTTACCAGCGAGTCCACCACATCAGTAGTTGCAACTCCCTCAATAACTTTCAATAGAGCATTTCCACGCCGAGCGTCGAACGTATGGTCATCCTCAGAGTGCAATAGCGAAAAACCAAGATTAGCAGCTACTGACTCCACCAGAGTCTGCCCGGTAGCTTCAGAAGTTAACATGACACGGTTTAGATCTGGGCTGTAGTCAAAGCAAGAAGGTGACAGGTGTGCAACCTGGAACCCACCGCCGCCGCGCCAGTTAATAACTTCCTTGGTACGTTTAGTCTTTGATGCAACTTTGAGCGCTTTGATTCGAGGGTCTTTCTTCGCCTCTGGGTCATTTGCAATAAGCTTATTCAGCACAGAAGTGAATTTAGCGGCATCATCCGCTGAAACGCCTTCGGGTAACTCAACATTATCGGCCGCGACACGCTCACCTTTAGTTCGAGTGATTCCACCGGAGTCTTGGTCGTTCACAACTTTCTCTAAACGAGCTTTAGTGAATCGGTTGAAGGTATCTTCTACCAGCTCGCAGGTTACCCAGCGGCGCCCCATTTTCTGAGCTACTGCGGCAGTAGTGCCAGAGCCTGCGAAAACGTCAAGAACGATGTCACCGGGGTTAGAGCCAATGTGAATGATGCGTTCGAGTAGACGTTCGGGTTTAGGGGTGGAAAAAGCAGCCTTGTTGGGAAACAAAGCTTGAATCTCGCGTTTTGCTGTATCTGTTGTACCAACTTCCAACGCTGTCCATAGCGTATGAGGAACCAGACCGCCTTGCACCTCTAAAAGAAACTTTTTGAGGCGTGGACCTGCTTTACCATCAGCACCAAACCAGATTCTGTTATCGACTATTAGCTCATTGTATCTAGGTTCAGTAAATCTCCACACAGAACCTACAGGAGGTTCTAGCTCTAAGCCGGCAGGAGTTCTGAGCCTATATCTTTGCGACCATCTTTCATTTTCGGCAGGGTTAAACTGTGCAGTAAAAGGAACAGAAGTCCAAGGGCCACGGGGATCGTTATCCGGGTTTATGTACCCTTCTGATCCATCTCTCATAAGAAGATTACGGCTCCGTGACCAGTCGCCTCTCTTTTTGGTGTAAACGAGTATAAAATCTGTTGAAACCGAAACTACCGAACGATTCTCTCGGGTTGTTCTCTTCTCCCAGATAACTTCACACATAAAGTTACCGACACCGAATACTTCATCCATGAGTACCCGCATTCGGTGGTTTTCTACATCATCTAGGTGCACCCAGATCGACCCATCGTCTGAAAGTAGCTTCTTCATATGTAGCAGACGGTCGCGCATCATGGTCAGCCATACAGAATGTTCCAAATTATCTTCATAATTAGCAAAGGTCTGTGCGGTATTGAAGGGCGGGTCAATGTAAATAAGCTTCACCTTGCCCACATATTTTTCAGCAAGCTCGGGCACTCGAGTAAGTGCTTCAAGAACATCACCTGACTCACCGAGAATCAGCAGATTATCATCCTGTGGCTCAAGGTCAGCACGCTCAGAATAAGAAAACTCTTCAGTCTTCTCAGACTGCACACCTTCAACAAAATCGTCATAAACCAAAGTATGAGTTTCGCAGTAACGAGGGTCAGAAGGATCAACCCACGTATAGCCATACTTCCCGGACTCGATAGGTATTAGAGCTTTATCTTTGTTGTACCAGGTAAGTTGAAGACGTTGCTGAGCCATGCTTTAAGTATTTCCATTTCTATCCAAGCTCGCAGAACGGAGTTGGAGTGATGCAAGATTTTTAGAAATAACTTTACCTCCCCACAGGATAAAGTTGCTCCCGTTTTGTAGGTTCCTTCGGAACGTCATGAGCGGACAAAGTTAAAAGAAAAGACAACGTTCCTCAACCCTTCGCAAATCCAAAGATTCGTGCGAAGCTGAGGAGCGCCATCCTCAAATCGACTCAGTCAATTACATCATGCCGACAGGTGTCGGACCCATGCCTGCGGCACGGGTTAACACCGACAGGGCGTTTAACCGTGCAGAGAAGCCCCTCAAAGAGTCTTGCGAATAACACCCGCAACTACAGCCCCATAAACAGCATGCGGAATAGCATCGCTCAGCCAGCCTTTAAGGCCCCAGGTCTTAGGATCAGAAACCCCGGTCAAAGCCATCGGAATATCCGAGGCCGCCGTTGCTGCCGCTCCGACCAGCAGAGACTCCGCCGCAAAAGGAAGACGACCGGCCATGCCCGAGGCCGAGTGCAAAACACCAACCCCGGTGCCCACAGCAATGCCGAGTAAAGCGCCGAGGGCTTCAAGGCGGTTCTCCCGGGTTTCCTCATCACCGGGCATCTCGATTCCGCCCAGTTCCAGCGTCTTCTCAGCCATGCGGGCAGGAACGTCGCTCGCCCCGCGACCGCGCGTGAGCATATCGAGATAGGTGACGGTGTTCAGGGCGGTAACACCTGCGGCTCCGGCAAGCGCACCCCTGGTTAGACGATGAAAAATACTTTGATGAGACATGTTTTCCTCTCCTCGCTTCTTAGTACGGAAATACGGGGTATACCCGTTAAGGCTCATCATATCGCCCCTGTCTAGCCCCACCGCGAGGGGTCACATATCATTCAAAATACGCCCAAAAACAGCCATTTTGTGAACGATATGTGCCCCCTCGCGGAAGCTCTATGGAGAAAAGTACACGCTCATTCTTACAAGGACGACGCTCCCCCACCCCGCACGAACCCGAAAGTTCACGCGAAGCCGAGGAGCGCCGTCCTATCAAAAAGCACCTCGATGGTGTGCTCGCTACATCATGCCGCCCATGCCAGGGTCCATGCCTGCGGCGGGGTTAGCACCGGCGGGCTCGGGCTTGTCAGCCACAACAGCCTCGGTGGTCAGGAACAGGCCTGCAATGGAACCAGCGTTCTGCAGGGCAGAGCGGGTTACCTTCACGGGGTCGTTGATACCCGCTGCCATGAGGTCTTCGTACTCACCGGTTGCTGCGTTCAGACCGGTGCCCACGGGCAGCTCGCGAACCTTAGAAGCAACAACACCGGGCTCCAGGCCAGCGTTGAAAGCAATCTGCTTCAGGGGAGCGTCAATAGCAACCTTCACGATGTTTGCACCGGTTGCCTCGTCGCCCTCGAGGGAAAGGTTCTCGAAAGCCTTAGCGCCAGCCTGAATCAGGGCAACGCCACCACCGGCGACAATGCCCTCTTCAACGGCAGCCTTAGCGTTACGCACGGCGTCCTCAATACGGTGCTTGCGCTCCTTGAGCTCAACCTCGGTTGCCGCACCGGCCTTGAGCACTGCAACGCCGCCTGCCAGCTTAGCCAGGCGCTCCTGCAGCTTCTCGCGGTCGTAGTCGGAATCCGAGTTAGCGATTTCGCCACGAATCTGAGCCACGCGACCCTCGATAGCTGCGGCATCGCCAGCGCCCTCGATGATGGTGGTTTCGTCCTTGGTCACAACAACCTTGCGAGCCTGGCCCAGCAGGTCGATGGTTGCCTGATCCAGAGACAGGCCAACCTCTTCGGTGATAACCTGGCCGCCGGTCAGAATAGCAATATCAGCCATCTGAGCCTTGCGACGGTCACCGAAGCCGGGAGCCTTAACAGCTACAGACTTGATAGAGCCGCGCATCTTGTTCAGAACCAGCAGAGCCAGAGCCTCGCCCTCGACGTCCTCAGCAATGATCAGCAGGGGCTTACCCGACTGCATGACCTTCTCAAGAACGGGAACGAGATCCTTAACGTTGGAAATCTTGGAGTTCGCTACCAGAATGTAGGGATCCTCCAGAACAGCTTCCTGGCGGTCGGGGTCGGTCACGAAGTAGCCGGAGAGGAAGCCCTTGTCGAAGCGCATACCCTCGGTCAGTTCGAGTTCCAGGCCAAAGGTGTTGGACTCCTCAACGGTGATAACACCTTCCTTGCCGACCTTCTCCATTGCCTCGGCAATGAGCTTACCGATTTCCTGGTCGCCAGCAGAGATAGATGCGGTTGCGGCAATCTCTTCTTCGGTCTCAACTTCCTTAGCGGACTTCAGCAGTTCAGCGGTAACAGCCTCAACTGCCTTCTCAATGCCGCGCTTCAGGGAGAGGGGGTCAGCTCCGGCTGCAACGTTACGCAGGCCTTCGCGAACCAGTGCCTGAGCCAGAACGGTTGCGGTAGTGGTGCCGTCGCCAGCGACGTCGTCGGTCTTCTTAGCAACTTCCTTAACCAGTTCTGCGCCGATCTTCTCGTAAGGATCTTCGAGTTCGATTTCCTTAGCGATAGAGACGCCGTCGTTGGTGATGGTGGGTGCGCCCCATGCCTTCTCCAGAACAACGTTGCGACCGCGGGGGCCCAGGGTTACCTTGACAGCATCTGCCAGGGTGTTCAGACCCTTTTCGAGACCGCGGCGTGCTTCTTCATCAAAAGCAATCAGCTTTGCCATGTTGTGCTTAATCCCTCCTGGACTAAGAATTCCTTTTCTTTCAGCTGTGCCCGCGACGGACGACGCTCCACCGACTCGCGCTCTTCACGAGGGCGGGGCGCCTCACGGCTGAAAGTACATTGTTTCTCTTTCAGTGGGCCGCTAAATCTAGCACTGCGATTTAGCAGTTAGACACTGAGAGTGCTAACACCAATCTTGGCACTTGTTCTAGGAGAGCGCAAACCTTTTACAGGAGATTGACAGGCTTAATCGCCCTCAGCGCACAGGGAGGAAGGATGGAAGGATGCCGACTCCACCAACTGGCATCGGGATGTAGCGCAGCGGGTGCGAGCCTGCGAGCACACAAGAGCAAGCGAAATCGCAGAGCGGGCGTTTAAGGGAGGTTGGGGGAGTCGGCATCCTGGCAGCACTTATTCCGCTGCCAACCCACTCGGGCTTGCTCCCCCGGTGTAGTCGGGGCCCAGCACAATGTAGAGGTTGGCGGAGGCCTCGGGGTCTGAGTCGATGAGTTCAATGCTGAGCTGGTCTGCCAGCTCGCTGGCCTCGTTCACGTAGCCGTTGGAGTAGAAGACCATCGATTGGCTCAGCGGCACACCCTGCCAGTTGGCGGCTGCGGTTACCTGATAGCCCGCGTCTTCCAGCTGCTGTTCAACTTCGGCGGCTGCGCCGGGATAGGCGCCGCCGTTGTAGATTTCGACGTTCACTTCAGCGGGGTCGCGGAGTTCGCGGGGTGTGGGTGAGGACGACGCACTGGTTGAGCTCTCGGCGTTCGTTGAGGAGGCGTCGGGGGCGAGGGTGCGCGGCTGGAAAATAAACATGAGGGCACCAATGAGCAGGGCCAGCCCGCCAAAGGTCAAAATTCCGATGAAACCCCGCGGAGAGGCCTTGGGATCTTCTACTTTTCCCCGGTAGGCACCGCGACGTTGAGAGTCTTCGGGAACGTCGTCAAATTCATCGTGGGGGAAGGAGTTCACGGAGGCTACCTCTCGGGGTTAATCAGCGGGGAGGAAATCTTCATCCTCTAGGGTACACAGTTGGGCGCGGGAGTCTCGCCGGTTTAAAGGAAGAATCTAGGCATGGTCGCGGTGTTCGCGCAGGCGCCGGGTCAGGGCCGGTTCCACAGCGATGATTCTCGGGTTATCAATCATGGTGTTGAGTCGCTGGTAGTAGGCAATGGGGCTGAGGCCCAGCTCGGTGCGGATAGCCTGTTCTTTGGCGCCGGGGTACTTCCAGCGGCGCTTTTCGATGGAGATAATGCCGGTTTCGAGGTCGTCCAGCAGACCTTCTGCGGGTTCTTCAGACATTGCCCTCCTCAGATACAGCAGATTTTCTTCTCTTCGATAGCCTAGTCTTAGTAGAGACTTTTGAAAGCCACCAACCCGTGTGAGGTGTATTGTGCCCGCTCAGCCCCTAACCGAGATTATGGCCCCTGACTGGGCTGAAGCTCTTACCCCGGTCGAAAGTAATATTCGGGCCATGGGGAATTTTCTGCGGGAGGAGCACCGCGCTGGGCGCCAGACCCTGCCGCCCGCCCACGATATTTTCAACGCCTTTAAAGAACCGATGGAAAACGTCAAGGTGCTCATCATCGGTCAGGATCCCTACCCCACTCCCGGCCACGCTATGGGTCTTTCTTTCTCGGTCAAGCCCGATGTTCGCCCCATTCCCCGCTCCCTGCAAAATATCTATAAGGAGCTCCAGTCAGACTTGAACATTCCGACTCCCGAGCACGGGGATCTTTCGCAGTGGAGCCGCCAGGGCGTCATGCTCATGAACAGGGTGCTCTCGGTGGGCACGGGGGACGCCGGCTCCCACCGGAACCTGGGCTGGGAGACAATTACCAGCTGCGCCATTCAGGCACTGGCTGCCCGCAATCAGCCCCTGGTGGGTATTCTCTGGGGGCGGGACGCCCGCAATGCCAAGTCCCTGCTGGGCAACTACCCCTGCGTTGAGTCTGCCCACCCCTCGCCCCTCTCCGCTTCGCGGGGTTTCTTCGGCTCCCGACCCTTCTCCCGGGCTAATGAGCTTCTGGTGCAGCAGGGTGTCACGCCGGTCAACTGGCAGCTGGCCTAGGGGTAGGACGACGTCGCCGCGGCGTCGTCCTAAATCTTCAGCTCCCCCGCGCCCGACTAGCGGTTGATGGGGGCCTCAAAGCTACCGGTGGGGGCGTGATGCTGGTCTTCGGGGTGGCGCCGTTCTATGATGCGCTGGATTATATTCTGCGTGATGTATATACCCAGAATTACCCCGGCGGAGAGGGTCAGAATGGTTGCCGAAGCGTCGAGAATGTTGGCGATACCGGCCAGGGGATCGGGGTCGATCACCACCGAGTAGAGGCCGCGGAAGATCGTCAGACCCGGAAGCAGGAACATAATGCCCGGCACCGCAAAAATCGACTGGGGCGAGTGCAGCCTAAAGGCGAGCACAGCGCTGACCGATCCCACCACGAAGGCACCCAGGGCAACGTTGAGCTTGCCCGGCTCTTGGTCTACCAGGGCACTCATGCCGTAGTAGACCGCCTGGCCTGAGAGCGAAACCACCAGCACCCAAAACATGTTCTTCCAGGTACCCTGGGCAGCGGCCACCACCGCCACCGACCCCAGGGCCATACCCGCCACGCTGACCCACAGCGGCGGCGGGTTAAAGACCGCCTGCCGAATATCCATGCTGACCGCGTCGAAGAAGCTCATCACGGTCAGCGCCAGAGCAATACCGACCACCAGGCCAATAAAGCTCACCCCGGTGGTCACAAACTTACCGGCGGAGGTCAGCGGATAGCCGGTCAGCGCATCCTGGGAGGCAGAGACCAGCCGGGCGGTGGGCAACAGCATCATCAGGCCCGCCGCCACCACGTGGGGGCCGGAAACATAGAAGTTCAGCGCCTCGGTGACCGAGGCCTCGTGGGTCACGTACATGGCCGCCGAGGTAATCACACCCGAGCCCACCGCCATGGTAAAGAAGCTGGGCAGCTTGAGTCTACCCACCCACTGCATGGCAAAGTGCACCGCGATAAAGACGAAGAAGGAAAGAATCGCCGCGCGCCAGGAGCCACCCACGCCGAAGGTAAAGGCCACAGCCATGAGCAGGTTAAAGCCCAAAATTCCCGCCGGCGAGAAGAGTTTGGGGCGGGTGTTAATCTCGTGCAGCCGCCGCTCTGCCGCCTTACGGTCAAGACCCTTTTCTGTGATTGCGTGAATCAGCCGGTAAATCGCCTCAAGCGAGGAGTAGTTCTCTGAGTTAGAGCGCACCACCCGCACCACGGTGTGGGTAAAGCGTTCGCTGGTGCGGGCGCCAAAGGATGAGAAGAGCTGCTTGTTCTCCTCATCCACCGAAATGTCAGAGACATAGTTAATCAGCACCGACTGGCTGGTGACGTCTACCTCAACGTCGTCCAAACCGTAGGTGGAGCAGACCGCCACAATCGCCGAATCGACGTCCATGGTGTCGGCGCCGTAGTGGAACATGGTCTCTGCCAGGCGCACTGTGAAGTTGAGAACCGCCCGGGCTTCCTCCTGCTTCTGCACAAAGCGCTCACGGTTGACCTTGGCTGCCATGGTGAACTGGCGCTGGGCCACGCGCGCCACGCCGCGAATGGGCACCGTCAGCGACTGGTTGGGCTGCATAAAGGACTTAATGGAGCTGCGAACCGCCTGGCCAGCCCCCAGTTTCCGCTTATATGCCACCTTGGGAATACCAGAGGTTTGGGGCGCTACCGAGGGGTAGGCCGCCTGTTGCATACCGTCGGTTGTCGAGGGTGTCTCAGCCACACTAATCGGCGTTACGGTGGTGGTCAGCGGAGCCAGGTCTTCTTCCTTCGGCTCTGCCGGACTAAAAGGATCTTCTGCTACCGGCCCGAATGCCCCCTCAGCGCTGACGACTGGCAGAGCGTTGGGGTGGGGAAGACTGGTTTTCTCCAGCGGTTTGGTTGGTTCTGAGGACGACGCCGCCGCTGCAGGGGCCGCCTGCGCCGGTGAGGTGCGGGGTAAAGTTCCGGGTGCCCCAAAGGCTCCGACAGGTAGCCCGCCGGTGGACTGGGCGCCAAAAGGTTGCGGGTCATCCTCGGCAGAAGGTACCTGCTGGTACTGAGCGGTCTGCTCAAAGGCCGAGGCAGACGGGTAGGCACTCTGAGAGAGTCCCTGCTCGTTTTTCTCCACTGTTCGCCCCTCTACACCCGGTTGCGTGGAATCTTCAGAAATATGTTCTCACACTATCGGTCGAGTACCTGAATCGACTGGGTCTCGGTAAAGCCGGAGGCGGAATTCCGGCGGGGGCGCAGAACCCGCTGAATAATGTTCTGCATGATGTAGCTACCCAGAACCACGCCCGAAGCCATAGAAACAACAATGCCCACCGCCGTGACCATGCCGGGAACACCGGTGGAGTTGAAGTTGGTCTCCACGGTAAACATATACAGGCCACGGAATATAGAGAGGCCGGGGAGCAGGAAGGTCAGACCGGGAACAAAGAAGATAGCTGCCGGGGCGTGCAGGCGGTAGGCCAGGTAGGTAGAAGCCAGACCAATCACCAGGGCAGCTCCGGCGGTAGCGGCCCTGCTCGAATCAGCACCCAAAACCAGCAGAATAAGGTTGTAGGTCCAGATACCGCAGGAGGAAATCAGCGCAACCCACAGCAGGGTCTTCCAGCGAGCCTGAAAGGTCATGCCGGTAGCAACGCAGGCAATCATCATAAAGATCCAGTGCACCCACACGTTCGCCGGGTCAAAAACCGTCTCTTCAATGTTGAGTTCTGCGGTGCCAATCATGCCCAGCACCATCACAGCAGAGGCCAACCCCACCACGATACCCAAGAAAGACATACCGGTGGAGACCACCTTGCCCGCCGCCGTCAGCGGAAAACCGTTGAGGGCATCCTGCACCGAGGAGACCAGGCGCGAGGTAGGTAGCATCATAATCAGACCCGCCGCCACGATATGGGCAGCCGCTACGTTCACGCCGATAGAGGCGAAGATAGATTCCGGGTCAGAGATATAAATCGCGGTAAAGGTCACCACACCGGCACCGGCTGCCATGTTGAAGAAGCTGGGCAGGTTCAGGCGGGCAATGAGCTGGTTGACAAAGTGAATTGCCAAAAAGACCAAACCCGCCGCAATCCCTGCCGCCAGCGAACCGCCCAGGCCCATGGTCAGCCCAAAGGCCGTCATGATATTTGCCAGCATAATCAGCAGGGGCGAATAGGGCTTCTTCGCCTCGTTGATTTGTAGCAGCCGCCGCTCTGCCCTGGGCATCGAGAGACCCCGGGTTGTGATGTCGTAGATCAGCTTATAAATATCGTCGAGTGCAGCGTAGTTCTCTGACCAGGAGCGCACCACGCGCATAACCGTGTGGCTAAAGCGCTCCTCCTTTTTCTCCTGCCGCCCCGGAGCATCCGAGTCTGAGACCGTGCGCATCATCTGGGTTTTCACATTGATCTGATCGATATCAGAGACATAGTTAATAATCACCGACTGGTTGGTGATATCAATTTCAATGTCGTCCAGACCATAGGCGGCACAGACAGACACAATCGCCGAATCAACATCGACCGTGTCTGCCCCGTAGTGGAACATGGTCTCAGACAGGCGCAGCGAAAAATTGAGGATCTCGCGCGCCTGTTCTTTTTCCCTCACGTACTCTTCGCGGTCTCTACGCTGCTGGCTGGCCACCGCAAACTGTTTCTGCGCCAGGCGCGCCATACCGCGCATGGGCTTGGTCAGTGACTGGTCAGCGTGCACAAAAGACTTCAGCGAAGTAGGCACCCAGCGGTGGTTTCTCCTGCGCTCCCCGCGGGAAATCTTGGGAATGGCGGTGGTGTGGTCTGCCGAAGGATAGGTGGCAGGTTGCACCCCCTGCAGCCGGTCTTTTTCGGGCACCACCACAGAAATCACCGGCAAAGCCGTGGTCAAAGCTGGTGCCTGACCGGTATCGGGGTTGGGTTCAAAGGGGCTCGACTCGAAGGAATCGGGCTCGGCAGAGGACTCCTCCCCCACGCTCCCCCGCTCAAAGGCAGATGAGCCGAGCGAGCGCTCGTCCTGGGATTTCTCCCCCGCAGCACCTGCCTGCGGCAGGGAGCTCGAGGCACCAAAAACATCTGCCGATGCCGTCTCAGGCTCCACCGGCGCCGAGTCAAAAGCAGAGGGGTAAGACTTCTGCTGAAGGTTCTTCACCGGTTCAGTCATCATCTCACCCCTCTCAGTTACCGTCGGTAGTCAGCGCGCCAAGCAACGTGTAGTGTTTGGGCGCGCAAGAAAGCACCCACCCCGGCCAGAGCCGGGGTGAGCAAAGAATTTTAGTAGAAAGGCTGGCCGGTCTTACGAACCCACAGGCCCCGCATAACCTTCTCAGCCAGACGGTTCCAAACCTGGTACTTAGCCGGTGAGAGCACCTGATCCCAAACACCCACAAAATCCACCACGTTCTTGGTGAAGGAGGTCTTGAAGAGGCCCAGACCGTAGTAGTGGTGATCCTTATTCTTCAGCTGATCCGCCGGAGGAGTACCGCAGAAATCGTATTCCACGATATTGAATTCCTTCATCAAGTCGGTCAGCGCAGTCCACTGCACCTGGTGGGAATCGCCGTACTGCTTGCGGCGGGGCTTCGAGCCGCCGTCCTTATAGGTGCCCTTGTTGCCGTAGTTGATCACGTAGGCACCCACCGAGGGCTCGCCGTCCTCATAGGTGAAGTAGAGGCGACCCTGGCCGGCCTTCTCAAAGGTGGTCCAGAAATCGCGGTAGTAGTCGAAAGAGCGCAGGTTGACGTTGGCGTTGCCCTGGCCCACGGTATCCATGAGAGCATACATCTTCCGCATGTTCTCTTCGGTCAGCTCAACCCGCTTCACCTCACAGCCCTCGCGGGCAGAACGGCGCACCGCGTTACGACCGCGGGAGCTCAGAGACTTCAGTACCTCTTCCTCGCTCTTGTCGGTGGCAAGAATCGCGGTGGAGTCATTGGGCTGAATGTTGAAAGACTTAACCAGACCGGTCTTAGCGAAGAAAGCCTTGGTCTGCTCATCGGCAATAATATCGGGCTCAATCTTCACCAGGAAAACACCCAGTTTGTTCTCCTCGATGAAAGCCTTGTTAGCCTCAAGAATGGCGGGGATTTCCTCGGCGCTATTTACGTCAGGGCCTTTAATCATGTACCAGACCTTGCCCAGGGCAGGCACAGACTTCTGAAGAATCAGGTTGTAGCTCAGGAAGGGCGCGCTCTCACCGTTGAGCTCGGTGGTACCTTCGTACACCAGGTAGAGGGGCTCCCAGCCGTGCTTAGCCTTAACGGAGGCGAAGGACGCCGACTGCAACAGGTTACCGCCATTGGGGTTGGCAATCACGTGGTCATCCCAGTGGGCAATCTCTGCTTCGGTAGCAAAACGTGCTTTAAATTCTCGCAAGGGCCTCAACTTTCACCATGCGCCGCCGGGGGCAGTGCATCTAGTTTTTACTCTTCCATTTAGTCTAACGAGATAGGCCTGCTGTTTACAGCAGGCACCCGCGTGAGTATTGGCTCAGGGGGAACCTTCAGTTCACACCGGCGCAGTTCGGTACACATTCAGAGCCCAGTACACATATACAAATGTACTGGGCTCTCAATGTGTACCGACCTAGATCGTTAAACGCGCAAAGGCCCCGCCACCCATCAAGGGTGCGGGGCCTCTGTGAAACCTATGAGCTAAGAGTCTTACTCAGCGTCGTGATCGGTCTCGAGGATCTTGACCAGGGAGTCAAGAGCTTCCTCAGCGCCGTCGCCTTCTGCGCGAAGAACAACGCGGTCACCGTGCTTAGCACCCAGTGACATCAGAGACAGGATTGAAGCTGCATCCATTGCCTCATCTGCGGGCTCGCCCTCAGCTGCAATAGTAACCTCAACGGGCAGGTCGCCAGCTGCTTCAGCGAAGATAGCTGCGGGGCGTGCGTGCAGGCCAACGCGGCTTGCGATGGTGGCAATACGTTCTGCCATGATGATTCTCCTTGAATAAGAGTGTGGAAATTTTCTTCCACTCTAAAGTCTAAAGCAGATAAGGTACCTTTTTAGGCACCAAACCAGCTGTTTGCTAATTTCTTATTGGCCCACAGGCTAGAGGCCGAGCTCATCCAGAATGGGCAGCTCTTCACGGGCTGCCGCCTTTGCCTCTGCCGAGGAAATCTGGGAGAGAGCCTTCACAGCAATCTGCTGTGCCTTCTCCTTGGTCACTGACTTCAGCACTGCCGAAACAGCGGCAATTGCGCCAGCATTCATGGAGAGGGTATCAACACCCAGACCAACCAGAACCACTGCCAGAGCAGGGTCAGCGGCTGCCTCACCACAGACAGAAACGTACTTCTTCTTGCCCGCGGTGATCGAAGCCTTACGAGCGCCGTCGACGGTCAGCTTAATCATCTTCAGGACGGCGGGCTGCCAGGGGTTGTTCAGGTGCGCCAGGTCGCCCAGCAGGCGGTCTGCTGCCATGGTGTACTGGGTGAGGTCGTTGGTACCGATGGAGACGAAGTCCACCTCGCCCAGGATTGCCTCGGCGTTCACAGCTGCCGCGGGAGTCTCAACCATCACGCCGCGAGTTTCAATGCCAACCTCATCGAGCATGTTCTTGAAGTTGCGAGCCTCGGAGGTAGTGGAGATCATGGGGGCCATCACCCAGATGTCTGCCTCGGAGCCCTCGGCTGCCTTCTTGATTGCCTCCAGCTGGCGGGTCAGCACGCCGGGCACAGTCCAGTCGGTACGGAAACCGCGAACACCCAGAGCGGGGTTCTCTTCTTCCTTGACGTTCAGGAAGGGCAGGGGCTTATCAGCACCGGCGTCCAGGGTACGAACCACAATGTGCTGGCCGGGGAAAGCGTCAAAGACCGACTTGTAGGTCTCAGCCTGGGTTTCCACGGTGGGCTCGGTGTCGTTGCCCAGGAAGCCGAACTCGGTGCGCAGCAGACCAACGCCCTCTGCATTGAGGCCGGCTGCCTTCTCAGCGGACTTGCCGTCGCCAACGTTAGCGTAGAGGGGCACGGAGGTTCCGTCTGCCATAACACCCTTGCCGTCGAAGTCGGGCAGGGGCTTGCGGTTAGCGTACTTCTCAGCAGCATCGCGCTGTTCGAGGGTGGGCTCGGTATCGATAATGCCCTCGTTGGAATCAACGTAGATCTCGGTACCGTTCTCAATCTCGGTAACACCATTGGCCGCAACGATAGCGGGCAGGCCCAGGCCGCGAGCCAAAATTGCGGTGTGAGCCTGGGGGCCGCCGTCAGAGGTAATCAGGGCGATAACCTTCTTGGGGTCCAGGGTAGCGGTATCAGCCGGTGCCAGGTCAATGGCAGCCAGAATAAAAGGCTCGTTGGAGAAGGGAATACCGGGAGCCTGCTGGCCGGTCAGCTCAGCAACAATGCGGGCGCGCACGTCATGAATATCAGTCACACGCTCAGCCATGTAGCCGCCCAGGGCCTCCATCTGCTTGGCGAAGTCAGAAGCGGCCTCCCAGATTGCGCGCTCGGGAGCCAGACCCTGCTTCTCCACCAGCTTCTTAGCGCCCTTGAGCAGGGCACGGTCGGTTGCCATCTGAGAGGTGGACTTCAGCACAGCCTTGCCGTCGCGGCCAGCATTTTCTGCACGGCTGAGCAGATCAGCCTTCACAGCCTCTGCGGCAAACTGAATGCGCTCTGCGGCAGCCTCGGGGGTCTCACCCTCAGCCAGCTTCAGGCCAGCCTTGGGCTCCTGGATAGGCTCGGGCATCTGAAGAACAGTGCCAACAACACGGCCGGCGTAAACGCCAACACCCTTGTAGGTAGTCATATGAATTCTTCCTTTAGTTATGAGATCTAAATTCTGGTGCTTGTCTCAAGTTGCCGTAGAACTTATGCGGCAACCGAAGCGTCGCTGGTGGTGGCTTCTTTCTTCACAGCATCTTTCTTGGTGGTTGCTGACTTGAGAATAACGTAAATCAGAGCCGAAACGATGGTGCCGACAATCACTGCCACAAAGAACATTCCGATGTTGCTGGAGAGGCCCGAAACCCAGATACCGCCGTGAGGAGCGGGGGAGGTAACGTGGGAGCTCATGGAGATAGCGCCTGCCACAGCGGCACCGATCATCGACGAGGGAATCACGCGCAGCGGGTCAGCGGTGGCGAAGGGAATAGCGCCCTCAGAGATGAAGGAGGCACCCAGCAGCCAGGCTGCCTTGCCGTTCTGGCGCTCAGCGTCGGTGAAGAGCTTGGGGCGAACCGCGGTGGCAAGTGCCATAGCCAGCGGGGGAACCATACCGGAAATCATCACAGCTGCCATAACCTCCTGGGCACCGGTACCGGTGGCCAGGTTGGTGGTAGCGAAGAGATAGGCCGCCTTATTGACGGGACCACCCAGGTCAAAGCCCATCATGGCGCCGAGAATAATACCCAGCAGCACAGCGGAGGTGCCGGACATCGAGTTCAGCCAGTCGGTCAGGCCGGTCATAATCCAGGCAATGGGCCCGCCCAGAACGAAGAACATCAGGCCCGCTGAGAAGAGGGTTGCCACCAGAGGGGTGATCACCACGGGCATCATAGCTGCCAGCCAGCGAGGTAGCTTAGGCAGGGAGAGCCAGTAGGCGCACAGGCCGGCCAGCAGACCGGAGACGATACCGCCCAGGAAGCCACCGTTAACACCAACAGCAACGGAACCGGCGATGAAGCCCGGTGCGATACCGGGGCGCTGGGCCAGGCCGTAGGCGATGTAGGCGGAGAGGGCGGGGACCATCAGGGTCAGGCCAAAGCCACCGATGTACTGGAGGGCCGCACCCAGGTAGAGGGAGAGCGGCACGTCGCCCAGGTTGGTCAGCGATGAGTTAGCCAGAATGGACTCGGTATCAACCTCACCCAGGTTGCTGACGGTCATGGACTGGAGCAGGAAGCCCAGCGCCACGATAATACCGCCGGCGGCCACGAAGGGAATCATGTAGGAGACGCCGGTCATCAGCGCCTTGTAGATGAAGGAGCCCCAGCTGGTTTTCTCAACGGTTCCCTCGTCTGATTCACCGGCAACGCCTGCAACGCGCTTGCCGTTGGGCTTCTCGGCTTCTGCCAGAGCCTCCTGAATCATCTGGGCGGGTTCGTCGATACCGCGCTTGACGGGGCCTTCGATAAAGGGCTTACCGGCAAAGCGACCGCGGTCGCGCACGGGCACGCCGTTGGCGAAGACCACAGCGTCTGCCTCTGCGATATCCTGGGCGGTGAGCTTATCGCCACCGGAGGAGCCCTGGGGCTCCACCTTGAAGTCGATGCCCAGTTCTTCAGCGGCGTAGGTCAGCGCGTCTGCTGCCATATAGGTGTGGGCGATGCCGGTGGGGCAGGAGGTTACCGCCACCACCTTCTTGCGGGCGGGAGCTGAGGACGACGCCGCGGCGGCGGTTCCTGCACCGGCAGCTGCGCCGGTGGAACCCGCTGCAACGGAGGAACCGGAGGTCTGGGCCGACTGCTCTGCCGCAGCCTGCTTCTCGGCTTCCTTCTGCTCGGCGGTCTTCTCGGTACCGTCGGCGTTGAGACCCAGGGCGTTATTGACCAGGTCAACAACTTCCTGCTCGGTCTTGGCTTCGCGCAGGGACTTAGTGAAGGACTTCTTCATCAGCGAGCGCGCCATGGTGGAAAGAATCTTCAGGTGGGCCTGGTCAGCGCCGTCTGGTGCGGCGATGAAGAAAATCAGATCTGCCGGGCCGTCCTTGGCACCAAAGTCCACGCCGGGGTTGGGGCGGGCCATGGCCAGGGTGGGTTCGGTCACCGCTGCGGAACGGCAGTGCGGAATCGCAATGCCGCCGGGAATACCGGTGTCGGTCTTGGACTCGCGGGCCTTACCGGCGGCGTAGAGCTCTTCTACGTCGGTGGCGCGTCCAGCGTTGGTTACTGCCTCTGCCAGGTGCCGAATGACATCAAAGCGAGAGTCACCGAGATTCTTGTCGAGAGAGACAAGCTCGGCGGTAATCAGAGCAGACATGCTCCGACCTCCTTGTGAATGTTCGAATAAAACGTAAAGCTTACAGGTTAATTTCGGTCAGGGTGACTGCCTCGGGGGTGGTTGCCGAGAGCACGGGCACCTGAGTTCCGGGCATGGACGCCGCCGCGGAGCCGTGCGCCACCGCCTGCACCAGGCACTCGGCAGGGCTCTTGCCCTGTTCGTGGGCAATGAGGTAACCGGCCAGCGAACAGTCCCCGGCACCTACGGTGGAGCGGACCTTCACCGGCGCGTGCTTGGCGTGCCAGGCGCCGCCGGCGGTGACCAGCACCGCGCCCTCGCCGCCCATAGTGGCCAGCACGGCGTCGATTCCGCGCTCTACCAGCTCAGCGGCGGTGCGGGCGGTCTGCTCAACGCTGCCCTCAAGCTCCTGCCACTCGTCGGGGCGGCCCACCAGCTCGGCGAGCTCCTCGGAGTTGGGCTTAATCAGGTTGGGCATGCCGTCCTGGCCATTGACGGCGTCGCGCAGGGCGTTGCCCGAGGTGTCCACGGCAATCAGCGGCGCGTTCTCTCCCTGGGCCTCGCGGATAGCGCGGGAGACCACCGAGTAGTAGTCGCTCTGCACGCCGGGAGGCAGGGAGCCAGCCAGCACCAGCCAGGAAGCGCTCTGGGTCTCCTGAATGAGCAGGCGGGTCAGCTGCTGCTGGGCAACATCATTGAGGGGTTCACCGGGAGCGTTGAGCTTGGTGGTGGTTCCATCGGGCTCCACCACGGTGATGTTAGAGCGAATCGGGGAACCGATGGGCATGTTGGTGAAGGCAACGCCCTCTTCGCGCAGGCTGGTCAGCACCGCGTCCTCGTCGTCACCGGGCAGAACCGCCACGGTCTCAAAGTCAGAGACCTTCAGCGCACGCGCGATGTTGACACCCTTACCACCGGGATCCTGAACCGCCCGTTCAGCGCGGATCACGGCACCGCGCTTGAGCTCCCCGGGGAGCTCCACCGTGCGGTCCATACTGGGATTAGCCGTTAGTGTCACAATCATGCGATCAATACCTCTACGTTAGATTCTTCAAGCGCCGCCGCGAGGTCGCCCTCGGGGGCCTTGTCAGTAATAATGGCGTCTACATCTTCCAGGCCGGCAAACCGCACCAGAGACTCACGCCCAAACTTTGCCGAGTCGCAGAGCAAAACCACACGACGAGCAGACTTAACAATGGCGGTTTTTACAATTGCCTCGTTGAGCCCGGGAGTGCTCAGACCGAACTCAGCGTCGAGTCCATTGACACCGATAAAGGCAATATCAGGGCGGATTGAGGCGTAGTGTTCAGCCGAACGAGCGCCGATAGCCGCCCAGGTCATCTTGCGCACCTGGCCGCCCACTAAATCCAGCACAATGCCGTCTGCCTCAGCCAGCTTCACCGCGATGTGGAGGGCGTGGGTAATAACCAGACGGTCGGCGCCGGATTTGAGGCTGAAGTTATCAGCGGCAATACGGTCTGCCAGAATCTCAATGGTGGTACCGGCGTCGAGAACCACAGCCCCGACGTCGGAATCCCGCAAGAGCTCGTAGGCCGCCAGGGCAATACGCTGCTTCTCGGGGGTGTTCATGTTTTGGCGCAGAGCAATCGAAGACTCCACAGAAGTAGACTGTTCAACAGTCACAGCACCGCCGTGCACGCGACGAAGCTTGCCTTCAGCTTCCAGAGCCGCCAGGTCACGGCGCACGGTCTCCATGGTGACCTCATAGCGGCGCGCCAATTCAGCGCCATTTACTCTACGAGCAGACGCTACTAGTTTCGCTATTTCAGCGCGACGTTCTTCAGCGAACATAAGGGCACATCACCTAGGTCTATGTGGGATGGTTTGCATACTAGCCTTGCGCATTTGATTTTATGTGGGTTTGTGTTGTTTCGTCAATGTAAACCGCCCTCAAAGCGCGAAAAACCGTGGTTTTTTGTGTTATTTCACAGGTGTTTTTGCACGCAATCGCACAGCTACACAATGAATCAGCAGGATTCCCAGACCCCAACCCAACAATCCACCCAGGGAATTTGCAAAAATATCCCACAGCGACGACGTGCGGCCCGGTAGCAGCAGCTGAACCGTCTCAATCACGCAGGTGGCCAGCGCAGAAATCACTACCGCCCCAAAGCGCCTGCGGGCAGGAAGAAGCAGGGTGAGTAACAGACCCAGGGGAACGAACATTACCACGTTAGAGAGCCATTCCACCTGGTTATAGCCGAACCAGGCAGGTAGCCACCCCACCGCGTGACCGGTCTCCAAGAGCAGCCTCAGGCTCTCCCCTCCGGCATTGGCGTCCACGTGAACGGGCCAGAGTACCACCGCGGCTACGAGCAGGCAGTAGAGACTAAGGACGGCGCGCGCCGCCCTGCGCGTTCGAGCTGCGGCAGCGGCGTCCTGAAAAAGAACCGAGGCCACCTAGGGCTTACCCACCAGCAGCGGCTCATCTTCCTCCCGCCAGGCGAAAAGGCCCTCCAGGGGAATCTCCAGCGGGGCGGCGTTGGGCACCGGGGTAGCCCACTCCCTGCCGTTGGAGGCAGACAGCACACGGCGAATCAGGGAACCGTGGGAGACGGCGATAATGCGCTGGCCGGGGTAGGCTAGCACAATCTCGCGCAGGGTCTGCACACCGCGCACATAGACGCTGCGCTCAGACTCCACACCCTGGTAGAAAGCATCAGGGGCACGGCGGGCCTCTTCGGGGATGTCCAAGCCCTCAGCCTCACCGTAGTGGCGCTCCACCAGACCCTCATAGGTAGCAGTCAGCTCCAGGCCCAGGCGGGAGCCCACAATCTCGGCGGTCTCCCTGGCCCGAGACAGCGGTGAAGAAACCAAAACGTCAAAGCCCAAGCCCAAGTCTGCCAGCTTATCGCCGGTCTCAACCGCCTGCTGGCGCCCGCGATCATTGAGCGGAATATCGGAGGAGCCCTGCATCAGGTGGTTCTTGTTCCAGTCGGTCTGCCCGTGGCGAATCAGGGTCAGCGAACCGGTTAGGTCAATCTTCTCAGCCATGCCTTAGACTCCTTCGTTACTGTGCTTGAGCAAATCCAGCCGCACTTCAGTCACCGCGGCGTTGGGAGGAATCGGCACTTCCTCACCGGTGAGCTCGGTTAGCACCTGCGAAATCCACATTCCGTGGGCCACCACAATCAAATTCTGCCCCGCATGCTCTTCAAGGGCGGTGTTCAGCGCCGCAATACCGCGCTTCCGCAGGTTCTCAAGAGGCTCAATCCCCTCAAAAATCTCTTCAATATTTTGCCAGTTATCGGGGGTCACCTGCACGCCCTCGGCAGAGCCGAAGCTACGCTCCTGCATACCCTCGTAGGTTCCCTCCACCTCAAGGCCCAGGTGTTTGGCGATAATCGAACCGGTCTCATAGGCGCGAGACAGCGGGGAGGTCACCACGGAGTCCCAGGAAAAACCGCTGTTTTCCTCGCGCACCAGACCGGCAAAATTCTCAAGGTTCTGCGCCGCTTCTTCTGCCTGTTCCCTGCCGGTGTCGTTGAGGGGAATGTCCTCCTGGCCCTGGAACCTGCGCTGAAGATTCCAGTCGGTCTGGCCGTGGCGCACCAGCACCAGGCGGGCCTGCTCGGGATGGTTAGCAAGATCAGAAGAAGCAGAATCAGTCATACATCCATCATCTCAAAGCCACCCCCGCTCCCCCGCCTCAGACGAACGGGAGCTTGGGCACACCTACTGACCGGGTAGTATCTTACGCCCGCCCAGCACGGGCCCCACGTCTATGAAAGAATAGACATATGTTCACCACTACCGTATCTGACGATTGGTACCCCACCTGCGTGGTCTTCGACTGCGATGGAATTCTCATCGACTCCGAAACCCGCTGGAACGCCTACCAAAAGCAAATCTTTGCCAAGTACGGCGCCACCATGACAGACGAGCTTGAAGAGGAACTGACCGGTTCCACCGCCCAGGCAGTTGCCCAGGTTCTCGCCGAGCTGACCGTTCCAGAGAACGAGACCTTCGAGAACCACTATCAGCACGTTCTTGAGGAAATTAACGCCAGGGAGGCCAGCGTTGCCGGCGAAGGTGTCGAGCTGATTCCCGGTGCCCTTGAGGTCATGCAAAAAATCTCCGAGGTTCTCCCCGTAGCGGTCGCCTCAAATTCATCGAGCAAGCTGCTCACCCACAAGCTCAACCACTACGGATATGCACCCTACCTGCGCACCTGGGTGGGCGCCAACGACGTCGATAACCCCAAACCCGCCCCCGATATGTACACCGAGGCTGTTCAGCGCCTGGGCGGAACCCCCGAGCGCGCCCTGACCTTTGAAGATTCCGGTACCGGAGTCAAGGCCGCCCAGAGCGCGGGCACGGTGACCATGGTCTTTACCCAGACCCCCGAAAACGCACCGCAGGGCAATGGCTACTTCACCTCTTTTGAGGATTCCCAGCTCCACGCTCAGCTCGACACCTGGCTCACCATGTATAAGGAAAACCAAGCATAAAGAGGCGGTGGGAAGAGAATGACCAAGCGCAACAACAATCGATTCGGGCTCCGCTTTGAAGATATGAGCGAGCAGGATCGCGCCTACTACAGCGCTTTCTTTCAGGATCCCGCCCCCGCTGAGGGCGAGCCCGGCTATACGGTACCTGCCCACCGGGCGGTAGCCGCCCGGGTTCGCATGTATTTTGGGCTCAGTTTCACCCTCTTTGTGGTGGGCCTGCTCTGCACCCTGGTGCCCCTCTTCACCGGCCACCTGCTCCTTGCCGGGGCAGGTCTGCTGGTGGTGCTGGTGGGGCTCTTTCTGCTGATTGCCGTACGACGCCGCCGCTTCGCTTCCCTGCGGGTTCCCGGCCAGGCGCCGGTTGCCAAAAACAAGAAAGCCAAGTGGTTCTGGTTCCCGCACTCCCTGGTGCTCTTAGGGGTTGCCTCAGCCATTATCGCCATTGCGGTGGTTCCCTACCTCTTCGCGCCCGAAGACGAGAACCTGATGCGCAGCCACGTTGCCATGTGGACAGAAATCACTCTGCTACTGTGGCTCATGGCTGCCCTCTTCTACGGCATCTTTGCCCTGGCGGTCTACACGCCCGAAGACCACGACGAGTCGATTATCCGCCCCACCGACTATGCCGAGCGCCAGCTAGAAAAAGACCTCTCCCGCGGAATCAAGCATGGGGACGACGACTTCTACGACTCCAGCTGGATTAGCGGGCGCTAGGTTCGCCGATAGTGGCTGTGCTGGGGCCAGGGCAAACGCTCTGCGCCTGATTCCCTCGCCCCGCCCGCGATCGCTGAGCGATCGTGGGCGGGGCTCAGTCCATACGGCGCTGCCGCGTTCGCCCTGTCCCATGCTCGCGGCGCAACTAGCGGCGGAACGCGGGAGGCCTCGACGCGCCGTATGGACTGAAACGCCGCCCCAAGCCCCTAGGGCTTGCGGCGGCGTTGAGGGAATCAGGCGCTAGAGGCTCCCGCGGACGACGCGAACCTAACTCAGCAAGAGAACCGAACCCGGCGGCGTCCTTATCGGCGCATGACCTTCCGCGCCAGCACGTTACCCACGAACTGAATCAGCTGCACCATAATGATGATGACGCCCACCACGGTCCAGGTCACGTAGGAGTTGAAGCGCTGGTAGCCATCGACCATGGCCACCTGGCCCAGGCCGCCGCCACCCACGTAGCCGGCCATTGCCGACATGTCGACCACGCCGATTACCAGGAAGGTGTAGCCGAGAATCAGGGGGCCCAGCGCCTCGGGAATCATCACCGAGAAGAGAATCCGCGCCTTTGACGCGCCCATGGAGCGGGCTGCCTCAATCACGCCGGGGTCAATGGAGACCAGGTTCTGCTCCACGATGCGGGCAATGGCAAAGACCGCCGCGAAGCACATGGCGAAAATGGCTGCGTTGGTGCCCAGGCGGGTGCCGACGACGGCAACGGTCCAGGGGCCCAGGGCCGCCAGAAGGATGATGAAGGGGATGGGGCGAACCACGTTGACGATGACGTTGAGAATGAAGTTCACCGGGCGGTTGGCCAGAATGTTGCCCTGGCGGGTGGTGTAGAGCAGGCCGCCGATCACCAGACCGATGAAACCTGCAATCACCATGGTCACCGCCACCATGTAGACGGTGTCGAGAATAGCGGGCCAGAGCTTACCGGGTAAGAAAGTCTCCCAGTTGATTTCGTTGACTGCTACGAGCTTGCCGGTGGTGTTCATGAACGCACCTCTTTCACGCGGGTTACGGTGCCGAGTTCGGCAATGACGGCGTCTACGCTGGTGACTTCGCCGATGAGTTCAAGGGTCAGGTTGCCGTAGGACTTACCCTGTAGGGTTTCCAAGCCGCCCTGCACGATGTTGAATTGCACGCCTCGGTTGCCCAGGTAAGAGAGCACCTTGCCGATACCCTGGTTGCCCTCGGTAATTTCGATATTGACCAGGTAGCCGCGGTGGCGGGCCTTGAGCTCTGCTGCTTCGTCTTTGGACGGCGCCTGCTTGACGGTGGTTGCCACAAAGCGCTGGGCCACCTCGGTCTGCGGGGCAGAGAAAACGTCGTAGACATTGCCCAGTTCCACGACCCTGCCCTTTTCCATGACCGCCACGCGGTCTGCGATGGAGGAGACGACGTCCATCTCGTGGGTAATAACCACCACGGTAATACCGAGCTCAGCATTGACCTTCTTCAGCAGGGAAAGCACCTCTGAGGTGGTCTCGGGGTCGAGCGCTGAGGTGGATTCGTCAGCCAGGAGCAAGGACGGCGAGGTGGCGAGCGCACGTGCAATGCCCACGCGCTGCTTCTGGCCGCCAGAGAGCTGGTCTGGGTAGCTCTTCGCCTTGTCTGCCAGGCCCACGAACTCCAGCATTTCCTGCACGCGGGCGCGGCGCTTTGCCTTGTCCCAGCCCGCTACCTTGAGCGGAAATTCTACGTTGCTGGCAACGGTACGGGAGTTCATCAGGTTGAACTGCTGGAAGATCATGCCAATGTTATGGCGTGCCTCGCGCAAGGCTGATTCCCGCTGGCCCGAGATGGTGCGGCCGTCTACGGTCAGGGTTCCCGAGGTGGTGGTTTCCAGACCGTTAATCAGGCGCACCAGGGTTGATTTACCGGCGCCAGAGTAGCCGATGATAGCGAAAATTTCTCCGCGTTTGATGGTCAGCGAAACATCATCGACCGCGGCAAAGGTCTTTTTACCGGTCTTGAATTCTTTGGTGACGTTTTCAAGAACCACCATGTCTTGGGAAACCGGCTGCGAGGCCTTAGCTATTTCTGAGCTCATAGTATGCTTTCGTGCTTTTGACGTAGTAGGCATAGACGGCATAAAAGCGGTAACCGCTGGGTCTGCCGCTGACACCGTGAGTTTTCAAGGTATCAGGCGGGCAGGGGTACGGCTACCGCTTCTGTGCGTGAGTGTTGTTACTGCTGTTCCTGCAGGGCCTTCTCGGTCTCGTCGAGAATCTTGTTCAGCTCCTCCTGGGAGTCGTTCACCTCAATGGCGGTACCCTGGGTGTTGTCGGAGACAGCCTGCTGTACAGCGTCGGAGTGGAAGACCTCTACAAGCTTCTTGTAGGTCTCGTTGTCGAGATCTTCGGGCTGTACGGCAAAGACGTTGGCGTACTTCTTAGCGGCGTCGGAGGAGGCGTCGTCCACAGCAATGGCGTCAGTTGCCTCCAGGCCGGCGTCAGCCAGGAAGTCGTTGTTGATGACAGAGCCAGCGTTCTCGCCCAGGGAGAGGGCAGCCTGGGTTGCGTCAACGGCTACAACCTCAACCTTGGAGTTTTCGGTATCGATGTCATCCACGGTAGGGTACTGAACGTTGGGATCCTTGAAGGAAATCAGGTCGTTGCCCTCAAGCACCAGCAGGGCGCGCACCGAGTTGGTGGGGTCATTGGGGATTGCGATGGTCTCGCCCTCACCAATCTGATCTACCGAATCGTACTTCTCAGAGTAGAGACCCAGGGGGTAAATTTCGGTTCCACCCAGCACAGCAATGTCTCCGCCGTTGGAGTTGTTGTAGTTAGCCAGGTAGTCGATGTGCTGGAACCAGTTGATGTCAATGTCGCCGTTTTCCAGAGCGGGGTTGGGCTGGTTGTAGTCGGAGAGATCCTGAATCTCCACCTCAATGCCCTCGGCCTTTGCCTCTTCTACGAAAGCATCGTGTACAGCGTCTGCGCCCACAACACCGATGGTGATGGGGTCGCCGGACTCACCGGATGCGGCTCCCTGCTCGGAGGAGTTTGAACCACATGCAGCCAGGCCAAAGGCAAGGGGCAGTACTGCGAGAGAGGCAACGAATTTCTTCACGGCTATGAATCTTTCTGTCATACAAAATGTGAGCTGTTCCGGCCCCGATCGGAGCCGTTACAAAGTGATTGCTTCAATTCAAACACGGCAGAAAAGCAGACGCCATGTGCCGCTAAAAATGAGTAGTTATAAGGCATTTTTAACGGCACACGGCGTCACAATGTAACAATTCGTAATACTACTGTTTGCCGTATTTTTCCTCCAGTTGCAGGCGCACCTGCCGGCGCAGGGTCTTGCCCAGCATCGAGCGGGGGAAGTCCTGAACCTCAAAAATTCGGCGGGGCACCTTGTAGCGGGTGATTTCGCTGTAGCAGTGCTCGCGCAGTTCCGCCTCGTCAATGGCGTAGCCCTCGGCGGCAATCACCGCAGCCACCACCATCTCTCCGCCGCCCTCGCGCGGCAGACCCACCACCGCGGCGTCCGCAACGGAGTCATGACGCCGCAGCGCCACCTCCACCTCGCTGGGCGAGACGTTGAAGCCACCGGTAATAATGACTTCTTTAATGCGGTCTACCACGTAGAGGAAGTAGTCTTCGTCCATCTTGACGATGTCGCCGGTGCGCAGCCAGCCCTCGGGGGTGATGGAGGCGCGGGTCTCTTCTTCACGCTTGTAGTAACCCTTGAAGCGCTGGGGGCCGCGCACCCAGAGCTCGCCCTCCTCCCCCAGGGGCACATCTTGGCCGGTTTCTGGGTCAACAATGCGCAGGTCGGTATCGGGGAAGGGAATACCGATGGACCCTGCCCGGCGGGTGTCATTGAGCGGATTGCACGAAACCAGGGGCGCGCACTCAGTTAGGCCGTAGCCCTCTACCAGGTAGCCTCCCGACTTCTCCTCCCACTCAGCCACCAATTCGGGCGGCAGGTTCATGGCACCGGAGACCGCGTAGCGAATACCTTTGATCGAGATTCCGCGCTCTTCAGCGGTGTCTAGCAGGCGGCGGTAAACCGGCGGAACAGCGGGAAGAAGGGTGGGCATCACCTTCTTCATGGCCTTGAGAATCAGGTCAATATCCACGGTGGGGAATATAACCAGGCGGGCCTGGCAGAGCACCGCGATGGTCAACCCCAAAGTCATACCGTAGGCGTGGAAGAGGGGAAGCACCGAGTAAAATACTTCATCGTCGCTGGGCTGAATCCACTCCTCCCCCATGCGGGCGTTGGCCTCAAGGTTACGGTGGGTGAGCATAACCCCCTTGGGCGTGCCGGTGGTGCCCGAGGTGTAGAGCATCAGCGCCTGGTCGTGGGCGGTGGGCCGGTGGTGGTTGGGGTCAATCGGCTCGTTTTTCAGCAGGGACTTCCAGCTCTTGGTTCCGCGGGCGTGACCTTCCAGCTTCTCGCGGGACTTCTTCATCGACCGCAGGGGTAGATTTAGGGCGGTGCGCATGTGCAGGGGCATGGCCTCGATCATGTTCACCGCAAAGATGGCCTGCGGGCGAACGTCTGCCGGCAGGCTGGTCACGTGCTCAGCCGCCTTATCCCAGACAATCGCCACCTTGGCGCGGTGATCCTCAAACATATGGCGCAGCTCGGCTGAAGTGTAGAGCGGGTTGTGCTCTACCACCACAGCGCCCAGGCGCGCCACCGCGTAGAAAGCAACAATATGCTGGGGGCAGTTGGGCAGAATAATGGCAACGCGGTCGCCCGCATTGACTCCCGCCTTACGCAGCCCCTCTGCAACGCGCTGGATTTGCTCGCCCAGTTCAGCGTAGGTGGTGGTGGCACCGAAGAATTGCAGAGCAATCTTGTGCGGTACTTCCCGCACCGCCTGCTCCATCAGGTGGCTCAGAGAGGTCTCTGGCAGACTCAGTACATTCTGAGTTTTTTCGGTGTAATTCTTGGTCCAGAGCCGGTTTTGCAGCGGCCAAGTTTCTTCAGCTGAGGCTTGATTCTGGGCATTGTGCATACACACGATTGTGCCATGAATACCCACCTGACATACTAAAGCCATGGCTTACAAACAGTTACCCCCGCCCAGCGAAGAAGAAATTCGCGAGCTCATCCACCAGATTATTCGCCGCATGATTGCGGTGGGCCTGGTTGCCTGCCTACTGGGCGCACTCATTATTGGGGCAATGGCCCTCTGGGATCGTTAGGCCATCAGCTATGTACTTTTCTAGGATGCGTTAGGGGCTAGGTCATGGATTCAACTCGCCGTTTTGGTTCTGAGTCGCCCGATTCAGACCGCACAGAGGCACTGGATGCCTGGGACTTCGCGTTTGATGAGGAGCAGGATGAGGACGACGCCGGCCCCACCCGCGTGCTCAGCCCGCAGGATCAGCGCTCCCCCACCGAAATTTCTGCCACCAGGCCGCGGCGGGTAGCCCAGGATCCCACCGAGCCGCTGACCTATCGGCAGCCGGAACCCCAGCAGGTTCCCCACCAGAACCGACCGGCCAGCGCCCCTACCCCGAATCCGGCGGCACCGAACTATACCGGGCAGCCTGCCACCTACTCCATGCCGGCCGACCACGCGGCGTCCTACTCCGGCAAAAACTACGCCCGCATTCAGTTTCTTCCGGCCCTTCTGGGCTGGCTGGTTGCCTACAGCCTGGTGAACCTCAGCAGCTACGCGCTGGCCGGACTGTCCGGCCTGGTGGGAATTCCCTCCTTCGGCAGTTTTCAGGAGGGCTTTGACCAACTGATTCATCCGCTAACCGGCAGCACCGCGGGGCCAGGACTCTGGCTCATTCTCGCCGGCCTCTTCTATCTTCTCAGCTTTGCCCTGGGCGGCTATGCCGCGGCGCGCATGGCCCGGCTTGCTCCGCTCAAGCAGGGGCTGGGTGTGTGGCTGTGGCACCTGCTGGCCATTATTGTCTCAACCCTGATAACACTCACAGTGGCTGGCCAGATTGCCACCGGGGTGCCCCAGCTGGGTCTACAGAACCTCTTTGCCCGCGGTGTTATCACCGACCTGCCCGGAGTGCTGGTACTGCTGGTGCTGGCCCTCATCGGCAGCCTCTGCGGTTCTGCCCTGGGCACCCGCTACCACCGCAAACTCGCAAAGTCACAGGCGCTACCGCCTGAAAACTACAGGGTGTAACCAGAATTATCATCGACATCTCAGCAACCAGCTTGCCGAGACTGGGGCAAAGTGTCATTATCTGGTGTGGCCTTTTTAAGGTCATTTCTCAGCTTGAAGAAAAATTATGGGAGACTTCAAGCTAAAATGACAATCACTTGAACAAGTTTCATCAAAAATTTAAATAAATACACCAGACCTCGTTCGCTGACTCAACAACCTCGGCGAAAGGGGTACATCTGCTTTTACTTGGGGGAAAAATGACAGATACTTTAGTAGCTATCGTTGACGATCACGAGGTTGTTCGCGAAGGTATGCGAGCTGTAGCAGACAAGACCGAGGGGGTCGATCTTGTCGCAGCATCTCCTACGGTCAGCGAACTTCTGGTGGCTCTGGGGCGCAACCCGCGCGACCCTAAAACTGCAGATTTGGGCAAGGTCAAGCGCGAGTGCGATGTGGTTCTTCTCGACCTCTCCTTACAGGATCGCTCCCGCCCCTCAGAAAACGTTGAGCTACTGCGCCAGGCCGGCATTAAAGTTCTCATCTTCTCCATCGGCGAGAACCCCAGCCTGATTCGCGAGGCGCTCAAGTCGGGTGCCCTGGGCCTGGTACGTAAGTCAGAGCCCCTGGAACACGCCCTGGAAGAAGCCCAGAACATCGCCAACGGCAAGGCAGTTGTTACCAAAGAACTGGCAGCGGCCATTGACGGCGACCACGAGTTCTCCCGAGCTGCTCTCTCACCTCGCGAGCAGGAGACCCTGCGCCTCTACGCCTCGGGCTTTGCCCAGGTTCAGGTAGCCCGCCGCATGGGCATCAAGCAGTCAGCGGTCAAGACCAACATTGACCGTATCCGCGAAAAGTACGCCCGTGTTGGCCGCCCCGCACCCACCAAGATTGACCTGCGCATTCGCGCTATTGAAGACGGGCTGGTAGACAGCATGGAAGACGTTAAGACCGCAGAGCGCTACTTCTAATTCATTTTTCGTCTTTCTTTCCCCCTTCATACTCAGAGGTTCCCCCGGTGCAGCACGCAAGAGGTGCAACTAAGGAGCTTGCACAGTCCCTCCGCAAAACAAGCTGGCTCATTCCTAGGCCCTGGTCCCCCAGCAATCGACAGGTTTCTGGGCCCAGTAGCCTTGTTTTGTTCTGCTCTCTTGAGATTTTCTTTGCTGTCTTCGGGGTAGCTCTTATCTTTCAGAACTACCCCGCTCTCAAGATGAGCGGCTACAACTTTGCCAGCTGGCACAGTATCTTTGCCCTGCTGGTTATCACCAACAGCATGTGGCTCATCTACAACGGGATTCGCCGCGAATACTCCCGGGCCACCGTAACCCCCGCCCTGTATATTGCCTACGGGGCATATCTCACCTACCCGCTGGCTATCACCGAAAACGCCTCCACAGTGGTGCCCTGGTGCACCCTCATCGGCCTCTACGGACTTATCACGCCCATCACTACAGACGGCCTGCGTAGCACCACCCTGCATTCCCTGGGTTTCGGCCTGGCCTACGCCGTCAGCGTGGCGGGCTCCTCCTGGACCTCGGGGCTGGATATTCAGTACAGCGAGGCGGTGGCTCGCGGACTCTTTCTTCTGACCTGCTGCCTGCTGCTGGGTTTCTTTTTCTGCGCGGCCTACTACTACACCGAGAAATCTGACAACCTCTACGCCGAGACTCTCAGCGCCCAGCTCCAGCTGACCCGCTCCCGCGACCAGTCCCACTCCCTGCAGGAGTTCGACAAGCTGGTACACGATAACGTGATGGCCGCCCTGCTCGATGCCAGCCGCACCGAAGGCCCCATCGCAGACCGTACCCGGGCACTGGCCCAGCGGGCTATTGGGGTACTTGAGGACGAGTCAGAACGCTTCTCCACCACCGCCCGCCCCTCCACCTTTCAATCGCTGACCGAGCAGATTGCGGTGGGGGTTGCCCCCTGGAATTCCCGGCTACGCTTCGTAGAAAACGACGAATCAGACCTACCCAAGGCAGATCCCGAATCCGAGATTCCCAGTAACGTGGCGCGCGCCTTCACCCACGCCGTCACCGAGGCCGTCTCGAACTCCGCGCGTCATTCGGGAACCCGCACTACCCAAATCAGTATCCGCACCGAGATGCGCCGCCCGGCCTCTGCCCTGCGCTCCGACGAGGACCAGCCCTACATCTTCTGCACCGTGCTCGACCACGGCCAGGGCTTTAACATGAAGAATCTCGATATGAGCCGCATGGGTGTGCGCGTCTCTATGCTGCGCAGCATGGAAGAGGTAGGAGGCCGAGTGACCATTAAGTCAGCTCCCTACCGCGGCACCCGGGTAACCGTTCAATGGCCGGGTGAACTCTAGTGTCTAGTGCCTACTACTCCACGGGCTTTTTCCGGGTGAGCCTGGCCCTCTACATGGGCTGCGTGCTTGTTGAATTTCTGCTCTGGTACAACTCGGCTGCCCTGACCGAGCCCTATGCCTGGGTGCCCCTTCTTGCCTCGATTGGCTGGGGCTTCTTGCTGGTCTTCTTCCCCAGCCGCAACCTTCAGCTGCCGCCCTTTATGATTCCGCTGATTCTGCTAGTTTCACTGGGAACGGTGCAGATGATGCTCGCGGCCCTGCCCCACAACATCAATCCTAGAAACATCACCCTGCCGCTGATGGTGATTGTTTTGATCAGCTCGGTGCTGGTGGTTCGAAACCACATTACAGCAGGCTGGGCGGTTCTATTTTTCTCGTCTCTTCTGGTGCTGAAGTGGCACCTGGTGCTCTTTGTACCCACCATCCATATTGCCGCGCTCTTTTTGGTGCCCTGTATGATTGTTTTTGCAGCCCACCTCTTCAAGTATCAGATTGAGCAGGCGAGCCATCGTGCCCGGCAGGCGCGCATCCTTTTGCAGAACGCGGAGCTGCGGCAGGCTGCCGAGGTAGGCGCCCGCGATGTAGCGGCCCAGCGGGTCTACGAGGTGCGCACTCTTACCGAGGATATGCTGCACCGCATTGCCTATAATCCAGAGCCGGTTACCGCCGAGGAAATCAAACAGTTCCGCTTCACCGAGGCTCAGTTGCGCGATACGATCCGCGGCCGCTACGTGGTTAATCAGAAGATTTTGGACGCCGCTTTAGAGGCCCGGCGCAGGGGTGCCAAGGTGGATATTTTGGACGAGCGCGGGGAGCAGCTACCGGTCTCGGTGATGCGCGCGGTGACTACGGCGGCGGTGGATATGCTCGAAGACGCTAGCGGCGGTACAATTACGATTCGCGCTTTCCCGGTGGGCGATCCCATTGCGGTGATGCTGGTGCACGACGGTAATTCAGAGGATGACGAGCCCTCGGCGGTAGAAATTTCTCCCACCGGGGAGATAGACCGCTTCTAGCTTAACCACACCTGTGGGCTATTTGTTGCTTTATTGTCAGTTTATTTAGGGACATACAAGAAAGTAACGGTTTGGAATAATGGAACTAGTCGGAAAGGCGTGTCGGGGGACTCGCCTTGTGCTTGCCACGACGTTGGGGGATGTCAGGCAAGCCGTTCCACACTAATAAAGCAGGTTTTACAGCTTTTCTAAGCCGTGGAACATGCATATTTCTAAGGCACGATGGCCGCTCCCCTGAAGGAGCGGCCATCGTGCCTTTTCTCTACCTAAAACCGAGTTATAGGCAGAAAAGTGCACCCCAACAGCCACAAGGCAACCAGCCCCACAACTTAGCCCCAGAAGCTAACCCCAGTCCTCCCCCACCCAAAACTCCAGCACCTGCAATATGGACCAGTCGTGAATTTTGAGCTGAAACAAGCTCTCGGTACACATAGATTCCTGTTAGTAGACCTAAGATACAAGCAAATTCCCGTGAAGAGGCCAAAGGTACAAGTGAAGTCCCCGAGTACAAGACAATACTTGTACTCGGGGACTTCACTTGTACCCTAGATAGCCCGGCAAGAAGAAACCTATACCTTGTCATCGCTGAGCTTTCCCGAGAGGCCATTTTTATACCGAAAATCGGAGGAAAACGGTCTAAAAATGGCCACTCGGTGATTATGGCAGACCGTGCAGATGACCCTGTTTTATCGAGTCGCCGTTTCAACGACAAATCGCCGGTTCGTTACCGGCGAAACGTCGTTGAAGCGGCGTCTGTAATCTAAGCGGCGACTCAGTACACTGACCCATTCTCGATAAACGCCAAACATGTTAGTGGCCACACTTTTCTGCCACTTTCTCGGGTGAGGCGCCCGGGGCGGGACACACTTATCTGCCTATAACCCCTAACACCCCACCCGCAAGCAGGTCACTACTCGTCAAGCAGCAGCGCCGGTTCCTCCAGCACCGCAGCCACATCTGCCATAAAACGGGCCGAGAGGTCGCCGTCCACCACGCGGTGGTCGAAGGAGCCACCCAGGGTGGTCACCCAGCGCGGAATTACCTCGCCGTCCACCACCCAGGGCTTCTGCTTAATGGTGCCAAAGGCAATAATCGCAACCTCGCCAGGGTTAATAATCGGGGTTCCGGTATCAATGCCCAGGGCGCCGATATTGGTGATGGTCATGGTTCCCTGGCTCATTTCTGCCGGCTGGGTCTTACCCTCACGGGCACGCACGGTCAGCTCGTTCAGCGCAAGCGCCAGCTCGCGCAGGGAAAGATCCTGAGCATCCTTGATATTGGGAACCATCAGACCGCGCGGGGTGGCGGCTGCAATACCCAGATTCATGAAGTGCTTAATCAGAATCTCTGAGTCAGTCCAGGTGGCATTAACCTGGGGGTTGCGGGCGGTTGCCCAAATCACCGCCTTGGCAAGGATCAGCAGCGGGGTAACCTTCACGCCCTCAAAGTGGCGGGATTTCTTGAGCCTCTTGACGAACTCCATGGTACGGCTTGCATCCACGTCTACAAAGATAGAGACGTGCGGTGCGGTAAAGGCCGAGTTCACCATTGCCTTAGCGGTTGCCTTGCGCACGCCGCGCACCTTGATGCGCTCGATGCGGTCGCCACAGGCACCGGCGGGAATCCAGAAGGAATCCGGGGTCTCGGCGGTGGGTGCCTCCGATGAGGTATCGGCATCGCGCACGTGGGCGGCGTAGTTGAGCAGGTCACGCTTGGTCACCTGGCCGTGGCCGCCGGTGGGGGTTACGTGGGCCAGGTCAATGCCCATATCCTGGGCCGCCTTGCGCACCGGGGGCTTCGCCAGTGTAGGACGCCGCGGAATCGAGCCTACCGGCCTATCCGCCACCTCGCCCCTAGAAGAATTCTTGCGCAGGCGCTCTTCCAGCAGGGCAGAGGCCTTCTCGGTCAGACCGCCCAGCGACTCCCCCAGGCTGCCGCGCAGTAGCTTGCGCTCCTGCTGGGCCTCGAGCTGGGCGCTGCTCTGCTGCACCGGAGCACTGTTGACCGGAGCGGGTGCCGGGGACGGCGCGGGGGCGGTTTTGGCGGGCTTCTTGCGGGCGCGGCGTTTGACCGGGTCTGCGCTGGGTCCGTTACCCACCAAAATCTTCTGGCTTTCCCCGCCTGTCGAAGCAGAGCCGGCAGCGGCGGTATCAGCGGTAGGAGCAGACTCAGCCGAACCAGCGTCGTCCTGCCCTCCACTGATCGTCACCAGCGGAGACTCGACCTCGACGGTCTCTCCCTCACTCACGTGAACGGTCTCTACCGTGCCCTCAAAAGGGGAAGACAGCTCCACCACGGACTTGGCGGTTTCTACCTCAAAGAGAATGTCGTTGATAGAGACAGTATCGCCGGGGGCAACCTTAACTGAGACAATTTCAGCCTCGGTCAGGCCCTCACCGACATCGGGAAGTTTGAAAATCTGAGCCATGAATAATCCTTGGACTGTAGGCGGAAATTAGTAGGTGAAGGAACGGTCAACCGCTTCGAGAATACGGTCAATACCGGGCACGTATTCTTTCTCGGCGCGGGGCACGGGGTAGGGCATGTGGAAGCCGCCCACGCGTAGCACCGGTGCCTCCAGCGAGAAGAAACAGCGCTCGGCAATAGCGGCGGCGAGCTCGGAGCCAACGGAGACGAAGCTGGGCGCCTCCTGGGCAATCACCAGACGGCCGGTCTTCTCTACCGAGGCGGCAACGGTCTCGGTATCCATGGGCGAGATGGAGCGCAGGTCAATGACCTCAAGGTCGTGGCCGTCTTCAACAGCGGCCTCGGCGGCGGCTAGGGCCACCGGAACCAGCGGTCCGTAGGTCACCAGGGTTAGGTCTGAGCCCTCGCGCAGCACAGCTGCCTTGAAAGGGTCATAGGATTCATCGGAAAAATCCACATCGCCCTTGGCCCAGTAACGGCGCTTAGGTTCGAGGAAAATCACCGGATCTGGATGCTCAATCGACTTGCGCAGCATCCAGTAGGCATCGTGGGCTGAAGAAGGAGTCAGCACGCGCAGGCCCGGGGTGTGGGCAAAGTAGGCCTCGGGAGAATCGGAGTGGTGCTCGGGGGAACCCACTGCACCGCCGTAGGGCAGGCGGATAGTCACCGGCACCTGGTACTGGCCCGCGGTGCGCGAATAAATCTTAGACAGCTGCGAGGTGATCTGGTTGAAGCTGGGAAAGACAAAGCCGTCGAACTGAATCTCGGGTACCGGCCGGTAGCCCCGCATCGCCATACCAATAGAGGTGCCGATAATACCGGCCTCCCCCAGAGGTGAATCCATGACTCGCTTGGGACCGAACTCGGCCTGAAGACCGTCGGTCACGCGGAAGACGCCGCCGAGCTTACCTACATCCTCACCGAGCACAACCACCTTGGGATTAGACACCATCTCGTAGCGCAGCGCCCGGGTAATCGCCTTAGATAGCGGAAGTTTCTCTACAGTCATCTCTAATCCCTAGTCCTCAAAGCCGTCCATGTACTCGCGGAAGAAAGCCCGGTCTGTCTCCACCTGCAGGTGCGGCTCAGCGTAGACGGCGCCCATCAGCTCGTCCAAATCGCGCGGCTCTGAGGCCAGCAGGCTGGCGCGGGTCTGCCGGGCTGTCTGTTCGGCCTCGGCTTTGACCGACTCAAAGAAGTCATCATCGGCAAGACCCTGCTGGCGCAGGTACTTCTCCAAACGCACCACCGGATCTTTTGCCTGAGCCGCCTCAAGCATCTCCGGCGCCTGGTAGCGGCTGGGGTCATCAGCGGTGGTGTGGGCGTTGAGCCGGTAGGTCTCAGCCTCAATCAGAACCGGGCCCTCGCCAGCGCGAATCTTCTCCAGCGCGTAGCGGGTTGCGGCAATCACGGCCAGAACATCGTTGCCGTCTACCCGCAGGCCCTCAAAGCCGTAGCCCGCCGCCCGGGTAGATACCGGCACCCGAGACTGGGTGGAGAAGGGCACCGAGATAGCCCACTGGTTATTCTGCACAAAGAAGAGCACCGGGGCGTTGTAGGAAGCTGCAAAGACCATCGACTCGTGCACCTCACCCTCGGTGGAGGAACCGTCGCCGAAGTAGACGGCAACAGCCGGGCGCGCGCCGTCCTTACTCGGATCGGTCACCTGGCCCTGGCCGGTCTGGGGCACCCCGGTCTGCTCCTCAATATCGGCGTCGAAGTTCAGGCCCATCGCATAGCCCACCGCGTGCGGCACCTGCGCCGCCAGTACCAGGGTGTAGGCGTGGAAGTTGTGCTTCTTGGCATCCCAGCCCAGGGTGGCCGAGCCGCGGAAAACCTGAAGCAGCTCCCCAAAATCCACCCCGCGGGTATGTGCCAGGGCGTGCTCGCGGTAGCTGGGGAAAATATAGTCGTTGGGCGCATAGGCAAAACCAGAACCCACCTGGGCCGCCTCCTGGCCCCGGCAGGAAGCCCAAAGGGCCATCTCGCCCTGGCGCTGCAGGGAGGTAGCCTCATCATCCACCCGGCGGGTGACCATCATCTGACGGAAGAGCTTCTTGAGCACCTCGCCGTCCACATCTTCAAGATAGGAACTGAAGATCTCGTGCTGGCTCACCTCGCCCGCCTCATTCATTAGCTGAATCCGCGGTGGAATGCCAAAAGGATTCTCTGCGGCGCTGTGGTCTGCGCCCACCTGGGTGCTCATATGCCCTCCGTGCAGATGAATAAATACTTACTGTGCTTAAGACTATGCCTGAGCACTGAGATTGCCCCAGAAGAAAGGGGTGTAACAGCTCACGTATTCTACCCTACTCAGGCCGTTGCGCCTTGTGAGGGAAGCCCTCGCACATTCTGATGAGCCGGCTATTCGCCTCGTCTTCACCGATACTCACCCGCACGCCCTCGGTGCCGAAAGCCCGCACCGACAGGGCATTTTCCTCGGCGAGCGCGCTAAAGGCCGGGGTGTGTTCCCCGGTGGCCAGCCAGATAAAGTTTGCCTTGGAGTCGGGAATCCACCAGCCCTGGGCTTCCAGGGCAGTTTTGACGCGCTCGCGCTCTGCCACCAGATGCTGAACCCGCTGCATCACCTGGTCGCTGTGTTCGATTGAGGCAATAGCCGCCTCCTCCGCCAGGGAGCTGACCGCAAAGGGAGTAGCACCGACGCGCAGGTGTTCGGTGATTTCGGGGTGGGAGATCGAGTAGCCCACGCGCAACCCCGCCAGCCCCTGCGCCTTGGAGAAGGTGCGCAGGACGACGACATTGCGGTAGTCGGGGTAAACGTTGAGTCCGTTGACCGGCGGCTGGGTACCGGCTTCAATTTCGCTTGCCTGACAGAACTCAAAGTAGGCCTCATCGAGCACCACCAACACGCGAGAGGGCACCTTATTCAGAAAGTCCCGCACCTGAGCCTCGGTGACGGCGGGGCCGGTGGGGTTATTGGGGGTGCAGACCAGAATCACCTTGGTGCGCTCGGTAATGGCTTCTGCCATGGCAGCAAGGTTGTGGGAACCATCGGAGTTATTGGGAACCTGCACGCTCTTGGCACCGGCCAGGCCCACGCAGATGGGGTAGGCCTCAAAGGAGCGCCAGGAGTAAATCACTTCGTCCTGGCTGCCGTCGGGGTTGCCACCGGCAAAGGTGGCAAGAATCTGGGTCAGTGCCCCCAGGCTTCCGGCGCCGGTCACGATATCTTCGGGGTCAACCCCCAGCTGCTGGCCCAGGGCAGTGCGCAAACGGGTTGCCAGGGAGTCGGGGTAGCGGTGGGTCTGGTCAAAGTCCCGTAGCACCTGCCGCACCTCATCGACCGGGCCCAGTGGGTTCTCGTTGGAGGAGAGTTTGTACTGGGTCAGCCCCTCCACCGCAACCGGGGGCTTTCCTGCCGAATACTTGGGGAGCTTCTCAAAAACGGGGCGGGGCTGGGGTTTCTCTGTGTTGCGCATAACGCCCATCTTAGTATGCGCGGGGCCTTCTTCCCACACCGCGTTTCACCCAGTGAAGAGACTGGTCAGAAGTTTACTTCCTAAATTTATTTGAATATAAAAATAATTTTACTTTCGTTTTCAATGAAAATGCTTCATACTGTAAGGAGAGTATTTCCCAAAGACGAAGGTGGCAGATACCAAGATGAGCAAGAACACTTCCCCCAACGAGCACTCCACCAAGGGCGCCTACGTTCACGCAGGTGAGGAATACACCCGCGACACCAACTACATCGAAGACCGCATTGTGGCAGACCCCTCTGCTTTTGCCGATGACGCCGAGCGCGACTACTGGCCCGTAGAAGCGAACCGCTACCGCCTGGTTGCCGCCCGCGCCTGTCCCTGGGCAAACCGCACCCTGATTGCGCGCCGTCTTTTGGGACTTGAAGATGTACTCTCGGTAGGCCTGCCCGGCCCCACCCACGATATTCGCTCCTGGACCTTTGACCTGGACGAGGGCGGCGTTGACCCCGTTCTGGGTATCGAACGCCTGCAGGAAGCCTACTTTGCTCGCTTCCCCGACTACCCCCGCGGTATCACTGTTCCCGCTATCGTTGATATTGAATCCGGCGCGGTAGTCACCAACAACTTCCCCCAGATTACCGAGGACTTCTCCAAGGAATGGAAGCAGTTCCACCGCGAAGGCGCACCCGACCTCTGGCCCGCCGAACTCGAAGACGAGATGCGCGACGTCATGAAGCGCATCTACACCGAGATCAACAACGGAGTCTACCGCTGCGGCTTTGCCGGTTCTCAGGAGACCTACGAGGCAGCTTTTGAACGTCTGTGGACGGCGCTGGATTGGGTAGAGGAGCGCCTGTCTACTCGCCGTTACCTGATGGGTGACCACATCACCGAGGCTGACATTCGCCTCTTCACCACCCTGGTGCGTTTTGACGCCGTCTACTACAGCCACTTCAAGTGCGGCCGCCAGACCCTGGCCTCCATGCCCAACCTCTGGGGTTATGCCCGCGACCTCTTCCAGACCCCCGGCTTCGGCGATACCGTAGATTTCCAGCAGATCAAGGAACACTACTACATCGTGCACGAGGACATTAACCCCACTCAGATTGTGCCCGCGGGCCCGGATCTTTCCGGCTGGCTGACCCCGCACGGCCGCGAGGCTCTGGGTGGCTCCCCCTTCGATGAGGCAGCAGGCGCCACCGCTCCCGGCCCCGTACGAGAGTCGGAAAAGGTCACCGCGGGTCACAACCCCATGTACCCTGCATAAGCTAGCTCCTGGCTACTAGCTACTGAGCGGGCTCGGGCGGAATGTAGGCGAATTCAGCCGCATTTTCTGCCCGGGCCCGCGCGGTTTGAGCATAGAGATAATAGCGGTAGCCGTGGAATGTAGCACCCGGGCTGAGGTATCTCAGACTCGGGTGCTCTTCTATGCGCGGGGCAATATAGTCTGTGTAAAAATCGCTGTAGTCAAAATCCTCGGACAGGTCGGGCAAGGCCTGCATGAGCGGATTCTTGAGTCTGTCTCCGACAGTTTCCACCAGGTCGTAGCCAGCCACCGCCATGCTGGTTTCGGTGTAAAAAGCAATGTCGTCATTGGTGGTAGAAGGTGACCAGGTGGAGCCCTCAACCAGGTAGGTTTCTGCCTGCTGAAGCGGGTCATTCTCACTCAGCTGACCCTCTGCTCCGCCAGAGGCCTTCAAGGCTTCAACGTATTCTGCCGAGCCGTGAGAGCCCCAGAAATCAATGTCTTCAGAGGCTGCCTCAGCCCTGCCGCTTTCGGTGACACCGAAGTAGTCGGTGTCGATATATTCCACATTGTCTGCCTGAAAAGGCTCCCGCCCGTTTCCCTGAAGTTTGGGAACCGTATCTCCGCGATCTCTGACCACGGTAATGGGAATGTCGTCTGGCAGGGAATCATCGCCCACCGGCGCACCCTGAATATAGGCGCCCTGCAGGTTATATTTTGAGCGCATTTCTGTATTGCTACTTGCATTAGCAACCACGATTCCCCCGCGACTAAAGCCCGCAAGATAGACGGGCACCCCGGAGTTTTCCAGCCCGAGTTCACGGAGCCCGCGATCCAGTAGCTGTATGTAGGCAGTGCTGTCTTCAATCGGGGTGGTGGGATCATGACTGACTTCTTCAAGGTTGCTCCCCACCGAGGCAATTTCCCCCGAGTAGGGAAGAAATTTTTTATCCATGTCGGTACCGGGCACGTAGACGCGGGCCTCAGAGATATTCCCCTGCTCATCGCGGCTCACTTGAAAATAGATGCCGCCGTATTCAATCACGTCCCCGGCAGCGGCATGTTCGCGGTCGTTATTCTCAATCAGCTGCCCCACAATATCGAGGTTGTGGGCGTAGTCAAGAGCGGTTTCTGGGTAATCGATTAGCTGCTTTTCTAGGTCAGAGCGGGCCTGGGCACCGCGAGATGACCGGTCTGCCGAATCGATTTTCTTCACCCGAACGCTATCATCCGCCAGATCCCGGTAAGAGCCCCAGGGTTTGGATAGGTCAAAGGCAAAATCAGCCAGACCCTCGCGCAGAGAGTCCGGAATTCCTATCTTATCCAGGGCTTTCTTGGCGCGGATTTTGGCGAAGCCCTCACCATTGAATTTCGTATCTAGGTAGTAGCCAAACCCAAAGAGAGCCTTAGCGGTCAGCTCAGACAGCCAAATATCCCCGGTGTATTCATCGATTTTCTCGCCGATTTTTCCGTCCGGAGCAGACTGCTCTGCCAGCCAGTAGAAGGCTCCCGGCACCTCCAGCGCCAGCTCGTTCAGCCAGCGGTTGGCAACGTCTTCTGCCTGGGCATAGGTCTCAGCCGCGGTTTTCGCGCTGGAGCCCACAGTCATCAGCTCCAGCCCTTGAGCACCGCAAGCCGCTGCCGCCGCAGTCAGCATGCCAGCAGCCCGGGCGCCTGTGCCGGTAGCTTCAAGGCCCAGCAGGGCCGCCACCTGGGCAGCAAGCGGAGCCAGCCTAGCCCCGATGCTCAGATTTTCTTCACCCAGGGCCGTCAGGCGCAGCCCCGCCTCCTCTATCGAATCGGTATCTACATACAGGCGCCCGCCGCCCCCGGCAATCGCCAGCTCCCTCTGAGCCACACCCGCCATGTTTTCTCCCTCTCTCCCTCAGAAACTTTTAGGCTAAAACCCGCTTCACCGAGCTGACCAGCGGCTGGCTCATCAGCGAATCCAGCTGCGACTGCGCAAACACCACGCTGTGGTCGCGTAAGAGGTCGGTGACGTCGCTGAGTTCGGGTAAGGACGACGCCGCCTGTCTCAGCGCTGAATCTACGGCTCGACCCGCGGCAGAAATTGACCCCGCCAGGGCATCCAGTTCAGCAGCCAAAGCCTCACCTGCCAGGCGCACGGTCTCGGCGGCATTACTCAGACCCTCGGAACACTGCCCTTGCCGAAGCTGGCGCTCATGGACCACCAGCCTGAAAGCCTCGGCAGCCTGCCCCTTCCATGGAATTTCTTCGCAGGTTGCAAGCCCCTGCTGGGCAGAGTCCGACTGGCGGGCCAGCCCCTCTACTTCCCGAGCAAGAGCAAAGGCACGCTCCCGCACCACCTGCCCCAGGCCCACCAGCTCCGAGGCAGCCGCTGCACTGGCCGCCGTCCCTAATCCAAGACCGGCCACAGCAGACAGCACTTCACCCGCATCAAGACCCATTGCCGCATTCCTTCCTGCGATTCTTGTCCATACCCAAAACTATAGAGATTAAAATCAGGCTGTAAATAGCAAAAATATAAATTGTGGATAAAAGAGCATTAAACATCATTAAATCTGGTTATCCACAGGTTTTGAGTGGAAGATTTGAGCGGAATCCCGGCACTTATCCACAGGTTCGCCCGCAACGCCGGGAGTTTTACTCCCCCGTTACGCCGACTTCACCGGCACCGCCGAGCGCGCGTGTCAAAATAGAAGCATGTCTCATCGTGATAATTGCACTACTCTGCCCAATGGCCGCCACTCCCTTACCGGCGCGGGAATCGCCCTCGGCGCTCTCGACGGTCGCTACAAGGCCGCCACCGAACCCCTGGTTGACTACCTCTCCGAAGCAGCCCTTAACCGCGACCGCGTGCACGTGGAGGTTGAATGGTTCATCTACCTCTGCGAAAACAAGGTTCTCCCCGGTCTCGAACCGCTCACCGATGAGCAGAAGGCGGGTCTGCGCGCAATCGTCACCGACTTCACCGAGGAGTCGGTGGCTGAACTGGCAGAAATCGAAGCTGTAACCGTTCACGATGTGAAGGCAGTCGAATACTTCATCGGCAACCGTCTTGAGGGCCTGGGCCTGGCGCGCCTGAAGCCGCTGGTTCACTTTGGCTGCACCTCCGAAGACATCAACAATCTCTCCTACGCACTGGGCATCAAGGACGCCGTCACTAACGTGTGGCTGCCCGCCGCCCGCGCGCTCGTCGAGCAGATTAACGAGATGGCAGAGGCCTCCAAGAACGTGCCCATGCTCTCGCGCACCCACGGCCAGCCCGCCACCCCCTCAACCCTGGGCAAGGAGCTGGCGGTCTTCGCCTACCGCTTGGGCCGCCAGGTCAAGGCTGTAGAATCGGCTGACTACCTGGGCAAAATCAACGGTGCAACCGGCACCTTCTCAGCCCACTTTGCCGCCGCTCCCCAGGCCGACTGGCTGAAGATTTCCGAAGAATTCGTGACCGGACTGGGCCTGGACTGGAACCCCCTGACCACCCAGATTGAAAACCACGACTGGCAGGCAGAGCTCTACTCCTCCATCGCCCACTTCAACCAGGTGCTGCACAACCTCTGCACCGACATTTGGAGCTACATCTCCATCCGCTTCTTCCGCCAGATTCCGGTGGCGGGGGCAACCGGCTCCTCCACCATGCCGCACAAGGTGAACCCGATTCGCTTTGAGAACGCCGAAGCCAACCTGGAAATCTCCAACTCCCTACTGAACACCCTGGGCTCCACCCTGATTCAGTCCCGCTGGCAGCGCGACCTCACCGATTCCTCCTCTCAGCGCAACATCGGCGTGGCTTTCGGCCACTCGGTACTGGCAATCTCTAATGTTGCCAAGGGTCTTGCCCGGCTGGACGTTGCCGAGGACGTTATCTCGGCCGACCTGGACGAGAACTGGGAGGTTCTTGCCGAGGCCATTCAAATGGTGATGCGCGCCGAGGCCATCGCCGGGGTTGAGGGCATGGACAACCCCTACGAGCGCCTGAAGGAACTAACCCGCGGCCACCGCGTGGACGCCGCCCGCCTCAAGGAATTCGTGGCTGAGCTGGGTCTATCTGCCGAGGCTGAAAAGCGCCTTTCAGAGCTCACCCCGCACACCTACATCGGTATTGCTCCCGAGCTGCTGAAGTTCGCTCGGTAGTTTGGACTCTTCCTACTCAGGAGCCGGCTTCTGAACAAAAGGCCGTTTATTTAGCGACTTAATGTTCAGAAGCCGGCTTCTGAGCGGGAAGATACAATGAAGCCATGACCGACCAAGACCGCACCGCTACAGCGCAGAGCTCAAACCCTTCGCCCGAGGCGAGCCCCGAAGAAACCCAGGAGCCCCTGGCTATTCGTCGCATTAGGTCCCTGCGCAGAAAATTTCCCGAAGAAACTCCCGCCCAGATTGCGGAGCGAATCGACCAGAAATTTAGCCGCGACTTTGTGCTGGTGGGCGGAGCAGAAACAGGAATCAACCACATGATTCCCGGCGCGCTTAACGCCGCCACCCGCAACTCCCGCGTTGCTAACCTCACGCGCGCGGCCAGCCAGGCGGGCGTCGTCCAGAATATCTCCGCCTACACGCAGAAAACCGCCCAGGGCGTGAGTACCGCCGCACACGTGGGCTCCTCGCAGAGCATTAAGACCTACCTCTTCGCGTTGGCTCTGCTGCACGGTCGGGCGCCGGAGAACGCGGACGACGCGGCGACAGAGATCTTGGGCGGCGACATCCACGCGCTGCTGCGGACCCTCGATCAGCCCATTGCCCACGAGGAGGGGCAGTCAGGTGTTTCGCCCCTGAACGCGATCGCTGCGGTGGCGCAGATTGGTGCGCGCAACCCGCAGATGTTCCTGCTGGTCAAGTCGGGGGAACAGCTGATTCGCTCGGGTAGCTCGGTCATGGAAACCACCCGAGCCCGCAAGGAATTTGCCGCCGCGCTCATCAAGCAGGCGCACGAGAAGCTGGGCGAGCTACCTGCTGATTTTCCGGACGACGCGCGGCTAGCGCCCGAGGAGGAACCGCAGGAGCTGGCCCCGGAGCAGGCAAGCGACATCGGCTCAGTGGAGCCCGTTGAAGCAACCAGCGCCGAGGAGCTGAACTCGCTCGCCGAAAGCAACACCGCCTCTGCCCGGGGCGCCCGCTTTGCGGCCAAGGCATTTATGGCGGGCTCCAAGAAGCTCAGGGGTTGGGGGCAGAAGTAGTTGCGCTGAGAAGCAATGAAACACATTTTCGCGTAGCCTAGGCCACTGTATACACTGGTGGAGTAAGTCACACCACCATTCCGCGAGGTAGCCATGAGCAGTGAAATTCCAGATAAGCGATCAGCTATCGACAAGGCTATGGACGTGCTCAACGCCTTTGGCGACCAAGCCTACACGGGAATTGGCGTTACCGAGATTGCCCGCCGCACCGGCTTACCCAAGTCAACGGCGTTTCGGGTACTGGCTTCTCTGCAATCTAACGGTGCGGTGGAGCGAGTAGGTGACCACTACCGCCTGGGCAAAATGATTCAGGATCTCGCCAACACCGATGAGTCTGACTTTCAACAAACCCTGCGCGATGTGCTCACGCCCTTCCTCGCCGACCTCTACTCCCGTACAAAACAGACCGTGCATCTGGCGGTTCTCGACGGCAAAGACGTTGTCTATCTCAATAAACTCTACGGCCACATGCACGTGCGCAGCCCCTCCCGCATAGGCGGTCGGGTGCCCGCCTACTGTACCGCGGTGGGAAAGGTGTTGCTGGCCCACGATTCCCAAGCGATTGAGGAAGTTCTTACCCAGCCCCTACGCGCCTGGACTCCCAATACCATCGTTGACCCCGAATCTTTCCGGGCAGAACTCGCTCAGGTTCGTGCCGAGAACCTTGCCTACGACCGCGCCGAAATCTTACGGACCCTCAACTGTGTTGCCGCCCCAATTCTTGACCGCAACCGCCGCCCGGTTGCAGCTCTCTCGGTCTCGGGGCCAGTGGGTAGGTTTATACCGCAAAATCACGCCACCATGCTGCGCCAGGTGTGCTTTGAGGCCACGCGAGCGCTCGCTGCCACGATGAATGCCCAGGAGCGCTCTGCTAGCCGTTCCACCCAGTGAAACCCTCAATCCTTTTCTTGGGAGTAACCCCGGTAGCGTGAGTCACGGTACCTTTATTCTGCCTTCTCACCGTTGAGCAGGCCCCAGAGAAAGCGAGTTAATTGTGACCGACCGTTCGGCAAAGATTGAGACGCTCGGCAATGCGCTGTTTGAGGCAACCGAGAGCAGGAAGCCCATTGCGCCCATTCGAGAGCAGCTAGAAGATACAACCCTCAACGATGCCTACGCTATTCAGACCGTGCAGCTCAACCGTCACCTGGCGGCCGGCCGCAAGCTGGCAGGGCACAAGATTGGCCTCACCTCTTTCGCCATGCAGAAGCAACTGGGCGTAGACTCCCCCGATTTCGGCTTCTTCCTCGACAACATGGTCTACGAGGCAGGAGCTACCGTGCCCACCAGCGGCTTTATCGCGCCCAAGGTTGAACCCGAGCTCGCCTTCAAGCTCTCCAAAGACCTCACCGGCCCCGACGTAACCGTTGCAGACGTGCTGGAAGCAACCGAAGCGGTCTACCCCGCTATCGAAATCATTGATTCCCGGGTGGAGGACTGGAACATCAAACTGGTGGATACCGTAGCCGATAACGCCTCCTGCGGCGCAATCGTGCTGGGAGCCGAACCGATCGCCGTCCCCTTTGAAAAACTCACCGAAGTCCCCTGCACCCTACGCATCAACGGGGAGGAGAAAGACTCGGGAACAGGCCGCGATGTGATGGGCAACCCCGCAGAACCCCTTGCCTGGCTGGCGAACGTACTCTCTGAGCAGGGCGTGAGCCTCAAAGCTGGCCAGTTTGTGCTCACCGGTTCCTTCACCGGGGCTCTACCGGTGGTCTCGGGCGAGAAAATCACCGCCGACTACGGCGATTTGGGCAGCCTGGAAATTACCTTCGGCTAAGGCCCCTTTCGGTACACTTTGAGGGCGGGAGTACACATGTATGTGTGTACTCCCGCCCTCAAAGTGTACCGAGCGAATCTGCTACTGACTAGCCGTTCGCCATCTCCTTCTTCAGCGCCACCGCCACATCAATAATCATGTCTTCCTGGCCACCCACCAGCTTGCGGGCGCCAATCTCTTCAAGAATCAGGTGGGCGGGAACACCGTAGCGCTCAGCGGCTCGCTCGGCGTGAATCAGGAAGGAGTTGTAAACGCCTGCCTTGCCCTGAACAATCGAGGAGCGGTCCATGAGCGGAATGCGGGTCATAATCGGCTTGACGACGTCCTCGGCGGCGTCCAGCAGCTTAGGAACATCCACGTCAGCCTTAATATCCTGTCGCTCAAAAACAGCCGCCAGCACCTCGGTGGGTGAGTTACCGGCGCCAGCGCCCAGGGCAGCCAGGGTACCGTCAATCTGGCGGGCACCTGCGCGCACCGCCAGCACCGAGTTAGCAACGCCAAAGGAAAGGTTCTGGTGGCCGTGATAGCCCACCTGAGCGTCGTCACCGAGTTCCTGCACCAGGGCATCAACCCGGTCTGATACATCCTCAAGAATCAGGTGGCCGGCGGAATCCACCACGTAAACGCACTGGCAACCCGCATCAGCCATAATCCGAGCCTGTTCTGCCAGCCCCTGCGGAGTGTTCATGTGGGAGAGCATCAAGAAGCCCACGGTCTCAAAACCCATCTCACGGGCAGCCTGGAAGTGCTGAATCGAGATGTCTGCCTCGGTGGAGTGGGTGGCAATACGAATCACCTCAGCTCCGCGCTCACGCGCCTCCTTCATCTCGTGCAGGGTGCCCAGACCGGGCAGCATCAGGCAGGCAATCTTGGCGTTTTTCGCCTCATCCACCGCCGCCGAAATCAGATCCATCTCGTTGGTGCCCGAGAAGCCGTAATTGAAGGAGGAACCCGCCAGACCGTCGCCGTGGGTCACCTCAATGACCTCCACCCGAGCGTCGTCCAGGGCGCGGACGACGTCGCGCACGTTCTGCTCGGTGAACTGGTGGGAGACGGCGTGGGAGCCGTCGCGCAGGGTGGTGTCAGTCAGGCGGACTTCGTAGGGGCCGCCGGGGTGGTGGGGAAGTACCTGTACCATGTCTTACTTACCTGCCTTTGCTTGGATTTTCTCAGCCATGATGTCTGCGGTGCGAGTTGCGGCCGAGGTGATGATGTCGAGGTTGCCCGCGTATTCGGGCAGGTAGTCTGCCGCGCCACGCACCTGAACCAGCATGGTCACGCGACCCCAGCCGCCCCAGCGCTCGTTCGCTTCGTCGAACTGGGGTTCAGCGGTGAGTTCGTAGCCGGGCACGTATTCCTGTACCTTGGCAACCATCTCTGCGATGGATTCCTTGATTTTCTCCTGGAGCTCGCCCGGGGCTGCCGCCTCAGCGGGCAGGGCACAGTAGACGGTGTTGCGCATCATCACCGGCGGCTCGGCGGGGTTGAGAATAATAATCGCCTTACCCTTCTGAGCACCGCCGACCTTCTGCAGGGCCTCCGAGGTGGTTTCGGTGAACTCATCGATGTTGGCGCGGGTGCCGGGGCCAGCCGACTTGGAGGAAAGAGAAGCCACGATCTCGGCGTACTCAACATCTACGACCTTAGAGACGGCGGCCACCAGCGGGGTGGTTGCCTGGCCGCCGCAGGTAATCATGTTGACGTTCCAAATATCTTCAACAGAATCCAGGTTCACCGGCGGGCAGATGTAGGGGCCCACCGCCGCCGGAGTCAGATCAATGGCGCGAATGCCCGCCTCTTTATAGCGGGGAGCGTTAGACTCGTGGGCCTTGGCAGAGGTAGCTTCAAACACGAAGTCAGGAAGCTCATCTTTGGGCAGGGAGAGCAACCAGTCCACGCCCTCGTGGCTGGCGGTCAGACCCAGCTTGGCAGCGCGCGCCAGACCGTCTGAGTTGGGGTCGATGCCAATCATGTACTTGGGGTTGATGAGCTTGGAGCGGCGCATCAGCTTGAACATGAGGTCGGAGCCGATATTGCCAGAGCCCACAATCGCCGCGGTGAAGGGGCGGGACTCCATTTCTTCGCGTGACATAAGCACCCTTTCTTGAGGTATCTGCTCGGCTGCTCAACGGTGAGAAGCCGGAGGTGGTGTCTGCCTCAAGATTAGGCGGGGCGAGAGCCCGGGCGCTCGCGGGTGTTCCGTTAGGTAGAACGGGAAAGGGATTTTAGTGGGGACGTCGCCGGTGGTGGTGCGTGCGGGAACGTGTGCAGGGTGCGTGTGGTGTGTCGGTCGGCCAACACCCTTAACGCCAGCCCCGAGCCAGTTGGCCGACCGACACCCCGCACGCAAACACTACTCACTCTGACCCCGGAAGATAAGCGAGAGCAAAAGAGAGATATCGCGCGATCAACTGGCATCGGGATGAAGCGACACGCGTGCGAGCGCGCGAGCACATGAGAGTGAGCGGAATCGCGAAGCGTGCGTTAAGGGTGTTGACGGGGCGGCGTCCCTTTGGAGCGCATAAGCGCGAGGGTCTTACTTCTCGAGCTCACCCTCCACAGCGCCGTCCTCACTCTTCGAAGAGGACGGCGCCGTAGTACCTCGTCCTTCAAACTTGGGTGCGCGCGGGGTCAGGGAGAGGGAGTCGGGGAAGATTGCCGGAGCGGGGCCGAAGGCCTCGTTGGCAGATTCGATCACCTTCTTGCCCAGCGCCAGGTTGGCACCGCCGCCCACCACAGCACCGATGCCGAAGGGCAGGGCGCGGCCCAGCAGAGCGCCCGACTGGCGGGTGAGGAATCGCTTGATGAACATGTTGCGGATGGTGCGCTCGACCGAGAACATCTTGCCGTTCTTTTGGTCCTTGCCCATCATCAGACCCCACTTGTTAGAGATACCCGATGCCTTGGACGACTGCGCCAGCAGGGAGTTCATTAGAACCGAGCCGTCTTCGCCCAGCATAATACCCATTACCATGGTGCGGGCTGCCTCGGGGTTTTCTACGTGAACACCGTGCAGCTCGGCCACGGCCTGGGCGTAGATGGCGGTGCGTTCCAGGTAGCCTCCCACTGCCAGGGCGGAGAGACCAACAGAGGTTGCGGTACCGATACCGGGCACAAAGGCCGAGGCACCGATAGCTCCGCCACCCACGGTGACGTCGCGCAGGTACTGCTGTTCCAGGCGCTTAGCGATCTGTGCGGGGGTGTCGTTGGGGTACTTCTCGCGCATCTTCTTGACCATGGAGAGCACCAGGGGGCGCTGCACACGCAAGACGGTGTCCAGGGTCTTGGTCAGAGCGGGAGTGGGCTGACCGTCCTTATCAAAGACATTCTTCATGGCGTTAAACATGAAACCAGTAAATCATCTGGCTACTTACTTTTCCAGAGAATACGCCCAGAGCACACCGGCGTGAGGTTTTGTTTGCCCCAACAGTCGCATGGGGACTAGCACCTGCCCCGGGCAGTTGGGCATAATTTGTGAGACGCATGGGGCGCGAGAGCTTCTTGAGCCCTCTCAAGACACTCTCTCAGGAGCTACATAAGGAGCAGGAATGAACCGCCGTATCTCAACTTCTGGCACCGGTGCCGGGGTGACGCTGGTGATTGGCTCCTGCATTTCTCTTCAGTTTGGTGCGGCCTTTGCGGTGCAGCTCTTTCCGCATTTGGGTTCCTGGGGAACCACCGTGCTGCGTCTGGGCCTTGCCTCGCTGATAATGCTGGCTCTGATACGGCCACGGCTTGGTTCGTGGTCTTGGCACCAGTGGAGGGCCGCCATTCTCTTTGGCCTGACCATGGGCGGAATGAACGGCATCTTCTTCACCGCTCTTTCAATGATTCCGCTGGGCCTGGCTGTCTCGGTGGAGTTCGCGGGGCCGCTCCTGCTCTCGGTGGTTCTTTCCCGCCGCAAGATTGACCTGCTCTGGTCTGGCTTTGCCGCGGTGGGGCTAGGCCTGCTCGGCTACGAAGCCCTGGTAGCCGCCGATAACATCAATCCCCTGGGCGTGCTCTGCGCGCTGATTGCCGGTGGTTTCTGGTCTCTTTACATTCTTGCCAGCGCTAAGGTGGGCGAGGTGATTGACGGCGCTGGAGGCCTGGTGGTTGCCCTGGCGGTTGGCTCTCTGGTGCTTATGCCGCTGGGTCTGGGTGGGGCGGTAGATGCTTTTTCCGACAGTAGGCTTCTGCTCTTTGCCCTGGCGGTAGCGGTACTCTCGTCGGTGCTCCCCTACTCTTTTGAGCTGGCCGCGCTGAGGCGGCTACCCCGCAATGTCTTCAGCATTCTGCTCTCCCTCGAACCGGCTTTCGCTGAGCTTGCCGGTTTGAGCCTGCTCGGCCAGGAAACCTCTGTGCTGCGGTGGAGCGCCATCGTTCTGCTCATTACCGCCAGCATCGGGGTCACCCGCACCCCAGCACCCGAGACCCACCGGGTAGATATCACCTATGCCGAGGACCTCTCTACCGGCGCCCTCCCCACCGTCTCCGGCTTTCAGTCCCCCGACGACGTCGAGGAGCCCCCGCTCAAGCCCTAAAGGCTCGCCACGAACTCCGCCGTCTCAAAGGTGTCAAGGATGGCGCCGGGGTGGGGCCCTGCCGCGGTGAGGTTTGCGCGGGTATCAGCGTCCAGTGCTCGAGTGGTTCCGACCAAAATAAGATTGCCCGCGTGTTTGCCGCTAAGCATCGAGGAGTCGGTGAGACACCAGACGTGCTCGAAAACCTCAAGCATTATCTGCGCCTGGGCTTTGAAGAAAGTCAGCCCGGGGTCATCACCCACGTTGACAGCCAGAAAGCCGTTCTCGGCGAGCGCAACGCGCATTTCTTCATAGAAGCCGCTCTCGGTCAGGTGGTCAGGAGCGCCCCAGCCCGAGAAGATATCAAGCACAAGAAGGTCAGGTGCCGCCCCGTGCAGTACCGGCCGTAACCGAGGAAGCGCCGCCCGCGCGTCATCAATTAAAACCTCAAGGCGACTACCGGCCGGCAGAGGTAGATAATCCAGCACCAGGGAGGGCAGCTCCCGCTCAATATCCACCGCCACCTGGGCTGAGCCGGGCCGGGTTGCCTGAATGTAGCGAGCAAGAGTAAGCGCCCCGGCACCCAGGTGAGCGGCACGAATGGGCTGGCCGGGCTCGGCAACGAGATCAGCGATATGGCCAATCCGGCGCAGGTACTCGTAAAAGATATTTTCCGGATGCGCCAGATCGACGTGGGACTGCTCAGCTCCGCCAATCTCAAGAATAAAACCGGAATAGCTCAAGCCGTCAGGAATAATCCGCGCCGACTGGCCCGAGACAGAAAGCTGGATAGAAGGAGACTGCATAGGTTTCAGGGTACACCTAGGGCAGATCGGCGCACTCAGCCGAGCGGAAAGACTCCGGTTCTAGCTGGAAGGTCGCGTGCTTGATACTGACCTCAAAATGCTCGCTCACGCAGGTTTGCAGGGCCCGTAGTACCTGGCCGGAACCGCCGGTAATAAAGCATTCGTCGTGGATAATCACGTGGGCGGTGAGCACCGGCAGGTCAGAAGAAATCCTCGAAATATGCAGGTCATGCACCGCAACCACCTGGGGCAGGGCCTCAAGATGTTTCTGAATCTCCGGTAAATCGAGGTCGGGCGGGGTAGATTCCAGCAGAACGTCCAGGGTCTCCTTGAGCAGCTTGACCGTGCGCGGAATAATCAGGGCGCCGATAAAGAGCGCCACCAGGGCGTCTGCCTGATACCAGCCGGTTGTTGCAATCACGATTGCTGAAATAACAACCGCCAGGGAGCCCAGGGCATCGTTGACCACCTCAAGAAAGGCAGCCCGCATATTGAAATTGGTGCGGTTGCCACCCAGGAGCACCAGAATCATCACAATATTGCCCACCAGACCCACGGCGCCAAAAATGAGCACGTCCACGCCGGGAATCTCGTGAGGAGTGAAGAACCTCTGCACCGCGGTAATCAGCACAAAAATACCCACCGATAAAAGAATCGCCGCCTGGAACATAGCGGCAATCACCTCAACCCGCTTAAAACCCCAGGTGCGTTTTGCCGAAGAAGGGCGGGCCGCCAGCTTCGCGGCACCCCAGGCTGCACTCACTCCCAGGGCATCGGTGAGCACATGCACCGTATCAAAGAGCAGGGCTAGCGAACCGGTGAGCAGGGCGCCCACCAGCTGCACCAGGCAGATCAGCCAGGCGATCCCCATCACCGCCAGCAGACGGCGCTGACCCAGGCCATCGGCATGGCTGTGGGAGTGTCCGTGCTGGTGCCCGTGGCTGCCGGGGCTGTGTGAATGCGACATGGTGCTGGCTTTCGCTGAAAAAGGCTTACCCCACCAGAATATAGTTTCTGGCGGGCGACCTCTAGCAGCGTGTTCTAGTAGGTGGCAAAACCCTTATATTTGCCCTCGGGCTCGCCAATCTCGGCGTCAACATGCTCAACATGGCCTGCGGTATCGCCCGAGTTCAGGGTGTCCAGAAGCTGCTGGCAGGCAGACCGGCTACCCTGCGCGAGAACCTCCACCGTGCCGTCGTCCAGGTTCTTAGCAAAACCCACCAGGCCCAGCGGCTTGGCTTCCCCCGCCGTCCACCAGCGAAAGCCCACGCCCTGCACCCTGCCGTGCACAATGGCGTGGAGCTGGGCCTCGGCCCGGCTGGGCTCTTTCTCGTCAAAAATTCCGAAAAATCCCATAGCTACTTCTTAAAATCTCGCTTGGCAGGGGCGGCGGCAATAGCCTGCTTCACCGAATCGGAGCCGGCCGAGAAGGGAATGGCCTTGCCGATGGTTGAGTCATCATCCACGACAGCCGCAATCACCTCGGCAACCAGCTCGCGCGGGGTCTCATTGTTCTCGGGGTCATTATTGACCTCGATACCCTCTGCAGGATCGGTGGTCAGCGCGCCGGGGCCCAAAATGGTGAAGTCTAGGTCGGAGTCGCGCAGGAAAGCATCGGCAACCGCCTTGGCAGTCTCGTAAGCGTAGAAGCCATTGGACTCGGGCACTCTGTGACCGTTGCCCGCGCCCATGTAGGAGACCATAATGTAGCGCTTGACTCCGGTATACTGGGCCGCTTCCATGGTGCGAATAGCGGCGTCCTGGTCAATGGCGAAAGTGCGCTGCCGGTCGCCACCGCCCGCACCGGCAGACCACACGAGCACATCGGTCTTGGTCTGCTTGAGCATGTTCTCGATCTCGGTAGTGGAAGCGTTCTGAATATCCAGAATGACGGCGCTGGCGCCGGTCTTCTCTACCTCTTCGGTTTGCTCGGGGTTGCGGATGACCGCGTTGACAGCATGACCCGCTTCAACGAGCTTGGGCTCTGCCAGTAGCGCCACCTTGCCGTGGCCACCGATGATGGTTACGTTAGCCATTTTTACTCCTTTACCTTTGGAACCTACTCTAGGGGAAACAGAAGTAGGCTGACTATTATTCCCGGGCAGTGTCGGAGTGCTAGCGCGGCGTCTGACCGGCAACTGGCCCCGTGCCCGGCCAAAGCGCCGTCATTGGGGCCACTTGCCGGTCAATCACCGGGAGGCTCTCCAGTGAGAAAACAGAATAAAAACTAAGAACCCAAGCGCCAGCAAGACACCCACCACAGGGGGAAGAAGCAGAGCCACCACGTGCACACCTAGCACCACCGTCAAAGAAACCACCAAAGTGACGTATTGCAGGGGAATCACGATGCCCTCGGCGGTGGTGATAGTGAGGTCATATTCAATGCCGCTTTGTGGCTCGGAGTCGCCCAGGCTTACCGACAAGCCCATCAGAAAAGCTAGCGCCGTTATATGCAGGGGTATGGCAAACACAAAAGCCATCGCAAGGCTATACAAACAGGTTGCTACCGCTGGCCCCAGGGCAAATCCCACAAGCTGCCGCAGGTAGGAGCCGCCTATCCAAGCGCGCACACTGCGTTGTGCAATCCACTCACGGGCAAGCCACCGATTAAGCGTTGCTACCATCCAGCAACCGCAGATTACAGCAAGTCCGGCGCCCATCTCTCTCAAAGCGATCGAGAGAAAAATACCTACGGGTAGAGAAAATAGAAAAACTCCGAGCACGGTCAGCGAACTATCTGCCGATGAAGCAAGCGAGATGAAAGCAGGGTGGTTTGACCGAATTCGCGAACGAGCCCAGCGACGGGTGCCGCCGTAATACTTATAACCGGCGGGAGAAGAAATATTTGATATCGCCGAAAGCACCACAGACCTGCGCTGAAAAGCCTCTGTTGCAGATACAGAACTAAGTTGAGAACGTCTTGAGAGTAAGAGCAAGATAAGGCTCAGCAACAATCCACTACACAGGAGAGCTCCCGCTACTGCTAAGAAGCTAACTGAATTAGCCGGTAGCATCGCTGCCCACAGGGTGAGCGCAACGCCGGCTATCACCGAAGCTAGCGCCCAGACCTTCAGCATTTTCTCCCGCGACAAAAGCTGGGCCCCAGAAGCACCCCAGATAAATGTAACCCCTAAAGCCGTGGTAACAAGGGCTGTTCCTACCAGCCAGCCGATAGAAAGTGGCGCGAAAATGGTAGCCAGAAGCACCGATACCAAAGACCACCCTGCGATGAGAACCCAGGTGAGGGCAGATGCCCAGAGGTTCTTAGGCAGTTTTGCCCAGCCTGAAAATCTCCAAAAAATTTCTGCCTGCGAATAGGCTAGAGGTCCGAGCGAAAAGACTACCTGAATAAAAATTCCGCTCACAATTAGCATCGCCCCAACGAAGAAGAACACCGCGTTGGAATCAGAGAGACTAAACCACCTGTAGGTTCCACGAACATCGCGAAAAGCAAAACAGATACTCACAGCTACTGCCAGAAAACAGACCAGGGTAAAAATCCAGTTATAGAGATCAAGGAATCTACCTGTTTTCTGAGAACTTTTAGTGTTTGTTGAGCTCACCGAGGCTCCACCCCTGAACCTTCGAGAGGAAAGGAAATATTTACTGTTCCTGGAATCTGGTTGAGTACCGGGTCGTGGGTTGCTATACAGACCATCGCCCCTGCCTCTACCCTGCTTTGAACCCAGTGGGCAATCCATTCAACACCTTGTGCGTCAAGTCTTTTCTCGGGTTCATCGAGGAAGTAGTAGCTGGCCGGCCTCACCAGCAAAGAAGCTAGACGCGCCCGCTGCTCTTGCCCCGAACTCAGCGCGTATGGTTCCTTTTCAAATGCCTGAGGTACGCCCAATTCTTCAAGAGCTTCCTCCGGGCTGAGCAACTCCTGGTTCAGAAGGTTCGGCAGATTCTTCGAATTCTTTTCCATCAGTTTCAGGTGGTTCCCCACGGTGAGTCCCGGAAGCCACCCAATCGAATCATTAATTCCAAAGACCTGCTCAGCATAGGTCGCATTCGTTGCCAAGGTGTCTTTCCCGCACCACAGAATCTCACCTTCAGACAGCGCGGTCTGCCTCAGCAAACAGCTCATAAGCGTGGACTTGCCTGATCCATTAGGCCCGGTAAACGTGTAGTACGTGGCAGGTTCAAAAACTAGATCTATCTTCTCGAACACCTGATTTGACTGGAAATTTTTCGCACCGTTGCGAATCTCAATCACTACCAACCTTCTTCCTTATGAAGTCTTTTACTCAGATTAGTTGAGCAGAGATGCTCGCTCCCGCACCCAGCTCAAGATTTTGACTGCCTGGCGGGGTGGGGGGGGTTCGAGCTTGACCGGCAAGTGGCCCCCATGACGGCGCTCTGGCCGTCCTCAGGGCCACTTTCCGGTCAACCATGATTACTATTAAGTATTGTCAAACTATATTAAAAAGCATAATAATTTATATTATGAGTAGAACATATAGGAAAATAGATGAAATCAGCAGCCTAATCCATCGGAAGAAAGACCTACTCAGCAGAGGTTTCTCTAGCAAGGCAATTCAGAAGAACGTCCGCACCGGCAGTGCAGTAAGGCTCCGGCAGGGTATCTACATCAATGCCCAAGAGATTGAGAATTTCTCACCCTGGGAACGCTATTCGGCAGACCTTTTCGCCTACCACCTTTGTGCATCCAATCTTGGCCACCCGCCGGTCTTCTCCCACCAGAGTGCGGCACTTCTTCACGGGCTCTGGCTCGTTGGAAAACCTCCCACCAAACAGCACGTGTACTCCCCCGGGTCATCTCGCGGAACGACTCAGGGGGTCTCAAAACACGCCACCGGTACGCCGTTTCACCTGGAAATTCCGACCCTAGGAATCCAAGCGACCGATGTTTATCGAACCGTCTTAGACTGCACCAGGACTCTGCCCTTTCTCGAAGCACTACCGATTGCTGATTCAGCCCTTCACCTGCAAAAATGCCTGCCCGCAGAACTCTGCACCTACCTCTCAGACTTTCAAGGCACCCATTCAAAGAAGGTGCACAGAATTGCCCGAGCCATGAGCGCTAAGGCCGAATCGCCCGGCGAGTCCCTCACCAGGGCAGTTCTCATCAACATGGGCGTGAAATTCATAGAACAGTACCCCGTCTATGTCGGCTACCGCGGCTACAGGGTGGACTTCTATCTGCCGGATTACAACATCATCATCGAGTTCGACGGCGACATCAAATACTCCCAGTTCGGCAACCAGACCGATGTCGAGCAGAACGAACGCTACCGCGAGAAAGTCCTGCAAAATGCTGGCTTTCTGGTCTACCGCACCTCCTGGAATAAGGTGCTCTTCTCCCCTGCCCAGGTAGAGGCAGAAATTTGGAACCTCATCAAAAATGCTCCCCGCCGGATGGGCTGAGGGGCAGATGAAATTGACCGGCAACTGGCCCCGTACCCGGCCAAAGCGCCGTCATTGGGGCCACTTGCCGGTCAAACGCGGGAGGCGGGCCAAAGCAACGCACGCACCCCACCTTCTCGTGAGGTAGGGCGCACTTGCCCAAGATAGTCCTGAAGGCTAAGGTAGGCGCCAAAAGTACCCACTAAGCTAGAGAAGTACCTACCCACCCCGCGATTTGTGAACGCCCGGTCGAAGAGCGAACAAGCGGCGTCCTGCCCACGGAGATTCATGAATACCAGTCGAGAGACCGCACTCGCCCCCGCCACCCCCCTGGGCAGCGGCCTGCCCGAGCAGGCACATGAGCTAGCACAGCGGGGTCTTACCGGTGCCCAGGTGGAAGACAAGCAACGTCAGGGGTTAGTCAACCGGCAAGATAACTCGACTTCGCGCTCCACCGCCACCATTGTTCGCACCCACCTTTTTACGCTCTTCAATCTGGTGCTGGGCGCCTGCGGTGCCGTGGTGATTATGCTGGGCCGCTGGCTAGACCTTCTTTTTCTCTTGGCAGCGATTGCCAATATTGTGGTGGGCTTTGTTCAGGAGTTCTCCGCCAAGAAGAAGCTCGACCGCATTGCCCTGCTCAAACGGGATCCGGTGCAGGTAATTCGTGACGGCGCGCGGCAGCAGGTGCCCATGGAGCAGCTGGTTGAGGGGGACGTGGTGGTGCTGAGCCGCGGCGATCAGGTTCCCGCTGATGCCACCGTGCTGACGTCCGAGGGTCTAGACCTCGATGAGTCCATGCTCACCGGCGAGAACGATCCCGTGGCGAAGATGCCCGGCGACCGTGTGCTTTCGGCCAGCGCGGTGGTGGGCGGTAGTGGCCGGGTGCAGCTGACCGCCGTGGGCGCGAAGTCCCACGCAGCAAAGCTCTCTCGCGAGGCGAAGAAGTTCTCGACCATCCATTCTGAGTTGCGCGCCGCCATGGAGCGGGTGGTTCGCTGGATTACCTGGGCCCTTATTCCAATTATTGCCATTGTGCTCAACGGCCAGATGGTTGCCGCGGGTGGCTGGGGCCCCGCCCTTGAGTCGGGCGCCTGGCAGGATGCGCTGATTGTTGCTGTCTCTTCCATCGCCTCCATGATTCCTCAGGGCCTGGCACTGATGACCACCATTTCTTTTGCCACCGCCGCGGTGAAGCTCGCCCAGCACGAGGTTCTGATTCAGGAGCAGCCCGCCGTTGAGGTGCTCGCCCGCGTTGACGTGGTCTGCTTTGATAAGACCGGCACCCTCACCGAGGGTGGGGTGCGGTTTAGTCAGCTTCTGCCGCTGGTAGATGAGGACGACGCCGCTGCGGCAGGCACCAGCCGGGCGGCAGGTAGCCCGGCGGCGTCCTTTCAGGCAAGCCCTCAGGCGCAGGCTGCACTTGCCTGGTTTGGCGCTGATGAGAACGCCAACCCCACCGCGGCAGCCCTGGCGGCGGGCTTTGAGAACCCGCCGGCGGATGGTCCCACCGGCACCATTGCCTTCAACTCGGCCGCCCGTTTTTCAGCCGTGGAGTTTGCCGACTCGGGCGCCTGGATTCTGGGAGCTCCCGAGGTTCTTCTGGCAGCAGGCTCCCGCGAGCGCCACCGCGCCGGTGAGCTGGCTGCGCGGGGCTTGCGCACCATGGTGCTGGCGGCGGCTGAAGAGCTGAACCGCGATGAAAAGGGGCAGGTACTTTCTTCCCTGCCCAAGGGGCTTTCCCCGCTTTTCTTTGTGATTTTCAAGGAGCAGGTGCGCACCGAAGCTCCCGAGACCCTGGCCTACTTCCGCGAGCAGGGTATTGAGCTGAAGGTGATCTCCGGCGATAATCCGCGTACGGTAGCGGCGGCAGCAACCCAGGCAGGCATGATAGCGCCGGGCTCGGCTGAGGTTCAGGCGGTCGATATGTCTGAGCTTCCTGACGACGGCCCGGCACTCGAGCAGGCAGTGGCCAGCCACAGCGTGTTTGGCCGGGTCAACCCGCAGCAGAAGAAAAACATGGTCTTAGCACTTCAGAAGCAGGGGCGCACGGTAGCCATGACCGGCGACGGTATTAACGATGCCTTGGCCCTCAAACACGCCGACCTCGGTATCGCTATGGGCAATGCGGCACCGGCCACCAAGGCGGTTTCCCGCCTGGTTTTGCTGGACGGTCGCTTTGACCGGCTACCTTCTGTTCTGGCCGAGGGACGCAAGATTATTGCCAATATCGAGAAGGTCACCCACCTCTTCCTCACCAAAACCAGCTTTGCCATTCTGCTGGGTGTGGTGCTGGGAATCCTCTGCTGGCAGTTCCCCTTCCTACCGCGCCAGTACTCCACCGCCGACCTGCTGATTGTCGGCGGCCCCGCCTTCTTCATTACGCTCTTTCCCAATACCCGCAAGTACGTGCCGGGCTTCCTCAACCGAGCCCTGCACTACGCGATTCCAGCCGCTCTCATTATCGTGGCCATGCTGGTGGCGGTGAACTTTATTGGTCGTTCCCAGGGGGTCGGAACCCGCGAGCTAGAGACAGCCTCCTTTATCACCCTGGTGATCATGGGGGTCTACAACATCACCACGGCAATTCGCCCCCTGCGCCCCTACCGCCTGGCGCTGGTGGCCGCCATGTACGCGGGTATGGCCCTGGCCCTCTTTGTTCCACTGCTTGCCACCTACCACCAATTTGCGCTTCCCAGCGGTTCTCTAGGCAGCTGGGCTCTGGGACTGGGTCTCATCGGCGTGGTGCTGATCGAGCTCAATCTGCAGCTGCACAGGCGCTGGTTAGCGCGCAAGCACCCAAATGCCGTGGCGGCAGAGAGGGCGAGTTTGCAGGCATAGCGGGCGAGCGCCGTCGTGCCAGATAAGCACGAGCAGGGGAGCAAGCGGGAGGCGGCGGGAGTCAACTGGCTGGGATGAAACGCCGCGAGTGCGAGCGTGGGGCACGCGCGCCGTCGTGAACTGACCCTCTCGCAGGCTCGCTAGCGCTCGCATGCGATTCACGCCAGCCCCAGCCAGTTCACGACACGCGCCCGTGCCCCACGCCAATGCAAGCATGCTGTCTAAAAATCCCTTATAACCAAATGTTGCAAGCATGTTACAAAGGGAGTAATGTATAGCGCGAACGGCGCGAAAGCGCCCTAGAAAACCAAACAGGATTGTTACTGGTTAAGCAGGCAAGACCTGGGTTGCACCACCTTGAAAGCCCACCGGTGAAAGCCGGGAAGCAGAAAGTTCAAGGTACCCGTACACCCTCTCAGGGGTGGAGCATAAGAGCGGAGCTCTATGCAGAATCGGGCACGGTTGCACCCCGGGTCTTTTTTGTTTCCCAAAAAACAGTCACACACCATGAATGGAACGCTATGAGCAACAAAGACATGGGTGAGAGCATCCTCGAGGGCCTGGGCGGCCCCGATAACATCTCCCACTTCACCCACTGCGCAACGCGCCTGCGTGTTACCCCGAAGTCCCGCGGCGCAATCGATCAGGAACTGATCGAAAAGACCCCCGGCGTGCTCTCCGTCATCGAGCAGTCTGGCCAGACCCAGGTTGTTCTCGGTGACAAGGTTGAGTCCGTCTACAACGAAATGCTGAAACTGCCCGGCATGAACAAGGTCGGCGAGGGTGATTCCTCCGCCAAGACCGCCGACGGCGACGAAAAGAAGGCGGGCGTGATCACCCGCATGTTCGACGTCCTCTCGGACTCCTTCCGCCCCGTACTCTGGGCGCTGCTGGGCTCCTCCATGATCCTGACCCTGATCGTTCTGCTCCAGCAGCTCGGCTACTTTGGTCACTACACCAACTTCGCCGGCGAATCTGTGGTCAAGGACTTGGTGAACGGCCCCAAGCTCGGCGACGACGCCCTCAACGGAGAGATGCTCAACGCTTGGCGCCAGGAATTCACCTTCTGGTTCCTGCTGCTGGCAGCTGCACTGTCGGTGCTGAACTTCATGCCCATTATGATTGGTGCAACCGCTGCAAAGCGTCTGGGCGCTAACATGTGGGTTGGTGCTGCAATCCCCGCAGCTCTGATGACCGACGCTTTCCGCGGTCTCTCTGAGATTCTGCCCGAAGGCGCAACCCACCTGACCCTCTTCTCCATCGGTGGCTGGGACGTTCCCCTCTACCTCTTCTCCTACACCGGCCAGATCTTCCCCCCGCTGTTTGCGGTAGCCCTGCTGGCTCCCCTGGAACGCCTGCTCAAGAAGATTATTCCCACCATGCTGCACATGGTCTTCGTGCCCATGATCTCCATTATGATTATGGTTCCGCTGACCGCTCTGGTGATTGGCCCCTTCGGTATTCTGCTGGGCCAGGGTATCTCTAACGCCTTCGAGTGGCTCAACGGCGTAGCTCCCTGGCTGGTGGGTGCTGTGATCGCAGGTGCCTACCTCTTCATGGTTCCCCTGGGTCTGCACTGGCCCCTGAACGCCGTGATGATCAACAACCTGCAGACCGACGGCTTCGACTTCATCCAGTCCCCCATGGGCGCGTTCAACTTCGCAGTCTTCGGTGCTGTTACCGCCGTTGCTATCCGTGCTGGTAAGAACAAGGAACTGCGCCAGACCGCTTTCGGTGCTTCACTCTCCGGTCTGCTCGGCGGTATCTCCGAGCCCTCCTTCTACGGTGTGGTTCTGCGCTTCAAGCGCGTTATCCCGCTGATTCTGGTTCCCGCAGTGATCGGTGGTGCGCTGATTTCAACCCTGGGCGTTAAGTCCTACGCCTTCGCCTTCACCTCCCTGCTCTCCATTCCCGCTATGCAACCCTCCCTGCTCTACGCACTGGGCCTGGCAGTAGCATTCTTCGGTGCTATGGCTGGCGTGCTGATCTTCGGCTACGACAAGAAGTCCTCCAAGAAGGCTGTTGACGAAGCCAAGAACGAAGAAGAGGTTGAGGCCGGCGTAGTAGACCGCAAGCCTGCAACCGTGGGTGCCACCGCAGGAAACTCCGCTACCACCGATGCATCTTCGGTGGTAGCCGGTAGCCCCGCAGCCCCCGCCGCAGCGGGCGGAGCAGCAGCCGGTGCCGGTGCTGCCGCAGCGGCGTCGTCCTCAGAACAGGGCGAGAGCAACCTGCCCTGGGCAAGCGAGTCCGCTGAACTCGTTATCCCCTCTCCCCTTGAGGGCCAGGCAATTGCGCTCTCCGATGTTCCCGACCCCATCTTTGCCGGCGCCAAGCTGGGCAAGGGCGCGGGCATCGAGCCCACCGGCGACACCGTGTTCGCTCCGATGGCGGGCAAGGTTATTGCTACTCCTTCATCCGGCCACGCTGTGGGTCTGAAGCTGGAGAACGGCGTTGAACTGCTCATTCACGTGGGTATTGACACCGTGAACCTCGCCGGCGAGGGCTTCGACGTGAAGGTCACCAAGGGCCAGACCGTTGAAGCAGGTCAGGCACTGCTGACCTTCGACCGCGCGGTCATCGAGAAGGCAGGCTACCCCCTGACCACCCCCGTGCTGGTGACCAACACCGTCAAGTTCGCCGACGTTGAGGGCGAAACCGGCCCCGTTGTTCCCGGCGACAACCTGCTGAAGATTACCCAGAAGTAATTTTCCCGGTTACTGAAAGCCCCGCCCCTCGGTTGTGAGGGGCGGGGCTTTTATCTGCAATCGCAAGGACAGCGCGGGTAGAGACGAGTGCGCCTCGCCGACTGACCCTCTCGCAGGCTCACTGGCGCTCGCTTGCGATTCACGCCAGCCCCAGCCAGTCGGCTTGCGGCGCACTCGTCTCTCCCAAGCTCCCCTTAGCGTTCCAGCACCAGGTTCATGTGGACATGCTCGATGCCGGCCTCTATGTAGGGCTCTCCCTCAGTGACAAAACCGGCCTTACCGTAAAGGCTGTTTTCGAGGTACTGCTGGGCTGAGATTTCGATTCGTTCTGCATCGGTGTTGTCTCGAATCCACTCGATCGCCTCGGCAACAATGCGGCGGCCCAGACCGGTACCACGTGCTTCATCAAGCACAGCTACCCGGCCAATAGTCCAGGCACCGGGAGTAATCTCGTGGGATTCATCGGCGTATTTTCCAAGGTCGTACATGCGCAGGTAGGCGGTAACTTTCCCCTCTTTATTCTGGGTGAAGAGGTGAAAGCAGACCAGGTCGGTATCATCGACCTCCTGGTCGGTAATCTTCTGACCCACGGTAAAAACTAGGCCGCGGGTTACATAGATGGCGTGGAGCTCGCGGGTGGTGAGTTCATCGAAGGTCTTAATGTGAATCTGAGGCTGGGCATTCTCGGTCTGTGCTGCTTTGGTCATGGGTACCACGGTAGCACCGAGTCAGAGGCTTGATAGGTACCAGCTCGAACGGTGGATTTTAGGCTTAAAATTGCGAGATTTAAGCCTAAAATCCACCATTCGCGAGTTCGTTTTTACCGTTCGATTTTCTTAATCATGCGAACGTGGGGATGGAGCGCCCGAGAGCGAGCGCGCGAGCTCACAAGAGGGCGCGGAATGGAATGCCCCACTCTTAGCGTTCGATTTTCTTGATCATGCGGACGTGGGGCATTCCCGCCTCATCATACTCATCGCTGATTTGCTTAAAGCCGGCACTCTTGTAGTAGGTATCTTTGAGGTAGGCCTGGGCAGAGATGTCTACGTAGGCGGCGTCGGTTTCATTTTTGATGTAGTCAAGAGCCTCTTCGAGAAGACGACGACCTAGGCCGGTTCCACGGGTCTCTTCGAGAACAGAGACTCGGGAGAGAGTCCAGGAGTCGGGTACGGGCCCATACTTGGTGCCCTGAATATTCTCGTGGATGTCCATCAGCCGCATGTAGGCGAGAATCCGCCCGTCGTCGTCCTCGTGCATGAGGTGGATTGCTTCGCGGTCGGCAAGGTCGGGGTCGGGGTCTCCGAAGCCCAGGCCGATAGCGAATACCTTGGCGCGAATAATGTAGATGGCGTTGAGCTCTTCGAGGGTGAGCTCATTGAAGTGTTTTGCTACAAACATAGGTGCCCTACCCTAGCAAGTCCCGCCCCGGCATGGCAGGTTTGAAGCGGGGTTTGGGAGGGACTTCACATGCCTCTGAGCAGGGTCTACTTCTAGGCTTTAGTACACATTCAGCGCGCCAGTACACATCTAGACATGTACTGGCGCGCTGAATGTGTACCAACCGGTTTGGTGCGGGAATTCAGGTGTACCAAACAAGCCAGCTTCCGTCCAGCCCACCGAGTGGCCGCAAAAAACGCCGAGCGGCCGCGAATACCCCGGCCACTCGGCGTCATCGCGGCCGCTCGGCAAAGCCCAGACAGCAAAAACTAGTCGTCCTTGCCGCCCCGAATCATGGCACGCGCCCGCTCCCTATTAACAGCCGCAATGGCTGAGAGCGGAATACCGGCGGGGCATACCTGAGCACACTCACCGTAGACAGAGCAGGGGCCAAATGACTCGTCTAGCTCGGCAATAACTGCCCGTGCCCGCCTAGCCCTCTCGGGAGCCCCCTGGGGCAGGGTCGCCAGATGGTTCAATAGAGAACCGGCAAACAAGTTAGCTGCGCCGTTGGGGCAGGCTGAAATACAGGCGCCACAGCCAATACAGGCAGCAAAGTCCAGGGCCTTCTCCGCCCTTCCGTGGCTGATCTGCACAGAGTCGGCATCGGCGGCAGTACCGGCATCAACTGAGACGTATCCGCCAGCCTGCAAAATGCGGTCCATAGCTGAACGGTCAACCACCAAATCTCGAATCACGGGGAAAGCACCGTTGCGGAAGGGCTCCAACCGCAAGACAGCGCCGTCCTTGAAAGAACGCAGGTGCTGGCGGCAGGCAGGGGTGTTGGCAACCGGCCCATGGGCCTGATCGTTGACCGTAATACCGCAGGTTCCGCAGATACCCTCGCGACAGTCAGAATCGTAGGCTATGGGCTCGCGCCCGGCTGAAACCAGCTGGTCATTGAGGTAGTCGATGAGCTCCAGCAGGGACATTTCTTCTTGGGCGCCCTCTACCAGGTGGGTCTCCAAGTGGCCCTCCACCTCGGGGGAATCCTGGCGCCATACTTCAATGGTCAAACGCATTACTTGTAGTTCCTTGTCTGTAGCTTAATGGCTTCAAAGTGCAGGGGCTCGGCGTGGCGAATGTGCGCGCCGTCGGGGCCTTCTTCCCAGGCGGAGACAAAGCACCAGTCCTCGTCGTTGCGCGCCGCCTCGCCGTCCTCGGTCTGGAATTCTTCGCGGAAGTGGGCCCCGGCAGACTCCCTGCGGTCTAGGGCATCGACACACATGAGCTCAGCAAGGTAGAGGTAGTCCTCCACCCGGCCTGCCCGCTCTAGCTCCTGGTTGTAGGTTTCGCCGGTACCGGGAACGAAGAGGTCGCGGTAGAACTCGTCGCGGAGCTGACGAATCTGCTCAATCGCTCGGGTCAGTTTCTCTTCGTTGCGGGAGACTCCGCAGCCCTCGTAGAGAATCTCGCCCAGGCGCGCGTGGAAATGGTCTGTGGGCGTTTTACCTTTAATCCCCACCAGCCGGTTGACGCGTTCGCGCACCTCGCGCAGGGTCGTGATGACGGCGTCGTCCTGCAAATCGAGCGGGGCAGTTCCCAGCTGGTCGGCGAGGTAGTTGGGCACCGAGTAGGGCAGAGTGAACCAGCCGTCTACGCAGGCAGAAAGCAGGGAGTTTGCCCCCAGCCGGTTGGCGCCGTGGTAGCCCCAGCCTGCCTCGCCGCCCACGAAAAGGCCGGGGATGTTGGTCATTTGGTCGTAGTCGCTCCAGAGACCGCCCATAGCAAAGTGGGCGCCGGGGGCAATGCGCATGGGAACCTCGTGGGGATCCTCGCCAGTGGCGTCCTGATACATCTCGAAGAGGTTGCCGTAGCGCTCGTCCAGCACCTTCACGCCCAGGCGCTGCTTGGCGTCGCGGAAGTCCAGGTAGACCGAGTTCTTCAGTGGCCCCACCCCGTGGCCCGACTCAATCTGCTCGCGCGCTGCGCGGGAGGCAATATCGCGCGGGGTCAGGTTGGCAAAGGCCGGGTACTTGCGTTCCAGGTAGTAGTCGCGCTCGTCTTCGGGAATCTCGTTGGCAGGGCGCTCATCGCCGGCCTTCTTGGGCACCCAGATGCGGCCGTCATTGCGCAGGGACTCCGACATCAGCGTGGTCTTGGACTGGAACTTATTGCTGATGGGTAGCGCGGTGGGGTGGAACTGAATGTAGGAGGGCGAGGCAAAGTAGGCGCCGCGGCGGTGGGCCCGCCAGGCGGCGGTGCAGTTAGAGTTCTTGGCCAGGGTTGACTTGTGGAAGACGTTGCCGTAGCCGCCAGTTGCGAGGACGACGGCGTGGGCGGTTTCAGCGCTAATTTCACCGGTGCGCAGGTTGCGGGAGACAATGCCTACCGCCCTGCCGTCTTTGACAATAAGATCCAGCATCTCTGAGTAGGTGTGCAGGGTAACCGTTCCCGCTGCCACCTGCCGTTGCAGGGCACGGTGGGCTGATACCTGAAGCTGCTGGCCGGTTTGGCCGCGGGTGTAGTAGGTGCGGGAAACCTGCACGCCGCCGAAGGAGCGGGTGGCCAGCTCGCCGCCGTACTCGCGAGCGAAGGGGGCGCCAATGCCGTTCATGTGGTCGATGACGCGCACGGATTCTTCTGCCAGACGGAAGGCATCTGCCTCGCGGCCCCGGTAGTCGCCGCCTTTGACGGTGTCTTTGACGAAACGGTGGATTGAGTCGTTGTCTACCTTGCGGGCCCGGGCCGCATTGATACCGCCCTGGGCCGCTACCGAGTGGGCCCGGCGGGAGGAGTCGTGGAAGGTGTAGTTAGAAACCTGATAGCCCAGCTCCCCCAGAGCTGCCGCGCAGCCCGCGCCTGCCAGGCCGGTGCCCACCACAATCACTTTGAACTTGCGACGGTTGAGCGGGGAGACGAGTTTGTATTCGTCACGACGCCGCTCCCAGGCGGTTGCAGGGTCGCCCTCGGGTACCCTACCGCTGATGTCGTTTCCGTAGGAAATGTTGATATCTACCATGGGAGGTTCCTTACGAGATAATTCCGGTAAACACCGCGATGGGAATACTGATGTTGCCGAGCATGACGATCAGCGCAAAGAGGCCGCTGAGCAAGATGACCCAGGAGCGGACCTTCTGGCTCATGGTCACACCAAAGTCGCTCACCGCGGCGTAGAGGCCGTGGGCCAGGTGGAGGAAGAGAATCACCATGGCAAGTAAGTAGAAGAGGGAGACCAGCGGGCGGGAGAAACTGGCAATCAGGTTCTGGTAGGCATAGCTGGCTGCCTCGTTACCGTGCTGGAAGCCCTCGGGGGCAACGCCTACCCCGGCGGTGAGGTCAAGGATGTGGAAGATAATGAAGAAGAGCAGAACCAGGCCGGTAACCGGCATGGTGCGGGTAGTAAAAGATTGGAAGCCCTTCAGTCCCCTGCGCTTGTGACCACCGCGGCGGGCCCTAGCCCGGGCTGAAATGAGCCAGCCGCAGTAGACGTGGCCGATCAGGCACACCAGCAAGGCCAGGCGGAAGAGCCAGAGAAAACCCTCAAAGGGTAGCAGCGGCATGAGCAGAGAGCGCAGAAAAAGCGCGTAGTCATTGAAATGTTCAGCGCCGGTATAGACCTTGAGATTGCCGTACATGTGCACCAGCACAAAGATTCCAAACACCACACCGGTAACCGCCATGATGTACTTGGCGAGCACGTTGCTCAGCCACTTAGGACCAATCTGTTTGTGTTGCTTCGCCGCGCCAGTGGAGGTAGCTGATGTGGCGGCAACGGAGGATGTCGCACTCATATTTTCCCCATTTATTTAGGTGTTTTCACAGGATGTAGTACTTTCCACCGTGTCATGTTTAGCCTTTGATTACCTGTGCTGACCTGTGGTTTTGTTTATAAGTAGCAGAATGAAGTTTTGAGGTCTCTGACCCTAAGTTTTCCGTAAGACTAATGTGCGTTTATTGGCCCGATAGGACTGTGGCGGCCCCGATGCTGGCTCGCAGTTGACCGGCTTCTGGCCCCAAGAGGTATCCGTGAACACCTCTTGGGGCCAGAAGCCGGTCAATCGTGTATTGTCTTCCCTGCCAGCAGACACTAGCGTGGGAAGAAAGCATCCGCGCGAAAGGTCACCATGAACTTTCTCAAGACCAAGCTACCCCTGGTGGCAGCGCCCATGGCAGGTGGACCCTCCACTGTTGCCCTGGCGAGAGCCGTTGCCGCCGCAGGCGCCTTTCCCTTTCTCGCCGCGGGTTATAAGACCGTTGAGGCCATGGCCACCGAAATCACCGAGCTCTCCCAGCACACCCAGAATTTTGGGGTCAACCTCTTTGTTCCCGGCCCCCACCCCTTCAACCGCGAAGACTATGACTCTTTCAGAAAAGCGCTGGCGGAAGACGCCACCCGCTTTGGGGTAGAGTTGCCCGCCGAGCCACGAGATAGCGATGATTTCTGGAAAGAAAAGCTCCGCTACCTTGAGGAAAACCCGGTTCCGGTGGTTTCTTTCACCTTTGGACTCCCCAGCGCCGATGTTTTTGAAAGACTCCGCGCAGTAGGTAGCACCACGGTCGTCAGCGTCACCACCCCCGCAGAGGCTCAGGCCGCCGCGCGTAACGGGGCGGCCGCGCTCGTCGTCCAGGGGCCTCGCGCCGGTGGACACAGCGCAACCTTCACCCCGGCCCGCACCATCGACGACGCTCCCACCCTTGAGATACTCACCGCCGTGCGCGAAGTCTGCGACCTACCGCTGATTGCCGCCGGCGGCGTAGACGATCCCAGCGCCGTCAAAGAATTGCTGGACGCCGGCGCCCAAGCGGTTGCCGTGGGTACGCTTCTGTTGCGCACCGACGAGGCGGGCACCGGTGCCACCCACCGAGAAGCCCTGGCAAATCCGCGCTTCACAGAAACCGCACTCACCAGTGCTTTCACCGGGCGGCCAGCGCGAGCGCTCGTCAACCGGTACCTTGAAAAGCACCAGCAGCAGGCAATTATCGCCTACCCCCAGGTACACTTTCTAACCCAGCCCCTGCGCAAAGCTGCCAACACCGCTGGCGCCCCAGAGTACCTGCACTGCTGGGCAGGAACCGGCTGGCAGGCGGCGCGCAGCGGCCCCGTACAAGACACCATCACCTGGCTCACGGAAGGAATCTAATGTTTCACGCTTGGTACGTAGAAGATAAGAAAACGCCGGCGGTCTTCAAGGAAGTCTCCGAAGACATTTTGCAGGGCGACACCCTGATTAAGGTGCACTCCTCCAGCATCAACTTTAAGGATGCCCTGGCCCTGCACGGCCGTCCCGGCGTGATCCGGAATTTTCCGCTGATTGCCGGTATCGACGTGACCGGCGAGGTGGTGGAATCCGAGCACGAGAACTGGAAGCCCGGCGATATGGTGACCCTCAACGGCGCTGGCCTGGGCGAGAACCTGCACGGGGGCCTGGCCGAAATGGCGCGGGTCAAGGGGGCAGATCTGGTGGCTGTTCCCTCTGCTTTTACCCCCGCCCAGGCAAGCGCTATCGGCACCGCCGGTTTCACCGCCCAGCTTGCCGTTACCGCGCTTGAGGGCAACGGTCTACTCCCTGACGAGCACCCCGTTCTGGTGACCGGTGCCGGTGGAGGCGCCGGTAGCATCGCTATCTCTTTGCTGGCTGCCGCCGGCTACGAGGTCACCGCGGCAACCGGTCGCGTAGATAAGCTTGGCCCCCAGCTGCGCGCCCTCGGCGCGACCGAGGTGATCCACCGCGATGAGGTGGCGGCCGCGCGTCGTCCTATGGACTCCACCCGCTGGTCTGCGGTGGTGGACGGCGTGGGCGGGGAAATCCTCGCCGGCGCTATCGCCGCCACTGACCCGGACGGCGCTATTGCCTCCTACGGCCTCGCAGCAAGCTCCGATCTACCCACCACCGTGCTGCCCTTCATTCTGCGCGGAATCTCCCTGCTGGGCATCAACTCGGTGCAGGTCTCGGCGGGTATGCGCCAGCTGGCCTGGGACCGCCTGGCGGCGGATCTCTCGCCCGAGCACGTTGACCTGATTACCTCCACGGTTTCGCTGGATCAGGCGCAGGACGCCGCCGCGGCGCTTCTGGAAGGCAAGGGCACCGGCCGTACGGTGGTTCAGGTGAGCTAGGCGCCCCTGGCCAGTGCTAGATAGATACCCAGAACGGGCTCGCCTCTGCGGTTGCGGGGGCGGGTCTGGCTGAGGAGCTTGAAGAGCGGTAAGTCTCGTTCACCGGTTTCTGGGTTAGCATCGACCACCGCGCAGCGGCCCAGAGGCTCACCGGCGATGAAGCGGGTGGGAGGGAGGCCCGCGTCGTCCTTGGCCTGCAAAAGCAGGGGCTGCCCCTGCCAGGTTTCTTCTTCAAAGGGTTCTTCGGTTTCTACCAGGAAGGTGGAGCGGATGCGGGCGTGCTCTTGCAGGAGTGGGTGTTTGAGCTGGGCGCCCAGGTAGTCCAGGGTGGCCGAGCCGATGAGGGTGAATGCTTCGCCGTAGACAACCTCGTTGGGTTGGGCCTGCGCTAAGGTAACTGGTTTTTTCAGAAAGGCTGAGAAGGCCCGGTTTGCCTCTGCGTTGAGCAGTTGCAGGGTGGTTTCGCGGCCCCAATAGTCGCAGGTGAGCTGGCCGGTCACGCTGAGGTTCTCTAGGTCGAGGGTTATTTCGGGCTGGCCGGGAATTGTGATAGCGAGATTCTGGCCGCGGTAGGTGCAGACCACCTGCATGAGTTCCAGGTGGCCGATGGTTCTCAGTACCGCTTTCTTTTCAAGGTCTACCAGGCAGAAGCGGCGGTCGCCCACCGGGCCGGTGGTTGCCAGGTAGCCGGGATCGGCGGGGTGCTGGGGCTCCCGGCTTGCTCTAAAGGGCAGGTGCCGCACACTTTTGAGCGGGGAGAAACCGTAACTTTCGACGTTGAGAGTTCGCATGACCCCAGGATAGTGGGCTGTTCTTCCGTTCCCCCTGTCAAGGAGCCGGCTTCTCAACAAAAGGCCGTTTATTAAGCGGCTCTTTGCACAGAAGCTGGCTCCTTAACGACAGCAACCCCGGCGATGTGCGAGGTACAGGGATCGCTCCGGGGCTTTCACTCTCTAATGTAATACTATGAACCCGGGGAGACAGGAAGGCATCAACCACAGACTTAGAGGAGTGGTTCTCCGAGCCACGACTCCATAGGTACCGAATGTATTGTCATCCAGACACTTACATATCAGCGGAACACTCATATAACCAAGAAACTCTTAGTTGCCATCGACATCCTCGAGATTATGCTAAGGAATGCAGTAAATAGAGCCCTCAGCCAAGATGATAGATACGGAAAATACTGGTTTCAGACCCTGCCCTATCTCTGAGCAATCAAGCCAAGAAAAATAAGGAAGCCATGAAGAAGATGTTACGCATACACAGGGCTTACTCACTTCTACCTATTTCTTAGCATCGCTCATCTCAGACAGTGCTGCCTTGAGGATTGGGTAAAATCCATCGGTAGATGAAAGGTTAGGAAATCACCTAGATGCCAATTAATGAGGCCCATGCGCAAACTATCTCTGCCTATTCTGAGAGGGCTCAAGAGTATGCCACAGTGCTAGGGCATCTTACAGCTACAAAAGAGCCTGACCGGAGGCTGGTTAGTTCTTGGTCTAGTTCCGTGGCGGGGAGCATCCTTGACCTTGGGTGCGGACCTGGGCACTGGACAAACTTCATCGCTTCGTTGGGCAGAAGTGTAAAAGGAATTGATCCTACGTCCCGTTTCATTGAAATTGCCTCAGAAAAATATCCTCGTGAGCAGTTCGAGGTGGGAACAATTGCAGATGAGAGGGGAAATGAATACGGCGGCATTCTTGCTTGGTACTCGCTCATACATTGTTCCCCTGACGAACTCCTACAGGAACTTAAAGATATTTGGTCAGTTCTTTCTGAGGGCGGTACCCTTCTGCTTGGATATTTTCGAGGAAGCTCCCTAGAAGCCTTTAACCACGCGATTGCCCCAGCCTGGTACTGGCCGGACAGTTTTATCACCGAGGTTCTTAAACAGGTAGGGTTCCATATCCTTTATCAAGAGCATCGAGCTGACCTGGATGCTCGTCCACATGGGGCAATAGTTGCCGCTAAAACAGAAACAAGTCTGTGAAAGGTACAAGTGAGGCCCCCCGAGTGGCCACTTTTATACCGAAAATCGGAGGAAAACGGTCTAAAAATGGCCCCTCGGCAATCAAAGTAACCCGTGCAGTTGCCCCTGTTTCATCGAGTCGCCGCTTCAGCGACATTTCGCCGGTACCGTACCGGCGAAATGCAACTGAAACGGCGACTCGGTGTGCTTGTCCTTTTTTGAATCTGCACACAGGTTGTTAGAAGACGCTTTTCTGCCGCTTTCTCGGGTGACACGCCCGGGAGGGGACACACTTTTCTGCCTATAACCCTCAAAGCCTAGAGTCCTACAGTGTCCAAATATCTCTCGGGACTTACCTATACCGGCGCTCGCTACCAGTAGCACTATTGCAACAAGTAGCGAACGCGGCGGGTGGTTTGGTGAGAAGAAAGCAAGTGTCGGAAGAAGCTCTATCCCCCGGGTTTCACTAGTTATTTAGGCTGTGGATTCTCCAGACTACTGGCTGAGTAGCTACCTGCCTTGCTTAGGTTAAGTGCCTAAATGCACCTCCCTGATAATGCGCCTAGAAGTTTGCCACTTTATATGCTGCTGAGCGTGGATTATAGCCCATCCAAGAGTTCTAGGATTGCAGGCTACTGGGCCTCTACATCCTCATAGGGTTCACCATGGTCTACGAATCTCGGCAACCATCTACGTAAAATATGTGGTGGGTACACACTATCTAGTGTGAGCTGAGCAAAGAGGTAGACCTGGCTTCTAAATTGCTACCTCTCCCGTATTAGATAATCAGAAAGAGCAACCATGTCAGATAAGAAATCAACTCCAGAAAAGCAAATCCAGACAAGAGAATCTCTCACAGGTAGCGGCCACTTGGTCTACGATGTAAAGCCTGGGATTAGCAATGATATTGCGAACATGATCAACTCACATGGTAAGCCCCAGAACGAGAAGGAAAAATGATTCTCGGCTCAGTAGCAAGCCTCATTCTGTTTGCGTTTTTGGTAGTTCCCGGCGGTGCTTGGAGATTCATACGGAATAGACATGTAGCACCGGTGAAAGAGTCTGCCCTTACAGAGTTCTCTAGAATTGCTTTCTACTCAGTTATATTTTTAGTTATCGCCGCTTTAATTTGCGGGTGGTTCTGGGTTAGGTTCTTTCAAGAGCTCCCGATAGATGGCTATCTCGACAAGTACGCGTGGTTGCATCTTGGGTTTCTTACGACTGTTCATGTGCTATTAGCAACCGCTATAAGTTGCATAACCGCTTACGTTTACTTCAAAGACAAGGCAACCTTTACTAGGTATTCTGCCCTGGATTGGGTGTTTGTTGAGCAGAAGCCACAGGGCACCCGACCTACTGTGGTACTAAAACTATCCGACGGCTCAACAGCAATAGGTTCACTACATTATTATGACGTGGGCCCTGAAACAACGGACAAAACTGTTGTACTTGCTCCTCCATATCTCATTAAGCGAAGCGATGAAGACGAAGGAACAAAATTTTCAGATGGTTACTTTTTAGTTTCCTTTGGAAAAATTGAAAGCTGGCGGATCGGCTTTACGAACGTAGAAGTCAAATGACTCTCATTGCTTCTCAGATGCCGGCAAAACAACAACCGACACAGTAGAAAGCCAAGGTATTCGAACCGTTCTGGCCCAGTTACATTTAGTTGCCCCAGGCAAACACCGGAAACTTCTTGGAGAAGTAAGCACCGAGTTCACTCCAACTAAGACCTTTGTCAGTGGGGCCTACCTCATTACGGCAAACCGCGCATTGCCTCCTGAACATGAAGAAAAGCTAAATTATCCTTCCTTTGTAGAGCTTGGAGCGAACGGTCATAAAGGCAATCACAGGCTTGCGGCTCTATTGCCCTGGGGTGCTGCGCTTAGCGCGTTGCCGCGCCCAGGAAAGAAGATCGAGATTGTTTGGCGTAGCGACACTGAGCTAAAGAGGGAAGCGGCTGAGTTCAAGGCACTTCGTGAGAACATGCGTATAGTTCCAGGCCGTGAGTATGAGGTACTCGAGTACTGGGCAACGTCATAGCTAAATTATTGCTTCTTGGCATACTCTTCAAGCTAAAGCTGGTAGCCGTGGAAAATTCGGCTGCCAGCTCTTTTTGTATTCCGAGAGAGTAGCAAAGAACCTTTCGGAGGTCTAATTCTCACGGTGGCTTGTGCTGGTTGGTTGCGCTCGTGTTGTCAAATTGTTGTCAAATGACCGTTTCTAGAAAAGTAAAACCCCGCTGGTTCCCTACAAACAAAGGGAACCAGCGGGGTTATAAGATGTGCGCCCTGTGGGGCTCGAACCCACGACCCACGGATTCTAAAATACAGGTTTCATTCAGTGGGCGTTCAGGTTCATTTATCGCCACTGACTAGGGGTAATTCACCCAATTAGTAACCTAGATTGGGCATGGCCTCGTGACATCCCTAATCATGGGACATCAAGGTTGGTAGTTTCCGATTACTTCTTGTCTCTATGCGATTCGCTTTCATGAGCAATGTTGTAGGAGCTATGGAACAAGGCGGAGTATACCAACCCATGTCTCCGCTCGAAATAGCGCGCAATCAACGCAAATATACCCATATGGATTACACTGGGAATTGACCCAATTCTTAGATGAGTAAGGCCGAACCCTGTACTTTCGATGAGTCGTGAGGTATATCCGCCGTCGGTTCTCCAGATAATTTCTTCTGCGGCTGCGACCGTTATAGTTTGTGCAAGCTGTACTTTTGACAGGGAGCGGAAATGGTACTGAGGCACCCGTCGTGCTAACACGAAAACGCTGAGACTGTGCCACGCCAAACCAGCGCCAATGGCCATCAAGCTGCAACTCTTTCCCCCTTTCCATAGTAAGGGGAGGCTGTGGCATCGCAGCACTTCTTCACAGAGGGATATTCCAGCAATAATTGCTGTTGGGATGTCGTGATACCACCCCGCGGAGGGGCGGAACTGTTTGGGCCATTGTTTCCGAGCTCGAGTTAGAAGTTCAGGTCCTTTGAATGTCCACGCCACATGAACGAACTTGGACAGAAAGGTCATGTCTCAGATCCTAAGAGCACCACGTACAGGCTTGCGTCATCCACGCCGTTATGGTCGGAAAGAATCGAATTCACCTCACTGTCGATGAATCCACCGAATACTCGAGATTGAATGTTGATGCTTGTAGCCACTGTGATCAGGTTCTGAGCAACGTGACCTGATTCCATCAGGCTGAAACGCAGAGCTCGCTGGGAGTATTTAAACCTGCTACGCCAGAAAGTAGCGCTGATTATTATGAAGGCCGACGCGTCCTGCGCTACCTCCGGCAACAAGAGGGCCTCGCCAAGCGAGTCGAGGTCAACATTACTTCGAATGTGCGCGAGCCCCTTTCTGTAAGGGTCGAAGTGGTGAAGGTCTCCTGCATCTAGGGTCTCAACGTTGCGAGACACGAGATAAAGATCAAGCGGGTATAAAGCCCCACCTGAAGGCACATTTCTGCGTGTTTGGTGCCCATTATCGACAGGATAGGCTCCGTAGGAATGATGCAGGATTTGGTGAATCGAGTTCAGCGACAGTTTGCCTCCTCCGAATTGGGGGCATGAACGTCGTGATCGAAGTAATGAGTCCAGACCTCTCGGAAGCGGCTCAGGTTCGCCTAGTTCGGTGAAGGGACGCGAGGTGTAGCGTCTTGACGCTCGTCCACTCATCTTCTGAAGTTCTGGCGATTGCAGCAGCAGAGGGATGCCGGGTGTTTCCCAGGCAAGGCCGTCCCTAGTCAGTTTTGACGCTTCAAAGTAGTCCTCGCTGGGGTCGGATACTTCCGGTACGCCAGTGTTGTAAACGATTTCTCGAAGGTTGGCGCTGTGGCTTGCTTCGGCTGCGGATGACAAGAATTTCCTCCTTATGGGAATGGGTGGGGAAGAGGGTTGAAATCTTCAAAACTGAGATCCTTAGAGCGAGCGCCGAGTTCGCGGGCGCGAGTTCGGAGACGTTGGCTTCCGAGGAACCGGCGGTGGAAACCAACATCCAGCATTTGCAGCTGCGGGCTAAAGACCTTAAAAACCGCACCGCCTGCTTCGCGTACATCTGGGCTCGTGAGGTCTCTGGCGAACACATCGATCCCTTGTGTGTTCAAAGCCGATACTAACGTGGCGATCTCTTCATTTGGGCTGTCACCGGCGAAACTTCCGCCAGCAGATACATCAGTTCGTTCATCTGAAGAGATGAGGAACTTCACTCGGTCGCGTGCCTTCGCATTTGCATAGAAGCGAATGTGATCGTCGAAATCTCTGATGGAGGCTTTCATGTCACGAAGGTCCGGGTCAAGGGAATTTCCATCCCTCTGTTCCGCTTTAACCCAGTTCCTTGTCTGCAAGCACTCGATCGCTGCGTCTTTAGCAGCGGCGAGCAGTGTGGGGCCTGCGGCAGCACCCAGAGCAACGGGTGCGTGATCCGTGTGTGGATTGATAGCTACTGCCAATACAACCGGGATCCTCGAGACGCTAGAGAGATCGACCAGATACACATCAACACCTGAGGGTTTAATGTAGCGGCACATGAACTTGGAAAGCTCAGGTTGCGACTCAATGTCGATGAGTGGCATTGTGAGCCGTGAGTGCCAGACGATCATGAACGCATCCCGTTCAATCAGCTCATAAAGACCGCCAAGAATAGCTTCCGCAGGCGTAGAATGGAAGGCTAACCCGCTACTGGTTGCGTAACCCACAGCTGATTGTTCATGATGCGGGTCCGTCGGATATAGATACAGCATCTGAGAAGGCACCCATACCGTTTTTCCGGTGGAAAGGTCCTGCATAGCAGACCAGTTTAGCTCCCTATCGTGCGTTAATGGACGATATTCGAAACTCGTATCCTCGAACTGGCGGGCATGAAAGGGACTCCACACGTCTGGGTGTACGCCAGGCGTTGAGTCCTTACTCAGGGCCGAGTAGCTAGTCCGTCGAAGACTTTCCCACGGTACCCATGCACCACTGTAGCGTTCAACGCATTCACCGATGGCAGCTAGGTATGTGCCTGTCTCTGAGATCGCACCACCGCCATTGAATTTATTGCTCGTCGAGCCTATCAGATATTCTCCGTTGGCCGTTTCCGAACCAATGGCATAGCAGTATGAGTCATCAATGTCATGTACTTTGTCGAACACACGACTGACGATGCCCACTCGATCGGAAACCAGTAGGCGGGCTCGTTTCATTCCATCTTCTAAGCTTGACCAGCGATTCCCAGACGTCAGTTCAGTGTAGGCTGGTCGCGAAAATTCTGCTGATGCGGCCATTTCACTCCTCATGAAACCAAATTTGTGGATAACCTGTCCCGGAAGCAGGTGAACATTGAGGACATCGAGGAACACGCAGCACTCGGTGATTGGCTAATTCAAACCCTTCTAGCCCGTATTTCACTTCGACGAAACCACCGACCGGTGCTTGGCCTTGAGCTCCGTCGAGAGCTATGTGGGTGAGCATTGCATCGGTGAGCATCGAAATCATCATTGATGTCATCGCTGGCTGGCTGTCGAAACGATCATGCCTTGGTATGGCTGACTGGCCTTTTCGTTGGATGTCAGCAAGTACCGGTTCTCGTTCGACACTGCCCTCTCGCAGTCGGAGGCATTTGTAGCAGGCGGACTGATTGGGGTAGAACCAAGGGCCAACCCTGAACCTGCCGTTGCGGGTTGGTGTCAGTGGCGTCCAAACGCGAATATCAGAGTTCAGTGCAATTTTGTTCGCCTCGTCGAGCAGTGGGTCGTGTTCATCTGCGGCAACGACTACCATCAGGTCGGCTGAGCTGTGTTTCGGTAATTGTTGTACGACTGTCGGTTCAGCGATGGGGTAGTCTCTCATTGCTGCTGTCAAAGTACTCACTGTGGAGGAGCTATGCGGGTCCACGATGAGGATTTCTGCTGTTTCTAAACGGTGTGCAATGTCTTCTAGAGGAACGAGTCGTCCACTTCTGTTAGCTAATGAAACTATTGTATCCGGCCAAGGGGTGCGTTCAGATGGGATAAGAACTTCAGTTTCTGAAAGAATTTCAAATGCTGCTTGAAGTCGTTCAATGTCTCTAGGCTCATACTCGTCATTGTTTTCTGGAATGGCGAGCTCCTCGGTGGTTGAGAGCACCTCAGAGATAAAAGGCCATAGGGCCTCATCGGAGAGACTATATGTGTTTGACGCGGCTTCTATAACAATCTGGTTGCCGTCGCGTGATACCCGCAGGTCTGGGTTAACTTGGTACCTCTGAGTTTCAGCCATCTTTCCTCACTACTTCTTTCTGCTTACGTACATTCGGAAGTCTTCCAATGCTTCCTCTCCGTTAGGGTTATCGATTGCGACCTCTGACACGGCGAGTTGCTGAGCGGATACGATACGGTTGCTGAGCTCTGCGCCCATCCCAGCAGTAACCATGACGTCGTATAGGTCCGCTGGTTTAACCCTCTCAGACCTAATGTTCTCATCGAACTCGGAGCTCAAGATCTTGGTGATGGAATCTGCAGGCACTGTCGAGGGCGTAACAGTAGATTGAAAATTAGCTCCGGCAGCCGTTGCATTAACGGCTGCCTGCACCATTTCAGTTCTCTGTTTACGACTGATCAGGCTTATGAATTGTGCTGGTTCTACAAGACAAAACACTTTGAATTCGATGGCCTTGTTGATGTCTTCCTCCCAGTCTTCTACTGAACGGGGGAGGGTAAGAACTCTAGTTTCCCCAAACTGGCGCAATCTAGACTCGATTGTGTCGAGCCAGGCAAGGTAATCTGCAGCACGATCGGAAATGTCTTTGTTAATAACCGCTGGGCGAATCAACAATCGTTTTGTTGCATTCGCAGTAGTCTCGAGTTGCTCAACCAATCCCTCACGGTTCAAGGTGACAGCATCAACCACAACTGGTGGATCGACAATGCCACACTTATCCAGTATTTGAGCGATATGACTGCGAGCCCCAAGATACGTGGTTGCCACGTTCATGCCTCCTGGTAGTTTATGAAAAATAGGTTGCCGTAGTCCGAGGCGGTGTCGATTGTGGGGACGATCGTTTCTCGGTTATCGGTAAATGTTGAAATCTCGGCACCTGGTAGTGCCTTTCGGCAAAGGACTTTGAGATCCTCAGGTGTAAGCGAAGCGTTGTGCTGGTCGATGAGAAATTGGTTGAGCTCGTTACTTGCGGCGTATTCAATACGCGAACCTGTTCTCAGAAGGTCAATGATGAGTATTCGACCACCAAGGCTGAGTCTTTTGCGTAAATCAATACACCGACGAATGGGATCGTCCCAAAGCGCGAGATTCAACGAGGACACAATAATGTCAGCGTGGGAAACTGAAGGCGGGATGTTTTCGACACCAGCACGTATAAACTTCACCTTCGCGGATAACGCACTATTACCAGTATGTATGCCTGAATTATCTGGGTCGACTCCGATGTATTCTTCAAAGTCTTCCAATTGGCTGGCAAGCAAACCTTCGCCACAACCAACATCGATAATGCGAGGGGGAGTATTCATCCCAAGCATGTGTATTTGCTGGGCAACAAAACTGGAATATCGGGGCTCCACGTCCGCGTCATGGTTCCGAGCAACAGGGACACGTTCAGGATCGCGGTACCATCGGCGAGCTCTGTGTTTGACCTCGTCAGCTACCAGCTGTGTCGGTTCCAAGTTAGTTGAATAGGTCACTCTATTCATCCGCAGGTTGTCGAGGAGAGGATTCTTCTGACGTAGATACATTCTGAAGTTTAGCCGTTTTCATACTTTTACCGCGTTTCTTCTTTTTTCTCTCGATGCGGGCCAATAAACCACCACAACACCACGATAAATATGGCGACGATTATCCAATAAATCAACCAGAATGCACCTTGCAAACTCGTGATGGCGATACCAATAGTGAGCAGGACAACACTGATCAGCGAGGCCCAGCAGGCTCGTTTCCACGTTGTCATTGCTGATTCCGCAGTGCGGTTATCTGGACTGTTGGTGTTGTTCTCGTGTGTGCCGAATCGGCGAGCAAATCGCACGTCCAATGCGCGGATGATTGTCGGCCCTAGCGCGATTGAATATCCGATATATAAAGCAGAAAGGCCGTGAATAAAATTCGAAGATTTGCCTGAGCTTAAGTCGATATAAGTTAGGGTCAGTAGCAGGAGATCGACGATTGGAGTGGCAATGAGTAGTGCTGCACCGATGCGCGGAGCCTTCAATGCATATCGTGTCAACAGTCCGGCCAATAGCAGAATCCAGAATAAAACCTCGGCCACAACGATAGCGATGAGTATCAATCTACGTGCCTCCAGAAGTTGGGTTCTTCACGCCGAAATCCTAAGGGAAGCCGCTGGGCACTTGCTCCTCTCAGTGATGGCAAGTGCCCAGCGGCTTCTTTGGTTGGTTAACCGCCGCAGCAGCAGCAACAAGGTACTGTGGTGCAGGAGCAACGAGCAGCGGTAGGCTCGAATGCCTGAACTTCGGAAACAATCTTTGAGGAACCAGTTGAAACTGCGGGAGGCAGCTTATTGATTAGTGTGGACACGTGCTTCTCTCTTTCGCGTATCAACTACATGGACTTCCCATGCAAGTGTGCTTCATGGCACACATTGATGATAAACATACTTCGGAATGATATTCAATACCTTTGGGTGACCTATCGCAAAGTTTTTGATCGGCAGTGCGAGAGACATACTTGTGGAGTGCCCTAGGTTTTAGTTCCAAGTAACTTAAGTATTTCCCATTGATGCCCTGCCTTCGAGTAGGGAGAGTGGAGCAATGGCGAAAAAGTTCAGTAAACACACTCCCGAACAGATTGTTCGCAAGCTCGACAGAGTACGGAGTTGAAGGAATCAGAGGCGACAACAGATCAAATTCTCACTAAACTGGGAATCAGTGAAGCCACGCTGGACTAATGGCAGTCAACGTACGGGGCGATGGCGAAGAGCAAAGTTAAAGAACTACAACGACTTCGTAAAGAAAATACGCGTTTGAAGCGTTTGTTGGGCCAAACAGAGCCGGGTAAAAGCAGCCTGCAAAAAATTCTCAGATGCCCCCTTCTCCGCTTGCCCAAGCTCCGAAAAACGCCCGAACCAAAACCTGACACAAGCTCCCCGCTATCTACACACAGGCGCTCATCTTTTGATCTCGATCTATGATCGTTGGGCGCCCAAGTTCATGATAAATCTGCGCAGATGAAATTACTGGCAGCAACTACGTGCGTACTGGGTGAGTTTTTAGACCATGACCCGCACTTTCCCTACAGGTTTAGTCGAAACCCTTTTTCCATGGGTAAAGCTCCTACAGCTTATCGCTGGTACAAGATTGCAGTATTGATATGTACTGGGTTCAGTCCACACCTTCCACCCACACCCCACCGGAAGGAATAATAAAGACCATGCCCACCAAATACCCCCAAGAATTCAAAGAACGAGCAGTACGACTCGTAGGCGACCGACTCAACCACGCTGACGCTCCATCCATAACCGCGGCGATCAAAGACATCGCCCCTCGGCTAGGAATTTCCCACAACACCCTGGCCCGCTGGTGCAACACTGCTGCACTGGACACCGGCAAAGAAATCAGTACTACTAGTGACGCGGCGGCCGAAATCAGACGCCTGAAACGAGAAAACGCGGAACTGCGTAGGACCAACGAGATTTTGAAAACCACCTCAGCTTTTTTCGCAGCGGAGCTCGACCGACCGGCCCGATGATGATCCGATTCATCAACACTTATAAGGATCTTTTCGGGGTCGAGCCCATATGCCGAGTCCTATCCGAGTATCTTGATGGTGGCTTCATTACGGCCAGCGGTTATTACCGCGCAATTGGCCGTGTCGCTTCAGCCAGATCACTATCCGACCAGCTCCTCATTCCTGAACTGATCAGAATCCACCAGGAGAACTACGGAGTCTATGGCGTGCGCAAAATGTGGCAAGCGATGAGACGAGCAGGCTGGGCAGTCGGACGGGACCAGATCTACCGATTGATGCGTGCAGCTGGTCTCCAGGGTGTGCATCGGGGGCGTAAGCCTGTGACTACTAGGCCTGCCACTGTCTTGGATCACCACCCTGATCTGGTCAACCGCCGTTTTACCGCTGATGCGCCGAACCGTCTGTGGGTCGCAGATTTCACCTATGTGCGTACTGCTGGAGGGTTTTGCTACACCGCGTTCATCACTGATGTGTTCAGCCGGAAAATTGTGGGCTGGGGCGTTTCCTCGACTATGCATACTCAGGGTATGCCGCTGATGGCTCTTAAGCAGGCTTTGTTTGAAGCCAGGCGTTCAGGGTCTGATTTGACGCAGGTGGTGCATCACTCAGACCGGGGCTCGCAGTATGTGGCTGAGGATTACACTCGTGAGCTGGTCCAGCTGGGTGTTCGGTTGTCCGTAGGATCTACTGGAGATTCATACGATAATGCCCTGGCTGAGTCGGTTAACGGTGCGTATAAGACTGAGCTTGTACGTGGCCGGTTCTTTGAATCTGTTGCTCAGTTGGAGGCTGCCACGGCGGGTTGGGTGTGTTGGTGGAATCGGCAGTGGTTGCATTCGGCTCTTGGTTATCGGGCTCCTCAGGAGGTGGTGGATGATGCTTTAGTTGCTGTTGTTTGATGTGTTAGTTTTTTGGGTGGTGGGTGTGACCGAAACCCAGTACATATCACTGTCGCGACCTATATTGCGAACTCTGAGAGCATATCTGCGGCCTCGTTGCAGTTGGGGCACTCGAGCGAGCGGATAACGGAACAGCACTACATCATGCGTGATGTTTTCGCCCCGGATATGTCGGCTCTGTTGCAGGCGTTCGGTAACCCTCAGCAAGCGGGTGTTGAGATTTGAAAGTGATGGGTAAGTGATGGGTTGGGCGTTTTTCGACCTCATATAAAGAACCCCGCCTCGCTAGTTTTACCTAGTGAGGCGGGGTTTTTGCGTGCGCCCTGTGGGGCTCGAACCCACGACCCACGGAGCGTGAGGTCGGGGTGCGCACCTTGGCTGATCCCATCAAGGTCGATTCCTCGAATCAGTGCTGTTGCAAAGTTGGGGCAGTAGGAAGAGCGACGTGAAATAATCACAGCCATGGGTATCTTCTCCTGTCGTCATTTCCCCCGTGACATCATTCTGTAGGCAGTGCGGTGATACTGCCGCTACGGGGTGAGCTATCGCGATCTGGAGGAAATGATGACTGAGCGGGGTATGCCGGTCAATCACACCACGATCTACCGCTGGGTCCAGAAATACGGCCCTAAGCTGGACAAGCAAACACGGTGGTGCCGGCAGGTACCTGACTGGCAGGCCAGTTCCTGGCAGGTGGATGAGACCTATATCCGGGTCAGCGGCAGGTGGTGCTACCTCTATCGGGCAATCACCGCCGGTGGCCAGACCCTGGACTTTTACCTCTCTCCGAAGCAGAACGCGGTCGCAGCGAAGCGTTTCCTGGCCGAGGCCCACAGATCCAATGCGTCAGCCGGGTATCCCAGAGTGATCAACACCGATAAAGCACCCTCCCTAGCCAGGGCAATCGCCGAGTTGAAGTCAGAGGGAATCTGCCCGCCAACAGTGGAACACCGGCAGGTGAAATACCTCAACAATATCCTGGAAGGCGACCATGGTCGGCTGAAGCGGATCCTCGGTCCGAAAGGCGCGTTTAAGAACCGGACATCTGCATATCGGACGTTGAAAGGGATGGAGGCGATGCACTCATTGCGGAAAGGGCAAGGCACGATGTTTACCTACGGGCAACCGAACCCGGGCGCGGTGATCGCCAACCGGGTCTTCGAGACGGCCTGAGAACGCCCACACGCAGCGGTGATCAGGGAATAAGAAACTGAGTCTTCGCTGCTCTCCGCCCAACTTTGCAACAGCACCCGACGCACGAGGAAGCGAACGAGATCAGATCTGCAGCTGCCGCAGCCAGGATGCCGATCATCAGTAACCCGGTGGGGAAGAAGACGGTTTTCTGGTTATCCCGGAAGACCACAACACCGAGGAAGGTCATCGTGCTGCCCGGTGGGCGGTCTGCAGCAACTCTGCCCACCTGGGCACTCAACCCTGCTGTGGGGTTACTCGTAGCGAAGCGAGCTGACCATCCCGGCTTCCATGTGATAGGCGTTATGGCAGTGAAATGCCCACTCACCGGGGTTCTCAGCGATCAGGTCGGCGATTATGGTTTCACCCGGGCGGAGAAGGACGGTGTCCTTGCGTAGCCCGCCGCTGCCGGGCAGCGCCCACGTGTGGCCGTGGATGTGCATGGGATGGGGCATCATGGTCCTGTTGCGCATGACCATCCGCAGGCGCTGGCCCTCCTGCACGGTCGCGGAGGAGGATTGGCCGTCGGTGAGAATGCTCCATTCATACGGCATCATCTGCCCGCCCAGGTCGATGCTGACTTCTCGGTCTGGTGTGCCCTCGGGCAAGAGTGCACGGTCTGCTGGCTTCAGGGAGGACAGAAGCAGTCCGGTGGACGACAACTCGGGGAAGTCGACATCGGGGCGGGGGGCCTGACCGCCGGCGGTGCGGATGACAGCGAAGGCGCGGTCGTCCTTACCCACCGCCAAAGCCGTGAGCGGGAAGACGCCGTCGCCGAGGATGACCTCGACGTCGACACGCTCGCCCATGGACAGATAGATCGATTCGGTCTCCCAGGGCTGGACAGGGAAGCCGTCGGTGTGGGTGACGGTCATGCGGTGACCACCGAGGGCCACCTTGAAGATGGTGTCACCGCCGGAGTTGATAAACCGCAGGCGGGCCTTGTCGCCCGGGCGAGCCTTGAAGGTCCGGTGAGCACGGGGGATACGTCCGTTGATGAGGTAGTGCGGATACATCACATCGCCGGCATCCCCGCCAAGTACCTGATCCGGGGTGCCGTGCATCATCTGGTCGTGACCTCCCATTCCCATTCCCCCGTTATGGTCGCCCGAACCCATTCCGGTGAGCTTGTCGAGCTCATCGTCGGGAGTGCCCTGAATGCCATCGACCCAGTCGTCGAGCACGATGGTCCACTCGACGTCCTGGTCCTCAGCGTCTTGCGGGTCACGGATAATCAGTGGGGCGTGGAGGCCGCGATCAAGCTGCAGGCCGGTGTGGGAATGGTAGAAGTAGGTGCCACCGTGGGGGACTTCAAAAACATAGGAGAAAGACTCGCCAGGTTCAATGGGGTTCTGAGTCATGCCGGGCACACCGTCGGCTGCGTTGTGGAGTGCGATGCCATGCCAGTGGATGGAGGTACTCTCAGGCAGTTCATTGGTGATATCGACCTGGAGGACGTCGCCAGCGGTGGCCTCAATGGCCGCATCCCCGGTGTCAGAGACGTACCCCCATGTCTTGGCTTCGATGCCGCCGATATCCAGGGAGAGGGGCCGGGCGGTCAGTGTCCGGCGCACCGTCGGCTCACCGAGCGCAGTGGGGGTGGGAATGGGGCGAAGGGAGGGACCTGATCCCGAGGCAGCGGGTCCAGGGGCGCTGGTGCAGGCGGTCAGGGCCCCGGTGCCGGCGAGGACGAGCCCGCCGAGCAGAAACTGTCGTCGGGAAGACGCGTTTGTCATGATTTAACCTTTCTTGGTGCAAGATTTCAGTGATACGGGAGACAGGTACAGGTGAGGACCCTGCTGAGCCATCACGTCAGGCGCAGGTCTGTGACACAGGTGGCACCGTCGTCGGTGGTGGAAAACTCCGTGGTGCCGGTACGCCCCTGGTAGCTGACCTCAATCAGGCCGGTGGTATCATCAGGAAGCCAGAAGCCAATAAACCCATTGTCGAAGGTGGTTGTCGCCTCGTCCACCAGCACCTCACCGGTCGCCTCATCGGTGATCGTGACCTGGATATCCTCATTGTTGAGTTCCCCCAGGCAGGTCGTGAGGCTGTGGTAGAAGCAGTCGTGGGTGGAGGTGAGATAGGGTGCGATCGAGACATACGTCTGATTGTCGGGAAGATCGACCACGACTTCCTGGTCATCGCTCGAGAGCAGCAGTTCATCGGCACGCACTGAGGCGATCAGATCCGTGGGACGCTCAGTGACCTTCTGCCGGTCGAGGTGATCAATGATCTCCACCGCGTCCATGTCGGCCAGGCCATGGGTAGTCAGGAATGTATCCTGGGACACTGTCCCGTCGGCGGTGGGTTCCGGGTCGGCGGCCGAACACCCCGTGAGGGCGAGGGCAAGGGCGGCGGCTGCGATCGCTGCTCGTTTCACGTCAATCTCCTTGGATCGTGGTAAGACCGTGAGAAGACACCGTCTCAAGGTCGATGCCATACCTTATGTCTAACACGGGTGCCTGACGGACTAGAAAACAAAAACCCTGCTCACAGCACTATGACAGGGCGAAAAGGGGGTGAATTCGGTGGGCTGGGTCACCACCCCACAGCCGTGGGCGATGTCCTTCTACCCGCCCCGGATATGCGGTGCAGGCAGTGAAATCCCTGGTGGCACCTGCTGAACCGGCCAGTGGAGGCGATGCCGCCGGCCCGGGGTGGGGCACAGGGGTGACGGCGGTCGAAGGGTGATGTTTGAAGATTTGATGAAGATTTCCCCGCCGGGCACTGAGCGAGGGTGGTATTCCCCCCTGGCCGGAGCGATACTGGGGTCTATGGCTGACTACACACCGACCACCGCCACGCCCCCGGGGCGGGTGCTGGTCGTCGATGATGAACAACCCCTGGCTCAGATGGTGGCCTCCTACCTCATCCGGGCCGGCTTCGATACCCGCCAGGCTCACACCGGCACCCAGGCCGTGGACGAGGCCCGTCGCTTTTCCCCCGATGTTGTGGTGCTGGATCTGGGGCTACCCGAACTCGACGGCCTGGAGGTGTGCCGACGGATTCGCACCTTCTCGGACTGCTACATCCTCATGCTCACCGCGCGTGGCAGCGAGGACGACAAGATCAGCGGTTTGACCCTGGGGGCGGATGACTACATCACCAAACCTTTTAGCATCCGAGAACTGGTGACCCGGGTGCATGCGGTGCTGCGCCGCCCGCGCACCAGCACCACCCCACCGCAGGTGACCACCCCCTTGATCGTTGGTGACCTCATCCTTGACCCCGTCGCCCATCAGGTGCGGGTGGGGGAGACGACCGTGGAGCTCACCCGCACGGAGTTCGAGCTGCTGGTTGCCCTGGCTCTGCGCCCCGGCCAGGTGCTGACCCGCCACGACCTGGTCACCGAGGTCTGGGACACCACCTGGGTCGGTGATGAACGCATCGTCGATGTCCACATCGGCAACTTGCGTCGCAAGCTCGGCACCGACACCCGGGGCCGGGGGTTTATCGACACCGTGCGTGGCGTGGGCTACCGGGTGGGGCAGCCATGAATCACGGACCCGGCCTGACCTTCCGCTTCCTGGCCGCCCAGGTGTTGGTCGTGGTGATTAGCCTGCTGGTGGCTGCGGCCGTGGCCACGATGGTGGGCCCGACCCTGTTCCATGATCATATGTTGATGACCGACCAGGAGGACCCCTCGCTGGAGCTGCTCCATGCCGAGCAGGCCTACCGGGACGCCAGCCTGATCACCCTGGCCGTCGCCCTGCCCACCGCCTTGATCAGCGCCCTGCTGGCCAGCCTGTGGTTGTCGCGTCGCCTGCGCACCCCCCTGCAGAATCTCACCCGCGCCGCTACCAGCCTGACGGCCGGCAACTACCGTATCCACGTGCCCGCCGGAGAAGCAGGCCCCGAGGTCACCACCCTGGCGCATGCCTTCAACACCATGGCCGACCGGCTGGAACGCACCGAACAGGTCCGCCGCCAGATGCTCTCTGATCTAGCCCACGAAATGGGCACCCCCTTATCGGTGCTCAAGGTCTACCTCGATGGCCTCCAGGACGGGGTTGTGGACTGGAATAATGCCACCCACACGATCATGGCTGATCAACTCGCCCGCCTGACCCGGTTGATGGAAGACATCGACGATGTCTCCCGGGCCCAGGAACACCGGATCGATTTGGACCTGGCGGAGGAAGGGCTCGGGGATCTGCTCCATACCGCCGCTGCTGCCGCGGGGGAAGCTTATGCTGACAAAGGCGTCGATTTACAGGTCGAGACCATTACGGACACCGCCCGGGTGCTCGTGGACCGGCAACGCTTCGGCCAGGTGATGAGCAATCTCCTGTCGAACGCGCTACGGCACACCCCGGCCGGCGGGCAGGTCCGGATCAGCGTCCACCGACAGGAGGCATCCACCGCGCTCATCCACGTCGCCGATGACGGCGAGGGCATCCCACCTGGCCAGCTCGGACACATCTTCGAACGCTTCTACCGGGGGGATGCCGCCCGTAGCCGGGACAACGGCGGGGCCGGTATCGGTCTGACCATCTCCAAGGCATTGATCGAGGCCCACGGCGGCACTCTCACCGCCACCTCCCCCGGACCCGGTCGCGGAGCGGTGTTTACCCTCCTCCTCCCGCTGTCCCCTCCCGACAGTGAGGAGGCTGCTCGGTGACCGTACCCTGCCCCGCGTGAGGGCCGTGCCCTCCCCCCCCCTTCCAAATATACCCCCCTGGGGTATATGCTAGAGGGTAGCATCGTCGCATCCCGCCAACCCGTAGGAGCTTTCCCATGACGACCACCTCCCCGCCCCGCCTCTTGCCGATGGCCTCCCACGGCTGCAGCTGTTGCGAGCCTGCCTCACGTACCGGCACCGCCTCCATCCCTGCCGCCAACGACTCGTCAGCAGGAGGGTCCTCCCCTAGCTACCAGGTCACCGGTCTGACCTGCGGGCACTGCGCGAAAAGCGTGATCCAGGCCCTTCAGGCTCTTCCCCAGGTCGACGACGTCCAGGTTGATCTCGCTACTGGTGGTGTTTCCACCGTCACGGTCACCGGTGTCGTACCTCCGGAGATGGTTCGCCGGGCCATCGAGGAGGCTGGCTACGCCGTCTTATCCTGATCAGTTTTACCAATCACCTCAGCCCCGACCGGGTTGAGCGGAAGGAACCTAATGAGCACTCCCCACCGTTCCGGTAATCACCATGGTGATCACCCCGCTCCGGAAACAGACCACACCCGCCACCCGGATTATGCCAGCCACGAGCACCACGCAGATGCTGACACCCATGGCCAGGCGATGCCCTACGATCACCCGCACTCCGTCCTGGACGAAGACCACCACGTTCATGGTCACGGCGAACACGCCGGGCACAGTACCGCAATGTTTCGTGACCGCTTCTGGTGGTCACTGATTCTGTCCATTCCCGTCGTTATTTTCAGCCCCATGGTCGCCCACCTGCTCGGCTACCACCTCCCGGCATTCCCCGGATCCACCTGGATCCCCCCGGTACTGGGTACGATTATCTTCGTCTACGGCGGAACGCCTTTCCTCAAGGGCGGATGGACGGAACTGAAATCCCGCCAACCCGGGATGATGCTCCTGATTGCCATGGCCATCACCGTGGCGTTTGTCGCCTCCTGGGTCACCACTCTGGGGCTGGGCGGTTTTGACATGGACTTCTGGTGGGAGCTGGCCCTGCTGGTGACCATCATGCTGCTGGGCCACTGGCTGGAGATGCGCGCTCTCGGGGCCGCGTCCTCCGCGCTTGATGCGCTGGCTGCCCTGCTGCCGGATGAGGCCGAGAAAGTCATCGACGGGACCACCCGCACCGTGGCCATCTCCGAGCTGGTCGTCGACGACGTCGTGCTGGTGAGGGCCGGTGCCCGGGTGCCGGCCGACGGAACCATCCTCGACGGAGCCGCCGAATTCGATGAGGCGATGATCACCGGCGAATCCCGCCCCGTCTTCCGCGACACCGGTGACAAGGTGGTTGCCGGTACCGTGGCCACCGACAACTCCGTCCGCATCCGTGTGGAGGCTACCGGCGGGGACACCACCCTGGCCGGGATCCAACGCATGGTTGCCGACGCCCAGGAGTCCTCCTCCCGGGCCCAGGCCCTGGCGGATCGGGCGGCGGCGTTGTTGTTCTGGTTCGCGCTGATCTCCGCTCTGATCACCGCGGTGGTGTGGACCATCATCGGCAGCCCGGACGATGCCGTGGTGCGCACGGTCACGGTGCTGGTCATCGCCTGTCCGCACGCCCTGGGCCTGGCGATTCCGCTGGTCATTGCGATCTCCAGCGAGCGGGCCGCGAAATCTGGGGTGCTCATCAAGGACCGGATGGCGCTCGAGCGGATGCGCACCATCGACGTGGTGCTCTTCGACAAAACCGGCACCCTGACCGAGGGTGCGCACGCGGTCACCGGTGTCGCGGCAGCTGTCGGCGTTACCGAGGGCGAGCTGCTGGCCCTGGCCGCCGCCGCGGAGGCCGACAGCGAGCACCCCGTGGCCCGCGCCATCGTGGCGGCCGCGGCCACCCATCCCGAGGCCTCCCGTCGGCAAATCCGTGCAACTGGTTTCAGCGCCGCCTCCGGCCGGGGGGTCCGGGCCACTGTCGATGGCGCTGAGATTCGCGTGGGCGGGCCGAACATGCTGCGCGAGTTCAACCTCACCGCCCCGGCCGAGCTCACCGACACCACCAGCGCCTGGACCGGGCGCGGGGCCGGTGTGCTCCATATTGTCCGCGACGGTCAGATCATCGGCGCGGTGGCCGTCGAGGACAAGATCCGCCCCGAATCCCGCGCCGCCGTGCAAGCCCTGCAGGATCGCGGGGTGAAGGTCGCGATGATCACCGGTGACGCGCAGCAGGTGGCCCAGGCGGTTGGCCAGGACCTGGGGATCGATGAGGTCTTCGCCGAGGTCCTGCCCCAGGACAAGGACACCAAGGTCACCCAGTTACAGGAGCGTGGCCTGAGCGTGGCCATGGTCGGCGACGGTGTCAACGACGCCCCGGCCCTGGCCCGCGCCGAGGTCGGCATCGCTATCGGGGCCGGCACGGATGTGGCGATGGAATCCGCCGGAGTGGTCCTGGCCAGTGACGATCCCCGGGCAGTGTTGTCAATGATTGAGCTCTCGCGGGCCAGCTACCGCAAGATGATCCAGAACCTGATCTGGGCCTCTGGCTACAACATCCTCGCCGTGCCGCTGGCCGCCGGAGTGCTCGCCTCGATCGGGTTCGTGCTGTCCCCGGCCGTGGGCGCGATCTTGATGTCTGCCTCGACCATCGTGGTGGCCCTGAACGCCCAGCTGTTGCGCCGGATTGATCTGGACCCGGCCCACCTGGCTCCCACCAGTCCGAAGGAGGAACACACCACGCCTACTCCGGCATCCACTGCCGTCCACTGATTCACCACTTCTCTCCACTGCCCCATATGACGCTGAAAGGCTCCACTATGAAGCGCACCCTTGTTCTTTCCACTCTCGCCGTGGCCTCCGCCCTGGCGCTGGCCGCCTGCGGTGAGGCCACTGACGCCACCACCGACGCCACCACCTCTGCCACCAGCACTGCAACGACTACACCTGAGACGACCGAGACCACCACGGCGACGACTGAGGCGGACGGGGAGATCTCCGCCGATCACAACGACGCGGACATCATGTTTGCCCAGATGATGATCCCCCATCACCAGCAGGCCGTGGAGATGAGTGAGATGCTCCTGGCCAAGGAGGGTATCCCCGCCCAGGTCGTGGAGTTTGCCCAGGGGGTTATTGACGCCCAGGGACCGGAGATTGACCGGATGAACGCCATGCTCGAGGCCTGGGACCAGCAGCCGGTCACCGACTCTGGTGGCATGGATCATGGCAAGATGGGTGGCATGAGCGGGATGATGAGCCAGGAGGACATGGCAGCCCTTGAGGAAGCCCAAGGCACCGAGGCTGCCCGCCTCTACCTGGAGCAGATGACCACCCACCACGAAGGTGCGGTCGACATGGCCCGTGACGAGGTTGCTGACGGCCAGAATCCCCATGCGATCACCCTGGCCGAACAAGTTATCAGCGACCAGGAGGCCGAGATCGCCCAGATGCAGCAGATGCTCACTGACCTATGACAGGTGCCCGTCTTTTTCTGATCCCGAGGACAGGAATCTGAAAAAGAGGGATAACCGTGACGATTGCCACCTGCTGCGGGCGATGGGTCGTTGTCACCGCAGCAGGTGCACCGGGGTGGATGTTTCTTCTCCCTCTGGTCGCACCGCTGAGGAAAGGGGTAAGCTCCTGTGTCCAGACTCTTGGAGGACTAGGACTATAAAGAAGAATCCGCGTCTTTGATTCTTCGGTAGAGCGTCGCACGGGACATCCCCATATCCTTGGCAACTTGGGTTGCAGGTTCGCTGGCTTGGATGAGTTTGGATGCGGTGCGGATTTGGGATTCGGCGAAGGTGGAGCGTCGGCCACCGGGGTCGCCGCCGGTGGTGCGGCGTTTGGTGACGGAGTCGGTGATGCGTTCGCGTTTGATCTCTAGTTCCATTTGGGCCAGGGCTGCCATGACGGTGAAGACCATGGCGCCCATGGGTGTTTTAGTATCCACATCACCACCACCCAGGTTGAGCACGCGCAAACCGGTATTGCGATTTCGTAGTTCCTCGGCGAGTTCGAGTATTTTCTGGGTGGAGCGCCCGAGCCTGTCCAAAGTGGTGATCACGAGCGTGTCACCCGGATGCAGTGCGGTCAGTGCTTTATCCTAGCCGGGTCGTTTGGCCAGTGCGCCGGAGAGGCCATGGTCGGTGTAGAGGTCATCGCGCCGTAGGGAGGCATGATGCCTAAGACATGGACAAGTGGCCCTGTTTCTGAATTTGAACTAGCTGTTGCAGGGGAGGTAAAGGCCTGGATGGGAAGACGTGGACTAAGTGCCCGTCAACTGGCAGACAAAATAGGCATGGCCCACTCTGCTTTGTCAAAGAGACTTCGAGGAGTAAGCGCGTTTACCATCAACGACTTAGGTGTGATTGCGGCACATATGGGAATCACCCTCGGACAGCTTCTTGGTTCTGTAGTTGATGTACCTCTCACCGGTGAAGATGCAGAAAACCCCGCTCCGGCATCGCCGGAACGGGGTGAATCTGATGAAGATGTGCGCCCTGTGGGGCTCGAACCCACGACCCACGGATTAAAAGTCCGATGCTCTACCAACTGAGCTAAAGGCGCATCCACCGATAAAAATCAGCATCACCCACTATACATGACTCCCCGCCCAACCAAAAAATTTCGGTTCGTGTTGCTCGCCCCGCCCGTGACTGAGCCGCTAAGCTCAACATCATGGAGATCCCCTTGGAGCAGCTTGCCCGCTACCTGCTTGGCCTTGCCCTGCTGGTAGCAACAACCCAGGTGCTCACCCGAATATTTTCTCTCCGACTCGGAGCGCTACCGGTCACGGCTATTCTCAGAGCTGTGGTTCAGCTGGGGCTCATCGCCCTGGTGCTGCGGGGAATTATCAGTTTCTCCTGGGCCGCTCCCCTTTTCTTTGTGCTCATGCTCTCCACGGCAGCCTACACATCGGGCAGGCACACCCGTCCTCTGCATCGGGGCCCGGCAGCCGCCACAGCAGGTCTTGCCCTGGGCGCCGTCCTCACCGTCACCGCCATTTTCGTTCTGGGGCTGGTACCTTTCTCTACCCAGAACTTCATTGCGATGAGCGGCATTATCATCGGCGGAACCATGACTGCGGTAACCTTCACCGCTAGAAACTTCATCTCCCAGTGCGAATACCGGGTGGGCGAGATTGAGGGCTGGTGGGCGCTGGGCACCCTGCCGGGCACTTTCGTGGGTGCTCTCATGGGTGGCGCCCCGCCCCTTCTAGCCGCGCAGATGCAAATTGCGGTGCTCGCCGGCCAAACCCTCTCCGGGCTCATCGCCTCCCTTGTTTTTACCGCCTGGATCTCTAGGGCCCGGCAGCTTCCAGCCAGAAGAACTCCGCCAAGAGTAAACCCCCTTTAGCCAACCGGCACCACCGCCTACAATGGTAGCCATGCCTGAAAACACACAGCGCCATCACAAGCCCGTGAAGTTCTCCACCGAGAAGTTTGAGCTCTTCGAGGGAGGCAACGATCCCGCCACCCTCAACCTGGCAGCCCACCAGTCTGCCCACGCCATTGTGAACCGGGGCCGTGCCAACGGAGACCCTCAAGTCACCGAACGGCTGGTATCTTTCACCGATGTTTTTGGTCTAGAAACCATCGCTAGAATGTGGCGCCATGCCCCGGCGGTCTCCCTGCCTGGTGCCCTGTGGCGCATGTATGCCCTGCGCGATACCATCCGCAGAAACACCGAAAAAATTGCCCGCTTCTACGAACGGGGCATGAATACCGATTGGACTTCTCGGGTAGTTTCCGGTGTGGCTAATCCGCCGACCGAAGACGAGATTGTTGCCACCGCCAATCAGATTCTCACCGGCGCTTACACCGGCGAGTTAGACATCGCCCTGGAACGCTTCGCCGCCTTCTGCCGCGTGATCGCCGCCGGCCAGCAAGCCACCGCCCAGGCGACCGAGCCGGGCACCTATTCTGCCGCTACAGCGCATATGAGACAGGACGGCGCCCGCCCGGCTCCCAGCCACAGCGCACCGAGCGCCGAAGTCAAGGCTGAGGCCGCCGCCCGCGCGTCGTCCTTGAGAAAGAGGGCCCACGCCCTGGTGGGGACAGCGGTGGAGCTAGAGGCCGCCGCCGCCAAGTGGCGGGCGGGTACCCTAGATTAGGTAAGTGCCTCCGCCGAAGTAGACACACCTGGCCCGGCGGAGCGAGCCCGGCCCAAGGAAGTATCGGTTTGACAGCCACCGGTAAACCTAGAAGACTGGTTAACAGGTGTCGGGCTGCTAATAGGTAGCCCCGGGCTCCAAATCATAGCCGCTACGAGCGGCCTTCCGCCGAGAGGCGCTCCCAGTCCGGCACCGCTAACTTTTAAGAGCCCACATGCCCTATGCGTGTGGGCTCTTTTTACCGGGTGTCGCAGAACGTAACGCGGGCTCCTGGTTAATTTGGGTGCTCTATGATGGGCTTGTTTGGCGCTTTAGGCGACTGATCGCAACGGTGCCGAAGGAGCTGAAGCCAAAAGGTTCGGGGGAAGTATGTTTGAGCGTCTCTTTCCGCAGGAGAGTGTGTCTCTGCGGTCTTTGTCGAGCCTTGCCAACAAGGTGGCTGAGGCGGCGGCTCTGCTCTCTGAGATGGTGGGCGAGAATGGCACCGATAACTATGAGCAGCTCTTCGACCGCATGGTGGAGCACGAGGCTGAAACCCAGGACCTATTTTTTCAGACCATGACCCACGTGCGCTCCACCTTTACCTCCCCCATTCCCCGCGAAGATCTCTACTCGCTAGCAACCCATCTGATGACCGCTACCGAGCACCTGACCTCCGCCGGGCACGTGCTGACCCTGCACAAGATTGACCGTTTCACCAACCACGCCACCACCATGCTCGATATTATTCAGCGGGAGGCGGTGCTGACGTCCTCGGTTCTTCCCCGGCTTGAGGAACTCAAAAGCCTAGACCAGTACTGGATGGACATGCTGCGCATCTCCCGCCAGGCAACCCGTACCTCTGAGGCCTACACCGCTGAGATTATCGAGCACTACAAGACCAACCGCTTTTTGCAGACTGAGCAATTCATTGCCAAGCTGAAGGCCACCTCTGACTCGATGCGGGCGGTTTCCACCCAGATTGGCCGCATTATCGTGCAGGAATCATAGGCCGTGGTTCTGCTTCTTACCGTTCTTTCGTTTATCGGACTGGCAAGCTACCTGTTTGTCTCGGGCTTTCACGATGCCCCCAACTCCGTTGCGGTGCCGGTTCGTACCCGGGCGTTGACCCCCATGACCGCCCTGCGCATGAGCGCTATCTGCAACTTCTTGGGCGTAATTCTCAGCGGAATGGTTTTTAGTACCCTGGCCCACGAGTGGGTGACGATTCCCGAAAATGTGGTTGGCCTGGGGGTGCTTGCAACCGCCCTGATTGCCCAGTGTGCCTGGGGTTTTATCACCTGGTGGCTACGCATGCCCTCGTCCTCCACCCACGCGCTGATTGGTGGCTTGCTCGGTGCTACCTGGGCCTCAGGGGCTGTGGGGCTAGATAACTTTATTCCCTTCGCGGAATCTGCCTACACCTTTGTGCTGATTCCCCTGTTGCTCATGCCCGTGCTCATCTTTGTACTGGCCTGGTTCATGGTCTTTGCTACCGGCTGGTTTGCCCAGCGCGCCTACCCGCGCACGGTCAATCGGGTCTCGCGCAGCGTGATGTCCTTGGCCAACTCCATTATTTCCCTGGTGCACGGCATGCAGATTGGGCAGCGAGCCACCATGCTTTTCGCGCTCATTATGGTTTCTGCGGGACTGGCTGGCTCCCCTACCCTGACGGCGGTGGCGCTGGTGCTCTGCGCTGTGGTTCTTGCCGCGGGAACCATGATGGGCGGCTGGCGTATCGGCTACACCTTCGCCCACAAGATGGTCTACCTCGATCCCTACCGCGGTTCGGTTGCCCAGGGAACCACCGCGCTGACCCTGTTGGCAGTGCAATTTTTGCTGGGGTCTTCGATCTCTTCATCCCACATGGCGGCCGCCTCAGTGCTGGGTGCGGGGCTGAACCAGCGGTTTAGCTCGGTTCGCCCGGGCATTGTGGTCAAGCTGATGGCCACCTGGCTGGCTACGATACCTGCCACCTTTGTTTTCTCAGCGACCCTCTTTCTCGCCCTCTCCCCGCTACTGGGCTAGCCGCGCGGGGCGGCCGGGGCCGGCGTCGTCCTTTTTCTCAGGACGACGCCGTCGCTAGTGCTCCTGCAAAAAGGCCAGTACCGCGCGCACCCGCCGGTTGCCCTCGTCAGCGGCTAGTCCCAGCTTGTCAAAGATGTTGCCAATGTGTTTGGCAACCGTAGCTGAGGAGACAAAGAGCTTCTGCTCGATTTCTTTGTTCGAGAGGCCGCCGGCCATCAGTTCCAAAATCTCTAGCTCGCGGCGGGAGAGACATTCTAGCCTGCTGCCTGGGGTAGAGGCGGCGGTGGTCATCAGGTGGGTTACCACGTCGGGGTCAATAACCGTGCCGCCACCGGCCACCATAGTGACGGCACGGGAGAACTCCTCCACGTTACCCACCCGGTCTTTGAGCAGGTAGCCCAGGCCCGAGGCGCCGGCGGAAAAGAACTCGCGGGCGTAGGCTGCGGCGATGTACTGGGACAGCACCAGAATGGGCATGCCGGGGTGCTTCTGGCGAATGGTGGCGGCGGCCTCAAGACCATCGTTGGAGTGGTGAGGGGGCATGCGCACGTCGGTGATAATCACCTCGACCCGGGGATTCTCTTCCACCGCCGCCAGGAGCTCATCGGCGGTGGAGGCCTGCGCAATCACCTCGTGGCCCAAATGGGAAAGCACCATTACCAGGCCTTCGCGGAGCAGGGCGGAATCTTCGGCAAGGATGATTTTCATGGGATTCATTCTTTCACAGGCAACTGAGAGGCTGAGAGCGCCGGTCAACTGGCATCGGGACTGGCGTTTAGGGGAGGTTGACCGGCGCCCTCAGTCTGGAAGCTTCGTCTTCATAATAATCGCGTGGCTCAGAGACTCGGCAGCTCCATGCGCAGGCGGGTGGGGCCGCCGGCGGGAGAGAATACGGTGAGCTGGCCGCCCAAGGCGGCTACCCGCTCGGTGAGTCCGGCTAGGCCGCTGCCACCGGCAAGGCTAGCGCCGCCTGTGCCGTTATCTTCGACGGTGAGTACCAGCATGCTGCGGGCAGTATATGCCTCAAGTTTGATCTCGTGCGCGCCGGAGTGCTTCAGGGCGTTCGCCACGCCCTCGGAGGCCACGTAGTAGGCGGTGCGCTCGACCTCGGGCGCCAGACGCTCATTGACCAGGTAGCTCACATAGACAGGGGTAAGGGTATTCCGCGAGAGTTCTTCAAGCGCTGCTCCCAGGCCGTGGGTTTCGAGCACTGCCGGGTAGATACCGCGTACGGTGTTGCGCAGAGTCTCTAGGGCGTGGGCCAGCTGTTCGCGGGCTCCAGCTACCTGTTCCTGAATAAGGGTGGCGTTGGCGCCCTCCTGCCCCAGGCGTTTGGCTTCCATTTCGGCCAGGCCCAGGCGCAGGTTGATGTTCACCAGTTCCTGTTGGACGCCGTCGTGGAGGTCGCGCTCGATACGGCGGCGTTCCGACTCGAAAGAGTCTACGATGGTGGAACGTGATGCAGACAAACGTGCCAGTTGCTTCTCGTATTCCTCAGGGCGGGGCTGCAAAATAACGTGGGAGAGCGAGCCCGATGCCGCTGCCAAAATTCCGTTGATGTAGGCGAAGATGGGCAGCATCACCAGGGCTGCAAGCAGAGGAATCCACCAAGTGCCCTGGTGCAGATCGGGCAGGGCCAGCAGCAGTTTTTCGTTGGAGCGGGCGAACTCTGCCTGGGTAATCTGCCAGCTTTCTAAGCCGTTGGAGTAGATGCCCCAGCTGGTCAGAGTACCACCGTTGATGAGCCAAATCATGGTGCCGATTGCGAGTACGAAGAGGATGATTTCAAAAGTTAGAACCAGACCGGCAACACTACCGAGAATGATAGCCACCAGCAGGGCACCTACCTCGCGCCAGGTGGCGGTCTCTTGATAGCGGAACTTGGCCCATTCCCAGAGATTGTTACGGTTCATGGCCACGTGGTTATCGCGGGTGGAATAGCCCAGCTGGGTTAGTCGCCAGCGCTCAAAGACAGCATAGCCAATTGCCAGTAGCGGAAGAAAAAGAATACCAACAATGGTGGAAGTAATTGCGACCGCTACCCCTGGCACCACTGAAAGAATCACCAGGTGCAACAGAGCTATCCAGGGGGCCTTGGTCAGTAGAAAGAGGGGCGAGCGTAGCTGCCGCCAGAGGGTTGTGGGCGGTTCCTCCCAGGAATCGAGGCGCCGAGCACCGGTCTGAGCAACGGACGCAGCGCCAGCGGCGTCCACATCGGAAGAAAGAGTCTGAGTCATGTTCATGGCTTTAATTCTCCCGCTATCGGGTTCACGTTACAGTGGAGGAGATTCTACTCTCTGCGGGTAGAGCCAGCTATACCTTAAATCTACAAAGGGTACTGAGGATATATAGATATCCTACAAAAAAGAGTAAACTTGCTAATCAGAGCAGACTATCAAGCCAATGAGGGTACAGAATCCTCCGAGGGCTATTTCGGTTTAAAAAGTAAACTTTTTGTAGGCTCTACGTCTGCTGTGTAGCTTTAGCCACTGCCAGAGCACACCCAAAGCCATCACGCTTTTATTTTAAGGGGATTTTATGTCTATTGATTCACGATTTGTCGGTGATTGGAAGCTCGACCCGATACATTCACGGTTGGGTTTCTCTGCCCGGCACGCCATGGTGACCAAGATTCGCGGTGCCTTTAATGAGGTAGAGGGCGAGGCCCACATCGACTCCGAAGACTGGGCGAATTCCACCGCCAGCGTCACCATTCAGGTCAATAGCATTGATACCCGCAACGATCAGCGCGATGAGCACCTGCGCAACGCGGACTTTTTCAACAGCAAAGAATTCCCCACCATCGAGTTCGTCTCAACCACCATTGATGAGGTAGATTCCGGCCAGTTTATTGTGGTGGGCAACCTCACCATGCGCGGTGTGACAAAGTCGGTCTCGCTTCCCCTGGAGGTCACCGGTATCGGTGAAGATTCCTCGGGGCAGATACGCGCGGGCCTTGAGGGTAACCGCCGCATTGACCGCAAGGAATGGGGTATTTCCTGGAACGAGAAACTCGATAACGGCGGAGTGATGGTCTCTGACAAAATCTCTCTGGAATTTGAGCTGTCTCTGCTGAAGGTTCAGTAGGTCGGTTTGCCCCGGGGCGGCCCCGGAGCAACAAAAAAGGGAGCCCACGGGCTCCCTTTTCTTTTTAGCCGAAACGGCCCGAAACATAGTCTTCGGTTGCCTTTTCTTTGGGGTTATTGAAGATCTCCTGGGTGGGAGCATATTCAATGAGCTTGCCGGGCTTGCCGGTGCCGGCGATGTTGAAGAAGGCGGTCTTGTCAGAGACGCGGGCTGCCTGCTGCATATTGTGGGTCACGATGACGACGGTGTACTCCTCCTTGAGCTCGTTGATGAGGTCTTCAACGGCCAGGGTGGAGATGGGGTCAAGCGCAGAGCAGGGCTCGTCCATGAGAATCACGTCGGGCTTCACCGCGATGGAGCGGGCGATGCACAGGCGCTGCTGCTGGCCGCCGGAGAGGCCGGAGCCGGGCTTATCCAGGCGGTCTTTGACCTCGTTCCAGAGGTTGGCACCGCGCAGGGACGACTCCACCAGCTCGTCTGCATCGCTCTTAGAAATCTTGCGGTTGTTCAGTTTGACGCCGGCCAGCACGTTCTCGCGAATAGACATAGTGGGGAAGGGGTTGGGGCGTTGGAAGACCATGCCGATCTGCGAGCGCACCTTCACCGGATCAACGCCCCTACCGTAGAGGTCTTCGCCGTCGAGCAGAACCTTACCCTTGGCGTAGGCACCGTCGATGACCTCGTGCATACGGTTCAGCGTGCGCAGGAAGGTGGACTTACCGCAGCCTGAGGGGCCGATGAAGGCGGTGACGGAGCGGGCGTCAATGGTCATGTTCACGTCTTCGACAGCGAGGAAGTCGCCGTAGTACACGTTCAGATTTTCAACGTCAATGCGCTTGGACATGGGGTAAATCTTTCTTCTTGGTCTGAAAACTTCTTAGGTTATTGCTGAGGTACTGCTTACTCTACTCGCCGCCAGGGACGCCGCTCGCCGACCTCCCTCTCGCGCGGGTTCGCTGGCGCTCACTTGCGCGATTCACGCCAGCCCCGGTGCCAGTCGGCTACGCGGCGTCCCTTCTGTCGAAGTCGGCGAGCGGCGTCCTTCAGCCACGAAGACCTTTAGCGGCCGGTCTTCGGAGCGAAGAACTTGGCAATCGCGCGGGCGATGAGGTTCAACAGCATCACGATGATGATCAGCACCAGCGCCGCAGCCCAGGCGCGGGTCTCCGAGATGGAGGCTGCGGTGGGTGAGGTCGGGGTCATGATCTGGTAGTAGATGTAGGTGGGCAAGGTAGCCATCCAGCCGCTGAAAGCGTTCCAGTTGATGGAGGTCACGAATCCGGCGGTCACCAGAATGGGGGCGGTTTCACCAATCACGCGGGCGATTGCCAGGGTAACACCCGAGGCGATACCGGAGATAGCGGTGGGAATAACCACCTTGACGATGGTGCGCCACTTGCGCACGCCGAGCGCGTAGGATGCCTCGCGCAGTTCGTTGGGCACAATCCGCAGCATTTCTTCGGCGTTACGCACCACGGTGGGAATCATGAGTACCGACAGCGCGACTGCCGCCACCAGACCGGTGCGCTCGGAGGGGTCACCGGTGGTCAGGGCGAAGAAGGACGCCGCGAAGAGACCGGCCACGATGGAGGGAATACCGGTCATCACGTCCACGAAGAAGGTGATTGCCTTGCCCAATGGGCCGTTCTTAGCGTATTCCACCAGGTAGATGGAGGTCAGCAGACCAATTGGCACCGAGATGAGGGTGGCCAAAAGGGTGATTTCCAGGGTACCGATAATGGCGTGGTAGATACCGCCGTAGATGGGGCCGGCACCCTCGGCAGCGGCGTTATCGTGCACGCCGGTGACACCGCGCATAGAGGTGGAGAGCAGGTTCATGGAGAGGCCGGGAATACCCTTAGAGAGCACAACCCAGATTACAGAAACCAGCGGAATCAGCGCCACGATAAAGGCGCCGTAGACCAGGAATCGCACGAAGGAGTCTGCGCCCTTGCGCCGGCCCTCGATCATGCTAACGACCAGCGGTGCCACAATCACAAAGAGAAGGCCGGCGAAGATTGCCCAGGTGCCAATCGAGAAGCCGATGAGCGCCGAGAGGGCTGCTCCGAGGACGACGGCGCCCAGGCCGATTGCGGGAACCAGCCACTTGGGTGCCTGGCCGCTGGTGAGTCGGGAGGTAACAGCGGTGGATGAACTCATTAGTTAGCTCCTGAGAATTCTTTGTAGCGGCTGGTAATCATGCGGGCAATCACATTGACCACCAGGGTAATCACGAACAGTACCAAACCGGCTGCGATGAGCTCTGACATGCGGATACCGTAGGCTTCGGGGAAGTTCAGGGCAATCTCCGATGCGAAGGTCTGGTTACCGGACTTGATGAGGGAGGCGGTGAGGGGCCCGGATGCCAGCACCAGGGTCACTGCCATGGTCTCGCCCAGTGCACGGCCCAGGGCCAGCATGACAGATGAGACGATACCGGTGCGGGCGAAAGGAAAGACGGTCATGCGGATCATTTCCCAGCGGGTAGCGCCCAGACCCAGCGCTGCCTCCTGCTGGAGCAGGGGGGTCTGCACGAAGATTTCGCGGCACATGGCGGTGATGATCGGCAGAATCATAATGCCCAGCACAATACCGGCGGTCAGAATGGTTTTACCGGTCTGCGAGGCCGGACCTTCAAAGATGGGAATAAAGCCGAAGTAGGTGGCCAGCCAGTCGTAGAAGGGCACAATCTTAGGTGCCAGGACCGAGGCGCCCCAGGCACCGAAAATAACGGAGGGAATAGCCGCCAGCAGGTCGATCACATAGCCCACAGCCTGAGAGATTTTCTTAGGTGCGTAGTGGGAGATGTACAGTGCCACACCAATGCCCACCGGGGTAGCCAGTAGCAGGGCAATGGCAGAAGCAATCAGGGTGCCGATTACCAGCGGGTAGATGTACTTGAGAAAGCTACCCTGAGAGAGGTCTTCAGAATCAGCGGTGAACACCGGCAGTGCCTGCGCAACCAAGAAGATTGCCACGGCAGCCAGCACCACAAGAATCAAAATACCCGCAGCAAGCGAGATTCCAGAGAAAATCTTATCCGCAGCCGGGTTACCGACGTCGGGTAGCTCTTTTCTGCTCGACTTCGGCGAGCTGGGCCCTGTAGGCGCGTCAGATGAAATTGACATATCCCTTGTGCTTTTCAGTTTGGTTCAGGTGGTCAGTGTGATTCAAGAAAACCGCTTACACGGCTGAACGGTGTGCTTGTGCCCGGCGCAGTTTCCCGCGCTGATCAGCACAAACACACCGTTATGTCGAGGCTGTTTTAGCTAGCAACCTCAATGGAGTCGATAGCCTTCTGAGCGTCCTCAAGCAGAGCGTCAGTCAGCGGTGCAGATGAAGCCGCATCGGCGGCGTCCTGCTGACCCTGCTCAGAGACAACGTAGGACTCGTAGGCCTTGACCAGATCAGCGGTGGCCTGATCCTCGTAGGAGGAGCAGACTACGTGGTAGGAAACCAGAACGATGGGGTAAGCGCCTGCTTCATCGGGGGTGCGGTTGATGTCGATGGACATATCGTTTTCGTTGCCCACACCCACGCGGTCGGAGATTTCAACGGTCTTAGCCGCTGCCTCGGGGGAGAGCTCTACGGGCTCACCGTTAACCACAACGTTGACCTTGCCCAGGTCGCCTACAGCAGAAGCGTCTGCGTAGGTGATAGCACCTTCGGTGGAGGTGGTGGTATCGACGACGCCGGAGGTGCCCTTGTTGGACTCACCGGCGTAGGCGGAGGGCCAGTTGCCATCGGGTTCCTGGCCCCAGGTATCACCGGCAGCAGCTGCCAGGTACTCGGTGAAGTTCTCGGTGGTACCGGAGTCATCGGAGCGGTGCACCACGGTGATGTTGGTGTCGGGAAGATCAACGCCCTCGTTCTGAGAAGCGATTGCCTCGTCGTTCCACTTCTTAATGTCGCCCTTGAAGATCTTGGCGATGGTCTCGGCATCGAGGTTCAGAGAGTCGATACCGGGCAGGTTGAAGGAAACTGCGATGGGAGAAATGTAAACGGGGATGTTCATGGCACCGTCGGGGCCACAGACGTCCTGGGACTGCTGGTATTCATCTTCAGTGAGGTGAGCGTCAGAACCAGCAAAGTCAGCACCGCCAGCCAGCAGAGCCTTACGGCCAGCGCCGGAACCATCGGGTGAGTACTGAACGGAAGCATCGGGGTTGGCTGAAGCGAAGCCTGATTCCCAAGCGGTAATAGCAGCCTGCTGGGATGAAGCGCCGATACCGGAGAGGGTACCTGAAACGCTTGATTCAGAACCGGAACCCGACTCTGAGTTACCGGCTTCTCCGGTAGCGTTGTCTGAACCGCAGGCGGTGAATGCCAGCAGACCAACAAAAGCGAGTGAACCTGCGCTTGCGAATGCCTTAGTCTTCAAAAACGTATCCTTTACAAAGTGCTCGAGCGTAGATGCCTAAGCCGTGTGTGTTTTCAAGTCAACGGTTTAGACTGTATGGGCCCAAGGTAGCGCACAAGATTAACCTTGGTGAACAAAGGCTTAACTCTGGGGCAACGTTTACTGTCAGTGGGTGGGTGACCGGGCTACCTGCGGCCACTCGACTTTGCCCATAAACTTAAACACATGGCTGATACATGGACCCTTCTGAAAACTCGCGCAAAGAACCGTTTTACCACCGGAATGGCGCGCGTTCGCGAGGGTTTTGTGCAGTCCCTACAGATTGTAGTGGCGGGTGTGGGCGCCTACGCTTTCGCTCTGCACGTATTAGGCCACCACGAGCCGATTTTTGCCGCCACCGCAGCCATTGTGTCGCTGGGCTTTGTGCGCGGCTCCACTCATTCTCGCCGCATGCTCGAAGTAACCCTGGGCGTGACCCTGGGTATTCTCATTGGCGATGTGCTTATGCTGCTGCTGGGTCGCGGCCTCTGGCAGGCGGCGGTGGTTCTGCTAATTTCGGTGCTCACCGCCCGCTTTCTCGATAAGGGTATTCTCTTCTCCATTCAGATGGGCTTGCAATCCTGCCTGGTGGTGCTGATGGAGCCGACCGGCGACGGCGTCTTCGCCCGCAGTCTCGACGGCGTGGTGGGCGGCCTCTTCGCTTTCCTGATGATGTTTCTCTTTCCCAAAGACCCGCGAGTTACTCCCCGCTTGAACGCCCACAAGCTCATGCAGGCCTACAGCAGCACGCTGGGAGAATCAGCCACCGCCATGCGCGCCTACGAGAGCGATTTGGGCCTGGCCGCCCTGGAATCTGCCCGCAAACTCGACCCCCTCTACAGCGCGGCGTCCGGGGATATCGTCACCGCCAAGGGCATGGCGCAGATTTCCGTGCTGGGCAAGTCGCACATGACCGAGCTGACCGAGTTCTCCGAGACCCTGCACGCGGTTGACCTGGCGATTCGCAACACCCGCATGCTCAACCGCCGCATGGCATCGACCATTAGCCACGTGCAGCTTTCCAGACCCGCTATTGACGCCATCGCCGACACCTTGCACGAGATTTCGCTGGCGGTGACCATTCTTGGCGATGCCATGTCGAGCTCTGATGCCGATACCCGCGCCGCCCTGAAGAAGAAGGCAGCCAGCGACCTAGAACGTATTGCCGGTACCCTCGACCCCGCCCTCATGGGGGTGCGCACCCTCGAAGGTGAATCCCTGGTGCTAATGATCCGCCCGCTGGTGATTGACCTGCTTGAGGCCTGCGGCCTAACCCACGCCCAGGCAACCGAGGTCATAATTCCCCTGGGCGAGTCAATGACCGAGCACGCCCCGCGTACCAACCAGATCTCGCTAGTGGAGCAGCAGCCGCGGCGCGTCGTCCTCAGCGAGGATCTCTCCACCAAGGAGCCGCTGTGCGAGAACGAGGACGACGCTGAGGACCTCGACGGCCTGGCGCCCGACGACACCCGCGCGCTGAACATCGTGCTGCGCGCCCAACACCTAAAGGACTAAAGGATTCGCCAGCATCGAGGAGTCAGCGCCGCCAGTGAGGGGGCCTGTCGACTTCTACGGTACGTCAAGCTGGCGCCCCGGCGCTGACGGCCTTAAAATGTCATACCCCCTTTCTAAGATAGAGCTATGAGCCCTCGAAAAACCTCTCGATCAGCTAACACCTATAAGTGCACCGAGTGCGGCTGGACCACCGCCAAGTGGGTGGGCCGCTGCGGCCAGTGCCAGCAGTGGGGCACCGTAGAAGAAGCCGGCGGGCCGGTGGTGGCGAAGACTACCGCGGCGTCGTCCGTGCAGGCTCCCGCCAAACCTATTGCGCAGGTGGACTCAACGGTGGCGCAGTACATGTCTACCGGCAACCCCGAGTTCGACCGCGTGCTCGGTGGCGGGCTGGTGCCCGGCGCGGTGATTCTCATGGCGGGTGAACCCGGCGTGGGTAAGTCCACGCTTCTGCTGGACGTCGCTGCCACCTTCGCGCGCGGAGTCGCTCCGGGCGCGGCGCGGGATGTTCTCTACGTGACCGGCGAGGAATCGGCGGCCCAGGTAAAGCTGCGTGCCGACCGCACCAACTCGGTAGCTGATACCCTCTATCTGACCTCGGAAACAGACCTGGGCACCGCCCTGGCCCACATTGAGCAGGTCAACCCGCAGCTTTTGATTGTGGACTCGGTGCAGACCCTGGCCTCTACCGAGGTGGAGGGCTCCGCCGGCGGGGTGACCCAGGTGCGCGAAGTAGCAGCCTCGATTATTGCCTCTGCCAAAGCGCGGAACATGTGTACGCTGCTGGTGGGCCACGTAACCAAGGAGGGCACCATCGCTGGACCCCGCCTGCTCGAGCACCTGGTTGATGTGGTCTGCCAGTTTGAGGGCGATAAGCACTCGGCCATTCGTATGCTGCGGGCGGTGAAAAACCGCTTTGGCCCCACCGACGAGGTGGGCTGTTTCGACATGCACGAGAACGGCATTGCCCCGGTGAGAGACCCCTCGGGTCTTTTTGTCTCCCGCACTCCCCGGCCGGTTTCGGGCACCTGCGTGACCGTGACCATGGAGGGCCGCCGCCCCCTGCTGGCCGAGATTCAGGCCCTGCTGGACCAGTCAGCAACACCCCAGCCCCGCCGGGCCACCTCTGGCCTGGATAACGCCCGCATTTCTATGTTGCTGGCTGTTCTGCAAAAGCGGGCGGGCTTTAACGTGGGCAAGCTAGACTGCTATATCTCCACCGTGGGCGGGGCTAAAATTTCCGAACCCGCCGTGGACTTGGCGGCGGTGATGGCTCTGGCCTCTGCGGCCCAGGATAAGCCCCTGCCCCGCAAGCTGGCGGTTTTTGGCGAGGTGGGGCTGGCGGGCGAGGTGCGCGCCGTCCCCGGAATTCGCCAGCGCATAGCCGAGGTAACCCGGCTGGGCTTTACCCACGTGATTGCCCCCGCCTCTCCCGCCGGTGTGGGTGAGGTGCCCGCCGGGGTCACGGTTCGAGAGGTTGCCTCACTACCGGAGGCGCTGGCCCTGCTTTTCCCGCAGAAGTAGGGTGCCCGACAGGTCACCGGTGCAGAAAAACGGTTTTCGGCGCCAAGTTCGCAGCCGAAAACCGCTTTCTGCACCAGCGAGAATCAGGAGGTCAGCTCCTGCATCAGCCGGTAGGGTGCCGCCGAGACCAGCTCGGGGAACCTCTTGCGCAGCCGAGACATCTCGGCCCGGGCGGTTACCTTGGAAACACCGATTCCCCAGACAGCTGCCATAACGGCGTCCAGAGGCTGGGGTTGAGAGGAATCCGCCAGAAACCGCAGAATCTCACAGTGCCGGGGTGAAAGTTTAAAAACGTTTTCTGCCCCCGCTACCCGCACCAGCAGGCGGGAATGTTCGGTATCTAAGCGGTAAGAAGCGTGTTCTGCCTGGGAGATTGGCTGTACCGCAAAGCCGCTACCTGCCCGGGTGACCTCCACCGTACCCAGCCCCTCCAACATCCAAATTCCCGGGCTCAGATCCCGGGCAGTGGGACCAGGCCCAGGGTCAGCCCCTGTTTCACCGCCGGAAACTGCCGCCGGCCCCTCCCCCGCCGAGTCGGTGAGCGGGGTGAAGTGCGCAAGCCGGGTGCCGACGTCCAGCCCCGAGGACGCCGCCACCCAGCCCCAGCGGTCCACCAGCACCCAGGGCCCGGGCAGGGAGGCAACCGCCGCCCAGCCCGAGGAGCGTACCCGCTCCAGCTGCATCAGGTGGGAAGACCGCAGTTGCAACTCAACCTGCCGCGCCAGCGCCGTCACCATTCCCAACAGCGCCGGGTGAGCCTGGTCCAGGGGCCCGGAAATATCCAGTATCCCAAGTACCGAGCCATTGCGCGGGTCGAGAATGGGTGCGGCAGAACAGCTCCACTCGTGCTGACTCACGCACCAGTGTTCGGGGCCGTGAATTTGTAGCGGGCGACCGGTAACTGCGGCGGTTCCAATGGCGTTGGTGCCCACCACCGGCTCAGACCAGCGGGCACCGCGCACAAAGCCCAGGTGGTCTGCCCTGCGCAGGGACTGGGCCGGGCCAAAGCGGTCAATCAGCCGGGAATCTGCGGTGGTAAAGATGCCCACCAGCTGGGTTCCCTCAAGAATGGGGGCGAGCTGAATTTTGAGAAAGTCTGAGATATAGGCGAGGTCCACGCTGGAGTAGGAATTGAAGGTGGCAAGGCTGTTTTCGAGGGCGTGAGCATCGACGTCGGGCACGGCAATGTGCGCCGAGAGATGGCGGCGTTGCATACGCTGCCAGGAGCTGTGGACGACGGCGCGCGGGTGGGCGGGGAGCCTACTGCCGCTGACGGCGGCGGCGTGGATGCTTTCGAGGGTGGCGAGGTAGGCGCTGGAGTCGAGGTCTAGGGGCACAGCGGTTTCAAGAGAGTGAGGTTCTTTGGTGGGTCGCATGGGGCCTCCTATGCTCTACCAGGCTGAGGGGCTGCCTCCTGGTCAGGGCTTGGTGAATTAGCCCCAGCCTACTCTTTCCAGCCCATTAATCAGTGACCCACAACACATGCCCAAAAGGGGTTGCAGAAGGTTGCAAAGAAGAGTTTCACCTAGCCAGAGCATGTTTTGATAGATAGGGTCACTGTGACCCTTGTTACATTTTTTACTCAAAATTAAAGTAAAAGCACTTATCGGGGCCACCAGAAAAGCCCTCTATCGATTCGCGTCGAAGAAGGAATAAGCAGAAAGGAGAAAGCGATGGCGCTTTCAAAGGAGCAGCTGCTCCACGCTTATCAAAAGATGACCGAGATTCGAGAGTTCGAAGAACGGTTGCACACAGAGAACCTCAGCGGTGAAATTCCGGGTTTTATTCACCTCTATGCCGGTGAGGAAGCAATTGCGGTAGGCGTGTGTGAGAACCTCACCGATGCCGACTACATCGCATCTACCCACCGAGGCCACGGCCACTGTATTGCCAAAGGCTGTGACATTGAGAAGATGATGTATGAGATTTACGGCCGCTATGACGGTCTGTGCCACGGCAAGGGCGGATCCATGCACATTGCCGATCTCTCCACCGGCATGCTGGGCGCTAACGGCATTGTGGGCGGTGGCCCGCCGCTGATGATTGGTGCAGCGCTGACCGCTAAGACCAAGGGTGAGGGCAATGTGGCGGTTTCCTTCACCGGTGACGGCGGTTCCAACCAGGGCCTTGTCTTTGAGGCGATGAACATGGCGGTGGTGCTGAATCTGCCGGCAATTTTCGTTTTTGAAAACAACGGTATCGGTGAGGCAACCGGCGCCAGCTACTCGGTGGGCTCAAAGGATATTTCGGCCCGCGCAGAGTCCTTCGGTCTGCCCGCCTACAAGATTGATGGAACCGACTTTGAGACCGTCTACAACACAGCCAAAGAAGTAATTGACCGTGCCCGCTCCGGTGGCGGCCCCGCCGTCATTGAAGCCCAGTGCACCCGCTTCTACGGCCACTTCGAGGGCGACCGCTACCTCTTCCGCACCAAGGAGCAGCTGAAGAAGCTGCGCGGGGAGACCGACCCACTGATTAAGTTCAGGGAAAAGTTCGGCAAGAAGGTAGGGGTTAAGAAACTTGACTCCCTCGATCAGGCAGCGCGCGAGCTTGTTGACCAAGCGGTTGCTAAGGCGCATGAGGCTGCATGGCCCGAACCCTCCGAGGTTCTGACTGACGTTTACGTCTCATACTAGAAGCAGGTGATTGAGCAATGGCACAGATGAGTTTTCGCGAAGCAATCAATGCCGGTATGGCTGATGCCATGCGCGAAGATGAAACAGTTATTCAGATGGGTGAGGATTTGCGCGGTGGCAACGGTGCCCAGAATCCTGACATTGAGACCCTCGAAACCTTTGGTGGCGTGTTTGGTGTAACCAGCGGCCTGTGGACCGAGTTCGGCAATGACCGCGTGATCGATACCCCCATTACCGAGTCAGCTATTTTGGGTATGGCAGCCGGTGCCGCTGTCACCGGCCTGCGCCCGGTAGCCGAGCTCATGTTCATGGACTTCTTTGGTGTTGCCTATGACATGGTCTGGAACCAGGCGGCCCGCTTCCGCTACATGTTTGGCGGCAAGGCCAAGACTCCCCTGGTGATTCGAGGCATTATTGGAGCGGGTGCTGGAGCGGGTGCCCAGCACTCGAATTCTCCCTACCATATCTTTACCTCCACCGCCGGTGTGAAGGTGGTAGTCCCCTCGAACGCCTACGATGCCCGCGGCCTCATGCTAACCGCTATCCGCGATGATGACCCGGTGATTTTCTGCGAGCACAAGGCAATCTACGACCTCAAGACCGAGGTTCCCGATGAGCCCTACACCATTCCTCTGGGTGTGGCGGCCTACCCCCGCCAGGGCACAGATGTGACCGTGGTGGCCCTGGGCAACGTGGTCAACACCGCTATTAAGGTAGCAGACCGCCTGGCAGGCGAGGGTATTTCGGTAGAGATTGTTGATCCGCGTACCACCTCTCCCCTGGATGAAGACGGAATCCTAGAATCGGTGGCTTCTACCGGCCGCCTGGTGGTGGCCGATGAGTCGGTGGCCCGCTGCGGCTTTGCCCACGACGTTGCTGCCATGGTTGCCATGAAGGGTTTTGACTCCCTCAAGGCGCCGGTTCAGCTGGTTACCCCGCCGCACACCCCCGTTCCTTTCTCAACCCCGCTTGAGCAGGAGTGGCTCCCCAACGAGAAGCGCATCGAGGCGGCAATTCGCGCAGTAGTGGAGGCTTAAAATGGCTGACATTCGCTCCCTTGAAATGCCCAAATGGGGCATGACCATGGAGGAGGGCACGCTGACTAAGTGGCTCTTCTCTGAGGGTGACTCGGTATCTGAGGGGGATGTTCTGGCTGAAGCCGAGTCATCGAAGCTCACCGGTGAGATTGAGTCTCCTATGAGCGGTAAGCTTGCCCGCATTCTCGTTTCTGAGGGTGAGACCGTAGCGGTTGCAGCCGCCCTGGCGGTGCTGGCTGATTCATCAGCCAGCGATACCGAGATTGACCAGTTCGTCGCGGACCTGGGTGGCTCCGGTGCGGGGGCTTCTGCCCAGGACGACGCCGCCGCGGCACCTCCCGCCGAGACCGCCCAGACCGGGGATTTGAGTCAGGAATCTGAGGAGCTTCCCTCTACCCAGAAGGCAGCTGCCGAATCTGACCCCGGCCGGGGCAGTTCACCTCAGGGAGGCACCTCTGCTGAGCCCTCCCGTAGGCAGTCTGCTGTTGCTCAGCAGACCGATGCGGGTCAGGCAGATTCCATTCCCGACTCTCTCAGGGGCTCTGACTCCGAAGAGGTTGCGGCAACTCCCCACGCTGCAAAGCTGGCAGAGAAGCACGGCATTGCCCTCTCACAGATTGAGGCAACGGGCCGCGGCAACCGGGTCACGGTGGCCGATCTGCAAAAGGCGGTAGCCGATGCCGGCGGCCATCTGAGCTTCGGCAACACCCTTCCTCGTAAGGGAAAGGCGGCTATTACCGGCGATGATTCAGCCGTAGATGCCACCGTGCACGCCCGCAAGCTCGCCGAGGAAGAAGGAGTCAACCTGCTGGCAGTGCGGGCGTCCGGTCGCAACGGGCGGGTTACCCTGGCTGATGTTCAAGCCTGGCTGGCTCTCAATCGGGTCCCGGAGCCAGCCGCCGCGAGCGCACCCGCCGCCTCGGCGCCGTCCTCACAGAACCAGCAGGAGAACTCCGCTACAGAGATTCCGCTGACCACCATGCGCAAGGTCATCGGCTCCCGGCTGAAGGAAAGTTACAGTGAGTCGCCGCACTTCCGGGTAACTGCCGAGGCGAAGCTTGACCGTCTGCTGGCCTTCCGCAGGGAGGTTAATGACCACCGGGTGGATTTGAAGCTCAGCGTCAATGATTTGGTGACCACGGCGGTATCGCGGGCGCTGAAGAAGGTGCCCGAGGTCAACGCGCAGTTTGACGGGGAGACCATCCGTCAGTTCGACCACGCTGACATTTCCGTTGCGGTGGCCACCGAGGAGGGGCTGATTACCCCCATAGTTCGCGCGGCTGACACCCTCAGCCCCGGGCAGATTTCGGAGCAGATTACCGACCTCGCCACCCGGGCCAAGGCGGGAACCCTCAAGCCCGATGAGTTCCAGGGAGGAACCTTCACCATCTCTAATCTGGGCATGTTTGGAATTACCAATTTTGATGCGATTATCAACCCGCCGCAGGTGGCAATCCTGGCGGTGGGAGGCGCTCAGAAGCGGTTTGTTCCAGACTCCGAGGGAAAGCCGGTGGCGGCAACTGTTCTGGAGTTCACGCTCTCGGCAGACCACCGGGTGGTGGACGGCGCCACCAGTGCAAGGTTCTGCAAAGAACTCAAAGCCCTGCTGGAAACTCCCGCCCTGATTTTTGCGTGAGGTAGTCATGGCACAGAGAGTTGAAAACTACGATGTGGTGGTCATCGGGGCTGGCCCCGGTGGCTACCCCGCCGGAATCCGGGCGGCCCAGCTGGGGCTGCGCACCGCCGTGGTAGAAAAAGCCGACCTGGGCGGAATCTGCCTGAACTGGGGCTGCATACCTACCAAGGCTCTGCTGCACGGGGCGGAGCTGGTTCGGTCGGCGCGCTCTGCTCGGCAGTTCGGCATAGACCTGGGTACCCCCAGCGTTGATGTTAAGAAGCTGGTAGCGCACTCGCGCTCGGTCTCTCAAACCCTGGCCGGAGGCGTGGGCTCCCTGCTCAAGGCCAACGGCGCCGAGGTGATTCGAGGTTCTGCCGAGGTCACCGGCAAGGGCGAGGTCACCGTTGCCCTGGCAGAGGGCGGTGAGCTGCTTCTGAAGGCTCCTCACGTGATTGTGGCAACCGGTGCTTCACCCCGGGTTTTGCCCGGGCTAGAGCCAGACGGCAAGAACGTGTGGACCTACCGCGAGGCCCTGGTTCCCGAGACCATTCCCGAATCTCTGGTGGTGATTGGCTCGGGCGCTATCGGGGCTGAATTTGCCTCCCTCTACGCAGACCTGGGTTCTCAGGTGACCCTGCTTGAAGCCCTGCCCCGCTTTATGCCCAACGAGCCCGAGGCGGTCTCTTCTACCGTTGAAGAGTCCTTCACCAAGCGCGGCATACGGGTAGAGGCGGGCGCACGGGTAAGCTCGGCTCAGTCTGACTCCGCCTCTGGCGCGCGGATTGAGTGGACTTCAGCTGACGGCACCTCCCACTCCGAGACCGTTTCTAAAGTGCTGGTGGCTGCCGGAGTCGTGCCCAACACCGCGGGCTTGGGTCTGGAGAAGTTCGAGGTTCTGGGTCGAGGAGGTTTTATTCAGACCGACTCGCTAGGCAAAACTGCCGCCTGGGGCCTCTACGCGGTGGGCGACGTCGCCGGCGCTCCCTGCCTGGCCCACAAAGCCACCCACGAGGCGGTGCGCTGTGTTGACGCTATTGCGGGTGTTCGGCGGATTCAAGAGGACGACGACTGGCGCGACTGGGTGCCCCGCTGCACCTACACCACGCCGGAGGTTGCCTCTATTGGCATTTCCGCTGAGCAGGCCAAGGAGCGGGGTATCTCGGCATCGGTATCTACCGTTGCGCTGGCAGAAAATGGCCGGGCCCTGGGCGCTGGCGAGACCGTCGGTTTTGCCCAGCTGACGGTTTCTTCTAGCGGCGAGATTCTGGGAGCCCACCTGGTGGGAGCCGGGGTCACCGAGCTCATTGGCATGGTAGCGGTGGGCCACACCGCCTCGCTCTCGGCAGAGGATTTTGCCCGCACCATGCTACCTCACCCCACCCGGTCAGAGATTATCGTGGAGGCGCTACAGAAGAACCTGGGCAGGCCCATTAACTCGCTCTAGTTCCGGGTGCTGCCGAAGTCGCCGGTGCAGAAAAGCGGTTTTCGGTTTCATATTTGAAGCCGAAAACCGCTTTTCTGCACCGGTGACCGTTTTACTTCTTAGAGCTCCCAGGCAGGGTTGGGCTTTACGATTTCTCCCTGCTCATCGTAGATGTAGAAACCCTTGCCGGATCCGAGACCGGTTTCACCGCGGGCAAGGGATTCCTCCAGCTTGGTAGCAAATTCCTGGCTTCGGGGGTCAGGATTATTCTTCGCTACGTGAGAGGCTACACCGAAGCCCACCACGTCGTAGACCTCAAAGGGTCCGTGAGGAGAACCGGTGCCAACCTTCCACACTCGGTCAATATCCGCTGGCTGAGCAATTCCGTCTACAAAGAGGTTGGAGCCCGCTTCAAGCCAGGGAATCAGCAAACCGTTGAGCACGTAGCCGGGGATTTCTTTGTAGATAGGAATGGCAACCAGACCAATTTCTTCGGCAAATTTCAGGGTTGCTTCAAAGGATTCATCTGAGGTTTCAGTGGTACGCATGACCTCGCCGGTGTTGGATTTCCACACCATGTTGGCAAAATGCAGGGCGAGGAATTTATCGGTTCGGCCGCTAGCGGGGCCGAAAGAGCTGGGGAGCAGGGACGACGTGTTGGTGGCAAAAATCGTGTGAGCAGGTGCCGCTTCACCCACCTGAGCCCAGACTTTCTTCTTGATATCGACATCTTCAACAATCGCTTCGATGACGATATCGGCTTCGCTCACCGCTTCTTTCAGGTCAGTGGTGGTCTGAATACGGGCGATTGCTGCGTTGAAGTTCTCTTCGTTGTAGTCAGGCAGGTCCCGCTTGTAGTAACCGCGCATCCACTCCCAGCGATCGGGTAGCTTTTCCAGAAGTTCCTCGGCTACATCGTAAGCTACAACGGTTTTACCGTGGTAGGCAGCCTGCATAGCGATTTGTGAACCAAGAACACCCGTGCCGAGCACGGTGACTTTATTGAGTGACATAATATTCTCCTTCGAATTATTTTTACATTCAAATAATATCCCTGAATTTTCAGTTCAGATGCTATGTTTACAGCCAGCGAACTAAGCTCGACAGAAAGCCCAAAGAACGTCTTTCATCCGGGGATGGGCGAGGCCAGAGAGCAGCTTAAAAGAGCATGGTGCAGAAAGGTGGTTTTCGGTTTCATATTTGAAGCCGAAAACCGCTTTTCTGCACCGGTGACAGTTAGAGCCGTCTAGCCCTGAAACCAGACCGTGGTCGAAGCGGGAAGTTCACTGATTTCCGAGGCGGTAACATCGTGGGATGAAAGCACCACCCGAGCCGAAGCAACAGCGGCGGGCAGGGCAGCGGCGTCCTGCCCAAAGTTAGTCACCGAGATCCAGCCGTTGGGACGCCGGAAAGCCAGCACGGTCTCGGAGCCAGTGTCCAGCCACTCGAGCTCCTCGCCGGTCTGTAGTCGGCGACGGGCGGCAAGGGCAGCCCGGTAAAGGTTGAGGGTGGAGTTTTCCTCGGCATCCTCGGCCTCAACAGAGTAGTCAGCAAACCATTCCGGTTGGGGAATATGTGCCCCTGCCGAGCCAAAGCCAAAGGACTCGCCGGAGCGGGCCCAGGGTAGGGGGACGCGGCAGCCGTCACGGCCCTTGTTGACCCCGGGCGAGCGGAAGAAGGTGGGATCTTGTCGGTCTTCATCGGCTATATCGGCCACCTCGTGCAGACCCAGCTCCTCCCCCTGGTAGAGGTAAGCCGAGCCGGGCAGCGCCAGCTCAAAGAGGGTTGCCGCACGAGCCCGCGCCGCACCCAGCTCACGGTCGAGATCAGCCTCAGCGCCGCCGTCCAGAATCCATTGACGGGCCACCTGCTCATTGCTCTCGCCCTCAGCAAAGGGCAGGCCGTAGCGGCTGGCATGGCGCACCACGTCGTGGTTAGACAGCACCCAGGTGCTCGACGAGCCCGACCGCGCAGAAAGCTGCAGGTTTCTGGTAACAATCTCGCGGAATTCACCGGCATCGAAGCGGGCAGAGAGCAGGTCAAAGTTGAAGGCTTGACCCAACTCCTCGGGAGAGGCATAGGGAGGACGACGGTCGGCCTCCACCCAGGCTTCGGCAACTGCGGTGCGGGGCGGGGTATACTCGTTGAAGACCTCGCGCCATTCCTTATAGATTTCGTGCACCTCGTCGCGGTCCCAGATGGGGTGGGTGCCGTCCTTGGGCATTGCCTGCAGCTCTTCTTCGGAGGGGAGGTCTCCCCACATATCGCCCTTGGCATTGCCGTGGGCAACATCAATGCGGAAACCGTCTACCCCGCGGTCAGACCAAAAGCGGAAGGTCTTCTTGAAATCCTCGTGCACCTCGGGGTTGCGCCAGTTGAGGTCGGGCTGCTCGGGGGCGAAAATGTGCAGATACCACTGGCCGTCTTCCACCTGTTCCCAGGCGGGGCCGCCGAAGATAGAAACCCAATCGCTGGGCGGTTCCTCTCCGTTTTCGCCCTGACCATCGCGGAAAATGTAACGGTCACGCTCAGGGGAACCGGGGCCTGCCGCCAGGGCAGCCTTGAACCATTCGTGCTGGTTCGATGAGTGGTTGGGAACAATATCGACCACCAGTTTAATGCCGGCCTCGTGCAGGGCCGCAGACATCTCATCAAAGTCAGCCAGGCTGCCAATCTTGGGATCAACATCGCGGTAGTTATCTACGTCGTAGCCACCATCTGCCAGCTGGGAGGGGTAGAAAGGCGAAAGCCAGACCGCATCTACGCCCAGCTCTTTGAGGTAGGGAACCTTAGAGGTGATACCCCTGAGATCTCCGATGCCGTTGCCGTCGAGATCAGCATAGGAGCGGGGATAAATCTGGTAGACCACCGCCTGGCGCCACCAGTCGGGGTCGATACCGAGAGGGGTGTGTTCAGCCACGGAATTCTCCTTTGAACGAGCTGCTTCTATCGCTTAAAACGGTATAAAAATGACACCCCGCCCACCAGGCATATGCCCTGCTGCGGAGTGCCAGAATCTGGAACTTTAACCGGCGGCCACTTCTCCCTGGGGTTAGTGACGTTTCCCTGTAGGAAATCGACAGGGAAACGTCACTAACCCCAGGGAAAACCCGAGGCCACCTACTTTCTCTGCATAATCTGCGGGAAGACCGCATAGACCAGGCAGGTCACGGTGGTGCCCAGGGTCAGGCCAGCCAGAATGTCGGTGCCCCAGTGTACGCCCACGTAGAGACGGGAGCAGGCCACGGCAATAGCCAGCAGGGCCAGCAGAATACCCACAATCAAGCGGGCACGACGGGAGAGTACCGCGTGCATTGCCAAATACACCGAGACCACCAGGGCGGCAATACCGGTCGAGTGCCCCGAGGGAAAAGAAAACGAGGTTTCCTCCACCAGCCGGTCAATCAGCGGCGGGCGCGAGCGATCCAGCACGTTCTTGACCACCACCATAGCGGCAGGCGCCAAAATCATAGACAGCGAGATGGTCAGCGCCGGCCACCAAGATTTACGCCAGATACCAATGGCAATGATTGCCACCAGCGAGTAGACGATGTCGGGCAGGGTGTTGAAAGACTGGGTGAAGAAGGCAACCACCGGGTCCATCCACCCCGCCCGGTTCGAAACGAAGAAATCCCAGATTGCTTGATCCACCGGGTTTCTGGGGTTTCGCACGTTCACCAGCATCAGTGCGATAAAAAGAATAAAGCCAAAGCTGGAGAGGGTCAGCAAGCGCACCCGGTGGAGCTGGGTTTTCAGCGCCCGCCGAGCCTGCGCTTCGTTCATTGAGTCAACCCGCTCGGCGGTGTCGCTGGCCAGCAGAGCTGCAACCTGAGATGCCATAGAAAATAGCCGTTCGTAAGGAGAAACTAAATCCCCTTAGTATATCCAGCTAGAGGGTAAAGAAGCCCTCAATTGCCCGAGCCAGATAGGCCATATCATCAACGTGGCACATTTCCCTCACCGAGTGCATGGACAGCAGACCCACACCCACATCGATGGTGCGCATACCCAGCCGGGTGGCGGTCAGCGGCCCAATGGTGGATCCACAGGGTACGTTGTTGTTGGATACGAACTCCTGGTAGGGCACTCCCGCCCGGTCGCAGGCTAGGGCAAAAATACCGGCCCCCACCGAGTCGGTAGCGTAGCGCTGGTTGGCGTTGATTTTCAACAGAGGTCCCGCTCCGGCTTCAGGTCGGTTGGCAACATCGTGGTGGCCCGCGTAGTTGGGGTGCACCAGGTGCCCGGCGTCAGAGGAAAGGCAGACAGAAGAAGCGAGAGACCGGCGGTATTCCTCAGCGCTCTCGCCCCGGGCGGTTGAGATACGAACCAGAACATCCTCGAGGAAGGGCCCGCAGGCTCCCGAGCGAGACTGAGATCCGAGTTCTTCGTGGTCAAAGGCCGCCAGCATCACGGTCTGCTCGAGTTGCTGCCCCGAGGCCGCCAGCCGCTGTAGCGCCGTCATACCGGCGTGAACAGAGGAGAGGTTATCGAGTCGCCCCGAGGCGAAGAATTCCTCCTGGGCGCCGAAGGTGCGCGGCGGCTGGGTGTCGGCAAAGAGCAGGTCGTAACCCACAATGTCGGCGGCGTTGATCTGCTCAGCGGTTCCGTGTTCGGCAACATAGCCGAGCACGTCTGCCTCCACCGTGCTCGCGCCCCAGACGGGGTAGAGGTTGTTCTGTCGGTCGAGTTTCAGGCCGTCATTGGCCGAGCGGTCGAGGTGGATAGCCAGCTGCGGAATACGAGCGAGGGGGCCGGTGGAGACGAGGACGTCGCGCAGTTGGCTTCCCAAGCGAACGGTCAGTCGGCCCGCCAGGCGTAGCTCTCGGTCGAGCCAGGAATTCAAGAGGGCACCGCCGTAGACTTCAACGCCCACCTGATTCCAACCAAAGTTTTTCAGAGATGATTTGGGCTTGACCTTGAAGCTGGGTGAGTCGGTGTGGGCGCCCAGCACGCGGTAGCCGCTGCCTGCTCCACCGCTGCCGGAAATCCAGGCGATAACAGCGCCGTCCCGCACCACAAAGTGCTTGCCGTCGGCCACCTCGGAGCCCCAGGGCTCATCTTCTTTGAGCTCAGTGAAACCGGTTGCCGCAAGACGCTCGGCAACGCTGTGGGCAGCGTGGTAGCTGGTGGGTGAAGCCTCTACGAAGCGGGCCAGGTCTTCAATGTTTTCACGGGGGTCAAGTGCTTGGTTGGTCATGCCCCCAGTTTAACCGCCGCGAGGGGTCACATATCATTCAATTTTCACCCCAAAATAAGGGATTTTTGAACGATATGTGACCCCTCGCGGGAGAGGATGAAGCTAGCGCACCTCCACCCGATAGGTATGGGTTCGGGAGACTCCCACCTTGCGGGCGGCAAACATAACCACCAGCACCAGTAGAACTTCAGCGCCCACGGCCCAGACGAAATCCACCCAGGTAGTGCCGCCCTGGGCGAAGGGGTCGGCCATACCCAGCACACCCAAAATCATCAGGTAGAGGTTATTGACCACGTGCATGGCGATACCCGCTTCAAGTCCGCCGGTATACCAGACCATGAAACCGGCGGCTAAGCCCATGACCAGAATCGAAGCCTGCCCCCAGAAGTCATATGCGTGCCCGAGCATAAACAGGGGTGCGGGTAAAATAATCGCCCAGGCCGGGTGCTTGAGCCAGCGGCCCACTGTCTGCATGAGGTAGCCGCGGAAGACCAGCTCCTCGGCATAGCACTGGAAGGGCACCACCAGAAGAACCAGGCCCAGCATCAACAGAAGCCGGTTGCCGTGGGCGTGGGGTTCGGGAGCCAGTTCCCCGCCCGCTAGTAGCTCAATAGTGACCGGAACAATCACGTAAAAGACAAGGGAAATCGCCACACACAGGGCAAGCCAGCTCCACCGAATCCGACCCAGCACCGAGTGAATCAGCCCCCAGGGCTTGGGCCCCATGCAAATACGGGCAATCAGCAGGCAGGGCCACATGATAACAATCGAGAGGAACACCATCAGAAAGTCTGCCGGGTACTCCACAGCCCTGTTCTGAAGATCCTGCAGGGCAAAGTCCATCTCGTTGGCTGAGCCGGAACTCTGGAAGAGATAGACCATGTAGGGAATGGCCACCAGGATTGAGAGCACCACAAAAATTGGCCCGCCAATCAGCGCCTCAATCAGGGGCTTCCACCAGCGGTGTTTCGGGTCGGCAAAGCCGAGTCGATGATAGGCCAGCTCGCGGGGTTCGGTGGGTACCTGCGCCCACATGCCGTAGGGGGAATACACCGGGGGATTCCCGCCCTGATAAGGGGGTATAGCGGGAGCTTGTTGGGCTATAGGTGGTACAGGGGGCACACCCTGCCTAGCCCAGGGAATTTCCCGCCTATCCAAAGGTTCGTGTGGCTGCCGATTCTCAGTCATGTATCCAGCCTACGCGAGAGCCCCTGTAACCACTCGTTACATGCAGTAAAACTGGGTAAATTCTGTGTATGGTATTGACCGAATATCGTTTCTACCTATCCCGTGAAAGTGAATCTCATGGCTCTGCGTTTTCATGTTCCGCCCAACTGGCCTACCCCTCCCGAAGGGTGGGCTCCCGAGCCGGGCTGGCAGCCCGACCCCGCCTGGGGTCCCGCCCCCGAGGGCTGGAAGTTCTGGGTAGAAGACGACGAGACCGGGCAGGACGCCGCCGCAGAAGAAGAACTTTTTCACCACGACAGCCGGTATTTTGACCATTATCGGTGCGATTCTGCTGGCTCTGATTCTGGCGCTGGTGCTGATTCTCGCGGTTGCTTTCAAGTCAGATGATTCTTCTGAAGCGAGCGACACGAGCTCCTCTTCGAGCAGGGGCGGTGCCGCAATTGCGCTGAGCGAGGGCTCGGGCAACTACAAGGAATACTCCGGTAGCGGCGACGACGTGATTGAAATCGAGCAGCCCGCCGGCAGCCAAGAGGGCTGGGTGGAATACGGCTTCGAGAGCACCCGCGACACCTACAACTCCTTCTCTATCTCGGGCCTGGATTCTGCCGGTGAGAACACAGGCGACAGCGCGAGCGTCAGCCTGGATGAGGGAAGCGAAGACCAGGGTTCCTTCTGGCTCAATGTTTCAGGTAGCGATCGAAAGACCGAAGAGTTTGAGATTACCGCCAGCGGCGACTGGACCATTCGCGTTCACCCCGCCGCTGATGCCCCGGTCTACACCAGCGACGACACCATCACCGGCAACACGGGCGAGGCATTTGTTGTCAAGGGTTCCACCACCAAGGCCCACATCAAGTACAACGCCCCCGATGACATCGGAAACTACTCGCTGCGCACCTACGACCCCGAGCTGGAGATGATGACCATCGACATGATGGGCGAATCCCCCTACGACGGCACCGGTAGCGTGCGGGTCAGCGACGGCGGAACCCCCATGTACTTTGACACCATGTTTGCCGGTGAGTGGGAAGTCACCTTCAAATAATTTTTTAGCGTACAGGGCCCGAATTTTTACCTCTGAGATAAGACTGGAGAGCTAAAAATTCGGGCCTTTTGCCTGCGTTTTAGGCTATCTTCCTTGATTTTTCGCGGGTTTCAGGGGTAGCTGATACCCCGGTATGCCAGTGCTAACTTACCCGGATTTTAGGCTGGCGCCCCGGCCCAGCAAGCAAGCGCAAACTCCCTAGATTCTGCGGTTTTATAGGGGTTTACTTGAAGCATGACAGCTTCAGTTGAACCTTCGCTTAGCCCCCTGAGTCGCACCACCGAGGGCGAGAACCTTCTGGCCCGGGTCTCCCACGAGAACCCCGTTTTCGATTTTCACGGGGACGAGCCGCACGCCAACTCTGACTACCAGGAGAAGCTCAACCGCCTGCGCGCCGCGGTGCTGGGCGCTAATGACGGCATTGTTTCGGTGGCAGCCACCGTGGTGGGTGTTGCCGGTGCTACCACCTCCACCAGCGCTATCGGCATTGCAGCCGCCGCTGCTGTGGTGGGCGGTTCTATTTCTATGGCGCTGGGCGAGTTCGTTTCTGTCTCTTCTCAGGTTGATAGCCAGCACGCGCTGATTGAGAAGGAACGCCACGAGCTGGCAACCGACCCCGACTCAGAGCTGGCCGAGCTGGCGGGCCTATTAACCCAGCGCGGTCTGAGCAAGCACACCGCCCTGCAGGCGGCGCGCGAGCTGACCGCCAAAGATGCACTGGGCTCCCACCTGGACTTCGAGCTGGGTATTGACGCCGAAGATATTCCCTCTCCCTGGACGGCGGCCCTCGCCTCGGCCGGCGCCTTCTTGCTGGGTGCGCTGCTGCCCACGTTGCTGATTCTGTTGCTGCCTGTTTCCATTCGTATTCCCGCAACCTTCATTGGAGTGCTGGTGGCTCTTGCTATTACCGGTGCCCTGGGTGCTAAGTGGGGTGGCTCGCCCCGCTACGTGCGGGCGGCAATCCGCGTGGTGGTTGGTGGCGGTTTGGCGCTGGCAGCTACCTACCTAATCGGTATGCTGCTGGGCACCGCGATTGCCTAGTTCTCCCTGTTTGAGAAAGGCTACAGATTCTAGACAACGTGACACATTACGCACATTGCTTTACGTGTAAAACTTTCACTTTTGTTAGGCTAAAGCGGTAAAGTTAAATTCGTTGCTAGAGCAACCTATAGACGATTACCCTACAAAAGGAACACAATGAACATCGCAAAAGTCCTAGGACGCGCACTCATGGCCCCCATTATGATTGAGGGCGGCCTCAACCAGATCAAGAGCGCAGAATACATTGGTGGCGCTGTAGAGAACACCGCTTCTAAGTACGGTGTAGCTGGCCAGCTTCCCGCTGACGGCAAGACCATCTCTAAGATTGCTGGCACCAGCATGGTTGCCTCCGGTATTGCCCTGGGTCTGGGCATTCTGCCCCAGCCCGCAGCAACCGTTCTGGCCGGTCAGATGGTTGTTACCACCCTGGTTGGCCACGCTTTCTGGGAGCACGAAGGCGATGAGCGCAACACCCACAAGCTGCAGGCTTACAAAAACCTGGCTATCGCAGGTGGCCTGCTCTACGCCGCTTCCACCAAGAAGTAAGGCGCGCTAGCCCAAGTTTTAAAGGACGCCGCCCCTCCCCTTTCGTAGGTTCGAAAAGGTGAGGGGCGGCGTCCTTTCGCATCTATCCGCGCCACCAGCTAGCCTAGCGGGCCAGCTGCTTGCGGTATCTCACGCCCGCGTAAATCCACATCAGCACCACCGCAAAGAGGCAGATGATTGGTAGCGCAGAGACAAAGAGAGGTAGCGGGGTGACGTCGTCCAGCTCCTGGTCTGAGCCGTAGAGAGCTATAGCAATCCACAGCGGGGAGATGTAGAGGCCCACCATCGCAACCCAGGTGAGAACCTGCGCCGTCCTGCGCGCGGCGCGCGAGAGCAGGGAGAAGAAGGCGGGGAAGGCATCCAGCCACAGGGCAGCCGCCATGAGCGGTAGCCAGGTGTTGTGGTGAGACCAGCTGATAGGGCTCATCGACAGCATCAAAAAGGCGTTCAGCGCAATCTGAGAGATGAGCATACCGCGCTTTTCCAGCAGGGGAAGCAGGGCGGCAACTCCCACCAGAAGCAGCAGAATCAGGCCGTAGTGCAGTATCGAGAGCAGGGCACCTTCACCAAGACCCAGGTGCATGAGCCAGCCCTGAATCGAGATGTTATCGGCGTAGTTGATGTTGCCCACGCGGGAGGGGTCAGAGACCGCCGAGGTCCAGAACTCCACGGATTCGCGGGGCAACAGGGCAAAGCCAATCGCCAGGGTTGCAGCGAAGGAGAGACCCAGGGTGATAACCCCCTTGATGTCCTTGCGCATAAGCAGAATCAGGCCAAAGGCTAGCGGGGTGAGCTTAATACCGCCGGCAATACCGATAAAGAGACCGCGGGGAACCCTGGTTGCCGGGCGCACCAGGTCCCAGAGCACCAACAGCATAATCAGCGGATTGACCTGCACCAGACCCAGCCCGCGGCGCCAGGGGCCCGAGAGCAGAATAATCGCCGCTAGCAGGGCAATGGTGCCTGTGCGACCAAAGGTGTCTTGAAAGGGAATCTTGCGGCCGCGCTGGTTCGCGTAGTCGTAGATCCAGGTAGCCAGCCACCAGGAGATGCCGAAAGCCAGCAGCATCATGATGGTAATACCCGCCCACTTGGGCATGAAAGCAAAGGGTACAAAGAGCAGGGCGGCAAAGGTGGGGTAGGTGAAGGGCAGGGAGAAGTCGGGGCCCAGGCGCATCAGGTCGATAACGTAGAGCTCCTTGGTGAAGCCCTCGTTATCAAAGACGGTCATAGCACCGGAGCGGTAGACGGTAAAGTCGAGTCCTCCCAGGGTGAGCGAGTACCAGAGGTTGCCCGCGCAGACCAGCGCAAAGATGAGATAGGCGATGACGGCGGCGGTAGAGTGGGCGCGCCGGGGCTCGTCCTGGGCCGCGCGGGAGGAGACTGCTGGGTTCATGGGCTTCTACTTGGTTTCGTTCTTATCGGTTGACTTCACGCTGGCTACCAGGTTGGAACCGCGGTTGCGGCGCTGCTCGCGCTTGGAGACCTTGCGGGGCTTTTCGCTGGGGGTCTTCTTGGGTAGGGCGGCAATGCGCAGACCCAGCTCAATCACCAGCAGCAGAAAGGCCGTGTAGTAGATAAAGACCTGGGGGTAGAGCCAGAAGATGCTGGCAACGGTACCGGCGAGAGTGGCAACCAGCAGAATAACGCCCAGGCCCAGCAAAACGATGTGGGCGTTAGAGAAACGAGAGCCGGTCTCGGGGTTGCGGAAGACCAGGTAGAAGGCCATCAGAGCAAACAGAATGGGAAAGAAGATCTGGCCGGAAACCACCATGGAGTCGCCGGTCCACTTATACATTCCCAGCGCCTGAATAATCGCGGTGGCCACAAGAATTACGGAAGTAGGCAAAGCTTTCACGCTGGCTAGTTTACCGGTTATCGCCCTACTTATCCGGTCACAAAATAGGTGATGACGGCGATGGTAAAGACTGTTCCCGCCAGCAAAGCACAGGTAAACTCCACCACGATTCCCAGGCCCATCGATTTCAGGGCTGCCAGGGTTGCGGGCAGGGCCTCCAGAAGGCCCCGGCGGCGTAGTGCCTCGCTAGCGTAGAGTCCCAGAGCAAAGCCCACAAAGAGGCCCACCACCGGAATAAGGAACATACCGATGACGGCGCCCACGGCGGCAAAAAGTGTAGACCGATTGGGTATGCGTTCGCGTTTCAGGGTGCGGCCCGTCAAAACCAACTGCGCCACCATACCCACCAGCACCAGGGCACCCGCTAGAGCCAGCGTCGTCCAGCCCTCGGGGCCGCGAATCACCAGGGACCACAGCACCACACCGGCGAGTACCGCCAGCGATCCGGGCAGAATGGGGTAGATAATGCCCACGGCTCCCACACCGATGAGCAGGGCAGAGATGAGAGTGATGATGATATCCATTGGTCTACATCTTACGACCTAGCTGTGACGAACCGTCTATAAGGAGCGCCGCATCTACCGCCTATAATTGCATAAAACGTACCAATTAATGCCCAGCAGCGGAGAAACCCTTGAGCAATCTGAATCTGAGTTCCCCCGGCTCGAACCTCAGCGATAAAGAAATCAGGGCAAAAGCCAGCGGACGAGCCAGCTGGCACCGCAAAGCGTCTAAGCCGGTCAGCATCTGGATGATGGTGCTCTTTGTGACCCTCTTTATTCACCGCTGGATTCCCGATGCCATTTGGCTCATGGTTCATATGGTCACCCTGGGCCTGATTACCAACTCGATTTTTGTCTGGGGCCAGCACTTTACCGAGGCCCTGCTCAAGCACCGCCTACCCGATGAAACCCGCAAGTGGCAGGTGCTGCGCATCTATCTGCTCAATGCCTCCATTGTGGTGCTGATGGTGGGTGTTCTCTTCAATATCTATCCGGTGACCGTTCTTGGCTCTCTCGGGGTGGGGCTTATGGCCGCCTGGCACGGGCTCTTTCTGCTCAAGCAGCTGCGCCAGGCACTTCCGGCCCGTTTTGACACCACCGTGCGCTTTTACATTACCGCCGCCTGGCTTCTGCCGGTGGGTGCCACCTTTGGTGCAATTCTCGCCAACGATTCGCTGACCGCCCGCTGGCATGCCCGTCTCTTGGTGGGCCACGAAGCGGTTAACATGATGGGCTTTGTGGGAATTACCGTGGTGGGAACCCTACTGACCCTCTGGCCCACCATGCTGCGCACCAAAATCCACGATTCAGCTTTGAAAACCTCTGTATATTCCCTCTTAGGAATGTGCCTGGGCATTGCCGTAACCGTGGCCGGTGCCCTGGCAGGTATCAACGCCCTCGCCGGGGCAGGTATGGTGCTCTACCTGCTGGGGCTGCTCAGCGTAGGGCTACTCATGGTTCGCACCGCGGCCAAAAAACCGCCCCGCGAATACCCCACCCTCTCGGTGGCAGCTGGCTTTTGCTGGCTCATCATCGGGGTGGCGGTCAACGCCGTGATGGTCTTTACCACCGACTTTGAAAACCTCAACCTGCGCGCTACCACCCCCATTTTGGTGGGCGGTTTTCTGCTCCAGGTGCTCCTGGGCGCTATGAGCTATCTGCTACCGGTGGGCATGGGCGGGGGCCCGGCCGCCGTACGCGCCGCCAATAAAGAATTCAACCGCTTCTCCTTCGGCAGGGTAGCTATCATCAATATCTGCCTGGTTTTCTTCGCCCTGCCCGCCTCAATCACCGGCTCCTGGGTTCGCACCACCACCTCCCTGCTGGGAGCTATGACCCTGGCTGCATTTATCCCGCTCATGATGCGCGGGGTCAAGAAGTCCATTGCCGCCCGCAAAGAGATGATTGCCGCCCGCGCTCGGGGCGAGAAGCCACCCCACCGCACCCCCGAGCAGGTAGCGCCCGAAAAACCCCGGGCCCGCCGCGAACTACTCATCGGCGGATCAGCCGCGCTGGCGGCAGTTGCCGTGGGCTTTGCAGCCGACCCCGCGGCGTCCAGACTCTTCCGCCTCGGCTCCGGCGCACAGACCACCGGCGGCACCGGCCAAACCACCCGTGTGCGCGTCGAAGCCAACGCAAACATGCGCTTTGTGCCCGATACCGTTGAGGTGCCGGCAGGCAACCGGCTGGTTCTTGAGGTCTATAATTCCGATGACACCAACGTGCACGACCTCGCCCTGGAGTCGGGTGTGGAGACCGGCCGCATTGACCCCGGCGCCACCAAAGAGCTCGACGCCGGCGTGATTACCGGCGACCTAGAGGGCTGGTGCACCATCGTCGGCCACCGCGCCATGGGCATGACTTTCAACGTGGTGGCTAGCGGAGCACAGGACGACGCCGCGGCGGCCGCTACCCACGATCACGGCTCATCCGGGGCGCAGAAGCTCCTTCCCAGTAGCGAGATAGATTTAGCGGCTGACCCCGGCCAAGATTTTGAGACCCGCTCGGCTGTTTTGGAGCCCGTGCCCGAGGGAGAACTTGAAGAGGGCCGTACCGTTCACCGGCTCACCCTGGACGTCTCAGAGATCACCGAAGAAATTGCCCCCGGCTACTCCCTGAAGGCATGGACCTTTGGCGGCCGCTACATGGGCCCCGTTCTGCACGGCAACCTGGGCGATATTTTTGAAATCACCCTGGTCAATCACGCCCAGATGGGCCACTCGATTGATTTCCACGCGGGCATGGTCTCCCCCGATGAGAACATGCGCACCATCGCCCCCGGCGAGCGCCTGGTCTACCGCTTTGAGGCAAGAGGTTCGGGTGTGTGGCTCTACCACTGCTCTACCGCCCCCATGTCTACCCATATCGCTGCGGGTATGTTTGGGGCGGTGATTATCGCGCCGTCGTCCCTGAATAAGGTGGACCGCGAGTATGTGCTGGTGCAGAACGAGACTTACCTTCAGCTCACCGGTGATCGGGCAGAGAACGGCAACAAGCTGGTGGAGGTTCTACCCGAGGCGGTGGACGCGGGCGTTGCCAGCCTGACCATGTGGAACGGCCACGCCAACCAGTATGTTTCTGCCCCGCTACAGGCCCGCACGGGTGAGCGCGTGCGCCTGTGGGTGCTAGCGGCGGGACCTTCTAAGGGCTGTTCCTTTCACGTGGTGGGCTCGCAGTTTGACACCGTCTATAAGGAGGGCGGCTACCTTCTGCGCAACGGCCGCGATGCTTTTGGAACAGAGGGCGGCCATGCCCAGGCCCTGGATCTTGCCTCGGCGCAGGGCGGCTTTGTGGAGATGGAATTCCTAGAGCCGGGCACCTATACCTTTGTGAACCATTCCTTTGCGGAGATGGAGCGCGGTGCTAGAGGACTGATAGAAGTCTCTTAGCGCCGAGCGGTGGTTTTAGGCTTAAATTGCCGGTTTTTAAGCCTAAAATTCAACTTTCGCGCAGTACATCACACGGTATCAAGCATGCTGAGTAAGTTAGGCTTATAGGCGATGAGCAAAGAGAAAACTTCACCTCAGCGCCGCAACCCTGCCCTCCGCGTGGGGGCCGGGCTTCTGGCCCACTGGCAGGTTGTAGCCTCCGGTGTGCTACTAGCCGGGGGCGTTACCGGGCTTGCCGCCACCTATGAGGACTACTGCGGTATGACCGATCTGACCTACGCCCCCGCTGAAGTGCGGGATGCTATTGAGGACGCCGCTGCTGAGTCGGGCTTTCGCCCCGGAGTAATTGCCGCCCAGCTTGAGACCGAGAGCCACTGGCGCACCGGGGTATCGTCCCATGCCGGGGCTCAGGGGCTGGCCCAGTTCACCCCCGAGACCTGGGAAATCTGGGGTCGGGGCGGAGACATTGTTGACCCCCACGATTCGATAGAGGCACAGGGCCGCTACCTTGCCTATCTGAAAGATCGTCTGCAACCCTATGCCGAGAATGAGCAGGAGCTCATGCAGGTGACCCTAGCCGGCTACAACGCAGGCCCCGGCGCCGTTGAAGAATTCAAGGGTGTGCCACCCTACGGCGAGACCCAGAACTACGTGAAGAAGATTAGCGAACTTTCAACCACCAAGTACAAGACCACCTGCGACCCCGACCCCAGGTTCTCCTACGAGGAGCTCAGCTACCCGATAAGGCCTGACAACTAACCTAGTCGCGGAATTAGGCTCTGCGTCTCTTCAAAGCCGCCGGGCCGTGCGTGACCACAGCATGCAGTATCACCCGCGCGGCGGCGTCCTTGGTATAACGGGGCAGGTGCCCCTTAGCCAGGCGCGCCATCTGTAGCTCGTACCAGATAATACCCAGCATAGAACCGGCGGAGTCATCAATTTTCTGCACCCCGGTTTTAATGCGGGGCAGCTTAATCGGCTGTAGCTTACCAGCAAAGACCTTCAGGGGCAGGTCAGGGTCTAGCACCAGCGGCCGGGCTATGCCCACCAGGTCTGAGACACTCGCTGAGACCGCCTCAACCATTGACTCAGCGGTGCGGAAACCACCAGTCAGGGCCACCGGGGTATCCACCAGCTCGGAAAGGCGCAGGGCAAAGTCAGCAAAGATTGCCTTGCCCGGCTCGCCGTTATAACCGCCCTCGCCCTGCATGGTGGGCGCGGCGTAGGTTCCGCCGGAGACCTCAATGACGTCGACGCCCAGCTCGCTCAGGCGCTGGGCAGTGTTCAGGGAGTCGGCTACCGAGAAGCCGCCCAGGGCGCCATCGGAGGAGTTGAGCTTGACCGAAATCGGGAAATCCTGGCCCAGCGCGGCCCGCATACCCTCATAAATTTCAAGCAGAAAACGCTGGCGGTTTTCCAGGCTACCGCCGTAACTGTCTTGCCTCTGGTTGTGCAGGGGTGAGAGAAACTGGTTAATCAGGTAGCCGTGGGCGGCATGAATCTGAACACCGGTGAAGCCGGCCTTTTTGGCAATGACGGCGGCGGTGATAAAACGTGCCTGAACCTCGCGAATATCGCTTTCGGTCATGGCGCGGGGAGTCGCAAAGAGCTTGCCGAGATCGCCGTCAAAGGCAAGGGCGCTGGGGGCTATCGGCTCTTGGTTGATACTCTTGGGGCTCTGCTTGCCGGGGTGATTGAGCTGCATCCACAGCTGGGTGCCGTTTCGGCTTCCCGCAGCAGCCCACTTTTTGAGTATAGCGAGATCCCGCTCGTCCTCAATCACCACGTTGCCCGGCTCGCCCAGGTGGTTACGGTCAACCATCACGTTGCCGGTCACCAAGACCCCGGAGCCACCGGCTGCCCAGCGGTGGTAGAGACTCACATGGGCCTGGGTGGGAGCATATGTTTTGCTCCCCAGCCCCTCGTGCATAGCTGACTTGAAAAAGCGGTTCTTTACCGTAACGCCACAGGGCAGGCGCAACGGTTTCTTCAGAATAGTCATGGGTCTAGCCTAGCGAATAACCGCCTTGACCGAGGAGTAGCCCGCCACGGGGAACTGGGCGTTCTCGGTGGAGCGAACCTTAATGGATGAGGTGCCCGCCAGCAGTTCCTCCACCAGAATGCGCAGCTCCAAACGAGCCAGGGGAGCACCGGGGCACACGTGAATACCCGCGCCGTAGGTCAGATTATTTTTCTGCGAGCGCTCGGGCTTGTAGGTATGGGCGTCTTCAAAAGCGTCTTCATCGCGGTTAGCGCTGGTCCAGTTAATGGTTACCGGGCAGCCCGCCGGAATAGTGCGACCACCCACCTCAACCTCCTGGGTAGTTACACGGCGGTTGGTCACCAGCGGATCCTGCAGGCGCAGGATTTCCTCTACCGCATGGCCGATGTATTCGGGGGCTTTCCGCAGACGGTCAGCTTCTTCGGGATTCTCACCGAAGAAGTTTACAATCACGCCCACAATGGCCGAGATAGTGGAAAGCTCGCCCACAGTCCAGTTACGAATTAGCGAGACGATCTCTTCGTCGGTCATGGTCCTTGCCTCGGCGCCGTCCAGCTTCACGGTGTCGTGCAGCAGCTCGGCAGTAACGTCCTGATCAGCGGGAGCCTCGCGGCGGGCATCCAGCAGCTCGCGAATGTAACCGTCGAATTCCAGGGCGATTTTGCCCATCTCTTCGCGGTCGCGTTTCAGGGTAGCGAGGCGGTTTTTCTCCATCCAGTCCAGCAGGGGCTTCTCCACCGAGTCGGGCCAGCCCATGAAAGCGTTGGTCACGCGCATGGCGTAGAGCTTGGCGAAGTCCTCCATAATCTCAACCTCTTCACCGCGCGGCAGTTCTTCCACCAGCTGGCGCACCACCCGGCGGATTTTGGGCTCAAATTCCGCCAGGCGCTCATCGGTGAAGTACTTATCATTAATCGCGCGGAAGGGGGTGTGCTCGGGTCGGTCCATTCCATTGGGGACGGCGATGTGGCGGGTTGATACCGCGTTGGAGAAAATCTCGGGGTGGGCCAGGGCGAACTGAATGTCCTCATTCTTGAAGAGGGAGTAGCCCATGTACTCGTCATGGGCTACCGGGCACTTTGCGCGCATCTCATCGTAGGCTGCAATTTGGTCTGCCTGAACCTCTGGGGAGCGGGAATTCCAGTCGTAGTCTTGGGTGGTCATGGGTCAGCCTTTCCGTGCAGGGTATCCAGTATTTTTAATACCAGTTATTTTGAACCTACCACTTTGGCGGGAACCGCAAAAGCACCGCTCCTAAACCCGAGACCCCCTTTAAACACCTCAACCCCGGCGACCAGCCCGGGGTTGAGGAAGTTTCACAGTGTCAGCAGGTTCCCACGAGGAATCAGAAAGAGGTGTTTTTCACGGTTAAAACCCTCCCACACATCGTTTTACCTTTCAAGTAAATCTATACCACATGAGCTGAGTCATAGAAACTAACAAGGGAAGCCTCACTAGGTGAAACTCCCCTTATAAAATCTCAAACTGCTTTCGAAAGAAAGTTTTTTACAGAAGATACCAGGCTAAAATCTAGCCAAATCTCAGGCTTAGAAGTCTAGCTGTGCTCCAGCTCGCGGAAGGCGTGGGCATAGTCGGAAATCACGCCGTCTACACCCCAGTTTTTAAGCTGGCTAGCCCGCTCACCCTCGTTGACGGTCCACACGTTGATAGCAAAACCAGCGTCCTTAACCTTTTTTACGTGGTTCTCGGTGAGCCCCCTGCTCTCAAGATGAATGGTCTCGGCGCCGATGAGTTCCAACACCGAGCGCCAGTCAGCGCCCATCATCTCCTTAGTCATCAGAGCAGCCACCCGGTACTGGGGTGCCAGACGCTTGAGCTCTGCCAGAATCAGGTGGTTGAAGGAGCTAATGATGACCTCGCGCTCGGGCCTGAGGGCCTCAAGTTCCCTGAGAACTCCGCTCATGAGTTCGCGGGTTCGGGCCGCTCCCTGCTCATTGGATTTAATCTCGATGTTGGCATTGAGCCCTGTCTGATTCATCAGCTGGATTAGCTCAGCCAGGGTGGGAACCCGCTCCCCCGCCATCTCGGTACTAAACCAGGCGCCGGCGTCAATATAATCTAGGTCGGCAGCGGTGAGATTGTAGATGGAACCGCTAGCGTTGGTGGTTCGTTCAAGGTGGGAGTCGTGGATTACCACCACGGTGCCGTCACCCAGAATATTCACGTCTGTCTCAATCCAGTTCACCCCGTGGTCGGTGCAGGCCCTAAAGGCGGCCAGGGTGTTTTCGGGGAAGATTGAGGAGAGTCCGCGGTGGGCAAAAAGTTTCATGGAAAGATTTTGACACCGCGAGAGGCCACTTTTATACCGCTTTTTGCTTAAAAACAGGTTAAAAGTGGCCTCTCGCTAGGCATGCCTAGGGCAGAATCGCGTTGTCCAGGTAGGTGAAGATCATGGCGAACATGTGAGCCCGCTGTTTGACGTCGGCGGCGCCCGCGTGGCCACCCTCGGAGTTCTCGAAGTAGTGTACGGGCTTACCCAAATCTTCGAGCAGGGCCATGAACTTGCGGGCGTGGCCGGGGTGCACCCGGTCGTCACGGGTAGAGGTGGTCAGCAACATGGTGGGGTGAATATCCGCGGGATTCACGTTGTGGTAGGCAGAAAACTCCCTAAGAAAATCCCAGTCTTCAGTATCGGGATCCCCGTATTCTGCCACCCAGGAAGCCCCCGCCAACAGGTGCGAGTAGCGCTTCATATCCAGCAGGGGCACCTGGCAGACAATGGCACCGAAGAGGTGCGGGTAGCGGGTGTACATATTCCCCATCAGCAATCCGCCGTTAGAACTACCCTTGGCAGCAAGCTGGGGAACGGTGGTAATGCCGGCAGAAACTAAATCCCGGGCAATTGCCGCAAAGTCCTGGTAGGCCTTGATTCTGTTCTCCCGCAGGGCTGCCTGATGCCAAGCGGGGCCAAACTCACCACCGCCGCGAATATTACCCACGGCGTATACATAGCCCTTTTCAAGCAGACCCTTGCCAATGAGCCCGTTGTAGGCGGGGGTCTGCGAAACTTCAAAACCCCCGTAGCTGGTCAGGAGTGTAGGAGCCGGCTCCTTACCGTCCAGGGCGGCGGGAGCACCCACCACAAAGTAGGGAACCCGGGTGGCGTCGTCCGAGGTTACCCAGCGCTGGCGCACCTGAAGCCCCGAGGCATCAAACCGCGCCGGAGCCGACCGCAGCTTCCGCACCCTAAAGTTCTCGGCGGTGAAGGCGGTATCGCCCTCAAAGCTACCGCGGTAGAGGGTTGAGGGGGTCAGGAACCCGCTGACGATCAGGTTCACCCCGTTGCGGGACTCAGGGTTAACCGGCTGCACGCGGATGTTATTGAAGTCGCCAATGTCAGGCTGAATATCGCGCACCACCCAGCTGTCGGCAGCGTCCTCGGCGAAAAAGAGGCGGGTGCGCACATTGTCGAGCACCGTGAAGTAGATGCCGTTTTTCACGCCCGAGTAGCTGAGTAAGGACGTCGCGGGGGTGGGTTCGTAGATGACCTGCACGCGGGCGGCGACCGGGGTGGTTTTGGCATCGGTATAGGGCAATACCAGCAGGGAACCCGCCTTAAAAACGGTGCCCTCGATGGTCCAGTCTTCGCGTAGGAGCACCGTCATCCAGTCGCGTACCGCACCGCTGGAAGCAGACTGGGGCACCTGCAGGCGGGTAAGCTCATAGGTTTGGCGGTTCATGTCATAGAGCTCGAAGTTGCGGAAGTTGATGGCCCGGTAGACCATGGTTTTTTCGAAGCCGGGCAGGTTGAAGTTATGGCCCGAGACCGCCATGTCGCTCTCTTGACCCTCGAGTAGCAGGGAGGCTTCTTCGATTGCCTGGCCGCGTTTCCACAGTCGAACAGTGCGGGGGTAGCCCGCTCGGGTGACCTCGTTTTCAAAGCTGTGGGAGAGCAGAACGGTGTCGCGGTTGAGCCAGCGCATATCGCCCTTGCTCAGTGGCTTCACAAAACCGTCGGGAACAAACTCCTTGGTGGCTAGGTCAAACTCTCTAATCACGTTGGTGTCTGAGCCGCCGGGCTTGAGGGTAACCAAGGCGCGGTCATAACCGTCGCGGCATATTTTCATGCCACCGTAGACCCAGGGCTGCCCCTCGGCCTTGCCCAGCTCGGCGATGTCGAGCAGAACCTCCCACTCGGGCTCGGTTTCGGGGCTCACATAGGCGTCATAGTCATGCTTGTGGGTGCGCCGCCACAGGCCTCGCGGGTGGTCGCCGTCTGCATAAAAGGCGTAAACATAGTCGCCGCGGCGGGTGCCCAGCACCAGCTTGTCTTTGGAGGACATGATTTCGTCGGCTTCCCGCAGGTGCCGCTCAAACCGCTTACCCGAGAAAATACTCAGGGATTCTTCGCTTCGCTCGGCCGCCCAGGCGGCAGTCTCATCGTTGAGGTCTTCGAGCCAGAGGTAGGGGTCATGCTCTGCGGTGGGCATCGCTACGGGAGTTTCAGGCATACTCCCAAGCCTAGTAGCCAGCTCGCAGAAGTGGAAGCCAAGCCGAATGGTGGATTTTAGGCTTAAAATCGCTAGATTTAAGCCTAAAATCCACCATTCGGCGGCGCAACAGGCTTAGATTCCCAGCGCCTCCACCACGCGAATCAGCGCAATATGAGCCAGCGAGTGCGGGAAATTACCGGTCATGCGGTTTGAGTCAAAGTCATACTCGGAGCTCATCAGTCCCAGATCATTAGCCGCCTCAAGCACGGTGTCGAGCAGGCGGCGTCCTTCGGCTTCCCTGCCCGAGCGAATGTACTGCTCCGCCAGCCATAGCGAGGCGGCAAAATGCGGCGGGTCCTGGTCCTCAAACCCATCAAAACCGTTGCGGTTGATATAGCGGCGAATCATGCCCGAGGGGTGCTGAAGCTGCTTCTCAATCTGCTCCACGGTACCCAGCATGCGCGGATCATCCCAGGAGACAAAGCCCACCTGAGCCAGCTGAAGCAGGGAGACATCCACGGTAAAACCATCGTAGGTCTGCACAAAAGAGTTCAGCTCGGCGTTATAGCCGCGGGTCAGAATCTCGCGCGCTACGGTATCGCGACACTCAGACCAAAGTACTGCGTCACCGGCCATACCGTGCTCCTCAACCGCAGAAACACCGGCGTTAAAGGCCGCCCAGAGCATCACCTGCGAGTGGGTAAAGACCGCCGGATCCCCCATAATCTCCCAGATAGACCGGTCTGGCTGGCCAATACGGTCAGCCGCCGCGTTGAGCAGAGCCTTCTGCAGGGGCCAGGAAAGGTGGTCTTCCCCCACCCCGTTATCGCGCAGGTTGGCAAAGGTCACCAGCACCTGACCCAGAGCATCGCCCTGGAAAGAGTCGTCAGAGCCGTTACCCGAGCGCACCGGCTGCGAGCCCTCATAGCCGGGCAGGTTCAGACGACGGTCAAGGTCATCCTTCTCCCCCGCCACGCCGTAGACCGCGTGGGGCCTTCGCGGATTGTTCGCCAGGGCCCGCAGAATCCAGTTGCGCAGCTGCGCGGTTTCGCGCTCGTGACCGTGCACCAGGGTCACATCCATTGCCATGGCAACATCGCGCAGCCAGGCAAAGCGGTAGTCCCAGTTGCGCCGACCGCCGATAGTCTCGGGCAGTGAGGTGGTAATCGCCCCCACCAGACCACCGGTTTCCCGGGAAATCAGCGCGCGCAGAACCAGCAGCGAGCGCAACCGGGCCTCCCGGTAGGTGTCATCGCTCTGGGTCTGAATCTCCTCGGGGGTGCTGGGCACAATGGGCTGCACCGAGGTCTGCACCAGCTCGTGGTAGGTCTCCGAGTCAATTTCCAGCGCCTGGGTGTTGGAGTTCTCGATTTCGGGTACGCCCGCCGCGGCGTCGTCCTGCGAGCGGAGGTTCTGCTGGCTGGACGCCGCTACCCCGCCCACGCCCGCATCGGCAGGGAGCGTACGCACCGCGGAAATCTCGGTTTCAGCAGGGTCATTTCCAGTCGGGGTCTGCCCGGTTTCTGCCTCGGGCTCCTGGGCGCTTTCTTCGGGCAGCTCGTTGACGTAGAGGCCCGACCACTCGCTCCACTGATCCAGCGCGTAGGTTAGCGAGGTGGCATAGTCAATCGGCGCCGGAGGATTGTGGTTAGAGGCAAAGTAACTCAGTGAGAACACAAAGTTCTGCCCGGCAGAGACGGTGAAAGTATCGGTGTGGTTGCCGTACTGGCCCTCGGGCATGGGCGAGCCGCGGAAAACCAGGGCGTGGGGGCCGGCCATGCCCACCAGCATAGATTGGTCTTCATCGGGCTGGCCGGTAGCCGGATCGATGGGGCCCTCATAGCGGGTTGCCCAGGGTGTTGTCTTGCCGTTATCAAAGCGCAGGTTGAGCTCCTGCAGCATGGTGACCTCGCCGGTCAGACCCTCAACGTTGCGCACAATCGAGGTGCCTCCGGCAAGCGGCATGAAGTCGGTAATGCGCACGCTGGCATCGCCCACGTGCCACACGGTCTGTAGCACAAAGGTGTTCTCGCGGTAGGAGCGCTCGGTACGGACTTCTTCTACCGGAGAGGGATTGACCGACTCCAGGGGCGCCAGCAGCCAGCGGCCGTCCTCACGATCGCCCAGCAGAGCGGTAAAAACCGCGCCCGAATCAAACCGGGGAGCGCAGAACCAGTCAATTGAGCCAGCCCGGGAAACCAGCGCACCGGTGTTCATGTCTGAGAGAAGGGCGTAATCCTCGATAAAAGAAGCCATGCCTTAACACTATCGCATGCTTAGTTTTAGGCTGAGAAGCTGGGGCGGTGGCTTGGCGGGAGATTTGCCCGGGCCGCGCCTGACCGGCAAGTGGCCCCGTGCCCGGCCATTTGGCCGCTACGGGGACCACTTGCCGGTCAACATCATTGGGTACCGCCATACCCGTCGTCACGCGCCGTCACACCCCTTGCCATATACCCCCTGGGGGTATAACGTGGAAGTATGAACACGGCAGAAGTCCACGAGAACCAGGCCCCTCAGCCGCCCCACGGTTACTCCTCCAACAAAGATGCCTACCTCAAGCGCCTGCGCCGTATTGAAGGGCAGGTGCGCGGAATCCAGCGCATGGTCGAAGAAGACCAGTACTGCATCGATATTCTGACCCAGGTTTCCGCCATTAATAAGGCCCTGCACGCGGTATCCATCGGCCTGCTTGAGGAGCACATTAGCCACTGCGTGGTGGGGGCGGCCCAGGAGTCAGAGGAAACCGGAGACCCCGCCATTCTTCAGCGCAAGGTGCAGGAGGCCACAGCCGCCATCTCGCGCCTGATGAAGAGCTAGAGACTTTCCCGGACTACCGGGAGTAAGAAAAAGGAGAGAAAACAATGTCTGCAACCGTTATCAAAGCCACCGGCCTCACCTGCAACCACTGCGCTATGAGCGTCTCGGAGGAACTGCAGGAAATCGAGAACGTCAAGGACGTCAATGTTGAAGTCGTCGCCGGCGGCGAATCCACCGTGACTATCGACCACGAGGGCGAGCTGGACGACGCCGCGGTAGAGGCCGCCGTCAAAGAAGCCGGTTACGAGCTGGTCAAGTAGCCTCCCTCCCGCCGAGTGGCCATTTTTAGACTGATTTTTCACAAAAATCAGTCTAAAAATGGCCGCTCGACCCCGCAGCTCATAACAAGGAGCAATCATGAGCACCAATACCACCGAACGCACAGAAGACCTCTTTGACAGCAAGGAGCGCATTGTCAATCTTGAGATTGGCGGCATGACCTGCGCTTCCTGCGTGCGAAGAGTTGAGAAGAAGCTGGGCAAGCTCGAGGGAGTGAGCGCTTCGGTAAACCTGCCCCTGGAATCGGCGCGGGTAGTGGCGCCCGAGGGTATCAGCGATGAAAAGCTGATTGAAACCGTAGAGGGTGCCGGTTATACCGCCAGGCTGAAGTCAGATGATGCGCAAGAGGCCGAAGAAGATGAGGGCCTGCGCTCTCTCGCCTCTTTTAAGAAGCGCATTATTGTTGCCGCTGTCTTTGCGGTTCCGGTTTTTCTGATTTCCATGTTCTCGGTCTTCCAGTTTCCGCACTGGGGCTGGGTAGTCTTGGCTCTCTCAATTCCGGTGGCAACCTATGCAGCCTGGCCCTTCCATAAGTCAGCATGGGTGAATATCAAACACGCCAGCTTCACCATGGACACCCTGATTTCCCTGGGTATCGTCGCCAGCTTCCTCTTCTCCCTGGTGCAGCTGCTAGCCGACCCCGCCATGACCGCCCACGCCGGTCATGCAGACAGCGCCCATGCCGGTATGGGCATGGATCACCTGCTCTACTTTGACTCCGCCACCATGGTGGCCCTCTTTCTGCTGATTGGTCGCTACGTTGAGCACCGCACCCAGCGGAAGTCCTCTGAGGCCCTGCGAAAGCTCCTTGACCTCGGTGCCAAAACGGCAACCGTGCTCCAGAAGGGCAGGGAAATTCAGATTCCGGTGAAAGACCTTCTGCCCGGCGACGAGTTCATCGTCAAGCCCGGTGAGAAGATTGCCACCGACGGTGAGATTATCTCGGGCCATTCTGCCGTAGATACCTCTCTGCTCACCGGTGAGTCCGTGCCGGTAGAGGTTAACCCCGGCGATACCGTTATCGGAGCCACCATCAACACCTCCGGCTCCCTGACCGTGCGAGCCACCCGGGTGGGTAGCGAAACCACCCTGGCTCAGATGGGCCGCATGGTGGCTGAGGCCCAGTCCACCAAGGCTCCGATTGCCCGCCTGGCCGACCGCATTTCTGCGGTCTTTGTGCCGGTGGTGATTGCTATTGCGGTGCTGGTTTTGGTGGGCTGGCTGGTCTTCACCGGCGACGTCAACGCCGCTTTCATCGCCTCTGTCTCGGTTTTGGTGATTGCCTGCCCCTGTGCTCTGGGTCTGGCGACCCCCACCGCCCTGTTAGCGGGCACCTCACGCGGCTCTAAGCTGGGCATTCTCATCAAATCGGCCCAGGTTCTTGAGGACACCCGGCACGTGAACACCATCGTTATGGATAAAACCGGCACTGTCACCGCTGGCCAGTTGCGGGTGGTCGATACGCTGGCCTTCGAGACCTTCTCCCCCGGCGCCGTCCTCACCGCTGCCGCCGCCGTCGAGTCCCGCTCCGAGCACCCCATTGCCGCAGCAATCGCCGCTGCCGGGCGCGCCCAGGGTAGCCTGCCCGCCGTCACGAATTTCGTCTCTGCCGCCGGCGGGGGCGTGAGGGGCGAGATTCAGGACGACGCCGCCGCGGTGCCCAACGCCCGCCCGGTGCACGTGGGGCAGGAATCCTATCTGAAGTCCGAAGGAATCCAGCTGACCGGCTCCCAGCGCGAGGCCCTGCGCCAGCAGCAAGAGCGCGGACTGACCACCATTATCGTGGCCATTGACCGCCAGCCGGCAGGGCTGATCTGCCTACAGGATACTCCCAAGCCAGAGGCTCGAAAGGCCATTGCCGAACTCAAGGAGCTGGGTCTGAAACCGGTGCTACTGACCGGTGACGCCGCCCCGGTGGCACGCGCCGTAGCTCAGCAGGTGGGCATCGACCCCGCCGATGTTTTCGCCGGAGTCAGCCCCGAAGACAAGGTCTCTCAGATTGAGAAACTACAGGCCAACCAACAGGGCGTGGCTATGGTCGGAGACGGTGTGAATGACGCCGCTGCCCTGGCCCGGGCTGATTTGGGCATAGCGATGGGCTCGGGCACCGATGTTGCTATGGAGGCCGCAGATATGACCATCATGCGCTCAGACCTGCACTCCATTCCCACCGCAATCAGACTCTCGCGGGCAACACTAAAGCTCATTAAGTCCAACCTTTTCTGGGCTTTTGGCTACAACGTGGTGGCAATTCCGATTGCCGCCGCAGGCCTGCTCAACCCCATGATTGCCGGTGCGGCTATGGCTTTTAGCTCCGTCTTTGTGGTGCTCAATTCGCTGCGTTTGGGAAGTTTTAAATAATTTTTAGAAAAACCGTGACACTTCTGGTGAGAGGGTCGTCTTATTGATGACGGCGCCCCCGGACGCTTCGACCAATTACCTCTTGGAGGTGCCGTCATCTAAAAACTTTCCCGCCGTGGGGGCGAGCAACGACCAGAGCTCGCGGAACCACCACCGGCGGGCTACATAGAGATTTCCCTGGGCGCATATGTAATCCAGAGCTTGTGCTATATCTCTTTGTCCCCTTAAAAGATAGAACAAAAGCTCCTATCCCCATAATTTCCCCTAATACACATGTGCTCAGTGGGTTTTGGTGTGTTCCTGTTCACCGAGATAGTCGCTGCGCTGTATCCTTATCTATTGCTGGAAAGTCGGCTCGGTGCTGGCTACACGAGCATCTTTCTAGCTTCACCGCCCTCAAAGCTCACGAACTCAACGTGAGAAAGGATAGCTAGTAGTGGCACCACCGCTCGATGCTCAGACAGCGTCTGACAGCCTGCTGTGTGATAGGGCTGGAAGTGGAGACAACACCGCCTTCCAGATACTCATCCAGCGATATGCACCGCTCATGCGGGCATACGCAATTCGTCTACTCGGTGGAACCAGCGATGCGGATGACGTGATTCAGGAAACGCTCATCAAGGCCTGGAAGAAGATTGATACCGTTCAAGAGCCTTCCAAGGTTAAATCCTGGTTGATGACGCTCACCAACCGTACAGCAATCGATCACATTCGATCGCGAAAAGTAACGTCAGAGCTTGATGAAGTTCTGGAGTCGGCAGATAATAGTATATCACCTGAACAAAATGCTATTCAGGGCTCTCAGCTGGGTGCGCTTAACGAGTTACTTCGTAGGCTTCCCGCCGAGCAAAGCCAGGTATGGACAATGCGGGAAGTTGGTGGTTTCTCCTATAAGGAGATAGCTCAGACGCTTCAGATTTCAGAAGCCTCTGTGCGGGGTAGGCTTGCGCGAGCGCGAGGTACTTTGATTGACGGAATGGATGCGTGGAAATGATGGCAGAGTGCGAACAGAGCACCACGCTTGATGAGCTCAGTGACTGGCTTCTAGACGAAGAGAACCAGGTAGAAACTAGCGAGCACACTGCCCTCTCAGCCCACATTGACCGGTGCCCCATATGCTCCCAGCGTGTTAGTTCGCTGCGTCAGTTGACCCGAGTTACCAGCGATTTGAAAGAACATGATCTGGCTGAACAGACCCAAGACACCGGCTGGCTCGATACCATTTTGAGCAACATTGTGTTTGAGACCCGGTCGGGCCGCTCTATTCCCCTGGCTTCTGACTTTGAGCAGGATTCGCTGTCGGTGACCGAGGGTGCGGTGATTGCTGCTGTGCGTTCTGCCGCCGATACCCTGGACGACGTGCTGATTGGTAAGTGCCGCCTGCACGGAGATCTCGAGACCTTAGGCGCCCCCGTGACCGTTGAGGTCACCGCTTCGTTGCGTTCCGGTGGAGACAGGGTTCAGTCCACTATCAGGTTGCGGGAGCTCATCGTCGCAGAGCTGGCGCGGGTCAGCGAAATGAATGTTGAGAAAATCAGCATCGAGTTCAACGAATTTTTTGAAAGCACGGGTTCTTCTGAGGACCCCGCGAAGTTATCTCCTGCTGAATCGGGTGTGAGCTAATGGCAGATCAGATCTATCTTGAACCGCAGGATACAGAGGTAGAAGCCTCCAAGAGGTTCTCAGCGGAACTTCTGGCTCAGGTACGCGACGAGGTACTTGACCTAGAATGCATTGAAAAAATCTATCCCCGCGTGACCGCACCCGGCAGGGTTGCCCGAGTAGCTTCAGCGGCGGCGTCCACCGTTCAGTCGGTGGTGCAGCAGGTGCTGGGGTCTGCTCCCCAGGCAGAATCCTCCGACTCCACTAGCCGGGGAGACGACAAAAGAGCATCCCGCTCCTTCTTCTCGAAGCAAGACACTCTTTCTATTCGCGTGGGTACCGCCCCTCACGCCAGCGTTCCCGAAACAGCTCGCAAGGTTGCCCAGATTATCCACCATCGGCTGGGCGACGATCTTGCGGTGACGGTCGATGTCGTAAACGCCTAGAGGCTTTGCTCAAAAAGTAGATTCCAGCCCGAGAGCGCTGGTCAACCTCCCTTAAACGCCAGCCCCGATGCCAGTTGACCAGGCGCTCTCGGGCTGCTATTACGACCTTTTAAAAAAAACTTAGTCCTTTCCTTCGGCTGCCTTTTTACGGGCCTCAGCTTCACGGCGGGCCTTTGCCTCAGCATAGAGCTTGGCAGAGGAACGGTTGATACCGGTGCCTTCGCCCAGCTCAGGGTCATTGGGCTTCTCCACCAGAATCAGGGTTGCGCAGACAACCAGGGTCACCACAAAAACAGCGCCCGCAATGGTCAGCCCCAGCACGTAGGGCGGGGTATTGTTGGTACCGCCGGCACCAAAAATTGATACCCCAAAAAAGGTAACAACCGCCAAAACCGCCGCAATAATCAGCGGGCCTGAGATTTGTTCTTTGATACCGTGGGAGCGCTTGTTAGCCACGAAAAATCCTCCTGAAAATGATCTGCCTCTAAGTCTACTAGTCCCGCTCAAGTTTCTTTGCTTCGCTAGCAATCGACAGAGCGCCGATGAGCAAGAAGACCCCGGCAATAATCGCGCCACCGCCGGCGGTACCCAGCACGGCCTTAGAGCCGATGCTGCTCATCATGAGCAGACCCACCGATGCGCAGGTCATAATAATTCCCTCAAGTTGCCAGTCTTTGGCGATAAAGGGCAGGGAGCGCTTGGCCCGCACTCCGCAAAAGATTTTGAGAATACTGGCAAGACCCAGCGCTACCGAGACAATAATGCTCATCCAGAAGATACTGGTTCCCAACACCAGGGTCAGCGCCGCAGCGCCCGCCAGCAACATAGCGATGGAGTTGAGACTCTGGGTCAGCTGGGGATCATAGGGCTTCAGCCGAGCCCCCATTAGAGCAGTTGAGGCTCCCAGGGCAAGCATAAAAAGCCCCAGCAGAACCGCATCGATGGTAGCGGTGGGCTGCTGCCAGAAGACCGTAATAAGCCCAAAAACCAGGTAGACACCGGCCTGCACAAAGGCTGGCAGGGTCAGAGCACCCTGAAGCGAACGGTGGGTCTGAGAAGCTGAATTAGGCTGGGGAAGCTGCTGAAAAGTCACCCGTCTAGGGTATCAAACCGACTAGAGAGCCTTAACCAGTAGCTTCACACCTGCCAGCAAAGCCCTCTCCTGCGCACCGCCAAAGCCAATCACTACCCCGCGAGCCGCAGCGGCGTCGTCCTGATTCTCTGCACCGGAAAGGTGCCCCGAGTGCGCCCAATAATCCCCCAGCGCAGCAACGCCTACCCCCGCCTGCGCCAGGGTCTGTACCACGCGGGCCTCATGCTGCTCGGTGGCGGAGGAACCGGTGAAAGCGAGTACCACGTGCAGGCCGCCGTCCATGGGAAGAACCCGAACATAGGGCGGTAGCTGCGCGCTGTGGAGGGTATTCAGCAGAAGCTCCCGGCGCCTCCTATAGGTGCGGCGCATACGGGCGATATGACGGCGCACCCCGCCCTCGGCAAGAAAGTCGGCCAGGGCGCTCTGAAGCAGGGCCGAGACCGGCGAACCCAGCACCTCACGGAGCTGGCTCACCGGTTCAAAGAGGTGGCGCGGGGTCAGCATGTAGCCCAGCCCCAGGCCGGGGGTGAGGGTCTTAGTAAAAGAACCCAGGGTCACCACCCTGTCGATACCCTGCTGGCGAGCCAGCGCACCCAGAGCGGGCAGGGGGTCGCCCACATAGCGCAGCTCAGAGTCATAGTCGTCTTCAACGATGTAGGCGCTGTTCTCCTCCGCCCAACGCAACAGTTCAAGGCGGCGATCAACCGGCATCGAGGCGCCCAGAGGGTACTGGTGGCTGGGGGCAACCAGCACCAGGTCGGGGCGGTTGGTGGTGGGCAGCTTCTCGGGGTTGAGGCCTTTTTCATCGACGGCAACCGGAATGATTTCGTGGCCGAAAGCCGCCGGAATCTGGTGTAACGAGGGGTAGCCGGGGTTCTCCACGGCAATGCGCAGGGGGCGCTGGCGGTTCTCTTGGCGCAGGGCCGAGAGAAGCAGGCGAAAACCATCGCGGGCACCGGCGGTGACCAGAATTTCCGCAGGCTCACGGACCATCTGCCGCATCAGGCGCAGGTGCTCAGCCAGTTGAACCTGTAGCTCAGGGGAACCTGCTGCCGGATAATACTTGCCGGGCTCGGCAGCGGCTTTTCGCCAGGCAGACCGCCAGGCGGAACTGGCAAGCAGGCTGGTGTCTGGGGTGCCGGGGCTGAGATCGATGAGCTGACGCTGGGGAAGGGGCAGGGGCTGCTGGCTCTCTTCGTTGCCCTCTGCACTATCGCCGGATGCCTGCGGAATAATTTTTTGTAATTCCAAGTTTTCGGCCACCCTGGTGCCGCCCTTATGGGCGCTGAGGTAGCCCTCGCCGGCAAGCTGCTCGTAGGCGGCAACCACAGAGCCGCGGGAAATCTCAAGCCTGCTAGCCAGCCCGCGGCTAGAGGGTAGCAGGTCGCCGGGCTTGAGGGTGCCAGCCAAAATGTGCTCCCGAATTTGCTCGGCAAGCTGGGCCGGGATGGAGCCCACCGCCTGTTTCTCAATGGTCAGCGGCAGATCGGTGGAGGTTGAGTAGCGGGGCATGGTTTTTCTTCTCGGTTCTCCCTGGGGGTAGGGTCGTTTCCCTGTAGAAAATCGGCAGGGAAACGACCCTACCCCCAGGGAAAAGTTCGCACTTTCCAACTGGTCTAAAAAATTTCTATCTTTCTGGAACTAATTTAGACCAGTTTTCGGGTGCAAGCTAGTGCCCATGAGCGAAAACAAGAATTCAACCGAAAACATCACCGGCTCTCCCCTGGTCAAGCGCGGCCTGGCAGACATGCTGGTGGGCGGTGTCATCATGGACGTCGTGACCCCCGAGCAGGCAAAAATTGCCGAGGACGCCGGCGCTGTGGCCGTCATGGCCCTGGAACGGGTTCCCGCCGATATTCGCGCCACCGGCGGAGTTGCCCGCATGAGTGATCCCGACATGATTGAGGGAATCATCGATGCCGTCTCTATTCCCGTCATGGCAAAGGCCCGCATCGGCCACTTCGTAGAGGCACAAGTTCTCGAGGCGCTGAAGGTCGATTACATCGACGAATCCGAGGTGCTCTCCCCCGCTGACTACGTCAACCATATCGATAAGCATTCCTTCACCGTGCCCTTTGTTTGCGGTGCCACCAACCTGGGTGAGGCTCTGCGTCGCATTACCGAGGGTGCTGCCATGATTCGTTCCAAGGGCGAGGCTGGCACCGGCGATGTGTCCGAAGCTACCAAGCACATTCGCACCATCAAGTCTCAGATTGCCGAGCTTCAGGCGCTCTATGCCACCTCCCCCGACCTGCTCTACGTCAAGGCAAAAGAGCTGGCGGCCCCCTACGACCTGGTGCTTGAGGTGGCAAAAACCGGCAAGCTCCCGGTGGTTCTCTTCACCGCCGGCGGCGTGGCAACCCCCGCCGATGCCGCCCTGATGATGCAGCTCGGTGCCGATGGCGTGTTTGTTGGCTCGGGTATCTTCAAGTCGGGCAACCCCGAGGCTCGCGCTAAGGCAATTGTTAAAGCCACCGCCCAGTTCGATGATCCGCTAGCGGTTGCAGATGCCTCCCGCGGCCTGGGTGAGGCAATGGTGGGTATCAACGTGGCTGACCTGCCCGCACCCCACCGTCTGGCAGAGCGCGGCTGGTAAAGCGCAGAAGCGGAACCGGCCACATTAATAAGGAGTAGCTTTGGAAAAAACCGTGGGCGTTCTTGCCCTCCAGGGCGGGGTGGCCGACCACGCCCTGCTACTGGAGCAGCTGGGTGCTAGGGTCGTCCTGGTAAAAAAACCCGAGCAGCTCACAGAACTCGATGCCCTGGTACTACCTGGCGGGGAGTCCACCACGATTGACCGGCTGAGCCGAATTCTGGGCCTGCGGGAACCGCTAATTGAAGCGATTTCCGCCGGCCTGCCTACCCTGGGCACCTGTGCCGGGCTCATTATGCTGGCTCGGTCTATCGCCGACCCAGCCCCCGGGCAGCAGTCGCTGGGCTTACTCGACGTCGAGGTAGGCCGCAACGCCTTCGGCTCGCAGGTAGACTCCGCCGAAACCACTCTTACCTGGCAGGACGCCGCCGGTTCAGCGCGCCCTGTCAGGGCGGCTTTTATTCGCGCCCCCAGGGTGATTTCTTGGGGTGAGAAGGTTGAGGTTGCCGCCCGCTATCGCGGCGAAGTGGTGGGTGTGAGGCAGGAAAACCTGCTGGGAATCTCCTTCCATCCGGAGCTTACCGGAGACACCACGGTGCACGAGGAGTTGCTTTCTCTGACTGAGCGCTAGCCTGCTCTGCTGGAGGCGAGGGGCCAAAAATTGACCGTTAAGCCGAGAAAATAAGGTCTATTTTTGGCCCCTCGCCTGTGAAATACTCATAAGTAGACTTGGTAAGAGAGGATGTTAACCATGGCCAAAGTTCTATTTGTAGTATCCGCAGCAGATTACTGGACCCTCAAAGACGGTAGCGAGCACCCCACCGGCTTCTGGGCCGAGGAACTAGCGGAGCCACACCGCATTTTCACCACTGAGGCCAACTGGCAGGTTGATATCGCTACCCCCGGTGGCGTAGCGCCCACTCTTGACCGCATTAGCATTGGCCCTATGGGTGGCTCCCACAAGAAGCGCCAGGAAATTGTGGATTATCTGAAGAGCATTAAGGATCAGATTGACCACCCGCTCAATCTCTCCGACGTTGACCACACCGACTACAATGTGGTCTTCTACCCCGGCGGCCACGGCCCCATGGAGGATCTCGCCTACGACGAGACCTCGGGCAAGCTGCTGGTAGAGCGGATTAATTCAGGGCGCACGGTTGCCCTGCTCTGCCACGCGCCGGCGGCTGTTCTTGCTGCTAAGACCAACTCGGGCAATGCCTTCTCCGGCTTCACCATGACCGGCCTTTCCAATGTGGAAGAACGCATGAATCCTTTTGCCTGGAAGGCCAAGTGGTTCTTGGAGACCGAGCTCAAGAAAGCAGGAGTGAACTACGAGAAGGCGGTGCTGCCCTTTACCTCCAAGGTTGTTGCAGACCGCAATGTTTACACCGGTCAGAATCCCCAGTCTTCGGTAGAGCTGGCCAAGAGAATTGTTCGCGACCTCAGCCTCACCGACCAGCCCACAGGTTTTACCTCGGGCTCGGCGTCCTCAGAAAAGGCTGAGTAGGGGCTAGGGCGCAGTTAGCCGCCCAGAGCTTCTCCCGAGAGGCCATTTTTATACCGTTTTTCGCAGATTTTCGGTACAAAAATGGCCCCTCGGCGATCATGGCAACTTTAATAATTACCGTGTTTTGCTGAAACGGTGACTCGGCACACGGCCCCATTCTGGCAAAGTGACTGAACGTTGGATTGTAAGGAGCCGGCTGGAATATAGAGCTGTCCCATAACTCAAAAGTTGCAATTTTGGTTCTTAAAACCTCTGAATAAGAACCAAAATTGCAACTTTGTGGTTAGTAGATTCCCTGCCGAACTTCGCCGGTCACGAACCGGCGAAACGTCACTGAAGCGGCGACTCGGTGCGATTTCCTATTCTTGATAGTCGCCCAGCATGTTTGAGGACGTGCTTTTCTACTCACATCTTAGGTAGCGCGCCCGGGGCGGGACACAGATTTGTCCTATAACCCAAGAAAAGCCTTAGCGGGGCGCGTACCTCGCTAAGGCTTAAAATAAAAAACCACTCACACGTTAGAAGCCCATGTGAGTGGTTTGTGGCTCCGACCGGCGTCGATCCGGTGACCTTACGATTTTCAGTCGTACGCTCTACCAACTGAGCTACAGAGCCAGGCATACCCTTAGATATGCCACAACCGCGCATCTCATCGAGTGAGAACTTACGCGGTCGGAGCGACCCCGACGGGACTTGAACCCGCGACCTCCGGCGTGACAGGCCGGCGCGCTAACCAACTGCGCTACGGGGCCATCGTTGATTTCAACAGAGATAAACTCTATATCATCCAACTTGGCTTTGCAAATCCGAGGATTTGCAGTACCCCCAACGGGATTTGAACCCGTGTTACCGCCGTGAAAGGGCGGCGTCCTAGGCCGCTAGACGATGGGGGCCTAGTAGGAACTTCACTCTGATTTCTCAGACCGTCGCTCGAACCTCAATAAGCTTATGACAGTTTTTCAACCCGTGCAAATCGAACCGACACAGCAGAGGGCTCCGGTGGCAATTTTTCAGTAACCGCCACCACTTTTAAGCGTGTTTTCTTCGGGCTGAAATCCCAAAATTCCGCGAAAATAAGCGGTTTTCGACCCGGGCAAAAAATTTTCAAAATTTTTCCAAAAAATCTTAAAAAGAGAGCAGGAGAGCCCCGTCGGTGCCTCATTCGCTCTGAAATGAGGGCGCCGGCGGAATCTCTCCTGCCGAAAATTTTTCTAGACCGCTATGGGTGGCCTATCAGCAAGCTCGCACGCCCGCCTTTGCTGATTCGCTTAGCTCTTGCAAGCTCGCACGCTCGCTCGCCTTTGCTGATTCGCTTAGCTCTTGCAAGCTCGCACGCTCGCTCGCCTTTGCTGATTCGCTTAGCTCTTGCAAGCTCGC
>NZ_BMDC01000002.1 GCF_014635585.1 Rothia aerolata
CATCCCGAACCCGGTAGCTAAGACCTGTTGAGCTGATGGTACTGCACTGGGGACGGTGTGGGAGAGTAGGTTGCCGCCGGTTTTTTGTTTGGGATGTTGGAAGGGGTCTGGGGTGTGGTGCTCCGGGCCCTTTTCTGTTTAAGGCTTTTCTGTTTTAACATGGAAATCCAGTGTGGGGTAGAGTGAGCTCTATGAACGCACTAGATATTTTGAATGATTCCATAACCCGCATTGGCGAATATGCAGACTCTCTCCGTGGGAAAATTACTGCTGACCAGCTGAACTGGCACCCTTGTGACCATGATAATTCTATTGCCTGGCTCCTCTGGCATACAGGCCGAGAGATCGACCTGCAGGTAGCTCATCTCTGGAACGCAACTCAGGTCTGGGAGTCAGGTAGCTATGGTGAAAAGACAGGGCTGGGCAAAGCAGGTGCGCATATCGGCTACGGACACACCCCTGAAGAAGCCCGAGCAATCGTTGCAGACGACGCCTCGGTTCTTCTGGACTACATCGTTGACTCGGTAGATTTTTTCAAAGCCTATCTGGTTACTCTCTCCGATGAGGACTTAGACGAAATCATCGACCGCAATTGGGACCCCGCCGTTAGCCGAGGAGCTCGTTTGGTTTCTATCGTCGACGATGCTGCCCAGCACATAGGCCAAGTACAGTATGTGCTCGGAATGAAGAAATAATTTGCGGGTCCTCAACTTCTCCCCGTAGAGAGATCGCCCTTCCTCAAGGTTTATACCCAAGATAGTATTAGTTTCCTGGGAAAGTGATGTTTGCGCTGGCTGTTGTTAACCTAGTTCGGCTAATCTTGAATGGTTAGAACACACAAGAAAGTGAGGCCATTCGTGGCAAACAACAAGGCCGTAGATGCCCGCGAACGCGCACGCCAAGTAGCGTCCCAACAGGCAAAAGCGTCTAAGAAATCAGGTGGCGGCTGGATCAAGGCAACCGTGCTGCTCGTAGCGGTTGCGATCGTCGTCATTATCGCGATGGTGATTGTACAGGCCAACCGCAACAAGATTGAAGATGCAGGCCCTGTTCCCGCCAGCTCCAACGGGTTCGGTGGTATCGTGTTGACTGCAAACGGCATTGAACGAAATACCTCAGATGAGCCCAGCCGAGATATTAACTCTCTGAACTCGGCTACCGCTTCTCATACCGTGACTGAGGGAGCAGAAGAAACCGAGTTCCCCGTTGGTCTTGAGACCGCAGATCAGGCCAAGGACAACGGTGAACCCGTTCACCTGACCATCTTCCAGGATTACAACTGCGTACACTGTGCAGAGTTTGAGTCTAACTACGGCGATACCATCCAGCAGCTGGTTGAGGACGGCAAGATTACCCTTGAGGTTCGCAACCTGACCTTCCTCGATGCATCGAGCGCCACCGAGTACTCGGCACGCGCTGCTAACGCTGCCTACTCGGTAGCTAACCAGGTATCTACCGACCAGTTCCTCGAATACCAGAAGGAAATCTTCTCCCACCAGGGTGAGGGCGGCCTGACCAACGATGAGCTGATCGACATTGCTTCTAAGTACGGGGCAGACATCAAGGAAGACATGGACACCAACAAGTGGCGTCCGCTGGTGAACGTGGTAACTCCCGAGTCCCAGAACGGCGGTATCATCGGCACCCCGACCGTCTTCGCAGATGGTCAGCAGTTCACCACCGCTGACTTTGAAGGCTGGATCAACAACCTGATTGATGAGAAGGCAAATGCATAAATAGTCAAAAATCGGTATGATTTTTAGACGGATGTAGGGACAGCTACATTCTCCCGAATGGGGGAGTAGCTGTCCCTCTTTTTGCAGTCCTCAGCTTTTGAGCTTTCCAGTGAAAGGCAGAATCCGGTGACCCAGGCCGAGTGCACGCTACTGATTGATTGTGATCCTGGAATCGATGACATGATGGCGCTTGCCTACGCCTTTGCCCACCCGCAGGTGCAGGTGGCGGCTCTGGTGGCCAGCGGCGGTAATGTGAGCACAGAGCAGGTGGGTCGCAACCTGCGGGGTGTGCTGGAGCTGATTCAAGAATCAGTACCAGTACCCGCTGCTGCCGAGGTGCCCTGGGCGTTGGGGGCAGAGAATCCGCTCAAGCAGACCCTGACCACCACCGAAGAGACCCACGGCGATTTTGGTACCGGCTACGCGGTACTGCCCGGTCAAAGCGTGCCCACCGAGAAGAATCATGACGACGGCGCCCGGCTCTGGGTGGAGACCGCCCGCCGGTATGAGGGGCAGCTGAGCGGCGTCGTCCTTGGACCCTGCACTAACCTCGCGCGGGCGCTTGAACTCGATCCCGAGCTACCCACCCGCCTGGCGAGCCTGCACATTATGGGCGGAGCGCTCAACCACCGCGGTAACACCATGCCCACTACCGAGTGGAATATCCACTCGGACCCCGAAGCTGCGCATCAGGTTTTTGAGGCTTTTGACCGGCCGGACGCCGCCTGCTATCCGGTGCTCTGCCCGCTGGACGCGACCGAATCTAACATACTGACGCCCGAGCTGCGGCAGCGACTAACGGCGGGGAAGGAAGATTCACCGGTGTTGGCGGCCCTTGACGATGCCCTGCAGTTTTATATGGAATTTCATGAGGGGGATGGGCTGGGCTTTATTGCCCACGTGCACGATCCCTTTGTGACCGCCTACGCGGTGAACCGGCTACTGCAAGAGCAGGGCGACGAAGGGGCACTGGTGCTGGGGAAAGAAGTCGAGACCGTTATCGACGTGGAGCTTGACGGTAAGCTCACCCGCGGGCAGACTATCGCTGACTGGCTGGGACGTTGGGGACGAACCCCCAACGCTTCTGCGCTCATGACGGCAGAGGCCGCGACATTTTTTGACCACTATATAGAAACCGTGCGTAGCTGCTACGCACACTCACACTAAAGGAAAATACTATGAGTACACAGGCTACACCCCCGTCTGGGCAGAGGTTCTCGGCACAAGCGGAGAACCTCGGTAAACATCGGGATAAGAACCACAGCAAAACCTTCACCATCGTGATGAACGTCTTGGGCGCCCTTCTCATTATCGGCACCTATATTTTCACCGTAATCTACGGTGCGGGCGCCAACGACATGACCCAGGCTTCTCTGCCCCTGATGAGCGGCTACCTGGTGGGCGCGCTTCTTTTGCTCGCGGGCAATGTCTCCCGCATTCCTCTCTCAGCTCTGGCTCTAATTCCCTTCGCGGCAGCCTTCAACATTGTGCTGGGTCAGATAATCGGCTTTTCGGGAATTCCCCTCTACCTTGACTCTATCGCCACCATTCTGGTGGGCTACCTGGCAGGCCCCGCAGCCGGTGTGCTGACCGGGGTTGTTACCAACCTCGCCTGGGGCCTGACCGTCAACCCCACCACCATTCCTTTTGCCGCCGGTGCCGCCGTCATCGGCCTGCTGGCGGGCTACGCGGGCCGGGCGGGACTCTTCAAGAAAATCTGGACCGCTGTGTTGGCAGGTTTTGGCACCGGCATTGTCGCTGGCTTTATCGGGGCCCCCATTGCCGCCTTTGTCTACGGCGGTGGCCAGGGCTTTGGAACCGGCTCCCTAGTGGCTGCTTTCCAGGCAACCGGGCAGTCCCTGCTGGCGGCGACCACCTTTCAGTCCCTGCTCTCTGATCCGCTGGATAAGGCCGTGGCCTTTCTGCTGGTCTGGCTCATTGCCGCAGCTATTCCCCAGCGGGTCAAGAACCAGTTTTTGACTCGGCGCTAGATGACTGAAACTCGCGCGCGGTGGAGGGACTCGTTGCACCCGAGAACCTGGGTTGTGCTGAGTCTCTGTGCCCTCGTCCTTGCCCTGATGCCGCTGAGTTTAGCGGCGCGCGTCGTCCTGCTCCTGGCCCAGCTCACCCTGCTGGTAGCGGCGGGGCGGCTGCGTGGCTTTCTGCTCTTTGTGGGGGTGGGGCTCGGCCCCGTTGCCCTGATGGCTTTTCTCGTGCAGGCGGTCAGTTTTTCCGGGCAAACGGTGCTGGCCAGCTGGCAGCCCTTTGCTTTCATGACGTTTGCGGTGACGGTTGAGGGTATGACCTACGGTGCCCATCTTGCCCTGCAAATTCTCAATTTCGGTACCGCCTGCTCCCTGCTGACCCTGCTGACGACGACGGCGGGGCTACGGTATGCCCTGAACAGCTGGAAGGTGCCGTCGCGGCTGGTTTTTCTGCTGGTGGCTTCGCTGAACGCTCCCGCCCAGCTGATTCGATATATTCGCATTGAGCAGGAGGCGGCGCGGGCGCGGGGTCTGGATGATTCCAGCTGGCTGGCCCGACTCAAGGGTAACCTCAAGATTGCCAGCACGCTCTTTACCCTGATTCTGCTAGACCACCAGGTGCGCGGGCGCGCCCTGGACTATCGAGGAATTGAGCTTGCGGGGCAGCGGGTTTTTGTGCGGGACTATCCCGACTCAGGGCTTCAGCGTGTGTTGCGCTGGGCCCTGCCTCTCTGCTGCCTGCTGGTGGTTCTTCTACATTTTGGAGTATTCCGTGGCTGGTTTTAAACTCTCTGACGACGCGCTCAAAGCTGGCACGCGAATTTTGCTGGTGGGCGGCAGGTCCAGCGGAAAAACCGCCGCTTTGAATGCGGTTGCCGAGCGCAGGGCTGATGCCGTGCTGGTCTCTGGCGAGGCCAGCGCCCAGCTGACCGCTCTGGCCCAGACCGTTGCCGAGGAAATTTCACTGGGTATTGAGACCGACGTACCCACCCGGGCAGACCTGCTCCACGCGGTAGAAACCACGGCTGAGACCTTTGGAATTTCCCACCTGTTAGATGCCAATCCGCTGACGCTCTCCAGTGGGCAGACCCAGCTGGTGGTACTCGCCGCCAACTTTATTATGAACGCTCCGGCTCTTCTGCTGGATGAGCCCCTGACCGGCCTGGACAGCTCGGCACGCCGGCGGGTTCTCGCCGCTATCGCTGCCTACCCGGGTGCGGTGGCGTGGACTTCCACCCGGCCTGCTGCTGAGGAGAAGGACGCCGCCACCCGGGTGCTCGAGGTCGAGCAGGTTTGGGGCGGGGAATTTGTCTCAGGTGAGCTCTTTGGAACCGTTGAGCCTCGCTCTTTAGAGCTGGACTCTCTGGCGATTTCGCCTGATTCAAGGCCTGCCCGGCCCTGGCGGCGAAAGGCTGTTGCTCAAGCTGTGCAGGAGAACCTGAACCTGCACTTAGAGCCGGGGCAGGTGCTACGGCTGGTGGGGCCCAACGGAGCGGGAAAGACCACCCTCCTTAAAACCATTGCCGGTCTGCTAGCACCCGTCTCTGGCAGGCTAACCGTGGGTGGGGTTAGCCCCTCTGCGGTTCCTACAGAGTCCCGGCTAGAGCTAGCCTGCCTTGCCCCGCAGAACCCCAGCCACCACTTTCTCGCTTCCACGGTAGAAGGGGAATTTAGCCTGGGGGCTGCCCGCCGCAGCACCGATGCTCAGCGTGATTTTCTTCTAGAATTTCTAGGACTCAATCTTTCCCTCGAAACCCACCCCCACGACCTCGTTCCTGTCGAGATGCACCTGCTCGCCCTAGCAACGGCAGCCGCCGCCCGCGCGTCCTGCCTCTTACTAGACGAACCCACCGGTCGAACCGACGCTCGGGGGCTTCAGCGGATCATCGAGCTGGTGCGGCTCTACACCCAAGCCGGGGGCAGCGTGGTGCTGGCAACCCACGACGGTCAGCTCTTTGACACGCTGGCCGGGCCCGTGCTGGAGCTCTCCTAACCCCGGCCCAGACACAATGTGCGCCTGGGAGAAAGATTCGCTAGTATAGAACAGTCGCCGCGCGCGGTGTACGCCTCCTTAGCTCAGCTGGCCAGAGCACCTGTCTTGTAAACAGGGGGTCACCGGTTCGAATCCGGTAGGGGGCTCTTTTTTCTGCCCGAAATTCTGTTGCTTGGAACCGGTGACCATTCCGCGCCGGATTATATTCCTCGCTCGCTCGGAATCCGGCGCTTCATCTGGTTCGAATCCGGTAGGGGGCTCTTTTTTCTGCCCAAAATCCTTCAAACGCCGAGAGGCCATTTTTAGACCGAAAATGCGTGAAAAACGGTATATATTTGACCTCTCGAGGGAGAACTGACTTGTGTCCAGACTCCCCGGCGGGCCTGGAATCCGGCTCCTTGCAGGGTGGTCTAATTACGCAAGAAAAGTTGCACCAAAAAGAGGCAATGACCTATTCTTGAGGGAGCCTTAGGTAAGCCTAAGAAAAGAATTAGCTAGGCGAAAGATGCCGGCGTCCTCTCACGAATCTGGAGACTCAATTCATGGTTACTCTCTCACGCGGAGCCTTTCTCAAAGTAGCGGCAGCAACCGCAGCGGCCGGTATTCTCTCGGCCTGCTCCACCGGCTCCAACCAAGAGTCCTCCAACTCCTCGGCCGCAGAGGGCGAGGCCTACACCGTCAAGCACAATTTCGGCGAAACCACCTTTGAAGCGGTACCGCAGAAGATCGCTGTAGTGCAGAACTGGATGAACCCCGATGCAATCTTGGCGCTGGGCGTGGTTCCCGCCGGTACCCCCATCGTTGCTTGGGGCGGTAACGAGAACCAGTCGTCGCCCTGGTTCGATCAGAAGCTCGAAGAACTCGGTGGCGAAGAACCCCTGCGCTACGACGAGACTGACGGCCCCAACTACGAGGAACTTGCCAAGCTGGGCCCCGACGCCATTTTCTCTCCCTACGGCGACATGAGCCAGGAAATCTATGACAAGCTCTCCGAAATCGCTCCGGTGGTCGCCGCCCCCGAGGGAGTGGGCGCCTGGGCGGCGTCCTGGCAGCAGACCGTAGAGATGGCCGGCAAGATGCTGAAGAAGGAGGACGAGGCGCAGAAGGTTATCGAAGAGACCGAACAGAAGATTAAGGACGCCGCTGCGGAGTACTCCAACCTTGAGGGAGCGACCTTCTTTGCCGGCGCCTTCGACAACGAGCAGAACACCTTTGGCGCCTACACTGCTGAAGACACCCGCCCGCGCTTCTTCTCCCTGCTGGGTATGCAGGAATCTGACTACATGAAGGAAAACGGCGGTGACAAGGGAACCTTCTTTATCAACATCTCGGCAGAGGTGCTCGACACCGTAGAGGCCGATGCGGTGTGGGCCTGGACCGAGACCGAAGACGATGTTGAGAAGGTTAAGCAGAACAACCTCTTCGCCAACATGCCTGCCCTGCAGAAGGACGCCGTGATTTTTGAGTCTGACAAGACCTTCGGTCTTGCGCTCTCGGCTGCCTCGCCCCTGTCTCTGGTGTGGGCCGTTGAGCAGACCCCCATTCTCGAGAACCTCTCAAAGGCTATTGATAACATCCGCAACGCCTAAGTAATGGGCAGCTCTTTACGTCGTCACCGAAAAGTTACCGTAGCGGTGCTACTGCTGGCACTGCTGCTGCTTGCTACCCTGCTCTCTTTTCTACTGGGTACCCGCCCCATCGCCCCGGCGACCTTCTGGAACTACCTCACCGGAACTGACGTTTCGGGCATGGACCGGGCAGTCATTGACCAGCGGGCGGTGCGCACCCTCTGGGCGGTGACCGTGGGCGCTAGCCTGGCGATTGCCGGGACCGGAATGCAGGGGGTCACCAGGAACCCCCTGGGCGACCCCGGAATCCTGGGACTCAACGCCGGGGCGGCCTTCGCCGTCGTCGTCGGTATTGTCTTTTTCGGCCTCTCCTCTCCGGCCGGCTTCGCCGCGCTCGCCTTTGTGGGCGCGACCGTCACGGCCGTAGTGGTCTACGCGGTAGCCGCTATTGGGCGGGACGGCGCTACCCCCGTGAAGCTCGCGCTGATGGGTGCTGCTGTATCCGCCGGGCTTCTGTCGCTGACCTCAGCTTTTCTGCTACGCTACAACGATGCCCTGGATTCGCTGCGCAAGTGGCGGCAGGGAACCATTGCCGGAGCAAATATGGAAGATTACTTTCCGGGGATCTTTCTGCTGGTGGCAGGTGCCCTGATTCTTCTGCTTGGAGCACAGAGCATTAACAACTTTGCCCTGGGCGATGACATGGCGGCCTCGCTGGGAGAAAACGTTGCCCTCAAACGCCTGGTCATGTTTGTGGGGATTGCCCTGCTGGCCGGAACCGCCACCTCAATGGCCGGGCCTATTGCCTTTCTGGGGCTGATGGTTCCCCATGCCCTGCGCGCCCTGGTAGGCCCTGACTACCGGCTACTTGTGCCCTTGTCTGGAATTTTGGGCGCTACCGTGCTGACCCTCTCCGATACCGTGGGCAGAATTGTGCTTCCACCCGAGGAAGTTCCTGTGGGAGTCACCATGGTTGTGCTGGGCGTTCCGGTGTTCATTTTTCTGATTCGCTCCCGGAAGACGGGGGATCTCTAATGGCGGCACGAGTGCTAGAGACCAGCGCCCCGGCTCTAAGCGCCCCTGCTCTAGAAGTGCAGCGCCTGCGCAAACGCCTGGTCAAGCGGCCCAGGACGGTAGTGCTGGGCCTGCTTGCCCTGCTAGTGGCTGCCCTGCTTATCCGGGTGCTTCTGGGCTCTTATACGGTGACCTTTCCCGATTTTCTGACCATTCTGCAGGGCGGAACGATTGAGGGCGCCCGCGGAGCGCGCTTTATCGTGATGGAAGATAAACTCCCCAGGGCGGTGTTGGGCGCCCTGGTCGGCCTTGCCTTTGGCTGCTCGGGCGCAATTTTTCAGCTGCTGTTGAGGAACCCGCTGGCTTCGCCAGATATTCTGGGCATTAGCTCGGGAGCCTCCCTCGGCGCCGTCATTGGAATCGTCTTCTTCGGTGCCACCGGCTTTGTACTTTCGGGCTTCGCCGTGGCCTTTGCCCTCTGCCTGGGGCTTATTATCATGGCGCTTGCCCGCGGTAGCGGCAGCGTGGGCAACCGCTTTGTACTCATGGGCATAGGAATTGCCGAGCTCTCGGGCGCCATCATTAACTACATGCTGGCCCGGATCGATATTAGCTCGGCCCGGTCTGCGGTGGTATGGATTACCGGCTCCCTGGCACCGGCCAACTGGAACCGCATTGAGATTGTGCTGGTAATTCTGTTGCTGGTCTTTCCTCTGGTGGCGCTCATCCACATCAACCTGCACGCAGTTTCGGTGGGGGAGGAGCTAGCCCACGGACTGGGGCTGAATGTGCCCGCTACTCGCTGGAGCAGTATTAGCCTGGCCGTGGTACTGGCAGCGGTGGGCACCGCCGCCGCTGGCCCCATCGCCTTCGTTGCTTTTGTCTCTGGCCCCATTGCCCGGCGACTGCTGGGCGGCAGGCATTCCCTACTTGCCTCGGCCCTGGTGGGGGCAATTATTGTGGTCTTGGCTGACTTTATAACGGCAAACTATATCCCCGGCGGAGATCTACCGGTGGGCGTGCTCACCGGTGCGCTGGGAGCACCCGTGCTGATTTGGCTTCTAATTCAATCCCAGAAAGAGGGACGATAAATGAAAAACGCTGAGCCTCGCTCTCTCACTATTGAAAATGTGCGCCTGGGCTACGGAGCGAAAACCATTGTGCCCGACCTCAGTCTGGAGATTCCAGCAGGTCAGGTGACCGCCATTATTGGTCCCAACGGCTGCGGCAAGTCCACCCTGCTACGCGGCATTTCACGACTGCTCAAGCCGGAGTCTGGAACCATCTCGCTGGACGGTCGCGATGTGCATTCCTACCCCGCCAAAGAGTTCGCCCGCCGGGTGGGCCTGCTGCCGCAGAGCCCCATTGCCCCCGACGGCATTACCGTGGCTGATCTGGTCTCGCGCGGCCGCTACCCCTATCAGGGCCTCTTTAAGAAGAACAGCAGGGAGGACGACGAGGCGGTGGCCTGGGCGCTAGAGGCCACTAATACCATGGCCCTGGCGGAGAACCAGGTTTCTGACCTCTCGGGAGGCCAGCGCCAGCGGGTCTGGATTGCTATGGCGCTGGCGCAGCAGACCGATATTCTGCTGCTGGATGAGCCCACCACCTATCTTGATCTCGCCCACCAGGTAGACCTGCTCGATCTGCTCTGTGAACTCAACGAGACCCGAGGCACCACCATGGTGATGGTGTTGCACGAGCTTAACCTTGCCGCTCGCGCCGCCCACCACCTGGTGGCCATGAAAGACGGTCAGATTGCGGTGGCCGGATCAGCAGAGGAGGTTATGACCGGGGAAAACCTGCTCAATATCTTCGGGCTCAAGGCCTCGGTCGCAGACCCGCTGGGCAACGGCTCCACCGTGGTGGTGCCGCACTCCCGGGTGGCCAAGGGCGGTTTCTCCGCCGAGACCGCCGACCAAGCGATGCTTGAGGACGTCTCGTGAGCCCCGCCCGCCCGCGCCGTACCCCCGACCACAAGCAGTTTGGGCTCTTTCCGGTGGCAGTCACCCGGGTGCAGGCGCTGTCTCCCCACTTTGTGCGCATCTCCCTGGCAGGGGAGTCCCTCCACCACGCCGCCGAAGAAATTTCTGACGGCACCGGTGACGTGCTCGATGCCTATATCAAACTGATGATTGCCCCCGAGCACAGCGCCAGCGGAATCATAGACCTGGAACTTACCGAGAACTGGCGCTCGCGGTATCTGAGCGCGCCACCCCAGGAACGCGGCTGGATGCGCACCTACACGCTACGCAATTCGCGCCTGGTGCCTGCCGATCGGGTGCCCCCGGTTGAAGCGGAACTAAGGGCAAACTCTGAGGCTGACCTGGCCGTGCTTGATCGGCCTCTACCGGCGGGGCAGGTACCCGAGGTCGATATAGATTTCGTGCTGCATCAGGACGACGCCGGTGAGCTGGGCCCCGGCGCCCGTTGGGCGGCCACCGCCCAGGTTGGCGACAAGATTGCGCTGCTTGCCCCTCTGCGCGGTAATGCCCTGTGGAGTGCCTGGAACCCCGACCACTCCTCTCAGGTGCTCATGCTGGTGGACGAAACCGCCGTGCCCGCCGCCCTCTCCATCGCCCGTTCCCTCCCCGCCGAGACCCGGGCAGACCTGCTTTTGGAGGTTCCCTGCAGCGACGACGTCCTCAGCAATGACGTCGCCGCGCTCGCCGGAGCGCTGGAGAACCTGCCCGGTGTTGACCTGCATTGGCTACCGCGAACAGGCAATACGGTGCGCGGGGAAAACCTCTTTCGGGGGCTGCGGCAGGTCTTGGATCTGCCGACGCCGCTGGGCGCGGTGGATACCGCCACCCGAGCCGATGAAGACGAAACCTGGACCCTGGCCGTTCCGCAGACTGGCGGAAAGGGGCAGCGCTACGTGTATATCGCCGGCGAATCATCGGTAATCAAGACCCTGCGCCGCATCTGTGTGAACGAGGCGGGAATCGACAAGCGGCAGATTTCCTTCATGGGCTACTGGAAGAAGGGCGTGGCGGAGTGCTGAGGTTCGTTCAACAGGCACAGGGCCAGCATGAGGGCGCCGGCCAACCTCCCTTAAACGCACGCTTCGCGATTCCGTTCGCTCCTGAGTGCTCGCAAGCTCGCACCCGTCTCACTTCATCCCGATGCCAGTTGGCTGGCCCCCTCATGCTGTCTGCCTGTGCTGTCACCTTTGAATAAATCTCGTCTGCCGCACTAAAGTAGCAGGTGAGGTTACAAATTTATAAGGGGAGAGCATGTCTTCAATTCTCAGTAACGACCACAGCATTCGTTATGTGGCAATCGGCGACTCTTTTACCGAGGGCGTAGGTGACCCCGACCCTGAGCGCCCCAACGGGGTACGCGGCTGGGCAGACCGCGTGGCGGAGCAGTTCATGCTGGCAGATTCCGAGGCTCTGTACGCCAACCTGGCAATCCGCGGCCGCCTGCTGGGGCAGATTATCGATGAGCAGCTTCAGGCCGCCATTGACCTCAAGCCCAACCTGGTGAGCTTCTACGGTGGCGGCAATGATATTTTGCGGCCCAATACCGATATTGACCAGCTGATGAGCCAGATGGAAGAAGGCTTCAAAGCGCTGCGTGCCGCAGACATTGAGGTTTTCACCTTTACCGGTATGGACGTGCGCGACTTCAATGCTTTCAAGGCCACCCGGCCCAAGACCGCCATTTATAACGAGCTTTTGCGTGAGATCGCCGATGAACACGGCGTGAAAATTGTTGATTTCTGGCGGATGCGAGACTTTGTTGATCAGCGCTACTTTGCCCCTGATCGCCTGCACCTGAACACCCGCGGCCACATTAAGATGGCGGGTCGGGTGCTGGATTTGCTCTCGGACGAGTCTATCAGCATGGCCGGGCCGCAGACCCTGCCCATCGCTTTGCCCAAGACCCGCATGCAGCGGTTGCGCGATGAGGCTCGCTGGACCCGCGAGTTCGTGGTGCCCTGGGTAGGACGACGCCTGCGCGGCACCAGCTCCGGCGATGGTCTCTCGCCCAAGTACCCCGAGCTTACCCGCTTTGAGGGGCAGCAGGAGAAGGCCTCTGAGCAGTAGGGGAGATTCCCCAGCTCACCCCATTAAGCCGTTAACGTCACACTATAAATTTCACCGGTGTAATTTAGCGGGGGTAGCGGATGGCTGTGGCAGAGTGAGACCTCTGACTCACTCCCCTTAAATCCTTGAAAATTCAAGGGAAGAGGCCTTTTTCTGCTAGACTAGAGAATGGTTTTGCGTGTGCATACTGTCTACCCGAACCGGGGTGCAAACCAGTCTGCGGGGAACTCTTTCAGGCCGGAAAGCCCTTAAATCTCGGGTCTTTAGGTTGCATATAAGCCTGTATTTACCTAGTATTTAAGGCTGTCGCATTGGTGGCAACACCTCTCGACACCTTGAAATATTCACCGTTATCCCGTGGCGCGGGATTTAGCTTGTCTTCTCACCCAAGCTGAGTCTCAAACACTCTAGCCCGGAGAATAACCCGGTGCTCTACCTTGGTGACGGGACGCAAGCCGCTTGTGAAAATCAAGTGTGCACCAACTGCGCACCGTCATTTCGTCAACAAATGGAGGAGAAAACTATGGCAGCAGTCTGCCAGGTGACCGGAGCTGTTCCCGGCTTTGGACACAGCATTTCCCACTCACACCGTCGCACCAAGCGTCGCTTCAACGTTAACCTGCAGAAGAAGAAGTACTACGTACCCTCACTGCGCCGCAACGTTACCCTGACTGTTTCCAGCAAGGGTATCAAGGTTATTGATGCACGCGGCATCGACGCTGTAGTAGCTGAAATCATCGCACGCGGGGAGAAGATCTAAGTATGGCTTCAAAGGCTAAGGACGTTCGTCCTATCATCAAGCTCAAGTCCACTGCGGGTACCGGTTACACCTACGTAACCCGCAAGAACCGCCGCAACAACCCCGATCGTATGACCCTGAAGAAGTACGATCCCGTTGTTCGCAAGCACGTAGAATTCCGAGAGGAGCGATAAGCGCATGGCTAAGAAGTCAAAGATCGCTCGTAACGAGCAGCGCAAGGAAATCGTTGCACGTTACGCAGAGAAGCGCGAGGCGCTCAAGAAGACCCTGATCGACGAAAACGCTACTCCCGAAGAGCGCGAAGCTGCTCGCGTGGGCCTGCAGAAGCTGCCCCGCAACGCTTCTCCTGTTCGCGTACGTAACCGTGACCAGATTGACGGTCGCCCCCGCGGTACCTTCCAGAAGTTTGGTATCTCCCGCGTACGCTTCCGTCAGATGGCACACCGCGGCGAGTTGCCCGGTATTACCAAGTCAAGCTGGTAAGGTTTGGCTAGAACGGTTAGGAAAATTGCCTGACCGACTAGAAAAACATAAGTCTCAGGAGGGGCATCTATGGCTAAGAACCGCAGCGAACTCGTTGCAGAGGTTGCAGAAAAGGCTGGCACCAGCCAGGCAGCAGTGAACGGCGTTCTTGACGCACTGTTCCAGGTTTTCGAATCTTCCGTTGCTAAGGGCGAGAAGATTACCATTCCCGGTTGGATGGCAATCGAGCGCACTGACCGTGCAGCACGTACCGGCCGCAACCCCCAGACCGGTGAAACCATTCAGATTCCTGCCGGCCACGGCGTGAAGCTGACCGCTGGTTCCAAGCTGAAGGCAGCAGTCTCCAACAAGTAAAACTTGTAAGACTTCTCAAAGAGACCGTCTCGTGTTGAGGCGGTCTCTTTCTGTTTAAGCTGTTGCCTCAGACGGGCCCCGTAACGAGTTTGCGCCGGTTATAGCTGGTGGTGCTTCTCCGCTAAAATAGAGGGTGGTTTGCCCGGTCAGCACGGTGTTGAGGAAAGGAGTGATGAGCTAGCTATGACGGCGTCTCACTCCACGCGCTCTGAACGCCTGCTGAAAGGCTGGATTGTAGCGGTATCCTCAACCTCTCTGGCTTCTGCCTCGCACGGGCTGGCGGGAGGTCACCTTCCGCACCCGATGGTGTGGGCGCTGTGTACCGCACTGTCGGCTTTGGTCTGCGTGATGTTAGCTGGACGGCGCTTGCCCAAGGTTGGTCTGGCGACCTCCGTTTTGCTCTCGCAGGGGCTGTTGCACTGGCTCTTCTCACTTCAGGGCCTGGCTGTGGCGCAGGTACCCCAGGCCAGCGGTCACCTTCACCATGGCTCCCACTTGCTGGGATCCTCTTTAGCGCACAGCCATGCTGTCTCAGGCAACCAGCCCGCTATGCTGGCTTACCACCTGCTCGCCGCGGTTCTGACCTTCCTGCTCTTGCGCCGGGGCCGGGCTCTGGCTCACCGGGCCAACAGCTGCTTGGGCCTGGCTTTGCAGGCTATTTTTACCCTGCCCGGCCGCCTACAGATTCCCGCGCCCGTACGCACGGTAGCCGTGCAGCGGCGTCCTCTCACAAACTTTCTGAACACCTGGCTCGACTCGGTGCGGCTGCTCAGGGGCCCACCGGCAGTGTTATTTTCTATTCGCTAAATTCAAATAACACTGACTGAAAAGAGCTTTAACCGTGACTATTTCACAGAACATTTCCCGTGCCCTGGGCGCTGTCGCCGCTACCGGTCTGCTGGCCCTGACCACCTTCACTCCGGCCCTGGCCCACGACTCCCTGGTTTCATCCAACCCCGAGGACGGCGCCCAGCTGGAGCAGGCTCCCGATGAGATTTCCATGACCTTCAGCGGAGAGATTACCCAGGTGGACGGCAGCAACCAGGTGCGGGTTACCGACTCGGCGGGTGAGGACGTCACCAATGGCGATCTCACAGTCGATGGCAAGCAGGTGACCCAGCCTATTGCCGGCCACGGCGCCGAGGACGACACCTACACGGTCACCTGGCGAGTTGTCTCCGAAGACGGCCACCCCATTGAGGGCCAGCAGACCCTCACCGTGGGCGAGGGAAAGTCAGCTGCAGAGGAGGAGAGCTCAGCGGCTGCTTCGGATGAGGCGGAGGAAGCCAGCCAGCCCGTAGAAGAAGCTACCCAGGGTATGTCGACCGGTGCAAAGATTGGCCTCTTTGTTCTGGGCGCTGCGGTGATTATCGGTGCCTTCGTGGTAATCCTGGCCAAGCGCCCCAAGAACAAGTAGGGGGGCTCCAGAGATGACACACCATTTTAAGTCCCTGGCAGCTGTGGCAGCCGTGGGTATTCTTGCCCTGACCGGCTGCTCTCAGAATGACTCCTCCACTGCCGCAGACCAGAGCGATACCGCTGAAGCGCTTACCGTGGAGAACTCCTGGGCCAAAGCGGCCGATAGCGGTATGACCGCTGTATTCGGAGAAATCACCAACAACTCGGATCAAGCGGTGACCATCACCGGGGCTAGCTCCAACGCCACCGATGCTGAGAATACCCAGCTGCACACCACCGCTCTTGACGCTTCCAGTGGCTCCAGCCAGATGAAGCAGGTGGACTCGATGACCATCGAGGCGGGCCAGACCCTGACCCTTGAGCCCGGTGGCGACCACATTATGCTCATGGATCTCACCTGCTCGCTGCCCGCCGGTATACCGGTTCACGTGACCCTGGAAACGGAGTCGGGCCAGGAGCTGACCTTTGACGCCGGTGCCCGCGACTACTCGGGTGCCCAGGAAGAATACGCACCGGGGGAGATGCCCTCTGGCGGGTCAGAATCTGAGGGCGGTATGGACGGCATGGAGGGTATGGAGCACTCCGATATGTCTGACATGCCCGGTATGGCCACCGAGTCGGCTGCTGCCCTGCCCCAGTGCTCCTAGGCTGACACCATGAAACACGATTCTCAGCACCCCGATTCACATACCTCAGACGGAATAAACCGGCGCACCCTGGTAGCGGGAGCCGCAGGCACTGGCCTGGGCGTTGCCGCAACGCTGGGTGCCCAGTTTGCCACCGAGGTACGGGCCCAGGAAAGGGCCGAAGAAGCCCTGCCTCCGCTTCAAACCGCGCGGGTGGGCTTCTTCGGCCGGCGTCAGGCCGGGGTAGATACCCCGCCGCCGGCTCACGCCAGCTTCATCGCCTGCGACCTCAACGAGGAGCTAAAGGCAGCTGATATTGAACGGCTGCTGAGAATCATCACCGCCGACGCCGCCCAGCTCACCGCTGGGCGGGCGCCGGTGGTTGACCAGGAGCCCGAGCTGGCCACTATTCCGGCCGAACTCACCGTGACAGTGGGGTTTGGGGAAAAGATTTTTGACCTGGTTAATCCGGCGAAAAAGCCGGGTTGGCTCAAGCCCCTAACCGCTTTTCCGCAAATAGACCAGCTACAGGAGCAGTGGAGCCACGGGGACCTGCTGCTTCAAATCTGCTCTCAGGATCCGCTGACCCTGGCCCATGCCCAAAGAATGCTACTGAAGGACGTGCGCTCCTTTGTGACGGTGCGCTGGGTGCAGAGCGGCTTCCGTAATGCCTATGGCTCAAGTCAGCAGGGAACGACCCAGCGAAACCTCTTTGGGCAGGTGGACGGAACCATTAACCCCACATCGCAAGACGAGACGATGGATCAGTTTGTCTGGGGAAGCCACGAGGATTTAGAGCCCTGGGAAGAAGGCGGAACCTCCCTGGTGATTCGGCGGATTCACATGAACCTGGATACCTGGGATCAAGCCGACCGGCCCGCCCGAGAAGACGCCGTGGGTCGCACCCTCGATACCGGGGCGCCGCTGACCGGTGAGTCTGAGGACGACGTCGCCGACCTCTCTGCCACCACCGAGCTTGGCTTCCCCGTGATTGCTCCCTACGCTCATATTCGACGAGCTACCGCCCAGAACCCGGTGGAACATATTCTGCGCAGGCCCTATAACTATGACCTGCCGGTTTCCAATGCCTCGGGCTTTTCAGACCACGGCCAGACTAGCGGGGGAGTCTCCAACTCGGGTCTGATTTTCTGCTCTTATCAGGCAGATCCGCTGAAGCAGTTTGTTCCCGTTCAGAAGCGGCTTGCGGAACTCGATATGCTTAATACCTGGACAGTCCCCATCGGTTCGGCGGTCTTTGCTCTACCGGCGGGTTGCAGCGAAAGCGGCTTTATCGGAGAGAGCCTGTTTAGCTGATTCACACTCTTTTGTTTATCTTCACCCCTTCAACACAGAATTGAGATTATGTCGCAGTCAACCTTGCCGAGCCGGGAGACTTCGCACCGGACAACGGGCCAGCGCCTCCAGTACCACAGCGGTGTAACCCGCCACTGGATTTGGCTTTTTCCTGCGGCAGCTCTGGTTTTTCTTCTAGTTTCTTTGGCGCTGACCGGCTCCAACAGCGCCACCGATTTAGCCGATGCCGGTGCCTTTGTGCGCTGGGCCCTACCGGTAGCGGAAACCGTCCATAACTTTGCAATGACCACCACCATGGGTGCGATTCTCTTTGCTATGGCGGTGGTGCCCCGCTACGCCGACTCGGCTCGGGGAAAGCTACGGCTCAACACCGCCCACAAGTTCTCCAAGCAGCAGGTAGCAGACCGCGAAGAATACCCCGCCTTCACCGCGGTACTCAACCTAGCGGCGTCCGCGGCGGTTACCTGGACCATCTTCGCTATGGCGGTGCTGGTACTGGCCTACGCCGATATTTCCGGTCGGCCGGTCAGCCTCTCTAACTCCTACACCTCTGAGCTCCTCAGCTACATCACCACCATTGAGTCGGGTATGCAGGAGGCCACCACCGTGGTGGTCGCCGCCGTGGTAGCAACCCTGGTCTTTGGCGTTCGTTCGCTCATGGGTCTCTTTTTGACCCTGGCAATTTCCTTGATTGGAATTATCGATATGGCTCTGGGCGGCCACTCATCGGGCGGCGCCGACCACATGGGGGCGGTCAATTCTTTGGGTCTGCACCTGCTGGGCGTGGTCATCTGGTGCGGTGGGCTGATTACCCTGGTCTTTCTCTCGCGGCTGATTAGCTCCGATGACGCCGGGGAAGCAACGATTGCCGGAAGCCGCCGGGCTTGCGGGGACGCCGCTGGCCGCCGGGTACCCATGGCGGTGGCGGTGTTGCGTCGCTACTCTGCGCTGGCGCTGGGTGGTTTTATTCTGGTGACCCTCTCAGGAATCTTAAATGCCGCGGTGCGCATGAATAACCTGGGGGAGCTCTTCAGCACAGCCTACGGTGGCCTGATTCTCTCAAAGTTTGCCCTGACCATGCTGTTGGGTGCTATCGGTGCCCTGCACCGCCTAACCCTGATACCCGCGATGGAAAAGGGCTCTGTCTCTAAAACCCGCGGGCTCTGGACCGCTATCCTGGTGGAGCTGGTGCTGATGGGCGGTACCAGTGGCCTGGCGGCGTCCCTGTCCCGAACAGCCCCGCCGGTGCCCGAAACCCTCGATGAGGGAGCCTCCCCGGCGCGAATTCTCACCTGGTACGACCTACCGCCCGAACCCCACGTTGCCGAGTGGTTTACCCAGTGGCGTTTCGACTGGTTCTGGGTGGCCTTCTGTCTCTTCGCCGCCTATATCTACATCTGGGCATATATTAGGGTGCGTCGGGCCGGTGGTACCTGGAATCTAGCCCGTTTACTCTCCTGGCTTTGGGGCCTCTTCCTGCTCAACTACGTAACCTCGGGCGGGCTGGCCATTTATGGCCGCGTGCTTTTCTCGGCCCACATGGTTGAGCATATGTCCCTGACCATGATTGTTCCGGTTTTCCTGGTGCTGGGCGCTCCGATTACCCTGCTCCTTCGCGCGCTAGAACCCCGGCAGGACGGCACCCGTGGTCCCCGCGAGTGGATTCTTCGCCTGGTACATTCGGGCTGGTCAAAGGTGATTACCAACCCCATCTTTGCCGCGGTGAACTTCGCCGGCTCCATTGTGGTGGTCTACTTTACTCCGGTGCTGAACTTTATTCTCAAGTACCACGTGGGCCACGAATTCATGATCGTGCACTTCTTGATTACCGGCTACATTTTCAGCCTGGTGCTCATTGGCATTGACCCGATTCCGCGCCGCCCCATGTACCCCATTCGCCTGATTCTGCTGATTGCCACCCTGGGCTACCACGCCTTTGTGGGCATTGCCATGATGAACATGGAGTCCCTGCTGGCGGCCTCCTGGTTCGGCAACATGGGCCGACCCTGGGGTCTGCCCGCCATTGACGACCAGAAGCTGGGTGGCTCCCTGATGTGGGGTATCGGCGAGCTACCGACCATGATTATTGCGGTGGCCGTTGCCGTGCAGTGGTCTATCAATGACAAAAAGGTGCAGAAGCGGGAAGACCGGCAGGCAGACCGCGACGGCGATGCCGAACTGAACGCCTACAACGAGATGTTTGAGAAGCTGGCTGAGCGGGATGAACAGTCCCGGCGCTAGATTTCTTTACCCGTGTAACAGTCCGCAAAATTTGCAACACTTCTCAGCGGGCTTTGCCCTTGGTTAGGCTGGTAGCAATAGAAGATTACCCCTGACGTTCAAGGACTAAACCATGGCAGAGAACCTTCGTAGCACCCGGGTGCGCGCTTCAGAACTGGTGGGCCGCAACTGGCTCAATACCGGTGAGAAGCAACTGAGCCTTGAGGATTTGCGCGGCAAAATCGTGATTCTCGATTTCTGGACCTTCTGCTGCATGAACTGCCTGCACGTGCTAGACGAACTGCGCCCGCTGGAAGAAGAGTTCTCTGACATTTTGGTGACGGTGGGCGTGCATTCTCCCAAGTTTGAGCACGAGGCCGACCCCGATGCCCTGGCAGCTGCCGTAGACCGCTACGACATTACCCACCCGGTGCTGGATGACCCCAACCTGACCACCTGGAGCGCCTACACCGCCCGTGCCTGGCCCACCCTGGTGGTGGTTGACCCCGAGGGCTACGTGGTGGCGCATCTCTCCGGCGAGGGCCACGTGCAGGGACTGATTTCCCTGGTGCGGGAGCTGGCCGAGGAGCACGAGGCCAAGGGCACCCTGCACCGCGGTAACGGCCCCTATGTGCCCCGCCCCAAGCCCCAGGGTGTTTTTGCCTTTCCCGGTAAGGCGGCCCGCCTGCCCGAGAGCCTGGGCGGCGGCTACCTGGTAACCGATACGGCGCGGCACCGCCTGGTGCAGGTTGAAGAAGACCTGCAAACCGAGATTTCTCGTATCGGCGGCGTCCAGAAGGGCTGGGCAGACGGTGACCGCGAGGCAGCCCGCTTCAACGAGCCCCAGGGCTTTGCCCTGGTACCCGAGCACCTGCGCGAACAGCTGGGCTACGATGTGCTGGTTGCCGACTCGGTCAACCATCGCCTGCGCGCGGTTTCCCTGGCCAGCGGTGAGGTAAAAACCGTAGCTGGCAACGGCGAGCAACGCCTGACTAGTTCAGATAATGCCCGCTCCGCCGACCCCAACTTCATTGCTACCGGTGCTGACCCGCTGACCGTTGCGCTTTCCTCCCCCTGGGATATCGTGTGGTCTTCTTCCGCCTCTCTCTTTTTGGTCGCTATGGCGGGCACCCACCAGATTTTCAGCTTTGACCCGCTGACCGGCCAGCTGGCGGTCTTCGCAGGCACCGGCGCTGAGGGGCTCAAGGACGGCGCTGCCGATGAGGCTTGGTTCGCGCAGACCTCCGGCCTGGCGGAGGCCGCCGACGGCTCGGTCTGGGCCGCCGATTCTGAGACCTCCGCCCTGCGCCGTATCGTTTTTGAGGACGGCGCGGTGCGGGTTGAAACCGCAATCGGCATCGGCCTCTTCGACTTCGGCTTTGTAGACGGCACCATCGAAGAAGCCCGGATGCAGCACTGCCTGGGCGTCACCGCCCTGCCCGATGGATCTGTTGCCGTTGCCGATACCTACAACGGAGCAATCCGCCGCTTTGACCCCGCCAGCGGGGAACTGACCACCCTGGCCCGGGGCCTGGCTGAACCCTCAGACGTGCTGGTAGAAACCACCGACGAGGGCGCTCGCCTGATCGTGGTTGAATCCAACGCTCACGAGCTCACCCGTGTAGCGATTCCCGAGCACGTGCAAAAGGTCAACGAGGGAGCCTCACAGACAGCCCGGCCCGCCACCCGGCTCACCGGCGGCACCCTCAACTTTGAATCCCGCTTCACCGCCCCTGCCGGCCAAAAGCTCGATACCCGCTGGGGCGACCCCACCCAGCTGAAGATTTCTTCCACCCCCGAAGACTTCATTCTCGAAGGCGCCGGAACCTCCCAGGGCCTGACCCGCTCCCTGGTGCTCAACCCCGAAATTGAAGAGGCGGTTCTGCACATCACCGCCCGAGCGGCGTCCTGCGACGGCGAACCCGGCGGTGAAATCCCCGATCACGCCGCCTGCCACCTCTACCAGCAGGACTGGGGCATTCCGGTGGTGGTCACCGGCTCTGAGGACGACGAAAGCGACCTGGTGCTGGACCTACGAGGAGTCAACTAGTAGCCCCTGCAGAAAAGGGGCGATGGACGCCCCTGCAAGCTGACCCTCTCGCAGGCTCGCTGGCGCTCGCATGCGATTCACGCCAGCCCCAGCCAGCTTGCAGGGAAGGCGTCCATCGCCCTTTCCTCACGGTTGGGCTCCTGCCCCCTCTACTCGACCGTCACCTCGGTATCGGTCACCTGCAGGTTGGCCGAGTAGGTGAAGGGTACCTCATGCTTGACCTGCGAGGTCTTGCCGGTGTACAGATCCAGCTCGGTAAAGGAGACCTCAGCGGTACCGCGGGAATCATCCAGCACCCAGCGGCCGGTCTGGTCAACGGTGGGGGAGGGCTCGGGATAGTCCGTAATCTTCCAGGAGACATCACCCTGCACGCGTCCGTCAAAGGGGTACTCAAAGGGGCAGCCCGCCGGATAGAGGGTGTTCTGAGTGGCACATTTATCCAGCTGCGACTGCACCTGGTAGCGCACGGAATTAATGGCTGATTCGCTAGGTTCCAGCTTCACCATAAGATCTTCGGGAGTGCTGGTGGGCGAGGTGACCGCCACCGTCTGTTCCTGGGACGAAAACAGGGAGGACTCGTAGGCGACCGTAAACTCACCGGGGTAGAAGACCGCAAAGTTGCGGTTGCCGTTATCAACCGCTACCTTCTCGTTGTTCAGTGTGGCGGCATCGACCGAGGAAGATGAAACGTGAACGGTGGGCAGTTCGGTGGAGTCAATATGCCATTGGTCGAATACACCCCAGTGGGAGCCCACTTTCGTCAGGTGAAAATCGGTGGTCTGCGGCGTTTCACCCAGGGTATAGGCAACGGTGACGGTGGCGTGGTCTCCCTGAATCTCGGTGTTTTTAACCGTGAGATTCTTGAGGTTTTTCAGGGAATTGCTGACCGCCTCACCGCTGAGCATGGCGGCGTTAGAATCGGGAACTTCCGCTCCGAGGATTCCCAGAGCCCGCTCGCCGTCCCCGGCTCGAAGCGCCTGAAAATACTGGCGGACCTGCCCGGAGGGTTCATAGACCGTGCGGTTAATCAGCGCCAAAGCACCCAGCGCCACCAGCACAGCGGTGAGAACTCCCACGAACCAACCGACAAATACTCGATCAACACCCGATGAAAAACGCATGCCTCTAATCTAGCTCACAAAGAACACTGGCGTGTAACCAAGCCTATTCTCAGACCAGCCGCCTAGGATATTCCTATGGCTGAATACGCGCACCAGGTACCTGAAAAATATGGCGAGGCTCTAGCATCCTACTATCCGAGAATCGTCTCCTACCATCGCAGAATTCTTACTGCCCTGCCCCCGGCGCTGGTGATTGTGGGCATTCTTTTTCTGCTGACCCGCCGCCGTTTTGCTCTGCCCTACACTTTGATGATGGTGGTTGTCGTGGTGATTGTGGCTATCGCTGTCTATTCGGTGCTCAAGCCCACCATTGTGGTGCGAACCAAGACCCACCTGCTGAGCGGGCGAATTGTGGGCTGGAAGGTCATTGAGCTTGCTGAGATTGACCGCACGGTCTTTACCGAGCGGCTGGCCCCGAAGAAGGCGACTAACCTTCCCGACGGCGGCGCCAAGTCGCTGACCGCCAGGGGAGTCCCTGCCATGTGGGCGGTCAACGCCAAGGGCAAGAGCGTCTTTCGGCTGGACGGTAGAATCTGGGACCACAAGACCATGCGGAAAATTGCCGCCGATATTTCAGCCCAAACCGTGGTCTACCCGCGCATTAACGTGGTGCAGATGAACAAGCAGCACCCCGGCCTGGTGACCTTCAATGAGTTGCACCCCGGCTGGAAGTCAGCCACCGTGGCCGTGGTCTCTGTGATAGTGCTTGCCCTGGTTGCCGCAGGCGCCATGCTGCCCGAGGAAACCTTGCAACAGTTCAATGTGCTGCGCTAGTCCCGGGCACCTTCGGTCACTAGAAAGAAGCTAGCGGGTCAGCACCGCTACTAAGAAGTTTGAGTCTTCTGTAAAGGGGCGCAAGTCCCAGGTGGAGAACTTCTGCTCCACGCGCAGGCCCACCGCGGCGGCGTCCTCAAAGAACTGGGCGAAATCATAGCCGCGGCCGGCACCGAAGCCAATTACCGCGCGTCCTGACTCCTTGAGCACCGCACGGAAGTTCTCAAGCACGGGCAGGCGGGTTGAGGCCGCCAAAAAGGTCATCACATTACCGGCGCAGAGAATCGCGTCGAAGCCCTCGACGCCCAACTCGGCGTCGGCAGCCAGCCCCAGGACCTCGCGCAAATCGGTGAGATCCGCGGTTTTCCAGGTGGCATCGGGGCAGACCCGCTGAGCTTCCTCAATGAGCTTGGGGTCAATATCGACGCCGGTCACCCGGTGCCCGCGCTCGTACAGGTAGGTGCCGAGACGGCCGGGGCCGGAACCGGCGTCCAGAACCTTAGCGCCCCGGGGGAGCATGGCATCGAGGGTGCGAGCTTCGCCCCAAATATCCTGGCCCTGCTCGGCCATGGTCTTGAAGCGCTGAATGTACCATTCAGAGTGCTGGGGGTTGCGTTCGGTTTGAATCTGCCAGAGCGACTTCTCGCGCATGAAAACTCCTTCTAGACTAAAAGCCTCTTATACCTAACGTTACCGCTTTGCTTGGGTGCAATCGCGATGGAGAAACTAGGTCTGGTTCACACCGAACTCGGTCATGATGTCTTCCATGAACTGCTCAACATCGCCGCTTCCTATCACGGGGCCACCCGCTACCAGGCCGTCTGCCCCCAGGGCCACCGCCAGGGGAGTGCCGAGCCCAAACAGGCGCTCGGTGGAGGACTGCTCATCGACGAAAACCTCTATCTCGGCGGGCAATCCCAGCTGGGAAACCTGCGATTCGGTAGAGACCACCGGGTTGATTTTGAGCAGGGGTAGCTTCTGCTGCCAGGTTTCTACCCGCTCAAGCACCTTTCGGCAGGGCGTGCAGCCGGGGGAGACCCAGATCAGAACGCGCGCCTGCTGTGCTGCCAGTTCTCGTAGCGAGACGGTTTCCCCGCGGTAGGGGCGGGTCAGCGCCGCAAACGGAATGGGCAGGCGGATGTAATCTTCTTCGGCCTGCTCTGACTGGGTGATCTCGCCCTGCTCTTCACCGGTTTGTGCCGGGGCAGTCTGCTGGGACCCAGCCACCTGCTGCGCTGCCGGCTCGGCCAGCAGCTCCGAGCGGTACATGGCCCATAAGGCAAGTGCCGCTAGAGCCGCCCCGAGCAGCCAAAGCCATCCGGCGGCGTCCAGTGCTAAGAGCTGTCCCAGCGCGGAGCGGTCGGTGGCCATCCCACCGATGAGGGCGCCAACCGCCGCGCCCAGCAGGGCAAGGTTGCGCAGCAGGGTATAGCCGGAGATAGGGGCGGTGGAAGCCCCGCCAAAACAGTTGCAGCTGGCGGTGTTGCCCGCGAGTAGGGCCCGAAGAATCACGCCGAAGTAGGCGGCGAAGAGGAGAACCGCCGCGATACCGCCGAGAACCCCCAGCCAGCCCGGTGCCAGAAGCAACCACAGGGCTAGCACGATTTCACCGGCGGGCAGAACCCGGGAGACCGCCTTGAACGGTAGCCAGCGGTCGAGGTCGAGGTTGACAATGGCGGCGGCGGTGCTGGCACGATCTTTCGCTTTGGCCACGCCACTGGCGAGCAGCGTGATGATAATGATGAGGGAACAGAGAACCAGGGGGGTCACAGACGCTCCTCTTTCGGTGGGGCAAGTTTATGTTCAGCTTAGCCCGCAGGACGCCGCGGGGGTGAGTTTGTGTCAGCGAGAGGGGCTTGGTGTTGAGCACAGGGCTTCTTCTTGGGCGCGTAGCGGGCGGTGAGGTGGGGTTTTGCGCTATTTTTAGAGTGTGCTTTATTCAGATCGGGATATACGTAGGGAAATTGACGGCGGCCGCATTGTGCTGGAGCCCTTTGATGAGGCGATGATTCAGCCCGCTTCGGTGGATGTGCGCCTGGATAGGTTTTTCCGCCTCTTTGATAACCACAAGTACGCTCACATTGACCCCTCTCAGGACCAGTCGGAGCTCACCCACCTGGTAGAGGTTGACCCGAATGAGCCCTTTATTCTGCACCCCGGTGAGTTTGTGCTGGGCTCCACCTATGAAAAGGTCACCCTGCCCGATAATATCGCTGCCCGTCTTGAAGGTAAGTCATCTCTGGGGCGTCTGGGGCTGCTGACCCACTCGACCGCCGGTTTTATTGACCCCGGTTTTTCGGGGCATGTGACCCTGGAACTGTCGAATATGGCAACCCTGCCGATTATGCTCTGGCCCGGCTCTAAGGTGGGCCAGCTCTGCTTCTTCCAGCTGACCAGCCCTACCGAGCACCCCTACGGTGACGGTGCCTATGGCAACCGCTACCAGGACCAGCGCGGCCCCACAGCCTCGCGGTCTTATCTGAACTTTCACCGTACCGAGATTCAGGCAGATTAGGCTTCAGATGGGGTGGTCATGTTCCGCGGGTTAGCGCTGAGCCCCGCCGGGGTTGAGGTAAACATCGCCTTTGATACGGGGATTTCGGCTGACCTGGTGGAGGCGGTGCGCCTCTCCTGGGCCAGCATGAAGCCGCGGGAGATTGAACTGGATTCCCCCGCGGGGCAGCCCCGAACTATTCTGCTGACCGACCGGAATCTGAGCGAGGTTCTGGCGGAGTTTGGCCGGCAAGGCTCCTATACTCCCCACCTGGTTCATGTGCGCTCTGCCGCGCGGGCGCAGGAGCGGCTGACCGTTGAGGTTACCCTACGTCTATTGGAGGCGCTGGCTGGAAAGCTCAGTCTCTTTCACGCCGCGGCACTGGGGGATTCTGCAAGCCGCGCCGCCATGATTCTGATTGGGCCTTCGGGCCGGGGCAAGACCACCGCCGCCCGCTTTCTGGGTCGGCATTTTGCCTACCTCTCCGACGAAACTGCGGTGGTTCAGCCCAACCACACGGTACGCCCCTACCCTAAGCCGCTGTCTGTCATCGACAACCCCCACCAGCCCAAGGTCCAGTACGATCCCGCCGCCGCGGGGCTGAGCCCCGCTGCCCCCGACGACTTCTCCTATACCCTGCGCCGAATTATTCTGCTGGACCGCCGAGAGGAGCCGGTTGAGGCCCACCTGGAGCCTGTTGCGCTCGCCGATGCTCTACTGGAAATCGTTGAGCAGACCTCGGGGCTGGTGAAGACCGAGGACGGCGTGGGGAAGCTGATTGCGCTTATTGAGGCCTGCGGTGGTGTGCAGAGGCTGACCTACCACGAGATTCACCAAGCCCTTGACCTACTGCGAGAGAACCTGCAAAAGCCCACGCTGGCACAGGCTTTTCCGGTGAAATACTTTGCCCCGACTGAGGCAGGTTCTCTTCAGCGGGGGCAGCTGCACAGGGCCCCTGCCGCGAGCGGTTTTTTGATGGACGAGCGGCTTTTGATTCTGCAGGACTCGCAGTTTTTTGAGCTGTCTCCTTTTGCCGCAGACTGCTGGTTAGCTGCCGGGCAAGCGGTGAGTCTTGGAGAGCTCAAAGTCCAGCTAGAGAAAATATACGGCCCGATTCCCGGGGAAGACTTTTCCCGCGTGATAGAGCAGATGGTAGAGGCTCGGGTGCTTCAGCAGGCGGCCTAGCTCTGCGGGGTATCGCTGAGTCGAACCTGCCGCGGTGCGGGAGCCAGCGGAAGCACCAGCAGCAGGCCTACTCCAATCACCACCATGATGCCCAGGATTCCCCAGATCTGTGCGCCGAGCACCGTGACGAAGAGGGTGAAAAGGCCGGGCGCCAGGAAAGAGGTGGCGCGGCCGGTGGTGGAGTAGAGCCCGAAGATTTCTCCCTCCTGCCCGGCCGGGGTTAGGCGGGAGAGGTAGGTGCGCGAGGCTGACTGGGCGGGGCCCACGAAAAGGCAGAGGAAGAGACCGCAGATCCAGAACAGCCAGGTTGCCTGGGAGAAGAGCAGGGGAGCGGCCGCCACCAAAATACCGGCGAGGCTGCCGATAATCACGCGCTTGGGCCCCACGGCGTCGTCCAGCTTACCGCCTACCAGCGCGCCCACGCCCGCCGCGATATTGCCGACGATGGCAAAAATAATAACCTGCGTGGTGGTGAAGCCGAAGGTGCCTGCGGCGAGGATTCCGCCGAAGGTAAAGACGCCGGTCAGGCCGTCGCGGAAGACCGCCGAGGCCAGCAGGAAGTAGAGGGTCTGCGGTGCCTGCCGGTAGAGGCGCTTGAGCGTGAGGAAAAGATTCTTGTAGGACTGCACAAAGCTCACCCGTTCACCGGCGGTCAGCGCAGGGCGGGCCCGGTCGCGGCGGGCGAGCGCAATGAGAATGGGCAGGCTAAAGACCGTGCACCACAGGGCAGAGAAAATCGCTACAGCACGGATATTCTCGGAATTTCCGGTGGGTATGCCCAGCAGACCACCGCTATCACCCAGCCCGATGAAGAATACCAGCACCAGGGCCAGGGCAACAATGCCGCCGAAGTACCCCGAGGCCCAGCCGATACCGCTGATGCGACCCACGTTCTCCCGAGTGGAGATTTCCGGTAGCACGGCGTTGTAGTTGACAAAGGCGAACTCGTTGAGCACGTTGGCTATGCAGATCAGAGTGACCCCCAAAAGCAGAAAGTCGGGAGAGGGGGCGGCAAACCAACACAGGCCCATGAGCACCGCAGCTGCTAAAGTGTTGAAGCCCAGCCAGAAGGCGCGGCGGCCTGAAGCATCAGATCGCTGGCCGGTAACCGGCGCTAGCAGGGCAATCAGCAGGCCCGCCAGGGTGAGGCCGGTAGACATGACCGAGGAGGCGTGGGCGGGGTCGCCAAAAGCAGAGGAGGTCAGATAAACAGCAAACACAAAGGTGGTCATGATTGCGTTGAAGGCGGCATCGCCAATATCCCACATTGCCCAGGCCGCAATAGTGCGGCGGGTAACCGGGGGAGTTTGGGGCTGTAGTGTCTGCTGTGTCATGTTGCTTAGGTTACTTCAGCTCAGCGGGCAAAGAAAAACTGCCCCACCGTGTGAGCGGAGCAGTTTAACTCAAAGTTCAGGAATCAATTAGATTTCTTCCTGGCCACCGTGCTTTTCTTTGCGCTTGGAATCGTAGACCACTGCGGAGCGAGTGATGCCCACCTTGATGATGGTTGCTACGGCGCCGGAAAGCATGGCCCAGACGATGATGTCGCGCCAGCGCTCGTCGGGATCAGGGTTGGAGGCCGGAGGCTCGTTACCGGTGATCTTCTTCCAGGATGCTGCTAGTACCTTGTTGGCCAGGGCAGCGCCACCGATGGAAGCAGCGGTGCCTGCAAGCTGAATCGGGTTCATTATTCACTCCATATTTCTTGTGAGTTGTACGTAACCAGCCTAGCGGTTAAAAAGCATACTGTCTTGTTTGCCTTCGGGTTTCTGCGCAAAAAACGAAAGATTTTGGTTGGTCTGAACCCGGTGCCTATACTGGAGACATTCGCCCTTTGCTCGGGCGATGTATGAAACGACAGGGGAGCACCTAGGTGCTGAGAGTGCGCAAGCAGACCCTCGAACCTGATCCGGCTAATACCGGCGTGAGGAAGTCGAGTTCTCGTGAACTGTGCTGTGCCGCCAGTCAATGGCGCAGGCTCCCCTTCCACATTCTTTGGAAGGTTTTGTTATGGCAAGAAGATCTGCGCTGAAGTGGCGCGTGAATGACATTGTGGTGGCTTCGGTTCTCGCCGTTGCCTGCGGTCTGCTCTTTTGGCTCTGGTCGAATATCATTTTCCCGGTTTCAACCGCAGCCCTGGCGCTAGCGCCCGAGTACGCCCCGCTGATGGGCGGTGCCTGGTTGCTCGGCGGCGTGCTGGGTGGTTATGTGATTCGTAAGCCCGGCGCCGCGCTCTATGTGGAGCTGCTGGCGGCTATTGTCTCTGGTCTGTTGGGTACCGAGTATTCCTGGACCGTGGTGCTTTCGGGCCTGATTCAGGGCCTGGGAGCCGAGATTATTTTCGCTATTTTTGTCTACCGGGTCTGGAACCTGGGCACCGCGATGCTCGCCGGGGCCCTAGCCGGTGCTATCGGTGGCTTCTCCGAGGTCATCATCTACTACGCCTCTGAGATGGTGGGCATCAAAGCCGTGATCTACACCGTCTGCTTTGCTGTGTCGGGGGCGATTATCTCCGGTATCGTCAGCTGGGCCCTGACCGCTGCCCTGGCCAAGACCGGGGTGCTCTCGTCGCTGGCTTCTGGCCGCACCGCGCGCAGGGCTTAGATGCAACCGGCGGGTATCGAGGCCACAGACTTCGGCTGGCACCACCCCGGCAGGGCACAGCCGGCTTTTTCCGGTCTTAACTTTGTGATTGAGCCGGGCCAGAAGGTGTTGCTGCTGGGAGCTTCCGGCGCGGGAAAGTCCACCCTGCTCCACGCTATGGCCGGGGTAATTCACGATGACGACGGCGAAACCCAGCTGGGTAGCCTCACGGTGGGCGGTCTCGCCCCGGCTGAAGCCCGCGGAGTCGTGGGTCTCATGCAGCAGGATCCCGAGTCGTCGGTGGTGCTGGCCCGCGTGGGAGACGACGTCGCCTTTGGCCCCGAAAACCTGGGGGTTGCCCGTGAGGAAATTTGGCGGCGGGTAGAAGAGTGCCTGCGGGTGGTGGGCCTAGAAGACCTGGACCTCAACCGATCGACCTCCGCCCTCTCCGGCGGGCAAAAACAGCGCCTGGGCCTGGCCGGTATTCTGGTCATGCACCCGGGCGCCCTCCTACTGGACGAACCGACCGCCAACCTCGACCCGGCGGGCGTGGAACAGGTGCGCCGCGCCGTCCTCGACGCCCAGGCCGCCACGGGGGCAACCCTGGTGGTGATTGAGCACCGGGTCGGTATCTGGGCTGAGCACATGGATCGGGTGATTGTGCTCGGTTCCAACGGCGGCATTACCCACGACGGCGCCCCCGAGACGGTACTTCGCGAGGCGAGGGCCGAGCTGATTGAGGCGGGGGTGTGGGTACCCGATTACCTACCGCAGACTCCTCAGCCCGTGACCGGCAAGCAGACCCCGCTGGTCAGCGCGCAAGACCTTAGCATTACCCGTGCCTACCCCAGCCGCAAACAGCGTAAGCAGCGCGCCCGCGACCTGGCGGCGGGGCAGAGCCCCGTGCTGGAGCTTGAGCCGGTGGCGCAGGGAATCTCGCTCCAGGTGCTCTCGGGTGAGCACCTGAGCATTTTGGGGCCCAACGGCGCCGGAAAATCGACCCTGGCGCTGACCCTGGCGGGCCTGCTCTACCCGGTTTCTGGCCGGCTAGAGGCAGAGGAGCCACTGCGGGCGTCGTCCTCCCTCATGGGTGATGCCGCCTCGGGTAGCCGTAGCGCTCAGACTGTCAGCAGCGACATAGCCAGCTGGCAGCCAGCGGAACTTGCCTCTCGCATTGGCCTGGTTTTTCAGGAGCCCGAACAGCAGTTTATTCGCCCCACCGTGCGGGAGGAACTGGAGTTCGGCCCGCGCCAGATTGCCCGAATCCGCAAGAGCCCCCTCAATGAGGAGGAGCTGGCCGAGCGCACCGACTTTCTGCTTCAGCGGCTGCGGCTGGACACCCTACAGGATGCCAACCCCTTTACCCTCTCGGGCGGGGAGAAGCGGCGCCTGTCGGTAGCCAGCGCCCTGACCACGGCCCCGGCCATTGTGGTACTGGACGAGCCCACCTTTGGTCAGGACGCCAAGACCTGGGCCGAGCTCGTGGTGCTCATTCGCGAGCTGGTAGAAGGCGGAACCGCGGTCATCTCTATTACCCACGACATGGATTTTGTGCGCGCTCTGGGCGGGAGAGCCTTCTCGGTCGGCGGCGAGCGTGCGGGGCAGATGAGGCGGGTGGGCCAGCTGTGAACATCGATCTCTTTGCCGATTCGGTAGAAAAACAGGGGGCTATCGGCAGGCTCAACGCCGGAGTGAAACTGCTGGCAACCCTACTGATGACCCTGGCCCTGATTCTGGTCAAAGACTGGGTCTCAGCCGGGTCAATTCTGCTCCTAGAACTCATCGCCCTGCGGGCTGTGGGAGTGCACCCGCTACGGCTCCTGGGCCGCTTCTGGCCAGTGCTCTTCGGTGCCCTGCTCTCGGGTTGGTCAACCGCCCTGCTGGTCGAGAAAACCGGCAGGGTAGTGCTGGAAATCGGCTTCTTGCTCGTCACCACCGATTCGCTGGCAACCGGCTTCGCTCTAATGCTGCGTGGCCTTGCCATGGTTCTGCCCGGCCTTTTGCTGATTGCTACCAGCGACCCCACCGACATCGCCGATTCCCTGGCCCAGACCGCCAAGCTACCGGCGCGGTTCGTGCTGGCAGCCCTGGCAGCCCTGCGCCTGGTGGGCCTAATGTTTACCGAGTGGAACGCACTGGGCCAGGCCCGCCGCGCTCGCGGTTTGGGGGGCAGGGATAATCCCTGGCAGACCCTGAAAACCGTGGGTGGGCAGACCTTCGCCCTGCTGGTGCAGGCAATCCGCCGGGGCACCCGGCTTTCCACCACCATGGAAGCCCGGGGCTTTGGCGGGCCTGAGCCCCGTACCTGGGCACGGCAGGTCACCTACTCGCGTGGCGACCTCTTCTTCTTTCTCGGCTGTCTGCTCTTGATTGCCGCAGGTTACAGTATTTCGGCTGCTGCGGGGGAGCTCACCTTCCTCTGGCAGTAGTGCCGTTCTACTGGGCTAGCCCTGTGCCAGATAGCTCAGTAGCTCTTCGGTGAGTCCTTTATCTACGGGTAAGGGGTTGCCGTTGAGACGGATGACGGGCGCAAGCAGTCGCACTGAGGACGCCAACCACACGCCGTCCGACTCATACAGATCCTGGGGATAGAGCGGCCCGAAGCCCAGCTCCCAGCCATGCTCGCGGGCCGCGGTGAAAATCGCGCCCTGGGTGGTACCGGGCAGAATACCGTGGTTGGGCTCGGGGGTGAGCAGGGTCTTGACCCCGTTTTCCACCCGGGCGACCAGCACAGACGAGGTGGCCCCCTCTAAGATGCGTCGGTCCTCGGTCACGAAAATAGCCTCGTCGGCACCCTGCTTTTTCACGTAGCGCAGCACCGCCATGTTCAGTGCGTAGGAGAGGGTCTTGGCGCCGGTCAACAACCAGGGGTAGGCGCCGTCCTCAGCGGGGTCGTGGCCGCGCGGCAGGGTCATCGCCGCCACCCCGTGCTCGCGCTGGTCTAAGGTGGAGGACGGCGCGGGAGCGGCGGTCACCCAGCAGTGAGGGCCTGCCTCGGGGGTACCGCGGGAAATAATAATCTTGACGACGTGCTCTTCGCCCACCACGGTCTGGGGCCCCGTCTCTACCTCGTCCAGGGCAAGGGCGATGGCGGAGGTGAGAGCCTGGTTATCGGGGGCGGGCAAATCTAGCATCCGGGCAGAATTGGCCAGCCGGGCCAGGTGGGAGTCGAGCTTCCTCACGCTCCGGTTGGAGGAGAGCATGGTTTCAAAAACGCCGTCGCCCCGGGTGAGGCCCTGGTCTTCGATGCTAATGAGGGGCTGGGAGGAATCGACCAGCTCGCCGCTGGGGTTCTCGGCTGTGAGCATTACAACAGTAGTCATGCTCTTAATACTAAGCAGAAAGTTTCTGCGAGGTGCATCCTTTACTGCTCAACCACCGGCATCTCACCGGTCTTGGGGCCGCCATGGCTGTGGTATTCGGCGCCTTCCTTGGTCCAGTCACCGTACTCAACGGGGGTGGTAAAGAAAGCAAGAGCTGCCAGCAGGGCAAAGCCCAGCATAGTCAGCGCCATGGGCATCACCGCCTGGTCGCCGCCCAGGGCCACCAGGGGAGAGGCCAGGCCGCCCACCACAAACTGAATGGCTCCCATGGTTGCCGAGGCTGAACCCGCCAGGTGGCGAGCCTGAACCAGGGCCAGGGTGGGGGCGTTACCCATCACGAGACCCACCGAGCAGGTGGTCAGGAAGAGCAGAATAAGGGTGGGCCAGAGGCTCACGATACCCAGGGCAAAGAGCACGGTGAGAGTGCCGGATACCAGCACCAGAGCGATAATGCCAACGGTCAGCATGAGCCGCTGGGCTATCTTGCCCACCAGGTAGGTCACCAGCGAGCTCGTAGCGACAATGCCCAGGGAATTGATGCCGTAAACAAGGGTGAATTGCTGTTGCGAAAGACCCAAGACGTTCTGTAGCACGTAGGTGGAGCCAGAAATGTAGCCGAAGAAGGCGCCGAAGGTGAGCACCATGGTGAACATAAAACCGCGGTAGCGGCGAATCTTGATTACTTCAAAAAGGCCCCGGTAGGCAGAAAAAACGCTGCCGGTGCGGCGTTTTTCAACGGGCAGGGATTCTTTGATCACGAGAAAGACCGCGATAGCTGAGAGCGCCATGAAGATGGCAAGCAAGCCGAAGATAGCGCGCCAGGTGGCAACGGAGAGCACCACGCCACCAATGAGCGGGGCAAGAATCGGGGCAAAACCGTTAATCATCATCATGATGCCCATCAGGCGGGCGGTCTGTAGCCCCTTGGTGGAGTCGGAAATGATAGCGCGTGCCAGAACCAGGCCGAAGGAGCCGAAGAGGCCCATGATAAAACGAGCGGCAATAAAGAGCTCAACGCTGGGCACAAAAACACAGGCTAGGGTGGCTAGGAAACAGATCACCACGCCCACATAGAGGGGGCGCAGGCGGCCGATCTTGTCTGAGAGCGGCCCAATGATAATCTGCCCTAGCCCCAGACCCACCATAAAGGCCGTTAGGGTGAGCTGGCCCCGCGATGCCGTGGTGCCCAGATCTTGGGAAATCTCCGGCAGTGCTGCCAGGTAGGTGTCAATCGACAGCGGTGCCACAGCGGTGAGTAAGGCCAGCACCACTATGGAAATCGGTGTTAATTTTTTTAGTGTTTTTGTCATGTCTACCCCGTTTCTCGCTAGGTCTTTTGCATTAGTGCACAGTACAGTGTACAGCCAGCGAGCCTCGGGGATAAAGCCTTATTTTATTTTGACTGTAAAGTAACTTCACCCTCGTTGAAGAAGACCAGGTCTACTTTTTGGTCTAGGCGGCGCTGGGCTAGCAGTTCTTCCTCCTGCTCGGCCCAGGTGTTCCACCAGGGGCGGTAGGTCTCCCCGTCGCGGGTCAGTGCCCGGTGCTTGCGGGTGAGTGTCGGCGCCTCAACCCAGCAGGAGAAGTCTACGCTTCCGGCGGAGGCCCCGACCCCTTCAATAATGAGGACGCTTCGCGGCAGGACGGCGCGGATGTGGGGCCCGGTGGGGCGGCTGGTCTCCCAGTCCCAGCCGGTGAAGGTCAGCTGCCCACCGGCTTTTAGCTCGGCTGAGTTTTTCTCCCAGGCACTCACCGCCTGAGACAGGCCCCACCAGCCCTGGTAGGTATCTTCCAGATGAAAGGTGGCAGTCTGAAATCCCGCAGCTTTGAGAAAGTCTGCCAGCTGCCCTGCCAGCGTGGTCTTTCCCGCGCCAGATCGCCCGTCCAGAGCAAGCAGAAAGGGGCGGGCGGGGTAGAGAGTAACCTGATTTTCCAGTCGCTGCATCAGGGTGCTGCGGCTATCTACGCTCTGGGGCATTAGCCCTGCTTCCGGGCAAAATCAATAACCCCGTCTACCGCATCGCGGATCATAGTGAAAGTATCGTAGAAGTCCTGCTGGTCGCCGTACCAGGGGTCATAGATTCCCAGCGAGTCCTGCGGCTGGTCGGCTACCGCCGGGTCAAACTCGCGCATCAGGTGAACCTTGGCGCGGTCGTCGTCATTCTTCGCCATGCGCATCAGGGCGCGGTAGTGGTTGAGGTCCATAGCCAGCAGCAGGTCGTGGGAGTCAAAATCTGACCGCTTGAACTGCCGAGCTCGGTGGGAGTCCGTATTAATGTTGAGCTCTCTGAGCACCTTGGCGGCGCGGCGGTCAATGGGGTTGCCCTCTTCTTCATTGGAGATGCCAGAGGAATCAACCTCAACCTCCACGCCCGCTTTATGGGCGGCGTCCTTAATCAAAAACTCTCCCATGGGGGAGCGGCAGATATTGCCGGTGCAGACGGTCATAATCTTCAGCACGGCTGGTTCCTTTCACATAGTGTAGGGATACAATATCGAGGGAGCATTCAGCTTACTCTCAAGGTGCCTCGTAACTTAAGTTTTAACTGAGAATAAGTATGCGAAAGCACTGCAAACCTGTGTATAGTCTTAGCGGTACACACATTTACTCAAAGCGTTGGGACTGTCCCTCGATAGTCACGGTATCAGCAAACCGTTAAACGCTTCAGATTGCTTCGACGCTAGCTCTCGAAGAACGACTTGAAAACCCCGCAACCGGAGCAGGTTGCGGGGTTTCTTGCGTTGAGTGTCAATTTTCTGCCTGGTCCCTCGCCCCTGAGCCTCGGTTTGTACAGGGTTATCTCCGATATACAGCGGTATCTCTGGACAGAGGAGACAAGCCTGTACAAAATTGCTGATTCGTGTACTGAGACCGAACCTAGGCCACTCGGGGGCTGCTGACTAACTGTTCTGATTGGTCTTGTCGAAGGAAAACACCAGAACAAATGAAAGGCCCAAAGTTAGAAGGGCTCTGGGAAAATCGAAAAATACATGAAAATAAGGCTCAGACCTGCCAAAAGACACGAAGGCAATGAGAATTGCAAAGCATAAGAAGACCTCTATAAATTTCTTGACTAGAGACAAGTTCCTACCGTTCATGCTTCCCCTAGGCTTTCTCAAGTACTTCACCTCTTAGTTGTAGCAGTTCTTCATTGGCAGGCACAGAAGAAACCTCCTCTTGGCTGGTAGAAGCTAGCGCCGAGTGGTGGATTTTAGGCTTAAAATCGCAAGATTTAAGCCTAAAATCCACCACTCGGCGGTTAAAGGTTGCCCAAGCGATGATGGAACGGGGTCTCCTTGTAGCCATAGTCTCGGTTTTGTACAGGGTTGTCTCGTCTGTACAGAGATACCGGTGTATAGCGGAGACAACCCTGTACAAAATTGGCGGGGGACTCTCGGAAGATCCTCGCAGGAAAGAGCCGGGGATCGTTGAGCATGTGCAGGCACTAACCTGAGCCTTCAAGACTCAAGTTTTGCAGTTTTCTCTGAGGGTGAAATTCGAGGAGCGAAGCCCTGCAAAACCCCGAGATTCCGCGGAAAACTACCCGCTTCGCCGTCCTCAAAACCAAAATTAAGCGCTCAAAATTCATAAAAGTTGAGTTTATCTGACTCAAGTCTGTTGACAGATTCCAAAAAAGTGAGAGACTTGTATCGAAGCGAAACGCAAAAGCTGACACAGGCAGGCTCAAGTTTGAGCTTGCCGGTCAGACAAGAAACCGGTTTCGCAATGGTTCTAAAAGAAGAAACTCTAAGGAGAAAAACACATGGCACGTGCAGTAGGTATTGACCTCGGTACTACCAACTCAGTTGTATCAGTTCTTGAAGGCGGCGAGCCCACCGTTATCGCTAACGCTGAAGGCGCCCGCACCACCCCCTCAGTCGTAGCTTTCTCAAAGGACGGCGAGGTGCTGGTGGGTGACGTTGCAAAGCGTCAGGCTGTCACCAACGTTGACCGCACCATCGCTTCCGTCAAGCGTCACATGGGCACCAACTGGACCACCGACATCGATGGTAAGAAGTACACCCCCCAGGAAATCTCAGCCCGCACCCTGATGAAGCTCAAGGGCGACGCTGAGGCATTCCTGAACGACACCGTGACCGACGCCGTCATCACCGTTCCCGCCTACTTCAATGACGCCGAGCGCCAGGCAACCAAGGAGGCCGGCGAGATCGCAGGTCTGAACGTTCTGCGTATCGTCAACGAGCCCACCGCGGCAGCTCTGGCCTACGGCCTGGAAAAGGGCAACGAAGACGAATTGATTCTGGTATTCGACCTCGGTGGCGGTACTTTCGACGTCTCCCTGCTTGAGGTAGCAAAGGATGAAGACGGCTTCTCCACCATTCAGGTTCGCGCAACCGCTGGTGACAACCGCCTGGGTGGCGACGACTGGGACCAGCGCATTGTTGACTGGTTGCTGGAGCAGGTCAAGTCCAAGACCGGTGCAGACCTGTCTAAGGACAAGATTGCTCTGCAGCGTCTGCGTGAGGCAGCTGAGCAGGCTAAGAAGGAACTCTCTTCTGCAACCTCCACCAACATCTCGCTGCAGTACCTCTCGGTAACCCCCGAGGGCCCCATCCACCTGGATGAGAAGCTCTCCCGCGCTAAGTTCCAGGACATGACTTCTGACCTGCTCGAGCGCACCAAGAAGCCCTTCAACGATGTCATCAAGGAAGCCGGTATCTCCGTCTCCGACATCGCTCACGTGATCCTGGTGGGTGGCTCCACCCGTATGCCCGCAGTGGCAGACGTGGTCAAAGATCTGACCAACGGTCGCGAAGCAAACAAGGGTGTTAACCCCGATGAGGTTGTGGCTATGGGTGCAGCTGTTCAGGCTGGCGTGCTCAAGGGCGACCGCAAGGACGTTCTGCTGATCGACGTCACCCCCCTCTCCCTCGGTATCGAGACCAAGGGCGGCGTGATGACCAAGCTGATCGAGCGCAACACCGCAATCCCCACCAAGCGCTCGGAGACCTTCACCACCGCTGAGGACAACCAGCCCTCCGTGTCTATCCAGGTCTTCCAGGGCGAGCGCGAGTTCACCCGCGACAACAAGTCCCTGGGCAACTTCGAGCTGACCGGTATCGCACCCGCCCCCCGCGGTGTGCCCCAGATTGAAGTTACCTTCGACATCGACGCCAACGGTATCGTGCACGTCTCCGCAAAGGACAAGGGCACCGGCACCGAGCAGTCCATGACCATCACCGGCGGTACCTCCCTCTCCAAGGAAGACATCGACCGCATGGTCAAGGACGCCGAGGCTCACGCTGAGCAGGATAAGGCTCGCCGCGAGGCAGCTGAGACCCGCAACCAGGCTGAAACCTCCGCCTACTCCATCGAGAAGCTGATCAAGGACAACGAAGACAAGCTGCCCGAGGACGTCAAGTCCGAGGTTCAGGCAGATGTTGACGCCGTCAAGGCAGCGCTCGAGGGCGATGACGACGACGCCGTGAAGTCAGCTTTCGAGAAGCTGCAGGCTTCCCAGACCAAGCTGGGCGAGGCAATCTACGCTTCTGCCCAGGCTGAGGCAGCCAACGGCGCAGGTGAGTCCGGCGAGAACAACGACGATGACTTCGTAGACGCAGAGGTTATCGACGACGAAGACAACAACGAAAAGAAGTAATCATGGCTGAAAACACCAACGAGCAGCAGGGTAAAGACCCTCTGGAAGACGCCTTCAACGCGCCGTCCGCGGAAGGTCACCCCGAAGCCGAGGGTGTATCCGAAGAAGCTGCTGCGGAAGAAACCGCAGCAGCCTCTGAGGAGGCCGAGGCTTCAGAGCCCGCAAACGAATTCGAACAGCTGGCCGAGGCCCGCTTGAACGACCTGCGCTCCCTGCAGGCAGAGTTCACCAACTTCAAGAACCGCTCCAACAAAGAGAAGGAGCAGCTACGCGAGTTTGTTGCCGCGGAACTGGTCACCTCTTTGCTGCCGGTTATCGACGACATCGATGCCGCCCGCACCCACGGCGACCTTGAAGACGGTCCCTTCGCAGCAATTGCAAAGAAGCTGGAAGAAACTCTGGCAAAACAGGGCCTGGTTCGCTACGGCGAAGTTGGGGAGCCCTTCAACCCCCAGATTCACGAGGCTGTTCTTCAGCAGCCCACCTCTGAGGTAGAAGAAGACCACGTGGCCCTGGTTCTGCGCAACGGCTACAAGGTCAAAGACCGCGTGGTGCGTACCGCGCAGGTAGCGGTGGCAGTAGCTGAATAAGCCAGGCTAGATGGGTAGGCCATCGGGCCGGCAAAGGCCGACCCGGTAGCCTCCCTTAAACGCCAGCCCCGGTGCCAGCTACCGGGTCGGCCTTTGCCAGCCCCGAGCCAGCCAGCTCGGGTGCATTCGCAGCGGCCGGGATCGCGTGGCAATAACGATTCGGGCGGGTTCGAGTAATCGGGCCCGCCCTTTTACACAGCAAATACTTTTCTAAAAGAACTGAAGCTCTAGACCCTAAGGAGGCGTAGACATGGCAAGTGAAAACTGGCTCCATCAAGATTTTTATAAGGTACTGGGCGTCTCTGAATCCGCTTCAGAGGCCGACATCAAAAAGGCCTACCGCAAGCTGGCCCGCCAGTACCACCCTGACCAGCACCCCGGCGATGAAGCCGCCGAGAAGAAATTCAAAGAAATCGCAGAGGCCTACGACGTTCTCTCCGATAAGAAGCAGCGCGAAGAATACGACCAAATCCGCAAGTACGGCGCTTCCGCCTTTGCCGGTGGAGCAGGCGGTGGCTTCGGCGGAGCAGGCGGCTTTAGCGGCGGCTTCCCCGGTGGCGCCGGAGGTTTCAGTGCCGGTGGCCAAAACATCAACATCGAAGACCTGCTGGGCGGCATGTTCGGTGGGGGAGGTTTCGGCGGCGGCCGTGGCTTTAGCGCCGGTGGCTTTGGCGGGGGAGGTTTCCCCGGTGGAGCCGGCGGTTTCGGTACCCAGCCCCAGCCTAAGGGATCCGACATCAACGCCAACGTTCGTATCTCCTTCACCCAGTCCTTTACCGGGGCTGCGGTATCGGTCACCAAGCCCGACGGCTCTCAGACCAAGATTAAGGTTCCCGCCGGCGTCAAAGACGGCCAGAAAATCAAGCTGCGCGGCAAGGGCCAGTCCGGCCCCGGTGGTGCGGGCGATTTGATCGTTCATGTTTTCGTGGACAAGCACTCGGTCTATGAACGTGACGGCGACGATTTGATTGTTCACTACCCCGTCTCCCTGGCCGAGGCCGTGGAAGGCACTATCCTCGAAGTACCCACCCCCGGCGCAGAGAAGCCGGTCAAGCTCCGCCTGGCCGCCGGAGCGGCGTCCGGCCAAAAACTGCGCGCCAAGGGCAAGGGCTTCAAAACCAAGAAGCACACCGGTAACCTAATTGTTATCCCCGAGGTGCAGGTTCCCACCAACCTCAGCGACGACGCCGCGGCGGCGCTGGCTGAGTTCGTCAAACGTGCACCGCAGGACGACGTTCGGGCAGATTTCGCACGGAAGGCGGCGCAGTAAACCATGGCACTCGGATCAGATCGGCCGGTCTTTGTGATTTCGGTAGCGGCTGAGCTGGCAGGTATGCACCCGCAGACCCTGCGACAGTACGATCGCATGGGTCTGGTTCAGCCCTCCCGCGCCCCCGGGCGGGCGCGCCGCTACTCCCAGCGCGACGTCGAGAAACTGCAGGAAATTCAAGACCTCTCGCAGTCCGGCGTCTCGCTGGAGGGCATCAAACGCATCATGAGCCTGCAAAACCAGCTGGACGACATGACCGCCCGGGTTGCGGATCTCATGGACCAGCTGGACGCCGCCCACGCCAAGTTGGCGGAGTCATCGCGGGTTTTCGCGGCGGGCACCAGCGGCGACGTCGTGGGCCTGACCCGCGGCAAACGCCCCGAACCCCGGCAGCGCTCGCAGGCGGTAGTGCTCTACCGCGGCAACCGCAACCGCTAGGCGAACCTATACCTATATTGTGAGGCTGGAAAGCGGGAAGGTATGTACCCCGCTTTTCGGCTCGGTGTAGGTCATGCCGGTTCCCGAAATGACGGCCATTACAGCAGGGGGAGTCGAAGCATCAATTTGGGCAACCGCCTTTTGTAGACTTTCGATTCCTTTTTCAACATGGCCCACGCCGAGCTTAATCTCAAAAGCACCCCAGCGACCGTCGGGGAGCTCAATGACAGCATCGATTTCATACCCGTTCGAATCCCGGTAATGGTAAATCTTTCCGCCCAGTGCTTCAGCCATCACCGCTAAATCGTGAACCGCCGCTGACTCAAAGACAAAGCCAAGGGTCTCGGGGTCTTCCCTCAGTGTCTTTTCCCCGGCGTTAAGGGCAGCAACTGCTAATGACGGGTCTGCAAAATGAATCTTTTTATTGGTTCTCAACCGCGCTCTGGAACGTAATTTTGGCGCCCAAGCCGAAACAGTCTCAATCGCAAAAACCCTCTCCAATAACGTGATGTAGTGAGATACCGTGTCTGTAGAAATCGAGGGAGTGACCTGAAGCAGGTCTTTCCGAATAGTGCTGATGTTGACTTCTTGGGCCACGCACCGTGCCAGTGCCCTCAGTAGATTCTGTAAAACTGCTGGGCTCTGCCGGATGTTTTCCAAGCGGTGTAAATCAGTTCTCGTGATTTCTTCAAGGTAGGCTTGCGCAAGTATCTGTGACTGGGCTGGAGCTAGACCCTGTTGCGCGGGGAACCCGGATTGCATTAACCGGGAAATAATAGTTCCGATTTCTTCTCTTTTTGTATTCGGACTCAAACGGGTTCCGTTAAAAAGCTCTGCCAGGGAAATCGGATTTTCAGGAGTCTCTCTTTCTGACCAGGTAAGTGTCCGTTGCCGGACACGCATAAAACGGCCCGCGCCGGTGTGCCGAGTTTCGTCATCCTTAGGAACGGCAGATCCCGTGAGAATAAACTCGCCGAATCCTCCTCGAAAGTCAACTTCGCGTCTGACCTGATTCCAAATCTCGGGGTGTAGTTGCCATTCGTCAATCAGATGGGGTGCTTGTCCATCTAGCGCGAATGCTGGATCAATAGCAAGGAGCGCTTGGGCTTCGGCAGAGTCTAGAAATATTGAAGAATTGCTGTGGTGCAACCCCGTCATGGTTTTGCCACAGGCCCTCACACCTTCGATAACTACCGCCCCGGAAATATTGAGCGCTTGCTGAATTTGCGCATCGATGAGGCGGGGCTGGTAGTCGCGGCCGAGGTGCTTTTTTGTGTCCATAGAAACCAAGTTACTCCATCTAGGCGGTGATTTGCAGACTTTCTAGAGGGTGATTTGCAGACTTTCTAGACGGTGTTTTGCAGAATCTGGTCCGTAACATTCCTTGTAAGTGTGGCTTGGGAAACACTGCTGAAATATTTTTGGGTAAAAATGTTTTTCAACCACTCACACAGACAGCTCGGCTCATCCGCGCTCGCGCGGTGCGCTGGGCATTTTGCAAGGAAACACCATGACTCTCAACGATATTCTGGGCAATATTTCCAGTTTCATTTGGGGCCCCTGGCTTCTCATTCCCCTTCTTCTGGGTACCGGTATCTACATGACCGTGCGACTAGGGCTCATCCAGCTCTTCAAGCTCATTCCGGCGCTTCGTCTTTCTTTCTTTGACCGCAAGGACGAAGGCGCTGAAGGCGGCGACATTTCGCAGTTCCAGGCCCTCACCACCGCCCTGGCGGCCACGGTGGGTACGGGTAACATCGTGGGTGTTGCCACCGCTATCTCCATCGGTGGCCCCGGTGCCCTCTTCTGGATGTGGGTAACCGCAATTTTCGGTATGGCCTCGAAATACTCCGAAGCGTTTTTGGGTGTTCGCTTCCGTACCAAGGACTCTAAGGGTGAGGTATCAGGTGGTCCGCAGTACTACCTGCAACGCGGTATCAAGGGTGGCTTTGGTAAGTTCCTGGCGCTCTTCTTCGCAATTGCGGCGGTGCTGGCCTCTTTTGGTATCGGCAACATGACCCAGGGCAACTCCATCGCCACCAACTTAGAAACCACTTTTGACGTTCCGCTGGCCTTTACCGGTAGCATCCTGGCCCTGCTGACCCTCTTTGTGCTCCTGGGTGGTATTAAGTCGATTGCTAAGGTGACCTCTGGGTTTGTTCCCGTCATGATTATCTTCTACATCGGCGGTGCTCTTTACATTATTGGCGCCAATGCCTCGATGATTCCCACCGCCCTGGGTGAGATCTTCACCGATGCCTTCACCGGAACCTCGGCGGTGGGCGGCTTCGCCGGTTCTGCCATGATTTACGCAATCCAGTACGGTGTTGCCCGCGGTATTTTCTCCAACGAATCTGGCATGGGCTCCGCTGCTATCGCTGCCTCCGCCGCTAACACCACCCACCCGGTGCGCCAGGGCGTGGTCTCCATGACCCAGACCTTTATCGACACCATCATCGTGGTGACCTGCACCGGCCTAGTGCTCATCGTAACCGGCGCCTGGCACCAGAGCGAGGGCGGGGAGCTCATCTCTGCCTCGACCATGACCAACTGGGCTTTCTCCGAAACCATCGGCCCCATCGGTGGCTGGATTGTGACCATCGGCCTGGTGCTCTTTGCCTACTCCACCATTCTGGGCTGGGCCTACTACGGCGAGCGCTGCATGGAACGCCTCTTCGGCCGCCGCGGCGTCGTCCCCTACCGCATCTTCTTCTCCGCCATCGTCTTTATCGGCTGCACCCAGGAGCTGGAGACCGTCTGGACTTTCTCAGACATCGCTAACGGCCTCATGGCGATTCCCAACCTGATTGGCATTCTGGTGCTCTCGGGTCTCATCGCCCGCGAAACCAAGCACTACTTCAGGCATGACCCCTCGTTGAAGGCGTCTAAGGAAGAAGTGGATGCCTTTATGGAGGGCCACCCCGGAGCTATTGACTCCTATGAGAGAACGGGGCGCTAGACAAAAGCGAAAGACTGAACGGTAGCAGAAGAAAGGGCGCCCTTTCTTCTGCTACTTTCCTTATTAGGTTTATATCGCTTGTCGGTTAAAAACTTTCGGAGTAAAATAAAAACCGTAGTTTTTCGCCGACGAGAAAGTTTATAAGATCATGCAGAAAGATCCTCAGCAGATTGAATTTGGTCTCGATACCTTTGGAGACACCACCGAAGACCTGCAGGGGGAGACCCTCCACCAGGCCCAGGTTATTCGTAACGTTATTGAGCAGGGCCAGCTCGCAGACCGCGTGGGAGTTGACTTCTTTGGCGTGGGCGAGCACCACCGCCCCGACTTTGCGGTGAGCTCACCCGATACGATTCTGGCCGGTCTTGCCACCTCTACCGAGCGAATTAAGCTCGGTTCCGCGGTGACCGTTCTTTCATCAGACGATCCGATTCGCGTCTACCAGCGCTTTGCCACTATCAACGCTATGAGCAAGGGCAGGGCAGAGGTGGTACTGGGTCGCGGCTCTTTCACTGAGTCTTTCCCCCTCTTTGGCTTTGACCTTTCAGACTATGACCGTCTCTTCTCTGAGAAGCTGGATCTCTTCAGCAAGATTGTGACCGAAGAGCCTGTTAACTGGAACCCCGGCAACCGTAACCCGCTGGTGAACCAGGAAATTTATCCTAAGACCGAGGGCGGCCTCTCCCGCTGGATTGCCGTAGGTGGTAGCCCCGAGTCGGTGGTGCGCGCAGCCGAGTACAAGATTCCGCTGATGCTGGCAATTATCGGTGGCCCTGCCAGCCGCTTTGCCCCCTTCGTAGACCTCTACCACCGCGCAAACCAGCAGCTGGGCAACGAAAATCTGCCCGTCGCCGTCCACTCACCCGGTCATATCGCCGAGACCGACGAAGAGGCGATGGAGCAGCTCAAGCCCTACTGGATTCTCAACCGCAACAAGATTGGTGCTGAGCGTGGCTGGGGTAGCGCCGGTGAGAAGGAGTTCTACCACGAGGCTAAGTACGGTTCGCTCTACGTGGGCTCGCCCGAGACGGTTGCGCAGAAAATTGCCAAGACCGTGAAGGGTCTAAATCTTGACCGTTTCGATTTGAAGTACTCCAACGGCCCCCTGCCGCACGAGTACTCGATGAAGAACATCGAGCTCTACGGCACCCAGGTGATTCCGCGGGTTCGCGAGCTGCTGAGCGAGAAGTCAGCAGACGACGAGTAAGAAGCGAGAGGACGGCGCCGGGTAGAGTGGGCGCCGTCCTCTCCTTGCTATAGGTGGGGCAGCCTACTTGCGCCGGTAGGTCAGGTCGTGGGCGCGTCGTCCTGCCTCGCCCGCCTTGCGCTCAAAGGAGGTCAGGATTCGACCCTCCCAGCGCGGGGCCCAGCCGCCGGCGGGATCTTCCTCAGTAGCACCCTCACCGGCGTGTAGGTTCTCAAAGTCGGGGTGGGCATCGAGCACATCGCGCATGACCAGGGCGTATTCTTCCCAGTCGGTGGCCAGTCGCCAGATTCCGCCGGGCTTCATCACGCGGGCCACCTTGCTGGCAAACTCGGGGGAGATCAGACGGCGCTTGTGGTGGCGGGTCTTGTGCCAGGGATCGGGGAAGAAGACCCAGAGCTCGTCCACCGAGTTCTCTTCGAGCATGTTATCGAGCAGTTCGGGGGCGTTGGCCTGCGCCACGCGCACGTTCTCGACGCCGGCGCTGTGGGCCTTGCGCAGAAGGTCGGCGATGCCGGGGGTGTAGACCTCCACCGCCAAGAAGTTGGTTTCGGGCTGGTTCTCGGCGCGGGCAACGATTGCCTCGCCCAGACCCGACCCGATTTCAACGGTCAGCGGAGCGGTGCGACCATAGATTTCCTGCTGGTCGAAGCTGGCTTCGGGCGCTACCGAGGTGTCGGTCAGCTCACGGGGGATATCGAGCACATAGTTCTCTGAGTGCTCCTCCCAGGCCTTCAGACGGCGGCCGGTTAGGCGGTCACCGCGGCGCACAAAAGAGAGCGGCTGACGGTGAAACTTCTGGGGAGTCTCCTGAGTTGCCGGGTCAATACCCTGGGCGCGGAGCTTTTCTTTGGCTTCTTTATTGGCCTTCTGCTTGTTAGTTTCCATGATTCTCCTTGAGAAATCGAGACAGCCAGCGCCTGAGGAAACTCTAATCAGGCGCGGGAAAGACTGTTCTACTGTACCCGATAGCACGGTCGGGGTGCCGTGACCCACCGGCGGGCTAAATGTTAGAGTCGGTTCACGTGCTTTACTTAAACTCTTCTGCTGGATCAGTTCAGGCAGCCTCCTTTGACCAGTGGCTGACTGATACGCTCGATACACCGGTCACCTGGATAGAGAATATTGTTTTCTACGCCGTGCCCATCGGCGGGGCAGAGATTCCCCTGCTTATTGTGTGGCTGATGGCGGCCTCGCTTTTCTTTACCGTCTACCTGCGCTTTCAGCCGGTGACGGGCCTGAAGCACTCCATTGATTTGATTCGCGGAAAGTTCTCCCGCCGCTCCGACCCCGGAGAGGTCACCAGTTTCCAGGCGCTCGCCACTGAACTCTCGGGTACGGTGGGCCTGGGCAACATCGCCGGTGTTGCCGTAGCGATTACCATGGGTGGGCCCGGTGCAGCTTTCTGGATTATTGTTGCCGGTCTGCTGGGTATGAGCCTGAAAATGGCAGAGGCCGTGATGGGCGTGAGATACCGCGAGATTAAGGACGACGGCTCGGTGGCGGGCGGGCCCATGTACTACCTGCGCAACGGCTTGAAGGAAATTGGCCGACCCAAAACAGGCAGGGCCCTGGCGCTTATGTACGCCATCTTTGCTCTGATTGGTACCATCGGCGCAGGCAACCTCTTTCAGGCAAACCAGGTCACCGCAATTCTTACCGCAGACCTGAACGAGGGAAACTTCTTCGCGCAGAATAACTGGGCGATCGGCGTCATTATCGCGGTTCTAGCAGCCCTGGTGATTCTGGGCGGTATCTCGGCTATTGCCAAGATGACCGCCATTCTCACCCCCGCTATGTCGGTGCTCTACATCGGCATGACCCTGGCCGTTCTGGCGGTGAACTTTACCGCTATTCCCGAGGCCTTCCGCCTGATTGTGGCCCACGCCTTCACCGGCGAGGGCGTGGCCGGCGGCGTCGTCGGCGTGGCGGTGGTGGGCATCCAGCGCGCCCTCTTCTCAAACGCGGCGGGCGTGGGTACCGCGGGCTTCGCCCACGCGGCGGTCAAAACCCACCGACCCGCAACCGAGGGTTTTGTTGCTCTCTGGGAGCCCTTTATTGCCTCGGTGGTTATCTGTACCATGACTGCCCTGGCGATTATCACCACCGGCCAGTACACCTCTGAGGGTGCAGACGGTATTGCGCTCACCTCTGCCTCTTTCGCCACCGTGGCGGGCTGGTTCCCCCTGCTGCTGACTCTGGCTGTGGTGCTTTTTGGGTTCTCCACCATCCTCTCCTATGCCTACTACGGCCAGCGCGCAGCCGCCTACCTCTTTGGTGAAAAGAAGTCGGTGGAGAAGGTCTACAACATCTTCTACATTCTGGTGATTGTGGTGGGCGCGACCATCTCACTGGATACTGTGGTGCGCTTCTCTGACGCCATGTTCTTCTTGATGACCTTCCCCAACGTGCTGGGCCTCTTCTTCCTGGCCAAGGTGCTTCGTCTTGAGATTCTGGGCCACCAGATTCGGGTGGGGGCTGGCTCGGTGGCGCCCGAGCACCCCGACGAGCAGACCGGTCTGGGCGCCACTGATGAGGACGACGCCGCCCAGCAGGCGCGCCAAGTGCGAGAGATTAAGGAGACCCAGGTGGCCACCGGCGCCATTGACCTCTCAGAGCTGCGCCGCTGGCAGGCCGAGGGAGAAACGGTGTCTGATCGGGAGTACTCTGAAGCTCGGGACTTTGCTCGTTCTTCAGAGCATTTTGAGGTTGATGACTCGGGCGAGATTATTGCCCGGGACGACGCTCCCACCACTACCGGCAGTCAGGGAGGGCACACGATTTAGGTAGCTCTCACTCGGTGAAGAGACAAAAATCCCCGGTCTCATAAGACCGGGGATTTTTCTGTCTACAGGGCGCTAGGATTTAGCGGCGCTTCAGGGGTGCAAACACCAGGGCCAGGCCAGCTGCTACCAGCCAGGAGTCCTTAGCCAGTGCGGTGCCGTCCTGAGTGGGGCGAATGCCGTCCTTCTCAGTCATGCCGGGGGTCTTCAGGTACATGGTGGTCAGACCAGCGCCGAAGGCGGTCAGGCCCAGGCCAGCCAGGCGGGAAGGAACGAGGGGGCACAGCAGGGCGGTGCCCAGGGCAATCTCAGCAGCGGAGAGGGACTTGCCGAAGGTCTTAGCAGAAACCTGCTCAACCTGGGGCAGGGCAACCTTTGCCATACCCTGCATGTGGCCGGCGGTGCCCTCATCGAGCTTGGTCTTGTTCAGGCCGGAGTTCAGAATGAAAGCGCCGGTAACGGTGCGCAGGATTGCGTTTGAGAGACGGGGCATGAGGTTTCCTTTCTCTATAAAATGTATCCTCAAGATTCACTTTACTGGAAAACTAACCATGCTTGTGGTTTTAACACCTCAGAGCTGAAAAATTCCCTCGGGCGGTCAAGTTAGTTAGTTTTACTAAATGTCGTGATTATTGAAGTGGACCGTGCAGGTCTAAACTTGGTTGTCGGAACGAAAGTATTGACCTATGACTCTGCCCGATTCATGTCCTCCGGGCACAGCCACATATATGGAGGGCTTCATGCCTCACGACACTCAATCAGCCGGCGGTCAGGCTCTACAGCGCGGCCTCAGCAACCGACATATTCAGCTTATTGCCATTGGTGGTGCGATTGGCACCGGCTTGTTTATGGGCTCTGGCAAGACCATTAGCCTCACCGGCCCCTCGATTCTTTTTGTTTACATTATTATCGGTGCGGCGATTTTCTTTGTCTTGCGCGCTATGGGCGAGTTGCTGCTTTCTAACCTGCACTACAAGTCTTTCTCAGATTTTGCCTCAGATATTCTGGGCCCCGGTGCGGGCTTTTTTGTCGGCTGGTCTTACTGGTTTACCTGGGTGGTCACCGCCGTGGCAGACGTGATTGCTATTACCGGCTACACCCAGTTTTGGTGGCCTGAGATTCCCCTGTGGATTCCCGCCATTGTGCTGATTGTGCTGTTGCTGGCGCTGAACCTGCCCTCGGTCAAGAACTTCGGCGAGATTGAGTTCTGGTTTGCCCTTATTAAGATTGTTGCCATTCTTGCCCTGATCGTGGTGGGTGGCTTTATGGTGGCCATTGGCTTTACTGCCCCCAGCGGCCACCAGGCCCAGATTTCTAACCTCTGGATTCACGATGGCATGTTCCCCCACGGTCTCGTGGGCTTCCTTGGCGCTTTCCAGATTGCCCTCTTTGCTTTCCTGGGTTCTGAGCTGGTGGGTACCGCCGCGGCAGAGACCCGTGACCCCTATAAGACCCTGCCCAAGGCTATTAACGCGGTTCCGGTTCGTATCATCATCTTCTACGTGCTGACCCTCGCCGTCATTCTGATGGTGACTCCCTGGAACGACATCGACCCCGAAACCAGCCCCTTTGTGAGCATGTTTAGCCTGGCGGGCCTGGGCTTTGCTGCCGGTTTGGTTAACCTGGTGGTGCTGACCTCGGCAACCTCTTCGGCGAATTCCGGTATCTTCTCGACCTCCCGCATGGTCTACGGCCTGGCGGAAGAGGGTTCGGCTCCCCGCGCCTTTAGCAAGCTCAGCAAAAACGGCGTGCCCCGCAACGCGCTCTTCCTCACCGCAGTGCTGATGCTCTCGGCCCTGGTGCTGCTCTACTCCGGCGACTCGGTGATTCAGGCATTCACCTTGGTGACCACCGTTGCCTCGGTGCTCTCGGTCTTCAACTGGGCCATGATTCTGGTCTCTTACATTGTCTACCGTAAGAAGCACCCGCAGCGTCACGCCGAATCCACCTATAAGATGCCCGGCGGCGTGGTGATGTGCTACGTGGTACTGGCCTTCTTCGCCTTTATGATTGCGGTGCTGGCCTTCTACGAAGACACCCGCGCGGCCCTGTTTGCTATGCCCCTGTGGTTTATTCTGCTGGCTATCGGCTGGGCCTTCGTGCGCAGGAACCCGGCCCATCACGAGAAGCAGCGCGAGATTCAGCAGGCTCGCACTTCTCAGATTGACCTCAACGATTTGAAGTAAGGACGGCGCGCGGGCGAGTGATTCTCGCCCGCGCGAGTTTTATTCCGCCCCGAAATCAGACCGGTAGGCGGGCTGGTCGGGGCAGGTGGCTAAGACCGTTTCCATCGCGGATTTTTCTGCCGGGGTGACCCAGAGGCGGTAGGCTGCCTTAACCGAGATTTGCCGTGCCACGTATTCGCATCGGTAGCCCCGCTGGGGCAGCCATTCAGAGGCATCTGCATCTGATTTCTGGGTGTTGGGCAGGCGGCCGGTTGCCTGTAAGTTGAGGGGATCGTTGGCGAGCTCGGCGCGGTCTGCCTCGGGCAGCAGGGTAGCACCGGTCTGCCAGGCGTTAGAGAGCGCAACCACGTGGTCAATCGGAACGTCCTGGCTGGTTTTCTCTCCCCGCTCAAAGTCAATGACCTCGCCGGTGTAGGGGTCGGTCAGGGTGCCCGAGAGAACCCTGCAGTTTTCTGCCCGCTGGAGGTTGCCCAAATCCCGGGCCAGAATATCGTTGCGCTGGTCGCAACCGTTGTGGTCTATATCAGCCCAGGCGTTGCCGTAGAGCTGGCGTGAATAGCCGGTAGATTCACCGGCTTCCCGCACCGGCAGGTCGTCTAACACCGCCGAGGCGCTGGAATATTCTTTAACCCCGCTACCGGCAAAACCGGTACTGACCGGGGTTCCGCCCGCCAGAGAATCCAGGGCGGCATCGAGGCTCCAGTCGTGCCGGGCCAGCCAGATGAGAGAGGACAGCGCAAGAAGGGCAAGCAGAATCAGGGCCAGCCACAGCCGAACCTTCAGCGGCAGCTGGCGTAGCAGGGAAGAAAGACTCACTGCTCGTCCCAGTCGATATGTACCTGGGAGGTCTGCTCCACCGGAACCATAGGAATCGAACCGGTATTGGGGTGGGCGGCGCTGGTCTCAGCGGCACCGGGATCGTCTGACTGGAAGTAGTCGGGGCGCTCGCAACCCATGCCAAAGCGCATAGCAGAGAGTAGCTCCTCTGCCGCCGACGAGACGCTAAAGAAGTTCTGGCTCCACACCGGGTAACCGTTGTTCTGGGGCTGAACCCAGCCAGCCTGGGCCAGGTAGTCGGTGTCAAAATCGGGGCTGATATGCTCAAAAGCCTCGGCGGCAGAGAGCTCACAGAAGTAACCTGCCGGGGTGCGCAGAATAGTGGCATAGGGGGTGTAATCCTGGGTTGCCACCACCTCGGGGGAGATGTAGTAAACGCTCATGGACTGGCTCCAGGGCAGCTCCTGAAGGCGGCTGAAGAGCACCGAATCCAGGTTCTTCCAGGCTTTCTCGGCAGCTTCTTCGGGGCTGAGTTTGGGGGTCTCCACCACGCCAATGCCCTGGGCCTTAAGATCTTCAATGCGCAGGGACTCGGTTCTCGGACTAGTTACCTCACCGCTGGCTGAAGCAGGCACCGCCGAAGCGGCACTCATCTTCAGCGCATCGTTGACCATGCGGCGTCCTAACTTCAATGCCCGCGACCAGGAACCGTACTTGGCTCGTACCGCGCCCAGGAGTGGCACGCGCCCCAGCTGGGCGGTAGAGGTAGACCAGGCGCCGTAGAGCATCACGGTCGGCTTACGGTCGTAGCGAATGCAGTAGCTCAAAAACTCGCCTAGCGCGTTGCGGAAGGCGCGGTCAGAGATGGACGACGCCGCCAGGTTCAGCCCTAGCTCCTCCACGTTGGGCGGGCAGACCCCGGCGCGGAGCAGAGCCTTAGACCACTCACCCTCACCGAGACGGTCCTCAATCATAAAGCGCGAGGGCGGCCAGCTCATCACCTCATCGCTAATCCCCTGAGCCTCCTCGGGCAGGTGGGCCAGAAGATCGTCGTAGCTGGCTTCATCGAGGCTGGTGTAGGGAACCTCCGCCAGGTACTTCAGACCCGCGCCAATACGGGCAAGAATCAGAGCGCTGGTCTCGGGGCTGACCTCTGCCGCCTGAAAGAGGCGGGGAATATCCTGCATAATCACCGGGTCAAGAGAAACAGCGGTGTAGGCGGGGTCGGGCTCCAAATCGTAGGTAATTCCCACCGCGTACCACAGGGCAGCCGACATCATGGTGTTGTTGACCAGGTGCTCCTTGCGGCCCACGAAAGTCCACTTACCGGAGTTCAGAGCCCGGGCAATGTGTTCGCGAGAGACGGTTGGGTAGAGCGTGGTGATACGGGCGTAAGCCTCTGCCGGGGTCCACCCCACCGAGGCCAGTGATTCGATGAGGGAAGAATACTGATCGATAAATTCGTCGTACGATCCGGTTTCTATCACTGCTGGAGCTATCTTTCTTGCGCGCGGTTAGAGGACTGGGGGATTAGTTCTAGGAAGAACTCTATTGTGCCAGATTGGGCGGTACAAACATATTCAGCTCTATTACCGCCTATATCGGCCTATGTGTCAGACCGAGAGGGGAGATAGATGGAATAAGGGTTATTCAAAGGTGAGGTATCCAGCTCGAGAGCGCTGGCCAACCTCCCTTAAACGCCAGCCCCGATGCCAGTTGGCCAGCCGCTCTCGAGCGGTCTTGTGGGACCTTTGAATAAGCCTCATTTATCGCCGGAAAAGGCGGTGTTCTACACTAGTGTTTATGACATCGCACAGTAGTATTTCCGCTGAGATCGAGAACGTTCTAGCGCAGGAGCTGGGGGTCGCTCTCTCTAGTGTGCGTGCGGCCGTTCAGCTCTTGGATGACGGCGCTACTGTGCCCTTTATTGCCCGCTACCGCAAGGAGAAAACGGGTGGGCTCAGCGACAGCGTGCTGCGTCAGCTGCGGGAGCGGCTGACCTACCTGCGGGAGCTCGAAGACCGCCGGGCAACCATTCTGAACCTGCTCAAAGAGCGCGGCGTTCTTGAAGACTCGTTGCGCATAGCCGTGGAATCTGCCATTACGAAAAACGAGCTGGAAGCCCTCTACACCCCCTATAAGGTGGCTCGGCGCTCCAAGGCGCAGATTGCTCTAGAAGCGGGTCTAGAACCTTTGGTTGATGACCTGCTTGAGGTGCCCCTGGCCGGTCTCTACGATATTGCAGAGGCATACGTTCACCCCGCTGAGGCAGGGGCTAACCCCGACACTGCGGTGCCCGACTCAGCCGCAGCCCTGGCGGGTGCCCGTGCCATTTTGCTGGAATACGCCCTCTACGACCACCACCTCATGGAGTCGCTACGCGAGCGGCTGTGGGAGACCGGCGTCATTACCTCCCGAGCAACCGCCGCCTACCGCACCCCCGGGCCGGGCCAGCCCAACAAATTTTCTGACTACTTTGATTTCTCCGAGCGGATTCGCAGAATTCCCTCCCACCGCCTTCTGGCGCTCTTCCGCGCCGAAAAAGAGGGGGTCGTCAAGGTCTCCATCGACGTCGCCGAGGTTCCGCCGGCCCTCTCCCGGATCAGCGGCGAAGAACGGGCGCGGGCGGAGAAGCTGGCAGAGGAATACGAGCACACCCGCCACACCTATGAGGCAGAGGTGGCTAACTCCCTGGGCATACCCGTGCAGGTGCTCAACACCGTCTCCGACGAAGAGAGGGTGCTGGGCTGGCTGGCCTCCACCGTCAAAAGCTCCTGGCGCTCGCGGATTCTGCCCCGGCTCGCCAACGAAATTCGCACCCGGCTCTTTGAACGTGCCGAAGCAGCCGCCATTGAGGTCTTTGCCTCCAACCTGCGCGACGTTCTCTTAGCAGCGCCCGCTGGCCAGCGAACCATCCTGGGCCTGGATCCCGGTCTGCGCACCGGCGTCAAGGTCGCGGTGGTCGGCCCTACCGGCGCCGTCCTCGATACCGCGGTGATCTACCCCCACGCTCCGCGCAACCTCTGGACGGAATCGCTGGCCACCCTGGAACGGCTAGTGCTTGAGCACGGCGTTGACCTGATTTCCATCGGTAACGGCACAGCCTCCCGAGATACAGACCGGCTGGCGGCAGAGCTCCTCAAAAACCTGGCGGCCCAGGGCGTCACCGAGGTGCAGAAGGTCACCGTCTCAGAAGCCGGCGCCTCGGTTTACTCCGCCTCAGCCCTGGCAAGCGCGGAGCTACCCGACCTCGATGTTTCGTTGCGCGGAGCGGTCTCCATCGCCCGACGTCTGCAAGACCCCCTGGCAGAACTGGTCAAAATTGACCCCCAGTCCATCGGCGTGGGCCAGTACCAGCACGACCTCAGCCAGACCCTACTGGCGCGCTCGCTCGATGCGACCGTGGAGGACTGCGTGAACTCGGTGGGTGTGTTGGTCAACCAGGCCTCGGCCGCTCTGCTGAGCCACGTGGCCGGCTTCAACAAGACCATTAGTCAAAATATTGTGGCCTACCGCGAGGAACACGGGCCCTTCACCCGCCGTGAGGAGCTTCTTCGGGTGCCCCGGCTCGGCCCCAAGGCCTATGAGCAGGCGGCGGGCTTTGTGCGGATTCCCGACGGCGCTGAGCCGCTGGACGCCTCCGCAGTGCATCCCGAGGCCTACCCCCTGGCGCGGGTTATTGTTGAGGACGCCGGCGGTCTGGTGGGCGGGGCCGTTCCGGCTCAGGCGCTGGCCCGGCTAAGGCCCGAAGACTACATCAATTCAGAATTTGGTCTACCCACGGTGCGTGATATCTTCGCCGAGCTGGAACGGCCCGGCCGCGACCCCCGCCCCGAATTCCGCACCGCTGAGTTTGCCCCCGGCATCGAATCTATTGAGGACGTGCAACCGGGCATGATTTTAGAGGGCACGGTTTCAAACGTGGCGGCCTTCGGTGCTTTTGTGGATATTGGGGTGCACCAAGACGGCCTGGTGCATATCTCCCAGATGAGCACCGGCTATGTCGCTGACCCCCACGCGCTGGTCAAATCAGGAGAGGTGGTCACGGTGCGAGTGACCGAGGTTGACCCGGCCCGCAAACGCATCTCCCTCTCCTTGCTGCTGGAGGCACCCGAGCCGAAGAAGCGCCGTCGTCGATAAAACCTAGGGCCCGCCTAGCCGAGGGAAGAGACCGAACCGGTATCGGTTGATACCTTCTGCTGGGGCCTGGTGATAGGAATAATCTCGCTCATCTGCGCCTTCTGGCGGGCCTCTTTACCGTGGAAAACAAAGCGGTCGAGTGCCCAGTAGCGAAAGACCATAGCGAGCAGGGTACCCAGAATTGGCCCGGCAATAAAGTCTGCGGTTTCCTGAACCAGCAGAGACACCGCGGGTTGCTCAATGCCAAAGACATAGCGGGAGATCCACTGCGGGGCTGCGTTGATGATGATTCCGCCGATTGTCACCAAAACAAAGCCCACCATTTCTTTGGGCTTAGGGTCGCCGCCGGCGTTCTTCCAGGTCCACTGGGAGGAGAGAACGTAGGAGACGACCGAGGCAATGGCGGTAGCAATCAGCAGTGCGGTGGTGGGCTTGTGGGTGAGAACCGTGTACTTGAGCCCGTAGTTAATCGCCATGGTCAGCACAAAACAGAAACCACCGACCACCAGAAAACGAACCTTTTCGTTGCCCAGTAGTTTCTTGATTGTGTTCATTGTGCCTACTCTTTTCTGGCTTTCGGTGTGAATCTCGGGACGCCAAATATTGCGGTGTGTAGCGAGAAGTAAAAACCTTTGCAGTTACTGCATATAATTAAGCAGGATAACACTTTTGAATGAGAGCCGGCTGGGAAAAGAGAGTAGGTTCACCCTGCATTCGGTCACAAAAAAGTAAAGAACCGCCCGCTACCGTGTTGGGCACGGGGCAGGCGGTTCTTTTTATGGGAGCGCAGATATTTTAGAAATCTGCGGTGGCGGGATCGGCGCCAATACGGCCGTCCTCACGGGTAAGACCGTTGATCTTTTCAATTTCTTCAGGGCTCAGCTTGAGCTCGAGTGCCTTAAAGTTTGAGGCAATGCGCTCCTCGGTCACCGACTTGGGGAAGACGATGATTCCGTTAGCCAGGTGCCAGGCAATAATCACCTGGGCGCTGGTGGCGCTGTGGGTCTCGGCAATTTCGGTGATAACCGGGTCTTTGAGAACCTCGCCGCCCTGGCCCAGCGGTGACCAGGCTTCGGTCTTGATACCCAGCTCGTCGTTGACCTTGCGCAGTTCTGCCTGGTTGAAGTAGGGGTGCAACTCAATCTGGTTGACGGCGGGGGTCACACCGGTGGCGTCAATAATCTCGCGCAGGTGCTCCTCGGGGAAATTGGAGACACCAATGGACTTGGCCTTGCCCTGCTTCTGGAGCTCAATCAGAGCCTTCCAGGTCTCCAGGTAGAGGCCACGGTGGGCGGAAACCCAGTGGATGAGCAGCAGGTCTACAGACTCCACGCCCAGACGGGCCAGGGACTCGTTAAAAGCCTCGATGGCTCGGTCGTAGCCCTGGTCATCATTCCAGACCTTGGTGGTCAGCCAGATTTCGTCGCGGTCAACAGAAGAAGCCGCAATAGCCTTACCTACACCCTCTTCGTTGCCGTAAATCTTTGCGGTATCAATGTGGCGGTAGCCGTCGTCAAGGGCGATGCCCACCACCTTCTCTGCTATGTCGTTTTCAACCTGCCAGACGCCAAAGCCCAGCTGGGGAATCGCGCGGCCGTCATTGAGTTTTACTGAGGGGTAAGTCATGAGTTTCCTTTCTTTGACGTTCGGTAGCTAGAGCGTTTGAATCTAACTAAATATTCCATGTGTAGTCTACCTCACCTGCATTAACACCTCTGGAATAAGCCTGTGCATCACCGCCATCACGTTTCCGAGCAGGCTGGCGGAGCCAGATATCGCGTATGCTTAGTACTTAAAAGAAAGTGTTTCTGCGGCGACTCTGGGCCGCGATCTAGACCAAGGAGAATCCCATGGCAGGTGGCCTCGCCGCCCTACTCGATGACGTAGCTGCGCTCGTCAAACTCACCGCAGCCAGCACCGACGACGTCGCTGCAGCCGCCGGCCGCGCGTCCGCAAAAGCAGCGGGTGTGGTGGTGGACGACGCCGCAGTGGTACCCCAGTATGTGCGCGGTATTGAACCCAAGCGTGAGTTTCCCATCGTTTGGAAAATCGCCAAGGGCTCGCTGCTCAACAAGCTCATTATCCTGGTGATCATTCTGATTCTGGACTGGCTTCTGCCAGCATCGCTGACCCCGCTGCTCATGCTCGGTGGCCTCTACCTTTCCTTTGAGGGAGCCGAGAAAGTGCTGGAGATGTTCGGCCTGGGCCACCACGCCGAAGAAGACGATAAGCCGGCTGTTGTGCAGGGCGAGGAGGCTGAGAAGAAGGTTGTTTCCGGTGCCGTGCGTACCGACTTTATTCTCTCTGCCGAGATCATGGTGATCTCCATGAATTCCATTGCAGCCGATGCTGGCTTTGGTTTGAAGGCAATTACCCTGGTGGTGGTTGCGGTACTGATTACCTTGCTGGTTTACGGAGCCGTGGCGCTGCTGGTCAAGGCAGACGATTTTGGCCTGCGTCTGATGGAAAAAGACTCCGCAGGTGCCCAGAAGTTCGGCCGGGGTCTGGTGGATGCCATGCCCAAGGTCATGAAGGTCATCTCCGTGGTGGGTACCTTTGCCATGCTCTGGGTGGGCGGGCACATTCTGCTGGCTGGCTTTGACACCCTGGGCTGGCACTGGCCCTACGGTCTGGTGCACAGCATTGAGCACTGGTTCGAGCATTTTGTTTCCGGCTGGTTTGGCTCGGTGGTGCTCTGGCTGGTTGAGACTATCTGCTCTATGATTTTTGGCTTCATCTTCGGTACGGTCATCGCCCTGGTGGTCATGAACCTGCCCAAGAAAAAGAAGGCGGCCCACTAGTCTTTAGGGATCCTGCCTAGTCACCGGTGCAGAAAAGCGGTTTTCGGTTTGAAATGTGCAACCGAAAACCGCTTTTCTGCACCGGTCAGATTTAGGCTGGGAATAGCCTAGCCTGTTCCCGCTGTTAAGAAGAAGAAATCCTTTCCTCAAGAGAAAGCAAGGTAGCGTGGAGACCCTCCATTTTGATTTGGTTGTGATTGGATTCGGCAAGGCAGGAAAGACCCTGGCTTGGACCTTGGCTGCTCAGGGAAAGAATGTTGCCCTGATTGAGCAGTCCAACCAGATGTACGGTGGCACCTGCATCAATATCGGCTGTGTTCCCACCAAGGCGCTGGTTCACCGGGCCGAGCAGGTAGCTGATTCTAACGGTGCCGAGCTTTTTGAAGAGGCGGTTGCTTTCCGCGGTAAGCTCACCGAGGCTATGCGCGCTAAGAATAAGCAGCTCTTGGTCACCCACGAAACCGCTAAGCTCATTGACGGGCACGCCCGTTTTGTCTCTGACCGCGAGGTGGAGGTAACTGCCGGTGACGACCGGCTTCGAGTAACCGCTGACTATTTTGTGATTAACACCGGTGCGTCTCCGGTGATCCCCGAGGCTGAAGGAATCAATGAATCGCGGCGGGTCTTTACCTCTACAGAATTACAGACCCACACGCCTCGTCCTCAGCGCTTAGCAGTGGTGGGAGGTGGCCCCATCGGCATTGAGTTTGCCTCGATGTTCGCTCATTTCGGTTCGGAGGTCACCGTTTTCAACCGCGGCGAGCGCCTGTTTGGTAGTAGTGACCCCGATGTTGCCGAGGTCGCCAGCCAGATTCTTTCCGACGCCGGGGTGAAGATTCTCAACGGAGTTTCGGTGACCTCGGTGGAAGATGGTGAAGACGCTACCTCGGTGGGCTACCGTGATTCCGCAGGCGAGGTGCAGCGGTTAGAGGTTGATGCGGTTTTGGTTGCTGCAGGACGGCGCCCCGCCACCGAGGACCTGGGCCTTGAGAATACCTCGGTGAAAGTCGATGATCGCGGTGCCATTGAGGTTGATCAAACCCTGCATACGTCGGTACCCCATATTTTTGCGGTGGGCGATGTTAACGGGGGCCCGCAGTTTACCTACATTTCTCTCGATGATTTCCGCATTGTGTTGGACCAGCTGGTGGGGGAGGGAAAGCGCTCTGCCCAAGACCGCTTTGCGGTGGCAACCACCACCTTTATGACCCCGCCGCTGTCTCAGGTGGGCATGACCGAGCAGGAAGCTCAGCAGGCAGGTAAGAACTTTAGGGTTGCTTCGAAGCCGGTAGACCAGATTGCCGCTATGCCCAAGGCAAAGATTCTCGAGACCCCTCAGGGCGTTATGAAGTTCGTGATTGATACCGATACCGATCAGATTCTGGGCGCCCAGCTGCTGGTGGTGGAATCTGTTGAGGTCATCAACCTGGTGGCGATGGCAATGCGGGCGGGCATCACTGCCACCCAGTTGCGCAACTCAATCTATACCCACCCCTCGGTGACCGAGGGATTGAACGAGGTTCTTGCCTAATCTGCTTGGCTGACCTGCTCGGTCACTGGTGCAGAAAAGCGGTTTCCGGTTGTTAGTTTGCAGCCGGAAACCGCTTTTCTGCACCGGTCGCCGCCGTGAAACAAACCCTTAATATGGACGGCAGACAGGGGCGCCCCTGGAAAGTCCCGGGGGAGGAACCTAAGATGGTGAGCGTTACCCACGGGGTGCTGGTTTGGTATAAACCGGCTGAGAACACACCCGTATATACCTGATCTCGATAATGCGAGCGGAGGAATGGATATGACGCTCTCTCTGTCTACCCAAGTCATTGAACCCTGGCACAACCTGCAAGAAAATACACCTCTGGTGCAGTGCATCACCAACACCGTGGTGCAGTCTTTTACAGCCAACATTTTGTTAGCGGCGGGGGCCTCGCCCGCCATGGTAGATATTCCGGGGGAGTCCGCTGATTTTGCCCGGGTTGCATCGGGGCTACTCATCAACTTGGGCACCATCAACGTGAGCCACCAGCTCTCTATTCCCGAGGCAGCCCACGCAGCTTTCGAGGCCGGTACCCCCTGGGTTCTTGACCCGGTGGCTATCGGTGCCCTGAAAACCCGCACCCGTATCGCCCACGAGCTGCTACAGTACCGACCCACCGCCATTCGCGGTAATGCCTCAGAGATTATTGCCCTGGCAGGTGGCGAAGGAGGCAGGGGCACAGATGCCACGGCCTCCGTCGAAGCAGCTGCGGAAAGTGCTACGCAGCTTGCCCGCGAATACGGTTCGGTAGTGGCTGTCTCGGGCCCCGTCGATTTGATTACCGACGGTGAGACCAGCATCGAGTGCGCCAACGGCCACGAGATTTTGACCAGGGTCACGGGCGCGGGTTGCTCCCTGGGTGCCTGCGTAGCCGCCTACCTTTCAACCCATGAGAACCCGCTGATTGCCACCGCCGCAGCCCACGCTACTTTTGAAGTCGCGGCAGAGAAGGCCCAGGCTAAATCTCAGGGCCCGGGTACCTTCGCGGTGAACCTGCTCGATGAGCTCTCCCTGCTCACCGCCGATTCCCTGCAAGAATCGGTCAAGATCAGCCAGCGCTAGGGGTAAGCATGTATTCGAGAAGAGTCCCCCTCAGAGGCATCTATTTTGTGACCGACCCCGCCATGACCCTTGCCTCGCGGGAGAAAAAGGCCCAGTCTATCTCAACCGACCGTCTGTGGCACACCCAGGCCATCGATACCACGGTTGAGACCATCGAGCAGGCGCTTAGGGCCGGAGTCACCACGGTTCAGTTGCGCTGGAAGCAGGTTGATTCGGGTTACTTTCTTGATCTGGCCAAAGCTGCCAGCGAGGTCACCCAGGGAAGAGCCCAGCTGATTATCAATGACCGGGTTGATGTTTTTCTTGCCGCCCGGGAAAGCGGTTGCGCGGTGGACGGCGTGCATATCGGCCAGACCGATATTCACCCCACCCTGGTGCGCGCTCTTATTGGGGACGACGCGCAGCTGGGCTGGTCTGTCTCCCTGCCCAGGGACGTCGATGAAGCCCTTGAACTAACCGAGGTCATCGACTCGGCCGGGGTGGGCGCCCTGCGCGAGACGAGCACGAAAACCGACGCGCCGCCGTCCTTAGGTCTTGAAGGTATCGCGCGCATAGCGCAGCGGCTGCCCCTGCCGGTCACCGCGATTGGCGGAATCGGGGTGGACGACGTCGCCCCGCTCGCCTCCCGCGTGCACAACGTGGCGGTGGTGTCGGCAATTGCTGCTGCCCAAGACCCTTTCCGAGCGGCAGCTCAGCTGGTCGAGGCCTTTAAAACCGGGCAGAAAACGGAGGAGCAGGCATGATTCCCCGGGTACTTTCTATCGCTGGAACCGATCCCACGGGTGGAGCCGGTATCCACGCAGATCTCAAATCAATTTCAGCCGCCGGCGGTTACGCCATGGGTGCGGTGACCGCGGTGGTAGCGCAGAACACGCACGGGGTCACCGATATCCACTATCCGCCGGTTGAGGCCCTGACCGCGCAGCTGGAGGCTGTCTCGTCGGATGTTCAGATTGACGCAGTGAAAATCGGCATGCTGGGCCGGGTTGATTACATTGACGCGGTGAGAGCCTGGCTAGAGAAAACCGCGCCCAAGGTGCTGGTGCTTGACCCGGTGATGGTGGCGACCTCGGGCGACCGGCTCATTGACGAGCAGGCGGAGGAACACCTGCGCCAGCTCTTCGACTTTGCCACGGTGATTACTCCCAACACCCCCGAGCTAGAGATTTTGGTGGGGGCTCAGCGGGGAGAGATTCGTGGTGTGGATGATGCCGTGGACGCCGCCCGGCGGCTGGCCGCCGAGACCGGCAGCTGGGTAGCGGTGAAGGGAGGCCACCTAGAAGGCAGCGAAATTTCTAATTACCTGGTTTCTGCGGAGGGAAGCCTGGCAGAGACCCGCTCTGCCCGTATCGAAACCAGCTCAACCCACGGTACCGGTTGCTCGCAGTCCTCAGCTCTGGCTACCCGTTTGGCGGCGGGGGATTCTGGCCAGGAGGCCCTCGATTGGGTGAGCAGCTGGCTCACCGAGTCAATTGCCCGTGCTGACCAGCTACAGGTGGGTTCGGGCAATGGGCCGATTGACCACTTCTTTAGGATGCGGAAGTTCTCTCATCCTGAGGAATTGGTGGGGCCGAGCTTGGCACACACTGCGGTGCTGGGTGAGCTGGCGGAACCTGTCGCCGTGCCTGAATCTCAGACTGAGAAACCCCTGCAAACGATTGAACCCGCCGGCCCCTGGACAGCCATGCTTGCGGGACTCTCTGAAAATATCCTCCAGCAAACAATCGGCGATGGTTTTCTGACGGCGCTTCAGCGCGGCAATCTTTCAACCCGGGAATTTGTTGCCTATCAGGTTCAAGATGCGCTGTATCTTGACCGCTACGCTAGGGCTCTGAGCCTTCTGGCTGCAAAGTCTCCTCTTCAGGAAGAAACAGCCTTTTGGGCGGGCTCTGCCAGTAACACCTATGAGGTGGAGCAGGAACTTCATAGGAGCTGGCTCGCCAGAAGAGAGGTTGCTGATTTCCTCAAGACAGTTCCCTCTGCCCCGAGTAAGGTAACCTCGGGCTACACCGACTTCTTGCTGGCCCGCGCTGCAACCGCTGACTACGTGGTGGGTGCTGCTGCGGTTTTACCCTGTTTCTGGATGTACGCGGATATCAGCCTGTATATGGCAGAGGCCAACCGGCCTGACCACCCCTACCGGAGCTGGCTAGAGACCTACCAGGATCAGGACTTTGTTCTCGCCACGCAAAAAGCAATAGCTATTGTTGAGCGTCTCTTTGAAGAAGCAAGGCCCGACCAGCGGGTGCGGGCCACTCGGGCCTACCTTGAAGCCTGCCTGTGGGAGCGAGAATTCTTCCAGCAGGCAAGCTACCTGTAGGTTGCAATATGACTGGTGTAGAAAAGCGGTTTTCGGTTTGAAATACGCCGCCGAAAACCGCTTTTCTGCACCACTGGCTATGAGATATTCTCCCAAGGTGATAAAACGACAGTCTGAGGGGACCCGGCCAACTGGCATCGGGGCTGGCGTTTAAGGGAGGTTGGCCGGGTCCCCTCAGACTGGAAGCCTCATCCCTTGAGAACAAGCACCCGGTTTACTCCTCCGAAGAAGTCAGCAGATCCCTCACCTGCTCGGCAGTCAGCGACGAGCTGAAGAACTGCCCTTCATCAACCACCGCGTCGAAGAGGGCGGCCTTGGATTCTTTGAGTTCCATGACCTTCTCTTCAATGGTGCCCGCAGACACCAGGCGGTAGACCATCACGTGCCGGGTCTGGCCAATGCGGTGTACCCGGTCTACCGCCTGTTGTTCGGCGGCGGGGTTCCACCAGGGGTCCATGATGAAGCAGTAGTCTGCCGAGGTCAGATTTAGACCAAAACCGCCCGCCTTGAGCGAGATGAGGAAGAGAGGGGCCTCACCCGCCTCGAAGCGCTCCAAAACGCGCGCGCGGTCACCGGTGGCGCCGTCCAAATACAGGTAGGGAATTCCCAGCGCGTCGAGGCGCTCGGCCACCTTCTTCAGGTAGGAGGTGAACTGCGAGAAAATCAGCGCCCGGTGGCCGTCTTCCACAATCTCGGGCAGGTTTTCTTCCAGGTAGTCCAGCTTCGACGAGGGCACCGAACCGTAAGAATCGGCATCAATCAGCGAAGCGTCCAGGGCCATGCGGCGCAGCATGGTTAGCGACTGGAAGACGGTAAACCGGTTCCTATCCATGTCTTCGAGCAGGCCCAGTACCTTTTTGCGCTCGCGTTGGAGCACCGTGTCATAGGCGCGGCGGTGGGCGGGTTCTAGCGGAACGTCCACCCGCAAATCTGACTTTTCGGGCAGGTCTGCCGCAACCAGGTCTTTGGTGCGGCGTTTCATCAGGGGTCGCACGCGCTGGCGTAGTCGGGGGAGGGCCTGCTTGTCTTCGCCGCCCTCAATGGGGGTGGCATAGAAGTCTTTGAAGGCGCGCGCCGAGGGAAAGAGCCCCGGTGCCACGATGGAGAACATGGCCCACAGCTCCATGAGGTTGTTCTCCATAGGGGTGCCTGTGACCGCCAGTTTGAAGCGGGCGGGCAGATCGCGGGCAAGCCTGTGCGCCTTGGTCTTGGCGTTTTTCACGAACTGGGCTTCATCGAGAATGAGCCCGTTCCACTCCTCGGCCACGCCCAGGTCAAAGTAGGCGGCCTCATCGATGCGGAAGAGCGCATAGGAGGTGATCACCACGTCTGCGCCCTCGACCGCGTCTTTGATGAGGGTCTTGGATTTCTTCTGTGACTCGAAGAGGGTTACTACTTTCAAATGCGGTGCAAAGCGGGCGAATTCGCGCTGCCAGTTGGGCACTACCGAGGTGGGTGCAACCACCAGAAAGGGGGCTTGGGTTAAGGACGGCGCCGGGTCGGTTTCGCTGTCTGCCTCAGGCGGGCGCGGGGCGGGTGGGCTTGCTGATAGCTCGCGGGCACGGGCTATCGTGGCGATGGTTTGCACGGTTTTGCCCAGGCCCATATCATCGGCGAGAATGCCGCCCAAGGAGTGCTCCCAGAGGAAGCTCAGCCACTGGAAGCCTTCTAACTGGTAGGGGCGGAGCTGGGCCCGAAGGGAAGCCGGGGGCTCAGGTAGGGGCCCGTTCTCAATATCAATGAGGGCAGAGACCTGGTTTTTCCAGGCTTCCACAGCGTCAACCGAGGCTGCTAGTTCCTCAAGTTCCTCCCACAGACCGGCCTGGTGCCGCGAGATCAGCAGCTCGCCGTCGTCCCTATCTTTGAGCTGGGCGGCCTCGCGCAGGAGCTCCTGCAGCTTCATAAACTCGGGGCGGTCGAGGGCAAAGTAGGAGCCGTCGCCGAGCAGCAGGTGGGTTTGGCCGGCGTTGAGAGCCTCAAAAATCTTGGCGAAGGGAACGTACCATTCGCCGGCTTTAATGGCGATGCCCAGCCCGAACCAGTCCCGAGAGCGGGTGGAATCCACAGTGACGGTGATTTCGGGCTTTTCTTCAATCTCCCTAAACTCCGGCACCGGCCCCTCAAAATCTACCCGCACACCGGCAATCTCGCGGTAACGGGGGAGGGTTTCTTCGAGCAGGGTGCGGGTCTGCCAGCCCTGATACTTGTGCTTGGCAAAGGGAACCGCCGGGCGAATTGCCTTGACCTCTTTGAGCACCCGGTACTCGTATTTAGTATCACGAATGTCCTCACGGTCTTCACCGGGATAGCCCAGGGCAGGCAGCACGGTGATGGGGCTGTCTTCTGCCAGGGGATCTTGCGGGTACTCCCATACCCAAGCAGTGCGGGCGGTGTGCGGCTGGTCAGTCTCAAAGGTGACGGTCAGTACCAGCTCGGGCTCCCGGACTTGCGGTAGCTCAAGCTCGGCACTGGCGGCCTTCAGTGGCAGGGCACGGGCAAGCTGAGGGTAGAAATCGCGGTAGAAACTCTCCACATCTGAGGAGGGAATATCTATGCTCTCAGACACCGCCAGAGACTCCGCCATGGGGGTGAGGGGCTCGGCAAGAGGTATCAGCACCAGGTCGGTTTCCGGGGTGAGCCAGTCGGGCTTGACCACCCGCCCGGCCTCGGTTTGCCCCGCCGCGGCGTCGTCCTGCTCCTGCGGCAGCTCAACACCGGCGGTTTCTAGGGCGGACGCGCGGGTGGCGGCCCAACGGTTAGCTTCGGCCTGGTGCTCGTAGTGGTCTTGGGCGCTGGCGCCCAGGGCAAAGAAGCCGGTGCGGGGGTTGCCTATCTTGTGGCAGTTGACGGTGGGAAGGTAAGTATTTCCCCAGGTGAGAACCGGGGTGAGGGAGAGCCCGTGGCAGTCGGTGCGCCCAGCCTCAGCCAGGTCTTCGACCCGCAGCTGTACCGAGGAGGGGTCTGCGATAAAGACCCGGGCATCGCTGCCGTTAATCAGCAGGGGCAGGTCAATTTCTTGGGCTTTCTTGAGCACCTGCCAGAAGAGGGAAGAACTGACGTCGGAGATCGAAACCCAGTCGCGGTGGGAGCCGTAGGCCGACTGCCAGGGGCGCACGATGGAGTAGAACTCGGCAAACCACTTCTCGTGTTCGGGATAGATCTGAAAGCCGAAGTTGCCGCCCCGGGAGAGATCCCGCTGGAAGGTCTCCCAGCTGAGACCGCCCTTAATCCACTTGCCGCGGGCACCGAGCATCATGGGGCGTGCCTGCAGGGTGGCCTGGGGGAGCCTGCCGGAGCTGTGGCCAATGGCGTACTGCGAGGGCACATAGATTTTGAGGTCCAGGGCCCCGGAGACCCTCTGCGAGGTCAGCGGAGCATTGAGCGGGCGGGCATTGATACTGCGCGAGAGCTCCCGCCGCCAGGCAGGCATTTTGCTCTCGGTCTTCTCCAACGCTGAAGCGGGGGTAACTCCCAACTGCTCGAGTTTTTTCTTGAAGTCCTCGCTCATGCCCTCGGCAGAGCTCAGCTTAGAGGCCATGGCCTCGCCCATGCGGGGTTCTGAGAAGTCGGTGGACGAGCGCCAGGTATCAGACTGGGCGGTGAGAGCTTTACGTGCCTTGTCAGAGCGGTCTATGGCAGTGAGCATCAGCGCCACAGCGTGCTTGCAGTCCACGTAGACCGGGCAGGTGCAGCGGGCAGAAAAAGCCAGCGACCCCGACGTTTTTTCAGCAGGAAAAGTAACCCGGGTGCGGTAGGGACTAGCGGCAGAGCCGGTGACTTCGCCGGAGAGCGTGCGGGTGGATTGGTCAAAGCTGTAACGCACCACCTGGCCAGCTCGCATGTATTTTTGCCCGCGGGAGTAGGCGCCGTGGCCCACCTGGCGGATTATTTCAGCGGCGGTGACCGGAATTGCTGGAAAAGCCGAAGATTCTGCCATGACACTCTCACAGGTTGCGGACTGAGCTCAATCTCTTAAGCCTACCCGAAGAGTTAGCTGAATTTTTGGGCGTTCTCCACAGCGAGGTCTTGAATCACGTCGGTGGTCGGTTCGAGCAGCTCAATTCCTTCGGTATCGATGGCGCGGAACCAGGTGGAAAGCACAAACTGCTTCTGCTGGGTCACCGAGATAATCACGTGATCGCCGTTGTAGAGACCGTGCATGGTTGCGGTGCCGGTATCCCGGTCGATATAGGCGGCGCGGAAATCAAACTGGCCCTGCTTGTCGGGGTAGAGCTGAGCCAGGGCTGTAGCGCAGTTTGACGTGTTATCAATGAAATCCTGCACCAGGTCTTCAGCGGCAGCAGCAGACTCGGTGGTGAGCACACTGTTGTAGCCGGTGATCTGGTTGATTCCGTTCTGCCCCAGGGTAATGCGGCGCTGCTTGCCCTCGATAATAGAGAGGTCAGCATCGGGGGTAGACACCAGCCCCTTGGCAGCCTCCTCATAGGGGGCACAGGCAGAATTGACCTGCCGGCGAACATCAGGGTCATCTACGGCGGTCTCAGCTAGGGTGGCGGGGATTCGCCCAGAAGAGTCGGTAATGTCGCTGACAGTAAATTCTTCAACTGTGGGCATAGCCATGAGGTAGGTGAAGGAGTCTTTCGAGCTAATCTGCCGCTGGGTGGGCAGAACCCGATCAATCTCTTGGTCAACGGCGTAGTCCAGGCTCATGGACTCTGCCTGAGCCTGGGTACGGTCAACGGTAGATGAGCAGGTGGTTAAAAGGGCCAGTCCTGCTATGCCAATGATAGACGAAAAGACAGTGGTTCTTTTGGTATGAAATTTTGGGCGCGGTTCAGCGTGTTTCATGGTTCCGTCAGTTTCCCTAAACTACCGACAAGTGTTGTGCGAGAACTCTATTCTATACACAATTTTAGCCTTTTGTAGCCTAATTGTCCCGCAAAACGAGACGAGCGGGTGCTGACGAGGGGAGGCTTTTTCCTCTAAATTTTTTGAGAAAGGTGTTTGCAAACTTCGGATCATGGGTTATCGTTTTAACCAGCTTCAAGAGTTTCAACTGATAAGCTCCGACTTTGGTTGAACGCCAACCCCATGTTCACGGGTGGCTCGGATGACGAAGCGGTCTGTATTCGCGTTGATAGCGCGTTTGCTACCAACGCAGGCTGGTACAGACAAGAGCACTTCGAAAGGAATGCGCGTACGCGCAGTGTGGATTATGACTACCACCGCTCGCCCCCACGAAAACATCCAGAAGAACTTCAAGGCGGCATCTGTTCCCGCTCGTGGCGGTTTCTCAGCAATTTCTATTCAGGACTACACCCGTATCTCCAATGAGCGCTCAGAGTTCCTGAACTTCCTGCTGGCTCCTAACCCTCACGGTATTCCCGCAACTGAACAGGGTGTTTTCAAGGTCGCATGAGTTCCTCGCAAGGCCTTCTTCTAGATTCTGATGTGCTGGCTGAGATTCGTAAATCTAGCCCTGACCCCCGCGTTGTTTCCTTTTTGCGCCGCCGCTCTTTCCGGGTTCTCTACGTTTCTGTTTTGAGCCTGGGGGAGCTGAAGGGACTCTACCCCTACCCCGAGACCGACCGCTGGCTGTCTGAGCTGATCGAGCGCTTCAAAGAGCACGTTCTTGAGATTGATACCAAGGTCTCTTTGGAGTGGGCGGGTAGGCACGCTGAGCGTGGCTTGCACGCTGTGGGCTCAGAGCGCACAGCGCCCCTGCCCACCGCTGCGGTGGAGGGGCTGATGAGCGCCACCGCCACCGTGCACGACTTAGAGATCGTCTCTTCTAAAGCAGAGGTCTACCGGTCTTGGGGTGTGAAAGCAAGCAACCCCTTTATTGAGGATTAGGCAGAGGGGTATAAGCACCTCGGTGCTGCGGGGCTCCTTGCTCGGCACATGCCCTTTTAACTAGTGCGCTGGCACTTCTGAATAAGTCTTAACGATGGGCACCGAAATTATTTACCATACCAGGAATTGCTTTAATATTTTTATGATATTTAAGGTTGAGGGGAGAGAAAATCTGTCCGTGCAGGGCATTCCAGGCAATCGGGTAATTACTGTTTAGACCCCAAGGCTGCTCGGCGGGATTCTTCTCAAGGAGCTTTTCAAAATAGCTGAGGCGCCGTTCAATTTCGTCCAGATGGGCCTGGGTAAAGGGTGAATTTGGTTTGCAAGCATAGCAGGCTGGGTAAAGAGTTTGCTGAAAATAACGTTCTTGGTCACTTCCCAATTTTCCATTACCTGGCGACTTAGATACATTTTGAAAGGTGGTCTCTGCTGGACCCACTGCGTATAAATTTGAATCTGAATTCAGCTCGCTGATCAGGGGTTCCCAATGTACGGTAAGAGCTTTTATGTCAGTATAAACCCCTCCGTAATGATGCATAAGATAGGTGCGGAGGTAGTCTGATTTGTGTACTGCGCTGAGGTTCTTAAAAGCGGGGTGTAGCGGGTGAGCACTGGTGGTCCAGTCCGCTAAGTTTTCTTCGGTAACAAGAATGAAATCTAGGTTGGGATTTGCTTTCTTAATGGTTTCGAGTCCCTTTTTCCTATTTTCATTCATTTCATTCCCAAACCAAATCGCAAAAATTCTCTGGGGAGCTTTCTCGGCAGGGGGAATTTCTGGTGTTTCGAACAGGAGATTATTAACCAGAAAGGTTGATGAGGATGGTATTGTTACCTCACCAATTTGCATTTGGTACCTGCTTTTATCGTAGTAATAAGGTTTGATTTTCGGCCATTTTGAGTAGAGTTCATTCTTGATATAGGGAACTCCATGTTCCCTCAAAATAAAAGCCTGATGTTTTAGATTTTTTAGAGTTTTAAGTGGTTCCATTGTTCCCTTTTTAATTAAATTAATTTACTGATTGTGCCTGTGCTGCCATATACACTGCTCTTCACAATGAGACTAATAATCCCTGGTGCGCGCTATCGCGGCGCCGATGAGCTTCGGCGGGGCAACCCTTGCCGCAAAGCTGAGGAGCTTGTAGGGCAGGGAGGGAATGACGACGGCGGCACCGGCATTGTTCGCCGCAATAGCATCGCGCACTACCCGCTCGGGGCTCAACCAAAACAATTCGGGTAGCTTCGGCTCGGTCTGGTTCATGTTGCTGTGAAAATCAGAGCGGGTAAGGCCGGGGCAGACGGCGGTTACCAGCAGCCCCTGCCCACCGTACTGGATATTGGCTGACTTACTTATGGAGACCACAAAGCGCTTCACCGCCGAATAGGTGCCGCCGGGGGTAAAGGCGGCCACCGAGGCCACATTGATAATTTTGCCGCGGCCGCGGGGCAGCATAGAAGTAATAGCCGTGTGCATCAGGGCAAGGGGCACCCGGGCCAGAACGTCCACCTGAGCCAGGTGCTTCTCTAGCGGAGCCTCATGGAAAGACTTACCCAGACCAAAACCGGCGTTGTTTACCAGAACCTCCACCGGCCGCTCGGTCTCTTGCAGGCGGGCAATTAGCCGCGCGACGTCGTCCTGATTCAAAAGGTCGGCGGGTAAAACCTCCACGTCGGCACCAAAGTCGCTGCGCAGAGTCTCAGCGAGAGACTCTAGTTGCTGCCGCCTGCGGGCAGAAAGCACCAGCGAGTAGCCCGCCGCCGCATACTGGCGGGCAAACTCCAGGCCGATACCCGACGAAGCACCGGTAATCAGCACATAGGAGGCGCGCAGGGAAGTCTCAGAAGTAGCCATAGAACCCAGTCTAAGCAGGAATTTAGGCAAAATCACCCTGAAAATTCTGGGGATTTTCTACAGGTAGCAGACAAGCGGTTCTGAATAGGGCCCAGTTCGTGACAAGATAAAGACGATGAGTACCAGCACCAAAGCCCCCGCACCCCGCCGGCCCCAGCGTTCTATTCCCATGCCCCTGTGGCTACAGGGAGTTGTTGAGCTAGCCCAGACCGCGCTCTACTCTCTGCTGGCCGTTTTTATTCTGCTATTTGCCGTGTGGGTGGCGGGCGGTTTCGATAACCGCGATGTGCTCAGCGTGGCGGGTCTTTCTGCCCAAATCTGGCAGCTGATTCACGGGGTTCCGCTGAACCTGGATATTCCGGTACACGGTGCTTTTGACGCTATTTCGGGCACGATCAGCCTGATTCCGCTGGGGCTGACCCTCATTCCGCTGGCGCTGTGTTTTAGGTCGGGACGGCGCCTGGCGCAGGCCTCCTATGAGGGCCAGTTTTGGGTGCCCACGGTTGCAGGTGCCCTCGCCTACATGCTGATTTCGGTTCTTTTGAGCCTCTTTGTCTCGGGTGAGTATTCCTCCACCAACCCCCTGCTGGCAGCGCTGGTTCCCTGCTGGGTGGTGCTGTTGGGGGTTATCGGTGGAGGCTGGTACGAGTCACGTTCACTGGCTCGGATGATTGGCGTTAACGCCGCCGAATGGGTCTCGAAATTCAGTCAGTACTCGCGCTGGGCGGGCTCCTACGTGTGGACCGTTGTTAAGTCCTCTTTCGTGGCCCTGCTCGGTTTCATTGCCGCCGGTGCCCTGCTCTTTACCCTGGCTGTTTTTTATAACTGGAACGACATTCTGGCGCTGTATCAGAACCTCCACGCAGGGGCGATCGGCGATACGGCGATTACCCTCTTACAGCTGGGCTTTATACCCAATTTCGTGGTGTGGGCTATGGCCTGGTCTACCGGGGCGGGCTTCTCGTTTGGTACCGATACCGCCGCTAACCTGCAGGTGACTGACCTGGGAGCCCTGCCTGCCCTGCCCATTCTCGGAGCCATGCCGGTGCCGGTTCCGCCCTTTTCTTTCCTGGCGCTTCTGGCGCCGATTCTTGCCGGAGCACTGGCGGGCTGGTGGTTCTTCCGCGCCGGTGAAAACCACTTCGATGAGTGGCTCTCGCTGAAGATCCGCTTCCGCTGGATTACCTGGCCCCTCTCCACCCTGCTGCTGGCGGTTGCCGTGGGGCTCTTGACCGGCGTGTGGACGGCGCTGATCGGCTGGCTCGCCCACGGTTCGCTGGGACTGGGGCGGTTTACCGATATTGGCCCCCATCCGCTGTGGATGGGGCTCATGACCGCCGCCTGGATAGCTCTCGGTGTGGTGCTGGGCTTCGCGCTAGCGCCGCTCCTTGAGAAAGACGCCACCGCTGAGCTGGAGCGGTTTGCAGATACCGACGCCCGGGCAGAGAAAGCCCGCCGCAAGAAGCAGAAGGCTGAAGATCGGGCCGCTCGCAAGAAAGCCCGGGCGGAGGCGAAGAAGCAGAAGAAATCAGAGGGTGCTGTTGAAACATCTCAAGAAACCGAGACTGCTCTAGAAACAGGGGCCTCTGAGGAAAACGAAGCTACCGAGGAATCAGCTTCTGTGCTCGCCATGCGCCGGATTTTCTCTGATGAGGTGTCAGAGACCGTCACCTCGGAGCCGGCCTCTGTGATTGCCCTGCCCTGGAATGACACTGATGGTCAGCCTGAGCAGGTTGCCGATGAGCAGGAAAGTGTTGAGGAGCCGGCTCCTGAATCGGAACCCGAACCGCGTCAGCAGAAGCTCAAGCGGGGCAGGGTGATTAGCCGACCCAAGGCCCGAAAGAACCAGCGGGGTAGCTAGGAAGGTTGGCCCGCACTCTCGGGCTGGCTACCTTCACCTTGTAAATCATCTTCTAGGAGTCACTAGTTGGTGCGCAGCACCCCGCCCAGCATGGAATCTTTGAGCTGAACATTGCACTGCTCCTGGCGGGAGAGCGTGGCGGCGTTGTTGAGGCAGTCGGCGTAGGCGTTAGTCTGGTCTAAGAAGATGAGCTGCACGCTGCCGCTGAAGACCATAAAGAGGCAGCCCAGCATGAGAAAGCCCATCAGCGCATAGTCGAGGGGGTTCGCTTTCAGCCGGTACATGGTCACCAGCGCTAGCAGACCACAGACCAGGGCAACCAGCAGAAATATCAGCGCCGAAACAATGAACCAGCCCGAGTACATCATCTGAACGTAGCCGATAACTGAGGCACCCAGGGCAAGCCTGGTAAAAATTTTCAGGCGGGCACGCAGCTGGCGTTCGTGGGCGGGAAGGTCTTCGAAGGGAGTGGGCTGTGCAGGCATAGACACAAGGTTACCCGGTATTGCGGGTATGCCCCAGTTCAGCCAACACCCGGAATGTTGGCTGACTAGAGCCATGATGCTTGCTGTAAACTGCTTTCTATGCGCATTGTTGTGATGGTTTCTGGCTCCGGTACGAATTTGCAGTCCATTATGGACGCCGTTGCCGAGGGCTCCCTGCCCCAGGTTGAGATTGCCGCGGTGGGTGCTGATAAGCCCTGTACCGGCATTGACCGCGCCGAAAAGGCGGGTATCGAGACCTTCCTGGTGCAGCCGTCGTCCTTTGAAAACCGGCAGGTCTGGAACCGCGCCCTCGAAGAGCAGATCGCCAGCTACCAGCCCGATTTCGTGATTTTTGCCGGCTTTATGCGGATTGTGGACGCCGATCTGGTCAAGCGGTTTGAAAACCGGATCGTTAATACCCACCCCGCCCTGCTGCCCTCCTTCCCCGGAGCCCACGGGGTGCGCGATGCCCTGGCCCACGGCGTCAAAATTACCGGCCTGACCGTGCACTTTGTTGACTCGGGCGTAGACACCGGCCCCATTCTGGCGCAGGCGGCGGTGCCGGTTGAAGACGGCGACACCGAAGAAAGCCTGCACGAACGTATCAAGGTTCAAGAGCGCAAGCTGCTGGTCAAAACCATCGCGGAGCTAGCCAGCGCGGCCTGAGGCCCCATAAATTTAGGATCACACGATCCTAGCCCGGGGCCGGGGCTCAAACCGGCTCACACTCTACAAAACAATCCACCGGCCCCTCGAGGGCGAAAGAATTGGAGTATCTGTGAGTCTCATTGAGCTCGACCGCCTACCGTTCAAGCGCGCGCTTATCTCTGTTTTCGATAAGACCGGCCTAGGAGACCTCGCCAAGGGGCTGCACGAGGCAGGCGTAGACATTGTATCTACCGGCTCTACCGCCTCGACTATTTCTGCTGCTGGCGTGCCCGTGACCGAGGTTTCAGACATCACCGGCTTTCCCGAGTGCTTGGAGGGCCGCGTGAAGACCCTCCACCCGCGCGTCCACGCCGGTATTCTGGCTGACCGCCGCAAGCAGGAGCACATTGATACCCTCAAGGAGCTTGAGATTGAGCCCTTTGACCTGGTGATTGTTAACCTCTACCCCTTTGTAGAGACCGTGGCATCGGGTGCTGACCAGGATGCCATTATCGAGAAGATTGACATCGGCGGCCCCTCCATGGTGCGCGCGGCAGCAAAGAACCACGACGCCGTGGCCGTGGTGGTTGACCCCGCCCGCTATGATGACGTCGTGGCGGCGGCACAGTCCGGTGGCTTTGACCTCAAGCAGCGTCGCGCCCTGGCGGCAGCGGCCTTTGCCCACACCGCAGCCTACGACACCGCGGTGGCCACCTGGACTTCAGCTCAGTTTGAGACAGACGAGGAAAAGGCGTGGGCCCCTTTCGCCGGCCACTCCTACCAGCTGGCAGAGTCTCTGCGCTACGGCGAGAACCCCCACCAGGCAGGTGCCCTCTACACCGATTCCGCGGCTGCCCCCGGCATTGCTCAGGCGAAGCTGCTTGGCGGTAAGGCCATGAGCTACAACAACTACGTGGACGGCGACGCCGCCCTGCGCGCCGCCTACGATTTCGATGAGCCTGCGGTAGCGATTATCAAGCACAACAACCCCTGCGGTATCGCTGTCGCCAGCCCCGGTGCAGAAGACGCCATTGCAGACGCCCACGCCAAGGCCCACGCCTGCGACCCCCTCTCAGCCTACGGCGGCGTGATCGCGGCAAACCGCGAGGTCACCGCGGCAATGGCTCAGACTGTCAAGGGCATCTTCACCGAGGTTATCATCGCCCCCTCCTTTAGCGCAGAAGCACTGGAAATCCTCCAGACCAAGAAGAACCTGCGAATTCTGCAGCTGCCCGAAAACTTTGGCCGCGACGCCCTCGAATACCGCGCTATCTCCGGCGGTGCGCTGATTCAAGAGGCAGACCGCATGCAGGCCTCCGGCGACGACCCCGTCAACTGGCAGCTGGTAGCCGGCGAAGCTGCCGACGAGAAAACCCTGGCAGACCTCGCCTTCGCCTGGCGGGCACTGCGCGCCGCCAAGTCCAACGCGATTCTGCTGGCCAATGACGGCGCCGCCGTGGGCATCGGCATGGGGCAGGTCAACCGCGTAGACTCCTGCAAGCTCTCCGTAGAACGCGCCAACACCCTAGCAGGCGATGAAGAACGCGCCCGCGGCGCCGTGGCGGCATCTGATGCCTTCTTCCCCTTCGCCGACGGTCTGCAGGTGCTGCTGGACGCCGGCGTGCGCGCCGTGGTGCAGCCCGGCGGCTCCATCCGCGATGAAGAGGTTATCGAGGCTGCCAAGGCCGCTGGCGTGACCATGTACACCACGGGAGCGCGCCACTTCTTCCACTAGAACTCAGGGGCGCGGGTACTGGGATAATGCTCGGAGCCTGGGGTCAACCACGGGAAGCCTCTAGCGCCTGATTCCCTCAACGCCGCCGCAAGCCCGAGGGGCTTGGGGCGGTGCTTCAGTCCATACGGCGCGTTGAGGCTCCCCGTGCCTGCTAACCGGTGCCAGCTACCACCGCGCCGTCCCCATATCTCGAGCTCAACACTTCGGTACACAGGGAGAGCCCCAGTACACATCTATATGTGTACTGGGGCTCTCCCTGTGTACCGAACTTTTCCCTCAGGAATAAAGGTGTACTGAACTAACTCCGCATTACCTAGGCAGCGGCACGCTCGGCAGCCTGCACCACGTTGACCAGCAGCATAGCGCGGGTCATCGGGCCCACTCCGCCGGGATTGGGCGAGACCCAGGACGCCTTCTCGGCAGCCTCGGGGCTAATGTCGCCGGTGAGCTTCTTCTTACCGGTCTCGGGGTCTTCGATACGGGAGACTCCCACGTCCAGCAGAATAGCGCCGTCCTTGACCATATCTGCGGTCACAATGTGGGGCTGGCCCACGGCGGCAACAATCACGTCGGCTGCGCGCAGAGCCCCGGCAACATCGGCAGTACCGGTGTGCACCAGGGTGGGGGTGGCGTTGACGTTCTTGCGGGTCAAGAGCAACCCCAGGGGGCGGCCCACGGTTACGCCGCGACCGAAGACAGCCACGGTTTTGCCGTTGAGGTCCAGCCCGTGGCGGGTGATGAGCTCAATGACGCCGTTGGGGGTGCAGGGCAGGGGAGAGTCAATGTCTCCGCCGGCGTTAAGCACCAGGCGACCCAGGTTGGTGGGGTGAAGGCCGTCGGCGTCCTTGTCGGGGTCGATCAGCTCGAGAATACGGTTGGTATCAATGTGCTTGGGCAGGGGAAGCTGCACAATGTAGCCGGTGCAGGCAGGGTCATTGTTAAGCTTCTCAATTTCAGCCTCGAGCTCCTCCTGGGTGGTGGACTCGGGCAGCTCCACCTTGATGGAGGCAATGCCTACCTCGGCACAGTCGCGGTGCTTGCCAGCCACGTAGGAGTGGGAGGCGGGGTCATCGCCCACCAGCACGGTACCCAGACCGGGGGTGATTCCCTTTTCCTTCAGCGCCGCGATACGCTCGGCCAGCTCGCTTTTAATCTGGGCTGCGGTCGCCTTGCCGTCGAGAATCTGCGGCATGCTTACCACTCCTCAATACCGGAGTAGAGGGGGAACTTCTCGCACAGGGCGGTTACGCGCTTGCGCTGGGAGGCGACGTCCACACCGGGCTTGAGGGTCTCGGCAATAATGTCTGCAACCTCGGTGAAAGCCTCGGCGTCAAAACCGCGGGTGGCCAGGGCCGGGGTGCCGATGCGCAGGCCGGAGGTCACCATGGGCGGGCGAGGGTCGTTGGGCACGGCGTTGCGGTTGACGGTAATGCCTGCCTCATGCAGCAGGTCTTCGGCTTCCTTACCGTTGAGCTCAGAATTGACCAAATCAACCAGCACCAGATGTACCTCGGTACCGCCGGAGATAAGCTTCACGCCCGCCTCAGCGACGTCCTTCTGGGTTAGGCGCTCGGCGATAATCTGGGCGCCCTCGAGGGTGCGCTTCTGGCGATCCTTGAACTCTTCGGAGCCGGCAATCTTGAAAGCGGTTGCCTTAGCTGCGATCACGTGCATGAGGGGGCCGCCCTGCTGGCCGGGGAAGACTGCCGAATCAATCTTCTTCTTGAGCTCTTCCTTGCAGAGAATGAAGCCGGAGCGGGGGCCACCGATGGTCTTGTGCACGGTGGATGAAACAACATCAGCGTGGGGCACCGGGTTGGGGTGCAGACCTGCCGCTACCAGACCGGCAAAGTGGGCCATATCAACCCAGAGGTAGGCACCGACCTCGTCGGCTACCTCGCGGAAGGCGGCAAAGTCGAGCTGGCGAGTGTAGGCCGACCAACCGGCGATAATCACCTTGGGCTTGTGCTCCTGCGCCAGCTTGCGCACTTCTTCCATATCTACGCGGCCGGTTTCTTCGTCTACACCGTAGGCAACGATGTTGTAGAGCTTGCCGGAGACATTGAGCTTCATGCCGTGGGTGAGGTGGCCGCCGTGGGCCAGGGAGAGGCCCATGAGGGTGTCGCCGGGCTGGAGAAGGGCCTGCATAACGGCGGTGTTTGCCTGGGCGCCGGAATGCGGCTGAACGTTGGCGTGCTCAGCGCCGAAGACCTGCTTGGCGCGTTCGATAGCGAGGGTCTCAACAATGTCAACGTACTCGCAACCGCCGTAGTAGCGTCGTCCCGGGTAGCCTTCAGCGTATTTGTTGGTCAAAACTGACCCCTGGGACTCAAGAACCGCCCGCGGAACGAAGTTCTCGGAGGCAATCATTTCCAGGGTGTTCTGCTGGCGATGCTGTTCTTTGTTAATCGCTTCAGCAACCTCGGGATCAACCTCGGCAAGAGGCAGGTTGAAAACTGACTGTACGTTGGTCATGCAACGTCCTTTCGGTTGTCAATGTATAGCGCGTGAGAATTTTTCGCGCGAAGATTCTGCTCGGTGGAGACCAGTCCTCTTCTCGATTTTAGGTGAGCTCTACCCATACACCACAGAATTACTCGCAGAGTCCCTGATGTTTTAAAGAAGCTCCTGCTAAGTCTTGCTAGACTGAAGCCGTAAACGTGCGAGGGGAAACGCGGGTTTGCAACTAACACCAGAAAATACTGCGCCTCGGCGCATTCACACTTCAGCGTGAAAGGGCAACTTATGGGGAATGCTCAATCGCGCCGCGAAGCACGCGAAGCCCAGCGAAAGAAGAACAACCGCACCTGGGCAGCTCTTGGCGGTGCCGGAATAGTTTTGCTCAGCGGCGGAATTCTAGCCTACAGTCTTAGCTCGCCTGACTCTCATACCGCGAATCCTCAGGCTATACCGAGTTCTTGTACCACCACCCAACGGGTGACCGTGGCAACCACCGATGCTATGGCGAAGGTGCTGGAGCAGATTCCGGTGGATCCCGATGACTGCATTACCCTAGCGGTCTCGCACAATTCTTCTGCCAATGATGTTGCGACCCAGATTATCAAGGGCAAGTCTGCCCCTAACCTGTGGATTCCCGATTCCACGACTCGGGCGGAGCTGGCGCTGGCTGGTAAGGCCGATATGGTGACTAAGTCTGACTCTTTGGCCAAGTCGCCAGCTGTGATTGTTTCTTCAGAAGAGACTAACTACCCCACCTGGAACAAGGTTTTGGCCGATAACGCCAATGTGGCGATGGGCGACCCTCGGGCAGATTCGGGGGCTTTCGCATCCCTCATGAACGCTTCGGTTGAGGTCAGCGACGGTGAGACTAAACCCAATGAGCTGACCTCTGCCACAGGCCTGCGGGCTCAGACCATCGGGGTAGATTCGCCTGCTCAGACGGCGCAAGAGGGGATGAGGAGCGTTGAAGAGGGAAAGATTGCCTCTACCATCGCCACCGAGGCTGATTTTGTGCGTTATAAGCAGGATAATCCTGACTCTCAGCTCACCGCCCAGGTTCCTGATTCTGGTACTACCGAGCTGAACTATCCCATGTATCAGCCCACCGTGGGCAGCGGTACCAACCACACCATCGGTCAGGCCGCCGATAAGATTTCGTCTTTTGTTGCTAGTCAGGAAGGCAAAGAAGCCCTGGAACAGGTAGGCCTACGCACTTCCGAGGGTAATGAGCTGGCCGACTCGCCCGCGGTGAAGGTCAAGACCCTGAACGAGACCGACCCGTCGGTGGTCTCTAGCACCTGGAGGTCTTACCTGATTCAGTCGGCGCCGCTGAACGCCCTGGTGGCTATCGATTCCTCAAGTTCTATGGGCTGGGAGCTGGGCAATGAGGGGAAGACTCGCATGGATGTCACCCTAGAGTCTGTGCTGGCGGGCGCCCAGCTTTTCCCTGCCCGAGACTCGCTTGGCGTGTGGAGCTTCGCCTACGATATTGGGGAGGAAGACGGCCAGAAGACCGACTATCGAGAGATTGTTCCTATTCGGAATCTTGAAACCGATGTCAACGGAACCACCCAGCGGGATTTGATTCTTGAAAAGGCCCAGGCCATTAAGCCCTACCCTGATTCGCTGACCGGTCTCAATGACACCCTGCTCGCTGCCTTCCGAGAAGTTAAAGAGAACTATGAGGCAGACTCTACCAACACCGTGGTGGTGCTGACTGACGGTGAGAATACCGACCAGTCCGACTATCCCACTGACGAACTCATCGAGGCGATTCAGCGGGAGCAGGATCCTGAGAATCCGGTCTATTTTGTGTTGATTGGAATTTCTCAAGATGCCAATATGCAGGCCCTTGAGGCGTTAGCTCCGCAGATTGGCGGGGAGGCCTACTCGGCCTCGTCGGCGGAGGATATTCAAAAGATTTTCCAGCAGGCGCTGTCAGTTTCGCCTGATGAGGCGAAGTCTTAGGACGCCGCCGCCGCGTCTAGGGGCGGGCGAGGTCAAGTTCGAAGTCGTAGCGGTCAGCGCGATAGAGGGCCCTGGTGGTTTCAATGGCCTGTCCAGCCCGGGTGAAGCCGACCCTCTCCACCACCAGTGCCGCTGCGCCCTGGGGCAGAGCAAGCTGCTCTGCCTCTGCGGCGGTGAGGTTGGTGGCGCTGATACGCTGGGTGGCCCGTTCAATCCGATAGCCGCTACTGGCAAGCTGAGAGTCCAGGGAGGTGGAGAACTCGGGCTCGACCCGGGAGAAGGCTTCGGGAATAAAGTGGGCGGTCTCTAAAGCGATGGGGGCACCGTTGGCCCAGCGGAGCCTGACAATTTTAATAACCTTGGAGTCGGCTTCTAAACCGAGGTCGCGCTGGGCAGCCGTGGGGGCAGGCACCATATGGCAGGAGAGCGTGGTGGTGGCCGGCGTCATTCCGCGGGCTTCAATATCTTCGGTGAAGGAGACCAGTGAGGGGCTTTTGACTGTAGAGTTTTGCGCAGCGATGTAGGTGCCCGACCCCTGAACGTTATAGACCAGCTGTTTCTGGCTCAAGAGGGCTATTGCTCGCCGCACGGTATCGCGGCTCACCCCGTGGGCCTGCTGTAAATCCCGCTCGGTGGGTAGAAGCTCGTGGGGCTGGCCGACCGATATCATCGTGTCGTAGAGGTGCTGGGCTAGCTGCACATACTTGGGGGTTCGTGTGGTTGCGGTCTCATCGGTCATAAAAGAATCATACGCCAGCGGGTTTTTCGGCTCGCCGAGAGGGTCTGTGTGAAGTAACAAGCACAGGCCCAGTGGGGGAGCAGCCGACTACCTTTGGCATAATGGTGCCTATGCAATCTACCGGTTCACAGAAGTCAAAGTCCCAGACCACCACTATGGCCATCACCGGTGCTGCTTTGGGCGGCATCATTCTTTTGGCCCTCTTTATCGTTGCGATTATTTCTGCTCGCTCCGAAGAGTCCGTTTTGGGCTGGATCGTTGCCGGTATCATCCTCGCCTGGCTGGGCGTGGCCGTCTACCTGGCGAGCCTGGTCAACCGCCAGGCTAAGTCGTCTCAACAGCGTTTTGAAGAGCTGGCTCGTAGCCGCCGCGCTGAAGAAGATTCTATGCTGGACGACAAGCTGGCACACAGCTTTCAGATTATTCAGGTACAGACCAAGGTGATTGAAGAGCAGCGCGCTACTCCCGGTGATGACGCCGAGGGCATGATTGACCGCGCTATCGACACCATTAAGACCACCGCCGCCAATGGCATGGGCATGGTCAAAGAAGCAAAGAACTAAAGGATTTATTGTGGCAGAAGAAAAGATTGACCGTAGCCTGATTCCTAACGCCTCCGCCGGTGTGCCCCGGGTTTTCTCTGGGGCCCAGCCCTCGGCTGATTCGTTGCATCTGGGTAACTACATCGGTGCGGTGCGCAACTGGGTGAATATGCAGAACGAAGACTCCGAGTCGATGTTCTTTATTCCCGATATGCATGCGATTACTGTTCCTCAGGATCCCGCTGAGATGCAGAAGCGAACCCGGGTAGCTGCTGCCCAGTACATTGCTGCTGGCATTGACCCCGAGGTTTCGCCCCTCTTCGCCCAGTCCCAGGTTCCCGAGCACGCGCAGCTGGCCTGGGTTCTCAACTGCATTACCGGTTTTGGTGAAGCATCTCGTATGACCCAGTTCAAAGATAAGTCTGCCAAGAACGGCGTGGATTCCGCCTCGGTGGGCCTCTTTACCTACCCCATTCTCATGGCAGCCGACATCCTGATTTATCAGGCAGACCAGGTTCCGGTGGGCGAAGACCAGCGCCAGCACCTGGAGCTGACCCGTAACCTCGCCCAGCGCTTCAACTCGCGCTTTGGCACCACCTTCATTGTGCCCGAGGGCAAGATTATGAAGGACTCCGCCAAGATCTACGACCTGCAGAACCCCACCTCAAAGATGAGTAAGTCGGCCGAGACTGACAAGGGCATTATCTGGTTGCTGGACGAGCCCAAGAAGACCGCCAAGAAGATTAAGTCTGCGGTGACCGACGACGGTTCTGTGATTGCTTTTGACCGCGAGGCCAAGCCCGGCGTCTCTAACCTGCTGACTATCTACTCGGCGCTGAGCGGGGAGAGCATTGACGAGATTGTGGCCCGTTACGAGGGCAAGATGTACGGCCACCTCAAGGTTGATTTGGCTGAGCTAGCCACCGAGCAGCTTGCGCCCATTCGCCAGCGCGCCCTCGAGCTTCTTGAAGACCCCGCCGAACTTGACCGTCTTCTGGCAACCGGTGCCGCCAAAGCCCGCGAGATCGCTTCGGTGACCCTCAAGAACGTCTACGAGGCAGTGGGCTTTCAGCAGCCGGTTGAGCTCTAGAATAGTTCCATGATTGGCAATTCGCCCACTCTTGTGCAGGGGCAGCGCTACGTCAGTGTAGTCGCTGATCTTCCGCCTGCGCTGGGTGGGCGAATTCGTAGCTGGCAGCTGAACCAGGGGGCATACCCCACTGCTACTCACGGCCATGTAACGGTTTTCGTGGGGGCTGAGGCGGGCTGTGATGCTTCGGTGTGGCCGCGCCTTCAGCAGGACGCCGCCGCCCTGGGGCCGGTGCAGATTAGCCTGGGAGCGCCGTCCACCTTCTTACCCGTCAGCCCCGTCTCTTTCCTGACGATTAGACAGGGGGCGAGCCACCTGACACGGCTACACCAGCTGTGCCAGAACTACCTCGGGCCTTCTGCCACCCCCTTTGACTATGTGCCCCACGTGACCCTGGGACATAACCTTTCCTCGGCGGCCCTTGAACAATCTCTGGAAGATTTTAAAGAGCTACCCGCCGAGCTGGCCTCTTTCACCGTGGAACGGTTGAGAGTATCCTGCTTCGACGGGCAGCGGTGGAATTTTCTCAGAATGCTTGAACTGGTTTAGTGGTCGGTGTGGGACTCTTCGGCACCTTCGGGTGCCTTACCCGTAACGCCGTTGATTTCGTTGGGGGTCTCGGGTAGGTCGAGCTCGCCAAAGACTTCTGCTTCATCGGAGGCAATGTTTTTCAGCGATACGCCGATGAGCTTCTTCTGGCTGGGATCGGTCACGTAGGCGACGTCGTCATCAACCCAGATTGCCGGGCGGGGCTCCTGCCAGACCTCTGACTCCTCCCACTGATCCATGAGGTCGATATTGCCCAGTTCTTCGCCGGTGTTCTGGTCGTAGAAGCGCAGCTTACCGTCGGTGGTCAGTAGCAGGGCCTCACCCTCGGGGCCGCGGGCCAGGGAGCGGAAGGTGTAGGAGACACCCTCGGGAAGCTGAACCTTCTGAATGGACTTCTGGGCGGTGTCAATGAGGGAGAACTGCTCGGGGCGCTCTAGCTCGGCATCCTTGTCTGTCTTGTAGTCGGCCAGCACCACCGGAGAATCGGGGTCGCCTGCCTGGTTGCCCAAGCGTGCGTAGTCCTCTTCAGAATCTACCTTGGTGAACTCACCGTTCTGATAGATGAGAGTTCCGTTTTCACAGCCGATGGTAATTGCGCCGTCGGCTGCAATCGCCTCACCGTGAATCCCGGGGCACTGGTCGTTCTCGGTCACGGTTTTACCCTCGGCATCCACCACAGCTGCACCGGAGCGCTCGTCCTCATTGCCCACCGCAACAAGGTACTCGTCATTCTCCAGCGGAATGGCAAAACCGTGGTGGGGCTCGGGCAGGTTGACGGAGCTGGTCTCCAGCTCGGTGGCGGTATGGGAATCCTCGCCGGTCAGCTTGAGAGGGTCAAAGATTTCAAAGCTACCGGTGCCGTCAGCAAACATGGCGGTACGGCCAAAATCGTTGATGACGTGGCCGGTGTGGTCGGCATCGAAAGTCAGCTGAGAGAGGGTGGGTTCGGTGGTGTAAATGTGGTTGTGGTCGCCGTGGGGCTGCTCCCAAACACCCATGTCCATCACGCTGTAGCTGGAACCGTCGGCAATGGTCATGTGTCGGTTATCCCCGGCGGGGTTGAGGCGCAAGAAGCCCTCTTTTTCAACGGTGTTGATGAGTTCCATTTTGCGGGCGTCTACGGTCATGACGCCGCCGTCATAGGTCAGCGCGATGCGGGAGGAGAGGGTGCTTCCCTCTTTGATGGGGGCGGCTTCAGCTGAAGCTGAGGTCGAAGCTGCCGGGGAGCTTTCGTTGCTTGAGCTGTTGTTTGCCGCACTGCACCCGACCAGGGCGAGGGAGGCGGCAGAGAGCAGGGCTGCTGAGGAGAGAAAACGGTGTCTTATATCCATTTTTCCACCATAACCTAAATGAGAATCATTTGCATAATTAAGATAGGTAGGGAATTGGGGTACAAAAACGGGCTATAGGACAAATCTGTGTCCTCCGCAGCCCCACTCTTCAGCAAAGACAAGGCAACTGGCCCCACAAGCTAGCCTCAACGCTTTACCACCCAAAAATCCAGCACCTGCGATATGGGCCATGCCTGGATTTTGAGCTGAAACAAGCTCTCGGTACACCTAGATTCCTGCGGGTAGACCAAAGGCACACGCAAAGCCCGGTTGAGAGACCAAAAGTACACCTGTGTTCCCTGGGTACACATCTAGATGTGTACCCAGGGAACACAGGTGTACTGACACCCGGGTGGGGCGCAGATTTGCCTCATATCCGGATTTTGGGCACACAAAAACCCGCCCCTCCGTAGCTTCGGGGGAGCGGGTTGAAAGCGGGACCTAGAGGAGCTCGGTGAGATCCAGTTCCTTGAGGCTGCTCACGGTATTTTTGACCAGCTGGGCATTCTCGCGGGTGGTCACCAGCAGGGCGTCCTCGGTGTCAACCACCACCACCCCGTCCATGCCAATCACAGAAATCTGCCGGTTGCTGTTCGCCACCACGATTCCCGAGGAATCTTCGAGCATCACGTTGGCCTTTTCACCCAGAATGGTCACTGTCTTGCCCGACTTTTCCTGGTCGAGCCGCGCAACGGCGTCAAAATCTCCCACGTCGTCCCAGGTAAATGAACCGGGCACCATCGCCACATCGCCGGCGGCTGCCGCTGGCTCAGCCACTGCGTAGTCAATGGCGGTTTTAGGCAGGGTGGGCCAGATGGAATGCATGACGTCGTCGCGGTTGGGGGTGTCCCAGGAGTCGGCGATTTTCATAATGCCCTCGTAGAGCTTGGGTTCTTTGGCCTGGAGGTGCTGGAGCATGAGCTCGGCGGGGGCAACGAACATGCCGGCGTTCCAGGTAAAGTCACCACTGGCAACGTAGTCGGCAGCGGTGCGGGCATCGGGCTTTTCCACGAAAGACTCAACCGCCAGGGCGGAGGGAGCCGCCTCAATACCGAGGCTTTCCCCAGCCTTGATGTAGCCAAAGGCGGTGGAGGGCTCGGTGGGGGTGATTCCGATGGTAACGATTTTGCCGGTGGCGGCGGTCTCCACCGCTTCGCGCACCACTTTCTGAAATTCATCTACCGGGTCAATCACATGATCCGCTGCGAAGGAACCGATAATCGCCTCGGGGTCGCGGCGGTGCAAAATAGCGCAGGCTAACCCAATCGCTGCGGCGGAATCCCGCGGAGAGGGCTCAAGTACCAGGTCGGAGCCGCGCAGCTCACTGATCTGCTGGGTTACCGCGTTGGCGTGAGCTTCACCGGTCACAACCATCACGGAACCGCTGGCTAAATCAATCAGGCGGTCATAGGTCTGGCGCAGTAGTGAGGAGCCGTTGTCGGTGAGGTCGAGCAAAAACTTGGGTGCGTTCGCCCGTGAGAGTGGCCAGAGGCGGGAGCCGACTCCGCCCGCCGGAATCAACGGGTAAAACCGTTCTAGTGCTGTTTTCATCTGTAATAGAATACCGATTTTTGCGTCATAAATTGGAAAAGTTTTCTTAAATAATCTCAGACGCTCGTCACGTTCTGAAGCAGGGGTCTTTTAAAGCTCCGCATAATATCGGCAAAGAAGCCGATTTGGGTACAAAAATTTTCCCTAATTAAGCCGGTTTTAGGGGCTTGCGCTTAACTACGCTCTGTCAGTAAAGGTCAGTGTAACCTGGTACTCTTTTTCTTTAGTTGGAAACTTTTTCAAGGCTGAGTTCGGTGCTGTGATGCCCCTGAAAATAAGGTGCTCACCGGGTCAGCTATTCAGGGAGGTCATTCAGTGCCTAGTAACTCAAAGGGCACCCTCTATCGCGGCCGTCACGGCATGTGGTCTTGGGTTGCTCATCGTATTACCGGTATCGCAATTTTCTTCTTCCTGCTGGTGCATGTGCTTGACACCGCAATGGTGCGCGTGTCGCCCGAGGCATACAACGCAGTCATGGAAGTCTACAAGAACCCCATCATGGGCTTGGGCGAGGCCGTGCTGGTAGCGGCAATCGTCTACCACGCTTTCAACGGCATTCGCATTATTCTGGTGGACTTCTGGAAAGACGGCGCAAAGAACCAGATTAAGATGCTCTGGGCTGTTCTGATTCTTTGGGTTGTTGTGATGGTACCGTTCGTTATCCGCCACTTCATGAATGTCTTCGGAGGCTAATAGATCATGGCTACTCCTCTTAAAGCAAAGGTCTCTGTTCCCCGTAGCAAAGACACCACTGTCAACGGTGTGAAGTACAACCGTTCCTCCTCCAAGCGCAACAACTCCGAGATGTACGCCTGGCTCTTCATGCGCTTCTCCGGCGTTCTGCTGGTGGTGCTGATTTTCGGTCACCTTTTTGTGAACCTGATGCAGCCCGGTGGTGTACACGCTATCGACTTCGGCTTCGTGGGTGGAAAGCTGGCCAACCCCTTCTGGCAGGTCTGGGACCTGCTGCTGCTGTGGCTGGCTATGCTGCACGGTACCAACGGTATTCGCACCATCATCATGGACTACGCAGAGAAAGATCGCACCCGCGTTACTCTGAAGACCATTCTTTACCTGGCATCAGCTTTCATCCTGCTGGTGGGCACCCTGGTGATCTTCACCTTCGATCCCTGCCCGCCCAACGCTGATCCCAGCCTGCTGGCATCCTTCTGCCCCGCTCCGTAATTAGCCACTGAACAAAATTTAGAAAAGAGCATTATTCAATGCAGGTACATAAGTACGATGTAGTGATTATCGGCGCTGGTGGCGCCGGCATGCGCGCAGCTATCGAGGCTGGCCAGCGTGCGCGAACCGCTGTTATCTCCAAGCTCTACCCCACCCGTTCCCACACCGGTGCGGCTCAGGGTGGTATGTGCGCGGCACTGGCTAACGTTGAGGAAGATAACTGGGAGTGGCACACCTTTGACACCATTAAGGGTGGCGACTACCTGGTAGACCAGGACGCCGCTGAGGTTATGGCCAAGGAAGCCATTGACGCGGTGCTCGATTTGGAGCGCATGGGTCTGCCCTTCAACCGTACCCCCGAGGGTCGTATCGACCAGCGCCGTTTCGGTGGCCACACCCGTGATCACGGTAAGGCTCCCGTGCGCCGCGCCTGCTATGCAGCAGACCGCACCGGCCACATGATTCTGCAGACCCTCTACCAGAACTGCGTCAAGCACAACGTTGAGTTCTTCAACGAGTACTACGTGCTCGATCTGGTGATGGTCGAAGACGAAAACGGCGTGCGTCGTCCCGCCGGCGTCGTCACCTACGACCTGGCCACCGGCGATGTGCACGTCTTCCAGGCCAAGTCGGTTATCTTCGCCTCCGGCGGTTGTGGCAAGATTTTCAAGACCACCTCCAACGCACATACCCTGACCGGCGACGGCATGGCAATCGCCCTGCGCAACGGTATTCCGCTGGAAGACATGGAGTTCGTTCAGTTCCACCCGACCGGTCTGGCTGGCCTGGGTATTCTGGTTTCCGAGGCTGCCCGCGGTGAGGGCGGTATTCTCCGTAACTCCGAGGGTGAGCGCTTCATGGAGCGTTACGCACCCACCATTAAAGACCTGGCACCGCGCGATATCGTGGCTCGTTCTATGGCCAATGAGGTGCGCGAGGGTCGCGGCTGTGGCCCCAACAAGGACTACGTTCTGCTTGATCTGACCCACCTGGAACCGGCACATATCGACGCCAAGCTGCCCGATATTACCGAGTTCGCCCGCACCTACCTGGGTGTTGAGCCCTACACCGAGCCCGTGCCGGTGTTCCCCACCGCCCACTACGCGATGGGTGGTATTCCCACCAACATCAAGGCTGAGGTCTACGCCAACTCTGAAGAGACCATCCCCGGCCTCTACGCAGCGGGCGAGGTAGCCTGCGTTTCCGTTCACGGTTCAAACCGCCTGGGCACCAACTCTCTGCTGGACATCAACGTCTTCGGTAAGCGCGCGGGCATCTTTGCCTCCGAGTACGCCGCCACTGCGGACTTCCTGCCCATTCCCGACGACGCCGCTGACGCCACCGTTGCCGCTCTGAACAAGCTGCTCGACGGCCAGGGCACCGAGAAGGTGGGCGAGATCCGCAAGGAACTGCAGGAGGTCATGGACGCCGACATGCAGGTCTTCCGCACCGAAGAGACCATCCGCAACGCCATTGCAACCATCGAGAAGCTCGAGGCTCGCTACGAGAACATCTCTGTTCAGGACAAGGGCAAGCGCTTCAATCTCGACTTGCTTGAGGCAATGGAGCTGGGCTTCCTGCTGCAGCTGGCCAAGGTGATGTCTGTTGCCGCCCTGCACCGCCAGGAATCTCGCGGTGGTCACTTCCGCGAGGATTTCCCCAACCGCGATGACGAAAACTTCATGAAGCACTCCATGGTTTACATGGACGCAGAATCAGAATTCGAGGGTATCTCGGGTATGCGTTTTGACACCAAGCCCGTGGTCTTTACCCGCTACGAACCGATGGAGCGTAAGTACTAAAATGGCTGATTTTGAAGCACGCGAACCAGAATCAAAGGTTGAGATTGCCTCTGAGAAGGGCGGCGCTGAAGGTATTAAGACCTTCGATGTGACCGTTCAGATCCGCCGCTACAACCCTGAGCTCTCTGAAGAGGCTCACTGGGATGAGTTCAAGGTGCAGATGTACGGTACCGACCGAGTGCTGGATATTCTGCACAAGGTCAAGTGGGAGATTGACGGCTCGCTGTCTTTCCGCCGTTCCTGCGCCCACGGTGTCTGTGGCTCAGACGCTATGCGCATTAACGGCCGTAACCGCCTGGCCTGCAAGACCCTGCTGAAGGATCTTGACCTCTCCAAGCCCATTACCATTGAGCCCATTAAGGGTCTGCCCTGTGAGAAGGACTTGATTGTGGATATGGAGCCTTTCTTCCAGGCTTACCGCGAAATCATGCCCTTCTTGGTCAACGATGGTCACGAGCCTGAGCGCGAGCGCTACCAGTCGGTTGAAGACCGCGAGCGTTTTGACGACACCACCAAGTGCATTCTCTGCGCAGCATGCACCTCTTCCTGCCCGGTCTTCTGGACCGACGGCCAGTACTTCGGTCCGGCAGCAATCGTCAACGCGCACCGCTTCATCTTCGACTCCCGCGATGACGCCGGCGATATGCGACTGGAGATTCTCAACGACAAGGAAGGTGTTTGGCGCTGCCGCACCACCTTCAACTGCACCGAGGCTTGCCCCCGTGGTATTCAGATCACCAAGGCAATCGCTGAGGTCAAGCAGGCAATTGTTGCTCGCGCTTTCTAAGTAAGAGCACACGGTTACACCGGGCCCGGCTCTCTCGATAGGGGAGCCGGGCCCGTCTATGTCATAAACGGTAACAATGTAGCCGATGCGTAATAGCCACTGATTTTTTACCCGGCCTCTATAATCGCGCTACATTAGAAAGCATGGCTCATCCATCTCTTGCAACCCTGCTCGATTCTAAAGGCCCGGTTATGGGCCCCCGGATCCAAAAGATCCTCCCCGAGCTTATTGATTTCCGCCGGGAAGTTCACCAGAACCCGGAGCTGAGCTTTGTAGAACACCAAACTACTCAGCGTATCTATCACCGTCTGCGCGAGGCGGGTATGAACCCGGTACTCCTTGAAGGCACCGGCTGTTATGTGGATCTGGGTAGGGGGCCCTTTGCGGTTGCTCTGCGGGCCGATATTGATGCCCTGCCGATTCTTGAGCAGACCGGTCTGCCCTACGCCTCCCAGAACCCCGGCGTTATGCACGCCTGCGGCCACGATATTCACCAGACCGTGATGCTCGGAGTTGCCCTGGCCCTGCACGAGATTGATGCCGAGATGCCGCTTTCCCGCACCGTGCGGATTATCTTCCAGCCGGCGGAAGAGCAGCTGCCCGGCGGCGCCGTCCAGGTGATTTCCCAGGGCGTGCTCCATGGGATTCCGCGCGCCTTTGCCCTGCACTGCGAGCCCAAGGTTGAGGTGGGCAAGATCGGTACCCGTATCGGGGCGATTACCTCTGCCTCTGACACCATCAAGATTAAACTGCGCGGCCACGGCGGGCACACCTCCCGCCCGCACCTGACCGAAGACCTCATCTATGCCATGAGCCAGATTGCCATTAACGTTCCCGCGGTGCTGTCTCGTCTGGTGGATGTGCGCTCGGGTATTTTGGTGGCCTGGGGCCAGATTGAGGCGGGGGTTGCCCCCAACGCTATTCCCTCTGAGGGCTTTATGGCGGGAACCATGCGCTGCCTGGACGCCGATGCCTGGTATCGGGCCGGTGAAATTCTTGACCAGGTGATTGAGCAGGTCGCCGCCCCCTACGGTGTGGAGGTAGAGGTGGAGCATATTCGCGGTGTTCCGCCGGTGGTCAATACCGAAGATGAGACAGCTATGGTTGAAAACGCTGCCCGCCAGGAGCTGGGGGAGGATTCAATTGTGCTGGTGGAGCAGTCTATGGGCGGAGAGGACTTTGCCTGGATGCTCCAGGAGGTACCCGGCACCATGATACGGCTGGGCACCCACACCCCGGGAGGGCCCGTCTACGATATCCACCAGGGGGATTATGCCCCGGACGAGCGCGCTATCGGCTTTGGTGTGGCGGTGATGGCCACTGCCGCCCTGCGGGCTGTGCGCTGGGAAACCGCGCGCCTGTCGGCAGAACAGTTTCGCTCTTCCAGCAATTATGGGTAGGGGATATCCGGTTTTTTCGCGTGGGACACAGTAGAATGAGTCGCGTATCTCAAAACACGGTTTCGAAGACAGGTTACCGCTCGGTAACAGCATCAGTCTGCTTATTTAAGGTCGCTCGAAACTTCTGTACACACACGAAGGGATAGCTCCAATGGCTACTCGCTCACGCTTTGCAGCAACCGGTTCACTTCTGGGTATCTCAGCCCTGCTTCTGGCAGGCTGCGGTGCTGCTCCCGAGGAATCAGCATCTGATAACGCTGAGAACTCCGACTACATGTCCTGCATCGTTTCTGACGAGGGCGGCTTCGACGATAAGTCCTTTAACGAGAACTCCTACAACGGCCTGAAGGCCGCTGAAGAGGACTACGGCATTACCATCAAGGATGCTGAATCGAACGGCGCAGACCAGTACAACTCCAACGTCACCTCCATGGTGCAGCAGGGCTGCAATTCCATCATCACCGTTGGCTTCGCCCTGGCTGATACCACCAAGCAAGTAGCGGCTGAGAACCCCGACGTTCACTTTGCCATTGTGGACGACGGCTCAATCGAGGCAGATAACGTTCGCCCCATTGTCTACGACACCGCCCAGGCAGCTTTCCAGGCAGGTTACGTAGCAGCAGCCCAGACCAAGACCGGCAAGGTGGCAACCTACGGTGGCGCACAGATGCCCACCGTGACCATCTTTATGGACGGCTTTGCCCAGGGCGTTGAGTACTACAACGAGCAGAAGAACGCCAACGTTGAGGTTCTGGGCTGGGACACCGAAAAGCAGACCGGTACCTTCACCGGTGACTTCTCCGACCAGACCAAGGGCAAGACCAACACCCAGAACTTCCTGGATCAGGGCGCTGACATCATCATGCCCGTGGCAGGCCCCGTGGGCGCTGGCACCCTGGAGGCTGTCAAGGAGCACAACACTAAGAACTCCGACCAGCCCGCTTCTGTAGTTTGGGTTGACGCTGACGGTTATGAGACCAACCCCGACTACCAGGACATTATTCTGACCTCGGTGCAGAAGAAGATGAAGGAGGCCGTGGAGTCCACTATCAAGGACGATATGGACGGCAACTTCACCTCCGAGAAGTACATCGGCACCCTGGAAAATGACGGCGTGGGCCTGGCCCCCTTCCACAACTTCGAAGACCAGGTTTCAGACGAAACCAAGTCTGAGCTGAACACCATTAAGGAAGACATCATCTCCGGTAAGATTACCGTTGAAACTGAAGGTCAGCCTACTAACTAACGTCTAAGTGTGAGCACCATATCAAGGCGGCTCGAACCTACGGTGAATCACCGGTTCGGGCCGCTTTGGTACGCTCTGATACGAGAATTTTTATTTCGGCAGAAGAAAGCACACCGATGAAACTCGAACTGCGAGGCGTGACCAAGAAATTTGGTGACTTCACCGCGAACGATTCTATTGATCTAGTGGTTGAGCCGGGCACGGTTCACACCCTGCTGGGTGAGAACGGCGCGGGTAAGTCTACGCTGATGAACGTCGTCTACGGTCTCTACGAACCCACCGAGGGTGAGATTCTCATTGACGATCAGCCTGTTACCTTCAACGGCCCCTCCGATGCGATGAATGCCGGTATTGGCATGGTGCACCAGCACTTTATGCTGGTTCCCGTCTTTACCGTGGCGGAAAACGTTGCGCTCGGCTCAGAGGCTACCAAGGGCGTGAGCCTGGATCTGGCAACCACCCGCAAGAAGATTCGCGAAATTTCAGACCAGTACGGGTTTGAGGTAGACCCCGATGCTGTGGTCGAGGATCTTCCGGTGGGCGTGCAGCAGCGCGTAGAGATTATTAAAGCCCTGGTGAGAGACGCTGAGGTCTTGATCCTGGATGAGCCCACCGCCGTGCTGACCCCCAGCGAGACTGACCAGCTTTTGGGAATCATGGATCAGCTGCGCCAGGATGGCAAGTCCCTGCTCTTCATCTCCCACAAGCTGCGTGAGGTGCGGGCAATTTCTAATGATATTACCGTGATTCGCCGCGGTAAGGTGGTGGGCAAGGCAGACCCCACCGTCTCCACCAACGAGCTGGCCACCATGATGGTGGGCAAGAACGTGCAGCTGGTGGTTGACAAGGAAGAAGCCCACACCAACAGCGATACCTTTGAGGTCAAGGACCTCTCCCTGGTAGCGCCCAACGGTGTGCCCCTGCTGAAGAACGTGAACTTTACTGTGCACGGCGGAGAAATTCTTGCGGTGGCGGGCGTGCAGGGCAACGGCCAGACCGAGCTGACCGAGGCGATTATCGGCCTGCAACCCAAGGCAACCGGCTCGCTGAAGCTGGGAGAGACCGAGCTGATGGGCAAGTCCACCAAACAGATTCTGCGCGCCGGTGTGGGCTTTGTGCCCGAAGACCGCTCCACCGACGGCCTGGTGGGCTCCTTCTCTATCTCAGAGAACCTGATTCTTGACCTTTTTGACCGCAAGGAGTTCTCCCGAGCCGCAACCCTGAACCGCTCGGCAATCAGCAAGAACGCCGACCGCGCGATTGAGGAGTTTGACATTCGCGTGGGGCATAAGAATGACGCCGCCGCTACGCTCTCCGGCGGTAACCAGCAGAAGATTGTGGTGGCGCGCGAGCTGACCCGCGACTTGAAACTTTTTGTTGCCTCCCAGCCCACCCGCGGTGTGGACGTCGGTTCGATTGAGTTCATCCACAAGCGGATTGTTGCCGAGCGCGATAAGGGCGTTCCGGTCATCATCGTTTCGACCGAGCTGGACGAGGTCTATGCCCTGGCCGACCGCATTGCTGTCTTCTTCCACGGCGAGCTCATGGGTATTGCCCCGGCAGATACTCCCCGCGGTGTGCTGGGCCAGATGATGGCGGGAGCAACCTATGAGGAAGCGCTGGCCTCAGCCGATTTCGGTTCTGATGTTGGCACCGGTGCGGCAACCGTAGAACAGTCCGAGAACAACCTGCCCTGGGCAGAAGGAGAAAACCGGTGAGTGTAGAAGAGACTCTGCAGGCTCAAGAAGGTCTAGCCGCCTCAGCTACCGCCCTGGGCACTGCTGAGCAGAAGACCAAAGATAACCCCAATCCGCAGATGGGGGAGCAGTACCGGCCTTCACTGGCTACCCGTATTCTCGGCGGTGGTGTGGGCCTTTCCATCGGCGCAATGATCGCCGCCTTTATCGTGGGCGGCCTGCTCATCGCCGTCACCGATTCCAAGACCCAGCAGGCCTCTCAGTATTTCTTTGCCCGTCCCAGCGACACCCTGATTTACGGATGGCGCGCGGCGTCTGAGGCTTACGTTGCCCTCTTCCAGGGTTCCATCTTCAACTTTGAAGCCAATACCTTTGTTCGCCAGATTAACCCGCTCTTTGAAACCCTGACCGTTTCAATTCCGCTGATTCTGGCTGGCCTGGCGGTGGCGATTGCCTTCCGCACCGGCCTCTTTAACATCGGTGCACAGGGCCAGATTATTCTGGGCGCTATCTTTGCCACCTTCGTAGCTATTAACTTCAACTTTCCGCTGGTGGTGACCCTGCTACTGATTATTATCGGTGGCCTGCTCGGTGGCGCAATCTGGGGTGGCCTGGTGGGCCTGCTTAAGGCCAAGACCGGCGCCCACGAGGTGATCCTGTCGATCATGCTCAACTACATCGCCGTCTACCTGTTGCAGTACCTGCTGAAGAACTCGCTCCAGCGCCCCGGTAACACCAACCCGATTTCTCCGATTTTTGAGGACAACGCGATTTTCCCGCGGATCTTCGGCGATGGCACCCCCTTCCGTCTGCACTGGGGCTTCGTGCTGGCGCTGGCCGCCGTCTTCTTTGTCTCCTGGCTACTCAACCGCTCCACTATCGGTTTCCGCCTGCGGGCCGTGGGCGCTAATCCGGGTGCGGCAAAGAACGCCGGTATCTCGGTTTCAGCCGGTTATATTCTGGTGATGTCGATTGCCGGCGCCCTGGCGGGTCTGGCCGGTGCCCTGCAGGTTTCCGGTACCGAGAAGGTTCTCAACACCGGCGTTGCGGCTAGCTTCGGCTTCGACGCAATTACCGTGGCTCTGCTGGGCCGCTCTACACCCTGGGGTACCTTCTTCGCGGCCCTGCTCTACGGTGCCTTCCGCGCGGGCGGTACCAACATGCAGGTATCAACCGGAACCCCCATCGACCTGGTGCTGGTGGTTCAGGCCCTGATCGTTCTCTTCATCGCTGCACCCCCGCTGGTTCGTGCAATCTTCCGGCTGCCTGATCCGGCCAAGCCGCGGAAGAAGTCGGCGAAGAAAAAAGCATCTCAGAAAGCAGTGGAGGCAAAGTAAACGTGAGTACCGCAGTTCTTGATACTCCCCGCGAAGAAAAAACCGAGATCGTAAAGAACTGGAAGAATCCCACGATTCTTTCGGTGATTGCGGTGATCTCCCTCATTCTTCTGGGCTTCCGCGCTCCCGCGAAACAGGTGACTTTCCGCCTGGGCGACGGTATTCGCTGGGCCGATATTCCCAACCTGCAAATACCCGCCGTAGCCTACGGCTGGGTGGCCGCCGTCGTCATGATTGCCCTTGCCCTCTTCTCCCTGGTGTTGATGAACCGGGGTAAGAAGATGCCGCTGATACTCAACGTCGTTTTCTGGTTCTTCTTTATCTCCGGAATTCTGGTGTGGGCCATTGGCTCGGCAAGCTCCTCCAACGTTTCTCTGGTCTCGATTCTCTCCGGCGCCCTTGCACTGTCGATTCCCATGATCTTTGGTTCCATGGGTGGTCTGCTCTGTGAGCGCTCCGGTGTGGTCAACATTGCCATTGAGGGCCAGTTGCTCTTCGGGGCCTTCTCCGCCGTGCTGGTGGGCTCGATGACCGATAGCCCCTGGGCAGGCCTGCTGGCAGCCATGATTGGCGGCGTGCTGGTTTCGCTGATTCTGGCAACCTTCTCCATCAAGTACCTGGTCGATCAGACCATTGTGGGCGTTGTGGTCAACGTGCTGGTTTCCGGTCTGACTGGCTTCTTCTTTACCCGTATCTTGCAGGCCAACCCCGCAGAGCTGAACTCAGCTCCCAAGCTGCCCGGCTTTGAGATTCCGGTTCTCTCGCAGATTCCCGTGGTGGGCCCGGTTCTCTTCAACCAGTCGGTGCTGATCTACCTCATGTACATTGTGGTGGGCCTGATTTGGTTTGCTCTCAACAAGTCCAAGTGGGGCCTGCGTACCCGCGCTGTGGGTGAGCACCCCAAGGCAGCCGATACCCTGGGTGTGAACGTCAACCGCCTGCGTTTCTCCAACGTGCTCATGGCGGGTGCTGTTGCGGGTATGGGTGGTGCTTTCTTCACCCTGGTTTCGGTTTCCACCTTCAACGCCGACATGACCTCGGGCCAGGGCTACATCGCCCTGGCGGCGCTCATCTTCGGCCGCTGGAAGCCCCTGGGTGCGCTCATGGCCTCGCTGCTCTTCGGCTTCTCGCTCCAGATGCAGTTCGTGCTCTCGGGCCTGGGTACCACCATTCCCACCGAGCTACTGGCGATGCTGCCCTACGTCGTCACTATCCTGGCAGTGGCCGGCCTGGTGGGCCGTTCCCGCGGCCCCGCGGCGTCCGGCAAGCCCTACATCAAGGGCTAGCCCATGCAGCAGATGCACCCCAACCGCGCTGATATTGACTGGCAGCAGCTCACCGAGGTAGCGGGGGAGGCGATGGAGAAATCCTATTCGCCCTACTCCCGCTACCCGGTGGGCGCCGCCGCCCTGACCACCGACGGAAGAATCGTGCGCGGAGCCAACATCGAAAATGCCTCGCTGGGCATTACCCTCTGCGCCGAGTGTTCCCTGGTTTCAGATCTGATTATGGGTGGCGGCGGCAAGCTGGTGGCCTTTGCCTGCGTGGATAAAAACAAGAAGGCGCTCATGCCCTGCGGCAGGTGCCGGCAGCTCCTCTTTGAGCACAGCGTGCCCGGTATGCTCCTGCAGTCCACCAGCGGAATTCGAACCATTGAAGAGATGCTGCCCGATGCCTTTGGGCCCGAGCGGCTTGCGTAAGGTCGGTGGAGCGCGACCTTTCATACCTCCAGTTCATGTACCCATCACAAGGAAGTGAAGAATATGGCAACTGAGCCTTTTGCAGCGGTTGATGTTATTCGTACCAAGCGCGACGGCGGCCAGCTGAGCCCCGAGCAAATCGACTGGGTGATTGACGCCTACACCCGCGGCGTGGTGGCAGATGAGCAGATGAGCGCGCTGGCCATGGCGATTTTTCTCAACGGCATGGACCGCGAGGAGATTTCCCGCTGGACCACCGCCATGATTAACTCCGGTGAGCGCCTGGACTTCTCATCCATTGTGGGCCCGGGCAAGAAGCTGGCCACCGCTGATAAGCACTCCACCGGCGGCGTGGGCGATAAGATTACCCTGCCCCTGGCACCCCTGGTTGCCGCCTATAACGTGGCGGTTCCCCAGCTTTCGGGCCGGGGCCTGGGCCATACCGGTGGAACCCTGGATAAGCTCGAGTCCATTCCCGGCTGGCAGGCCAACCTCTCCAACGAGCGCACCCTAGAGCTGCTGGGCTCCACCGGCGCCGTCATCTGCGCGGCCGGTAGCGGGCTGGCACCCGCCGATAAGAAGCTCTACGCCCTGCGCGATGTCACCAGCACGGTGGAGGCGATTCCGCTGATCGCCAGCTCCATCATGTCCAAGAAAATTGCCGAGGGCACCGGCTCGCTGGTGCTGGACGTGAAGGTGGGTTCCGGTGCTTTTATGAAGGACGCCGCCGCCGCGCGCGAGCTTGCCGAGACCATGGTTGCGCTGGGGGAGGACGCCGGCGTAGATACCCGGGCGTTGCTCACCAACATGGAGACTCCTCTGGGGCTGACCGTGGGAAATGCCTGCGAGGTGGAGGAATCGGTGGAGGTTCTGGCGGGTGGCGGCCCCGCCGACGTCGTGGAACTGACCGTGGAACTTGCTCGCGAGATGCTCTTGGCCTCGGGCGTGGACGAAGATCCCTCCGAGGCTCTGAAAGACGGCCGGGCGATGGACGTGTGGAAGCGGATGATTCGCGACCAGGGCGGCGACCCCGACGCCAAGCTACCCCAGCCCAAGGAAACTCACACGGTTCTGGCTGAGAAGACCGGCGTGCTCACCCGCCTCGATGCCTTGGGCGTGGGCGTTGCCTCCTGGCGCTTGGGTGCGGGCCGGGCCCGTAAAGAAGATCAGGTTCAGGCTGCCGCCGGTATTCGCTTACACGCCAAGCCCGGTGATACCGTTACCTCTGGTCAGCCCCTGATGACTCTGATGACCGACACCCCCGAGCGCTTTGATTTTGCTCTGGAATCTCTAGAAAATGCTTACGCGGTAGGCGAGACTTTCCAGCAGCAACCGCTCATTCTAGGTAGGGTTGGTACTAAGTAGTTTTACCATCCGCGCAGGGAAGCCGGATTGAGAGACACCTCGGATAAAGGGAGAGAGCTATGGGAATTTTTAACCGTCATAAGAAAGAAGCCGGTCAGCCTGCACAGCAGCAGAGCTTTGAGGGCAACCAGCAGCAGCCTGCTTCATTCGCTGCTACCGAGCCTGCCGCACCTGCTGTTGAGCCCCTCAACAGCGAGGGCGGCCTGGGCCAGTTGGTAGCGCTGATGCGCGCTAAGGGCCAGGGCGAACTTGCCCTGGAACTGAAGCAGACCGGCAACGACATGAACCTGGGTTTCTTCGAGAACGACGCCGAGAAGGAAACCACCGTGGTGGTGCCCGGTAGCGAGTGGTTTGACGCCGTAGCGGCCTTCTACACCGATGAAGAAAAGTCCCAGCGCGGTGCTTTTAACCGGGCCCTGGTCAAGACCGGTTCCGCCGAGAACTCACCGGTTGAACTCTCCCTGCTGCCCAGCGCCGGCGGTGAATCCCACAACCTGGTCTTCGCCTCTGCCGATGCGGAGAAGAAGGACCCCGTCGAGACTACTCAGGGCGAAAAAGCAGAAACCGCAGAAAACTCTGCTGCCGATTCCTTCAGCCGGATTGATAGCCGACTGAACTCGGAGGAACAGAAGAAAACCGAGACCGAGGAGAGCTTCTCTGAGATCGCCTTTGGCAAGAAGGAAGACAAGGAAGAAGAGAAGCCTCAGTACGTTACCGAGTCTGACCTGCCCACCGCGGAGGAGGCCATTGCTGCCCGCCAGGCCCGCGAAGCTGAGCAGGCGCCGTCCTTGGCCTCACCCCTGACCCAGCCTCACGCCATCCACACCGTACCGGTTGACGACGAGCATATAGAGTTGGCAGATAACATCGAGTCAGCTGACTTTGATGAAGAGTCTGCAGAGGATTCTCACCAGCTGCCCGACCACATCGATGATGACTTCTCCGAAGAGCCGCTGACCCCCTCCGCCGCCTCTGCCGGCGCGGGCCTCGCGGCGCCGTCTTCACCCGCTGAGAAAACCGAGACCCCGCTTTCAGTAGCGGGTTCAGCAGACGTGCCGCAGAACGCTGAAGACTACGACGTCGCTCCCTCCTACAACAAGCCCGCCCAGCCGGTGGCTAAGCCCTCGACCACCGCCAAAGCAGAGGGCAACCTGGTGCTCACCGAGGCCGAGGTTGTCTCCCGCCTGGCAGGTGCTCAGGAAGCGCTCTTTGGCCCCAACGGTACCGCGCGTGACGTTTCCACCGTGCTGATTCGTATTCGCTCGCTGGGCTCCTACTACGATGCCCTGACCCACGTGCGGTCCGGCGGCTTCTGGGACCAGAAGAAGACCTTCGAGTTGGTTCCCGAAGACGTGCTCAACGTGCTACAGCTCAAGGCTGACTCCTACCAGGAGGGCTCCGGCTCACCTTTGGCAATCAGCCTGCGCTTTACCCCCGGCATTCCTCCGGTGGCCCGCTTCGACTACTCCAACGAAGAGGCTTTTGTACAGTACAGCGACCACCTGCCTGCCCAGCAGTATGTTGAGGAACTGCGCATGTTTCCCCGCACCGGTTCAAACATTCCTGACCACATGAACCAGGCACTGACCAGCTGGTCGTTCTAGAAAAATTTGGGAGCCGGGTTGCTGATTCAGTAGCCCGGCTCTTGCGTATCGAGTTTCTACCCAAGGAAAGAATGTCTACTACCCAAGATTTCAGCTGGATTCAGCGACTGCCCAAGGTCAGCCTGCACGATCATCTGGACGGCGGTTTGCAGCCTGCAACCGTGGTGGAGATTGCCGGGGAAATCGGGCATAAACTCCCCGCTGATTCGGCAGAGGAACTCGCGGCCTGGTTTGCTGAGGCAGCGGATTCGCGGTCGCTGGAAAAGTACCTGGAAACTTTTGAGCACACCCTGGCGGTGATGCAACGCGCTGAAGACCTGCGCCGGGTGGCGCGCGAGCACGTGCTGACCCTGGCGGGGGACGGCGTCGTCTACGGTGAGGTGCGCTGGGCGCCGGAGCAGCACACCGCCGCCGGGCTCACTATGGAACAGGCTATTGAGGCGGTAGCAGACGGCCTGCACGACGGTATGGAGTTCATCGCGCACAACGGTGGCCGCGTGCTGGTCAACCAGATTATTTGTGCCATGCGCCAGAACGACCGCTCGCTTGAGGTGGCGCAACTGGCCGTGAAGTACCGCCGCATTGGCGTGGTGGGCTTTGATTTGGCGGGCCCCGAAGACGGTTTCCCCGCTTCCAAGCACCGGGCGGCGCTGGACTATGTGGCAGAGCACTTTCTGCCGGTGACCCTCCATGCTGGCGAAGCGGCCGGGCTAGAGTCTATTCGCTCTGCCCTGCTCGACGGCCGTGCCCTGCGCCTGGGCCACGGTGTGCGCATCACCGAAGACTTCCGCTACACGACCGTGGGCGAGATTGACCCCGAAGGTAAGCTCATGCCCGGAGCAGACCCCGCCCAGCCCATCCTGCAGCTGGGGGAGGCGGCGAGCTGGGTTAAAGATCGCCGTATCACCTTGGAAGTCTGCCCCCACTCCAATCTGCAAACCGATGCCGCCTACGCGGTCTCCGAGGGCAAGCCCTCAACCGAGGAGTGGGCACGAACCTACGAACAGCATCCCGTTGCCGCCCTGCGCGAGGCGGGATTCTCGGTGGCAATCAGCCCCGATAACCGCCTGATGAGTTCCACCTCTATCACCCGGGAGTTCGCAGATCTTGCCAAGAACTTTGGCTACGGCGCGGCAGATTTCTTTGAACTGACCGTCAACGCCGTTGAGGGAGCCTTCGTTTCTATGGAAGAGAAGCAGATGCTGCTGCGCTCTATTCAGGGTCCCTACACCCAGGCCATTGAAGCAGAGGCTCAGGCGGCCCAGGGCGGAGTTTCGGCATGAGCACCCCAGAAGTCACCGAGGTAGGTAAAGAGTTCGAGCGCCTGGTGGCGATTATGGATACCCTGCGTTCGCCGGGCGGTTGCCCCTGGGACGGCCAGCAGACCCACCAATCCCTGGTGCGCTACCTCATCGAGGAATCCTACGAGGTGGTGGAGGCTATCGAAGCACCGGACGGCGTAGACCGGGCTCTGCTGCGCGAAGAGCTGGGGGACGTGCTGCTGCAGGTGGTATTCCACTCGCGGGTTGCCGCCGAAACAGCTGTAGAAGAGGGGGGCTTCACCATCCTCGAGGTTCTGCGCGGCCTCAACGAGAAGCTAGAACGCCGCCACCCGCATGTTTTTGGTGACGAACCTGTCGATATTGAGGACGTCAACGCCCGCTGGGAGGAACTCAAAAAACAGGAAAAGCCCGAACGCACCTCTGCCTTTGACGGAATTCCGCCCCATCTGCCGGCCCTGGCACTGGCAGAAAAGGTGGTCTCCAAGGCCCAGAAGAACGGGGTAGAGCTGCCCGCAGCGCCGTCCTTAGAAAAGCCCCCGCAGACCGAAGCCGAGCTGGGGCAGGCACTTTTCGAGATGGTGCAGCGGGCAAAAGCGGCGGGCTTAGACCCCGAACGCGCCCTGCGCACCCACGCCCGGAACATCATCGAAGCCCATTAACTGTGGGTATCCGTGGGAATAAACGCTGACATCCCGAGTAAATCACAAAAGTTATCAGTGGGAATTATTGAAACCCTGTGTGCTTATGTGGGAATTTTGCTAAACTAAACAAGGAAAACTAAGCCAATCTATCAAGCTTCAAGGAGCGTTTTTCATGGCTGTTATTACCGCTGTTCACTCACGTCAGATTCTTGACTCCCGCGGCAACCCCACCGTTGAGGTAGAGGTTCTTCTCGAAGACGGCGCTTTTGGCCGTGCCGCAGTTCCCTCAGGTGCATCCACCGGTGAATGGGAAGCAGTTGAGCGCCGCGATGGCGACAAGTCCGTTTACCTGGGCAAGGGCGTTCAGGGTGCAGTAGATGCAGTTATCGAGGAAATCTCCGAAGAAATCATCGGCATCGACGCAACCGACCAGCGCGCAGTTGACTCAGCAATGATTAAGCTGGACGGCACCGACAACAAGGGCAAGCTGGGCGCAAACGCAATCCTGGGCGTTTCCATGGCAGTTGCAAAGGCAGCGGCAGAGTCTGCTGACCTGCCCCTCTACAAGTACCTGGGCGGCCCCAACGCTCACGTTCTGCCCGTTCCCATGATGAACATCCTCAACGGTGGTTCCCACGCTGACTCCAACGTTGACATTCAGGAATTCATGATTGCCCCCATCGGCTTCGATTCCTTCTCCCGCGCTCTGCAGGCAGGCGTTGAGGTCTACCACGCCCTGAAGTCCGTGCTGCACGGCCGTGGCCTGGCAACCGGCCTGGGCGATGAGGGTGGCTTTGCCCCTAACCTGGAATCCAACGCTGCTGCACTGGATCTGATTATCGAGGCAATCGAGAAGGCTGGCTACAAGCCCGGTGAAGAAATCGCCCTGGCTCTGGACGTCGCTTCCTCCGAGTTCTTTAACGACGGCGCTTACGACTTCGAGGGTCAGAAGAAGTCCGCAGAAGAAATGTCCAAGTACTACGCAGAGCTCGTTGCTAAGTACCCCCTCGTTTCCATCGAGGATCCCCTGGATGAGAACGACTGGGAGGGCTACAAGACCCTCACCGCTGAAATCGGCGACAAGGTTCAGATCGTGGGCGACGACCTCTTCGTGACCAACCCCGAGCGCCTTGCAAAGGGTATCGAGGGCGATGCAGCTAACGCCCTGCTGGTTAAGGTCAACCAGATTGGCTCCCTGACCGAGACCTTCGATGCAATGAGCCTGGCTCAGCGCAACGAGTACCGCTGCATGGTTTCCCACCGCTCCGGTGAGACCGAGGACGTCACCATCGCTGACCTGGCTGTTGCAACCAACGCTGGCCAGATTAAGACCGGTGCTCCCGCACGTTCCGAGCGTGTAGCTAAGTACAACCAGCTACTGCGCATCGAGGAAGAGCTGGGCGAAGCAGCACAGTACGCTGGCAAGTCAGCTTTCCCCCGCTTCACCAAGTAAGCGTTCGAACTCGGTTCGAGTTTAGGAGGCAGGGCTAACGCTTGACGCCTGCTTCCCTCAAAACCCCTGCAAGCCCCTGAGGGCTTGTAGGGGTTTTTCAGTCCAGACGGCGTTGCCGCGTTAGCCCTGCCTCCGCCCGCACGCGGCGTTGTCGCGTTAGCCCATGTCTCTGCCCTGGTAGGGGCTCTTTGCCGAGCGGCCATTTTTATACCGAAAATCGCGGAAAAACGGTCAAAAAATGGCCGCTCGAGGCAAATCTGGGGAGTTACTGCGGGTCAGGGAGTCTCGACGCGCCGTATGGACTGAAGCTCAGTCTTCGATCGCTCAGCGATCGCGGCTGAGCGAGGGAATCAGGCGCTAGAGACTTCCCGACCCCGACAGGAGGGGGAAAAGTATCCCCGAGCCCGTCGAGAAGGGAAGTAACTCCGAGCCCCCCGCCAGCAGCTAAGAAGCGGTAGAATGGGAATTCAGCCCAGCCCACGCGAAAGGCCCCCTATGTCTCAGAAGCCCCGCACCAGAAACCGTCGTCAGCAGCTGGCGAGTTTCTTCGGCAGCCGGCATCGTACGCCGAAGGAAGGCGCAGCGCAGGGCAGACGGTCTGAAAGTAGCGGCCCCACACCGGTGGCGGCCCATGCCTTTTCGGGCCGGTTTTTGATAGTGGTAGCGGTGCTGGTTTTTATTGCGATTGCTGCCTACGCGCCGCTGTCGAGTTTTTTCAAGCAGCAGGCTGAGATTAACCAGGTGCGGGAGCATATCGCCCAGCTTGAGGGCGAGAACCAGGATTTGAAGACCCAGCTTTCCTGGTGGCAGGATGACAACTTTGTCAAACAGCAGGCTAAATCCCGCCTTTACTATGTGACGGAGGGGGAGACTCCCTATCTGGTCACGGGTACAGATTTCACCTCGGGCCTGGCAGACGATACGTCGGCGGCGGCCCAGACCGCGCCCGAGCAGTCATGGACTAATAATTTGTGGGATTCTTTTCAGGAATCTTCATTGGAGGATAAGTAGGTTTTGATGTCTGAGAATCGAATTCCGGCGGGGTTTGGCGTTACCGCTGAAACTACCGCCCCCACCGCGCTTGATGTGCACGTGCTCTCGCAGCAGCTGGGTCGGAAGGTGCGCGACGTCGCTGAGATTCCGGCGCGGTGCGTGTGCGGTAATCCGCTGGTTGCCGCTACCGCTCCGCGTCTCTCGAACGGTTCGCCCTTTCCCACAGTCTTCTACCTGGCGCACCCGGTGATTACCGCTGCGGTGAGCCGGTTTGAGGCTGAGGGCGTGATGTACGAGATGACCGACCGTCTTGAGGACGACGCCGAGCTTGCGGCTGCCTATCAGGCGGCGCACGAGAATTACCTGGCTGAGCGCGACCGCATTCGTCGGGAGGCCGGTATCGACGAGGTTCCCGAGATTGAGGGGGTTTCCGCCGGTGGTATGCCCACCCGGGTCAAGTGTCTGCACGCGGTGCTGGGCCATACGCTCTCGGTGGGCCGCGGGGTGAATCCTTTTGGTGATGAGACCCTGGATCTCATCCGGGACTACTGGACACCCGAGCAGTGCGCCTGCGACCCCGCCTGGCGAGAGTCTTTTGAAGCCGAGGAAGCCTAGGAGGATAGTATGCGCGTTGGCGCCATCGACTGCGGCACAAACTCGATTCGTCTGCTGATTGCCGAGGTTCAGGAATCAAACGGCAAGCCGGCACTGAAAGATCTTGAGCGGCAGATGCGCATTGTTCGGCTGGGCGAGGGGGTAGATGCCACCGGCCATTTTGCCGAGGCTGCCCTGGAACGCACCTTTGCGGCTGCGCGGGAGTATGCTGAGCTTCTGGCCTCCTACGGCGTTGACCGGCTGCGCTTTGGTGCCACCAGCGCCACCCGCGATGCCGAGAACCGCGACGTCTTTATTACCGGCATTGAGGAAATTCTGGGTGTGAAACCCGAGGTGATCTCGGGAGAAGAAGAGGCTGCCCTCTCCTTCGCCGGCGCTGTTTCGGCGGTAGGTAACGGCCCCGAGAACACTCTGGTGGTGGATTTGGGCGGCGGCTCCACTGAATTTGTGCTGGGTAATGAGGACGGCGTGGCAGCGGCTGTTTCGATGAATATCGGCTGTGTGCGCCTGACCGAGCGGTACGGGGTTTCCGCGCCAGTCACCGAAGAGCAGGAGGCTTCGATTCTTCACGATGTTGATCGTGCCCTGAATGAAGCCGCCCAGACCGTAGATTTCTCTCGGGCAAGCCGCCTGGTGGGGGTGGCGGGTACCGTCACTACCGTAACGGCCCAGGCGCTGGGGTTGGAAACCTATGATGCAGAGCGGATTAACGGTACCGAGCTTTCGGTTCAGCGGGTAGCTCAGGCGGCCCGGGAACTGGCGGGAATGAACCGAGCTGAGAGAGCCAACCTGGGCTTTATGCACGAGGGGCGCATAGACGTTATCGGTACCGGCGCTCTGATTTGGTCTTCCATTGTGCGCAGGGTGAGCGAGGCCAGCGGGGCTGCCGTGGCTTCTGCCGTTGCCAGCGAATTTGATATTCTCGATGGTCTAGCGCTGTCTATTGCCCGCTAACCGTTTCGAGGAAGAATCTATGCGCCGCCCGCTTATCTCACGCTTTGCCACTCTGACTCTTGCGCTGGGGCTTGCTCTGCTACCGGCGGCTGCCGGAGCGGTTGAGCCGGGAGATGAGCCCACCGGCGTGCCCTCGGTACCCGTTTTCTCGGCACCGGAGGGGGATTCTATCCGGGCCCGCGAGTACTGGCTGACAGACTATGGTTTTACCGACCTCTGGCAGAAAACAACCGGTGAGGGCGTGACCGTTGCTGTAATTGATACGGGTGTGGACGCCCAGCACCAGGACCTTAAAAATAATGTGGTTGAGGGCTATGACGCCTCTGACGCAGGCGATTCCCGGGGCTGGGAAGGGCTGGGCCTGGAACCCGAACACGGAACCCTAGCAGCCTCGCTGATTGCCGGCCACGGCCACCGAGACCCTGATGTGAAAGATACCGATGAACCGGGGGACCCTGCCGGAATTATTGGGGTGGCCCCTAACGCCGAAATCATGCCTATTTCCCTGGAAATAGGCACGGTTTCACAGAACCGTAAATCTATCGATGAGCAGCTACCCGATGCGGTGCGGTACGCGGTAGACCACGGCGCCGACGTCATTAATCTTTCGGTGGGCTCCGATAAAACCAGCTGGCCGCAGTCCTGGGACGAGGCCTTTGCCTACGCCGAAGAGCAGGGCGTGATTATTGTGGCGTCGGCGGGTAACCGCGGCTCGGGCCTGACCCAGGTGGGGGCTCCCGCTACCATGCCCGGGGTGCTGACGGTCGGAGGTGTTGACCAGCAGCGCAAGGATTCGTGGTCGTCGTCGTCCCAGGGAATTTCCATTGCGGTGGCTGCCCCCAGCGAGAGCATGATTGGGGCAATCCCCAACAACAAATATGCCACCTGGGCAGGCACCTCTGCCTCGGCCCCGCTGGTGGCGGGTCTGGCGGCCCTGATCAAGGAAGAGTACCCGGAGCTGACCGGCAATCAGATTATCCAGCGCATTATTGAATCTGCGGACGACGCCGGGGAGCCGGGTCGCGATGCCCTCTATGGCTTCGGAATTATCAACCCGGAAAAGGCCCTGGCTGAGGATACTCCCGACGATACCGAGAGCAATCCGCTGGGCTCGATGCGCGAGTGGATGAGCGTGCACCGCAAGGCAGAAGAAACCCCCACCGCAGAGCCCACCGAAGAGATGGAACCGGTGCACGAGGAGGGGGAGCAGCTACAGGATGAAGCGGCTCCCGTGGCCCATCGACCGGTCGAAGATTCGGGAATCCTGCCCTTCATTATTCTCGGCGGCTTTGGTCTCTGGGTACTTATTATTACCGCCGGATCTATTTTCCGACTCAACAAACTGGGGCAGCGGCGTCGATAATCTACCCGGCCAGGGCGAAAAATTACTCTCAGAGAATATTCCCAGCTGAACAGTCCGTAAAATCTCCGGTTTGAAATGGGCAAAACGTTCTAAAAAGTGGCAAGATAGCTTATGAGTACTTGTGCTCGTTCGCTGAGCTGTGCCCGGCCGGAGTTTCCGGCGGCACATGCGCTCAAGAGCGGGCGCGTAAGATCTGCACTGGGTCATACGCGAATAACACAGAGGAAGAAGCAAATTTATGGCATTCACTAAACTGGCACAGGATCGCCCCCGTATTCTCGTTGTGGGCGGTGGCTATGTTGGCTTTACCGTAGCCAACAAGATTCAGAAGGCTATTAAGGAAACCGGCGGCGTTGTTACCGTGGTTGATCCCAACCCCTACATGACCTACCAGCCCTTCCTGCCTGAGGTTGCAGCTGGCTCAATGGAGGGTCGTAACGCTACCGTTTCCCTGCGCCAGCACCTGCGTGACTCAGAAATCGTGGGCGGCCGGGTCACCAAGATTGACCACGCAAACCGCACCGCAACCGTAGAGCCCATCGACAACGGCCAGCCCTTCGAGCTGACCTACGACGAAATCGTCATTGGCGCCGGTGCAGTAACCCGTGCTTTCCCGATTCCTGGCCTCTCCGAGGTTGCTATCGGCATGAAGACCGTTGAAGAAGCTGTTTCCGTGCGCAACTGGGTTCTCGAGCGTATTGAGGTTGCCTCCCTGCTCGAGGACGAAGACGCTCGTCGCCGCGCCCTGACCTTCGTCGTCGTCGGCGGTGGCTTCGCGGGTATCGAGACCATCTCCGAGCTGGAAGACATGGCCCGTGCAGCTGTTAACCGCAACAGCCGCCTGCGCACCTCTGACATCCGCTTCATCATGATTGAAGCAGCACCCCGCATTATGCCCGAGGTTCCCGCAGACCGCGCTGAGAAGGTTGTCGCTGAACTGCGTGCCCGCGGTATCGAGGTACTGCTCAACACCTCTCTGGCAGATGCAACCGACGGTCACCTGCAGCTGATCAACATGGGCGATAAGTCACCCGCCGGTGAAGTCGATACCGACACCCTGATCTGGACTGCCGGCGTTGCAGCATCCCCCATGCTCAAGAACACCGACCTGCCCCTGGACGAGCGTGGCCGCCTGCGCGTTGGCGCTGACCTGCGCGTTACCGGCGACGACGGCGTGATCGAGGGCGCATGGGGTGCAGGCGACAACGCTGCTGTTCCCGACCTCTCCGGTGGCGGAGTGGGTGGCTTCTGCGTACCCAACGCCCAGCACGCATCCCGCCAGGCAGTACAGCTGGCAAAGAACCTGCTGGCTAACCGCCGCGGCGAGGCACTGGGCGACTACTACCACGAGACCATCGGTGTGGTAGCAGGCCTGGGCCTCTGGAAGGGCGTTGCAAACTTCAAGGGCAAGACCATTGGCGGCCCCCTGGCCTGGCTGATGCACCGCGGCTACCACGGTACCGCAATCCCCACCACCGAGCGCACCGTTCGCGTGATGGCTACCTGGGCTCTGAACCAGATCTTCGGTCGTGACACCTCCTCCATCCGCCACCAGCGCTCACCGCGCCTGGCCTTCCAGGAGGCAACCGGCACCGCTCCCGAGAAGACCAAGGCTCACCTCTAAGCCTTCTCGGTTGCGACCGATCGGTCATAATTTTTGCTCCGGAATACTTCTGATATAGAGTACTAGAGCAAGGCTAAAACCCGCCTCGACTGGGGCGGGTTTTAGCAGGCCTCCATAGCCCAATTGGCAGAGGCAGGGGACTTAAAATCCCTGTGTTCTGGGTTCGAGTCCCAGTGGAGGCACCTTAGCTTATTCGAGTAAAAGCGGGGGCCGGTACACGATAAATCGTGTACCGGCCCCCGCTTTTCTATAGCCTCTTTGGTGGGCGACAAAAAACTATAGAAACACCCCCGGTGGGGCAGTGTTCTAGTTGGTGGCGGGTGTGGATCTCCTTATAAATAAGCCTCTTTACACTCCAGAAATATTAGACATGACCAAGAAACATGGTTTTACTACCGAGAAATTCGTTTCATCCATACTCGAAATGAACCGGTGCTTCAATATGGAATGCCAGTAGAGATTCCCTAAAGATACAGAGGAGCCTGCAATGCACACACACCCCCACGATCGACTCCATACTCAGAAGTATCAGGGGAAACTTTTGACAGATGAAGAACTTTTTTCTGCTCGTGCTGCCTACCGACTTCAAGCAGGACTAGGGCGTAGACGATTTCTGCAAGCTGCAGCTGGAGTAGCAGCTCTAAGCGGACTTACTGCCTGTAGCTCATCTGCTAGCAATTCTTCGGCAACTACATCGGCCACGCCGGACGCACTAACTCCAGGGTTCGGCGGAATAATCCTTAATGAAGGGGTAGGTGATATACCGGGAGATCATTATCTCGCCTCCCATACAGAAGAAATTCTCTGGGGGTATGTGCCAACTGTTCATGCAGAACCAGTGCAGCGAATGAAGTCAGGGCAGACTATCACTATAGATGCTCTTTCACATGAGGGAATTCTAGAGGATCAGGGAAAAGATCCCGTAGCCTTCTTTGGACAGCACGGAGTTGAAGAATCCGAGGTTCTGGAGGACGCACAACACGTAGCCCAGAATTACAGCCGTCATGAACGCGATTTCGTTAAAGACGGACCACACGTCGTTACAGGTCCGGTCTTTGTTGAAGGTGCTGAGCCCGGGGACGTACTCAAAATTGAGACTCTCAGTGCACAGCCACGTGTCCCTTATGGGGTGGTATCAGCCCGGCACGGTAAGGGTGCCCTGGCCCTCACACCCGATGGAAAAGCTCCTGCAGGTATCGATCTCACAGAAGTTATGCCACCAATTGAAACAGATGGGCGGTTGAACGAGAATCCCGAGGACTTTGGCAATATTTCAGTTTTTACTGCTATCGAGCAAGACAGCGGCGTCATGAAATCCGGTGATATTCAGGTGAAATTTCCTCTTAATCCCTTTTTCGGGATGATGGGCGTAGCTTATTCTGAGGCTTCTGATCCCATCGACGCCAGCGCAAATTCCATACCGCCCACACTTGGCGGTGGCAACATAGATATCTCTCATTTAGGTGTTGGTTCAACCCTTTACCTACCTGTTTCAGCTGAAGGGGCACTGTTCTATGTAGGCGATCCGCATATGGCCATGGGTGATGGCGAAGTATCGCTCACAGCTATGGAAGGCTCGCTACGAGGTACGTTCCGGTTGACGGTGTGCAAACCTGGCTCGGGGGATGCTCCGACTGTTGCTTTTACATATCCTTTTGCCGAAACTGAGGACTATTGGATTCCGACGGGTCTTTCAGACCCTAATGGTTCCGTAGCAGAACAAAATAATGATTTAAACGTAGCGATGCGCCGGGCAGTGGTCAACGCGTTGGATTTTCTAGAACATGATCAGGGCATGGACCGATCTATTGCTTATGCCTACCTGTCTGCAGCAGCAAATTTTGCCATGAGCCAAGTTGTCGATCGAACGACTGGCGCACACGCTTTGATTAGGAAGGCAGATTTCTCGTAAGTTCCTAGTCAAGAGGTAACTATGAGTGTCACCCGAGGGGTGAGCAAAAAGCGCGTCCACTAACATGTTGAGCGTTGATCGAGAATGGGGCCAATGTACTGAGTCGCCGCTTCGGTTGCATATCGCTGCTTCGACGACATTTCGCCGGTTCGTGACCGGCGAAATGTCGTCGAAGCGGCGACTCAATGAAACAGAGTCAACCGCACGGGCTACCATGATCGCCGAGCGGCCATTTTTAAACCGTTTTTGGCTGATTTTTGGTATAAAAATGGCCTTTCGAGGAAGCTCGGTGGTGTTAAAGTACAAGTTTCTTCTTGTCGGGCTGGCGTAGGTACACCTGTGTTCCCTGGGTACACATCTAGATGTGTACCCAGGGAACACAGGTGTACTTTTGGTCTCTCAACCGGGCTTTGCGTGTGCCTTTGGTCTACCCGCAGGAATCTAGGTGTACCGAGAGCTTGTTTCCGCGAAAAATCCAGGCATGGCCCATATCGCAGGTGCTGGATTTTTGGGTGGTAAAGCATTGAGGCTAGCTTGTGGGGCTGGTTGCTTTGCGTTTGTTAGGGAGTGGGGTGCTGGGGAGGCACTTCCTGTCATATACCCCTGAGCCTGACAACCTACTGTTCTAGGTAGAGGCCCAGCGTTGTTAGGGCCAGCTGGGTGGCACCCAGGGCCGCACCGCGGCGAACCGCCCCGGCGCCGTCCTCACTCAAAAGCACCTCAACGGTATGCCAGGGCAGCAGTTGCTCAATCTTTTCTTTGATCAGCTGCGCAAACTCGGGGTAGGCGGCCATGGGGCCGGTGAGTACGAGGCAGGCGGGGTCAACAATCATGAGGGCATTGGCCACGTGGCGGCTAAAAATCTCAAGGTATTCTTTGGCTTCACCGCGGTCGGGGGCAGCCATAATTTTCTCCACGGTGGCGGGAATATCCAGCAGGCGCAAGCTGCGGGTTGCCAGCGAAGAGCTATCAACCACGCCCAGCTTCTGAATGGTATCGCGCAAGAAGACCCCGTTATCGGTCACGTAGCTCAGCGCACCGGCGAAACCGGATGCGCCCCGGTAGATAACCTTCTCCAGGGCGAAGGTGGCGCCGATAGCTGCTCCAAGGTGCACCGAGAGAACACTCTCGTGCTTTTGAGCCACCCCCTGGTGAATCTCATACTTCAGGCTCCAGGCCATATGGTTATCCACGTGGACAGGGCAACCTAGGGCTTGCTGCGCGGTCGCGAGCAAATCAGCTGATTCTCCCAGGTTCTGGGGGCTGAAGAAACGAATCTGCTGGGTATTCGGGTCAACCGGGGCAAGCACAGAGACCGTTGCCGCTAGAATTTTAGTGTCAACCTGCTGAACCAGATGAAGAAGAAACTCTTTGACCAGTCGCTCCACCTCTGCCGGTTCGCCCCAGGCAATGGCGCGTTCTTCAAGAACAATCTCTTGCCCTCGCAGGTCGTAGATGATTCCCACCATGTGGTTGTCTTCGCAGAGGAGGGTGAGGGTAGCGCCTACGTCGTGGCTAATTTCGTAGAGTTCGGGTACGCGGCCGCGCTTACCGGAGGCGCCGGCCTCCTTGGCGAGGGCGTGGATGAGGCCCCGCTGTACCAGGCGCCCTGCTGCCTCGGACGCCGTGGGGCGGGAGAGGTTGTGGGCGGCGGCAATAGCGGCGCGGGAGCTGGGCCCGTGGGCCAGAAGATGGGCGAAGAAAAGCTTGTCAGACTGCGGAGCCTGTAGCGTCTCAGCCAGGTGCGGTGACACGGTAGAGTCCCTTCATCAAGGTGAACAGTCGTGGGGGAAGATATTAAGTTAAGTTTAGTCCTGCTAACCGAACCCGGCATAATCACTTATTAATAAATCTAAATTAGAGTAAAAAATAGATAAATGAGAGAGAAAAGGGAATAGCCTTGGCGCTTAAACTTATTGCGACTGATATGGACGGCACTCTGCTGACCGATGCTGACAAGAGCTTTGATCGGGAGCTCTTTGATTCTCTTTTAAAGCAGATGGACGAGCAGGGAATTACTTTTGTGGTGGCCAGCGGCAACCAGTATGCCAAATTACGGCAGTACATGGAGGGTTTTCATGGGCGAGGCATCGCTTATATTGCTGAAAATGGTGCCTATATAGCCGATGACAGCGGCGATATTCTGATTTCCGGCTTTAAAAAAGCCACGGTTGAAAAGATTATTAGGGTCTTAGATGAGTTCCCGCAGATTGGCTACATTATCTCAGCCCATTCTGGTGCCTACCTGCCGCAGGAGCGGGCCGAGCCCATTACCAAGCTGATTCGAGAGCACCTTGAGTTTATGGGGGCTGACTTTCCCCACGAGGTCGATTACTTTACCTTTATGAACCGTTTTTACCCCGGCACCAAGGTGATTGAGAGTCTGGATGAAGTGGGGGAGGACGTCGTGGTGAAGTTTGCTCTGCAAACGCGGCGCCGCGATTTGGAAGTGGTTTTGAAGCAGCTGGTGGAAAAGCTGCCTCCCGAGGTGGTTCCGGTGGCATCGGGCTTTGGGGCAATTGACCTGATCTCCCGAGGCGTTAATAAGGGCTCGGCCCTGAAATGGTTTGGCGAGCGCCAGGGCATTGACCCCTCAGAGATGATTGCTTTTGGCGATAATTCTAATGATCTTGAGATGCTGAAGCTGGTGGGTGAGGGTATCGCCATGGAAAATGCCACCGACCTGGTGAAGTCTGCCGCCGATACGGTGATTGGAAGTAATGAGGACGGCGCGGTGCTCACCTATATCCAGCAGAAACTCAGCCACGCTGTGAGCTAAAAGTGCTTTCTTATCAGTGGGCTTTCCGATAGGCTAGTGCGAACATCTATAGACCGACCGAGGAGTTCGTAGCCGTGGCAGGCAACCCACTCATTGAGAACATGACCAAGCAGAACGGTGACAACCGTTTCGGCCAGTTCGGTGCTGGCGGAGCATACTCTGGCCAGCATAACGGTCAGAACGCTCAGCAGTACATTGACTATTCCAACCCCCGTGCCCAGCAGTCCTACTCCCAGGGTGGTTTTGGGCAGAACCCCTACGCTAGCCCCAGCGCCCAGGATCTGAACCAGATGTACCAGGCGCCCAGTGCAGGGCCCGCCCAGACCGGTCAGCTGACCATCAACGACGTCATTGTTAAAACCGGTCTGAACCTGGCGGTTCTGCTGGTGGGTGCAGCTATCAGCTGGTTCATTACCCCGCTGGTTTTTGTCGGCTTTGTTGCAGCCCTGGTGCTGGGCCTGGTGAACTCCTTTAAGAAGAAGGTGTCGCCGGCTCTGGTTGTTGCCTACTCCTTCTCTGAGGGTCTGTTGCTGGGCGGTATCTCCTCGATGTTTGAGGCAATGTACCCGGGTATTGTGGTACAGGCAGTACTGGGTACCCTGATTGTTTTCGCTACTATTCTGGTGCTTTACCGCTCCGGCAAGGTGCGGGCATCGGCTAAGGCAACCAAGATTTTCATGGTGGCAGCTATCTCCTACATGATTTTCTGCCTGATTAACCTGGGCGCCATGCTCTTCATGGATACCAACATGCGTAGCATCGAAATCATGGGTATTCCGCTGGGCCTGATTATCGGCCTGCTGGCTATCGTCATGGCATCCTACTCGCTGGTTCTGGACTTCACCCACATCGGTGAAGCGGTTCGTTTCGGCGCTCCCGAACGCGAGTCCTGGCGTTTGGCCTTCGGCCTGATTGTTACCCTGGTCTGGCTCTACATCGAGATTCTGCGAGTGCTTTCCTACATTCGTAGCATGGCAGATAACTAAATACTTCAGCGGCTACCTTCGAGGGGCTGATTGAGTTTGACGGACGCGCGGTACTTCGGTGCCGCGCGTCCGTTATATAAAGTCAGCAGTATTACTAATTTTTACCTGCCCTTGGCCGGCTAACTATGAAAAGATAAAAGGTATGACTCAGACTTCACATCAAGAATTCGAGCCGGTGTCATCCAGCGGCTCCCGCAGGGCTAAAGACCCGGCGATACCCTTTGCCCTCGATACCGCGGCGAACTGGGCCTGGCGCCTGCTGGTGATTCTTGCTGCGGCCGCCTGCCTGTGGTGGGCCTTCTCAAAGGTCTCGCTGCTGGTGATTTCTATTGCCGTGGCAGCTTTGATTGCCGGTTTGATTTCTCCGGTGGTCTATTTCTTCCGCAAGCGTAAGGTACCGGCAGGTATTGCTGTGGCAATCGCAGAGCTGGGCCTCATCGCCCTGGTCTTGGGCCTGCTTGCTCTGGTGGGCCAGCAGATGGCAGAGGGCTTCTCAGACCTCTCAAACCAGGTGGCGGAGGGCTACCAGCGCGTGCTGGTCAGCCTCAACAACCTGCCTTTCAATATCGGTACTGACCAGGTTGATTCCTATATTTCCAACGCTACCGAGTGGGTCAAGAACAATTCGGGCCAGATTCTCTCTAGCCTTGCCTCGGTGGGCTCCACCGCAGGAAACCTGGGTACCGGCGCCGTCATTACCCTCTTCACTCTGATCTTCTTCCTGCTGGAAGGCGAGAAGATCTGGCTCTTTATCGTGCGCCTCTTCCCCCGCAACGCCCGCACCGCCGTCAACGGCGCTGGCCGCCGCGGCTGGAAGTCGCTGGTGAGCTATGTGCAGGTTCAGGTGCTGGTTGCTTTTATCGACGCTCTGGGTATTGGCCTGGCAGCCTTCTTCTTGGGCGTGCCGCTGGCCTTCCCCCTGGGCGTGCTGGTCTTCCTCGGTTCCTTTATTCCCGTGGTGGGTGCGCTCTTTACCGGTGCTATCGCCGTGCTGCTGGCGCTGGTTGCCAACGGTCCCATCAACGCGCTGCTGATGCTGCTGATGGTACTGCTGGTACAGCAGATTGAATCCAACATTCTTCAGCCGCTGATTATGGGTAAGGCAGTTTCCCTGCACCCGCTGGCAGTGGTTCTGGTGGTTGCCATGGGCTCGATTCTCTTCGGTATTGTGGGTGCCCTGCTGGCCGTTCCGGTCATGGCCGTGATTAACACTGTGGTTCGTTATCTCGCCCATCGAGAATGGGAGTCTGATCCAGAGATTCGAACAGAAACCTTCCTGTATCCTCATGAGATAGAGAAAAAGAACAAGAAGGCTATTGCTGAAAAGGTTAAGGAACGTCTGGAGAATTTGAAAGACAAGAACCAGGCCGAATCAGCCAAGAAGGTTGCTGAAGAAGACTCAGCACCTCGCCAGTAGTCCAGAGGTAAGTGAGGAAAATCGTGTCTGAGGTTTCAGCGGAACTACCCGTTCATCTGAGCGATATCGAAGAAGCAGCTACTCTTCTGAAGCCGGTGATTGAACGAACCCAGGTGGAGCACTCCCGCGCTCTTTCCTCCCAGCTGAACTCAGAGGTTTTCTTCAAGTGTGAAAACCTACAGCGATCGGGCTCCTTCAAGGTGCGCGGCGCCTACGTGCGTATGGCGAAGCTAACCGATGATGAGAAGGCCCGGGGCGTGGTTGCAGCTTCTGCGGGCAACCACGCCCAGGGCGTTGCCCTGGCGGCTGCGGCTTTGGGCATTAGTGCCCGCATCTACATGCCCCTGGGCGCTGCCCTGCCCAAGGTCACCGCCACCCGCTCCCGCGGTGCTGAGGTGGTGCTGCACGGAGCTACCGTAGACGAAGCGCTCGCCGAGGCTAAGCGCTATGCCGAAGAGACCGGGGCCGTTTTTGTACACCCCTTTGACAATCCTGATATCATTGCGGGCCAGGGCACCATCGGGTTGGAAATCCTTGAGCAGGTGCCCGATGTAGACACCATCATTGTGGGCGTTGGCGGCGGAGGCCTGCTGGCGGGTATCGCTGTGGCCGTGCGCGAGATGGAAGCAAAGCTTGGCCGTAAAATCCGGATTATCGGCGTACAGGCCGAGCACGCAGCCGCCTACCCGCCGTCCCTGGCAGCTGACGCCCTGGTGCCCCTCAAGAAGGTTTCGACCATCGCAGACGGCATTGCGGTGGGGCGGCCCGGCCAGCTTCCCTTCGACATCATTAAGGAGCTGGTGGACGACGTCCACACGGTTTCTGAGGACGACATCGCCCGCGCGCTGATCTTCCTCATGGAGCGGAACAAGCTGGTGGTGGAGCCTGCCGGTTCGGTACCGTTGGCAGCGGTGATGAACCAGGCGCTGAAAGAAAAGTACGGGGATTTGGGAACGACCGTCTGTGTGCTCTCCGGCGGCAATATCGACCCCATGCTAATGCTGAAGGTGATTCAGCGCGGTCTCTCTGCTGCCGGTCGCTACATGACCATTCGTCTGATGCTGACCGACCGCCCCGGCGAGTTGACCACCATCTCAAAGATTATCTCCGATAATGATGCCAATGTGACCGGGGTGAACTACACCGGTGCCTCGGGTGCCCTGTCGATGGGCGAGGTCTTTATTACCATCGACATGGAAACCAAGGGCCACGAGCACTGCAAGCAGGTGCAGGCGGCCCTCTCTGAGGCGGGTTACGAACCGGTGGTTGTTTACTAAAACTTTTGAGGCAAAAAGAAAGGGCGCTGCAAAATCTTTGCAGCGCCCCTTCTTGTGAGTATTTAGCCCGCGAAAGGCTCAGCAGCTTTAATCTTGACGGTAATGGACTTGCCGTTGGGAGCCTCGTAGGAGACTTCGTCGCCTACCTTGTGGCCCTCGATAGCAGCACCCATGGGGGAGTGGGCCGAGAAAACCTGAAGGTCGGAGTCGCCCACCAGAGACTCGGCAACCTCGCGGGAGCCCAGCAGGAACTTCATGGGCTTGCCGGCGATTTCAGCCTCAACCACCATACCGGGGCCCACCACGCCGTCGTCCTTGACGTCTTCGCCGACCTCGGCGTTCTCCAGCAGAGCCTTCAGCTGGGCGATACGGCCCTCGTTCTTGCCCTGCTCCTCGCGGGCAGCGTGGTAGCCGCCGTTCTCCTTGAGGTCGCCCTCGTCGCGGGCGGCAGAGATACGGTCAACAATCTCCTGGCGGTAGGGGCCAGAGAGGTATTCGAGCTCTTCGGTGAGACGGTCGTAGGCTTCCTGAGTCAGCCAAGCGCCGGTGTTTTCTGTAGTCATGATTTCTCCTTGTACACAGACGACGCCCCCGTGAGGACATCGAAAAAGTCGGCAAAAATAAGGGCGCGAGGAGAAGCTCCTCGCGTGATTAGCACCAATTCTACGTGTGCTGAGGATATTTGCCTAATAGGGGTAAGAATCGTTACTCGGTGCTCCAGCAGGAATCCACTGTAACCGCCGTTGCGGGGCCGAGCACCTTAATGTTCTCGGTCAGCTGAGTCACCCGTGAGTCTGAAGAATCGCTACTTTCGAGGGTAACTTCTTTCCAACCTACCGGGGCGCGGTTACTGTCCAAGGCTTTGACCGCGCAGACCGCCGTCACCTCGGGGTCTTTGACTACCTGGAAGGTCAGCGAAACTTCATCGTCGCTGATAATCTCGTGGCCAATATCCTTAAACTCGGGAGTTGCCGCGCTCTCGCTAGAGGTTGCCCACCAGACAAAGGCGATAGCCAGCACAGCGGCAAGGGCAGCGACTGCAACCCAGAAACGCGTGCTCAGCGGCTTACGCTGTTTCTGCCTGCCATAGCGCGAATCCAGGGCTGTGCTCACGTTTACTCACTTCATACTGGTTAACCGGGTGGAATAAAGTTGGCGGGAACTTCGCTAAAATAGCAGGAGCACACTGATGCGCCAACTCTTATTTAACTGTATCGAAAAAAGCACGGAGTACCCACGTGAGTGAAGAAACAAATACCGCTGATAGTCAGGCCCGCGAGCCTCAGCCTCACGAGGTTGAGCTGACTCCGCTGGCTGATGACTATTCGGGGTTGAGGATTCTGGCCGTGCACGCCCACCCCGATGATGAGTCGTCGAAGGGCGCAGCCACCATGGTTGCCTACGCGCAGCGCGGTGCCCGCGTGATGGTCGCTTCGATGACCGGCGGCCAGCGCGGCGATATTCTCAACCAGGCCGTGGCGGCTGACCCTGCGGCTCAGCGAGATTTACCCGGCGTGCGCCGTAAAGAAATGGCGCGAGCCCAGGAAGCGATGGGCATTGAGCACCGCTGGATTGGCTTTGTCGATTCGGGTCTGCCCGAGGGCGACCCGCTGCCCCCTCTGCCCTGGGGTTGCTTTGCGACCGTTCCCCTGCAGCAGGCGGCAGCGCCCCTGGTGCGCCTGGTACGGGACTTCAAGCCCCACGTGATTCTTGCCTACGATGAAATGGGCGGCTACCCCCACCCCGACCACATCATGAGCCACAAGGTGGCTATCGAGGCCTACGAAAAGGCGGGCGATCCCGAGGCCTACCCCAACGAGGGTGAGTCCTGGACCGTCTCAAAAATCTACTACGACCGTGCTTTTAACCCCGACCGCATGAAGGTCTTTCACGACTATCTGGTGTCGGTGGGGATCGAGAGCCCCTTTGCTCGCTGGGTAGCTATAGCCCAGGAGTCGGAGGAGGGCAAACAGCCCCCGGTTTCCCGCCACAAGACCACCACCCGAATTCCCAGCGCCGATTACTTTCCCATTCGTGACCGAGCCCTGCTGGCCCACGCTTCGCAGGTTGACCCCAACGGCCACTTCTTCGCTCTCTCGCCCGAGCAGCAGAAGAAGGTCTGGCCCTGGGAAGACTACGTGCTGGCTTACTCCCGTGTTGAAACCCAGCTGCCCGAATGCGACTTCGCTCAGGGAATTAACTTCAAAGACGAGTAGGCTAAAGACACTGAGGCTTATTCATAGGTGGGGTATCTAGCCCGAGAGCGCTGGTCAACCTCCCTTAAACGCCAGCCCCGATGCCAGTTGACCAGGCGCTCTCGAGCTGTCTTTTGTACCCTTTGAATAGGCCCTCCCCGGCGAAGTATTACCCACCGACCCCTAAACGAGGCATGATGATTTCAACCGTGCTGGCAGAGACCATGATTGTCGCTGCAGACGCAACGCCCACAGAATTTGCTGAAGATGGAACCCCTATCGGCTCACCCGGCTTTCTGGGCTTTGTGGTGACCTTTATTTTGGGTATTTTTATTATTCTGCTCATGCTAGATATGAGCCGCCGCGCCCGCCGTATGCGCTACCGTAATGAGTATGCGATGGCGCGGGAGGCACAGGAGCGTGCTGAGGCACAGCGAGTTGCTGAGGCGTCTCCGACAGGGGACGACGTTCCCCGCCCGGATACCGCCGAGCAGGGGGTTGCCGAGCACATTCGCCGGGCCCACTAAGACCGCCGAGAAGAAGTGATGAGGAGCCGTGGAAACAGTGAAGCTTTCACAGCCGCTGTATAGCGTGTACGAAAAGACGTTAGTGGGCTCCATTCCTGCCGATAAGCTGCCCCGGCATGTGGGCGTGCTGATGGACGGCAACCGGCGCTGGGCCGCCGCCGCCGGGCAGAGCACCAAGCACGGCCACCAGGCCGGTGCTGAGCGGGTGATTGAGTTCCTGTCCTGGTGCAAGGAGCTGGAGATTCCCCTGGTGACCCTCTACATGCTCTCCACCGAGAACCTCAAGCGTAAGCCGGAGGAGCTGGCTGATCTTCTCGAGGTGATTGAGGGGCTGATCTGTTCTCTGGCGGAGAGCCAGGTGGCCAAGGTACACCCGGTGGGCCAGCTCTCTCAGCTACCCGAATCCCTGGCTGCTTCTTTTGACCGGGCAGTTACGGCCACCGAGGGTATTAGCGACCTTCAGGTGAATATTGCGGTGGGCTATGGCGGTCGCCAGGAGATTGTGGACGCCGTGCGGGAGATGATTCTCGAAGCGGTTGAGACCGGCGCTGATATGCGCTCTCTGGCGGAGAACCTACAGATTACCGATATAGACCGCTACCTCTACACCCGCGGCATGCCGGATCCCGACCTGCTCATCCGTACCTCAGGCGAACAGCGCCTCTCGGGTTTTATGACCTGGCAGTCTGCCTACTCTGAGTTCTACTTCTGCGAGGCCCTCTGGCCGGATTTCCGCAGGGTGGACTTTTTGCGGGCCTTACGTGATTATGCCCACCGTCAGCGCCGGTTCGGCTCCTAGTGCTGTGCGGGGCGGGGTGCCACCGTGCTGAGCGAGATTTTATTCTATCTGGACGCCGCTGGGGCGGGTTCTGCCCGTGCGGGCTGGCAGGCGGCGCTGCTGACTTTTAGCCTCATCTACTTTGTACTCACCGCGATAGTTCTCTGGCGGATTGACCTCAGGGAGCATCGGCTACCCGATAAGATTGTGCTTCCCGCCTACCTCGGCGTGGGGATTCCCCTCTGGTTGGTCTGCTGGCTCAACCAGGATATTGTGACCATGCGGCATATGGCCTACGGAGCTGTTTTTGCCGGGGGAGTCTACTTCCTGCTCCGCAAGCTCTCCCGCAACGCCCTGGGTCTGGGCGACGTCAAGCTGGCGGGTGTTATTGGTCTGATGACCGGCTATTTTTCCCCGCTCAACCTGCTCTGGGCCAACCTGCTGGCCTTCTTGCTCGGCGGATTAGCCGCCCTAGCGCTAGTAGTTACCCGCCGCGCGTCCGCAAAAACCCACATCGCCTTTGGCCCCTTTATGCTTCTGGGCGCGCTGGTTGCGGTCTTTTTTCCCGTGTAGGCTGAAAGCATGCCCACACCAGAATTCATCACCAATCTCCGCGAAAAAATTGGCCACGACATGCTCTGGCTCTCTGGCGCTACCGCCGTCATTCAGCGAGAAAGCGACAGAAAAATCCTGCTGGTGCGCCGCTCAGATAACGGCCGCTGGACCCCTGTTACCGGAATTGTTGACCCGGGGGAGAACCCCGCGCTCACGGTGCTGCGCGAGGCAGAGGAAGAAGCCGGGGTCAAAATCGAGGTGGTGGCCTTTGCCCAGCTGAAGGTAGACCCGCCGCAGACTTTTGCCAACGGAGACCGCTGCCAGTTTCTTGACCACACTTTCTATTGCCGCTGGGTTTCGGGTGAGGCGCGGGTCAACGACGAGGAGTCGACCGAGGTGTGCTGGGCGAGCCGGGCAGAAATCGAAGAGCTCTGCATCGACAGAATGAAGGACCGGATCGATGCCGCTTTGGACTATCGATCCGGCCCTCGTTTTGGTTTCGAAGAGGTGCGCTAGAACTGGCGCCAGGCGCTCGCGTTACGCCAGTTGGACTTCGCCATTGCCACGGCCTCGCCCGCGCCGCGGTTGAGCGCAATCTTTGACAGGGAGGTTGCGAAGCCAACAATCTGGGATGACTCTACCTCGGGAGGCATAGACAGCGCGTTGGGGTCGGTGATGACCTCAACCAGGGAGGGGCCCTGGTGGCTCAGTGCCTTCTTGTAGGCCTTCTCCAGGTCCTTAGCCTTGGTGACTCGCTCTGCCTGGAAGCCCATGGCGGTGGCAATGTCGGCGTAGTTGACTGCCGGTACGTCCACGCCGTAGTCCTCGAAGCCCTGTACCAGCTGCTCGAGCTTAACCATGCCCAGGGTGGAGTTGTTGAAGACCACCACGGTCAGGGGCAGGTCGTACATCTTGGCGGTGAGCAGATCGCCCAGCAGCATGGAGAGGCCGCCGTCGCCGGAGACGGAGATAACCTGGCGGCCGGGCTGGGAGACAGAGGCGCCCAGTGCCTGGGGCAGGGCGTTGGCCATGGAGCCGTGCAGGAAGGAGCCCAGCAGGCGGCGCTTGCCGTTGGGGGTGATGTAGCGGGCGGTCCACACGTTGCACATGCCGGTGTCGGCGGTGAAGATGGCGTCTTCAGCGGCGACGTCGTCGAGAATCGAGGCGGCGTATTCGGGGTGGATGGGGCCGAGCTTGGAGGGCTTCTTGGTGTAGGCGCCCACCACCTTGGTCATGATGGTTTCGTTCTTCTTCAGCAGAGACTTCAGCCACTTGCGGTTTTTCTTCTTCTCCACCAGGGGCAGCAGGGCGCGCAGGGTCGGTGCCATGTCGCCCTCCACCAGCAGACCAACGTTGGTGCGGCGGCCCATGACCTGGGCGGCACGGTCAATCTGGATGGTTTCGGTGTCGGGCAGGAACTGGTCGTAGGGGAAGTCGGTGCCGAGCAGCAGCATCAAATCGGCGTCCTTCATTCCCTCTGCCGCCTGGCCGTAGCCCAGCAGACCGGTCATGCCCACATCGAAGGGGTTGTCGTACTGGATGAACTCCTTACCACGCATGGAGTGACCCACGGGGGCGGCAGCGGCGTCGGCGAGGGCAATAACCTCATCGTGGGCACCGGCAACACCGGCACCTGCGAAGATTGCTACCTTATCTGCCTTGTTAATGCGGTCTGCGATTTCCTGGATGGTTGCCTGGTCAGGAACCAGCTCGGCGCGGCGCATGGTGCCCCACTCGGGTACCGAATCCACGGCGTCCTCAGAAGCGATATCACCGGGCAGGGTCACAACGGCGACGCCGCGCAGGGACTCAGCGTGGCGCATAGCAGAATTGAAGATGCGCAGGGTCTGCTTGGGGGAAACCGCCATTTCGTTGTAGACCGAGCAGTCTTCGAAGATGCGCTCGGGGTGGGTTTCCTGGAAGTAGCTGGTGCCGATCTGCTCGGAGGGAATGTGGGAGGCAATGGCGAGGACGGGCGCGTGGGAGCGGTTGGCGTCGTAGAGGCCGTTGATGAGGTGGGTGTTGCCGGGGCCACAGGAGCCCGCACAGACAGCCAGCTCACCGGTAATCTGGGCTTCAGCGCCGGCGGCGAAGGCGGCTACTTCCTCGTGGCGTACGTGAACCCAGTCGATACCGCCGTTGGCGGAACCGCCCGAGGCGCGCACGGCGTCCACAATGGGGTTCAGAGAGTCGCCGACCACGCCGTAGATGCGCTTGACGCCGGCGTCAATAAGCTGCTGGATGATTTGTTCTGCAAGTTTCACGAAGAGTCCTTACTTTGAGAATCAAGTTTTAGTGGTTCTTAAAGTTGAACATACTTTTTCTTGAAAATCGTCCGATAATCAGCATGCTGTGAGTAAGGCTTCACCCCTGTATTTTCCGAATCACAGCCTCAGCGGCCTTAAACAGAGCGAAACGCCGCCCGGCTCACATCCACCAGCAGCTGCTGAGGGGAGAGCCGGACGGCGCTGTGCGTGAAGCAGGATTGTGCTTAGGAGTAGTTACCCAGCATCTTGGTGACGTCCAGAGCTTCGTCGAGCTGCTCTTCGGTGACTTCACCGCGTTCTACGTAACCCAGGGCTACTACCGCTTCGCGAACGGTGGTCTTGTTCGCTACGGAGTACTTGGCAATCTTGGCGGCTGCCTCGTAGCCGATCAGCTTGTTCATGGGGGTTACGGTGGAGGGCGAAGCCTCTGCCAGGAATCGGGCGCGCTCTTCGTTGGCTTCGAGACCGTCGATCATCTTGTCTGCCATTACGCGGGTTGCGTTGGTGAGCAGGCGGATGGACTGGAGCAGGTTGGCTGCCATGACCGGAATACCCACGTTGAGCTCGAAGGCACCGTTGGTGGAGGAGAGCGCAATGGTGGTGTCATTGCCGATAACCTGGGCTGCCACCTGAATGACTGCCTCGCAGATCACGGGGTTGACCTTGCCGGGCATAATCGAGGAGCCGGGCTGAAGGTCGGGAATGTGCAACTCGCCCAGGCCGGTGTTGGGGCCGGAACCCATCCAGCGGATGTCGTTGTTGATCTTCATCAGCGAGTAGGCAATGTTGCGCAGCTGGCCCGATGCCTCAATCAGACCGTCGCGGTTTGCCTGGGCCTCGAAGTGGTTGCGGGCCTCGGTCAGGGGCAAGCCGGTTTCTGCTGCCAGCAACTCAATCACGCGGGCGGAGAAGCCCTCGGGGGTGTTGATGCCGGTACCCACGGCGGTGCCGCCCAGGGGAACCTCTGCAACGCGGGGCAGGGTGGCGTCAATGCGCTCGATGCCGTAGCGAACCTGCGCTGCGTAGCCGCCGAACTCCTGGCCCAGGGTCACCGGGGTGGCGTCCATGAGGTGGGTGCGGCCCGACTTGACCACGTTCTTGAATTCCTTGGCCTTCTTCTCCAGGGAGGTGGCCAGGTGGTCCAGGGCAGGCTTAAGGTCGTTAATCAGTGCCTCGGTAGCAGCAACGTGCACGGAGGTGGGGAAGACGTCGTTGGAGGACTGGGAGGCGTTCACGTGGTCATTGGGGTGAACGTCCACGCCCTTGCTCTCCAGGGCCCGGCTTGCCAGGGTTGCCAGAACCTCGTTGGTGTTCATGTTGGATGAGGTACCGGAACCGGTCTGGAAAACGTCAATGGGGAAGTCATTGTTGTGGTTGCCAGCTGCTACGGAATCTGCGGCGTCGCGGATGGCCTGGGCACGCTCAGCGTCGAGCACACCCAGTTCTTCGTTAGCGGTAGCGGCAGCCTTCTTCACCAGGGCCAGCGCACGAATGTGGGCGGGCTCCAAAGTCTGACCAGAGATGGGGAAGTTCTCTACGGCGCGCTGGGTCTGCGCACGGTAGAGGGCGTTGACCGGAACGCGGACTTCACCCATGGTGTCATGTTCAATGCGGTATTCAGTGTTTTCAGCCATAGTCCCCAGCTTAGTCCCTGAGCGTGAGCACAGTCGCATTGAGGGGAAAGTTTACCCTTCGTTACCCCTAGCGGGTGGCGGAGAAACCGGTTGCGATGTTGTCGGTGGCGTGCACCAGTTCCACGGTTCCCTCTGCCAGGTGGTAGAAGAGCCCGACGACGGCGGTGCGGTTCTGCGACACCGCGCTGGAAATAATGGGGGACTGCTCGAGAATACGCTCCACGGTCATGCGGGTGTGTTCCCGCACCATGTCATTGACGGTGGCTTCCGCCCCAAGAGAGGGGGAGAGGGTAGCGGGCAGGATGTGCTCGACAAAGTTGCGCTGGAAGCCGCTGGGCATAGCCCCGGTATCGTTGAAAGCCTTGGTGGCCTTGACGGCGCCGCAGGAGTCGTGACCCAGTACCACCACCAGCGGGGTGTGCAGACCGTCCACACCGAATTCCAGCGAACCCAAGACCGCGGCGTCCAGGGCATGGCCGGCGGTGCGCACCACAAACATATCGCCCAAACCCTGGTCGAAAATTACTTCAGCGGCCAGGCGGGAGTCACCGCAACCAAACATGGTGGCAAAAGGTGCCTGACCCTGGGCGAGGGTGGCCCTGCGCTCGGCGTCCTGATTGGGGTGCTCCGGGGCCCCCGAGGTGAAGCGCTGGTTGCCCTCCATCAGAGAACTATAGGCCTCTTCGGGGGTCATGACTACCGGAATCCGTGAAGTTTCAAACATAGCAACGATTCTGCCCCGACTTATTGAATTCCGCTAGTATTGCTGGGCGTGGGTTCCGCTGTGTGAGACGGACTCTTGCTGTAGTCCACTACCTGCTGGGCCCACTGCTCAATGGGTTCTGCCCCCGATTCGCTGGAGAGAATCACCGTGGTGGAGCCAACCTCACCCACGTAGTAGGTCACGGTTTTCTCGCGTTTGGTGTTTTCGTCTTTCTCGGTGCCCTCGCGGGTCTCCCAGGTGATACCGGCTACCTCGGCCTCGCCGGTGATCGCCGAGTTGTTGGTCTTTTGCGCAACCCAACTGGGGTTGGTGTCGCCTGCCTGAGTGAGCTCTACATACTGCTGGTCGGGGGAGACAACACCGCTGTTCCAAAAGTCGATTTTATCGGGCTGGTTAGAGTTCCAGCGGGCAAAATTGTAGGTCCAGTTATCGGGGGTGGGAGCGGCAACGGGGTAGCCAGCCTCCTGGGTGGACTGGTAGGCAATCGCGGGAACATCCACCTGCGGGTTATACATGTTCTGGTTGCTGGTGAGCCGAGGAACGAGCAGAAGAATAGGAATCAGAATAGCAATCATCACCAGCATAGAAATCACCATATTGCGGGCGGGAGCGTTAATGCGCCGGGCCTGTTTTTCGGTGATGACGGGCTTGGGTGTCTCTGAAGAATTCTGCACATTACTCACCCGCTATATCTTTCCAGAGACTGCCGCAAAAAACTAAACGAAAACCGTTGACCGGCCAAAATTCGGCGGTAATTTACAGAAATAAGCCCCGCCAGTCGGGCAGGAGTTTCACCAGCCTGCCCGCGCCAACTAAGGTAGAGAAGTGAGCGCGCAAAGAAGCGGGCTCAAAATAGATTGGCAACTGCGCTGAACGCGCATGCTCGAAGGTGAGAACGGATGTCAGAGAAGACTGAGAAGAAGAACGTTCACGGCGACCGCAACCTGGCGCTGGAACTGGTGCGTGCCACCGAGGCGGCTGCTATTGCCTCTGGCCCCTGGGTAGGCGCCGGAGACAAGAATTCGGCAGACGGTGCCGCCGTCGATGCCATGCGCTACCGCCTCTCCACCGTGCGTTTCAACGGCACCGTGGTGATTGGCGAAGGCGAAAAAGACGAAGCCCCCATGCTTTTCAACGGAGAAAAGGTGGGCGATGGCTCCGGCCCCGCACTCGACGTTGCGGTTGACCCTATCGACGGCACCCGCCTGACCGCCCTGGGTATGGATAACGCCCTGTCAGTGCTGGCCGTTGCCGAGGGCGGCTCGATGTTTGACCCCTCCGCCGTCTTTTACATGGAGAAGCTGGTGGTGGGCCCCGAGGCTGCTGACCTGGTAGACCTGCGCCTGCCCGTCAAGCAGAACCTGCACCTGACCGCCAAGGCCCTGGGCAAGCCCATCAACCAGCTCACCGTCTGCGTGCTGGACCGCCCCCGCCACGCCCAGCTGATTGAGGAGATTCGCGCCACCGGCGCTCGCACCCGCATGATTTTGGACGGCGACGTGGCAGGTGCTATCGCGGCTGTTCGCCAGGGTACCGGCGTAGACATCATGATGGGAACCGGCGGTACTCCCGAGGGCATTGTGGCCGCCTGCGCTATTAAGGCAACCGGCGGTCTGATTCAGGGCCGACTTGCCCCCATTGACGACGCCGAGCGGCAGAAGGCGCTGGACGCCGGCCACGATCTTGAGAAGGTTCTGACCACCGACGATCTAGTGACCTCCGACGACTGCTTCTTTGCAGCCACCGGTATTACCGACGGCAAGCTGCTGCGCGGTGTGCGCTACGGCCGCAACAACAACACCGTGAGCACCCAGTCGCTGGTCATGCGCTCCAAGTCTGGCACCGTGCGCACCATCGAGGCAGAACACAAGCTCGATCGCTGGGAATCCATCCTCTCCCGCAAGTCCGCCGCACGCATGAGCTAGCCCAGCGCCGTCCCCACATATGTCTCAGCCGCCACTCAATACTCCCTGAGTGGCGGCTTTCACATTAGTGTGGAAAAGGGCAGGGTATTTTCTTGCTCACATCAACCACACTCACTTGGCCGAACCCGCTTCGGCACTCGTACACACTGGGGAGAAACCTTTGGCTAACCACACACGAAAAATTGGCGCTACCCTACTCACCGCAACAATGCTTTTGGCAAGCGTACCGACCCTCGCCCAGGCGGATTCACTCAACGCTACGCCGGATTCGCTGGGAAACCCGAAGCCCACCGAAATTGGCCTTTACCACCAGCAGCATGCCCAGATGCTCGGAGATGCACTGGGCCCCGAGCAAATTTACTCTAACGGTATTCACGCCCAGGAATTTACCGGCGGCCTGGTGACCTGGAGCCCGCGCACCGGAGTGCAGGCGCTCACCGGTGGCCCGGAAGTTGAGGCTTTCAAAACAGCTGGCGGGGCCGAGAAACTCGGTGCCCTGGAAAGCGGAGCCTGGTTTAGCGACTACTGTGGCTGGTCAGTAACCAGCTTTAACTACTCCACCCGCTGGATGGTGGTGGTAGACCCGCAGACCCAGGCGGCGTCGTCCCTCGACCTTAACAGCGCTGAGGCCCAGCAGTGGATGCGCGACCGCACCAGCACCGCCTCCTGCTTCCCCGATAACGCCCCGGGCGATGAAGCCGAGACACCCACAGGTCCCAAGACCGAATTTACCGTGGACGAGGCACTCCAGCTTGAGCGCGATGCCATGTGGGGCAGCTCAGACGGCTACCAGGCATGGCCCACCGGCCACCTGAGCCCGCTGGGAGACCGCTTTTTGGTAGAGACCGGTATCGGCCAGCAGTCCTTTGTCTATGACCTGCAAACCGGCAAGTCAGCCTGGATGGACAACCGGGTCTACAACGAGTTCGTCAAGGATACCGACCGCTTCGGCGAGATTGCCTACTCCCTCGGCATTGGCGGTGGTCGAGGTGGGCTGATGCATAACTACGTGGGCACCTTCTTCACCGACCAGTACGGCGGGGAGGCTGAGGCTTACGGACTGCTGAGCGCCTCGGTGCGGTACTACCCCTCCAACGGCGGGGAAATCGTCATCGACAACGAGCCGGTAACCGAACCCACCGACCCGGCAACCGTTGACTGGTCGCAGGCGGAATACCTGAAATACCCCGGCGCCCTCTACTACCAGGACGGCGAATCAGCCCTGATTATCGCGGCTAACCCCGACGGCACTCCGGTGGAGGGCGCTACCGCCTACCGCTCTGACTGGATTGGCTATCAGATGACCAGGGTGGCCTTCTACTCGTCCAACAGCGCCTACAGCTGGGCCTACGGCTCAATTATGGGCGGCGGCCCCACCGAAGAAACCGCGCTGGGCCTGCCCGTTGCTGACTCCCAGCTGGTGGAAGAAGACGGCGTTGAATACTACGTTCAGGACTTCCAGGGCGGCACCATCAAGATTGAAAAGCAGAATCGCCTTGCTGAACGAGACGAAACCTTCGGCGAAATCACCTACAACGACTGGGGCAGGGCATGGCTGGGAAACCAGTAGGCCTGCTCTAGGTCGCTGACATGGTGAGGGCGCCGTTACCTGATGGGTAGCGGCGCCCTCATGGTGAGACTAGCTCGAGTGCTGCGCAGGCAGCCCGGGAGCGTCTGGTCAACTGGCATCGGGATGGAGCGATACGAGTGCGAGCTTGCGAGCACTCAGGAGTGAGCGGAATCGCGAAGCGTGCGTTTAAGGGAGGTTGGCCAGCGCTCCCGGGCTGACTAGCCTACTTTCGAGCGAAGATTCGAAGCGATGTTCTTAACCGCGGGCACAGCCTTGGCCCGAACCTCGGTGAGCTTCCGCTTGAGCACCGGCAGCTTGGACTTAGCCGCGTAGATGCCGGTGTAGGCGGTGTAGAGGCGCGAATCCACGGGCAGGTCCCAGGTGCCGGGGTAGGCTACCGAGCGTCCACCAAAGGACTTCTTAAACTTGGTGAAGCCCGCCCACTCGTGGTTGGGGTCGTCATTGGGAGCGATACCAAAAAGGTCCACGTACTTGAGGCCCTTGGCCTTAGCATCGAGAATCAGGTTGGTCACCAGCGGAATACCCGCGGAGAGCTTGCGGTGCTCGAAAGACGCCGCCGCGTGGGCGTAGGTGCGGGTGTCATCGGAATCGTAGATAAAGGCCGCGCCAATCGACTCGTCCTCAACCTTGGCGATGTAGAGGCTGGCGGCATCTGCGGGCATGAGCACCGAGGCCACCTTTTTCAGGTAGGAGTCACCCTGGCGGTTGAAGCCGGTTCGGCCCGCGGTCTCATCGAGGAACTTCAGCAGAATATCCAGGTCGGCTGGGTTCTGCGAGACGGTGAAGGTCACGCCCTTCTTGTGGATATTGCGGTGCAGGTTGCGGTTGGTGGACTTCATGTCCTTGAGGATTTCTTCCTCTGACTTTTCCAAATCAATGATCTGGGTGTGACCGGGCTGCACCTGGCGGGGAGAGGGCTTAAAGCCGCGGGCACGTAAGAACGCCTCGCCGGAAAGCTCGCCCCAGATGCCGGGGTTGGTGGGCTCAACGCGCAGGAACCAGCACTTGTTCTCTGCGGCAACCCGCTTCATGTCTGCAATCGCCGCCTCAAAAGCCTCCGCGGACTCAGCGACGGGTCCGTAGGGGGAGTAGAGGTAGCGGCCGGTCTTGCCGCCCTCGAGGGTGGCAAGATAGCTCCAGCCCTCACCCGAACCCCGAAAGACCTTGTGCCCGTTGGACTCTTGAAACTGTGCCCAGATTTCTGATTGCAGAATGTTAGTCATGCACCCTAGCTTACCGAAAGTTGGTGAATCGGTGCAGGGTTTAGGGAACCGAGCAGGTTCCGTTGGGCGATAGCTCCGCTACGGTTTGAATCTGAAGGGTTGATTCGAAAGGAGCCCCGGTTGCCCGGGTCGAGCCGCCGACGAAACCGGCTGCCTGAGCCTCAGCTGAGGGAGCAATACCCGACTTAGAATCTTCCAGTACCTTGGCAACATCGGCGTGGAGCTGGTCAAAATCGGGATAGGTAGGAAAGAGGTCGTCGTAGTAGGGCGGGCCGGCCGCGTAGCCGATGAGCTCGTAGTTCTTTGCCTTGAGACCAATATCTGCCAGGGAGCTTAGAGCGTCCTGAGGAATGTTGGTCTCGACCACCTGCTCACCGGCGGCGGTAATGTCGCCGAACTTGGTGAGCACGTTGTATGGGTCAAGCTGCTTGAGCATGGCGGCCTGCACACAGCGCTGGCGGGCCTGGCGGTCGTAGTCAGAGGCGCCCTCGCGGGAGCGGGCATACCAGAGGGCATGGAAGCCATCGAGTTTCTGAACCCCGGGCTCAATGTAGCCGTCAATGGGGTTTTTCTCGCCGGTAATCAGGTCTGTACCGCCACCGATGGGAACCTCGCCGCCCACGTCAATGGTGATACCGCCCAGGGCATCCACCAGCTGCTCAAAGCCAGACATGTCAATGAGCACGTAGTTGTTGACCTCAAGGCCGAGCACCCCAGAAACGGCATCCATGGTTGCCTCAGCACCGGGGTCTTCGGAATCGGGGTAGAGGTCCTGGTGGTTTTCGGTGACGTCGGTGTAGATGGAGTTGATAATGCACTCATCGCCGCAGTTATACCCTTCGGGGTAAATCTGCCACATGGGAGAATCTTCCGAGAAGATAGCGTTCTGCGTGTTGCGGGGAACCGAGATGGTCACGGTCTGGCCGGTCTCGGCGTCAATGGAAATCACGGTCATGGAGTCAGGACGACGCCCCACGCGGTCGGCGCCGGCGTCCCCGCCCATGAGCAAAATGTTGTAGCGGCCGTTTTCTTCTTTCAGCTGGGTGCCTCCGGCAAAAACGTTGCCGAGAGCCCCGCGGCCGGTGTTGGCGATATAGGCGCTATAGCCCAGACCGCCCCCGGCAAGAAGCATGAGGACCGCCGCGCCCAACACCAGGGGAGTGCGCGCCTGCGGAGGCATATGTTTGAGCCGAATTACCCGCAGGGTGTCGGCAAAGAGGTAGAGCCAGCCAATAGCCAGGGCAACCAGCAGAATCACCAGCAGCACCAGCACAAAGTTGCTGGTGAAGAGCGAGAGCACAAGGGTGCGGCGGATGTTCCAGAGAATCACCAGCAGAAGAATGAGGCCCCAGAGAGTCAGCGTGACGGTGACCGCCCGTTTGCCCAGGGTTTTGCGGTCAGAAATCAGCTGAACCGAGCCCGGCAGAAAAAAGGTCAGCAGAAGGAAAATCCAGGCACGCTTGATTTGGTTGCGGTCATTGACGTACTCCGGGTGGTTGATGGGATCAGTGATCCGTGAAGATCCCAGCTTCTCACCGGCGGTGCGGGTAGCGCTGATGCTGGTTGGGGAATCAAAATCTTCGTGATGCACTGGTTCCTCCTGGAACGGGTGAGCATTAACGGTAAGTGGCCGAACAGCCGGAACTATTCGACCACTTTACTTATATTGTCTGAGAAAAAGCTCAGCGGATCACCGCTACTAGCTAGGCTAGGGGGCGTAGGGGCGCACCTCGTCGGCACCACCCAGCAGGTCTTCTGAGGTTACGGCAGAGCGGGAATCCTGGGATCGCACCGAGTCGGTGCCGGTTTCCTCGGCGAAATCTTCGCGGTGCTCGCTGACCTTGGTGCGTAGCGAGGCGCCCTTGTCCATGGCGGTCTGGCGCAGATCGGCGGCAAATTCTGCCAGGTCAGAGCGAACCTGCTCGGCAAAGGAATCGTTACCTGCACCCAGCATGCGCAGGGCCAGCAGACCGGCATTGCGCGCGCCGTTAATGGCAACGGTTGCCACTGGAATACCGGCGGGCATCTGCACGATAGAGAGCAGCGAATCCATGCCCTCGAGGTTCTTCAGGCGCACCGGAACGCCAATCACCGGCAGGGTGGTGACCGATGCCAGCATACCGGGCAGGTGGGCGGCACCGCCGGCACCGGCAATAATCACCCGAATACCCCGGTCGGCGGCATTCTTGCCGTAGGCAATCATGTCCTCGGGCATGCGGTGGGCAGAGACCACATCAGCCTCGTAGGGAATGCCAAACTCGTCGAGCACGGTGGCAGCGGCCTCCATGGTCGGCCAGTCTGAGTCTGACCCCATCACAATGCCAACCAGGGGAGTGTTTGATTCATAGGGTGAGCTCACGATGCTCTCCTTCTCTTGATGGTCAGTGGCTAGTGAGGCACCTCAGCAGCCACGCACGAAAACCTACTCAGTGCCGTCCGCAATCAGTGAGGCGGCTCGGGTTGCTGAAGCCCGTAGCTCCTCAAGCCGGTCTGCCTCTCCGGTGATATTGATATGGCCAATTTTACGGCCGGCGCGCACGCCCTTGCCGTAGAAATGCACCTTAGCTGCCGGTTCTTTCTCCATTGCCTGCGGAATCATGCCAAAGATGTCTTGGTTGCTACCGCCCAGGAAGTTCTTCATGATGGCAACCCCGCCCTTGACCTCGGTGGCACCCAGCGGCCAGTTCAGTACCGCCCGCAGGTGCTGCTCGAACTGGCTGGTCACCGAACCGTCCTGGGTCCAGTGGCCGGAGTTATGAGGGCGCATGGCAAGCTCATTGACCAAGAACCCGCTGTCGGTGCCGGGCACCTCAAAGAGTTCTGCCGCCATTACACCGGTTACGCCCAGCTTAGAGGCGATAGTGACGGCGGCCGCGGCGGCTGCTTCTGCAACCTCGGCTGAGATACCGGGGGCGGGGGCAATCACCTCGTCACAGACCGAGTTCACCTGAATAGACTCGGCGACCGGCCAGGCCTTTACCTCGCCCGAATCCCGGCGGGCCACCAGGGCTGAAAGCTCGCGGGTGAAGGGCACCTTCTCCTCCGCCAGCAGGGAGGAGAAATCCTCGCGGTCTGCCAGCCCTGCGAACCACTCCTTAACGGTCTGCGACTGCGCCTCAGCGGCGTCGTCCAGAACCAGCACCCCTTTGCCGTCATAGCCGCCGCGCGGAGTCTTCAACACCACAGGCCAACCAATTTCTTCACCGAAGTCTAAAAGCTCATCGAGGTTAGCCACCTCTGCCCAGCGGGGGTTGGGCAGGCCCAACCGCTCCACAGCCTTGCGCATTTCGAGCTTGTCTTGGGCGTAGACCAGGGCATCGGGCCTGGGCTGAACGTTAACTCCCTCGGCAATGAGCCGCTGCAAAAAATCGGTGGGGACATGCTCGTGGTCGAAGGTCAGTACATCGACCTCAGCGGCAAAGGCCCGCAGCGCCTCAAAATCTTTATAGTCGCCCACGGGAGCCTGGGGCACCACCTGCACGGCACAGACCTCGGGGGATTCGGCAAGAACGCGCAAATCCACCCCCAGCTCGTGGGCCGCGGGAGCCATCATGCGGGCAAGCTGCCCGCCACCAACAACGCCAATTTTTGGTCCGGTTATAGGATAAGTCACTCTCTTAGGCTACCGCTTTATGAGCTGATAAGGAAAAAGTTTCACCGCCGCATCAGGGCCTAAAGCTCCCATGAATATAGACTTGACCTGAAAAAGTGTGTGTAAAGGATTGAGGAACATCCCTGTGGCTTCGATAAAAGAGCGGTTTAACTACGTCTGGCATCTCTTCGTCAAGGAGATTTTGCAGTTTGCCACCGTGGGCGGGCTCGCCTTTATCGTCAACGCCTCGGTGACCTGGTTTCTCATGCACTCGATCTTTGCCGACTCCCACGGCAAGGCAAAGATCGTGGCCGGTGTGGTGGCAACCCTCTTCTCCTGGATCATGAACCGTCTCTGGACCTTCCGCTCCAAGCGCACCGACAACAAATGGCGTGAAGCGGTGGAATTCGCCCTGGTCAACGCCATTGGCATTGCCGTGGAGTTCGGCTGCGTGGTCTTTAGCTACTATGTGCTGGGCCTGACCTCACCCACCGCCTCCTTCATCTCGGGCACCATCGTGGGCACGGTGCTGGGCACCATTCTGCGCTACTTCATGTACCGCTTCTGGGTCTTCGGCAAGAACAAGGGCGCCCAAGACCTCACCCGCGAAGAAGAAATCGCGGGCTTCCTCGAACAGGCCACCGACGTGATGACAGGCCGCCTCCCCGTCATCCGCAAAGACCAGATGAAGTCCACCACCGAAATCCGCGACGAGGACTAGCCCTGCTAGCCTGGTCTTATGGCTCTTAACTCTCTCGAACAGTTTTTCTCCGCCCTGCGATCCCGCCAAACGCCCGCCCTGCTCTGGTATTCGCAGCCGGGGGAGCGCATTGAACTTTCGGGCCGCGTGCTTGAGAACTGGGTGGCTAAAACCGCCAATTTTCTGGTGGACGAGTGCGAGGTGGAATCCGGCGACACCGTCACACTGGCCATGCCCACCCACTGGCGCTCGCTGGTGATTGCCCTGGCTGCCCTGCGCACCGGCGCGCAACTACAGTTGCTAGAGCAGGGGCAGGACGCCGCTGGGGCGGCTCAGTCGGGAGAGGTCTGCTTTGCCTTTGACCCCGAGGTACTTGACGGTCTTGAGATTGACTATCCGGTCTTGGTTGACCGGGGCCCGCTCTCACCGCGGTATATGGGGGAGCTTCCTGCCGGGGCGGTGGACTACTGCGCCGAGGTTCGAGCCCACGGCGACGTCTATTCCCAGTTTGAAACCCCGCAAGCAAACCAGCCCGCTTTCGCCGGGCTCTCGCTGACCTATGAGAACCTGCTGGCCGAGCTCGCCAGCTCAGCACAGCAGCTGGCGGAGCAGAGCGAAGCGCCCTCCGTGCAAATGAGCGAACCCGACTTTGTGACAGCCGACTACCTGAAGAATTTTCTCGAGCTACTGGCAGCCGGCCGCGGCGTCGTCGTCCTCGACCCCGCCCTTGAGTGGGAACCAACACGGGTGCAGAAGGTGCTTGCCGACGAAAAGGCCGAAGTTCTCCCAGGTCAGAGCTCATAAATTAAAGGCTGTGGGCGGAAAGCGCTAAAGAAAAGACAGCGAAACCGCAAGCCTTTGGGGCTAATACCACAAAACCTTGCCCGACACGTGCCGAATGAGGTCGTGAAACCATAAATTTTTTCTCTCAGCTTGACTAATAGGGGCTTACACACGTGTAATTAGGAGCAGGGTTTTTACCGTGTTAGGGAATATGGAAGGAATTGACATGGGTTTTGGCGCTGACCATCGTGGCGGCCAGGCCCGGTTTTTCACTATGCAATCCAGTCAATATCTAGAAGAGCAGGCAAACGCATTTTTGGCAGCGGCAGACTCCAGGGATAAGGCAGCCGCACCGGCTCAGAAGAAGAACGTTGATTTGTTCTCTTCAGACCCTGAGGCCCTATCGCTGTGGGAAGCCGCGGCTGGTCTGTATAGCACCGACGGCGACGACGGGGAGTTGGCCTGGCAGGCCGATGCCCTGTGCGCGCAGACCGATCCTGAGGCTTTTTTCCCTGAAAAGGGTGGTTCTACTCGTGACGCCAAGCGCGTGTGCAGCGAGTGCCCGGTTCGTGAAGCCTGCCTAGAGTACGCTATGGATAATGACGAACGCTTCGGTATTTGGGGCGGTTTGTCTGAGCGTGAGCGCCGCCGTTTGCGCAAGCAGGCAGTTTAGTAGAGAAGGAACCGGAATATGGCTAAAGCTCGTTTGTGTTCGAGGCAGACGTGTACCCGCGAAGCTGTTTACACTCTGACCTATGCCTACAGCGAGTCTACTGCTGTGGTGGGGCCGCTCTCGAATGTTCGGGAACCACACGCCTATGATTTGTGCGAGTTCCACGCTTCTCGCCTGACCGCTCCTCAGGGATGGGATGTGGTGCGAGTCGGCGGAGCTCCGAAAGCCGAAGCGGGCGAGGAACATCAGTCGCAGATGAGCCAGCCTGCTTATCCGCGCCTTCGCAGTGTTGACTAGCCCCCGGTCGTTCACTTTATTTTCTGATGCTGGCTAGCATCTCATCACTCGATTTTTGAAGGTGGTCTTAGCTTTTTATGACTAAGCCGGAGTTTTCTGATTCACAACCGCGCACTTTCTCCCGCAGGCCTTTTTTGGCAGCGGGGGCCTCTCTGTTTGGTTTGGCCGCGCTGAGCGCCTGCTCATCTGAGAATTCATCGAGCGGGCAGAGCAGTTCTAGCCCCGCTACGCCGTCATCAACTCCCTCTGCCTCACCCACCGAGCAGAAGAAGTTTTCCGGTGAGGTTACCATGACTCCCGAGACCGGCACCGTGGAGCTGAACCCGGTAGAGACGGTGACGGTTGCGGCTCAGGGAGCCAAACTGACTTCTGTGGAGATGACCACCGTTGACGACCAGGGCGCACCGGTGACTGCCGCCGGCGAGCTTTCCGCTGATGCTAGGCAATGGTCTACCACCGAGACGCTTCTCTTTCACTCCGACTACACCGTTTCCTGGCGAGCCGAAGATACCGAGGGCGTAGAGGGAACCGGCGAGTTCACCGTCTCTACCGTCTCAGCGGCTAATGAGGCCGATGTTGCCCTGAATATCAGCGAGGGCGCCACCTACGGTGTGGGCATGATGATTGAGCTCAACTTCTCTGAGCCGGTGCTCAACAAAAAAGAGGTTGAGAACGCGATTGTAGTGACCGGCGGCGGCGACCAAAAGGGTGCTGTGCGCTGGTACTCCGACTACATGGCCCGCTACCGCCCCGCCGAACACTGGGCTCCCAATTCAGCGGTAAATATCAAGGTCAACCTGCTGGGACTGGACATCGGCAACGGCATGATTGGCAATGCCAACGTTGAGCGAAACTTCATGACCGGCGATCGCCGCTACGCACTGGCCGATAACAATACCAAGACTATCAAGCTCTGGGTCAACGGCAACCTGGTACGGGAGAACCCGATTACCCTGGGCAATGAAGACTGGCCCTCGGTAGTGGGCCAGCTGGTGGTGCTGGAACAGGCGGAGAAATACTACTTCAACCCCGGTTCGCTCAACTTAGAAGAGGGCGACCCCCACTACTATGAGCCTTTCTGGGCCACCAACGTTTCGCGTCTGACCCCTTCGGGTGTTTTTGTGCACCAGGCTCTGCCCAGCGCCTACTCCTCGGTGGGCGTAGCCAATGTGTCCCACGGCTGCATTGGTATGCTTCCGGCAGATGCCAAGTTCTTCTTTGATACCTTTGCCGTGGGAGATATTGTAGAAACCATCAATACCGGCTACCCCCAGGCTGACCCCGACGACGGTTTCGGTGACTGGAATATCCCCTTTGACAAGTACAACGACTCCAGCTGGAAGGGCAACTGGTAAGTGGCAGAAGGCAACGAGTGGGAGAAGCTCTCTCCGGCGATTTCGCAGCGGACAACCACAGCTGATGACCTGCTCTCTGCCCGCAGACAGGAGCGCTCCGGTTCTGTGCCTGCCCACGATAGAGATGTGTTGCAGGACGTCGTGGGGGCGGGGGAGTCCGCCCAGCCGGTAGCGGCGTCGTCCTCAGCTCCCTGGACCAGCGCCGAAAACCAGCCCGGCACCTCCACCGCTGCCGAGCAGCCAGTGGCGACCCTGGCCGAGGTCGAAGAAGAGTCCCTTTCCCGTGCTGAGGCCCGGCAGGTTGCGGTGGCTGACCGGCCCCGCTGGCTGGGGTTCCGCGCCTTTCTGATTGGTTTGGCGGTACCCATTCTGACTCTGGCAGTCTCGGTACGCGCGGTGGCCACGCCGCTGGTGCTCTGGGGAATCTACCACCGCCCGGGCTTTCCCGCAGATTCCTATGGATTTTCCACCGAGGAGCGAATGACTTTCGGCTCCTACGGGCTGGACTACATTCTCAACTTTGCTCCTGCCGACTATCTGTCTGGTCTGAAGACCGAACGCGGTACCAACCTCTTTCTCACCAGCGAAGTGCAGCACATGACCGAGGTCAAGCACGTGCTGCTTGGTTCCATGATTTTTGCCCTGGCTGTGCTGCTGATTGCCCTGCTGGCTTCGATTTCTCTGAGAAAGCGGGCTCCCGGTGTGCTCCGCAAATCCCTCTTTGGGGGAGCGGTTTCGACCCTGGTGATTATCGCGGTGCTGGCGGTTTTGGCGGTGCTGGGTTGGGAGAGCTTCTTTACCCGTTTCCACGAGCTGTTTTTCCCGCAGGGTAACTGGCAGTTCCGCATGTCTGACACCCTGATTCGGCTCTACCCGCCCCAGTTCTGGACTGACGCCGCCATGCTGGTGGCACTCTTTACCCTTCTGATTACCGTGCTGCTGCTGGTGCTGACCTGGCCCACCAAGTACCGCCGGGAACTTGCACGCCGTCGGGCTGAAGAACGCGCAGAGTTGCGTGAAAAACTGAGCAAATAGGGTAGTCATGAAGCAGTCTACTAGTCACAGAGCCGTGATGACCCTGCCCCAGGCCTTTACCGCTGAGGCGTTACGAGAGCGCCTGGCGGTTGCCTGGGTGCAGGCTCCGCGTTTTGGTTGGGTAGCACCCCTGCTGGTGACCCTGCTGGCCGGGCTCATGCGCTGGTGGAATTTAGCTGACCCGCACGCGGTGGTCTTTGACGAGACCTACTACGCCAAAGACGCCTACTCCATGCTGCACTTTGGCTATGAAATGAACTGGAGCGATTCAGCCAACGACTCCTTTCTAGCGGGCAATCCCGCAGAGGGGCTAGAGGATTCCGCAGAATACGTGGTGCACCCGCCGGTGGGCAAGTGGATGATTGCTGTGGGCATGATGCTCTTTGGCGATAACAACCCGCTGGGCTGGCGAGCTGCCGCAGCCTTTACCGGCACGGTCTCCATTGCGCTTCTTGCCTACGCCGCCTGGCTTCTCTTCCGCTCGGTTACTGTTGCCACCCTGGCAGCCCTGCTGATGAGCGTAGACGGCCTGCACTTTGTGCAGTCCCGCTTTGCCCTGCTCGACATCTTCCTGATGTTCTGGCTACTGGCCACCTTCGTCTGCCTGCTCCTCGACCGCAGGAGCGCCCGGCGCCGGTTAGCGGCGCGCATAGCCGACCACGCGGCGTCCGCAGGCGGTATGCCCACCGATACTTTCATGAAGTTCGGGCCGCGTCTGGGCTTTCGTTACTGGCGTCTGTTAGCGGGAATCTGCGCGGGCCTGGCGGTGGGCGTGAAGTGGAACGCCCTTTTCTTTATCGCGATTTTCGGCCTGCTCACGGTTTTCTGGGACCTCAACGCTCGCAGGATAGCCGGCGTCAAACGCTGGTTCCTCGCCGGAGTTTTCCGTGACGGCCTGCCCGCCTTCTTCTACTTGATTATCGTGGGTCTGGGCGTTTACCTGCTCACCTGGGCGGGCTGGTTTAGCTCCCAGCACGCCTATGATCGGCAGTGGGCGGCCAACCACCCCTCCGAGGGCGTGCAGTGGCTGCCTCCGGCCCTGCGCTCGCTCTGGGAATACCACCGCTCCGCCTACGAGTTCCACGCCGGGCTGGACTCGCCCCACACCTACCAGTCACCTGCCTGGCAGTGGCTGATTCTGGGTAAACCAACCTCCTACTACTACGAATCCGTTGATGGGGGCTCTGTTGGCTGCGGTGTGGAGAAGTGCTCGCAGGCGGTGCTCAACATCGGCAACCCGCTGATCTGGTGGAGCTTTATTGTGGCGGCGGTCTTCGCCCTGCTGATCTTCATGATTCGCAGGGACTGGCGCTTCGGTGCCCTCTTCGTGGTCTTCGCCGTGGGATATTTTCCCTGGTTCGCCTACCCCCACCGCACCATGTTCTACTTCTACGCCCTTTCCTTCGAGCCCTACCTAATACTCATACTCGCAGGTCTACTGGGGCTGGCTCTGGGACGAGCGGGTGATACGGTGGCGCGCCAAAGGCTTGGCTTCGGGCTTGTAGGTATTTTTGTGGTCGTCGTGCTGCTGGTTTCAATTTTCTTCTGGCCCATCTGGACCGGACAGACCATTCCCTACGAGCACTGGCGCTGGCGTATGTGGTTTGATGTGTGGATATAGTGGTCTGGGTCCTTTTCAGTCCTCGGTTGACATGAGACTATGAAGTTTCCTTATTAATTGAACTGAAAGACCTAGGATTCTTAAGTGACTCAGAACCCTGATCTCAAACCCGGCTCCCTTGTACTCAACGTGGTGCGGGGCGCCCTCATCGGTACCGTAGAAACCGTACCCGGTGTCTCCGGCGGTACCGTAGCTCTCGTTGTTGGCGTCTACGAGCGTTTGATTGGTGCGGCGGGCTCCGCCGTCACCGGCATTAAAGAAATTGCGGCTGGCACCTTCACAAAAGATAAGCAGCTGCGCTCCACCGGCTTAGCCCGCTTCAAGTCCCTGCCCTGGGCTCTACTGATTGCAATTTTCGTGGGCATGTTCGCCGCCCTGATTGCCATGTCGCACATTATGAGCGCCCTGGTTGAGTCACAGCCGATTCTCACCTCGGCAACCTTCTTCGGTATGGTGCTCGCCTCCCTCTACGTCCCCTACAAAATGACCGGCAAGTGGCGGGGTACCGACTACCTCTGGGCCCTCATTGCGGCCGTGGTGATTTACTTTATTGTCTCTCTGCCCGCCGCTTCTGCCGACATGAGTAACCCCAGCCCGCTGATTATCATCGCGGCTGCTGCGGTGGCGGTCTCGGCTCTGCTGTTGCCCGGCCTCTCCGGATCTTTCCTGCTTCTGACCTTCGGCCTCTACGAGACCACCCTGGGCGCGGTCAAGGACGCCAACCTTGGCTACCTGGCTTTCTTCGCCCTGGGCGCCCTGATTGGCCTTGCAACCATCGTCAAGGGCCTGGAATGGTTGCTGGAACACAAGCACCACATCACCCTGGTTGTGCTGACCGGCGTGATGGTGGGCGCCCTGCGCGCCCTGTGGCCCTGGACCACCGAGAACAATGACCTTCTGCCTATGGGGGAACAGGCAGGCATGGCCGTGATCATGTGCATCATTGGCTTTGCCCTGGTCGCCGCCGTCATCATCGCCGAGCGGGTTTTCGCCGGAAAGAAGACCCGCGAGGTTGGATCAGAGGCTCTCTAGCGCTTGCGATGTTCAGCGTGCAGGCGGTCGCCAGCTAGCGACCGCCTGACCACTGGGCTGAGGGGAGAGGATAGACTGGTAAGTATGTCTGATTCCCCGCAACCCGAAGAGGTCGGCCCGGTCGAGGCCCAAGAGCGTTTTGAGACCCACCAGGGCGGTGTTCTGGTGCTGGGCGGCACCCCGATTGGCAATCTTTCAGATGCCACCGACCGCCTCAAACATTACCTAGCTACCGCCGACGTCATTGCGGTGGAAGACACCCGCACCCTGCGCAAATTGGCTTCGGGCCTGGGAATTAAGACCCGCGGCAGGGTGATAACCAATCATGACCACAATGAGTCTGCCAAGTCAGCGCAGATTGTTCAGGCAGTCGAGGCGGGTCAGGTGGTTCTGCTCATGTCTGATGCCGGTATGCCCACCGTGTCTGATCCCGGTTATGCCGCCGCGCAGGCTGTAGCCGAGGCTAACCTGCCGGTGACGGCGGCACCCGGCCCCAGCGCCGTCCTCACCGCTCTTGCCGTGAGCGGCCTGCCGACCGGGCGCTTTACCTTTGAGGGCTTTCTGGCGCGCAAGGGTAGCGACCGTACCAAGCGGCTGAAGTCGCTGGCGGCCGAGGAGCGTACCATGGTCTTTTATGAGTCGCCCCATCGCACGGCGGCAACCCTGGCTGATTTTGAGCAGACCTTTGGTGAAGACCGGCGGGCTGTGGTCTGCCGGGAGCTGACCAAGCTGCATGAAGAAGTGGTGCGCGGTACCCTGGCGGAACTCCGTGCCTGGGCTGAGTCGGTGCAGGTGCGGGGTGAAATTGCAATCGTGGTGGCTGGTGCTGAAGCCGCCGAGCCCGAGTCTGCGGAGAACCTGGTGGAGAAAGTGCAGGCGCTAGTGGACGGCGGTATGCGGCTCAAGCAGGCAGCAGCGGCAATTGCCGAAGAAACCGGAGCCTCGAAGCGGGAGCTTTACGAGGCAACCCTGGCGGCACGTAAGCAGTAGTTTTTGAGGAGAAAATACATGTGCGGTGAGCACTCCTGCATGAGTGAAGACGAGATGAAGCAGCTGGCGGAACAGATAGGGTATGCCCTACCGTCTGCCGCCGAGCTGAACTCAACCATTTTTGATACGAACGAGCCCGTTGAAACCGGCGAGGTTCCCCCTGCCTACCGGGCAGAGCGCTACAGCGTGGCCGGCGAGGAGTCGGGGGAGGGCACGCGGCGTCGTTCGACCAAGGGCGAGGACGGCCGCTCCCGCAACCTGGTCTTTCCCCCCGCACCGGAGCCCCTGCCCTATCCGGTGGTGGATAACCACACCCACATGGATCTTTTGGACGGGGACGTCGCCGTTTCGGCTCGCGACGCGCTGGATACCGGCGAGGCGGTGGGTATCGGCCGTATCGTGCAGGTGGGCTGCGATGTACCATCGTCTCTGTACGCGGTTGCCGCTGCTGCCGCCGATTCGCGGGTACTGGCGGCTGTTGCCCTGCACCCCAATGAGGCTCCGAAGCTGGCTGCTGCCGGTGAGCTAGAGTCGGCGCTGGGCGTGATTGATTCTCTGGCGGCTGAGCCCCGCGTGCGGGCGCTGGGGGAGACCGGCCTGGACTATTTCCGCACCGGTGAGGAAGGCAAGGAAGCTCAGCAGCAGAGTTTCCGCGAGCACATTCGTATGGCGAAAAAGCACGGTAAAGCCCTGCAAATTCACGACCGCGATGCCCACGATGATGTAGTGGCAATTCTGCTGGAAGAGGGCGCGCCCGAAAGAACTGTTTTTCACTGCTATTCCGGTGATGCTTCCCTGGCTGAAATCTGTAATGAAAACGGCTGGTACATGAGCTTTGCGGGCACGGTGACCTTCAAGAACTCGCACGGCGTGCAGGAATCCTTGCGCATGGCGCGGGGTGAGCTGATTCTGGCAGAAACCGATGCTCCCTTTTTGACGCCGCACCCTTACCGGGGCCGGCCCAATGCCTCCTACATGACCAACTACACGGTGCGCTTTATGGCTGAGCACCGCGGTATGGATCTGGAGGAGCTCTGCCGCATGATTGCTGCCAACTCTGAGGCGGTCTACGGTAGCTGGGATTAGACCGAAAGCTCGCGCCAGTCGGCGAAGCAGGTAAACTTGAACCCGTGACTGAACAGCAGCTTCTAGGCCCCCAAGAAATCCGTGACCTCGCCGAGCAACTCGGTATCCGCCCCACCAAGACCCTGGGGCAGAACTTTGTGATTGACCCTAATACCATTCGGCGTATTGTGGCAGCGGCTGAGATTAGCCCCGAGGAAACCGTGCTCGAGGTAGGCCCCGGCTTGGGTTCGCTGACCCTGGGGATTTTGGACGCGGCACACGATATGGTTGCCGTGGAGATTGACCCACCCCTGGCGCAGCAGCTTCCCCACACCATCGCGAAGTTTCGGCCCGGGGCTGAGAGTCGCATTAGCGTCGTCCTCAAAGACGCCCTGCAGGTGACTGAGCTCCCCAAGACCCCCACCGCCCTGGTTGCGAACCTGCCCTACAACGTGGCGGTGCCGGTTCTGCTGCACCTTTTTGCGCAGTTTGAATCTATCGAGCACGCGCTGGTGATGGTTCAGGATGAGGTTGCCGACCGTCTTTCGGCCAAGCCCGGTTCCAAGATTTACGGGGTGCCCAGCGTGAAAGCCAACTGGTACTGCGAGGTCTCTAAGGCCGGCGTGATTGGTACTAACGTTTTCTGGCCGGCCCCGAAGATTAAGTCTGGCCTGGTGGCTTTTAAGCGCCGCAAAGAGCCGATTTCCGATGTTAACCGCGAGACCGTCTTTGAGATTATCGACGCGGCTTTTGCCCAGCGCCGCAAGACTCTGCGGGCCGCGCTGGCCAGCTGGGCAGGCTCGGGCGCCCGCGCCGGGGAAATTCTTTCTACCGCCGGTATCGATTCGAGTCTGCGCGGCGAGAAGCTAGACATTTTTGATTTTGTAAAAATCGCTGAGGCTTACGAGGTAGAGTTCGCAGGAGTAGCGAATGACTAGGTCTGTTTCGAGGACGGCGCCGGGCAAGGTCAATCTGTATTTTGCGGTGGGGCCGCTACGCGCAGACGGCTACCACGAGGTGGCTTCTCTGTATGCTGCTACCGATATTCTTGAACGTGTCACGGTTTCAGCCGGTGAGCAACCCGGTATTACCCAGTCTATGAGCGTGGCACCGGGCTCGCCGGTTGACCAGCAGGTGGTTGCTGGTGCCTTTGACCCGGCGCTGGTGCCTCTGGACGAGTCGAACCTGGCCTACCGGGGCGCTGCCGCCGTGCTGGGCGAGAAGGACTTAAGCACTACCGATATAGCGGTGAACCTGCATATCGAGAAGGCTGTGCCGGTCGCCGGCGGTATGGGGGGCGGCTCGGCCGATGCTGCCGCTGCTATGAAAGCCATGAACGCTTATCTGGTGGAGGCAGGCTTGGCTACTTCTGAGCTTCCTCTGGAACGTCTATTGGAGCTGGCGGCACCGCTGGGGGCAGACGTTCCTTTTGCCCTGCTGGGAGGTCTGGCCGTGGGAGCCGGGGTGGGGGAGAAGCTCACTCCGATGGAGATACCTGAGGGAGTGGAGCCCCTGCGGTTTGGGTTTGTGCCTTCGACTTCGGGTTTGTCAACCCCCGCGGTTTTTAGGGAGTTGGACGACGGCCGTGCGGCGGGCCGCTACCCGGCGCCGGATGCTGCGCTAGAGGTTCCTCGGGACCTAATCGAGGCTCTTACTACCGAAGCCCCGCTGGCGAATCGTTTGCCGAAAATTGCTGCCCTGCTGCGTAATGATTTGGCTGCGCCCGCGGTGACCCTGCTCCCCGAGCTGGAGCTAACTCTGGGCTCTGAAGCTGCGAAACCGCAAGTGGCAGCTAGTTTTGTGTCGGGCTCGGGGCCGACTGTTATAAAAATTTTATTTTGAGGCATATCATGTACCGTTTAAAAAATGGCGAAAGCATTGATTGTAAGGTTATCTCACTCAAAAAAGATTACTACAGGAGGAAGAAGTTCTTTTATCAGAAAAATTCAGAATTTTTTGAAATTTTTGATGCAGCCACACCCGAGCTTAATAGAAATTTAAACCTCTTTGATGAAATAGCTTTCGAAAAATTTTATTTACGGAAGCCTCTTCCTGGTGAGATTGGGTGCACTTTAAGCCATTATCTTGTATTGCGCGAATATGTAGAGTCTGAGAGTTCTACTCCTTTTATACTTGTCGCTGAAGACGATGCCATCTTCCAAGACAATTTGTTTGATGTTATCGAAGAGTGCGCTGATTACCTACCTAGTAAGGGTGTGGCAATGAGGCTTATTCAAAAGTAAGGAACCACCCCACACCCACCAACTAGACAACGGCCCCACCCGCGGCAAAAATATGAGCGTTAAATCTCTACAAATAACCTCAAGCCATACCGGACAAGACCGTTGCTACACCAGCGTACAACCGGCCTCACAGCCACTCAATTCGCCACGCTACACACAGCCCTCACCCATCACCTCACCTGGTCAAAACCAGGCGGAAGACCACCAGCACTAACCCTCAACCAAGCCCTCAAAATCCCCCTGCTTTACCACCGCCATAACCTCACCGAAGAACTCCTCGCAGAACTTTTTGCTGTCTCTCAATCGACAGTCTCACGAGCTATCAACACCATCGAAAAGGCCCTGGAGAAGATTCTCACTCCGCTGATTCAGCCTTTGAAAGAAAGCCTCAAAGCACCAGGATCTTTGGTCATCGATGGGACCCTGATACCCACGTGGAATTGGCGTTCACTTGGTAAAACAAATTTCTCTGGAAAGCACAAACGAGCCGGATTCAACCACCAAGTCATCTGCACCCTAGATGGCAGACTCTTAGCCATCACTGACCCACTACCCGGAGCCAGGCATGATGCTCATGCCTTTAGATATCATGGGTTAGATCAGCTACTGGATTCCTCGACTTTGGCTGATAAGGGTTATGTGGGTCTGGGGTTGGCTACCCCGGCCAGGCGTAAGCCGGGCCAACGGCTGAGCCGGGAGCAGAAGCTGAATAATCGGGTGCTGAATCGGCTACGGTCGGTGGTGGAGCGGGTTATCGCTCAAATCAAGACTTGGCGGATTCTTCATACGGGGTTTAGGCGGCCGTTGGGGGTGTATGGGCGGGTGTTTTCGGTGGTGCGGGGGTTGGTGTTTTTGGCTGCGGGCGGGACTTTTGAATAAGCCTCAATACTTGGTCGGCCTCACTCTGTAGACGGAGCTTATAACTTCTTTGGCTGGGATGAACACGCTGTTCAAATCAGTATGTTCAGCCGAATTGTGGGTGATGCCCCTCGTGGAAAGTACCGTCTCGGGGTGTACCGGGGTGAGGTCTGGGGTTCTGGTTTATATTTGATGACCCGTGAAGCTGCTAGAGGATATGTAAACTATGTTCAGAGAATTGAGAAAATCCACTGGGTGGCAGACCATTGGGATTACTATAAGGCTCCATCGTTTATCAACGTGATGGTTCTTCAGCCTTCTCTGTGTGGTTTTTTGAACGACTCAACTATTCGAGAAGTCGCACCCTCTTCAATTGGTGCTAATAAACGTGGAAAGTCGCGAGGAATTCGAGGTGACTATAATTCTGCGTTCAGAGAATTACAAACGTATCTGGCTCTAAGGACTCGAGTTAAAAGGCTCCGATGGGGAGCAGCTGCCACTTTGCTTGACCTTGGGGCAAGGCTGGGCCGAAGATAGAAGTTCAGTTTTATGAACCCCTCTAGGAGAGGTCTCTGATTCTCTGCGCAGGAACGCCGGCATAAAGGCCATCAGGGTCGGTATCTTTTGTCACTACAGCACCAGCGGCAATAACACAACCTTCTGCAATAGTAGTTCCAGGCAATATCATTGCTCCGGCACCAATCCAGCAGCCATCACCAATGGTGACAGGTTTGGTTTTTGAGGTTCCTCCACGCCCTCTTCTGCCACCAATATCGTGGGTGCTGGTAATAATGCTGGCTCGTGGGCCGATTTGAACATTCTGACCGATTCTTACCGGAGCAGAAGCATCAATAAAGACCTGGCGGTTCAGGTAAACATTAGACATAGTAATGTCATAGCCAATAAATAGGCAGCCGTCTCTGATATAGGACTTTCCAATGTTTGTCCACCCCAGTTTATTGAGAACCTTCCAGCGGTTGGCCATATGAACGGCAGGTGAAAACGCTAACCGACGTACTGTATCGTAGGCGGCTGTCTTTAGTCCGAGCCCCATGCTTACCTTCCTTGCCAAACCCGATCTACAGAATCATCGGGAACCATCAACCTGTATTTTATAGGTGATAGTAGACTTCTTGTGGAACACTCAACCGAAGAGACTGCAAGAACCCATGAATCGTAAAGAACATACAAGTCAGGTAGCAGGAATAAGCCTATTTCGCTGGGCACCCCGCGCTCCTCTTCCTCTGCGCCCCCACCGATACTTCAGATGGACAAAACAACTTCCCTTCGCACCTGTAGTCCAAAACTTTGGTGACTTGCTGTCAGAAGATATCGTCAAATATGTTGTAGCCAAAAAAGGCCTCAGCAAGCCCCGCCTGCAGGATAGCGCCAGCACCCAGAGGCTATTAGCGATTGGTTCCATCATCCAGTTTCTAGAACCAGGAGATATAGTCTGGGGCAGCGGAGTCAACGGTAAACACATCACAGATTTAAGAAAAATTGAAAACATTACTTATCATGCTGTGCGCGGCCCTCTAAGCCGAGAATTACTCCAACAAACTGGTTTTGAGGTTCCTGCTGTGTATGGCGACCCAGGGCTGCTATCGCCCCTGGCTTTTCCTAAGGAGCACCTGCTCCGAGAGGATCTCATAGCCGCTCCTGTTACTCTGATACCTAACCTCAATGATCTACCTCGTTGGCAGAGTGATGCTGCCCGTTTGGGTTCAGACTTTGAACTAGTTTCACCCATGGGAACCTCCGCACAAATTATCCAAAAGATTGTAAATTCACAGGCGGTAGTTACCTCTTCACTGCATGGATTTGTTCTGGCAGAAGTCTACGGTGTGCCACGTGCACTGGTGGTATCAGGTGAAGAACCCCTCTTCAAATATAAGGACTATTTTGCAGGTACGGGGCGCGATAACCTGCAGGTTTTCCCCACAATTGAAAATGCTGTAAAACATCTTTCAGATGATGAACTAAAGTTTGATGTTCAGCCTCTTCTAGAGGCCTTTCCTGATTACCTTTGGGAGAACACCGATGAAAATTAATCTACTCTATGCGATTCCCCCTCAGTCAGATATTTACGGGGCCTATCATGATGGTTTTACCGCTGCTATGGAAATAGTAGCCCAACGCCATGAGGTCACCTGGCTTAATGTTCACCCTTATGAGCCGGGGTACGCCGAGAACATTAAAAGGATAAAGGATGCCGATCTGGTTCTCGTGAAAAGTGACTGGGGGTGGCTGCCCGCACAGGCTGCTGACCGAGCCTTACTGGGTAGCTCACTCCCCGTTGCCCTATTAATTGCAGGCAGCAACAAACCTCAACCATCAGCTCTGGCCAGGCGCTATGATGCGATTGTGTATGAGACCCCTTGGTATGAGAATTACCTGAAAGACTGCCATCACCCCTTCGCCCTCCAAGCCTTTGGCGTTGATACACGTTATATGAATACAAAGGATAGAGCAGAGAACCCCAATATAGACTATGTGATGGTTGGTCGCCCAGCTGCCTTTAAGCGTCCCGAGAGACTACTCGAGAAAGAGGGGCGACGCCTTTTAGCCGGTGATATTTCTGCTGCATCACCCGAACTTATGCAAAAGTTTGCAGATGCAGGTATAGAAGTGGTCAAGCATGTTCATTATGAAGAGTTAGCAAAAATCTACAAAAGAGCAGCGACCGTATTCACACCTACGACCCTGCAGGGCGGTGGTGAACGGGCAGTGATGGAAGGTATGGCCTGTGGATGCCAAGTTGAAATCTCCCCTGATAACCCAAAGCTACAGTCTCTCATTGATATGGGCGTGCAGAGTCATGAGGACTATGCTAAGGCACTGCTCTCTATGATTCAGGAACTAGAAGGGGGCAGGCTGGTCTCGAATCGCGATAAATGCATGGGACAAGTTTTGAATCAGGTCATGATTCTCAAGGCTAAGGGAAAACGCTTGCCGAATACTCTCAAAATCCGAGGTAAGAATATCCTCGCCAAGTTTGGCAGGTAGTTTATTGAGCGGAACCGCGCTGGCTGATGACAGAATCATCGACCAGCGCGGTTTTTATTTCCCTGCACAGACACATGCTTTAGGCAACAATGTCGCTGAGTTCCATCCAACGCAACTCAAGCTCATCCACCTCATCTTGCAGGCTCTGAACCTCAGCAGAGAGGGCTGCCAAACCCTCATAATCTGCTGGGTCATGGGCAGCCATCTTTTCCTCCAGCTTGGCCTTCTGATCAGCCAGCTTGCCCAGTTTACGGTCAATCTGGTTCATCTCTTTTTGCGCCGCCCGCACTTCCGCGCCACCGGCTTTAGGTGCAGAAGCCTCCGCGGCGGCGTCCTGGGAATCAGCAGCAGCGCGCTTATCCAGGGGCGAACCCGCTACCGCACCGGCAGAAGAACCGCCCGCACCGGCGGCAGAAAGCTGAAGATACTGGTCTACACCACCGGGTAGATGGCGGAAGGTACCGTCGATAATTGCATACTGCTGGTCGGTGACTCGCTCCATCAGGTAGCGGTCGTGGGAGACCACCAGCAGGGTGCCGGGCCAGGTATCCAGCAGATCTTCCATCGCCGCCAGCATGTCGGTGTCAAGATCATTGGAGGGCTCATCGAGAATCAGCACATTGGGCTCGTCAAGAAGAATCAGTAGCAGCTGCAAACGGCGCTTCTGGCCACCCGAAAGGTCCCGTACGGGAGTTGAGAGCTGGGCAGAGGTAAAGCCCAGGCGCTCAAGCAGCTGGCCCGGAGTCATCTCCTTGCCCCCGGCTACGTAGGTGGTCTTCTTTCTACCGATGACGTCGGAGACCCTGTCGTTCTCCACCTCCCACAGCTCATCCAGCTGCTGGGTCAGCGTAGCAACCACCACGGTCTTACCGCGCTTGACCCTGCCCGCCGAGGGGGTAGTGGCACCGGTAACGAGGCCCAGTAGGGTAGACTTACCCGCACCGTTGACCCCCAAAATGCCGGTACGTTCGCCGGGGCCGATATGCCAGGTAACTTTTTTTAGCACATCGCGCTTGCCACCGGGCTGGGTGGGGTCATCAAAGGAGACATCAACATTGTCGATATCCACCACGTCCTTACCCAGACGGGAGACCGCCATCTGGGAGAGCTCCACCTTGTTGCGCACCGGCGGAACATCGGCAATCAGTGCGTTGGCGGTGTCAATACGGAACTTGGGCTTAGACGTACGTGCCGGAGCACCGCGGCGCAGCCAGGCGAGTTCTTTGCGCATGAGGTTCTGACGCTTCGCCTCTGCGGCAGCTGCCTGACGGTCACGTTCAACCCGCTGCAAAATGTAGGCAGCATATCCGCCCTCGAAGGGCTCCACCACGCCGTCATGAACCTCCCAGGTGTCGGTGCAGACCTCATCGAGGAACCAGCGGTCGTGGGTGACGGTCAGCAGGCCACCGGAGTTCTTGTTCCAGCGGGTCTTGAGGTGGTTGGCAAGCCAGGTAATGGCCTCAACATCTAGGTGGTTGGTGGGCTCATCGAGCATGAGCACCTCCCACTCGCCGGCGAGTAGGGCGGCAAGGGCCACACGACGGCGCTGGCCGCCGGAAAGCGCTGAAACCGGTGCCTCCCAGTCGAGGTCGGAGACTAAACCGGCTATCACATCGCGAATCTGCGGGTTGGAAGCCCATTCGTACTCGGGGGCATCACCCACGATGGACTGGCCGACTGTTAGAGTATCGTCCAGCCGATCAGCTTGGTCCAGGTAGCCGATTCGGGTGCCACCGCGCAGGGTTACCTTGCCGGAGTCGGGGGTCAGCCTACCGCCCAGCATCTTGAGCAGGGTCGATTTACCGTCGCCGTTTCGGCCAACAATGCCGATACGCTGACCCTCGTTAATACCGACGGTCACGCCCTCAAATACGGTACGGGTAGGGAACTCGATGTGCAGATCTTCGCCGCCAATTAAATGTGCCATAAAGATTTCGTTACTCTTTCTCAGAAGCAGAACCGTGGGTAACTAGAGCGTTTTCGATGTCCCTCAGATCTTCGTTAAGTGAAGGTGAAATGATATTCATCTGCCGTAGAAGGACGCCAAATCGGTGCCGCCAATCTAGGCGCTGAAGAGCCATGAGAACGTGCTCACGCGCTTGCTCAGGGGCATATTCCTTTGCAACATCTGCTATGGTTTGCATGCCGATTTCACGGTTGTTCGGGGAAATCTCAATCGTTGCCCCCTCCCAGAGAAGTTCACGGGTGGCGGCCGAGCTAGGTTTTTGCCCGACTACCGTGGAACCCCATGCCAGAGCATCGAGCCACCGGGCGGTGATGTAATCCTTCTGCGGGTGCGTATATGAAGTCGGACTTGATCTGACAGAAAAGGCAAGAGTGAACTTTGTTCGACTCAAAGCATCTGCAAGAAACCGAGCTGAATCATGTGGAGTGCTACCGAATTGGGGGCGCCCCTCAAACGTAAGACCAAACTTTCGGGCAGTTGAAGCCGTCAGGTCGTCGTCATTCCAAACGTCAGGTTGTCGCCCTACTCTGAGTAAATCGGTGGTTTTGGTGAGGCTGGCTTGAATTCTCTGGTGGAAAGAAGACCAAACATCTGTACCCCAGGGCAGTACTCCCAGATTCTTGACTCCGGCAGCTTCCCAGTCTTTGAGGTCACCTGAATCGGTGAGAAAGATTTTGGTATAAGGCGACCTACCGCGCACCAGGCGTGGAATACGCTCGGACCAGAAACTATCAATCACCCAACCGTAAATAGCAGAGTAGGGTTTGAAGGCTAAGCGAAGCTGAGCGATAGCGTTGAGTTGGCCGGGATCATAAGCAATAACTAAAGCTATTCTTTGGCCTACTGATGTACGAGGCAGGGCACTCAATAACTTGGTGCTTCGACTCAGGGAGCGGTGTACATCAACCAGTACAGGCTCGACTCCCAGATAGTTGGCAAGGAGGGTGGTCATTGAGTTCACTGGAGCCCAGCCAGCCTCTTGAGGTACAGCCACGAAAAGATCAATCTGAGGTTTCACCGGAGTCCTTGGTGCTTAGAAACGAAGATGAGGGAAATGTACGGGCAGTTCCTTAGAATTAGGTTACTTGTGGAAAGTTGGCCTGTCAGCTCACAGCCTTTTGCAATTCTAAAGTTAGACGAAAAACATACCAAACGTAAACTTTTAAGATAGTAAGCAGAAGTAGAATCCTAACAAGCACTTTAGTCTAAAGCGTCAAGCCCTGCCCTATTGGGCAGGCAGGGGGGAACACCATCGAGCATGTCGCACTTTAATGTAAAATCACTTCTTAAGCTCCGGTCGCTTAAATCTCAGTCTGCTTCTGTAGAGGCAACCGACAGCCACAAGATTCTCTTTGTCTGCACCGGTAACATTGCTCGGTCAGCCTCAGCTGAGTATCTGGCCAAGCAGATGATCCCCCAGGAATCATCGTGGACTTTCGACAGCGCGGGAATCGGTGCCGTGGTGGGTGCACCTGTCGCGCCTTTTGTCGATGAGGAGCTGTCTTCCCGGGGAGTTGATTTTTCAGGCCATCGGGCTAAGCAGCTAACCAAGCACATGGTTGCTGAGTCTGCGCTGGTTCTGGTGATGGAAAAAGAACAGCTCGACTGGATTGTTCGGGAATGGCCCCAGTACCGCAACCGCGTGCACCTGCTCAAGCAGATGGCGCGTCTGCGCCAAGGCGCAGGACGTCGCGTGGACCCGGTCTCGTACATGGGTCAGCAGGACGACGCCCCCCTGGACGAGGATACTATTGCAGACCCCTACCGCCAAGGTGCTGATGCGGCTCGGCAGGCAGTTTCAGAGATTGAGTCTGCACTGAAAGTTGTGATTCCTTGGTTGGGTAGCTAGAGGAATCCCAGACCTTAACCTGCCGTATTTTCTACAGGTTATTTTCAGCTTAGCCCTCTTCTTTGGTATTGTTTTAGTCTGTTAGACCAAACCCTGTCGGCTTGGTTGACTTTCCGCCATGGTGTAATGGCAACACAGCGGCCTTTGAAGCCGTTATTCCAGGTTCGAGTCCTGGTGGCGGAGCTACGCTAGCATCAAAAAATCATTCGTCTAGGCTAGTTTCCAACTCTATAAGGAGTTCCCCTGTGACTGACACAGTTCATAATGCCCCGTCTGCTGTGATTGTTCTGGCCGCAGGTGCTGGAACTCGCATGAAATCACAAACCCCCAAGGTGATGCACGGTATCGGTGGCCGCTCCATGGTGGAGCACGCTATTGCCGCGGCCCGTGAACTGGGGCCTCAGCGTTTGGCCGCTGTGGTGCGCCACCAGCGCGACAAGGTGGCAGAACACATTCTGAGCTTTGATTCTGAAGTCTCAATCGTCGACCAGGATGAGATTCCCGGTACCGGCCGAGCCGTTGAGGTGGGCCTGCTGGGGTTGGATGAATCCGGAGAAGTAGAGGGAACCGTTGTCGTCACCTACGGCGATGTTCCCCTGCTCCGTTCTGAAACTCTGCGCGAACTCATTGCTTTCCACGAGGAGGGACAGAACGCGGTAACGGTTCTGACCACCAACATTGCAGAACCCGGTTCCTACGGTCGCATCGTGCGCAACCAGGCTGGCGAGGTCACCGCCATTGTGGAGGCCAAGGATGCCACCGCCGAGCAGCTGGCAATCACCGAGATTAACTCCGGTATCTACGCTTTCGACGCACAGGTTTTGCGCGAGTCACTGACCAAGGTCACCACCGATAACGCCCAGGGGGAAAAGTACATTACCGATGTGCTTCAGATTGCCCGCGAGGCCGGCCACCGTACCGCAGCGCTGGCTATCGAAGACCGCTGGGAAGTTGAGGGCGCTAACGACCGCGTTCAGCTGGCCCAGCTGGGGCGCAAGCTCAACGACCGCCTGGTTGAATTCCACATGCGCAACGGCGTGACCATTGTTGATCCTCAAACCACCTGGATTGACTCGACCGTCACCATCGAAAACGATGTCACCATTCTGCCCGGCACCCAGCTACAGGGTAAGACCACTATTGGTCGCGGTTCGGTGGTAGGCCCCGACTCCACCCTCAAAGACATTGAGATTGGTGAGAACGTCACCATTTCTCGCACCCACGGTTCAGAGGCAAAAATCGAATCGGGAGCAACCGTTGGCCCCTTTGCCTACCTGCGCCCCGGCACCCTTCTGCACGAGAGCGGCAAGATTGGCACCTTTGTTGAGACCAAGAACGCGGAAATCGGTAGGGGCTCCAAGCTTCCCCACCTCTCCTACGCCGGCGACGTCACCATCGGTGAGAACTCCAACATCGGAGCCGCTTCAGTCTTTGTGAACTATGACGGCGTGAACAAGCACCGTTCGACCGTGGGCAACAATGTACGCATGGGCTCGGACAACATGTACGTGGCTCCTGTGTCAATTGGCGACGGAGCCTACTCCGGTGCTGGTACCGTTATTCGTAAGGACGTTCCTGCGGGAGCCCTTGCTATCAATGAAGCTCCCCAGCGCAATATTGAGGGCTGGGTTATAAAGAATCGCGCGGGCACTGATGCAGCACATGCTGCCCAGGCTGCGGGTGCTGAATCGAATAACTCATCTGAGGAAAGCGACAAGTAAATCATGACGGAGATTACCAATCCCGGCGAAAAGAAGATGGTGCTGGTCTCTGGCCGAGCTCACCCTGAACTGGCTGAGCAGATCGCTACCGAGCTCGGTAACGAGGTTCTGCCGACTTCTGCTTACACCTTTGCGAACGGTGAAACCTACGTTCGTTTTGAGCACTCCGTTCGTGGTGCGGATGCCTTTGTGATTCAGTCTCATCCGGCACCCATCAACGAGTGGCTGATGGAACAGTTGATCATGATTGACTCCCTCAAGCGTGCATCTGCTCGGTCTATCACCGTGGTTTCGCCCTTCTACCCCTACGCTCGTCAGGATAAGAAGCACAAGGGCCGCGAACCTATCTCCGCTCGACTCATCTCAGATCTTTACAAGACCGCCGGTGCAGATCGCCTGATGAGCGTCGATTTGCACACCGCTCAGATTCAGGGTTTCTTCGATGGTCCGGTTGACCACCTGATGGCTATTCCTCTGCTGGCCCAGCACGTGAAGGAATCGGTGGAAGACGTCTCTAACGTCACCGTGGTGTCTCCCGATACCGGCCGTGTTCGCGTTGCCGAGCAGTGGGCTGACCTTCTCGGTGGCGCACCGCTTGCTTTCGTGCACAAGACTCGCGATATCAACGTTCCCAACAAGGCTGTTTCTAAGACCGTGGTGGGCGATATCAAGGGTCGCACCTGCGTGCTGATTGACGACATGATCGATACCGGTGGAACCATCTCCGGTGCGGTTCAGGTGCTCAAAGACCACGGTGCTAAAGACGTTATTATCGCTGCAACACATCCGGTATTCTCCGGCCCGGCTGTAGAGCGCCTGTCGAACTCTGGAGCCCGCGAGGTGATTGTAACCAACACTCTGCCCGTTCCCGAAGAGCACCAGTTTGAGAACCTGACCGTTCTTTCGATTGCCCCGCTGATTGCCCGCGCAATCAAGGAGGTCTTCGACGAGGGCTCGGTAACCAGCCTCTTCAACGGCCGCTCTAACTAACATCAACGACATTACTTGAAGGTAACCCCGTGTCTTCGGCACGGGGTTACTTTTCGCTGTTACCGTAGAGTGATAGGGAAACATTTAACCACCGCGTAGCTTTAGGGGAGCTCCACGACACCATGATTGCTAGACTCAAGCGCCTTTTTCCGGGGAAGAACTTTTACCTTCTGATACTGAATGTTCTGCTTCTCTTCGCTGTTTCCCTCTTCGACCTACTCGGTGTAGCCGCAATTCTGCCTGTTATTCAGGTGGGTATGGGGGAAGATATTTCATCAGGCTACCTGAGCTACCTTCATCGGTTCTTGGGGGAACCAGAGCGAGAAACCTTTATGCTCATTATGAGCCTGGTACTTGTATTCTCTTTCATCTTTAAGGGAGTATTTTCACTTGCTATTAAGTGGTGGAGTTCAGGTTTCCTAGCTCGCCAGCAGACTGCTAGCTCCGTCACCATGCTTGGAGCCTACCTGCAAGAACCCTATACAGAACATCGTAAGCGGACTACCGCAGAGATTCTGCAGATTACAGGTAGTGCAACTTTCCAAGTCTATTCCGGCTATGTTGGAAGCATCCTGTCGATTATTGGTGAGGGCCTGTCCATTATCCTTCTCATGATTCTGCTGGCAGCTGTTATGCCGCTTGAAACTGCCATAGCTTTTGTCTACTTTGGCCTTGCTTCCTTTGGTATTCAGCATTTCTTGAAGAAACGGAATGCTAACGTGGGTTACATTGTCTGGTCGAAAGAGCTAGAAGCGTCGGCAGCTACCCTTACAGCGGTTGATGGTTTTCGTGAAAATATTATTCACGGTGTCACTGAACGCAGTCTCTTTGGCTATCAGAGAGCCCGTCTAGATGCGGTTGATGCAAACCGTCGCAAGGGTTTCTATTTTGAGATGCCTAAATACCTGCTTGAAATTATATTTGTTGGCGGAATCGCTCTCATTATGGGAGTTATAGTTTCAACCGGAGGGCTAAGCCAGGCAGCCTACATGGTCGTCTTTGCTGGGGCCTGTGTTCGTATTCTGCCCAACTTTGTGCGAGTGATTTCAACTTTAGGTACCTTCAGAACTGCGGTCCCCTATCTTCACACCTATGAGCGCGTCGCTCAAGAGCTCAAGGCAGGTACTTTCCGTTTTCTTGAAAAAGAACCCCGTATTGGTGATTTTGCTCTGGTGAGGCGTGAAGTCAGTCGTCTAGATGTTTCTGTTGAAAACTTGAGTTTTCGGTATCCAGATGGCGACCAGGACGTGCTGAAGAAGCTGAACTTTAAGGTCCCGAGCGGTAGTTCTGTAGCTTTTGTTGGGGGGTCTGGTTCAGGTAAAACTACACTTATTGATCTTATTTTGGGTTTGCTGCACCCTACCGAGGGGCGGGTCCTGGTCAACGACCGTGATATTCAGCAGGATCTCGATGCCTGGCACGAGAAAATTGGGTATGTTCCCCAGGATGTTTTTATCTCGGGTAAGACTGTTAGAGAAGAAATTGCTTATGGACTGAAGCCCGAGGAAGTAGATAATGACCGGGTTTGGGAGTGTGTGCGACTTGCTGAGCTTGAAGATGTTGTTAACTCTTTAGAGGATGGTCTGAATACCAAAATTGGGGAGAATGGTACTCGTCTGTCGGGTGGGCAGCGGCAACGTATTGGTTTAGCACGGGCTTTTTACCGCAATCCGAGCGTACTAATTCTTGATGAGGCGACCTCGGCTCTTGATAATGAGACAGAGTATAAGATTACGCAGGCTATTAATAGGCTGACTGAGGGGAGAACCGTTTTTATTGTTGCCCACCGTCTGTCAACCGTGCGGAACGTTGAGCAACTTCTCTTCATGTCCCAGGGCGAGATTGTTTCCCAGGGAACCTTCTCTGAGGTCAGAGCAGAAAATGCTGAATTTAACCGACTAGTCGAGTTGGGCCAGCTTCCAGAGTAACAGATTATTTTGCGTGTAAAGTAAGATGAATCTCAATAAGGGATAGATGAAAGTTATGCGTGTGGTTAAGTATGTTATAGCCTTGAAGAGTTCTAGTCGGCTGAAAAAGTTTCAGCAGCAAGAATTCTCAAATGGTTTTAGCATCTGGGATGCCTTTAATGGGGTGGAAGAGCCGGTTCCAGATTTTGTGGACTTGAAATCCTTTGAACAAGGTTTGGGGCGCCCTCCTCTGCCAGGGGAGTTTGGCTACTCAGTTAGCCATTATTTATTATGCAAAAATTTTGTAGAAACAGGTAAAATAGATGAATTAATGTTGGTTGCTGAGGATGATGCAAGGTTCTCAAACAAAGCTGAATCTGTTATATCTCGAGTAGTAAGATGGACTGACTGGAGTAAGGTTGGGATTGTTGTCCTGGCTAGTCCAGGGTTAGCCGCTGGTGAGCGTCGTTTTCGCTCGATACCTCAAAAGGCGGCAGTGATGTCGATATTATCAAGGCCTGTTGGATGGAATGGTATTTACCCTTTTATTCTTGGTTCTTTTGATGGTATGGCAATTGGGACGGGGTGCTATTTAATTAGCTTTCAGGCTGCTCAGAAATATGTAGATTTAGTTGAATATGGGGATAAAATAGCCTGGGTCGCAGACCATTATAATATCTGGGCTAAAAAGGCTGGGGTGGAAGTCCAGCTTCTGCGCCCTGGCATCTGTTCCTGGGAAGGGGAGTCAACTATTGGAGGCCTCGATCATGACTGGACGGGTTACTCCGAAAATATTGATTCACAGAGAAAGAGCCTAATTCGAAAAATTCAAGAGAACCTCTTTGTTCGCGAGCGGCTATGGCGGCTAAAACGCTCTCTTCAATGTGTGCTGAAATAGTTATGAGGGTTCAATGGTAGATAAAATTTACTCTCTGTCAGTTGTCATTCCCTTTTATGGAGACCCTGCTGACACGTTTGTCCTGATTGAGCAGCTTAAAACCCAGCATTTCGAGGGCTCTCTAGAAATCATCGTCTCCGACGACGCCTCACCCACTCCCTTCCCCCAGATCGAGGGGGTCACCGTCGTCCGGCGCGATACCAACGGAGGTTTCGGCTCCAACGTCAACACCGGCGTCGCAGCAGCAACCGGTGAGTGGGTTCTCATCCTCAACAGCGACCTCACCCTACCACCGAACTTCCTCACCAACATACTCGCCGCAGCCCGCGAAGAAAAAAACGTAGCCGGCGGCCGCGGCGTCCTCATCTCGCCCCAGGTGACCGGCCATAGAGGAGAATCCCAGTGGGTTGGCCGCAACTTTCCCAAGACCCGCCACCACGCCTGGGAATGGTTTACTCCCGCAGCCCGCCTTCGCCCCACTAAACTCTGGCACGCGATGGTAGGCCACGACCTCACCTGTACCACCGGCAAAAGATCCGAACCCGACTGGCTCATGGGCGCCTGCATGATGCTCCTCCGTGAAGATTACACGGCAGTGGGCGGTATGGACGAGCGCTTCTTCATGAACAGCGAAGAAATCGATCTGCAACGCCGTCTGGCAGATCGCGGCGTCACTCGTGTTTTCCGCGGTGAGATTGTTGTTGAACATGTTGGCGGCGGTTCCTCAGGCGCCACAGCCCAACGCCGCCAATGGGTACTTGACTCCCGCTTCATCTATAACGCTAAATGGAATGAAGGTAGGCACCTGGCCACCGCCCTGCGGGCAGTCAGTTACGCCAACTTTGCCTTCAACTCCCTGCGGGCACTGCGTAACAAGGACGTGGCGCCCCGCCCGATTCTGCGTGAAGAACTGGCTTATATCAAGAAAGCAGAGCACAAAAAATAAATGGCCGAAAGACTCCTCATCATCAGCCCTGCCTTTCACGGCTACTGTTTTTCCATAGCCGACGGCTTTACCCAGCTCGGCTACGAAGTCACCGTGCACCGCTACGACGCTTTCGACACTATCAAAGACAAATTGCGGAATAAGGCCCTCTACGAGCTGCCCTCAAAAGTTGGTTTCGACGGTCAAAAGGCAGCCGAGAAAGCTGCTACGGCCAAGGCCCTGCAGGTGCTGAACCAGGTCAAGCCCGATAAGCTCATTGTGATTAAGGGCGACACCCTGAACGAGAACTTTTGGCAGGCGGTGCGAGAGAGAAAGATCCCCTACATTCTCTGGCTCTATGACGACCTTAAACGCCACCGCTACACCAGAGACTTTCTTCGAGAGCTCCCCACCGTAGTGAGCTATGCCCGCTCTGAAGCTGAAGAGTTTGCGGCAGAAGGCATCAACGCCCACTTCGTGGCCAACGGCTATGACCCCAAGCTGGCTGAATTCCCCGCCACCCGCGTGCCCGAAATCGTCTTTGTGGGTTCTCGCTACGAGAACCGCGAGAAGATGATGCTGGCCCTCAAAGAGGCCGGTGTGCCGGTGAGGGTTTTTGGGCGTGGCTGGTCGCATCATCCCTTCGACCGTCTGCGCACCTGGGAGCTAAGGCGACCCGATTTGCCAGCCGAACGAGATATTCCCCTCGCTGAGGCCTACCGGGTACAGGCCGCTGCCGCCGGTGCCCTGAACGTTCACGGACTGCAGGCAGGTCTTGCCATGCGTACCTTTGAGGTTCCCGGTATGAACGGCTTGCAACTGATTGACCGGCCCGATGTGGAGGAGTTCTACGAGATCGGTACTGAGGTTCTGCTCTACCGGAGCACCGAAGAACTTATTGAGCTCTGCCAGCGCATTGTCGCTGACCCCTCGTGGAGCGACTCCATTCGAGCCGCCGGTCTATCCCGCAGCCAGGCAGAACATACCTTTTTCCACCGCGCACAGAAAATGGATACCCTATGGGTCTAAGATTCCCCGAAGATCTTGAAGCCTGGCAGAAGTGGCAGTTAACCAGTAAACCCGAGCGCAGGGTCAAAGAGGCCCTGAAAGGCCTGCCCAATCTGGTGCCAGCTGCCCGGGGCGGTCACAAAGGAAACACGACTTCTGCCCAGCCTCTGACCGGCATTCTTCACACCCGCGGGCAGAACCCGACCCTGCTGGTAGCCCTTGACTCGACCTCACCGACCTCGCTGAAGTCTTTGGTGCGCCCCCTGAAATTTATGGAAGACACCTCGGTAGCTGTGTGGGCTCCTGACGATGTCAGCGAGCTGCTTCCCGGTACCGGCTGGACTATTCAGGCTCACGACGAAGATGGGCTGGCTGCTGAACTTCCCCACCTTAAAGCTGTCATGGCGCTGGGCCACTACATGGCCTGGGGCGCTTCAGCTTTTACGCTCTCCCAGCGCACCGGTGCCGCTTTTATCACCGTTCAGCACGGGTTGCATACCCCCTACGCGCCACCGCTTGCTCCCGGTACCCACCTGCTGGCCTTTAGCCGGGCTGATGCCGATTTCTGGATTTCAGGTCGCACCGATGTAACCTTCGATGTGGTCGGCTCTCAGCTCTTCTGGGAGGCAGCACAAAATCCCCGCCTTGAGGAAGGCGCAGCAGAGTACCCTCCCATTTTCCTCGGCCAAATGCACGGAGCCGAGCTACCCCGGGCGTCCTTTGCTAGAACCAGCATAAAGTTCACCCTCGACAACAAGGCCATTTACCGCCCCCACCCCAGCGAAATAGATAGACTTTCCCGCTTAACCCATACTCTTATGGGTAAACTGGGCGTTGAGATTGATCGTTCGCAGCACCCCCTCAATCAGGTTAATCACCCGGTGGTGTCGATTTTCTCAACTGGCGTGTTAGAAGCTGCCCTGCGCGGAGTCCCCGCCTGGGTCTATCACACTAACCCTCCCGCCTGGCTCACCGAGTTTTGGGAACGCTACGGTATGAACCAGTGGGGGAGCGAGCCTACCCCTGCCCCGCAGGTACCCGAGAAGGAGCCTGCCCGACAGATAGCTGAATATCTCACTCGACTATTGGAGAACTAAGACGATGCGCATTCTTTGCGTGATACCCGTTCGCGGCGGGTCTAAGGGAATACCCCGTAAAAATCTCAAACCCATTGCAGGTAAACCCCTGGTGGCCTGGACCATCGAGCAGGCTCTAGCTGCCAAGGCTGCACTGGCCGGAGAACATCGGGTAGACGTGCTGGTCTCCACCGACGACGCTGAGCTGGCAGAGATCGCGCGGGAGTTTGGGGCTGAAGTTCCCTTTATGCGCCCTGCCCATCTAGCTGAAGATACGACAGCCACCGAGCCGGTGGTTGAACACGCCATCGACTTTTACACTCAGGCAGGTCAGCGCCCCGACGCCGTCATGCTCCTGCAGGCCACCAGCCCCGTGCGCCTACCCGGAACCCTGGAACGGGCTATCCGCCAGTTCGCCGCGTCTGATGCGGACTCTATGGTGGGGGTTGTTCCTATCGGCCCCTTCATCTGGGCCGCCACCGAGCCGCCGACCGCCCAGTACGAGGTCATGGCCAGGCCCCGCCGTCAGGAGCTAACCCGCGAGACCTTCCGCTACCGCGAGAACGGCTCCCTCTACATCACCACCACCGAGCTCTACGAAACCCTGCACAACCGTCTCGGCGGGAAAATTGAGCTCTTCATGCTCGATGAGGTTGAAGGCGTAGACATTGACGCCCTGATTGATTTTGCCGTGGCTGAACACCAGCTTCAGGCAACACTGGCAAATTTAGAGAAGGCAGAAAGCTAGAAGCATGATTATCGAACGGAATATCACTCCCTACATTGTTTTCTCTGAAGACCCGGTTCTCACCGCCCTGCAGAAAATTTCGGCTAACGGCCAGCGCATTATCTTCTTGGTTAACGAATCAGGTATTTTGCAGGGGTCGCTCTCTGACGGCGACTTCCGACGCTGGTTGATTGCCAACCCGGCGGCCTCTCTGGAAACTAGTGCGCAGGACGTCGCTAACCGGGCTGTGAGAACAGCCCCCTTTGGGGCGGAGCCGGCTGAGCTGCAAAACCACTTTGCCAAGGGCATCAACCACTTGCCTCTCATCGATGAGCGCGGCCACCTGATGGCCATTGCTATGGATGAGCAGAACGTGCTACGGATTGGCCGCACCGAGATTACCGAGGACTCACCGGCCTTTATCATCGCTGAAATCGGTAACAACCACCAGGGCGATGTTGACCTTGCCAAGCGTCTGGTTGACCTGGCTGTTGAGACCGGGGCCGATGCCGTGAAATTCCAGTTGCGCGATATGGATGCCCTCTACCGGCAGAAGGGCTCGACCTCAGCCGGTGAGGATTTGGGCGTGCAGTACACTCTGGATTTGCTCTCCCGTTTCTCTCTCACTGTTGACCAGATGTACGAGGTCTTCGACCACGTCAAACAGCACGATATGGACATCTTGTGCACCCCCTGGGATGGCCCCTCGGTACAGGCCCTGGTGGACTACGGCGTGCAGGGGCTTAAGGTGGCTTCGGCTGACCTGACCAACCACGAGTTGCTGCGTGATATGGCCTCTCGGAGCCTGCCCATGCTGGTTTCCACCGGTATGTCCCGTGAAGAAGAAATCCGGGAGTCGGTGAACCTGCTGCGTTCCGCTGGTGCCTCCTATGCCCTGCTCCAGTGCCAGTCCACCTACCCGGCCCCCTTCAAAGACGTTAACCTGGCCTACATGGACCGCCTGGCTGAGATTGGCCAGTGCCTGGTGGGTTACTCGGGCCACGAGCGCGGTTATCACGTGCCTATTGCAGCGGTTGCCCGCGGGGCCAAAATTATTGAAAAGCACTTCACCGTTGATAAGACCCTGGAGGGTAACGACCACACCGTCTCCCTGCTACCCGAGGAATTCAAGGCCATGGTGGCCCAGATTCGTGAGGTAGAAGAGGCCATCGGCACCGCGGCACCTCGTGAGGTTTCGACCGGTGAGCTCATGAACCGCGTGAATCTGGCTAAGTCCCTGGTGGCTACCCGCACCATCGCCAAGGGCGAGGTGGTGACCGAGGACGACGTTGAGGTAAAGTCTCCGGGGCGCGGTCTGCAACCTAACTATCTGCCCCAACTCCTGGGCCGCACTATGGCCCGCGAGGTTCAAGCAGGAACCTTCTTCTTCGAGGGTGACCTCAAAGACGATCTGGTGACCCGTCGCGACTTTAAGTTTGACCGCCCCTGGGGCCTGCCCGTTCGCTACCACGACTACAAGCCCCTCATCGAAGAGGCTAAGCCCGACTTTCTGGAATTCCACTTCTCCTACAAGGATCTTGAAGTTAACATCGACGAGGTCTTTGACCGCAAGCTGGACATGTCCTTTACCACCCATCTGCCCGACCTCTTCGCCGGTGACTTCCTGGTAGACCTAGCCTCTCGGAACCAAGAGGTTTGGGAGCGCTCCATTGCCGAAGTGCAGCGCACCATCGACATTACCCGCGATTTGACCCGCTACTTCACCGTGGATGACGACCCGGTGATGGTGGTGACCATGGGCGGTTTTACCAAGGACGGTCACATTGCACCTGCCGCTCGCGCCGACAAATACGAGCGCATCGGCGAGGCCCTGGAAAAACTGGATACCTCAGGCGTGCGCATTGCGGCCCAGACTCTGCCGCCCTACCCCTGGCTCATGGGCGGGCAACAGTACCACAACCTCTTCCTTGACCCCAAGGACACCGCTGAATTTTCAGATACCTACAATACCGCCCTCTGTCTGGATATCTCCCACACCGTGCTGGCGGCTAACTTCCTCAAGATTCCGCTCTCTGAGGCCGTTGAGCTACTGGCCCCCCGCTCGATTCACCTGCATCTGGTCGATGGTATCGGTGTGGACGGCGAAGGCGTGCAGGTCGGTGAAGGCGACGTCGATTGGGCGGCCTTGGGCAAGCAACTACGGGAGCTGACCCCGCACTCCTCCTTCATTCCCGAAATCTGGCAGGGCCACGTCAACAACGGCGAAGGCTTCTTCACCGCTCTCGATCGGCTCGAAAAGTGGTTGTAGACCAGAACCAACCGGTAGCTCTGCACTGCGTACCCGTTCCAGACTTCGGCGGCGTAGCCCGACACATCAGTGATCTCGCTGAGGTCGGGATTCCCGGCTACCGTCTGGTTGTGCTCTGCCCGCCCGGAGCCCTCTCTGCTTGCTTGAAAGAGCTGGGAGCAGAGGTGCTTGAGGCGAACTTCGGCACCCAAGCCGGCTTCGCGGCATCCTGCAAGACTCTCAACCGGGCTATCGACGAGCTACAACCCGCCATCGTCCACACTCACCTGGCCTACGCAGACGTGGTGGGAGCCGCCGTCCTCACCCTGCGCAAAGGGCGCAGACTCACCCGGCGCACTACCCCTCTTCCCCGCCTCTTCACCAGCGAACACGGTATCGCGGGGAATGACGCCGTCTACCATGGCTCCACCTGGCGTTCGCGCCTGATGGAGACCGTGCACCGGGTGCGATTGTGGGCCACCGACGGCAAAATTGCCGTCTCTCGTTCTACCGCGGAACAGATGCGGCGTAAGTGGGGCGCTCGCGGGGTAGCGGTGGTCTATAACGGGCTGGACGTCGCCGCGACGGCTTCTGCTGTTGAGGCTGCTCGGGTGCCTGCGGCTCCGGACAGTCTGCGGATTCTTTCGCTCTCCCGTCTGGCGCCCGAGAAAGGGCTAGACGTGCTCATCGATGCGTTTGCGCTGGTGCGCCAGCAAGCACCCGGTGCGACTCTTGAAATTGCTGGCTCCGGGGAGCTGAAAGAGGACTTAGCAGACCAGGCGACCAGTCTGGGGCTGGGGGAGTCGGTGACTTTCCCCGGTTTTGTTGACCCGATTGAAGCTATGGGCCGGGCAGATGTGCTGGTGCAGCTCTCGGTCTGGGAAAACTGCTCTTACACCCTGCTCGATGCCAAGGCAGCCGGCCTGGCAGTGGTTGCTACCGCTGTGGGCGGCAACCCCGAAATCCTCTCGGAGGAGGAATTGGTACCGTCTCTGGCGCAACTGGACCGGCAGGCTGCGGTAGATGCTGTGGCCGAGAGAATTTTGCGGGTTCAGAATGCACCTGCCCCCTTTAGCTGGGCCGGTAAAAAACAGATGGGGCAGCAACTGGTAGACCTCTATAAGAAGGTGGGCTGATATGGCTGTTCTTGGTGTGTCTGATCAAGGCAAGCTGACACTGGGCAAGCGAACTCTGGGAGATCTGGCGAAGGATGCCGGAAGCCAGGCTAAGGTGCAGGTCTCGCAGATTCGTCTGCTCGACTTCCTCATGTTTGCCTCGCTTATCTACGGTGAGCCTGTGCCCGGAGTCGGACTACCCTTCAACCAGCTCATGCTCTTTGTGATTGTGGCCTATGCCCTGACGAAAAAGGCAACCTTTTCCCTGGGCAAGTGGTCGTATCTCTTTATGCTCCTGTGGGGAGCCCTGGTCTATGTTGGTGTAATTTCGGTTTTTGCCGATCCCAGCGAATACGCAGGAGACTGGACCCGCCGACTGATACGACTTGTTGCGACAACCCTTCTGATCTATGTGATAGCGGTTGGTCAGATACACCTGCGTTCTGCGATTTTGGGCTTTGCAACCGCTCTGGTTGTCAACGCCGGGCTCTTCTTTGCGGGGCTCGCCCCCGATACCTACGGTGGCTACCTCACCGGTTATCTCGGTGATAAGAACTACGCGGGCCTGGTACACGCGCTGTTTGCTCTGCTGGTGATGACCGCCTTCACCAAACGCTGGCAGCAGGTTCTTGTTTTTCTTGTATCGTGCGGTTTGCTGTGGACGACGGGTTCGCGAACTTCTCTTGCGGCTTTGGCTTTCGCCTACCTGTGGATTCTGGTTGCCCCCCGGCTGGTTCCGGTTGCCAAGGTCGCCCTGTTGGGCGTGTTCTGGTGGCTTCTGAACTTTATTACCGAGGATTATTCTCAGGCAGAGGTTTTTGGCGACCGCGAGGGAACTGACCTGCTCCGCCAGCGTATTGATGATATGTCGTGGGCTAAGGTGCAGCAGACCGGCTTCTTTGGTCAGGGACTGGGCGAGGCCTATGTCTATGATGCTGATGCCAACCGAACCTGGTTCTTCCATAATTCCTACTGGTCAGCTTTTGTTGAGGGTGGTTGGCTCTGGGCGATTGTTCTTGCTGCTGTTACTTTGCTGGTGGCGGTTCGTCCTCTTGCCAAGAATAGGGGCTGGAGCAAGTACCAGGTCATCGCTCAGGGAATCGGCATTGCTCTTCTGATTTGTGCTCTGCGCCTGGGCGAGGTTTTCTACACCCTGCCCTGGGGTATCTGCATGGGCTTCGTGTTGCGTTCCTGGGTCGTGCGCTTACGCGAGAATGAGTCGGTTGAGACCTTTGAGTATGACAGCTTACTGAAAGAAAAAAGGTTTTAATCATGGATATTGCTATTGCAGCCAATAACGGCGAAATGGGCGGGGGAGAGGTCATGCTCCTTAACATTGCCCGTGCAGTACGTTCTCTGGGCCACAGGGTGACAATTGTCGGTCCCGAGGCTCCCTCTGAGGTAGTTGAAGCTGCCCAAGATGAAGGTTTTGACACGGTCACGCTTCCGGCAACCAATCGTAAGGCCTACATGGCTCAGCTGAGGGTTTGGGATAAAAGTCGGCGCCGGGGAATTCTCTGGTGCAATGGTCTGATTCCCTCTCTTGCCACCGCCGGGCACAAGAACCGGATCGTTCATCTGCACCAGATCCCTGAAGGGGCACAGAAACTTGCGGCCACGTTAGCTCGCAGAGGCGCGCTCAAGACTCTTGTACCGAGCGATTTTATGGCAGACCAGATGTCGGATGCCGAGGTGTTTAATAATTGGGTTCCTGAGTATTCAAATTTGAAGGGAAGAGGCTCCACTGGTTCTGATACTTTTGTAGTTGGTTTTCTAGGGCGTATCTCTGAAATTAAAGGAACCGATTTACTTGCTGAGGCAATCTTCCAGCTGAACCAAACTCAAAGTAATCTGCGGTTTAAGCTGATGGTTGGTGGCGAAGCGCGATTCGTGAGCGGGGACATCCAGAGTCGGGTCAACGCGGCACTTAATCTTTTGGGAGATTCGCTTGAAGTTCTTGGATGGGTTGATCCTCAGGAATTCTTTAACCGGGTTGACTGCGTTGTTATGCCTTCGCAGTGGGATGAACCCTTTGGCCTTGTGGCAGTCGAAGCCATGAGTGCCCGTAAACCTCTGGTGGTGACTCGCTCCGGTGCCCTGCCCTCAATCGTGGGCGATAGCTATCCCTGGATAGCTGAGAAGGGCAACGCGGAGAGCATTGCACAAGTTCTTCTGGCTCTTGCTCAAGAGACTAAAAAAACAGGAAACGATCTTGATGAAGTGTTATCAAGAAATTATTGGCGATGGTACGAAAACTTCTCACCCGAAGCTGGTAAAGCAAGACTAAGAGAGCTCTTGGAAGAAATTGATAATGAAGGCTGAATCTAACTCGCCCTATCAGGCAGCGGTGATTATTCCTACCCGGGGAGGGGCAGCGAAACTGCACTATCCTCTGGACGCCCTTGAGCAGCAGACCGAAAAAGATTTTCAGGTGATTGTGGTCTGCGATGGCGACATCGACGGTAGCGAAGAGGTGGTAGACAGCTACCGGAAACGCGGCATTCTCAACATTGAGGCAATTGTCTTCCCTGAAAATAGGGGAAGGGTGGCAGCATTGAATGCGGGGCACCGAGCCGCCCACGCGCACGTCCTCATTCGCTGCGACGACGACCTTGAACCCGCTGCTGACTTTGTCGAACAGCACGTCAGGCTCCACCGCGGGCCGGAGGAAGTAGGCGTGGTGGGGCTGGTTCGTAATATTTTCCCGGAAAACGCTTATTCCCGCGCCTACGGTTACTTCAGGGACAGCAAATTTCGTGAAGAAGCCTATGCATCTCGGGAAGAGAAACGCTGGCACTTTTGGAACGCCAATGTCTCGCTGACTCGTAGCATGTACGAGAAAATCGGTGGTTACGACGAGCGTTATCGTCTCTACGGCTGGGAAGACGTTGATATGGGTTATATGCTGTACCGGGCCGGGGTCAGCATTATTCTGGCTCCTGAGCTTGAGACCGATCACCACATTGCCGCAACCACCTCTGCAAGCAGGGCAACCCGGGCACTCTACTCCGGTGCTGCCCGGGCGACCTTCGTGGAAAAGCACGGTTCCCATGTGCTGGCAGAGACGAAGCCGAACGGTATCTGGGGATTTTTAGTGCGAAGTAACTCCCGGGTAACTAATGAAAAAACTATTCACTTAGCAGGTAAACTAATAGACAGTGTCGCAGACCGACTACCTAAAAATATCGCAGAAAAACTTATAGCGCTCTTAGTAGAGTCTGCCGGATACGCCGGAATTAAATACCCCCACAGGGCTCAGAAAGTATTTTAGAATTCTATGCCACAGCTGTTTACCCACCTCAGGCAGCTTTTCCCCCGTCCAGCTGCCCGGGAAGAAATCGCCATAGCCCACGACTACCTCACCCAAAAAGGTGGGGCAGAACGTGTTGTACTGGCCATGCACCGGGCATTTCCCGAGGCCAAGATTTACACCACCCTCTACGAACCTGAGGCGACCTTTCCCGAATTTGCCGATGCTGAGATTGTGGTATCGCCCCTGAACCGTATTGGGTTCTTCCGTAGAAATCACCGATATGCCCTGCCGGTGTTACCCCTGGTTTCGTCTGCTCTGAAGGTGCCCGCGCGTAAAACCCTGGTTTCTTCGACAGGCTGGGCCCACGGATTCAACTTCGCCGGTAAATCTTTTATTTACTGCCATTCTCCCGCCCGCTGGGTTTATCTGGCAGACCAGTACCTGGGAAAAAATGAGTCTTCGGCGATGGGCTATGCGCTGAAGATCTTACTGCCCCTGCTGAAACTCTGGGATCAAAAGGTGGCGCGGCGAGCCGGTACCTACGTCGCTAATTCCACCACCATTCAGCAACGCATTAAAGATGTCTACGGTAGGGATGTTGATATTATCTTCCCGCCCTTCTCTTTGCAGGTGGACGCCGCCGAAGCGCCGGTGGAGGGGCTAGAGGATTTTTTGGACGACGGCGACTACTTTCTGTTGGTGTCCCGTTTGATGCCCTATAAGAACATCGACCGGGTAGTTGAAGCCTTTAACCTCATGGGCAAAAAGCTTCTTGTCATTGGGGCTGGCCCCATGGAAGAGGAACTGAAGAACATGGCCGGGCCCAGCGTAGAGTTTGTTGCCAACATTGCCGATGAGCAACTTCGCTTCGCCTATGCCCACTGCAAGGCCCTGTTAGCGGTCTCCTATGAAGATTTCGGGTTGACGCCGCTGGAGGCGGGAGCCTATGGTAAGCCCACCATTGCGCTGAAGGCTGGTGGCTACCTCGATACGATCCGCGAAAGTATTAACGGTGTCTTTATCGAAAAGCCCACTGTTGAAAACATTTGCTCTGCTGTTGAGCGGTTCGACCCGGAGGCTTTTGATGCAGGTAAAATCCAGGACTACGTGCAGAGCTTTTCCGAAGAGCGGTTTATTCAAAAATTAAGAGAAAGAATCAGCTCACTCTGAGTTTTACCGACCGATAATAAGTTTTTGGTGGAGAAGGCTGGCGATAAAATCCAGCACCCCCTGACGCACGGTGTCTTCAGATTCTTGAAAAACTGAGGCAACCTCGGCAACTACCTGCTCTGCCGTGGCAGGTTGGGCTAGAATCTCCCAGATCAGTCCGCCGGCGGCGTCCAGCCTGAGAATCTCTGAGGTTTCCAGCAGGCACACGAAGATAGTGGAGGAGTCTGCATTGGCACCCACCATCTCAGACTCGTAGACGTAGGCGGTTGAAGGGGCGTGGCTGTATCGGGTAGCGTCTGCCGTAGCGGCATCGTCCTTAAAGGTACTTTCCATCGCTCTAGCCCTTCCTCCTACTCTTTCTCTGGGCACGCAGGAGCGCAAAGCGACCGAAGAAGAGCTCCCGTCGCTCGTCAGCGCTGGGCTCGTGGCCCAGCTTCATGGCCAAGTGATCTTCATTGACCGAGATAATCTGATGCAGTATTCGTAGTTTCTCAGATAACTTTTCCTCCAGCGACAGCCGGGCTTTCCACTGCACGTAAGAGGGCATTCGGGTAGAGACTGATTTCCAGAGTAGGTAGTGGGGGTGGTTCGCATGGTGCTCTATGTTGCCCAGGGCGGTATCGAAGGCGACCATACAGTCTAGCTCTTCTGCTCTCTGCCGCATCTGCTGCCAGTCTGCGGGCTTGAGCGAGCGCTGAAGGTGCTCAACATCGGGGTGTTTCGGGGCGAAAGACCGGGCGCCATGCACCACCACAATCACCCGGGCGTCCACCACGGAGGGAACGTCGCAGGGAAAATGGGCGATATCTTTGGTGCGCCGGGTGCTCCAGAGCTTATCGAAGGCAAGAGCCCTATCAAAGTATCCGATTCCCGGAAAATATCGGTGCACATCAGCTAGTCCCCAGGAGGGGTGGTAGAGGGTGGCTGCGTGCTCAAAGATAGATCCGGTTTCAAAATGGGTGAGAATCCGCCAGCCGTCTGCTTGCAGCAGGTACATGAGTCGGGCAACGTGGGCGGGGCGAACCAGAATATCTACGTCGGAGCTTTTTCGTTTTTCTCTGTAGGTGTCTGTTCCAAAGGCGTAGCCCTTGATATGCAGAAGATCGATTGAATTTTTGTTGGCTAGGTTCTGGAAGTAGGCATGGGAGAGCCTGATGCGGGCTTCCAGCGGAGTATCGGGCTGGCCTAGGGCGTTGGTCATGGTTTCCCCTCTTACCAAAACTCTTTTCATACAAGAATAGTGCGGAGCTTTTTGCAGCTCCGCACTATTGGCCTAAAACTTAAAAGGTTACTTTTTCAAAGAGCGTTTGCTGCCCTTTTTCTTTTTACCGTGTTTGGTTTTATCTGCTCCGTAGTAACTTGCGTAGTAGCCGCCGTAGGAGCCGGCGTAGCCGAATCCGTAGTAGCCGCTACCCAGTCCCTTGAGCGGGGTTCGGTTGATTACGGTACCGATTTGGTGGGCGCCGACCTTCTTCAGCATGTTGGCTGCTTCTGCCAGGTGCTCCTTGCGGGTCTTGCCCACCGAGGTCACCAGCACCACGCCGTCTACCGCGGTAGAGAGCAGGGCCGCATCGGTGACCGGCAACAGCGGCGGAACGTCCAAAATTACCATGAACTCTTCGGAGAGTTCCTTGATGAGCTGACGCATTTTATCTGAGCCGAGCAACTCTGAGGGGTTAGGAGGAATCCGGCCAGCGGGCAGGATGAAGAGCTGGGTATCCTCGTATTGGCGTACGGCTTCTGAGAGTTCTACCTGCCCGGCGAGAACCTGGGTGAGGCCGATCTTGGAGTCGATACCGAACTTTTTGGCGATGGTAGGACGACGCAGGTCGGCATCGATCACGATAGTGTGGGTTCCTGCCTCTGCCAGTGCGCGGGCGATGGCGGTGGAGACGGTGGACTTACCTTCACCGGGTTCGGAGGAGGTAACGATAATCGACTTGGGCGGGTTATCGACGTTGACGAAACGCAGGTTGGTGCGAATCTGACGAATTGCCTCCTGCGAAACGTGGTCGTCTGAGCTGGTCAGAAGGTTCACTTCATCGAGCTTTTCTGACTCGGGCAGGGTGCCCAAGATTCCGGCGGAGGTGGCATTCGTGACGTCGTCGCGGGTACGCACCTTCACGTCGAGCTGGCGGCGCAGGAAGATGATCGCGAAGATGACGATCAAACCCGCCAGTGCGCCCAGGAGAGTGTTCTTCTTATAGTTGGGGCTGGAGGGGCTACCGGGCAGACCGGCGTCATCGAGCGGAACCACCCGAACGGTTGAGGAACCTTCGAGGTCATTGACCACCTTGGCGGTGGCCTCCAGAGACGAATTGGCTAGCGCCTGGGCTTTTTCAGGGGTGTTAGCCGAAGCATTGACCCGGATGAGGGCGGAGTTATCTTCCAGGGAGGCGGTGAGGCTACCCTGCACCTCACCGCGGGACATACCCAAATCGGGGTTGGTAGCAATAATCTCGTCTGCAACGGGGCCGGAACCTACCAGAGCCAGGTAGTTGGCGGCCTTGTCTTTAGCGGCAGAGCTACCGGAAATGACGTCGCCAATACCGGTTGAATCGCCAACGGTCACGTAACCGGTGGCTGAGGAAGTATAAATTTTCGGTTGCAGGAGGGAATAGCCAAAACCCAACAATGCACCGATAATGACACCAATTACGAGTAATTTAGCATTTACTCGGATTAGGCGTACAAAATCAAGGATTGTCATAAATCAATAGCCTCAGGTGTAGCAAATGTATAAATAATTGCGAACTAAATTTTTCAAAATTTTATCATCGGTAGCGGGCCGCCCAGCGGGGGACACCGCTTTCTTGGCGAAAAGCTCAGAGAGACAGCCTGAGAGCGCTGGCTGCCCCCTTGCCCTCTACTTCAGTAGGCCAAGCAGGTACTTCCCGTAGCCGCTCTTTTCGAGGGACTGGGCCAGCGTGGCCAGCTGTTCATCGCTGATATAGCCCATCCGCCAGGCAATTTCTTCGGGGCAGCCGATGGAGAGACCTTGCCGTGCCTGAACCGTGCGAATAAAACTGGTGGCATCTGCCAGTGAGTCGAAGGTTCCGGTATCGAGCCAGGCGGTACCCCGGGGTAGCACCTCAACCCGAAGCTTGCCCTGATCCAGATACATTCTGTTGACGTCGGTAATTTCGAGCTCACCCCGCGGTGAGGGTTTAATTGCCTTGGCATACTCCACCACCTGATTGTCGTAGAAGTAGAGGCCGGGAATAGCAAAGTCGCTCTTGGGCTCTGTGGGCTTCTCTTCGATGGAGAGGGCGGTGAAATTTTCGTCAAACTCCACTACACCGTAGGCGCGCGGATCAGCCACCCGGTACCCAAACACCGCGGCGCCGTCCACATCGTTGTACTTGCGCAACTGCGTGCCCAAACCGGGGCCGTAGAAAATGTTATCGCCCAGAATTAGGGCAACCGAGTCACTACCAATATGGTCTTCCCCCAGAAGAAAAGCCTGGGCCAGGCCATCGGGGGAGGGCTGAACCTTATAAGAGAAGCTAACACCAAAGCGCGAACCGTCACCGAGTAGTCTTTGAAACTGCTCCTGATCTTCCGGGGTAGTAATCACCAAAATATCTCGGATACCCGCCAGCATGAGCGTGGAGAGCGGATAATAAATCATGGGCTTGTCGTAGACAGGGGTGAGCTGTTTAGAAATACCTAGGGTGATAGGGTGCAAGCGAGAACCGGTTCCACCGGCAAGAATAATTCCCTTCATAAAGATAATTGTGTCACGTAAATCGCCCGGCTCATTTGAACTAACCGTCAGAAAAGCCGTATTACTCCCGTAGTATGGGGCACATGGGAAAAATTTTAGTCACCGGTGGCGCTGGCTTTATCGGTTCAAACTTTGTGCATTACCTGCTGGAAACAACCAATCATTCAGTGGTTGTTCTTGACAAAATGACCTACGCCGCCAACGAGATGTCGCTGGCGGGGCTTGACTCCAACCGGTTTGCCCTGGTCAAAGGCGACATTGCTGACCGTGACCTGGTAGATTCGCTGGTGGCAGATGTGGATGCTGTGGTGCACTACGCCGCCGAATCCCACAACGATAATTCACTGGCCGACCCCAGCCCCTTTGTGCAGACCAACCTGGTGGGTACCTTCACCCTGCTTGAGGCGGTGCGAGCCCACCGCGTACGCTTTCACCATATTTCCACCGATGAGGTTTTTGGCGATCTAGCCCTTGACGATCCAGCCAAGTTCACCGAAACCACCCCCTACAACCCCTCATCGCCTTACTCGTCAACCAAGGCGGGCTCTGACCTTCTGGTGCGGGCCTGGGTGCGCTCTTTTGGCATCGAAGCCACCATCTCTAACTGCTCTAATAATTACGGTCCCTATCAGCACATCGAGAAGTTCATTCCCCGTCAGATTACCAACGTGCTTTCTGGTATTAGGCCTAAGCTCTACGGCCGGGGCCTCAACGTACGTGACTGGATTCACGCGCAGGACCACTCCGCCGCCGTCCTGAAAATCCTTGAAGCGGGGAAAATCGGCGAAACCTACCTCATTGGGGCCAACGGCGAGGTCAATAACATCACCGTGCTACGCACGATTCTGCGCCTGATGGGCCAGTCTGAAGATTCCTTTGAGCACGTGGCAGACCGGCCCGGGCATGACCTGCGCTATGCTATCGACGGCAGCCGCCTGCGCCAAGAGCTTGGTTGGGAGCCAGTCTTTACCGACTTTGAGGCCGGCCTGGCAGACACCATCAGCTGGTACGAGACACACCGCTCCTGGTGGGAACCCCTCAAAGCCGAGGTCGAAGCTAAATACGCGAAGGCAGGCCAGTAAGTGGCAAAAGAACTCACCGTCCGCACCACCGATATTCCCGGCCTGCTGATTATTGACCTGCCGGTGCACGGCGATAACCGCGGCTGGTTCAAGGAGAACTGGCAGCGCGAGAAGATGGTTGCCGCAGGTCTGCCCGATTTTGGGCCGGTGCAAAACAATATTTCTTTCAACGCCACCACAGGTACCACCCGCGGAATCCACGCTGAACCCTGGGATAAGTTTGTCTCGGTAGCTACCGGCAGGATTTTTGGGGCCTGGGTAGACCTGCGGGCCGGCGAATCTTTCGGTAAGACCGTGACCGTAGAACTAGACCCCTCCTCGGCGGTGTTCGTACCCCGGGGCGTGGGAAACTCCTTCCAGACCCTCGAAGACAACACCGCCTACACCTACCTGGTCAACGACCACTGGTCGGCAGAAGCCCAAGGCTCCTATTCCTTCCTCAACCTGGTAGACGAAACCGTGGCTATCGACTGGCCTATTCCCCTGGACCAAGCTGAGCTCTCTGAAAAAGACAAAAACCACCCCCGACTGGCAGAGGTAACCCCGGTCAAGCAAGCACCCCTGCTAGTGGTCGGCGCTGGAGGCCAGCTGGGTCGCGAACTGGCGCGGCAACTGACCGAGTCAGAAACGCCCTTTGAGGCCGTTACCCGCGCAGAGCTTGACCTGTCTCGCCCGGATACCTGGCAAAATCGCTTCCGCTGGCGCTCTTACTCCGCCATCATCAACGCCGCTGCCTATACCGCGGTGGATCAGGCAGAGACCCCTGCCGGGCGCACAGACGCCTGGGCCGCTAACGCCACAGGCGTAGCGGCGCTGGCGCGGGTTGCAGACGAAGCCTGCATTCCGCTGGTACAGGTCTCCACCGACTACGTTTTCGACGGCTGCAAGCCCGTGGGCCAGTTCTACACCGAGGACGACGCCCTTGCCCCGCTGGGTGCCTACGGCCAGTCCAAGGCCGCCGGTGAGATGGCTGCCCGCTCGGTAGCCCGCCACTATATTGTGCGAACCTCTTGGGTGATCGGTGACGGCAAAAATTTTGTCGAGACCATGCGCTCGCTGGCCGCTCGCGGTGTTGACCCCTCTGTGGTGGCTGACCAGCACGGGCGCCCGACCTTTACCGAAGATTTGGCGGCGGGTATTCTGCACCTGCTTTTGAACGGGGCGGAATTTGGCACCTATCACCTCACCAACACCGGCGAGGTGATTACCTGGGCAGATCTGGCCAAGGCTGTTTTTGAGGTTGAAGGCCATTCGGCTAGCAGTGTCACTGAAACCACCACCGATAACTACTTTGCCTCAGTTGAGACTTTTGCACCCCGCCCCACTAACTCGGCCCTGGATCTTTCCAAACTTCTTGAGACAGGGTTTACTCCGCGGGACCACCGACGGGCCCTCAAAGACTATCTCTCCGGGCAGTAGAAGCCGCAGCGTCGTCGTCCTCACACCACTTGCACAAGCAAAGCAACCTCGTGCATACTTAAGAAGTTGTCTACCGGCAACAAGCCAAGGCGGTGGAATACGCCCGAGTCATCGGGGGTAGGTCCGTAACCGACGGTGGCCCACTGGAAAACTATTTTCTGGCGTCACTTTTAAACTTGGCGCAATAGCAATCCAGAGAAGAAAAAGGAGTATCTCCATGTCAGATACCATCAAGATCTCCGCAACCCGCCGCGAAGGCTTCGGCAAGGGTTACGCACGCCGCATCCGCATGGCAGGCGACATCCCCGCAGTTATCTACGGTCACGGCACCGAGCCCCAGCACGTAGTTCTGCCCGGCCACGCAACCACCCTGGCAGCCCGCGTTCCCAACGCTATTCTCGACCTGGACATCGAGGGCGAGTCCGTACTCGTTATGATCAAGGACATCCAGCGCCACTCCATCCGCCCCGAACTGCAGCACATGGACCTGCTGATCGTTAAGCGTGGCGAGCGCGTTGAGATCGAAATCCCCGTTGTGGTTGAGGGCGAAGTTGCTCAGGGCGCAGTTGCTAACCAGGAAGAGACCGTTCTTCTGGTTGAGGCAGACGCTCTGAAGTCCCCCGACTCCATCACCGTAAACATCGAAGGCCGCGGTGTAGGCGAGCACATTACCGCTGGCGACATCGAGCTGCCCTCCGGCGTAACCCTGGTTGCAGACGAAGAGCTGCTGGTTGTCAACATCTCCGAGCCCGAGGAACTCGACGTTCCCGAGCCCGGTGAAGAAGGCGAAACCGACGCTGAGGGTAACCCCGTTGAGCTGGATGAAGACGGCAACCCCGTTCAGCCCGCTGACGGCGACATCGTTGAGGCTTCCGAAGAGTCTGACCAGGCTGGCGAAGCTCACGACTCAGACAACGACAAGAACTAATTTAGTTCTTTGACCGGTGGCCCGCACAACGCTCCAAGGAGCTGTTGGCGGGCCACCGCTGTTTAGGGTCACTGTATATTGGTGGGCATGGCAAACATTCTTCAGCGTCTCTTCGGCGCGCGATCACAAAAGGAAACTGACATGAGCGATGCGTGGCTCATTGTGGGGCTGGGCAATCCCGGCTCCCAGTACGAGAAAACCCGCCACAACATTGGCCAGATGGTGGTGGATGAGCTGGCACAAACTGTGGGTGGTAACTTCAAGCGTCATAAGGCCCGCGCTATGGTGCTGGAGGGGCGACTAGGAGCCGGTGGACCTAAGGTAGTTCTGGCCAAGCCGCTTTCCTATATGAACACCTCAGGTGGCCCTGTCGCCGGCCTGGCGCAGTTCTACGGTATTGCCCCTGAGAAAATTGTGGCGGTACACGATGAGCTCGACATTCCCTTTGATTCCGTTCGCCTGAAAATCGGCGGGGGAGAGGGTGGCCATAACGGTCTGCGCGATATGACCAAGGCCCTGGGCACCAAGAACTACTATCGGGTGCGCACGGGAATTGGCCGCCCGCCGGGGCAGATGCAGGTCTCTGATTTTGTGCTCAAGCCCTTCTCCTCCACCGAGACGAAGACCCTGCCTTTCTTGATTTCGAATGCGGCCGATGCTGTTGAGATGCTTATCAAGGACGGTCTCACCGCCGCCCAGCAGAAGTTCCACTCGGCGTAGGCTATCTACGCAAAAGGACGGCGCCGCCCCGACTGAATCAGTCGGGGCGGCGCCGTCTTATACTAAAAAACTTTAGGCCGCCTTGGGGGTTAGAGCTGCCAGGGCTGCACGGAGTTTGGTCGAGGAGGTGTGGGCGGTGTAGGGGAAGTAGACAACCTTGACCCCAACCTCGGCAAAGCGGTTTTCCAAATCGATACCGCGGGGAGTGCCTTTCCAGTCATCCCCCTTGAAGAAGGTGTTAAAGCGAACCTGCTCCCAGATTTCCAGCTTATCGACCACGGTTTCAGCCCGAACCTCGTCTACAAAATCAATGTGGGAAACAATCTCCATGCGTTCCGCCAGCGGAACGATGGGCTGCCGCCCCTTAGTGAGCTCCAGCATTTCGTCGGAGACCACACCGGCAATCAGGTAGTCGCAGTTCTTCTTGGCCTGACGAAGGATGTTCAGGTGGCCCACGTGAAACAGGTCGAAGGCGCCAGCGGCGTAGCCAATATTCATAAATTTCCCCCTAGAAGTGATTACTTATCAACCCTACGCGGTGAACGCTCAGAGCGTAAGCGAAAAACTGCGCATAGTTTGGGGGACTATGTGCACTTTAGGGGACAAGCCTGTGAGCTGGCTTTCTTAAGAGGCTGCGGGTAAGCACCTGAACCTATTCGGAGACTGTCGCCTCTTTGGCTGCCTGCTCGGCGGCAACCCAAGAGAGCATGGCGCACTTCACGCGCGCTACGAACTTAGACACACCCGCAAACGCAGCGGCGTCACCAAATACCTCTTCATTGGGCTCAATCTTGCCACGGGAGTGGAGCATCTCGCGGAACTGATCCACCAGCTCCTGAAACTCCTTCAAATCCATACCCGGGGCAGTCTCGGAGAGCACCGATGCGGCCGCCATAGAAATAGAACAGCCATCGCCCTCCCAGGAAATTTTCTCAATCTTTTCCCGGGCATCATCGAGCTCCACGCGCAGGTTAATTTCGTCACCGCAGGTGGGATTGTACTGGTGGTTATCGGCGTGGGGGTGGGAAGCCTCAACGAGACCTTCGCCCAGGCGGCGCTTTGAATGATCCAAAATAATCTCTTGGTACAGCGATTCGAGTCCGCTCATCATCACTTCTTTCTCTTGATAAGCCTGAATTTATACACCGAAGTAGCCGCGCACCTTGGCGAGCTCTTCGATGAACCGATCGACGTCGTCGGTGGTGTTGTAGATATATGCTGAGGCGCGGGTGGAGGCGGTAATGCCCAGTGCACGGTGCAGGGGCTGGGCGCAGTGATGGCCCACGCGCACCGCAATACCCTGGGTATCCAGCAGCTGGCCGACGTCGTGGGGGTGCACGCCGTCCACGTGAATCGAAGCCAGACCCGCGCGCTCCTGGCCCGCCGCGGGGCCCAGCAGACGCACTCCGTCCAGCGATTCAATGCCCTCGGCCAGGCGCTGACCCAGCTGGGCCTCCCAGGCGTGAACGTTCTCCATGCCGATGTTTTGCAGGTAGCGCACCGCAGCGGCCAGGCCAATTGCCTGGGACACCTTCTGGGTACCCGCCTCGAACTTGGTGGGGGGCGCCATGAACTCGGCCTCGGTCATGGTGACCTTAGTAATCATGGAACCGCCGGTCAGAAAGACCGGGAGATCAGCCAGCAGATCAGCCTTACCATAGAGGGCACCAATGCCGGTGGGGGCCAGCATCTTGTGGCCGGAGAAGGCCGCGAAATCAACGTCGAGAGCGTGGAAGTCCACCGGCAGATGCGGCACCGACTGGCAGGCATCGAGGACGACGAAAGCGCCGACTTTGCGCGCCAGCTTCACCAGGGTTGCGACGTCGGTAATCGAGCCCGCTACGTTTGAAACATGGGTGAAAGCTACGACCTTGGCTTTCTCGGTGATAACCTTCTCGGCCTCTTCGTAGTTGAGGGTGCCGTTAGATTCCAGGGGAATCCAGCGCAGGGTAGCACCGGTTTTCTGGGCTAGTATCTGCCAGGGAATCAGGTTGGCGTGGTGCTCCTGTTCGGTCACCACAATTTCATCGCCCTCGGCCAGGGCAAACTTCTTGGCCTGTTCGCCGCCGATACCTGCGCTGGCGTTGCCCAGGGCGTAGGTCACCAGGTTCAGGGCCTCGGTGGCGTTGGCGGTCCACACCAGCTCGTTTTCCTGGGCGCCGACGAAGTTGGCCACGGTAGCCCGGGCGTCCTCGAAGAGGTCGGTAGATTCCACTGCTAGGGTGTGGGCGCCGCGGTGCACCGCCGAGTTGTACTTGGTGTAAAAATCATATTCGGCGTTGATGACCTGCAGGGGGTTCTGGCTGGTTGCGCCGGAATCCAGGTAGGTCAGGGGGTGCCCGTTGACCTCGGTATTGAGAATGGGGAAGTCCTCTTTGAGCTTTGTGACGCTCTCATTGGTGAGGGGGGTATTGGGCTCAAGCGCATAGCTCACGGTGCTCACTTCTGCTTACTTCCTTTACAAACAAAGAGGTCAGTTCTGCTCTGAGCTGCCGGGCATAAACGGCAGATCAACGGCTTCCAATGCCATAACGGCACATTTTTATAGCTTATTCCCGTGCGGGCAAAAATGATAGTTAGGGGGAGCTGACTAGAGGGCAAAACATGGGCGCTTTCCGGGAGATTGCAGATGGGAGTTGCGCTGGGACAAGTGTGTACTAGGTGGAAAACCAAAGGTACAAGTGGGGTCCCTTTGGGAGGGGCTGGGGAACTTGTGTGTACTTTAGTAGTGTCTTAGGCCGCTGACCTTTCATATTCCTTCAGCAGATGAAGAAGCTTGCCCCTAAAAATATCAGGGTATTCCCAGACCTGTTCCCAACGCGTGCGAAGAACCCTGTGACCTGCAGCGGAGACGTCGTCCTCGCGCCACTTTTCCTGAACAATCTGCTCCGCTACATTTCCGTTCATGGAGTACTTAGAAGCACCGTCAAACTCGATAATGATTCCATAATCGGGTAGAAAGAAATCCACCCGGTAGGCAAACCCCGGTACCCAGTATTGTTCAAAGTAATGGATACCTAGATCGTCCAAGATAAGACGAGTCAGGGTCTCGCCTGCTGATTCAGATTTGTTACTCACAGCTTGAGCTACACGATGGACCTTAGTCTTGTTCTTGCGTTTGAACCCCATCATTGAGAGTTCCAAATCTTGGAGAGAAATCAAACCTTTTCGAAGAGCTGAGTCTGCAACTACCACTGCCTCTTGAAAGGGTAGAGACGTAGCCAAATCAATCAGCGTTAACGGCACATTGGTGCAGGTGGCGCCGATGGAAGTGCTCATTACCGGAGTATCTGAGGTAAGCCTGGGGTGGCAGACCACCTGCTTGCGGCTGCCCCGAGAAGTAGGGGCTCTGTATATGTGAATCTTTTCGGGCTGTTTGATGAGGTCAAGCCCTAGGAGCAGAGCTGCAGATTGATGGGAGAAAACTAACCCAGGGCTTCTGAGAAAGAGAGCGCAAACATCAAGTGCTGATTTCTCCCAGGGTTTTAACTCAGATAAAAATTTTGATGAGACGAAAATACCTCTGCGTAGTTTTACGATGGAACAGCGATCAACCATGCTGCAGATTTGGTTCTTGTTCCAGCCTTCGTCAATTAGATTTTGATGCGATTTGACGCGTTTGAATATATCTTCAATTGTTTTCATGGAAATATTGTGAACTGAAATCAAAGGCGAGAACAGAGCGTTTTAAAATCTGTGGATAAAGTAGGTGAAAATCGACGTTTTTTCTTTAATCCACAGGGGCTGGGTGTACAAGTCTGAAGTTTTCCACAAGCAAGTTAAGGATGAGCACTCGAGAATAAGCCCTAAGGTACAAGCGAGTATCGGGCGGAAAAGAGAAGGTACAAGTGGGGTCCCCAGGTACAAGACTAGTCTTGTACCTGGGGACCCCACTTGTACCTTTCAGAGCACCACCAGGATTCATTTGTACCTAGGGGAACATGCTTGTACTCTCGGGCCACGCTTGAACCAGAGGAGAAAACGACAAGCACTCGTCATGTGTAATACCCGGGATTGTCTGTACCCATCAACGCCCGGGCCAGGGATATAAACCGAAAACCCTATAGACAGCACAGAAAACCCCTCAGCCCGTACACGGTACCGAGGGGTTAGCCTTGCGGAAGCGGGAACCCTGGGCGCTAAGACCTCAGGCCCTATCCGACAGGAAAGAAACTAGTTCTTCGCAGCCCATTCTTCGACGTAGCCGCCGAGCTTAGTCAGAACCTTGCCCACGTAGGGTTCGGCTGCCGCAGCAATCTTCTTGCCCACCAGGGGAATACCGCAGGTGACCTCACCGGTTACGTTGATTACGGTCTTCTCGCCCTGGGGCGCCAGGGTCTGGGTTGCGGTGGCGGTAACGGGCATACCGCTGACCTTAATATCGGAGTTGATGGTGCGGCCGGCATCAGTAGCGGGAGCTGAAACGCGGTCGGTCTGCTCCATCTGTAGGCCCTTCGACACAAACTTCTTGGCAATATCGGGAACCTTATCGGCGCCAACAGAGCGGGTAGTGGTGGCGGAGAACTCGCCAGAGGTCGGGCCAGCTACGGTGAAAGAACCAAACCCGATACCGAGCTTGGAGCACACAAAACGGGCGAAATCTTCTGAAGCGTATGCTTCAACAACCTTGTCAATCGGTGCGTTGACGGTGGTGGTTTCCTGTACAGCCATGGGTTTCTCAACTCTCTCTTTGACTTAGAAGTTCTCTGAATCCGCCGGGGCGCTCCAGAAGCCTTAGGTCTAAGGTATCGGATTCAGCCCGTAAAAAGTAATCAAACCGGTAAGGTTTCGCGTAGAACCGATAGCGTTCCAGGTTACTTAGCGGCTAGTTTTTCAGCGACGATGCCCTCAATAACCTGCTTCCAGCGGCGCACGAAACGCCGGGGCTGAATGGTCTTTTTTCCCATCATCGCTTCAATTGCTGCCTTGAGGTTATCGCTGGCCTGGTCTGCACCGGACACCCGGTAGTCTGCCGCCATGAGGCTGGGATCTGCCAGGGCGGCGTCCAGCTTCTGCTCCAAGTCGGCGAAGTCGTGAATGAGCACAGCCTCGCCGCGGGAGTCCATGACCTCGGTGAACTTGACCTGGTGTTCGTCTACGTGTTCGCCCAGCCAAGGACGACGCGGCATGGTGAAGGGGATCTTGCCGGTGGCGCGCACGTCCAGGATACAACCGGGGCCGCCGTGGACGACCGCCGCCCCGGCTACCTCGTAGAGCTTCAGCATCTCTGCCCGCGGCAGAATGTTGGCGGTTTCGGTGGCGTTGGGCGGGGGAGTTGTAAAGCCGTGCTGGAAGAAGCAGGTGATGTCGGGGTGCTTCTCAAGATAGGCCCCAATCCACTGGGCCGCGCGGTCGTAGATATGGTGGTCGGTTCCCAGAGAGATTACTAGGTCGTAGCGGGGGGTAGTCTCATCGGCGTAGACAAGTTTTTGAGCCTGTGTTTCCAAAGGTAGAGCCTTTCTCTTTGGAGGAGTGAGTGAAGAAATATATGGGGTGGGTAGCCGCTACATAATGGGGCCGATATTGACCGATTCGGGGAAGGCCTTCTGCTGTTCCTCCCACTGCACCACAAACAGGTCCGTCATGGGGTAGCAGAGGCGGCCGCTCATGGTGGGCATGGTAATGCGGTCGTAGCACTCAATGAAGACGGTCTTGATACCCAGTGCCTTGGCTACGGCAAAGAAGGGTACGGCCACACCGGCGCCGGAGGAAATAATGACATCGGGCTTTTCGCGGCGAAGCACCTTGATAGCCAGCTTGAAATTGCGGATTGCATTGGGAATGTTGCGGGTGGTGGGAAAGTACACCCAGTCCACGTCTTCATCGGCTAAAGCTGCCTGAACCTCGGGAAGTTTAAAGGTTGCCCAGGTGCGTTCTTGGTTTTTCCAGAGTTTTCCCAGGGCGAGAAGATGGGCAAGATGGCCACCGGCGCTGGCAATGTAGAGAGCTTTCATCTATGTGAGTCCTTAGAACTAGTCGGAAAAGTTACTTCTGTAGATAGACGTATTCCACGTCAATTTCAGCTGCCTGAGCTGCCTGTGCAAACTCCTTCAAATCTGCTACTGAGGTTTCGGGAGTGACTGCCACCAGGCACAGGCCAGCGTGGCGGGACTGAGCCAGCACGGTGGAAATTTCGCTGTTTCCGAGCGCAACCGCCTGGCCGCTGGCGGTGCCAGCCTGCTCAAGCAGTTCGGTGAAATACCGGTCTGCGCCCTCGGTGGGAGAGTAGACCAGCAGGTTCTTACCTGCCTCGGCATCTGTACCCAGTGCCAAAAGCAGACGGCGGGCGTCCTCGACGTTCTTCTCGCCGCGAATACGGTGCACGGGCTGCTCAACGACGTCGGCGGCTCGGTCAAAGTACTTCAGGCGGCGGTTGCGGGAGTCGACTACCGCGGCAACCACGGCACCCACCAGCAGACCGGCTACTGCTCCGACCAGCAGGTACTTCCAGAGGTCAAGATTCTCAGAGTCTGAGGGGGCCTTAGCCTCGGTAATCACCCGGCCCGAGGTGGTGGAGGTGACCTCAACCGAGCCCAGTCGCTCCTGCAACACCTGGCGGGTAGCGGTGTCGTCACGGCTTGTAGAAGAGATACGCTCTCGGATGTTTTCGGCGGTCTCATCTACGGTTGCCTGTAGCGATTCCTCGCGCACCTGCAGGTAGGCATCGGCAACCGAGTTGGCGTAGTTTGCTGCCTCTTCTGCCGAATCTGCGGTGGCTACAAAGTCAAGAATTGCGGTGCCGGAGTGGGGCGTGATTGAGACGTCGCTGTTAAGCCTTGGAGCCAGCTGGCTGTCAGAGGAATCAAGGTTTGCCGCAGCAACCCGGGCAACCTCTTGCGAGCCGGCAACGGATGCCTCGGTGTCGATATCTACCACAATCTGGTTAGAGGCCTGAGCATTGGGGTCAACGGTCAGCGGGTAGACCACCACGGTGGAGGTGGCCTGGTAGGAGGGAGTCTGGAACATCGAGGCCAGGGCACCCAACACGGCACCTATCACCAGGCCTGCCACAATAATCAGGGGGTGGCGGAAAATCTTGCCAAGCTGCTCACCGAGGGAGAGCGGAGCTGTACCCGCTGAGTTGCGGCCGTTGCGCTGCCCAGGTGCTGTTCGTCGGCTTGATGTGAAGCTAGCCATTGGTCATGCTCACTTTCTTGAAAGTGTTGGTCTGAAAAGTTTTAGGAGGTCTTCTTGCGACCTTTAAAGAGGGTTTCGATTCCGATAGCGGTGCGGAACCTGTACATGAGAAAGCCGTAGATGGGCAGGACGATCGCCGCGTAGGTAAAGAGCGCGCCCCAAGTCAGGCCCACCAGGGTGGTGATACCCAGCGCCCCGCCGAGGGGCACCAGGGCTGAGATGGCCATGACCGGCAACATCTCTGCCGGGCGGGCGCTGATACCCACCAGCTTCATCACCTGGAAGGCCGCCAGGAAGGTGTCTACCAGAACTGAAGCTGCCCAGGCGGTGACAGCACCGTAGAGGCCCCAGAGAGGCACCAGCCACAGGTTCAGCACCACCGCCACAATCAGAGCCGAGAGCTTGTTGTAGAGCTGCCAGCGAGACTTGCCGCTCATGAGTAGCACTGACTGCACGCCACCGGCTGACATAGCAATCATCATGGCCGGGCAAATGACCCAGAGCACACCGGCTGCCTGGGAGAAACCGCGGCCGAAGACCTCCATGAGGGTGGGGCCGAAGAAAGCCAGCGTGATATAGAAGGGCCAGCCCACGGCGATCAGCGCGCGGGTATTGCCCAGGAAGATGCGGCGGGCATCGTGGAGTTTTCCGGTGGCGATGGCGGCAGAAATCGATGGGCCTGTCACAACCCGGCCAATGTGATCTACCATCACGCCCATGCGCACCATGCGGTTAACCGCGCCGTACATACCCGAGGCTGCGGTACCCACAAAAAACGCCACGCAGATCACGTCTACCCATTCGAGAATTGCCTCGATCACGGCAGAGAAACCGCGGGCGGAACTGAAGCCCCAGAAGGTACGGGCGGTCTCGGCCGGGGCGGCATTCTCTGCCACGGTATCAGGGCCGGAAGGCATGTGCTTTTTGACCATCAGCACCGTGACCACGGTGACGACGATTACCGGAACCGACCAGGCCATAGCCAGCGAAACAATATCCCCGGCAAAGGCGATGACCAGCAGGATAGCCAGAATCCGCAGGGTAGGTAGAAGCACGTTCTGCATGGCGGTAAAGGTGACCACGCGGTTGAGACCGCGGAGCACACCGAAGCTGACAGTCATCACCGCCGCAGCAATCAGAAAGGGCGCTGCGGCCTTGACGGCGGTGCGGTACTGGTCGGAGAGGTCCGGCGATAGTGCGGGCAGGGCATAGATCAGGGCCACCAAGGTGAGAGCTACTGAAAAACACAGCGCCGGAATCAGCGCAAATCGAATCAGCTGCTTGATGGCAGAGTAGCGACCGAGAGCGCGCTGGGCCGAGATGGTGCGCACTAGGCCGGTGTCTGCTCCAAAGACCGAGAGCGAGGTGCCGATGGCAAAAAGAGCCATCACTTGAAAGAACTCACCGGAAGTCTCTTTGCCCATCGCGTTGGTGACCAGCAGGGTTGCCAAAAAAGCAGCGGCTGCGCCGTAGATGACAAAGACCGATGAAATGGCTCCGCTTTTAGCCAGAGATGGCATTTAGAGACCCTCCCTATAGGTTGTTGAGCGCATCAGCAATGCCAAACACAGCATCATTGAAGCCATTTGCATGCTGTCAAAACTGTAGATAACGAAGATGCAGGCTGCCGCTACCGGTACAGAGTGAATCCAGTAACCCGCATCTGAGTTCAGCGAGGCGATGGTGAAAATTGAAGACCACATAAAGGCGATAAACAGGCCCAGCCCCACCAGGCCAAAGCAGAACATCAAAGCCCAGAGGTAGCCCTGGGTACCCATGGAGATACCCGCTTCAGGGTCGGGCCGGGCGGTGCCGTAGCCAACCAGCGGTGACTTGAGCACAGCTTCCCAGGTATGTTCGTAGAGCATAGACCGGGTTCCGGTGGAATCTGAGTATTCCTGCCGCCCCAGAATCTGGGCCACCGCTCCGGTAGCTACCAGGGTGATTCCCACCAGAAGCATGGAGAGAAGGGCATAGAAAGCCAACTTGAGGTTACCGTTGAGCACCTGCCGGAAAATCACGTAGACCACGCTGATAGTGAGGCCAATAAACATACCGCGGTTAGAGGTTGCAATAGCGGGCACAGCACCGGCCAGAATGGAAAGCGCCAAAATAACTTTGGTGCGCTTCCGATCTGAGGCAGAAATCATGGCCAGAACAATCGGGGTCAGAAGCGCAAAGGCCAGACCCCAGGAATTAGCGTAGGGGAAGGGCGCTGCCGGGCGAATGTAGGGCTCGGGTGCTCCCCAGGGCTCCTGTACCTCAGCCAGCGGCGGAAGAACATAGTCTTTGACCAGAGGGTTCTGTAGCATACCGCCGGGAATCAGAAAACTCATGGGTGTGGTCACCCTGAAATCCGGGAAGAAAATGGCAAACCAGCCCAAAATGACCACGGTGTACCAGAGAGCCACTAGTCCACCCAGCAGTGCCTGCGGAGTAATGCGCTCGCGGGCATTGAAGTAGTAAACGCTGTAGACACAGGCGTTAAAAATAACCAAAAACCTGATACCCCAGGCGAGAATATCGCTGCCGCCGCGCAGAGAAACGGTGCACACCACGCACCAGATGATTAGCGCAATCCAAATCCAATGGGTTTTGAATATCAGAATGTTTTTGCGAACACCCATGTAGAAGAGCATGACGATAGACAGCAGCGTGGGCGCAAACTGACCCATCCCCAGCACCCAAATCAGAGGGTAGCCATAGAAAAGGGTAAAGAGGGGCCAGGCGGGCAAGACACGCTGTTGACGCGCCAGGTCTTCATCGGATCCCTCTGCATACCGATGAACCTGGCGCGGCTCGAAAAGTGAGAGTGCCATGCGGTCGATTCCCCTAAAGACCGCGGCCGGTTTTGTTGACGAGTTCCAGAAGGGTCTGAGGCTTAATAAGTCCCGTAGAGACCACTAGGGCAGCCCAGGCACGCAGCTGCTTGGGGTCGCGGGTCAAAGCCGAACGGGCGTAGGCAAAGGCATCTTTTCTATTGCCAAGGGCCGCATGGGCAAAGGCAATCTGACCGGCAATGCGAGCCAGGCCCTTGGGCTGGCGCTCGAACTCGGGGAACTTCTGCAGAATGTAGGTGAGGCCACCTGCCATTGACTCCCAGTGCCCCGAGAAGAAGGAGGGGCGGTCCCAGAGAATCAGCGCACCGGGCTCGGTCACCGAGAAGATATCGCCCAGTCGCGCTGCGCGCAGGGCGAGGTCGTAGTCTTCGCCATAGGCGGCAGGGAGATCCTCGTCTACCGGGCCAATGCGGTTGGTATCCACCAGATCCGCTCGCTTAAAGAGGGTGGTGCTGGGGTGAATCTGGAACTGGCGGGAGACCAGCAGATCTTCAAAAGTTACCCGTTCGGGGCCGCTTCGCACCACGTCTTTACCGTCGGTGCGCACTTTAATCCAGGAGGAGATAGCAATGGCTTCGGGGTGCTTTTCCCACAGGGCCAGCTGGGCCGAAAGACGTTGGGGATACCAAAAATCGTCGTCATCACAGAAGCCGATGAGCTCGCCGCTAGCCAAATCTAGACCGGTGTTGCGGCCGCCTGCCAGACCCTTCGAGTGGTGGTTGACGGCGGTGACCAGCGAGCGGTTCTGGGGTACGGTGAGGTCGCTGAGATCATCAATCTCTACGTAGTCAAAGACCACCACAACTTCCAGGTGGCCGGGGTAGTCCTGGTCAAACATAGCCTGCACGGTTTTGCGCAGCATTTCGGGGCGTTTACCGGCGGTTGCGATCAGAGCAGAAATCTTAGGAATAGACATTTAGGCCTCCAGGGGAGTGTTGAGTGAAACGTACTTGCGGCGCATAGACATAGCGGTGGTGAGGAAGAAGCCCAGGAAGAGGATTGCGTAGGCAACCAAGAAGCCCCAACCCCAGCCCCAGAGAATGAAGAGCCAGCAGAAAGTACCGGAATCCATGTGGAGGTTGATAAAAGACCGCAGGGTACCGCCGGCGGGCGGAGCAGCGGTTTTACGGTTATTGCGTAGCTGCTCGGCAAGAATCTGGCTCATAAAGTAGCCCACGGTCAGCACAGAGAAAGCCAACGGCAGCCACCAGATGACCCAGCCGTTGAGCGGCCAGTGATCTTCAAAACGCACAAAGCCGATAAAAATAGCCAGGTGCTGGGCCGGGGTGCGAATAGCATCGACCACGTGGTCAAGCCATTCACCGGCGGGAGATGAGGCGCCTGTCACGCGAGCCACTTGGCCGTCTGCGGAGTCCATGGCGTAGCCGAGGGCGTAGAGGACGGCGACGCCCAGGGCGGTGCCGAAAGTCGGCGGTGCTGTGACCAGCAGAATCATGCCTGCAAGGGAGAGGGCGGCGCTGATAGCGGTCACGCCGTTGGGCGTGATGCCGAATTTCACCGCCGCCGCAGCGAAGTAGCGTGCCAGGCGGCGGTTAACCCAACGGGTATAGGCAGGAACGCCGTGACCGGGTTTCTGGGCAGCCCCCAAAGCTGCCAGCGTATCGCGAAAACCGGTTGGACGATTCGAAGTGTGTTGCGAGATCAAAATCTAAAAGACCTTATAAATTTTGCAACGGCGTTTGTAAAACCCCATAAGCCATTGCGCGCGAATAATTGTCTAGACCAGTAAATATTTGGTTATTAGTTGGTTGAGCTAAAAGTTTACCGAGGGAAGAAAGAATTATTGAGCAGAAACAGCACAAACTGCTGTTTTGTGGGGCGATATGTGGCCACTATTCCCGCATATCAGGGGAAGATGACCGACACACCAAAGAGGAAAGAAGGCTGAATACCGGCAAGGGGCTCGCCGGTATTCAGCCTTCTCTAGAGGCAGCTCTTATTTCTGCAGGTCAGCGGAGAGGTCGAAGCTGGCAGAGGCGCCAATACCCCAACGGTCTTGAGCGTGTACTGACAGAGCAATGGTGTTCTTACCGGCCTGAAGGTCCGATGCGGGAACCTCTACGGTAATCCAGTTGTTCTGGGCGTCTTCATCGCTCTTGATCGACATGGCCAGCGAAGCGGCATAGATGGGTCGCGGTGCTGCAACCATGTTGTCTCGGTTGACTTCCTTGCCATTGACGTAGAGCACTGAACCATCGTCTGAACGAACCTTAATCACCAGCTTGGAGTAGTTCTCGGGCTTGTCAATGGTGACAGACTTGCGCACGTAGATGGAGGCAGGCTGCGTAGTGCCCTCGCCTGGGATTACAGTTTCCACGGGGGCGGTACCCCAACCCAGCGGAGCCTTACCCTGCTGCCAACCGGTTACAGTGGTGTCGGTGTTCTTCCAGTCAGCGGGAGTGGTAAAGGCGTTGACCAGGTAGTCCCACTGGGAACCGGCGGCGATAATCTCGCCCGACTGATCTTTCTCTTCCTCAGCAACCGGTGCCGGGGTGGGTTCCTCGGCAGGTTGAGTGGCCTCCTCCGCAGGCTGAGTGGCTTCCTCGGTGGGCTCCTGGGTCGGCTCATCGACAGGAGCGGGGGTTTCTTCAGGCGCAGCCGGTGCCGTCGCAACCGGCGTGGTTTCTGAGTAGTTACCCGCGTTATCTACCGAACGAACGAAGTAGCGGGCACCGTCCTGGTGATCCACCTCGTAGGTGGTCTTACCGCCGGTCACGGTGGCGATCACGCGGTCATTACGCAGCACCTGGTAGTCGGTGGCGCCCTTGGTGCCGGAGGTCCAGCTCAGCTGATCCTTTCCGTCTGCGGTAGCTACCTGAAGGTTGGACGGCGCGGCGGACGGAGTAATATCGCGGGGAGCGTAGCGAGCAAAGCCCACGGTATCTTGCGTACCGCTGGTGCCCAGGGTCTTGGATATGTCGCCACCAACCCAGAGAACGCCCTCAGAGTCAACAAAAGATTCCCAGATGCCGTTACCGCGCTGGCCGGTGAGCATGGGGTTGAAATCTTGCAGGAACTTACCGGTGGTCTCGTCCCAGGCACCTACCATGCGGATTCGGTTAATCTCGTAGGTGGTTGCTTCGGGATTATCGTGGGTGTCTGCGCCCTCGTAGGCCCAGTTCTCACAGTGGCAGGAACCGTAAATAATACCGTTCTTCTTATCCCGGAAGAGATCCTGGAAATCGCCACCGTTCTTGGTGATTGCCGAGTAGGAACGAGAGAGGTCGGATTTGTTGTACTGGGCAATCAGGTGCTCAGCACCGCCTGCCCACACGGTCGAGCCTGCGTCCTGAACATCAAACTGGAAACCGGCCCGGTCACCCTGAGCCGCGCTGTAGTAGGAGAGCTTCCAGTCCCAGGGCATCTTGTTGTAGCCGGTGGTGGTGTTCATGTTGGCAAGTTTCCAGGCGCGTTCGCCGCGGTTGGTAGAGAAGTAACCAGCCGCATAGACGTTCTCGTTGTCGTCACCGGCGGAGATGCCGTTGACGGTGCCGTTGAACTCGGGGTTCCAGTTCCAGTCAACGCTACCGTTGCTCATATTGAAGCGGGCGGCGTTGCGGGAGTATTCAAAAGCGCTTGAGGTGTTTCCCTTGACGTGGGTGAAAGCACCACCGATGTAGAGGTAGCCGTTGGCTTCTTGGATAGTGCGAACACGGGCAACGTCAGAGGCCAGGCGGTTCTCAACCTTCCAGTCAAAGGTGCGATCAATCTCGCCGGTGACGGGATCAAGCACCACAAAACCGGTCACATCTTCACCGTTGACCTGGGTGAACTCACCGCCAACGGCCAGCTTGCCGTTGGAGAGTCCCTCAAGAGCCTTGATCTGGCCGTTGAATTTGGGCATGAAAGACCGCACCAGCTGGCCGTCTTTGACATTGAAACCGGCCAGGAAACGCTGGTCTACAGTTTCACCGCTGCGGCTCACCAGGTTCTTGAAGTCACCGCCGGTGAATACGGTATCGCCCACCTGGGTAATTGCCTGCACCTGGGTGTTCATTTCACCCACGTTGCCGGTACCGGTTTCTAGAGAAGTGCGCCATTCCATGCGGGAGGAAAAGCTGCTGGGTAGCGCTCGCTGCTGTTCTGCCCCCAGACCGGTATCTGCGATGGTTTCAAAACCGGCGTTGTCCTGGGTCAGCTTGGGGCGGGCGTAGAGCTGGGTAAAGGCCATCGCGGTGTTGCCGGTCTTCGACCACAGGTGGGTGGTGGGGGTATTGGAGCCCCGCACGTAGTAGCCGAAGGTGAAGCCGTTGAGCCAGTTGGTGTCGCGGTTGGCCTTGAAGACCAGAGCGTTATAGCGGTTATCCCAGTTACCAACAGAGCCTTTACTGGTGGCGTAGTTGGTGTCCAAGCCTAGACCGGGAGGATTATCGAAGCGAATGTCACTCCACTGGGCGAACGCTGCCAGTGCCCAGGTCCAGTTCTGCTGGTTCATGCGCTTGGCATAGGCGTTCTGCCACTGGGTGCCCTCGGCATTGGTGGCGCGCTTGAACAGCAGACCGTCCTCCAGATCGCTGGGGGACTGACCGCCCATCAGGGCGTCAACAGTCTTTGAGTCCAGCTGAACAGGTGAGAAGGCATCGGTGCCGTCTGGGTTGTTAGCCAGGTCAGCGGGGTTACCTTTGCCCTGATAGTCCTCGGTCCAGCCTTCGCGGCCGCGGCCGAGCATAACCCAGCCACCGCCGTCGGTCTCTTGGTCGCAGTAGAACCGCGCGGGTGCTTCCATTTCGGGGGTGAAGAGCCAGTAGGCTCCTGACTTTGATTCGGGGTCGTTCTGCTTAATTTCATAGCAGGACGCCGCTGCCTTATCTGAGCTGGAACCGTCGGGAGTGTTCTCCGCGGCCTGGGCAAAGGTGGTCGGCAAAAGTGTGACACCGAGGGTCAGGGACGCCGCTGCTGCAATGAGGGGGCGTGTTAGTTTTTTGATCTTCATGACTTCTTAGCAATCGGGGTTATTGGGCATCTCGCGGTAGGCGATCTTCCACGAACCGTTGTCTTCTGTGAGTGTGAAAATGTTCAGGGAACGTTTGGGAGTGCTGTCTGAGGTGAGCACGTTGCCGGCGGAATCCTTGATTTTGACGTCGGATGCATCTACGCATACCTCAAGGAGTTTGGCGGGTTTTCCCTGGAATTCTGTATCGGCTAGCTTGGGTTCGCCCACGAACTTGGCGGAGCCTTCTTGGCTCCAGCCGCTGTTGGCAAACTCAAGGGCTGAGGCGGTGAATTCATCTGCTGCCGAGCCAGTTGAAACCTTGTCGATTTCTTCAGCTGACTTATCTGCCAGGGCGATGTTTTCACCGGTAGCAGTGTTCTCTTGAAGCTGCTCAGCTTCTTCAGCAGAGGGCGCATCGACGGTCTTGGTCTCTACATTCTGTAGAACGTTTTCGAACTGGCCGTAGAGATTCTCAGTGGTCTTGACGTTTTCTTGGTCAAGGGCCACCTGGCTGGCTTTGACTTCTTCGCCCTGAGACTCAATCTTGCCGGGGTCAGCCTCTGCAGACTGAGAAGAATCATCCTGCGCCTTCTTTGAAGGGTCGGATGACTGAGCTGACTGCTGATCTTTGGCAGAGGGAGAGGAGTCGGCGGAGGCCTGTGGCTGCCCTTGCTGTTCTGCTGATGCAGAAGCAGAAGCGGTATCTGATGATTGGTTCTGCGCATCGGTAGAACTATCAGAAGAGCAACCGCTTAAAACGAGCGCGACTGCGAGCATTCCCGTGGCGGTTATCCCTGTTAAACGCGCGCGAGAAGTAGAGATGAAAGTCATCTATCCCCTATATGAATTATGCGTTGATTACTGTTTTTGTTTTAGTACACCGGTGCGGAATCGGTGGTTTTAAAGAAGTTCCCAGGCTTCCTCAGCTCTTATCTTAGAGCTACACAATCACCCTCGTATGTCCCCCAAAGAGGCGGAAAACGGACTTGTGGGCTATTCGGTGGTATATGAAGCCTGTGAATAGAGGGGTTATTTCATTTGTCCCCTCTTTTTCTGGGCTTAGAAAGCAACGTATTAACAAAATCTGTTGCGCAAGCCAGGCTCAGTGCCTGCTGTCTGACCCTGTGCGATAATTGTTCAGCACCTTTTTGACCCAGTTTTGTGGAAAGTAGCCGGTTTTTATGAGCCTTCGCGGTCTAACTAAACTTCTGTCCCAGGAACCAAGCTTTAGCCGCATCTCGGCGGCGGCTGCCGCTCCGCCGGCGCAGCGGTCTGCTGAACTGGTGATGGCTGCTGTGGACGGCGCTCGGCCGGTTCTGCTGGCAGAGATTGCAGCGGGGATGCAGAGTCAGGATGAGGGAGCCTGTCTGCTGGCTATTACCGCCACCGAGCGGGAGGCAGAAGACACCGTATCGGCCCTTGCCTCCTTTATGGATCCACAGAAAATTGCCCTCTTTCCGGCCTGGGAGACCCTTCCCCACGAGCGCCTCTCGCCGCGGTCTGACACCGTGGGTCAGCGCCTGACCGTTCTGCGGCGTCTTGCGGGTTCAGACCGTCCCGCCGTGGTGGTGGCGCCGGTGCGCGCCGTCATTCAGCCCTTTGTTTCCGGTCTTGAAGCGATGGAGCCGGTACGCCTGGCGGCTGGCGAAGAACGAGATTTCGATGAAACCGTTAAGGCTCTCACCCAGGCCGCCTACTCCCGTGTTGACCTGGTGTCTAAGCGCGGTGAATTTGCCGTGCGCGGCGGTATTCTCGATGTTTTCTCCCCGGTGGCTGACCACCCGGTACGTATCGAATTTTTCGGTGATGAAATTGAGAACATGCGCTGGTTCTCGGTGGCAGACCAGAGAACCCTCAGCGGGGGAGAGCACCCCAGCGAGATTATCGCTCCTCCCTGCCGTGAGCTGCTGATTACCCCCTCGGTGATGTCCAAGGCAGCGCGCCTGCAGGGGGATTTTCCCGGGGCAGCCGCCATGCTCGAGAAGATTGCGGGTGGAATCTACGTTGAGGGTATGGAATCGCTGACCCCGCTGCTGGTGGAAGAGATGACCACCCTGCTCGATGTGCTGCCCGAACACTCTCTGCCGGTGGTGCTGGAGCCCGAGAAAGTACGCTCGCGCGCCGCCGATCTGGTAGCCACCAACGAGGAATTTTTGCTGGCTGCCTGGGAGTCTGCCACCGACAATTCCAATGCCCCCATTGACCTGGGCCAGAACAGCGCGGGTTTTGGTGCCGGAGCCTTCCGCACCGTGGCCGACCTGCGCGAGAGAGCCCTGGACCGCCGGCTGGGCTGGTGGGCCATGACCGCCCTGGGGGTGGACGACGCTATCGAGGACGGCGTTGATACCCTCACCTTCGAGGCCCGGGCGCCCCATTCCTACGCAGGAAACGTGAACGAGCTGCTCACCGAGGTTGGGAAGAAAGTCAGGGACGGCTGGCACATTATTGCCGTGACCGACGGCCCAGGCCCGCTCCAGCGCCTGCTCTCTGTCTTCCAGGAGGCAGAGATTCCAGCAGCCCGCACCGAAGACCTGGTGGAAGCTCCTGACGCGGGCATGATTGAAATGACCACCGCCGCTGCCGGTAAGGGTTTTATGATGGACGCCGCCCGCATCGGCTTTCTCACCGAAGCTGACATTCTGGGCCGCGCTTCCAGCTACGGCACCCGCGATCTGCGCGCCGCCAAGCTGCCCGTGCGCCGTCGTAAAAATGCTGTGGACCCCATGGCACTCAAGGCCGGCGACTACGTGGTACACGAGCAGCACGGCATCGGCCAGTTTATCGAGCTGGTGCAGCGCCCGATAGCCGGTGCCATGATTAAGCCCGGCCAGCCCAAACCCATGAAGGAATACCTGGTGCTGGAATACGCGGCGTCCAAACGCGGCGGTGCTAAAGACCGCCTCTTCGTACCCACCGACCAGCTGGATCAGGTTTCGAACTACGTGGGCGGCGATGCCCCGGCCCTATCAAAGATGGGCGGCTCGGACTGGGCCAAGACCAAGTCCCGGGCCCGCAAGGCGGTCAAGGAGATTGCCGCAGACCTCATCAAGCTTTATTCAGCCCGCCAGGCAAGCCGAGGCCATGCCTTCGGCCCCGATACCCCCTGGCAGGCCGAGCTTGAAGAGGCCTTCCCCTACCAGGAGACCCCCGACCAGCTCTCGGCTATCAACGAGGTCAAGGCCGACATGGAGAAAGAGGTTCCCATGGACCGCCTGATCTCCGGCGACGTGGGCTACGGTAAAACCGAGATTGCCGTGCGGGCCGCTTTCAAGGCGGTGCAAGACGGCAAGCAGGTGGCGGTGCTGGTGCCCACCACCCTGCTGGCCCAGCAGCACCTTGAGACCTTTACCGAGCGGTTCTCGGGCTTTCCCGTGCGGGTTGCCGCCCTCTCGCGTTTCCAGACTAAGAAAGAAGCGCTCGAAACACTTGAGGGGCTGAAGAACGGTTCTATTGACGTGGTGGTGGGCACCCACCGGATTCTCTCCGAGTCCACCCAGTTCAAAGACCTCGGCCTGGTGATTATCGACGAGGAACAGCGCTTTGGCGTGGAGCACAAAGAAAAGCTCAAGACTATGCGCACCAATGTTGACGTTCTTGCCATGTCTGCGACTCCGATTCCCCGCACCCTGGAGATGTCGCTGACCGGTATTCGTGAGACCTCCACCCTGGCCACTCCGCCCGAGGAACGCCACCCCGTGCTGACTTTCGTGGGCGCCCGTACCGACAAGCAGATTACCGCCGCTATTCGCCGCGAGCTCATGCGCGAGGGCCAGGTTTTCTTTGTGCACAGCCGAGTCTCTTCGATTGAGCGGGTTGCCTCCGAGATCCAGCAGCTGGTACCCGAGGCCCGCATCGCTGTGGCCCACGGAAAGATGAGCGAATCGCGCCTGGAACAGATTATTGTGGACTTCTGGGAGCGGAGGTTCGATGTGCTGGTCTGCACCACCATCGTGGAAACCGGCCTGGATATTTCCAACGCCAATACCCTGATTGTCGATCAGGCCCAGAACTACGGTCTCTCACAGCTGCACCAGCTGCGTGGCCGCGTGGGCCGTGGTCGCGAGCGCGCCTACGCCTACTTCCTCTATCCCACCGACAAGATGCTGGGGGAGGTCGCGCTAGAGCGCCTGAAGGCCGTTGCCACCCACAACGAGCTGGGTGCCGGTATGCAGCTGGCCATGAAGGATCTTGAAATTCGCGGTGCCGGTAACCTGCTGGGCGGCGAGCAGTCGGGCCACATTGCCGGTGTGGGCTTCGACCTCTACCTGCGACTGGTGGGCGAGGCCGTTGCTAACTTTAGGGGAGATGAGGACGACGCCGCTCCGGCCGAGGTAAAGGTGGACCTTCCGGTCAACGCCCACCTACCGCACGACTATGTTTCCTCAGAACGTCTGCGACTAGCCGCCTACCGCCAGATTGCCCAGGCTGTCTCCGAAGAAGAACTGGCAGAAGCCCACGAGGAGCTGGTAGATCGCTACGGTGAGGTTCCCGAGGCCACCGAAAACCTCTTCCGTATCGCTTCGCTGCGCCTGCGCGCCCGGGCCGTGGGACTGTCTGAGATTGTTGCCATGGGCCCCAAGGTTCGTTTCTTTCCGGTTGACCTGCCCGAATCTAAAATCATGCGGCTCAACCGCATGTATCCGGGTTCCCTGCACAAGCAGATTCCTGGAACCGAGCAGTGGCAGATTCTGGTACCCCGGCCCAAGACAGCCCGGGTAGGCGGAAAAGACCTGGTGGATGAGGCCATGGTTCAGTGGACCAACGACTTCATCAGAGCGATTTTCGAGGCATAAGAAAAAGCGGGCAACTCCCTTCAGGGAGCTGCCCGCTTTTAGGTTTCTCAGACTGAGAGCTACGGCCTAGCGCATGGTCAGGTCTACACCGTTTTCGCGGTTCTCAGTGTTGGTCTTAGAAGACATCAGGTGGTAGACAATGCCCCAGGGCACAATCAGCAGAACCAGGGCGATCAGCCAGGGAACAACGCCGTGGCTACCCACAATGCCCTCGGGGTAGAAGCCCAGCATATAGAGACCCAGCAGGAAGACCACGAAGAGAATCACGAAGATCACCAGGCTAGAGCCAATCTGGCCCTGGCCGGAATAGGTGGGGCCGTGAGCTTCTTCAAAGCCGCGACCCTCTTTCTGCAGACCCAGGGTCTCAACGTTGCTGCGCTTCTCGGATTCAGAGTGCAGCTGGTCAGAACCGTGGTGGTGGGTGTGATGGCCAGCGGTACCCGCTGAAGTGTGGGCTGATGCTCGCTCGCTGGAGACCTTCTCAGAAGACATAGAGAACTACTTTCCGTATCGGGGCACTCACCTGTGAGGCTGCCCGAATGTGCATGTGCTTTCTCACCCCAGTATAAGGGGTGAGAAAAACTTATGCACAGTGTGTCAATGAATGTTAGGGCTTTTTGAAGCGCAGTTTAGTAGGAACCCTCGCCCGCTTCACCGGCTTCGATGATTGCGATGCCCTTGGAAGCACCGATTCGGTTAGCTCCCGCTTCAATCATGGCCAGGGCCTGCTCGCGGGTGCGCACGCCACCGGATGCCTTGACGCCGATGTTGGGGCCAACGGTCTTGCGCATTAGGGCAATGTCTTCAACGGTGGCACCGGCAGAGGAATAACCGGTGGAGGTCTTCACAAAGTCGGCACCGGCTTCTACCGCAGCCTCGCAGGCAAGCACCTTCTGATCATCGGTGAGCTCGGAGGTCTCGATGATGACCTTGACCTTAGCGTTACCGGCATGGGCAGCATCTACCACAGCCTTAATATCGTCGACCAGAGCCTGACGCTTTTCGGCGCGGGCATCGGCAATGTTGATCACCATATCGACCTCGGCGGCACCGGCGGCCACAGCGGTGGTGGTCTCAAAGGCCTTGACCTCGGTGGCAGAAGCACCGAAAGGGAAGCCGATCACCACGCAGGGAACCGCCGAAGCGCCGTCCAGCTCCTGCGCCAGCACCGGAGCCCACACGGGGTTGGCGCAGACGGAGGCGAAGCCGTGCTCGCGGGCCTCTGCACAAAGACGGCGCACGTCGGCCTCGGAGGCGGTGGGGGCGAGAATGGTGTGGTCAATCATTGCTGCCAGTTCGGCATTGGAAATGTCAGTCATGTTTCTCCTTTGAATACTTAGGTTTATGAAGGCATACGGGGCCGAAAACGAATAGTTCAGTTGGGTAAGCGTTTGCGGGGTCTGCGCCCCGACACCCTAACGCCAGCCCCGAGCCAGTCGGGGCGCAGATCCCACAAACGCTTTGACGCTGCGCACCTTGCTCTGGGCTGAGAAGCCCGGAAAGAATCAGAGCCCCAGCGCCGCCCGGATTTCATCGGCAACCTGCTTCAGCGCCGTAGTTGCCTGGGTCCGTGCCTGCGCCAGAGCCTCCTGCGGCTGCGAGTCGGCGGGCTTTGCCTCTACCTCGCGGATGACCTCCAGGTAGCACTTGAGCTTGGGCTCGGTACCCGAGGGGCGCACGATCACGCGGGTGCCGTCTGCCGCCAGGTACATCATGCCGTTGGTGGGCGGCAGGGTCTCGGTTCCCTGGGACATATCGATCACCTCGGTCACCGGCGAACCCGCCAGAGAGGCCGGCGGGGTCGCCCGCAGGGTCGCCATCATGGTGGTAATCTGGCTGAGGTCGTCCACCCGGATTGAGACCTGGTCCGTTGCATAGACCCCGTGCTCGGCTGCCAGCTCATCGAGCACGGTCAGCAGGGTCTTGCCCTCCCGCTTGAGCTGCTGGGCGTAGATAGCAACCGCCAGAGCCGCCGAGACGCCGTCCTTATCCTTCACCGAGGCGGGATCAACGCTGTAGCCGATGGCCTCCTCGTAGCCGTAGGCCAGGTTCTCGATGCGGGCAATCCACTTGAAACCGGTCAGGGTCTCGCGGTGCTCCAGTCCGGCAGCTCGGGCGATAGCGCCCAGCTGGCGGGAAGATACCACCGAGTTGGCGAAGATGGGCTTGGGGTTCTGCTGCGACGTATCTCCCAGGCGCTGCAGGGTTGCCACGCCCAGCAGGGAGCCAATTTCGTCTCCGCGCAGGGCCCGCCAGGTCTTGACCGCCGGGTCAAAGACGGCAAAAGCGGCGCGGTCGGCATCGGGATCATTGGCGATAATCAAATCTGCCTGCTCGCGCTCAGCCACCTTGAAGGCCAAATCCAGCGCGCCCGGCTCTTCGGGGTTGGGGAAGGAGACGGTGGGAAAGAGCGGGTCGGGGTCGAACTGCTCAGCCACCGGAGTAACCGACTCGAAACCGGCGTTTTTCAATACCTTGAGCACAGTCTCTCCGCCCACGCCGTGCATGGCGGTGTAGACAATCTTCAGGTCGCGCTCGGCGGGCTGAGCCAGCGCACCCACCGCTGCCACGTAGTCATCGGCTACCGAGCCGGGCAACACCTGCCAGCCCTCGGCCGCCAGCTCAATCGCGGCGTCGTCCACACCGGCAATCGCCGCTGCGATATCGGAGTCGAAGGGCGGCACAATCTGGGCGCCGCGGGCGTGCTCTTCGACAGCCTGACCACCCAGGTAGACCTTGTAGCCGTTATCCTGGGGCGGGTTGTGGGAGGCGGTGACCATCACGCCCACCTCGGCGCCGTATTCCCGGGTAGCCCAGGCAAGCACGGGGGTGGGCAGGGGAGCGGGCATCAGCTTGGTCTTGATACCCGCCGCCTCAAAAATCGCTGCGGTTTCCTGCGCGAAAATATCGGAGTTGAAGCGGGCATCAAAGCCGACGACGGCGCTGGGTGACTCCCAGCCCTCAGCGGTGGCGCGGCCAGAAATGTAAGCAGCCAGGCCAACTGCCGCCCGACGCACCACCACGCGGTTCATACGCATGGGGCCAGCGCCCAGGGCAGCGCGCAAACCGGCGGTGCCGAACTGAAGGGTGCCCGAGAAACGGTCCTGAAGGTCAGCGATAGCCTCAGAATCTTGAGCCTCTGCCCGGCTAATAATCTCGGTGAGCTCTGCGCGGGTAGCTTCGTCGGGGTCAATGCTCAGCCAATACCTGGCCTGGTCGATGAGATGTTCTGTCATGGTTCGTCCTTAGATTTTCTCAATAATGTCAGCCAGCAGACGGGAGATACGGGGGCCGGCGTCCTTGCCAGCCTGAATTACCTCTTCGTGGTTGAGAGCTGTTTCCTGAATACCGGCCGCCATGTTGGTGACCAGCGAAATACCAAAAACTTCCATACCCACAGAGCGGGCTGCAATGGCCTCTAGCGCGGTAGACATGCCCACCAGGTCAGCACCCAGAGTCGCCATCATCTTGATTTCAGCGGGGGTTTCATAGTGGGGGCCGGGGGCCTGATAGTAAACGCCCTCCAGCAGAGAATCATCAATGGAGCGGGCAATCTCCCGAATACGGGGTGAGTAGAGATCGGTGAGGTCCACGAAATGGACACCCTGCAGGGGAGAGGTGGCGGTTGCGTTGATATGGTCGGAAATCAGAACCGGCATACCCGCCGAGTAGGAGGGATTCAGGCCGCCGCAACCGTTGGTCAGAATCATGGTCTCAGCACCGGCAGCTGCCGCGGTGCGCACACCGTGCACCACAGCATCAACACCCTTGTTTTCATAGAAGTGGGTGCGGGCGCCAATCACCAGGGCCCGCTTTCCAGAGGAGGTAAGAATAGAGGAAATAGTACCGGGGTGGCCCGCCACAGCAGAGGCGTGGAAGCCCGGAATCTCCTGGGCATCCATTACGTGGGTGGTCTCACCGATTAGGCTGGCAGCCTCGCCCCAGCCGGAGCCCAAGGTCAGAGCAATATCGTGCTTCTGCACATCGGTTGCCTCTGCGATAAACTTCGCGGCCTTGCGAGCGGCAACAGCGGCAGGATGGTCTTCATGGGAAGTGGGCAGGGCCCACACATCAATAGAATTTTCGTTCATCACAAGCCTAAATTACCAGTTTTCCGCCTCTGCCTGTGGGGCTGAAACCGCTCGGGCGCCGGAAAATTAAGGTAAACATCGACTTAGAGTTTGAATGAAACTATCAAAGAGAACACAATAGTAATGTGACTCTCAAAACTGATTACGCATCACACAAAATCATCATTCTTGGCGGTGGCCCCGGCGGTTATGAGGCGGCCCTGGTGGCGTCGTCCTTGGGCGCAGACGTAACCCTCATTGAGGCCAAGGGGCTGGGTGGCTCGGCGGTTCTCACCGACGTCGTCCCCTCAAAAACCCTCATTGCCTCCGCAGATCTCATGACCCGCATCTCCGAAGCCGCAGATCTGGGTATTACCGTGGGCGACCCGCAGGCAGACCGCACCGTTCACGTTGACCTCGGCACCGTCAATGAGCGCTTGGTCAACCTGGCCCACCAGCAGTCCAACGATATTAAGCGCACCGTCGAGCGCTCCGGTATCAAGGTGATTAGCGGTAAGGGCAAGCTCAAAGACCACCACACCGTTGAGGTAACCGATAGCGACGGTCTGGTCTACGACCTTCAGGCGGAGTTTATTCTTCTGTCGGTGGGCACCCACCCCCGTGAGCTCGAGACCGCGAAGCCAGACGGCAAGCGAATTCTCAACTGGACCCAGCTCTACAACCTCGAAGAAATGCCCGAAGAGCTGATTGTGGTTGGTTCCGGTGTGACCGGTGCGGAGTTCGCCTCTGCCTACAACGGCCTGGGCAGCAAGGTCACCCTGATTTCTTCGCGCGACCGCGTGCTGCCGGGCGAGGACGAGGACGCCGCTACTGTGCTGGAAAACGTATTCGAGCGCCGCGGTGTTCGGGTGATGCCGCGCTCCCGCGCCCAGGCTGCTGAGTATACCGAGGACGGCGAGGGCGTGATCGTCACCCTCTCTGACGGCCGCAAGGTCTCTGGTTCCCACGTGCTCATCGCCGTGGGTTCCATTCCTAACACCGAAGATTTGGGACTGGAAAACGCCGGGGTTGAGGTCTCGGAGTCGGGTCACATTAATGTAGACCGCGTCTCCCGTACCAATATCTCTAACATCTATGCAGCCGGTGACTGCACCGGTGTTTATCCGCTGGCCTCTGTGGCTGCCATGCAGGGCCGCATCGCAATTGCCCACCTGATGGGTGACCACGTGCGCCCGCTCAAGACCCACCAGGTAGCGGCCAATATCTTCACCTCACCCGAGATTGCTACCGTGGGCGTTTCTGAGAAGGAAATTCAGTCCGGTAAGTATCAGGCAGACACCGTGATGCTCTCGCTGAACACCAACCCCCGCGCCAAAATGATGGCGGTCAAAGACGGCTTTATCAAGATTTTCTCGCGTAAGCACTCCGGTACCGTGATCGGTGGCGTGGTGGTGGGTCCCCGAGCCTCAGAGCTAATCTTCCCCATCTCTCTGGCGGTGGATCAGAAGCTGCACGTTGACGATTTGGCAGAGACCTACACCGTTTATCCGTCTCTGACCGGCTCGATTTCAGAGGCTGCGCGAAAGCTCCATAAGCGGCTCTAGGATTTTCTAACCCTCTGCGCGAGTGGTGGATTTTAGGCTTAAATTCCTTATGTTTAAGCCTGAAATCCACCACTCATTTTATATTTTCTCCAAATCCACGTCGCGGGTCTCATGGGTGATGGCCATAAAGACAATGGAGAGCACCGCCGCCCCTGCCAGATAGAGGCCAACAGCGCCCACCCCACCGCGAGAATTAAGCCAGACCGCCACATAGGGGGTCAGCGCAGCGCCCAAGATGGAAGAGACATTGTAGGAAATACCCGAGGCTGTGTAGCGCACGTTGGTGGGGAAGAGCTCCGGTAGGTAGGCAGACATAGCACCCGAGGTCACGCCCATCAGAGCCATACCGATTGACATGAAGATAACGATGCGCACGAGATTGGCATCTGCTCCGGTTCCCACGGCTTCGGGGCTCATAAAGAAACCAAAGGACAATCCAAAAAGTGCAACGATGCTGGTAAGAACTAATTGGGAGCGCCGCCGGCCGTAGCGGTCTGCCAGCCAGCCGGAAACCGGCACCATGGCAGCGAAGAAGAGGATGGTAATGAGCTGGATAATCAGGAAGGTGCGGTAGGGGATTGCTAGGCCACCCGCCTCCACTGAGGCAATGCCATAGGAAAGAATCCAGGCAGTCATCAGATAAAAAATCACAAAGGTGGTCATCATAATAAAGGTGCCCTGAATCATGGGCCACCAGGCAACCCTAAAGGCCTCAGCCAAGGGTGACTTAACTTTCTTATCTTCTTGAACAGCCGCCCTAAAGACCGGGGTTTCTTCGAGTTTGAAGCGGACGTAGAGGCCTACGGCCACCATCGCCAGAGAGGCCAGGAAGGGAAGGCGCCAGCCCCAGACCAAGAAGTTATGGTTGAGCTCGCCGGCGTGCTGAGTGGAGTCAAAGCCCATGAAAATGGTCAGCAGGAGCATGAAGCCGTTGGCGAGAATAAAGCCGAAGGGAGCGCCGAGCTGGGGCCACATGGCAGTACGAGCACGCCTATCTTGCTCGGCATATTCGGAGGCGATGAGCACAGCGCCTGACCATTCGCCACCTAAACCTAAGCCCTGGCAGAATCGCAGGATGGTGAGCATGGCCGGTGCCCACAGACCGATTTGATGATAGGTGGGCAGCAAACCGATGAGGAAGGTTGCCAGACCCATAGTGAGCAGGGCACCGACCAGGGTCGCCTTGCGACCAATGCTGTCGCCGAAGTGGCCAAAGATGACTGACCCGATCGGCCTTGCAATAAACGCGGCGCTGAAGGTTGCCATAGAAGCTAGCAGCTTGGCGGTGTCATCGTTGCCGGTAAAGAAGAGGGCAGGGAAAACCGCTATCGCTGCGGTGGCGTAGATGTAAAAGTCATAGAACTCGATGGTGGTGCCCACCAGGGAGGCCAGAATGACTCTCGACTTGGGCACCGCGGTGGGGTGAATCTGAGATGGGTCCTTGGTGTTTTCTTGTGCGAGGCTACTCAAAAGATAGTTCCTTAGCTGGAGAAAGAAAAATAGTTCACTCTGGCTGGTTGTGTGCAAACTTGTCTGCACAGAACCAGCCACAGTGAACTATCAAGAAGTTTCATTCGGCGTGGGGCTCAAGCGGAGCTTCCTCTACTTGCGGGCCATGGTGTTCAAATCCACGTCGCGGGTCTCATGGGTGATGGCCATGAAGACGATGGTCAGCACAGCGGCTCCTGCCAGGTAGAAGCCCACGGCTCCCACACCGCCGTGGGCATTGAGCCAGACTGCAGCATAGGGGGTCAGCGCAGCGCCCAAGATGGAAGAGACATTGTAGGAAATACCCGAGGCTGTATAGCGGACGTTGGTGGGGAAGAGCTCGGGCAGGTAAGCCGACATGGAACCGAAGGTCAAGCCCATGAGGGTCATGCCGATGGCCATAAAGATTACAATGCGTACAATGTTAGCTTCTGAACCGGTACCTACCGCGTCTGGAGCCATGAAGAAGCCGAAGGAAAGGCCAAAGAGCACAATGAAACCGGTAATCACCAGCTGGGAGGAACGGCGTCCGTAGCGGTCTGCCAGCCAGCCAGAAACAGGAACCATGGCGGCGAAGAAGAGGATGGTAATGAGCTGGATAATCAGGAAGGTTCGGTAGGGAATAGCCAGACCCCCTGCTTCTACCTTGGCGATGCCGAAGGAAAGAATCCAGGCTGTCATCAGGTAGAAGAGCACGTAGGTTGCCAGCATGATGAAGGTGCCCTGAATCATGGGCCACCAGGCGACCTTAAAGGCTTCTGCCAGAGGAGTTTTAACCTTTTTGTCTTCTTTGACGGCCAGCTTAAAGACCGGGGTTTCTTCCAGTTTGAAGCGGACGTAGAGGCCTACCAGCACCATCACCAGGGAGGCCAGGAAGGGAAGGCGCCAGCCCCAGACCAAGAAGGCGTGGTCGAATTCTCCGGCATGTTCAGCCGAGTTGAAGCCCATGAAAATGGTCAGCAGGAGCATGAAGCCGTTGGCGAGAATAAAGCCGAAGGGAGCGCCGAGCTGGGGCCACATGGCGGCGCGGGCCCGCTTGCCGTGGTCGGCGTACTCGGTAGCTAGTAGCGCTGCACCTGACCATTCACCGCCCAGGCCGAGGCCCTGGCAGAATCGCAGGATGGTGAGCATAGCGGGTGCCCAGAGGCCAATCTGGTGGTAGGTGGGCAGCAAGCCAATCAGGAAGGTCGCCAGGCCCATAGTAAGCAGGGCACCGACCAGGGTTGCCTTACGGCCAATGCGGTCGCCGAAGTGACCAAAAATCACCGATCCGATGGGGCGGGCCACGAAAGCCGCACCGAAGGTCGCCATAGAAGCCAGTAGCTTGGCGGTGTCATCGTTACCGGTGAAAAAGAGGGCGGGGAAAACAGCTACTGCCGCGGTGGCGTAGATGTAGAAGTCGTAGAACTCAATGGTGGTGCCGATGAGCGATGCCAGAATGACTCTCGACTTAGGCACTGTGGTGTGAGGTTTCCGAGGTGTGGCCTCGGTATTTTCTGCAGCAACGCTACTCAAGAGAAAACTCCTTGTGCTGAGTGGAAATCTTTTGTGTGTTTGAGCAAAAGATTAGTGCCCCACTAGCGCAAGGAGTATTCTTGTATCAAATTTTGAGATTGTTGCTGAAAGCCTACTTAATGGTGGCGATCACGGCGCCGGCGGTCACTGTCTCGCCGGGCTTGAGCTTCAGGCCGGTGACCTTGCCCGCCTTGTGGGCGGTGATGGGCTGTTCCATCTTCATGGCTTCCAGCACCACAATCAAGTCGCCCTCAGCCACCTTCGCGCCGTCCTTAACCTCGACCTTCACGATGGTTCCCTGCATGGGGGAGGTGAGGTCGTTGGAATTGGTGGACGCCGCGCCGCGGGCCGAGCGGTCTTTGCGGGCCTTCTTGGCTGTGGGTTTAGCCGAGGACGACGCGCCGGAGCCGAGGGAGGCGGGAAGAACAACCTCAAGGCGCTTGCCGCCGACTTCCACGACGACCTTCTGACGGTCGTCGTCGTCCTCAGTCTCACCAAAGCTACCGTTGTAGGGGGCAATGGTGTTGTTGAATTCGGTCTCAATCCAGCGGGTGTGAACGCCAAAGGTACCCTCGGAATCGGGGGCAAAGGCTGGCTCGTCGAGAACGGCGCGGTGGAAGTTAGCCACGGTGGGCATACCTTCAATGACCAGCTCTGACAGGGCCCGGCGGGAACGCTCAATAGCTTCTTCGCGGCTGGAGCCGGTCACAATCAACTTGGCGAGCATGGAGTCAAAGGAACCGCCAATAACGTCGCCCTCAACCACACCTGAATCCCAGCGTACGCCGGGGCCAGACGGTACCCGCAGCTTTTCCACGGTACCGGGGGAGGGCATGAAGGAGCGGCCGGCGTCTTCACCGTTGATACGGAACTCAAAGGAGTGGCCACGCAATTCGGGGTCGGTGTAGCCCAGCTCTTCGCCGCGGGCCAGACGGAACTGCTCGCGCACCAGGTCGATACCCGATACCTCTTCGGAGACGGGATGCTCCACCTGCAGGCGGGTGTTGACCTCGAGGAAGGAAATGGTGCCGTCGGTACCCACCAGGAACTCGCAAGTGCCAGCGCCGGTGTAGCCAGCTTCTTTAAGAATTGCCTTAGAAGATTCGTAGAGGCGTTCGGTCTGCTCGTCGGTGAGGAAAGGAGCGGGAGCTTCTTCTACCAGTTTCTGGTTGCGGCGCTGCAGGGAGCAGTCGCGAGTGGAGACCACGACGACGTTGCCGTGGGCGTCTGCCAGGCACTGGGTTTCCACGTGGCGGGGGGAGTCGAGGAAGCGCTCGATAAAGCACTCGCCGCGACCAAAAGCGGCGGTGGCTTCGCGCACCGCGGAGTCGTAGAGCTCGGCAATCTTCTCGCGCTCGCGCACCACCTTAATGCCGCGGCCACCGCCACCGAAGGCTGCCTTAATAGCAATGGGCAGGCCGTGCTCGTCGGCAAAAGCCTCTACCTCGGCGGCTGAAGAGACGGGATCTTTGGTGCCGGGCACCTGGGGTGCGCCCACTTTCTCAGCGATGTGGCGGGCGGCCACCTTATCTCCCAGGGTCGAAATTGACTCGGGGGAGGGGCCAATCCAGGTAAGGCCGGCGTCAATGACCTTCTGCGCGAACTCGGCGTTTTCGGAGAGGAAACCGTAGCCGGGATGAACCGAGTCTGCACCGGAGCGTTGCGCGACGTCGAGGAGCTTATCCATCACCAGGTAGGAATCTGAGGCGGTGGCGCCGCCCAGCGAAAAGGCTTCGTCGGCAAGGCGCACGTGCAGGGCATCGCGGTCTGGTTCAGCGTAGACAGCCACGGTGGAGATACCTTCATCTTGGGCTGCTCGAATCACGCGAACCGCGATTTCACCGCGGTTGGCAATGAGAATCTTGGAGACGGGGCCGGTATGGCGCCCCTCAACGGGGATAAATTCGCGACTTAATCGCTCAGTATTTTTGGTCAATGAAAAGCTCCTTTATATCCTTCACGAGTTTACCGATAGTTTGAGGCAGATGTGTTTGAAATTTAGTGAGGTTTTCACCAAAAGTTGGTAATTGACTGCCCCAGCTGGTGCATCATGCTGCGCAGAGCGTTGAGGGAAAGCCCCACCACGGTGTGGAACTCTCCTTCGATTCCCTTAATAAAGGGCGCCCCAAAACCGTCAATGGTAAAGGAACCCGCCACCCACAGGGGCTCTTCGGTGGCAAGGTAGGCTTCGATTTCCTCGTCGGAAAGCCGGTCAAAATGTACGATGGCGGTGCGTAGTTCAGAGGCCTCTTTGCCGGTGGCAGTATCAATGAGCCAGTGGCCGGTGTGTAGCTGCCCCGACTGCCCACTCATGGCGGTAATACGCTGCCGGGCTTTCTCCACGGTGTGGGGTTTTCCATAGGCCCCACCGTCAAATTCAAAGACCGAATCGCACCCGAGAACCAGCGCATCGGCGGCCTCAACCCGGGCAGCGACGTCCTGCGCCTTCGCCTGGGCCAGCAGCTGGGCGGTCTGCGCCGGGGTGATTTCGCCCAGCCCCGCCGCAAAGGCCTTCTCCTGGGCCTGGGCCAGCACCGCGTCTTCGTCGACATCTGACACCAGAACCTGAAAGTCCACCCCCGAATCGGTGAGCAGTTTTTGCCGGGCGGGCGAAGACGAGGCGAGGATAAGTTTCATCAGAGCCGGGGCACCTTTCATCGGTGGGAGCCTAGTTAATATTTGAGACAGAACTTCACTGTGCCACATTTTCTCCCTACAGTTTAAATCTCATGAATGACTTACAGCACAGTTAAGAGGCGTTATGACTGACCACCACAATCTTATCTCTGAGACCGATGAATTTTCCCGGCTGGTTTCTGACCTACAGATTGCCCCTGAACTGAGCGTGGTTTTCAGGGCCTACTCCCGTTACCTGCTCCAGCTGGGAGTTCCCGCCGAAGCCGCTACGGTCAGCCGGTATTTGCGGGATTTTCCGGAGATTACCGGCGATTTCGTGGAGTTCTTTGAACTGGGCTTTGACCCCGCGCGGCAGCTGGGTCAGTCGGAGCGGGTATCTGCCCGCGATACCCTGCAGGCAGGGCTGAGCCGCCGTATTGAGAAGGTGCAGGACGACGCCGCTGCCGCTTTCTTCTCGGCGCTACTTGAGGTGCAGGCGGCTACGGTACGCACGAATTTTTACCAGAAGAAGCCCACCCTGGCGCTGAAGATGAGCACCCAGAAGATTACTCGGGCTCCCCAGCCCCGCCCCCTGTGGGAGATTTGGGTTTACTCGCCCAAGGTTGAGGGAACCCACCTGCGCTTTGGAATGGTCTCCCGGGGCGGCCTGCGTTGGTCTGATAGGCCGGAGGATTTCCGCACCGAGATTCTGGGCCTGGTCAAGGCCCAGCGGGTTAAGAACGCGGTAATCATTCCCAACGGTTCGAAGGGTGGTTTTGTGCCCAAGGGTCTGCCCGACCGTGATCGGGAGAAGGAACTGTATTCTCAGATGGGCGTTGAAGCCTACAAGCTCTTTATTGGTTCCCTACTCGATGTCACCGATAATCTGCAGAACTCGGGCGGTGAGCGGAAGATTAAGAGCCCCGAAAACGTGGTGGCCCTGGACGGGCCCGACCACTACCTGGTGGTTGCCGCCGATAAGGGAACAGCTACCTTCTCGGATACAGCCAATACCCTCTCGACCTCCCGCGGTTTCTGGCTGGGAGATGCCTTTGCTTCTGGCGGCTCTGTGGGCTTTGACCACAAGGACATGGGCATTACCGCCCGCGGTGCCTGGGAGTCGGTCAAGCGCCACTTTGCCTCGCTACAGCACGATAGTCAGAGCGAAGATTTCACCATGGTGGGCGTGGGTGGTATGGCCGGTGACGTCTTTGGTAACGGTGCCCTGCTCTCCGAGCATATCCGCCTGATTGCCGCCTTTGATTCGCGGCATATCTTCATCGACCCGCAGCCCGATGCTGCTAGCTCCTATCGCGAGAGGCAGCGCCTCTTTAATCTGCTCCGGGCCTACTGGACCGACTATAACCCCGAGCTCATTTCAGCCGGTGGCGGGGTCTTTAGCCGCTCTGCTGATTCGATTCCGGTCGCCGAGCCCGTGCGTGAAGCCCTGGGGCTTGCCCCCGAGGTTGAAGAGCTGACTCCCAGCGAGCTCATTCGCGCTATTGTTGCCGCACCGGTGGATCTTTTCTACACCGGTGGCACCGGCACCTATGTGCGCGCCAGTGATGAAACCGATGAGCAGGTGGGCGATAGCGATAACGATTCCATGCGCATCACCGCCAGCCAGCTGCGGGCAAAGGTGGTTGCCGAGGGCGGTAACCTGGGACTAACCCAGCGCGCCCGCATTGAGGCCGCCCGCCGCGGCGTTCTGATCAACACCGACGCCCTCGATAATTCTGCCGGTGTTGAGACCTCTGATCACGAGGTCAACCTCAAGATTCTCATTGACCAGCTTATTGCCGCCGGTGAACTCGATGAAAGCCAGCGGGCACCCCTGATTGAAAGCCTGGTGGATGAAGTGGGGCGGCAGGTGCTCGAATCCAATATCAACCAGAACGTGCTGCTCCAGGCCGAGCGCCTGGGCGCGGGGCGGGCCCAGAGCAGCGCCGTCGAGCTACTCGACTTCCTCGAAGAGCGGGCGGGGCTGGACCGGCAGGTGGAGTTCCTGCCCACCACTGATGAGCTGGACGAGCGCCGCGAAGCAGGGGAGGGGGTGACCAGCCCCGAGCTGGCCGTGGTGCTGGCCTATACCAAGATCTGGCTCACCGGTGAGCTCCTTGACGCCAAGCTGGGCCGGAATCGCGACTTTTCCTTCGCCCTGGATCAGTACTTCCCCGCAGAAATCACCGAGCGCTACGGCCGGTACTTCTGGCAGCACCCCCTGCGCGAGCAGATTATTGCAACGCGGGTAGCCAACGAAGTAATCGATACAGCGGGTATCGCCTTTGTACTGGAAGCCATGAAGAAGCACGGCGTCTCGGCGGTAGAGGTTGTTCGAGCCTTCTACCGTGCCCGGGCAGAAGAGGGGCTGGCGCAGAAAGCCCAGCAGCTACGATCGCTGGCTCCGACCACCGCTTTAGAGCAGTGGATCAAGCAGGCCCGGGAACTCTTCCGCCTGACCGAAGAGTCCACCGACCGAATTCTGGCAAGTCGCTAGGGCAGCTCTCAGAAGCAGGTGCAGGCGGGGATTCATACCCCGCCTGCACCTCACCTGTATCCCCTCCAAAGTAGCGAGACGCTCGTCATAGGGGAGCTCAAAAGCCCTGATTTTCAGCGGCTGCCAATTTTTGCGTGCGTAACATTAGTAAATACTCTCTCGCTGTGCTAAAGAAATAGGCGTACTCTCGATTGCATGTCTACTACACGCACATCTCGTCTACCGGGTTGGATGACAAAATTCGGTAACCAAATTATCTTTGCCCTGATAGCCGGTGTTCTCTTGGGCCTGCTCGCTACTCAGATGGGTGGCGACCCCGAGGAGAGCCCCAACTGGCTCATGACCACTCTCGATACCATCGGTTCCAGCTACGTGACCCTGCTCAAGGCAGCGGTGGTGCCGCTGGTATTCACCGCGGTGGTGAGCTCCATTTCTAACCTCTCCCAGGTCTCTAATGCCGCCCGCCTGGCAACCAAGACCCTGATCTGGTTCGGTATCACCGCCTTCTTCTCGGTGATTGTGGGTATCGTGCTGGGTCTGGTGGTTCAGCCCGGCGCCAACACCAATCTGGCAACCCCCGAGACTTACTCGGGTACCGAGGGTAGCTGGCTGGCCTTCCTGCAGGGCCTGATTCCCGTCAACTTCTTGGGTCTGGGCGTTTCTGCCAAGATGGCTGAGGACGGCGGTGTGTCGGCTTCGGCCTCCTTCAATGTGCTCCAGGTGCTGGTGGTCTCCGGTGCCATTGGCATTGCTGCGCTCAAGGTGGGCGAGGCCGCTAAGCCCTTCATCGCCGTGGTCAATTCCGCCCTGGCTATTATTCAGAAGGTTCTTTGGTGGATTATCCGCCTGGCCCCCCTGGGTACCGTGGGCCTGATTGGTCGCGCCGTTTACTCCTACGGCTGGACTTCCATGGGAGCCCTGCTCAAGTTTGTGATTACCCTCTACGTGGGTCTGTTCATCGTTATGTTCGTGATCTACCCGATTGTTGCAAAGACCTCGGGCCTGTCGGTCAAGCAGTTCTTCAACGGGGTCTGGCCTGCCACTCAGCTGGGCTTTGTCTCCCGCTCATCCATGGGTACCATGCCCGTGACCCAGGCGGTCGCCGAGCGTAACTTTGGTGTTCCCCGCTCCTACGCCTCCTTTGCGGTTCCGCTGGGAGCAACCACCAAGATGGACGGCTGCGCCGCAGTTTACCCCGCCCTGGCGGCCCTCTTCGTGGCCCAGTTCTACGGCGTGGACCTGAACTTCACCCACTACCTGCTCATCATCATGGTGTCGGTGCTGGGTTCGGCGGCAACCGCCGGAACTACCGGGGCCACCGTGATGCTGACCCTGACCCTCTCCACTCTGGGACTGCCCCTGGACGGCGTGGGCCTGCTACTGGCCATTGACCCCATCATCGATATGGGCCGCACCGCCCTGAATGTTTCGGGCCAGGCCCTGGTGGCGGCTATCGTGGCTAAGCGCGAGGGCATTCTTGATGAAACTGCCTACAACGCAGCCCGCACCGACAATGGCTTTGTGCCTGAAACCCGCAGTGCTGAAAACCACTCCAGCCTGAGGGCGCCGGTCAACCTCCCTTAAACGCCAGCCCCGATGCCAGTTGACTGGCGCCCTCAGGCTGGTGCGCGTGTCGCTTCATCCCGGTGCTAGTTGACTGGCGCCCTCGGGCTGGATGTCTTCTAGGGTGCACCTCAACCTCTCTAGACAGAGATATGGCACCTTGGCACATCGCCAAGGTGCCATATTTTTCTAGAAGAGGCCGGTGGGCTGGTCTGAGTAGCTGACCAGCAGGTTCTTGGTCTGCTGGTAGTGGTCCAGCATCATCAGGTGGTTTTCCCTACCAAAGCCTGACTTCTTGTAGCCACCAAAGGCGGCGTGGGCGGGGTAGTTGTGGTAGTTGTTGACCCAGACGCGGCCTGCCTGAATGGTGCGCCCTGCCCGGTAGGCGAGGAATTGGTCCCTGGTCCACACGCCCGCACCGAGGCCGTAGTCGGTGTCGTTGGAGATGTGCATGGCGTCGTCAAAGTCCTTGAAAGAGGTTGCCGCCAGCACCGGGCCGAAGATTTCCTCCCGAAAAATCCGCATGTTGTTTTTTCCGGCAAAAACGGTGGGCTGGATGTAGAACCCATCGGCTAGGTCGCCCGAGAGGTCGCAGGCTGACCCACCCACGAGAACCTCAGCGCCGTCGTCCTTCTGAGCAATGGAGAGGTATTTCGAAATCTTGTCGTACTGCTCTTTAGAGGCCTGGGCTCCCACCATGGTTTCGGTATCCAGCGGGTTGCCCTGCTTCATGAGCTTGACCCGCTCAATACCGGCGTTGATGAAATCGTCGTAGATAGATTCCTGAATCAGTGCGCGGGAGGGGCAGGTGCAGACCTCGCCCTGGTTGAGGCCGAACATGGCAAAGCCCTCAATTGCCTTGGCACGGAAGGAATCATCTTCGCGCCAGACGTCCTCGAAGAATACGTTGGGGGACTTGCCTCCCAGTTCCAGGGTGACGGGAATGATGTTCTTGGCGGCGGCCTCCATAATGATGGAGCCGGTGGTGGTTTCGCCGGTAAAGGCAACCTTGCGAATTCTGGCGTGGCCGGAAAGCGCGGCACCGGCTTCGGCGCCGAAACCGTTGACCACGTTGAGCACGCCCGCCGGGAGCACATCTGCCAGTAGGTCAATCACGTAGAGAATGGAGACCGGGGTCTGCTCTGCCGGCTTGAGCACAATGGTGTTACCCGCTGCGAGGGCAGGAGCGATCTTCCAGGCCGCCATGAGCAGGGGGAAGTTCCAGGGAATAATCTGACCGACTACACCCAGGGGCTCGTGAAAGTGGTAGGCAACGGTGTCTTCATCCAGCTGGGAGAGGCTGCCTTCCTGGGTGCGGATTGCCGATGCGAAGTAGCGGAAGTGGTCAATGGCTAGCGGAATGTCTGCGGCGAGGGTTTCCCTCACCGGTTTCCCATTTTCCCAGGTCTCGGCCACCGCAATTTTCTCTAGGTTGGCCTCAAGGGTATCGGCAATCTTGAGAAGGAGTGCAGCCCGCTCGGTGGGGGAGGTCTTACCGTAGGTCTCGAAAGCCGCCCAGGCGGCGTCCACCGCTTTATCGATATCTTCGGCGTTGCCGCGAGCCACCTCGGCGAAGGGCTTGCCATTGACCGGCGAGATGTCTTCGAAGTATTCGCCGGAGGATGGCGCCACCCACTCTCCGCCGATAAAGTTTTCGTAGCGGGAGCGGAAGGTCACGAGGGAATCTTTGCTGTTGGGGGAGGAATAGACGGTCACGAGGGTCTCCTTTGACATCGCAAAATAACAAACACTCTAAGATATGTGAGCTGCCTCATAATCTTAGAGTGAATGTTACCTATATTCGCCGATGTGTGCAAAGACGCAAGTTAGAACTCGGTGGTCTCGCCCTCAAAAAAGATGCCGGCACCGTTGCGGGCCTGGGTACAGATTTCGTTGACCGAGCGCGAGAGCAGGGTCAGCCTGCGGTAGGTGGCAATCTGCTCATCGGTTTGGGTGCCCTGCTGAAAAGCGCTGAGCATCTCGGTGAAGAAAGCCGCCTCATCGCGCATGAGCTCGCTCAGGGGGCGGGAGCCGATCTCCGCACCGGAGTCAAAGAGCACTTCCTCTGAATCCTTTGAATAGCGGGTCACCCGGTCAATGCCGGCGCAGGAAGAGAAACGGATGGTCTCTTTCCCCAGCAAAATCTCGCTGGGAGCGGTGGAGTGGGCGTTTTTCGCAATGGTGATTATGACGTTGAAATCCTCGTAGGTGAGAATGAGGGTGCCCGCCGAATCCACCCCGGTGGGGGTCACTGCGGGGTAGTAGTTGATGCCGTCGGGCTCACCGAACCAGGAGACGGCGTTGTAGACGGGGTAGATTCCCAAATCAACCAGGGCACCGCCACCGAATTTCAGGGAGAAGATATTGGGTTCTTCTCCCGCCAGCACGGCATCCCACCGCGATGAGTACTGAGAGAAGTTCATGCGCACGGTAGCGGGAGTTTGAGAAGCTAGTGCTTCTCGAATTATCTCGTGGGCGGGTTCGTAGATATGGCGGGCGGCTTCAAAGACCAGCACTTTTGCCTGCTGGGCTGCTGCAAAAACCTGATCCCACTGGGCGGGGTTCCAGACCGCCGGCTTCTCTACCACCACGTGTTTTCCCGCGCTAATGGCGGTCAGTGCATGGGAGGCGTGCAGGGAATTGGGGGAGGCGATATAGACCGCATCTACCTGCTCAGAGCCACACAGCTCTTCTACCGAGGTAAAAGCGAGGGCGCTCAGCTGATGGTCTTCGATGAAAGCCTGAGCATTTTCAAGGCTGCGACTCTGTACTGCGGTGATCTCGGCCTCCGGGGTCTGCTGGAGGGCGCGGGTAAATTCACCGCTAATCATTCCGGTTGAGATAATTCCAAAACGCATAAGACTATCTAACCGCTTCAACCGCCCCAGCGCCAAATAGGTGCTGGGGCGGGTTTGCTTGGTTGCGGGGCTGTTTACATAGGACGAGCGCGCCGCCAGGAGCCGGGGCCCGGCCGCAGGCGTTCGCCCAGGCGGTGTCCCCGGTAGAGACGCCGCTGCCAGGCTGCCATGGCGGAGTTATCTTGCTTGGAGGCGGGAGCCTGCAGAGAAAGCAGCACTGCGGTGAGCGTCGCTAGCTCTTCTTCGGTGGGCTGGCCAGAGACCACCGAGAAGAGGGGAGACTGCTCGGTCTCCGTATCGTTATTTGAGGTCTGTTCTTCGCTACCTTTGGCACCGAAGTTCAGGAAGGAACGGTGAGTAGCCACGGGGCCCTTTCGGTTTAGAGGGGAATATTGCCGTGCTTCTTGGCGGGGCTAGAGGCTCGCTTATCGCGCAGGGCCCGCAGGGACTTAATAATCCGCACGCGGGTCTCTGAGGGGGCGATGACCTCGTCAATGTAGCCCAGCTCTGCCGCCTGATAGGGGTTGAGCAGCTCTTCCTCATATTTCTGAATCAGCTCTGCCCGCTTGGCCTCGACGTCGCCGCCGTCCTTCTCCACCTCAGCCAGTTCGCGGCGGTAGAGAATATTAACCGCACCTTGGGCTCCCATCACGCCAATCTGGGCGGTGGGCCAGGCCAGGTTAATGTCGGCACCCAGCTTCTTAGAGCCCATCACAATGTAGGCTCCGCCGTAGGCCTTGCGGGTAATCACGGTGACCATGGGAACGGTCGCCTCGGCATAGGCGTAGAGCAGCTTGGCGCCGCGGCGAATAATGCCGTTGAACTCCTGGTCGGTACCGGGCAGGAAACCGGGAACGTCCACAAAGGTCAAAATCGGGATGTTAAAGGCATCGCAGTTGCGCACAAAGCGGGCTGCCTTCTCCGAAGCATTAATGTCTAGGGTGCCAGCAAACTGCATGGGCTGGTTGGCAACAATACCCACGGTGCGGCCCTCAACCCGGGCATAGCCAATCATCACGTTGGGGGCGTAGAGGGCCTGCATTTCAAGGAAATGACCGTCGTCTACCACTGACTCAATCACAGCGCGCATGTCATAGGGCTGGTTGGCCGAGTCGGGAATCAGGGTGTCGAGATCGAGATCATCCACGGTCATCTCGGAATCCTGGTCGTGCTCCAGCGGCAGGTTCTCCATCAGGTTGTTGGAGGGGAGGAACTCAATGAGCTCCCGTACGAAGTCGAAGGCGTCTTCTTCATCTTCGGCCAGGTAGGTGGAGGTGCCGGTGACGGCGTTGTGGGAGTGGGCGCCGCCCAGGGTCTCCATATCCACCTCTTCACCGGTAACGGTCTTAATGACGTCGGGGCCGGTGATGAACATGTGGGAGGTCTTATCAACCATCACAATGTAGTCGGTCAGAGCGGGGGAGTAGGCGGCACCGCCGGCGCAGGGGCCCATAATCACAGAAATCTGTGGAACCACACCAGATGCCCGCACGTTCATGCGGAAAATATCGGCGAACATCGCAAGAGAGGCCACACCCTCCTGAATACGTGCCCCACCGCCGTCATTAATACCAATAATCGGACAGCCGTTCTTCAGAGCGAACTTCTGGACCTTCACGATTTTCTCGCCGTTGACCTGCGAGAGCGAACCACCGTAGACCGTGAAGTCCTGGGCGTAAACAGCCACCAGCGCGCCGTCCACGGTACCGTAGCCAGACACCAGACCGTCGCCCACCGGCCGTTTCTTCTCCATACCAAAAGCAGTGGAACGGTGCTTGGCCAGCGCATCGAACTCAACGAAAGAACCCTCGTCCAGGAACATCTCAATGCGCTCGCGGGCGGTGTTCTTACCGCGGGCGTGCTGGCGCTCAATCGGGGCTTCGCCGGTGGGAGCTAGGGTTGTCTCGCGGCGGGCGTAAAAGTCAGCAATTTTGCCGGCGGTGGTGGTCAGGTCAAACTCTGACTCGGCGGTGTTGTTGGTCTCAGACACATCAATTCCTTGAAGATCGGCGCCAGGTGGGTTCTCTAGGCTGAGGGCTGCTGCTCAACAGTCTAACTCCCCAACTATAGTGGCTAAAGCGTGGTTTTTCTGGGTTTGGACGGCGCCACGTGGGTAAATGGGCGCGAATCTGCCTACTTGCCCAGGCTGCCCAGCACCGGATTCCACTCGCGGATTTCGCTGGAGAGTACCGCTCCACCGATGTTCATGGGGTCGTTCTTGAGAATCTCAGCTACCTCAGACTCCGACTCAGCGGAGAAAATCAGCAGGGCTCCGGGCCGTTCTTCTGACACATAGGGGCCCGAGGCTAGCAGCTTTCCTGCTTCGAGCTGGCTGGTGAGGTAGGCGCGGTGGTCAGGGCGGTACTTTGCCTGCTCTTCTGCGGGGCCGTAAACGTAGGTTACTGCGAAGATGCTCATGAGGGTCTCCTATATAAAGAGGTGTAATCTTTTCTTGCCTACTAATCTAACGCGGGAAAGCGGGTGAGAGCTAAATCTCCTCCATTTATTTCCGCGGCGGTTTCAGGGCAGTAAGAAAAACAGCGGGTAGTTCAAGGAGCGCACGGTGATTGACGAGTCCAAGGTTCAGATTGAAAGCCTCGATGAGGTAGTGATTTTGGAGTCGGTGGACTCTACCAACTCCTACGCCAGGCAGCAGCTGGGAGATCTCTTTCCTCCAAACCGTAAGCGGTGGGGCGAGCTGTCTCTTATTTCAACCGATGACCAGCGCTCGGGCAGGGGGCGGCTAGACCGCGTGTGGTCTGCCCCGGCGGGAACCTGCCTGTGCTCGTCTTTCATCATCCGCCCGCACGCCAACCCCAAAAACCAGCTACCCCAGGAAAGTTTTCACTGGTTTACCCTGCTGGTTTCGCTGGCTGCCGTTCAGGTCTGGAAGTCTTGGGGAACCGACGCCGCCATTAAATGGCCCAACGATGTGATGGTGGGCGGCAAAAAGGTCTGCGGTGTACTGGCCCAGCTGGTGGTTGAGCCCAACGGTCGTTTCTCGGCGGTGGTGGGAATCGGCATGAACCTCAACCTCACGGCCAGTGACCTACCGGTAGACACCGCAACCTCAGCCCTGGTGGAGACCGGCCGGGAATTCGACATGGAACAGGCACTGACCGAGCTGGGCGATACGGTGGCCCGCTACTACAGGGCCTTCAGCGCGGTGGGAGGCGATGCCTCTGCTCCCATGCTCGGTGGGCTCAGCCTGCTGGATATGGTGCGCAATAATATGGCCACCCTCGGCCAGCAGGTCACGGTTCACCTGCCCGGCGATGAAAAGGTGGTGGGGCTGGCTGTTAATATTGATGACGACGGCGCTGTGGTGGTGCGCGAGAGCGACGGCACGGAGCGCGCCTGGGCGGTCGGCGACGTCGTGCACATGCGCCCTATTGTGTAGCTCCGGCGGCTTTGGGAAAACTCTCAGGTTTAGCCCCTACAATAGTCTCTGCTATGAGACTGAACGGTACCCTTTACCCCCAGGAAGAGGTTCTGGTGGCCACCCGCAGCCACGAGGTTTTTCTTCTGCCTGCCCTGCTGTTCGGTTTCGCCGCGGTGGTGGCATGGAGCTTTGCCTCGGCGGTCTACCCGGCAAGTGCTGTCTTCGGAATTCTCGGCTACGCGCTGGCCATCTGGTGTACCTTTCTGAGTCTCAAGCGACTTTGGCGCTGGAGCACTACCGGGTTCTTTGTCACCTCGCAGCGGCTGGTGATTCAGCGGGCTGTTGGTAGCAGAACGGTGAGCATCCCCCTACAAAGTGTTGAGGGCATCGATGCCCGGCATACGGCCTGGAGGGCTGGCGGAGCCGCCACCCTAAGCGTGCACGCCCAGGGTGGAATTCACGTGCTACGGCAGATTCCGCGCGGAGCCCAGTTCTCGCTGGAGGTTCAGCAAGCCCAGCAGCGTCTGCTGCGACCCAGCTCAGATAGCTGGTGGCGCAGGCTCAACCCCTTTTCGTCCTAAACCCGACACTCAGCGTTGGCATTGTAGCGAGCCGATGGAGTAGTGTGTATCACAGAGGAGAAATCTCGGCTCTTTCGGCCGCATTGACAAGATCAGAAAGGATCAGGCATGGAACCAACGGCACCGAGAGAGCAGCCTTCATCTACCTCTTCTGATGCCCCTGTCTCTGATCAGGCCCAGCCTCCAAAACCGGCTTACTGGGTTGCCCCCAACCCTGTGCAAGATAACCTCTACCGCTCTGAGGAAGACCTTGAGGCGGTGCGGCACCTTGAGCAGGTTCTGTTAGGTGAAGAACGCTCTCTGAAACGGCGGGAAGCCGCAGAGGCGGCCGAGGTTTCCCTACTTTCAGCCCGCAAGATTTGGCGGGCCCTGGGCATGCCCAACCTCACCGACCAAGACACCTATTTCACCCCGGCTGACTCTCAGGCACTGAAGGATATTACTGCCCTGGTGCGCGACTATGGGATTACCGAAGAGGGCACCATGTCTCTGACCCGCTCGGTGGGGCAGATGACCGACCGCATGGTGGCCTGGCAGGTTGAGGCACTGGTGGAAGATATGGTGACCCATCGGGGAATCAGTGACTCACAGGCCCGCCACGACCTTCTGAAACTTTTGCCCGAGCTGATTGAGCAGCTAGAGCAGATTGTGCTCTACGGCTACCGGCGCCAGCTCAACGCCGCCGTGTTGCGGCTTGCTCTGCGCGGGGAGAAACAGGGGGGCGTTGATCCGGCGGCTCTTCCGCTGGCCCGCGGTATTGGTTTCGCTGACCTGGTCTCTTATACCTCCCTCTCCCGCCAGATGAACGAAAAAACCCTGGCTGGCCTGGTGCAAAGTTTTGAGCAGCGTTGCGCCGAAGTGGTGGCTGTCGGTGGCGGACGAATTATTAAAACCGTGGGCGATGAAGTTTTGTTTCTAGCTGAAACGCCAGAGGCCGCCGCCCGCATTTCTCTCACGCTATCTAAACTGATTAAAGAAGACCCAAACCTACCTGAAGCCCGAGTCGCCTTTGTCTGGGGCAGGATTCTGCCTAAACTGGGAGACGTTTACGGCCCCACCGTAAACCTGGCCTCACGGCTTGTCGCATTAGCCGAACCCGGCGTCGTGCTGACTGACGATGCCACCGCGGAGATTCTCGACGACAACGAAGAGTTCGTGCTCAACCGCTTAGAAACGCGGAATGTGCGCGGATTCGGTGATGTTTGCCCCGTCGCGATTACCCCGGGGGTCGGCAATGAACTGGAGATTGATTTCGTATGAGCACACACCTGACCACACTTGCCGGTAGCGCCACCGATGTTGGGGCCTACCGGGACAACAATGAAGATTCCTATTCCGTTGCCGGCACCCTCAGCGTGGTGGCAGACGGCATGGGCGGGCACGAAGCAGGTGAAGTGGCTTCGCGCCTGTGTGCTCGCACTCTGGCCTACTCTCAGATGTTCTCTCGCCCCGGCGGCATGACCGAAGAAGAAGAGGCCGCCTACCAGCGCGAAGTCGCTGCTGAGGGCGAGGCATCCAATGATTCGGCAGAGGCCCGAGGCTTGCTGCGCCGTCGTCGTAAGAACACCTCGGCACTGAACCGCCAGATTATGCGCACCCTGGAAAAGCTGCGCGACGTCATTGGCGAAGCAGACGAAAAGATTAAAGACATGCTGGGCCAGCGCGCCGGTACCACCGTGACCGGTGCCTGGTTGACCAATATTGGCGACCAGTACATGTGGTTCATCTTTAACGTCGGGGATTCCCGTACCTACCGGCTGGTGCGAGAAGAAGACGTTGAGACAGACTCCACCGATATTTCTCTCTCTGCCGGGGCGATTGAGGGTCTGCACCTGGAACAGGTGACCGTTGACCACTCCGAGGTGCAGTACCTGGTCGACACCGGTCAGATTACCGCCCTAGAAGCTCTAACCCACCCCCGCCGCAACGTGATTACCCGCGCCCTGGGCACCGGTAACTACTGGGAACCCGATTTCTGGGTGATTCCCGCCCACGAGGGGGACCGGCTGATGATGTGCTCAGACGGCCTCTCCGGCGAACTGTCCCACAACTATATGGCAAGGGTGCTCGCTACCGTGGAGCACCCCCAGGATGCCGCAGATGTACTCCAGATGGCGGCTTTGCGCGCCGGTGGCCGCGACAATATCACCGTGGTGGTGGTCGATGCCATTACCGAGGAAACCGCCCAGCGCAATGCGGAGCAGCTGCGGGCCCTGACCGAAACTCAGCAGCAGAATATTGTCTCCCGCGCTGAGGACTTCGAGACTAAACACACCGCCACCGTGGAGCAGGAGTCTTATAACGACGAGCGCCGCCTCAAGCGCGGCAGCATTGAGGCACAGTAGTCTCAGCCCGCTCTTACCCGCGGTGACTTGCTGCCGGTGAGCTGTTTCAACCTCTGCAAACATGGCAAAATGTTGGTGTGACTAAAGAGCAAGAGATTCCCGAAGCAGCCCCCGGCGGGGTCACCGATAGCCTGAAAGAAAAGTATGCGCAGCTGATTGAGCAGGTACGATCTGCCCGCCAGCGCTACTATGTTCAGGATTCGCCCACGATTTCCGATGCCGCCTACGATGCCCTCTTCCGAGAACTGGAAGAGCTAGAGGCCCTGCACCCGGAGATTGTTGCCAATGACTCTCCCACCCAGGAGGTTGGCGGAGAGGTCTCTACCGCTTTTGCCCCGGTGGATCACATTTCCCGCATGTACTCGCTGGAAGATGTCTTCTCGCTGGACGAGCTCAAGGCATGGTTTGCTAAGACCGACGAAAACGCCCGTGCCGTTGCCGGGCATAAGCCGGGCTGGCTGACCGAGCTTAAAATCGACGGTCTGGCCATTAACCTGCTCTACCGCCAGGGGAAGCTGGTGCGGGCGGCAACCCGCGGAGACGGTTACACCGGCGAAGACGTTACCCACAACGTGCTCACTATTAAGAGCATCCCCACCCAGCTGGCAGGGGAAAACTGGCCCGACGAGGTGGAAGTTCGCGGAGAGATCTTTATTTCCTCCGAGGATTTCCGGGCCCTGAACGAGCGCATGGTGGAGCAGGGCAAAGCCCCCTTCGCTAACCCGCGCAATGCGGCGGCGGGTTCGCTGAGGCAGAAGGACGCCGCCGTCACCGCCGACCGCCCGCTTTCGATGTTCGTGCACGGTATCGGTGCCCGCAGCGGCTTTGAAGTCTCTTCCCAGTACGAGACCTACCAGCAGCTCAAAGAGTGGGGACTACCCACCAGCCCCTACACCCGCCTGCTCGATAGCTTGGACGAAATCCTCGATTTTATCGCCGACTACGGGGAGCAGCGCCACTCGCTGGTGCACGAGATCGACGGCATCGTCGTCAAAATTAACGACTTCCGCACCCAGGAACAGCTGGGCTACACCTCCCGTGTGCCGCGCTGGGCGGTTGCCTATAAGTACCCTCCCGAAGAGGTCAATACCAAGCTGCTGGATATCCGCGTGGGCGTGGGCCGTACCGGCCGCGTTACCCCCTTTGGCGTGATGGAGCCGGTGAAGGTGGCCGGGTCTACGGTCGAGATGGCAACCCTGCACAACCAGGATGTGGTCAAGGCCAAGGGTGTGCTCATTGGCGATACGGTGGTCTTGCGCAAGGCGGGGGATGTGATTCCTGAAATCGTTGGCCCCGTGGTTGCCCTGCGCGACGGTAGCGAGCGGGAGTTTGTTATGCCCACCGAGTGCCCCTCCTGCGGAGCACCTCTGGCGCCGGAGAAAGAGGGGGACGTCGATATTCGCTGCACCAACCCCCGTTCCTGCCCCGCCCAGCTGACCGAGCGGATTTTCCACGCGGCCTCCCGCGGTGGGTTTGATATTGAGGCGCTGGGCTATGAAGCGGCAAAGGCCCTGACCTCTCCGGCTGAGCCTGAAGATCCCCCGCTGACCTCCGAGGCCTTTCTCTTTGACCTGACCGTAGACCAGCTGGAATCTGTCAAGATTAGTCGGGAGAAGAAGTATAAGGGGGAGCCCACTGGTAAGTTCGAGAACGTTCCCTATTTCTGGACCAAGGGCACCGCTAAGAATCCCTCTAAACCCACCAAGAACACCGAGTCTTTGATGGAGCAGCTAGAGAAGGCCAAGTCTCAGCCGCTGTGGCGGGTGCTGGTGGCGCTATCGATTCGCCATGTGGGCCCCACCGCTGCCCGTGCCCTGGCCGCCGAGTTTGGATCGATGGACGAGATTCGGGCTGCGAGTGAGGAACGGTTGGCGAACGTGGACGGCGTGGGGTCGATTATTGCCCGCTCTGTTAAGGAATGGTTCGCTGTGGACTGGCACTTGGAAGTGGTCGAGCGCTGGGCTGCTGCCGGGGTGCGGATGGCGGACGAACGAGACGAGTCCATTGAACGGAATCTCGAGGGGCTGACCATTGTGGTAACAGGAACCCTACAGGACTTCACCAGGGATTCAGCCAAGGAAGCAATTCTGGTGCGCGGTGGTAAGGCCTCGGGTTCCGTGTCGAAGAAGACCGACTATCTGGTGGCGGGCGCCTCTGCGGGGTCTAAGCTCGATAAGGCAGAGCAGCTGGGGGTTAAGGTTCTGGACGAAGACGGGTTCAAAGCTCTGCTGGAGAATGGTTCGAACCAATAAAGTGGGCTGTTATCTAGGGAAAACCGACAGCGAGGTGGCGTTTGTCGCTCATATTGTGTGACCTGAGTAACTAGATTTGCGCCCTGTGGTCAATTTTTGACCCGGGGCGCAAAATTTTTTAAAAATTTTTTTTCGGCACCCGAGGCCTTAAAGATTGCGTTTCGATAACGAAAGTAACGGTTTGGTAAACAGACTACTGACTTTTTTAAAGCCCGAGAAATCAAGGAAGTCGGCGGTGTTAAGGCTGAGACAGCAAAATTTTGCTCAGCCTGTCAGAAAAAAGTCAGCAGGCTGTTGAATCGTGCTGGTCAATGTGTGATGTCTCAAAAAGTGGTTGGCGGAACCCAAATCGTTACAGTATCGTTATCAACGAACGAAATGCCCGAGAGAAAATCTCGAGGGAAAAACACAAGTTCAAGGTTCTTGGTTCACCTCATAGAACCTTGAATAATATGCCGGGTTTTGCCGCACACCTGAGTCCGTCTACAGGGCAAAACCTCAAACAGATACCCAATAAGCATCTAGGGTAGACGGCGACGCAAAGAAACCGGGGGACCGGCGGAGCGTTAGGTGGCCTTCATGGAGCATTGTGAAGAAGACTTCAATTCGCCGTAACGTAACCCGCACCGCAGCAGCAGTTGTTCTCGGTGGTTCCGCAGCAGCAGCTTTCGCTGTTCCTGCAAACGCAGCATCCGTAGAGACCTGGGATGCACTGGCACAGTGCGAGTCCGGTGGTAACTGGTCCATCAACACCGGTAACGGCTTCTCCGGCGGTCTACAGTTCACTCCCTCAACCTGGGCTGCTTTCGGTGGCACCGGTTCACCCACCAACGCTTCCAAGGCTGAGCAGATTCGCGTTGCTGAAAACGTACTGGCTGGCCAGGGCTGGGGCGCATGGCCTGCTTGCTCCGCAAAGCTGGGTCTCACCGCTTCTGATGCATCGGGCACCCCCAACGTAGCTCCCGCTCCCAAGCCTGCAACCGTAGCACCTCAGGCTAACCAGGTTGAAGAGGTCAAGGCTCCTTCAGCTCCCGTAGTTCAGGAAGTTCCCGCAGCACCTGCTCAGGAAGCACCTGTAGCTGAGGCTCCTGCTCCCGCAGTCGTTGAGGCTCCCGCTGCTCCCGTAGCTGAAGCACCTGCAGCACCCGCTGTTCAGGCTCCCGCAGCTAAGGGCACCCAGTACACCGTTGTTGCAGGCGACACTCTCTCCGAGATCGCTCTGGCACACGGTATCTCTGACTGGACCGTTCTGGCAGCTGCAAACGCTGACGTTGTACCCAACCCCAACGTGATTGAGGTTGGTCAGGTTCTGACTATCCCCGCTGTCTAAGTTCAAGATAGCTGGCTAAAGACTTAGCGTGAAAAGCCCACCGGCACTAGCCGGTGGGCTTTTTCATTTCTCTTCTAAACTCAGCACCAAACCTAAAAGACGGCTAAACTAGAGGGCGGAAAACTTTTCGCCGAATACGGAGAATCCATGTCTGACATTAACCGTGAGACTGTTGCGCACCTTGCGCAGTTGGCTCATATCGAAATGACGGATACCGAGCTTGATGCCCTGGCATCTGAACTCGGTATTATCGTCGAGTCCGTTGCATCAGTATCTGAGGCTGTATCCGATGATATTCCGGCTACATCCCACCCCATTCCGCTGAAGAACGTCTTCCGTGAAGACGTGGTGGGTGAGACTCTGACCGCTGAGGAAGCTCTTTCTGGTGCTCCCGATGAGGCAGATGGCAAGTTCAAGGTACCGGCTATTCTGGTGGAGGACTAAGACTGTGAGCGAACTGATTAAACTCTCCGCTGCCGAGCTGGCAGAGAAGCTGAAGTCGGGCGAGGTCTCATCTGTAGAGGTTACCCAGGCCCACCTAGACCGTATTGAAGCAACCGACGGTGCTGCTCTTGACGAGTCTAACCGCGCCGCTGGCAAGGCGGGCCTCAACGCCTTCTTGCACATCAACGCTGAGGAAGCTCTTGAGGTGGCAGCGGCTGTTGATAAAGACCGGGCTGCCGGTGAAACCCTGCCCGAGCTGGCGGGTGTGCCGATTGCCCTCAAAGACCTTATTGTGACCAAGGGCCAGCCCACCACCGCGGCGTCCAAGATTCTTGAGGGATGGATGAGCCCCTACGACGGCACCGTCACCCAGAAGGTGCGTGCTGCCCGCATGCCTATTCTGGGTAAGACCAACCTTGATGAGTTCGCTATGGGCTCCTCCACCGAGCACTCCGCTTTCGGCGTCACCCGCAACCCCTGGGCCCTAGACCGTATCCCCGGTGGCTCCGGCGGCGGCTCCGCTGTAGCTGTTGCAGCTTTCCAGGCCCCCCTGGCCCTGGGCACCGACACCGGCGGCTCCATCCGCCAGCCGGCAGCCGTGACCGGCTCGGTGGGCGTAAAGCCGACCTACGGCGGAATCTCTCGCTACGGCGTCATCGCTATGGCGTCTTCCCTTGACCAGGTGGGCCCCTGTACCCGCACCGTACTCGATGCGGCCCTGCTGCACGAGGTCGTCGGTGGCCACGACCCCAAGGACTCCACCTCCCTCAACGAACCCGTTGGCCCCCTGGTAGAGCAGGCTCGGGCCGGAGCTGCCGAGGGCGGGCTGAAGGGCCTGCGCATCGGCGTCATCAAGGAACTCTCCGGCGAGGGCTTCCAAGCGGGCGTGCTCTCTCGCTTCCAGGAATCCCTAGACCTGCTGGAGCAGGCAGGTGCGGAAATCGTTGAGGTTTCCCTGCCCTCCGTTAAAGAAGCAATCGGCGCCTACTACCTGATTATGTCGTCTGAGGTTTCCTCCAACCTGGCCAAATATGACGGCGTTCGGTTCGGTCTGCGCGAGCTGCCCAAGGAAGGCCCCATGACCATCGAGCGCGTCATGGCTGCCTCCCGCGCCGCAGGTTTCGGTACCGAAGCCAAGCGCCGTATTATTCTCGGTACCTACGCCCTGTCTGCCGGCTACTACGATGCCTACTACGGCTCGGCCCAGAAGGTGCGCACCCTGATTCAGCGCGACTACGCCAAGGCTTTTGAGACCTGCGATGTGCTGGTGTCTCCCACCGCTCCCACCACCGCCTTCAAGCTGGGGGAGAAGAACGAGTCTGCTGACCCCATGGCTATGTACCTGGGCGATATTGCCACCGTGCCCACCAACCTGGCGGGCGTTCCCTCTATCTCTCTGCCTGCCGGTCTCGCAGATGAGGATGGCCTGCCCGTGGGTATTCAGTTCACCGCCCCGGCCCACGAAGATGCCCGCCTCTACCGGGTGGGTGCCGGCCTGGAAGCTGCCCTGAACACCAAGTGGGGTGCACCGCTGTGGGCACAGATGCCCGAGACTGAATCTTTGATTCGCGATTTCGATTTTGGGGGAGCTAAGTAATGTCAGATGAAATTTTGAGCTTTGAAGAGGCCATGGAAAAGTACGATCCCGTACTTGGCTTCGAGGTACACGTTGAGCTGAATACCGCTACCAAGATGTTTGACTCAGCGCCCAACGAGTTTGGCGATACTCCCAACACCAACATCACCCCGGTGTCGCTGGGCCTGCCCGGTGTGCTGCCGGTGGTCAACGGTAAGGCGGTGGAGTCTTCCATCAAGCTGGGTCTGGCCCTGGGCTGTGAGATCGCCCCGGTCTCCCACTTCGCGCGGAAGAACTACTTCTACCCCGATACTCCCAAGAACTTCCAGACCTCTCAGTACGATGAGCCCATCGCAGCCAATGGCTCCATTGATATTGAACTGGAAGACGGTACCGTATTCACCATCGATATTGAACGGGCCCATATGGAAGAAGATGCCGGTAAGCTGACCCACATGGGCGGTTCTGCCGGTCGTATTCAGGGTGCAGAGTTCTCCCTGGTGGACTACAACCGCGCCGGTGTGCCTCTGGTCGAGATCGTGACCCGCCCGATTGTGGGCGCTGGTGACCGTGCCCCCGAGCTGGCGCGCGCCTATGTGGCGGCTATCCGTGACATCGTCAAGGCTCTGGGTATCTCCGATGCCCGCATGGAGCGCGGTAACGTGCGCTGTGATGCCAACGTGTCTCTGATGCCCAAGGGCTCCACCGAGTTCGGTACCCGTACCGAGACCAAGAACGTCAACTCCCTGCGCTCGGTAGAGCGGGCTGTGCGCTATGAGATTCAGCGCCATGCCGCTGTGCTTGAGGCGGGGGAGAAGATTGTTCAGGAAACCCGCATGTGGCACGAGGACACTCGTGAGACCACCGCTGGCCGCCCCAAGTCAGATGCTGACGACTACCGCTACTTCCCCGAGCCCGACCTGGTTCCGGTGGTAACTGACAGCGAGTGGATTGAGCGCCTGCGCGGTGAGCTGCCCGAGATGCCCGCCGAGCGTAACAAGCGTCTGAAGACCGAGTGGGGCTTTTCAGACGAGGAGTTCCGCGATGTCATTAATGCCGGAGCTCTTGAGCCCATTGAGGCCACCGTTGCCGCTGGTGCTCCTGCCTCCGTGGCCCGTAAGTGGTGGATGGGCGAGATTGCCCGTATCGCTAAGGAACGCGAGGTTGAACTCACCGAGACCGGTGCAACTGCCGAAACCGTGGTGGAGCTCAACAAGCTGGTTGAGGCCAAGAAAATCAACGACAAGATTGCCCGCCAGGTGCTGGGCTTTGTGGTTGACGGTGAGGGCAAGCCCGCCGACATCGTGGAGAAGCGCGGCCTGGCTGTGGTCTCTGATGACGGCGCTTTGAGCAGCGCTGTGGACGAGGCTCTTGCTGCTATGCCGGACGTCGCCGATAAGATTCGTGCCGGTAAGGTGCAGGCAGCCGGCGCCGTGGTGGGTCAGGTTATGAAGGCAACCCGCGGCCAGGCTGATGCTGCCCGTGTGCGCGAGCTGATTCTTGAAAAGCTGGGGGTCGAAGGCTAAGACTTTGGCTTTCAGCGCCTGACGCTCAAGAATAAAGGGCCGGAACACTGTGAAGAGTGTTCCGGCCCTTTGCGCGGTGAGAAGGGGAAGTCTCACCTCGGTGTTGATTGATACTAGGCCACCAGAAAAGCTCACAGTATCGTTTACCGACCATCTTGTGCTCAGGGGGCGGGAGCCTGCCATCGACAATCAAAATGGTTGCTCAACCTACCTCTGATTCCGTTCCTAGCCTGAGAACGTTACAAGATGATGTATCCATTCTATGTGGGTCGGTGTCGCGCTTACGGCGCAGACACCCCTAATTTTACACGACAAGTGTCGATTATCTAATTTTAAGGGGCTATTTCGAAGATAATTTGCTCATTTCGTACCAGGGGAAGGTGAAAACTGGCTCGCCCGTGGTGCACATCGAGCAAAAAAGTCTGTTCCCTGCATTCCCCGGTGTCTTCTGCTACGGGTCGGCGGATAACTTTCAGCTGGTCAGGGGCTGATTCTTCGCACTCAAAATGGAGCCTAAAGAAGCAGTTTTCACGTTCAAGATAGCAGCGCAAAGAGGCCAGACCTACCTGCTCGGCGCTCTGGTCTACGGTAATCGCATAGACCAGCTCGGTGGATTCCATCTCGGCCAGGGGGTAGTCAAAGAGAAAATGCCACATATTGCGGGTGGCATCGAAAGTATCTGAGCCTCCCTGCAAGAGCTCGATATCGCTAATATCGGGGCTCTGCGGTGCCCACACGCCGTCCAACTCCGGCTGGAGAGAACGCAGAACTAAGCTGCAAATAAGCTTGCGGGGCTTGAGGTTTCTATCGATATAGATGTCGTAGAAAGAGGTGGTGATGGAATAGCGCAGGTTGGTGGTGGTGCTTGAGTATACCGGGGTCTCGGTACCCGAGGTCAGTAGCTCGGCCATGGTGCGAACCGTTGAGCTATCCATGCCAAAGCAGTCGGCAAAAAGATGCAGGGTCTCCACGGTAATGCTCTGGCCCAGCAGTGCCCGGCGCACCCTGTCTTTGTAGCGGTTGGGCTGAGACGACGTGCCGTAGCGGGCATGTTCGGTATGGGCCAGGGCACGAGCAACTGCCCGGTAGCTGATCACCGAGGTATCATCGGGGATGTTAGCTGGTAGGTACTGAGCCCAGATTTTACGGCATTTTTCAGTCTTGAGTTCGGCGGCAAGAAGAGTTGCTATCTGCTGGGCGGCCTGTTGCGTGGTCTCGTTCACCGGTTGCTCCTCTCTGTTTCTACTGGGCTCGGTAGAGTCATGCTTCCTGGTCCTGCTCAAAATCTTCGGGAGGAACGATAGTCCAGCTAAAGCCGCAAAAAGCCTTGTGAATCATGGAATAGTGCATGGAGTAGTGGGTTCTGCCCTGGGGCAGGGCCTCATCGATAATCGGCAGCTCGTAGGCGTTGTCATCCCAGATACAGTGGTGAATATCCTGGGGAGGCTCATCGAAACGGACGATGGTGGTCACGTTGAACTTGGGCTTATCGGAGGCTCCCACGCCCACGTGGTTGGTCAGTCGGCCGTCTTCGGTCAGGGTGTTTTTCACGTAGACCCAGGTGCGGATTCTATGAATTTCACCCTTGTTGAGAGGAGTCTCGGGCACAATGATGGGGCTGAGTAGCTTATTATGGGCGTCTTCCACCGCGCGGTCGTGGATGGTTTCAATCCTGCGGATGCTACCGCCATCCAGTAGGTCCACCTTGACGTCATAGCCTTCAAAAATTGGTTTGATCGCCTCTAAACCATCAATCTCAGAAACGATAGTCTCAGAGACATCAAAATATTTACCAAAACCGTACCGGTCGCCATAGAAGGTCAGTGTTTGGTCAAGGGTGGTGTATTCGCGATTGCGGTCAAATTCCTTGCGCTCTTCGCTGGCACTGGTGACCACCGAATTACTGAGATAGCGGTGGTAGACCACCGATTTCCAGAGCCTTTCGGTTTCTGCCTCAGAGAAGCCAAAGGCCGAGATAAACCTGTTGATGATGCGGTCTGTCATCACCTCACCCGAAAGCGCCCGCCGCACCGAATCTTTAAGCTGGTTGGGGCTGATTTCTCGCCCCGCGGCGTCCGAGAGCTCATAGGCCATAAAAGTGGCTACGGCCCGTATGCTGATTCCCGGACTTCGGCGCCGCTGAACAAACTGCATCCACATTTCCTGGTAGGGAGATTGGCTGAGCAGGGCAGAGAGTTCTTCGTGCGGGGGATTGGGCGCAAGCGAGTGCACCACACGGTAGTGGGGGCTATCAGGGCTCATGGTACCTCGTCACTTCGGTGCGTCTGGCAGAAGGTGGGTGAGAGCGAAAGCGTAGGACCAGGCAGTTTCCTTCCAGCGGGTGTACCTGCCCGAGCCGCCGCCGTGGCCGCCGTCCATCTCAATTTTAAGCAGGGGAACGGGAGTATCTGCCGTAACGGTTTCCCGTAATTTCGCTATCCACTTGGCGGGTTCCACGTAGAGCACCCGGGTGTCATTGAAGCTGGTAATAGCAACAATGGCGGGGTAGGTGACCGGGCGAATGTTCTCGTAGGGAGAGTAGGACTTCATGTACTGATAGACCTGCTGATCTTCAATCGGGTTGCCCCATTCCTCCCATTCCAGGGCAGACAGCGGCAGATCGGGATCAAGAATCGTGGTCAGGGCGTCGACAAAGGGAACCTCGGCGATAACCGCCCTGTATTTTTCGGGTGCCATGTTGGCGACCGCGCCCATGAGCAGACCGCCGGCTGAGCCACCCTCTATCACGATGCGGTTGGCATCAACCCAGCGGCGTTGGCTCAGAAAGTCGGTGGAATCGATGAAGTCGGTGAAGGTGTTAATCTTCTTGAGCTTTTTGCCCTGCTGATACCAGTCCCGCCCCAGCTCTCCGCCGCCGCGAATGTGGGCTACGGCGTAGATGACGCCGCGGTCGAGGAGCGAGAGGCGGGCTACCGAGAAGTAAGGATCCATGGAAACCTCATATGAGCCGTAACCATGCTGGAACAGGGGGTGCTCGGTCTCGAGGTCGAGGTCAGCTCGGTGGATGATAGAGAGCGGAATCATCTCACCGTCACGGGCGGGGGCCCACATACGGTAGGCGGTGTAGTCGCCCGGATTGTAGCCGCCCAACACCGGAGTTTCCCGGCGTAGGTTCAGAGATTCGCTGCGGGGAAAGTAGTCGAATATCTGGGTGGGCGTGACCCAGGAGGTGTAGAGGATACGCACCACCGGCGAATCAATGCTGGTAGACATGACCGAGGTGGTGTAGATTTCCTCGAAAAACCCGGCGGGTTCGCTAAAGTCCAAGCCCGCAGCCGACTCGGAGGCGAGTAGGCTGCTCAGCTGGTTCAGTTCGGTCAGGAAGACCTTCACGGTGGTGTCTTGGCGGGCGGTGACCACCAGGTGGTCGGCGGTGAGGGCGAAGCCTTCAATGCGGACGTCGCTGCGGTGGGGCATCACGGGCAGCCAGCGGGTACGGTAGTCCTCGAAAGACTCCCCGGCAGGGTAGGGGGCGAGAACAAGTTCTGAGTTCAGCGCTTCATGGTCGTGCTGAATCAGCAGGTAGGACTCCCCGCCGATGGTGATGGGCTCAACGCCGTACTGAATTCTCTGCTTTTTATCAATCACTAGACGCGCGGGCTCCTCGAGGGCATCCAGGGCTAGCAGGCGTACCTCTGTGTACTCGGAGGAATAGGAAGTCAGCACCAGGTGGGAGCGGTCTTCAGAGAGTGAAGATTCTAGCCACAGTGCCGGATCTTTCTCGGTGAAGAGCACCCGGTCTGCCTCGGTAGACCCTATGGTGTGCAGACGAACCTCATAGGGCCGCCAGGAGTCATCCACCAGCGAGTAAACCAGCCCGGCGGCGTCCGGCGTCAGATAGGCCCCGGAAAAAATATTGTCCAGATGGTCATCGAGCAGCTCACCTGTGGTGAGGTCTTTGAAATACTGCCGATAGCGCTCGCTACCGGAGTCATCAACACCAAAGGTCAAAAGCTCACCCGAGAGGGAGGGCTGGAAAGAGCCCAGAGAGAAGAAGTCCAGGTCGCGGGCAAAGTCGTTGCAGTCAAGCAGAACCTCCTCACCGGAGAGAGTCTGCTCCGGCTCAACCTGCGGGGGAGTGAACCGCTCTTCAACGCTGCCTTCGGTCAGGGCAGCCACCCGGCAGTAGACCGGGTACTGTTCCCCCTCAATGGTGCGGGTGAAATACCACCAGTCTCCAACGCGGGTGGGAACAGACAGGTCAGTTTCAAGCACCCGCGATTTAATTTCCTGGAAGATAGTCTCTCGCAACGGTTCCTGGTCTGCGGTGACCCGAGCCGTGTAGTCGTTTTCGGCACGGAGGTAGGAGAGAACCTCCTCAGATTCCCTATCCCGTAGCCACTCGTAAGAATCCACAAAAACGTCACCGTGAAAAATACGTTCAGACTCAACCTTGGCTGTCTGCGGAAGATTCTTATCCATGATTCGCCTTTCGAGCTGGGGAATGATTCCCACCATTTTATCGAAAGCCTGCGTGAAGAAATGTGACCGCGCTTTAACGCCAGCGTGAAATAAAAAGTTATCCCTTGACCGGTTCGGGCACGACCCGACTAGACTGTTTCACAGGTCATGAGAGCCAGTGATAAGCCCCAGCTTACTGGCCGGCAACCCTCCACTCGCGGTGGGGTGCCCTGGGTGAAGACCGGGCACAGTTCATCCGTTCTGTGCAAGCGCGGGGACGATGCTCCAGAATCTTCTGAGGAACATCGTGAACCCTTCCGAGTAGATAACGAGCACCGGAAGATTCAGGCATGCGGCCCCAACACCGAACAAGATATTGGAGCAAAGCATGAGTGCAAACCAGACCGTACCCACCCCCGAAAACCCCGACGGCTGGGGTTTTGAAACCAAGCAGATTCACGCGGGCCAGAGCCCTGACCCTGCAACCGGCGCACGAGCTCTACCCATCTACCAGACCACCTCCTTCGTCTTCAAGGATTCAGAGCAGGCAGCCAACCGCTTTGCTCTGTCTGAGCTGGGCCCGATTTATACCCGCCTCAATAACCCCACCCAGGAAGTCGTCGAAAACCGTATTGCCGCTCTCGAGGGTGGTGTGGGAGCCCTTCTTCTGGCATCGGGCCAGGCAGCCACCACCTACTCAATTCTCAATATCGCCGGTGCAGGCGACCACATTGTGGCATCGCCCTCCCTCTACGGCGGTTCCTATAACCTGCTGAAGTACACCCTGGCCAACCTGGGCATTGAGACCACCTTCGTGGAGAACCCCCTGGACATTGAGCAGTGGAAGGCCGTGGTTTGCCCCAACACCAAGGCCTTCTTCGGTGAGACCCTGCCCAACCCCCAGGGCGATGTGCTCGATATTGAAAACGTGGCGGCCGCAGCCCACGAGGCAGGCGTGCCCCTAATCGTCGATAACACCATCCCCACCCCCTACCTGCTCAACCCCATCAAGTTTGGCGCAGACGTGGTGGTTCACTCCGCCACCAAGTACCTGGGCGGCCACGGCACCTCAGTCGGCGGTGTGATTGTAGACTCCGGTAACTTCGACTACGGCGCAGACCCCGAAAAGTACCCCCTCTTCAACACCCCTGACGAGGGCTACCACGGCCTGGTCTACGCCCGCGATTTGGGTGCCGACGGCGCGTTTGGAGTCAACCTCTCCTACATCCTCAAGGCCCGGGTTTCCCTGCTCCGTGATTTGGGTTCCTCCATCTCACCCACCAACGCCTTCAACATCGCAATCGGCCTGGAAACCCTCTCTCTGCGCATTGAACGTCACATCGAAAATGCCCGCAAGGTCGCAGAATTCCTCGAAAACCACGAGGACGTGGAGTCCGTTACCTGGGCAGGCCTCGAGTCCTCCCCCTACTACGAGCTCGCCCAAAAGTACATTCCCAACGGCCCCGGCGCCGTCCTCGGCTTCACCCTTAAAAACGCCGACGCCGCCACCGCCAAGAAGTTCGTGGATTCACTTTCCCTGCACTCGCTGCTGGTCAATATCGGCGACGTGCGCTCGCTGGCGGTGCACCCGGCCTCCACCACGCATTCGCAGTCATCGGTGGAAGAGCTCGAAGCGATCGGTATTAACCCCGCCTTTATCCGTCTCTCAGTGGGAATTGAGAGCATCGAGGATATTCTGGCTGACCTCAAACTCGGCTTCGACGCTATCCGCTAACCCCGTTTTGGGCGCCCCGACCTGCCTTGGGCAGATCGGGGCGTAGTGGCGTTTTGAGACTCTCCCCGTTCACCCCCTTTTAGTCGTACAGGAGCTTCAGATGACAGCCCAGCCCCTTCCGCTAGAGCAGCCCGGCCCGCGCGCAGACGGCGTGCTCAAATACGCCCGTATAGGAGAGCTCACCCTGGAGAACGGGCAGGTGCTACCTGATGTGACCCTTGCCTACGAGACCTGGGGGCAGCTGAACGAGACTGCCGACAACGTGATTCTGGTGCTGCACGCGTTGACCGGCGATACCCACGTCTCGCGCGGGGTGGTGACTGAAGAGATGGACGACGCCGCCCGCGTAGCTGCCAGCCACGAGGGCTGGTGGGCGGGGATTGTTGGCCCCGGCTGCGTGATTGATACCAACCGTTACTTTGTGCTGGCACCCAATATGCTGGGTGGCTGCTACGGTTCCACCGGGCCCTCATCGCCTGCCCCAGACGGCAAGCCCTACGGCTCCCGTTTTCCGCAGATTACCATTCGTGATTCTGTGGCGGCCGAGCGGATTCTTCTCGACCAGCTGGGCATTCGCTCCCTGCGTTACGTGATTGGAGCCTCCCTGGGCGGGGCGCGCTCTATCGAGTGGGCTGCCACCTACCCCGAGCTGGTGGAGGGCTGCGCGGTGGTGGCTTCGGGGCACTCTGCCACGGGCGACCAGCTGGCCTGGGCCCAGACCCAGAATCTCGCCATTCGCTCAGACCCGGCCTGGGCCGGGGGAGACTACTACGGTAGCGAGGGGCCGGTTGCTGGCCTGGGGATAGCCCGGCGTATCGCCCACACCACCTATCGGTCAGCCCCCGAGCTCAACTACCGCTTTGGCCGCCAGCCCCAGGGGGAGGAAAAACCTCTGGCAGATTTCAACGCCAGCCGGGGCCGCTACGAGGTGGAGTCTTACCTCGACCACCAGGCCGAGAAATTTGTGCACCGTTTTGACGCCAACTCCTACCTGGCGATTAACGAGGCGCTGATGACCCACGACGTGACCCGCGGGCGGGGAACCCTCAAACAAACCCTGGGGCGAACCCACTGCAACTGGCTGATTGCCTACGTCGATACCGACCGCCTCTTTTTCCCCAGCGAGTCCATGATCATAGCCGCCGAGGCTCCCGGCAACGTTGAGGCCCACGCGATTCGGTCCCCCTGCGGCCACGACGGCTTTCTCATTGAGACAGACCAGGTTGAGGCGCTGCTGCGGCGAGCCTTTGCCGAGCAGGACGAGCGCCTGGCACGGTCGGTGGGCTACCTGATGGCGGGCGCCTAGAAGATAGGCGAGAATGAAACCATGACCTATACGATCGAATACTCCAACCGCCCCGAAGAACGCCCCGAATCCCACGCCGTGCTGCTGCTTCACGGCTACGGCTCCCACGAACGCGATTTGCTGGGCCTGGTACAGTACCTGCCCCGGCGCGGCGTCACCTATATCTCTATGAGGGCACCCCAGCCCGTGGGCGCCCTCCGCGACTCCGATAGCGCAACCAGTGCCGTGATCCCCGGTTCAGCCATGGGCTATCAGTGGTGGCCCCTGACCGGCGGAAGGGTTCCCGCCGAAACAGACACCCTGGGCGTGGAACTTGCCACCGACTACGTGGTGGACTACCTCAAAGAAATCAAAGACACCTACGCCAGTATTTCCCTGCTGGGCTTCTCTCAGGGTATGGCAATTGCCTCTTCGGTAGCCCGCCGCCGCCCCGATCTCATTCACGCGGTAATTGGGCTTTCCGGCTTTGTGGTGGAGTCAGACAGCGACTTCTATAGGAATACCGAACTGACCGAGAAGAAGCTGCCCTTCTTCTACGGCCGCGGCGATTCAGACCCGGTAATCCACACCGAGCTAGTGGCCTTCACCGACAGCTGGCTACCGGGTACTGTCGATCTGGATTTCCACCTCTACCCGGGCTTGGCGCACTCGGTCTCCGGCGAGGAACTAAACCACGTCAGTGACTTTATCGAGCGGCGAATCCTCGCCCCCGCGGCGTCCTAAAACTCCTCCTGTACCACGCGCACGGTGATACCGTTCAGCGACACCGTATCACCGGGGCGCAGTTGCTTGCCGCGGGCCTCCTCAATATCGCCGTTGACCTTAACCAGGCCGTCTTGAATCAGCTCGCGGGCGTGCACCCCGTTCTCCACCAGGTTGGCCAGCTTGAGAAACTGGCCCAGGCGAATGGACTCATCTCGAATAAAAACTTCTTCAATATCACTCATAGGTGCAAGTCTATAGGCTGTTGGAAAAAGCCGAATGCGGTACGCTTGATAGCGCGCTGAAGAAGACCTGGCGCACAGACAGAAATCAACCCCTGCACGCCGTATCCAGCGGCGGGGCTTAAGGAGTAATAATGGCAGAGAAGTCCACCCTTGATAACGTCATCACCCTGGCCAAGCGCCGCGGTTTTGTCTTTCAGGCGGGTGAAATTTACGGCGGTACCCGCTCGGCTTGGGACTACGGCCCGCTGGGTGCTGAGCTGAAAGAAAACATTCGTCAGCAGTGGTGGCAGACCTTCGTGCGCGGCCGTGAAGACATGGTGGGTCTGGACTCTTCCATTATTCTTCCCAAGGCTGTCTGGGAGGCCTCGGGCCACGTGGCAACCTTCACCGACCCGCTGGTAGAGTGCCTTTCCTGCCACACCCGCCTGCGCCAGGACCACCTAATTGAGGCCTACGAAGACAAGCACGGCAAGCAGCCCGAGAACGGCATGGCAGACATCAACTGCCCCAAGTGTGGCAACAAGGGTCAGTGGACCGAGCCCCAGAACTTCTCGGGCCTGATGAAGACCTTCCTGGGCCCGGTAGACAACGAAGAGGGCCTGCACTTCTTGCGCCCCGAAACCGCCCAGGGTATTTTCGTCAACTTCAACAACGTGGTTACTGCCGCCCGCCAGAAGCCCCCCTTCGGCATCGGTCAGATCGGTAAGGCTTTCCGCAACGAAATTACCCCCGGTAACTTCATCTTCCGTACCCGCGAGTTCGAGCAGATGGAAATCGAATACTTTGTGCACCCCAGCGAGGCTGATGAGCACTTCAAGAAGTGGGTCGATGACTGCTGGAACTGGTTTGTTGACCTGGGTATTAACCCCGATAACATGCGCAAGTTTGACGTTCCCGCCGAAGACCGCGCCCACTACTCAGCCGGTACTATCGACCTCGAGTACAACTTCGGTTTCCAGGGCAACCCCTGGGGCGAGCTCATGGGTGTTGCTAACCGCACTGACTACGACCTGGGTGTACACAACAAGCACTCCAACGCCAAGCTGGAATACTTCGACCAGGCCTCCGGTGAGCGCTATGTGCCCTACGTGATTGAGCCCTCCTTCGGCCTGACCCGCTCTATGATGGCCTTCCTGGTAGACGCCTACGTTGAGGACGAAGCTCCCAACACCAAGGGCGGCGTAGACAAGCGCACCGTGCTCAAGCTCGACCCCCGCCTGGCTCCGGTCAAGGCCGCGGTTCTGCCCCTGTCTAAGAAGGAAGAGCTGGTTCCCACCGCCCAGAAGCTCCAGTCTGAACTGACTAAGAACTGGAACGTTGACTACGATACTTCCGGTGCGATTGGCCGCCGCTACCGCCGCCAGGACGAGATCGGCACCCCCTTCTGCATCACCGTTGACTTCGATACCCTCGAGGATCAGGCTGTGACTATCCGCGAGCGAGACACCATGACCCAGGAGCGAGTCTCCCTGGATCAGGTGAAGTCTTACCTGGCAGATAAGCTGCTGGGCTAGTCTCTTCTGACTTTTATTTCAGGACGACGCCGCCCTCCCCGTTCGCGGGGAGGGCGGCTTTGTGCGTGGCGGCTGGGCTTTTTCCTAGAGGGCTACTGCCAGCTTGAAATCGGTGCTGAGGGCATCTGTGTGTCTTGATGCCTCCCAGTCGCTTCGGATAATCGACTTAATCAGGGAGTCGTGGAAGTTACCGTTGAAGAAGAGCGCCTGGCGGCGTCGTCCTTCGGTCACGAAACCACAGGAGGAGTAGACGTAGCGGGCGCGGGTGTTGAACTCGAAAACTTCCAGCTCAATCCGGTTCAGCCCCAGGTGCTCGAAACCGTAGTCCACAATCAGCTGGGTGGTCTCGGTGCCCAGGCCACGGCCCTGGCCGCTGGCGCCGATAGCAATGCGGTAGTTGGCCGAGCGGTTGTGGGGGTCATAGTGGTTGAGTACGGTCTCGCCCACGTAGTTCTGGTGGGCAAGGTCAAAAATCGCCAAATCGAGGCGGTCGGTCTGGGCATTTCTCGAACAGTACCAGGAGCGCAGGCGCTGTTCATTGAAGCGGTGGGTGGTGCTTTCTTCGTCTGAGGAGACCGAGCCGGTCTTAGCCATGACCTCGGGCTCGGCCAGAATTTCTATCATGGCGTCGGTTGCTGCTAAGTCAAAGGGGCGGAGCTCTACCAGTTGTCCGGTGAGGGTGGGCTTGTGCGCAAACGGTGAAGTCATATTCCTGAGCCTAGGGGTGCTTTATGAACTCGGTCTTTGCCTCTTTTGTCTAGCGGGCAAAGAAAAAGTGGCTAGAACTCAAATTTAAATATTTTTCCTTGTCAGAGCTTTTCTACCTGGAAAGCTAATGCTACTCATCTGTTGTAAACCTGGGAAGAATCGGGAATAAACTTTGCGATTGTCTGTGTTTAGAAGGGGCTAAAACTAGCCCCCGTATAATGGCAGAAAGAAGAAGCCCCGTCTCTTTTTAAGGAGAATTTTTGAGCGATTTTAGTTTCCGTCCCTGGCAAGAGGGTGATGACCTAGCCCTGCTCCAGGTGTGGTCAGACGTTGAAAACGGTCCGCAGCAGTCGTTTCGTACCATGCTGGCGGTAGATTCAGACGAGGCCCCCTGGCGCCGCACCCTGGTGGCAGAACACCAGGGCATTCCCGTGGCTGCTGCTACCGTCTACGAGACTTCCCTGCACAACCGCCACCTGTGGGCCTACGTTGAGGTGGCTCCTGACCATCGGCGGAACGGATTGGGAACCGAGCTCTTGCAGCGGTTACGCGCCGAAGCCGCCTCAGCGCCGTCCGGAGTTACCTCCCTGCGCGCAAAAGTTGCGGTGGGTTCATCGGGAGCTGCCTTCGCCGCAGCCTCAGGGTTGCGCGAAATCCAGCGCTCACGCACCGTGCGGGTGGAGGCAGGCTCGGTGCCCCCGGTGCCGCTACGCATTAATGACGACGACCAACCGACCCAGGCCATTGAAGATATTGCAACCGGCTCGGTTGAGCTGACTAAAAAATTCTGGGACTTCTACCGTCGCTCGCATCAGTGGGATCCTCCGGCTGAAATTTCAATTGGCAGGGTGAACAGGCTCTTCCTCTCAGATGAGGCAGAGGCGCTCGGTGCCGTGGTGCTACGGGATCAAATTATTGAGGCTCGTCGCGAGGGCAAGAAGGGCGATATTAAAGCCTTTGCGGTGAGCTACCGCCCCTTCGAGCAGGATTCCCCTGATTTTCAGATTCCCGACGATGCCGCGACGGAGGTTCTGATCGGTTACGACTTTGACTACCCCGGAGCCCGGGAGGCCATTATGCAGGTGCTTTCCCTGCTGGTTGCCCAGTACCCGGTCACTCTTGAGGTGGACGACTCTATGGAAGATCTGGCAACCATGATCGAGCCTCTGCTGAAGATGGGGGCTGCCAGCGTGGAGGAAGACACGCTGGTGGTTGCAGAAAAATAAAAATCTTTTTGTGAGCTGTTGATGCCCGCCACAACCCTGTGTTTGCAGGGGGTGGCGGGTATTTTAGTAAGCTGAATCACTGATAAGCAGGGTGGCTAATTTATTCAGTAGGCTTGTTTTTAGATATTGAGCCTGCTTATGATTGTGGTGGTCGATGCGTCAAGGATCGAAGCAAAAAGGCTCCGATCCGCGTGTCAGTAAAAGAAGTAATCACAGAAAATAGAGGTTATTCCACGATGGCTAACAACAACATTGTCGAGCAGCTCCGTAACTCCACTGTTTACGGTCAGGACGGCGAGAAGATCGGTAAGGTTGGCGTTGTATACGTTGACGCTGATACCTCAGAGCCCACTTTCGTTACCGTAAACACCGGCCTGTTCGGTACCAACGAGTCTTTCGTTCCCGTCAACCAGGCGAAGTTCAATGGCGACGATGTAACTGTTCCCTTCACCAAGGAATACGTTAAGGACGCTCCGAACATCGCTGAAGATGGCGAACTCTCACCCGCAGAAGAGCAGCGTCTCTACGAGTACTACTCACTCTCCAACAACGGTGCTAACTACAACAACGGTGAGTACACCGAGCGCAACGCTGGCACTGCCGCAGGTACCGCTGGCGTAGCGGGCACCGCAGGTGTTGCAGGTCGCGATACCGACCGCCGCGATGCTGACCTTGACCGCGACCGCGTAGCAGCTGACCGCAACCGTGCAGACGCTGACCTGAACCGTGATGGCGACGTCGTGGCTCACGAGGAGCGCCTGAACGTTTCCACCAACACCTCCGCTCGCGAAACCGGCAAGGTTCGTCTGCGCAAGGTTGTTCACAGCGACACCGAGACCGTTGAGGTTCCCGTTCGTCGCGAAGAGATTCACGTTGAGCGCACCGACATCAAGGACGGCAAGGTTGTAGACGGCTACGACTTCGACTCCAAGGAAGCACAGGCTGACGTTACCGTGACCGCTCACGAGGAGCGCCCCGTTGTTTCCACCGAGACCGTTGCTACCGAGCGCGTGTCTGTGGGCAAGGAAGTCCACAACGACACCGAGCGCGTATCCGGTGAAGTTCGCAAGGAAGAAATCGTAGTTGAGGGCGACGAGAAGAACCGCCGCTAATTCAACTCGGTTAGCTTTGCTAGCTTGATAAAACTCCCCGTATTCTTCATCAGAGTGCGGGGAGTTTTTTATACCGGCCAAGAACCAAACTATTGAGAAGCGTGGGCGAAACTCCAACTCGCCCGTAAGGAGCACAGAATGAGTGCAATGCAGGATCCTCGCACCAAGTACGATGCGATTGAGCCCCCGGAGCAGACCCAGCCCGAGCCGGGTCTGGATATTAAAATGACTCCGCTTGCCGATTTGGGTATTGAGAGCTATGTGGGCCACGGGCGTCTCGAGGGGCGCAAGGCCCTGATTACCGGCGGTGATTCCGGTCTGGGCGCAGCGGTAGCTATCGCCTATGCTCGCGAGGGAGCGGATGTTGCGATTTCCTACCTGCCCGCTGAAGAGCCCGATGCTGAGCGTATTATCGAGCAGATTGAAAAGGCTGGCCGCAAGGCGCTTGCCCTGCCCGGCGATCTCACTGAGCTGGCCCAGTGCCAGAAGATTGTTGAAGACACCGTAGAAGCCTTTGGCGGCCTGGATATTCTGGTCAATAACGCATCGCGCCAGGTGTGGCACGAGAACTTTGAAGACCTCTCCGATGAAGATTTTGATTTGACCATGAAGTCAAATATTTATTCTTCCTACAGGGTTTCCAAGGCGGCGGTACCGCACATGAAGCCCGGCTCTTCCATTATCTTCACCTCCTCTATTCAGGGTTATGACCCCTCGGAGACCCTGCTGGACTACGCACTGACCAAGGCAGCTCAGAATAACTTCAGCAAGGGTTTGGCTCAGGCTCTGGGTCCCTGCGGTATTCGCGTGAATGCTGTGGCTCCCGGCCCCTTCTGGACTCCTCTGCAACCCAGCCACGGCCAGCCCCAGGAGAAGCTGACCCAGTTTGGCCTGGATACCCCGTTGGGGCGCGCAGGCCAGCCCGCCGAGATTGCCGGAGCCTATGTGTTCCTGGCGTCTGAAGAAGCATCCTATGTCTCCGGTGAGACCCTGGGCATCACCGGTGGTCGCCCGACTCCTTAGGGTTTTAGGCTGCCCAGGTGACTGGTGCAGAAAAGCGGTTTCCGATTGCGAGTTTGCAACCGGAAACCGCTTTTCTGCACCACTAGCGGGGTGCCCCGGCCTTGCGGGTGTCGGTCTTTATCTAAGGACGGCGCTGTCGAACTGGCTGCCGCGTGTTAGGTGAGGTCCGCGGTGGCTTTCTTCCAGTGCACCTCGAGTTCTTCTAGCTCAATCCGGTGGGATTTAAGCTGCGCACCTGTGCCTGCCGGGTTGAGCGAAATATTCTCTTCCCTCCAGTGGGGGAGTGCCTCGTTGAAGTGGCCGGGAATCTCGCCTTTGGCATTGCATACCCGCCACCAGGCAACATTAGACCCCCAGCGGGCCAGCAGGTTACCCACCACCCGCGGAGATTCGCCGGTGATTGCCCCAATATCGCCGTAGGTGGCAAGTTTGCCTCTGGGGATACACTCCACTGCTCGAAGAACTTTCTCTACCCGAAGATCATCCATTAGACGCCCAGATCTTTGGCGGTGCGGGACTTCTTAGAGTCTTTGGGATCCATTGAGAGGCGAGAAGCAAAAAGGGCAATCATGAAAGTGAAGACAACCTGGGCCGGTGATTCTGGAAAGATAATCCACGAGAATAGATGGCTGGCAATCACCGCGAGAAAGGTTCTTAGTGGCGACCATCGCACTAGACTGAAGCCTTTGCGTAAATCTAGAAATAGGCCCACATTGAAAATAGCAACTGCCAGAGTCCAGATGGATGACTTGAAAAGGTCGTCACTTCGCAGAAACATAAGAATCCCGAAGATAATCCAGCTAGCAATGGTTAGTACCACGGCGGTCTTGGAGGTATTACCAGGGGAGTTCTGTTGAGTCATCAAGGTAGATCACCAGTCCTGTAATTTTCTTAGCTTTGTTGAAGGCGATTTGGCCAACCGGTTCCCCGTGGTCATGGCGGAGCCGAAAGGTGAGAACATACTGGGAGCCGGTCCATTCAATCACCGAGCGCTGAACCTCAATAAAGGGTCCCACGGAGTCAATTACGGAGTGCCAGACTTTAGAAATCTTTCGTTTGGAGAGCAACCGCGCTGCCGCGTAGGTCATTAAAGCGTGCACCCGCTCTATGTCTGAGTGGGCCAGCGCAGCAAAAACCTCATCGGCTATTTGCTGTAGTTCTTTCTGGATTTGATCAAGGGAAGAAGCGTTATAGACCCTTGTCTCATGGAAACGCTGTGATGCGGCCTGCTTGGTCACGCCGAGTATCGTTCCGATCTGCTGCCAGGTTGCCCCGGCGAGTCGGGCTTCCCCCACGGCGTCCTCAAGACTGCGGCTGGCGGCGGTGACGGCTGTCTGCGCCTCGCGTACCCGTTCGAGCAGGGGGTCGGAGTTTTCCATGATTCACCTCCTGACATGTGGTTCTGTCAAAAAATCTTTACATTACACACTTTCCTCGATACTTGCTTGTCTGTCAAGAAAAACTTTCCTTACCCTCAAAAATTCTGTGAGCAATCCCAATCGCCCGGGTACTAGGGAGTGTGCGAAAATTGCTAGGTGACTGAAACTATCGCCCCCCGTTCAAAGCAGCTGAAACTACCTCCCCTGAACCTGGGCAAGCACACCATCGATGTACCGGTGGTGCTGGCGCCTATGGCAGGTGTAACCAACAAGGCTTTCCGCCGTCTCTGCCGTGAATACGGTGGTGGCCTCTACGTGACCGAGATGGTCACCGCACGGTCCCTGGTGGAGCGTCGTCCTGAGTCTCTGCGCATCATCGAGCACGACAGCGACGAGGCGATTCGCTCCATCCAGATTTACGGTGTGGACGCCGTCAACGTGGGTAAGGCCGTGCGGATGGTGGTCGAGGAAGACCGCGCAGACCACATCGACCTCAACTTTGGCTGCCCGGTGCCCAAAGTAACCAAGCTGGGCGGTGGCTCGGCTCTGCCCTGGAAGACCGACCTTTTTACCGCGATTGTAGAGACCGCCGTGAAGGAGGCCTCTCGCAACGATATTCCGCTGACCATCAAAATGCGCAAGGGCATTGACGAAGACCACCTGACCTTCATTGAATCGGCAAAGATTGCTCGGGACGCCGGGGTTGCGGGTATTGCTCTGCACGGGCGCACCCTCGAACAGCGCTACTCGGGCCATGCCGACTGGAACGCTATTGCCGATCTGCGCGAGGCGATTCCCGATGTTCCGATTCTGGGCAATGGCGATATTTTCTCCGCAGAAGATGCAATTTCTATGGTGGAACAAACCGGCGTAGACGGCATTGTGGTGGGCCGGGGTTGCCAGGGCCGCCCCTGGCTCTTTGGCGATTTGCAGAACGCTTTTGAGGGCTCCGAAGAGCGCTTCCGCCCCGGCGTTTCTGAGGTGGCGGATATGATTTACCGCCACGCTGAACTGCTGGTGGAGACCTTCGGCGATGAAGCCAAGGGTCTGCGCGAGATCCGCAAGCACGTAGCCTGGTACTTCCACGGCTACCCCGTGGGCGGACAGCTGCGCTCGAAGATGGCGACCGTTCCCGATCTGGCATCTTTCCGCGAGTATCTGGCTGAGCTGGACCACTCGATTGGCTACCCCGGTGCGCCGGTGGAGGGCCCCCGTGGCCGCGCGGGCTCACCCAAGAAGCCCCACCTGCCGCAGGGCTGGTTGGATTCGCGAGTGCTGGGGGACGCCGAGCGGTTGGGTCTTGCCGGTGCAGAACTGGACGTCTCGGGCGGCTAGACCCTGTCTCTTTAAACCTGGCCGAGGATGAGATGGGCCAGGGGAGCGGTGAGCACCAGACTCAGAATGACTCGTTCGAACCAGATGACAATCAGCTTCCAGAAAGAAATGGGAATTTCTGTGGCCAGGATTGAAGGCACCATGGCCGAGAGAAAGATAACCGCTGACACAGAGACTACCGCAATGATGAAAGCGTCAACGGTGGGTGCTTCCGCGCCCATCTGGCCTGCGGGCAGGAACATTTCAACCAGGCCCAGGCTCAGCGCTTTACCGGTGTTGGTAGGGTCGCTGAACCCCAGAAGGGAGTTGATGGGGTAGAAAATCCAGCCCATCCAGTCAAAAAGCGGGGTGTATTTTGAGAGCAAAAGGCCAATCAGCCCCACAGACATAATGGAGGGCAGAATGGCCGATGCCATGAGAATCCCGTCTTTAAAGTTCAGCCACATGGTTTTGAAAACACCGGGAGAGCTCTGCAAAGTGCCGCGTGCCTGAGCCCAGGCATGCAGGAACTTACCCTTTTTAATCTCGACTTCGGGGCTGGGTGTGGAGCCCGGATAGTAGTCGTTAGGAATGGTGGAAAGGGGAGGAATACGCACCGAAATAGCGGTGACCAGATAGGTCACTATCAGGGAAACGAAGAAGTAGAGCAGCCAGTGGTCCATGATATTCAGTGCCTTAGCAACAACCACCATGAAAGTAACCGAAACGGTGGAGAAGCCGGTGGCGATGATCGCTGCCTCCTTGGCGGTATAGCCACCGGTTTTATACATGCGGTTGGTCAGGAGCAGGCCCAGGGAATAGGAGCCAACAAAACTGGCGACGGCGTCCACAGCAGAACGGCCGGGAGTTTTCCAGACGGGGCGCATAATGGGGCGAACAAAGACCCCCACAAACTCCATAAGACCAAAGCCGATGAGGAACCCCAGAAAAATAGCGCCGATGGGCACAATTAGTCCTACTGACTGAACCAGTGTGACCCAGAGGAAGGGACCGATTGACTCATCAGCCAGCCAGGCTGGGGGAGCGGTAAGCATCAGGACGGCGGCTACTAGACCAGGGATGTTGAGGAAAGCGAAAATCGCTTTGGTTGCTGATTGTTTCCAGGTGCCCGTGATGAAGGGGCGAATCGTTCCCAGGCAGATGAGCGCCAGCATGAGCCAGGGAGCTACGGGGCCTAGCAGGTTCTTGACGATGGTCACCGCGTGGTCAAGCGGAATGGAGGATTTGCCCTGGAACTCAACGGGTACAAAGAAGACGAAGATACCAAACAGCGAAAGCAAGACTAATTTAATGGCATCTTTGGCGGTGCCAGGGCCACGGACGGTTGCCAGCGCTGCCGTTTTCTCTTCGGCAATGTAGTGCTCGGTCATTATTCACCCCTTAAATGTATATACAAAAGAGTGTAATGCTTATCACTGGTTCTGAAAAGGGGTATTCGTGAGCTGAAGTGAGCCCCGCTAAACTGACAGCATGAGCAAAATCATTGAACCCGAAGACGGAATGGTTCCCGGTTCAGAGCTTGCCCCCACGGCAGGCTATACCGAGGTCGATGCTGAACGTTGGGTGCCTGAACTGCATCGAAACGTCTACCGGTCTGCTTTTGAACGCGACCGGGCGCGGGTTCTGCACTCCTCAGCCCTACGCAGACTGGGCGCCAAAACCCAGGTCATGGATCCAGATACTGACGACTTTGTGCGCACCCGCCTTACCCATTCCCTTGAGGTGGCACAGATTGGCCGTGAAGTGGGACGGATGCTCGGCTGCGACCCCGATGTGGTCGATACCGCCTGCCTCTCCCACGACCTGGGGCACCCACCCTTTGGCCACAACGGCGAGACAGCCCTGAACAAACTTGCCTCAGACGCCGGAGGCTTCGAGGGCAACGCCCAAACCCTGCGCCTGCTAACCCGCCTGGAGCCCAAGGTCATTCGTCATGACGGGGGCTCAGCCGGTCTCAACCTCACCCGAGCCACCCTCGATGCAACCTGCAAGTACCCCTGGACCCTCGATGAGGCACCCGCCCGCCCCGACGGCCGTCCTAACAAAAAATTCGGCGTCTACCCCGACGACCGGCGGGTCTACGACTGGTTCCGCGCAGAAGCCGCAGCAGCCGGCGCGAACCCCAAGCAGAAGTGCATGGAGGCAATGGTCATGGACCTAGCCGACGACATTTCCTATTCGGTGCACGATGTTGAAGACGCGGTGTTCGGCGGCCACGTGCAGTTAGAGGAGCTGCGCAACGTAAAGAACCGCGAGAAAGTTTTTGAGAAAACCCGCCAGTGGTACCTGCCGCGGGCAAGCGACGATGAGCTCGACGCCGCGTTGACCCGGCTGGAATCGCTGGATTGCTGGGTGCCCTATATGAGCGGCACCAGGGCATCGATGGCGGCTTTCAAGGCACTGACTTCTAAGGTGATCGGGCGATTCGCCGCCACCTCGATGGAGACAACCCGCGAGAAATTCGGCTACGACCGACCGCTGACCCGCTACTCGGCGCAGCTGATAGTTCCCGAGAAAACCGAGCACGAAATCGCCGTGATGAAGGGCATCGCCACCACTTTTGTGATGACCGTTCGCGACGCCCAGCCCCACTATGAAAACCAGCAGGAGATTCTGACTCTGCTGGTTGAGGCGCTTCTGGATAACCCCGACTACCTCGATCCGGTTTTTGCCGCCGATCTGCGGGAGCTGGGGCCCAATGACGACGTCGCCCGACTGCGACTGGTGATTGACCAGGTGGCCTCGCTGACCGACCGGTCTGCGGTGAACCTCTATAAACGAATTACAGGCAATCACTGGGGCCTGGGAGATAAGCCGCTCTGGTAGCCGAACGGTGGATTTTAGGCTTAATTTTCGCAAAATTAAGCCTAAAATCCACCGCTCGCGCCAAGGGGAAAGAGCCTAGAGCCAGCGCGGTGGCTCAAGGTCGGTATCAACACCGGCAGAACCGCGGCCCGAAGCCCAGCGGGCCAGCCCGGCGAGACTTCCCCGAATCTCGGTGGAACCGGTTCCGTAACGCTCCCCAGAATCGGTGTCGATCAGGGTGAAATCAGCCTGATCGCCCCACTTGGCAAGAATCTCGGGAATTAGAGTCTGAAGAATAATTGTGGGAATCTGCTCAAAGGTGGCCCCCTTATTCAGGTCGAAAGCGTGAATCCAGACTTCCCGCGAGCGCATCCAGAGCATCTCTTCAGCCGGGACTGTGCGGCCCTGAGCTGTGCGCACCTGGTGGCCCCAGGCGGCGTCGTCCATCGAATTCCAAGCCGCAGTTAGCCGCGCAACCGTGTGATCGTGCAGGTTAAAGAGCGCAGCCGGTGGCAGGGTGGTGCCGTACTCGATTTCCTCGTTGCGGGCGGTGGGGGAGGAATACATGGGAGTCTCCACCCCCGTGGTTGCCCACTCCACCAGGTTGCACAGCGCCGCGGCGTTATAGCTGACGTGGGAAATGATGTGGGCCCGTGTCCATCCCTCGAGATTGGTTTCTTCGCCCAGTTCATCCTCGGTGATATGCGATACTTGCTGCGTGTAGTGGGCGGTACCGCGTAGCGCCAAAGTCATGCGTTCTTCTCGGGGGAGATCATGAAAACTTGCCACCGGTCGGCTCCTTTGCTGGTGAAAACGGTTTATTCGAAGACGGTCTTGTTAGCGATTGAGCCTAGGCCTTCAATGCTGACCTCTACGACGTCTCCATTACCAATGTAGCGCTTGGGGTCGCGGGCGTGGCCGACTCCGCCGGGGGTGCCGGTGATAATGACGTCGCCGGGGTTGAGCGGGTAGATGTGAGAGATGTATTCGATGAGGTCGGCGGGTTTGAAGACCAGGTCATCGGTGGGGGTGGTCTGCATCTTCTCACCGTTGAGGAAGGTTGCCAGCTCGCCACCGAATTCGAAGGAGTCGGTGGTTGTCATCCAGGGGCCGAAGCCGGCTGACTTCTCGAAGCTTTTGCCCTGGTGCCACTGAACGGAGCGGTACTGATAGTCGCGCATGGTGTAGTCGTTCATCACGGCGTAGCCGGCAATGTAACCTTCAGCGTCGGCGGCTTTCACGCGGCGGGCGTACTTGCCAACGATCACTGCCAGTTCTCCCTCCCAGTCCAGCTGGGAGTTGGCGTAGTCGGGCACCTGCACGTCATCGTAGGGGCCGATGAGAGCTTCGGGGTACTTGGTGAAGAGGGTGGGGTAGGTGGGGAGCTCCCGCCCCATTTCCTTGATGTGGTTAGCGTAGTTGAGACCAACGCACACGATCTTGGAGGGGGCGGGCACAACGGCGTCAAGGTCCTTCTCCTCAAAGGTGACCTTCTCGCCGTTGGCGGTCTCGGCTACCTTATACCAGTCGTCCTGCTTCAGCAGGTCGCCCACGCTGGCGTAGCCGTCTACCAGCACGCCTGAGTGATCAGATTCAACCCTGACGGTTGCGGTGGAGCCCTTGTGGCGGATTGTTGCTAGACGCATTCTTAGATTCCTTCCGGGGAGTATGAACGGAACAGGTTGAGCTTTTCAAAGATGGGGAAGTCGCTGAAGCAGAAGAGGTCTGCGCCCTCGCTGCCTGCCTCGAGGTGCCACTTCTTCCAGGAGGGCACCACGACGACGTCGCCGTGGTTGATCTCGAAGGGCTTCTCGTCGATAACGATGGTTGCGCTACCCTCGAAAACTTGGAAGACGCGGTTGCCTACTTCGTGGATGGGCAGGGTTGAGGCGCCTGCGCGCAAGCGGTGGAATTCGGCGCGGATGGTTTGCATGACGTCGCCGCCGGTGGAGGGGTTGGAGAAGCGAATGGCAGCGTGGCCGGGGGAGACAACTCCGGCAAAACCTGCATCTTCAAGGGCTAGCTGGTCGCGCAAAGCGGCGTCGGTGTGTTCCCAGGCGTAGCGGCCAATGGGAGATGACGGTTTAGCGCCGGGGAAGGCCAGGGGTCGCAGACCCGGATGAGCCCAGAGCCGCTCGGAGCGGGAGGTTTCCGGGGTTGCCTCATCGGTGAGGTGTTCGGTGCCGAATTCGAAGAAACCGGTATCCATTTTGTACTGGAAAGGAATATCCAGACCGTCCAGCCATGCCATAGGTTCGCTGGCGATGTTGTGGTGGCCGTGGAAGTTCCAGCCGGGGGTCAGCAGAAAGTCACCTCGGCGCATGGGGGTGGCATCGCCGTTGACCACGGTCCATACCCCTTCGCCCTCGATCACAAAACGGAAAGCGTTTTGTGAGTGGCGGTGCTCGGGGGCGTTCTCCCCGGGAGCTAGATACTGAATTGCAGCCCAGAGGGTGGGAGCAACATGGGTTTCGCCGTGAAGGCCGGGATTGGCCAGACCGATGGCGCGGCGTTCACCACCGCGGCCCACCGGAACGAGCTCGCCCGAGCGCTCGGCCAGCTTGTGCAGGGTAGACCAGTCCCACTTGTAAGGAACTGCTTCTGGGGTGGGGTGCTCGGGCATGAGGTTGCCGATCTGGTTCCAGAGCGGCTTCATGTGCATCTGGTCCATCTGAGCGTACATGTCGTTGAGTTCTGCCTGCTCTTCGGGAGTGGGCAGCGGAACGTTCATAGAATCTTGGTGCATATCGAATTCCTTTTCCACAATCTCCATTGACGTATGGAAATGCCGAGTACGGAGTCCAAGATAGTTAGGAGCTATGTAGCTCACAATTACTTTCCGCTCAGCGGAATACTAAAGGTAATCTTTACTAATACTTGCCAGGGTGTTGTTGGCTTCTCTGCTGAGCCGGATGAGGGAGCTGGCGTAGGCGGGGTAGTTTTTCTTGAACCTGTTTCTGGGGATAGAGATAGCGATACCTCCCAATATGTCGCCCACCTCGTTGGTGAGGGCGCAACCTACCGCTGAGAGTTCTTCTTCAGTGTCTCCGTCATTAATTCCAAATCCCTGCGAGCGTGCCTTTTGAATGATTTTGCGCAGGTTGCTAAATTCGCTTTCGTTCAGCTGGGGGTGCAGGCTCCGAAGTTCGGAGGTGGAGAGGTGGGTGAGCATGTGCTGGCCCGCAGCGCTTTTGGAAGCGGGTAGCGTGATTCCCACCCGCTTGCCCACCCGAATCAGGTGGGTACCTTCAACGCTGTGAACAAAAGTCACCTGGGCGCGTTCTCGAATCACCAGATGGCAGGTTTCCCCGGTTTCCTTAGCTAGCTTTTGCAGGAAGGGATGAACAATACCGCGAAGGCGATCTCCCTCTACTTTCCGCTTGTGCCCCAGAGAAAGGGAAGGGCCCACGATGTACCTTTTATCTTCGGTTTCTACCGCAAATTCGTGAAACACCAGCATCTGCAGGGTGCGGTGGGCGGTGGAGACACCTATCTCCAGTTCTTTAGCTGCCTGGGAGACGGTGAGCTGCTGTTTTTCTTGGAGGAGGAGGATTAATCGCAGGGTGTTGTCTGCTGATTGAAGGAACTCTTTGGGGCGATCCACGGCATAAACTTTCTTCTGAAAATATCTTTCCAGTCTGCGGAATATTATTGCACGTGTTTTGGGTCACCCTAAAAAATGTGACGCATGGCTAATCACGTAACAACTCAGGATGAGGTCTCGAATCCTCACCCCGCGGCGTCCTCGGACTCAGCAAAGACGCTGACCGAACCCCGCCGCTCAGAATTTTCAATTTTCGGTCTCAGCGGTCGCCCGCTGGTAGCAGCCCTGGTGGGCTGGTTCTTCGTGGTCTTTGACGGCTACGACCTCATTGTCTACGGAACCGTTCAGTCCCACATTATGGAGGAGTGGAGCCTCACTCCGGCACAGGCGGGAACTCTAGGCTCAACCGCCTTTTTGGGCATGATGATTGGCGCGGTAGCCCTGGGGCGAATCTCCGACGCTATGGGCCGAAAATTCGCCATCATTTTCTCGGTGGTGGTGCTCTCGGTCTTTACCATTCTCTGCGCCTTCAGCCACAATCCGGTTCTCTTTGGTCTCTTCCGCCTCTTCGCCGGCTTCGGCCTGGGCGGTTTGGTGCCCTCGGTCAACGCTATGGTTTCTGACCTGGCTCCGGTGCGATACCGGGCCCTCTGGGCAACCTGGACTATGTCCGGTGTTCCTATCGGTGGCTCAATTGCAGCGGTGGTAGCAATTTTCGTGGTGCCCACCCACGATGAATGGGGCTGGCGCTTTATGTTCCTCTTCGCCGCTATTCCGCTCATCATCGGTCTTCCCCTGGCACTGAAAACTTTCCCGCAGCAGGAGAAAGCAGCCGCTGAGGCAGAGAAGGCAGCTAAGAAGGCTCGCCCGGGCTTTGGCTCCCTCTTCAGCCTTGAGTACCGTTTCGCTACCGTAATGTTCGTTCTGGCAACCGTATTTACTCTGCTGGCCTGGTACGGTCTGGGTACCTGGTTGCCCAAGCTGATGCAGCAGTCGGGCTATAACTTTGGCGCAGCCCTGGTCTTTACGCTGGTACTGAACCTCGGCGCCGTCATTGGATCATTTATCACCGGCTGGATCGGCGACACCTTCGGCCCCCTGCGCTCCGCTATTATCTCGGCTTCGGTGGCCGCGGTAGCTCTCTTCTGCCTGCTGCTGCACCCGCCGGTTGGCCTGGTCTACATTATTCTGGTGCTGGCGGGCGTGGGCACCCACGGTACCCAGGTTCTGATTATCGCCGCAATTGCTACCTACTATCCCCAGGATCTGCGCGGCACCGGCCTTGGCTTTGCCCTCGGTTTTGGACGAATCGGCGCGGTAGCAGCTCCCCAGCTTGCGGGCCTTCTGCTGGGCCTGCAGTGGGCTAACGAAAGCGCCGGCGTTGCCTCTAACTACGTTCTCTTCGCCGGTTCCGCCGCGGTTTCGGCTGTGCTGCTGACCTTGCTTTCCCTAGGACGGCGCCGCTCGGCTCACGTGCGCGAGGCTGCTTAGTGGGGAGCTGGTTTTAAGGAAAGGAGTTAACCATGAATCAGAAAAGCCTACACGGCCAAAAAATAGCAATTTCAGGAGGAGGAATCGGTGGTGCTGCTGCGGCACTGGCTCTGGCACTCCGGGGCGCGGAGGTAACGCTCTTTGAACGCGCCAAGGTATTCAAGGAGGTCGGTGCTGGACTTCAAATCGGGCCCCACGGCTGGAAAATGCTGGATAAATGGGGTGTCAGCCAGAGGATTACTGATTTGGGGTTTCAGCCTAAAGATATGATTTTCCGCGATGCCGTGGACGGTTCTGACTTGGTAACTCTCACCTTCGACGAAGAATTTGAGAACCGCTATGGAGGAAAATACATAGTTATTCATCGTTCTGACTTGCTGACTACCCTAATTGAGGCAGCCCGAGAAAATGGAGCAACCCTTCACAACGGAATCAAAGTCGAAGATACCTTCAACGAAGAAAGCGGCACAGGCGTTGAGCTTTCTCTTTCCACCGGAGATATTTTTAAGGCTGATGTTTTTCTTGCTTTTGACGGAGTGCACTCAGTCCAAAGGGCTAAGATGCACGGCGATAAACCGGTGCCCTCGTCCTATGTTGCTTATCGAGGAACTTCTTCGCTAGTAGAGGATGAAGAGATGAAAGGGCTTAAATCAGTTATTGGATACATAGGCCCTCACTGCCACTTCATTCAGTACCCTCTGCGGGGAGGAAATCTTCTTAACCAGGTGGCGGTTTTTGAGTCCAAGCGGTACCTGGACGGTCTGAAGATTGGAAACGTACCTGAAGACTGGGGTAATAACGAGGAACTCGACTCAGCCTACGACCACTGCACCGATTTTATTCAATCGCGTTTGCCCTTGATGTGGCGCGATAAATGGTGGCAGATGGCTGATCTTGAAGCTGTGGACACATGGGTAAACGGTCGCATTATTTTGTTAGGGGATGCGGCCCACGCGCCCCTTCAATACCTAGCTTCTGGTGCTGTGATGGCAATGGAAGACGCTGAATGCGTTGCCCAGTATGCAGAGGATTTCGTCAGGGCTCACGGCGCGGTGGATTGGGATAGGGTTCTCCTTGAGGTGGAAACAGAGCGCGTTAACAGGTGCCGTCGAGTGCAGAACCTTGGGCGATTCTGGGGCGAAATTTGGCATGTGGACGGCGCTGCCCGCTTACTTCGCAATGAGCTGTTTCGTAATGCCGAAAACAACTGGTATCGATACGTTGACTGGCTCTGGGGGTACGACGTCACCGATCGAACCTATGTCCAAGATCCTTCGAAGGGAGATTTGCCTGAGGGACTGGAAGACTACAGATACGCTCTAGCTGGAACAGGCTAGTAGAGCCGAACGGTGGATTTTAGGCTTAATTTTGCGAAAAAAGAGCCTAAAATCCACCGTTCGCGCGGGTGAAAGTGCCCATTTGACCGCTTCGCTACACTTATATGCGTGGCAGGTTTGATTCGACGTGAAGACATAGACGAGGTACGCTCCCGCACCGATATTCGCGAAATTGTTGAGGGCTACGTGACCCTCAAGAGCGCGGGTATCGGCTCCTTTAAGGGGCTGTGCCCTTTTCATGACGAGCGCACCCCCTCTTTCCACGTGCGTCCGCAGATGGGCACCTATCACTGCTTTGGCTGCGGCGAGTCAGGCGACGTTATCTCTTTCGTCATGGCTATGGACCATACCTCTTTCGCTGAGACCGTCGAAAAGCTAGCCGCCCGGATTAACTACGAGCTCCACTATGAGCAGGGCTCGGGCATGAGCCGCGAAGAGGTGGGCCGCCGTCAGCGCCTGCTGGATGCCCATAAAATTGCCGCGGAGTTTTATCAGCGTAACCTCTATACCCCGGCGGCTCGCGAAGCGCAGAAGTTCCTGGGCGCTCGCGGCTTTGACCCACAGGCCACCCGGACCTTTGGCGTGGGTTTTGCACCGCGCGGCTGGGACCATCTGCTCAAGTACCTGCGCAACAAAGGGTTTACCGATGAAGAGCTAGAGGCAACCGGCATGTTTTCCCGTGGAAACCGCGGCCTCTACGACCGTTTTCGCGGCAGAATTATGTGGCCGATTCGCGGTATTGCCGGGGAAGTGATTGGCTTTGGCGCCCGCAAGCTCTATGACGACGATCAGGGGCCCAAGTACCTCAATACCCCCGAAACCCAGCTCTATAAGAAGTCCCAGGTGCTCTACGGCCTAGACCTTGCCAAGCGTAATATCGCCAAGAAGAAGCAGATTGTGGTGGTTGAGGGCTACACTGATGTAATGGCCGCCCACCTCGCCGGCATAGATACCGCCGTGGCAACCTGCGGCACCGCCTTTGGTGCCGGCCATATTAAGGTGGTGCGTCGTTTAATATCCGACGACGGCAGCGGGGGAGAGGTCATCTTCACCTTCGACGGCGACGCCGCCGGGCAGAAAGCCGCCCTGCATGCCTTTGAAGAAGACCAAAAGTTCGTGGCCCAGACCTACGTGGCTGTTGCCAAAGACGGCATGGACCCCTGCGATCTTCGCCTGGCCCGAGGCGACGCCGCCGTGCGCTCGCTGGTGGCCAACCGGCGTCCTCTCTTTGAATTCGCTCTCCAGGCGACCATCGGCAATTACGACTTGCAGACCCTCGAGGGGCGGGTGCGCGCCATGCGCGCCGCAGCTCCCATTCTGGCGGGTATTAAAGACCGCGCGCTCCGGCCCGCCTATATTCGGGAGGTCGCAGGCTGGCTGGGCATCGACACCGACGAGGTTCAGCGGGCGGTTACCTACGCAGTGAATCACCCGCAGGTGAGCGCGCGGGAGCGGGCACAGGCAGAGCAGGACGCGCGGCAGGCGGCAGAGCGCGAAGAGCAGGCGGCCGCCGTCCGAGAAGAAAATCCTTTTGAGATTCCCGATCTAGCTGACCCGGTTGCTCGAATGGAACGGGAGGCGCTGGAAGTCGTGATTCAGCTGCCCCACTACCTGTCGGTGAGCCAGTGGCAGGAGCTTGCCCAGGTGCAGTTCCGCTACCGGATGCACGGCGGCCTTGCTGAAGGAATTATTGGCGCTGCCTCTGAGATAGTGCCCCAGCCCGGTAGTACCTGGGTCAACTCTGTGCGTTCCCACGCGCCTGAGCAGGTGCATGCCCTGCTGGCAGAGCTGACCGTCTCACCCATCCCCGCCCGCACCGAGGAGCAGCTCGCGCGCTACGTGCACGATATTCTGAACCGGCTTTTTGAGCAGCAAATTAACAGACAAAAGTCTGACCTTCTCATGGAGCTACAGCGCCTCAACCCTTCAACCGATTCCGGGGAATTCAGCCGGATTCAAAGGGAACTGCTCGACCTTGAGCTGCGCCGCCGCACCATCATGGAAGGGCAGGATTAGCCTGTGATTGAGGTTACCCAGAAAATTCCACTTTCGATTTGCGCGGGCAAAAAAACCTGTGTAGAGTAATTACTCGTTGCGGCGATGAGAGATCAAAGCCGGAACGGCAAACATTCCCCCGTAGCTCAATTGGCAGAGCATTCGACTGTTAATCGAAGGGTTACTGGTTCGAGTCCAGTCGGGGGAGCAAAACACATGGTCGGTTCTTCGGAGCCGGCCATTTTTGTATGCCCAGTAACCCGCTACGCGGATTCACCGGGCTCTGATGTGCTCGCGCGCTCGCACCCGCCCGGCTCATCTGGTTCGAGTCCAGTCGGGGGAGCAAAACAGATGGTCGGTTCTTCGGAGCCGACCATTTTTGTATGCCCAGTAACCCGCTACGCGGACTCAGGGTATAAGCAGAGATGTGTGCCCCACCCCGGGCGTGTCACCCGAGAAAGCGGCAGAAAAGCGCCTCATCTAACATGCTGGGTATCTGCCAGGAATAGGCAAGCGCGCCGAGTCGCCGCTTCCGTTGCATATCGCCGAGTGGCCATTTTTAGACCGTTTTCCTCCAATTTTCGGTATAAAAATGGCCTCTCGGGAAAGCATGGTAGTGGTAAGGTGCAAGTTTCTTCTTGTCGGACTATCTAGGGTACAAGCGTGGTCCCTGAGTACAAGTATTGTCTTGTACTCAGGGACCACGCTTGTACCCTAAGGACTGTGCTTGTACCTGTGGCTCTTCAGCGGGAATCTACGTGTACCGAGAGCTTGTTTCAGCGTAAAATCCAGGAATGCCCTATATCGCAGGTGCTTGAGTTTTGGGTGGGAGAGGGCCAAGGTCAGCTTCTGAGCCTAACCTTCAGAGCCGGCCATTTTTGTATGCCTGGGAACTAGCGCGGGACTTTTTCTCTGCTGGCACCGTCTGAGAAGAGAGTCATAAATATTTTTCCTTTATGGTTGATGTGTAAAACTCCCTGTGAGCGGGGAGCTGATAAGCTAGTACCAAAAGCACACTTACTTTTAGAGAGGTATGGGTATGGCCACAAACGGTAAGCCCGAGGGTGTTGCGGCAGATGCTGTTAACCCTGAGCATGTTGATGTTGACGACGTGCGCGAGACCAACACCGCTGTTGACGAAAAGACTCAGCGACTGAACACTAACACCGCTGGCGCCGGTGCTACCGGTGCGCCTACCCAGGCTCCCGTGGCAAGCGAGCGCGTTGAGAAGGCACAGGGCACTCAGAACCCTGTTGATCCTTTTGCGGCGGAGAAGGCTCAGGATTTGCGCGGTCAGAACGTGCCGGTAGCTGGCATGGCCGGCAACCAGGCTCGTCACGAGTCGGTGCAGACTGAAAGCGTTCGGGCTGAGCGCAGGTCACCTCTGGTTGGCGGTCTGAAGTCCAAGTTCAACGGGCTGAAGGCAAGCGTTGCAAGCACTGCCGACGCCGCTAAGGTGATGGGTCGTCTGACCCCCAAGCAGCTTAAAGACGAAGTTCAGATTGCCAAGCTTGAGATGATTACCAAGGGCAAGGCCCTGGGTAAGGGCGCAGCCGTCGCCGGTGTGGGTCTTTTCTTCGGCTTGATTGCTCTGATTGCTCTGGTGTCAGCTGCAATTCACGGTCTGGGGCAGGTTATGCCTACCTGGCTGGCAGCCCTTCTGCTGGCTCTGGTGTGCCTGATTCTGATGGCAATTCTTGCTTTCGCCGGTTACAAGATGATTATGAAGCAGATGCCGCTCAAGCCCGAGTCAGCTCTCTTCAACGTTCTCTACGACCTGGGTGTGCTCAAGCACGGTTCTGACATGACTTCTTCCCGCGTTAAGCGTGAGCAGGCTGAAAAGGCTCGCGAGAAGGAAGAGAAGAAGGCCGCTAAGGCTGAGGCTGAGAAGCAGAAGGAAGGCCACGAGTCAACTGCTTCAACCGCTAACCAGGAGCAGCTGGAACTGCGCACCAAGCAGCGCCGCGAGCACCTGAAGTCTCTACGCGATGATGTTGATACCTACGGTAACAACGTTAAGGCAGATGCCAAGGGTCTGGTAGACGGTGCCAAGACCAGCGCAGCGAACATTCCTCACACTGCTGCTGACGGTTCCCGTCGTCTGGTGCAGAACGCATCTGATACCGAGACTCTGAAGGCACGTTGGGGTTCATTCGCAACTTTGGCAGCTTCAATTAGCGCTTTCTTCGTATTCTTGGGCAAGCTGATTCGTCGCAAGTAATACGGGATTCTTAATCGGGCTCTTCCTCACAGGAAGGGCCCGATTTTTCATACCTAAGGACGATGTTGCGGGTGACTTCCTCCGCTTGCGGTAGGTCTGTTTGAACGCGCCTGGCTCTACCGGTAGGCTCATGTTCTATGACTGATAAGCCCCTGAAAATTATGATTGGCGCAGATACTTACCCGCCTGATATTAACGGTGCTGCCCAGTTTGGGCAGCGTTTAGCTCATGCGATGCGAGATCGGGGGCACGAGGTTCACGTGGTGGCGGCTAATCCCCGCGAGGCCAAGAACGAGACTTTGGAGGTGGACGGCGTCACCGAGCACCGCCTGGTCTCCCACCATCCGCCCACCCACCCCTATATCCGTATCTGCACGCCCTGGGGTATTTGGAAGAGGGTTGGACAGATTCTTGACCGGGTTAAGCCCGATGTAGTGCATGTGCAGTGCCACTATATTGTGGGGCGGGTTTTGGTCTTGCAGGCACAAAAGCGGGGTATACGCATTGTGGCGACCAACCACTTTATGCCTGAAAACCTTGACCCCTTCCTGCCCTTTCCCCGCTGGTTCAATGACGCTTTTGCCAAGTTCAGCTGGGGCGATATGCGCAGGATTCTTGAGCGGGCACAAGTTGTCACCACCCCCACCCCCATTGCGGCTCAGGCAATGAAAGATTCGGGGCATTTCCGCAGGCCTGTGATACCGGTATCTAACGGTATTGAGGCTTCAGACTATGAGCTGCACGAGGCAGAGGTTATCGAAAAGGATACCTCTCTGATGCGGATTTTCTTTGCCGGTCGCCTGGCGGTTGAGAAGAACATCGATGTTCTCATTGAAGCTCAGTCTAAGCTACCCGCTCGCCTGGACAACGTGATTCTAGAGGTTGCCGGTACCGGAGAAATCCTTGAGAGCCTTCAGCAGAAAGCTCGAGACTGCGGGGTGGAAGACCGGGTAAAGTTCCTGGGCTATGTCTCTGATGAAGAGTTGCGAGCCGGCTATCTACGTTCCAATGTTTTCTGTCAGCCCGGTACTGCCGAGCTTCAGTCTCTGGTAACGCTTGAGGCTATGAGTGCTTCTAAGCCGGTGGTTTTAGCGAACGCTCTGGCCCTGCCCCACCTGGTGAGGGAAGGGGAGAACGGCTACCTGTTCGAGCCTGGAAACTCCGATGACCTGGCTGAAAAGCTGACCCGAATTTTGGATCTTCCCAAGCCTGAACGAAAGGCAATGGGGGCTAAGAGTCATGAGATGGTTTTGGCGCACTCAGCGCAGAAGACCTGGGATACTTTTGAGTCTCTCTACCGGGATAACAGCCTCTACTACGAGTTTGTGGTGGGGCAGTCCACCTAGTTCCATCGGACACACGGAAAGTGCTCTCTGAGGGAATTTAGAGAAATAGCTCGGCTTCCGGTACCCTAGAAGAGTTGTTTGCACGCAGGGCGAGGAACACGGGGGGTTAGCTCAGCTGGTTAGAGCAGGGGACTCATAATCCCTTGGTCACGGGTTCAAGTCCCGTACCCCCTACACAAAACACCCCGTTTGACTAGGTGAACTGTCAGGCGGGGTTCTTTGCTATTAGGCTACAAGGCCGAAAATCTTGTACCTGCTCATCGGCTGCCTTCGCCGTCTCTCATGGACTCATTTCTCTGTTTGCACTTGTCAAAAGTGCTTTCATCTCTAGTATGTGACTAATCACACAGTAAATGTCCCCGTGATGATGGGAAGTACAATGAAGACACATGGCACCCTCCGGTGCAGAATTCTTACGCTGTCAATGGCGGCGGTTTTAGTCGTGGGAGGGTGCTCGTCCTCCGGCTCGGGGAACGCCCAGGAATCATCTCCCGCACCCCAAGCAACTACAGCCCAAGGAGCTCCCATTAGCCTGACTTCTGATGAACATGCCCAGCGTTCGCACCTGAGCACCGCCCACGGCTGGTCAAACGATGTTCAGACCATCGTGAAAAACCAAGATGCCGAGGGTAATACCTACTATGACGTGTATTTTCTGCACTCGGCTGACGGTGCTACCAACCCCTTTGGCGAGGCTGGGCAAGACTGGGTTCACACCACCACCAGCGATTTTGTGCATTATTCAGAGCAGAATTCTGCCATTGCCGCCCAGGGCGGCCATAAGACCGAGGGCTGGAAATCTGCCTGGACTGGTTCTGTGATTACCAGTGACGGTTCGATTGCCGGCACTGAACCCGGTCAGAAGGTCGCCTTCTTCACGGGGCTCAAGAAAACTGACGAGAGCCAAAATACCTATGCCGCAGCCTCCACGGACAACGGTAAAACCTTTACCCAGGTGCTTAACGAGGGCAGGCCCGTTATTGAAGCGGATCAGTCGGAAAACGGCGAAGACTTCAGAGACCCCAATGTTTTCTACTTCGAGGGCAAGTTGCTCATGTACGTGGCTGAGGGGTCTGTTCTAGGCGTCTATCAGTCATCCGATGGAGTGAACTGGTCTAAGGCAGATGAGACCGCCGAGTCAAAGGTGATGCCCCAATCCTTTTACTCGGGTAGAGACTGGAACGAGTCTAACCAACCAGTGGAGTGCCCCGTGGTAGAGACCCTGCGAACGGCGGACGGACGCGAGAAGCAGGTACTTTTCTTTGGCGCTAAGGACGACGCTGAGGGAGAGACCACGGGCACCTACTACACCGTGGGTCACCTGGACGAGAACGGCCTCTTTGTTCAAGAGACCGAAGTACAGAGGCTTGACCAGGGCTCGGACTACTACGGTTCTAACACCACGGGAACCGACGACATCTCGGAGTCCAACGATTCAATTATTGGTCTGGGCTGGGTAGGAAACTGGAACTACTTCACCCAGGGAGTGCATAGCGACCAGGAGGCTCAGTCTGACTATGCTCAGCGGCTGGGCTCCTACTCTTCTGCCCGAACCCTCACCCTGAACAATGATTTATCCGTGAGCTCTGAACTGGTGAATAACTTTGGTTTGGAGAACCAGCGGTCTTACTCCGCTACCGCTGACGCTCCGGCGACCCTCAGCGCTGAAAAACAGAGCGCAGGTAGCGATACCAACGGCGATATCTACCTCCTCTATGACTTGCCGCACCAGGTAGACCACCAGTACGCTAAGATTAATTTCTCCAAAGAGGGTGGTGACTACGACAAGCGTATTTATATCGACATTTGGCAGGGGTCTGACTACGTGCGCCTCAACCTGGATCCCACCAATGGCTGGTACAACGTCAAAAGCTACAGCGCAGAGCTGAAGAACGGTAAAGAGGGGGATAAAGCGTCGTCCTACTATTACGACGGCAAACTCGGTGAGGGTCGGGGCTACTCTGCCCAGACCGGAATGGAGAAGACCGATGAGTTCACCATTGAAGTGGTCACCGACCGTAGCTCTGTGGAGTTTTTCTTGCCCAACGGTCAGGTTTACACGGTCTCCCGCTTCAACACCTCGGGTCAACAGGACCTCAAGGTGCTGACCGAAGACGGCTCGAATATCTCCGCTGAGATTGAAATTTCCGATACCGCTGTCACCGGTACAAATCTAGGCTGAGAAGTCAGCACCAATCGGTAGGAGTACACTGGGATTCTCTAGACCGAGAAAGATCAGGGGATTGAGGTAGTCATCGGACTCGTCGCGTACGCCCCAGTGAATGCAGCTCTGCGGGCAGTGTTCTATAGCAGGGTCGAGATGGGCAATAACCTGACCCGCCTCGACCCTGCTTCCGACTGGCAGGGGATTGACCACCGGTTCAAAGCTGGATTTGCGCCCGTCTGTGTGCTCAAGGGTAATTACCGTTCGATCTACCACCTTGCCCGAGAAGCTCACCACACCGTCTGCGGGAGCTCTAATCTCATCTGTGGTCATGGAAAGATCGACGCCGCGGTGGCCGGCCTGCCACTTATGGGCGGGTTTGTCGAACTTGCGCAAAACCTCTACCTGTCCACCGGCGGGATTATCCCAGCGGGGTAGGGGAGCTGCTTGAGCTAGATCAGGTAGGGCCGTGGCGAGCCCGACCACAAGCAGAGTCAGCCACAGGGCAGGCAAAAAGTAGAGTGGACGCCGCGGCTTCAGCTTCTGCGGGAGCAGAGGCCAAAAGTTTCTCAAAGTACACGCTGTAATCTTCACCTCTTAACCTGCCTTTCATCTGGGTGAGATGAAGTAGTTCTATGGCAAAGCGAAGCAGAAAACAGCCGCGGGTGGGGCCTCTCGGTCAAATCTGTGGATAAAACCCCGAAAAAAATGGGTTATCCACAAAAAATTTGTATCTACTCTCTCACAGTCGGCGTCAAAGTGAGTCGCTGTGGAAAACTCGAGGGGCAAAGACCCCGCCACCAGCCCTGCCCAAACCAGTAGCTATGCGGTATAGTTGATGATTGCAGTTTGCCCTGCGCGGGATACTCCTGTGCCCGGGCAAGATTTTTCGACTACATACGAAAAATCTCGGCACCGCTCTAAGCGGGCTGATCTGACAACGCGTAATGCAAAGCCTCCACGAAAAGATGGGGGGCGAAGGGACTTTCGGTCCGGCAACAGCCGGTGAAGGCCCGAGACCAACCGCCAGCGCGGGGCCATCTGAGCATTACCAGGGGAGTAGTACCGCCCGGTACAAAAACTCCACATGTAAACCGATAACTACTATGCGCGTGTACGGCTAGCCTGGAATCAGGGGTCGGCACGGCAACCAAAAAGGAGACGACATGCCCGTCGTAACTATGCGTCAGCTTCTTGATTCCGGTGTTCACTTCGGTCACCAGACCCGCCGCTGGAACCCCAAGATGAAGCGCTTCATTTTCACCGAGCGCAACGGCATCTACATCATCGACCTGCAGCAGTCCCTGGCCTTCATCGACCAGGCATACGAGGCTGTAAAGTCAACCGTTGCTCACGGCGGCACCATCCTGTTCGTAGGCACCAAGAAGCAGGCTCAGGAAGCAATTGCTGAGCAGGCAACCCGCGTGAACATGCCCTACGTTAACCACCGCTGGCTCGGTGGTATGCTCACCAACTTCGAGACCGTTTCCAAGCGTATTGAGCGCATGAAGGAACTCGAGCAGATCGACTTTGACGACGTTGCAGGTTCACAGTTTACCAAGAAGGAACTGCTGCTTCTGCGTCGCGAGCACGAGAAGCTGGAGAAGACCCTGGGCGGTATCCGCAACCTGACCAAGGCTCCCTCCCTGATCTGGATTGTTGACACCAAGAAGGAGCACCTGGCTGTTGACGAGGCACAGAAGCTCAACATCCCCGTTGTAGCAATCCTCGACACCAACTGCGATCCCGATGAGGTTTCCTTCCCCATCCCCGGCAACGACGACGCTATCCGCTCCGTCAACCTGCTGACCCGCGTTATCGCAGACGCAGCTGCTGAGGGCCTGCTCGAGCGCAACAACAAGAAGTCAGGCAAGGGCAACTCCACCGAAGAGCCCATGGCTGAGTGGGAGCGCGAGCTCCTCGAGCAGCACGAAGCTGCACAGGCTGAAGAAGCAAAGGCTGAGTAAGACCTTTGAATAAGCCGGACGGCGCTCGCCCGCTTGCGTGGGCGCCGTCCGCTTTTCGTAGCCGCGGCTCAGGCAGCCGCGAGCACCCCAATCTTTGACCAAAAATCAATCAAGGAGTTCACTATGGCGAACTACACCGCAGCAGACATCAAGGCCCTGCGCGAGAAGACCGGCGCAGGTATGCTCGACGTCAAGAAGGCTCTTGACGAGGCAAACGGCGACCAGCAGAAGGCACAGGAAATCATTCGCGTGAAGGGCCTCAAGGGCATCACCAAGCGCGAAGGCCGTGCAACCGCTGAGGGCCTGGTAGCAGCAACCGTTGAGAACGGTGTTGGCTACATGGTTGAGGTTAACTCCGAGACCGACTTCGTTGCTAAGTCAGACCCCTTCATCGAATTCGGTAACAACGTTCTGGCAGCAGCAGTTGCTTCTAACGCTACGACCGTTGAAGAACTGAACGCAGCATCCTACAACGGCAAGACCGTCGAGGAAATGACCACCGACGCCGGTGCTCTGCTGGGCGAAAAGATCGTTGTTCGCCGCATTGCTCGCGTTGAGGGCGAGAACGTTGCTAAGTACATGCACAAGACCTCCAAGGATCTGCCCGCTCAGGTTGGCGTTCTGCTGGCTGTCAAGGGTGCTAACACCGATGAGGTTGCTCACGACGTAGCGGTTCACATTGCTGCTATGAGCCCCAAGTACCTGAACTCTGACTCAATCCCCGCTGAGGACGTTGAGGCTGAGAAGCGCGTTGCAGAAGAAACCGCAGCTTCCGAGGGCAAGCCCGAGCAGATCATCCCCAAGATCGTTGAGGGTAAGCTCAAGGCTTTCTACAAGGAGAACACCCTGCTGGACCAGGACTTCGCAAAGGATTCCTCTAAGTCCGTTGCTAAGGTTCTCGAGGAAAACGGCGCTGAAGCAACCGCTTTCGTACGTTTCCGCGTAGGCAACTAAGTTCTTTCCCGGTTCGGTGTGGGCTCATGTGATGCAACACCGAATCGATAAAGAGTAAGGGGAGTGCCCAACAGGGTGCTCCCCTTTGTCGTATGCTGTTAGACGAGGTACATTCGTGTGCCAAAAATTTTTATCTAAAACTCTTTGGGGAGGTCTTCCGAAATGGCAGATGTAGCATCAAACCCGATCCACCACGATGACACCGGACGCCGCCGCGTTCTGTTGAAGCTCTCGGGTGAGGTTTTCGGCGGAGGCCGTGTTGGTATTGATACCGAGGTAATCCGCGGCATCGCAGAACAGATTGCTGCCACCGTTGGTCAGGTTGAGACCTCTATTGTGATTGGCGGAGGTAACTTCTTCCGCGGAGCAGAACTGTCGCAGGCAGGCATGGACCGCTCTCGCGCTGACTACATGGGTATGCTCGGCACCGTGATGAATTCCCTGGCCCTGCAGGATTTCCTGGAACAGGCAGGAATTGATACCCGCGTACAGTCAGCCATCACCATGCCCCAGGTAGCTGAAACCTACATTCCCCGTCGGGCAATCCGCCATATGCAAAAAGACCGCGTGGTCATCTTCGGCGCCGGTGCCGGCCTGCCCTACTTCTCCACCGACACCGTAGCTGCCCAGCGTGCCCTAGAAATCCACGCCGACGAAGTGCTGGTAGCCAAGAACGGTGTTGATGGAATCTACACTTCAGACCCCAACAAAGACCCTAACGCCGAACGCCTCTACAACCTCACCTACGACGAAGCGATGAAGCGCAACATCCGCGTGATGGACCAAACCGCTTTCTCCCTCTGCCGCGACAACAACGTTGCCATGCGAGTCTTCGGTATGCAGGGGGAGGGGAACGTGACCAAGGCGCTTCTCGGCGAAGAAATGGGTACTCTGGTTACCAAGTAAGAGCCTCGGAGCATTCCGCAGAATTGTTCTTTCCTCGCGCGCTCGGAAAATTCTGCTCCATCCCGGCGAAGAAATGGGCACCCTGGTTACCAAGTAATTCAATCATGTCTAATGTCCGTGCAGTGCGCCTGTGCGGGCATTAGTCATATAAATCTACTAGACTGGTTAAAGCTGTAAACCCGGCACCAGCGTGCCGAACCAAACCAAAGGAGATCCCACGGTGATCGAAGAAACTCTTGCTGATGCAGGCGAAAAGATGGAAAAGTCCATTGTGGCGCTGCAGAACGACTTTGCTAACGTGCGCACCGGCCGCGCCAACCCCTCCCTCTTCTCTTCGATCAACGTCGAGTACTACGGAACTCCCACCCCGCTGCAGCAGCTGGCTTCTTTCCAGACTCCTGAGGCTCGCACCATTCTGATTACCCCCTACGACAAGTCAGCTCTCAAAGACATCGAAGATGCCCTGCGCAACTCCGATCTCGGCGCTAACCCCGCCAACGACGGCAACGTCATCCGCGTGGTCATGCCCGAAATGACCGAGGAACGTCGCAAGGAATACATCAAGATGGTCAGCCACAAGGCAGAGGACGCCCGCGTGGCCGTGCGCAACGTCCGCCGTCACGCGAAGACCGCCATCGACAAGTTCGTCAAGGACGGCGAAATCGGCGAGGACGAGGGCGCTCGCGGCGAAAAGGACCTCGACGCTCTGACCAAGAAGCATGTAGAGCGGGTGGACGACCTGCTCAAGCGCAAGGAAAACGAGCTGCTCGAGGTCTAAACCTATGAGCTCTGAACCTTCACAGGCATCTGCGCCTGCACAGAAACAGTCGAAGGCAGGGCGAAATTTACCGGCAGCTATTGGCGTTGGGGTGGTTCTCGGCGCGGTGGTAGTGATTGGACTTTTCTTTCAGCCCTGGGTTCTGGTAGTCACCGCGGCTTTCGCGGCGGCACTGGGCAACTGGGAGGTTGTGAGCAGTCTCAACCAGAAGAGGGGCATGGGAATTCCCATTTACCCCGCTGTGGCAACCGCCTTCGCTATGCCTTTCTTTGCCTATATCGGTGGGGGGCAGTGGCTGATCTTTGCTGTGGTAGCCTCGATTTTGGTGCTGATTGGCTGGCGCCTTTTCGGGACTAAAGACGGCATGATCATGTCGGTGATGGGCTCGGTCTTTGCCATGGGCTGGGTGCCCTTCATGCTGGCGCTGGCCATGTTGCTCTTCCGTAGCGAGAACGGCACGGCGGCAATTTTCCTCTGTATTATCATGGCCATCGGTAACGACACCTGGGGCTATGTTGCCGGGGTGCTCTGGGGTAAACACCCGATGGCGCCCAGAATTTCTCCCAAGAAAACCTGGGAGGGCTTCGCAGGCTCTATGGTGGGCTCCATTATTGTTGCGGTGGTTTCCTGCATTCTGCTGGGCATGCCCTGGTGGTTTGGTGTGATTTTGGCGGTTACTCTGGTGGTTACGGCAACCACCGGTGATCTGGCCGAGTCAATGGTGAAGCGGGAGATCGGTATCAAAGATATGTCCCACATTCTGCCGGGCCACGGCGGCGTGATGGATCGCTTGGATTCGATTGTTTTCTGCCTGGCTATAGGCTCCGTGATCTTCACGATTTTTGCTCCGGTGCTCTAGGAGTCCCAGCATTTTTTGATACGGTTTTGTCACAATGGGGGTGCGGTGGTTTTCACCGTGCCCCCTGTGTAGTTAGAGGATTGAGACGATGAAGCATCGCGGTGCGCGCACGATGAGCGAATTCAATACCGTAGGCGAGAAGCAACTGGGCTATAGCTGTGCCGAGGTCGATGATTTTTTTGCCGCTTTGGCCGATGATTTTGAGCTTCTGCGCAGCGGAGGAAGCCGTCAGGACGTCGCTACCTCGACTTTGATTCGCCAGCGCAGCTTTTCAGGCCAGGCAGGCGGTTACGTTCCGCAGGAGGTTGACGCCGCCCTCGACCGGGTTGAGGATCGTTTTGTGGTCTTTGAGAAAGAACGGGTGATTGCCCGTGAGGAGATCTCTGCCTGGAATGCTCGGCTGGAATCTGATGCGGAGCTGATTATGGGGCGGCTGAACAGGCCGGAGAGGCAGCGCTTCCGCCGTCCGTCAGAAAAACTGACCCGGGGTTATTTTGTGGGAGACGTCGATGCCCTGTGCGAGAGTTTGAAGGCTCATTTTCTCAGCGATGAAGAACTTTCACCGGCAATGATCCGGGAGGCAGTATTTTCTTCGGCAACCGGAGAGATCAGCTATGAGGAAACCCAGGTTGATGCTTTTCTTGACCGCTGTGTTTCTCTGATCTTGGCAATCAAGGCCTAGGCTAACAAACAGGAGGCACCCGCTGAGACGGGTGCCTCTTCTTTTTAAGCAGACACAGCAAATGTGAGCCAGAATATATTTGTATGTGTTACATCTCATAGTGTACTTTAGACTTCAACTCAACAAGGAGGTTGTGATGAGTGAAGCATCTGTACGCTCTGATGATCCGGTGAACCCCACCGATAACATCGACTTCACCCGTGCCCAGGTCAGCCCAGCTTTTGCTGACTTGCGAAAGAAGCACCGGAGCTTCGTTTTCCCCCTGGCTGCGGCTTTTCTCATTTGGTATTTGCTCTATGTGGTTTTGGCTATTTATGCCCCGGGCTTTATGGCAACACCGGTGGTAGGAAACGTCAATATCGGCATAATTCTCGGTCTTTTGCAGTTTGCCACCACCTTTGCTATTACCGGCTGGTATGTGGCTTTTGCCAATAAAACTCTTGACCCCCGCGCCGCTGCCCTGCGCGACGAGATGGAATCTGGCGTCTACGCCGCAGAACGGAAAGGATAGGCTATGTACCTCGCTGATACTTCCTCGGTAGTTCTGGCGGCAGAATCCACCGGCGAGACCGTGGGAACGCCCTGGATTAACATGACGATTTTTGGTGCCTTTGTGCTGGTGACCATGATTGTTGTGCTCCGCGCCAGTAAAAATAACAAGACCGCGGCAGACTACTATGCAGGTGGCCGTTCCTTCAGTGGAACCCAGAACGGCCTGGCGATCGCCGGTGACTACCTCTCGGCGGCGTCATTCCTGGGTATTGTGGGCGCTATCGCTGTTCAGGGCTACGACGGATTCCTCTACTCCATCGGATTCCTGGTGGCCTGGCTAGTGGCCCTGCTTCTGGTGGCAGAGCCGCTGCGCAACACGGGTAAGTTCACCATGGCGGATGTGCTTTCCTTCCGTCTGAGGCAGCGCCCGGTGCGTATTGCCGCCTGTATTTCTACCCTGGCTGTGACCCTCTTCTACCTGCTGGCCCAGATGGCGGGTGCGGGTGCTCTGGTGTCTTTGCTCATGGGTATTTCGTCGAAGGCTGGTCAGTCGCTGGTGATTATCGTGGTGGGCGTGCTGATGATTCTCTACGTGTTGGTAGGTGGTATGAAGGGCACCACCTGGGTACAGATTATTAAAGCCTGCTTGCTGATTGCTGGTGTGGCTGTGATGACGGTCTGGATTTTGGGTCTTTACGGCTTCAACCTCTCATCCCTGCTGGGTAGCGCTGTTGAATCCACCGGTAACTCAAAAATTCTTGAGCCCGGCCTCAAGTACGGCGCCTCGGAAATCACTAAGATTGACTTCATCTCGCTGGGCCTGGCCCTGGTCTTCGGTGCGGCGGGCCTGCCCCACGTGCTGATGCGCTTCTATACCGTGCCCACCGCTAAAGAGGCCCGTAAATCGGTGGTCTGGGCGATTGTTCTGATCGGTCTCTTCTACCTCTTTACCCTGGTGCTTGGCTACGGTGCCGCTGCCCTGGTGGGGGTTGAGGCTATTGGCAATGCGCCCGGCGGTGTCAATTCGGCAGCGCCCCTGCTTGCCTTTGAGCTGGGCGGCTCTGTGTTGATGGGTATTATCGCAGCGGTAGCTTTTGCAACTATTCTTGCGGTGGTGGCTGGTCTTGCAATTACCGCCTCAGCCTCTTTCGCCCATGATATTTACACCAATGTGATCTGCAAGGGTAAGGCTGACCCCCGCAAGGAGATTCGGGTGGCTAAGACTACCGTGGTGGTTATTGGTCTGCTGGCTATCGCCGGTGGTATTGGTGCCCAGGGCCAGAACGTTGCCTTCCTGGTGGCTCTTGCTTTCGCGGTGGCTGCCTCTGCTAACCTGCCCACCATCATCTACTCGCTCTTCTGGAAGGGCTTCAAAACCCGCGGTGCTGTGTGGTCGATGTATGGCGGTATGGGAATCTCAATTCTTCTCATTATCTTCTCACCGGTGATGTCGGGTTCCGAGACCTCGATGATTCCCGGTGCTGATTTCGCTCTCTTCCCCCTAAGCAACCCCGGTATTATCTCCATTCCGGCGGCCTTCCTGCTGGGTTGGCTCGGCTCCTTGGGCGGCCAGCGTGAAGATGAAATCAAGCAGGCCGAGATGGAGGTCCGCTCGCTGACCGGTATTGGTGCTGAGGGGGCGATTGACCACTAGCGACATGCCCGCAAGGGAAACTTTTTGAAGAAAGTTTTAAAAAATTGAAAATCCCCGAAAACCCGTGTTTCCGGGGATTTTCTCTGCTTTTTCGGAGCAACTGCCCACCAAAATGGGGTATGTGAGTCAAACCATGAAGCATACTGATTAAAAAGTATGTAGACTGATTAATGGTTGAAGCGGAAGATATAGGCGAGCGAATCGCCTCTAACCCGAAAAGGAAAAAATAATGGGAATTATTGGTTGGATCGTACTCGGCCTTATCGCGGGCGCACTGGCAAAGCTCATCATGCCCGGTAAGCAGGGCGGTGGCATCATCGTCACCATGCTTCTGGGTGTTGTAGGCGCATTCATCGGTGGTTGGCTGGGCGGCCTGCTCGGCATCACCGGCGGTACCGATGCATTTAGCTTCAACATCGGTACCCTGGTTACCGCAGTTGTTGGCGCACTGATTGTTCTGTTCGTCTACGGACTGGTGACCAAGCGCCGCTAAGCGATGAGCTGGCCTGCTCCATGAGATAAATCATGGGCAAAGATCTCCCCACCACTGAAGAAGTGGTGGGGAGATTTTTTGTGCCGGAGTAGACTGAAAATAACGTGTCTAGACCGGCTTCCCCTGGTGATCTCCAGGGGTGCCCCCTATCCCAAAGGGGAATATGAAAAGCGTTCTGCGAATCCTCCAAGCCACCCGAGAGCTCAACCGCTACTACCTCGGAATCATTGTGTGTGCGGTGCTCACCTCAGCTACCGCCCTGCTGTCTCCCTTTATTATTAAAGGCGCTACCGACACGGTCGTAGCCTATCTGGGTGGCGACCAAAGCCGCGGCGTCGACGTCATTATCTGGTTTGCCGTGGCCTACCTGGCGGCGCAGCTTTTCAACACCCTCTTCAGTAACATCGGCGGCTACCTGGGCGACGTCATGAGCCAGAAGATGCGCACCATGCTCTCGGTTCGCTATTTCGAGAAGCTGCTCGTCCTGCCGCTTTCATACTTTGACGAAGAACTGACCGGCACCATCATTTCCCGCTTGAACCGAACCATTATGGAAATTACCCGGTTCATTCAGATGTTCTCCAACACCTTTGCTTCGCTGCTGATTACCACGGTTTCGGTGCTGGTGATTTCGGGTATCTACTACTGGCCGCTGGCGGTTCTGCTGATTATCATCTTCCCCGTGTATTTCTGGCTGACCAGCCGCACCAGCGTCAAGTGGCAGGTCTGGGAGGGTGAGAAAAACAAGGATATTGACGTCGCTTCGGGCCGCTTCAACGAGGTGATCGGCCAGATTCGCGTGGTGAAGTCCTTTGGCCAGGAGCGTCGGGAGCTGGGACTCTTCCGCAAGCTCTTCTTCCGCACGGTGGGCACCACCGCCCAGCAGTCGCGCTACTGGCACAAGATGGACATCTACCGTCTGGCCTTTCTCAACATCGTTTTCTTTATTCTCTACCTCATCATTTTTGTGCGCACCATGAACGGTGACTTCAGCATCGGCGATATGGTGCTGCTGATTCAGCTGATGGGCATGGCGGTTCAGCCCATTACCTCTTTGAGCTGGGTGGTCGATGCATCTCAGCGTGCTATCGCCGGTTCTAAAGACTACTTTGAGGTTATGGAACGACCGGTGGACGCCCGCGCCCTTGAGCTGACCCGCGGTGAAGAATCTGCGCAGAAGCCCAGGGAGATTAGGGCGGAAGTGGGTGAAGAACTCATCCGCTTCAACAACGTCACCTTCGGCTATGAGGGGGAGGACGACGTGCTCCACGGCATTGACCTCTCCATCAAACGCGGCGAAAAAATTGCTTTCGTGGGCGAATCTGGCGGCGGAAAATCAACCCTGATGGCCCTGCTGGAGGGACTCTACGACCCGCGCAGCGGCTCGGTCACCGTAGACGGTATGGATATTGTGGACGGCGATTTGGAGCAGCTGCGCTCGCAGATTGGCATGGTCTTCCAGGATGCTTCGCTGTTCTCCGGCACCATCGCTGAAAATATCTCCTACGCCCGACCCAACGCCAGCGAGAAAGAGATCCGGGAGGCGGCAATCAAAGCGAACGCCGATAAGTTTATTCGGGGCTTCAAAGACGGCTATCAGTCGATTATCGGCGAGCGCGGTCTGAAACTCTCCGGCGGCCAGAAGCAGCGGGTTTCGGTGGCCCGGGCAATCCTCAAGGATGCTCCCATTCTTATTCTGGACGAAGCGACCTCTGCCCTGGACACCAAGGCTGAGCGGGCAGTACAGAAGGGACTGGACGAGCTAATGGAGGGGCGGACCTCGCTGATTATCGCCCACCGGCTCTCCACGATTTCTGCGGTAGACCGCATTGTGACTCTCAGGGACGGTCGGATTGATGAGGTGGGTACTCCCGCCGAGTTGGCTGTCTCGGGTGGTATCTATGCGGAGCTGCTGGGCCTGCAGTCGGGGTCCAAGGCCGATAAGAAGCGCCTGAAGAATTTTGACATCGTGGGCTAGCCGCCAGCGCTGGGGGAGCCGGTAGTTATCTACCGGCTCCCTTTTTCGTTTTTTCAAGCGTCCTATCAGGAATCATAGATAAGATATTTTTATTGCAGAAACTGCACTAATTTATGAGAGGAAATTATGAAGAAATTATTGGGCACCGTTGCACTTGCTAGCTCAGTAGCCTATGTCCTGAAACGCCACACTTACGTCACCAACCACGTAGCCTACGATCTGCGAAACATTTATTCCTATCTTCCCCTAGCAATTCCCAGCCCTAGGATTATGGGGATGATTCCTGCTTCTCAGGCTACTGTTATACCCGAGCGACAGTTGGTGACCGGAACGACTAAACGTAGCATTGTCGGTAATTCCCCCGACGCTGACAAACAGCCCTTTGAAGCAATTCTTATTGAGCCTGAGCACCGCAGCGACCTTGACGGCGCTGTACTCTGGATTCACGGTGGAGGCCACGTTGTTGGAACTGCCGGGATAGATGTGGATAGGGCAAGTTATCTGGCTTTTCAACTGGGAATACCTGTGCTGTCTGTTGACTATCATCAGTCCAACGCAGGCGGTCAGTTTCCGGGTGACCATAATGAATGCTACGCGGCTCTACGCTGGTTACAGTCTCGTGCAGATGAGATGAACTTCAATCCCCAGAAGATTGCGGTGAGCGGTAGCAGTGCTGGTAGAGGCCTAGCCGCCGGGATTGTTCAGCGCGCCGCCGATGAAGGCAACGATGTTGCTTTCCAGGCCCTTGTATACCCCATGCTGGATCACGAGACGACCTACCGCAGCCGCGAAAATGATAAGGGCCGCGGTAAAATCACCTGGACCCACAATGCCAATGTTGGAGCTTGGGAAACTTACTTGCGAGATGTCGACCGAGATAATTTACCTGCCTACGCTTCTCCTGCCCAGTATGAACCGGTAGAAAAACTACCGGCAACCTGGATTGGGGTGGGAGATATTGACCTGTTCTTTGAAGAAGATAAGGCTTACGCTGAACGTCTTAGTGCAGCCGGTGTAGAGACTGAATTCTACATCGCAGACGGTATGTACCACGGTGCCGATGCTTTGGCCCCCGAGTCTCCCACAGCACAGAAGATGGTTGATTCGCTGATTGCCGCAATTCGGAGAGGTTTGAGTTCCTAGATGGGAACGGGCATCGCTCGCCGGTAGACTGGAAGCATGAAATTTGGTGCTTCAATTTTCCGAGATTCCTCCCGTGACCGTCTGACTGCCGAGCTCACAGAGTTCCTGAAAGGCTCCCGTACCGTTACACTGCTGGGCTCCACCGGCTCTATCGGAACCCAGGGTTTGCAGGTGATTGAGCACCTCAACTCTTTGGCGGGGGTGCCCTCCCACTCAGAGAGCGCCCCTCTGCGCGTGCTGGCTCTGTCTGCCGGCGCCCGCTCCCTGCAGCTGTTGGCAGAGCAGACGGTGAAGTTTCGGCCCGAGCTGGTAGCGACATCGGGCAGCAAGGACGACGCCGCCCGGCTAGCCGAGCTCATTGCGGATTCCGCTCGCTCTGCCGGGCTGACCGGCTACTCACCGCGAATTACCCACGGCGAGACTGCCTCGACCGAAGCGGCGCAGGCCGGCGCCGACGTCGTCCTTAACGGCATTACCGGTTCTATTGGCCTGCAGCCGACCCTGGCGGCGCTTCAGACGGGCTCCCAGGTGGCGTTGGCCAACAAGGAATCGCTCATTGCAGGCGGTGCGCTGGTGAGGGCTGCTGTAGACGCTTCACCGCTGGAGCAGCCCATGGTTCCCGTGGACTCTGAGCATTCAGCGCTGGCGCAGGCTCTGGCCTCAGGCCACGACTCCGAGGTAGATCGGCTGATTCTCACCGCCTCGGGTGGACCCTTCCGCGGCATGACCCGCGAGCAGCTGCACGAGGTGACTCCCGCTCAGGCGCTGGCCCACCCCACCTGGGATATGGGGCTGGTGGTAACCACCAATTCGGCGTCCATGGTGAACAAGGCGCTTGAGGTGTTAGAAGCCCACCACCTTTTTGGTGTAGACCTTGACCGTATCGATGTGACCGTGCACCGTCAGTCAATCGTTCACTCGATGGTGCAGTTCGTCGATGGCTCGACTATTGCGCAGGCATCACCGCCGACCATGTTGCTGCCGATTGCGCTGGGACTGACCTGGCCCCACCGAATTTCGGGAGTGGCGGCTCCCTGCGACTGGACTACCGCCAGCGAATGGACCTTCGAACCGCTGGACTCTGAGGCCTTTCCCGCCGTAGAAATGATTAAGGTAGCTGGCAAGCGGGGTGGGACCTTTCCGGCAGTCTTCAACGCAGCCAACGAAGAGACGGTGGCGGCCTTTCACGCGGGAAAAATCCGCTTCACCGAGATTATTGACGCGGTTGAGAGAACCCTGCAGGAACACGAAAACTCGAGCGCCAAAACTGAAGAGAAGGATCTAACACTAGAGGCTGTGCTTGAGGCAGAGCGCTGGGCGAGGGTGCGGACGAATGAGCTGCTGAAATAAGTTGGAATGGGTTTGGGCGGGGTGGTTCTGCCCGGCGACGCCCTTAAACGCACGCTTCGCGATTCCGCTCACTTTTGAGTGCTCGCAAGCTCGCACCCGTATCGCTTCATCCCGATGCCAGTTGGCTGGGTCTGGCTTTGTTCCGCCTGTGCAAGGGTAAGCGACCTCGCGGACCAGACCGTGAGGGTGCCTCTGCCCCGGCGACTGGCTCGGGGCTGGCGTTAAGGGTGTCGCCGGGGCAGAGGCACCCGCACACACCACCGCTCGTGGCATTTTATGCTGGGCTCCGCAGGAGGTATTTAGTAAACAGTGAGGCCGCGGGCTCGGAACTGGTCGCGGATCCGCTCGACCTCTTGCTTGCTGGGCGGGTGTACGTCCTTGAGCTTGTAGTCCAGACCCAGGGTTTCCCACTTGTCGGTTCCCATCTGGTGGAAGGGGAGCACCTCCACGCGGGTCACCGAGTTGGGCCAGCGGCAGACAATATCCGCCACGTTCTCCACGTTTTCGTAGGAGTCTGTGTAGCCGGGAACCGCCACAAAGCGAATCCAGACCTCTTTGCCAAGCTCGTTGAGCCGGTCGCCAAAGTCAATGGTGGGCTGTAGCGCGCGGCCGGTGAGATTATGGTAGGTTTCTTCGTCGCCGGATTTTACGTCGAGCAGAACCAGGTCAACGGATTCCAGAAAATCATCGCTGGCGTGAGCGCCCAGGAAGCCCGAGGTGTCAATGCAGGTGTGGATTCCCATGGACTTTGCGCTCATCAGAATGTTCCAGGCGAAGGCGCGCTGCATGAGCACCTCTCCGCCGGAGATAGTGATGCCGCCGCCAGTGGACTTGAAGACCTTGCGGTAGCGCTTGATACGTTTGATAAGATCTTCAGCCTCGATGGGCTGGCCGTCTTTCATGTTGAACGTATCGGGGTTGTGGCAGTAGAGGCAGCGGAGAGGGCAGCCGTTCATGAAAATGGTCATGCGGGTGCCGGGACCGTCTACCGCAGTAACGAGCTCCCAGGAGTGGACAGAACCGAGTTTACCCTCGCGCATACGGGTGAGCTGCTCACTGCGTTCCAGGTCGGTCATTTCGCCCAGGCCCCAGGTGCCCGCACCGATATGGCGAGACGCCGGGGGAGCAAAATCCTGCTCCCCAGGCGTTTCTACCAGATGTGTAGTCATTTGATTTATTCTACGGGTTTGTGTTCTTATGCGCCGTGATGGAAGGTACGGGAGAGAACATCCAGCTGCTGCTCGCGGGTCAGGCGAACGAAGTTCACTGCGTAGCCTGAAACACGAACGGTCAGGTTGGGGTAGTTCTCGGGGTGCTCCATTGCGTCTTCCAGAGTTTCCCGGTTGAGAACGTTAATGTTTGCGTGGTAGAGGCCGGAACCGGCCATGACCGGGTTGTTCGCGCGGTTTGCCTTCATATCTGCCAGGCGCTCATCAAAAGTCTTGACTGCCATGGTTATTACTCCTTTGTTTCTTATGGGGTGGTTAGTCTTCTTCGGGCACAAAGCCGGCGTCAAGAATACCAACCAGGTTCTTGATCTGATCTTCCTTGGTGCGGCCCAGTGCGGTGGGGGTAATGGTGTTGGTCAGGGAGATGCCGTCGAGGGCGTCCTGGTAATCCAGCTTGCCCACCGAGAGCATAGAGGCAACCATACCGTGGGTATCGTAACCGTTCTCGGGGTTTGCACCGGGGGAGAAGGGGGTACCTGCGCGGTGGCCGGAGGGGAAGCTACCGGTTGCCTTACCGTAGACCACGTTCGAGGTAATGGTCAGCACCGACTGGGTGGGAATAGCATCGCGGTACATCGGGATTGCCTTGATCTTAGACATCACGGTGTGAACGATGGTTGCTGCGATGTCGTCTGCGGCGTCGTCGTCATTACCGTAGGTGGGGAAGTCACCCTCGGTGATGTAGTCAACGATCAGGCCGGTCTCATCGCGAACCGGGGTCACCTTGGCGTACTTGATAGCTGACAGCGAGTCGGCAACAATCGACAGGCCGGCGATGCCGCAGCCCATTGCGCGGATGATGTCGGAGTCGTGCAGGGCCATCTCGATGGACTCGTAGGCGTACTTGTCGTGGCTGTAGTGAATGATGTTCAGAGCCTCAACGTAGGTGCCAATCACCCAGTCGAGCATGTGCTCGTACTTATCCCAGACCTCGTCGAAGTCCAGCGGGCCGTCGCCGGAAATGGGCTCGTAACCCTCAACAACCTGCTTGCCGGTCATCTCATCGCGGCCACCGTTCATGGCGTAGAGCAGGGCCTTAGCGGCGTTCACGCGAGCACCGAAGAACTGCATCTGCTTGCCGACCTTCATGGGGGAGACACAGCAGGCAATAGCGGCGTCATCGCCCCACTGGTTACGAATCTGCGGGTCAGACTCGTACTGGATGGAGGAGGTCTCAATGGAAATAGCAGAGCAGAATTCCTTGTAGCCTGCGGGCAGGTTCTCGTCCCAGAAGATGGTGATATTCGGCTCGGGGGCGGGGCCCAGGTTACGCAGGGTCTGGAGCAGGCGGAAGGAGGTCTTGGTAACCAGGGTGCGACCGTCGTCAGCGAAGCCACCGTCAGACCAGGTTGCCCAGTAGGGGTCGCCGGAGAAAATCTGATCGTAATCAATGGTGCGCAGGAAGCGGGTGATGCGCAGCTTAATCACCAGAGCATCAATCATTTCCTGGGCGTCTGACTCGGTAATCAGACCAGCCTTGAGGTCACGCTCAAAGTAGGCGTCGAGGAATCCGGAGAGGCGGCCGATGGACATAGCGGCGCCGTCCTGGGACTTCACCGAAGCCAGGTAACCGAAGTAGGTCCACTGAACAGCTTCCTGGGCGGTCTGGGCGGGGCGGGAAATATCGAAACCGTACTTAGCCGCCATGTTCTTCAGACGACCCAGAGCCTTAATCTGCTCAGCGTGCTCCTCGCGGTAGCGGGCCCAGTGCTCGGAGAAGCCCTGGTCGGCTACGCGATCCTTGTCCTTCTGCTTCTCAGAAATCAGGAAGTCAACACCGTAGAGGGCGACGCGGCGGTAGTCGCCGATAATGCGGCCGCGACCGTAGGCATCGGGCAGACCGGTGATGATGTGGGAGGAACGAGCCGCACGAATACGAGGAGTGTAAATATCGAACACTGCATCGTTGTGGGTCTTGCGGTACTGGGTGAAAATCTTCTTAATCTCGGGGTTGGGTTCCTTGCCCGCTTCCTTAATAGCGGTCTCCACCATGCGCCAACCGCCGTTGGGCATCATAGCGCGCTTGAGCGGAACATCGGTCTGTAGACCCACGATGACGTCGTCGTCAGCGGAGATGTAGCCCGCATCAAAAGCGTCAATCTCAGCGGGGGTCTCGGTGTCTACATCGTAGACGCGCTGCTTACGCTCAACGGAGAGGTAGTCCTTCTCCAGGGTGTCCCACACGCGCAGAGTCTTCTCGGTGGGGCCTGCCAGGAAGGACGCGTCGCCCTCGTAGGGGGTGTAGTTGCGCATGATGAAATCACGAACATCAACGTGATTCTGCCACTCTCCGCCGACGAAACCCTTCCATGCCTCAGCCTTGGGGTCATTAGAGTCGAATTCGGATGCCTGAGCACGATCCGCGGTTACGGTCATTGTCTGCACTCCTCAATGAGTTTTCGATGGAAACTTGTTTTTCAAGTTCGGGCTTGTTTTAAATCCTAGTCAAAATCAGATACTAAGGTGAAGTGATGAGTGTCTTAGGGAGGGAATGACCTATACAAAATCCCCGGAATCATACGGATTCAGGCCCCTTCTATGCACCTAAATTATTTAAAAAGCAAGGGAAAATTAATCGGAATTTTTACTATTACGTTTATGTATTTTGCACCTAAAGAATGAGGTGGTTGTGACCTTTAGTAATTCATTCACTTGCGGGTGAGTCTTATTCAAAAGGTCACACACGACAGCGCTCTCGGGCTGGAGACCCCACCTTTGAATAACCCAGGTACCCCATCGCAGGTAGTCTTTCAGGACTTCCCTAGCTAAACGTGGTTGTATGGTCTGCATGGGAATTGTGCTCTTCATTGTTGGCGTGCTGCTGATGGCGGTGGCTATTGCTCTATCCATCGCCCTGCATGAGATTGGCCACCTGGTGCCCGCCAAGCTCTTTGGCGTGCGGGTGCCGCAGTACATGATTGGTTTCGGCAAGACCGTGTTCTCCCGGAAGATAGGGGAGACCGAGTACGGGGTCAAGGCTGTTCCTCTGGGCGGCTATATTTCGATGATTGGCATGTACCCGCCGGAGAAGGGTGCCGCCAAGCCCGGTCGGCTGGCTGACCTTTACCGCCAGGCGCGAGAGGCAGATGCTGAGCGGATTACCAAAGCTGATCAGGGCCGCCTGTTTTATCAGCTGCCGGTCGTCAAGCGCATCATCATTATGCTGGGCGGGCCCACCATGAACCTGCTGATAGGTATTGTTGCCATGGCGGTGCTGATCATGGGCTTTGGCCAGCAGCAGCCCACCACCGCGATTGCCACTATTTCTCAGTGCGTGCAGTCGGTGAGCTCTACCAATGTTGATCAGGAAGCCGGAACCGAGTGTGACGCCGCTGATCCGGCTTCTCCCGCCAGCGCAGCGGGTCTGAAGCCCGGCGATGAGATTGTTGGTTTTGCCGGCGAGTCCGTGACCTCCTGGGACCAGCTCTCTGAAGAAATCAAAACCCACGCCAATCAAGAAACCCCGGTCACCGTGGTCAGAGATGGTCGGCAGGTAGAGCTGACGATCACCCCCATGCTGACCACCCGCCCCATTCTCAACGACCTCTCTGGCCAGTTCGAGAAGAACGCAGACTGCACCTATCAGACCGAGGACGTCGGTTTTATCGGCATTAGCCCCACTACCGAGCTAAAGCCCGGCTCAGTGTCTGAGGTGCTCCCCGCCGTCGGACAGTCGATGCAGCAGATGGGCTCTGCCCTGGTGAAGCTGCCGGTCAAGGTCTACGGCGTTGCTGAAACCCTGGTCACCAACGGGCAGCGGGCTGAGGACTCCCCGGTCTCAGTGGTGGGTGTGGGCCGGGTTGCCGGCGAAATCGCCGCCACCGACCAGATTGATCTGCACTCTAAGGCGGCCTCACTGGTTTCGCTGGTTGCCACCATGAACCTGATGCTCTTCCTCTTTAACCTGGTTCCGCTTTTGCCGCTGGACGGCGGCCACGTGCTGGGTGCCCTCTGGGAGGGCGCTCGCAAGCTCTTCGCCAAAATCTTCCGCAGGCCGCAGCCCGGCCCCTTTGACCCGGTGAAACTTCTGCCGCTGACCTGGGTGGTAGCGGGGGCCTTCCTGGGTATGTCGGTGATTCTGATTGCCGCCGACCTCTTCAAGCCGATTACAGTCTTTTAGGCTTCGCTCATTTTGTCTGTTGCCGTGAGAACGGTCGCCAGCTGACCCTCTCGCGGGCTCGCTAGCGCTCGTACCGCGATTCACGCCAGCCCCAGCCAGCTGGCGACCTGTTCTCACGGCTCCCGACCGGGGATTTAGCGAAGCAGCCTGGCCAGCTGGTCGTGGTGGTGCTTGGGCAGGCAAGCGGCCTCATAGACCTTGCGTGCCAGCTCCTTATCTCCCATCTTGGCGGCAAAAGCCTCGCCCATCGTGATTCCGTGGGCCGGCGGCGTCCTAAAAATCAGTTCGTCGCCGGGGCGGATTTCGCCCGGTTCCACCACGCGCAGGTAGGCGCCGCAGTCGCCGTGGGCGGTGAAGGTCTTGACCCAGCCTTTTTGCCCCAGCCATTCGGCGAAGGTGCGGCAGGGCTGGCGGGGCACGCTGACCTCTAGCAGGGCGGTGCCTATTTCTACCCGCTGATTAATGACAACCTCGCTCCAAGAGATTCCTTTGGTGGTGAGGTTTTCGCCGAAGGTGCCGTTGGTATAGGGGGAGCCGTTCAGCTTGCCCCAGTAGTCCAGCTCCTCGCGGGCAAAGGCGTAGACCGCCTTGTCTGCCCCGCCGTGGTGCTTGGTGTCGCCCACAACGTCGCCGCGCACACCGGGTCCGTCGCCGTAGTTCGGACCGGGAATGAAGACTTCGAGGACGGCGCGGGGCTGCTTGCAGATGCCGGTGAGGCGGTCTTCGCCGGTGGGGCAGGGGAAAGGGGCAGCGATATTGGTGGAGAGCACGCGGGGCTGGGAAGAAGCTGTCATGGTTTTTAATGTAATCGGTGCCACCTGCCAAAGCGAGAAGCTTTCGCTATTCGATCAGCCCAACTCCCGCTAGCTGAGACAAAATTTCCGCCACAGACCCGTGTGATATGCCAGGCACGAGAAGCCTGGCTCTTGGGACTTACCTGCCCTGTAGTGCACAATAGAAAGCGATATCAATCGACTTTCACAGGGTCGGTTGAACGAAAAGTCTTTGGAGGAATATCTTGGCTCCGGTCAATCTAGGAATGCCCAAACCCGCACCGCAGACCCTGGCTCCGCGCCGTAAAACCCGCCAGTTTAAGGTGGGCAAGGTGGGCGTTGGCTCAGACTCACCCATCTCGGTGCAGTCTATGACCACCACCAAAACCCACGACATTGGCTCCACCCTGCAACAGATTGCAGAGCTCACCGCAGCCGGTGCAGACATGGTGCGCGTGGCCTGCCCCACCGATAAGGACGCCGAAGCGCTACCCATTATCGCCCAGCAGTCTCAGATTCCGGTGATTGCCGATATTCACTTCCAGCCCAAGTACGTTTACCAGGCAATCCAGGCAGGGTGCGGCGCTGTGCGCGTGAACCCCGGTAACATCCGTAAGTTTGACGACCAGGTGAAGGAAATCGCCCAGATGGCAAGCGACCACGGCGTTTCGCTACGCATCGGCGTCAATGGCGGTTCACTGGATAAGCGCCTGCTGGAAAAGTACGGTAAGGCAACTCCCGAGGCCCTGGTTGAGTCGGCTGTGTGGGAGGCCTCCCTCTTTGAAGAACACGGTTTCCGCGACTTCAAGATTTCTGTGAAGCACAATGACCCGGTGGTGATGGTTGAGGCCTACAAGCAGCTGGCAGAAAAGGGCGACTGGCCCCTGCACCTGGGCGTGACCGAGGCCGGCCCCGCCTGGCAGGGCACCATCAAGTCAGCAACCGCCTTCGGCGCCCTGCTTTCCCAGGGTATTGGCGATACCATTCGCGTTTCGCTGTCTGCGCCCCCGGTGGAAGAAATCAAGGTGGGCCTGAAGATTCTTGAATCCCTTAACCTGCGCCAGCGCCAGCTAGATATTGTCTCCTGCCCCTCCTGCGGCCGTGCCCAGGTGGACGTGTGGGAGCTGGCCGAGAGTGTCACCAAGGGTCTTGAAGGCATGAAGGCCCCCCTGCGTGTTGCTGTGATGGGCTGCGTGGTGAACGGCCCCGGTGAAGCTCGCGAGGCAGATTTGGGCGTGGCATCGGGCAACGGCAAGGGCCAGATTTTTGTCAAGGGCGAGGTTATTAAGACTGTGCCCGAGGCAGAGATTGTCGAAACCCTCATCACCGAAGCCCACCGTATTGCCGATGAAATGATCGCCAACGGTGAGTGGCCCCCCGACGGCACCGAACAGTCGGTGGATGTAACCGTTCACTAGCCGCAACCAACCGAGAAAGCTACCGATTCCTGTGTTTTCACTCTTTCAGCGTTCCATCTCAGACACGCTGATTCGCCCGCTGACCACCGACGATTGGGGCCAGCTGGATGCCATGATTGCCCAGGACCCGGTAGCTTTTCTCTATGCCGCCGAGCACCTTGACCACTTTGGCCTCCCCGCCCCCTCAGCCCTGGCCAGCCGAAGCGGCCACGGTTTCATGGGGATTTTTGTTCCCGCCGAAAAAAGCCGACCCGTGGCAAATCCCGGTCTTGAGCCCTCTCCTGCTCCGGCGCGGAACCTTGACCTCGGGTACACCCTGGGGGCGGCGTCGTCCAGCATTGCAGAGCGGCTACCCGCCACCGCGCGCAGGGCCGCCCAGAAGTTTCTCTCACCCCTCTCACAGATTAACGAGGGTGACCAGTCGCATGCCCCAGCGACCGAGCCCGCTCCGCCCGGGGGCCAGCTCAAACTGGTGGGTGCCTTCTGGCTGGGATCAAACCTGGTGCCCCTGGTGGTGCCCGAGCAGTTCCGGGCGGCGGTGGCTACCGCCATCACGCGCTCACACCGTAGCCTGGCCTCGATTTTTGGCTACGCCGACGACGTTCTACCCCTGTGGGAGCTCATCGCCGGAAAACTGCCCCTGCCCCTGTCGGTGCGCGAGAACCAGCCGCTGATGGTGCTGCCCGACTCCGCGAACCTTGCGGCCGTAGGGCGGGCGAGTCTGTACCGCGAGGGGCTGCAGGCGCCGCAGCTGTCTGAGGACGGCGCTCGCTGGGCAAGAACCTCAGACCGCCGCTCCCTGCTGAAGGCCTCGGTGGCCATGTTTACCGAGGAAGTAGGTTATGACCCGCTCTCCCGGGACCCCGCCGGTTACACCCGCCGGGTGGATGAGTTTGTTCGCACCGGCCGCACCGTCGTGGCAACCAACACCGAGGGCGTGGTGGTCTTTAAAGCAGATTTGGGCCTGGCCTTTGGCGAGCGCTGCCAGATACAGGGTGTCTGGTTGCACCCCGCCTACCGGGGGCGGGGCCTGTCAACGCCCCTGCTGGCGCAGGCATTTGAGCTGATCAAACCGCGCTTTCCGCAGATTAGCCTCTACGTTAACGACTTCAACACCCGCGCCCGAAAACTCTACGAATCCATTGGCATGGAACAGATTGGCACCTTTGCAACCGTTGTCTTCTAGGAGCTGCTTTTAGCAGATTAGCTTTTAGCGGTACACTGAAAAAGACTGTGCCCGCGCCGGCCAAAAATGCCGAAGATAGCGGGGGAGACCCAAGAAGAAACGGATGACTCAGGTGACTATTTCTCGCCTCTCACAACTATTCGTGCGCACCCTGCGCGACAACCCGGCAGACGCCGAAGTCGCAAGCCACAAGCTGCTGGTTCGTGCCGGTTACATTCGCCGCACTGCCCCCGGTATTTACACCTGGTTGCCGCTGGGCCTGAAGGTTCTGGGCAAGGTAGAGAACGTCGTGCGGGAAGAAATGAACGCTATCGGTGCCCAGGAAGTTCACTTTCCGGCCCTGCTTCCCCGCGAACCCTACGAGGCAACCAACCGTTGGGACGAGTACGGCGATAACCTCTTCCGCCTGAAAGACCGCCGCGGTGCAGATATGCTACTGGCACCCACCCACGAAGAAATGTTCACCCTGCTGGTCAAGGATCTCTACAGCTCCTACAAAGACCTGCCGGTCTACCTTTACCAGATTCAGACCAAGTACCGCGATGAGGCCCGCCCCCGCGCAGGCCTGCTGCGCGGCCGAGAATTCGTCATGAAGGATTCCTACTCCTTCACCATGGACGACGAGGGCCTGGAAGAGGCTTACTTCGCCCACCGCAAGGCCTACCAGAAGATTTTTGAACGCCTGGGCCTGGAAATTGTGATTGTCAAGGCCCAGTCCGGCGCTATGGGCGGTTCCCGCTCCGAGGAATTCCTGCATCCAACCCCCATCGGTGAAGACACCTTCGTGCGCACCGAGGGCGGCTACGCGGCCAACGTTGAGGCGGTGACCACCGTGGTCCCAGAGCCCGTGGATGCCTCCAACACCCCCGCCGCAACCTTTGAGGCCACCCCCGATTCACCCACCATCGAAACCCTGGTGAGCCAGTCCAACGCGCTGCACCCCCGCTCAGACCGGGAATGGACCGCCGCAGACACCCTCAAGAACGTGATTCTGGCCGTAATCGCTCCCGACGGCGAGCGCCACCTGGTAGCTATCGGCGTTCCCGGCGACCGCGAGGTTGATCTGGGCCGGGTAGAGGTTAACGTGGGTGCCCTGCTGGGCATTGGCGGTGAAGTCGAGGTCGAGGCCGCGAATGATGAGGACTTCAAGAAGTTCCCCCAGCTGGTCAAGGGCTACATTGGCCCCGGCTCCTCTCTGGACAACAAGATTCTGGGCAAGGAATCTGCCACCGGCATCCCCTTCTTCCTCGACCCCCGCCTGGTAGAGGGCTCGGCCTGGATTACCGGCGCCAACGAGTTCGAAAAGCATGCCTACAACATGGTGGTGGGCCGTGACTTCGAGGGCGACGGCGTTATCGAAGCCTGCGAGGTACGCGAGGGCGACCCCGCCCCCGATGGCTCCGGCCCCCTGATCGCCGCCCGCGGTATTGAGATGGGCCACATCTTCCAGCTGGGTCGCAAGTACGCCGAAGCGCTGGAACTGAAGGTTCTAGACAACAACGGCAAGCTCCAGACCGTCACCATGGGCTCCTACGGCGTGGGTGTAACCCGTGCCCTGGCCGCCATCGCCGAGAAGAACCACGACGAGAAGGGCCTCATCTGGCCCCGCAACATCGCCCCCTACGACGTACACATCGTGGCCACCGGCAAGGGAAATGAAGTGCTGGACGGCGCTGCGGAGCTGGCTGAGAAGCTCTCGGCAGCCGGCCTGGACGTGCTCTTCGACGACCGCCCCAAGGTCTCACCCGGCGTAAAGTTCGGTGACGCCGAACTGCTGGGTGTACCCACCTCCGTAGTGGTCGGCCGAGGCTTTGCAGACGGCAAGATCGAAATCAAAGACCGTGCCAGCGGAGAAGCACGCGAAATTTCTCTGGAAAACGCGGTCGAGGAAATCCTGGCGGAGGTTCGTTAGCTCAATCGCTTCGGAGGGCGCCGCACATCAACCTCCCTTAAACGCCAGCCCCGATGCCAGTTGATGCGCGGCGTCCTCCTACGCGCTTGGACTTCGCCCCGGCAGGCCGTCGAATCGCCGGCTGGCTAGGGCCGGCGACGTTGTCTGCCTGCAGGATACTGAGTCTCAACTTATCGGCTAGGAGAGGAAGCACATGGGCATCGAAAGTCTCGACCCCGCCACCATCGCGCTCGTCCTTGCCGCCGGCCTCTTCGCCGGGTGGGTGGACGCCGTCGTCGGCGGTGGCGGTCTCGTGCAGCTCCCCGCCGTCCTCATGATTCCCGGCCTCACCCCGGTTCAAGCCCTGGCGGTGAACAAGCTGGGTTCCTCCTGCGGCACCGCCGCCAGCGCCCTCACCTACTACCGGCGCACCACCAGCGATATCCGCACGGCCCTGCCCACCGCGGCGGTTGCACTGTGCGCCAGCTTCTGCGGGGCAATCGTGGCAACCCTGATACCGGCCTCCGCTTTCAAACCCATTATTCTCTTTGCCCTCATCGCGGTGCTGGCCTTTACCGTTCTCAAACCCGGGGCCGGCGAGCTGACCCGCATGAAGCACACCGGGCGCAAGCACACCGCAATCGCCCTTGCCATTGGCCTGGTGATTGGCTTCTATGACGGCGTTTTGGGGCCCGGCACCGGCTCCTTCCTCATGATTTCCATGATTACCCTGCTGGGCTACAACTTTCTGCTAGCCACCGCCCAAACCAAAATCGTGAACCTGGCAACCAACATTGGAGCCCTGATTTTCTTTGCCGTCTCGGGCAACGTCATCTGGGCCATTGGCCTGCTACTTGGGGCAGCCAACCTGGTGGGTGGCTACCTGGGCGCCCGCACCGCCATAGCCCGCGGTAACGGCTTTATCCGCATCATGATGATCTGCGTGGTATCAGCCCTGATTCTCAAGCTGGGCTTTGATATTTTCTTCGCCTAAGCCGCGCCTAACCCGCCGGTTTCTGGGAGGAGATACTTTCTACCAGCAGCTCCTTGAAGAGTTTGCTATCGACCGGTACCTGAGGGTCAGCCAACACAACCGCCGCGTTGACGGTCAGAGCATCACGGGCCCCTTCCAGTACCTGGCTCGGCTGCTGGGAACGGTCAATGCCGAAGTTGGGGGAGTTGGCTGGTAGTTGCCAGGTGCAGGCGATGGCATCGTCAAGCTGCCGGTTAGTCTCCTGCGCATCGGCTAGGGCAGCACCGCTCGCTTTCTTTTCCTTCTCGTCCAAGGAATCGGTGCTGGAACGCGCGTCAAAGACCTGCGCCGTATAGAGGTAGTAGTCACCCGTCTGGGCAAGAACCTGTACGCTTTCGGGAGCTTCACCCGCTGAATCGCTGGGCAGGCAGGCCGCTGGCTCCTGCTCCTCCTCTAACCAGCTGGGTACTTTCACCTCGGTACCGCGCGTCTGCTGATCGTAGATAACCAGCGACTCAATTGTGCCCACGGCCGCAGCCCGCGCGTCGTCCTGCCCCGAAGTCAGCAAATCCCGATAGATTTTCTGCGCCGTTACATCAATATCGCTCATGCCGGCTTCAACCGAGTCTAGGTTTACGTCCTCGGCGTAGGGGGTGCCCTCTCGCCCTAGCTCTCGGGCAGATTCGGGGTAGTCCTCAAGCAGGGAATCCACCAGACCTTCCAAGCCGCTATCGGGCCGGGCTCCATACTCAGCCGTGGCCTTGAGTAGGTAGAGCTCGTGGGTGACCCGCGCGGGGAAAGCCAGCTCTTCCCGCGTTTGCTGTTCTTGGGTCTGGGAATAAAAACCCAGTGCACCGAGACCGATAATCCCTACAGCCGCCACTGACGAAACCAGGCTAGAAGTTTTCATGAGCCCCTACTCCCCACCACGAATGAAAGACCAAAACAACGGCTCCCATTCTTTCACACAGACTCCCGCCCTGCCTGTAGGCTTAGAAGCAGAAGACCCGCTAACTTTGAGCCCAGAAAGATGAAAATGCCCAAAGAAGAAATGAACGCCCGCGAGCGTCGCGCGGCCGAGCGCCTGGCCCAAGGCGTAACCGCACCCAGCGAAAAGAAGAGCTTTCTCTCGGTTGAGGCTCTCAAGGCAGAACTGATTCCGGTGATTGAAGAGTTCGGTTGCGTGCTGGAATCCATAGCGGCCAAGGGCGCCGGAAACAACCGAACCCTCGAAATCGTGGTGGACTACCGCGAGGGAACCGACTTTCTGCCCCTGGATACCGTCGCCGAGATTTCTCAGGCGCTCTCGGCGAGGCTCGATGCGATTGATGACGGCGATGCGCCCTACATGCTGGAGGTGTCATCTCCCGGGGCAACCCGCCCTCTCGAAGAGGAGCGGCACTGGCACCGGTCGGTGGGCCGCCTGCTTAACATTGCTCCTGCAGACGGGGGAGAGAAGTACCTGGCCCGGTTGGTTTCTGTCACCGACGAGGGCCCGGAGCTAGCCCGGAAAAAGAATACCAAGAAGGGGCAGAAAGTCTCCTACCATCCGGCAGAGATTCTTGCCTGGAACTCAATTTCTAGTGCAAAAGTTGAAATCGAATTCAACCACTAGGCACACCATTCGTTAGAATGGTGGCTAAGAACAAGAATTTGTGCGGGAAAGCTCGCGTGAATTGACCAAGCACGGTGCCGGGATACGTTAGTGTCCCGGCCCTGTTCTACTGAGAAAGGCCTGCCATGGATATCGACCTGAGCAACCTGCGACTGCTTGAAAAAGAACGCGACATTTCAATTGACGAACTTATCCCCATGATTGAGGGTGCCCTGCTGCTGGCCTACCAGAAGCAGCCCGGCGCTATCAAGGGTTCCCGCGCAGAGATTGATCGGAAAACCGGTGTGGTGACCATCTGGGCACCCGAGCTCGATGAGAACGATGAGAAGATTGGCGAGTTCGATGACACTCCCAACAACTTCGGCCGTATCGCAGCCTCCACCGCCCGCCAGATTATTTTCCAGCGCCTGCGCGATGCTGAAGACTCCCACCTGCTGGGTGAATTCCGCGACCGTGAAGGCCAGCTGGTCTCCGGCGTTATTCAGCAGGGCCCCAACCCCCGCATGGTGCACGTAGATTTGGGCACCGTAGAGGCTGTGCTTCCCCAGTCAGAGCAGGTACCCGGTGAGCGCTACCCGCATGCCTCCCGCCTGCGTGCCTACATCCTGGAGGCCCGCCGCGGCCCCAAGGGTCCCTCCATCGTGCTCTCTCGCTCGCACCCCAACCTGGTGCGCCGTCTTTTTGAGCACGAGGTGCCCGAAATTCAGGATGGTTCGGTAGAAATCATGGCAATTGCCCGCGAGGCAGGCCACCGCACCAAGATTGCTGTCAAGGCGAACAAGCCTGGTATCAACCCCAAGGGATCCTGCATCGGTGAGATGGGCTCTCGCGTGCGCGCTGTGATGGGTGAGCTCAACAACGAGAAAATCGACATTGTTGACTACTCCGACGACCCCACCGAGTTTATTGCCGCCGCCCTTTCACCGGCCAAGATCAAGTCGGTGAGCGTGCTCGACCCCAAGACCTTCTCGGCCCGCGCCATTGTTCCCGATGACCAGCTTTCCCTGGCCATCGGTAAGGAAGGTCAGAACGCGCGTCTGGCCGCCAAACTGACTGGCTGGCGCATCGACATCCTCTCGGAGTCCCGCTATAACCAGGCAACCGCCGAACTTCAAGCGGCTGCTGAAGAGTCCGAACAGGGTGCGAACTAAGTCACTTACTTGCGCTAGCCACCCTGAAAAAGGATAGACTGGAGGGTAGGCTTCACAGACAGTCGATACCTCTGTGGCACTACTGTGCCCTGAAACAGCAGAAAAGGAGGGGCAACCCTGAACGTTCCCCAACGCACCTGCATCGGCTGTAAAGAAGTAACCGACCAAAGAAAACTTGTCAGAATAGCGTGCGAAACTACCGAAGCGGGGCAGACCCGAGCGGTGGTTGACCACCTACGAGACCGACCCGGTCGAGGAGCCTGGATTCACAACGATTCCACCTGCCTGGAAAACGCCCTCAAGAAGGGTGCTTTCAACAGGGCCTTCCGAACCCGGGTCAACGCCACCGAACTCACACTCGATTCACTCCCGGTGATCAAAGCATAGGGTCAATCGAGGTGGTTCCCGTCTGCCCCAGGGCAGAAGGCCAGGCGAACCCATGTAAGTCAACTAGTTTGACGACTTTGTATTTTCGAAAGCGAGTCAGAAAACTGATGGAAACCCAATGAGTGCCGCACGATGAGTACCAACCTGTGCTCACACACCGGCAAAAAATTAGGTAGAACCGTGCCCCGGTACCTGCCTATTCATCTCAAGTACTGAAGGTTCGCACCGTCCTGGTGCGAGCCAGGACAGGAGAAATGTGGCAAAGCCCCGCGTACACGAGATTGCGAAAGATCTCGGAATTACGTCTAAAGAAGCGCTCGCAAAGCTGAAAGACCTTGGCGAGTTCGTCAAGGGCGCTTCTTCAACCGTTGAGCCGCCCGTAGAAAAGAAACTGCGAGCAGCTTTCCCCAAGGCCGAATCAGCAGCTGCTGAGTCAGCTCCGGCCCAGGCTGAATCTAAGCCTGCTCCCAAGCCAGCGGCTAAGCCCGCTGCCCCCAAGCCCGGCGCGAACGCTCCTAAGCCCGGTGCAGCCGCCGCTGCGCCCAAGCCCGCCCCCGCGGCGTCCGGCTCGGCTGAAAAGCCCGCAGCACCTAAGCCTGCCCCCAAGAGCGGCCCCCGCCCCGGCAACAATCCTTTCTCCACCGGCGATGCAGCTAAGCCTGCGCCCAAGCCCGGTGCAGCAGCGCCCAAGCCCGTGGCTCCTAAGCCCGGCGCAGCTGCTCCCAAGCCGGCAGCACCCAAGCCCGGTGCTAAGCCCGGCCCCCGCCCCGGTAATAACCCCTTTGCAACCTCCCAGGGCATGGGTAAGCGCAATGACGGCGGCAACCGTAACGAGCGCTCCGGCGGCCCCCGCCCCGGTGGTCGTAACCAGCGCGGTGGCCAGGGTGGTCCCCGCCCCGGTGGCAACAACGGCGCGCCCCGCCCCGCAGGCGGTCGCAACCAGCGCCCCGCTAACGCTTCGCAGGGCGGCCCCCGCCCCGGTGGTAACAGCGGCGAGCGTAACAACGCGCCCCGTCCCGCAGGTGGCGGCAACCGCCCCTCACCCAACATGATGCCCAAGATGAGCGCCAACGTAGGTGGCGGCGCACCTTCGGGTGGTCGCGGTGGCAACGGCGGCGGCAACGGTCCGCGCCGTGGTGGCCCCGGTGGTGGCTTCAACCGTGGCCCCGGTCGTGGTGGCCCCGGTGGCGGTCGCGGCAATGCCCAGGGCGCTTTCGGCCGCGGTGGCGGCAAGCGAGGCAAGAAGTCCAAGGCAGCTAAGCGCCGCGAGCAGGAGCAGCTGCAGGCACCTTCAGTAGGTGGCGTAGTTGTTCCCCGCGGCGACGGCGAGACCCAGATTCGCATGCGCCGCGGTGCATCGATCATGGACTTTGCAGAGAAGATCAATGCAAACCCCGCATCGCTGATTACCGTGCTCTTCCACCTGGGTGAAATGGCTACCCAGACCCAGTCGCTGGACGAAGAAACCTTCGAGCTTCTCGGTGCTGAGCTGGGCTACAAGGTGGTTATTGTCTCTCCCGAGGACGAGGAGCGCGAGCTGCTCGAATCCTTCGACATTGACCTTGAGGCCGAGGCCGAGAACGAAGACGACGACGTTCTGGAATTCCGCCCGCCGGTAGTGACCGTGATGGGTCACGTTGACCACGGTAAGACCCGCCTGCTCGATGCAATCCGTAACACCAACGTGATTGAGGGCGAAGCCGGTGGCATTACCCAGCACATCGGTGCTTACCAGATTCACACCACCGTTGAGGGTGAAGACCGCAAGATTACCTTCATCGATACCCCCGGTCACGAGGCCTTCACCGCCATGCGTGCCCGCGGTGCCAAGGTCACCGATATTGCGGTGCTCGTGGTTGCTGCGGACGACGGCGTGATGCCCCAGACCGTCGAAGCGCTCAACCACGCCCAGGCAGCAGACGTGCCGATTGTGGTTGCGGTGAACAAGATCGATAAGGAAGGCGCATCGCCCGATAAGATTCGCGGCCAGCTGACCGAATACGGTCTGGTTCCCGAAGAGTACGGTGGCGACACCATGTTCATTGACGTTTCAGCTCGTCAGGGCCTGAATATCGACGAACTGCTCGAGGCAATCTGCCTGACCGCAGACGGTGCCCTGGAGTTGAAGGCTAACCCCAATAAGGAAGCCCGCGGTGTTGCAATCGAAGCCAACCTCGATAAGGGCCGCGGCGCCGTCTCCACCGTTCTGGTGCAGTCCGGTACCTTGCACGTTGGCGACGCTATCGTTGCCGGTGTGGCCCACGGCCGCGTGCGTGCAATGTTCGACGAGAACGGCCAGGCAGTCGAGTCTGCTGGCCCCTCCCGCCCCGTTCAGGTGCTGGGTCTCTCCACCGTGCCCCGCGCAGGCGACACCTTCCTCTCCACCGAAGAAGAGCGCACTGCCCGCCAGATCGCTGAAAAGCGTGAGGCAGCAGACCGCAACGCCCAGCTGGCCAAGCGCCGCAAGCGCGTGACCCTGGAATCCTTCGATGCCGCCGTGGCTGAGGGCAACATGGACACCCTCAACCTGATCATCAAGGGCGACGCCTCCGGTGCTGTGGAAGCTTTGGAAGAGTCCATCATGAAGATCGACGCCGGTGGCGACGAAGTTCAGATCCGCGTTATCCACCGCGGCGTTGGCGCTATCACCCAGAACGACGTGAACCTGGCAACCGTTGATAACGCCGTCATCATCGGCTTCAACGTTCGCCCGGCCGAGCGCGTGGCTGAGGTCGCTGAGCGCGAGGGAGTAGAAATGAAGTTCTACTCCGTGATCTACCGCGCCATCGAAGAGGTCGAGGCAGCTGTCAAGGGTATGCTCAAGCCCGAATACGAAGAGGTTGACCTTGGTTCCGCCGAGATCCGCGAAGTATTCCGCTCCTCCAAGTGGGGTAACATCGCCGGTTCGATCGTTCGCTCGGGCATCATCAAGCGCAACGCCAAGGCCCGCCTGGTACGCGACGGCAACGTGGTTCAGGACAACCTGACCATCGAGTCCCTGCGCCGCTTCAAGGACGACGCCACTGAGGTTCGCGAAGGCTACGAGTGCGGTATCGGCCTCGGTTCCTTCAACGACATCAAGGAAGGCGACATCATCGAGACCTGGGAGCTTCGCGAGAAGCCCCGCGTCTAGGCTAATGAGCTAACGCGTTTGAGGGCGGGCTGGCGTGTGCTAGCCCGCCCTCTGACGTGTGGGCTACTGAGAAAGCTGTTGTAGTTCATGCTTTCGCGGGCGGCGGTCGCTCGACCTCCCTTAAACGCCAGCCCCGATGCCAGTCGACCGCCCGCCGCCCACTCAAGCTACCGCCCGTCGTCCGCCCTCGCATACCTTCACCGGTTGGTAGACTGGTGACCAAGTACGTTTTCAATCAATCTCAAGGAGAAACCATGGCCGATCCGGCTCGCGCAGCCCGCCTCGCCGACCGCATCAAAGTAATTGTTGCCCAGGCACTCGAACGCCGCGTCAAAGATCCCCGTTTGGGTTTCATCACCGTCACCGACGCCCGCGTCACCAACGACCTCCAGCACGCCACCGTCTATTACACGGTCTACGGCACCGCCGAGGAACAGACCTCCACCAAGGCCGCCCTCGAATCCGCCAAGGGCATTCTGCGCTCTGAGGTGGGCAAAAACATCACCACCCGCCTGACCCCCACCCTGACCTTCGTTCCCGATGAGGTGCCCGTCAACGCCGCCCACATCGAGGACCTCCTGCGCAAGACCAAGGCCCGCGACGAAGAACTGGCCGAGGCCTCTGCCGGCGCCACCTACGCCGGTGAGGCTGACCCCTATAAGAAGCCCTCTGAAGACGAGGCCGACGAAGCGTAGTGGCTAAGAAAGCACATTCAGGCCCCTCGGGGCTGGTGGTGGTCGATAAACCAGCGGGTATCACCAGCCACGACGTCGTCTCTCAGCTCCGTCGCCTGGCGCAGACCCGCAAGGTCGGCCACGCCGGTACCCTCGATCCCATGGCAACCGGTGTGCTGATTCTGGGGATTGGCAAAGCAACCAAGCTGCTGACCTACATTGTGGGGGAGTCCAAGACCTACACGGCAACCATGCGCCTGGGCCAGGCTACGGTCACCGACGACGCCGAGGGCGAGTTCACCGCGCTAGCCTCCGCCGATGCCGTAGCGGCTGTGACCGAGAGCCAGATTGCTGAGCACGTTGCCGAACTGACCGGCGACATCATGCAGGTTCCCTCGTCGGTCTCAGCCATTAAGGTCAACGGTGTGCGCTCCTACGCCAAAGTGCGCGGCGGTGAAGAGGTCAAACTTGAGCCCCGCCCCGTGACTATCTCAGAGTTCAGCGTGCACTCTATCGACCGGGTGGAGACACCGCAGGGAGCCGCTATTGACTGTCGCGTGACCGTCTCCTGCTCCTCGGGCACCTACATCCGCGCCCTGGCCCGCGATTTGGGAGAGAAACTGGGCATTGGCGGTCACCTGACCGCCCTGCGCCGTACCCGAATCGGTGAAATCACCGAAGAGAAAGCGCTGACCCTCGAGGCTCTCGAAGCGCTGAAGGGCGAGCTGGGGGAGCTGCCGATGCTTTCGCTGGAGGACGCCGCTACCCGGCTCTTCGCCGTGCGGCAGCTGACTGCCGCCGAGGCAACCGACCTCTCCAACGGCCGTCGTATCACCCACAACCCAACCGGCGCTCAGTCGCCGGAGGCAGATCAGCCCAGCGACGCCGTCCACGCCGCCTACGCTCCGGACGGCAGACTGGTTGCCCTGACCAAGAACACGACCTTCCGCGGTAGCTACCTCGCCGCGCCCGAGCTCGTTTTTGAAGCCGGACAGACCTTTGGAGAGACAGAATGATTGCTGGTTACGACCTCTGGTTCTGGCTAACCTGCCTGCTGGGCGGGTTAGCTTTCCTTGCCAGTTTCTGGCAGTTTCTGCGGGGCCGGGCGCCCAACGATATCTCCCAGGGCTCGGCCATTGTTCTGCAGACATGGCTGTTTATCTACTTCATCGGCTCCATCGTGATGCAAATTCTCACCGATGGCCCCAGTGGTGACTGGCTTGAATACTACGGCTACCTGCTGACCGCCATGGTGATTCCAGCCGGAGCCGTTACCTGGTCGCTGAGCGAAAAATCCTGCTGGGGCACCCTGATTCTCGCCCTGGTGGGACCGGTGCTGATTGTAATGGTTCAGCGCATGAACGTGATTTGGTACTACTACAACTAGAAAGAGACTGCTATGGCGCCCTCCGCGCAGCGCAAGAACACCGGCTTTGGCCGCCTGCTCATTGTTATCTACTGGATTTTCTCCCTCTCCGCAGGAGCCCGGGCCGCCTACCAGTTGCTCCGCCGCTTTGACGAAGCACCGGTATCGATTACCCTCTCAGCTATTTCAGCGGTGATCTATATTGTGGCAACGGTCTTTCTCGCCAAGAAAGACGCCGTTTCTTGGAAAATCGCAACGGCAGCGCTCTCGGTTGAGCTGGTGGGCGTGATTGGTGTGGGAATTTTCTCTTTCATCAGGCCAGAGCTCTTTCCGCTGGCATCTGTCTGGTCTCACTTCGGCCAGGGCTACGGCTATGTGCCGCTGGTGCTGCCCATTGTGGGCCTGTGGTGGCTCTTCCATACCCGCAAAGCCTCGTTGGCTCAGTGAGAGTTTTTCATGGGGCATCGCATCAATCAACCTCCCTTAAACGCCAGCCCCGATGCCAGTTGATTGATGCGATGCCCCATTATCCGCTACACATTATCCACCACATAAATTCTGCGCCGAGGCAGTTTAGTGCGTAATATGGGAGCGAACCCTGAATAAGGAGAAACGTGGAACTGTACCGAGAACTCAGTGAGGTGCCCGCCGATTTTGGGCCCTCGGTGGTGACCATAGGTAACTTTGACGGCGTGCACACCGGCCACGCCGAGGTTTTGGGTACCGTGGTGCGGCTGGCCCGCGAGAACAAGCTGGTCTCGGCAGCTATCTCCTTTGACCCCCACCCCTCGCAGGTGCACCGGCCAGAATCAGCCCACATCGAGATTATGGGCCAGCAAGACCGCCAGCGCTTCTTTCGGGAACTCGGCCTCGACTGCTACCTGCTCATCCACTACACCCTCGAATTTTCCCGGCAGAGCCCCGAAGAGTTCGTGCGCTCTGTTCTGGTAGAAACCCTGAACGCCCGCTACGTGGTTATCGGCGACGACGTCCGCTTCGGCCACAAGAACTCCGGCGACCTCTCCACCATGCAGCAGCTGGGAGAAAAGTACGGCTTTACCGTGGTAGCCATTGCAGACCTCATGGCAGATGAAACCCACCGCACCTCATCCACCCGCATCCGCGAGCTACTCGAAGCCGGAAACGTAGAAGAGGCAGGCCGCCTACTGGGCCGGCCCCACCTGATGACCGGCGAAATCATCCACGGCGAAGCCCGCGGCAGAGAACTGGGCTTTCCCACCGCCAACATGGCTTTCGACTCCAGCGGCTACGTACCGGCGGACGGCGTCTACGCGGGCTGGCTCATTGACGAAAACGGCACCCGCCACCCGGTAGCCACCTCGGTAGGCACCAACCCCACCTTTGAGGGCGTCAACCGCCGCACGGTAGAAGCCCACGTGATTGGCCGCCCCGAAGAGCCGGTAGAAAACTTCAACCTCTACGGGCAGAAAGTCTCCCTGGAATTCACACACCACCTTCGCCCCATGGTTGCCTACACCGGGGTGGAGGCGCTGATTGAACAGATGAACCAGGACGTGGACGACGCTAAGCGCCTGCTCGGCCTCGACTCCGAATAGTTCGCTTTGTGCGGGAAAAGCTCGGTGCCTGCTTCCGATTAGGTTTGCGCAGGTCGCGAGAAGCTCCTAGCGCCTGATTCCCTCACCCCGCCCGCGATCGCAGAGCGATCGTAGGCGGGGTTCAGTCCATACGGCGCGTCGGAGCTCCCCGTGCCCTTCCGCCAGCGGCTCTCCGCGGGGAGCGGGGAAACGCGGCAGCGCCGTCTGGACTGAGCTCTACCCGAGGGCGCTCAGCGCCCTCCAGTGGAGCGAGGGAAGCAGGCGCCGAGCGTTTTCCCGTGACCCAACGTTGTCCTCTGAAAATCAGGCGCTAGGAGCTCCCCGAGCCTGACGCAACAGATGGAATCAGACACCGAGCTGCCACCGCGGCGTCCTTAGAACTCCTCGTGGTCGCGCGGGTCAAACCCGAAGCCCGAATTCCCGGTGTTGAGCATTCGGATTTGCTCCATGTGATCGTCCGAGAGTTCCCAGTCAAAGACCTCCAGGTTGGCGCGCAGCCGGTCAATGTTCGATGACTTGGGAATGGGCAACAGGTTGTTCTGAACCTCCCAGCGCAGGATAACCTGGGCGATGGTCTTGCCGGTTTCCTTGGCGATGTCTGCCAGAGTCTGACTCTGTAGCAGGTCGGTCTTGCGGCCCAGGGGAGCCCAGCACTCGGTGAGAATGGCCTTCTGGTAGTTGTAGTCGCGCAGGGTCTCCTGCTGGAAGTAGGGGTTGAGTTCCACCTGGTTGACTACCGGGGTCTCACCGGTTTCTTCGATGAGGCGGTCAAGGTGCTCGGGCAGAAAGTTGGAGACGCCGATGGACTTGACCAGGCCCTCGTCGCGGGCAGAGATAAGACCGCGCCAGGTATCAACGTACTTATTCTGCGAGGGGTTGGGCCAGTGGATTAGTACCAGGTCAAGGTAGTCCAGCTTCATGCGTTCCAGCGAGCCGCGCACCGATTCAATGGCGGCGTCAAAACCGTGGTCGGCGCCGGGAACCTTAGTGGCCACGAAGAGTTCCTCGCGGTCAACGCCCGAGCGATTTACCGCGTTACCCACGGTTTCTTCATTCTCGTAGCGCACGGCGGTATCAATCAGGCGGTAGCCGGCGCGGATTGCCTCGCCGATGACTACTTCGCCCTCTGAGCCCTTGAGCCCGTAGGTTCCCAGACCGATGGGCGGAATGCTCTTGCCGTCGCGCAGGGTATGGTTCTGCATGATTTTTCCTTTACTTTTGAGTGACTTCTTCAATAATTCGCAGGGCTGCCCGGGCTGAACGCGGGCCCACGATATCGACTCCCAGGTGGAAGTCTTGGTCCGCCGCGGGGCCGCACAAGTCCGAGATACCGCGGGCTGCGATAAAGGGAATACCCACCGACTCGCAGACCTGAGCAATTGCGGTGGTTTCCATGTCGGTGGAGACTGCCTGCGGGAAAACCTCCCGGGTATCTGCCACATTGTGGGCTGTCACAAAGGAGCCGCCGGCCAGCATGGTGCCCCGGTGGGCGGCACCTTCTGTATAGTCGGCGGCAACCGCCGCGGCGACGTCCTGCAGAAAAGCCGGGGTCGAGAAGCGCTCGGGCATACCGGGCACCTGCCCGCGCGCGTAGCCAAAGGCGGTGGCGTCGGCGTCGGTGTAGGTGTAGTCAGTGCCCAGGGCGATGTCGCCCACGTTGACGTCGGCGCGCAGCCCGCCCGCGGTACCGGCAGAGACGACGACGGCGGGTGCCGGGGCTACCTGCAGGGCGGCGGTGATCGCGGCGGCGGCATTGACCAGGCCGATCTTCGAGCGAACCAGCAGAATCTTCAGTTCCCGCTCGCCGCTTGTGTACAGGCGTGGGTAGAACTGGGCCAGGCCAAAGGTGAAGGTTTCTCCGGCGGAATCGGTGAGGTCGAAGAAGGGGGCGGCCTCTTCGTCCATAGCTACCTGAACAATAGCCTCAGCATTGAAAGTGGGCAGGGACACTAGGCCATCACCTTCTCCCAGCTATCACGCTGAGCAAGGAAGTCCCGCACGGCAGTCTGGGCTTCTTCCAGAGAGTGGTTGGCACCCCAGCCGCACTGAACCTCATTAGCAGCGGGAACCTCGTCAGCGTCGAGAAGATCCTGCATGGTTTTCTCTAGGATGGGGAAGAATTCTTCGGGCTCGAGCCCCTGGGTGAGCGCGTAGAAGCCGGTCTGGCAGCCCATGGGCGAAAAATCGATGAGGGCATCGGTGTGGTTGCGCATGTGGTGGGCGGTCATGTGCTCAATAGAATGGATTGCCTTCATGCCCAGGTGAGCCTTGTTGGGCTGGGTAAAGCGCACATCGTATTTCACCAGCTCCACACCGGGGGCAACCTCTTTGCGGCCGGCCACGCGAACGTAGGGGGCTGCAACCGCGGTGTGGTCAAGATCGAACGATTCAACGTTGGTTTTCTGTGTATCAGTCATACTTACTATTCTTTCGCACATTTGCCCTGCCGGGCTAGCCACGTTACTGTGTCGTAATTTTGTTGAATTTTCAGCTTTCTTTCGGAGAGCGGGTCTAAGGTGAGAGCGGTTAACTAGAAAGGATGATCATGAACGCTCTTGTTCCTACCGCTTCAGCAACCGCAGGTTTGATTGGTGGCTATTCTCTGGCCCGTATCACCGGTGTTCGCGCTGTGGGTGGCATTGGCCTGGCTGCCGGAGGCGCCGCAGCATTTTGCGGCTGGAAGGCCAACCGCGGTGCCGGTGTAGCCGCCGCTCTGACCGGCGTTTACCTGGGTGCCTTTGGCTACTCCCACGCGCTGGCTAAGAAAATTGGCGCTTGGCCCTCGGTGCTGACCGTCACCGGAGCAACCGCGGCTGCTTCGCTGGCTTTTGGCGGCCCGAAGAAGTAACCTGCCCGCCCCTCTCCGTCAGGAGCCGGCTTCTGAGCAGGGGGAGGGGCCCGTTTCGCCCTGCCCGCTGTCAGCAGGTAATCTTTGACCTAGACAGCAATTCAACAGATGGTGGTAGACAATGGCAGAAAAGTCACGCTTGACCGGCGACCGGCCGGCTCAGAGACAGGGTTCATCCCTCGCACAGACTGAAGCCCAGCATATGGCCGAGCACCGAGCCCTCAAGCGTGGCCTCACCCTCCGGCACGTACTCTTTATCGCACTGGGCTCAGCCATTGGCACCGGCCTCTTCTACGGTTCAGCTTCGGCTATTCAGCTGGCGGGGCCCTCCGTTTTGCTGGCCTACGTGATCGGCGGTGCCGCCGTCTTTATGGTGATGCGGGCGATGGGTGAGATGGCTCTGGCCCACCCGGTGGCGGGCTCTTTTTCCGAGTACGCCACCCTCTATTTGGGCAGGGGAGCCGGTTTCGTTACAGGCTGGACTTTCGCGCTGGAAATGGCCTTTGTTGCCATTGCAGACGTGACCGCCTTTGCCACCTACATGAAACTGTGGTTTCCCACCACTCCCAGCTGGGTCTGGATTTCCAGCCTGATTTTGGTGATTCTTGCCATTAACCTCTCCAAGGTCAAGGCCTTTGGTGAGACTGAATTCTGGATGACCCTCATTAAGGTCGCCGCCATCATCGCCATGATCGCCGGCGGCGTCATCCTACTCATCTTTGGCGCCACCATGACCGGCGGCGACATTCAGCCCTCGGTCACCAACCTCTGGGACGAAGGCGGCTTCTTCCCCCACGGCATCACCGGCTTCCTCGCCTGCTTTACCGTGGTCATGTTTGCTTTCGGCGGCGTGGAAACCGTGGGCATCGCCGCGGGGGAGACAGAAAATCCCAAGGTCTCTATTCCTAAGGCAATCAACACCCTGCCGGTACGTATTCTGCTCTTCTATATTCTGACCCTGGCAGTCATTATGTCCCTCTACCCCTGGCACGAGATTTCGGGGGAGACCTCGCCTTTCGTGCAAATTTTTGAGGGCCTGGGTATTCCCGCGGCAGCCCACATTCTCAACGTCGTGGTGGTTACCGCCGCCGTCTCGGCCATGAACGCTGACTTCTACGCCGCCGGCCGTATGCTCTACGGCCTGGCCCAGCGAGGCATGGCCCCCAAATCTTTCAATAAGGTGGCTAAGAACGGCACCCCCTTCATGACTGTCATCTGCATGGGCGTGGTCATGGTGGTGGGCGTGCTGGTCAATATCTTCTTTGAAAACGCCTTCATGCTGGTTGCGGCCGTTGCCACCTTCGCCACCGTGATGGTCTGGGTAATGATTCTGCTGGCCCACATCGCTTTCAAGAAGAAAACCAGTCACCCCACCGACTTTCCCGTGCCCGGCTGGCCCTTTGCCTCCTACCTGGCGCTGGCCTTTATGGTTTTTGCGGTGGTGCTCTTCGCCTTCTTTGAAGATACCCAGCTGGCGCTGATTGCAGGCCTGGTCTGGTGCCTGCTGCTTGCCGTGGTGTACGCGGTGTTTTTGAGGGGGAAGAAGGACGACGCCGCCGGCGCCGAAGCGGCGCGCCCTTAAGTGGCGTTCGTCCTGCTGAACATCACTAAACATCATGTATAGTGGAGACCGCATGTGACTGCAGTCCGTGGTTGTCACCTGCAGCGGCCGACTTTTAGGCCCTCACCCCGGCACCAAAAATGGTGATCGGGCCGTAACACGGCACTAACTCTAGGAGTTATACAGTGGCACTTGATCCCGCCATCAAGCAGGAAATTATGAAGGAATACGCAACTCACGAAGGTGACACCGGTTCACCCGAGGTGCAGATTGCAGTTCTGTCTCGTCGTATCACCGACCTGACCGAGCACCTGAAGTTCCACAAGCACGACCACCACTCACGTCGTGGTCTGATGATCCTCGTTGGTCGTCGCCGTAACATGCTCGGTTACCTCAAGCGTGTTGACATCGAACGCTACCGTGCTCTGATTGAGCGCCTGGGTCTGCGTCGATAAGTAGAGTTTGCGAGGGCGGTTCCGCTGGTTTTTCTGGCGGTTCCGCCCTCTCGCTCATTCATTTGAAGAGTTTTAGCCGGTAAAATTACCGGTGGTCCTATAAATATTCTGCCCGGCGCGGGTGATCGGTTGGCGGTCCTCGGTTGCGGTTTACGGAGCTAGCCCTGAGTGTACGGGGCAGTGCCGTGTGCTCCAATCGATGATCGATTGCCGAACTCGCGCGGGTAGAAATGAGATGAAATGGAGGAACCTTGGAAGGTCCCGAAATTCAGTTTGCAGAAGCAATCATTGACAACGGCAAGTTCGGCAAGCGCACCGTGCGCTTTGAGACCGGCCGTTTGGCGAAGCAGGCCGCTGGCTCAGCGCTGGTGACCATTGACGACGAAACCACCCTGCTCTCGGCTACCGCTATCGGTAAGTCCCCCCGCGACGGTTTCGACTTCTTCCCCCTGACCGTGGATGTTGAAGAGCGTATGTACGCTGCCGGTAAGATTCCCGGCTCCTTCTTCCGCCGTGAGGGTCGCCCCACCACCGAGGCTATTTTGGCAGCCCGCCTGATTGACCGCCCCCTGCGCCCGGCCTTCAAGAAGGGTCTGCGCAATGAGGTTCAGGTAGTTGTCTCGGTGCTGACCATTGAGCCCGATGAAATTTACAACACCGTGGCTATCAACGCGGCTTCGGCTTCGACCACCCTTTCGGGTGCGCCCTTCTCGGGCCCCATCGGTGGTGTGCGTGTTGCCCTGATTGAGGGCCAGTGGGTAGCTTTCCCCAAGTTCTCCCAGCTCGAAAAGGCAACCTTTGACATGGCGGTTGCCGGTCGTCTGGTAACCCGCGCTGACGGTAGCGAAGACGTTGCCATCATGATGGTTGAGGCTGAGGCTACCGATAACTCTTGGAAGCTCATTAAGGAAGAGGGCGGCACCGCCCCCACCGAGGAGATCGTTGCTGAGGGTCTGGAAGCAGCTAAGCCCTTCATCAAGGCTCTCTGCGATGCTCAGAACGCACTGAAGGAGCAGGCTGGCAAGCCCGCCCTGGATCTGCCCACCTTCGGCTCCCACGGTGAAGACGTGGACGCCGCTGTGCGCGAGTACGCCGAGCAGAAGGTAGTGGAGGTTTACTCCATTGCCGGTAAGCAGGAGCGTGAAGAAGCCTCTGCTGATCTACAGCAGGAAATCGTTGAAGCCCTGGGCGGTGAAGGCAAGGAGTTCGAGGGTCGCGAGGATGAAATCAACGCGGCTTTCAACGCCCTGACCAAGCACATTGTGCGCCAGCGGATTCTGACCGAGCAGGTTCGTATCGACGGCCGTGGCCTGACCGATATCCGCCAGCTCACCGCTGAGGTTGAGGTTCTGCCCCGAGTTCACGGTTCCGCTATCTTCGAGCGTGGCGAGACCCAGATTATGGGCGTAACCACCCTGAACATGCTCAAGATGGAGCAGCAGCTGGATTCGCTCTACCCGGTCAAGTCCAAGCGCTACATCCACCACTACAACTTCCCGCCCTACTCCACCGGTGAGACCGGCCGCGTGGGTTCACCCAAGCGCCGCGAAATCGGCCACGGTGCCCTGGCTGAGCGCGCTCTGACCCCGGTTCTGCCCTCCCGCGAGGAATTCCCCTACGCGATTCGCCAGGTATCTGAGGCTCTGGGCTCCAACGGCTCAACCTCCATGGGTTCGGTCTGTGCCTCCACCCTGTCCCTGCTCAACGCCGGTGTGCCCCTGCGTGCTCCCGTGGCAGGTATCGCTATGGGTCTGGTTTCTGATGAGGTGGACGGCGAAACCCGCTACGCTGCGCTGACCGATATTCTCGGTGCTGAGGACGCCCTGGGCGATATGGACTTCAAGGTGGCGGGTACCTCTGAGTTCGTCACCGCTATCCAGCTGGATACCAAGCTCGACGGCATTCCTGCCTCTGTGCTGGCCGGTGCGCTGACCCAGGCTCGCGAGGCCCGCCTGCACATTCTCGATGTGCTCACCGCTGCTATCGATGCTCCCGACGAGATGAGCGATTTCGCACCCCGTGTGATTTCCGTGAACGTGCCCGTCTCCAAGATTGGTGAGGTCATTGGCCCCAAGGGCAAGATGATCAACCAGATCCAGGAAGACACCGGTACCGATATCTCTATTGAGGACGACGGCACCGTCTACATCGGCGCAACCGACGGCCCCTCTGCCGAGGCAGCCCGCGCAGCAATCAACGCCATTGCTAACCCGCAGGTTCCCGAGGTGGGCGAGCGCTACCTGGGCACCGTCGTCAAGACCACCACCTTCGGCGCTTTCGTCTCCCTGACTCCGGGTAAGGACGGCCTGCTGCACATCTCCGAGCTGCGCAAGCTCAACGACGGCAAGCGCGTGAACGACGTTGAAGAGGTTGTCTCCGTGGGCCAGAAGGTTCAGGTGGAGATCACCAAGATTGATGACCGTGGCAAGCTCTCGCTGGCTCCGGTTGTTGCTGACGACGCTGCTGAGGAATCTGAGGAAGACTCCGAATAGTAGCTTCTTGAGCTAGATTCAAGGTGCGGGGCTCACTGAGGTGGGCCCCGCACCTTTCCCATGCAAAGTGTAAAGGAAGATACATGCCCACCACCCTGTCTCTATCGCTAGCTGACCTCGAGGGTGAGCTTGATTTCCGCACCGGGCGACTGCTTGAGGCCGGCCCCGGAGGAAACGAAATTCGCCGGTCGATCCTTCCCGGCGGCGTCCGCATTATCACCGAGCGGATGCCCTCTCTGCACTCTGTGGCTATTGGTTTTTGGGCGGGAGTGGGTTCCCGCGATGAGGCTCCGGGTATGCTGGGCTCCACCCACTTTCTAGAGCACCTGCTCTTCAAAGGAACCACCACCCGCTCGGCGCTGGATATTGCCCACGCCTTTGACGCGGTGGGTGGTGAGTCCAACGCCCTGACCGCCAAGGAGCACACCTGCTACTACGCTCGGGTGCTCAGCGAAGATACACCCATGGCGATTGACACCCTGGCCGATATGGTTTCTTCGGCGGTGCTTGACCCCGAGCTGCTAGAGCAGGAACGCGGGGTAATCCTCGAAGAGATTGCAATGGACCAGGATGACCCCACCGACGTTGCCTTCGAGAACTTTGTTCAGCAGCTGATGGGGGAGCACCCGCTGGGTCGGCCGATTGGTGGCACTCCCGAAGAGATCCAGGCGGTGCCCCGCGATAAGGTCTGGGAGCACTACCGAAAGTACTACACCCCCGACCGGCTGGTGATTTCCGCAGCCGGGGGCCTGGAGCACAGCCAGATTGTGGAGCTGGTGCTCACCGCGCTCGAAAAATACGGCTGGAACCTGCACGAGGGCATCATGCCCGCAGACCGCCGGGTGCGATCCCGGGTGCAGACCACGCCCCTAGCCCGCGAAAAGGTCATCGAAAAAGGCTTTGAACAGACCAACATCGTGATGGGCTGCCCCGGCCTGATTGCCGGGGACGACCGCCGCTACGCCATGAGCGTGCTCAACGCTGCCCTGGGCGGAGGAATGTCCTCTCGCCTCTTCCAGGAAATTCGCGAGAAGCGCGGTCTTGCCTACTCCACCTTCTCTTTCTCTGGCTCCTACTCCGACGCCGGCTACTTCGGCCTCTACGCCGGTTGCCTGCCCGCCAAGGTGGATCAGGTGATGGAGCTGATGCGCGGTGAGTTCGCCAAGGTAGCAGCCGAGGGACTAACCGAGGCAGAACTTGCCAAGGTGGTGGGCCAGCTGGGCGGCGCGACGATTATGGGCTCTGAGGACGCCGGCTCCCGCATGTCGCGCCTGGGCAGGGCAGAACTGGACTCGGGGCTCTATATCGGCCTGGACGAGCTGCTGGAGAGAATCCGTGCGGTGACCCTGGACGAGGTGCGCGATCTCGCAGCCTACCTGGCAAGCCAAGAGATGGTCACCACCATCGTGAAGTAAGCTCTGACACCTCATCAAAGGTTAAGTATCCAGCCCGAGCGCGCTGGCCAACCTCCCTTAAACGCACGCTTCGCGATTCCGCTCACTCCTGAGTGCTCGCAAGCTCGCACCCGTGTCGCTTCATCCCGATGCCAGTTGGCCAGCGCGCTCGGGATGTCTCTGTGACCTTTGAAGAAGCTATAAAGAGGCTGCGGCTACCAGGCCTTTCCGGTTGCCGGGGCCAGCGGCTCTCCGGGCTCCTCGCTCGGGGAGCTTTTTTCTGCTCCACCCTCGGCGGGGTCAGCCTGCTGGTCAGGCTGGTCGCCGGGTAGCTCGCCGTCCATAGTCTCAGCCGCCTTCTCTACCGCCTGCGCGATAGTCTGCGCGTAGACCTTCTGACCGGCAGCCTCGGGGTGCACGCCGTCGGAGACCATGTACTCGGGGTGGCCCTCAGACGCCTGCTTCCAGTCCGCCAGGAAGACAACCTCGGGGTGGTCAGCGGCTGCCTGCCTCAGCAGCACGTTAGATTCCTCTACCCAGCTGAGGTTAGCCGGAGCCTGGCCGGTCACGAAGACCAGGCGGCGCTCGCCGTGAGGGGAGAGGGCCTTAATGGTTTCGTCCACCTGCTGTTGGCTCATGGTGGAGTTGGTGGATAGCGAAATCACCACGATATCGCCGAGGGTGCCGTCTGCTGCCTGCTCTTCGAGGGCGGGTAGCTCGTTGACTAACATGCGCGATACCTGGGCGTCGATGACGGCGTGGGGTAGGGCCTGCTGTAGGGCATCGGCGGAGGCCAGGGTCACCGAATCGCCAATAATCGAGACCGCCAGGGTCTTCTTCTCAGGCTCGGTAGCTTGCTCAGATTCGGGGGAGTCGGCGGGCTCGCTGGGCTTGTCTGAGGGCTCAATGCGCACAGCTCCTTCGGGATTACCCGGGTGGGCAGCGGCAGCTCCATCTGCGACAACCCGCTCTGCCTCGGTCATGGTGGGGGCAGTGGCAACAGCCGCAGCGGTGGCGGCACCGGTCAGCACCAGGGCAGCTGCCGCAGCGATGGGAGCGCCCTTTTTCGCCCCGCGCATGGAGGTGGCCCAGGCGGCCAGTGCGCCACGGAAACCGAGCCTGCGCACCGGCTCTTCAACGTACATATAAGATAGGCCAGCGATAATCAGCGTCAAGAGCAGAACCAGCACGTGAACCCAGGCGCTGGCTTCGGCGCCAAAGATGTAGCGGGAGAGCACGTGCAGGGGCCAGTGCCAGAGATAGATGCCGTAGGAACGTTTACCCAGCCAGACAAAGACGGGGTTGTTCAGCACAGCCCGCAGTAGATTAGCTGCCGGGTTATGCACGTCGGCCAAAAGAGCCTGAATGACGCCGATTGCCAGCAGAGAGGCGAGAAAGAGCCCCCAGGGCATAAGGAAGCTCGAGCGCTCGTTGAGCACCAGCGCCAGAGGAAGAACGGCGAAGAGGCTCAGCCAGCCGGCGGCCGCGCGGAGAGCCCCCGCCCATCTTTCGCCATAGCCCACGATGGGGTAGAGGCGGGAGTCCGCCGGGGGATACATGCTCCAGGGAATAAGGAAGGCAAGGAGCACCCCGAGCATCAGGCCAAAGAGGTGGCTGTCGGTGCCGTAGTAGATTCGGCTGGGGTTGGTTCCCACCAGCGCCAGAGCCGCAGCCAGGCCCAGGGAAAGAAGAGCCAGTACAGCGGGCACCAGCACCCGCGAGCGCCACCGGCTGATCAACATAAAGACAAAAACCAGAATAACCGGCCAGAAGATATAGAACTGTTCTTCAACCGCCAGCGACCAGAAGTTGGTGAAGAGCTCCGGGGAAGTCTCGGCGAAGTAGTCGTTGCCCGAGGCGATGTAGAGCCAGTTAGAGGAGAAGGTGAAGGCACCGAGAATCTGCCGACCCAGGCCCACTTTGACGTCGCCGCCCACCAGCAAGGCCAGGGTTCCCACCATCGCCACCAGCACCACAATGGCGGGCAACAGACGGCGGGCACGGCGCACCCAGAACTGCACGATGTTCATCTTGCCGGTAAAGGCGCCCTCGCGCAGCAGCAGGGCGGTGATGAGAAAGCCGGAGATCACGAAGAAGATATCCACACCCATCATGCCGCCGGGCAGGGCCGTGGGCCAGAGGTGGTAGACCAAGACGAGGGCCACGGCAATCGCTCGCAGACCGTCTAGCCCCTTCAGGAAGAAGTGCTTTCTGCCCTCTGCAGGATCAACGCTGGAGTAGAACACGTGATCTTGATTCATGGAGCCTCTTTCACCCGGGTGTGGTACCTGCCAAAACAGATGTATGGCAACTGTATAAGTTTAGACCGTGGTTCTCAGATTACGGGCGGTTTCGCGCTCGGTTCCTTCCGGAGAGCCGGGCGGGTTAGAGTGGTGAACAAACAAGTAGACCTGAGAAGGAGTTTTAGATGGCAGACGTGGTGAAGGTCGCTATCGCTGGTGCCGCCGGCCGAATGGGTGCTGAGGCGGTTAAGGCGGTTGAGGGCGCTGACGATATGGAGCTGGTGGCCACCCTCACCCGTGAGGATTCCCTGGAGAAGCTGGTGACCTCCGGTGCCGAGGTACTGGTGGATCTGACTGTTCCCTCATCGACCGAAGCCAATGTTCACTTTGCGGTGGAGCACGGTATTCACGCGGTGGTCGGTACCACCGGCTGGAGTGAAGAGAAGCTCGAGACCCTGCGCAAGAAGCTAGAAGACCACCCCGAGGTGGGTGTTCTGATTGCTCCCAACTTTGCCATCGGCGCTATTCTGGCTACCGAGTTTGCTGCCAAGGCGGCCCGCTACTTCGAGTCGGTGGAGGTCATTGAGATGCACCACCCCAATAAGGTTGACGCTCCCTCGGGTACCGCCGCCCACACCGCCTCCAAGATTGCCGCCGCCCGCGCTGAAGCCGGCGTGGCGGCGTCCCCCGACGCTACCGAAACCGATCAGGGCGGCTCGCGCGGAGCCGATGTAGACGGCGTGCGCGTGCACGCGGTGCGCCTGCGCGGGCTGACTGCCTCCCAGGAGATTCTGCTGGGTGACCAGGGCCAGCAGCTGGTGATTCGCCACGACTCCTTCGACCGGGTTTCCTTTATGCCCGGTGTTCTGCTGGGTGTGCGTGAGGTGGCCAAGCACCCCGGTCTCACCCACGGCCTTGATCATTACCTGGGCCTGTAATCGATGGGGTCGCTGAAGGTTTTTACCGCAATCGCGGTGGTACTGGTAGCACTGACGGTTATCGTGCTACCGGTGCCGGCCTCGGTGAGGCTCTTTCTGCTGGTCTCGCTGGCTTTCTGTGCCGTCTTCGTTTTTGTTGAGGCCACGGGAAAGGGAAAGACCTTTGCCGCGCTGACGGTCGCTGCCCTGACCTTTTACCTGGTGGTGACCGTTCAGCGGGGTCTCTTTCTGCTGGAGGACCCCTCGCTGGCTTCGGTTCTGCTGGGGCTGGGCATGATTGTGCTTCCGCTCATCGGCGGCTGGGCCATGGTACGCGAGATTATTTTTGGTTCGAAAGTGCAGCAGATGGCCAAGGAGATGGACGCCGCCGGGGAACTGCCCGAGGACACCCTGCCCCGCTCTGCCTCGGGGCGTGTAGACCGGGCGGCAGCCGATGCTGAATTTGAGAAATTCCGCCTTCCCCTGGAGGAAGATCCTGGCAACTGGAAAAACTGGTTCAATATCTCCACCCTCTACGGAGCGGCGGGCGACCGCAAACGCGCCCGCAAGTCCATGCGCACCGCCATTGCCCTGCGGGCGGGAAAAACCGATGTTGACATGAGTGTTTGATTCAATAGGGTCAAACAAGGAAAAAATACGGCGAAACACTGATAAACCGGGTAGGCTTTTGAATATGTCTGAGTCATCACGAAACACTAAAGGTACTTTTGCAGACCCCATCTTTGGCCGTTTGCTCACCGCTATGGTTACTCCCTTCACATCAGACGGTGCTGTGGATGAGCAGAAGACCGCCGAGCTGGCAGAAGATTTGGTGGCTCGCGGCCATGACGGCCTGATTGTCTGCGGTACCACCGGTGAGTACTCCACCATGACCGATGAGGAAAACGAACAGGTTTTCCGCATCGTTAAAGAAGCGGTGGGTCAGAAGGCAAAGATTGTTGCCGGGGTTGGCTCCAACGATACCGCCCACACCCTGCACCTGACTAAGCTGGCAGAGGGCGTTGGCGTTGACGGTCTGCTGGTGGTGACTCCCTACTACAACAAGCCCACCCAGGCTGGCCTGAAGGCCCACTTCACTGCGGTGGCCGATGCCGCCGAGACCCCCGTGATGCTCTACGACATTCCCGGCCGTGCCGGTATTCCCATCCAGCCCGATACCTACAAGGCTCTGGCGGAACACAAGAATATTGTGGCGGTCAAAGACGCCAAGGCAGACTTTGGTGCGGCAACCGAGGTCATGGCAGCTACCGACCTGCAGTTCTACTCGGGGGACGACGGCTTGACCCTTCCCTGGCTGAGCATGGGAGCTGTTGGTCTGGTGGGTGTGACCACCCACGTGGCACCCGAGCTCTTCCGCCAGCTAATTGACGCTACTGTTGGCCAGGATTTGGCCCGCGCCCAGGAGCTTCACCTCAAGCTTGCCCCCGTGGTAGCCGCAACTATGACCCGCGTTCCCGGTTGCGTCTCCGCAAAGAAAATTCTTTCCTGGCAGGGAAAGCTGGACTCAGCTTTCGTTCGCCTGCCGCACGTGGAACCTACCACCGAAGAAGAGGCGCTCATTCGAGCAGACCTTGAAAACTCGGTGGTGGCAGACACCCTCATTCGATAGATAAGAAAAAGCTGGTGAAGCGGGCTCACGAACCATAGATATGGGAGGTTCGTGAGCTCGCTTTTACCGTGAAAAGAAAGGCCCTCGATGGCAATTATTGAATCTGAGCTACGGATGCCCAGAAAACTGAAAAAAGATACCCTGCGCGTGGTACCGCTGGGTGGTCTGGGCGAAGTCGGCCGTAACATGACCGTCTACGAAATCAACGGCAAGCTGCTGGTGGTTGACTGCGGCGTGCTCTTTCCCGAAGAATCTCAGCCCGGCGTTGACTTGATTCTGCCCGATCTGAACTACATCAAGGATCGCCTCAACGATATTGTTGCTGTGGTGCTGACCCACGGCCACGAAGACCATATCGGCGCCGTGCCCTACCTGCTCAAGCGTCGTCCTGACATTCCCCTGATCGGCTCCGAACTCACCCTGGCGTTGATCGAGGCTAAGCTGGCCGAGCACCGCATCAAACCCTACACCCTCACCGTCAAGGAAGGCCAGGTGGAGACCTTCGGCCCCTTCGAGTGCGAGTTCGTGGCGGTCAACCACTCCATTCCCGATGCGCTGGCAGTATTCCTGCGTACCCCCGCCGGTAAGGTGCTGCACACCGGCGACTTCAAGATGGACCAGCTGCCCCTCGACGGTCGCCTGACCGACCTGCGCCACTTTGCGCGCCTGGGGGAGGAGGGCATTGACCTCTTCCTACCCGATTCCACCAACGCTGAGGTTCCCGGTTTCACCCCCACCGAGAAGAACATCGGTAAGGTGCTCTCCAACGTCTTCCGCGACGCCAAGCAGCGCATTATCGTGGCCTCCTTCTCATCCCATGTGCACCGCGTTCAGCAGGTGCTGGACGCCGCCCACGAACGCGGCCGCAAGGTGGTGCTGGTGGGTCGCTCGATGGTGCGCAACATGACCATCGCCGAGAAGCTGGGCTACCTCGATGTCCCCGAGAACACCCTGGTGGATTTGAAGAAGATTGATAACTACCGCCCCGATGAAATCGTGATGATGTGCACCGGCTCCCAGGGCGAGCCCATGGCTGCGCTGTCGCGTATGGCATCTGGCGACCACAAGATTCAGGTGGAAGAGGGCGATACCATTGTTCTTGCTTCCTCGCTGATTCCCGGTAACGAAACATCGGTCTTCCGCGTGATCAACGCCCTGCTGAAGCTCGGTGCCGACGTGGTGCACAAGGGCAATGCCAAGGTGCACGTCTCCGGCCACGCTGCCGCGGGCGAGCTGCTCTACTGCTACAACATTCTCCAGCCTAAGAACGTGATGCCGGTGCACGGCGAGGTTCGCCACCTGCTGGCCAACGGTAACCTGGCTATGGAAACCGGAATTCCCGCTGAGAATGTGATTCTGGCGGAGGGCGGTACCGTGGTGGATCTGCGCGACGGTAAGGCAGAAATCGTGGGCCAGGTTAAGTGTGACTACGTCTATGTGGACGGCCGCTCGGTCGGCGAAATCACCGAGGACGACCTCAAGGATCGCCGCGTGCTGGGCGAGGAGGGCTTCGTATCGATTGTGACCGTGATTGACCGCGAAACCAAGCGGGTTGTCTCCGGCCCCGACATTCACGCCCGAGGTATTGCAGAAGCCGATTCGGTCTTCGACGACATTACCCCCAAGATTGCCGCAGCGCTCGAGGACGCCCTGCACCAGGCGCCGTCCAAGATTCACACCACCCACCAGCTTCAGCAGATCGTGCGCCGTACCATCGGCGCCTGGGTGGCCCGTCGCCTGCGCCGCAAGCCCATGATTATTCCGGTTGTGGTGGAAAACCCTACCGAAACTGAGAACTAAGGGCTAAGTTAAACATAAAGTTTAAACTTATAACGTTCACCTGATCACGCGGAGACCCTTCAAGTAAAACTTGAGGGTCTCCGCCTGACCTTGATATTACGGGAAGTATGGCACCACGAAGCTCATCTAACCGAGCCGGTACATCCAAGGCCGGTACCAAGAAGAAAACCACCTCGAAAGCGGCAGGAAACCGCAGCACCGGAACCCGTAAGAGGGCCGGTGCTACAGCTGTTAATGAGACTCAGCCCAACTGGTTCGCCCGCCTGATTGTGGGCACCTGGGTGAGCCTGGCCCACACCGTCGGTGCTGCTGTGCGCCGCATGGGTCACCTGCGCACCGACCTTGCCCCGGAAGACCGTAGGGACGGCGGCGCCCTGCTCGTGCTGGTCTTTGGGCTCATTACTGCCGGAGTGGAGTGGTGGGCCTGGCGCACCGCCGATACCTATTCCTGGATTGAGTGGCCCGTTCGTGCCTGGCACGTGGCGGTGGGTGGAACCTTCGGCCAGGCGGCCCTGGTAATTCCCATCTTCTGCCTGATTTTTTCGCTGAGAATTTTCCGGCATCCGCTGGCGGTACACGATAACAACCGCATTGCTTTAGGCCTGCTGGTGATGGTGATTGCCTTCTCTATGCTGGGCGCCAAGCTGGCCGGTTACCCCACTCTGGCGGGCGGTTTTGAAGCGGTCTGGTCTGGCGGTGGCATGGTGGGGCTGATTCTTGGTGCCCCCGCCCAGCGTCTGGTGGGCGGCATCAGCTTCTTTGAATGGTTGCTCATTGCCCTGGTGTTTTTGATTGGCCTGCTCATTGCCACCAAAACCCCCATCCGTCATATCTGGCCCAAGACCGTGCACATTATGGGTATCTTGCTGGGAGAGTCCCCTGCCCGGCCGCAGGCTGATTCCTCTTCCTCCCGCGATTTTGATCGGATTTCTGATTCCGAACACCACGACCGTAGCTACCTCTACGATGACGAGTTGCCTGCCGAACCCAAGCAGCGCGGCGGCCTGCTGGCCTGGCTGGGTTTTGGTCGTTCTCAGAAGGACGATCGTCGCCTCGACCGCTATGACGGCGACGAGGCCTTTGAGACCGCCCTGCTCTCTGAGGATTATGAGATTTACGAGGAGCACCTGCCCGCTGAATCTGGCTCTGCCGGTTCCGTTGTTGCCGGTTCCCGGAGGAAGAACCGGCGGGAGAAGACCGACACCCAGGCCTTTGATGTGATGGCCCCGGCCCGGGGCAAGAAGTCGCGCACCGAGAAGAAGCGCAAACGCGGTGAGCTCTTTGACCAGGGCCAGTACGAGCAGACCGCGGCAGAAGATAGTGCAGCTGACTCGACTTTCTACGCTGAGAGTGATGCTCCGGCCCAGCGACTGGCCCAGGCGCAGAACGCCGCCGCCCAGTACGGCCGCCTGCCCGAGCCCGAGGCTATTCCTGACGGTGCAGAGACTGAGGATGACGCCGTGGTGGCTGATTCTTCCACCGCCGCCGAGACCTTCTTTCCGGCACCGGCAGCCCCTGCTGCCCCGCCCCCGAGCTCGCCGGCGGCAAGCGAGCAGCCCCAGCGGCGTCCTGAATCTCAGCCTGCCCCGGCTGCGCCCCGAACCATCGCCAACAACACCGTGACCGCGCAGACCAATGATCCGCGCCCGGCGCAGGTAGTGGAATCCTCGACCGGCAGCTACGAGCTCCCCGAGGAATCCATGCTGGAGGCAGGCCCGCCCGCCAAGGAATCCTCCGAGGTCAACGAGCAGGTGGTCGAGGCTCTGACCAACGTGCTGGAGCAGTTCAACGTAGACGCCGAAGTCACCGGCTTCTCCCGCGGACCCACCGTGACCCGCTACGAAATTGAGCTGGGCCCCGGTACCAAGGTGGAGCGAGTTACCGCCCTGTCAAAGAACATCTCCTACGCGGTGGCAAGCGCTGACGTGCGTATTCTCTCGCCCATTCCCGGTAAGTCGGCCATCGGCATTGAGATTCCCAATACCGACCGCGAGACCGTTTCGCTGGGCGATGTGCTGCGCTCGCCGCAAGCCCACCAGAATAGCCACCCCATGATTATGGGCGTGGGTAAGGACGTTGAGGGCGGCTTCGTGCTGGCCAACCTGGCCAAGATGCCTCACATGCTGGTGGCAGGTGCAACCGGTGCCGGTAAGTCCTCCTTCGTGAACTCGATGATTACCTCGATTCTCATGCGTTCCACCCCCGACCAGGTGCGCATGGTGATGGTGGACCCCAAGCGCGTGGAACTGACCGCCTACGAGGGCATTCCGCACCTGATTACCCCCATTATCACCAACCCCAAGAAGGCAGCCGAGGCGCTGCAGTGGGTGGTGCGGGAGATGGACGCCCGCTACGACGACCTAGCCCACTATGGCTACAAGCACATTGATGACTTCAACAAGGCGGTCAAGGCGGGCAAGATTCAGCCCGACCCCGGCTCCCAGCGCAAGATTAAGGCCTACCCCTACCTGCTGGTGATCGTGGACGAGCTGGCGGACCTCATGCTGGTGGCTCCCCGCGATGTTGAAGAGTCGATTGTTCGCATTACCCAGCTGGCGCGTGCTGCCGGTATCCACCTGGTGCTGGCAACCCAGCGCCCCTCGGTAGACGTGGTGACCGGTCTGATTAAGGCCAACGTGCCCTCCCGCCTTGCCTTCGCCACCTCATCTGTCACCGACTCCCGCGTGGTGCTCGACCAGCCCGGTGCTGAAAAGCTCATCGGCCAGGGCGATGCGCTCTTCCTGCCCATGGGTGCCTCCAAGCCCATGCGTGTTCAGGGCGCCTGGGTGGGTGAATCTGAGATTCACGAGATCGTGGAGCACGTGAAGACCCAGATGCCGGCGGTCTACAAGGAAGACGTTTTCCAGGCAGCTGAAAAGAAGAAGATTGACGAGGACATCGGAGACGATCTCGACGACCTGCTGCGCGCGGCTGAACTGGTGATTACCACCCAGTTCGGTTCCACCTCCATGCTGCAACGTAAGCTGCGCGTGGGCTTCGCCAAGGCGGGCCGCCTCATGGACCTGATGGAATCCCGCGAAATCGTGGGCCCCTCCGAGGGATCCAAGGCCCGCGACGTGCTGGTGACCCCCGAAGACCTGCCCGCTGCCCTGGCCCGGATTCGCGGCGAAGAGCCGCCGGCACCGGCGGCAGCCGCCGCAGCGCCGTCCTCAGATCCGCTAGCCGAGAGCGGCGAAGTAGCCGTTGACTACTACGATTCCGCCGACACCGAGGAGTCAGAAGATGCCTGGAACCTCACCGGGCGATAGGGTAGAGATAAGAGAAGAAAGGCACGATCATGAGTGAAACTCAGACTGCTTCAAACTGGAACCTACCCAACGTTTTGACCAGCATCCGTATTCTGATGGTGCCGGTTTTCATCTGGCTCATGTGGGTGGGCGGGCCCCTGGGCGATGACTCGCTGGCCGCCCGCTGGTGGGCTCTGGCGGTCTTCATTCTGGCGATGATCACCGACTGGCTCGACGGTTCCATCGCGCGATCGCGCAACCTGATTACCAGCTTCGGTAAGATTGCTGACCCGATTGCAGACAAGCTGCTCACCGGCGCTGCCTTTGTGTTGCTCTCAATGCTGGGGGAGCTGTGGTGGTGGGTCACCATCGTGATTCTGGTGCGCGAGTGGGGCATTACCATCATGCGTTTCTTTGTGATTCGCTACGGGGTAATGGCTGCCGGTAAGGGTGGCAAACTCAAGACCGTGCTTCAGACCGTGGCCCTGGTGCTGCTGGTGGCGCCCCTGGGGCAGCTGGGTAGCTGGGCGCTGGTTCCCGGCTACGTGGTGATGGCGGCGGTGGTGGTAATTACCGTGCTGACCGGCCTGGACTACGTGAAGAAGGCTGCTGAACTGCGCCGGGACTACCTGGCGAAAAACGGCTCCTAGACCTTTACTTGAGGCTCCCTCCCATAGTTGAATGGGAGGGAGCTTTTGTTTTCTAAGCTCCGCCTATAGCCGAACTCGATGAGGAGTAACCATGGCCGAGTCAACCGAAACCAACCCGATTGTTGTAGTGGAGCAGGATCCCGTGCGCGCCGCTGCACCGCTGGTGGCGCTGGCTACCCGGCAGGGGGCAACTATCGCTTCAGCAGAGTCGCTGACCGGCGGAATGCTGGGGGAGGCGATCTGCTCGATTGCCGGTGCCTCGGCGGTTTACCTGGGCGGGGTGATCTCCTATGCCTCCTCGGTGAAAGAGTCGGTGCTGGGGGTTTCGGGCGAGCTCCTGGCTGAGCGGGGTTCTGTTGACCCGGACGTCGCTTCTGCTATGGCCGAGCGCACCGCGGTTATCTGCGGGGCTGACTTTGGAATCGCAACCACCGGAGCCGCGGGACCGGAACCCCACGACGGTAAGCCGGTGGGCAGGGTCTACATCGGCGTGTATGGCCCCGCCGGGGCTCGGGTCGTGGAGAAAAACTATGAGGGAGACCGGCAGGATATTCGCCAGCAGGCCACTTTCGATGCCCTACAGATTCTTTACCGCGAGATTGCAGACGCCTAAGCTGTTTACCAAGTTCCCAGCAAATGTTCAGAAATAATTGGGGAAAAAGGGGAATGAAAACACAGGTTCCTGCTGTTATATAGTATGCAAGCCTTGAGTTACCGGTTGAGACGGCCACGGGTGTGGTGGTACGTCACAGAGTGACACAAGATAAAAGAAAGCTTGCGTATCAACCGAAATAGGTTAGGCTAATGAAAACCGCTCTCGGCAGATAGCCGGGGCGACTGAATACCAGGAGTTAGGTATAAAAATGACTAAGCAGCCCGTATCCGTGAACGGTGTCGTCCGTTGGAAGGATGTGGGTCAGTCCGCAAAAACTGCGCCTGCACCCCATGAGCAGAAGGAAATCCTTCTTCGCCATGCTATTGGTGAGGTGCTCCGTGATGTCCGCCAGCGCCAGGGTCGCACTCTGCGCGAGGTCTCTCACTCCGCCCGCGTTTCGCTGGGCTACCTGAGTGAGGTCGAGCGTGGTCAGAAGGAGGCTTCATCGGAGCTTCTGGCATCTATCTGCGAGGCACTGGATATTTCACTCTCTAAGATGCTCCGCGAGGTCTCAGACCGCATGGCAGTTGAAGAGGGCATCAATGTTCCCGACACTGTTCCTACCGAATTTTCTGAGCAGTTCAAGCGTGAATACGGTATCGCCGCAACCTCCTCTAAGGATATTCCCGGCGCTGAGCCCCTGGCCCAGTCACGCTAGTCCCGTAAAGATTTAGAGGGTTGCGCACCGGCTCTGAGCCGGTGCGCAATTTTTGTTTGTGCTTGAATATGTGAGGAGGGTGCATGAAACTGAGTGAATTCTGGTATGCCATGGAGTATGAGTTTGGTGAAGCGTATTCGCGGGTTCTGGCACGGGATTTGGTGCTGGGCCAGTGTGACAATATGACGGTGCTCCAGGCGCTGGAGAGCGGAGTGCCGGTACGTGATGTCTGGTGGGCAGTTTGTGATACTCAGGAACTTCCTGAGTCTCGCCGTTTTGGCCCGGATATTGCCCCCAAATCCTAGGCGTGTTCTACCGGTGTTCTAAAAAATCTGCGAAACTGTGGATTAAACTAGAAAACATGTTCGAATACCGGTAAGCTCTGTACACAGAGACCAATAATCGAAGAAATTTGGCGAATTTATCCACAGATTCGAAAAATCGCCTTATTTTGTCAGTCGCTACCCCTACTGTGGTTGTGAAAGTTCTTTCCACTTGGGTTTAGAGTGAGGTAAAAACAATGGCAGCTAAAGCTCGTAACAACCAGCAGGTTGGCCGCGTATCTGAAGAGGGCCGCGAAAAAGCGCTCGAAGCAGTAATGGCGCAGATCGATAAAAACTACGGTAAGGGTGCAGTGATGCGCCTGGGCGATAAAGAGGCCGTGAAGGTTGAGACCATCTCAACCGGCGCCCTGTCTCTTGATGCCGCCCTGGGTATTGGTGGTCTGCCCCGTGGCCGCGTGATTGAGGTCTACGGCCCTGAGTCTTCCGGTAAAACCACCGTTGCCCTGCACGCGGTAGCTAACGTGCAGAAGGCGGGCGGTATTGCTGCCTTCATCGATGCTGAACACGCCCTGGATCCCGTCTATGCTGCCAAGCTGGGCGTTGATACCGATGCCCTGCTGGTTTCCCAGCCCGATACCGGTGAGCAGGCGCTGGAAATCATGGACATGCTGGTGGGCTCCGGCTCCGTTGACATTGTGGTGGTTGACTCGGTGGCTGCGCTGGTACCCCGCGCTGAAATCGAGGGTGAGATGGGGGATTCCCACGTGGGTCTACAGGCTCGCCTCATGTCCCAGGCCCTGCGTAAGATTACCGGCCGCCTTTCTCAGACCGGCACCACCGCAATCTTCATTAACCAGCTGCGCGAGAAAATCGGCGTCTTCTTCGGCTCGCCCGAAACCACCACCGGTGGTAAGGCGCTGAAGTTCTACGCTTCGGTCCGCATCGACATTCGCCGCATTGAGACCCTCAAAGACGGCGCTAACCCCATCGGCAACCGCACCCGCGCCAAGATCGTCAAAAACAAGATGGCTCCGCCCTTCAAGCAGGCAGAGTTCGATATTCTCTACGGCGAGGGAATCTCGGTTGAGGGCGGCATCATTGACATGGGCGTTGAAAACGGAATTGTGAAGAAGTCCGGCGCCTGGTTTACCTACGAGGGCGACCAGCTGGGGCAGGGCAAGGAAAACGTACGCCGCTTCCTCAAAGACAACCCCGAGCTGGCCGAGGAAATCAAGTACAAGACCCTGGTCAAGCTGGGCATTATTGAAGATGAAGATGCAGACAAGCCCGATTCCGCAGAAGATATTGCTGATGAGTTCAGCGAGGAGATCGATCCGCTGGATGCTGTCAGCGAGAACTTCTAAGTTCTAGCCTGTTGGTAGCAGTTTATTCAAAAGGTGGTGTATCCAGCACGAGAGTGCTGGCCAACCTCCCTTAGACACCAGCCCCGATTCCAGTTGGCCAGGCACTCTCGTGCTGTCTTTGAGACCTTTGAATAAACTTCACGGTTTGAAACGGATATGAGTACCCCGAAACTCATATCCGTTTCTGCGTATTCAGCACGTAGACTTTGAGGAATAGGGAAAGGAAAGAAGATGGAAGACAAGGAAGAATTCCCGGCCTGGCACCCCGCTGCCCTGGGCGAGACCGAGGACTTTCCCGGAGTTACTGTCTCTTCTGCACTTTCTCAGCAGACTGGCACACCCTATACGGGCAGGGCTAAGCCAGCAGCCGATGCGGGGGCAGAAGCCGATACTTCCTCCACCAAAGCCTCAGACAGGGCTGATTCCCGCGGCAGGGCTCGCAGGTCTAGGGCCCAGCGGGGCTATAAAAAAGGGTTTCGCAAACCAAGCGCCCAAGCACTCGCCAAGTCGCCTTTTGCACCCGCCCTGGGCGGCGTCCAGGCAGAAGAGGGGCGGGAGTCGCACAGGCGGCAGAAACCCGCAAAAGACCTCATGTTCTCTGAGGGCAGCCGCCTGGCCGAGACAGGAGCCAGCGACGAGTTCGAAGCTGCCCTGATTCAGGGGCTGGGAACCCGGCCGGAATCTGGCAGGGGTGGCAGGCGAGCGCCCAAGGAGCCCGAGTCTGAATTTAGTCGGGCAAAGAACATTGTGCTCAACCAGCTGGCTGCCTCGGCGAAGTCCCGTGCCCAGCTAGAGAAAAAGCTGGCGGAGAAAGAAATTAGCGAGGAAACCGCCGCCGATATTCTCGATCGCTTTGAGGCCGCCAAGCTCGTCAACGATGAGGAATTTGCGCAGATGTATGTGCGGCAGCGGGCAGATTTTAAGAAGCTCTCCAAGTCGGCGATTCGCAGGGAATTGGCGCAAAAAGGTGTGACCGGGGAACTGGCCGAGACCGCCCTGGAACAGCGAAGCGATGAAGACGAGCGTTCTGATGCCCACGAGCTGGTGCGGAAAAAATTGCGGTTGAGTATGAACTTTTCAGACCGTAAAGAACGCGACAAAATTATGCGCCGGCTGGTGGGAACGTTGGGTCGCAAGGGTTTTCCCCCGTCGATGGCTTTTTCCGTGGTCAAAGAAGAAATCGACCGTTTTATCGAGGAGAATAATCTAGAGTCATCTGAGCAGGGCTTTGACTATTTTTAGGGGATTCATATGGTCGCATCTTTTACCGCGCGGCAAGAACTTCAGGCACGTAGGCTCATTGCTCAGGGGCTAGCGCAGTCTGCTGCCAGGCCAGAGCTTGAGAGCCCGAAAAGCGTGATTGAGCATCTTCTGGCCCTGCAAGGCCAAACCTATAAGGCGGGCATTCGTGCTATCGCGCAGCGAATCAATAACGGTAGCGACTTCGCCGAAAATCCTGAACAGACCGTTGCCGAGGTACTTAAATCTGTAGAAAACCATGAGATTGTGCGGGCCTGGCCCATGCGGGGTACCTTGCACTTTCTTGCGGCAACAGAAGCGCGCTGGCTCATGCGCCTGTGCTCACCCAGGGTGGAGAATGCGGCGGCGAAACGCCGAGCCGGTTTGGGAATTGACCCTGAGAGTCTAGTCTCGGCAACCAGCTCTTTAGAAGAGTATTTGCTGAACCTGCCGGTGGGCGAAGTCTTACCTCGAGCCCAGGCCTATGAGCTGTTTGCCGAGGCTGGGCTCAATCCGAAAGAGGGCCGCGGGCCCCATCTTCTGCGTGCTGTGGGTGGCTTTGGCGATATTGTTCAGTCTGTGCCGGCGGGCCGTTATGAGACCTTTGTGCATGTCGACCGTCTGCGGGTAGAACAGCGTTACGTAGCTGAGAACGATGCGCTGGCTGAACTTGCTACCCGCTACCTCAACGGCCACGGCCCCGTTCTGGTGGAAGACCTATCCTGGTGGGCCTACTTGACAAAACGCGATTGCAAGAAGGCGCTGGAAACAGCGAGGAATTCTCAGAAAATGAAGATTGGCGAGACAGAGTATTTTGTACCGGCTTGGCAGCTTGATGTCACCGAGGCGGAACTGACAGATGCTCTAGACCGTAGCTACGAACTGCCTGCCTTTGACGAGTATCTGTTGGGGTACGCCGATAAGTCTTTTACAATGCCCGATGAAATCCGCCATGAGGTACTCACCAAGAACGGTATCTCCTGGGACTTTACGGTGCAGGCCGGCGAGGTAGTCGGGCGCACCCACTAGGGGTGAATGGTGCAGAAATGCTGTTTTAGGCTTCAAATTTGCCGCCGGAAACAGCTTTTCTGCACCAGTGACTCTCGCGGCCAAGTAGCTTCGGACAGCAGTAACCTAGCGGCCGGTCTGTTCCGCCAGAATTGCGCGAACTGTGAGGACGGCGGCGGCCACCTGAGGATCGTTCAGCAGGTTGGAGAACGGGGTGGGGGAGATCCGTTCGTAGAAATCCTGTGCCCAAGCTAGCCACTCTTTTTCTGAAAAATGAGAGGTATAGGTGGGATAAAGGGGAGCCGAAGGGAATCCCAGAAGAAACTCGGCAAGGGGCAGAAAACGGTGGTGGAGCGAGGTACCCTCAGCATCAAAGCCTCGTACCCTGTCGTGGTAGATGAGCAGGTTGTGGGGCGAGAAATCACCAGAGGTGAGTACCAGAGAAGCTGGCGGCGGAGAAATAACAGACTCCACCTGTGCTACCCAGTGGGCAAACTCAGCAGAATCTTCTGCTACACCTTCATCGGCTGCTAGACGGTGGAGCCCTTTCAGGGCCAGCGCCGGGGAGGTCAGCGAGCCCGGAGAATGAGCCCGCGGATCTGCGGCAGCAATCCGCGCTGAAAAATCAGCCAGAACCGGGCTGGAAACGCCCTGTCTATCAGAAGACAGCAGCCCCGCCCAAAAGTAAATCCAGGCGGAGACAGCAGAAGCCGTCAGGGCGCCGTCCTGCCCCTCAAAGCGAACAGAGTCGAAAACAACCAGGGGAGTGCCCGTCACGTCTTCGAGGCAGAGAAGGCGGGCGGAATCGTCGGAGAAAAGCAAAGAAGAGTAAGAACCCGGCACCAAAGAGTTGAGGGCAACCAGCCCGTGTTTTTCTCGCAGATAGCCAAAACCACCCGAGTTAGTGGCGGAGTCGCGGCGGCGGAAGTACTTGAGAATCACCGAAGAATCGGGGGAGGAAACCCGAAGTACCACCGACCTCATTCCCGCTGAGAGGAGGCAGAGGGACACCGGGGTAAAAGAGGGCAGGTGCTGCGATAAAGAAGAGAGCATTCCGGCGAGCAGCGAGCGGAACTTGACCGTATCTACCGGCGAATCTGCGGGGCGAACCGTATAGGAAGAAATTGCCGAATCAACTAATTCTCCCGGGGAAAAAGACGCAGAACGTGAGGAAAAACCAGCGGCTGAGCGGGAATCAGGCATAGTGCCATTATCGCCTATCTAGTACCCTGAATAGGTGACTTTGAATCTTTCTGAACATGAGACCGAGACTGCAACCGAAGCCCGTACCTACGAGGTTCGCACTTTTGGTTGTCAGATGAACGTGCACGATTCCGAGCGTATGTCTGGCCTGTTGGAGGCTTCCGGCTATGTGCCCGTCGAAGAGGGCGAAACCGCCGACCTGGTGGTCTTTAACACCTGCGCGGTGCGCGAGAACGCCGACAATAAGCTCTACGGTAACCTGGGCATGCTGGCCCCCATTAAGCGCGAGCGCGAGGGTATGCAGATTGCCGTGGGTGGCTGCCTGGCGCAGAAAGATCAGGACACCATTCTGAAAAAGGCCCCCTGGGTTGATGTGGTCTTTGGTACCCACAACATCGGCTCCCTACCCACCCTGCTAGAGCGGGCTCGCCATAACCATGAGGCCCAGGCTGAGCTGCTGGAGTCTTTGGAGGTCTTTCCCTCCACCCTGCCCACCAAGCGCGATCACGTCTACTCGGGCTGGGTCTCGATTTCGGTGGGCTGCAACAATACCTGCACCTTCTGCATTGTGCCCTCTCTGCGCGGTAAAGAGAAAGACCGCCGTCCCGGCGATATTCTGGCTGAGGTTCAGGCGCTGGTGGACGACGGCGCGGTGGAGGTCACGCTGCTGGGCCAGAACGTGAACTCCTACGGTGTGGAGTTTGGCGACCGCCAGGCTTTCTCCAAGCTGCTGCGCGCCTGCGGTGAGATTGAGGGCCTGGAGCGGGTGCGCTTTACCTCGCCCCACCCCGCCATGTTCACCGACGACGTCATTGATGCCATGGCAGAGACCCCCAACGTGATGCCCGTGCTGCATATGCCCCTGCAGTCTGGCTCCGATAAGGTGCTCAAAGACATGAAGCGCTCCTACCGCTCCAAGAAGTTCCTTGGAATCTTGGAGAAGGTGCGCGAGAAGATGCCCGATGCGGCGATTACCACCGATATTATTGTGGGCTTTCCCGGCGAAACTGAAGAGGACTTCCAAGAGACCATGCGGGTGGTCGAAGAGTCCCGCTTCTCCTCGGCCTTTACCTTCCAGTACTCAATCCGCCCCGGCACTCCGGCGGCAACCATGGAGAACCAGGTTCCCAAGGAGGTTGTGCAGGAGCGCTACGAGCGTTTGATTGCCCTGCAAGATCGCATTGCTGGTGAGGAGAATCGCAAGCAGCTGGGTAAGACCGTTGAGCTCATGGTGGTGGCGGAATCAGGTCGTAAGGCCGAGCAGACCCACCGCTTGGCGGGCCGTACCCAGGACATGCGCTTGGTGCATTTCTCGGTGCCCGAGGGCGCTGAGACTCCCCGGCCCGGTGATTTCGTGACCCTGCCCATTACCGAGGCCGGTTCCTTCCACCTGCTCTCAGACCCCACCGCCGAGCAGTACTCGGTGCGCCGGTCCCGCGCCGGTGATGCCTGGGACCGTTCCCAGGCTGATTCCTGCGGTACCGGCACCACCCAGGTCTCCGGTGGCACCGTGAACCTGGGCTTCCCGACCCTGCGCGCCAAATGACGCTTCCGATTATCTCGGTGGTCGGCCCCACCGGAACCGGCAAGTCTGATTTGGCGATAGACCTCGCCCTTGAACTGGGCGGGGAGTGCATTAACGCTGATTCCATGCAGTTTTATCGCGGCATGGATATCGGCACCGCTAAGATCACCGCGGAAGAAATGCGCGGGGTGCCCCACCACCTGCTCGACATCATGGACGTGCGCGACGAGGCATCTGTAGCTGTCTTTCAGCAGCAGGCCAGGGAGCTCTTCGACCAGGTGCGCGCTCGCGGCCACTATCCCATTCTGGTGGGCGGCTCTGGGCTCTACGTGCGGGCCGCCCTGGATCACCTGGAGTTTCCCGACACCGACCCCGCCGTACGCGCGCGGTTGGAGGCTGAGCTCGCAGAGCGGGGCCGCGGCGTCCTGCTGAATCGGCTAGCTGAGGTTGACCCTGACTCGGCCCAGCGGATTAAGGACGAGCGTCGTCTGGTGCGGGCGCTGGAGGTCTGGGAGGTCACGGGGCGGCCCTTTTCCTCCTTCATGCCCCAGCGCAACTATGTGCAGCCGGCCCTTCAGATTGGTCTCAACGGCTCCCGTGAGGTACTGCACGAGCGCCTGCATGCGCGGGTGGTGGCTATGGCGGAGGCAGGTTTGCTACAGGAGGTCGAAGCCCTGGAAAAGCAGGGGTTACGCGAGGGAAAAACCGCTTCTCGGGCGATTGGCTACCGGGAGTTTCTAAAGGTTTTGGATTCTCAACGCGGTGTGGGCGAAGAGGCTTATTCGATGGAGCAGGCCATCGAAGACACCACCGTGGCAACCCGCCAGTTTGCCCGCCGTCAGATTACCTGGTTTAGCGCCGATGAGCGCGTTCACTGGATTGATTTTGAGTCGCAGAACAAGCTACAGCAGACCCTGAAGATCATCTCAGCTTCAGAAGCTCAGCTCGAGGAAAGGGGCGAAGATGGTTCTTGACAACAAGCTGGGCCTGACCTCGGTGGCAGAACTTGCCCGCGAAGAAGAAAAGCTCACGAAAAAACGCGCCAAAGAACTGTTTGAAACCGGTAAACTTTTCCAGTTCGAAGTGGGGACCTATCAGGGGCTCGCTGGAATCCACGCCTATCTTTTTGAAGACATCTATGACTTTGCAGGAAAGATGCGGGAGGCCAATATAGCTAAAAATGATTTTCAGTTTGCCCCGCGTATCTTTCTAGAGCAGTCCCTCACCTACATCGACCAGCTACCCCACACCACCTTTGACCAAATCGTTGATAAGTATGCGGATATGAACGTTGCCCATCCCTTCCGCGAGGGTAACGGGAGGTCCATGAGACTGTGGCTGGACTGTATGTTCCACCACCAGCTGGGCAAGGTGGTGGATTGGAACTCGATCGACAAAGAGGAATACCTCAACGCCATGATGCGCAGCCACGTGGCAACAGGGGAACTTAAATACCTGCTTCAAAACCACCTCACAGAAGACGTGAGCGATTCCTCTTTCTTCAAGGGCATCGATGCCTCCTACTACTACGAGGGCTATACCCTCTATAGAACTGAAGACCTGTAGCTCGAATCAGAGTTTAGGACAGCTGAAACACAACTGAAGCTTGAAATTATTTCTTCTGCCCTCTTGTTATTCCGGTAGGCTAAAACCAAGACCCCAAAAGAACTGAGAGAACATGACAGAACAGCAGAATCGGTGGGGAGACCTCACCGGAGTATCCCTCACCAAAGGCCACGGCACCGGCAACGACTTCGTGTTCGTCACCGACCCCGATACCCAGCTCGACCTCACTCCCGAGCTGGTAGCCGCTGTCTGCGACCGTCATTTCGGCATTGGAGCAGACGGCTTTATTCGCGCGGCAAAGACCTCGGCAATCAACCCCGGCGTCGAGGGCGCCGATGACCAGTGGTTCATGGACTACCGCAATGCCGACGGCTCAATCTCTGAAATGTGCGGCAACGGCGTGCGCGCTTTCGTGGAATACCTGGTTACCGAAAAACTCATCGACCTCGCAGAGGGCGAGCGCGTACAAATCGGAACCCGCGCCGGAATCAAAACCGTGGGCAAAACCGAAACCGGCTACGCTATCGACATGGGCCCCTGGGGCTTTATTGACGGCGACGCCGCCCGCGAAAACGGATCCGACGCGACGGTGAGCGCTCGCGGCCTGCACACGCCCCGCCCGGCGCTATCTATCACCATGGGCAACCCCCACACCGTAGTTATGCTGGGCAGCGACGGCAAACTAGACGGGCTGGGTCTGGAAACCGCCCCCAAGGTGACCCCCACCCCGCCCGAGGGCACCAACGTAGAATTCGTTGTCACCGAAGAAATCGAAGACACCATCGCCGAGACCGGCGAAACCACCATCGGCGCAATCCGCATGAGGGTTCACGAACGTGGCGTGGGGGAGACCCTCTCTTGCGGAACCGGCGCCTGCGCCGCAGCAGCCGCCACCCGTTTCTGGGGCGGAGAAGATGCTCCCGACGAATGGTTGGTCTATGTGCCCGGTGGCACCCTAGCAGTGACCTTCGTGCTGGGCCCCGACGAGTTGGAGCACGTGGTTCTGGCAGGACCAGCCGAGATGGTTGGCAAAGTGGTGCTGGTCTAGGCAAGCTAGCCCCGCTTCACCTCCAGGATGCGGAAGCCCTTACTCGTGGCGTACCTGCCCACCTCGAATTCGCCCGGCTGCAACCGCTCCAGCTCCTGGCCCAGCCACTTCTGTAGGGAGTCAGAGCCCAGGTTCTTCTGAACTACCAGGTAGGCGCGCCCTCCCGAATTCAGGCGGGGAATCCAGGTGCGCAGAATCTCGTGCAGCACATCCTTGCCCACTCGAATCGGCGGGTTAGACCAGATGGTATCGAACCTCAGCTCGGCATCCACCTGATCGGGGGCAGAAACCTCCACATTGGTCAGGCCCAGGGCTTGAGCGTTGAGCCTGGTCAGTTGCGCAGACCGCTCGTTGACCTCAACGCCCACCACCCGCGCGTCCGGTAGCTTCATCGCCAGCGTCAGGGTAATCGGCCCCCAGCCGGTGCCAATATCCAGCACGGTCTGGCCCTCCGGCTCCGGCGCCTCATCGAGTAGGATTGCTGTGCCCTTGTCGATTCCCGCGGGGCTGAAGATTCCCGACGCCGTCTGCACGGTCACCTTCCGCCCGGCGAGTTCTACCTGCACCGGCTTGGGCTTGAATTCAGTATCGGGGGTTGAAGAAAAATAATGCTCTTGCGCCATGAAAAACAAGTCTACCGAAGATGAGCCCGGCTGCTTCACCCAAAGCTGAGAGAAAAGGCGCCCCTGTACGGTGGCAGACCGGTAGACTGGAATGAATCGACCAGCAGGCAAAGAAAGGCCCTTTTGAGCACTAAGGATCACAGCATCGGCGAAGGCAAGACTCCCAGCGATGAACTGCTCCGCGAAACCGTAGACCGCGTTCTGGGGCGTGCCGCTGCAGCGCCGTCCTCCCACAGCGTCTTGGACGAGCGCGCCCGTGAGCTCTCCGACAACCCCCAGGAACATTCTGTCTTCGACGGCGAGCAGGAAGACCTGGCCGACCGTCGAGCCCTGCGCCGTGTTGCGGGGCTCTCTACCGAGCTTGAAGACGTGACCGAAGTCGAGTACCGCCAGCTTCGTCTGGAACGGGTGGTTCTGGCGGGACTGTGGACCGAAGGCACCGTTGAAGAGGCAGAAAACTCCCTGCGCGAGCTGGCAGCCCTGGCAGAAACTGCCGGTTCCGAGGTGCTCGACGGCATTGTTCAGCGCCGCCTCAAACCCGACCCCGGCACTTTCTTAGGCTCCGGCAAGGCTCTGGAACTCAAGGATATTGTCTCCGCTTCCGGAGCCGACACCGTGATTGTTGACTCCGAACTAGCCCCCTCCCAGCGCCGCGCCCTCGAAGATATTGTGAAGGTCAAGGTCATTGACCGCACCGCCCTGATTCTCGATATTTTCGCCCAGCACGCCAAGTCCCGCGAGGGTAAGGCCCAGGTTGAGCTGGCCCAGCTCGAATACATGCTGCCGCGTCTGCGCGGTTGGGGTGAGTCCCTGTCTCGCCAGGCAGGTGGCCGGGCAGCCGGTGGTGAGGGTATCGGTTCCCGCGGCCCCGGTGAAACCAAGATTGAGCTTGACCGCCGCCGTCTGCGCGCCCGCATGGCTAAGCTGCGTCGCGAGATTGCCCAGATGGCACCGGCGCGAGAAACCAAGCGCCTCAACCGCAAGCGCAACCGGGTTCCCTCGGTGGCTATTGCCGGCTACACTAACGCGGGAAAGTCCTCCCTGCTCAACCGACTTACCGACGCCGGCGTCCTGGTAGAAAACGCCCTCTTCGCAACCCTCGACCCCACCGTGCGCAAGGCCGAGACCCCCGACGGCGTGGGTTACACTCTCTCCGACACCGTGGGGTTTGTGCGTTCGCTACCCACCCAGCTGGTGGAGGCTTTCCGCTCCACCCTGGAAGAGGTGGCAGATGCAGACCTGATTGTTCACGTGGTCGATGGCTCCCACCCCGACCCTGAGGGCCAGATTAAGGCGGTGCGCGAGGTGCTGGCTGAGGTTGATGCCGCTAACATCCCCGAGATTATTGCCCTGAATAAGGCCGATGCCGCTGACTCCTTTGTGATTGAGCGGGTGCGCCAGCGGGAGCAGAATACCGTGGTGGTTTCTGCCCGTACCGGTGAGGGGATCGACGATCTGAAACAGATGATTTCGGATATGATTCCGCGGCCCTCCATTGAGCTGAACCTGCTTATTCCCTACTCCCACGGCGAGGTGGTCTCCCGCCTGCACCAGTGGGACGCCGAGATTCTTTCCACCGCCTTTGTCTCCGACGGCACCTATGTGCACGCCCTGGTGCGCGATGAGGTGGCTTCGGAGCTGAGCGAGTTCAACCTCAGCGAAGAGCTACTTAAGATTCTCCAGCCCGAAATCGACGCCGCGGTTGAGGCGGGTGCCGTTGAAACGAGCCGCTCATGAGTCAGCCGGTACCGGGAGACAGACCGCAGGGCGCCGCCGCTGTACTGACCGGCGATGAGCCGGAGACCCTGTCGGGGGCCCAGCCGGTACTGAAGCTGTTGGATTCGGTGGTGGAAGAGTCGGGAGGCCAGCGGCGTCCCGGTCAGCGAGCCATGGCCGCCCACGTGGCCCAGGCTCTCGAACTTGACCGCCACCTGCTGGTACAGGCGGGAACGGGCACCGGTAAGTCGCTGGGCTACCTGGTTCCTGCCCTGCACTATGCCCAGACCAGCGAGAAGCCCATTATTGTAGCGACGGCGACCCTGGCCCTGCAGTCTCAGATTGTGAATCGAGATATACCTCGCTTGCTGGACTCTCTGGGGGAAGCCCCCGAGGCTGAGACCGAGGTTGCTATTCTCAAGGGCCGCAACAACTATGTCTGCCTGCACAAGATTGAGGGAGGCTACCCCGAAGACGAGCAGGAGACTCTTTTCAACGTGGCGCCCGGCGGCGAAACAGGCCGCCTGGGTGAGGAGATCATCCGCCTGAGAAAGTGGGCGGAGACCACCGATACCGGCGACCGCGATGAGCTGATGCCCGGTGTTTCTGACCGTGCCTGGCGGCAGGTGTCGGTCTCGGCCTCAGAGTGCCTGGGCAAGAAATGCCCCCTGGTGGAGTCTTGCTTTTCGGAGCTGGCCCGGGAACGGGCGGCAGAATCTGACATCGTGATTACCAATCACGCCCTGCTGGCTATTAATGCCTTTGAAGGAATCGGGGTTTTGCCCCAGCACGATATTGCCATTATCGACGAGGCCCACGAGCTCGCCGACCGCGTGACCGGGGCTGTTACCGGTGCCCTCTCACCCGTTATGATCACCGCGGCAGCCCGCTCGGTGCGTAAGCATACCAAGGCTAACCATGAGCCCCTGGAACAGGCTGGGCGCGCCCTGGATAATGCCCTCGACGGCGTTCCCTCAGAGCTTTTACCGCGGGGTCTGCCTGAGAAGGTTGCCGTGGCTATGGATTCTGTTCGCGACGCCGCCCGAGCGGCTCTCTCTGACACCAAGTCGGATTCTAAGGACGCCGACGCCGGTCGTCAGATGGCTCGAGCCCGGCTGACCGAGATTCTTGAACTGGCGGAGAGAATGCTGGCCGCCGATGAAAAATACGAGGTCGTGTGGGTCTCCCGTGCCGGTTCCTGGGAGCCGGGTAAGGGCTATGTGGCTGCCGCTGATACAGACCCGGCAACCCTGCACGTCGCCCCGCTGTCCGTTGCCTCCCGCCTGCGGGAGGGACTGTTTGAAGACCGCACGGTGGTGCTGACTTCCGCGACTCTGACGGTGGGAGAGTCCTTTGACGCCGCCGCCGGAGCCCTTGGTCTGGTGGGTTCAGGTGCTCCGCGCTGGGAGGGCATTGACGTTGGCTCACCCTTCGACTATCCCAAGCAGGGGGTGCTCTACCTGGCTGCCGATTTGCCCAAGCCGGGGCGCGGTATCTCTGAGCAGCAGCTTGACCGGGTGGTAGAACTGGTCACTGCCTCCAACGGGGGCGCCCTGGGCCTGTTTTCCTCGCGTCGAGCTGCGGAGCTGGCCGCCGAATACGTCCGGGAGAAAACAGACTTCAACATCCTGGTACAGGGGGAGTCCTCCCTCCGCGCCCTGGTCAAGGAGTTCAGCGAAGACACCAATTCCTGCCTCTTTGGCACCATGAGCCTCTGGCAGGGAGTAGACGTGCCCGGTGACTCCTGCCGGCTGGTGATGATGGATAGAATTCCCTTTCCCCGCCCCGATGATCCGCTTTCAGCAGCCCGCACCCGGGCCGTGGCCCAGAACGGCGGTAACGGCTTTATGGCGGTCTCTGCCTACCACGCTGCCATTCGTATGGCCCAGGGAGCAGGGCGTTTGATTCGGTCGGTGGGAGACCGGGGCGTGGTGGCAATTCTGGATTCCCGTATCGCAACCCAGCGCTACGGCAACTATATTGTCAAAGCCATGCCGCCCTTCTGGACGACCCAGCGCACCGACGTCGTACTGGGCGCTCTTCAACGCCTGGCTCAGAGCGTTGAGGCATAGAAAAATCCCGGTTCCTTGAGGAGGAACCGGGATTTTTCTTTTGAGGTAGCAGAACTTTAGAGGGAGCGCAGAACAGAGACCACCTTGCCCATGATGGTGGCGTGGTCGCCCAGAATCGGTTCATACTGGGTGTTCTGCGGAAGCAACCAGGTGTGCCCGTCGCGTTGGCGGAAGGTCTTGACGGTAGCTTCATCGTCGAGCAGGGCTGCCACGATATCTCCGTTATTGGCGGTGTGCTGGGTGCGAACCACCACCCAGTCGCCGTCGCAAATTGCAGCATCGACCATTGAGTCGCCCTTGACCCGCAGCATAAAGAGTTCACCCTGACCCACGATCTGGCGGGGCAGGGTCATAACGTCTTCCACCGACTGCTCGGCGGTAATGGGGCCACCGGCAGCAATGCGGCCCACCAGGGGAACCACCGCAAAATCATCGGAGGTCTGCTCGAACTGGGGCAGCTGAATTACTTCTGCTGTTTTGGGCGAACTCGCCTGCGAATCTTCCGGCTCGTCTGAGAGCACCTCAATGGCGCGAGGCCGCTTGGGATCCTTACGGATGTAGCCCATTTCCTCCAGCCGACAGAGCTGATGGGTAACCGAAGAGAGGGAGGCTAAGCCCACTATATCGCCGATTTCACGCATGGAAGGTGGGTAGCCGCGGGTCTCAATCGCTTCTGAAATAGCAGTGAGAATTTTTTCCTGACGCGCGGTCAGTGGGCGCCGCTTAGCTGATTTCGCGCCCTCGCTGGCGTGGTCTGTTGCTCGGTTCACGGGTACCCCTGTCAAAAATCGGCTTATTTTGTCATACCCCCGGTGCAGACTGATATTCGAAGGAAATATTCGAACATTGCTTTCCGCCCTATAAGAGGTCTTAGACACAAGATTAAGGGACTTGCGGTGAAAAACCAAACATTTGTTCTAATTTTTATCGACTATGTTCGAATTTTCTGATAGAACATATATACGAACTTAGAACAGCTGTTCTAATTCAACTTCGACTCGATCGAAGGTCATCAATACGTGTTAGGAGAGAACTCATGAGCGCTGTGGCACTCGCACCTCGTCGTGGACTACCTACCAACTCTCGTACCGCCCCGTCAGTAAAGGGGCAAAAAGCCGCCGGGCGGCAGCAGAAGATGAAGCTGACCCGTCGCGGCCGCTTTATCCTGCGGGGTCTGCCTCTTTTGACCCTGCTGGCTCTGATCGTTCTGGGGGCTATCTCGGTTCTTACAGCCGGTCCCGTTCAGGCGGGCGATGCTGACTTAGAATCTGAGGGAACCGCTCTGGTACAGGTAAAGGCAGGGGAGTCCCTCTGGGATATTGCTGCGGCGACTGCCCCTGAGCAAGACACCCGCGATGTAGTCAACGAGATTATGAAAATCAACGACCTTGACTCGGTAGCTATTCAGGGCGGCCAGCAGCTGGAAGTTCCTGTATATACTGCAAAATAAGGTAACACGGCTGGCTTATCGATAAACTTAAACGGTGTCTGCATCTCAAAATAGCTCAGAAAATGCCGCCCTACAGCAGCTAAACCGCTTGCCCATCCGCGAGGATTTGCGCGGTCGCTCGCCTTACGGTGCGCCCATGATTGATGTTCCGGTGACCATTAACGTCAACGAGAACACCCACCCCATGCCCCGCGAGGTCGTCGAAGCTATTGGTAGAGAGGTTCACCAGGTTGCCCTGAACCTCAACCGCTACCCAGACCGTGAATTCGTTACCCTGCGCGAAGAGCTGGCCGCCTATCTGGGCCACGGCCTCAGTAAGGAAAATCTCTGGGCCGCTAACGGCTCCAACGAGATTCTTCAGCAGCTCTTTCAGGTATTCGGCGGCCCCGGTCGAAGCGTGATGAGCTTCGTACCCACCTACTCCATGTATCCGCTCTTAGCTGATGGCACCAATACCGAGTTCATTGCCGGTCAGCGAGCGGAAGATTTCTCCCTCTCGGTCGAGTCGGCGGTGGAACAGATTAGGGAACACCGCCCCAATATTGTGGTGCTTTGCTCGCCCAATAACCCCACCGGCACCGGCCTTGAACTTGCAGTTGTAGAGGCAGTCTATGAGGCTGTCGCTACCTACAACGGCATCACCATCGTTGATGAAGCCTACGCAGAATTTGCCCAGGATCCTTCGCAGACAGCTCTCACCCTGCTAGAGGGTCGAGACAATCTCGTGGTAACCCGCACCATGAGCAAGGCCTTTGCACTCGCCGGTGCCCGAGTTGGCTACTTTGCAGCGGCCCCCGCGATTGCAGATGCCGTGCGGCTGGTTCGTTTGCCCTACCACCTTTCAGCGGTCACCCAGGCCACCGCACTTGCAGCCCTGCGCCACCGGGGCCAGCTTTTGGCTAATGTTGAAGATATCCGAGCCCAGCGAGATCGCATTGTTGAGAAGCTCACCGAGCTCGGTCTCAAACCCGCGCAGTCTGACTCTAACTTCGTCTTTTTCGGTGGTTTGGAGAATGAAAAAGAGGCCTGGCAGGCTCTTCTCGATGACGGCGTGCTAGTGCGGGACAACGGCATCGCCGGCCATCTGCGCGTCACCGCCGGTACAGAAGAAGAAACTACCGCCTTTCTCACCAGCCTGGAAAAGTACCTGAAGGGATAACCATGACAGCTACCTCTGAGACAGAAGAAAAGTACCTCTCCAGCACCGGCCTGGGCCCCCGGGTGGCCCGGTTAGAGCGAACCACCAGTGAGTCCTCGGTCAGCGTTGAAATTAACCTAGACGGTACCGGTAAGTCAGAGATTGACACCTCGGTTCCTTTTTACGATCATATGCTCACCGCCCTGGCCAAGCACTCGCTGATTGACATGAAGATCAAGTGCAGCGGCGATACCCACATTGACGTTCACCATACCGTTGAAGATACCGGTATTGTGATTGGCGAGGTGCTACGCCAGGCCCTGGGGGATAAGGCGGGCATCCGCCGGTTTGGAACGGCGACCGTTCCCCTGGACGAGGCCATTGCTAACTGCGTGGTTGATATTTCGGGCCGCCCCTACCTGGTGCACTCGGGCGAGCCCGAGGGCTTTGAGTTCCACCTCATCGGCGGGCACTTTACAGGTTCAATGGTGCGCCACGTGCTCGAAGCTATCGCCTACCACGCGGGAATCTGCCTGCATATGACCGTGCTGGGTGGGCGCGATCCCCACCATATCGCAGAGGCCCAGTTCAAGGCGCTGGCCCGGGCCCTGCGCGAAGCCGTGGAACCTGACCCGCGGCACCGTGGAATTCCATCGACCAAGGGAGCCCTCTAAATGGCAGATACCGCCGTCTCCGACCAGACCAAGCCCAGCGTCGTCGTCCTCGATTACGGCGCGGGTAACGTGCGCTCTGCCGTTCGCGCGCTCGAGGAGGCCGGCGCCAGGGTCTTGCTTTCTAACAAAGAATCCGATGTTCTCAATGCCGACGGCCTGGTGGTGCCCGGCGTGGGCGCCTTCAAAGCTGTGATGGACGGTCTGAGAGAAGTTCAGGCCCTGCGGATGATAGGACGTCGCGTGGCCGGCGGCCGCCCGGTTTTGGGTATCTGCGTGGGTTTGCAGGTTCTCTTTGAAAAGGGCCTGGAGCACGGCGTAGAGACCCAGGGCATGGGGGAGTGGCCTGGAACCGTTGAGAAGCTTAAGGCAGACGTGGTGCCCCATATGGGCTGGAATACCGTTGAGGTTCCCGAATCTACCGTGCTCTTTAAGGGTATTGAGAAGGAACGCTTTTACTTTGTGCACTCTTACGGGGTGCAGGAGTGGAACTTTGACCAGAACAACGAGGCCATGTTTCCCCCGCAGGTCACCTGGTCTCACCACGGTGGCCCCTTCATTGCGGCGGTGGAAAACGGTCCTCTCTCGGCGACCCAGTTCCACCCTGAAAAATCTGCTGAGGCCGGTATTCAGCTGCTGCGAAACTGGATTGGTTCGCTGAAGGTAACGGGGCGTCTTGACTCGGCGCTGGCTGCTGAAAACCAGGAGGTAGGCGAATAATGACACCCACGGTCTCGGGGCTGCTACTCATGGTTTTCGGCGCTTTCTTCGTGGGCGGCGCTTGGTCCTTTCGCCAGCAGAAACTACCCCTGGCAGTTCAAATCATCATGGCGTTGGTGGGCCTGGCTATTTTCGGCTACGGCGCCTACGTGATGTTTGCCTATAACTAAGACTTACAAAGAATGGAGTAAACGTGGCAGAAAATCGTTTGGAGCTCTTGCCCGCAGTTGATGTCGCAAACGGCCAGGCTGTTCGCCTGGTGCAGGGTGAAGCCGGCTCGGAGACCGGCTACGGTGATCCGCTTGAAGCCGCTCTGGCCTGGCAGAACGCCGGTGCCGAGTGGATTCACCTGGTTGACCTCGACGCCGCCTTTGGCAGGGGCGATAACATCGAGGTTCTCACCAGCGTTGCCCAGCAGCTCAACCTGAAAATTGAGATGTCCGGAGGTATCCGCGACGATGAATCCCTGAAACGGGCACTGTCGCTGAATCCCGAGCGCGTGAACCTGGGAACCGCCGCCCTGGAAAATCCCGAGTGGACCGAGAAGGTCATTGCCCGCTACGGCGAGAAGATTGCCGTGGGCCTCGACGTTCGTGGCACCACCCTGGCTGCCCGGGGCTGGACCAAGGAGGGCGGTGACCTCTGGGAGGTTCTCGACCGTCTCGAAGCGAACGGTTGTTCCCGCTATGTGGTGACCGACGTGACCAAAGACGGCACCCTGACCGGCCCTAACCTGGACCTGCTCAAGGAGGTAGCCCGCCGCACCGATAAGCCGGTGGTAGCTTCGGGCGGTATCTCTAACCTCGACGATATTAGGGCTCTGACCGAGCTGGTGCCCTTCGGCATTGAGGGGGCAATTATGGGTAAGGCTCTCTACGCGGGTAAATTTACCCTCGAGGAGGCGCTCGAGGTAGCGGGTCGCCCGTAGTTTCAAGGGTCTAGGTGAGTCATTTGACTGAAAATTCGAAGGCAGGTTCCCGCCAGGAACATACTCACGCGCAAAAGCGGGAGCTTCCCGCCCATATACAGGCGCAGCTGGCAAGTGCCGGGCGGGCCACCGATACCGCTGGTCAGCCCTGGGCCGGGCGAAATCTGGGGGAGGGCACCAGCCACACCCATCAGTACCCCACCGATACGGGGCTGACCGAAGAATCGGTGCAGCGGGCCTTCGATAGCTTCAGCACCGGTGACCTGGCCGAAGAGGGCCTGGTTAATGCCCTGCGCTCCACACGAGTCTTTGCTCCGGTGCTGGCTGAGGTGACCCACGCGGAAATTACCGATGAGGGCCTGGTCTCCGATAAGGAGTCAGACATGGCGCTGATTTCGATTCAAGCTCCGGACGGTCGCCGGGCCCTGCCCGTCTTTACCTCCGTTGATGCCCTGACCTCCTGGCATGCCTCTGCCCGGCCGGTAGCCGCTGATATGCGGAAGACCTGTCTGGCAGCGGTAGAGGATGACAACCAGCTGATTGTGGTGAACCCCGGCAGCGAGCTGACCTTTGTGCTGCGCCGTCCCGCGGTGTGGGCTATCGCTAAAGCCGAAGAGTGGGTGCCCTCCTATAAGGACGCCGCTGTGGCGGCAGAACTTGCCCGGCTGGTTGAAGATTTCCCCGAGATTGTTGACGTGCGGGCCGAGGCGGGGCAGGGGGTTGCTTCGGTTACCGCTTCGGGGCGGACACTTTCAGGTGGTGGCCCTGGTCCAGAGCTCAAAATTACTCTGCTGCTGATTGCCGGTTTAACCCAGGAGCAACTGAATCGTACCGTGGCTAGCTTTCAGCAGCGCTTGGCGGCTTCTTCTGTGATTTCAGAAAAGGTGGATTCGGTGCAGCTTGCCCTGGCTGCGGCCTAGCTTTGTGCACCGATCCACCGTTCTGAAGAGGATTAGTAGACGGGGCCGGTGAACTTTTCGCCGGGACCCTGGCCGGGGGCATCGGGAATCATGGAGGCTTCGCGGAAGGCTAGCTGCAGAGTGCGCAGACCATCGCGCAGGGGAGCAGCGTGCTGGGAGCCAATTTCAGGGGCTGCGGCGGTGACGAAACCTGCCAGTGCGGTGATGAGCTTGCGGGCCTCATCGAGGTCTTTGAGTTCCTCTGCGTTGTCATCTTCGGCCAGGCCGCATTTAACAGCAGCGGCGCTCATGAGGTGCACGGCTGCGGTGGTGATCACTTCAATAGCCGGTACCTCGGCGATGTCACGAATCTGATCGTTGACCGCTTGAATCTGCTCGTCGGTGAGCTCGGTGCGGGATGAATGCTGGGTTGAATCTTCTGCGGCAGATGAATCTGCCTCAAAACGGAAAGTATTGTTTTCAGTCATGCTAAAAGAATCTCACACTCGAGCAGGGAACAAACAATTTATTTCTGGGTGTGAAATACTGCCCACCGTGGCAGAACCGTTGAAGGCTGGCAGGTTTTCCGGTAGTATTCTAAGAGTTTGCAAAGCGGAGATTACTCCCACCCGCATCGATACGCTCATCCAGCGACAATCGTCGGGTTATACGGTAGGTCACCTGCGAGTGGCTTATACCAGGGTAGCCTTCGTTTTGCGTGCGCAACGGAGGCATTTTTTATGCCTGCCAAGCGCTGAAATCAATTCACGGGGAAACCCACTGAGCTAACAGGAGCTACTCATTAGCGATCCACGCATCAATGAACGTATCCGCGTTCCGGAAGTCCGCCTGGTCGGCCCCGGTGGCGAACAGGTCGGTATCGTACGCCTAGAAGACGCTCTGCGCCTGGCGCAGGAGTCTGACCTTGACCTGGTAGAGGTTGCCCCCTCTGCTAAGCCTCCGGTATGCAAGCTCATGGACTTCGGCAAGTACAAGTACGAAGCCGCAGTTAAAGCACGTGAATCCCGCAAGAAGCAGGTTAATGCTTCTCTGAAGGAAATTCGTTTCCGCCTGAAAATCGATACCCATGACTACGAAACCAAGGTGGGTCACGCTCGTCGTTTCCTCACCGGCGGTGACAAGGTCAAGGCTATGATTCAGTTCCGTGGTCGTGAACAGCAGCGCCCCGAGATGGGTGTGCGCCTGCTAGAGCGTATGGCCGGCGATCTCGCAGAGGTTAGCACCATTGAGTCTAACCCCCGCGTTGACGGCCGTAACATGGTGATGGTTCTGGCTCCTCTGCGCGGTAAGGCAGAGGCTCGTAAGGAATCGCAGCAGCGTTCTGGCGGCCGCAAGGGTCGTGAGCGTGTTGACACCAAGAACGCTAAGCCCGTTTCGAACTCTTTGGCTGATGCAATGCCCGAAGAGCTCAAGGCTCAGGCTAGCGAAGCTGACTCAGAGTAAGACTGAGGCGGAACGCACACGGCGGAATATAGACACCCCTGTCTGAACTCTTCTAGAGTTATAGCTTTGGTGTCTGGTTGCATGGCTCCTTGTTTCCACGGAGCATGAATCCAACTCGCAATTGCGAATCCAATTCGCTCAAGTATTCTTTCGGGCGAAAGCTCGAAGGTAGAACGTAAGGAGAACGGCAGATATGCCGAAGCAGAAGACCCACTCTGGTGCTAAGAAGCGCTTCAAGCTCACCGGTACTGGCAAGGTTAAGCGCCAGCAGGCTAACCGCCGCCACTACCTGGAGCACAAGTCCTCCCGCCTGACTCGCCGTCTGGCATCAGATCAGATCGTAACCGGTGGCCAGGCTAAGGTCATCAAGAAGATGCTGAACAAGTAAGGTTTTTCTTACTTTTAGGCTTGTGCCCCGAGAGGGCTGAAAATTTTTAGACTCGCTCCTTGTCAGGGTTTGTTTGAACTGGCAAGGACATTAAGACGAAGGAGACACACGTGGCACGTGTGAAGCGCGCGGTTAACGCGCACAAGAAGCGCCGAGTAATTCTTGATCGAGCATCCGGCTACCGTGGACAGCGTTCACGCCTGTACCGCAAGGCTAAGGAACAGGTCACTCACTCACTGGTATACAGCTACGACCACCGTCGTAAGAAGAAGGGCGACTTCCGCCGCCTGTGGATTCAGCGTATCAACGCTGCTGCCCGCGCTGAGGGCCTGACCTACAACCGTTTCATCCAGGGCCTGAAGGCTGCTGAGGTTGAGGTTGACCGCCGTATGCTGGCTGAGCTGGCTGTTAACGAGCCTGCTGCTTTCTCTGCTCTGGTTGAGATTGCTAAGAACAACCTGCCTGAGGACACTTCAGCTCCCAAGGCTGCCTAAGTCTTTTTAGGTTTGTCTTTCCCCACCGAGCAGGTGGGGTGCGGACGCCGCCTCCCGCTTTCCTGCCTCTGAGCAGGGGAGTGAGGGGCGGCGTCCTTGTATTCTTGCGGTAAATGGTGGGGCTGGAGGGTCGGCAGCGGCACAAGGTTGCTGGCTTTATGACAGTTTTCGGAGCATTACCCCGTCCTTTTCGCGGCCTACTACAGGGGTGAAGCCCTCGGCTAGGTAGAGGTTGCGGGCGAAGTTGTCGGCTTCTACAGAGAGGCTAATCTGGTTCAAGTTCCTGGTGGTAGCTTCTGAAATGATGGCCTGTAGAAGCATTCGGCCAAGACCGAGGCCGCGGTGCTCTTCTGATACCCAGAGGCTGATTTCGGGGGTTGTTTCGTCGATGTAACCGTAACCGGGGTCATCCGCTGACAAGTAGAGGGCCCAGACGACCCCAGCTGGTTCTTCATCGTGGTATGCGGCGATGCCGAAATCGCCGCGTGCTGGTTGACAACGGGTGTAGTGGGAAAATTCAGGACGGGCGCGGACGTCCGTGAGCGTGAAACGCGGCCCACACCAGTTTATGGTTCCGAGGGTCGCTTGTTCGAGTAGGGGAGTGTCTTCGGGGCTGAGGGCACGATGAGTGTAGGTTGGCATGATTGATGTGTAGATATTTAGGGCTAGACCTTGCGCATGGGGTGAGAGAGTAGTTCCTTTTTCTTGGCTGGAAAGGAAATACTGGTACCTTACCTGTGGCTGATTCTTTCATTCTCTGAGCGTGCTTTTGCGGCGTCTGCGATATCGGCCTGGTCTTCGAGGGCTTGGATGGCGCGGTCAAAAAATTCAGGGGATACCACAACGGCCCGGCGTTTTGCTCCGCGTGAAGTGAGCTCTACTGGGGCTTTTTGTGCTGCCGCAATGTAATCGCTTTGATTGGCACGGAACTCTGAGAGGGTTGCTGTAGTCATGACTTAAAAGTACATCTTGTACAAGATGGTTTCAGGGAGGGGGTAGCTATTTCTGCATGGAAAAGCCACCCCGCTTTTGTCCGTGGGCGGACGGCGGCGGGGTGGGCTTCTGCGCTACCTGAAGTGTGCGGTGGGCTGGGATCTAGTTAATTGACCCAGGTAATGGCCTCTTCGGCGGGCTTGCGGGTCTGGGGCCAGGAGAGTTCTTCGGTGCGGTAGCCGAGGGCGAGCATAGAGACGATACCTTCGGTTTCAGGGTCGATGATGCCGTGTTCAGCCAGGAGGGCATTGGCCTTGTCTGCGTTAAAGCCTTCGATGGGGCAGGAGTCAACGCCGATGAGTGCGGCTGCGGTCATCATGTTGCCCAGGGCGATGTAGGTTTGCTTGGCGGCCCAGTCGAAGAGGGTGCGGTCGGTGGTGAGCCCCATGTCGTTGATCTGGAAGCTCTTGTATGTTTCGAGGGCCTTAGCGTGGTCTTCGGGGGAGAGATTGCGGGAGGTAAGCGATGCCTGCATGTGGGGGCCGTCATGCTGCATGTTGCGGTTAGCAAGGAGCAGGATGAAGTGGCTTGCGCCGCCGAGCTGGCGGGCTGCGCCCCAGCTGAAGGGCTTGAGGGCTTCACGGATTTCGGGGTTCTGAAGGACGACGAAACGCCAACCCTGAGCGCCGACGGAGCTGGGGGAGAGACGAGCGATTTCGAGGATGTAGTTGATGTCGTCGTTGCTGATTTTCTTCTCGGGGTCGAAGAACTTGATGGCGCGGCGGCGGTGGGCGGCGTCGAGGACGAGCTGTTTGATGTCTTGGTTCTGCACGGGGCATTCCTTGCGGTTTGGTTTATAGTGCCTACTGCTCAACACCTGGGGTATTGAGTTTATTCCGGGGGTGGGTTGATAGCAATGAAAAATACGTAGGGATTCACCTACTAGAATTTGAGTAGAAACCGGAACAGGTGTGTATGGCTGGTTCAGCCATACACACCGGAAAGAAAGACTAAATGAGTCAGGAACTTGAGCGGGCAGAGTTACACCGTGCCCTATGGAAAATTGCGAATGACCTGCGCGGTAGCGTTGATGGGTGGGACTTCAAACAGTATGTTTTGGGGTTTATGTTCTACCGTTTTATCTCGGAGAACCTCACGGCCTACCTTGATAGCGAGTTAGAAGAGGGCGAGCCAAGTTACGCGACCCTGACCAATGTCGAGATTGCTGAGAACCCGGAGGCTATCGAAGATACAGTTGAGGAAAAGGGCTTCTTTATCTTCCCCGAGGACCTTTTCGAGAATGTTCGTCAGCGCGCTAACCATAACAATGACAACCTGAACGAAGAATTACAGGACATTTTCAAGCGAATTGAATCCTCAGCTAGCGGGATTCTGAGCGAAGAAGATAACAAGATCCGTGGTCTCTTCGATGACCTGGATGTTAACAGTAATAAGCTGGGGTCTTCTATTCCTAAGCGGAATGACCTGTTGCGGAAGTTGCTCAACGAGGTTGGTAACTTCAAGCTGAGTAGCTTCGCGGATTCCCATAACGATACCTTTGGTGACGCTTATGAGTACCTGATGGGTATGTATGCTTCAAGTGCGGGTAAGTCGGGCGGTGAGTACTATACCCCGCAGGCTGTGTCTGAGCTGCTGGCGCATATTGCTGTGGCTGGTAAGGAGAAGGTCAACAAGGTCTATGACCCGGCCTGTGGCTCAGGTGGTCTACTCCTGAAGTTTGCCAAGGTTTTGGGTAAGGAAAACGTCAAGGAAGGTTTCTTTGGCCAGGAGATTAACCTGACCACCCGTAACCTGGCCGTGATTAATATGTTCCTGCATGACCTCAACTATGCGAACTTTGATATCGCCCATGGGGATACCTTGCTTGATCCGGCTCACCGCGATATTGCGCCTTTTGAAGCGATTGTGTCCAACCCGCCCTATTCTGTGAAGTGGGAGGGCGACGCTAACCCCCTGCTTATTAACGATGAGCGATTTGCCCCGGCTGGTGTGCTGGCTCCTAAGTCGAAGGCTGACCTGGCTTTTACCATGCATATTCTGCACTGGCTGGCAGAAAACGGGACAGCTGCCATTGTTGAGTTCCCCGGTGTGCTGTACCGCGGGGGAGCAGAGGGCAAGATTCGTAAGTACCTGATTGATGGTAACTATGTGGACGCCGTGATTCAGCTTCCGCCGGACCTCTTCTTTGGTACCACCATTGGTACCTGCATTATTGTGCTCAAGAAATCGAAGAAGGACAACAAGACTCTCTTTGTAGACGCCTCGGCCCTCTTTGAGCGTTCAGGTAATAAGAATACTCTGACTAAGGCCCACCGCCAGCAGATTTTGGACGCGCTCGCTGAGCGCCAGGATAGCGACTACTTCGCTAAGTTGGTTGATAACAGCGCTATTGCTGAGAATGACTATAACCTTTCGGTGTCCTCCTATGTTGAAGCTGAGGACACCCGCGAGGTCATCGATATTGTTGCTCTGAATGCTGAGATTGAGCAAATCGTTGCCCGCCAGTCTCAGCTGCGTATTGAGATTGACGCCATTGTGGCTGAACTCGAAGCAGGTGCAGATTATGAGTAGGATTGCTGAACTCATCGAAGAGTTATGTCCAAATGGGGTTATGCACCTGTCGATGGGGGCAACTGGAACCTTTACGCGAGGCAGCGGTATTCAAAAGAAAGATTTCCTTGAACAAGGGTTTCCCGCAATACACTACGGTCAAATATTTACTCGATACGGGTTGTGGGCTTCAGAAACTTACATTTTTGTTGACGAAGCAGTTGCTGGTAAATCTAAGCTAGCGCAACCTGGTGATGTTGTAATCGCTACTACAAGTGAAAACGATGAAGACCTTGCTAAAGCAGTTGCATGGATAGGTAATTCTCCAGTTGCTGTAAGCAGCGACGCTATGATTTACTCTCCAGAAAACCTTAATCCAAAATTTGTTTCTTACTTTCTAAACTCGGCAGATTTTCAGAAGCAAAAAGAAAAGTTTATTACCGGAACTAAAGTTAAAAGAATATCGTCACAAAATTTTTCTAAAATAAAAATCCCTGTGCCACCGCTGAAAATTCAGGAAGAAATTGTTAGAATATTAGATAGATTCACCTTGCTGGAGGCTGAGCTGGAGGCTGAGCTGGAGGCACGGAGAAAGCAGTATGCCTACCTTTCGGAGAACATCTTTTCTTCTATTGAAAACGGTAAAAACACCAGCTTGGGTAGCATTGTTAGTACTGTGAGCACTGGGGCAACGCCTCGAGCGGGTGAAAAAAAGTACTATGAAAATGGTGAGATTCCTTGGTTGAGGACTGGGGAAATTCAGTTCAGGGATATTTATTGTTCGAAAACAAAAATTACTCAGAATGCAGTCAATGACTACAGGCTGAAGATGGTTCCTGAAAATTCTGTGGTGGTTGCTATCTCTGGAGCAACAGCCGCTCGGTCAGCTGTATTGAAATCTAAAATGGTTACGAATCAACACTGCTGTTGCTTGCAGGTGAATCCCAGTATTGCATATTATAAGTATGTATTTTATTGGTTGAAAAAAGATTACTTAGTTTTGAAGTCTAAAGGTCGTGGTGCACGTTCTGATCTGAATACAAAAATCATTAAAGAACATCCAATATTGCTTCCACCGTTGGATGAGCAGAAAAGAATCGCAGATTTATTGGATAAATTTGACGCCCTTGTCAATGACATCAGCTCTGGTTTACCCGCTGAAATCGCTGCCCGTCGCAAACAGTACGAGTACTACCGCGACCAGCTCCTCACCTTCAAAGAACTCCAACCAGAAGCCGCCTAACCCCCTCTAACACCGTCGCCTCGGCAAACCACACCCCACAGGCTAGCCGGGGCGACAACGTCCTCACCACACAGCCACACGCCTCTGAACCAGCCACGAAAGAACAACCATGGCCATCAAGCACAACCCAGCCCACACCATCACCCCCATCCTGCTCACCGAAGAGCACACCGTCGCCAGCGAAATCCCCGTCACCGCCGACCAAGAACACACCTACCAAACCGAAGCCCAACTCGAAGCCGAATTCATCGCAACCCTCCAAGGCCAGGCCTACGACTACCTCCCCCTCCGCACCGCAGAAGACCTCAAAAACAACCTGCGCACCCAGCTCCAAAAACTCAACAACTACCAGCTCACAGACACCGAATGGGAACGCTTCTACACCACCGTCGTAGCAAACCCCACCGCCAGCCACACCGACAAAACCCAAATCATCCAACGTGAGCCCATCCAACCCTGCACCCTCGACGACGGCACCATCAAAAACTTCAAACTCATCGACCGCCGCGACATCCACAACAACACCCTGCAAGTCATCAACCAGTACGTCACCGACGGAGGAGCAGCCTCAAACCGCTACGACGTGACCATCCTGGTCAACGGCCTACCCCTCGTCCACGTAGAACTCAAACGCCGCGGTGTCGAAATTCAAGAAGCCTTCAACCAGATACGCCGCTACCAAAAAGACTCCTTCTGGGCAGACACCGGCCTCTACGACTACATCCAAATCTTCGTTATCTCCAACGGCACCAGGACCAAGTACTACTCCAACACCGTCCGCTACAAACACGTAGACTCCCAACGATCACAGCGTCGCCGTCGCCAAGCAAGCGCCGACTCCTTCGAATTCACCAGCTGGTGGGCCACCGACAACAACAAACGAATCAGCGACCTCATCCCCTTCGCAAAAACCTTCTTCGCCCGGCACACCCTGCTCAACATCCTCACCCGCTACTGCGTCTTCACCGTCGACAAAGACCTCCTAGTCATGCGGCCCTACCAAATCGTGGCCACCGAAAAAATCCTGCGAAAAATCCTCATCGCCACCAACTACAAAAAACAGGGAACCATCGACGCAGGCGGCTACATCTGGCACACCACAGGGTCAGGTAAAACCCTTACCAGCTTCAAAACCGCCCAGCTCGCCAAGGACCTCGATACCGTACACAAGGTCATCTTCGTCGTCGACCGCAAAGACCTGGACTACCAGACCATGAAGGAATACGACGCCTTCCAAAAGGGCGCCGCGAATTCCAATACCTCAACGAAGATCCTTAAAGGTCAGCTCGAAGACCCCAACGCCCAAATCATCATCACCACCATCCAAAAACTCGACCAGTTCATCAAGAAGAACCCCGGCCACCCCATCTTTGCTGAACCCATCGTCCTCATCTTCGACGAATGCCACCGCTCCCAGTTCGGCGACATGCACACAGCAATCACCCGCAACTTCAAAAAATACTTCATGTTCGGGTTCACCGGCACCCCCATCTTCGATGCCAACGCAAAAAGCGGCGGGAACGTCAAACTCCGTACCACCCAGGATGCCTTCGGCGAAAAACTGCACACCTACACCATCGTCGATGCTATCGGTGACAAGAACGTGCTGCCCTTCCGCGTCGAATACCACAACAGCGTCAAACTGGCAGACAAGGTTGACGACGCAGAGGTATACAGCATCGCAACAGAAGCCGCTATGCGCTCACCCGAACGCATCAAACCCATCGTGCGCTACATCCTCGACCACTATGACCAAAAAACAAAGCGCAACGAAACTTATCAGCTCAAAGACAAGCGCCTTGAAGGGTTTAACTCAATCCTGGCCACAGCCTCCATCGACGCGGCAAAGGTCTATTACAACGCCTTCCAAACAGAGCAACAGCAACGGCTAGAAGAGCACGGCATAGAACCCCTCAAAGTCGCAATCATCTACTCTGCCGCACCACACAACGACGACACTGATGACTTCCTAGCAGAGGAATCGCTGAACCCCAGTGAGCTCGATATGGGCTCATTCATGTTCCTGCAAGACGCCGTATCTGACTACAACCAGATGTTTGACAGGTCCTTCGACCTTACTGGTGAAGGCTTCGACAGGTACTACAAAGACGTCTCAAAGAAAATGAAGAACCGAGAACTAGACCTGCTTATCGTGGTCAATATGTTCCTCACTGGTTTTGACTCCAAGACCGTCAATACCCTTTGGGTCGATAAAAACATGAAGTCCCACGGCCTGATTCAGGCCTTTAGCCGCACTAACCGCATTCTCAACTCAGTCAAAACATACGGCAACATCGTCTGCTTCCGAAACCTCGAGACCGAAACCGATGAAGCACTCGCCCTCTTCGGCAACAAAGATGCCCGTGCCACCGTCCTGCTCAAACCCTACGCAGAGTACCTCGAAACCTACCGCGAAAACCTTGAAGCCCTGCAGAAAGGCTTCTCCCTCGACGTGCTGGGCTCAGGAGGGCTCGGCGAACAAGCACAGAAAAAGTTCGTCAAGCTTTTCGGTGAGGTACTGAAGCTCCGGAATATCCTGTCAGCCTTTGACGAATTTGAAGCTGACGACACTCTTGCTCCACGCGACGTGCAAGACTACCAATCGCACTACCTCGATATCTACCGCAGTATGCGGGAACGCAGCGAGAACAACCCTGTAGACATTACTGAAGACCTCATTTTCGAAATTGAACTCATCAAACAGGTTTCGGTCGGTGTCGACCATATTCTCATGCTGGTCGAACAGTACCGGCGAAGTAACGGAACCGATGAGGAAGTGCGCTCACAGATTACACGTGCCGTTGATTCAAGCCCCACCCTGCACAACAAAAAGGACCTCATCGAAGACTTCCTCGACAAGGTCTCCTTCGACGAGGACGACGTGCAGGGCGAATGGAAGAAGCACGTTCAGGAGCAGTCATCAGCTGAACTCAACAAGATTATTGAAGAGGAAAAACTGAACCCTGAACCTACACGAGCGCTGATAGCTGATGCATGGTTGGCCGGGGGAGTACCTACCCATGGGGAACGCATTGGTCGACTGATGAAGGCCACCGGCTCCCGCTTTGCTCGACCCGTAAACGGCGAAAGTCGTGCTGCACGTAAGGAACGCCTTATCAACCGTCTACAGCGGTTCTACGAGCGATTCAGCGAAATCATCAGCTAGGTATACCTTCAGCTTTAAAGAGATCCAGCCCGCTACTAACTCCAAGAGGTGGTGCGGGCTGAACGGTTAAGGAAAGACTACCACTTAGCTAGCAGAGCAAACAGACCTATCTCCTTGAACCTCAACAGATTTATTTGCTTCTCGGGCTAGTTCTCATCAAGAAGGTCTTTAGCTTTTCTCTTTGCTCTCTCGCTGACCTGGGGGCTAGCAACCACAGCCCTTAAAATCTGAAACAAGAATCTCAGGTTGCTCTCGTCCAGATAACTTGGGCTGACCATCTCAAATTCTCCCCTCTTCAAATCTTCAAGCGATAAAGAATGAACCGCATTGCAGTTCACCATCGTCTCACGAGGGAAGTACGGGGTCTGACCACCAGGAATAACCACATAGGTGTCTTCCGGGCGAACACCAGGAAATGCCTCTAAAGTTCTATGAATATTCGCCTTCCAACGTGACACCTTAGAACTACCATTTACCACGTAGTACAACTGCTGGCGTTTCTCATCAACACCTACAACAATGAAATGATGGCCCACCTCGCGGTTGGCAGGAAAGGGCTTTTCGCCACGGAACTTAAAGACGGCGCCTACACGAACAGACAACGCCCATAAATTAAGATTCTTCTCAAGCACAGCAAGCTCCCACTAAACGACTACTTACGCGGTTGCTAGCTAAGAATGATCTAAAACAAAAATATCGTGGGCAGCTTCTAGAGTCTGTTCATCCTGTGCAAAAAAAGAGTCGCTCTCAGGGTTCAAAAAGAAATCCTCAAGAGACATTGCCCGGCGGCTCTTAGGCTGAAGCTCGAAAAAACTTTCAAACTTCGACCACTCCGGGTACTGATGGGTAATCGAATTCGCCAAATAGAAGGGGTCAAAGCCCTTAAAAGTCTCCCACGACTTCTGAATCATCATCTTCTCAGAGGGCGACAACAAATCGTCACCGCATGAAGACTTCAGCGAAACCTCATGATTCGTGAAGTCAATAAATTCTTCAACAAACTGACGCTGATCCGGGGAAAGCAACGAATACCCGGTGCCAGATTCACGAATAACATCAAGCCCCTCAGAAGCCACAGGGCCATTCTTCATCGCAACATAGGTATCGCCAGTAACAGTCCGGCCAAACTGACGCAGATGAAAACGGTCAGCAGCCCACACAAGCTTCATCAACTTTAAATGATTCACAGAAGACAAACCCTCATTGTGGGCATGACAAAGGAACTGCTCAAAAATCTGAACATACTTTTCAAGATCAGTTTTCAAGATAACTCCTTACCATCAACCTGATAGCTGGGCGACGTTGACCAGAAAGGGCGCGAAAAATACAGATTTCGTGTCTACTACCTTACCAAGCACAGCTAACTCTGTCTGTGTCCCCGCACCCACATTTCTCACAAGAGTAAACCCAGCCCACCGCGTCCTTCCCCACAATCTGACTGGCCAGCAAACTAGCCGTGAGACAATAGACCCTATGAACTTCAAAGAACGCCTCAGCACCCCCGTCGTCATGGAAAACCCCCAGGCAGACCGCGTCAAAGACATCGCCAAACTTGCCACCCGGGCAGCCCGCACCAAGACCGGGCACTTCCTGGTCGAGGGGCCGCAGGCCGTCCGCGAAGCCCTCAAAGCCCACCAGACCAAGCCCCTGCTCGATGCCGTCTACATCACCGAGCGCGCCTTCGACCGTCACCCCGACATCGTTGACCTGCTCGAAGACGTCCACGGCACCCCCACCCCCGAGCCCGGCCGCAAGGTCTTCATGCGCATGGTGACCGAGCCCGTCCTCGCCGCCATGGCCGAATCCGTCAGCCCCCAGGGCATCATCGCTGTTGCCTTCCAGAATGACATTGCCCCCTCCGACATCTGGGGCGAGGGCGCCATCAACCCCAAGCTCATCGCCGTCCTTGCCCGCGTTCAGGACCCCGGCAACGCCGGCACCATCCTGCGCGCCGCCGACGCCGCCGGTGCCTCGCTGGTGATTACCACCAAGGGCTCGGTAGATTTGTACAATCCCAAGACCGTCCGCTCTACCGCCGGCTCTATCTTTCACGTGCCTATTCTGCAGGGTATTGAGCTGGAGGAGTTTGCCGAAGATGCCAAGGCGCAGGGTATTGGCGTTCTAGCGGCAGACGGCTACGGTAACGTGAATCTTGATGACCTGGTGGACGCCGCCGCGGCAGCTCGCCTGGGCGTTGAGGCTTCCGAGCGCCCCGCCTACGATTTAGCTCGACCCACCATGTGGCTCTTTGGAAATGAGGCCCAGGGACTGACGCGGGCTGAGAAGGCGGTGGCTAACGCTAAGGTATCGGTGCCGGTTCACGGTTCAGCAGAATCTTTGAATGTTTCAACCGCGGCGGCTGTGTGTCTTTATTCATCGGCGCGGGCTATTTTTTCAGCGAAGGAGAAATAAAATGAGCGATTATCCTACAGTGCACAGCAAGTATTCGGTACAGGTAGTAGGCGGAGCTATCGTTGATTCCCTGGAGAAGCCCACCAAGCTTCTGGTGGGGCAGCGCTCTGCACCCGAGGAATTCGCCGGTCGCTGGGAGTTCCCCGGTGGCAAGGTGGAAGAAGTTGAGTCGGCCCACGATGCCCTGGTGCGGGAGCTGCACGAAGAGCTGGGTGTTGCGGTGCGTCTGGGTTCTGAGATTGCCGGACCCCACGACCAGGGCTGGGAGCTGAACGAGAAAGCTGCTATGCGGGTTTTCTTTGCCGAAATTGTTGACGGCGAGCCTGAGGCTTTGCAGGATCACGCTCAGGTGCGCTGGGTGAAGCTGGACCGCGACATTCTTGAGCTTGACTGGATTGATGCAGATGAACCCATTGTTCGGGAACTGCTGAATATTGCTCTCTAGCTTGAAAGCACAATCAAGTGGGCACCATCGGGTGCCCACTTTTTCTATACAGGGAGCGTAATATAGTAAGCGATTTCTACAGAGGGGTATATATTAACAGGGTTAGGTCTGCCTAAATGGCAGCTCAGGCTATCCTTGAGGAAGCTAAAACTGTGATTGCTAATCTGTTGATAGGTCTGCGCGAAGGCCTCGAGGCCGCCCTGGTGGTGGGAATCCTTATCGCCTATGTGCGCAAAACCAACCGCACCCATTTGCTCCCTAAAATTTGGGCCGGTATCGCCTGCGCCGTCATTATTTCTCTAGCCTTTGGCGCCTTTCTTACCTTTGGGCCTAACGGGCTAACCTTTGAGGCGCAGGAGGCAATCGGCGGTGGCCTATCAATCATCGCCGTGGGTTTCGTGACCTGGATGATTTTCTGGATGGCAGCTAACTCCCGTAGCCTCTCTAAGGACTTGAGCTCCCGCCTCGACACCGTTCAAGAAAGCACCTGGGGCGTGGTTCTTCTTGCTGCTCTCTCGGTCGGTAGGGAGGGCCTTGAGACCGCCCTCTTTATCTGGGCAGCTTCCCAGGCAGCCGGCAGCGGTTCCCATGCCCTTCTTGGTGCCCTGACCGGTATTCTCATTGCCATTGTGCTCGCCTGGTTGCTGATGCGGGGAGCGCTAAAGCTCAACCTCTCAAAGTTCTTTACCTGGACGGGCGCTTTCCTGATTTTTGTTGCCGCCGGTGTACTGGCCTACGGCGTGCACGACCTGCAAGAAGCCGCTATTCTGCCCGGTCTCAATTCACTTGCTTTCGACGTCTCGGAAACTATCCCGCCGTCGTCCTTTATCGGAACGCTGCTGAAGGGGGTCTTCAATTTCTCCCCGGCAACCACCTGGCTCGAAGCCCTGGTGTGGCTACTCTACGTGGCCATTGTGCTGACCTTCTTTATTCGTTCCTACCGGGTGCGCAACCGCCGCAGCGTAGCGGTAGCCACTGCCTAATTCAGTCTCTAAGGAAAATACTTGATGAAAAAGAACCTCTGGGCTGCCTCGGCCCTGCTCTCCGTCGCGGCGATTTCCCTGACCGCCTGCACTCCCAATGACCAGTCTTCGGGTAGTGAGGACGGCAAGATTGCTGTTTCATCTACCGCTGATACCTGTGATGTGTCCACCACCGAAACCAAGGCGGGAACCACCACCTTCACCGTGACCAATGACGGTAGCGAGGTCACCGAATTCTACGTGCTGGCAGAAGATGGGATCCGCATTATCTCCGAGGTTGAAAATATCGGCCCCGGTATTTCCCGCGATTTGACCGTGGAGCTGGCGGAGGGAAACTACAAGACCTCCTGCAAGCCGGGCATGGTGGGCGACGGCATTGTCGGTGACTTTACCGTTACCGCCAACCCCGATGCCCAGCCGGTCTCAGACGATGAGCAGGCGCTACGGGATACCGCGATTTCTCAGTACACCTCCTACGTCAAAGACCAGGTGGAGCAACTCAAGACCAAGACCGATGCCTTCGCCGATGCCTATGCTTCCGGCGACGACGAGACCGCCCGCAGTATGTACGCCGATGCCCGCCTGCACTATGAGCGGATTGAGCCGGTCGCCGAATCCTTTGGCGACCTTGACCCCAAACTGGACTCCCGCGAGGCAGACCTTGAAGAGGGCCAGGACTGGACAGGCTGGCACGCCATTGAAAAGGACCTCTGGCAACCGAGTGCAGCTGCCAACGGCGGTGAAGACTACCAGCCGCTGAGCCCCTCCGAGCGTCAGAAGATGGCTGAGACGCTCAAGGAAGATACCCAGTCCCTCTACGACCAAACCCGTGAGCTGGACCTAACAGTAGACCAGATTGCCAACGGCTCCAAGTCGCTACTGGATGAGGTCACCGCCTCCAAGGTTACCGGCGAAGAGGAGATTTGGTCTCACACCGACCTCTCGGACTTCCAGGGAAATGTGGACGGCGCTCGCGTGGCCTTTGAGGACCTGCGGCCCATCGTGGAGTCCAAGGACGCTGACCTTGCCACCGAGATTGACGAGAAGTTCACCGACGTTCAGAACCTGCTAGATCAGCATAAGCAGGGTGAGGGCTTCAAGAATTACCAGGATCTCTCCGAAGACCAGGTGAGGGAACTCTCCGACTCCATCGATGCGCTCAGCGAGCCCCTGAGCCAGCTGACCGGCGTGGTTGTGGGCTAGTCATGGCAGAGAAGAAGCAAACCGGCCCCAAGACCGGCCTGAGCCGTCGCGCCGCCCTGGGCTCAGCGGCGTCCCTGGTTGCGGTGGCAGGAGCCGCCAGCGCCGGCTACGCCTGGGGCGCCCACAGTGAAGAGGGCGAGCAGCAAAACGCCAGCGACTCCTACGACTTTCACGGCGACCACCAGACCGGTATCGAGACCCCGGCCCAGGACCGCATGCACTTCGCCTCGCTCAATGTGAAGGTCAAAGACCGTGATGAGCTTCAGGAACTCTTCGAAGACTGGACGACGGCGGCGCGGCAGCTCATGGCCGGCCAGCCGGTGGGTCGCGAGAAGCCCTACCAGGCACCGCCAGACGACACCGGCGAGGCAATGGATCTCTCGGCGGCCCACCTGACCCTGACCTTCGGGCTGGGGCGCTCGCTCTTTGTCGATGCTGACGGCAATGATCGGCTCGGGCTAAAGGATAAGATGCCGCCTGCCCTGATTGAGATTCCCAAGATGAGCGGGGACATGCTGGAGGAAAACCGCAGCGGGGGAGACCTCTGCATTCAGGCCTGTGCCGATGACCCGCAGGTAGCGGTGCACGCGGTGAGAAACCTGGTGCGCATTGCCCGCGGCCGGGCAGTGATTGCCTGGAGCCAGTTGGGCTTTGGCCGCACGTCATCCACCTCGACCTCCCAAGTGACCCCGCGCAACCTCTTCGGTTTTAAAGACGGCACCGCCAACCTGAAAACCGAGGACCCTGAGCTTCTGGACCAGCACGTGTGGGCGTCGTCCTCAAATTCAGAGGGCAGCCCCGACTGGATGACCGGCGGCAGCTACTGCGCTACCCGCCGTATTGCCATGATGATTGAGCCCTGGGACAGGGCGCCCCTGCAGGAGCAGGAGGAGATTGTGGGCCGCACCAAGAAAGAGGGGGCGCCCCTGTCTGGTGGCGGCGAATTTGATGAGCCGGATTTCTCCATGCAGGGTAAAACGGGGCCGATTATTCCCGCCGACTCGCACGTGAGGCTCATGCACCCCGACCAAAATAAGGGGGTGCAGATGCTGCGCCGCGGCTATAACTACACCGACGGTACCGACGGTCTGGGGCACCTGGATGCCGGTCTCTTCTTCATTGCCTACGTCTGCGACCCCCGCACCCACTTTGTGCCGCTGTTACAGACCATGATGAAATCTGACGCTATGAGCGAGTACCTGCGCCACACAGGCAGCGCCCTCTTTGCGGTGCCGCCCGGAGTGAAAGACGAGAATGACTTTCTCGCTTCGGGACTCTTCGCCTGATATATAACCGCCAGGGGCACTGTTCGGCCAAAAAATTTAGCGATTTTGGGCCAAAGAGTGCCCCTGAACGTCTTAAACCTGAAAGAATGCTGGGTGACCCCCTTAATATCAACCGAGGAGCTATCAATGTCGATTCCTTCCTACAACCCCGACCACGGTGACAACTATTCTCAGGTTCCCAACGACACCCAGGCGATTTCGATGGGCCAGCAGCTTCAGAAAAACCTGAAGAACCATCCCTCTATCAAGAAGCTACACGGGGTGATGTGGGCGTCTGCGGCAGCCTATACACTCAGCTACGTGGCCAATATGTTCACTGACCAGGACGTCACAGCCGACCTTGATGCTCAGACGAACGGCCTCTTTACCGCCTCTACCGTTATTGTCAGCATCATCCTGATTGTGGTGGGCCTGGGCCTTTACTTCCTGGTCTACTCCCTCATTAATAAGGGCAGCAACGCCGGCCGAATTACCGGTACCGTTTTTGCAGCCCTGTCGGTGGCCTTTGGCCTCTTTGGAGCCCTGGGACTCTTCATGGGAGATGTGATTGAGCCTCTGCTCAGCCTCATTTGGGGCGTGCTGGGTATCGTGTGGCTGGTCTTTGCCTGGAAGAAAGATGTGACCGCGGCTCTGACTCCCCGCTACCCCTCCATGCACTAAACTGGTAAGCAATACTCCAAATTAGCGACCAGAGGAGACAGCAATGGCCAAGAAGCAGGAACTGCTAGAGAAAAGCGGCTATGGAACCAGCACCGGCTACGGTGCCTACAACACCTACGGCGGTGAAAGCTACGAGGCTCACCAGCAGGAGAAGGCCCACCCTTTTGCCACCTCCGCTGGCTATGCCTACAGCCCCGAGCAGCTCAAGCCCAATCAGGCTATTCAAAAGTCTCAGGTGGTGCTGGCCGCTTCTGCCCTCTTCTTTCTTCTGGCGCTGGCGCTGAGCTTTACCGCCAACGTGCAAACCGCCCAGGAGTTTGGCCACTTTGAGCCCGGCGCTGCGGTCTCGGCCGGAATCTGCTCGGGTCTGGTGGCCCTGCTTCTCTACGGCACGGTGGGCTACCTGATGGGCAAGCGCTCCAACACTGGCCGCATGATCGGGATGGTTTTTGCCCTGGTGGGAATCATCATGGGTATTGTTAGCGCCATTGTCTGCCTGGTGAATGGCGGTACTCTTTTGCTGATTGCTGCCGTCTGCTACCTGCTGGTGGTTCTTTTGAACGTCGTGTGGCTGGTGCAGACTAATAAGCCGGCCCTTTACAACGGTCTGCGTAAGTAGGTCGCAGAGGGTTTAGGTTATATCTAGGACGCCGCCGCCCCACCGGAACCCGCGAGGTTCAGTGGGGCGGCGGCGTCCTGATAGGTTAAAAGCATGAGCGAAAACCAGCAGGCTATTCCCAGCGAACTTGAGCAGCAGATTCAGATGGTGACCAACCATGCCATCAACTCGGTGGTGGAGAAGGCGCAGGGCAAAGACAAGAAGCAGATTTTTGAAGAGCTGAAGACGGCCCTGAATAAGGTGGGCGTGCAGCCGGCCGATGAGTCAGTGAGAAAGCTGGCGCGCCAGATCTGGCGAGACCTGAACCCGGATAAGCTGAAGAAGTAAGAGCTTCTCAGAACCTCACACCCGTAAAAATCGCGTTGAACCCGGTGAGCCACTAGACTGGTGGGTGACTATCAAGGGGTTTACTGTGCCCGCGGCGCGGTGCCCGCACGAGACGACGTCAAGAGATGAGTAATCCATGAGCGAATCTTTGCCTGAAGAAGCAAAGGCTCCAGAATCGTACAGAGTTCTGGCGAACATTAAAGACATTCTTGAGGCCGACCCCGCCGGTGGCCTGGAGACCGTAAAGAAGGCATTTGCTGATGAATTTGACCGTGCTCAGAAGGCGATTGAGCAGGAGTCAGATGATTTTGATCAGCTGAAGGCTACCCGCCTGGCATTCCTGGGGGATAAGGGTGCTTTTACCCTGGCCAACAAGCAGATGAAGTCTTTGAGCAAGGAGCACAAGGCTGAGGTCGGCAAGCTCATGGGCCAGGCCCGCGGTCGCCTGACCAAGGCTCTGGAGGCGAAGAACGCTCAGCTTGAAGAGGAGCGCGATACACGAATTCTCATTGAAGAGGCGGTAGATGTTACTGCTGCCTCTCCTCGCCGTGGCCTGGGCGGCCGTCACCCGCTGAATATTTTGCAGGATAAGCTCACCGATATTTTTGTGGGCATGGGTTGGGAAGTTGCCGACGGCCCCGAGGTTGAATCGGAGTGGTTCAACTTTGACTCGCTGAACTTCAAGCCTGACCACCCGGCGCGTGAGCTGCAGGATACTTTCTTCGTTGAACCTGCTAGCGCCCACCTGCTGATGCGTACCCACACCTCGCCGGTGCAGATGCGCTCGCTGCTTTCTCGTGAGCTGCCGGTGTACGTGGTCTGCCCCGGCCAGGTCTACCGTACCGATGAGCTTGATGCTACCCATACCCCGGTCTTCCACCAGATTGAGGGCCTGGCGGTGGATAAGAACCTGACCATGGCTGATTTGAAGGGCACCCTGGAGCACATGGCGCGCGAGATGTTTGGCCCCGAGGCTAAGATTCGCCTGCGTCCCAACTACTTCCCCTTCACCGAGCCCTCTGCCGAGCTGGACCTCTGGCACCCCGGTGCCAAGGGTGGCCCCGCCTGGATTGAGTGGGGTGGCTGCGGCATGGTCAACCCCAATGTGTTGCGGGCAGCCGGTATCGACCCCGAAGTTTACTCGGGTTTCGCCTTTGGTATGGGCCTGGAACGCACCCTCATGTTCCGTAACGGTGTAGCAGACATGCACGACATGATTGAGGGCGATATCCGCTTCAGCCAGCAGTTCGGAATGGAGATCTAAGAATGCGTATCCCACTTTCTTGGTTGCGTGAATACGCACCGGTACCGGCAGACGCGACTGCCGAAGATGTGATGGCCACCCTGGTGAAGGTTGGCCTGGAAGAAGAAGATGTTCACCGCCCCACCGACGAGCTCTCGGGCCCCATTGTGGTGGGCCAGGTGCTGACCCGTGAAGAGGAGACCCACTCCAACGGCAAGACCGTGAACTGGTGCTCGGTGCGGGTTGTACCCGAGGGCCAGAAGCAGACCCTAACCGGTAAGGGTATTGAAGAGGATGGCGTGCAGGGAATTATCTGCGGCGCCCACAACTTCGAGGTGGGCGACAAGGTGGTAGTGACCCTACCCGGCGCCGTCCTGCCCGGTAACTTCCAGATTTCTGCGCGCAAGACCTACGGCCATAAGTCAGCGGGTATGCTGGCTTCTGCCAAGGAGCTGGGCCTGGGCGATGACCACAACGGCATTATTGTGCTCTCTGACCTGGGGCTTGACCCTGAGATTGGCACCGATGCCCTGGAGGTGCTGGGTCTCTACGACGAGGCTGCGGAAGTCAACGTAACCCCCGATCGTGGTTACGCTTTCTCTCTTCGCGGTATTGCCCGCGAGTACTGCCACGCCACCGGCACCGACTTTGACGACTTTGTGCTGAAGCTGGCAGAGCGCACCCCGGCGGCTAATAACTCTGGTCTCTCGGTGGAGCTGACCGACGATGCCCCCATTCACGGCAAGCCCGGTGCCACCCGCTTTGTGGTGCGCTCGGTCTCCGGCGTGAACTCTGCGGCACCGACCCCGGTGTGGATGGCATCCCGCCTGCGCCTGGCAGGGCTCCGCTCGATCTCCCTGCCGGTGGACATTTCTAACTACGTGATGCTGGAAACCGGCCAGCCCCTGCACTTCTACGATGCCGATAAGCTGGACGGCGGCCTGACGGTTCGCCGCGCACAGGCGGGGGAGAAGCTGACCACCCTGGACGAGAAGGAGCGCAGCCTTCACGTTGAAGATCTGCTGATCTGCGATAACTCGGGTCCTATCGGCCTGGCCGGCGTAATGGGCGGTGCCTCCACCGAGTGCTCGACCGAAACTAGCCGGGTGATGATTGAGGCCGCCCGCTTCGACGAGGTATCGGTTGCCCGCACCTCCCGCCGTCATAAGCTCTCATCCGATGCCTCCAAGCGGTTTGAGCGCGGCGTCGACCCCCAGCTTCAGGCAGCGGCCGCCCAGCGCGCGGTAGACCTGCTGGTGGAGCTGGGCGGCGGTTCCGCTGATGAGGGCGTGACCGACGTCAATAACACCGTGGCAGCCGAGCCAATTGAGCTCCCTGCTGGCTACACCGCCGGCCGAATCGGCGTGGACTACAGCGAAGAGCAGATTGTCTCCCTGCTTGAGGCAATTGGCGCCACCGTTGAAACCGGCTCCGAGGGATTCACCGTCACCGCGCCGTCCTGGCGAACTGACCTAGCCAACAAGGAAGACCTGACCGAAGAGGTCGCGCGTCTCGACGGCTACGATAAGATTCCCTCCACTCTGCCTGTGGCGCCTCCCGGCCGCGGCTATACCGCCGAGCAGGTGGCTCGCCGGGCAGCCCTGAATGCTCTGGCTGCGGCGGGAATGACAGAGGTCTTTGCCTACCCCTTTGTTTCCGAAGAAGACAATAACCTCTGGGCAGCAGCGACCGAGGGCGAGAAGCTGGCTTCGGTTAAGCTGACCAACCCCATCTCTGAGGCGGAGGGCTGGTTGCGCCGCTCCCTGCTGCCCGGTCTGGTGGGCGTTCTCAAGCGTAACCTCTCCCGCGGTTTTAAGAACCTAGCTATCTATGAGCAGGGTCATGTCTTTATTCCCGGCAAGCAGCTGGGTTCTAAGGAAATCCCCGGCCTGGGTGTTCGCCCCTCAGACGAGGTTCTGGCCGATCTCAACGCCGGTATTCCAGACCAGCCCCGCCTGATTGCGGGTCTGTTTGCGGGCAAGGAACACGAGGATATGCCCGGGGCTACCGCCCGCGCCTACGACTGGCGTGATGCGCTGGACGCCTCCCGTCTGGTGGCAGATTCTACCGGCATTGACCTGGGTGTTGCCCAGGGCCAGCACCAGGCCTTCCACCCCGGTCGCACCGCTGCCCTGCTGGCAAGCGATGGCACCGTGATCGGTTATGCCGGTGAACTGCATCCCAAGCTGCTGAAGAGCCTGGATCTGCCCGAGCGCACCTGTGCTTTCGAGCTGAACTTCACCGCCCTGCTGGAAGACGCAAGCGGCCCTGTTGGGGCCTACGGTATCTACGGCTACCCCGCCACCAACCAGGACGTCGCGCTGATTGTGGACGCCGCCGTTCCGGCTTCTGAGATTGCCGACGCTCTGGCGGAGGGCGCGGGGGAGCTTTTGGAAGACATTCGGGTCTTTGACGACTACCGGGGCACCGGTATCGAAGAGGGCAAGAAGTCTGTGGCCTTTGCCCTGCGCTTCCGCGCCAATGACCGCACCCTGACCGCCGAAGAAGCCTCTGAGTCGCGTGAGGCAGCAGTTGCCCTAGCCGCAGAGCGGTTCGGCGCTGTCATGCGCGGCTAAGTATAAGATCTGAGGTTTCCTCAATCTTCCCCGGTTTCGGGGAGAAAAGATTTAGATAGAGCGCGTAGAATGATGACCCTACGCGCTCTATCTGTATCGAAAGACTAACCACCAACTTTGGGAGAGAACAGTGACTCAGGATTCAAGCCGGGAACCCAACGATGAGTTCTTTGAACTCGTTGACGAAGACGAAGAGCTGAACGAGCCCTCTGATTCTCGCTCCCGCTGGCTCTCTGCTGGCCTGGTTTTGCTCTCTGTTCTTCTGGCGATTCTGCTCTGCGTGCTCGGTATTCGGGCGCTCAACGGCGCACGCGAAGACGAGGGTTTTGAAGATAAGACCTGGGTGATGAGCGGTCGCTTTGTTGATCTCACTCCTGACCTTCAGACCAAGTCCAACGTTGCTAAGTATTCGGGGTCTCTGCCCGCCGACCAGGCACTGAACGGGGTTACCTTCAAGTCGGATTTGGCCGATGCCAAGCAGGTCAACGGTGGCCAGATGGTGGAATTCCGCGGTTCTCAAACCGGTGAGACTCGCAACGATTTCCCCCAGGAGGTTGATGCCCTGCTGGCAGAAACCGGCGATCAGCAGGTTGAGGTGGTACGCACCGGTGAGCCCGGTTCAATCAACGAGGTCACCAGCGCCTCTGTACGCAATGCCAAGATTGGCGGCTGGGCCTCTCTGCTGGGTGCCGTGGTGGTTTTTGCTGCCGGTGTAACGGGCGCTGTGATGCTCAACCGCCGAGCTCGCAACGCCCACTACGATGACTTCGATTTCGAAGACTAACTAACCGACTAGGCCCAATTCTTTCGGGGAGAAGTGCCACCGATACCGGCGTTGAAGGTGTTGGTGGGGTCTAGCTCCTTGAAGTGATCCACCATCTCCTCCGGCATACGGTAGAGGCGACCGTAGTTGTGCTCAGCCGGGAGCTTGGCGCCGCGAGCCTCGAGAAGCTCCTGGATGTCATCGTGTAGCTTGTGTGGGTCCACGCCCTTCTTCGCCACGTAGTCCTGGTGCATCACATGGCAGAAGAAATGACCGTAGTAGGCAGCCACATCTAGCTGGTCCGCAATCTCAGCGGGCAGGGTCTCAAGCCAGTCCCAATCATCACGTCGCAGGGCAACGTCGATGGGAATGAGTTCGCCCAGTTTTTTGCGCTTGATACCTGCGTAGCGGGTGGCAGCACTGGCTGCACCAAAGCGGTTGAGGTTGGCGCTCTTCTCTTCATCAGCGGTGCAGACGAAGAAATCCCCCAGATTCTTCTCGCTGGCAAAGAACTCCTGGAGTAGGGCCTTACTCTGATCTCGCTGCTCGGCGCTGACCGTCAGAATGAGGTGGTGCTCGAAGCGGTTGCGGTAGTCCATAAGACGCTGGGGAATCTGAGCGGGTACCCGGTCAAAGATAAACTGCGACACCGTATCTGCAAAGGTGGGGCCAATACCCGGTACTTTGCTAAAGACTCCGTTCGCCCAGGTCTTGAAAGCAAACATGCGGGTTTGGACGCCGGGGCTGAGGTACTTGAGGAAGACGAAGGTGTCCTTGCCGTACTTCTCCGCCAGATCAAAAGCGCTGCGCCCCATATATTCAGCGGCGATGGGTAGCGGCATATCGGCGCTCAAGAAGCGACGGCGAATCTCTTCTAGCGCGCGGGGTGTGTGGGTTCCGATATAGAAAGTGGTGGGGTTCTTCTCCAGCGGGAAGGTACGGGTTCGCACCGCAAAAACCATGATTTTGCCTGCTGAGCCCGATGCTTCAAAGAGGTACTTGGGGTTGGAATTAAAACGGGCCGGGCTAGGCTCAATCTGGCGCAGGTGCTCGGCGTACTCGGTCTCCCGGCTGTCTTCTGGAGGGGCAGTGACATCGGCAGGTGACCAATCACCGCGTTGCAGGCGGTCAAGGGCCACCTCGGGATCATCACCCAAGGAGATACCCAGATGGTTGACGAGCTCGAGCGAACCTTCCTCGTTCACCCGGGCATAAATTGCCTCGCGGGTGAAAGCCGGCCCCTTACGAATCTGGCTGCCGCCAGAATTATTGGAGATACCACCGATCACGGATGCGCCAATGGAGGTCGAACCAATTACAGAATGCGGTTCACGCTGGTGCGGTGTGAGCGCATCGGTGAGCTGGATGAGCGTAGTACCGGCTAGGGAGATAGCTTCCTGCGCGTTGTTAATCAGGTGTACCTGATTAATGAGGTGGGTTGAAATCAGAACAATCGGGCGGTCGTAGTCCTGAAAGCCTGGGCCCGAACCACCGGTCAGGCCGGTGTTTGAGGCCTGGGGAATCACTATAAAATCGTGGGAAAGGCAGACCTGCAGAGCCTTCCATACTTCTACCAGGCTGGTGGGGCGTAGTACCGCAAAGAGTGCGCCGCCGCCAAAACGATAGCCCTTGCTAAAAGGGCGGGTAGCGTGTTCTGCGTGCAGTACCTTGTCTGCGCCCATGATGTCTTTAAACTCATGGAGAGCCTCCTGCTGGGAGGCGGTGAGGGTGGGCTGGGAAGAAGGCATATTCTTTCTCTCTATCGTGTTTTCAGAGGTTTGCAACCGGGAATTAGGGCACCAGGATTACCTTACCGCGGGTCTTGCGGTCCTCGAGGTAGGCGTGGGCTTCGGCGGCCTTCTCGAGCGGGAACTTCTGGTCGATAGTGACCTTGAGATCTCCCGCTAGAACCGACTTGAAGAGTTCTTCGAGGCGCCAGGTAAGTTCTTCTTCGGTGGCGATATAGGCCCAGAGGGAGGGGCGGGTGACGTAGAGGGAGCCCAGTTTATTGAGGGTTTGCAGGTCAAAGGGCGGTACCTGGCCTGAGGCTCCGCCAAAGAGCACCGCCATGCCCCGGCGCTTGAGGGTTTTCAGGGAAGAATCAAAAGTTGCCAGGCCCACTGAGTCGTAGACGACGTCAACCCCTTCTCCGCCGGTAATTTCTCGAACCTCGGTCTCAAAGTTTTCGTAGCGGAGCACGTGGTCGGCACCGTGGGCGCGGGCGATTGCTTCTTTTTCATCGGTGGAGACAGTCGTGATGACGGTGGCTCCAACAGCCTTCATGAGCTGAATGGCCAGCCCGCCGACTCCACCGGCACCGGCGTGGAAGAGCACGGTGTGTTCGGGCTTGACCTCAAAGGTGGAGCGGGTCAGATAGTGGGCTGTCATACCCTGCAGGGGCAGAGCTGCCGCCACCTCGTCTGAGATGCCGTCGGGAACGGCCACAGCCTGCTGGGCGTCTACCAGAAAATATTCCTGGTAGGTGGACTGGGCGGCTGCTGTAGCTAGCCGGTCGCCGACCTTAAATTTTGTGACGCCGCTGCCGACTGCCACCACGGTTCCGGCGGCTTCATCGCCGGGAGTGTAGGGCAGGTCCATGGGGTAGACCCCGCTGCGCTGGTAGGTTTCGATAAAGTTCACGCCGGAGGCTGCGGTTTTGACCAAAACCTGGTTCTCGCCCGGCTGCTCTACGGGAGCCTCGGCGATTTTGAGGACGTCGGGGGCGCCGGTTTCGTGCACGAGGATTGCTTGCTGGTGGGTGGGAATGTTCTGTGTAGTCATGGTTTAAACTCTACTCTTTCACGCTCTTTTTGTGCGCCGTATTACTTGAAGATGCCCGTCTAAACGAGTCTTTCGTATAGAAATATCCTCAAAATGTGCCCACTATGTGAATAATTATTGAAACCTATGCATATTTCTGCGTTATAGTGTTTTCATGAGTTTTTCAGTAGTTGTTTCAGGAGCAACCGGGTACGCCGGGGGAGAGGTGCTGCGCCTGCTCGCCACCCACCCCGAAGTAGAAGTCAAAACCGTCGCCGCCCATTCCTCGGCGGGCCAGCGACTCGGCGACCTTGCCCCGCACCTGCGAAAATACGCTAATCTGACCGTACAAGACACCACGGTGGAGAACCTAGCGGGGCACGACGTCGTCTTTCTCGCCCTGCCCCACGGCGCCTCGGCCGAGGTTGCCGCTCAGCTGCCCGAGGGCACCCTGGTGATAGATGCCGGTGCTGACCACCGCCTGGAATCAGCGAGCGCCTGGGAGAAGTTTTATCAGTCAGAGCACGCAGGTTTTTGGCCCTACGGCCTGCCCGAACTGCTGACCTCAGAAGGCAAGCAGCGAGAGGCCCTCAGGGGAGCTAGCAGAATTGCCGTGCCCGGCTGCTATCCGACCGCCTCCATTCTGGCGCTGAACCCCGGCTTTGCTGCCGGTCTTCTGCAGCCGCGCGACGTCGTCATTATTGCTGCCTCGGGCACCTCGGGGGCGGGTAAATCGCTCAAGCCCCACCTGCTCGGCTCCGAAATCATGGGAGGAATGCTGCCCTACGGCGTGGGAGGGGGCCACCGTCACACCCCCGAAATCGAAGAAAAACTCTCGGCCACCGCCGGTGAGCCCGTGCAGATCTCCTTCACCCCCACCCTGGCTCCCATGCCGCGCGGAATCCTGGCGACCGCCACCGCCAAGGTCAAGGACGGCGTGGGCGAGGCCGACCTGCGTGCCGCCTGGGAGTCTGCCTACACAGACGAGCCCTTTGTGCACCTGCTCCCCGAGGGGCAGTGGCCCCACACCAAGAGCGTGCAGGGTAGCAACCACGCGGTCATGCAGCTGGCCTTTGACGAACACGCCGGGCGCGTGATTGTCACCTCTGCGATTGACAACCTTGCCAAGGGCACCGCCGGGGGCGCTATTCAGTCGATGAATATTGCCCTCGGACTAGAAGAAAATCTCGGACTGGCTCAGGAAGGTCTGGTTCCCTAATGACCACCACCCATCACATTGAAGGCGTAGAGACCCACGGCGTGAGCTTTGCCGCCGGTTTCCGTACCGCAGGCCTTGCCGCCGGAATCTCGGCGCAGGCTGGCAAGAAAGACCTAGCACTCGTGGTCAACGACGGTCCCCAGCACCGGGCTGCGGCGGTCTTTACCATCAACCGCTTTGCCGCAGCTCCGGTGCAGTGGAGCCAGCAGGTGGTGACCGACGGCAGGGTAGACGCGGTGATACTGAACTCCGGCGGGGCCAACGCCTGCACCGGCTTTGAGGGCTTTCAAGATACCCACCGCACCGCAGAAGAGGTGGCCGAGCTACTGAACGTTTCAGCGGGAGATGTGGCGGTCTGCTCCACGGGCCTGATTGGCGAGCGGCTGCCCCTGGAGAAACTGCTGGCCGGTGCCGGTGAAGCAGCGGCTAACCTGGGCGATTCCGAAGCCCATGCCAGCGATGCCGCCGAGGCAATCATGACCACCGATACCGTTTCCAAGCAGGCGGGGCTAACCGTGCAGGGAGCAGGCGGCTCCTATCGAATCGGCGGTATGGCAAAGGGCGCGGGAATGCTGGCGCCGGGCCTGGCCACCATGCTGGTGGTCGTGACTACTGACGCGGCGGCGTCCTCAGAAATGCTTGACCGCGCACTGCGCGAAGCGGTGCGGGTGAGCTTCAACAGGGCTGACTCCGACGGCTGCATGTCAACCAACGACACCGTTTTGCTCATGGCATCGGGTGCCAGCGGTGTAGAGGCTGGCGAGGCAGAATTGACCGAGGCTCTGACCAAGGTCTGCCAGGATCTCGCCCTGCAGCTCATGGCCGATGCCGAGGGCGCCAGCCACGATATTCACGTGCGTACCTTCAACGCAGCGTCCGAAGCAGACGCCGAAGAGGTCTCCCGCGCGGTGGCCCGCTCCAACCTCTTCAAAACCGCTATCTACGGCAATGATCCCAACTGGGGCAGAATCCTCTCCGAGGTCGGCACCACCGAAGCGGTGTTTGAGCCCGAAAAGGTTAACGTCAGCATCAACGGGGTGGAGATTTGTCGCGGTGGCGGAATTGGCGAAGACCGTTCCCTGGTAGACATTGCAGCCCAGCGGAAGGTCACCGTTGATATTGACCTGGGCGCCGGAACTCAGGAGGCAACCATCGTCACTAACGACCTTACCCATGACTACGTGGAAGAAAACTCCGCCTACTCCAGCTAAGAAGGAAACCCGCATGGTAGAAAACCAGAACGCCCAGCAGCGCTTTGAAACGGCTCAAGCCAAGGCCAGCACCCTCATGGAGGCCCTGCCCTGGATTCAGCGATTCGCCGGTAAGATTATGGTCTTCAAATACGGCGGCAACGCCATGATTTCAGAGGAACTGCGCGCCGCCTTTGCCGCCGACATGGTTTTCCTGCGCACCGTGGGTATCAAGCCGATTGTGGTGCACGGTGGGGGCCCGCAGATTTCTGCCATGCTCGAGAAAATGGGGATTGAGAGCGAGTTCCGCGGGGGTCTGCGCTACACCACGCCAGAGGCTATGGAGGTGGTGCGCATGGTGCTGACCGGCCAGGTGGCCCGCGAGCTGGTCTCCCACATCAACTCCCACGGCCCCTACGCGGTGGCGATGAGCGGTGAGGACGGCGGTCTGCTACGGGCTCGCCGCTTTACCACTGAGGTGGACGGCGTGGAGACCGACCTGGGCCTGGTGGGCGAGGTGGTGGGGGTCAATACCACCGCCATTATGTCTATGATCGATGCCGGCAAAATTCCGGTGATTTCCTCGGTGGCCCCGGAAATTCACGACCCGGCTTCGGGGGAGGACGCCGCGGGCAGGGCCGGTCTAACCGGGGAGATTCTCAACGTCAACGCCGATACCGCTGCGGCGGCGGTGGCGGCGGCCCTGGGGGCTGAGAAGCTGGTGGTGCTCACCGATGTTGAGGGCCTCTACGGAAACTGGCCTGATAAGTCTTCGCTGATTTCTTCGCTGACGGTCAGCGAACTGCGCCAGATGCTGCCGGGCTTGGTCTCGGGCATGATTCCCAAGATGAGCGCCTGCCTGCTGGCGGTAGAGCAGGGGGTTGCCCGTGCCTCCATCGTCGATGGTCGCCTCAAGCACTCGCCCCTGCTGGAAATCTTTACCGACACCGGTATCGGTACCCAGGTGACCAGGGACGACGACACCGGCTGGCAGGTGCCCGCCCCCGACTACCTGGTGCGCCCCATCTATGAGGAACCGCAAGAAGTCAAAAACGTCAACGCAGCAATGCAGAAGTAGGGGAGAGGCCGTGGCTGAACAGACAGAAAAGAAACAGCAGGATTTGCTCAAGGACTACCGGCGGGACCTCCTGGGGGTCTTTGGCGACCCCTCCCTGGTGCTGGTTTCCGGTAGCGGCGCTACGGTCACCGATGCCAATGGCAAAGAGTACCTAGACTTATTGGCGGGTATCGCGGTGAACTCGCTGGGCCACGGCCACCCTGCCTGGAGTCGGGCGGTCAGTGAGCAGGCGGGCAAGCTAGCTCATATCTCAAACTTCTTTACCTCGCCGTCGCAGCTGGTCCTGGCCCATAAGCTCCTCGACCTCTTTGACTCCGCCGATGAGGCCAAGGTCTTTTTCTGCAACTCGGGTACCGAGGCTAATGAGGCGGCCTATAAGCTGGCCCGCCGTCACGGCAACCTCACGGGCAAGAAGACCATTCTCGCCCTGGAACAGGGCTTTCACGGGCGAACCATCGGTGCCCTGAGCCTCACCCACAAACCCGCCTACCGGCAGCCCTTCGAACCCCTGCCGAGCGGCGTCGTCCATATTCCCGCCACCCTTGAGGCGCTCGAGACCCACCTGACCGATGACGTGGCGGCGATCATCGTCGAACCTATCCAGGGTGAGGCAGGCGTGCTGCCCCTGCCCCAGGGCTACCTGACTCGTGCCCGTGAGCTCACCCGCCAGCACAATGCCCTGCTGATTGTTGACGAGGTGCAGACCGGCATGGGCCGCACCGGCCGCTACTTTGAGCACACCCGGGAGCTGGACGGGCAGAACCTGCCCGATGCCGTAACCCTGGCTAAGGGGCTGGGCGGGGGCTTTCCCATCGGCGCCATGATCACCAACGGGGCTCTGGCGAACGGCCTGCTGGAGGCAGGCATGCACGGCACCACCTTTGGCGGTAACCCGCTGGCCACCGCGGCGGCGCTGGCAACTCTGACCGTTCTTGACGAAGAAAACCTGCTGGAGGCCGCCGTAAGCCGCGGCGAGTCGGTGCGCGCCCAGCTCGAGGCATTGGACTGCGTTGCGGCAACCCGCGGGGCAGGTCTGCTGATCGGGGTGCAGCTTGCGGCGGAGACGACCGAGGACGGCGCTGCGCTGGCTCCCGCCGTGGTGGCGGCAGCCCGCGAGGCCGGCTTTATTATCAATGCCCCCAATGCCTCCACTATTAGGCTGGCTCCTCCGCTGGTAGTGACCGAGGAGCAGCTGGCCAGCTTTGTGCAGGCTCTGCCGAAGATTGTGGAAACTTCCCGGGTTAGCTAGCTGAATTCTTATCCGGCGTTTCTGCATAAACAATGGAATAATTTACATATAATCGTCAGGTCAGCCTAAATATTCACGGTTTGACTGAATAATTTTAGGAGATATACATGGTTCGTCACTTCCTCCGCGACACCGATCTCACCCCTGCCGAACAGGCTCGCGTGCTAGACCTGGCGGCCGAGATGAAGGAGAACCGCTTTGGGTTCAAACCCCTGGCGGGCCCGCAGACCGTAGCGGTTTTCTTCGATAAAACCTCTACCCGCACCCGCTTCTCTTTTGCCGCTGGTGTGGCTGATCTGGGCGGAACCCCCATGGTCATTAACCTCGGCGAATCGCAGCTGGGCCACAAGGAGTCCATCTCCGACACCGCTAAGGTGCTCTCCCGTATGGTCTCAGCGGTAGTCTGGCGCACCTTTGCCCAGGCGGGGCTTGAAGAGATGGCAGAGAACTCCACCGTGCCGGTCATCAACGCCCTCTCCGATGACTTCCACCCCTGCCAGATTCTCGCCGACCTGCTCACCATCCGTGAGCACCGGGGGCAGCTTGCGGGGCTGACCCTGGCCTACCTGGGCGATGCCGCCAACAATATGGCAAACTCCTACCTGCTGGGCGGAGCCACCGCCGGAATGCACGTGCGCCTTGCCGGCCCCGCCGGCTACCTGCCCACCGACGAGGTAGTTCAGCAGGCAGAACACCGAGCAGTCGAAACCGGCGGCTCCATCCTGGTGACCACCGACCCCGCAGAAGCGCTGACCGGCGCCGACGTCGTCATTACCGACACCTGGGTCTCCATGGGGCAGGAGAGCGAAAAAGAAGCCCGCAGCAAGCTTTTCCTCGACTACCAGGTCAATGCCGCAGCCATGGCTCGGGCAGCCGAGAACGCAATCTTCCTGCACTGCCTGCCCGCCTACCGCGACTTTGAAGTGACCTCAGACGTGATCGACGGCCCCCAATCCGTCGTCTGGGACGAAGCAGAAAACCGACTCCACGCCCAAAAGGCCCTCATGGCCTTCCTGCTCGCAGAATCGGGCCTGGCAGAATCAGTCACAACATCTGGAAAGGTAAAATAAAGGTGGCAATCCCCTCAACCAAAACCGCCCGTCAGGCGCGCATTATCGACCTGCTCTCCACCCACCGGGTGCGCTCGCAGGCAGAACTTGCCCAGCTTTTGACTGACGATGGAGTGAAGGTCACCCAGGCAACCCTTTCCCGTGACCTGGTGGAAATCGGTGCCGAGCGAGTGCGCGATGAAAAGTCCGGCCTGATCTACGCCGTGCCCAACCACCCGGTGCGCCGCTCTTCCACCGACGGCGTGGATGCCCGCATGATTAGCCTCTTCAAGGAGCTGCTGATTACCGCCGAATCCTCCGCCAACCTGGTGATTTTGCGAACCCCTCCGGGGGCTGCGCAGTTCCTGGCCTCTTCCATTGACCAGTCGGGGATTGACCCCATTCTTGGAACCATCGCCGGCGACGACACCGTTCTGGTGATTACCCGCGACCCCGAAGGCGGGGAGGAGCTGGCAGGGCGCTTTTTGGACTGGGCGGCCTAGAGCACTGATGTGCTAGGCGGTCAGTAGCTTCTCCATCTCGGGCAGCTGGAAGAACCGAGCTACCTCTAGCGGGCTCTGGTGGCCCAGGGTGGTGTCTGCCCCGGCCTGAAGCAGAAGCTGGGTTAGTTCCGCGTTGTTGCGGAAGACGGCGCAGAGCAGGGGAGTCTGCCCGCGATTGTTGAGCGCGTTGATGTTGGCACCGGCTTCCAGAAGCATCTCCACGACCTCGCGGTTCTCGTGGTAGGTTGCCAGAATTAGCAGGGTGTCACCCTTAGAGTCGGTGAGGTCAACCGGTACGCCCTGGTCAATCAGGGATTTGAGGGCAATGGGTTTGTTGTCTCGGGCGAGGTCAAAAACCGAATTGAGAAAGTCAATTTCCTCTGGGGTAAGAGTTTGGTCTGCCATGGTGCTTCCTTTCGCTGTGATTTATTTTGAGTAAATCATAATAAGGAGGAAGTGGCAATAAGTTCGGGCTATAAGCTCTTTAAAAGAAGCAAGACCTCTACCATGGAGAAGAAACAATCATCGAGCGCGAAGGAGCGTTGGGGTGCGGGAAAAACAGTCGGAAAACAATCTGGCAAGTCTGCTGGCGGTGGGGGAGCCGGGCAATCTGGCCCTCTGCGGCCAGAACCGCGAGATCACCTATGAGGAGCTGAACCAGCTGGTGGCAGCCGGGCGGGACTGGCTGACCGACCGCGGTGTTCAGCCGGGCGATAGGGTTGCCCTATCACTACCCAACGTTGCCCCCATGCCTGTCTTTTACTATGCCCTGCTGAGTCTGGGCGCTATCGTGGTACCGCTGAACCCTCTACTGTCTGCCCGCGAGGTGAGCTTTCACCTGAAGAACTCGGGCGCCCGTTTGCTGGTGGGCTGGCAGGGCACCCGGGCTGAGCAGGAAAAAGAAGCAATCGAGACTGAGGCAGAACTGGTGTTTATCGGCCCCGATTCCCGGCTTGAGCCGAGCCAGAAGAGCTGGGAGCCGGCTCCCGTCTACGCTGATGAACCCGCCGTCCTTCTCTATACTTCGGGCACCACCGGCAAGCCCAAGGGCGCGACCCTCACCCACCGCAACCTGCTCTCGAACGCCCGAACCGTTGCCGAGACCTTCATCTACATCCCGGAGGACGTTTTCTTCGGGGGGCTTCCGCTCTTTCACGCTTTCGGCCAGACCGTCTCGATGAACGCGGTGTTTGCCGCGGGGGCAACCATTGCGCTTTTGGCCCGCTTCACCCCCGCCGACGCCGCCGCCCTCTGTGAGTCTGCCGGGGTCAGCGTGCTGGCGGCGGTGCCCTCCATGTACGGGGCTCTGGCCAAGCACCTGGAAGACCGCGATGTCAGCGGCCTACACGGCTCTCTCCGTTTTGGAATTTCTGGTGGCTCGGCGCTACCCGCCTCAGTGCACGAGGATTTCAACCGCCTGCTGGACTGCCCAATCTATGAGGGCTACGGCCTCTCGGAAACCTCGCCGGTGGTCACCTTCAACCAGGCCCGCTTTGGCCTGGTGGTGGGCTCGGTGGGTAGGCCCCTGCCCGGAGTTGAGGTGGCCGTTCGCGCCGAATCGGGGGCAGAGCTGCCCAGCGGGGAGCCGGGCCAGCTGTGGGTGCGCGGTGAGAATGTGATGGCCGGCTACTGGCAGGACGACGCCGCCACGGCCGCCTCTTTTGACGGTGACTGGTTCGCCACCGGGGATATAGCCCGTATCGATGATGAGGGCAACGTATATATTGTTGACCGCATCAAAGACATGATTCTACGCAACGGCTACAGTATTTACCCCCGCGAAATTGAGGACGTTATCTATACCCACCCCGGCGTGCACCTGGTGGCGGTGGTGGGCAAGCCCAGCGACCGCGTGGGTGAGGAAGTCTGCGCCGTCCTCGTTCCGAAGAGCGAGCTCGACCTTCCCCAGCAGGAGCAGCTGGTGGCAGAGCTAGATGAGCTCTGCCGCACCAAGCTGGCCGCCTATAAGTACCCCCGGCAGTTTAAGATTGTCTCCGAACTACCGCTGGGCCCCACAGGAAAGATCCTGAAGAGAGAGCTGTAAGGCTCTTTCAAATTTGTTGGCCGTTTAGTGTAAGAGAAGTCCCCGGGTACAAGATTAATCTTGTACCCGGGGACTTCTCTTACACTTTGCCCTTGTGGTTTGGAGCTTTAAGAAAATCTACTGAATAGCGTACTCAACGCTAACATTTGCCAGTTGGTCCTCGTAAACAATTACGCCATCGAGGTTCGGGACATCCAGAATTACACTGCCAGCACTCTTTTGGGCAGGTCCCAGGCTATCAGGAAAATTCTCGGATGATGGGTTGCAGGAGAAGCTTGACCCCGTGCTGAGGTAACCACCGAAGGTTGTTCCGTTATTATCAATGTATTTGAAAGAACCGCTGCTAATGTGTACGCCCGATGAATAGTAACTGTTATCAAGAGCTTCTTTGCTACTAGTCTGTGCTTCAAGGTCGACTTTCACAAAGTTTCCGTTCTCTGCAGGCTGAGCATAGGGTTCAGTGCACTGAAAAGCCGGCTCAATTCCGGTGACCTTTAGTTTGTAGACTTCTTCGTCGCTGTCATATCCGGTAACACTAATCTCTTCGCCAACAGTTGCCTCAATATTTCCACGTTCATTTGTGCCATCATCAGGTTCTTCCTGAGGGGTTGAATTTTCAATGGGTGTGACTGACTCCATGGGTTCAGGAGCAGCCTCTTCAGTATTGCTACATGCGGTTAAGGCCAGAGGAAGAAGTGCGGCTGCAATGAGGAGTCTGGGAGCTTTCATGTGCGGGTCTCTTTTCGAATTGATGATGAGATGATATGCCTCACTATAAGCGAATGCTCTTCAATTGAACCTATATTTCAAAAATAGACTTTCCGTGTCAAGTAATTTTCGACTGAAATTTTCTAGCTGTCGTCTGCCCTTGCCACTTAGATGAATATGGTTCGCACATACTCGCCGAGTAGCCGCTTCAGTGACATATCGCCGGTATGTTGAGGGCGATATGTCACTGAAGCAGCTACTGGTTGAGATGAGGTAGCTTCAATAGGTGTCCAAATCATCGAGAGGCCACTTTTTAACCGAAAATTCAGGAAAAATGGTAAATAATTGGCCTCTCGGAGGAATGGCTGAGGGAACTTTCTCGCTCTTCCTAGGCCGCTACCGCAAATAACCCGCTGTTTTTCCGCTCGGCAATTGCCGCTCCCATCGAAGAGCCCAGCAGCAGCAGGCGGAAACAACGCTCGGCAGAATCTGCTAGCAGCTCTGCACCGTTGGTGAGGGCATCTTCGAGGTCCATGGGCAGGGGCATGATAGAGGCGTAGGCACCAATACCCGCCTCGTGCACCCGGTAGGCCTTCTCACCGATTGACCCCGCCAGGGCCAGCACGGGCACGCCCTGCTCCTGGGCCCGGCGGGCAATCTCAGCCGGAACCTTACCGCGCACGGTCTGGAAATCAATGGCGCCCTCGGCAGTGACCACCAGGTCGGCTGAGGATACTTCTTCGGCGATGTTCAGCCCGGCCAGGCCGGAATCGATCAGGGCTTCAAAGCGGGGAGTCAGCTCGGCGCCGAGCAGGGCAAGCCCGGCCCCCAGGCCACCGGATGCCCCGGTACCGGCACCGGTGAAGAAATCGGTGGTGTCTTCAGAAGACAGTTCGCGGCGGGCGGTGGTAAGCAGCCCGGCCCAGTGGGTCAGGGCAGCATCGAGCTGTTCCACCTGCTCGGGGGTGGCACCCTTCTGCGGGCCAAAGACTCGGGCAACGCCGTGGCAGCCGGTGAGAACATTGTGCTGGTTCAGCGCCAGAACAATGCGAACCTCATTGACCCGAGGGTGAAGCCCAGAGAGATCAATCCGGTGGGCGGCACCCAGGTGGGCTCCGCCCAGGGGCAGCTCGGCGCCGTCCTCGTCCACAATCTTCGCGCCCAGGGCGGCAAGCGCACCCGCGCCGCCGTCTGAGGTACCCGAGTCACCGCAGCCCACCAGAATGGTGTGAACCCCTTCGGTGTCCATGGCCTGTTTCATGAGCTCACCCACGCCAAAGGTGGTGGTCTGGGTGGGGTCACGCAGGTCGTTGGGTACCAGGGAGAGACCGGCGGCCGCCGCCATTTCTACCACGGCAACGCCCCGGTTTTCGCCACCGAGCAGGGCGAAGTGGGAGTCAACGGGCTTGCCCACGGGGCCGGTAACCCGGGTCTTTTTCAGGGAGCCGCCGGTTGCCTCTGCCAGGAGCTCTGCGGTGCCCTCGCCGCCGTCGGGAATGGGCATAGTCGCAACGCTCACCCCGGGGATTACCCGGCGGATACCCTGCGCGATGGACTGGGCCACCTCACCCGCTGAGAGGCTGCCCTTGAAACCTGAGGGAGCTACCAAAATACGTTGGGGAATAACCATTGCCATGGCGATCAACTGCTTTCTAAAGGTCGAGAAGATTGTTCTTCGTGGTGATCTTGGCTCTAGCCTATCCAGCGATTGTGAGGGGGTAATTAAAGCAAGATTAAAAGAATTTCATTCCCAACAATGGCCAGATGACTAGCGCAAATACCAGAATGAGCAGACCGTGGAGAGGCGCTAGCCAGGCGCTGAGTCGCAGTAGGTCTGCCGGGGCAAAGACTTCAAACCCCTCCACCTTGCTAAAGAGGGCAACCGGTTTAGCCGAGCTGGTCAGCGTGTGGCAAAAACCCGCCGCGGCGGTGGAGATAAAGGCGGCGGCAACGGGATTGACGCCCAGCGAAACTGCTGCCGGAATGATGAGAGGAATGAGAACCGCTGAGCGGGCTGAACGGGACTGGATAAGCAGGTGCGCCAGGGTAGAGATGGCAATCAGCAACACCAAAAAGAGGAACTGGGAGCCTGATCCCATCGCCGCCAGGGGAGAGAAAATCGAGTCGCCCAACCAGCCAGCAGCACCGGATTCCACCAGGGCATCACCCAACGCCAGGGTGGCCGCCATGAAAATGAGCAGGGGCCAGGGCGCTTTCTTCAGACCGCTCCCCAGGCTGATTCCGCTGACTCCCGGAGCGGTGATAGCCAGTGCCCCCAGCAGGGCAACTACCACGGTATCTAGCCCGTGCAAGGACTCGGTGCACCAGCCCAGAATAACCAGGGCAAGCACGGTAAGAACCTTCTTTTCGGTCAGGTCTAGCTGGGCCGAGACACCCAGGCTATCGCCGCTGATGTTTTCCATGTGGATTTTGCGCTCTGCCGACCCCAGGAAAAGGCGAAGAACCAGCTCGGTGCAGAGTAAGGAGGCGGTCAATCCCAAACCTGCTCCCAAGAGCATCCAGCGTACAAAGCCGATGCTGTCAAAACCGTAGGAATCCAAAATTTCATCGGTAATCAGGTGGGCGCCGGCACCGATATACGACGAGACTGCCGAGAGCAGAATAACCGAGGGAACCAGAATAGAGAGCGCCCGCACCACTTTCTTCTGTTCTGCTACTGCTGCCGCCACCGCGGTGAAAATTGGCAGTGCCAGCGCGGCCCTGCCGGAGGTGGAGGGAATCATAAAGGCGGTGACAAAGAGCGCTACCGCCAGCCAGTAAAAGAGGGAGCGGGTGGTTTTGGCTCGGGATACCATCCAGCCGGTCATGCGCGTGGCCAGACCCGAGGCTGAAATGGCCTGGGCAATCACCACCGCAGCCACCAGCAACCAGATGGTTTCGTTCCCCAACGAATCCGTGAGTTCATCGGTGGGTAAGACTCCGCAGAGCACCAGAAGCACCGCGGCCGCAAGCGCCACGTAGGTATCGGGCAGGGGAGAGAACACCCATGCCCAGACGGCCACCACAAAAATGCTGAGGGTCAGGGCGGCTTCGACGCTCAGCGTCGTCTGGCCAAAACCGGCAAGGGCAATGAGAATTACCAGCGCGGTGGCAGCCGCTGCTGAGACCACCAGCGCAGTGGGGATATCTGAAGGACGCCGCTGCCCGGCTTCTGCTTTCGCGGTGAGGGTTGAGCCGGCGGAAGAATTCTTAAGCTGATTCATGCGAATCGGTATCCTGCTCCTCGCACGGTGGAAATATGCTTGTCGCCAATCTTTTTGCGCAGGGCGCGAATGTAGACATCGACGATGTTTGAATTGGGGTCAAAGTCCATACCCCAGACCATGCCCAGAAGCTGTTCGCGGGAGAGCACCTGCTTGGGGTGGCGCATGAGGGTTTCGAGCAGGGCAAACTCGCGGCTGGTTAGCTCGGTTGCCCTGCCGTTGACTGAGACTTCGCGGGTGCGCACGTCCAGAGAGAGCTCATCAAAAACGAGAACCGAGGCGCTGCCATCACCGGCGGAATTTTGGTCGTTCAGGCGCAGCCGTACCCGTGCCAGCAGTTCGGCAAACTGAAAGGGTTTGGTCATGTAGTCGTTGGCGCCGTTTTCCAGGCCCTGCACGGTGTCGCTGACCGAATCTCTGGCGGTGAGCATAATGATGGGGGTGTTAATCCCCGCGGCCCGGAGCTTCTGCATGACGGTAAATCCGTCCATGCCCGGCAGCCCAATGTCGAGCACAATCAGATCGTAGTCGCCCACCTGGGCCATGGCATGAGCCACCTTGCCGTCTTCTTGCAGGGTGGTGGTGTAACCGGCTGATTTGAGGCCCTTGATGATGAAGGAGGAGATTCTCGGGTCGTCCTCAACTATCAAAATATGGCTCATGCTAGCTCCTCGGTGTGGGTGGGAAGGTGGTCTGTGTTTTCTGGGGCGGGTTCTTCTGCTGGGATGGTCAGCCCAAAGACGGCGCCGGGGCCGGTCTCAGGTTGCCTCACCCAGGCCGAGCCCCGGTGGGTTTCTGCGATGGTGCGAACAATAGCAAGACCCAGCCCCACGCCCACGCTGTGCTTCTGGGCGGTGGCTGGGTTCTTGGAGTTGTCCCGCCGAAAGCGGTCGAAGAGCCCTTCGGCATCTTCGGGAGCCACCCCCGGCCCCCGGTCGCGCACCCAGAACTGAAGAGCGCGCTGCCCCTGGTTCTCGACGTATTCGCTGCCGATACTGATGTGGGAGCCCGGTGGAGAATACTGGGCGGCGTTGGCGGCCAGCTGAATCATGGCCTGGGTGATGCGCTGGCCATCCAGGCTTACGGTGCCGTCTGCTACCGTGCTCATTACCCAGCGGTGTTCCGAGAAAGCCTGGACCTTGGACTCAAGGTTAATCATGAGTTCGGCAACATCGGTCTCGGTGGGTTGTACGAAGTCGGGCCGTTCCGACTTGGCAAGCAGCAGCAGGTCGGCAACAATCCTGCCCATGCGGTCTAGTTCGTCGTCCACCAGCGCCAGCGTTGCCTCCTGGTCAGGGGTAAAGCGCTCCATCAGCTCCAGGTGGCCGCGCACAATGGTGATGGGCGTGCGCAACTCGTGGGAGACGTCGTCCAAAAACTGCCGCTGAATTTTCGAGGACTCCTCCAAGCGGTCGAGCATCTGGTTGAAGGTGGCAGACATGGCGGCAACGTCGTCATGGCCAGTCACCGGCACCCGGCCGGTGATATCTTTTTCGGTAATCTCCTCAGCTACCCGGCGAAGGTCGCGCACCGGCTTGGTAATCTGGCCGGCCACCAGCCAGGAGATAGCAAAGGCGCCCAGTAGGGCGGCGGCGGAGATGCCCATCATGTAGTTGACCGTGTGCTGCACGTTGGCAAGTCCGGGCGCGGTGTACTCCACCACAATCAGGGTTGAATTTGCGGAGCTCTCCTGATCAACCTGAACATCAACCCGGCCCCAGTGAATCCTGCCCGCCGGGGTTTCTTCAATGCCGGAATTATGCTCGTCGGTATTGATTTTGTTCAGGAGGGCGCGGTCAGTATGCAGGCGGTAGCCCTCTTCGGTGGCAAAGTCATCCTGATCTTTGAGGTAGATAATCTGCCCGTTAGCCATGCCGATCAGCTGCTCAGAGCGCCCCGAGTACTGGCGGGAAATATAGGTCTGTAGCATGTCTGAGGCCGAGGTAAAGGGCTGGGCTGTTTCGGGGTTGACCCCGTTCTGGGCGAAGGTGCGGAATTCTTCGACCTCCTGGACCGTCTGCTCGTTGGCCTCGGCGCTGACGTCGTGGAGCAGGAACTGCCGCACCAAAAAGATCAGGGCGATCACCGTGATGGCGGTTGTGAGCATCACCCAGCCCACAATGCGCCACCGTGCCGAGCTCACCTTTTCCTCGGTGGGCTTAGTCATCGTCTACCTCGTAGGCGTCGTCATCGTATTCAAAATCATCGTCGTCATCGGTGGGGTAATAGGGCTGTTCCACCGGGGTCTGATAGACCACTTCAGGCGCCTGCTCGACTGGGATTTGCTGGGAGGACGCCGCGGGGGCGGGTTGGGCGGGAGCGGGCGGTGCCGGTTCAGACGCCGGCTCTTCAACCTTGGAGGGGCTGGGGGAGGCTGAAGGGGTGCTGGATTCCTTCTCGGCGGTGGGCGAGGGCTTGCTACTGGGGGAGGCAGAAGAGAACTGGCCGCCCTGCAGTACCACCGGTTCTTCGGCAACCTCGGGGGCGTCGTCCTGCCTGCCCATGCTCAGCGCTAAGGCCAGGATGGTCGCCACCACCGCAATCGACATAATCCCGAGAAGAAACTTTTTGAACATGGTATCCAGTCTTGCAAGTCCTCATAAATTTTTCATGAGGGCGGCATTAATGTTTTTTCATCTTTGGGGCGACTCTGCATGTTCGATTTGCATAATTATCAATACCAGTGAATAATTATGGATAAGTAATCAAACATTCAGCTAGAACCAGGCTGAATAGAGGAAAGGTTTCTGATGAGCAAAGAACGCATCGTACTTGCATACTCCGGTGGTCTTGACACCTCGGTTGCAATCGGCTGGATCGGTGAGGCAACCGGCGCCGAGGTTATCGCGGTGGCTGTTGACGTAGGGCAGGGCGGTGAAGACCTGGAGACCGTACGCCAGCGTGCTCTGGACTGCGGTGCGGTAGAGGCCTACGTTGCTGATGCTCGTGATGAATTCGCCAACGAATACTGCATGCCCGCCCTGAAGGCCAACGCCCTCTACATGGATGCCTACCCGCTGGTTTCTGCTGTATCACGCCCGGTGATTTCCAAGCACCTGGTAACCGCCGCCAAGCAGTTCGGTGCCACCACTGTGGCCCACGGCTGCACCGGTAAGGGTAACGACCAGGTGCGTTTCGAGGTGGGCATTCAGACCCTGGGCCCCGACCTCAAGTGCATCGCGCCCGTTCGCGACCTTGCCCTGACCCGCGAGAAGGCAATCGACTACGCAGAAAAGAACAATCTGCCCATTGCCACCACCAAGAAGAACCCCTTCTCCATCGACCAGAACGTCTGGGGCCGCGCTATTGAGACCGGCTTCCTGGAGGACATCTGGAACGGCCCCACCAAGGACGTCTACGACTACACCGACGACCCCACCTTCGCTCCCGCCCCCGATACCGTGACCATCACCTTCAAGGAGGGTATCCCGGTAGCGATTGACGGTCAGGCAGTAACCCCTCTGGAAGCTATCCAGATTCTCAACCGTCGTGCAGGTGCCCAGGGCGTGGGTCGAATCGATATCGTGGAAGACCGCCTGGTGGGTATCAAGTCCCGCGAAATTTACGAGGCTCCCGGCGCTATGGCCCTGATTGCCGCCCACAAGGAGCTGGAGAACGTCACCATCGAGCGCGAGCAGGCCCGCTTCAAGAAGACCGTGGGTCAGCGCTGGACCGAGCTGGTCTACGACGGCCAGTGGTTCTCACCCCTGAAGAAGTCCCTGGATGCCTTTATTGAAGACACCCAGAAGATGGTCAACGGTGAGATTCGTATGGACCTGCACGCGGGTAAGGCAACTGTGACCGGCCGCCGCTCGGAGACCTCTCTCTACGACTTCAACCTGGCAACCTACGACGAGGGCGACTCCTTCGACCAGTCCCAGGCCAAGGGCTTTATTGAGCTCTTTGGTATGTCGGCCAAGGTGGCTTCGGCGCGCGACCAGCGCCTGGGCCTGTAGGACGCCGCCGCTAGGTCAGCTAGATTGTGTTGCGACGCGAGGGAGTGCCCCCGCTTTCCGCAACACAATCTACTGTTCGCGGCGAGGAGCCGAATTGAGGGAGGGGCGGGCGGCGAGTTGCGAGGGCTCCGTCCGTTCAGCTCCGCTTCGATTGCTCAGCGATCGCGGCGGAGTGAACGGGGGCACTCCCGAGCAACCGTCGTCCGCCCCACCAGTACATCGTCGTCCAACCCACATAGAATAGAACTGCAACGAACCGCACCATCAACAGCAAAGGTTTTTCTCATGACTGCACACGAAAAGCACGGCACCAATTCAGGCGCCCTCTGGGGCGGCCGTTTTGCCGGTGGCCCTTCGCAGGCTCTGGCGGCTTTGTCGAAGTCAACCCAGTTTGATTGGCGTTTGGCTCCCTACGATATTGCCGGTTCCCGTGCTCATGCCCGTGTGCTGAACCAGGCGGGTTTGCTGACCGATGAGGAGCTGGAGGGCATGATTTCTGCCCTGGACCAGCTTGAGGAAGACGTTCGCTCGGGAGCTTATGTTCCGGCTGAGTCTGATGAAGATGTGCACGGTTCCTTGGAGAAGGGGCTGATTGAGCGGGCCGGTGCTGATTTGGGCGGTAAGCTTCGTGCTGGCCGGTCTCGTAATGACCAGATTGCGACCCTGGGGCGTATGTATCTGCGGGACCACGCTTCGATTATTGCAACCGGTGTAGTCGCCGTCATTGACGCGCTGATTGCTCAGTCCGAGAAGCACCCCTATGCGCCGATGCCCGGCCGCACCCACCTGCAGCATGCCCAGCCGGTTCTGCTGTCCCACCAGCTGCTGGCCCATGCCTGGTCTCTGTCTCGTGATCTCGACCGCCTGCTGGACTGGGATAAGCGCGCGGCTGTTTCCCCCTACGGATCGGGTGCTTTGGCTGGCTCTTCCCTGGGCCTGAACCCCCAGTCTGTTGCCGAGGATTTGGGTTTTGATTCTGCGGTGTGGAACTCGATTGACGGCACCGCCTCCCGCGATGTCTACGCCGAGTTCGCCTGGATTGCCGCCATGATTTCGGTGGATCTCTCTCGCCTGTCTGAAGAGGTTATTCTCTGGGCTACCAAGGAGTTCTCCTTCGTTAAGCTCCACGATTCGTTCTCGACCGGCTCTTCGATTATGCCGCAGAAGAAAAATCCCGATATTGCGGAGCTGGCACGCGGTAAGGCCGGCCGCTTGATTGGTGACCTCACCGGTCTGCTGGCTACCCTGAAGGCCCTGCCCCTTGCCTATAACCGCGACCTGCAGGAAGACAAGGAACCCGTTTTTGACGCTATTGACCAACTAGAGGTTCTTCTGCCCGCTGTTTCAGGAATGGTGGAGACCCTCGAGTTCAATACCGACCGCCTGGCAGAGCTGGCTCCCCAGGGCTTTGCTCTTGCCACGGACGTCGCCGAGTGGCTGGTGCGCCAGGGTGTGCCTTTCCGTGTGGCCCACGAACTTGCCGGTGACGCTGTGCGGGTCTGCGAAGAGAAGAACTGTGAGCTCTGGGATCTCACCGATGAAGACTTCGCAGCCATCGCGCCCGAGCTGACCCCCGCCGTCCGTGAAGTCCTCACCGTTGAGGGTTCCCTCAACTCCCGCTCCTCGCAGGGCGGCACCGCGCCGTCGGCGGTAGCGCAGCAGCTTGAAGCCCTCAAGACTGAACTGAAGCCCCAGCGCGAATTTGCGGCCCGCAAGCCGGTTATTTCCTAAAGTAGGGCGCACGGTAGGTGATTCACCTATCGTGCGCCTTGCTTCTGCGCGCAAGACGGGCGCGTATAATTGCAGACGCATTCTTTGTCTCTACCCAAAGGTTTTTGATGTCTCAGCCTGATTTTGCTGACATGCCCATCGAGGAGCTTGTTCCCGCCGCCTGCGCGAAGATTCAGGATTTTCCCAAAGAGGGAATCCTCTTCTACGATGTGACCACTCTCTTTGCCGATCCGGTGGCTTTCCGCCGCTGCGTCGATGAACTGACCGACCGTTTCGCCGGGCGGTTTGACATTGTGGCGGGTGTAGAGGCCCGCGGTTTTCTGATGGCTGCGGCTATGGCCTATAAGGCTGGTACCGGTGTGATGACCGTTCGCAAGGCGGGCAAGCTACCCCGCGATACCTTCACCAAGGAGTACCAGCTGGAATACGGTTCTGCCGCTATCGAGATTCATAAAGAGGATATTCCTGCCGGAACCGGCGTGCTGATTGTCGATGACCTGCTGGCAACCGGTGGCACCCTGGCTGCTGCCGTGCACCTAATGCACCAGGCAAAACTTGAGGTTGCCGGCGTGGGTGTTTTCCTTGAGCTAGAGGGGCTGGGCGGCCGCGAGGCCATCGGCTCAGGGCTTCGCGTTGAATCCTTGGCGGTAGCTTCCGAGTAATTTTTAAGCGCTGAGACCCGCTCTACTTACGCCCGAGATGGGCAATTAGCAAGTATGCTTGTGATGTGGGTTTTAACGATAATCTCAATTCAAACTATTCTTCGCGTGGATCATCCCAGGGCAGTGGAGGCCCCGGTGGCGCTGGCGGAATGAATCCGCTGTTTGCGATTTTGCTCAGCCGGGTAGGTCGCCGCTTTGGTATACCCGGTATTCTGGTGGCTGCCGGCATTATCTTTTTTGCATCCGGTGGCTTAGGTGGTCTCACCGGTGGCTCTTCATCGTCCATGTATGGCTCGGAAAGCCAGCAGAACCAGATTGAGGGCCAGGGCAACTTTGACCACTGCCAGACCAATGAAGACGCTAACCGCTACGACGACTGCCGTATTCTGGCTACAGCGGTCAGCCTCGATATGGTCTGGGAAGAAAAACTCCCGAACGAGTCTGGTGAAGCCTACCGCGCCCCCGATCTGGTGGTGGGCGAAGGGCAGGTGTCTACCGGTTGCGGCTCTGCCGATATTTCCAGAACCGGGCCCTTCTACTGCCCCGGCGATGAAACTGTCTACATGTCTGTTCCCTTCTTTGACCAGCTCAAGGCGATGGGCGGTTCTGACGGAGAGTTCTCGGTCATGTACGTGACAGCTCACGAGTTCGGCCACCATATTCAGCAGACCATGGGCACCCTGAAATACGCTGACTACAGCGATCCGGGTGAAGATTCGGGCGCCGTTCAGGCTGAGGTGCAGGCAGACTGCTATGCGGGCGTGTGGGCCTCTCAGGCAGATAAGGGCGAGAACGCTCTGCTGGATCCCCTCACCGACGAGCAAATTAGCCAGGCGATTGATACCGCCCGGGCCATTGGCGACGACGCAATTCAGCGCTCTGCCGGCCAGGAGGTTAATCCCGATGCCTGGACCCACGGTTCTTCAGAACAGCGCGTGAGCTGGTTTAAGAAGGGCTATGAGCAGGGCACCATGCAGGCCTGTGCTCAACTCTTCAACTCCTAACATCTCACATCTTGTCTATCTTCGATACTGCACTTGTGCGAAGAGGTCGTGATTACGCGGGCAGGGCATGAATCTGTTGTCAAGCGCTCACCCAAGAATGCTCAGCGAATGGTCCCGCCGCATCACCGATGAACACAGACTCATCTACGGTCTGACGGATGGTGCAATTCTGGTTGCCGCTTGCCGTTATCACTACTAGCCTGCGCATCGGCGTCCTTTCCCTTTCAGCTGGCGGCGGTATAGAATAGAAGGCTGAATTTTTGAGTGATGAAGGGTGCCCTCTTGACTGAGAACACAACCGCCAGTAGCCCCGAACAAACCGCAGCAGAAGCCGCCTATGCGCAGGCGCTGGCCGAAGAGCGAGCTTATGTTGCCAAGCTCTATACCCGCCTCGACGAAGCGCGCGCGGAGACCGAAGATAAGCTCAAGAAGGTGCGCAAGACTAAGAGCTCCGGTTCCCACCAGAACCGGTCTGAGCGCGATGCCTACGCCACCCACTACGAAGACCGCCTGGCTGCTCTCAACGCTGTTGACCACCGCCTGGTCTTCGGCCGTTTGGATAACGACGACGCCACCACCCGCTACATCGGCCGCATCGGCCTGGCCACGGCCGACCACGAGCGTCTGCTGATCGACTGGCGCGCTCCCGAGGCGGGAACCTTCTACCAGGCAACCGCCTTTGACCGCCAGGGCGTGCGGCGGCGTCGTCATCTGATGCTGGAACGTCGCACGGTCACCGGAATTGAAGACGACGTGCTGGACTCCAGCATGCTCGAAGAGGCCGGAACCCTGCACGGTGAAGGTGCCCTGCTAGCGGCACTGAACAGAAAGCGTACCGGCCGCATGGGCGATATTGTGGCGACGATCCAGGCGGAACAGGACAAAATCATCCGCGCGGATTTGCCGGGCGTGCGCGTCGTCCAGGGCGGGCCCGGCACCGGTAAAACCGCGGTGGCGCTGCACCGGGCCGCCTACCTGCTCTATTCCTTCCGAGAACGCCTCAACAACGCCGGTGTGCTGGTGGTGGGCCCCAGCGCCTCCTTCATGTGGTACATCGAGCGGGTGCTACCCTCCCTGGGCGAGACCGGCGTGGTGATGACCTCGCTGGCCACCCTCTATCCCGGCCTGCGCGCGGTGGCGGAGAAAGACCCAGAGGTTGCCCGCCTCAAGGGTGATCTGCGCATGGTCAAGGCCATTAATCGAGCCGTGCGCGACCGCCAGAAGCAGCTAGAGAAAACCAAAATCGTTACCGTCGATACCACCGATCTAGAACTGACCCCCCAGATGGTTCAGCGGGCCCGCGAGAAGGCCCGAGCCACCGGCAAGCCCCACAATGAGGCCCGCGAAACCTTCGTTAAGGTGCTGCTGAAAGAGCTGGGGGAGCAGCTGAACACCAAACTCGATGAAGCCGCCGGGCGTCAGGTAGACCGGCCCCACATTGAAGATGACGTGCGCGAGTCGATGGACGTGCGCCGCGCCCTCAACCTCGCCTGGATGCCGCTCTCACCCGAGACCCTGGTGCGCTCGCTCTTCTCCAAGCGCAACTACCTGGATTCTGCCTTGAAAGACTTTACAGCTCAGGAGCGAGATAGGCTCTTCCGCCCGGCAGACGCCCCCTTTACCGAGGCAGACGTTCCCCTGCTGGATGAGGCAGCTGAGCTTCTGGGCGATTTCGCTAAGGTAACCGGCGCCGCCGCTGCTGCCCGCGCCGCAGCCGAGCACAAGGCCAACCTGGAAAACGCCCGCAAGGCCCTGGAAAATGTGCACTATGAGCTGGAAGACCGCGGAGTAGAGGGCGTAGTCACCGCAGAGCAGATTGCCCTCTACAACGAGACGGGCGCGCAGAGAATGACGGCGGCGCAGGCGGCCCAGTCTGACCGCACCTGGGCCTACGGCCACGTCGTCGTCGATGAAGCCCAGGAGCTCTCGCCCATGCAGTGGCGCCTACTCTTCCGCCGCTGCCCGCTGAAGTCCTTCACTATCGTGGGTGATATCGCGCAGGCGTCCTCCGCGGCGGCGTCCAGCTCCTGGAAGGAGGCGCTGGGGCCCTTCGTGGGTGACCGCTTCAGCCTGGATACTCTGACCGTCAACTACCGCACTCCGGCGCAGATTTCGGACGCCGCTGTGGCGGTGGCGCGCGCTGCGGGCCAGGATATCTCGGCCCCGCGTGCGGTGCGCGAGGGCGACTGGGCACCCTTTATTACTCGGGTGCAGGAAGCCGAGCTACTGCCCAAGGTGGTCGAGGCCGTCACTGAGGAGGTCGAGCGCTCCGCCGGTGGACTCATCGGTGTGATTGCCGCTCCCAGTAACTATGCCGATGTTGCCCGCGCGGTAGCTCAGGCGCATAGGGGAAATACCGGTACTTCGCAGACGGCGCTAGAGAATCAGATTCTGGTGCTCACACCCTGGGAGGCGAAGGGGCTGGAGTTCGACGTCGTCATTATCGTCGAGCCCTCAGAACTGGTACAGGCCGCCAACGGATCTATCGGCGACCTCTACGTTTCGATGACCCGCCCCACCCAGCGCCTGCACCTCATCGGTGCGGGGGACTTCCCCGAGGGGCTAACCCTCTAGTCGCTAGCGTGGCCGGTCGGTAGAAGTCACACAAGCCCATATTCACCAATCAGCCCCCAGCACCTGCTGAGTCGCGGTGAATCCTGATAGTTTAGTTTTCGGTATCCCGGTAGATTGGGCCACCGAGTAACAGTGAATGGAGAAACAGTGTCTGTTAGCACTCTGACAGAGCAGCACAACGATGATTCTTTCGAGAACATCTGGCAAGAACTGAAATGGCGCGGTCTGGTGCACGTGAGCACCGATGAAGAAGCGCTGGAGAAAGCTCTTTCTGAGGAAACGGTAACCTTCTATACCGGTTACGATCCCACTGCCGCCTCCCTTCACCTGGGCCACCTGGTGCAGCTGCTGCTCATGCGCCGCTTGCAGCTGGCAGGCCACAAGCCCCTGGGCTTGGTCGGCGGTGCCACCGGTCTGATCGGCGACCCCCGCCAGACCTCTGAGCGCGTGCTGAACTCCCGCGACGTCGTCGAAGGGTGGGTAGACCGTCTGCGCGGGCAGATTGAGCGCTTCCTCGACTTCGAGGGCGAAAACGCAGCCCGCATGGTTAACAACCTCGACTGGACCTCCGAGCTCTCAGCCATCGACTTCCTGCGTGAAATTGGTAAGAACTTCCGCGTGGGCACCATGATTAAGAAAGAGATTGTGGCCAAGCGCCTGAACTCAGACGAGGGTATCTCCTACACCGAGTTCTCCTACCAGGTGCTACAGGGCAACGATTTCCGCGAGCTCAACCGCCGCTACGGTTGCACCCTGCAGACCGGTGGCTCTGACCAGTGGGGCAATCTGACCTCAGGAACTGAGCTCATCCGCAAGACCGAGGGCAAGCAGGTGCACGCCATCGGCACCCCGCTGATTACCAACTCAGACGGCACCAAGTTCGGCAAGTCCGAGGGCAACGCTATCTGGCTTGATCCCGAGATGTGCACCCCTTACGCCTTCTACCAGTTCTGGCTCAACACCGCTGATGCCGATGTCGCTGACCGGCTGAAGGTCTTTACCTTCAAGACCCGGGCAGAGATTGCCGAGCTTCAGAAGGCTGTGGAAGAAGAGCCTTTCAAGCGTCTCGCGCAGAAGACCCTCGCCTACGAGGTGACTTCTCTGGTGCACGGCGTTGAAGCAACTGAAAAGGTTATCGCTGCCTCTGAGGCCCTCTTCGGCAAGGGAGCTCTGGCCGATCTTGACGAAGACACCCTGGTGGCAGCAACCGCCGAGCTGCCCCACGCTGTGCTTACCGAAGACCAGCTGGACATGATTACCGTGCTCACCGAAACCGGCCTCTCCGATTCCAAGTCGGCTGCCCGCCGCACCCTGAAAGAGGGCGGAGCATCGGTGAACAACGTTAAGGTTCAGGGCGAGGACTCCAAGATTGCCTCCCCCGAGCTGCTCCACGGCAAGTACGCCGTGATCAAGCGCGGTAAGAAGAACATGGCCGTGATTGAGGTTAAGTAGAGCCTAGAGTTCTAAGCCTTGAGCTCAGCCCCGGGCATCCCTGGCACCTGCCGGCCCTGAAACTCAATGCTGCCGGCGCGAGGCCAGCGCCCGGGAAGCCCCTGGCGCCTGATTCCCTCAAAACGTCTGCAAGCCCCGAGGGGCTTGTAGGCGTTTTTCGGCCCATACGGCGCGGTGGAGCTTCCCGGGCACTGGCGGCCTCTGGGGTTTAGTTCACTTTGGTTGATTCTGTGCTAACTAGTCTGCACCTTTTCAACCAAAGTGAACTATCTTCGGGCAGGGGTTCTGCCTTGTGCTGGTCTGCCGAGGGTGTGGTGGGGTAGTCCGGGAAGTTTTTAGAAAAAATTCTGGGTGGGTAAACTTGCTCTGACCTGGGTAAACAGTTCCGGGTGTGGTCTGGGTTAACCCCCAGGTGGGGGTTTGTGATGCAGGTCTACAGAATCCAGGTTGC
>NZ_BMDC01000003.1 GCF_014635585.1 Rothia aerolata
CATCCCGAACCCGGTAGCTAAGACCTGTTGAGCTGATGGTACTGCACTGGGGACGGTGTGGGAGAGTAGGTTGCCGCCGGTTTTTTGTTTGGGATGTTGGAAGGGGTCTGGGGTGTGGTGCTCCGGACCCTTTTCTATTTAAACTTATCAAAAGAAGACTGGGGCAAGTTGCCCCGGTCTTCCTTTTCTACCCATGCGTAGAGACAATTTTAATTTCCATAATATTCTTTGAAGTAGTTGTCTATAAATTTACGGAAACCTTCTTCTGTTAGTTTATTACCTTTTAAATCGAGGGGGAAGTTATCCCATTTAGTTTTTCCTGTACGAGATACGGTTCTATACCATTTTTGTATATCAGTCCCGTTCCTTATCGCAGAACTTGATGAGTTTTCAGAATTATCACGATTTTTGACTTGTAGGGATTCCCATTTAAATTTGGCTGAAGGGCGAATAAAATCTATGCTGCGAACAACTTCTCCAGCACACCAAATCCAATCGTTATCTTTTAAAACACTAAAGATATATCTTTCTAGCAGGTCACCTACTATATTTTCAGCTACCATAGCAACTCGATGTCCTTCGATTTGGGTCTTAACTTCATTCTTCGGAACTCCGTAACCACTAATCATAACTTCGGACAAGGCGGGATCTGGTTTAGTTTTTGGTTGAGGTAAATCTCTGTTCTTTCTGCCGTTAACAAATTTTTCTGCAAGCCATCTTAAATTTTGTTCGCTCTCGAATGAAGGATTAGGGTTATTTTTTGACTTCCTCTGTTTTACTGCAAATTCAGGATTGTCAAGCGAGAAAGATATAATTTTCACGAATGGTTCGCTTAGATTAGGGTCGATTTCATCCATGATTTTTCTAGCTTGTTGTTCGATGGATTCCAAGATAGCTCCTTTTTGTCTGGTCTACCTTTTAATAATTGCACTCCCTTAACTTATTGGTCAAATTCTTGTAGTGCTTTGCTCTCGGGGTGTAAAATGGTCTATGAAACAAAAAATTTATTTAGAATTGAAGACCATATGAATCAGTACCTGTCAGGGAAAGAAGTAGCGGAAAAACTTGGAGTATCATCTGCTGTTATTACTAGGCTTAGTAATAGGGGTGAATTGCAATATGAGGTAGTGGGTAAGCGAAAAATTTACCCAGCTAAGAGTGTGAAGCAATATCTTGTTGATAACAATCTCTGTGAAGCACCCAGTGATCATAAGCGCCGATTAAATAATAAGCCCAAAATTTCTGCCTTATCTTTCTTTTCTGGTGCAGGCGGATTGGATCTTGGTTTGGAAAATGTGGGAGTAACTAATTTACTCCATTGTGAAAATAATCGAGAAGCTCGAATGACAATTCAGTCAAATCGTCCAGAAGCTGCACTAATAGGTGATATTTCAAATACTACTGCAGGACAGATTCTTGAATTTGCAGGTCTGGATACTGATGATGAGGTTGATATTATGCATGGTGGGCCGCCCTGCCAAGCGTTTAGTACTGCCGGATCTCGCCGGGCTTTCAATGACCCAAGAGGAAATGTCTTTCTCCGCTACTTAGAATTGGCAGCTGAAATCCGACCTAAATATTTAGTAATTGAGAATGTACGTGGTCTCCTATCAACTCCGTACCCTCTTCGGAGGGGTGAAAACGCCGTTTCTGGTGGAGCTTTAACTCTGATTCTTAGAAATCTAGAAAATATGGGGTATGGTGTTTCATTTAACTTATACAATTCTGCAAATTTTGGTGCTGCACAGACCCGAGAACGTGTGATTTTAATTGCTAAACGCGATGGCTCAGTAATGCCTTGGTTAAAACCTACCAACAGTAATGATGAGTCATGGGGACTCCCCCGGTGGAAAACTTTTGGCGATGTTTGCAATGATCTTGATGTAATTGAACATCATTTTTCACAGTTTCCAGAAAAAAGATTGAAATATTTTAGAAAGTTAAAAGAAGGGGAATACTGGACATCCCTTTCAACGGAAGATCAAAAAGAAGCTTTGGGTAAAGCATATTTTTTGGGGGGAGGTAAAACGGGATTTTATCGACGTATTACTCGCAGTAAGCCTTCCCCTACATTGGTTACTAGTCCTACGATGCCTGCGACTGATTTATGTCATCCTATTGAACTGCGCCCATTAAGTATTGAGGAGTATAAGGCACTTCAAGGATTTCCGAGTGATTGGAATGTAGCTGGATCAATAAATGATCAATATAGACAGCTTGGGAATGCTGTTCCTGTTCCATTGGGCGAAGCCATTGGAAAGGCTATAATTGCTGATATGTCCGGAAATAAGTCAGATGAATATATCAATTTTCCCTACTCCAGATATAAAAATACTAGTCATTTATCATGGGGATATAATAATTTGCGGATGTGCGAAGAAAAACTTTTTTGACTCTTTGTTCTTTTTTGAGAATATAGCTATATATTTCATGAAAAATTTTTTAAATTTTGAAGATAGTGACAAGGAAATAAATATTATTTATTCCCGCATTGGTAAGCATACTGACCTAGCCTGCTCTATTATGGCTCAGCAGGGCGATTCACTTGTTGATTAAGTTCTGGCCATCGAGGACTACTTCAAAAAGTATCTAGAAACATTTACTAATGAAGACCTTGATGAGGCATTTGGCCGCAAGTGGGAATTTCCGTTTACCCGTAGTTCGCGGCTGGTCTTTATTATGGCCAATATTGCTTGGCGTCTGGCTCAAGCCAGTACGGGATTTGCTCGAAGAAATAGTTCATGCCACTTTGGGGTGGAGGGTCTTGACTTAACCCACGAAGTAAAGTGGTCTCAGAACACCGAATTGCAAAGGAGCACTGTTCGTGGCTGAAGAAAAGCAAGAAAACACCGCGCAGCCCCAGGAAGAGCTTGTTCTCGCCGAGATCCGAGGCAGGCTGGGCGTTATCACTCTCAACAGGCCCAAGGCCATTAATTCTGTCAACCTAGAGATGCTCCAGCTCATTGACCGCGCGCTGACCCGCTTCGAGGCAGATAGTAGCGTGGCCGGCGTCCTAATTCAGGGAGCGGGGGAGCGCGGTCTGTGCGCCGGCGGTGACATCGTGAGCCTTTACCGGGCTATTGAAGCTGAAGACGAAAAAGCGGGTATCGACTTCTTCCGCGCCGAGTACAGCACCAACTACCGTATTGCTACCTACCCCAAGCCCTTCATCTCGATTATGGACGGCGTGACCCTGGGCGGCGGCGTGGGCGTGAGTGCCCACGGCTCCCACCGTATTGTGACCGAGAAATCGCAGGTGGGCATGCCTGAGACCATTATCGGTTTTAGCCCTGATATTGGCGGCCTCAAGCTGCTGTCGCAGGCACCCCGCCAGCTGGGTACCGCCCTGGCGATGACCGGCATCTACATGAACGCCGGAGACGCCCTGCACAACGGTTTTGCTGACCACTATGTGCCCTCTGAACGGCTGCCTGAGCTCATTACCCATCTGGAAACCGCCACCGGCCCCGACTCAATCGAGCAGGTAATCACCCAGTACGCGGAGGAGCCGCCCGCCTCGCCCCTGGCAGAGAATGCCCACTGGATTGAAGAGGCTTTCAGTGGTGATGACGCCGTGGCGATTCGCAACCGCGTGGCAGAGTTCGCCAAGACCGAGGAGTTTGCCGCAGAGGTTCTACAGGCGCTGGAACACAATAGCCCTACCGGCATCAAGATGGCGCTCTACGGAGTTCGCCGTGCCGAGCAGACCACCTTGGCAGAGGTGCTCAATGCTGATTTTGCTATGGCAATCAACGCTATGCGCGGCCACGAGATGCGCGAGGGAATCCGCGCCCAGGTAATCGACAAAGATAAAACCCCGCGGTGGCAGCCTTCCCGCCTGGAGGAGGTTGAGGACGACGCCGCGGCTGCCTTCTTCGCGCTGCCGGAGGGAATCGAGCCCCTGGGTCTGGTTGAGGGAAAGAAGGCATAGACAGGCCGCCCTTGCCCCAGCTCACTTTGCTTAACTGCACAAAAACTTTAGTGTCGCGGTAAAGTAAATTGTATGAGCGAGAAAAAACCGGATGATCTGATCAGAGCTAAAGAGTTTCTCGGGCAGGTTTCGAAGGATCTAGAACTCAACCCGGAGATTATCGACGAGGTGATGCCCTACCTGCTGGGCATGACCAAGCATATTGCCCACGATGTTGTGCGCCCGGCAGCGCCCCTGGCGGCTTTCCTGGTGGGTCTCTCGGCCCAAAATGCTGATGTCGAGGTAATCAAGCAGCGGATTGCTGAGGTTGAAGAGGCAGTGAAGGGTTATCGGGATGGGCAGGCTTAACCGTTCGGCACCCATGCGCAAGGTGATCCGTCTTGAAGACGGTAGCTTCACCGTCAATAAGCGTAGCGACAACGTTACGGCTGAAGAGCCCCTGCAGATTCGCATGGGTGGTCAAACCATCACCACCACCATGCGCACTCCCGGCCATGACCTGGAGCTAACGCACGGTTTCCTGCACTCGGAAGGGTTGATTAAGAGCGCAGAAGACGTGGTCAATGCCCGCTACTGTGCCGGTGCGGTGGGCCCTAATGGGGAGAACACCTACAACACCCTCGATGTGCAGCAGTCGCTCTTTGTTAAGGCTCCCACCCTTGATAACCTGCGCCTGACCACCACCAACTCTGCCTGCGGAGTCTGCGGTTCAACCTCCATTGAGACCATTATGGATAAGCGCTACCGTGAGATTACCCCGGTTAAGCTCAAGCCAGAGCTGATTCTTCAGCTGCCCCAGAAGCTGCGGGAGAACCAGAAGATGTTTAAGAAAACCGGCGGTATTCACGCCGCCGCGGCTTTCGAATCTGACGGCACCCATCTTGTGACCCGCGAGGATATTGGCCGCCACAATGCGGCTGATAAGGTGATCGGTCACCTCATGCTCGAAGACACGCTGGACAAGCCGGGAAGAATCTTGGTGATGAGTTCGAGAGCCTCTTTTGAACTCGTACAAAAAGCCATTATGGCTGGCTTCTCCGCGCTGATCGCGGTCTCCGCGGCGTCGTCCTTAGCTATTGAACTCGCAGAAGAAGCGGGGCTGACGCTGGTAGCCTTCGCCCGCGACGACCGGTTCAATATTTACAGCGGCGAACTCGACCTCGATTAGTAAGCAACGATACAATTTGAAATACGCACTCCACAGTAAGTTAGGTTGAAAAATGAACGCCCCCCAAACCGACGCTCCTACCGTGAGCCGTATTAGCGCAGAAGCTAATGTGTACGATTACCCCAAGATTGGCAAGAAGTCCAAGGCAGCAGCGGGTAAGCACGGTGTCTACCACGCCATGAAGATGGCAGCCCCCAACAAGGCTGTTCCCACCCTGCTGAAGATGAACCAGCACGGCGGCATCGACTGCCCCTCCTGTGCCTGGCCCGAACCCAGCCAGAATGACCTCAACATTGTAGAGTTCTGCGAGAATGGCGCAAAGGCTGTTGCTGAGGAGACCGCTCCCGAAACCGCAACCCCCGAATTCTGGGCGAAGTACTCCGTAACCGAGCTCAAAGACAAGACCGACTTCTGGCTCGGCCACCAGGGTCGTATTACCGAGCCCCTGCTCTACGACCGCTCCTCGGGTGATGACCACTACCGCCCGATTTCCTGGGAAAAGGCTTTCTCCCTGATTAAGGATCAGCTGAAGAGCTTGGACGACCCCAACCAGGCGGTCTTCTACACCTCCGGCCGCGCCTCCAACGAGGCAGCCTACGCCTTCCAGCTGCTGGCCCGCCGCCTGGGCACCAACAACCTGCCCGACTGCGGTAACCTCTGCCACGAGTCCACCGGTGTGGCCCTGTCTGAGACCCTGGGCCTGGGTAAGGGCTCAGCCACCATGAAGGATCTGGAAACCACCGACCTCTTCATCTCCGTGGGCCAGAATCCCGGCACCAACCATCCGCGCTCGCTGACCACCTTCCACAAGATGAAGGAAAACGGCGGCAAGATGATTGCTATCAACCCCATGCCCGAGGTGGGCCTCATGGCCTTTGAGGAGCCCCAGTCGGTCAAGGGTGGCCTGGGTATCTCTGAGAAGCTGGCAGACGAGTACGTGCAGGTGCGCCTGGACGGCGACCGCGCGCTCTTCCAGCAGCTCAACCGCGAGCTGATTCGCCGCGATGCTATTGACCACGTTTTCATTGAGAAGTTCACCTCCGGCTTTGACGAGGTCAAGGAACACCTCATGAGCCTGGACGAGCGCGAGCTGGAGCGCGGCTCCGGTATCTCCGCAGCCCAGGTCTCCCGCATGGCAGATATGGTGGAGAAGGCTGGCTCCGTGGTGGTTGCCTGGACCCTGGGCGTCACCCAGCACAAGGACGCCGTCTTTACCATTCGCGAGATGGTCAACTTCCTGCTGCTCACCGGCAATATCGGCAAGCCCGGTGCCGGTACCGCCCCCTTCCGCGGCCACTCCAACGTGCAGGGTAACCGCACCGTGGGTATCTGGGAGAAGATGCCCGAGGCCTTCCTGAAGAACCTGGAAGACTACTTCGGCTTCCCCGTACCCCGCGAGCACGGTCTGGACTCCGTTGACTCTCTCAAGCAGATTCGCGACGGTGGCAACAAGTTCTTCATGTCCCTCGGTGGAAACCTGGTGCGCGTGGCCTCAGATACCACCGCCTGCCAGGAGGGCATGATGGCCCAGGAGATGACCGTTCACCTCTCCACCAAGCCCAACGGTTCCCACGCCTACCCCGGTGAGAAGTCCCTGATTCTGCCCGTTCTCTCCCGTACCGATGTGGACATGAAGAAGTCCGGCCCCCAGAAGATTACCGTGGAGAACTCTGCCGGTGTTGTCTCCGCTTCGATCGGCAAGCGCAAGGCTAACCTGGGCTACAACCTGCGCTCCGAGGTAGATATCATCTGCTCCATCGGCCGCGAGACCTTTGGCGATGACTTCTGGCAGGATCTGATTGACGACTACGGCAATATCCGTAACGCCATTGAGGGCACCATTCCCGGCTTCGAGCGCTACAACGAGCGCATCGAGAAGCCCGGTGGCTTCTACCTGCCCAACGGCCCCCGCGAGCGCGTCTTCAAGACCTCCACCGACCGTGCCCAGTTCTCGGTCAACTACACTAACGTGAAGGAACTGCCCGAGGGCTACTTCCTGCTCTCGACTGTGCGCTCGCACGACCAGTTCAACTCCACCATCTACGGTCTGGATGACCGCTACCGCGGTGTGTACAGCGGCCGCCGCGTCGTCTTTGTGAACCCCGAGGACCTCGCTGCTCGCGGTCTGCAGGACGGCGACCTGGTGGATATCGTTTCTGTGTGGGAGGACGGCGAGCGCCGCGCCCCCAGCTTCCGCTGCGTAGCCTACGACCACGCGAAGGACTGTGTCTCGGTCTACATGCCCGAGGGTAACGTGCTGGTTCCCCTGGATTCGGCCTCTGAGCGTTCCAACACCCCCGTCTACAAGTCGGTGCTGGTGCGTTTTGAGCCGGTGGGTAAGCGCTACATGTAGCCTTGAGCTTACATTAGGGACGCCGCCCCTTACCTTTCTAGTGGGTACACATTGAGAGCGCCAGTACATTTGTGTAAATGTACTGGCGCTCTCAATGTGTACTAAAAACCTAAATCAGCTTCAGCGCACGCAGAGGGCAGTCCGAGGCAGCCTGGCGGGCAGCTTTTTCTAGCTCGGCTGGAATTCTTACGTTGGTGCCTTCGGGGGAGTAGGGGTAGCCCCACTCGTCGGCGCTGAGCTTTTCTTCGAGAAGCTCGGTGCAGAGTCCCCGTCCGGCGCATTTGCCCCAGTTGATGTGGAGGGTTTTTTCTTGGAGTGCGGTTTTCACGGTTTTTCCTTTAGCTGTTTTGCAGGACGCGCGGGGGGCGGCTCGGTCTGTTCGCTGGGGTGAAGGTCTCTAGTGTGTGGAGAGCAAATCGGGCGGTGGCATCGGGGTGCTTGCACATGCCTCGTCCGCTGACTCCGCGACCCAGCCGGGCTACTTCTGCGGCCGCGCCGGGAATTCCCAGGGTGGCGGCGGTAAAGGCGTCTGCCAGGGCTGGGAGCCCGTTGACGCAGGGTCCGCACTGGCCGGCATTTTCTGCCGCTAGATAGTTGAGGAAGGAGGCTGCTACGGTGAGGGGGTCTTCTTTCTGGAGCAGGGGGTAGATGATTCCGGTGCCCGCGGCTATGGCCTGCTCTGAGCCCTCCCCGCCGGGAAGTGCGCCGAGTGGGGTATTTAGGGTTTCTCCCTTGACCCAGGTTCCCGAGAAACCGCCGGTAAGAACCGCGGGGGCAGCGGCAATTTCAAAGCCGGTAAAGCCCGCCTTTAGGAGAATTTCTCGGGTGGAGCTTCCGTGGGGAAGTTCAAGCACGAGGGCTCCGGCGCCGGTGCGGGTGTGGACGGTAAAGAGCCGGGTGCCCTTGCGTGCAAACCAATCTGACCCGTAGCGGGCGATGAGGGCGAGCTGGGCCAGGGTTTCTACGTTGTGTACCAGAATGGGCCCGCGCTCGGCTCTAAACACGTTCTTCGTGCCGGGCTCGGCACGGTTGAGCCGAGTTGTGCGATCCATGGGCTTAGAGATTCCCTGCAGGTAGGTGCGGGCAGCGGCAGAGGCCTCACCCGAAATATAGGTTCCCGGAGCCTGGATGAGTTCCACACCGCGAGCTCGTGCCAGGGCGGCAACCCCTGCCATCGATTCTTGGCGGGCGTAGAGCACCGGCCGCGAAGAGCCTACCAGGGCGCTCGCCAAAAGCAGGCCGTCTAGCACCAGGTGCGGTGCGTGCTCGAGGAGCATACGGTCTTTGAAGGAGAGGTATTCTCCCTCTGCCGCGTTGGCTATCACCGTGGTCTTCCGCCCGGTTTCGGTGCCCGCTAGCTTTGTATAGGTGGAGAAGCCGGCTCCGCCGCGTCCATCCAGGCATGAAGCCTGTACCTGAGCCAGAAGAGTATCGGCCGGAACCTGGGGAAAGTCCCCAAAGGTAGCGCGGTGGGCCGCTAGGTCAGCATGGTAGCCGGCGGCGAAGACCTGCGGTGTTGAAAGGTCGAGGCGGAGTGTCATGAGCGAACCTCCCGGGTTCTCTTGTGGGAATAATCCATAAATCGGCTGCGTAACCGGGCAACCAGAGCCAGCGCAACCACCCCTATGCAACCGATGCAAAGAGCCAGGAACCAGCTCTCACCCGAGTCAGAACCCGAGCCCAGTCCGTGGGCTAGGGCTAGCGGCCAGCAGGCGTAGGCGCCCCAGTGCACCAGGTGAAAGAGTCTTTCGCTGATGCGGGCCCGCAGAATCCCCGTGATAGCCAGGGCCAGTAGCAGGTCTAGGGCCAGGGTTCCCAAGCCGTTGGTGAGCGCGTCTGAGCTAGACATAAAGGGAACGAAGAAGTCCAGCAGGTTTAGCCCCGAGTAGCGATCGAAGAGCAGGCTCCCCACGTGCACCAGTACAAAGACCAGGGAGAGCAGGGAAACCGAGCGGTGAATCTGCATCACCGCAAAGCGCGGAATAAAGGGTAGGGGTCTTGCTGAACGAGTGGCCACACCCAGAGCAACCGAGGCTGTCAGCAGCAAAAGACTCATCACTCCGGTAGAGCGGGCGATCGCCCAAAAAACTTCATTAGTCACGGCTGGCTCCTGCCAGTTCGGGATCGGATCCCTGTTCGGTATTCTCCGGCCAGTTGTGGTGAATCAAGAGGTTCTGTGCGGTGACCAGCCTCGCCGCACAGTTACGCTGGGCCAGTTCCTCCTTGGCTTGCCTGCCCCAGACAATTGCCGCGGTTGCCAGCACATTGGCTACAGCCGCCGTCTCAGCAATCACGCTGGCCGTCTTGAGGTCTGGCTCGGCAGAAAGCCCGGTTCGGGGGTCGATAATGTGGTGCCAGCTGGCCTCTCCCCAGGTGCGCTTCTGTGAACTTGAGGTGGCGATTGCCCCGTTATTGATGAGCTCGACGACTGCCTGGGGGTCGCCCAGCAAATCTTCAACCACCACTGCCCAGCCGGGGTTTTTCTCCCGCGAGTAATAGGCACCGGCCGTAGAGATGTCTCCACCGAGGCTGAGAAGGACGGGCGCTTGGGCGGCTTCTGCCGCCGCTTCGGCTGCGAAGTCGGCGGCACATGCCTTGCCGATAGCGGTCAGATCCAGGGTGGCAGAGGTGGTCAGAAGCCACCCCTGATTCTCATAGTTGAGCTGCACCTGATCGTGTAGGTTCAGGGAGCCTGTCTGCTGGCAGACCAGCCTGCCCCCGGAGGTCACCTGAAGATCCAGGCTCTCCAGCCCCGCCCCATATCCCAGGGCCTGCAGGGAATCTTCTACGCGGGGGTCAAAGGCCCCGTCGGTGAAGTCGTAGGAGTAGAGCGCCTGCATGATGAGGAAGGCCAGGGTGTCGCTGACCTTGCAACTGACCGACCCCCGCGCTCGCACAGAGTCGTTGATAAGAGAGATTTCGCTGTGTTTGACCCAGCGGTTCATTACCCTCTCCACCGACTCCAGCTCGTAGGAGACCGCCCGGCGGGCGGCGGCCGCAGCGGCGTCGTCCTCGGTATCAACAGCGAGACGGCAGTCGGAGGTCCACTGAACCCAGTCAAAAATTTTCATTAGGATCCAGAGCTCCTGCCGGTGACCTTTTTCTGCGTGTTCTGCTGAACGTAGGGCGAGGTGGTTTTGGAGGAGGTCTCAGACGATTCGCTGTCTACCGAGCTGCTGCCGGCAACCTTGGAGGCAGTGGCCTCCTGAAAGATTTCGGAGCCTAGAATACCCGCGCCCGCTACGGAGAGAGTCAGCACGCCGGCAGTGGCAATTCTGTGGGCTGCCCGCCCCTGGCTACGCTTTTTCATCACGAAAACCCGCTTTCTAAGTTGATGTTCTCAGCTTAGAAAGCGGGTTTATGTGGAATGTATACCTTAGCTATGAATGAGCTGTGAAGGTTTTTGACCAGCTCTGGCCCCTGCGTGCGGTGCTTTCCGCGTTGAGGGCCAGAGTTGGTTAGGGACTCTTAGGACGCCGCGGGGAAGGTCGGCACGGAGTTGCCCGCCATCTTCTCGACCACGCGGATCACCTGGCAGGAGTAGCCAAACTCGTTGTCGTACCAGACGTAGAGAATGGCGGTGTTGCCGGTAACGATGGTTGCCAGACCGTCTACCACACCGGCGGTACGGGAGCCCACAAAGTCGGTGGAGACAACCTCGTGGGAATCGGTGTAGTCAATCTGGCGGCGCAGGGAGGAGTGCAGGGCGGCGTTGCGCAGCACCTCGTTGAGGGACTCCTTGGATTCGGGAGCCTTCTCCAGCTGCAGGTTCAGGATTGCCATGGAGACATCGGGGGTGGGAACGCGAATAGCGTTACCGGTGAGCTTGCCCTCCATCTCGGGCAGGGCCTTGGCCACTGCCTTAGCGGCGCCGGTCTCGGTGAGCACCATGTTCAGTGCTGCCGAGCGGCCGCGGCGGTCGCCCTTGTGGTAGTTGTCAATCAGGTTCTGGTCGTTGGTAAAGGAGTGCACGGTCTCCACGTGGCCGTGCTTTACACCGTATTCATCGCCCATAACCTTCAGCACCGGGGTAATGGCGTTGGTGGTGCAGGAGGCCGCCGAGAGCACCTGGTCTGAGTCGGTAATGATGTTGTCATTGACACCGCAGACGATGTTCTTCAGATCGCCCTTGCCGGGGGCGGTCAGCAGCACGCGGGAGACACCCTTGGACTTTAGATGCTGGGAGAGGCCCTCGCGGTCGCGCCAGCGGCCGGTGTTATCTACCACGATTGCATTGTTGATGCCGTATTCGGTGTAGTCAACGGTTGCCGGGTCTGAGGAGTAGATGAACTGAATGGGGGTGCCGTTAGCGATAATTACGTTGTTCTCGGCATCTACCCGGATAGTGCCGCGGAAGGCCCCGTGCACCGAGTCGCGGCGCAGCAGGGAGGCGCGCTTGAAGAGGTCTTTCTCGCCGTTCTTACGCACGACGACGGCGCGCAGGTTCAGGCCCGAGCCGGAGGAACGTTCGAGAAGGATTCGCGCGAGCAGGCGGCCGATGCGACCGAAACCGTAGAGGACGACGTCCTGGGTCTCAATCTCGGTCTCACCCTTCTTGCCCACTACCTCGGCAAGCTCGGTGCGCAGCCAGGCCGCCAGGTCTTCAGAGCCAGACTCTACGAACTTGTGCCACAGCTGGGCGATACCGACGGAGCAGGGGCCCAAATCGAGCTTGACGAGTTCCTGCAAAATCTTCAGGGAGTTAGCGGGGTCAAGCTCCTCAGAATCCACCTGACGAGCGAAGCGGTGCAGCTTCAGAATCTGAATAACTGAGCGGTTAACGAGGCTTCGGCCGTGAATGCTTACCACCACGCCGTTCTCGCGGTTGAGCTTACCAATCAGAGGAATCATTGCCTCTGCATCTGCCTCGCGAGTCAGCCACTGCTGGTGAGCGTTTTCGGTAGAAGTTGCCACGAATCTATCCTTCTTCCTCGATCGATTCGCCTTTGTATCGATCGGATAATATGCACTTGGTGTTACCGAAACCCAAGGCGTGCATCGTCGCATCGCCTTTGATTCGAGATAGCACATCAAGCATAACCTTGCCCCCTCTACAAGTGCAGGGTTTTTGTTCCACTTTGGGGCGCCCGGGCTAATATGTCGGTTTCATTACGACCCGACGGCGCAAACACTGCTGATACCATAAAACCATGTTGACAGTGATTGGCGAAGCCCTGGTAGACGTTGTAAACCGCCCCCATCAAGCTAAGCACGCCCACCCGGGCGGCTCACCCATGAATGTGGCGGTGGGCGTTGCACGTTTGGGTCACGAGGTTGAATACATTGGCCGTTACGGAAACGACGACTACGGCCGCATGATCGATGAGCACCTGCGTGAATCTCGGGTTGCTCTGCCGGTGGGAGCCGATAGCAAGAAGACCTCGGTTGCCCAGGCAAACATCGCTGAGAACGGCGCCGCTGATTATGAGTTCGACATTGACTGGTCACTAGAAGACGCGCGGCCTTCGCTGGAGAAAGCCGCCCGCACCTCATCTGCCGTTCACGTGGGTTCCATCGGTGCCATGCTAGAGCCCGGTGCCAGCCTGGTGGCTGAAACCGTGAAATCTGCCCACCAGCACGCGCTGGTAACCTACGACCCTAACTGCCGACCCAGCATTATTCCCGATGCCTCGCAGGCGCGGGCCTGGGCAGAGAAGGTTGTGCCGAACGCCGACGTCATTAAAGCATCGGATGAAGACCTGCTCTGGCTCTACCCGCACCGCACCGTTGAGGAATCAGCCAGGGCATGGCTGGAACTCGGTGCGGAACTGGTGATTGTGACCCGCGGCGAGATGGGCCCCTGGGCGATAACCCGCGCCCTGACCGGAGGCCTTGCCGTCGAAGCCCACCGGGTAGAGGTTGCCGATACCGTGGGTGCCGGTGACTCGCTGATGGCAGCCCTGATTACTGCCCTGCTCGACCGCGGCATTGAGGGCAAAGAAGCTAGCAAGAAAATTTCTCAGCTGGGCCAAGAAGAGCTGGCCGAGATTCTTACCTTCGCTGCTACCGCTGCGGGAATCACCGTCTCCCGAGCCGGAGCCAACCCGCCCACCCGCGCTGAACTCGAAGAGGTTCTGGCGGGCAAATAAACCAACCGAGTAGAAAAACAAAGGAGTAGTTATGCTCGACCGTGATCCCTACAAGGACCTCCCCGACCTGCCCACCTTCACCCTGACCTCTGAGAATCTTGAAGACGGCGGCAAGGCACCCACCTGGATGCTCTCCAAGCTCTTTGGCATTGAGGGCGGCGAGGATGTTAACCCCCAGCTTTCCTGGTTTGGCTTCCCCGAAGAAACCAAGTCTTTTGTACTGACCTGCTTCGATCCTGACGCCCCCACACCCAGCGGCTTCTGGCACTGGACTGTCTCTAACCTGCCGGTATCGGTGACCTCGGTGGCAAAGGGCGGCGCTGGCGCGCTCGGCGGCGTCAAGCACCTCAATGACGGCGGAACCCGCGAGTTCCTCGGTGCGGCACCTCCGGCTGGCCACGGCGCCCACCGCTACATCTTCTGCGTTACCGCCGTTGATACCGAAGAGCTCGATATTGACGAAAACACCTCACCGACCGTTGTTAACTTCAACCTCTTCTTCCACGGCATTGCCCGCGCTTTCTTGACCGTGACCCACGAAGAAAAATAGTTCATGATCAAACTGATAGCCAGCGACCTAGACGGTACCCTGCTGGGGAAGGACTTTACCTTCACTCCCCGCACCCTTGCCGCTCTTGAATCAGCTGCGGCGGCGGGCATAGGCATTGTGTTTGTGACCGGCCGCCCGCAGCGCTGGCTTGACCCTTTGAGGGAGCAGCTCAAATACGATTCCTACGCGATCTGCTCCAACGGCGCTGTGCTCTACCATCTGGGCAAGAACGAAGTGGTGGCTGCCCAGCTGACAGACATGGCAGATATTGCCGCTGTGCACCCGGTGCTTGAGGCCGAGTTCCCTCGGGCCACCTTTAACTTAGAAACCCTTGACACCGTCTACATTCAGGGCGAGTACGAGATGAGCCCGGTTCTTCAGGGCGCCACCATTGTGCCCGGTGCCCTAGAACCCGTGCTGGCAACCAACCAGGGGGTAGTGAAGTACCTGATGCGCCTACCCGGTGCTGACCCCGATGAGCTCTTTGAACAGGTGAAGCCGCTGGTATCTGACCGGCTCTCCCTCACTATGGGTATCAAGGGCCTACCCCTGATGGAAATGGCGCGCCCGGGCATGAACAAGGGCCAGGTGCTGGCCGAATTCGCCACAGCCCAGGGTGTTTCTGCCCACGAGGTGGTTGCCTTTGGCGACATGCTCAATGACCTCGAAATGCTCCAGTGGGCCGGCACCGGTTACGCTATGGCTTCGGGTTCCACCCGTTTGCAGAAGGTGGTGGGCAGGGTCTGCCCCGCTCTTGAGGAGGACGGCGTGGCCCAGGTGATAGAGCAGATTGTGGAGCGTCAGCGCTAAAGTAGTTCCCATGCCTTTTTCACGCGCAGAACTCTATGCCCACCGGGGGCTTTCTCTTGAGCACCCCGAAAATACCCTGGAAGCCTTCGAGGCAGCCGCGCAGCAGGGGGCGCGCTGGATCGAAACAGACGTACGAACCACCGCCGACGGCGTCGTCCTTATCTTTCATGACTCCACCCTCAACCGCGTGGCGGGCCGCCCCGGGCGGATTGACGAGCTGACCTTCGAGCAGGTGCGTGAGGTGGAGCTCGCCGGTGGCGCGCGGATTCCCACCCTGCGCGAGGCGCTGGACCGCTTTCCCGACCTCTCTTTCAATATCGATGTGAAGGACGACGCTTCGGCGGCCGCCCTGCCCGCCGTGGTGGTGGGTGCCGGGGCGGGGCAGAGGGTGCGTATCGCCTCCTTTTCAGAGAAGCGCCGGAGTGCTTGCCTGCGGGAATTTGCTGCCCTGGCGCCGGGACTCCGGGTGAAATCTAGCGCTGCTGTTGAGGGAACCACCCTCTTCTCCCTGGTCTGCCGCACCGTGCCCGCAGCCTGGCCGCTGGTGGCGCGCCTTGCAGGTCGCTGGGTGGAACCCTTTGACAGCCTACAGGTGCCCCGGCACTACCGGGTGCTGGGCAGGCGGGTGCCGGTGGTGACCCCTCGTTTTCTCGCTACCGCCCACCGGTTTGGCCTTGAGGTTCACGTGTGGACCATCGATAACCCCGAGCAGATGCGCGAGCTACTTGAGCTGGGAGCTGATGGAATCGTGACTAACCGGGCAGATCTTTTTAACCGGGAGCAGGAGCGCTCCGCCGCCTAGATCCGGGGAATTTGAGGGGTTTTGGCGGTAAGTATATGAAACCGTTACCAGTTTGCCAGCAAACTCCAAATATTTACTAACCCTGCTTATAGCTTGATGGTGTTAGATTTATATCAGAAGGTTCGAGAGAGCCTCATGCTGAGAAGCGAAAATGTGTGTGTGATGAAGAAGCCGGGCTGGGGAGCCCGGCTTCTTTTCTTATGCGGGGGTGCTGGGCGCGCCCCGCCCCTTGCTCAGGAGCCGATTCCTTTCAAACCAATGCTCGGGCACTTTGCCAGAATGGGGCAGTGCACCGAGTCGCCGTTTAGATTACAGACGCCGTTTCAGCGACGTTTCGCCGGTTCGTGACCGGCGAAACGTCGCTGAAGCGGCGACTCAATGAAACAGGGGCAACTGTACGGGCTACTTTGACTGGCGAGCGGCCATTTTTATACCGTTTTTCTCCGATTTTCGGTATAAAAATGGCCTCTCGGGAAAGCACGGTAGGAAAGGTACACGTTTCTTCTTGCCAGGCTGACGTTGGTACACCTGTATTCCCTGGGTACACATCTAGATGTGTACCCAGGGAATACAGGTGTACCTTTGGCCTCTTAACGGGAACTTGTGTGTACCTGAGGTCTATCTACAGGAATCTAGGTGTACGGGGAGCTTGTTTCCGCGGATAATCCATGACTGGCCCATATCGCAGGTGCTGGATTTTAGGCTTAAATCTTGCGATTTTAAGCCTAAAATCCAGCACTCGGCCATTAAAGAGAGCATCGGAGTATCTTAGAGAGCATGGTCTCTCATATCGCCACCCTGGGCTCATCTTTTGCCGCCGGGCCTTCAATTCAGCCGGTAGCCAGCGCCACTGCACTGCGCTCTGCCGCCAACTACTCAGCCCTGCTTGCCCGCCAACTCGGCGCTCGCCACACGGACCTTTCGGTCTCCGGTGCCGTCATTGCAAATATAGAGGACACCCCGCAGCGCACCAGAGCGGGCTTTACCTTTGCCCCGCAGATTCAGGGCCTGCCTGCTGATGCTGACCTTGTGCTCATCTCCTGCGGCGGTAATGACCTGGGCTTTTCCCGGCCCATGATTAGCAGGGCCCTGGGCTATGCCACTGCCTTTCGGGTGCCCGGGCCTGAGAAAATTGAGCGGGTTGGCACCGACCTTGCCCGCGCTGTGGAGGCAGCACGGCGGGTAGGTGGTGCCAGGGTGGTGCTGGTGGACTATCTGCCGGTGCTCGACGACGATCCCAGCCACTGGCTGCCCTGGTTCAGCGAGAGTGAGGGGGAGGCCCTGCTGGAAATTCAGGAGGGCGTGGTTGAGGTCAACGAGATAGCTGCTGAGCTCTCGGGTGCGGATTTGGTTCAGGCCTCTGCCCTGGGTGGCCACGAGCTCAACACCGACGACGCCTGGGTTTCGGGCCTGCTCGCCGGAGGTGACATGCCCGGTTCTTTCCACCCCAATGCCCGCGGCATGCAAGCGGTGGCGCGCTATATCCTGGACTCTCTGCCCTTGAAGCCTCCCTCGAACCACTATTAAGTGACCGAGCCACCAGTAGGTTGCTGGTGGCTCGGTCACTTACCGGTGGCTGGACGAACTAGAACTCTTCCCTGTGCAGCTCGGTGGGCTTGGAACTCAGTCGGAAGGGTTCTAGCGGCTCGGGCGCTGAACCGGTGGCACGGGCGATAAAGGCCATGAGGTGGTAGACCACCAGGGTGGCGGCGGTGCCCAGGGCGATGCCGGCAAACTGCAGGTCGCCAATATCCCAGGTGTAGTCGGCAATACCAACAATCAGGGCCACCGAGGCGGCGGTGAGATTGACCTGGTTAGAGAAGTCCACCCGGTTCTCCACCCAGATGCGCACGCCCAGCATGCCAATCATGCCGTAGAGAACGGTGGCGGCACCGCCCAGCACACCTGCGGGAACGGTGGCTACCGCAGCGCCAAAGACGGGGAAGATCGAGAGCAGCAGGGCAAAGATCGCGGCAACCCAGTAGGCAGCGGTGGAGTAGACCTTGGTCGCTGCCATCACGCCGATGTTCTCGGCATAGGTGGTGGTACCCGAACCGCCGCCAGCGCCTGCGATGGTGGTGGCAAGGCCGTCTGCCATCAGGGCGCGGCCTGAGTAGCGATCCAGGTTGTCGCCGGTCATCAGAGCTACCGACTTCACGTGACCGATATTCTCGGCAACCAGCACCAGAATCACGGGAATAAAGAGGCCCGCCAGATTCCAGTGGAACTCGGGAGTCTGAAAGTGGGGTAGGCCGATGAGCCCCTCGCTCTGCCAGGTCTGGTCAATCACAGAGAAATCAACTTCGCCGCGAACCACCGCGGTCAGATAGCCGATGATAACGCCCAACAGAATGGAGAGACGGCCCACCATGCCCCGAAAGAGCACCGAAATCAGAATGATGGAGGAGAGGGTCACCAGGGCCGTGACCGGTGCCTTCATAAAGTTGTCTTTGGCACTGGGCGCTAGATTGAAGCCGATAAGCGCCACGATAGAGCCGGTCACCAGCGGCGGCATGAGCTTGGTCAGCCAGCAGGTGCCCGCGAACTGAACAATCAGGCCCACCAGAAACAGGGCCACACCGGCCATAACAATGCCACCGAGGGCGCCGCCGGGGCCGTAGGAGTTGGACGCCGCCGCTAGGGGAGCGATGAAGGCGAAGGAGGAGCCGAGGTAGGAGGGCACGCGGCCTGCGGTGAAGAGCAGAAAGATGACGGTGCCCAGGCCCGAGAAGAAGAGGGTGGTTGCCGGTGGAAAGCCGGTAATCAGGGGCACCAGGAAGGTTGCGCCGAACATGGCAACCACGTGCTGGGCGCCAATGCCGATGGTGCGGCCCCAGCTGAGACGTTCCAAGGGGGCTACGACGGCGCCGGGGGCAACATTCTTGCCGTCGCCGTGCAGGCGCCAAGAAAAGGGAGAAGACATAAGAGAGCCTTTGGGTCAGCGTGCGAATCGCTGATAATTCTACGCTGGCCAGGTGCGAATGGTGGATTTTAGGCTTAAATCGCCAAGATTTAAGCCTAAAATCCACCGCTCGCGCGCTTAGGCAAAGGGATAATCCGTGTAACCTTCAGCGCCGGGTACGTAGAAGGTTGCCTCGTTGGGAGTGTTGAGTTCCAGACCTTCGTTCCAGCGGCGTACCAGGTCGGGGTTGGCAATCATCTGGCGGCCAACAGCAACGGCGTCTGCCAGGTTCTGATCAACAATCTTCTGAGCTTCGGGAAGTTCGGTGTAGTGGCCAAAGCCGCTGTTGAGAATGGTGAAGCCACCAAAGGTCGTGCGCAGGTGGGCCACCAGCTCGCCGTCAATATCTGCATGAAGAACTGAGAGATAAGCGAGGTCAAGGTCGGCGATACCTTCAAACAGGGCACCGTAGGTTGCCTTGACGTCGTCCATGTCGTTTTCGATAACACCCTGAACGTTGTGCTGGGGAGAGATACGCAAAGCGGTGCGTTCTGATCCAATAGCTTCTGCTACTGCACGTACGGTTTCAATTGTCATGCGGGCGCGATTCTCGGGAGAACCACCGTATTCGTCGGTGCGCTTATTGGAGCTAGGCGACAGGAACTCGTGCAGAAGGTAGCCATTGGCGCTGTGTACCTCAACGCCGTCAACTCCTGCCTCGAGTACAGCTCGGCGAGCGGCGTCGGCAAAGCCCTGCACAATGCCGGGCAGCTCGGAAGTTTCTAGTGCTCGCGGTGTGGGAACCTCTTCGCGACCGTTTGCGCCGTGCAATGAAGCATCGGGTGCAATAGCGCTGGGGGCCTGAGCTTGCTCGCCGTTGTTGATAGAGGGCAGGGTCATACGGCCACCGTGCATAATCTGCATAACGATGGTGCCGCCTGCCTGGTGCACCGCATCTGCAACTTTCTTCCAGCCTGCAACCTGCTCATCGGTAGTAATACCGGGCTGGCCCAGGAAGGCACGGTTGACATCGTCAAAGAAGGTGCCTTCGGTGACTACCAGGCCGGCGGATGCGCGCTGTGAGTAGTATTCACGATGCAGTTCGGTGGGTACGCCGTCTGAGCCGGCGCGTGAGCGGGTGAGCGCGGCCATGGTGATGCGGTTCTTAAGTTTGATAGAACCTGCCTGCGCGGGTTCAAAGAGCTTGCTCATTTTGTTCTTTCGATTGGGAAAAGATAACAGAGGGCATAACTGGTGGACTAGAGGCGGGTATTCCTGGTGAGGCTTAAAAGTGTTGAGCGTCTAGTTTTTCTTGGCTGGCCGGTGGGCTGGCTATGTTAGTGGGAGCAGGCGTTGTTAATTTATTGTGGCGTGATGGGAATAAAACTATATGTCTCATCGTTTGTATTAGATAAATGGAGCTAAAATACTATGTTTTTAGCTTGGAAAAGCCTCTTGGGGCTTTCCCAAATATGCTCAGATGGCTTATCATTAACTAAAGCTTGTACACACTGGACTAGAGGGTTTTGCACAACGTGGGTCTTATACTTCTTGCCTTTCTTGCGATATGGCTCTGTACCCCCTGGCTTCATCGTTTGATGGGTCATAAGGTTTTCTACCTACTGGCGGCCTTTCCCGCTGCGGCACTGGTGTTTGTGCTGACCAAAACTTCCCAGATTCTCGGGGGTACCCCCTGGGTTGAGAGTGTGCAGTGGATTCCCGAGCTCAATCTTGAGCTAACCTTCCGCATGGATACCCTCGCCTGGGTCATGAGCCTTTTGGTGCTGGGCGTTGGCTCCCTGGTGCTCTTCTACTGCGCCAGCTACTTTGAGCATTCAACATCGGGAGTGGGCGGTTTTGCCGCGCACCTGTTTAGCTTTGCCGCCGCCATGTTTGGCCTGATTACCGCCGATGACTTCATCGTGATGTTCATCTTCTGGGAAATCACCACCATTCTTTCCTACCTGCTGATTGGCTACAGCAGAAACCGCCTGTCTGCCCGCCGTTCGGCGCTACAGGCTCTGACGGTGACCACCGCCGGTGGCCTTGCCATGTTCATTGGCCTGGTGATGCTGGGTCAGTCGGCGGGCACCTACTCGCTGCACGAGCTGGTAGCGCGCGGGCCTGAGATTGTGGACGCCGCTGCGGCGGGTCAGGGGCCCATGAGCTGGGCTATGCTCTCTACGGCTCTGGTGCTGATTCTCTGCGGCGCACTCAGTAAGTCGGCCCTTTTCCCGGTGCACTTCTGGCTACCCGGAGCTATGGCAGCTCCCACCCCGGTCTCTGCCTACCTGCACGCGGCTGCCATGGTTAAGGCGGGTATCTACCTGCTGATCCGTCTCTCACCCGGTTACGGTGAGGTTCCTATCTGGCACTCGATACTGGTTCTCTTTGGCGCTTTCACCATGCTCTTTGGTGGCTGGGTGGCCCTGAAGCAGACCGACCTCAAGCTCATTCTCGCCTACGGTACTATCTCGCAGCTGGGCTTCTTGGCGCTGATTATTGCCGCCGGAACCCCCGATGCCCTTTACGCTGCTATCGCCATGATGCTGGCGCACTCGCTTTTCAAGGCAGCTCTCTTTCTCACCGTGGGCATTATCGATCACCAGGCTGGAACCCGTGATATTCACAAGCTCTCCGGCATCTATCGGCGCGCGCCCCGCCTCTTCGCTGTGGGAGCTATCTCGGCGGCGTCCATGGCTGGCCTGCCCCCGCTAGCAGGTTTCGTGGCGAAAGAGGCGGTGCTCGAGACCTCCCTGCACGAGCTGGGCACCGGAGATACTTTCGCCTTGCTCGATCTCATCAGCACGGGAGCGATTGTGCTGGGCTCGGTGCTGACCTTTGCCTACTCGGCCCGTTTCGTGTGGGGTGCCTTTGCCGTCAAGCCCGTCTCCTACCTCGAAGACGCCTCGCAGCTGGAATTCTGCGACGGTGCTACCATCGCACAGGCCGACCGCAAGGGCATGAGCCCCGATACCCTCTTCCACCCGGTCAGCCCCAGCTTTATTGCGGCCCCGGCGGTTCTGACCCTGCTGACCATCGCCTACGGCCTCTACCCTGAGCCGGTACACAAGTGGGCGGCAAGCTACGTGAAGCCTTTTGGCGACTATGAGTTGCATCTGGCTCTCTGGCACGGGCTGACCCCCGCCCTCTTCACCAGCTTAGGTATTATCACCGCCGGTGTTCTGCTCTTCCTGGCGCGCCGTCCCGTAGAAGAAGCGCAGAAGAAGCTCCCCAGCTGGCCGGCGGCGTCCATCGTCTACCGCGACATTATTGACGCGCTTGACCGCCTGGCGGTCTGGGTCACTGCCCGCACCCAGCGCGGTTCGCTGGGCTTCTACCTCTCGGTTATTCTCACCACCGCGGTGGTAGTGCCCACCGTGGTGCTCTTTGTGAAAGAGACCCCGCCGCTTGCCAACATTCAGGTGAAGGTCAATCCCGCCGAATGGGCGATTGCAGTGGTGATGATTATTGCCTCGCTGGTGGTGCTCTGGGCTCGGAAGCGCTTTCTGGCGATTCTGATGGTCTCGGTGACCGGCTACGGCGTGGCCCTGCTCTTTGCCCTGCGGTCGGCACCGGATTTGGCGCTGACCCAGCTGCTGGTAGAAACCATTGTGATGGTTGCCTTTGTGCTTGCCATGCGTGTGCTTCCGCGCAACATCCGCACCGAGAAGATCAAGAAGAACAGCGAAAGAGCCGGCCGCACCCTGCGCGTGGTGATTTCCGTTGGCTTCGGTCTGCTGATGATGGCGCTGGCTATGTTCACCTTCTCGTCGAGGGAGCTCGACCCGATTTCGCTCGCCCTGCCCAAGATGGCCTATGAAGACGGCGACGGCATGAACATCGTGAACGTGATTCTGGTTGATATTCGTGGCTGGGATACCTTCGGTGAGATTTCGGTGCTGGCGCTGGCGGCAACCGGTGTTGCCTCCCTGCTCTTTATCGAGGGCCGAGGCGACCGTGGTCGGGAGCGGAATCTCGATACCACCGCCATGAAGCGCATCGAGGCCTCTTTTGCCCGTCGCACCAACCTCTCCACCGAGCAGCGGGTAGCCGGCGCTTTCTCCAACGTGCGGCGCGATCCCTTTATTGTTGCAGGACGAACGCTTCCGCCCGAGCGCCGCTCGATTCTGCTGGAGGTGATGACCAGGCTGCTTTTCCACACCCTGATTATCATTTCCTTCTACATGCTGGTGGGCGGCCACAACCTCCCCGGCGGTGGCTTTGCCGGCGGCTTGCTGGTGGGCCTTGCGATGGCGGTGCGCTATCTGGCCGGCCGCGGCGAGGAGCTGCGAGCGGCTGCCCCCATGTCGGCTGGTACTTTCCTGGGCTTGGGCCTGGGTATCGCCGCCGCCTACGCCTTCTTCCCGATTCTTCTGGGAGACCCCGCCTTCACCAGCTACACCCTGGAATGGGACATGCCGATTTTCGGCCACGTGAAGTTTGTGACCGCGGTAATTTTCGATATTGGAGTTTACCTGCTGGTGATTGGCCTGGTGCTGGATGTTCTGCGTTCCCTGGGTGAAAAGGTGGATCAAAAGCTCGATGAAAACCGAAAGGCTCGCAATCAGAAAAAGAAAGCTAGTAGTGCAGGGGGCCAGCGGTAATGCCCATTGATCTCAGTCTGATTTTAGTCATGGGAGTCATGTACGGGGTGGGGGTCTACCTGATTCTCGACCGTACGATGACCCGCGTGCTGTTGGGGCTGATGCTCCTGACCAACGCCACCAATATTCTGATTTTCCACGCCAGCGGTGCCGCAGGGCTTTCCCCGCTCTACGACAAATCTATTGATCCGGCGGCCTACTCTGACCCGCTGCCGCAGGCGCTGGTGCTTACCTCCGTGGTGATTTCCTTTGCGGTGACGGCGCTGTTGCTCGGTATTATCTACCGCTCCTGGCTACTCTCCCGTGGAGACGCCATTTTGGACGACTACGAGGACCAGCAGGTGGCCGCCAAGGGTGCCTATGATCCTGAGGAGGACGCCGTGGCGGAGTTCGACGAGTCAGAGTTCGACAGTAACGAAAGCACCCGCGAGAGAGAGTTCGCTGCCTTTTCCCAGCGCCGCCAGCAGGCGGAGAAAAAGCTTGAAGAACGCAAGGAAAAGAAAGCCGAATCTACCCAAGACCGCCAGAACCAGGAAGGAGAGCGCGCATGAACACCGTAGCTCTTGCCCCGCTCTCAATCGTGGTGCTCTTCTTTGCCGCGGCAGTTACCTTTGTGCTCTCCCGCAGGGAAAAAGCCCAGCGACTCATCGCCTTCGTTGCCATTGTGGCGGTGCTGGCGGTAGAGGTGACCCTGCTGATTTCCTCTTGGAATTCCGGGCCCCAGACCGTTCAGCTGGGTGGCTGGCAGGCCCCCTTCGGCATCACCATGGTGGTTGACCAGCTCTCGGCGCTGATGTTGGTGGTCAGCTCCACCATCTCTTTGGCGGTGCTGGTCTATGCCACCGGCCAGGATATTGCTGACGACGACCACGAGGTTCCCATCTCGGTTTTCTACCCCACCTACCTGCTTCTGCTGGCGGGTGTCTCGAACGCCTTCTTGGCGGGGGATCTCTTTAACCTCTACGTGGGCTTTGAAATCCTGCTCATGGCAAGCTACGTGCTGATTACCATGAACGCCAATGCCCCACGTATTCGTGCCGGTACCACCTACGTGGTGGTCTCGGTGGTCTCCTCCCTGCTCTTCCTCACCGCCATCGGCTTTGTCTACGCCTCCACCGGCACCATCAACATGGCTGATCTGTCGATGAAGCTTCAGACCCTGCCCACCGGCACCCAGTACCAGCTACACCTGATGCTGCTGATTGCCTTCGGTATCAAGGCAGCGGTATTCCCGCTCTCCCTCTGGTTGCCCGACTCCTACCCCACGGCACCCGCTCCGGTTACCGCCGTCTTCGCGGGTCTGCTCACCAAGGTGGGCGTTTACGCAATCATCCGCACCGAGACCCTGCTCTTTCCCAGCGGTGGGCTCTCCACCCTGCTTTCCATCGTGGCGGTGCTGACCCTCTTCGTGGGAATCTTGGGTGCGCTGGCGCAGACCGATATCAAGCGTATGCTCTCCTTTATCTTGATTAGCCACATTGGCTACATGATCTGGGGCATCGCCCTTGATAGCGAGTTGGGTCTGACCACGGTGGTCTTCTACCTCGCCCACCACATTGTGATTCAGACCGGCCTCTTCTTGGTGGTTGGCTTGATGGAGCGTCGTGGCGGCTCAGCCAATACTCAGCGCCTGGGCGGTCTGCTGAAGATTACCCCCTGGCTGGCGGTGCTCTACTTTATTCCGGCCATTAATCTGGGCGGCATTCCTCCTTTCTCGGGCTTTCTGGGCAAGGTGGGGCTGCTCCAGGGTTCGGTTGAGGTGGGCACCTGGCAGGCTTACCTGATGGCGGGTGTGGGCGTGCTGGTCTCGCTACTGACCCTGCTGGCCCTTGCCCGCGTGTGGAACAAGGCTTTTTGGCGCCCGGCCAAGAACGCCGAGAAGCCCACCGCCTCTCTGCTGCGGGCTGAGAAGGATATTGAGGCCGACGGCGTGCTGGACGAGCAGGACTACAAGCGCATTAGCCCCACCATGGTTATTCCTACCGTTGGGCTGGTAGCAATCGGTGCCCTGCTCACCGTGGTGGCGGGCCCCCTCTTCCACTTCTCAGACCGGGCCTCTGACAACCTGCGTAACCCCGACCTCTACATTCAGGCGGTCTTTGAAGATCCCTCCCTGACCAGGCAGGGCTATCTCGATGAAAGCCTGGCCCAGCAAAACACTGAGTTAGAGAGCCAAGAGACCAAGGAGACTTCAGAATGAAATCATTCCTGATGCACTGGGTGCCCTCGGTTGCCTGGCTGACCTTTGTGTGGTGCGCCCTCTGGCAGGATTTCAAGCTGCCCAATCTTGCCATGGGTATTCTGCTATCGCTGCTGGCGCTGGCGGTCTTTAAGCTCCCCACCCTCTACCTTTCAAACCACTTTAACCTCTGGTACGCCCTGAAGTTCCTGGTTTATCTGGTGTGGAAGATTGCCCAGGCCAGCGTGCAGCTGCTCTGGGTGGCTATTACCTTCAAGCACCCGCTCAACAACTCGATTATTGCGGTGCAGTTGCGCACCAGTTCAGACCTGTGGATTACCGCTATCTCCCACTCCATGTCCGTGATTCCCGGCTCCGTGGTGGTGGAGGTAGACCGCACTATTTCGGTGCTCTACTTCCATGTGATTAACACTGAGACCGAAGAAGAGATCAACGACTTTATCAAGCAGGTGCGCACCGTAGAGACCATGATTCTCAAGGCGGTTGGCTCCCGCGAAGAATACGAACGGATTCTAGACGACGAACGAGAAGAGGTGGCCCTATGACGGCGGTACTCTGGATTGCCGGAATCATGCTGGTGCTGGCATCTTTCGGCACGCTCTACCGCATCTTTCGCGGCCCCACCCTGCTTGACCGCGTGCTTGCAACCGACCTCCTGCTCTCCATCTTCGTTGCCGCCCTGTGCATGCACATGATTGCCAGCGACTCCTACGAGCATGTGCTTCTTCTGGTGGCCGCCTCCACCATCGGTTTCGTGGGATCGGTGACCGTGGCGCGCTACGCCGAAAACACGCCGTCCGGAGAAAAGAAGCTGCGCCCCTCGCGCCTGCAGGAGGTCAACAAAAACGACCCGCGCTCGGCCCGGCGCCTAGAGGCAGTCCGCCGGCAGGCAGCTGCCCGCAAGCGCAAGAACAAGGGTGCCAAGTCCACTCGCGCATCCCGGCGTGTGAGTGCAGGAAAGGAGCAGTAAATGCTAGAAATTATCGTTGGTATTTGCGTGCTCGGAGGCGCAATCATGGCCCTGGGCGCTGCGGTAGGACTGGTGCGCTTTCCCGACCTCCTCTCCCGCCTGCACGCCGGAACCAAACCGCAGGTGTTTGGTCTGATGATGCTCCTACTGGCGGTGGGGCTCTACAGCGGTGACTGGAAACTGGCGCCGGTGCTGCTGGTTGCCCTGCTGCTCCAGCTGCTGACCATTCCCATCGCCGCCCACATGATGGGCCGCTCAGGCTACCGCAACAAGCACTTCCGCTCCTCGGATCTAAGGCGCGATGACCTGCGCGAGGTCATCGAAGAGGCAGACTCCTAAGCGGTCTACCAGTGCTTGTGGTGGCGCAACTGCTCGGGGCGGCCGCCGGGAAAGAGGCTTTCTACCCAGTCGCGGGCTGAATCAAAGGCATCTTCGCTGTGAATCGAGTCAATCTCAGCCTTGCGGAAATCAGCGCGCGGGTAGGAGCCAAGAAACTGGATACCCGGCGAGACCCGGTGCAGGCCGCGCAGGGCGGTGCGCATGCGGGCGTCATAAATATGTCCGTCGGCGTCAATGGAGAAGAAGTAAGACCCGAGAAACTCACCGGTAGGTCGGGATTCAATGCGGGAGAGGTTCACCCCACTGGTGGAGAACTGTTGCAGAAGTTCCAGCAGGGCACCGGGGCGATCCTCGGGCAGGGGAACCACCAGGGTGGTCTTATCGGCGCCGGTGGGGGCAGGAATATCGGGATCTTTCGCCACCAGAACAAAACGGGTTACCGCCTGCTTGTTATCCTCAATGTTTTCTTCCAGAACCACCAGCTCGGGATGGGCCTGGGCTACCGCGGGGGCGCAGATAGCGGCGTCATAGCCGGGCTTCTCATCTTCTAAGAGCCCCATCGCCGCACCGGCGGTAGACTGCCCCGGCACATACTCAGCCCGGGGAACCCGCTGCTCGGCCCAGAGCCTCACCTGCGCCCAGGCGTGGGAGTGGGTGGAGATTCTCTTAATATCTTTAATCTCGGTACCGGGCAGGGCCACCAGCACAAAGGTAATGGGCACCAGTACCTCCTGGATAATGCGCAGATTGTTATCCAGCGCTATGGAATCCAGGGTTGCGGTCACCCCGCCCTCCATCGAATTCTCAATGGGAACCATCGCGGCGTCAGCGACCCCCTCCCGAACCGCGTTGAGCGCTGCCGGAACGGAGTTAGACGGAAAGCGCTCGCCCACCACCGCGCTGGGCACGGTGAGCAGGGCTGATTCGGTGAAGGTGCCGGTGGGGCCGAGAAAGGTATAGCGCATGGCTTCTAGTGTATAGAGATTTACTCAAAAGCCAGCATTGGTGACAGCGGGTTTCTTTCCACCCGGCTAGTTCTGCTCAAACCACTTCATGACCTTGGCCGCGCGGTTTTCGGCGGTCTCAATGAACTCATCGAGCAGGGTTTCTGCCGAGTCGATGAGCTGCTGCTGAAGTTTGGCGCGGGAGTCAATCATCTCCTGGGGGATATCGGCCAGCTTGCGCACGCTCACGTGATCTTCGGGGTAGAGGGAGATATTGAGGCAGCCGGGCACCACGTGCGCGTCGAGCCGGGTGGCGGCATCCAGCACATCGCCGTCGATTTCCACCGGCTGCGACTCGCCCAGGAAGTCCACCGTTACCTTCTGGCCCACGGTGTGTTCGACGACGGGACGCCGCCGGTCAAAGACGTTGGGGCCCAGCAGGAAGCGGGAGGCGGTGCGCAACCAGCCCCAGACATTGCGGGGGGAGAGCACCACGACTTCGAGCTGACCATCGCGGGCATCGGTGGTGGCGGCCAGCTTAATGCCGCCCTGCACCTCGCCGCAGTTGGCAATGAGGATGGAGCGAATCTTGCGGTGGACCGGCGGGTGGTCGTCGATGACCATGCGCACAGAGCTGCGCGGGGTCAGCATGTTCTTGAACCCCGACTCCACGTAGGCAACCCAGCCAAAGCGGGCCTTGAGATCCTCGTTGGTGTCGGTCATAATCTGCGCGTCAAAGCCGGCACCACCCATCACCACAAAGCTGCGGACGGTCTGCTCGCCGTTTTCTCCGGTCATCTGCATCTTGACCATATCGATGGCCTCGATTCTGCCGTGCAGGGCCGAGTTCACGCAGGAGGCGATGTCCCAGTATTCCATCTGCAGGTTGCGCGCCAGCAGGTTGCCGGTGCCGGTCGGAACCACGCCCAAAGCGACGTCCGTATTCGCCAGCGCGGCAGCAACCTCCCGCACCGTGCCGTCGCCGCCAACGGCGATCACCAGCTCGGCGCCCTGGTCAATGGCGTCTTTGGCCATGGAGTAGCCAGGGTCATTCTCTTCGGTCTCGTAGAAGATAGGCTCCGCCCAGCCGGCCTCAGCCACCTGGTCGCGGATTACCTTGCAACCGTAGCGGGCGTTGGGCTTGGTGGGGTTGAAGACCACGGCAACCCGGCGCGGCTCACCCGGCTCCAGCATCACGTGCCAGGGCCTGTAGGTGGGAAAGATGTCGGGGCGCTTTTTCTGCCCGGACTTCACAATGAGCCAGGACGCCGCCGTGTAGGTGGCTCCCAGGGCGAGCGCACCGGCGGTTATTGCCTTCTTCTTATTCATCTGCATACTTACTATGCTACAGCTTGCTTATAGATTGGCAGCTTCCGCCCGGAGAATACGGTAAATTTAATGTCGTGATTGATATTAACCTTCTGCGCGAAAATCCTGACCTGTTCCGTGAATCGCAGCGTAAACGCGGCGCTGACGTGACTCTGGTAGACCAGATTCTTGAAGCGGACTCTACCCGCCGCTCGTCTATCAGTGAGTTTGAGTCTCTGCGGGCGGAGCAGAAAGCTTTTGGTAAGAAGGTTGTTGCCGCTAAGGGCGAGGAAAAGCAGGCCCTGCTGGCCGAGGTGAAGGAGCTTTCTCAGCGGGTTTCTGATGCCAAGGCTAACTCTGATGATGCCCAGGAGAAGCTGGATTCTCTGCTGCTGACCATTGAGAACCTGATTATTGACGGCGTTCCCGCCGGTGGTGAAGACGACTTTGAGGTGCTCAAGACCGTGGGCACCCCCCGTGACTTCTCGGCAGAAGGCTTTGAGCCCCGCGACCACCTGGAAATCGGTGAGCTGGTTGACGGTATCGATATGGTGCGCGGTGCCAAGGTCTCTGGCTCCCGCTTCTACTTTCTCAAGGGTTACGTGGCCCGCCTGGAGCAGGCGCTGCTGAGCATGGCGCTGGATCAGGCTATTGCTAACGGGTTTACCATGATGACCACCCCCACCCTGGTGCGCCCCGAGACCATGAACGGCACCGGCTTCAACGTCAAGCACGACGACGAAATTTACCGCCTTGAGCGCGATGACCTCTACCTGGTGGGCACCTCAGAGGTGGCGCTGGCCGGCTACCATGCCGATGAAATTATTGACCTTTCCGATGGGCCGCTGAAGTACCTGGGCTGGTCGTCTTGCTACCGCCGCGAGGCCGGTTCTGCCGGTAAAGACACCCGCGGTATTATTCGCGTGCACCAGTTCAACAAGGCTGAGATGTTCGTTTATGCGGCCCAGGAGGAGGCCGAGTCGATCCACGAGCAGATGCTCGCCTGGGAAGAAGAGATGCTGGCCAAGTGCGGCCTTTCCTACCGGGTGATTGATACCGCTGCCGGTGACCTCGGCGGTTCCGCTGCCCGCAAGTTCGACTGCGAGGCATGGGTTCCCACCCAGGGTACCTACCGCGAGCTCACCTCCACCTCGAACTGCACCACCTACCAGGCCCGCCGTCTGAACGTGCGCGAGCGTATGGCAGATACCGTAGACGCCAACGGCAAGCCCAAGAAGGGTTCCACCCGCCACGTGGCAACCCTCAACGGTACCCTGGCCACCACCCGCTGGCTGGTTGCGATTCTGGAAACCCACCAGAATGCCGACGGTTCGGTGAATATTCCCGAGGCCCTGCAGCCCTACATGGGTGGTCTGAAGGTAATTCCCGTGGCCGCGAAGAAGTAGCCGACTTGATGCGGCCATGCCTAGCATGCTCTGCCTAGGAAGGGTTTGCCCTGTGCGGTCATAGGACTACTGTTAATAGACTGCATTTTTAGGACGACGCCCCTCAGCTCCCCGTGAACTGTCAAGTTCACGGGGTGGCTGAGGGGCTTTTTCTTGCGCGGGGTGGGAGAATTTCGGGGCAGATTTTGTTTGGTACACATTCAGAGCGCCAGTACATGTGTAGATGTGTACTGGCGCTCTGAATGTGTACCGAGATGTTTTTGACTTGGAATACAGGTGTACCGAGCGAACCTGCCTGGCAATTGATGTGTACCAAAGGGTTTTGGCCCGGAATGTAGATGTACTGAAGGGTTCTAGACCTACTGAAACCCCGCCTTCAAACCCTCCGGCACAAAAAGTTCGTTGAGACGAACAATTTAAGCTACACTTTCTCCTAAGAACCATTCTCAAGAGAAAGTGGGCCCATGAAAAGAAAGCAAGATCCCGGCCATGGCGTGCATCTTCGCCCCCGCAAAGTCGCGGTGGCGCTGGCGGTGGTGGGCGGCGTCGTCCTTAGCGGCTGTAGCGCGCCGGGCAGTAACCAACCCGCAAGTAACCACCAGCCCACCGTGCTGGCAACCTTCACCGTGCTGGCGGATATTGCCCGCAACATCGCCGGGGAGCACCTTAGGGTCGAATCGCTGACCAAACAGGGGGCGGAAATCCACGAGTATGAGCCCACCCCCTCGGATGTCAAGAAAGCGCAAGATGCTGACCTCATACTTGCCAACGGCATGGGACTAGAGGGCTGGCTCGGCCAGTTCACGGCCTCTTCAAAAGCGCAGACGGTGACCCTCTCGCAGGGCGTGGAGCCCATCAGCATTGCAGACGGCCAGGCTCAGGGCCAGCAGAATCCGCACGCCTGGATGAGCCCCTCGAACGCGGAAATCTATGTGGATAACACGGTGCGGGCGCTTACAGAGTTAGACCCTCAGCACGCTCAAGATTTTGAAACCAACGCTGCTCGGTACAAGCGGGAGTTGCGCGAGATTCAGAAGGAGCTGCGGGGGAGCCTGGCAGGCCTGCCCGAGGGGCACAAAACCCTGGTGACCTGCGAGGGTGCTTTCAGCTACCTTGCCCAAGATGCCGGGCTCAGCGAGGACTACCTCTGGGCGGTGAACTCCGATGCCCAGGTCTCGGCACGAACCACCGCAGAAGTGATCGATAGGGTGAGAGAGAAGCGGGTTCCCGCGGTTTTCTGCGAGTCCACGGTCAATGATTCTGCCATGCGGCAGGTAGTAGCCGATACCGGGGCTAGCTTTGGGGGCGCGCTGTACGTCGATTCGCTTTCTGACGAGGGCGGCGATGTTCCCACCTACCTTGACCTGCTCCGCTATGATGTGCGGCTGATTGCTGAGGGGCTGACGAAATGATTGCTCTTGAATTTTCTAACGTGGGGGTGAACTACGGGCCGGTGCAGGCGCTGGAGCAGGCCAGCTTCCGCCTCGAAGCCGGTGTGCTCTGCGGTTTGATTGGCGTGAACGGCTCGGGTAAATCAACCCTTTTTAAAGCGGCCATGGGGGTGGAGCCCCTTTCCTGCGGATCAATCACCGTGCTGGGGCAGTCGCCCGAGCGTGCCCGCCAGTCCGGTCTGGTTTCTTACATGCCGCAGAGCGAACGCGTGGACTGGACCTTTCCGGTGAGCGTGCGCGAGGTTGTGGCAATGGGCCGCTATCGCGGTTTGGGAATCACCCGGCGGCTACGGGCGCAAGACCGCGCCGAGGTAGATGTTGCCCTGGAACGGGTGGGCCTTGCCCAGCTGGGTAAGCGCCAAATCGGTGAGCTCTCGGGAGGCCAGAAAAAGCGGGTCTTCATGGCCCGGGCACTAGCGCAGAAGGCGCAGCTCTTTCTGCTGGACGAGCCCTTTGCCGGTGTGGATACTGCCAGCGAGGCCCTGCTCATTGAGGTGCTAAAGGAGCTTCGGGACGACGGCGCTACGGTACTACTCGCTACCCACGGGGTAGAGGGGCTGGGAGCCTATGCAGACCGGGCAATTCTGTTGAAAAACAGGGTGCTTCTTCACGATAGCCCGCAGCTGGTTTTGCGGCCGGAAAACCTGGCGCTGGCCTTTGGCATGGATAGTGCGGTTCACGAGAGAGGGGAGCGGTCATGAACCTGATAGAGATACTCTGGGAGCCTCTGAGCTATGGCTTTTTGCAGCGGGGCTTTGCCGTGACCCTGGTGGCCGCCCTGGTCTGTGCCCTGCTCTCCTGCTGGTTGATTCTCATCGGCTGGTCGCTGATGGGCGATGCGATTTCCCACGCGGTTCTGCCCGGCGTGGTGCTCTCCTACATTCTGGGTCTGCCCTTCACGGTGGGTGCCCTTGCGGCAGGGCTACTAGCTGTTGCACTGATTGGCTGGGTGAGAAATAGCGGGCGGCTCAGAGAAGACTCAGCCATTGGAATCGTGTTTACCACCCTCTTTGCGGTGGGTTTGATTCTGGTGTCGGTGACCCCGTCGCAGACCGATTTGCACAGTGTGCTCTTTGGCAATGTTCTGGGTGTTTCGGGCTCAGACCTGCTTCAGGTGCTTCTTCTCAGCGCCCTGGTGATTGCGGTTCTGCTTCTCAAGCGCAAGGATCTAACACTCTTTGCCTTTGACCCCGACTTTGCCCAGGCGGCGGGGCTACGCCCCAAGCTCATGGGAGGTTTGCTTCTGGTGCTCCTTGCCGCCACCAGCGTGGTTGCCCTGCAGGTGGTGGGCGTGGTGCTGGTGGTTGCCATGCTGGTGATTCCCGGTTCCACGGCCCGGCTACTCACCCACCGCTTCAACCGTATGCTCCTTATTGCTTCGGCGGTCTCCCTGCTAGGTTCCCTCACCGGCCTCTATGCCAGCTACTACCTGGATATTTCCGCAGGTGGCGCGGTGGTGGTAGCCCAGGGAAGCATCTTCTTTGCAGTCTACCTCTTCGCCCAGTGGCAGGCAGCTACAGTGCGCGCACAAACACCGCGGCGGCGTCCTCGGCTGAAAGCTTCAGACTCTGCCCGCCGGGCAGGGTAAAGCCGCCGGCGGAGTAGCTCAGAATGACGCCGGGGGTCAGCTCTATCTCGGCGAAGCGGCGCAGTAGCGCGGGGTCATCGTCTGAGATGCGTTCGACCACCAACCGCGTACCCTCGGCCGGGGAAACCACGGCGAGGGTGAGCATGGTGGGCACCCCTACCTCGCCGGTGGGGGTGGGGATGGGGTCGCCGTGAGGGTCCCGCACCGGGTGGCCCAGCACCGAGTCCATACGGTCAACCATAAAGTCAGAGACGGCGTGTTCGAGGGACTCCGCCTCGTCGTGCACCTGATCCCAGGTGTAGCCCAGCACCTGCACCAAAAAGGTCTCAATGAGGCGATGCCGCCGCACCATCTGCACCGCGTAGTAGCGCCCGCTTTCGGTCAGCTGCACCGGCTGGTAGGGGTGGTAGTCCACCAGGCCAGCGGAGGAGAGGCGCTTGAGAGCATCGGAAACCGAGGAGAGGCGGTTGCCGGTGCGGGCGGCAATCACGCTGGTGGTGGCTTGATCCCCAGACCATTCCGAGATAGCCCAAATGGTCTTGAGGTAGTTCTGGGTGCTTTCAGAGAGATCGGAGAGGGGCATGGGGAAAAGACTCTGCTTTCGGACTTGGGTGAGTGGCCGTGATGACGCCGAATGGCCGCGTTAGTCACGGCCGTTCGGCGCTATTGCGGCCACTCGATGGAAGAACACCTAGGCACGCTGGTGCTTGCGGTGCTCGGGGGTGAAGGAATGGGCGTTTGCTCGATCCCAGCGCTCCTGCCACTCTTCGGGAACATTGCCGGTGAGGAAAGCTCCCGGTTCAAACCAGTCGTAGAGGCGGGCATAGGAGAGGGCGTGGGTGGAGTCGGTGCGGTGGAAAACGTGCTCGGGGCCGAGATCCTTGAAAGAGCTCAGGCCCATTGAGGCGAGAATTCGCTTGGCAGAGTTCATCACGCCAAAATGATAGTTGCGCACGCGGGTGCCCTTATCGCCGGGGTCAATACCGCGCTGAAGCCACTTGCTCTGGGTGGCAACGCCCGAGGGGCACTCGTTGGTGTGGCACTTCTGGGCCTGAACGCAGCCGGTGGCCATCATCATGCCGCGGGCGGAATTGGTGAAGTCAGCGCCTAAGGCAATGCGGCGAATGACGTCGGCGCCGCCGGTAATCTTGCCGGCTGCACCGATAGAGACCTTATCGCGTAAACCGGCGCCCACCAGGGCATTCTGTACAATAATGAGCCCGTTGGTTAGCGGAACCCCCACCGAATCCTCGAACTCGATCGGGGCGGCACCGGTGCCGCCCTCAGCGCCGTCCACGGTAATCCAGTCGGGGCAAATACCGGTCTCAATCATCGCCTTGCACAGCGCCAGCACCTCAATCTCTGACCCCACGCAGAACTTAATACCGATGGGTTTTCCGCCGGAGAGCCTGCGCAGCTGCCCGATAAACTCCATCAGCTCGCAGGGGGTGGAAAAGGCAGAGTGGGCGGCGGGGGAGATGCAGTCCTGGCCCATGGGCACGTGGCGGATTTCGGAGATTTCCCGGGTGATTTTATCTGCCGGCAGCAGGCCGCCCAGGCCGGGCTTTGCCCCCTGGGACAGCTTGATCATAATGCCCTTGACCTGCGGTAAGGCGGCATTCTTAGCAAAGAGCTCGGGGTTGAAGTTACCCTCTTCATCGCGGCAACCGAAGTAGCCGGAACCGAACTCCCAGATGAGGTCGGCGCCGTATTCCAGGTGGTAGGGGGAGATACCTCCCTCACCGGTTTCATGGGCAAACCCACCCATGGCAGCACCCTTGTTCATGGCGCGCACCGCGTTGGCGGAGAGGGCGCCGAAGCTCATGGAAGAGATATTGAAGAGGGAAATGTCGTAGGGCTGGGTGCAGTCTGGCCCGCCCAAACGCTGCCGGGGCTCGGCCTCCATTACGGGAACGGGTGCCATGGTGTGGCGTACCACGTCGTAGCCGATTTCAGACAAATTCTGCTCGGTGCCGAAGGCCTTTTCCCCGCTCTTACCCTTGGCATATTCATAAATCATGCCGCGGGTATCGCGGCTGAAAGGGCGGCCATCGCGGTTGGACTCAAAGAAGTACTGGCGAATCTCCGGGCGAATAAATTCAAAACCGTAACGAGCCCGGCCCAGCACGGGAAAGTTGCGAAGAATAGCGTGCTTTTTCTGCAGAGCATCGTGGGCTGCCAGGCCGGCAAGGGAGGCACCGGCGGCGGCGCCGACGGTTTTTAGAATGTCAGAAGACTTCACTCATACTCCTAAAAGTCGTGATTACCTTAAATCTACCTGCTCTACCTTAAGCCCTAAAAAATATTCACTCTTTCTTTGCTTGAAGGAAAGGTAGAGTCTTTTTCAGACGATAAGACTGAAAGCGTGATTGCAGTAATGGAACATTTAAGAGTGCATCCGCCGGTTTCGGGTAACTGGCTCAAAGAAGAAGGTGCACGGTATTTAGTAGCTTTGGATATCGATGGCACCCTGGTGCACCACGATGGCACCATGACCGAGCGCGTAAAAACCGCCGTTGCCGAGGTGGTGGCTGCCGGACACGTTGTGGTGGTTTCCACCGGGCGTTCGCGGCAGGCCGCCCTACCGGTGGCGCGGCAGCTGGGGATTGAAAGAGGCTTTTTGGTGACCTCCAACGGAGCGGTGACCCTGGAGCTTTCCCCCGAGTATGAGCGCGGCTACCGGGTGCGCGATTGCGTGAGCTTCAACCCGCAGCGGGCGGTGTCGATTTTGCAGGAGAAGATTCCTTACGCGCAGATGGCGCTGGAGTCGCCCACCGGCGAGATTTTTGCTACCGATGATTTTCAGGACGGTTCTTTTGGCGCCGCCTCCACCCCTGTCTCCAAGGAGCAGCTGCGCGAGATGGGCAAGGCAACCCGCGTGGTGGTTTTTGCCGAGGACGTTTCGGTGGAGGACTTCAAGCGCGCTATTTATGCCGCCGGTCTGCACGGGGTCAACTACGCGGTGGGCTGGACTGCCTGGTTAGACTTGGCCGCCCACGGTGTTTCCAAGGCATCTGCCCTGGAACAGCTACGGCGTCATCTGCACATTGACCCAGCGCACACCATCGCGGTGGGCGATGGCCACAACGATATTGAGATGCTGCACTGGGCAGCGCGCGGGGTGGCTATGGGCGAGGCCCCCGATGAGGTAATCGATACCGCCGATGAGGTAACGCTCAGTGTCTATGAGGACGGCGTGGCGGAGGTTTTGGATTCGTTGCTCTAGGCTCACCCTCCCTCCCGCGAGGGGTCACATATCGTTCAAAAAAGAGCTGTTTTAGGCCAATTCTTGAACGATATGTGACCCCTCGGGGCTTTAAAAGGGTGCGGATGACCAATAACGTCATAGACAGTCTCACTCCTTGGAAAAAATAAGCACCCTGATAAGGTGGGTTAATGATTGATACACCGCAGGGCGGAGGAGTTCCATGGGATCTTATCTATCTGATCGGTGGGAACAGATACTCTCAGCAAGCTGGCAACATTTTTCCCTGGTTGCCCAGTGTCTGATTCTTGCCACCGTTATAGCTATCGCCATAGCTGCCTTTTGTTATCAGAACAAAACGCTCTCTGGCATTGCTAATTCTGTTTCAGCGGTGGGCCTCACCATTCCATCCTTTGCCCTCATCGGTTTGATGATCGCTCCCCTTGGTTTTGGCGTTGCCCCGGCTGTTACCGTGGTGACCTTCTACTGTCTGCTCCCCATTTTGCGCAATGCTCTGGTGGGTTTGAGCGGGGTTGACCGCAGTCTGGTAGAGGCTGCCCGCGGTATTGGCATGTCTCGGGTTGCCACCTTTTTCAGGGTGGAACTGCCCCTGGCCTGGCCGGTGATTCTAGCCGGTATGCGGGTTTCTGCCCAGATGACTATGGGCGTTGCCGCCGTGAGCGCCTACGTACTGGGCCCCGGCTTGGGTAGCTTTATTTTCTCTGGCCTGTCCCGTTTGGGAGGGGCCAATTCTTTTGAATCCGTGGTCACCGGCGTGGTTGCGGTGGTTGTTATTGCTCTTATTCTTGATGGCCTGCTTGTTCTGCTGGGTCGTTTGACTACTTCACGAGGTATCCGTGTCTAATTCATCGAAAATTACCGGCGCTACTATTCTGCTGGAAAATGTCACTAAGTCTTACGGTAGTAAAAAGCCAGCGGTCAACCAGCTGACTCTTGAGATTCCCGCGGGCCAGACCGTGATGTTCGTTGGCCCCTCTGGCTGTGGTAAAACCACCACTCTCAAGATGATTAACCGGCTGATTGAGCCTACTTCGGGCCGCATCGTTATCAACGGTGAAGACGTCACCAAGATGAACGGCGACGATCTGCGGCGTCGTATTGGTTACGTGATTCAAGCCGGCGGTCTGCTGCCACACCTGACGGTGGGCGCTAACGTGGGCCTGGTTCCCAAGATGCTCAAGTGGGATAAGGAGAGAATCAGGCAGCGCACCGATGAGCTGCTTGACCTGGTTTCTCTTGACCCCGAGATCTACCGCGACCGTTACCCCAAGCAGCTCTCGGGCGGCCAGCAGCAGAGAGTCGGCGTGGCTCGTGCCCTGGCGGCTGACCCGCCGGTTTTGCTGATGGATGAGCCCTTCGGCGCGGTGGATCCGATTACCCGCCAGCGCCTGCAGGAAGAGCTGATTCACGTTCAGGCGGAGCTGCATAAGACCATCGTTTTCGTAACCCACGATTTCGATGAGGCAGTGAAGCTGGGCGACTGGATCGTGATCTTCAACGAGGGCGGAAAGATTGAGCAGTACGGTACCCCAGAGCAGATTCTTGCCCACCCCGCTAACGAGTTCGTGGAAGACTTTATCGGCTCCGGCGCGGGTCTGAAGCAGCTGGGCCTGGCTCGCGTTCGCGACGTGCGCATGCGCCAGCTGCCCACGGTGGATTTGGGTGAGGACGCCGCCGCGGCGGCTAACCGCCTCACGGAAGCGCACGCGATCCGCGGCGTCGTCCTTGATCAGCACGACCGCCCGGTGGGCTGGATTTCCCGCAGGCATCTGGAGAAGATGTCCACGGTAGTTCTTCCCGATGAAAAGGGTGTGCCCACAGTGGGTGAATCCTCGACCCTCGACGACGCCCTGGATACCATGCTGGTGGCCGGCTCATCGGAGGCGGCGGTGACCGGCGCTCGCGGCCGCTACCGGGGCGTGATTACCGTGAACACGGTGATTCGCGCTATTGAGGGTCTCTCGCACGAGGCAGTGGAGGAGGTCTCGGTTCCGGTGGGCCACAACACCGGCGCTATTCCCGTGGCAACCACCGCTGAGAACGGGGTGATTACCTATGAGATGGCTGAAGACGATCAGCAGAAGGAAGACGAGTGGCTGACCTCGGCTAACCGGGAGTGGTCTGAGACCGACCGCCAGAAGTGGGAAAACTACAGTAGCCTTGACCCCGCTGAGGACGTGGTGGGGGAAGACCCTAACCTCAAGGGCTCGGGGAGTGAGCGTGCATGAGCGCAACAACAAGCGAGAAAACTGCGGATCTCACAGCCGGCAGTAGCTGGAAGGCCCTGGTTATTCAGCCCATTGCGCTGGCGGTGATTCTGGGGCTGATGGTGTGGTGGTTGTTTGCCGCTGACCTCACCGAGACCGAGCGGATTACCCTGGATCCTGGCTACCTGTGGGGTCTGACCCTTCAGCATCTGAAGCTCACGGCGGTTTCTGCCCTCTTCGTGCTGATTACGGCGATTCCGCTGGGAATTTTGCTGACCCGCAGGCCTTTCCGCGGCGTATCCGGGCTGTTTATGGCTCTGGCTAACATCGGCCAGGCTGCCCCCATTGTGGGTCTGATTGTGCTGTTTGCTTTCTGGATGGGCTTTGGCACCCCCGCAGCGATGGTCACCCTGGTGGCCTACGCTTTTCTGCCGGTTCTCAAGAACACTATGGTGGGCTTGGACGCTGTGGACGCGCGGCTCATCGAGGCCGCACGGGGCATGGGCATGAGCGCCCTGACCGTGCTGTGGAAGGTTGAGCTTCCCCTGGCTGTGCCGGTGATGCTTGCCGGTATTCGCACCGCCCTGGTTCTGCTGGTGGGTTCAGCTACCCTGGCGACCTTTATTGACGGCGGTGGCTTGGGTCTGCTGATTACCACCGGGGTGAATTTGGCTCTGGACCGGGTGCTGATTTTTGGTTCTTTGCTGGTGGCTGTTTTTGCCTTGATTATTGACTGGATTGCTCGCGTGGTCGAGTACCTTGCAACTCCGAAGGGGCTTTAGACATGAAGACTTCAAGAATGCGTAGCCTTGCTGCTATTGCGGCGATTTCGGTCTTGGGCCTCACCGGGTGCGGGTTAAAGCCCTCTACCTCTGAGGTACCTGCGGCCGAGGCTGGCAGTATTCAGCCGGTGCCCGGCGCCGAAGGGCAGAGCCTGACCATCGGTTCTAAGAACTTTACCGAGCAGTTGATTCTGGGCAAGATTGCTGTGCTCACCGCCCAGGCAGCGGGTTTTGACGTGGTGGATATGACCAACATTCCCGGTTCCCAGCCTGCCCGCGAAGTGCTGGTCAATGGTGAGGTTGATATGGAGTGGGAGTACACCGGTACCGCCTGGCTCTCTTACATGGGCAAGGGCACCACCATTGCCGATAGCGCTGAAATGTATAAGGCGGTGCATGATGCTGACCTGGAGAACGGCCTAACCTGGGGCGAGCCCAGCCCGCTGAATAACACCTACGCTATGGCGGTGCGGTCTGACTATGCGCAGGAGAAGGGCATCAGCAAGCTCTCCGACATGGCGAAGGTTCCGGTTGAAGAGCGCACCATGTGCTTGGAGACCGAGTTCAATTCCCGCCCCGATGGCTTCAACGGAATGCTTGAGGCATACGGGCTAGAGCGCGGTGCCGCAGACGGCGTGCCGGAGTCTAATATCTCGATTATGGATACCGGTACGGTCTATACCGCTACAGACCAGGGCACCTGCAATTTCGGTGAGGTTTTCACTACCGACGGCCGTATTAACTCCCTGGATTTGACCGTGCTCGAAGACGACCGCCAGTATTTTCCCGCCTATAACGCTTCAGCGGTAATGGGAACCGACGTGGTTGAGCAGTACCCCGAGCTGGCCGATGAGTTCAATAAGGTGGGCCAGGCGCTCAATAACGATGTTATGCGCGAGCTGAACCTGAAGGTGGATGTTGAGGGCCAGGAACCCGCTAACGTTGCCTATGACTGGATGAAGCAGGAAGGCTTTATCCAGTAGGCTCACAACATGATTCTTTTCTTTGACCCCGACTGCGGTCTCTGCGCTCGCGCTGCTACTTTTCTGGGGCGTTTAGATTTGGGTGTGGAGATTGCTCCGGGTTGGAACGAGGAGCTTCTGGTTCACGGGGTTGATTTTGGGCGTTTTGCCCGGGCGATTCCGCTGGTGCTGGAGGGCGGGCAGGTCTGCTACGGTGCGGTGGCGATTGCGCTGGCTTTGAAAACGAGTGGACGCCGCTGGGTAAGGTGTGCCGGTGCCCTGATGCTGGCGCCGGGGTTGAGGCCGGTGGCGGAGAAGGTCTATAGGGCTGTGGCAGAAAACCGCTGGCGGCTACCCGGTTCAACCTGTACGGTTTCGCCGAGTCATGGTGGGAAATAAGAGGGTAGAGGGCGCTAGCTTTCAGTAGAATTTCCCTTGAATTTGGGAGGTTTCATGCTGGGCGTTCTTGAGGGTTTTTCGATTATTGGCATTGTGGTGGCAGTGGGCTACCTGGTGGCAAGACTTGAGATTCTTGAGAAGAACGCCGGGCTGGTGCTCAACCGTTTTGCTTTCTTCATCGCCCTGCCGGCGCTGATGTTTGTGACCCTCTCGCAGGCTGATCTTTCGGTGATTTTTAGTGGCCGCCTACCGGTGGCTGCGGTGAGTTTTGTGGTGGTGGCGGCCCTCTACGGGCTGGTTTTTGGGGTGCTGGCGAAGAAAGGGGCAGGCCGCACCATTATGGGTGCTACGGGGGCGGGTATGCTCAATGCCAACAATATGGGCCTGCCGGTCTCGATCTATATTTTTGGAGACCCTGCCCAGGTGGCTCCCATTCTGCTTTTTCAGTTGATTTTTCTTACCCCGCCTCTGCTGGCTTCTATGGATATTATTGCCCACGGTAGGTTCCGGCCCAGGGATGTTCTGACCCAGCCCGTTCGTAACCCCCTGGTGATTGGTTCGGCACTGGGCATTGCGGTTAATGCTCTGGGCTGGGGCGTGCCCGAGGTGATTTTTGAGCCCCTGGATATTATTGGCGGTGCGGGTATTCCGCTGATTCTAATTTCTTTCGGTATGTCTCTGCGGGGTAATAGGCCGCTGACGGTCAAAGACCAGCGGGCTGAAACCCTGACCGCGGTTTTTCTTAAGGTGGCGGTAATGCCCCTGGTTGCCTATCTTTCGGGAAAGTACCTCTTTGCCCTGCCCCAAGACGACCTGGTGGCAGCCACTATTCTGGGTGGTCTGCCCACCGCTCAGAACCTCTTTAACTATGCGGCGCGCTACCAGCAGTCAGTGGTTTTGTGCCGAGATATTGTTTTGCTTTCAACGGTGGCGGCTGTTCCTGCCATGCTACTGATTTCTTGGTTGCTGCACTGATACCGCGAGGTCAGGGAGTGCTAAGGCTGATCTAGTCTAATCATGAGTTCCACCAGTGCGGGCAGGGCTGCTTCCTGTTCCTGGTAGAGGGCCCGCACCAGGGTTTTGCTGACCGCCTGGGCCGAGATTCCCAGGGCTGCCGCGATTGCTTTTTGCTGGCCGCGCACCCCGGGCACAGCCAGGTCGATGACCCGATTTTCCGCCGTCGTGCGGTTGGCCGCTACGCGGTAGAGCAGCCGCGCCAGGCCGGTGGCCTGCTCAGAGAAGGTACGGTCTGCTGAAAGAATGACGACGCCGCGGGCCGGCGAGCCGGTTTGTGCCTGTTCGACTGCCAGGCGGGTGAAGTCGAGAGAGTCGCCGGTGCAGTCGGTGGTGGCTACTGCGCCTAAGGCTGAGGCAAAGCGGGGCGCTTTGAGCTCACCGATTCCGATTCCTACCCAGAAGGCGTTATTTTGGGCGGCCAGAAGCATGGCTCGGGCGGCGGATTCGGCGGTGTCAAAGGCGCCCTGGAGTTCATCGGGGTAGGTTTGGGTGAAGCCGATGCTGGGTTCGACTGCTTCAAGCCTGCCTAGCAGGGCTTCTGGGGTGAGCGTTGCCTGGGCGTTGCGGCGGATTAGGGTGAGAAGGTACATGGTTCCAGTATGGCGGAATTTTAGGGGGAGTGAGCCTATTCCCAGAACAAAGACTCCACATCAACGCCCACCAAAAACAGCTCCTCCTCAAGGGCGTGGCGGCAGGAGAGAGGCAGGGCAAGGCAGGAATAACGGGCAGAATCATCAAGATAGCCGGTTGCCTGATCAAAGCCCGAGCGAATTCGCCCCAGCTCCCGGCAGAGGTTCATTACCTCATCCAAATCATCGGCAGACCCCAGCACCCAAAAAGAATCAGGGTCGGTCAGCTGAAAGAGGCCCACCGGCTGGCCTGCTCCCTCACGGCTAGCCACTCGCGCCCAGCCGCCCATGCTGCCGGGCCCATCGGGAGGCAAAATCGGGTCAAACTCCCAGGCGCGCGCATTGGCCAGCCACTGCGGAGTCTCCGGCATAAAAAGGGGTGCATTGCCCACCGGCCACTGGGCCGTGGCAAAGACTCCCCGCTCAACCGCCGTCCAAAAATCTTCCCGGTCTAGGTCGCACCCCACGGAATTGAGCAGATTATAATCATCGGGAGCCGCAAAGCCAGCAAACCCCTCAACCCCGGCCACCTCTAAGTCTGGATTATCCTGGGCAGCATCTACCAGGTAGGCCTGATCCCAAAAAGTCGGCCGCGTGGCCTGCTTTGCCTTGAGAAGCAGCTCGTTAATCTCATACAGAAACCGCGGCTCACCCATGGCCACTGTTTGCCCCTGAAAATGAAACAGATAGGGCGTGCGCGCCATATGCGTAGGATGCAAGACCATAAAACCTCCCTAATTTCCACCATACTCGCCAGCCCCAGCACCGTGCGCCCCGCCCAAGGGCCGTGCCGAAGAATTCAGCTCTAAAAACCTGCCCAGCTGGTTCAGCCCCTGCACCGTGGTGGGCAAATACCTGGTCAGCTGCGTTGACTCAATAAGCACCGCGCACCACTGGCCGCGGGAAATCGCTACGTTCAGCCGGTTGGCAGAGAGCAGGAACTCCGCCCCTCGCGCCGATTCCCCCGCAGAGGATGCCGCCATAGACACTAGAACCACCGGAGCCTCCTGCCCCTGGAACTTATCTACCGTACCCACCCGCACCTCGCTCAAACCGGCTGCCGCCAGCTTCTCGGCAATCAGATCAACCTGCGCATTATAGGCGGCAACCACCAGCACGTCAGCGCCGGTCAGCGGGCGCGGGGCAGTTGAGCCGAGCTGCGGCGTCCAGAGGGCTCCCTCAAATTCGCGCACCCAGCGCACCACCTCATCAGCCTCCTGCACCGAGGCGGTGGTGTTGCCCGAGTGCTCCACCTGGGCCAGAAAAACCCCCGGCTCCCAGCCCTCCAGCAGGCGCTGCGAACCAGCCTGCGCCGAACCTAACTTTCCCTCGTAGGAGAGGGCAGAAACTGGGGCGCACAGGGCCGGATGCATTCGCCAGGAAACATCCAAGAAATAGCCCAGCTCAGCCGGTAGAGTCTCGTTCTCGGCGCAGAGCCAGCCCAGCGCAGAGGTATCCACCGGATAATCGTGTTCGCCCTGGGTAACCTGAGGTAGCTGCTGCGGGTCGCCGAGTAGCAGCAGGTTCCGGGCCGACCGCGCCACCGCCAGCGTATTCGCCAGAGAATACTGGCCCGCCTCATCAATCACCAGCAAATCTAGGGACTGCTCGGGAAACTTCTTTTCCGAGGCGAAATCCCAGGCGGTACCGCCAAACAAGAGCCCCTCGGGTGCCACCAGTGCCTCGGAGAGCTCTGCTTCAGAAATTTCACCCCAGGGAGCATCCTCCATCTTGGTTTTTCCCGCGAACTTAGCTACCCGCTCAGCCCGCACGGTGCCCTTCTTAATGCAGCCCGCCAGCACGTTCTCCACCACCGCGTGCGACTGCGCCACCACGCCAATCTTCCAGCCCCTATCAATCAGCCTGCCAATCACGTGGGCACCCAGGTGGGTCTTGCCCGAGCCCGGAGGCCCCTGCACCGCCACATAGGAATCATCCAGGGCAGAAACCGCCTGAAAAATTGCCTCGATGGTGGCATTGCTACCGTGGGCGGCTTCATCGCGGGCGGGTAGGTCTGCCCCACCTTTAAGACGAGGACGACGCCGCCGCAGGATGTCGACTCCGGCGGTCAGCGGGAGCTCGGGCAGGGCTGCGCCTACCTGCTCGGCAAGCTGTTTCAAGGCTGACTCCTGGGCCTTGGTAGTTATGGGTTGGCCCTCGGTCAGGGCCAGGGGCAGCTGGGTGAACTCGGTGCCACCGCGCGGTAGGCTCTCGCGGATTTTCAGAAAGGTGGAACCGTTGGGGCCCGGCTCAATCTCTTCGACGCTTGCCTTGAAGGCACCGAAGCGTACCGAATCAAACTCGTGGTGTTCCCCGGCTCGCGCTACCTGCTTGGCAAAGTCGGCGGCAACGTGTGGTGGAAAGGGAGCCCGGTACATGAGAAAGAGACCCGAGTCGCCGGGCTTGAAAGACGAGCCCTCGCCCAGCCTGGCCCGCACCCCCAGCAGGCGGCTGGGCTGGGCTCTGGGGCGCTCGGGGTCTTTAGCCCAGTCTTTTTCGACTGCCACTCGGTCAAAGATAGCCACGTTGCGGGCCTGCTCCCAGCTTTCAATATCGTTGGCAAGGCGCTGAAAATGGTCGGTCCAAAACTGGCTGCGCTCCCGGCGGTGGTAGCCGGTAGCAGATGCCACCATGGCGATAGCCAGCTCATCGGGGCTAAGTTGATCGGCACCGGCTAAGCCCGCCACATAATCTTCCAGAGCAATTTCTGCTGCATCTGCTTCTTCATCTTTGCCAGCGGCTTCTAGAAGCGCCTGGGCTGTGGAGTCACCCTCAACCGACCATAGCTCAGACTCAAAACCAAAGTAATCGAGCAGGGCGGCGTCGTCCGGATAAACCTCTTCTACCTGCTCGGGACTCAGCCAACCCAGCTGCACCGCCGCTGCGTTCTTGAAAGCCTGCACCCGCGCGGGCAGGGAGCCGTAGCGGGGCTCAAGGGCAGCCAGCTGCTCAATCGTATGGATTCCAAAATCGCGCACAATCTCGTTGCGGGTTTTCATGCTGAGACCGGGAACCAAGAGCATGTCCCGGTGCTTCTTGACCTGCCGACGGCACTCGGGGCAGACGCCACATTTGCCCACCTCAGGAGTAAACCAGTCAAGAAACTTGCCGCCGGCCACATAGGTAGCTACCAATTCTTCCAGGTCGGTTTTGCGGGCGGCGGCCACCGGCAGAATATGAGAGATGTCGTGAAATTCCTCCGTGATATTTTCGCCCTCTGGACCGTCGTCGCGGAAGAAAATGCTAACCTCACCTGCCGGTTTACCGTCAGCCTCCTTTTCTTGCAGGGCCGAAAGAGCCGCGGAAAGTAGTGCTTCGAGCCTGCTAGGGGCCGGGTGAGACGAGCTGGGAAGATCACCTCTTAAAGCTCGTGTGAGTAGTGAAAACTCACAGCGGGCAGCTGCTACTAGGTGGGCGGCAGTCACCTCAAAGTCAGGTGCTGAAACAGCCATAAGAATCCCTTTCCGGTGAAGCTAGGAAAACATGTTTTTACCCTAGCAAGGGGGACTGACAAAATAAGCCCAAAAATTTAAAACATCGAAAAAATTTTCGAGATAAGACGCCTGATTACTTATAAATCGAACTTAAATAAACAAACACTTTCGAAAATCATACAACTTTTTAAAAAAATTAAGATTAAGGTTTGATAAAGCATTGCTCCCAAAGGTCACGATTCTATAAAGTTCCCCTTGGCTACCAGTCACAATCACTGCGCACCCCACGACTACAACCTTGGAGAAACAGCCCCATGCTAGAGACCCAGCTCAGCCGCCGCACCGCAGGCAAACTAGCTTTTGCTGCCCTCGGCGCCGCCAGCCTCAGCCTCGCAACCGCTAACCCTGCCCACGCGGCGTCCTCCCACATTCGTACCGTGAGCGATTCCTACCGCAAAGCAGACGCGCAGAAACTGCTGGACGCCATCAACGCCTACCGGGCCGCCAACGGCCGCGGCCCTGTGAAGCACTCCGCCCGCATCGCCTCGGTCATGGACGGCGAGGCTCGCCGCCAGTTCATCGCGGGCGCCTTCTCCCACAGCAACACTTTTTTGACCACCCCCGTGGCAGCGGGCTACTCCTTCGCCCGCGAAGTGATTGCGCTGAGCTACAACGACGACATCAACCAGCTCATGGCCTTCTGGAAGAGCTCGCCCGCCCACCGCGATGCAATCCTAGCCCCCGAAGCCAACACCGTGGGCATTGGCCTGTGCTACGGTACCGGCTCCGGCCTACCCTGGCGCGTGCTCGGCAACGTGGGTATCTACCGGTTCAACGGCGCAGGCCCCGGCGATATTCAGACCCGCGTAGACGGCGGCGGACTCTCGGTGCAGAGCAGTGCGGCAAGCGGAACAACCCTCAACCACCCCGTCGTCGGCGGAATCTCCTCCCGCTTCTACGCAGACGGCGGCCTAGACCACTACGGCCAGCCCAACGGCCCTGAATACGGCGGTCTGGTGGGCGGCGGCTACTGGCAGAGCTTTAGCAAGGGCAGTGACCGCCACACCATTCTCTGGAGCCCCAGCACCGGTGCCAACGCGGTGAAAGAAACCGGCGCTATCGGAAGCCACTGGCGCTCAATCGGCGTAGAAAACACCGTGGGCTACCCGATTATGAACGAGCGGAGCGGACTCATTAACGGGGGCTGGTGGCAGCAGTTCCAGACTGTTGAGGGCCACCGCCGCACCATCATTTGGAGCCCGAACACCGGTGCCCACATGGTCAAGGAAGGCACTCCCTTCGCCCGAGCCTGGCGGGACTCTGGCGCCGAATACGGCTTCGGCTACCCCACCACCGACGAATACTGGGTAGGCCTGGAAATCCGCCAGAACTTCTCCAACGGTGTAACTCTCGCCTGGAACTCCGTAACCGGAGCCCTGCGCCAGTTCTAAAGTTGCTATAACTCAGTCACCGCCGCCACCGACTCATCCAGAGCGTCCCTGGCGGCGGTGGCGCTTTCTACGTCGTTGGTAATAAAGGAATAGATAAGGGTGTGGCCGCTCTCCGTGGTGGTGTAGCCGGTCAAAGAAATCACCGAGTTCAGTGTGCCGGTCTTGGCGCGCGCCCAGCCCCGGGCGGCAGCCTCATCGGAGCCATCGAAGCGATCTTCCAGGGTGCCCGAACCACCTGCCACGGGTAGACCCGCCAGAGAAGCACTTGCCGGCCCCTCGCCGTCCACCATCTTCTGCATAATCTGCACCAGGGTCTGGTTGGTCACCCGGTTATCCAGCGAGAGACCGCTGAGATCGCTGATGGTTAGCTGGTCGGTAGAAATACCCCGGCTGGTCAGGGTGTCTAAGACCAGCTGCCGGGCAGACTCAAAGGAGCCGTCGCCGCCAGAAGCCACCGAGGCATTGCGGGCCAGCGTTTCGGCCAGCATGTTATCTGACTCCTGCATCATCAGCGCAGACTGCTCGGCAACCGTTGCTGATTCCACCGAGCCAACCGTCTCTGCGGCCTCGGCGGCCTGCGTCTCAGAGCCCAGCTCAAAGGTCAGCCCCTGCCCCTTACCCAGCTCGTTGAGGTCATCGACAAGATACTGCTGCACCTGCTGGTCTGCGTTCTCGGGCCGCTGCTCGGTAGACTTGCCGTTCTCGCCGGGGGAGTGGTGGGAGTAAAAAGCCAGCGGAGAAATGCGGCTGACGAAGCCAGCGTCAATGTCTTCCTGAGCCCAGGCGGGGTTAAGATCCGGCCCAGAAAACCGCGAGCTGTCAAGGTCGAGGGTGTAGGTACCGGGCTCGAGCGAGTCCACCACCTGCTGGGCCAGGGTGCGCAACCCCGCATGGCCCACCACCTGATTTTCTTTCGACTCACCGGTGCCTAGCAGGGTATCGCCCCCCGCCACCAGGGTGAGGTTCTGCCCGCTTTGCTTCACCTCGGTGCGGTAACGCGCCGACGGGTCTTCTACCTGAAAGAGAGTAAAGTCGGTGAGCAGTTTAAAGTTGGACGCCGGCACGCGCGGCTGATCTGCCCCCTCAGCGTAGAGGGTCTGCCCGCTCTCGGCATCAACCACCATGCCGGTGATAGTGCCCCCGGTGAAATCCTCCGAAATCTTTGCCAGTCGAGACTCTAGCGCGGCGGTATCAACCTCGCCCTTTTCCTCCACCGTAGCCGGCGCCTGAGCCGCCGGGGCAGAATAAGCCGAATCCGCGCCGTCCCGCATATTCTGAGCCGAAAAAAACTGCGGAAGCGCCCACGCCCCGCTACCCAGGCAGGCCACCACCAGCACGGTAGGAACAACCCACCGCTTGCCAGACTTCACAGAAGACACAGACCCTCCCCCATCAAGGCGCAACAATTACCCAATGGGATAGACTGTACACCGAATAAAAGGTGCTTGAAACGCAAGCGCCCGCTCAAACCAAGGAGAATCATGGATCTCGACGTCACTATCGAAATCAACCGCGGCTCCCGCGTGAAGTACGAAATCGACCACGAAACCGGCCGCGTACGCCTGGACCGCGTGCTGTTCACCTCCATGCAGTACCCCACCGCCTACGGCTACTTTGAAGACACCCTGGGCGAAGACGGCGATCCGCTGGACGCCATGGTGATCGTTGACTTTGAGCTGGCCCCCGGCGTGATCGTAGAGGCCCGCCCCATCGCGGTTTTCAACATGACCGACGAGGCTGGCGGCGACGCCAAGGTGCTCTGCGCCCTCTCTGACAAGCGCTACAACAACTACCAGGAACTCGAAGACGTTCCCGAGCACCTCAAGGCAGAAATCCAGCACTTCTTCGAGCGCTACAAGGATCTCGAGCCCAACAAGTGGGTTAAGGGTGAGGGCTGGGCAGGCCGCGAAGCCGCCGAGAAGATGGTTCTTGAGGCCCAGGAGCGCTTCAAGCAGTCCCACTACGAGTCAGCTGCAGAGGCTGAGGCTGACGAGAACTAGCCTGTTCGGTTTCTAGCCTGTTCGGTCTGGTTGATTCGGACCCGTTCGGTCACTGGAACAGAAAAGCGGTTTTCGGTTGCGAATTTGCAGCCGGAAACCGCTTTTCTGCACCATTGACTTTAGCCTCGGGTCGAGGACGTCGCCCGCCCGCCACCCTGCCCCCGGCGCCTGATGCCCGCTAGACTGGGAGACGATGACTTCTTCAAACCAAACCCCCCAAGCCAACATCATCGACTGGGCGGCTGCCGGAAAAATTGCCGCCGCTCTGGCTCCCGCCGGCCCCAAGCTCAGCAAAAGCTCCCGGCTGAACCAGAAAAAGATGAACGCTGCCGTGGAGTCCATGCGCTATGCCGCCCTGGAATCGGTGGACTACGTCTATGAAATTACAGGCCTAGAAGTCGCCAAGAACCTGCGTGATTCCGAGGTTCTCATTGTTGACCGAGCAACCTGGGCCAAGGCCAACACCCAGTCCTTTGGCGTGATGCTAGACCCGGTGGGGGAGTCGGTGATGGGCAAGAAGTTTGCCGAGCTCACCGAGGCCCAGAAGACAGTTACCCGCTATGCGGGAGCGGCTGAACTCGGCGGCGTCCTTGCCTTTATGGCAACCCGGGTGCTGGGCCAGTACGAGCCCTACGCGGCGCTCGCCGGGCACGGGGCAGCGGGTGGTCGCCTGATGATTGTTGCCCCCAACCTGCTCAGCGTGGAGCGGGAGCTCAACCTCGACCCGCAGGATTTCCGTCTCTGGGTGTGCCTGCACGAGCAGACCCACCGCGTGCAGTTTGCCGCCGCCCCCTGGCTGCGGGACTACATGCTCGATTTGATGCAGCAGATGGCAACCAGCCTGGGCGCTACCACCGATAACCTCTGGAGCCGGGTGCTAGACTCCGCCGTTTCTGTCAAGGACTCCCTGCAGAAGGGTAGGGCGGGCAGGGAAAAGGGCTCCCTGCTGCTCAACGCCGAGGCCAAGGAAACCATGAGCCGCATTACCGCGGTGATGAGCCTGCTGGAGGGCCACGCCAATGTGGTGATGGACGCCGTGGACTCTTCGATTGTGCCCACCGTCAAGACCATTCGCCAGCGCTTCAACCGGCGTAGTGAGTCGCAGAAGTTCCTCACCAAGCTGGCCTTTAAGCTGTTGGGTATGGAACGGAAGATGCGCCAGTACAAAGACGGCCAGAAGTTCGTTCAGTTTATTGTTGACGCCGAGGGAATGGAGCGTTTCAACCGCATTTGGGAGTCTCCTGAAACCCTGCCCACCGAGGCCGAAATCCACAACCCGCAGGCCTGGATTGACCGCGTATTGAAGGACGGCGCTCATGCAGACCGGGCGTAAGGGGCGACTTTCGCCGGCGGTGGGGCGCGCGCGTTTTGAGACCGCGCGGGTGCTCAATGAGTTTTTGGGGCCGGGAAGCGTGGCGGCATCGGGCAAGCCTTCTCAAAATAGGGAGCCCCTAGATGCCAAGCCGCTCTTTCTGGTGGGTTGCTCCGGTGGCCCCGACTCGCTGGCGCTGGCGTCGGTGGCGGCGCACTTTGTACGACGGCAGGACGCGCGGGTGGGCGCGGTAATCGTGGACCACCAGCTCCAGCCCGGGTCGGCACAGGTGGCTGAAACCGCCGCTGATCGGTGTCGAGCCCTGGGACTTGACCCGGTTGTGGTGAAAACCGTGATCGTGGATTCTGCTGCCGGGGGCCCCGAGATGGCGGCGCGAACAGCCCGCTACGGTGCCTTTGCTGAGGCGGTGGCAGAGACGGGGGCAAGCGGCGTCCTACTAGCGCACACCCTCGACGACCAGGCAGAGACAGTTTTGCTGGGGCTGGCTCGAGGGTCGGGTACCCGGTCGCTGGCGGGCATGGCTGAGGTGCGGCGGCAGGGGGAGCTGACCCTGATTCGCCCCCTGCTGAACCTGCGCCGGGCAGATATTGAAGAGATCTGTGAGGCAGAAGAGCTGGAGCCCTGGTACGACCCAACCAATGCTGACGAGTCGCTGATGCGGGCGCGGGTGCGGCATACTATTTTGCCCTTCCTCGAAGAGCAGCTGGGCGGGGACGTAGCTACATCGCTGGCAAGAACAGCGCAGATTTTGGGCCCGGACTCGGACTACCTAGACCGGCAGGCGCGCCAGCTGGTGGAGGATGAAACTTTTGTAATTTCAGCGAATCTGGCCCTGCCCGCCGAGGTCGAGGGGGAGCAGATTCTGGTGCTAGACCGGGCTGAAATTGCGGCCCTGCCGGAAGCCCTGCGCCGCCGCGTGCTCTCCCTGCTGGTGCAGAGGGTCGGCGGGCACGCGGCGTCCTTCGAAAGACTCGCAGCGCTAGACGCTTTCGTGCGGGAGCTGGCGGTGGCGGGGCCGGTGCAGATGTCGGGGCATGTGAGTGCCTGGAAGATGAGGCCGGCGGGCCCCCTGAGAAAAAGGGGCGTGCTGGTGCTGGGAGCAACCCAGAGTTCGAAAAATATGCTCTTGAAGCGATAGACTAGACCTCAACGCGCAAAACAACGTCAAAGGAAAATTAATCGTGGACGCAAATGATGTAAAAGACGACATCAAGCACGTGCTCTTCTCTAAGGAAGAAATCGACGCCAAGATCACTGAGCTTGCGAACCGTATCGATGAGGATTACAAGGGTAAAGACGTTCTGCTGGTGGGCGTGCTCAAGGGCGCAATCATGGTCATGGCTGACCTCTCTCGCGCGCTGAAGAGCCACTACACGATGGACTGGATGGCAGTGTCATCCTACGGTTCCGGCACCAAGTCTTCTGGCGTTGTGCGCATTCTCAAGGATCTCGATACCGATTTGACCGGCCGCGATGTGCTGATTGTTGAAGACATCATTGACTCTGGCCTGACCCTGCAGTGGTTGCAGGGCAACCTGAAGTCTCGAGGTGCTGCTTCGGTTGAGATCTGCACCCTGCTGCGCAAGCCCAAGTCGGTCAAGACCGATGTTGAGGTCAAGTACGTGGGCTGGGATATTGAGCCCGAGTTTGTGGTGGGCTATGGCCTGGACTTTGCAGAGCGTTACCGTAACCTTGATTGCATTGCTACCCTGGCTCCGCACGTTTACTCCTAAAGATGTGTGTGAGTAACGGCCTCGTTGCCCTTCAGAAGAGGGGCGGCGGGGCATTTTCTTACCTCAATTGTTTAGCCATGAGGTGAACCTTGACTGACTCTCTGCAAGCTTTCAGCCAAAGCGGGTAGATTAGAGTGCAGTTTTTATGATTGCCAGTGCTGGCTTTTACCCTTTTAAGGCGGGTGAAGCGGGTGCCGGTGATTTTGCTTGGCAACAGCCGGTACTTTGGAGGACTTTTCATTGGCGCAGAACACCAATCAAAACCCTGATAATCAGAAGAAGGGTTTCTGGGGCAAGCTCATTTCGGGCCCCTGGTTCATTGCCCTGGTTGTCTTGATTGTTATTGGGTCTATCTCTATGGGCGGGCTTTTTAGCAGCTCTAACCAGGTAGATACCAATGTTGGCGTGCAGCTTCTTGAAGATAAGAAGGTAACCAGCGCGAAGATTTATGACGGCGACCAGAAGGTTGAGCTGGAGCTCAAGGATAATTACACCAATTCTGAGGGCCGTGACCTGGGTAAGAACCTGACCTTCTACTACGTTGAGCCCCGCGCTAATGACGTAGTGCAGGCGATGGATAATGCCGATTTGGAGAGCTACACTGACCAGCCGGTGGAGAACAACTGGTTCCTCTCCATGCTGAGCTTTATTGCGCCCCTGCTGATTATGGTGCTGATTTTCTGGTTCTTGATGACCCGCATGGGCGGTGGCGGCTCCCAGATTATGAACTTCTCTAAGTCCAAGGCGAAGAAGTTCAATAAGGATAACCCCACCGTTCGGTTTGCCGATGTTGCCGGTGTTGATGAGGCCCTTGCCGAGCTTGAGGAAGTTCGTGAGTTCCTGGCGGAGCCCGAGAAGTTCACCCGTCTGGGCGCCAAGATTCCTAAGGGTGTGCTGCTTTACGGCCCTCCCGGCACCGGTAAGACCCTGCTGGCTAAGGCTGTGGCTGGCGAGGCGGGCGTGCCCTTCTACTCCATCTCCGGTTCTGACTTTGTGGAGATGTTCGTGGGTGTGGGTGCCTCCCGTGTGCGTGACCTCTTCAAGGAGGCCAAGTCCAACAAGTCCGCCATTATCTTTGTGGACGAGATTGACGCCGTCGGTCGCCAGCGCGGCGTCGGTATGGGCGGCGGCAATGACGAGCGCGAACAGACTCTGAACCAGCTGCTGGTTGAGATGGACGGCTTCGATGGCACCTCCAACATCATCGTGATCGCCGCGACCAACCGCCCCGACGTCCTTGATCCCGCCCTGCTGCGCCCCGGCCGCTTCGACCGCCAGGTGGGTGTTGACGCCCCCGATCTGAAGGGGCGCCAGCGCATTCTTGAGGTGCACGCAGCGGGCAAGCCCATTGACCGCCGCGTTGATTTGGCATCCGTGGCTAAGCGCACCCCCGGCTTTACCGGCGCAGACCTCGCCAACGTAATGAACGAGTCTGCCCTGCTCACCGCCCGCGACGGCGCGAACGTGATTGACGAGCGCGCCATTGACGAGGCGATCGACCGCGTGATGGCCGGCCCGCAGCGCTCGTCCCGCATTATGAGCGAGCACGAGCGTAAGGTAACCGCCTACCACGAGGGCGGCCACGCGCTGGTGGCGGCGGCGCTGCGCAACTCGGCGCCCGTCACCAAGATTACGATTCTGCCCCGCGGCCGCGCCCTGGGCTACACCATGGTGATGCCCCAGGACGACAAGTACTCCACCACCCGCCACGAGCTGCTTGACCAGATGGCCTACGCTATGGGTGGTCGTGCTGCCGAGGAGCTGATTTTCCACGATCCCTCCACCGGCGCCTCCAACGATATTCAGAAGGCAACCGATACCGCCCGCAAGATGGTGACCGAGTACGGTATGTCTGCCAAGGTGGGCTCGGTGCGCCTTGCCTCCAAGGAATCTGACCCCTTCTTGGGCGGTGGCGCAGGTGCGGGCAATAACTACTCCGACGAGATGGCCTTTACCGTTGACCAGGAAGTAGCCCAGCTTCTTGAGACCGCCCACGACGAGGCCTACGAGATTCTGCGCGATAACCGCGATGTGCTCGATGCCCTGGCCCTTGCCCTGCTGGAGAAGGAGACCCTGCTGGAGAAGGAACTGGCAGAGATTTTCTCCAAGGTGCGCAAGCGCGAGGAGCGCGCCTACTGGTACTCCAAGAACAACCGCCTGCCCTCTGACCTGCCGCCGGTCAAGGCCCCCTCGGAGCTTGAAGCCGAGAAGGAGCGCGCCGGTTCGGCTCCCGCAGGTAGCGAGAATGCAGGGGGTCAGGACGACGCCGGTTCGGCTCCCGGGGAAAACCACGGGGACGACGAGACCGAGGTAATCGTTCAGCAGCCGGTGATCGACCCCGACACCACCCCGAACGATCCTCCGGCAACGGACATCAACAATCCCTGGGACGGCGGGCGCTAAATGACAGTAGACCAGCCCCGCATTGAGGCTGCGGTACGCGAGATTCTGATTGCGATTGGGGAAGACCCTGATCGGGACGGTCTGGTAGACACTCCCGCACGGGTTGCCCGCGCCTATGAGGAAATGTTCGCCGGTTTGCACTCCGATGCTTCCGAGCACCTGTCTAAGACCTTTGACATCAACCACTCCGAGCTGGTGCTGGTCAAAGACATTCCTTTCTACTCCACCTGCGAGCACCACCTGGTGCCCTTCTTCGGGGTGGCGCATATCGGCTACATTCCCGGGGAATCCGGCAAGGTCACCGGCCTCTCAAAGCTGGCGCGCGTGGTAGATGTTTTTGCCAAGCGCCCCCAGGTGCAGGAGCGCATGACCACCCAGATTGTCGAGGCCCTGGAAGAGAACCTGGAACCTGCCGGTGCCATTGTGGTGGTTGAGGGCGAGCACATGTGCATGAGCATGCGCGGGGTGAAGAAGCCCGGCACCAAGACCGTGACCTCAGCGGTGAGGGGCCAGCTTCGCAGCGAGGCGACCCGGGCTGAGGCGATGAGCCTGATTCTGCATAAGGGGTAATACCGGTAGAACCATGAGCATTCTGCAACAGCTTCCCCAGAACCGTACCCTGGTGATGGGCATCCTCAACGTTACCCCCGATTCTTTCTCAGACGGCGGGCTCCACTACGCGCCTGAACAGGCGGTAGAACATGCCCTTGACATGGTCAAACAGGGTGCCGACCTCATCGATGTGGGCGGCGAGTCTACCCGCCCCGGCGCCGTCCGCATTAGCCCCGAAGAGGAGCAGCGGCGCATCCTGCCGGTCATCCGCGAGTTGGCGGCTCGCGGCGTCGTCATGAGCGTTGACACCATGAACGCTTCCACCGCCCGCGCGGCGGTTGAGGCGGGCGCCCACATTATCAATGACGTCTCGGGCATGAGCGTGAGCGCGGAAATGATTGAGACGGTGGCCCAACTGGGCGTGCCCTACATCCTCATGCACGCGCGAGGGGATTCGACCACGATGGATTCGAGGGCCTCCTACGAGAACACGGTGGCAGAGGTGGTGCAGGAACTAGCCGGTCTCAAACAGCGTCTGCTTGAAGCGGGTGTGAAGGAACGGAACATCATTGTTGATCCCGGTCTGGGCTTTGCCAAGGCGGGCCTGCAGGACTGGCAGCTGATTGCCGGAATCGAGGAGCTCAAAAAGCTGGGGCCGGTGCTGGTGGCGGGTTCGCGTAAGCGCTTTGTGGCTACCCTGCTCAAGAACGAGGACGAGCGCCGCACCGGTGCCGAGGTGCAGCTGCGGGATTCTGAGGGCAGGGACGTCGCCACCGCAACTATTTCTGCCTTTTCGGCCCTGCACGGGGCGTGGGGGGTTCGCGTGCATGCCGTGCGGGAAAGCGCAGATGCCATTGCAACAGTGAGTGCGATTCGGGCGGCTGAAGATGAAGCCGATTTCGCCCGGCCGTAACAAATGAGTTCTGGGTAACCTACCCGCTGTAAAGAACCAACATGCTATACGTTTGACACACAAAGTCGGTGTGTGACTTTAACCTCTCTTGCATATTTATACAGGTTGAACAATGCCCGAAAAACCGCGAAATTTAGCCTTTTGCCTGCTCCGGGCCAGTTTTAGCTGTGGAAGTCCGCACGCTGACTCTCCTCAGGTTTATGGGTAGATTGTGGTGATAATGAGAGTACCGGTAGCTACCGGTCTCAGGGTCTCAAAGAGAAAAGGAGCCTGCGAGTGACTGTAGAGAACGCGACTGTCTCAACTCACTTGAGCGAGCGATTAGCTCGGGCTGACCGTATTACGCTCACTGGCGTGGGTTGCGTGGGCTACCACGGGGTGCTGGATTCTGAGAAGCAGACCGGCCAGCCTTTCTTTGTGGACATCACCATGTTCACCGACTTTGCCAGGGCGGCAGAAACAGACGACGTGGCGCACACCGTCAACTACGCTGAGGTAGCTGAGTGCATTCGCGACGTCGTCACCGGCGAATCCCTGGATCTGATTGAGACTCTTGCCGAACGTATTGCTTCATCGGTGCTGGAACGGTTTTCAGTAATGGCGCTGGAATTGACCGTGCACAAGCCCAAGGCACCGATTGACGTGACCTTCTCGGATGTTTCGGTCACTATCTTCAGGGAGAATACATGAGTGTAAAAGCTATCTTGGCTCTGGGATCTAACCTGGGGGAGAAAGAAGATACCCTAATCAGCGCAATCGGTGATTTGTGCAGTCACGAGAAGATTGACGTGAAGAAGATTTCTCCCATTGCTATCACCGCCGCGGTGGGCGGGCCCGAGAACCAGCCCGATTTTCTGAACCTGGTGGTTGAAATTGAGACCACGCTGAGCCCCTTTGATCTGCTGCGCTACTGCCAGGAGATTGAGCTCAAACACCACCGCACCCGCGAGGTGCGCTGGGGACCTCGCACCTTAGATATTGACATTATCGAATACGCGCAGATTGAGATGGACGAGCCCGACCTCACCCTGCCTCACCCGCTGGCTGCCGAGCGTGCTTTTGTGCTGGCGCCCTGGGCTCGCATGGATCCGACCGCCCAGCTTGCCGGCGAGTCGGTGATTAAGCTGGCGGAACACGCCCATGACTACGACGGTATTCGTGAGTTCCGTGCCGCTCCGGTGGTTTGCACATGAGGTTGCTCAAGATCCGCGTGCTGATTTTGGTTTTTGTGCTGGCGCTGGCCGCCGGTGCGCTTCTCAACGGCATCAGCGTGGGGGCTGGCGGGCCGGTTTTACAGCCACCGCTTCTTTTCTTCGTTATTTCTATGGTGATTTCGGGAATTACCCTCTTCTTCGGCATGGAGGTGCGCAAGTACTCTAACCGCCAGCGCCGCAAAGACGCCAAGCTCATGGATCCGCTCTTAGCCGCCCGCACCGCCGTCTTTGCCCAGGCCTGCGCCTACACGGGGGCCGTGATGGCGGGCTGGAGCACCGCCCTGTTGGTTTTTCAGATTCCGCTTTTTGCCGCGCGCCAGCTCTGGAACCCCCTGCTTGAGGCCGGTGCCAACCTGCTGGGTGGGCTGGTGATGGTTATCGTGGGGCTGATAGTTGAGGCCTGGTGCAAAATTCCTCCCGAGGACGGCGCTGATACCGGCTCCCAGCCGGCGGTCAACTCCCGCGAAAGCCAGGGCTACGCGAGGAATGATTAGCCTTTTCTTTCTAGCCGAGAGGCCATTTTTATACCGAATTTCTGCAAAAAACGGTATAAAAGTGGCCTCTCGGCCTCAGAGGGGTCTGCTGTGCTAGCTTGGTGCTACCGCCTGATCAAAGGAGACCACCGTGGAAACCACAGAACCGCGTTTTTCCCAGACCCTGCCACCCCTTGACTTCGACGGTCGGGGAACTTCCACCATCGACCCGGCAGAGATTGACTGGAAGAGGGTTTCGCCCCGCTATGTGAAGGTGAGACTGATTTCCCGCGTCCTCTGGTCGGTTTTTTGGCTTCTTCTGGCGGCCCTGCCGCTGGTGGGTTCCAGCCTGGGCAACTGGGGCTGGCCCCTCTGGCTCACCGGAGGAATTCTTGCCCTGGTGGCAATCTGGCAAATTTGGCTGACCGTGCTGGTGCGGGGCAGGGTCAAAGCAATCGGCTACAGCGAACGCCGGGACCACCTGCTTAAGACCAACGGCGTTTTCTTTCGCAAGGTCAGGGCGATTCCCTACGGGCGAATCCAGTATGTTGATGTGACCTCGGGCCCCCTTGAATCTCGGCTGAAACTTGCCCGGGTGGTGGTCAATACTGCCTCTTCAGCATCGATTTCTATTCCCGGTCTGCCCACTGCCACCGCTGAGCAGCTGAGAGAAACCCTCACCGATCTTTCTGACGCCAAGATGGTGGGCCTCTAATGGAGAATCTTGAATTTCGCCGTGCCCACGTTCTCTCGCCCCTTGTGAATGCCTGGCTTGTTATTTTTGTGGCACTCTTCAGCTTTGGCCGGGAGTTTATTGAAAATTCAAGGCAGAGCCTGGACTATCTCACCTCAGCGCCTGAGCTTGCTGGCCCCCTCTCCTGGGTGTCATCCCTGGGTGCCCTGTGGCTACCGGTTTCCCTGCTTCTGCTCTTTGCGCTGATTCTTCTGCCCTTTTACATCGGCTGGTGGTTCTATAGCTTTGCGGTGGGGGAGAACCACGTCTACGTGAAGTCGGGGGTGCTGAACAAGACCCAGCGCCAGGTGCGCCTTGACCGCGTGCAGTCCATCGACATTAACCGCTCCCTGCTACCCCGCCTGCTGGGCCTGGCAGAGCTGAAATTCGATGTTGCAGACGGCTCCGACTCCGCCCTGGCGGTCAAGTACCTCTCGAACAGCCAGGCCCACAGCCTGCGCGCTGATTTGCTCTCGCAGGTGCGGGCCTTGAAGTCTGATGTTCAGGACGACGCCGCGGCGGCGTCCTCACCTGTACCGAGTGCTGACGAGAGCGAGGAAGAGCAGATTGTGCGGGTGCCTATCGCGCGCCTGCTGGCCTCGATGGCGCTGAACCTCTGGAACATCTTTGCCCTGCTGGTGATTGTGACCGTGGCGGTGATTTCGATGGTGACCGGCGCCAGTATCACCGGGGCGCTCTTTGCCAATTTTGCGGTGGTAGCAGGTTTTGTCTCGGCGGTCTGGAAACGCTTTAACACCGGCTATAACTTCAGGCTCTCTACCGGCCCCGACGGGCTGAAAACCCGCTTTGGATTTGCCGATACCCAGACCCAGACCGTGCCCCAGGGGCGAATTCAGAGTCTGCGTGTGGAACAGCCCTTTCTCTGGAGGATCTTTGGCTGGTACAGGGTGCAGGTTTCTCTGGCGGGTAAAGAGGCAGGCGAGAGCGTGTTTGCCGGTGAGCTGCTACCGGTGGGTACCCGCGAGGAGATTAGGCGCGTGCTCCCGCAGGTGCTTGCTGCCGAGCTCACCGATGTTCTGCTGGTGGGGATGGACGGCGCCGGGCAGGCGGGTGGCTTTGTGACCTCGCCCGACAGGGCAAAACTGTTTGACCCTCTGACCTGGCAGCGCAACGGTTTTGCCCTGCTACCCGAGGTACTGCTGGCTCGAAGCGGGCGGCTGACCAGGAATCTGGCGGTGGTGCCCCACGCCAAGATTCAGGCGCTGACCTGCGACCAGGGGCCCTGGGCGAGGCGTCGCGGCCTGGCAAACCTGACGGTGGAGACCGCAGGAGGCGGTGTGGCGCGGGTGCACCATGCCGACGCCGAGGTGGCAAGGGCACTGCTGGTGCGCCAGGCGCAACTTGCGGTGGGGTAGCGGAGCTGGCGCATCCCCGTCCGCGAGGCATGAGCCCCACCCGCGGAGCTGTGCTCTCTAGTACACTAGAGCCCAATGAACTCTTTGAAACCTGCTCGTTTAGGCATTGGTATTATCTCGGCCGGCAAGGTGGGGGCTGTGTTGGGTGCAGCCCTGCGCGAGGCTGGCCACGCTATTGTTGGCGTGCACGCTGTCTCGGAAGGTTCGCTGACCCGGGCTGAGGCGCTTCTTCCCGGGGTGCCGGTTCTACAGATTCCCGAGATTGTGGAGCGGTCAGAGGTGGTTCTTCTGGCGGTTCCCGATGATGCGCTGGAGTCTCTGATTGCTGGCATAGCAGCTACCGAAAGTGTGCAGCAGGGCCAGATTTTTATTCATACCAGTGGCAGGCACGGTGCCGGTGTGCTTGATCCGGTGCGGCAGAAGGGTGCGATTGGTCTGGCGATCCATCCGGCTATGACCTTCACGGGGCTCTCCCTCGACCTTGCCCGCCTCAAGAATACGGGCTTTGCGGTGACCGGCCCCGCCGCCTTTCTTCCGATTGCCCAGGCTTTGGTGGTTGAAATGGGCGGTGAACCGGTTATGGTGGCTGAAGGGGATCGCCCGCTGTACCACGCGGCTTTGGCCCATGCCTCAAACCACCTGGTAACTATCGCAGGCCAGGCCCAGCAGGTTCTTGCTGCGGTGGGGATTGAGAATCCCGCCCGCTACCTGGAACCCCTGTTGCGAGCTAGTGTGGATAATTCTTTGGCATCCGGCGAAAACGCGCTCACCGGGCCGGTGGCGCGCGGGGACTCCCAGAGCGTCGCCGTCCACCTGCAAGAGCTTGAAAACTTTGCAACAGAAGAGGGGGCAAAAGATATTTCCGCAGCGTATTTAGCCTTGGCAAAGGCCACTGCTACCCGCGCCCACGCCCGCGGGGCACTGACCGATGAGGCCTTGCAACAGGTTATTTCCGCTTTAGGCGAGTAGAATACTTCACGCACATACTTAGAAAGGACCGTTCAGACCGTGGCGAATAGTCCCGAAATTGTTCGATCTATCGAAGAACTTCAGCAGAAGATCCGCAAAGCTCTCAAGCATGCTAAAAAGGTTCGAGCCGAGCAGGCAACCGAGGAGTCCCCGGCAAAACAGCCCACACTGGGTTACGTTGCAACCATGGGCGCCTTCCACACCGGGCACGCAACCCTGCTCCGCCGTGCCCGCGAGCAGAACGACGTCGTCGTGGTGTCGATTTTCGTCAACCCGCTACAGTTCGGCCCCGATGAAGACTTCGACCGTTACCCGCGGGATTTGAACGCGGACGTCGCGGTGGCGGTAGAAGCCGGCGTTGATTTTGTGTTTGCGCCCTCGGTGGAGGAAATATACCCCGGCGGCAAACCGCGCATCACCGTGTTCTCGGGCGAATTGGGGCAGAAGTTTGAGGGTAAAACCCGCCCCGGTCACTTTGACGGCGCTCTGACCGTTATTAACAAGTTCTTCAACATTCTGGCACCGGCTGCCGGCCGTTGCACCCTCAACGCTTACTTTGGGCAGAAGGACGCCCAGCAGGTCTCCCTGGTGCAGCGCATGGTGGCTGATTTTAACCACTCTGTGGTGGTCAAGCCGGTGGCAATTGTGCGCGATGATAATGGCCTGGCGCTTTCCTCCCGCAACGAGTACCTCTCTGAGGAGGAACGGGAGAAGGCGCTGGTGCTCTCCCGCACCCTGGCGCTGCTGCGCGAGCAGATTCTGGGCCGCGGTATCGAGAGCCTGGATTTGCGCAGCGCTCGCGACAAGATTAACCACGCCGAGAACGTCAATCTTGACTACCTTGAGGTAGTAGACCCCACCACCTTTGAGGCACCCACCGCCGACTCCACCCGGATTCTGGCGCTGGTTGCTGCCTATGTGGGTGAAACTCGCCTCATTGACAATATGGAACTCATCTAAGAGCTTCAGAACCGTTAGGCTTTATACGTGACTAAGAATCAGAACGAGAATTCAGCAGTAGCAGACCTTTCAGAGCAGATGCAGATTCGCATGGAGAAGCGTGCGAAGCTGATTGAGTCGGGTCGTGACGCCTACCCGGTGGGCGTGCCCGTGACCCACACTATTTCTGAGGTGCGTGAAAAGTATGACGGCGCGCTGGAGGTAGACGAGGCAAGCGGCGACTTTGTGGGCGTGGCTGGTCGCGTTGTTTTCGTTCGTAACACCGGTAAGCTCTGCTTTGCTTCTCTTCAGCAGGGCGACGGCACCCGTATTCAGGCGATGATTTCTCTCAACGGCGTGGGCGAAGAGGCCCTGGTTGAGTGGAAGTCCCTGGTTGACTTGGGTGACTTTGTGTTTGTGCACGGTGAGGTTATTTCCTCCCGCCGCGGCGAGCTTTCTGTGATGGCTGATTCTTGGCAGATGGCTTCTAAGTCTCTGCGCCCCATGCCGACCCTGCACAAGGAGCTCAATGAAGAGACCCGCGTGCGCCAGCGCTACCTCGATCTCATGGTGCGCGATGAGGCTCGCCAGACCGTTATTAAGCGTGCCAAGATTACCTCTACCATTCGCCGGGTTCTTGAAGACCACGGCTACATCGAGGTAGAGACCCCCATTCTTCAGCTGGTGCACGGCGGCGCTACCGCCCGGCCCTTTGAGACCCACCTCAATGCTTTTGACCAGGATATGACCCTGCGTATCGCCACCGAGCTCTTCCTCAAGCGTGCTGAGGTGGGCGGTATTGAGCGGGTCTACGAGATTGGCCGCGTTTTCCGTAACGAGGGTATCGACTCCACCCACAGTCCCGAGTTCACCACCCTGGAATGCTATGAGGCATACGCCGATCAGTTTGTGATGGCCGAGCGCATGCAGGAAATCATTATGGCCTGCGCCGATGCCCTGGGTATTCACGAGATTGAAACCGAGGCGGGCACCATTGATTTGAAGGGGGAGTGGAAGTGGCTTTCGGTCTACCCCGGTCTCTCTGAGGCAGTGGGCGAGGAAATCACCATCGATACCCCCGCTGAGCGCCTGCGCGAAATTGCTGCCAAGCACGAGGTTCCCGTTGACCCCAAGTGGAACGAGCAGAAGCTGGTAATGGAGCTCTTCGGTGAAATCGTTGAGCCCACCCTTCTCAACCCCACCTTTGTCTACGACTACCCGCCGCTGGCCCAGCCGCTGGCCCGCCCGCACCGCGAGAAGCCCGGCGTCATTGAAGCCTGGGATCTGATTATTGGCGGCCGTGAGCGCGGCACCGCCTTCTCCGAGTTGATTGACCCGGTGATTCAGCGCCAGCGCCTCACCGAGCAGTCTCGCCTGGCTGCCGCTGGCGACGACGAGGCCATGCAGCTGGACGAGGACTTCCTGCGCGCCTTGGAACACGGTGCACCTCCCATGGGCGGTATCGGACTGGGTATCGACCGCCTGGTGATGCTCTTTACCGGCCTGGGCATTCGCGAGACCATCCTCTTCCCGCTGATGAAGCCCGAGGCAGAGTAGTTCGCTATGGATTACATCATTGCCGTTATCCCTTCTATTGCAGCCGGTCTGATTCTCTACTTCATCCTGCGTTCTATCAACCAGGCTGACCGTAAAGAACGCCGCATGAAAGAGGAGCTTCAGGCAGACGCCGAAGCCTGGTACGAAAAGGTCAAGGCCTCTGAGGGCACCCGCGACCCCTTTGGCGAAAAACCGAGCTGGGGTTCAAAGAAGTCTTAGGAAGTTTATTTAAAGGTAGGGTTTCCAGCCCGAGCGCGCTGGCCAACCTCCCTTAAACGCCAGCCCCGATGCCAGTTGGCCAGTCGCGCTCGGGCTGTCTTTGTAAACTTTTGAATAAGCCTCTAGCTAGAAAAATTATCGGAGAATCTTCTTATTCTCCGATAATTTTTTATTTATAAGATTTTGTTGCTAATATTTTGTATGACCTCATAAGATATGGAGTAAGCCTTGAGGTAGGCGGTTAACGTTTCACCGGAAAGCACTTTTGGTGCAAGACGGCGCAAGGCTGTTAAGCGGCTGACTCTGTTTTGGGTTTATCGTTTAGGTAAGAAATTTTCTATAAGGAGAATGCAGAATGGCTCAGAAAGTAAAGATCATTCTTGAAGACGATCTCGACGGCGGCCCCGCAGAAGAAACCGTGCGCTTCGGTCTTGACGGCGGCCACTACGAGATTGATCTCTCTAGCGCTAACGCGGCTCGTCTGCGCGATGCTATTCGCCCCTTTGCTGCTAAGGCCCGCCGTGTTCAGGGTGCTAACCGCACTCCCGGCCGCCCCTCAGGCGCAAAGAACACCGGCTCTGCAAAGCGTAACCCCGATACCGCGCTGATTCGCCAGTGGGCTAAGGATAACGGTTATGAGGTTTCAGACCGCGGCCGTATTCACCAGGATATTCAGGATAAGTACTATGCAGCTCAGAAGGCTAGCAACTAATCCTGAGAAAAATCTGAAAAATTGATTTTTGTAGAACCTTTTATTTCTTAGAAATTTTCGGTCTTATCTAAAAGCGAGGCCTCCCCGGTGGGAGGTCTCGCTTTATTTTTATTTCGAGTTCTATTTGCCGTGGGGCGGCAAGCTGAATCTGTCACCATAAAAGTGCCAAAAGATGCTCAGAGCGAAAGCGCCCGCTCGAGCTTTCACCTCTTGCGAACAGTGCCCTAGATAGGGCTCAACCCGCGTAGTCTTTTTTCTAACGTTAGATTTGTTAGGAGTGTTCGATGTTTGAACGATTTACCGACCGTGCGCGGCGTGTAGTGGTTCTTGCGCAGGAAGAAGCGCGCATGCTCAACCATAATTACATTGGCACCGAGCACCTGCTGCTCGGTCTGATTCATGAGGGCGAGGGCATTGCCGCTCGTGCTCTGGAATCCCTCGGTGTTAACCTCTCGGCAGTGCGCGAGCAGGTTCAGGACATCATCGGCCCCGGTCCCCAAGCGCCGTCCGGCCATATTCCCTTCACCCCGCGCGCTAAGAAGGTGCTGGAACTTTCCATGCGCGAGGCTATTCAGCTCAACCACGGCTACATCGGTACCGAGCACATTCTGCTGGGTATGGTGCGCGCGAACGAGGGCGTAGCTAACCAGGTTCTCTCCAAACTGGGCGTTGAGCCTGCCCAGGTGCGCCAGACCGTTACCGACATGATTTCCGGCTACCCCGGCAACAACGGTGAGGGCAAGGAAACCGCCGGTGTTGGCGCTGGCCAGTCCCGTGAGGGCACCCCCGCAGGTTCGGCGATTCTTGACCAGTTCGGCACCAACCTCACCGCCGCTGCCCGCGAGGGCAAGCTTGATCCGGTGATTGGTCGTCACGCCGAGATGGAGCGAGTCATGCAGGTTCTCTCCCGCCGCACCAAGAACAACCCTGTTCTTATCGGTGAGCCCGGCGTGGGTAAGACCGCCGTGGTCGAGGGTCTGGCCCAGGCTATCGTGCACAACGATGTTCCCGAGACCCTCAAAGACAAGCACCTCTACACCCTGGACATGGGCTCGCTGGTGGCAGGTTCCCGCTACCGCGGTGACTTTGAGGAACGCCTGAAGAAGGTGCTCAAGGAAATCCGTACCCGCGGCGATATCATCCTCTTTATCGACGAGATCCACACCCTGGTGGGTGCTGGCGCGGCAGAGGGCGCAATCGACGCGGCGTCCATTCTCAAGCCCATGCTGGCCCGCGGCGAACTACAGACCATCGGCGCAACCACCCTCGACGAGTACCGCAAACACATTGAGAAGGACGCCGCTCTGGAGCGCCGCTTCCAGCCCATTCAGGTGGACGAGCCCTCGCAGGCTATGGCCATTGATATTCTCAAGGGCGTGCGCGATAAGTTTGAGGCCCACCACCGGGTGACCATTACCGACGACGCTATTGAGTCAGCGGTAAACCTCTCGGCCCGCTACATTTCCGATCGCTTCCTGCCCGATAAGGCAGTGGACCTGATTGACGAGGCCGGTGCCCGCCTGCGCATCAAGCGCCTGACCGCGCCGCCGGAAATCAAGCAGCTTGAAGAGCGCATTGCCAAGCTCAAGGCGCAGAAGGAAGACGCTATCGCGAACAACGAGTTCGAGAAGGCGGCAGATCTGCGCGATAAGGAGCAGAAGCTCGTTGCTGAGAAGGACGAGCAGGAGAAGGCATGGCGCGAGAACGGCGATGCTTTCGGCGAGGTGACTCCCGATGTTATCTCCGAGGTGCTGGCAGCTTCTACCGGTGTTCCCGTTTACAAGATCACCGAAGAAGAGTCGGGCCGCCTGCTCAAGATGGAAGACGAGCTGCACAAGCGCATTATCGGCCAGGAGAATGCTATCAAGGCGCTGGCCCGCTCGATTCGCCGTACCCGTGCCGGTCTCAAGGATCCCAACCGCCCCGGCGGCTCCTTCATCTTCGCCGGCCCCACCGGTGTTGGTAAGACCGAGCTGGCTAAGGCGCTGGCGGAGTTCCTCTTCGGCGATGAGTCGGCTCTGATTACCCTCGATATGTCTGAGTACCAGGAGAAGCACACCGTTTCCCGCCTCTTCGGTGCCCCTCCCGGATACGTCGGCTTCGAAGAGGGCGGCCAGCTGACCGAAAAGGTACGCCGCAAGCCCTTCTCGGTGGTTCTCTTTGACGAGGTTGAAAAGGCCCATGCTGACCTCTTCAACTCGCTGCTGCAGATTCTTGAAGACGGCCGCCTGACCGACTCCCAGGGTCGCGTGGTGGACTTCAAGAACACCGTGATCATTATGACCACTAACCTTGGCTCCCGCGACCTGGCTCGCAAGGTGCCCGTGGGCTTCCAGTCCAGCGGCGATGTTGCTGGCGACTATGAGCGTATGCAGCACCGCGTGATGGAAGACCTCAAGGAGCACTTCCGCCCCGAGTTCCTCAACCGTGTGGACGACATCATCGTCTTCCCGCAGTTGGAGGAGAAGGAGATTCTGCAGATTGTTGATCTCTTCGTGGGTCGCCTGGCAAAGCGCCTGGCTGAGCAGGACATGAGCATTGAGCTGACCAACTCTGCCAAGGTTCTCATGGCAACCAAGGGCTACGACCCCTCTATGGGTGCCCGCCCGCTGCGCCGCGAGATGCAGAAGAACATCGAAGATGCCCTGTCTGAGAAGATTCTCTTCGGCGAGATCAAGCCGGGCGAGAAGATTACTGTGGACACCGAGGGGGAGGGCGAGCTGGCCAAGTTCACCTTCTCTTCCCAGCCCATGACCGATCTTGAGAAGTCCATGGATTTCTCCGCCTACGAGAATGAGTCTGAGGACGGCGCCGGTGCAGAACCCGAGGCCGGTGCGGCTAATGACGCCGCGGCTGCTGCGGCAGATGCCGAGGATTCCTCGAACCAGACAGACAGCTCAGCTCCCCACCTGGACCTTCCTCGCACTGACGAGAGCGGTCAGTAGGCTCTTCTAGCTCTCCTTAATGCCCGCAACCGCTTCGGTGGTTGCGGGCATTTTTGTTGAGTGGGGGCTACAGGGCTAGCTCTTGGTCAATACGAACCCGAGAACAAAAATCAGCATCATGTGAAATCAACACGAGGGAACCCTGATAGTTGGCGAGGGCGCCTACTAGCCAATCCACCGAGCTAATATCTAAATTATTGGTTGGCTCATCAAGAAGTAGCAGTTGGGGCGCTGGGTTGGATAAAAGAATTTGAGCTAAGGCCACTCTGAAACGTTCTCCACCAGAAAGTGTTGCTACCTTTGCGTTGACGGAATCACGTCTAAACAGCAGCTTCGCTAGCTGGTCACGTAAATATTGTTCTGAAGCTTCATGGTTTGCTTCAGACACAGTTTCTAGAACTGTCAGATTGTTCTTGAGTTCTATTTTCTGCGGTAGGTATCCTACCGAATCGATTCGATAGGTAACCTGATATGCAGGAGCAGGTCTACCTTTAGTACTGAGATTTTTGAGACCGGGTGTAAAAATTTCACGCATCAACGTGGTCTTGCCTGCTCCGTTGTTACCGGTGATCAGCAAATGTTCAGAACCTTGCAGAACATAAGACTCCGGTAGTTCCTCTAAAGCTTCAGAGGTTTTTTGTAATTCCAAAACTTTTCTGCCGGTGGGTAGATTGGTAGCTGAAAGGTCTAGATAGATCGTTTGATCGTCTCTCAGCAGAGTTTCAGCTGCTTGTGCCTTCGCAATCGCGGTAGACTCTGCGGAGTCCTGGGTAGATTTCAGCTTGCCTGCTGATTTCTGAGCTGAACTTTTTAGTAGTCCAGCTACCATGCCTGAGGAAACTTTATTATTTTCGGCCTTTTTATGGTTGCGACTTCTGCGATCGAGTTTTTCCTGAGTTTCAATACGATCCCGTTTTTGCTGCTTCTCCTCAGCTTTAGCCTCGGAGATTCTACGGCGAGCTACCCGTTGTTCCCCGTCGATAATTGCTCGATATGATTCAAAGTTCCCTTCAAAGAATCGTAAAGATGAAATGCCGCGGTCACTTCGTATCTCAGCAATCTCATGTACATGTGCCAACAAGTCTCGGTCATGACTAACTATCAAAGCAGGGCAGGAGAGCTTATCTAGCCGGGCTAGTAATTCCGCTTTCGATGAGGCATCGAGATTATTTGTGGGCTCATCTAAGAGAAGGAACTCAGGGTTATCTTGTAACGCTGAGAGAAGCGCTAGAGTTATTACTTCTCCGCCGGAGAAGGTCGATAGCCGTCTACACAGAAAATCTTCAGGTCGTTGACCAGCTTCTTGCGATTCGAGGGCTGGCTTAAACCCTCCGCTGGCTAGCTTCGCAACGAGGTCTTCTGCAATGGACCAGTTGTCGCCGATAATTGTGTAGAGACTTTCTGAATATTCGCCTGATTCAATCTGTTCTAGCGCGTGAAGAACCGGTGCAATACCTAATAAATCAGCTGGAGTCTTTGACGTTTGGAGAGCAATCTCTTGGGGCAAGTATCCTAAGCGCGTAGGTGCGGTAATTGAACCACTAGTGGGTTCCTCAATACCCATAATGAGTCTTAGAAGACTAGATTTTCCTGCTCCGTTATCTCCAACTAAGCCGGTAAGAGGGGCTGAGAAAGAACCGGAGATATTTTCAAGGGTGCTGGTGCCATTGGGGCGAAGAAGTGAAACGTTGTTTAAGACGATAGAAACATTAGACACGGTAGAGCAAACCTTTTGCATCGATAAGTGAAGCTGCGGCACTTTTGACCACCTGCCTGTGGGGCACTACAGCATGAACTTATGCAGAAGGTGCTGAATCCAATGTGAAACCAATCGTCGGGAACAAGACATTTTTAGGATAACAAGAAAAATCCAATAGAGATAGAGCTACCTTGCTGGTCATATACCGGAAGCGGGCGGTACTTTGGCGGTTGCAGGGGCTAGAGTGGGGTTATGACCAGCCTGACCCTCCGCCCCGCGACCGTTCACGATGTTCCTGCCATCCAGGCCCTGATTGCACCCCTGGCGGAGCAGAAAATCCTCATTGCTAAAGAGACGGTTGCCTACTATGAGGGCATCCAGGAATTTTTGGTTATCGAAGGCGAGAACCAGAAGGTTCTGGCCTGCGGTGCCCTACACGTGATGTGGCGAAACATCGCAGAGGTGAGAACCCTGGCGACTGACCCGAGAGTCCGGGGCAAGGGCCTGGGCCGAATGCTGGTTGAAGCCCTGCTAGACCGCGCCCGCACTATCGGGGTCAAAGAGGTTTTCTGCCTGACCTTTGAGGTGGACTTCTTTGAACGCATGGGCTTTGAAGTGATGAGCAACCAGAAACAGCTCGACCCCGAAATCTTTGCCGAACTGCTGCGCTCCTACGATGAGGGCGTGGCGGAATTCCTTGACCTTGCCAGGGTCAAGCCCAACACCTTGGGCAACACCCGCATGATTACTACCCTCTGATAAGTCGTGCCTCATTCGCTATAATTGTTAGCCACCTCTCATAAAATGCCGAGGCTGATTCAGAGGAGCGATAGGATTTGGCAAGATACAGAGACATTTCGAGCCTGCCATCTAAGCGTAAGAATCTTAGAGCTTTTACCGTTGCTGTACTTCTTCTGGGAGTTATTTTTCCCTTCGCTTTTTCGATGATTTTGGGCCAGTCGAGAGCTTTGAACTCGGATTCTGCGGAGCTTACCGTTGAAGTGCAGAACCGTGGAACCAACGATTCTGGCAAGCGGTGTTGGGAAGCCTCAGCAGAAACGCACGAGAAGAACGTTCTGGGTTTCAAGGTTGCTACTAATAACTTCAGGGCACAGTGGTGTGCCCTGAACGGAGAACTAACCGAGCAGGCAGGTTCCGCAACCTATCGCTCAAGGTTGCTTGGCTGGGATATGGTCAGTGCTGAAACCCACATTCAAGACTCGACCATTACGGTGGTGCAGCCCCTCAAGTACGACTTCTTAAACTTCAGCACGGGTTTTAACCGCACCGTGGAATTTACGGTGGATACCGAAGGCAATGCAAAGGCGGTGACCTACTAGTGTTCACTGAAATCAGAGAACCCAGCCAGTCAGAACCCGCTTTCCAGCGGGGTAAAAAAGCTCATCAGGAATTTGGTTTTGTGCAGGAGCACCCCGGCTTTTTTACCACTATCTGGTTCCCGCTCTTTTACCTGGTGTCTTTCTCTGGTACCGGCCTGCTTCCGCTGATAATCGCCCTGGTGGGCCTCTACAAGAACGGCCATGCTTACCCCAAAAAGTATGGCGTGTACTCGCCACTCTACTTCTGGCTCTCGGTCGCCTTCACGCTGGTGCCGTTGGTGCTCCTGGTGCTCACCATGCCGGGGTGAGTACTTATGGGGTGAAGTGAATCGGTGTGCCGCTCAGTCAACTGGCATCGGGGCTGGCGTTTAAGGGAGGTTGACTGAGCGGCACACCGATGAGCAGTCAACTGTGTTAAAGGCTTACCCGCCCCGCGTCGTCCTGCTTAGCCAGGCCGTCTGCCAGCAGACCCGCGAAACAGCGCTGTAGTTGCTCAGCGGGGGAGTTGAGCTTTTGGAGTTTCTGGACGGCGGCGGCCACCTCCTGCGGAAAGGCGAAGTCCACGCGCCCTCCTGAGGTCAGGAGCTCCGCAGGTAGCGGCCCCGTTGCCTCGCGCAGTACCGCCATCATGGCACCGCGCAGCTGGCGGTCGGTGCCTGCCCACGCCTGGCCGGTGGGAACATAGTCTGCCTCGGGCTTGCCTGCGGCAATCCAGGCGCAGCCCGAAGAGACCGGGCATTCCTCGCACCTGGGGGACTTGGCGGTGCAGATGAGAGCACCCAGCTCCATGGTGGCGGCGTTCCAGACCACCGATTCTTCAAGATCATCGGGCATAAGGGATTCCGCCAGGCGCATCTCGGCGGCGGTCAGAGACTTGCCGGGCAGGGCAAGCCCGCGCACCGTGCGTCCAAAAACTCGGCGGATATTGGTATCAACCACGGTGGCGCGGTTTCCAAAGGCAAACACGCTAATGGCGGCTGCCGTGTAGGAGCCAACTCCGGGTAAAGCCAGCAGTTCTTCGTAGGAGGAGGGAACCTCGCCATTGTGCTTCTCAACAATCGCCTGAGCCGCCGCGTGCAGGCGCAGAGCCCTGCGGGGGTAGCCCAGCCGACCCCAGGCGCGCACCGCCTCAGAGGAATCAACAGCTGCCAGGTCTGCGGGGGTGGGCCAGCGTTCCATCCAGGTCTCCCAGACCGGCAAGACCCGCTTCACGTGGGTCTGCTGAAGCATAAATTCACTGACCATAACAGACCAACCGGAGCGGTCGGCTGCACGCCAGGGGAGGTCCCGGGCATGGGCGCGGAACCAGGCGTTAATATTCCGGTGAAGGAATGCAATTTTCTCGGGAGAAACCACCGAATTATTAGGGGAAGAGCTCATTCATCACACTCTAGACGATTTCCTGTAACCGGGGCGAATAAAATTCTCAAACAAGTGCCTCACCCGGTACGCTATAAACATGTCTGTGAGTTATGAAGATCCTGAGGGCCCCGAGCCCGTAGAGCCCAACTACCGCCGGCGTCGTTTGATTGCGCTGGGCGTTTTACTTCTTCTTGCCCTGCTTCTGATTTGGGGCATTGTTTCGGTCTTCCGCGCTATCGGCGGTAACGACGAAGAAGCCAATTCTGCTGCCAGCGCCAGCCCCTCTGCCTCGGCAGAGCCCTTCAGCGACTTCACCGAACGTGCATCAGATGAGGCCTCAGAAAGCTCCTCGGCAGACCCCTCAGAGACCGCCAGCGAGTCTGCTGAGCCCAGCGAATCGGCTGATGCTACCGAATCCGCAGACCCGGCTGCTACCGAGACTTCAGACCCCGCAGCATCTGAAACCGCCGCTCCCAGCGAAACTGCTGAGCCCACCGCAGAACCCACCGAGACTCCCGCAACCGTAGCGGCCTGTTCCGCCGCTGACATGCAGGTTTCCCTTACCGCAGACAAGGGTAGCTACGCCGCTGGTGAGAACCCCGCTATGGCAATCACCTATACCAACACCTCGGGCAACCCCTGCGATATTGGCGGTGAAGGCCAGACCATCGACATCAACATCACCTCCGGCTCCGCCCAGGTCTTCAACTATGCCCAGTGCAACAACGCAGCCGTTGAGACTTCAGAGCTGGCAGCGGGTGCAACCGACACCAAGGTGATTACCTGGGATCGTTCGCTCAACGCCCTGGGCTGCAACACCAATCGCAACGTTGATCCCGGCTACTACTGGGCTACCGCAACCGTCAACGGTGTAACCTCGGAGCCCGCCCGAATCATCGTAACCGGTTAGTCTGCGTTCACCCGCCGCTGGTGGCTTTCTCGCCCCAGCGGCGTCCTGCCCTTAACCTGGCCACTGCGGGCTTAAGATAGGTTCTGTGCTTATCGACTATGACAACCAGCTGATTCGAACCCTTGCCCGCATAGCCCCCGGCACCGAGCTGCGCGAGGGCATTGAGCGTATTCTGCGCGGCCGTACCGGCGGCCTGATTGTGCTGGGTAGCGATAAGACGGTGCAGTCGATTTCCTCCGGTGGCTTTGCCATCAACACGGAGTTCTCCGCCACCGCTCTGCGGGAACTTGCGAAGATGGACGGCGCGATAATCTGCAACAAAGAGGTCACCATGCTGCTCAACGCTAGCGTGCAGTTGCTGCCTGACCCCTCTATTGAGACCCACGAATCGGGAACCCGCCACCGCACCGCCGAGCGCGTGGCGATTCAAACCGGTTTTCCCGTGATTGCGGTGAGCTCCTCGATGTCGCTGATTACCGTCTACGTCAGCGGAATCCGCTACGCGGTAGAGAACACCCAGGCGCTGGTTTCTCGCGCCAACCAGGCGATTCAGACCCTGGAGTCCTATACCTCCCGCCTGGAGAAAGTGCTCCAGGCTCTTTCCTCTTTAGAGATCGAAGCCAACGTAACCGCCCGCGACGTTCTCTCTACCCTGCAACGCATGGAGATGGTGCGGCGTATTTCTGCCGAGGTCAACCACTATGTGGTGGAGCTGGGAACCCACGGCCGCCTCATCAAACTCCAGCTGGACGAACTGACCCAGCCCGACCTTCCCGGAGCCGCGGTAATTCTGCGCGACTATCTGCCGGTTGAGTGGGAGGTGCTGGGCAGCGCCATTCCCGAGGCACTCAACGCCCTGGTTCAGCTCCAAGACAAAGACATTGTTGATCTTGAAACCATCGCCGCCGCGGTGGGGATAAATACCGATCTTGACGCGGAGATGTCTCCGCGCGGCTACCGCCTGCTGGCCGGTATCAAGTCTATGCCCGCCACCGTGGTAGACCGCCTGGTGGAAAACTTCAACGGACTGCCGGGACTCATGGCGGCCAACCTCGAAGACTTACGCGCCGTGGAGGGCATCGGCGAACAGCGCGCCCGCATTATTCGCGAGTCGCTCTCGCGCATGGCGGAGAGTTCGCTGCTGGAACGTTTTATGTAGGATGACGCCGGTTGGCCGGGCGCGCTCGGGCTGTCTAGGTAGCGGGCTACCTTTTGAAATCTCGAATACCCAGCAGCAGGGCCGCTGCCATCATGGCTGCCGCCCAAATCCACCAGGCGTTAGCAAAACCAAAGCCCGATGCCAGGGCGCCCAGTGCTATACCGCCCAGGCCGGTGCCCAAATCGTAGTTGGCGTTCCAGGCCACCGAGGCGGCAGTGGTTTTTGAAGCGGGTGCGTCAGAGAGCGCCCGTACCATGGTTACCGACTGCAAAAATCCGTAGCCGGTACCGGTCAGAAGCGCTGCCAGCATAAGATCCAGGGCAGAGCCTGAGATACTGGCAAACCCCAGGGCTGCCACGCCCGCAGCGTTGAGGGCCAGCACCGGCGCCATAGTGATGCGGGTACCCCAGCGGTCGGTGAGGGTACCGCCGTATAGCCTGGTGGGAACCGCAACCGCCATCATCACCAGTAGAGCCAGGGAGGCAGCCGAGGCATCCTGGGCGATCTCCGAAGCGAAGGTCATCAGAGCGCCACCGGCAGCTGTTGCCAGAGTCAGGGTGAGCAGGGCCGGCCAAATAATAGGAAGCACCGAGCCGCCCACCACCTGAGTCATGGCGCCGGTCTGCACCGTAGCGGCGTCGTCCTTATTCATCGAGTCCACCAGCGAGCCCAGCCGCCAGGCAAAGGGCGCGCCCAGGGCGGCAATGACGCCGGCGCACAGTACAAAGCGGAAGCCGAGGGTCTGCGCTATCCAGGGGGAAAGCGGGGTGAAAAGCAGCTGGGGAATCGCAGCGGCAAGGCCGTAGTAGCCCACTGCGCGTCCTCGCTGGTTGGAGGGTACCAGGAGGGTGAGCGCCGTCGAACAACAGACGGTGAGAATGCCGAAGCCCACACCGCGCAGGGCGGAGGAGAGCAGCACCAGCCAGAGGTCTGAGGAGATAGCCTGCAGAGGTGAAGGTAAGCCCATGAAGAGGGAACCCGCCGTGAGCGTGGCGGCCCAGCCGAACCGGTCGAGAGCTTTCTGTACCACTAGCACCTGGGTGGCAACGGTTGCCGCCATGAGCACAGCCGTGACTAAACCGGCCCCGGTCGCATTCGCGCCACCGGCAGAAACCCAGGCAGGAGACGCCGGGAGAAGCAGGGCAAGCCCCGAGATGCAAAAGGCGAAGGTAGCAAGTACCGGCACCATACCTGGTGTACGCAACAGACTCTGCTTCACGGCCGCTCCTTTGTGAAAACCGCGCCCTGAGGGGCTAACGTGACAAATGCCAACGTAACAGCGTACCAGCTTCGCAGGCTTTCGGCGCATAAGATAAAAGCCATGCCCGTGCTTATGAATACCGTCAACTTTCCCTCGGGAAACTCGCTGACCTCCCAGTCGCTGCAAAATACCCACGATCTGCTGAAATCTCACGAGGGAGCCACCGCTTTTATCGGTATTTCAGACCCCGATTCCACCGACATGCAGGCGCTGACCGAACGCTTTGGCATGAACGAGCTGGCGGTGGAAGACTCCACCGAGGGCCACCAGCGCGCCAAGATTGACCGCTATGGAGACACCTACTTTCTGGTGTTGCGCCCGGCGGTTTACCTGGACCAGGCAGAGGAAATTCATTTTGGCGAGATCCACCTCTTCATGGGCTCTAATTTTCTGGTGGCATTATCAAGGATTACCTGCGGGAATCCCGCACCATCAAGCAGCTCTTTGAGCGGGTTTCCGCCGAGATGCAGAACATGAAATCCCCCTGGGATATGGTTCATGCCGCCCTGGATGCCGTGGTAGACGGCTATATGCCGGTGATTGAGGGACTGGAGAATGACGGCGATGAGATTGAGGATTCCCTCTTTACCGAAGAACTCACTGACACCTCGAAAGTGTCTCAGCGAACCTACCAGCTACTCAATGAGGTGGCAGACTTCAAACGCGCCGCCAAGCCGCTGACCACCGTGCTTGATGTTCTCATGGGCAGAATCCGCATGAACTCTCATCTGCCCGGCGGCGGGCAGAATGAAGAGGCCGTGGAGGATATTCGGCGTTTCCGAGACGTTCACGACCACGCCCTACAGGTTAACGAGCGGATTGATGACCTTCGGGCTTCTCTACAGAATGCCTTGGAGGTGAACTCGATTATCGTGGCGGAGCGTCAGAACGATGACATGAAGAAGATTTCTGGCTGGGCGGCTATTTTGGTGGCTCCGACCGTGATTGGTTCTATTTACGGCATGAATTTCGATAATATGCCCGAGTTGCACTGGGCGCTGGGGTATCCGGCGGCTTTGCTGTTGATGGTGGTGACGTCGGTCTTTCTGTATGTGCTCTTCAAGAAGAAAGATTGGATGTAGCACGATTTTCCGAGCGAGCGAGGAAATAAAAATCGTGCGGAATCAGCCGAGCTTGCGAGGCTGGAGCGCGTTAGCGCGGGGGAGTAGCGAAGCGGGCGCGAGCGGAATCAGCTCAGCGACAGTTTGGTACACATTCAGAGCGCCAGTACACATCTACACATGTACTGGCGCTCTCAAGGTGTACTGAAGAAATCATGTCCGGAATTGAGGTGTACCGGGCAGGCCGTGCTTGATTTTAGGGTGTGCCCAGACGTAGAAATTTTTGTTCCCTGTGACCAACCTGTACACCAGATCCCTGTGGAAAACGCTTAAAAGTAAACAAAATCCCTCTTTTATCCACAGATTTTAAGAAGCAAATATATTTTGTATAGAAAATTAGCAAAATATATCTATGAAACAGATTGAAGAGTATCTCGCAAGGGTCAAAAGCTATCAGCAGTTGGTCGAATCTGGGTACAACAACCACCAGATCAAAAAGCTACTTTTGCAGGGCACGGTGCGAAAAATTCGGCAGGGCGTCTATGTATCCACTCAATTTTTTGATTCGCTTGCCCCGTGGGAGGTGCCGGTAGTCGAAGTTTTAGCGGTTCACCTCAATAGCCCAATCACGGTGTTTTCTCATCAATCGGCGGCTCTGCTGCAACACCTAGATCTCATATCGGACCCCGATAGCGTGCATGTTTACTGCTCCCGTAACTCCAGAGGAAGCCGCGATAGGGTAGTTAATCACCCTTTTCTCGTGCCTGAAACTCCCACCTTTACAACTGGTGCGGGAATACTGTGCACTGATATTGCCACTACCGTTGCTGATTCGGCAACAGTTCTTTCTTTCCAAGAGGCTGTAGTTCTTGCCGATTCGGCTCTGCGGCAGAAACTGATTACAGAGACTGAACTGAAAGAGAAACTGCTGGGTTTCTCGCGCAGGGGCAGGAGGAAGGTACTCAGAGTTGCAGATTCCATGAGTAGTTCTTCTGAATCTGCCGGTGAAACCCTCACCCGTCTCATTCTCGATGATATGGGAGTGAGCTACATCGAGCAGTATTGGGTTCCCGGCTACAACTTTCGCGTTGACTTTTACCTTCCAGATTTTGGCATCTATATCGAGTTCGACGGCGCCGGAAAGTACAAAGAATCGCAGTCGTTTGAGAGCTCAATTCTGCAGGAGAAGTGGCGCGAAGACGACATTACTGCTAACGGAAAAATTCTGATAAGAACCCGATGGGAGCAGGTGTTCAAGAACCCGGCTATTTTCCGGGGAAAGCTAGCTCAAAGAATCAGAGAGGTTCAGCGGCAGAAACTGGTTGCTGCCTAGAGACTTGAGTACACCTCAATTCCGCTAGGAAAAAGTTTGGTACACATTCAGAGCGCCAGTACACATCTACACATGTACTGGCGCTCTCAAGGTGTACCAAAGGCGAGAGAAAGAGTTTCCTTACTCTTCGATCAGATCTCGAACCACAATGGTCTGCTCGCGGCCGGGGCCCACACCCACAGCTGAGATGCGGCAGCCCGAGAGCTCTTCAAGCTTTTCCAGGTAGAGTCGGGCATTGGTAGGCAGCTCATCCAGAGACTTAGCCTCGGTAATGTCCTCAGTCCAACCGTCAAAGTACTCGTAGATGGGCTTGGCGTGGTGGAAGTCGGTCTGGGTCATGGGCATCTCGTCGTGGCGCACGCCGTCCACGTCATAAGCCACGCATACGGGAATCTTCTCAATGCCGGTGAGCACGTCCAGCTTGGTGATGAAGAGGTCGGTAAAGCCGTTGATGCGCACTGCCTGACGGGCCAGTACCGAGTCGTACCAGCCACAGCGGCGGGGGCGGCCGGTGTTGACGCCGAACTCACCGCCGGTCTTTTGCAGGAATTCTCCCCACTCGTCAAAGAGCTCGGTGGGGAAGGGGCCTGCACCCACGCGGGTGGTGTATGCCTTCTGAATACCGATCACGCGGGAGATACGGGTGGGGCCAATGCCCGAACCCACCGATGCGCCACCGGCGGTGGGGTTAGAGGAGGTCACGAAGGGGTAGGTGCCGTGATCGACGTCCAGGAAGGTCGCCTGGCCACCCTCCATCAGCAGGGTCTTGCCCTCGTCGAGGGCGGCGTTGAGCAGCTGGGTGGATTCAACAATCATGGGGCGCAGGCGGTCTGCAAAGCTCATGAAGTAGTCCACGATTTCGTCAACCTCTACGTGGCGGCGGTTGTAGACCTTCACCAGCAGCTCGTTCTTCTGGCGCAGGGCTCCCTCAACCTTCTGGCGCAGGATTGATTCATCGAGAATGTCCTGCACACGAATGCCCAGGCGGGCTACCTTGTCCATGTAGGTGGGGCCAATGCCGCGACCGGTGGTGCCGATGGCGCGCTTGCCCAGGAACCGCTCGGTGACCTTGTCCATGGTCTGGTGGTAGGGCGCTACCAGGTGGGCATTCGCCGAAATCTTCAGCTTGGAGGTGTCTGCGCCGCGGGCTTCGAGCCCGTCAATTTCCTCAAAGAGAGCCTCGGGGTTGACCACCACGCCGTTACCAATCACCGGGGTTGCGTTCTCTGAGAGAATGCCAGCGGGAAGGAGCTTGAGCTCGAACTTCTGGCCGTTGACGACGACGGTGTGGCCGGCGTTGTTGCCGCCGTTAGGCTTGACCACGTAGTCTACGCGGCCGCCGAGCAAGTCGGTTGCTTTACCTTTACCTTCATCGCCCCACTGGGCTCCAACAATCACTACTGCGGGCATTGAGTTACTCCTTGATGAGCGCTTCACCGGCCGGATTTCACGGCGGTGCGGTGTGCTGATGTTTTTCAGGACGACGCTGCTTGGCTTGGTTTCTCGCCGGCGTGTTGGTGCCGGGCGGCTGGGCGGGAATCGGACTGAAAACAATCTGGTGCTCAAAACACACCAGCTTTAAGAATACCAAGGTAGCTCAGTTTTGGGGTGCGGTACTTTACATGCTGGAAGTAGGGGGTCAAGTAATATCTGACATTTTATTCAGGGTTTTCTCAGAAAGTGTTTACTCTATTACCATGAGTGAAAACCCCTATACCCCTTCATCGAACCCGCAGCAGCCCGGTTCAACTCCCGCAGGTGCTGATGGCACTTGGTCTTCTCCCTATAACACTGCTTACCCAGCACCGGGCCAGCCTGGTCAGATGCCCAACGGTAAGAAGCCCCGTAACGTGGTGGGCCTGGTTGCCTTAGGCCTGGGCGTTCTGGGCTTTATTCTAGCCTGCATTCCCGGCGTTATGATTCTGGGCTGGTTGCTATTGCTTGCGGCCCTGGTGGTCGGTATCGTGGGGCTTTTCCAGAAGAATAGGGAAAAGATTAGCTCAATTATTGCCATTGTGCTCTCGGTGGTTGGATCGATTGTCTCAGCCATTGTGCTTTTCGTTGTTGTCGTGAATTCACTGGGCAGCTCTCCCGAACCCCAGCAGAGTTTTGAGGAGCGGGCCCCGCTTGTCGCCAGCCCGTCAGCCACTGCTAGCCGTGAATCTCTTGCTACTGAAGAGCGGACTACCCCGGCACCGGTGGCTGAAGCTCCCTCAAGCCGGGCGGCCACACCGGCTTCCAGTGAGCCGGCTGCATCGGCAAGCTCCGACGCCGCAGCATCCTCAGCAGGTGTACCGCGCGAGTACACGAGCGCTCTTTCAAAGGCTAACGACTATCTCCGCATCATGGACTTCTCCTATGCGGGTCTCTATGACCAGCTCACCAGCGAGTATGGCGAAAAGTTCTCGCCTGAAGCAGCCCAGTACGCGGTTGATAACGTCAAGGCTGATTGGAATGAAGAAGCGCTGGGATCAGCCCAAAACTACATCGACATTATGCACTTCTCGAATGCCGGTCTCTACGAGCAGCTCACCAGTGAATTTGGTGAGCAGTTCACCCCTGAGCAGGCCCAGTATGCGGTAGACAACGTCAAGGCAGACTGGAACGAAGAGGCTCTCGAAGCTGCTCAGAGCTACCAGGAGATGGATATGAGTAGCGCTGCCATTTATGACCAGCTCATTAGCGAATACGGTGAGCAGTTCACCCCTGAACAGGCTCAGTACGCTGTCGATCACCTCTAAGCGGGCGGGCTCGGGCTGGTGGGGAAGCTAAACTGAACCTATGTTTTCACGTTTTCGTTCGGCACCTGCCGGCGGGCAGGCCCAAGAACCCACCCAGCCTGAGCCGCCCATCTACCTGATTTCTATGGCGGGCTTTCCCAACTTTGGTGATGAACTTATTGCCGCCCGCTGGCTACGCTTTCTGGCCGAGCACAAGCCTGACACCGAGGTCTGGCTGGACGTGCGGGAGCCAGGCACGGCGTCGTCCTTACTCAAGGGCCTTCACCCCAAGCTGCACGTGACGAACACGGTTTTCCGCGCTATCCACGAGTACCTGCACTTTGGCAACCGCACCCCGGCTCAGCTGGTGCGCGATTTGGGCTCGCCCAAGTTCGACGTGGGCCTGCTTGAGCTGCGCGAGGCGGGCGTGATCCACCTGCTGGGCGGCGGCTTCGTGAACTCCGTGTGGCAGGAAAACAAGCTGATCGTTGACGCCATGCGGGCAGCCCGCGAGATTTCCGGCGCGCGGCTGATTGCAACCGGCCAGGGGCTGATGCCGCGAATTGATGAGAATTTTGAGAGCTTCGAGCACGTGAGTGTGCGCGATAACCCCAGCGCGCTCGAGCTGGGAATTGAGAGGGGCTGGGACGACGCCTACCTGCTGCCGTCTGCTCCGCAGCCGGGTACTTTTGACCCGCAGACCGCCGAGCTCTACCTCTGTATTCAGAACGATGCGCTGGACGACGGCGCCCACGAGAACCTGGTTGCCTTCGCCCGGCGCCAGGTGGAGTACTGGGGAATTCCGCGGGAGAGAACCTTCTATGTGGAGGCAATTCCCGGCGACGATTTTGCCGGCTACGATGCGCTACGGGATCTGGTGGGCGAGTTCCTGCCCTTTGCCCACTTCTGGCGGTCTGGCTTTGAATTTAGCTCTAACCAGGTGTGGGTGACCACCCGTTTTCATCACCACCTGGTGGGTGCCCTGCATGGGGCGCGGGGCATTGCGCTGAGCGGTAAAGCGGGCTACTACGATGTCAAGCACGGCTCCCTGGCAGATTCCGGTACCGGCTGGATTCTGCCGGAGAATTTTGAGCGCCTCTACGATATGTCTGAGCTCCAGGCGCCGCAGAGCTTTGCCCCGCAGGTGCGCGCTAAGTATGCGGAGGCGGAAAGAATCTACGCTTAGGTCCTGCGGGGCTAGTCTTTCAGCACCTTAATCTGCAGGGGGTAGTGATAGACCTCGCCGTTGTTGCTCTTGACCGCACCAATAATGTGAAAAACAAAAACACAGACCGTGGTGGCCAGCCAGACCAGGCCAGAGATGGGTAGCGCCAGGCCAAAGGTAACGAGGGCAAGCAAACCGGCGGCGATGTTGATAACCCACATGGTCAGATTAAAGTTGAAGGCCCTGGCCGAATTAGCGGTAACAAAAGCGTAGTTGGGCTTTGACCGGTAGATGAACCAGAAAATCAGCGGCCCCACAAAGCTCAGGGTGCTGGCGGTCAGCAGGTAGAGAACCAGCGACGAGAGGTGGGAGAGAACAGAGATAGTCTTGGCATCTGCGGGAATCTGGTTTCCGTAGGCATCAAAGCTAACCTGCGGGGGCTGCTGAAAGCCGCCGGGAGGGTAGCCAAAGTTGTTCTGCTGAGTCATAGTTCATCTTCCTCCGTAGAGATTGAAACACTTTATAACAGCTTAGGGCCTAGCCCGGGTAGACTTAACCCCATGCGTGAACTACAGGCAAAAATCATTGAAGAAATGGGCGTTAAGCCGAAGATCGACCCTGCCGGGCAGGTGCGTAAGCGCGTGCAGTTTCTGGTGGACTACCTCAAGGCAAGCGGTGCCAAGGGCTTTGTTCTGGGAATCAGCGGTGGCGTAGATTCAACCCTGGCGGGGCGCCTGTGCCAGTTGGCCGTTGAGGAGCTGGCGATGGAGGGCATTGACGCCGACTTCATCGCGGTGCGTCTGCCCTATAAGGTGCAGCAGGATGAGGACGACGCCCAGGCGGCGCTGAAGTTCATCATGCCCAAGACTACGGTCACCTTCAATGTCGGTGCTGCGGTAGACGGTTTCGAGTCGGCTTTCCAGGAGGCTACCGGCCGTGAGATTGCAGATTTCAACAAGGGCAACGTGAAGGCGCGCGCCCGCATGATTGCCCAGTATGCCCTGGCAGGGGAGAAGAACCTGCTGGTGGTGGGCACCGACCACGCTGCCGAGTCTATTACCGGCTTCTTCACCAAGTTTGGCGACGGCGGCGCCGATGTTCTACCCCTTGCCGGCCTGAACAAGCGCCAGAACCGGGAGCTGCTGAAGGTGCTGGGAGCAGAGACCAAGCTCTGGGAGAAGGTGCCCACTGCTGACCTGCTCGACGGCAAGCCCGGCCGCACCGATGAGGAAGAGCTGGGGCTGACCTACGACCAGATTGACGACTACCTTGAGGGTAAGGAAATCCCTGAAGAGGCCGCCGAGAATCTTGAGCAGAAGTACCTGCGATCCCGCCATAAGCGTGCCCTGCCCGTGACCATCTTCGATGACTGGTTCAAGAGCTAGGCATGGAGTTTAACAGGGAATCGGCCGCTGAGTTTGAAGAGAAAGTTCTACCCGCGCTGGAATCCATGCGCGAGTTTGGCCGCGACTTTTCACGCATGCTCATGGAGTACCAGTTTGCCATTGACGAGATTCTGACCAAGGTCAATATTCTTCGGCAGGAGTTTCTGCACGATTACCGCTACAACCCGATTGAGCACGTGACCTCGCGGGTCAAGGCACCCGAATCGCTGGCGAAGAAGCTGGTGCGCAAAGGTGTTCCGCTGGATTCTGCCTCGGTGGCGGAGAATATCTTTGACGTTGCCGGCGTGCGGATTACCTGTTCTTTCATTGGCGATACCTACCGCGTGATGAAAGCTCTGACGGATCAAGACGACGTTGAGGTTGTGGAGGTCAAAGACTATATAGCCAACCCCAAGCCCAACGGCTACAAGTCTTTGCACGTGATTGTCAAGATTCCGGTTTTTCTTTCAACCGGGCCCAAGAAGATTCCGGTGGAGCTCCAGTTCCGCACCATTGCTATGGATTTTTGGGCGGCGCTGGAGCACAAGATTTTCTATAAGTACGACCGCGATGTGCCCGAGCACCTGGTGGCGGAGCTGACTGAAACCGCCGTCATCGCAGACCAGCTAGACCGCAAGATGGAGACACTGCACGACTCGGTGCACGGGGCCAACGGTATTAAGGACGTCGCGGCGCAGAGCGTCGAGTCTGGGTCAGTGATTCTGCAGCAGCTTCTTGAGCTGGCGGAGAAAGATGGGATTCATAAGTAACCACAGCGAACAGTCTGAGGGCGCCGGGCAACTGGCATCGGGGCTGGCGTTTAAGGGAGGTTGCCCGGCGCCCTCAGACTGGAAGCCCAGACGTACCTTTAGCCTCTTCTACATTTTTACGTAAATCACAGATAACCATTCTTTAACCTTTGCGGTGAATCATAGTGGCTTGTGAAATCTATAAGCAGCGTACCGGGGCTAGAGAATGCTCACCCCGCCCACGAACCACCGCAGCGAAAAGAGAAGAAAGACTTTAAAAGTCTTCTTTTAGCGGCTGTTCTTGTTGTGCCCAATGTGGTTTTGCTGATTGTTTTTACCTATCGGCCCCTTATCGACAACATTAGGCTCTCTTTCTACAACTGGAACATATCCTCAACCCGCCCTGCCACTTTTGTGGGTCTTCAGAACTATATTGAGTGGGCTAGCAACCCGGTGAGCTGGCAGATTGTCTGGCAGACCATCATTTTTACGGTGGTTGCTGTATTTGGGTCTATGGTGATTGGGCTTGCCCTGGCCCTGCTTCTTGACCGAAAACTCAAAGGGCGCAACTTTGTGCGGTCCCTGATTTTTGCCCCCTATGTTATTTCGGGCGCTGCTATTGGCGTTGCCTTTCAGTTTGTTTTTGACCCCGGCTACGGCCTGATTCAGGATTTGCTGGGCCGGGTGGGCATGGACTCCCCGGATTTTTACTCCAGCCCCGGCTGGGCGCTGTTCATGGTGACCGCCACCTACGTGTGGAAGAACCTGGGCTACACCTTCGTAATTTATCTGGCAGCCTTACAGGGGCTGAGGAAAGATCTCGATGAAGCGGCAGAGATTGACCGCACTCCGCGGGCGCGTAAGTTCTTTAGGGTAACCCTGCCGCAGCTGCGCCCCACCACTTTCTTCCTCTCGATTACGGTGCTGTTGAACTCGCTACAGGTCTTCGACATTATCAACGTGATGACGGCGGGAGGCCCCCTGGGAACCTCCACCACCACCCTGGTTTTCCAGGTTTACCAGGAGACCTTTGTTAACTCGCGGGCAGGCTACGGTGCGGCGGTGGCCACCATCATGTTCCTGGCTGTTTTGGTGATTACCGTGGTGCAGGTGCGTATGCAGGATAAGGAAAACTAATGGCTTTTGATTATCAGGTTCCCGCTGTTCCCGCAGAAAATGGACTTTCAGAGCCCACCCAGCAGGCGAAGGAGGCGGAGGTTCCCCAGCGATCTGGAACTGCTCCTGCTGAGAACCGTCGCTCAAAGATCTGGGGTTATCTGGGGCTGGCGCTCGCCACGCTCATTGTTGCCCTTCCGCTCTATTTTGTGCTGATGACCAGCTTTAAAACCCACGGGGATATTTACTCAAATCCGGTGAGCTGGATTCCGTCTCCTTTTGCCCCGGAGAACTACTCTTATGTGTGGAACACCCTCAACTTCGACCGCTACTTTTTGAACTCGGTGATTATCACCGTTTCCCTGGTGATTATTGAGGTAAGTTTTGGGGTGCTTTCTGCCTACGCTTTTGCCTTTATTCGCTTCCCGGGCTCAAGTCTGCTTTTCTTCCTGGTGATCGGAACCCTGATGGTCCCCAACGAAATTACCATCATCTCAAACTACGCCCTGGTGGCGCAGCTGGGCTGGCGCAATACCTTTACCGGCATCATCGTTCCGCTGGCGGGAGTGGCCTTTGGAACCTTCCTCATGCGCAACCACTTCCGCTCCCTGCCCAAAGAAATCTTTGAAGCAGCGACCATGGACGGCGCGGGCTTCTTCCGCACCCTCTTCAAGGTGGTGCTGCCCATGAGCTGGCCGACCCTCATGGCGTTCGTCCTCATCACCGCAGTCACCGAGTGGAACCAGTACCTCTGGCCCTTCCTGGTCTCCGACACCGAGAAGGTTGCCCCGCTTCAGATCGGTCTGACCCAGCTGCAGGACGTCGAGGGGCTGACCAACTGGGGCCCGGTGATGGCGGGAACCATCCTGACCACCATTCCCATGATTGTTCTCTTCTTGCTTCTTCAGAAATCCATGATTAAGGGCCTGACCGCCGGCGCGGTTAAGGGCTAAATCCTCAACTCAACAACACTAAGGAACATCGCATGATTATCTCTCGTCGTTCGGTATTTACCCTTGCGGGCCTGGGCATTGCAACCGCCGGCCTCTCTGCCTGCGCGGGCACCGGTGGCAGCGCCAGCCAGCAGCAGGAGGGCTCGGGCACCCTGCAGTTTTGGTCTAACCACCCCGGATCTTCCCGCGACCTTGAGCAGAAGCTCATTGACGCCTGGAACGAGGCCAACCCCGATACCCCTGCCGAGCTGATTGACGGCGGCGCTGACTACGAGGAACTGGGCCAGAAGTTTAACGCGGCGCTGGCAGGCGGGGATCTACCCGATGTCATTGTTGCCTCAGACGTTACCTGGTTCAACTTTGCCTTCACCGAGGCAACCACCCCGCTGGATGACCTCTGGGCGGAGAACGATATTGATACTTCCACCTACGTTGAGACCCTGTTAGAGGACTACAACTTCGAGGGCAAGCACTACGGTGTGCCCTACTCCCGCTCTACTCCGCTGATGTACTGGTACACCGCTGACCTTGAGAAGGCCTGCCTGCCCACCGACCGCGGCCCGCAGACCTGGCAGGAATTTGCCGAGGAGTGGGGACCCAAGCTCAAGGAGGCGACCGGCAAGCCTGCCCTGGTGGTGGCCGACGGTTCAAACTATCTTGACTGGTATTTCCAGGGAGCTTTCTGGACTTTCGGCGGAGCCTACTCCGATGAGTGGGATCTCAAGTTTACTGACCCCAAGACCGTTGAGGCGGGTAAATTCCTGCAGAAGATGGTTCAAGACGGTCTGGTGTCTGTGGTCAAGGATTCCGCCAACGACTTCGGTATTGGTAACGCCAGCGGCCTGCTGGAATCCACCGGTTCTTTGGGCGGTCTGAAGGAGTCAGCCCAGGGCGATTTCATCACCACCTACCTGCCCGGCCCCAAGCCCGGCACCACTACCGGCGGTGCCGGTCTGGCTATTCCCGCCGGTATCTCAGACGAGCGTAAGGCGGTGGCGGTCAAGTTCATTGACTTTATGACCAACACCGAAAACACCATTACCTTTACCCAGGAAACCGGCTACATGCCGGTGCGTAGCGACGCCGCTGATGTTCCTGAGCAGGCTAAGTACATGGAGGAAAACCCCAACGCTGAGACCGCGATTCGCCAGCTTGAGGAGAACACCAAGCCCCAGGACTTTGCGCGCGTCTTCGTCAACGGTGGCGGCCAGGCAATCGGCGGTGCCCTCGATAAGATCGTTGCCGGCCAGGACGTCGAAGAGGTTTTCTCAGCCCTTCAGGATGAGCTACAGGCAACCATCGACCGCGACATCAAGCCCAATCTCTAAGAAACTGAGGTAAGCGCCTCGAGCGAAAGAATCACATGGTTGAAGTATCACTACAGCACATCTCCCGCTATTACGATTCGGGCAAGCGCCCGGCGGTCAACCGGGTCAACATCGATGTTCGGGACGGTGAGTTTATTACCCTGGTGGGCCCCTCGGGCTCGGGTAAGTCTACCTGCCTGCGCATGATTGCCGGGCTTGAGCCGGTTAATGAGGGAACGGTCATGATTGACGGCGTGGACGTTACCGAGGTCAAGCCCCGCGACCGAGACGTGGCGATGGTCTTTCAGTCCTACGCCCTCTACCCCAACATGACCGCCCGGCAGAACATGGCCTTTGCCCTGGAGAATTCGGGTATGAAAAAGCCCGAGATCAACCAGCGGGTAGAGGAGGCTGCTGCCATGCTGGAGCTGACCGACCTGCTCGATAAGAAGCCCTCGCAGATGTCTGGCGGCCAGCGCCAGCGCGTTTCCATGGGGCGCGCGATTGTGCGCAACCCCAAGGTCTTTCTCATGGACGAGCCGCTCTCTAACCTCGATGCCCGCCTGCGCGTTTCCACCCGCGCCCAGATTGCTGATTTGCAGCGCAAACTCGGTGTCACCACCGTCTACGTGACCCACGATCAGACCGAGGCGATGACCATGGGCGACCGCGTGGCTGTGCTCAAGGACGGCGTGCTCCAGCAGGTAGACGAGCCCATGCACCTCTACCGCTACCCCGGTAATACCTTCGTGGCGGGCTTTATCGGCTCGCCCTCGATGAACCTGTTTGACGGCGGTGAGGTGCAGGATTCCCGGGTGGTGCTGGGCGATCTGTGCACGGTGGAGATGAAGCCGGAACTGGTTGACCGCACCCGCCACCCGGCGGTGGTTGTCGGGGTGCGGCCCGAGGACTGGAAGATTAGGGTGCCCGGTGAAGACAGCGAGGTGCAGGGAATTCCCGGCCAGGTGGTTCATATCGAGCACCTGGGAGCTGAGGCCTTCGCCTACCTCAAGCTCAACCGGGGCGTGGGCGTTACCCCGCGGGCGGAGCGGGTGGCGGTTCGCCTCAACCAGCTGGCCGAGATGAAGAACATCGAGGTGGGCGATACCCTGCGTATTACCCCCACCCGCTGTAGCTTCTTTGACCGGGAGACCGAGATTAACCTGGAGTACCTGGCCTAGGTTGCCTGCCCGCTGGACTGGCTAGCGCAGAACTTTTTGCGCCACCCAGTCCAGCACCATGCCCAGGGCGCCAATCACCAGAATGACAGCCAGCATCTCGTCATAGGCTAAGCGGTCTCGGGCGTTGAGAATCTCATAGCCCAGACCCGAGGAGACACCGAGCATCTCCGCCGGAACAATAATCACCCAGGCGATGCCCAGCGCCAGGCGAATTCCCGAGAGCACGTAGGGTTTAATGCTGGGAACCACCACGGTACGCAGGGTTTCAAAGGGGGTGGCCCCTAAAGTCTGGGCAACCTGCAGGTGCTGCCTATCCAGCGCCCTTACGCCCGAGACTGTGTTGAGGGTAATGGGCCAGACCGCCGCCATGGCCACCAGAAAGATAACGGGCGAGCTGCCCACACCGAAGAGCGCCACAGCAATGGGAGCCCAGGAGAGTGGGGAGACCATGCGCAGAAACTGCACCAGAGGCGCTGAGAACTGATCTACCCCGCGCCAGAAGCCAATGGCAAGACCCAGCGGAATACCGATAACGCCGGCGATCAGCAGACCTGCCAGCAGCCGCCACAGGCTCACCCCGATATCGGAGAGCAAAACTCCGCGGGAGAAAAGGGCAGCAAAGGCCGAGGGTATGTTCTCGGGCGCAAAGGCAGTAATCATGGTGTTGCCCGTGGCGGAGTGGGTAAAAATCCACCAGAGTATCAGGGCAAAAACAATGCCGGCACTTCCTAGAACCCAGGGGCGGGCCTGCTTACTCATGCCTCTCCTTCACCGTCAATTTCTTCGTGGCGGGTGGTTGATGTTTCGCCAAAGACCGACAGGCCACCCACCCTGTCAATGGCCTGGGCTACCAAGCCGGTATTAACCAGCTCTTCCTGTACCTTCTCAGGCGCCAGTTTCTCGAGAAAGTCCGTGGGAGCATCGACCAGGGTATTCCGCATATGCTCCACCAGCTCCTTGGTGTAGCTGGCATAGGGGTAGGGCTGGAACTGGAGTAGGTGCCCACCCCAGTCCGGGTGGCGTACCGCATCCCGGTGGTCTGCCAGATGGTCTGTCATGGCCCGCTCAATAGCCTTGGGAGCCTGGGGCAGATAGTTATCGGAGAGAATCTGAGCCGCCCGCTGCCGGTTCTCGCGGGCAAAAACCTGCGCGGAAACCAAAGCGTTCGTGAAGAGCTGCGCGGCGCCGTCCTGCCGCTCAATCAGCGAGGAGCGCATCATGGTGACGCAGCAGGCGTGGTCGCGCCAGACATCGCCCATGAAGCGGTGAATCCGCCCCTTCTTCTGCGCCACCGCGGCGGCGTTGAAGGGGTCTGCCACGGTAAAGCCAGAGATGGTGCCGTTGGCAAGGGCGGGAATCATGTCGGCGGGTGCCATCACAATCAGGGTGACTTCCCCGCGGGAGGCATCGGCGGTTTTACGAATCACCGGGGTCAGGCCCGCCTCACGCAGAATCTTCTGCACCAGAATGTTGTGAATGGAGAACCAACCGGGAATCGCCACGGTCTTACCCGCCAGCTGGGTAGTCTCTACAATGCTCGGAGCCACAGTCAGCGCTGAACCGTTCACGTGGTTCCAGGCAACCACCTGCGCGTCTGCCCCCAGGTCGTATTTGAGGTAGACAGCCATGGGCATAAGCAGGTGAATCACATCCACGGTGCCCGAGATAAAGGCCTCGGTTAGCGACGACCAGGAGCGAAAGAGCACCGGGTCCGCCACCTGCACCCCCTCGCGCTCATAGTCGCCGTTGGCGTGCGCTAACAGCAGGGGAGCGGCGTCCGTAATGGGCAGAAAGCCCACCCGAATCGGCTCCTGTAGCCCGCGGGAGGTTCCGCTTGCTTCTTTTCCGGACGCCGCTCCGGCGGCATAGGCGCCCGCGGCGGCTGATCCCGCGGCGAGTACTCCGCCGCCGGCCATGAGGGCAGACCTGCGGGAGATGGGCTTAGATGACATAGGATCCCTGCCCTGCGGCGTTTCGATAGTAGTCGAGAATCTCTGTCTCGCTGACCTCTTCTTGGCGGGGGCTCCAGAAACGGGTGAAGCCCTTGTGCGCCTCGAAGTAACCAATGCGGTCTGCCACCGTGACCGCCTCGGAGATATCGTGGGAGACCATGAGCATGGTCAGGTGAAGCTCATCGATGAGGTTGCGGAGCCATCCCTGTAGTTCCTCGCGGGTGGCGGGGTCAAGCGCTGAAAAGGGCTCGTCGAGCAGCAGGAGCGAGGGGTTGATAGCCAGTGCCCGCCCGATGGAAACGCGCTGGGCCTGGCCACCGGAAATTTCGCTGATCTTGCGGTTTTCCAGGCCGGTGAGCCCCAGCTTGGCAATCAGGCTATCGATGCGGTCTTTCTGCACCCGACCCCGGTTGCGCTTGTAGCGGGCGCCGAGCTCAATGTTCTGCCGAACGGTCAGCCAGGGAAAGAGGGCAGCCTGCTGAAAGACCACCGCCAGCCTGCCGTGGTCGGCAATCTCTACCGTGCCAGAATCCAACTCTTCTAGCCCGGCAACAGCCCGCAACAGGGTGGACTTTCCCGAGCCGGTCTGCCCCAAAATCACCAGGGCCTCACCGGAATTGAGCTCTAAAGAGACTCCGTTCAGCGTGGGGGTCTGGGCACCGGGGTAGGTTTTGACCGCGTTTTCAACGGTGAGAGTTCTAGCCATAGAAAACCTACTTGAGCTTGCTCAGCTCATAGCGCAGGTGACCCTCGGTGGGTGACTGCACCGGCAGGAACTGAGCTTCGCGTACACGGCGACCGGAGGGGGACTTCACCGCGTAGGCCTTACCTCCCACGGTGGAGAGCTCCAGGTGGGTGGCAGCGTTGGCAAAGAGGGCAACGTCGAGGCGCAGCTGGAGCAGGCGGGTGCGGTCGGCGGTCTTGGGGTCCTCGGCCAGCTCAAGAATCTCTGCGCGCAGGCGCTCGTATTCGGCCTTGATCCGCTCAAAATCCTCGCGGAAGATGCCGTTATCGGCGTCTAAGTGCTGGGCCGCCGAATTCAGGGCAGCCGCACCCAGACCCAGGCAGAAGGAAGACTGCACGGTCAAAAAGGGCGCGGTGACCTTGGCCAGGAAGCCCGGTACATCGTCGGTGAGAATATCCTCTTGGGGAACAAAAACATTCTCGAACTTGCTGAAGCCCGACTCGGTGGAATCCAGCGCCATCAGGCCCTTCTGGTACTTAATCTCATGGCCTTCTACGCCCACTCGCAGGGTCACGATGTACTTGTTCGGCTCGTCCGCCGCGGCGTCGTCCACCACAACAGGCAGCACGACGACGCCGCCCGGGTAGAGGTTGGAGGTCCAGGGAATAATGCCGTTGAGCTCAAGCCCGCCCTCAACATGCTTGGCGTGAACCTGAATCTCGCCCACACCCGAGGCATCCTTGAAAGCACCCGCCATGGCGGTAGCACCGGTCACCTCACCGCTGGCCAGCCCCTCGGGCAGCTCGCGGTCCACAGCATCAAAGAAAGCCACGGTAGAGCGGTGGGCCCACAACGAAAAAGCGGTAGAGGCACACTCGGTCGCCAGGTCAAAAGAAACAGCAATCTGCGGCACCAACGAACCCTCGCGGCCCAAAGTCAGCAGACCGCCGTCCGCAGCCAGCTCGCGCAGGGTCTCAAAGGGGGAGCGCTCGTCAGCATCAACAGCGGCGGCATGCTCCTTAGCCAGGGCTAGCACGCGCTCGCGCTGGGGGTAGTCGGTGAGGGGAGTCAGGGTAAAGTCAGCCATAATTTGCCTTCTTTTCTCGGTTCAGAGGTGGTTCTTAGCGGTATTCGGGCATAAAAAACGCTGCCGCCTTGAGGAGGGCACCCTGGAGGGGGTTAATCCGATTCAGCGGCAGCGTGAAGAGTTGAAGATTTACTTAGCTTCGTTGAGCTTGAAGATACGGTCGATCGGGGTGTTGACCGCCGCGCGAGCACGCTTGAGAGCCTCTTCATCGGGAGCATCGTAGAAGCACAGGCACTTAGCGGTGTCTTCGCGAACGTAGGTGCGCAGGAAGGAGACCTCGGGAACCTTAGCGTAGTTGGGGGAGTTCTGCTTCTTGCGAGCCAGGTACTGGTCCATGGTGATTTCAGCGGGAATGTCCCACTCAATCAGGTACTCAGCGCTGGTCTTGAGCTTCTTGATGTCTTCGAGGTCTGCACCCACCAGACGAACCTCATCGGGGCCTTCCAGGCCAGCAACACCGCGGAAGGTGTCTTTGTAAGACTGGGCAAAGACTGCGGGGTTATCTGCCTCAAGAATGGCGTAGATAATCTTGAAATCAGAGGTCACCTGGGTCTCAATCACCTCAGCGTCCAGGCCCTCAAGTGCCTTGTGGGCTGACTCAATGATTGACTCAGCGGTTTCCTTTGAAGCTTCAGCTTCGGGAGTAAATTCAACCAGGTAGAGCTTTGACATGTGCTTATCCTCTCGGCTTGGAATTTTTGTATTTTAGATGCCTTATATACGAACCATGTCTGAATCTACGCGGTTTGGGAGTGGGAGTCTAGCGCGCGTTAAAAAACTTAACACCGCCCCCTTAAACGCCCGCGAGGGGTCACATATCGTTCACAAAACGGCTATTTTAGGCGTATTTGTGAACGATATGTGACCCCTCGCGGTGGGGAGGGTTACCTTGCTTCAATCTCGCTTTCGGTAACCCACTTGTGGTTTTTCATGGTCATGCCGCCAGCGCTGTAATCAACCATGTAGACGGTCTCGTGGCTCACCTCGGCAATGGTTGCCTCAGCGCCCTCCATGCCGCCCATATGATCGGCAGCCAGCACCGCGGTATCGCCCACCTGCAGGGGTTCATCACCGACGTTTTCCAGCTCCTCCTGCACCACCCACTTGTGGTCGGTGACCTTCTCGCCGCCGTCCGTGGGCTCATAGTCCACCGCGTAAACCGTGGTGTCGTAGGCGCCGACAATCGTGGCGGGAGCGCCGTCCATACCCATCATGTGGTCAGCGGTGAGCGTAACCTCGCTACCCACCGGAAAGGCTGGGTCGCTGGCTTCGCGAATCCCCTCGGGGGCGGGGCCGCCGTCCATCTTGTGGTCGTGCTCCTGGGCGGAGGCCGCCGAACTCTGCGCCTCCTGCACGATTTTTTCGCTGTTGCTCTGCCCTTCGCAACCTGCAAGGACGGCGGCGGTGAGGGTCGCGAGCAGGACGGCGCTGACGCGGGTTTTCATGGTATTCATACTTTGACTATAGCGGCTGGGCTGGCCTTAGCGAATGCCCACCATCTTCTTTACAATCCACTTGTTGAGGGCGAAGATAATCACGCCGGTGACGATAGCGATCAGACCCATGGTAGTGAAGTAGGATACTTCGGTTTCCAGGGAGTAGAACTGAGCCATCCAACCGGCGAGCACGGTGCCCAGGGAGACGGAGCAGAAGTAGAGCGCCATCATAAGCACGCGGTGGGCGTTAGGAGCCAGGCGGGAGACCAGCGACATGCCCACCGGGGAGAGGCAGAGCTCGCCCAGGGTAGCAAGAAGCAGAATCAGAACCATCCAGAGGATATTCACGTTGGTGTTACCCGCCTGGGTCAGGAAGATTAGGAAGGCCACACCAATCAGAACCAGCGCGATACCGAACTTGCGGGGAGTGGTGGGCTGGCGGTCTCCCAGCTTGGTCCACAGCGCGGTAAACACGGCACCGAAAATCAGGATGAAGGCGGGGTTAATGGCCTGGAACCAGCCCTCGGGGAACTGGATTCCGCCGATGTTCCAGTTCAGGCGAGATTCAGAGTAAATCGCCAGAACGGTGAACTGCTGCTGGAAGAGGGCGAAGAAGACCATGTTGCCGAAGAACATGGGAATGAAGGAGATAATGCGGGAGTGCTCCTCTGCCGAAGTCTTCTTTGAGGTAATCAGCAGTGCAAAGAGAACAATTGCGAAGAGAGCCACCAAGCTCATCACCCAGGTTGCCAGGTTAGAGGGGGTAATCAGCTTGAAGATAACCAGCAGGGCAACCACAATAACGATTCCCACCGCGATGAAGAGAGCTTTCTTCTTCTGCTGGGGGCTCAGCGGGTCAGAGAGGTGGTGAACTGACTCGGGCAGGCGCTTGCGAGTCAGGCTGTACTGAATCAGACCCAGTGCCATACCCACCGCAGCCAGGCCGAAGCCCACGTGGAAACCGTAGGTCACGCGCAGCCAGTCGGTGAGCAGGGGGCCAATGAGGGCACCGAGGTTAACACCCATGTAGAAGATGGTGAAACCGCCGTCGCGCCGCGGATCCTTCTGGTCGTAGAGGGAGCCCACCAGCACCGAGGCGTTGGTCTTCAGGCAGCCCGAGCCAATCGCAACCAGCACCAGGCCGATGACCACGCCGGGAACACCGGGCACTAGTGCCAGGGCAATGTGGCCGAGCATAATGCCAATGGCTGAGTAGAAGAGGGTGCGCTCGGGGCCCAGCACACGGTCGCCCAAGAAGCCACCCAGAATGGCAAAGAGGTAGACCATGCCGCCGTAGGCACCCATGACGCCGGTTGCGGCGGCCTCGTTGAGGCCCAGACCTCCCTCGGAAACCGAGAAGTAGAGGTAGTAGAGCATGATGACCTGCATGCCGTAGAAGGAGAAACGCTCCCACATTTCTACGGAGAACAGGTTGGCCAGCATACGGGGGTGGCCGAAGAAGGTCTTACCCGCGGTGCCACCGGGCGTATTGCCCTGTGGAGCGGCAACTACCGAGCTGCCCTGGGGTGAGTTACTCATGTTGATCTCACTTGCTGTATGGGGAACAACGGTGTGTTCCTGCTATAAATTCTTTCCAGCGTAAGCATAGACCTTATGAGGATTACGATGAGAAGAATCCCCCACGGGAGTGAACTAGCTTACGCTTCAGAAATCGAACTTATCATATGTTGAGAAGACTCTTGATTTTTTGGAAAAGTTGATGTTTTCGTGCTCGGGACGGCGCAGCGGAATCATATGTAGGCTTATTAATGATTTACTAAGCAGTATGTCTATCAATCCTAATCACTCGAACAACGGTAGCAACCCTGTAGAAGGCACCTCGGTTCAGCCCGGTACCCACCACAACGACTACGCCCAGCCCGGCGTCAATAACCAATACTCTGCCCAGCCCACTGACAACCAGTGGCGGCAGATGGAAGCATCTCAGCAGCAGGGTCTAAGCTCTGCTAACACCTCTAAGGTGCTGGGTATTATCGCGCTGGTTCTCTCTGTCATTTTGGTTGTATTTCCCCTAGGCGAGATTCTGCCCCTGATTCTCGGCTTTATCGGTGTGTCTAAGGCAAATAAGGCAAAGCGGTTTGGCGTACCTGCCAAGGGCGGAAAGATTATGAATATCCTGGCGATTATCATCTCTCTGCTGGTGATTGCCCTGGTGATTATCGCTACGATTGTGCTCGCGAATAACCCTGACTTCCAGCAGATGCTTCGCGATGCCCAGAATCAGGTTTCCTAGTTTTTAGTAACGGATTCGCTTTTAATCTATAAATCCCCGAAAGCCACTGGCTTTCGGGGATTTATATTTTTCCCTGCCCGTGGGATAGAGCAAATCTGTGTTCCCCTTCCGGGTGCGCCACCCAAGATAGTGGCAGAAAGGTGTTCTCTAACATGCTGGGCGGCTTTCAAGCATGGGTTAGTGCCCCGAGTCGCCGCTTCGGTGGCATATCGCTGCTTCAGCGACGTTTCGCTGGTTCGTGACCGGCGAAACGTCGTCGAAGCGGCGACTCAATGAAACAGGCGCAACTGCACGGGCTACTTTGACTGGCGAGCGGCCATTTTTAGACCGTTTTCCTCCGATTTTCGGTACAAAAATGGCCTCTCGGGAAAACTCGGTGGCGGCAAGGTATAGGTTACTTCTCGCCGCGCCACCTAGGGTACAAGCAGAGTCCCCGAGTACAAGTATTGTCTTGTACCTGGGGACTTCACGTGTACCTTTGGCCTCTTCACGGGAACTTGCTTGTACCTGAGGTCTATCTACAGGAATCTATGTGTACCGAGAGCCTGTTTCAGCTCAAAATCCACGAATGCCCCATGCCCCATTTCTCCCCTGGCGCACCCGCTTGCCCCGGCGTCGTCCTCGTGGAAAAGTGGAAGGAGCAACTTCAGCAAAGGAGTAAAAACCGTGAACGAAGATATTAATCAGGTCACCGTTGACGAAATCCCCGCAGACGCCAAGATCCTTGACGTGCGTGAAGACTACGAGTGGGAGGCCGGCCACATTAAGGGTGCCCAGCATATTCCCCTGGGTGAGGTGCCCGAGCGCTACGGCGAGGTTCCACTGGACGAAGACGTCTACGTGATTTGCCGGGCTGGCGGCCGCTCCCTAAAGGCAACCGCCTACCTGCAGGACGCCGGTTTCGACGTTATTAACGTTATCGGCGGCATGGGCGCCTGGGCAGACGCCGAGAAGCCCATCGTGTCTGAAAACGGTGAAGAACCCCGCGTTCTCTAAACAAGCCAGCTAGGGTACCGCCCGGTCTGTCTGATGAAGGCAAGGTCGGGCGGTTTTCTGTTCTCTATGACTTTTGAGGGCCCCTCGCGTTTAATGGTGGGGTGATAGTTCAACGCCTCAATTTTCCTGTGGACCCCGCCGCCGCTTTCCGGTCTTTTGCCTCTGAGTCTGACTACGCTTTCTGGCTGGATTCTGCGCGTGGTTCCTCGCCTATGTCGCGATTTTCCTACGTGGGTTTTGTGCCTGCTGATAGTGAGGTTCTGCGGGTTGAGCACTCGGGAGTGGGCGAATCAGATAATGCCTGGCAACTGCTTGCCACTGCACTGGAAACCGCGCCTTCGGTAGTGGAGGTGCCCGCCTCTCTGGGCTTTCTGCGCGATGAGCTTCTGGGCGGATACGTTGGGTACTTTGGCTACGAGGCGAGACGGTCGTTGGGCTTTTCCGTACCGTTTGAGGCAGCCACTCCCGATGCCCTGTGGATGCCGGCTGTCAGCTATCTAATCTTCGACCATTCTTCGGGGCAGACCTATGCGGTGGGTTCTGAAGAGTGGGTGGCGTCTATCGAGCAGGAGCTCCCGAGAGTTAACTACTCGACGGAAGAATTGAAATTACAAAAAGTTCTGGACTTTCCGCAACCCGAGCGCGCCCCCTACGAGGCAAAGGTGCGTGAGAGCCTGCGCGAGATTTTTGAGGGCAACAGCTATGAGGTGTGCCTGACTGCCGAAACCTCCTGTGAAGTACCCGAGGCGTGCAACGATGAGCACATGCTTGCCCTCTACCTCTCCCAGCGAGCCCATAATGCCGCTCCCTATGCGGCTCTGCTGAAGTGCGGGGACCACTGGGTGCTCTCGTCCTCCCCCGAGAAGTTCTTGACTGTCTCTGCTACAGGCGTAGCTGAGACCAAGCCCATCAAGGGCACGGTTCCGCGTTCTGCCGACCCTGCGCTTGATGAGGAGCGGGCAGCCTGGCTGGCCTCAGACCCCAAGACTCAGGCAGAGAATCTGATGATTGTAGACCTGCTCCGTAACGACCTTTCACGGGTGAGCGTGCCCGGATCGATACGGGTTCCGGTGCTGATGGGTGTGGAGAGCTATTCAACGGTGCACCAGCTAGTCTCTACGGTGACCTCCCAACTGCGACCGGGTACCACCGCGGTTGAGGCGGCGGCTGCCTGTTTTCCCGGTGGGTCTATGACCGGCGCGCCCAAACAATCGACCATGGAGATTATCGACCGACTGGAATCCCGCGCCCGCGGAATCTACTCCGGTGCCCTGGGCTTCTTCTCCGCGACCGGGGCGGCCAACCTCTCGATTGTGATTCGCACTCTGGTGACCCGCTCCTCTGGGTGTCTGACTCTGAGCGCCGGCGGTGCAATCGTGGCAGACTCCGATCCAGCTGCCGAATACGAGGAGATGCTGACTAAACTGGCGGCTGCGGTGCCGGGGCTTTCTGCTTAGGGTTCTCCCTGGGGTTAGTGTCGTTTCCCTGGCGGTTATCAGAAGGGAAACGACACTAACCCCAGGGAGAACTCCTCATAATTTTCTTGCCCTCACAAAAGCGCGTTTTAAATCCCTCGCCAAACGCTCCGGATAGAGGTAAACAGATTCCCAATTGACGCGCACAATAATCCAACCCTGGTTGGCCAGTGCTTTTTCTCTGTCTCGTTCACGAATGAGAGCCTGCTGTGTATCGCCGTAGTCCTGATATTTTCCGCGGCCGTCAAATTCCAAAATGACCCTAAGATCGCGCCAGATGAAATCTGGTCTGAAGAGTCCATAAGGGGTGCGGATAGACACCTGTTCTTCTGGAGCCGGAAAACCAAACTCATGTAGCCTATAGCGAGTGATGCTTTCGCCCACTGATTCGCTATGGGGGCTCATACGTTCAGCCACTTCTTTAGCGCGAGCCGATCCGTACCCTTTGACCGTTGTGAGCGCAGCTTGGAGCTCGGCAAAATTCACCATTGTTTTGAGTGCGCTATCGGCAATAACGGTGCCTTCCAAAGAGCCATAAACCCGTGAGCAATCTACTACGGTCTGTAGAGGCGATGTAGCTAGTACCCCGTGGGCGGTAGCGGCTGAGTGCTTTTGGATGTCGAACGAGTACCTGTGGAGTCTGATACCGGGCGGAGCCTTCTTACACAAAGAAGTCTGGGCTACATGCAGAAAATCTGATTTTGACAGGGTTGGCAGACCGTAGAGATGGGCTGCAGACAGATGCGTAAAGATGGGGTCTTTTGCTACTTTCGAGTAACCAACGCAACGGGCAATTTCTTTCTCTTCTCTACTCCAGGAGTTCCAGATACTCTGCCGCACATAGACCCCGTGGTATATGGTCAACAGCCGCTTGCGTAAAACCAACCTTCTGATGGTTGAAGCAGAATATCCGCGGTTTCTAAGCTCTCGAGCTGAAAAGATGTGCTCTGTGATGGGTGAGGTTCTTGTTGTCATGAACTAAACATTAGATATTTATTAGTTCATTTTGGGGCGTTTTGAAAATCTTTGGATAACTCTTGAACTTTTCCCTGGTGTTAGTGCCGTTTCCCTGCTGGTTATCCACAGGGAAACGACACTAACCCCAGGGAGAACCGGGATGAAAACTGTAATAGTAGAGTCATGAGTATTTTTTCTCGAGACAAAACTGAAACAAGGGGCCAGAAACTTACCCGCCTGACAATGGGCGCAGCACTGACCGGTATGGGAATCTTGCACTTTAAGCCCAGCTCTGTGCCCAGCTTCGAATCCATCGTGCCGCCGTGGGTACCCGGCACTGCCAGGCAGGTTGTCTACGTTTCGGGCCTCGCCGAGCTTGTGCTGGGGGCAACTCTGCTGGGTGCACCGCGCGCTCGCCGACTGGCGGGGCTGGGTGCGGCCGCTCTCTTCGCCGCTGTTTTCCCTGCCAACGTGTATCAGTACACTCACCGTATCGACATTCCCGGCCTCATTGACTCCGATGCCAAGCGCCTGCGCCGCCTGCCGATGCAGATTCCCATGATCGCTGGCGCGCTCTATATTGCTCGAAAGAAGTAAAAGGTAAACTGAGGAACATGACTAAGCTTTCTGAATCCCTCTCCGCTGAAGCCGCCCGCGAACGTCTGCGCGAACTCATTTCTGAGCTCGCCGTGGTGCGCGGTAAGGTGACTCTTTCTTCCGGTAAAGAGGCCGACTACTACGTTGATTTGCGCCGCATTACCCTCCACCACGAGGCCTCCCGCCTGGTAGGTCAGGTTATGCTCGACATGCTTGACCAGGCCGGTATTGAGTTCGATGCCGCCGGTGGTCTCACCATGGGTGCTGACCCGGTGGGTAACGCGATTATGCGTTCCGCTGGCGATAATGACCGCGCCATTGATGCTTTCGTGGTGCGCAAGGCGCAGAAGTCCTACGGTATGGGTCGCCAGGTTGAAGGTCCTTCGGTTGAAGGACGTCGCGTGGTGGCTGTCGAAGACACCTCCACCACCGGTGGTTCGGTGCTCACTGCTGTAGAGGCCCTGCGCAATGCTGGTGCTGAGGTTGTTGCCGTTGCCGTGATTGTTGACCGTGCAACCGGAGCCAAGGAGCACGTTGAAGAGGTTTCTGGCGTGCCCTACCTCTACGCCTACTCTAAGAGCGACCTGGGTCTGGACGACTAGAAATAGCACGTGACTACCGAATCTTTTGACTATCCCGGTACTGATCAAACTGTTCATACCGATTCTTCTGAGCAAAATTCTGCCGAGCTGAAGCACGTGGTAGGGGTTGGCCCCTGGGAGGGGGACTGGCCGGAGGGCGACCACTGGGACCCTGACCTGTTGCGTGAGGGCGACCGTCGCAATGTAGTCGATAAGTATCGCTACTGGAAGATGGAAGCTATCATTGCCGATCTCGATACCCAGCGCCACGATTTTCATGTGGCGATCGAGAACTGGCAGCACGATCTCAATATCGGCACGGTGGTGCGCACTGCCAACGCTTTCCTGGCTAAAGAGGTACACATTATCGGCAAGAAGCGCTGGAACAGGCGCGGTGCTATGGTGACCGACCGCTACCAACATGTGCGCCACCATCCCACCATTGAGGATTTTTTGGCCTGGGCTGAAGCTGAGGGCGTTGCTGTGATTGGTATCGATATTTTCCAGGACTCCCAGCAGCTTGAGACCTACGAACTGCCCAAGAAGTGTGTGCTGGTCTTTGGGCAGGAGGGGCCCGGTCTTTCTCCGGAGATTCACGCTGCCGCCGAAGCGACTCTTTCCATCGAGCAGTTCGGTTCTACCCGTTCGATGAACGCCGCTTCGGCTGCTGCCGTTGCCATGCACGCCTGGATTCGCAGACACGTGTTTGGGCAGAAAGTCAGCTAACAAGCCTGTTTCTGTGGGGCGCGATTGGTAAGGTGCCGCTTCTAAAATTTTTGCGACCGGTAAAGGTATCCGGGGAACCAGTAGCATCTGGGTCTGAGGGGCCTTGCCGGTCGCAAGCGTTCTAGGCTGTTGAGAAGCCGGCTCCTTGCAGATTATCCAGTCTGTGAGCAAAAGAATACTTGATTTTGAAAGTATCTTAGGGTGTATTCTACATATATAGGAATTTAAAAGAACCATACGCCCTCACAAGGAAAGAGCGCACTCATGAAACCAGAAGATTTTCCCCGGCCTGTCTCCGAACACAGTGCCGGCCACGAACCACTTCATACCGACACCAGATCTCTTCAGCACGTAGAGTCCACCGCCAGCCCAACCCTCACCGAGGCACCCGCGCAAGCGGCGTCGTCCTCAGAACAAACTCCCGAAGAGCCCGGCACTTTCACCCGAAGCATCATGGTCCAAGACCCCAAACGGCAACGCAAAATGATACTTGCCCTCATGGTGCCGCTGTTCATGGCGCTGGTGGCGGTGTCGGTGGTCAACGTGGCAATGACCCCCATTAGCCGCTCCCTTAACGCAGACACCAGCCAGGTACAGTGGGTGGTCTCGGGCTACGCGCTGGCCTTTGCGGTTTTTCTCGTTTCGGCAGGCCGTTTGGGTGATGCCACCGGACGACGCCGCGTGTTCATCACGGGTATCGTTCTGTTTACGCTGGGCTCGCTGGGCAGTGGACTGGCGCCAAGCGCAGATTTTCTGATTGCAGCCCGTTTGCTACAGGGATTCGGTTCCGGCCTGCTCAACCCGCAGACCACCGGCATTATTCAGCAGCAGTTCTCGGGCCAGGCACGCGCTAAGGCTTACGGCATGTTTGGTACCACGGTGGCAATTGCAACCATGGTGGGCCCGCTGCTGGGTGGCGTGCTGATCCGTACCTTTGGTGAGGCTGTGGGCTGGCGCATGATGTTCCTGATCAATGTGCCCATCGGTATTATCGCCATTATTTTTGCGCGCCTATGGCTACCCAATGACCGCCGAACTGCCGAGAATACCCCGCACGGTGTCCGCCCCAAGACCGACCTTGACCCGGTGGGCTCCCTGCTCATGACCGTAGCGATTTTCGCCATTATGTGGCCCTTCGTAGAGCGGTCTGCCGGTGCTATTAACTGGGTTGCTCTGCCGATTGGTCTGCTGCTTCTCTGGGGCTTTATCACCTGGGAGAATCGCTACAAGAGCCGCGGCCGTGAGCCCATGCTGAACATGAGCCTCTTTTCTGAAGAAGCCTTCCGCAACGGCATTTTGATTGTGGGCCTCTACTTCCTGGGCTCCACTAGCGTGTGGCTGATTGTGCCGGTTTATATGCAGTCTCACCTGGGCGAATCTGCCCTGGTGGCGGCGCTGATTAGCCTGCCCGCTTCTCTACTTTCCGGTATTTTGGCTCCGATTGCTGGCCGCTATGTGCTCCGCGCCGGACGACGCATGATTATGGGCGGTCTTGCCCTTATGATGGTTGGCCTGGCGACATCTGTGGTTGTCATGTGGAACGTAGAATCAGGTGCCCTGCCGGTGTGGGCAGCGGCAGTTTCGCTCTCCCTGGTGGGTGCTGCGGGCGGCCTCACCATTTCGCCTAACCAAACCCTGACCATGAAGTCGGTTTCGCCCCGCATCAGCGGTGTTGCCGGCGGCGTGATGTCTCTGGGTCAGCGCATCGGCACCGCAGTGGGTACCGCGCTGATTCCCGGCATTATGTTCAGCCTGACCGACGCCGGTAAGGGTTGGAACATCGGCTTTGCCGCCTCTTTCGCGGCAATTTTCGTGCTGATGGTCTTTGGCCTGATCTTCACGATCAAGGATCGCAGGCGTGAGCTACGCGAGCAGGCTGCTTAAAAAGGGTTCGGTACACGTGGGGAGCGCCAGTACATTTCTATAAATGTACTGGCGCTCCCCACGTGTACCGAACCCCAATGACCTACATCAGTCCGAAAATCCAGACTGCCAGGGTCATGGTGGTCAGGGTAATGAGCACGATGCCCACCAGGTTGAGCCAGAGGCCTCCCTTGACCATCTGGCCGATGGAGACGTAACCCGAGCCGTAGGCAATCGCGTTGGGCGGGGTTGCCACCGGGAGCATGAAGGCGCAGGTTGCAGCCAGGGCAACGGGAATTGCCAGTAGCATGGGGTCGAAGCCCATACCCAGGGCCATACCGCCCGCTACCGGTAGGAAGGTTGCTGCGGTTGCGGTGTTGGAGGTCAGCTCGGTGAGGAAGATAATGCCGGTGGTCATCAAAATCACCAGTACCAGAACCGAGATTCCTTCAAGGCCGCCCACAGCGGAGCCAATCCAGTCAGTTAGGCCGGAGGATGAGAACTGGGCTGAGAGCGCCAGGCCTCCGCCGAAGAGCAGGAGCACGCCCCAGGGCAGCTGCAGGGCGGTGTCCCAGTCCAGCAGGCGAACACCCTTCTTACCCGCGGGGCCGGCCGGAAGCAGGAAGAGCAGCAGGCCCACGAGAACCGCAATGCCGGCGTCGGTAATCGGCGGGGTATCGAAGGCAACGGGCACGATAATCCAGGCCAGAGCGGCGAGAACAAAGATGATGAGCACGCGGAGCTCACCAGAGCTCATCTTGCCCAGCTTGTTGTATTCGTTGGCAATCAGTTCTTTACCGCCGGGAATGTGGTCAATTTCCGGCTTGAAAATTACCTTGGTGAGCAAGAACCAGCAGACGAACATCATCACGACCGCCAGGGGAACGCCCACAATCATCCACTGGCCGAAGCCGATTTCAACGCCGTGGGTATCGGCCATGTAACCGGCAAGCAGGGTGTTGGGAGGGGTGCCGATCAGGGTGCCCAGCGAACCAATCGATGCGGCGTAGGCAATGCCGAGCATCAGCGAGGTGCCGAAGTTTGACTTGACGATGTCTCCAGCGCCGCCGGCCTCAGTGGTCTTGGGGTGCTGAATCTGGGCGATGAGGGTCAACACCGAGATGCCGATCGGTAGCATCATCACTGCGGTTGCGGTGTTGGAAACCCACATAGAGAGAAAGCCGGTGGCAATCATAAAGCCCGCCACCATTGACGAGGGCTTGGTGCCCATCATCTTCAGGGTCAGTAGGGCTATGCGGCGGTGCAGGTTCCAGCGCTGCATAGAGAGGGCGAGCAGGAATCCGCCCATGAAGAGGAAGATGACGTTGTTGCCGTAGGAGGCTCCCACCTCGTCAATTTTTACCTCGCTGTTAAACACGGGGAAAATCACCAGCGGCAACAGGGCAGTGGCGGGAATGGGTAGGGCTTCGGTCATCCACCAACCGCCCATGAGAATAGCGGTGGCTGCGGTGAGCTTGGCGCCGTGGGGAACGTCTGCGGGCATGATGAAGTAGATAATCAGCGCGAGTAGAGGCGCTCCGATGAGCCCCACCAGGCGCTTGGTACGTTCGTTCTTATCAACCGCTTCTGCCTGCGCACCGCGGGAGAGCTGAATTTCTCCGATTGCCTGTGTTGGAATCGGCTCGTAATTTTTGAGGTGATCGCCCACCATGTGGGGTTGCCTCTGCTGTTCTTGGTTGGTCATCTTTTTCCTTGATGGAACGGTCGATTGTGTGCTGTGACAAGCTATGGTATCGCTCCGGCTGTATTTTGTGGTGTGTATTACGCACCGGGTGCGCCGTGTTGCTCGGGTGGGGCGGTGATGTGAGGACGCCGCCCCTGTGGTTTACCTGCCTTGGGGCAGGTGGGTGCGTGTTGGATTCCGGTGGGGCAGGGGAGATTGCAAACTAGACCCACACGGGTTTTCCTTGATTTTGCAAGGAACTGTAAAAATTGCAGATGTGTCAAAGCGTGGGTTTAAGTGTGAAACCTTGCGAAAGACCCTGCCTTTTAGGCTTTAACTTGCTAGAATAAAAACCAGTTGTGCGCCTGGTTTAATCGCCGGAGGCTTCTGGCTTTGAGGCGCCTTAAACACGCAGTCATCAAACGGTGACTGACCTTCAACTCAAGGAGTTCAGCATGCCTATTGCTACCCCGGAAAAATACGCAGAAATGCTCGAAAATGCAAAGACTAAGGGCTTTGCATACCCGGCCATCAACGTTACTTCTTCACAGACCCTGAACGCGGCTATCCGTGGTTTTGCAGAGGCTGGCTCTGACGGCATCATCCAGGCTTCCACCGGTGGCGCTGCCTACTGGTCTGGCCCCAACAAGAAGAACATGGTTGTTGGTGCTCTGGCTATGGCTGCTTACGCTCGCGTTGTTGCTGCTCAGTACGACGTCAACATTGCTCTGCACACTGACCACTGCCCCAAGGATAAGCTGGACGAATACGTTCTGCCCCTGCTCGATGAGACCGAGAAGGCTGTGGCTCGCGGTGAAGACCCCATCTTCAACTCCCACATGTGGGACGGTTCTGCTATTGCACTGGACGAGAACCTGGAAATCGCCCAGCAGCTGATTGAGCGCACCTCCAAGAACCACCAGGTTCTCGAGGTCGAGATCGGTGCCGTTGGTGGCGAGGAAGACGGCGTTGAGGGTGCAATCGATGACTCTCTCTACACCACCGTTGAAGACGCTATCAAGACCGTTGAGGCTATCGGCCTGGGCGAGAAGGGCACCTACATGGCTGCTCTGACCTTCGGCAACGTTCACGGTGTTTACAAGCCCGGTAATGTGCACCTGCGCCCCGAGCTGCTGAAGGAAATTCAGGATGAGGTAGGCAAGAAGTACGGTAAGGAAAAGCCCTTCTACCTGGTCTTCCATGGCGGTTCCGGCTCCACCGAGCAGGAAATTGCAGATGCAGTTTCCTTCGGTGTTGTGAAGATGAACGTCGATACCGACACCCAGTACGCTTACACCCGCCCCGTTGCCGGTCACATGCTGTCTAACTACGACGGCGTGCTGAAGATTGACGGCGAGGTTGGCAACAAGAAGACCTATGATCCCCGCGTTTGGGGTGCCGCTGCTGAGGCTGGCATGGCAGCTCGCGTGGTTGAGGCTGCTAAGCAGCTGGGCTCCGTGGGTACCTCCATCAAGTAAAGCCTGCTAGTTTAGCTCAAAAATCCCGGCCCACCCTGTGGTGGGCCGGGATTTTTTGTGTGCTTGGGTCGTGGGGTGGTCTCCGACCGGTTTTGTACAGGTTTGTCTCCTGTGTACAAGGTTATCTCTGTACGCCCGAGACAAGCCTGTACAAAACCGCAGGGCGGGCGAACAGAGCAGCAATAATCCCAGGTCACCTGGTCAAAAGAAACCCGCTTGGTAGTATGGAAAACGTAGTTTACCTAACAGATTAAGGAGAAATACCGTGTCACTTGCCGGTAAAAACCTGCTTGAGGGCCCCGAGCCCACCTACCTGCCCAAAGAAGCCGAGCTTGAAATTCGCATTGCCGCTGGAGATGAGGCCGAAGACTTGGTCAAGGCTTTCCCCAAGTCATCGCTGGCCTGGGCTCTGCTTGCTGAGGATGCTCTCAAGGACGGCCGCACCGTTGAGGGCTATGCCTATGCCCGCGTGGGTTACCACCGGGGCCTGGACTCCCTGCGTGCTAACGGTTGGAAGGGTCACGGCCCCATTCCCTTCTCGCACGAGCCCAACCGAGGTTTCCTGAAGGCCCTCTACCTGCTGGGTGGCGCGGCAGCTGCCATTGGCGAAGAGGATGAGGCGCAGCGAATCGAGAATTTCCTCAACGATAGCGACCCCGAGGCAAAGAGCCAGCTCTCCCGCTAGGGGTCTTGCAGGGAGCGGGGCGGTCTTCAGTCAACTGGCATCGGGATGAAGCGATACAGGTGCGAGCTTGCGAGCACTCAGGAGTGAGCGGAATCGCGAAGTGTGCGTTAAAGGGAGGTTGGCTGAAGATCGCCCCGTGTACTGCAAACTTACGGAGGCTATGACAGCTCGGGGAATGCCTCAGCCACCGCCGGGAAGGTGATCTTACCGGCGTCAGTATTCAGGCCCAGTTGCAGGTCGGGATTAGCCGCCAGGGCGTCGTCCACACCGGCGGCGAGCTTGAGCACGTAGGGCAGGGTGGCGTCGGTCAGCGCAACCGTGGAGGTGCGCGGCACCGCGCCGGGCATGTTGGCCACGCAGTAGTGGCGGATTCCGTCTACCTCGAAGATGGGGTCTGCGTAGGTGGTGGGGTGGGAGGTCTCAAAGCAGCCGCCCTGGTCAATCGCCACGTCAATGAGCAGAGCGCCCGGCTTGAGGGTCTTGAGGTGCTCGCGGCGGATTAGGTGGGGAGTCTTGGCGCCGGGTACCAGAACCGAGCCGATAATGACGTCGGCGTCCGCGATTTCGCGCTTGATGTTGGACGGCGTGGAGTTGAGGACTCGCGCGGAGGAACCGAAGAGCTCGGTCAGCTGGCGAACGCGGGAGCCGAAGCCTTCAAGAATGGTAACTTCGGCACCGAGGCCCACGCTCATCTGAGCGGCGTGGGTGCCCACGTTGCCGCCGCCGAGAACCACCACGCGGGCGGCCTGCACGCCGGGAACACCGCCGAGCAGAATGCCAGGGCCACCCTGGGTGCCCAATAGGTACTGGGCGGCAGCTGAGCCCGCCAGGCGACCCGCAACCTCACTCATGGGCAGAAGCAGGGGCAGGGCACGGCCGTTGCGCACGGTTTCGTAGGCGATCGCCCGGGTCTTTGCCTTGAGCAGGGCCTCGGTCAGAGGCTTATCGGCTGCCAGGTGCAGGTAGGTGAAAAGGGTGAGGTCTTCGCGTAGGAATTTGTACTCTTCTTCGATGGGTTCCTTCACCTTGACCAGCAGCTCAGCCTGGTTCCAGGCTTCTTCCTGGGCGACAAGGCGGGCGCCTTCTTTCTCATATTCCTCGTTGCTGAAGCCGGCGCCATTGCCAGCATCCTTCTCAACGAGAACCTCGTGACCCGCCTCGGTCAGAGCATGAACGCCGTCCGGGGTAAGGCCAACGCGCTGCTCCTGCGGTTTGATTTCACGGGGTACGGAAATACGCATGATGTTCCTCCATCACGTCATAGGGATAGGGTGCTTCTATTCTCTCGCGAGAAAGTTGCCTATACAACCTCATTTTCCGGGCTTGTATCATTTAATATGACGCCGATTACGTTTGGGTGGTGGAGGAAGGAAGAAAGTCCCATGTCAGAGCATACATTCGTAGATAAAGATGAAAACCTGCGCCCCTACTGGCCCGAGACCGTCAAGGTGATGCGCACGGGAGCGCCCTGGCTGGATTCCGTGGTGATGGCCCTGTGCTATGTGGTTTTCTTTGTCTTATTCTTTTATTTTCAAAACCTACCTGCCGTTGCGATGCTGCTGGTGATGTGGGTTTGGCAGTATTTTCGTGGCCAGGGTTTTCTGGGCTCATCAAATGCGGATGTAATGGCTAGAGACCGCAAGAACACCATAAAAAGTGGCATTCTTGTTGCTCTGCTGATGCTCGGGGTCCTATGGGTAGCCATTCAGGAAATTGAGGTTCTCTACATTCCTGCCATCGTGCTGGTCTTTTGCACGATGCTGCTGGGGTACAGAAAATGGTTTGATTGGAAATACGACGAACCCGCAGCGAACCATCCCGAGGCAGCCAGAGGAAAGGCTCGGCAGGCCTACTTCAATGATGTGGCGAATCGGGGCTCTGTGTCCTAGGGGGTGAGGCTGATAAAAAAGGTCACAAAGCCAGCCCCGAGAGTGCGGGGCAACTGGCATCGGGGCTGGCGTTTAAGGGAGGTTGACCAGCACTCTCGGGGCTGGCTGCCACACCTTACCTTTAGAATTCCTGCTTGTGCACGCGCACCAGGTGCTCATTGGTGAAGCCGCGCAGGGCCCACTGGGCATTCTCGCGACCGTAACCTGACTTGTTGATACCGCCAAAGGGGAAAGCCGGGTCAGATTCCATGTGCGAGTTAATCATGGTCATGCCGGCCTCCACCCGGGCGGCAAACTTCTGAGCCTTCTCAAGATCCTCTGACCATACTGACGACATCAGGCCGTATTCGGTCTTGTTGGCAAGTTCCAGGGCCTCTTCTTCGTCTTTCGCCTTGAAGACCATCACAACCGGGCCAAAGAGCTCCTGGGCTGCGCTCTTTGAATCGATGTCAAGGTCGGTGATGAGTGCCGGTGACATGAACCAGCCCGGACGGTTGAGCTTACGTCCGCCGAAGTGCAGGGTGGCGCCGTCCTCGTCCACCGCCTGCTGCACCCGCTCAACAGCCTCATCGCGGGCTGACTCGGAGGAAAGCGGGCCCATGTCGGTGGTGGGGTCGTCGTAGTCACCCACGGTCACATTTTCCAGGGCTTCGCGGGCGGCGGTAACAAAGTCGTCGTAGTATTCCTCGAGCACAATCATGCGCTTGGGGGAGGTGCAGACCTGGCCCGCGTTGGAGATGCGGTAGGTGACAGCCTGCTGCGCCAGCGCCTTAACGTCGGAGGTATCGAGTACCACGAAGGGGTCGTTGCCGCCGAGCTCCAGTACTGAGCGCTTCAGGTGCTTGGCCGCGTGGCCGGCAACGGAGGCACCGGCCGCCTCAGAGCCGGTCAGAGAAATACCCTTGACGCGGAAGTCTTCAATAACCTTCTCGGCGTCCTCAGAATTGAGGTAGAGGTTGGTATAGACGCCGGCGGGCAGGCCTGCTTCTTCGAGCATGGTCTGAAAGCGCTGCGAAGAAACCGGGCAGATTGAAGCCTGCTTCATCAGGATAGCGTTGCCCACCATGAGGTTGGGCAGCACAAAGCGGGCAATCTGGTTGTAGGGGAAGTTCCAGGGCATCACGCCAAAGAGCACGCCCAGCGGGTCGTGCCGCACGTAGGTTTCTTCTGCTCCGGACGCCGGCAGGCGTGTGGGTGCCAGAAATTCGGCTGAGTTCTCAGCGAACCAGCGGGCAGTTTTGGCAACTTTGGTTGCTTCGGCCTTTCCCTGGGCGAGAGGTTTACCCATTTCGCGGCCAATAATATCTGCTAATTCATCGGCATTTTGGTCAACAATATCGGCGAATTTATTAAGGATTTCCGCGCGCTCGGCAAGAGAGGTTTCTTTCCACTCTGTATATGCCTCATGCGCGGTTTCAATAATGTGGGGGATTTCTTCGGTTTTGATGGAGTCAAAAGTTTCTTCGACTTTACCGGTATTGGCATTGGTTAGTGCGTAAGTACTCATACTTCAAGCAAAGCACTCATGCGGGGGAGTGTCTAGGGGTGTTGCCCGGCCTTTTGCCCTGCCCGCCCGTTCGTTGGGGAGTCGGCTTCTGAACAAAAGGCCGGTAGAAACACGGCTTCTTGCTAAGAAGCCGGCTCCTTAGAGGGGGGGGCGGAGTTGCTGTAACTGTATGATATTTCCTCTGGACGGAGATTTTTAGGAAACGAAAAAATATATACCTGTGGGTTACTCTGTCGACAGGGAATCACGGATATTATGTGATTTGAACAATATTTAGATGGGGAGATGGTATGAAATACAGAATCGGAATTGACGTTGGAGACCGTTCCGTGGGCCTTGCGGCTATCGAGTTCGACGATGTGGGCTTTCCTATTCAAAAGTTAGCTTTGGTGACTTATCGTCACGACGGTGGGCTTGATCCTACAACCGGAAAAAACCCTCAAAGTCGGAAAGCTACTGCTGGTGTAGCTCGTCGTACTCGACGTATGCGGAAGCAACGGAGAAAGCGCCTAAATAAGTTAGATTCTGTGTTGAAGCACCTTGGATATCCAGTACCTGACCAAGAAGAACCCCAGACCTATGAAGCCTGGCATTCGCGTGCTTTACTCACGGGAAAGAAGCTTGAAAACGAAGCAGAGTTGCAAGAGCACCTAGTGCGTGCCATTCGGCATATCGCTAGGCATCGCGGATGGCGGAACCCCTGGTGGAGATTCCACCAGTTACAGAACGCGCCGGTACCTTCACCGAGCATGCTAAAAATGATTGAGGCTGCTGATGAGCGCTGGCCAGGTAGGGTGCCTCACGACGCTACAGTTGGTGAGCTAGGTGCTCTAGTTGCTGAGCCAAGCACTTTGCTACGCCCTAGAACTTACGATGCGAAGAAACACCCTAATACTCTCAACAATAAGGGCGAATCTGCGGTTCTCAGCGAAAAAGTTCGGCAGGAAGACCTCTATGCAGAGGTGAAAAAGATTTGGGCTAGGCAGCACCTGCCCGAGGACCACTTTTTACCGATTGTTGAAGCCTTGTTTAATCAAGTAAGGCCTTATGTCCCTCAGGAAAATGTTGGAAAGGATCCTTTACCAGGGCAAACAAAGAAGAATCGTGCCGTTAAATCTTCACTTGAGTTTACTGAGTTCCGAATTGTTCAAGCGGTTGCAAATCTGACTGTGATTGATAGGGGAGGTAAACGCCTTCTTAAGGATGATGAATTTGATAAGGCAGTACACTACCTTGTTAATTTTTCTGAAGAAGCTGCTCCTACTTGGGGAGATGTAGCTGAAGAAATCGGTGTACCTGCAAATCGTCTTATTACTCCTGAAATTGATGGCGTAAAACTTAATTCTGCCCCGTTTGATAGATCTTCTCAGAAGATCTTGAATAGTAAACTCAGGAAAAATTCTGAAGTGCTTAAGTGGTGGGATACAGCTGATTGGGAACAGAGATCTGAGCTGATTCGCTTTCTGAGCGATGCGACTGACGAGACAATTATTTCTGCAGAGCAGTCGGGCTTGAGCGATATTTATGAGGCATGGCCGGAGAACGAGCGAGAGATTCTTGAAGGACTTGACTTTGAGCCTGGTCGTGCGGCGTACAGCACAGACTCCTTGATAAAGCTAACCGCTTATATGCGTGAACATCATGTTGGATTACATGAGGCTCGCAAGGAGGTATTCAATGTACCTGATACGTGGCAACCTCCTCGTGAAAGTTTAGACTCCAATACAGGGCAACCAACAGTTGATCGTGTTCTATCAATTGTGCGTAAGTTTGTTCTAGCGTGCGAGCGTAAATGGGGAGCGCCTGAGAAAATCATCGTAGAGCACGTACGCACAGGTCTTATGGGGCCTGCAGCTCGCTATGAGATTTTGCGTGAGATTGCAAAGAATAGAAATAACAATGACCGAGTCCGCCAAGAGCTCATCGATGGTGGCTTTTCTGCACCGACACGGGCAGATATACGTCGATACCGCATCGTCCAGAACCAAGACTGTAGATGCCTATACTGCGGAACGACGGTAACTGTCGAAACTGCTGAACTTGACCATATCGTTCCTCGTGCAGGCGGAGGTTCCAGTCGGGTAGATAATCTGGTTGCAGTATGCAGAACTTGTAATTCTGAGAAGGGAAAAATTCCCTTTGCCCAGTGGGCCAATTCTAGTAAGCGATCTGGAGTTTCAGTTGAGGAAGCCGTTGAGCGACTGTGGTCTTTTGACAAGGTCGGAGTCTTTAAAGGTGTATCTGGAAAACGTCTCAAACAACAGATTGCTCGTCGCCTGAGACAAACTGAAGAGGATGAGCCAATCGATGAGAGATCATTAGCATCAACTTCTTATGCTGCGGTGGAGCTTAGACAGCGTTTAGAAACCTATTTCAATAAGGGTAAAGCCTACGGCGAAGAATCCTGGTTTTCGGTCGATGTCTACAGTGGTTCCATGACTCGTGGTTCTCGCCGTGCAGGTGGTATTGACGAACGTCTGCTTTTGCGCGGTCAGAGGGATAAAAATCGCTTTGACGTTCGCCACCACGCCATTGATGCGGCTGTTCTAACTTTGCTGAATCGTTCTGTGGCAAGAACTCTTGAACAACGAAAGCTAATGCAGGAAGAAGCTCGCTTAGGTTCACGAGATACTGGTTGGAAAGACTTCCAGGGGTTGGGAATAACTGCTGTACAGAAATTCAAAGAGTGGAGGAAGACTTGTTTGGTTCTTAGCGATATTTTAGCGGAAGCAATCGAAGCAGATCAGATCCCAGTGATCACTCCTCTGAGATTAACACCTAAGAACGGTTCAGTACATAAAGACACAATTAGTGCGATGGGTCGGAAGTTCTTGGGCGAAGCTTGGTCCAAAGACGAGATTCAACGTGTGCAGGACCCTGAGCTTTACCTCTTACTCTTAGATGAGCTAGGTAAAGCAAGGGGCCTTGAGGCTGATGAGGAGCGTTCCTGCACGTTGCCTACTGGTAGTCAACTGTCTGCTGATTCTGAAGTGTTGGTGTTTCCTGAAAAAGCAGCTTCTATTCTGGTAGGTACGGGTGCAGCGAAGATTGGTGACTCTCTTCATCATGCTCGTTTATATGCTTGGAAGGACAAGAAAGGGAAGTTGAATATCGGGATGCTTCGTGTATTCGGAGCGGAGCTACCTTGGTTAATGCGTATCTCGGGTAACAAGGATGCTTTGACTGCGCCGATTCATAGAGGGGCACAATCTTATAGGGATATGCAGGACAAAACCCGGAAAGCCATTGAAGCTGGACTAGCTCAGGAGATTGGTTGGATCACCCAGGGGGATGAGATTGAGATAAGTCCTGAAGAATTTTCAAAATTAGGTGGCGAACTAGGAGAGTTCCTGAAGATACTTCCAGAAACCCGGTGGAGAATTGATGGGTTTTATGATGCCGGGCGATTGAGAGTACGCCCCATCTTGTTGTCACAGGAAGATCTGCCCAATACTGTGTACGCACAAGAACTCTCAAAAGAACAATTTTCCTTACTGGAGCTTGCGCTTACGCGAGGTCTTCTGCCAAGTCTTTCTAACGTCTTTGAACAGAATTCTACGAAGGTTATTCGCCGTAATAGTTTAGGGATTCCTCGTTGGAAATCAAATGGATTTCTGCCCGTATCACTTGATATTGCTCGTGTAGCAAATGAAAAATTAGGAGAGTAGGCGTGGACAGCAAGTGGCAGGTTCTAGATTTCACGGGATACTCGGGTTATCTCTCCTATGAGAGAGGCCGACTCGTAGTAGGGGATAGGAGCGTGCCACTTGCTGAGGTGGATTTCATATTGGTAGGGCAAAGTTGTTCCTGGGGGTATGGCCTTATCGCTGGGCTGGAGAGGTTTGGCGTTGCAATGGCGGTTTGCGATTGGCGGAATATTCCTATTTCAGTGCTATACCACTGGTCTGAAAATACTCGAGTCTTTGCAAGGCATAATGCTCAGGCTACGCTGAGCGTCCCCCGGGCAAAAAATGCATGGATGAGAATCGTTAAAGCTAAAGTGCGAGGGCAAGCTAATGTATTGAAAATTAAAGGTCAGGTGTCAGTTTCCCAAGAATTAGTTTCTTTGAGCAAGGCAGTACGTTCAGGAGATCCGAGTAATATTGAAGCGCTTGCTGCCCGAACATATTGGCATAATTTTCTACAACCAGGTGGAAGTTTTAGTCGCCAACAGTCCTCCTCTGATTTCGTAAACGCAATGCTGAATTATGGATATACGATTCTAAGAGGGAGGGTTATTACTCGTCTTGTAACTACTGGCTTGAGCCCAACTTTATCTCTATTTCATAGGAATAGAAGCAATATGTTTGCTCTTGCAGATGATCTTATTGAACCTTTCAGGCCTGCGGTTGACTCTGTCGTTCTTGACCTAGTAAATGACGGCTCTGTAGAGCTCGGTAAAACAGAGAAAAAACGCTTATCAGGCGTTTTGGCTGAACAGCATGATGAATCATCGTTTACAGTGCGCTCACTAATTGAAGATTTTTGCCAAGAGTTTGCCTTATATGTTGAAGGCACTCGTGAAAACTTGAATGTTCCTATATGGAACGGGCGAGAAATTACAAAAGATGGCTAAATCGATGTGGCTTTTAGTGATGTTTGACTTGCCTGTGAAGAGCAAAGAGCAGAGGACGAGGGCAAATCAATACAGGAACTTGCTGAAAGATCGTGGGTTTGACATGGTGCAACTTAGTGTCTATTGCAAGTATTATCTGAACGGTAACTCATCTGAGCGAGATATTGGAATCTTGAAGCAGAACGTTCCAGTAAACGGCTACGTGCGTGTATTGAAAGTAGCTGATCAACAGTGGGCTTCTACCTTGTTATTTAAAGGTCCACGGCAAAAGAAAGCTGAAGCGCCTCCGGAGCAACTGACTATTTTTTGAATTTGATAAAACATAACCCCACACGTGCTATGCACGCATGGGGTTGATAAATCACATACTTTCGTATGCTTGTTAGGAATCTTCACCTCTGATAAATCCTAAAGAAAAATCTATCAGATTTTTCTTCGAGATGCATAAATCGTTATGTTGGACACGTAGGAAATTCATTTTTTCTGTTGAAAAAGTCGGAAAAAGATGCTTCTCACTAGGTGTTTTATGTAGTTATTTAAGTCTACCTGGGATCAGAGGTGAAGATTCCCAACTTCGGCCCTAATCATGATGTTGCGCCGGTAAGTCTACCTGGGATCAGAGGTGAAGATTCCCAACCTCATTTTGGCATAGCGTGTCGCCTGATTAAGTCTACCTGGGATCAGAGGTGAAGATTCCCAACTGCTCACTGATGATGGAGTGAAGCACCTTAAGTCTACCTGGGATCAGAGGTGAAGATTCCCAACCCAGCTTTGACCGTGTACCGGGCAATCTTAAGTCTACCTGGGATCAGAGGTGAAGATTCCCAACAGCGAGTGGCCCGCATGTTCCCTAAAGCTAAGTCTACCTGGGATCAGAGGTGAAGATTCCCAACTGCCGGGCTCTGTGGCGCCTGCCGGTGCTAAGTCTACCTGGGATCAGAGGTGAAGATTCCCAGCTGACGCTATCCTGGCTGCGTCAGCGGACTATAAGCCTATCTGGATTGAAAATGGAACTTTCATGGGTGGTTGGTTCTGGGCGTTTACTCGCCTGTATCTATCGTAGTTTTAATAACTGTAATACAATTAAGAAATGGAAATAGTCATCGCAGCTTCCGCCCTCAAACACGGGATCACTCGTGATGAGATTTTTGAAGCACTGGAGAACCACATCTATGTGATTGACAACTTCGATGAGTCCAGAATTCAAGGTTTACCTTCCCCTACTCTGCATATCGGGAAAACCTATCTTCGAGCAACGACAGCACTGAATGAGAGGTGAGCAAAGTGGAACAGAAAATGACTCCCCAAGACATTGAAGAGCTCAGCGAGAAAATGGCGGATTGGGCTGAATCTGATGACTTTTTTGAGGCATTTAAAGGTGCCCGGGTAAGAGCTAGAGATGAGAAAACTGTTGAGGAGATGAATAGACTTCTGGAAACTATCAGGCCGGGGCGTCCAGCTCATCAAGTTGAACAGAACCGAGCAGGAGCTTCTCCGACTGTGCAGTTTCGCATTCCGCCAGAAATCGAAGAGCTTCTTGAAAGGCGTGCCGCAAAAGAAGATAAAAGCAAAAGCGAGGTTGCCCGCCAGGCGCTCATTCAGTATCTTGCCACTGCCTAGAATGTTCGCCTATCCTACACTGTGTAGAAAATTTACTTGTAAAGTTAAAATGCTTGACTCATCAAGTAAATATGGCTTAGTGTTGGATGTAGGGTTTCATGAAGTGCTGAAGTTCCCCCTAAGTTTCAGCACAATCTAGATTTATATAGATTCCCCCATATATATGAATCCCCCGTTTCCGCACAGGAAACCCAGCGGGCCCCGGCACAGTTGCCGGGGCCCGCTGTGGTTAAGGCACCACTCGCGCAAAAGTGAGTTATCCCTTTCTCACAATAATCCACAGCAGATAGGCTCCGCCCAGCGCCCCAGTCACCAGACCAACCGGAATCTGGAATGGCGCCAGCGCATGCCCTGCTACATAATCAGCGGCAACTAGCAGAAGCGCACCGGTGAGAACTGACTGCCAAAGCGCAGCTCCGGGTGTTCTCCATACTCGGTGGGATAGTTGCGGGGCAATGAGTGCTACAAAACCAATGGGTCCTGCCAGTGAAATGGAAAGTGCGGTCAGCAGCACTGCGCCGGTCATCAAAATTCGAGTGGCAGCCTGCACCGGGAGCCCCAGGCCGGCCGCTAAATCCTCCCCGAGCTCTAAAACCCTCAGCATGCGTGAGAAGCAGAGCGCCAGGGGTACCGCAAGGCAGATAAGAACGGCGGGTAGCCACACGGAATTCCAGGTGAGCGCATTAAGAGAACCATAAAGCCAGGTCTTAGCAGATTCAGCCTGCTCTAAGTCCGCGCGGGTTAAAAGGAAATCGTTGAAGGCTGAGAGCATGGCCCCCACTGCAATGCCCACGAGTACCAGTTTGTGCCCCGCTGAAGAGGTTCCGCTTCGTGCAGAGAGCAGGAGAACCAGCGCGGCGGTCAGAAATCCGCCCGCTATAGCTCCCAACCCTGTTCCAATTCCCCCGCCTGTAGCGGCGGTTTCGGCATCTGCGCCAGCCTGGGTCAGCACCAAAACCACAAGCAGGGCCCCGGTAGCAGAACCGGTGGTGAATCCAATAATGTCTGGGGAGCCGAGCGGGTTACGGGAGACCGATTGAAAAATCGCGCCCGCTAAACCGAGGGAAGCACCTACCGCCAGTGCTGCCACCAGTCGTGGCAGGCGTTGATTGAGAACGATGTATCGATCGAGCCCTTCGCCGCCACCGGCAAGTACCTGCCAGACTCCGGCGGGGGTGATTTCGTAGGTTCCGAAAATTAAGGTGATGAGTGAGAGAGCAATGAGAAGGACGAGCGCTAGGCTCGTTATTGTGCGCGGGCTGCGGTAGGTGCCGGGTAGGGGAGTGCGGGTCATTGGTCCTTCCCCTCGGAGCGAGAAATTCTCTTGATTTTTCGTGCCCTGTGTGCGCCTGCTGAGTCAAGTCGGAGAACTAGGGCCAAGAGAAGTGGTGCTCCAATAAAAGCGGTTACGATTCCTGCTTCAACCTCTGAGGGAATGGCAATCACTCTACCCACAATATCTGCGGTAAGTACCAGAATGGGGCCACCAATCACAGAGAGTGGAAGCAGGCGAGAAAGCGAAACTCCTACGAGAAGCCGTAGCACATGCGGCACTACCAAACCCACAAAAGAAAGCGGCCCTGCAATAGCCGTGGCGGTTCCGCACAGTAGCGTAATTGAGAGTAGAGTGCCCGCCTGCACTAGCGGAACGGGCACGCCCAGCCCAGCGGCGGCGTCCTGCCCTAAGGCCAGTGCACCGAGGGGACGAATCAGCACAAACCCCAGTATCAGCCCCGCCAGCAGAAGCGGGGTAGAGGTGAGGACTACGGAGAGTTCTCTGCTCTCAAAGCCACCGACCACCCAGAAACGGTAGGAATCGAAGGCGCGAGAATTAAACATGGTAATAATTCCGGTGACTGCCGAGAGGCAGGCATTGAGGGCAATGCCTGCCAGTAAAAGGCGGGCAATGGATTCGCCTTTACCCGTGGCGCCAATGTAGAACACGGCGGTGGCGGCAAGTCCGGCGCCGAAAAGGGCCATCCACATTTGCCCGCTTGCATCGGTAATCCCCAGGGCGGCAATGCCGCTCACCACGAAAACCGCAGCACCAGAGTTGACCCCGAGTAGGCCCGGCTCTGCCAAGGGGTTGCGGGTTAATGACTGCATAAGAATACCCGCAACTGCCAGTGCAACTCCCACGGCGATAGCAGCAAGAGTGCGCGGAATGCGCAGTTGCCACACGATAATCGATGCGCTGCCGCTACCCGGTGTAAAAAGTCCGCTCAGGGCATCAATCGGGGAAATCATACGGGACCCCACCATGAGTGACAGAATAATCAGTGCCGCCAAAACAAGTAGTCCGGTGGTCAAAACCAGGGACGAGCGCGGCGCGTGGGAAATCATTGAACCTTCTGAGAGCTAATCAAGGCAGAGTGCTACCACAATAGTAATAAAGAGCTGGCTAACCTCAAAGTTAGGGTAGCCTATATAAATGCACGCTAATAAAAATGTAATACCAGCTCAGATGTCCCGCCGAGCTTTTGGAGGACTGGCGGTTACGGGTCTCGGCGCCCTCTTGCTGACCGCCTGCGGATCTTCCACCGAATCCGAGAGCAGCTCCGGCTCATCGGCATCGGCCGCCCCAGCGCCGTCCACGCTCCCCGACGGCATGGGAACTGACGCCGCTTCGGGCGAATTTCCGCGCACCGTTAAGCACTTTCGCGGCGAAACCACCATTGACGCTAAGCCCGAGAAAGTCGTGGTGATTGCCACCGGCCAGCTTGACGATGTTCTCGCTCTGGGGGTTGTGCCCATCGCCGCGGCAGCCGCAAAGGACGCCGACATTGTGCCCCAGTACCTGCGCGATGCCTACCCCGATTTTGACCTTGGCAAAATTGAGGCGGTCGGAACTCGCAACGCCCCCGATACCGAAGCGATTGCCAACCTCAAACCCGATTTGATTCTTCTCAACAATACCCAAGACGATGAATCGATTTACGAAGCTCTCTCTGCTATCGCACCCATTGTGGTAACCGAGGGAACCGGCGTGAACTGGAAGCAGGATTTCCAGTTGCTCGCCGCCGGTGTGGGCGATACTGACGCCGCCGCGAAGGCTCTGCAGGAATATCAGGATGACGCCGCAAGCCTGGGCGAAGCAGCCGATGATTCCACTACCTTCTCTTTCCTGCGCCAAAATTCAGGCCGTACCCGCATTTGGGGAGTTTCTTCTTTTGTGGGCTCGATTTGTGAAGATGCGAGACTCGCCCGCCCCGAGCCTCAGCAGATTGATAAGACTTCGGTGGATATATCGGCTGAGCAGTTGGATCAGGCCAATGGAGACTGGCTCTTCTATAGCGTGCAGGGCGGCGATACCTCAGCGCTGACTTCTGAAGCACTGTGGGAGACTCTGGAACCGGTGGCCAATAACCGGGCGGTTGAGGTTGATGACGAAATGTTCTTCATTAACGCCGGCATTACCGCAGCTCGGGGTGTGGTTGAGGCAATCAGGGAGAAAATAGGCTAGCTTCTAAATCGGTGCCGAGAGGTGGATTTTAGGCTTAAAATTGCGGGATTTAAGCCTAAAATCCACCGCTCGCGCAGAAACCGCAAATCTAAAAGTGCTACGGTTGCTTAGGAAACTTACTTACTATTTCTAAGGACCCCTCATGGACAGTCTCGTGCAAGAAAATGGGGACTCACAAGCTAGCCAAGCAGACCGACAGAAAGATCGCTCAGAAACCGGGGCTGCTATCGAATTCCGGTCGGTCACGAAAAAATACGGTTCCCACACCGTGGTGGAGAACCTCAGCCTGACCATTCCCAGCGGCAAAATCACCGTATTTGTGGGGCCCTCGGGCTGCGGCAAAACCACCTCGCTGCGCATGATTAACCGCATGGTGGAGCACACCTCCGGCGAAATTCTAGTCAAGGGGCAGCCCAATACGGAAAGTTCCCCGCACGAGCTCCGTCGCAGTATCGGCTACGTGCTCCAGCAGGCGGGGCTGATGCCGCACAGGAAAATCATCGACAACATTGCCACGGTTCCCTACCTGAAAAATGTGCCCAAGAAGCAGGCGCGGGCACAGGCAAAAGAACTGATGAAAACGGTGGGGCTCAGCGAAGACCTTGCCAATCGTTACCCCGCCCAGCTCAGTGGCGGCCAGGCCCAGCGGGTGGGTGTTGCCCGCGCCCTGGCCTCGGAGTCAGACATCATTCTCATGGACGAGCCTTTCTCAGCCGTTGACCCCGTGGTGAGGGCAGATTTGCAGCAGGAAATCCTGAGGCTGCAAGAGAAGTTCCACCGCACCATTATCTTTGTTACCCACGATATAGATGAAGCAATCCAGCTGGGCGACTACATTGCCGTTTTCGCCACCGGTGGCCGCCTAGCGCAGTTCGGAACGCCGGAGGAAATTCTGCGCGAACCCGCTGATGACTTTGTTTCGGGCTTTGTGGGCCGTGACCGCGGTATGCGCCGGCTGACCTTTGCCTCGGCGCAGAACCTGCCCATTCATCCGCTGGAAGCTCAGGATACTCCCTGGCAAAAGTGGCAGCTCAAGATCAAAGACGGTATGCCCGCCGGCTGGGAAACCGAGGGCCGCACCATTCCCGGTGGCTCCCTCTTTGTGGAGGGCGGTACCCTGCGCGATGCTTTGGACTCGGTGCTCTCCTCGCCCTCGGGCTGGGGCGTGGTCGTTGATAGGCAAGGTAAAGCCATTGGTCTGCTCAACTCCGACGATGTTCTCGATGCCACCGAAGAAGAACGCTACCGCCGCTACGGGGTTGCCTAGATGAACTGGTTTCTCAATAACACCGAATACGTGGGGCAACTGACCCTGCTACACCTGCTCCAGTCGGTGATTCCGGTGATTGCCGGTACGCTCATTGCCCTGCCCCTCGCGCGCTTAGCTGTAGGACGACGTCGTGACGGCCGCTCCACCGCGGTCGCCACGGGCGCGGGGAAGGCGCGCCGCGGCGTCGTCGTCAATTCGGCGGCTCTGCTCTACACGGTACCCTCGCTGGCGCTCTTTGTGCTGATGCCGGTGGTGCTGGGTACTTCGATTACCTCCCTGCTGAACGTTTACGTGGCGCTGACCCTCTACGTGGTGGCGATGATGACCCGCTCCGCCGTAGACGCCTTCGATTCGGTATCGCCGGTGACTCTTGAGGCCGCCACCGCCATGGGCTACCGCCCCACCCGCCGCTTCTGGGCGGTTGAGATGCCTCTGGCAGTGCCTGTGATGCTGGCGGGCCTGCGAGTGGCGCTGGTGTCTAACATTTCAATGGTTTCGGTAGGCGCGGTGATTGGAATTCAGTCTCTGGGCACCCTCTTTACCGACGGTCTGCGCCGCGACCTTCCCGCCGAAATCATAGTGGGCATCGTGGGTATCGTTCTGCTGGCCCTGGTGCTTGACCGCCTGTTAGCCCTGGTAGGCAAAGCCCTAACCCGCTGGAGGGCAGCATGAATATCTTTGAGAAAACCTGGCTCTTCTTCACTCAGGACGGCGCCTGGGCGGGCACCGGCGGTATCTGGCAGCGGGTTGCCGAGCACCTGGGCTACAGCGGGCTGATTCTAATCTGCGCGGCAGTGATTGCGGTGCCGATTGGTCTGCTGGTGGGCCACACCGGTAGGGGAGAAAACGCGGTGGTGGCGGTGACCGGTGCCCTGCGCTCGCTGCCCACCCTGGGTTTGCTGACCCTCTTTGCCCTTTGGCTTGGGCTGGGGCTTACCGCTCCGGTGCTGGCGCTGGTAATCCTGGCAATTTCACCCCTGCTTGCCGGGGTCTATTCGGGCATAGCTGCGGTGGATCGTGTGACCGTAGACGCCGCCCGCGCCCAGGGCATGACAGAATCTCAGATTCTTTTCCGGGTGGAACTACCGCTGGCACTACCCCTGATTTTTGGCGGCATTCGTAACGCTGCCCTGCAGGTGATTGCCACCGTCACTATCATGGCCTACATCAACCTGGGCGGGCTGGGCCGCTACCTTATCGACGGCTTGGCAGTGCGGGACTACCCCCGCATGGTCGCCTCGGTGATTCTGGTGGCAGCGCTGGCGCTGATTGTTGATTTGATTCTTTCTCTGATTCAGCGGGCAGTTACACCCGCAACCTCCAAGGAGCTCTCATGACCTCTCTCAACCGCCGCCGTTTCTTTGGCCTTGCGGGTGTTTCAGCTTCTGCTTTGGCACTCTCCGCCTGCGGAATTTCCGGAGAAACAGCCTTTGGCTCAGGCTCTACCGATGGCACCGTGGTGATCGGCTCAGCCGACTTTACCGAGTCGCAGATTATCGTTGAAATCTATGCTGCTGCCCTCAAAAAGCGCGGCTTCACCGCTGAAACCCGCCCCGCCATTGGCGCCCGCGAGGCCTTTATCGGCGCCCTGGAAGAGGGTGCCGTGGGGGTGGTTCCCGACTACACCGGTAACCTGCTGCTCTTCTTAGACACCTCCGCCACCGCGGTTACCGCCGAGGAGATTCTTTCTTCCCTCAAAGATGCCCTGCCCGAAGAGCTTTCGGTGCTTGAACCTGCTCCTGCCGAGAACAAAGACTCTATGGTGGTCACCTCTGAGACCGCCTCTTCGCTGGGGCTGCGTTCCATGGCCGACCTCTCCGCCCACCCCGAGCTCAAACTGGGTGCTCCGCCCGAGTTCGCCGAGCGCTCTTACGGTCTGCCGGGGCTGAAGTCCAAGTACGGTTTTGAGCCCGCCGAGTTTAGCCCTATTAATGACGGCGGCGGCCCGCTGACCGTGCAGGCGTTGCTGGACGACGATGTCCAGGTAGTCGACCTCTTCTCCACCGATCCGGCGATTAGTCGCAACAACCTGGTGATCTTAGAGGATCCAGGGAACAACTTTATTGCCCAGCAGGTGGTGCCGGTGGTCAACGGAAAACTGGTGTCGGTTGCCGCCGCCGATGTTCTCAACGAGGTTTCTGCCCTGCTCACCACCGAGGACCTAGTGGCCCTCAACGACAGGGTCTCGGGCGAGGAAAAGGCTAATGTGGCCACGGCAGCGGGCGACTGGGTAGAAGAGAAGTTCCCGAGCTAGTCCGAGAGGTTCTGCTAAAGGTAGCGTAGAAACCCTGCTAAAGGTAGTCTAGGAGCTCTGCTAAAGGTAGTCTAGGAGTATGAACTACCTTGCGAGAAGCCTAGATTTGGAGCTGGATGAACTGCTTCCTTACGTCTCTGCAGTTGCCATTGACGGACCGAAAGGCGTAGGAAAAACCGATACAGCGCGTCGTCGGGCTAAGCATCGTTTTTTTCTAGATAATCCCGATCAACGCCAGGTTATTGAGGCTGATTTAAATTTCAGTTTTATCAAGGACAATCAGCCCGTATTGCTTGATGAATGGCAGAAAGTTCCGGCTGTCTGGGATTCCGTGCGTCGCAAGGTAGATTCGGGGGCTACCCCGGGACAGTTTCTGCTTACCGGTAGCGCAACTCCCACTGAAGAAAACGATACTCACAGCGGGGCCGGAAGAATTCTTTCGCTCCGCATGCGACCGTTGACCTTCTATGAGAAATATAGGAACGAAGAAGCCATTGGTTTAGCAGACCTGCTTCAGGGAAGGGCTAAGATTGCGGGGAAAAGCACAGCTGGTCTTACAGACTATTTTGATGCCATTGTAGAAAGCGGTTTTCCCGGAATCTACTCTCTTCCGCCTCGTGTCCGACGGGCTCAGCTCGATGCCTATATTCAAAGAATCATCGATAAAGATCTGCTGGAATTGGGATATAAGGTCAGGCGCCCAGAAACCTTGCTCAGGTGGTTGAGAGCTTATGCTGCTGCGAGCTCAAGTACTACTGCTTACTCCAAATTGCTCGATACAACCACAGCTGGTGATGGCCACCAGCCAGCTAAGACAACCACTATTGCTTACAGGGATTTCTTGAGTAAGCTCTGGCTACTTGACCCGGTTCCTGGTTGGTTGCCCGTGGGGAACGAGTTTACGAGACTCGCTACTGCCCCTAAACATCAACTTGCTGATCCAGGCCTTGCTGCCCGGCTCTTACAGGTTTCTTCTGCCCAACTTGTCGCCGAAAAATCTCACCTAGCAGGGCCTCTTTTTGAGTCTTTAGTTACTCTCAGTGTAAGAGTTGCTGCTCAGGCAGCTGAAGCTACGGTGAGCCATCTAAGAACTAAAAACGGTGATAGGGAGGTTGATCTGATTGTTCAGGGAGCGGGGGGAGAGGTTCTCGGCATCGAGGTAAAGCTGACACCGCAGGTTTCAGACGAAGATGTGAAGCATCTGCTGTGGTTGAGGGAAAACGTACCTCAGGTTGTAGATACCGTGGTGGTTACCACGGGTGCCCAGGCCTATAGGAGACCCGATGGGGTTGCTGTTATTCCTCTAGCTTTGCTTAGTGATTAAAGAGCCGAGTGGTGGATTTTAGGCTTAAAATCGCGAGATTTAAGCCTAAAATCCACCGTTCGAGGCAGAGGGGCTAGCGCTTACCCAGGCGCTTCTTCTCTACGGTGCGGCCGTGAGCGAGGTCGGTGTCTTTGAAACCGAAGAGGTAGACCAGGGTAAAGGAGACAATCACGGTGGCTGCCGAGGCAATCCAGAAGCCGTACCAGGAGTTGTCGAAGCCGCCGTCGGGGTTAATGAAGCTGGTAAAGCCAATCAGGGAGCCTACGAAGCCCCACATGTTCACGTTCATTAGGCCGGTAATAAAACCGCCTACCGCTGCGCCCACAGATGCCAGCATGAAAACACGGCCGTACTTGAGGTTGATGCCGTACATGGCGGGCTCGGTAATGCCACAGAAACCGGCAATGGCAGCGGAGCCGGAGAGGCCCTTCATCTGTTCGTTCTTGGTCTTTGCAAACACAGCCAGCGCACCAGCACCCTGTGCCACCATGGTTGCTGAGATGATTGCGTTCAGGTAGGAGTAGCCCTGCGAAGCAATGGAGTCAGCAATGAGCGGGATTACTGCCCAGTGCAGGCCGAAGATCACCAGGCACTGGTAGAAAGCGCCGATAATGAGACCGGAGATAGCGGGGTTGAGGTCGTAGACCCACTGAATGCCAGCTGCCAGACCGTTGGAGATAAACATGATGATGGGGCCCAGGACCACCAGAATCAGGGCAGAGACCACAAAGACTTCAATCAGAGGTACGAAGATCATGCGCAGAACTGCGGGAATCGCCTTCTTCAGCGCGGGCTCAATCTTGGCACAGAGCCAGGCCGCCACGATCATGGGGAAGATCGAGTAGGTGTAGGAGGCCATGGGGAAGGGAATTCCGAAGAATTCCGCGTTGGTAGAGACGCCCAGAATTGATCCTGAGGGGTCTGACGCCGCCATCTCGACCAGGGCGGGGTAGGCCAGTACGCCACCGATAATGGAGACGATAATCGGGTCTGCTCCCAACCGCTTGGCCGCGGTGAAGCCCACGAAGATGGGCAGGAAGTAGAAGACCGCATCGCCCATAGCGTTAATAATCTGGTAGGTCTGTGACTCTACGTCAACGACTTCGTAGATGGTCAGCAGGGTCAGAATACCCTTGAGCACACCCGATGCCGCCAACAGACCGATTACGGGCATCATGGAGCCGGTGATTACGCCAATCAGTGAGGAGAAGCCCCACTTGAGCCAGCCCAGGGCACCCGAGGGGCGTTCTTCCGGTTCGACTTCTGATTCGGTTTCGCCACCTGCCTTGCCGCTGGGGAGCTGCTTGACCACGGCGTCGTAGACATCTTCCACAGCGGGACCAATCACTACCTGGTACTGGCCGCCGGCGCGGGCAACATCAATCACGCCGTCGAGATTAGAGACAACCTCATCCTTGGCCTTGGAATCGTCTTTGAGGTAGAAACGCACGCGGGTGATGCAGTGGATAACGCTCTTGACGTTCTCCGCACCACCGATGTTGTTCAGAATGTCCCAGGCCAGGGCATCGTGGCCCTTGAGGTGGCCGGGGCGTTCTGCGCCTGCGGCGCTGGTTGAGGACGACGCCGCTGCGGCGCCTCCTGCTGCGGCGGTGGAACCTGCCCCTGCCGAGGTAGCCGAGTCAGCGGCATCCTGCCCCTTAACAGTGGCGGTTGCCGCCGAATCGCCGGCGCTTACGGTGCCGGTGTGAACGTCAAGGTTTTCTAGGGCCTTGGGGGTGTTGGTGACCGCGAGAATTGCGGTGGTGCCCTTACCCGCCTGGCGTACCTTCGCTAGATCCATGGTGGCAATGGGCTGGCCCGCTTCAACGCGGTCGCCCTTACCCAGATCGTTGATGAAGGGCAGACCGTCGAGCTCAACGGTGTCGATACCCAGGTGCAACAGAATCTCCAGGCCGGAATCAGCCTTGATACCGATAGCGTGCTTGGTGCCCGCCACCATAGAGACCTTGCCCGAGACCGGGGCAACAACCTGGTCGGCGGTCGGATTCACACCAAAGCCTGAACCCAGCTTGCCGCTAGAGAAGACCGGATCGTCAACCTGATCCAGGGGAACAACCTCGCCCGCCATGGGAGCAAGAATGGAAACAGTCGGCTCATTCGCCATGACTGTACCTCTTTTCTGGTGAGTGTGACCGGAAGCGGTGGTGCTCCCGACTGTGCGGTTTATAAAGTTTTAGAGCTTAATCGCTAGGGTCTGGTAGGGCGCCAGCTTAAGCTTTTCTTCCAGTTCAACGGAGTCGTAGTTAGAAATTAAGACTTCTCCCCGCGCAAACTCGGCAGGAATCTCAATCTCGGTTTCTTCACCGTAGAAGTTATTGAGCACCAAAAGGCGGGTTCCCTCATGCTCGCGCAGGTAGGCATAGACTGCCGGATGCTCCAGCTGATAGGGGGCGTAGGAACCGCGAGAAATAACCGGTTCTTCGTGGCGCAGCTGCACCAGGCGGCGGTAGAAGGGCAGAACCTTGCCGCTCTTCTCTTCTGCCTCAACGTTGATGGTCTCAAAGGTGGTGGGGCGCAGCCAGGGCTCCCCGGTAGTAAAGCCGGCATTCTCCTCAGCCGACCACTGCATGGGGGTTCGCGAATTATCCCGTGCCTTGGAATGAACTATCTCGAAGGCACGGTCTGCATCCACGCCGTCCTCAGACACCAGCTTCTTGAAGGCGTTGATAGCTTCCACATCCACGTAGTCGCCCATGTGCTCGTAGGCGGGATCAACCATGCCGATCTCCTCGCCCATGTAAATGTAGGGGGTACCGCGATGCAGGTGCACCATAGCCCCCAGCATGGTGGCAGACTCAGCATGAAAATTCATCGGGTCGCCAAAGCGGTTAATAGCGCGCGGCTGGTCGTGGTTATTGAGGAACATGGCGTTCCAGCCATTGCCCGCTTGCATACCCTCAGCCCAGCTATTGAGGAGAGACTTCAGCTGCTCAAAATCAAAGTCAGTCTTAGACCACTTCTCACCGTCCTCATAATCCACCTTCAGGTGGTGGAAGCTGAAGACCATAGAGAGCTCTTTGTTCTCGGGGTTGGTATAGCCGATGGAATTCTCGATGGTGGTCGAAGACATCTCGCCCACCGTAATGGCGTCGTCATACCTACCGAAGGTCTCCCTGTGCATCTCCTGAATCCAGGGATGGACGCGCGGGGTGTCGGTGTAGAGGGCCTTATCAACTGTTCCCGGAGCGGCGTCCTCAAGGAACTCTGACTTGCCGATCACGTTCAGCACGTCAAAACGCAGGCCCTTTACGCCCTTCTCGAGCCAGAAGTTCACCACCTTGTAGAGCTCCGCGCGAACCTCGGGATTGTGCCAGTTGAGATCAGCCTGGGTGCGGTCGTAGAGGTGCATGTAGTAGAGGTCGGTATCGCCGAAGACCTCCCAGGCGGGGCCACCGAACTTAGACTCCCAGTTAGTGGGGTAGGAGCCGTCTGCCTGGCCCTCGCGCAGGTAGAAGAAATCCTGATACTTCTTTTCCCCCGCCAGGGCGTGCTGGAACCACTCGTGCTCGGTGGAAACATGGTTGAGCACCATATCGAACATTACGCCAATGCCATGCTCCTTGAGGCCGGCAATCAGCTCTTCAACATCCTCCATGGTGCCCATATCGGGGTTGATGCGGTAATAGTCGGCAACGTCGTAGCCGTTGTCATTCTGCGGTGAGACGAAGAAAGGATTGAACCAGACCATGTCTACGCCGAGGGACGCAATGTAGGGAATCTTCTCGATGACGCCGCGGAGATCGCCCAGACCATCGCCGTTGGAATCATAGAAAGACTTGGGGTAGACCTGATAGATCACTTTGTCGTGGAAACTCATAAAAATCCCTTTCGGGGTTGGTTGCTTTAGCGGCGGCGCGCGAAATCCTGGTAAATGAACTTATCGGCTCTGTGGCGGGACTCGGTGTACTCGAAGGTGGTGGTGTCTTCAAGGCTGGTAATAGAGACGGTCACCGCCACGTACTCACCCTTGGCAAGTTTCATGAGCTCGCGGTCGCGGGCTGTGGCGGGTTCAACCTTAATCTGCTTGGATGAGTAGGCAATATGCAGGCCCAGGCCGTTCTCGAAGTACTCGTAGAGGGAATCTTCGGCAGCTTCGCGCGGGATATTTGGAACCACCGAGGAGAGTACGTAGGTGTTGTCAACAATGGCGGGTTCGCCGTCCAGATAGCGCACGCGGCCCACATGGATGGCGGGCAGGGGTTCTAGGTCGGGCGCAAGGTCTTTGAAGGGGGCCGTGGGAAGGTTGGTTTCCTCCAGGGCAAAGACGTCGCTGCGGGAGCCGGTTCCGGTGTTCGCCGAGAACTCCTTGTAGCTGACAATGTTGCTCACCGGCAGGGCATACTGCGAATGGTTGATCACCACTGAGCCCTTGCCCATGATTTTTTGAATATAACCGCGGTCGGTCAGCAGGGCCAGTGCCTTGCGGGCGGTTTCGCGGGAGACTCCGTAGGTCTCCGTTAGCTTTTTCTCGCTGGGGAGGAGGCTACCTACCGGGTAGGTGCCGTCGTCAATTTTTGCTGAGAGGTCTTCAAAAACCCGCTCGTATTTTCCCATGCTAATCCTTAAAAGAAGCACCTGCCTGTACAGGACTTAACTATAATCCTGTACAGACAGGTGTGTCTATTGCGATTCCCGCGAGAGGAAAATTTAGAAGAGGCGTTCGCTCGCAATCGCCGCTCCCTCGGTGAGCGAGCGTAGCTTAGCCCAGGCAATATCTTCGTGCAGGCGGCCACCCAGGCCACAGTCGGTGGAGGCAACGATGTTCTCCTTGGGTACCACCGAGGCGAACTGCTCAATGCGCTGAGCCACCAGTTCGGGGTGCTCAACCACGTTGGTGGAGTGGGAGACGCAGCCGGGGTAGAGGATCTTCTTGCCTAGGTCGACCTTTTCCCATTCTTTCCATTCGTGGGCGTGGCGGGCGTTGGCAGCTTCGAAAGTGAAGCCGCCTACCTTGAGTTCAAGTAGGGTGGGCAGAATGTGCTTGAGTTCAATATCGGTGGAGTGGGGGCCGTGCCAGGAGCCCCAGCACAGGTGAAAGCGCACCTGGTCTTCGGGGATATCTGCCAGTGCGTAGTTCTGTGCTTCAACTGCCAGTTCGGTGAATTCGATGTACTGCTCAATGGTAGGTTCGGGCACCAGCTGGTCCCAGGATTCAGCGAAAGAGGGATCATCAATCTGGATGCTTAGTCCGGCACCGGCGATAGCCTTGTACTCTTCCTTGAGTACATCGGCCCAGGCAAAGAGCCACTCTTTATCGGTCTTGTAATACTTATTGCCGATGCGGGCAGCGGAACCGGGAGAGAGGGCTGCGACAAAGCCCTCGGTTGCGCCGGTTGACTTGACGGCATTTGAAACGTTGCGGACGTCGGCGGCTACGTCCTCCTGTCCGATGTAGGTGAGCGGGCCCGTAGCAACGGGGAAGACACCGTCATTCTCATTACGCAGGTTTAGAGTGGAATAAAAATCAGCATACTTGTTCCAGTCCCGACGTACCTTAAAAGAGTTCAGTCGGCCGTTGCCGGGTGTAGCAAACAGCTCTTCTTCGCTGGTGTCAGTTAGTTCCAGGCCGCCTGTGCGTAGGAAAGAGTAGGTCCACCATGAGCCAAAGTCATTGTTGCGGGTAGTAGAGTGCCCGTACTCGCCGTCATTGACAATATCGATGCCGGTTTCAACCTGCTTCTTCACCACGGCTTCGACTTCTTCTGCGAGAACCTTCTGAAAATCATCTTCGCTCAATGAACCGTTCTGGCGGTCTGTGTTAGCGCTGAGCAGACGCTCGGGGCGGGGCAGGGAACCCACGTGGGTGGTCAGAATACGGTCGGTGCTGTGGTGTAAGGCCATGATGCTTCCTTAATGTCTGTGAAATCGAGCCGGCTAGCTCTAGAAATTAAGGTAGCCGGTGAAAATAGCCCGTGCCACAGAAAAAAGAATTGAGTAGCCATATTGCAAGTGAGTCAGTTTATGACAGGTCTGAGTCATAAAAAGAACGCTGAGGGAACTCAGCCGGTGTTACTTTAACTTTTGGAAACAGTAAATTCACTAAGGTAGCCCATGAAAAAACCACTTACTTTTGCCGTGCTCGGCCTTCTTGTTCTTACCGGTTGTGGTGCTCATCAGACAGCAGAAGAACCAGCTAATTCTGAAACAAACACTGCTAACCCTTTCGAGCAAACTTCCGCGGAATCGTCTGAGGCTACCGAAGAACCTTCAGCAACTTCATCCTCAAGCTCTGGCGCAGCAAGAAGCTCCTCAGCCGGTTCAGGTATGGACGAACTTAGTGCCCTGTTAGAAGAGGACCCTCAGGTGCCCGAGTCTGCCTCGGCAGAGGATAAGAAAGTGCTTGAACCCCTCATGAAAACTTATGATGAGCTCAATGAGCAGGGGCTCAAAATGAGCGACAATAATCCAGACCCAATACTTGAATTCGTAGATAATTTGGTTGCCGATGTGGACAACGGCATTAAGGCTAAAGGGGAGCAACCCGGTAGCGATGTAATAACTTATACCGACCTCTACGCCTTTCTTGCGAGTAACACCGGTGAAAAGAAACTCGACCTCAAAGGTTATAACGGTGAAGCACTAAAACACCTGCCACTGCGGGAATATATCTACTATTCACCCGAGATGAGCGACATTGAAGTAGCCGCCTTCAACTTTTACTGGGGAGAGCTTATGGCCTATACCTACTCAGCAGACGAAGAAGGAAACCCCTCAGACCGCTTCTACACCGACCCTGTTCTGATTGAAGGTAAGTACCAGGTGGTTGATTCAAACACGGTAATTATCAACAAAACTCAGTTCACCGAGGCTTATTCATAAGGGGTCCAAAGCCGTAAAAAATATCAGCCTCCACACCACCGAAAACACCCGCAAATAAACACCGAGCGGCCGACGGAAGCCCGTATGTAAAACCCGCCAGGTCTTCACCTGCGCAATCGTCCGTTCAACCACCAAACGTAACCGATTGATCCTACGATTATTCTCCTTCACCCTAGCCCTCATCCGTGCACCCGCTTTTCGTTTAGTCGGTGTGAGCAACCCCAGCCCGATGTACCCCTTATCTGCCAAAGTGGACTCATCCAAGAACCTCCCTAGCTGGTGAAAGCGAAAAGCATAAACATCATGCCTAGCCCCCGGCACCGGGTCGGTAATGGCTAGCAATCTCCCGTCTAAAGTACAGATGACTTGGTGATTGAAACCGGTTCTTCTGTGCTTCCCTGAAAACAGTATTTGCCCTTGTGAAGACCAGTTCCAGATGGGAATTAAGGTGCCGTCTACTACGAGTGAGCCAGGGACATTCTTGAGTGATTCAAGCTCGGGAACCTTCAACTCAGTCAGCTTCAATAAGGCACTTTCGATGCGGTTGATGATTCTAGAAATGGTGGCTTGAGAGAGACCAAAGATATCAGCTAAGAGGTCTTCGGTGATGTTGTGGCGTAGATAGATGAGGGTAATTTTCAGGGCTTGTGTCAGGCTGGTTTTGTGAGGTCTGGTGCCTGGTTGATTCCAGATAAGGTTCTTGTTCAGGGCTGTGGTGAGTGTGGCGAATTGTGCGCTAGTGAGCCCGGTTGTACGATTGTTGTGCAACGGTTCTTCCGGTTTGGCTTGAGGTTATTTGTGATGATTTAACGCTCATTTTTGCCTTCGGTGGGACCGTTGTCTAGTTGGTGGGTTTTGCCCCTTATGAATAAGCCTCAATATATTTGATCCCCAGACAACGTGCGACAAGTTTAAGCTACTAATCATCTCAGATCAGCTCGCATACGACCTACACCACGTATCGTTAACTCTAATCAATCTAAAAATCTGGAGGCTCAATGAGCGACCTAATGGTACTAAAAGCACAACAATTCATCAATTCCACCTATAACAAGGGCGCTACGCTCGGAATCGCAGCTGTACCAGAAAACGGAAACACCAGCTGGACCGTCATGTACGCTCTCACGAGAGCACTACAACACGAACTAGGAATCACAAATTTATCCGACGGCTTCGGCCCAACGACCCTTTCTACTTTGCAAACAAAGTTTCCCGTTATCAATGCAAGTACAAAAACCCCCGAAAATATCCTCAAAATTATCCAATCAGGTCTTTACTGCAAAGGTTACGACGGAGGAAAAATCGACGGGACGTATAATCCCACCGTCCAAGCTTCAGTGACTCAATTAAAGAAGGACATGGGTGTCTCCAGCGCTCTGCCAGGATCAGGAATAGAGCCTAAAGTATTTAAAGGGTTACTTAACATGGACCCTTATGTCTTAATCTCCGGAGGAAATCCTTCCATCCGTCAAATTCAACAGTGGTTGAATGGACGATATGTTAAAAGAAGAGATTTTCAAATCATTCCGGCAGAAGGCTATCACTCCCGAACCGTAGCGCAATGCATGCTGTTCGCCATTCAATATGAGGCTGGAATGGCTGATGGGGTAGCGAATGGAGTCTTTGGCCCTGGTACCCAGAGTTCTCTGAAAAATCACGTACTTCAAGTGGGCAGCACTGGTATCTGGGCTCAGCTGTTCACAGCAGCGATGATTCTCAATAAAAGAAGTGTAGCGTTTGGATCTTTTACAGCAGAGGTCTCAACAGCTGTTACTGCGTTCCAGACATTCGCTAAGCTTCCAGCAACAGGGAAGGCTGATTTTGCCACATGGAGCTCTTTGCTTGTTTCCTATGGAGATCAGAGCAGAGCAGGTTCTGCTTGTGATGGCGTTACTAAAATTACTGATGCCAGAGCTAAAGCTTTATATGCGGCAGGGTATAGATATGTAGGGCGCTATCTCTATAATCCTTCTACAAAGAATCTCTTAGAAAAGCAGATACAACCTGGGGAACTCGCTACGATTGCATCAAATGGTTTGAGATGTTTCCCCATCTATCAGACCTTTAATAACTCTGTAGACTATTTCACCCCTGCTCAGGGTGCTCAGGATGCTGAAGATGCAACTTTCTGGGCTAAGAAGTTTGGTTTCAAAGACGGAACGATAATCTACTTCTCGGTTGATTATGATGCTTTAGACGGTGAAGTCACCTCTAATGTTCTTCCGTATTTCCGAGCACTCAATAATGCGCTTCTTTCAAGTTCGGGTTACAAGGTGGGCATATATGGTGCCAGGAATGTCTGCCAACGAGTTTCCGATGAAGGGCTCTCTTCGACTAGCTTTGTGTGTGATATGTCAAGTGGATTCTCCGGTAACTTAGGGTACCCTTTACCCACTAACTGGGCTTTCGATCAGATTGATACAGTAAGTGTTGGAACTGGTGACTCTTTGATTGAGATTGATAAGAATATCTCTTCAGGTCGAGATATTGGGCAAAATACCTATAACCAAACTTCTGTTTCATCAAAACTTGATGTTTTCTTTAACGAAAAACTATATAAAGATGCGCTACTAAAAGATTTACAAAAATATCTAGTATCCATTGGAGTGCCTGAAATTGGGGGCGATGGTTGGACAGACAGAGATTGGGCTACTTTAGGTGGAGTGACTACCACCATGGCCTTTAACCGCATCCTCTCAAAGGATATTTTAATTACAAATCTAGCTCGAGAGCTGGGTATCAGAAAGGCCTTGATACAAGCCCCGGTTCTTTGGGAGTCACGTAAGTGGAATCCTACTGATATCGCAGCTGACGATGCAGTCATCGTGGGTGCCAAAAGTGAGTCGTCAACCGGATGGGGACAAATTTTTGCATCTTCAGCAATATCTGGGTGGAATTATTGTGTATCTAAGAAAATAATAAGCGGTAATTTGTTCGATCCAATAAAAGACTTAAGAACTGTTTGGTTTAAATTAAAAGATGATATTGATTTTAATATTAAATGTACTGCATATTTGCATTTTTGGGATGCGAACGATATTGGGGTTCCCAGACCTAGTCTCTCCATGAAGCCAGCGGATATTCAAGCGCTCATTGGACGCTATAACGGAGTCGGACCTAAGGCCGAAGTGTACTCTAAAGAAGTAAAAGGCGTTTATGATGTTCTGGAAAATTATAATACTCTTTGCCGAGGCTAATTCGCAATGAAAATAAGATATGCTTTAGGTTGGGTATTAGGAAATATAGCTTCCAGCTTATTACTCATTATTCCATCTTTTATACTAGTCCAGTATTATATAGAATATATTGGTCCTTTGAATAATTACTATGTGTCCGACAGGTTAGAGAATCCTGTTTTATATATTTTTGTATTCTTCTTACCCTCTCTCCTCTTGGCAGTAAGTGTTTTTTACATCGCCAATAGAAAAATTTATAAAATATATCGAAATTTATTCATAAAACTACTGGCTTATATAATTTTTCTAGCTCCCTCAATTTTTCTTATTTGTAAAGGTGTTGCAAGTGTTTCTTAAATATTTAGATCGTAGACAATTTATTGCGGGTTCATTGACTGTTGCAATATGCTCAGTTGTTTCTTCTCAACCCCCTGCTCAGGCGAGCCAGTTAAATCAAGATAATTATGAATTTTCGCTCAATGGATGGCCCGTGCAAAATCCAGCTGATGAAGTTTCGACAATTGAAAAATGTGATATTTCAGGGATCAGCTCCAGCTGTGAGATGAGAATCGGGGATGTGAACATCATTCTTTCGGATTTGGTGCGTCAGATGCATTACCGAGTGAAAGATATTAAACCCGGGGAAATTTCGGGATGGAAAGCTAAAACCGAAGAGGCGATTCAAACCCCTTACTCTAATTTATCATCCGGTACTGCGCTTCAAATCCGACCTTCTATGCCTATTGACTCCTATTTTGCATATGAAATTAAGATAATTCAAGAAGTACTCAAAGACTATGAAGGGATAGTTTCCTGGGGTGGAGATATGACTAATAAAGATGAGTCTCTCTTTTATATAAATGCTTCACCTGAGGACCCTCTGTTTTTAGAAGTTGCTGAAAAAGTAAGGGTGAGAAACTTTGCAGACGTGAGAATTAATTAATTCCCAACTCAGAGGCTTATTCCTAAGGGGTGCCCCCAACTAAACATCGGCCCCACCAGTGGCACAATGAGAGTTAAATCTTCGACTAAATAAACTCAGCCAACCAGAGAAGACCATTGCCACACCAGCGTACAACCGGCCTCATCCACCAGCAATTCACCATGTTGCTCACAGCCCTCACCCACCACATCACCTGGGGCAAGCCAGGCGGCAGCCCAACAGCACTCACCCTGCCTCAAGCTCAGAAAGCGACTCTGCTCTATCATCGGAATAACATAACCGAAGAGCTCCTTGCGGAACTGTTCAACACCTCCCCGCCGACCATCTCTCGGACCATCAACACTCTTGAATAAGCTTTGAAGAAAACCCTCTCTCCGATGGTCAATTCTTTGCAGGAGGAATTGGGGCCAGCTATATGATTACGGGCGAAATTCCTCTACCTGTTTAAATTATTAGTCATTCATTATATAAAGGTTTAGTGATGTTAAATCCTTTCAAATATGTAAATCTTCCATTTTTTCCTTAGTTGGCTAGGGTTTATGGGATTATCTTTTCTTTTGCTTCCTAGAGTCCCTGTGGGAAGTACTGGGTACTATGTGGGGCTATGCGGAGTAATTATCTGCTTCTTATTTTTTATATGGCAGTGCGTACGTGGATTCATGAAGTTGGCAAAAGATGCTACAAGAGGCGCACAGAAACCAGGAGGGAAAGATTAGAAGCATATCTCTAGAAGGAATCTTCTTGATTATTGAGGAGATACCTTCGGGGTGTTAGGAGGACAGCTAAAAGATGGTGATATGGATAGGATGATTTCCGCTATAGGGAATTAGATCATATAAAATAAATTTTAATAAATCGTCTAGCAAAAAAGAAAAACATCAGAAATACTGTTAAATATATTATATTTAACGCATTTGTTATTATAATATTTCAATATATATCTTTTAGATAATATTTAGTTAAGCGAGCATCATGTAATTCAATGATGCTCGCTTTTATTTTTCTAAGCGGTTTATTTGAGTGTAAAAAGACCTGTCTGACACGGCTGTTTCCTAATGGATGATGGGTTGGTGGGTTTTGCCCCTTATGAATAAGCCTCACCGTCATCGTGAAAGAAGCGTACATTCCTCTCTGATCTCTGTGAAGGTCTTTGGCGAGCTGGAATTCTGGTTCGCACTGATCAAGGTTGCCGCTCTGGTGATCTTCCTGATTCTGGGCATTTACTTCGTAATTTTTGGAACCCCCACTCACTCCGAAACCGGCCTGCACCTGATTACCGATAACGGCGGCTTCTTCCCGAACGGCATTATGCCCGCCCTGGTGATTATGCAGGGTGTTGTTTTTGCCTACGCCTCCATTGAGCTGGTGGGCACCACTTCGGGCGAAACACGCGATGCTCGCAAGGTGATTCCTAAGGCAATCAACACCGTGATCTGGCGTGTTGCCATCTTCTACGTTGGCTCGGTAGTTCTGCTGACCCTATTGCTGCCCCACACCGCCTACTCGGCAGACGAGTCGCCCTTCGTGACCTTCTTCTCCAGCATTGGCGTGGATTTTGCCGGCCCCATTATGGAACTGGTGGTTATCACCGCGGCACTGTCTTCTTTGAATGCTGGCCTCTACTCCACCGGCTGTATTCTGCACTCCATGGCGGCTGCTGGCTCAGCCCCCAAATTCGCCCTGAAAATGTCAAAGAGCGGTGTTCCCTTCGGCGGCATTTTGCTCACTGCGGGCGTGGCTTTTCTGGGCGTTCTGCTGAACATGGTGGTTCCCGCTCAGGCCTTTGAGATTGTGCTGAACCTGGCTTCACTGGGTATTATCTCGGCGTGGGGTGCCATTGCAATCTGCCACCTAAAGTTCGTTTCGCTGGCTAAAAAGGGCGTATACGCTCGCCCCGCCTACCGCATGCCCGGTTACCCGGTCACCGACTGGATTGTGCTGGTATTCCTGGCAGGTGTGCTGGTACTCATCGGTCTAGATTATCCCGTGGGCACCTACACCCTGGGTTCGCTCATCATCGTGATTCCTCTGATGATTATCGGTTGGTTCGCCTGCCGCGATAATGTTCGCCGCATTGCTGCCGAGCGCGAAGGCTACACTGGTATTGCTCCGGTGGTAGCTAGCCGCCGCGATGCCGAGTACCTGAAGAACCGCAAGTCCCGTTAACCTCAGTTAGGTAGGTAAGGACGGCGCCACCCACCCCTCGCGATTCCCTCACCGGGCGCTGGGAGCGAGCGAGCGCCGTCCTTGCCCTTTCACATAGTGATACGCCGTAATACTCTCTGGAAGCCCCTGCGCAGGCAGGCGTAGACTAAACCCCAAGCATCACAGTAGAAGGAAGAAGTATTATGCCTGAGTTACGTTCACGCACTTCAACCCACGGTCGCAACATGGCGGGCGCTCGCGCGCTGTGGCGGGCAACCGGCATGGGAGACGGAGACTTTGGCAAGCCGATTATTGCCATCGCTAACTCCTTTACCCAGTTCGTGCCCGGCCACGTGCACCTGAAAGATATGGGCTCTCTGGTGGCCAGCGCGATTGAAGAAGCCGGCGGTGTTGCCAAGGAGTTCAACACCATCGCCGTGGACGACGGTATCGCCATGGGCCATGACGGCATGCTTTACTCCCTGCCCTCCCGCGATTTGATTGCTGACTCGGTGGAGTATATGGTCAATGCCCACCGCGCCGATGCCCTGGTCTGTATCTCTAACTGTGACAAGATCACCCCCGGCATGCTGCTGGCGGCAATGCGTCTGAACATTCCCACCATCTTTGTTTCCGGCGGCCCGATGGAGTCGGGCGAGGGTATCGAGGGCGTGGTGGAGCACCGCCTTGACCTGGTGGATGCCATGGTCATGGCCGTTGACGAGTCTGTTTCTGACTCTGACCTGGCTCAGATTGAGAAGAACGCCTGCCCCACCTGTGGCTCCTGCGCCGGTATGTTCACCGCTAACTCCATGAACTGCCTCAACGAGGCAATCGGTCTTGCCCTGCCCGGTAACGGCACCACCCTGGCAACCCAGATTGCCCGCAAGGATCTCTTCCTGCAGGCGGGTAAGAAGATTGTTGATCTCGCTAAGCGCTACTATGAGGGCGACGACGACTCGGTTCTTCCCCGTTCTATTGCCACCAAGGCTGCTTTTGAGAACGCTATGGCCCTGGACGTCGCTATGGGCGGCTCCACCAACACCGTGCTGCACATTCTGGCTATTGCCAATGAGGCTGAGGTGGACTTCACCCTTGACGACATCGACGCTATCTCCCGCCGGGTTCCCTGCCTGGCCAAGGTGGCGCCCAACTCCACCAAGTACCACATTGAGCACGTGCACCGGGCCGGCGGTATTCCCGCCCTGCTCGGGGAGCTCGACCGCGCCGGTCTGCTGAACCGCGACGTCCACTCTGTTCACGCCGACTCCCTCGAAGAGTGGCTGGGCGCCTGGGACATTCGCTCGGAGTCGCCCTCGCCCGAGGCCGAAGAGCTCTTCAAGGCAGCCCCCGGTGGTGTGCGCACCACCCAGGCTTTCTCCACCGCCAACAAGTACGAGTCGCTGGAGAAGGACGCCGAGAACGGCTGCATCCGCTCGGTGGAGCACGCCTATACCAAGGATGGCGGTCTGGCGGTTCTGCGCGGAAATATCGCTGAAGACGGGGCTGTTATTAAGTCCGCTGGCATTGATGAAGAACTTTTCCACTTTGTGGGTAAAGCCTTTGTGGTGGAGTCCCAGGACGAAGCGGTCTTTGAGATTCTTTCAAAGAACGTGAAGGAGGGGGACATCGTGGTGATCCAGTACGAGGGCCCCAAGGGTGGCCCCGGTATGCAGGAGATGCTCTACCCGACCTCCTACCTGAAGGGCTTGGGCCTGGGTAAGACCTGCGCTCTGGTGACTGACGGCCGCTTCTCTGGCGGTACCTCAGGTATCTCCATTGGCCACGTTTCCCCTGAGGCTGCCGCCGGTGGAGCCATTGGTCTGGTGCAGACCGGCGATGAGATTGAGATTGACGTTCACAACCGCATTCTGCGCGTGAACATCTCTGATAAGGAGCTTGAGGCTCGCCGGGCTGCTAAGGGCCCCGCCCCCTGGAAGCCCACCAAGCCGCGGGAGCGCCAGGTATCTAAGGCTCTGAAGGCATACGCCATGATGGCATCCTCTGCCGATAAGGGCGGCGTGCGAGTGCTGCCGGAGGAGTACCGTTAATTTTCTCTCTCGCCGAGCGGTGGATTTTAGGCTTAAAATCGGCGAATTTAAGTCTAAAACCCACCGTTCGCCTTTGTAGCAAGGCCAAAGAGTTTCATCACCAGCAGGTGTACCTGGGCCTGAGTCAGCACGTAGAGGGGCCAGGGAAGAGCCGGCTCAAAATCGTGGATGCTAATAAAGACCTGGTCTTGGCGCAGAATCTTGCGGAAGGTTAGCCGTGCCCTGCTTCCTTTACGCGCCCGGGCAAGCTTTCCACCGACTATGCGATAGATAAAATAATCCTCGCGACTCTGCTCTGAGTCGTGTTCGAGCTTTAGCAAAGGCTCTTTGAGAAAACGCAGACCGATTTCAGCTGTCTCGGAATCGGTGCGGATTTTAACCAGCCTCAGACCGGTGCGAGCCAGCCAGTGCAGGTAGTAGTCTGCGGTGGCCTCGGGGCTCCAGTGGGAGGGCACCGTGATTCGCTGAATCGAGCGAACGCCCCTGCGGGGTGTGTGGACGCCGCTCTGCTTGGGTGGCGCTGCTGGCTCGGCTTCACGCGTGGTAAGGGGAATTCCTTGAGCAGCCAGAATTTCTTTACACTCTTGGTTTTCAGGGCTGTCTTGAGCTACATAGATAATCTCTCGCGCACCCTGGTTTTTGGCTGCGCGGGCGAAATTATCTGCAATGAGGGCTAGCATATCGGCTCGCCGGGCCTGGGTGAGCTTTGCCTGCGAGAGGTGCTCGGGAACCTGGAACACCGCCCGGTCAACGCCGTGCAGGCTTCGCTCAAGATCCTCAGGGTCAAATAGGTCAGCTTTCATGAATTCCTTGCCGAACGGTGGATTTTAGGCTTAATTCATAAGAATTTAAGCCTAAAATCCACCGTTCGGCAAAGTCTCCTAGTGCTCGTAGTCGTAAATGCGCACCTCGGGCTCGCCCGCCAGATACTCGGCCCATTCCTCGTTAGCTCGCACGTGGTGCTCTGCTGCCATGTGGGCGTCTAGGGCCTCCCGGGTCATCCAGCGCTCAAGAAAGGCATATTCGCCTTCGGGGCCGTCTACTCGCTTGCCAAAATCGTAGAAAACACAGCCTTCGTCGTGGGCTACGGTGTCTTGAACCAAACGCTGGGCGATGCTCTCCCAGGCCTGGGCATATTCGGGTTTGACGGGTATGACTGCGTAAACGCCAATCATGGGGTCTCCTTTGACCTTAAGAAATATGTATTAGAACTGGAAGATATTAACTTCTAGCGGTTCTGCTAAGTAATTCTCCCACTCTGCGGTGGCGGTGGTGAAGTGTTCCTGGGCCATGTGGGCTTCAAGGTCGGCTTCGCTGTGCCAGCGCTCGATGAAAGCGTATTCGCCTTCTGCACCTTCTTCTACGAGGGCGCCGAAGTCGTAGCTGTCGAGCCCGGCGTCTTTGCTTCGGGTTGCTTCTACGAGTTTTGCTGCTGATGCCTCAAAGTCTTCGATGGACTCTGCTTTGATAGAGGCTTTTGCGAACACACCAATCATGGTTCTCCTAAATTTCGTAGATGCTAATTTGCATGGGGGTTGCTAGGTATTCCTGGCACTGGGCATCAGCTTGCACGTAGTGGTCGGTTTCAAGGTGCGCTTCGAGTGCTTCGATGGAGTCCCAGCGTTCTATGAATGCGTACTGAGGGTCTTCGGGGCTCTCGGGGTTGATGAGCGGGCCTACTTCGTAGCTGACGACTCCTTCTTCTTTGATAGATGCCTCAGCAAGTTTTTCAGCCAGTTCTTCGAAGTTGCTCACGTGCTCGGGTTTAACGTGGGCGTGGGCGTAGACGCCGATCATGGGTGCTCCTTTGTGAGGATTTGTGGTGGTTTCACGCTACCACTGAGCCGCACGGGGTGCGACGTTCATATCAGTGGGTGGAATCGCAACGTGATGTAACAGCTATTGAAGAGCCAAGATATAAAAGTTATAAAAGATATAAAGGATTTTTAAGAAGATTGGGAGCTCATGAACGCACAGCCTACCGTTGAGTACGCCGGTGTTGCCTACCCTCTCAAGGGGCGCGACGCCGAGCTTTCTGCGTTTGAAGCCCGTTTCGATACCGGCAACTGGTCTACCCCCGTGGTGGTCACCGGCCCCGCAGGTATTGGCAAGACGGCGCTAGTGAAGGCTTTTGAGGCAATTGCCTGCGAGCGCGGCTGGCGTGCGCTCTATGATGCCCCCAGCAAGGGGCTTACCCAGCGCATGAGCGGAATCTACCTGCCCGGCATCCATGAGAATCTCACCGGTAAAATCTGCGATGACTTCGATTGTATGTCGCTGGAAGAGCAGCTGAAAATGGTCGCTGAGGGCCTGCAAACCTTGGGTGAGGGTCTGCTGATTACCATCGACACTCTACCCCGCGGAGCAGCGGCGAACCTGCGCGAGCTGGTGAGCGCCGTCGTCCGTGTAACGGAGCTTGGGTTGCCCGTGCAGCTGGTGCTGGCCGGTCGCGGGCAGGACGCGCGGGACCTCCTGGCTGCCGAGGGTATGGAGGCTCTCGCCTCGGCTGAGCAGATTGACCTGGGGGCGCTGACCCGGGCGCAGACTGAGGAGACTCTGCGACAGGTGTGGGAATCCTGCCGGGTCCACAGCGGTAAAACCTGCGAGGTTACCCAGGAGCTTCTGCAACGGGCCAGCCTTGCCACCTACGGCTACCCCTATATGGTGCAGCTGGTGGGGGAGAGGATTCGCCGCAAAGCGGTTGATCAGCAGCTCACCGAAGAGCAGCTCATCTGTGAACTTGCCGCCGCCCAGGAGGCTCTGGGCGCTCTGGTTCTGGGGCCCCTTCTTGAAAAACTTTCCGCCGGCGACCGCGCTTTTCTTGAGGCTATGGCTGAGGACGACTCTTCCAGCAAGATGAGCGATATTGCCGCGCGGCTGGGAAAGAACCCGCAGTACGCCGGGGTCTACCGCAACAGGTTGGTGGAGGCGCAGATTATCCGTGCGGCCTCCTACGGCAAGGTCACTTTTGTGATTCCCCACTTGCGTGACTACCTGCGTGCTCACCGTGCCGAAGACAGCTTCGACACTTTTTAGATTTGCAATAAGAAAAAAACAATAGAGAAGAAAAGGAGGTGGAAATAATGAGCATATCGCCAGCACAAATCAAGAAATGTACCCTCACGTGGGAGGCTCCTGACTACACTTCGAGCTACCCGGCAGGTTTCGTGGATCAGGGTGTGGCAGTGGTTGCCATCATGATGGAGACTGTTCAGTCTAAAAGCATGTGTTACACCGGGCTTTCCAGCATGATTTTTATATCGCGGGAAAACGGTGATCGCGAGGTAATTGAGACTGAACCCATTACGGATTCGGTGGCCCACTCTTTGCTGGACCCCTGCGATGAGGTGCATGTTGACATGCTCGGGCGCGCGATTCTGCGGGCTTGGGAAGTAATTCCTGAGGAATATAAGCAGAATCTTATTACGGTGGCAGCCGATAGGCACTACCTGAAGTTGCTCTTCCGCCAGTTTGGATCTCTCAAAGAGATCATGGAGTACCGTTCCATTGATAAGGTACTCAACCCCTATGAGTCCCACTCCTTGGGTGAGCAGCACGTGAAGCTGGTGGGTACCCCCGCCGGTGAGATTCTGCCGCACTACATGGAGGAGGCCTCACGGCTGGCCTACGCCGAGCAGGAGCGCGACCAGGCCCAGCAACCGGTGGAGAAGCTGGTGGACTATAACGTCTTTACCGACTGCTCATTCCGTTCTACCAACAACAAGAAATTTGCCCGCGGTGGTCGCATGGGAATTGGGGGTGTGGCTGAAGACGGTTTCTACTTCCACTCCCACTACGATGCCACCAACATTATGACCGGCGAGCTTTCTGCCATGTTGGCTGCCTTTACGCTCTTCTACCACGGTGGTCGGCGCCTGGTGATTCATACGGATTCCCTGGGCGCGCTGACTTTCGTGCTGAGGCTGGCGCACAACCGCTGGTCTTTTGAGCACTGGGCTAATGAGGGCGTGCAGGATCCCCGGGTGCTGGCCGAGATGACCTCTCTGACCGAGGCTATTCGGGAGCGCCGCGTGATCGTCAAGCACGTGCCCGGCCATACCGGACACGGCCTGCAGGAGGCCTCTGATTCGGTTTCGAAGATGCACCGGCATTTCCCCGGTCAGATTGTTGAAAAGTGCAACCTGCTCGAGTTCAACCGCCGCTGCGATTCCATCATTACCGCGCTTTCGGGTTGCGAGAAAACCTTTAGGCTGGACTGCCCCGAGTGGATGCAGATTCGCCCCTCGGCTATCCACGCCCGCAACCGGCTCTGGAAGTAGGTAGATGCCCGAGTGGCCATTTTTATACCGTTTTTCTTTGATATTCGGTACAAAATTGGCCTCTCGGAGGAACCCTGGTAGGGAAGGTACAAGCTCATCCTTGCCGGGCTACCGAAGGTACACGTGAAGTCCCTAGGTACAAGTATTGTCTTGTACCTAGGGACTTCACGTGTACTTTTGGCATCTCAGTTGGCCTTTGCTTGTACTAAGAGCCTGTTGTAGCGCAAATATAGAAAGTAGGTTCGGGGGGCACTCAAGCCTGCGTTACGCAGTGTTACAAAGGCGTGAGACCCACCGCAGATGGCTCCCAAAACCTACCTGTCTAGTCACCAACCGGGTAGTGTTGAACCGTAAGCTCAAGCAACTTGAAAGAGAAAGTAAAAGCAATGGCAGGTTTCAACACCACCGCGATTCATGCAATTGACCCTCGAGACAATGAGTATCGGGCAATTGTGCCCCCGGTTCACATGGCATCGACCTTCGGCCAGCCCACCGAGGGCGGCGAGGGACCTTTCGAGTATTCCCGCGGTGGCAACCCCACCCGCTCTAAGCTAGAGGAATCCCTGGCCAAGATTGAGGGCGCTAAGCACGCCTCCGCCTACGCCACCGGCATGGGAGCCTCCGCAGCCGCTATGGGCATTTTGAAGTCGGGCGAGACCCTGCTGATGGGCATGCCCGTCTACGGCGGTAACTACCGCTTTGGCACCATCGAGCTACCCAAACGCGGCGTAACCACCCGGTTTGTGGCCGACATGGCCGAGCTCTCCGATGAGGACTTCGACGAAACCGTCAAGATGGTCTTTCTCGAAACCCCCACCAACCCCACCCTGCGGGTTTCAGATATTGAGCGTATTGCCGAGCTGGCCCACCGCAACGGTGCCCTGCTGGTCGTAGACAACACCTTTATGACCCCTTATCTACAGCGGCCCCTGGAGCTGGGCGCAGATATTACCGTGCAGTCCGCCACCAAGTACCTGGGCGGCCACGGCGATCTGCTGGCTGGCGTGGCTGCCACCAACAGCGATGAGCTGGCAGATGAGCTTTTCAAGTCTCAGCTCATCAACGGCAATATCATGGCACCCACCGAGGCCTACCGCCTGCTACAGAACGTCAAGACCCTGGGTATCCGTATGGACCGCCAGCAACAGAACGCCCTGAAGGTGATGGACTTTCTCAAGGGGCATGACGGCGTCGCTGAAGTCATCTACGCCGGTTCGGCTAACGAGCGGGAGCGGGAAATCCAGCAGCGCCAGGCCCAGGGTTTGGGCGCCCTCTTCTCCTTCAAGCTGGCGCCGGGTGCTAACACCAAGGCCTTCTTGGACTCCCTGGAGGTCTTTACCTTTGCGGTCTCGCTGGGCGGCATCGAGTCGCTGATTTGCCTGCCCGCCACCATGACCCAGGGTGCCTACTCCGAGGAGCACCTGAAAGAGTTTGGCGTGGACACCGACCTGATTCGAGTAGCCGTGGGTATTGAAGATGTAGAGGATCTCATTGCAGACCTCGACAAGGCCCTGTCAGCTGCCTTCTAATAGCTTTTATAAGAAAAAACTCTCTGATAAGGAAATCACCATGAACATGTCATCCTCCATGACTCGCCGTTCCGCCTTTGCCCTGACCGGCGCTCTCTCGCTGGCGGGCGTTCTCGCCGCCTGCTCGCCGTCCTCGTCCTCATCGTCTTCCGAGGATAAGCTGCAGGCCATTAAGGACGCCGGCACCATCCGCATCGGTATGGAGGGCACCTTCCGCCCCTGGGGTTACCACGACGAAAAGACCAACGAGCTGGTGGGCATGGAAAAGGAAATCGGCGATTTGATTGCCGCCGACCTGGGTGTCGAAGCCGAGTACATTGAAACCCAGTGGGACTCCCTAATTGCCGGTGTGGACTCAGACCGCTATGACATCGTGATTAACAACGTTGCCCCCACCGAAGAGCGCCAGCAGAAGTACGACTTCTCCACCACCTACGTGGCCTCTAAGGGCAAGGTTGCCGTGAAGAAAGACTCCGAGCTGCAGAAGGTGGAGGACATCGCCGGCCACACCGCGGCGTCGTCCGAGACCTCTAACTTCCGCACCCTGCTGGAGGGCCAGGGCGCAACTATCGTGACCGTGACCGGCTTTGACGAGGCGATTGAGCAGGTGCTCTCGGGCCGCGTGGACTGCTGCGGTAATGACGCGGTGACTTTCGCAGCCTACGACCAGGAGCACCCCAACGCTGACTACCGCCTGCTGGAGGGCGAGCTGGGCGATGCCTCTGAGTCTGCAATCCTTATGCCCAAGGGCCAGGACGCCCTGAAGAACGCCATCAACGACTCTCTGAAGAAGCACACCGATAACGGTGACCTCAAGGCAATCTACGAGAAGTACGTTGGTATGGACCTCACCCCGAAAGCCTAGGTCTAGCACTTTATGGATCGGTATATAGAACTCTGGGTGGACTCCCTGCCGCAGTTGCTCTTGGCAACCGCCAAGATTACGCTGCCGCTGTCTGCTATCGCCTTTGTGCTGGCGATTCTCATCGGCATTATCTCGCAGGTCTTTCGCTCAAATAAGTTCCGGCCGTTGGCATGGTTGGCCAACGTCTACGTGTGGCTCTTTCGCGGCACTCCGCTGCTGGTGCAGCTCTTTCTGGTCTTCTACGGCCTGCCGCGGGTGGGGATCACCCTTGACCCCTGGACCTCGGCAATTATTGCCCTCTCGCTCAACACTGGTGCCTATGTGGCAGAGACCTTCCGTTCGGCGGTAGCCTCGATTCCCCGGGGCCAATTCGAGGCGGCAAGAACCCTGAACTTCACCAAGATGCAGACCTTACGCCACGTGATTATTCCCCAGGCGGTGCGTATCGCGCTACCGCCGCTGGGCAATGATCTGATTGACCTGATTAAGGGCACCTCGCTGGTCTCTACCATTTCTCTGGTCGATCTCTTTCAGTCGGGCAAGCAGGTGGCGGCGGCTAACTTTGAACCGCTGGCCATGTACCTTGAGGTTGCGGCAATCTACCTGGTGATCTTCACCGTGCTGTCTTGGTTGCAGTCCCTGCTAGAGAAGCGCAGCAACCGCTACATGAGGAGCGTTCATGCTTAGAGTTGATTCCCTCACCAAAAGTTTTGGCAGCCAGACGATTCTGCACGACATCTCGCTTTCTCTTGAGGACGGCGAGACCACGGTGATTCTTGGGCCTTCGGGTTCCGGTAAGTCCACCCTACTGCGCTGCCTGAACCTGCTGGAAACCCCCGAGTCTGGTTCTCTTACCATTGAGGGCGACACCGTGGAATTTGGCGGGAAGCTCTCCGACGATCAGGTGCGCACCATGCGTCAGCACTCGGCCATGGTCTTTCAGCAGTTCAACCTCTTTCCCAACTACACCGCCCTGAAAAACGTGGCGCTTGCCCCGGTGCTCAACGGCAAGATGGGTAAGGCCCAGGCCGATCAGCTAGCGCGGGACCTGCTGGTCAAGGTGGGGCTGGAACACCGCATTGATTCCTATCCCGAACACCTCTCTGGCGGCCAGCAGCAGCGCGTGGCGATTGCCCGGGCGCTCGCCGTCTCGCCCGACTACCTGCTCTTTGACGAGCCCACCTCAGCCCTTGACCCCGAGCTTGAGGCGGAGGTTATCAAGGTGCTGGTAGACCTGGCGCGGGAGCGGCGGTCTCTGGTGGTGGTCACCCACAATATGGCCTTTGCTCAGAAGGTGGCAGACCGGATTATCTTCCTTGACGGCGGGCAGGTGACCTACAACGGAGCGCCGTCCGGCTTCTTCTCATCCGATGACGAACGAATCCGTAAGTTCCTCAACGTCTACGAGATGGTGGACTACACGATGTAGGATTTTTCGGACGACGCCCGCGCGGGTGTTTGTTTGCAAACAAATAGCAGGCGATGTGTTGCCCTCTCGTACGAGAGGGCAACTTTTTTGCCCGAAAGTATTGACACTTTTTGTATAGACAGGCGAAACTAAATGTCATTGCATATGGTGACTTGAGTCACTTCAATATCATCACCTCATCGATGGAGTTTGAACGGTGTCAGCATTTTTCGAGACCCTCAACGGTCTAATCTGGTCACCCGCCCTGGTTTTTCTCTGCTTGGGCGCGGGTATCTACTTCACGATTGTTACTAAGTTCCTGCAGATTCGCTGCATTCCAGACATGCTCTCCCAGCTCAAGGGCGGGGATAAGTCAGAAAACGGTATTTCCTCTTTCCAGTCGCTGATGATCTCTCTGGCAGGCCGTGTGGGCGTGGGTAACATCGCAGGTGTTGCCACCGCTATCGCTTTCGGCGGCCCCGGCGCTGTCTTCTGGATGTGGGCGGTGGCCCTGCTGGGTTCAGCCACCTCCTTCATCGAATGTACCCTGGCTCAGATTTACAAGGAGCAGGATAAAGATAGCGGTGAGTACCGCGGTGGCCCCGCCTACTACATCGAGAAGGCCTACCGCCACACCAAGGCAGCACCCCTGTGGCTGATTTACGGCATTGTCTTTGCTGTATCTATGGTGCTGGCCATGTCTTACTTCATGCCCGCTATCCAGTCCAACTCGGTGGCAGCGGCAATCGACCAGGCCTGGGGCTTTGACGTGGTGTGGAGCGGCGTCTTCATGACCGTCATTCTGGCAATCATCGTGATTGGCGGCGTCAAGCGTATTGCAAACTTCGCCTCGCTGGTGGTTCCGCTCATGGCGGTTCTCTACATCGCCTTCGCCGTGGTGATTATGGTGGTCAACTTCTCGCAGATTCCCGAGGTCTTTGGTCTGATCTTCAGTTCTGCTTTCAACATGAACGCAGGCTTTGGCGGCATGATGGGCGTGGCAATCATGTGGGGCGTGAAGCGCGGCATCTACTCCAACGAGGCAGGCCAGGGCACCGGCCCCCAGTCGGCAGCAGCTGCTGAGGTTTCCCACCCCGCTAAGCAGGGCTTCGTGCAGGCTTTCGCTGTTTACGTAGACACCCTCTTCATCTGCTCGGCAACCGCCTTCATGATTATCTCCACCGACATGTACAAGGTCTTCGAGGGTGAATCTGAAGAGGGCGTTGTCCGTTACGCAGGCTCCATTGCAGACGGCATTGCGGTAGGCCCCGGCTACACCCAGGAAGCTCTCAATACCCTGTTGCCCGGCTTTGGCCCCTCCTTCATTGCCTTTGCCATTATGTTCTTTGGCTTCACCACCGTGCTGGCCTACTACTACATGGCAGAGGTCAACCTCTACTACTTCAACCGCTGGATTAAGTCCCGCGTAGCCCGCCGCGCCCTGATCTGGATTATGCGCGTGCTGATTCTCTGGGCAACCTTCAACGGCGCAATTTCTACCAGCACCGACTCCTGGATCTTCGGTGACATCGGTGTGGGCATCACCGCCTGGCTGAACGTGATTGCGATCCTGATTCTGCAGGTTCCCGCCCTGAAGGCGCTCAAGGACTACACCCGCCAGAAGAAGGCAGGTCTGGATCCCGTCTTCGATCCCGAGGCACTGGGTATTCGCAACGCTGATTTCTGGACGGCTCGCAATGCTGCTTCCTCCCGGGCAGGTTCAGCCCCTGCTGGCGTGGCTAGCGGCTCGGCGGCAGGTTCAGCGGCTGGCTCTGTTGCCGGTTCGCAGCGAGGTGACCGCCCCGGCGAGTAGCCTGCGCCAGTCTAAGGTACACGTGAAGTCCCTGGGTACAAGTATCGACTTGTACCCAGGGACTTCACGTGTACCAAAGCGGGGTAGAGCCCGACACATTGCGCAACCTTCGCAACCTTCAGACACAATGGTGACCCTTTCAGGGATTTCCAGCACTATGGAGACTAACCATCCCTGTGTGTGCAGGGGAGCCTAGTCAAGGAGTTGCTTGTGGCTGAACATACCTTTGGTTTCCGCACCCGCGCGCTACATGCCGGTGGCACGCCCGATGCTGAGCACGGGGCGCGGGCGGTGCCGATTTACCAGACCTCGTCCTTCGTTTTTAAAGACGCCGACGACGCCGCCAATCTGTTTGCCCTGCAAAAGTACGGCAATATCTACTCGCGCCTTTCTAACCCCACCGTTTCTGCGCTGGAGGAACGTATTGCTTCCTTAGAAGGCGGTATCGGCGCGGTGGCAACCGCCTCGGGTATGGCAGCCGAGTTCATTACCTTTGCGGCCCTGTGCCAGCAGGGCGACCACATCGTCGCTTCGTCCCAGCTCTACGGTGGCACCGTAACCCAGCTGGACGTTTCCCTGCGTCGCTTTGGTATTGACACCACCTTCGTTGCCGGTACAGACCCGGCCGATTTTAAGGCGGCACTGACCGAGAACACCAAGGCAATCTACACCGAGATCGTGGCAAACCCCTCGGGCGAAATTGCCGACCTCGAGGGTCTGGCCGAGGTCGCCCACGAGGCGGGCATTCCGCTAGTGGTTGACGCAACCCTGTCCACGCCCTACCTGATTCGGCCCTTTGAACACGGGGCAGACATCATCATTCACTCGGTCACCAAGTTCCTCGGCGGCCACGGCACCACCCTGGGCGGCGTCGTCGTTGAATCGGGTCGCTTTAACTGGGGTAACGGCAAGTTCCCCGCTATGACAGAGCCGGTGCCCTCCTATAACAATGTTTCCTGGTGGGGCAACTTTGGCGAGTACGGTTTTCTGACCAAGCTGCGTTCTGAGCAGCTACGCGATTTTGGCCCCTCCCTGCAACCCCAGGCAGCTTTCAACCTGCTCCAGGGCGTTGAAACCCTGCCCCAGCGCATGGATGCCCACCTGGCCAACGCCAAGGCCGTGGTGGAATGGCTCAATACCGACCCGCGTATTTCCTACGTGAACTACGCCGGACTAGAAGACCACCCCCACTTTGAGCGCGCTCAGAAGCTGCTGCCCCTGGGTGTGGGCTCGGTCTTTTCCTTCGGTGTTGCCGCTACCGAGAAGGCAAGCGGCCGCGACGTAGGTGCTGAATTCATCAAGAACCTGCAGCTGGCCTCGCACCTGGCCAACATTGGCGACGCCCGCACCCTGGTGCTGCACCCGGCGTCCACCACCCACCAGCAGCTCACCGCCGAACAGCTGGTTGCCGGCGGTGTGAAAGAAGACCTGATTCGTATCTCGGTGGGACTTGAAGATACCGAGGACATCATCTGGGACCTTGACCAGGCACTGACCATTGCCTCGGGCCGCGACCGCTCCGGCGCCGTCGTCGGCGAAGCAAGCGCAGATACCCGCGCTGCCGAGCGCGCCGCCGCGGAGTCCGGTGAGAAGGAGGAGAAGTAATGACTGAACGAAACTGGGAAGGCCCCTCAGCACCTGAACGTCTGGCGATTCTGCGGGCTACCAAGTCGATTGCGATTGTGGGCATGTCAGATAAAATTTCGCGCGCCTCGTATTTTGTGGCGACCTATCTGCTGTCGTCCTCCCGTTACAAGGTTTATTTTGTGAACCCGATTCTTGCCGCCAAGGGCAAGGAGGTGCTGGGCCAGCCGGTCTACGCCTCGCTGGCTGACCTGCCCGAGGCCCCCGACATGGTGGATATTTTCCGCCGCAATGAGGATTTGCCCTCGGTGGTGCAGGAGTCTATTGACGCCGGTGCTAAGACTGTCTGGATGCAGCTGGGGTCGTGGAATGAGGACGCCGCCGCCCTGGGTGAGTCTGCCGGGCTGAACGTGGTGATGGATCGCTGCGTGAAAATTGAACACGCCCGTTTCCACGGCGGATTGCACCTGGCGGGCTTCAACACCGGGGTGATTAGCTCTAAGCGGCAGGTGCTGGCTTAGCCCGCGCCGCTCTAACGCCGAGCCACCAGCAACTGACTGAATCACCAGTTGGTTGCTGGTGGCTCGGTCACTTTCCGGTGGTTGGGTAATCTGCGGGATGAGGACGGCGCGGTGGCGGCTGGGCGCGAAAAAGCTTGATAATTTGGTGGGCATGAGTAATTTAAGAAGCACACCTCATGTCACTGGAAAGCAACTTTTTCTAGCAATTCTTGCTCTGCTCTTCGTTTTAATTTTGGGCTTTGGCAGCTACATCGTATTTGCTCTGACTGCTGGACTCTCAGGTGAAGAAGTAACCCAAACGATCGTATGGTCGATTCTGATAGTCAGTGTTCTTGCTCTTTTGGGGCTCATCGGAGTTGCCTATAAATGTAAGATTTCCTGGAGCTCACTCGGTATCGTGAAGCCTCGGCTCCGGCTGCTTCATGTTCTATGGCAGATTCCGGTTTTGTTTCTGGGGATACTCGCTGTCCAAACTATCTTCGTGTTTTTATTTTTCAGCGGGAATCCGCCTGAAACAAATTCTAGTTCTAAGATGCTTCCGCATCTTGGGGCTGGTGCAAAAATCGCCCTAATCTTTGCAACAGCTATCATTACACCGCTGTGGGAAGAACTCTTCTTTAGAGGGTTCCTATGGAGCTATTTGCGAGGCAAGTTCTCCATAATCTGGGCTGTACTCCTTACTGCGGTTATCTTCGCGCTAGGCCACGGCATTCCCGTCCTTCTGCCCTACATGATTTCGGTGGGGCTGTGCTTAAGCTACCTACGATGGTTCCACCAATCAATCTGGGGAGGAGTCCTCTTGCACATGTTTATTAACGGGCTGATTTCCTTATTGGGTCTATTAGTTCTCTAGCTTCTTTGTTGTGTAAGGAACACCCCAAGGCCGAGCCACCCAAGCCCTAGTTCCCGAACTCTCCTTCCAGGCGGATCCGCGAGCCAGGGTGCAGCAGACGGGCGGCGGAAACCAGCCCGGCATCTGAGTAGGTGTAGCGCTCAATGCGCAGGCAGGGCTGAGAGGGGTCGATACAGAGAAGCTCACTCTGGGGATCAGAGGCCAGCACCGCCTCCACCACGTGCTTTCCCCGGGAGAGGGGAGCTACCCGGGTGAGGTAGTCGTTGGGGGTGGAAGTAGAAAAATCCTGGGCCAGGTAGTCTGGCGCCAGCTCCGGGGAGACAAAGCGTTCTTCCAGCTGAAAAGGCTCCTCGTTCTCATAGTGGAGGATGACCGAGTGAAAGGCGTGGTCGCCGAGTTCGGCGGGGATTTGGCCGGGACCCCACCCGGCGTCGTCCTCGGTGAAAAGTTCTTCGAGCGCAATCACGCGGGTGGAGTGTACGTGGCCGCGCTCTTTGATTTCGTCTGCGATGTTGTGGACTTCAAAGAGGGAGCCGGGGGCCTTGGGTGAGGCGATGAAGGTGCCGACGCCGCGGGAGCGGGTGAGTATGCCTTCGCTGGTGAGTTCGCGCATGGCGCGGTTGACGGTCATGCGGGAGATTCCCAGGGCGTCTACGAGTTCATTTTCTGAGGGAATCTGAGAGCCAGGAACCAGGCTGCCCTGGGAAACCAGCTGCAGAATCATGTCTTTGATGCGCTGGTAGGCGGGCAGGGCAGTGCTGGTCTGCTCGTAGTGCGGAGCAAAATCTTGAATTTTCATGGGGCTCCCTTGACAGTCAACGAAACATCTAGTTGTATATACAATATATGCAGTGTGACGCTCGCCTCAAAAATGGGCGGTGCTTACCCAACAGACTAGCTAATTAATTGACTCACCTGCGGAATTGTGTCCAGAAAGCAAGAAAATGGCGCTCAATAGGCGCGAGACAGCGCCGCGACACGGCTTCCGCACAGTGCAGAGCAAGGAAAGGAACGCCATGATGAATGTTTCTTCTGAAGGCCACGAACCCCGCCCCGTCTCCGCCCCGCGCGGTACTGAACTCAACACCAAGGGCTGGCAGCAGGAAGGTGCCCTGCGTATGCTCATGAACAACCTCGACCCCGAGGTGGCCGAGCACCCCGATAACCTGGTGGTCTACGGTGGCACCGGCCGCGCAGCCCGCTCCTGGAAAGCATTTGACGCCATTGTTGCCTCTCTAAAAGATCTCGAAAAAGACGAAACCCTGCTGGTGCAGTCTGGCAAGCCCGTGGGCATTTTCCGCACCCACGAGTGGGCGCCCCGCGTGCTGATCGCTAACTCTAACCTGGTGGGGGACTGGGCCAACTGGGAGCACTTCCGCAAGCTGGAATCTGAGGGCCTGATGATGTACGGCCAGATGACCGCCGGGTCCTGGATTTACATTGGCACCCAGGGAATTTTGCAGGGAACCTATGAGACTTTCGGCGCGGTTGCCCGCAAGCGCTTCAACGGCACCCTGGCAGGCACCATTACCCTGACCGCCGGTATGGGTGGCATGGGTGGCGCCCAGCCGCTGGCGGTGACCATGAACGAGGGCGTGGCTATCTGTGTGGACGTCGATGAGTCCCGTATCGACCGCCGCATTGAGCACAAGTATCTCGATACCAAGGCAAAAGACATCGACCACGCCCTAGAACTGGCTATCGAGGCCCGCGATAAGAAGCAGCCCCTCTCAATCGGCTTGGTGGGCAACGCCGCCGAAATCTTCCCCGAGCTGCTCAAGCGTGATGCTCCCATCGATATTGTCACAGACCAGACCAGCGCCCACGACCCCCTGAGCTACCTGCCCCTTGAGGTGGAGTTTGACCAGATGAAGGCAGAGGCCGCCCGCGATCCCGAGCTCTTCACCAAGCAGTCCCGCGAGTCTATGGCCCGCCACGTTGAGGCAATGGTGGGCTTTATGGATAAGGGTGCTGAAGTCTTTGACTACGGCAACTCGATTCGCGATGAGGCCCGCAAGGCAGGTTTCCAGCGAGCCTTTGACTTCCCCGGTTTTGTGCCCGCCTACATCCGCCCCCTCTTTGAGGAGGGCCTGGGCCCCTTCCGCTGGGCAGCGCTCTCCGGCGACCCCGAGGATATTAAAAAGACTGACCAGGCAATTCTCGAGCTCTTCCCCGAGAACGAGCACCTGGCCCGCTGGATTAAGATGGCCGGCGAGAAGGTACACCACGAGGGTCTGCCCGCCCGTATCTGCTGGCTGGGCTACGGCGAGCGCCACAAGGCCGGTCTGAAGTTCAACGAGATGGTCAAAAACGGTGAGCTCTCGGCTCCGATTGTGATTGGCCGTGACCACCTGGATTCGGGCTCGGTGGCTTCTCCCTACCGCGAGACTGAGGGCATGAAAGACGGCACCGATGCCGTGGCTGACTGGCCCCTGCTCAACGCCCTGGTCAACACCTCTTCGGGTGCCAGCTGGGTTTCCCTGCACCACGGTGGCGGTGTGGGCATGGGCCGCTCCATTCACGCGGGTCAGGTGTGCGTTGCCGACGGCACCGACCTGGCTGCCCAGAAGATTGAGCGTGTGCTCACCAATGACCCCGGTATGGGCGTGATTCGTCACGTGGACGCCGGCTACGAGCACGCTGCCGAGGTTGCGGCTGAGCGCGGGGTTCGTATTCCGATGAAGGAAGCGGACTAATGTCTACTACTCTTCTCACGGGTATCAAGACCCTGGTGACCAATTCGCCCGAGCTGGGCGATGCCGGTTCAGAGACCGACAGGCTGGGCATTATTCACGATGCCGCTGTGGTATTGGACGGCGAGTCTGTGGCCTGGGTGGGTCGGGCGGCTGATGCTCCGGCGGCTGATAGCGCTCGGGACCTTGAGGGCGGGGCGGTGCTGCCGGGCTTTGTGGAGTCGCACTCGCACATGATTTTTGCCGGGGATCGCTCCGAGGAATTCTCGGCGCGCATGCAGGGTAAGAAATACGAGGCGGGCGGTATTCGCGGTACGGTGGCAAAAACCCGCGCCGCCAGTGCAGAGGAGCTTCATTGTAATTACAAGAACTTGCTCAGTGAGTCTCTGCGGCAGGGCACCACCACGGTTGAGGTGAAGTCCGGCTACGGCCAGTCCACCGAGTCTGAGCTGCGCAGCCTGCAGGTTGCTGGCAGAGAAACCGATGAGGTTACCCTGCTGGCGGCCCACGTTGCCCCGCCGGAATTTGCCGGCCGAACCGACGACTATGTTCAGATGGTTGTCGACGAGATGGTACCCACCTGCGCTCCCTATGCCCGCTGGATTGATGTTTTTTGTGAGAAGGGTGCCTTCAACGAAGAGCAGTCCCGCGCGGTTCTCACCGCGGGGATCAAGCACGGCCTCACCCCGCGCGTCCACGGAAATCAGCTCAACCCAGGCCCCGGCGTGCAGCTGGCGGTGGAGTTGGGCGCGGCGTCCGTAGACCACGTGGTGCACCTGAGCGAGGCCGACATTGACGCGCTGGCGCAGTCCGCAACCGTGGCCACGGTTTTGCCCGGCGCGGATTTCTCCACGCGCAACCCTTATCCACCGGCTCGGAAGCTCCTCGACGCGGGGGCTACCGTTGCCCTGGGTGCTGACTGCAACCCGGGCACCAGCTTCACCACCTCTATGCCCTTCTGCATTGCCATTGCGGTGCGGGACTTGCATATGAGCCCTGATGAAGCTGTTTGGGCGGCAACCGCCGGGGGCGCGGCCGCCCTGCAACGCGAGGATGTTGGCGTGCTCCGCCCCGGAGCCCGCGCCGACCTGAGCGTGCTTGACGCCCCCAATCACTTGCACCTGGCTTACCGACCGGGGGTTCCTCTGGTGTCCTCGGTGTACTCGCACGGTGAGCTTGTCTACCGGGCAGCGGGGGTGCTCAATGGCTAAAGTCTCTGACTTCATTGATGCGCCACCCGCTGCCTGGACTGGAAGACACGACGGCGCGGGTGAAGAGCACCTGCGCTGGCACGAGCGGGTGCGTCTGCTGGGGGAGGACTCTCAGAATGACGCCGCTGATGTTACGGTACTCGGCTTCGCCAGCGATGAGGGGGTAGAGCGGAACCAAGGACGCCGCGGGGCAGCTGAGGGCCCGGCGGCGATTCGGTCTGCGCTGGGGTCGCTGTCTCTGCTGGCCCCGGTGGCTTCTATTGACCTGGCTGATGCCGGAGATGTCACCGTCACTGACGATCGCTTGGAAGAGGGCCAGGAGCGCCTGGGCCAGGCGGTGGCTGCCGTAATCGATAGTGGCTCACTACCGATTGTTTTGGGAGGTGGCCACGAGATTGCTTTTGGAACCTACCGGGGCGTGGCCCGGTCGGCCCGCCGCAGCGCGCCCGGGCAGGGGAGCGAGAACAAACCCGCCAAATTCGGCGTCCTGAATCTCGACGCCCACTTTGACCTGCGCTCGGCACCGCGGGCAACCTCGGGCACGGGCTTTCGCCAGCTGCTGGAACTCGAAGAAGAGCAGGGCAGCGAGGTCAGCTATGCCGTAGTGGGTATCTCTGAGGCTGCCAACACGCAGACCCTCTTCGACACCGCAGAGAAATACAGGGTGAAGTACCTGCTCGATACTGACTGCGGTGTCACCCGCCGGGCAGAGGTCCTGGACTTTGTGCAGAGCTTCCTGGCAGAAAACGACCTCATCTACCTCACCGTAGACCTGGACGTTCTTCCCGCCGCTACCGCCCCCGGCGTGAGCGCCCCGGCGGCCCGCGGCGTCCACCTAGAAATCATCGAGGCCGTGTGCGACCTGGTGGCCGCCAGCCCCAAGCTCGCCGCCGCCGATATTGCCGAACTCAACCCCGCCTTTGACCTTGACGGGCGCACGGCAAAGACTGCCGCCAGACTTGCTCATCGTATAGCAACCCACCACTTTGAGAGGAAAATCCATGACTGAAGTAACCGTAGGAATCGGCCCGGTCAGCTTTGAAGAGCTGCTGGCGGTTGCCCGCGAGGGTGCCACCGTAAAAATCTCCGAAGAAGCCCTGGCCGCCATTGCCGACTCCCGCCAGCGCATTGAAGAGCTGGCCGAGAACCCCAAGCCTGTCTACGGGGTCTCCACCGGCTTTGGCGCCCTGGCAACCCGCCACATTCCCCAGGAGCTCCGCAAGCAACTACAGCGCTCGCTGATTCGCTCCCACGCTGCCGGTTCTGGCCCCGAGGTGGAGCGCGAGGTAATTCGTGCCCTGATGCTGCTGCGTCTCTCGACCCTGGCCACCGGCCGCACCGGTGTGCGTGCCGAAACCGCCCAGGCCTACGCTGATTTCCTCTCTGCCGGCATTACCCCGGTGGTACACGAGTACGGTTCGCTGGGCTGCTCGGGAGACCTCGCGCCCCTGGCCCACTGCGCGCTGGCCATTATCGGTGAGGGCGTGGTGCGCGATTCCTCCGGCGAGTATATGCCCGCCGCCCAGGCACTGGAAGCAGCGGGGCTGAAGCCCGTTGAACTGGCAGAAAAAGAGGGGCTGGCTCTCATCAACGGAACCGACGGTATGCTGGGCCAGCTGGTGCTCGCCCTGGATGATCTGCGGCAGCTCTTCAAGCTGGCAGACCTCGCCACCGCCATGAGCGTGGAGGGCCAGCTGGGCACCGACCGGGTCTTTGCCCAAGACCTGCAGGAGCTGCGCCCCCACCCCGGCCAGGCGTCGTCCGCGGCAAATCTGCGCACCCTGCTGGCAGACTCGGGCATCGTGAAGTCGCACCAGGGCGAGCACTGCGCCTTTGTTCAGGACGCCTACTCGCTCCGCTGCTCACCCCAGGTTGCCGGTGCCGCCCGCGATACCGCTGACCACGCTCAGCTGGTGGCGGAGCGTGAGCTGCGCGCCGCCGTCGATAACCCGGTGGTGACCCCGGACGGTCGCGTGGAGTCCAACGGCAACTTCCACGGCGCTCCGGTGGCCTACGTGCTGGACTTCCTGGCGATTGCTGCCGCCGACCTCGCTTCGATTTCTGAACGTCGTACCGACCGCTTCTTGGACGCCGCCCGCAGTCGTGGCCTGCCGCCCTTCCTGGCCGATGACGCCGGGGTGGACTCGGGCCACATGATTGCCCAGTACACCCAGGCGGCGATTGTCTCTGAGCTCAAGCGGCTGGCGGCTCCGGCTTCGGTGGACTCGATTCCTTCGTCGGCTATGCAGGAGGACCATGTTTCCATGGGCTGGTCTGCTGCCCGCAAACTGCGCAAGTCGGTGGACGGCCTGCGCCGGGTACTGGCAATTGAGATTCTCACTGCCGCCCGCGGTATTGAGCTGCGGGAGGGGCTGGACGCCGCCCCTGCCACCGCCGCCGCTATTGAGGCTATTCGCGCCGCAGGTGTGCAGGGCCCCGGAACAGACCGGTTCCTGGCACCCGAGATTGAAGCGGTAGTTCAGCTGCTGGAAACCGGCGACCTGTTAGCTGCCGTAGAGAAGGTAGCGGGAAAGCTCGCCTAGCGTTTTGCCGTGAGCCACCAGAAAGTGACCGACCCGCTTTCAAGGTGCTGGTGGCTCAGTCACTTTCTGGTGGCTCGGCGCTGAGAGGTAATCCGCGAAAGGCCATTTTTATACCGAAATTCCACGAAAAATGGTCTAAAAATGACCTCTCGGCAATCGAGACGGCCCCTACAGCTAACCTTTTTCATCGAGTCGCCGGTATGGGACCGGCGAAATGTCGCTGAAACGGCGACTCGGTAAATTCGTGCCTTTGGGTACAAGCAAGTTCCTGCCGATTTTCCTTCAATGTACAAGCACAGTCCGTAGGGTACAAGCATAGTCCCCAGGTACAAGACAATACTTGTACCTGGGGACTATGCTTGTACCTTCCTCACAGAGCTTTTGCGAGAGGCCAATTATTGACTGTTTTTCGTGGAATTTCGGTATAAAAATGACCTCTCGGCAGGCAAAGCAACTTGAGTAGCTACCCAGCATATTAAAGAAGGCGCTTTTTGCTCTCCTCTCGGGTGACATGCCCGGGAGGGGGACATACTTTTTGCTCTATAACTTGAGAGGTAAAAGGAAAATGGCCTGCTTCATCTCGATGAAGCAGGCCATTTTCATGGTGGGAACCGCGAATATCCCCCGATAACACGGTTCTTCAAGACGGTTTGCGCTCTAGCTAATCCCCTAGACGCTACAGCGTGCGAGCCGGGTCAGATCCCCCAACCTTTACCGACTACCAAACCGTGATAGAGCATAAAAACTAATTGTCTGTTTCTTTGCTCGCCTCCTATTGAGGCTGTGTCAGTCGTTTGACTGACCAAGAACTAGTTTACATATTTACAAAGGCTCTGCGTAGAACCCCTTTTACCGGTAGACAGGGCAAACAGCGCCGGGGGAGAAGATAAAAACCTGTCCTGGCAAGTAGTTTTATTTCAAATTTTATATATCCTGGAGGGGAGCTGGGAGATTCTCGTTGAACCTGTGAGTTTGAGCTGTAAAGTATTTTTACGTTCTGGCGCATGCGCCATAAGGGTGTTTGAGCTGGTCAAGGTTTGGTTTGAGCTCGGGAATGTGAAGTTGAGAAATTGTCTAGAAATTTTCAAAAAATTTTTCATTTTGAAGACATTCTGTTCTCAAGTTGGCAACATTTTGTTAGGTATCTGTCTAAAAAACTAGAAATCTTTGGGGGAGTGACGGTGTTGTTGAATCTGCTCATCGGTCAGCACCTCAAGATTTTCTGTCAGCGGCTGGCCGGGTTCCCAGGTGCGAACACTGCGACCTGCCTTTTTCTGCCCCGGTGCAGACCAGCCCTTGCGGAGGGGGCGGGAGGAGCGTCGTCCTGACATAAACCGCGGGCGGGGCACCTTCAGCGTAATCGGCTCGGGAAGCTGCCAGTTGCGGGTGCGGGCCGCGATACCAAAAATGAGGCAGGAGGCGATAGAGACCGCCATAGCTAAATTGGGTCGGTGGAAAACCTCGCTGATAATCGCGGTCTCGGCGGCTCCCACAAAAGCAACCGTGGCGTAGAGGGAAGAGCCTCCCAAAATGGAGGGGATACGGTTGACCATGATGTCGCGCAGTACGCCACCGCCCACCGCCGTGACAATACCCAGGGCAATGGCGGGCAGCCAGTGCAAGCCAAAATTCAGGGCCTTGAGAGTGCCGGTGGCAACCCAGCAGCCCATACCCAGAAAGTCCACAATCATCAGAAGCCAGTTGGCCCAGCGGGTGCCAAGATCAATGGTATAGGCAAGCAGGGCGGCGGTGAGCGCTCCCGCCCAGTAGGCCGAGTCGGTGAGGGCGATAGGAAAGTCGGCGTTGAGTAAAACATCGCGGATAATGCCGCCGCCCATGCCGGTAATTACCGAGAGCAGAATAAAACCCACCATGTCGAAGCGGAAAGCACGGGCGACTGCTCCGCCGAGTAGCCCCGAAGAGACAATCGCGGCAACATCGACAATGCGGAATACCGTGGTGGGGTCGAGGGATTCCATGAGGCTCCTGGGGTGAAAGTTTCCATGTTTTAGAGAGTTGGGGGCAGGCAGTTGCAACTCTCTGGGCCGGGAATCTTATTCTACCGAGAGGGCTTGCCTAAAAATCCATACTAGGTAAGAATTTTACTTAGTAGAAGTTTTAACTTAGGCCACCGCAGTCTTGAGCTAAGCAAGGAGCTGATTCCCATGACAGCTGACCAGACCCCCGGCGCCCCGGAGGAAAACCGACTGACCGACTATTCGCTGTGGAAGGAGCAAGACCGGCAGTGGGCAGCCCGTTTCACCTATGTGCTTGCCTTCAAAACAAACCTGCCCGCAGGCAAGATTGAGACGGTGGTTGAGCGTACTCGAAGCACCACCTTGGATGCTGACCTTCCTGCCCAGAAGCTATTTGGCGATCCTGATAAGGCTGCCCGGCTCGCCGCCTTTCAGGAAACCAGCCACGAAGACCGCTCTGAGACCCGGATTCTGCCGGTGACAGAGGCTACCTCGGCGGCTCTGATGCAGGTGGGTTTTTTAGTTTTTTTGATGACCTGGTTTGTTACCGACTACGGTTCCTGGCGGGTTGTACATCCCTATAACCTGGCCTTTGTGGCGGCTATGGGTCTGCTGATGGCTCTGGGCGGCACCCTCGTTTGGTCTGGTATCTCCCGCGGTAGATTGCTTGCCGCGACTGTGATTGGTGCCCTGGCGCTGGCCGGCTTTGTGGTGCTCGCGTTCACCCTGGGGCCGCTGATGGAGAGTCCTAACCAGCCTTCTCTTCCCATGTTCCTTGGACTTCTGCTGGGGCTTGCTCTGGGTGGAGGCGGCCTGCTGCTGGCTGTTGCTGGAGGGTGGGCTTCTGCCCGCCAGCGTGAAGATAGTCGCGACTGGTTTACCCAGCTTGAGGGCTATCTGCGCGGTCAGCACGCCTTCCGCGCTCGGGAGGCGCGCGGCGTCGTCCGCGAAACCCGCGATCATTTGGTTTCGCTTCAGGACGCGCGGGGTACGGCGGTGGACCCCGAGACTGAGTTTGGCCCCGCGGCGGCTTTCGCGCAGGCCTATGCGGGGAACTCGGTGCAATCCATTAGGCGTAAGGGTTGGCTGAAGCAGACTTTTATCGCCCTGCAGTTTCTGATTTTTGTGGCGGTGATGCTGAGCCTGATGTGGGATTCTGGCTGGCTTGGCTCTATCTTCTGGGGAGTGGGAATTCTATTTTTTGCCCTCCGTTTCAGAGGGCAGTCTCGGGATAATAGGCGGCAGGTTAAACAACGTTTGAAGGAAGCGCGGGATGACTAAGTTACCCTACCCGGGCTTTTCACCCCGGGACAACGACTGGCTCTATGTCTATGACCGGCAGCTGGTCTACTACGGTGATAACACCTCGGCGGGGAGCCGGAACCTTCTGCTGAAAGAGACTATGCAGCAGATCAAAGATTCGGGGACTGAGGCATATGAGCTCTTTGGCGACCCCGCGGCTAAGGCTGAGCAAGATTTGGCGCAGAGAATCCCCGCGCGGCTCAAAACCCGGTATGGCCTGGTTGCTTCACCGGCAGCGGTGCTCGGTGCGGGTGCTACCTATCTGGGGATGCTGGGGCTTTTTGCCAGCGTCCGCCTGCTGATTTATTCGGGACTTAGCTTTGATTTAACAGCCCGCGATCTTGCTGTTCCGCTGGTGCTCACCCTCGGGATCACCACCCTCTTGGGTTTCTATGCCCTGCTCACTTCTGGTCTGCCCACACATGCTTGTGCGGTGTTGGGAGTCGGGGCAGTTCTGGTGAGCCTGGGCCTTGCTGTCGTGAACAACTCTGTGCTGGTTTCGGGCTTTCCCACCCCGGTATTCTTCCTTCTTCTTGCTCTTCCGGCGGTTCTCTGGTGGCGCTGGCGGGCTGTCGGTCCGCAGTTTGCCCCGGTCTTGGATTCCTCTGCCTGGTACCGCCGTTTTGCCGGAGTTTTACGGTTTCGTTACCGGGTTTCTCCGCAGAAATACCTGGCTGAGGTGCGCGAGCACTGCTCACTTACCGCTGCAACCCCTCAGGAGGAATTTGGCCACCCCGAGCTCTACGCCTACGAGCTAGAGGGAGTCTATCCGCAGTGGGGCAAAAAGCGTCGAACTACCGCAATCGCTACCGTGACAGTGCTGGCCTTGGTAGCCCTGGTGGGCTTTGGCTTCTTGGATAACGAATGGGCTAATCCGGCCTTCTTTGCCCTGACCAACCTGCTCTTCTTTGGCCAGTACACCAACCTCAACCGCAAAATTCCCGAGGTGAGCGCACGATGAACTCGCCCGAACCTTCTTCCTGGCAGCGCGCCGTCCTGCCCCTGCTCTTGCTCCAGGAACTTTCAACCGGGCCCGCCCACGGCTACGCCCTTGGTCGGGCTATTGCTGAGCGCGGTTTTGCACCGCTGAAGGGGGCTACCCTCTATCCGGCGCTAGCCCGACTTGAGGAGTCTGGCCTGGTCAGCACCCACTGGGAGCAGGGCGAGGGAGGGCCCGGCCGTAAGGTCTACGAGATTTCGAGTGCAGGACGTCGCGAGCTTGAGTCCCTGAGCGCCGCCTGGGCTACCTTCGCGGCGCGGGTAGGCTGATAGAAAGCATACTGTTTATCTAAGATAAGTATGCGTATGATTGGGGTATGGGATTTTTTACTAGAACTTTTCTGCCAAACAAGGTTCGCCGGGTCATCAACCCGGTGGGCCACGCTAAGTATTCTGCCCGTCGCAAGTTTGTGCCGAAGCCGGTGCGCCAGTTCCAGCACCTCACGAGTGCTTTTCGGAACCCCACCGGCTACGCCAAGCGCCGGGCCAGCTACTCGCTGTCTAATGCAATTCGCCGGCGGCTCTTCAAGTAAGTTGCAGAGCCGGAACTAACTGGCGTGCGCAAAGTAGGGGGAGCGGTGGGCAAGCCAGTCTAGGCCCTGGCCAATGCCGGGAATCCAGACATCTACGCGGTGGCCCCCCACCGGCACCGTTGCCACCACTAATTCGGTGGGTGCCTGCACTGCCTCTTTAAAGGTTCCCAGGGAAGCTTTGGGAAGATCGTCTTCGGCGCTGGTGTAGAAATAGATACCAACTTCAGGTTTATCTTTGGCAACAATATCTCCCAGCAGGTAGCGGGGATCCTTGGAGTCAAGCCACTGCTGGCCATCGGTGTAGATGGGCTCGAAATAACCTGCCTGTACCAGCGCCGAGCCAAAAATATCGGGGTGTTTGACCGTAAACATTGAGGCGCACCAGCCTCCGGCACTGTAGCCGCTGGTAGCCCACGCCCCGCTATTCTCAATGGCGCGCAGGTTATTTTTGATCCAGGGAACGAGGTCTTGGGTCACGTAGGTTTCGGTGTGGGGTGGCTCCATGGTTGAGGTACCGGCATCGGAGTCTACACACTCGCTGTCAAAGGTACCGGGGTAGACATCGGGAACCACCAGAATTGCCTGCCCCATCTCCCCGGAATTGAACTTGTCTTCCAGCATTTTTCCGTAGTCGATGTCCTTGCTATAGGTGGTAGACGAGCCCGGAAAACCGGGAAACCCCATAATCACGGGGTAAAACTGATCGCTGTTCTGAAGGTAGCCAGCGGGTAGGTAAACCATCACGTCCATGCTCCTGGAAGAAGCTGATCCCGGAACTTTAACCGTAAAATACTGCCCCTGGTCTGTATTCTTCACCTGCCCGCTAAAAGCCGGGTTGGTGATCGGGTTTTTCTGAATTTCGCTGGCGGTCTGATTGACGTGAGCTGCGGGGAGAACACTATCGGCCGCCCCAAAGTTTTCCACGCTGGAAGTATGGGCGGCAGAAGGGTCAAAGAGCTCCTGCCAACTGGTGTACCACTGGTTTTCCTGGTTGAGCCAGGCGGCAACCGAGGCAATGGCTAGCACTATGGTCACTAGAAAAACGAGGGCCTGAGCCAAGTATTTTTTCAGCCCCGGCCTACGGCGGCGGGGAAGAACCAGCACCCCAAAGAGAAAGAAGAGGGCGCTGATAACGGTTATTCCCCAGACAAAGGGGGCATCTGTGATTCCCATGAATGGTTGAGTTCCTTTGAAAATAATGAGGGTGCTCTCAAGCTAAGAATGCTTGTTCAAACTGTGAGTCTGCTGTGTGAAAGCAGGATGTTTAGAATGAGCACTTACAAAAACCGCTTGAAAACAATGAAAGGGCGTATTCTCAAAGCAAGATAAAGAACCGCATCCATAACGCTAGGAAAGAAAGCCCATGCCGAATCGGTCAAACAAACCCAGCAGGGTAGCTCCTGAGAGAGTCGCAAAAATTCTGATTGCCGTCTACGCGGCGGGCACCCTGATTTCCGGTTTTGCCTGGCTACTTTCACCCCTTCGTGGACACCGGGGCTTCACCTGGTGGGAGTCAGTTTTCAGCCTGCTCAATATACCGGTAACTCACACCCTGCTGTCTGCGGTGGTCATGGCTTTGATAACCACCGCGCTGATTCGGCGCAAGCGCATCGCCCTCTACGTGACTATGGCCTTTCAGGTTCTGGGCACCCTCTGGAGCGTGCTGAGTTTTATCTACCACGTGCAGGTGGAAGTTCCTAACGAGCTCTTCACCAGCCTGTCTTTCTACAATCCCATCCTCGATGCTTTCTCCGCCGTCTGGGGTATTTTTGCCCTGGTGATGCTGGCTAAGGCAAGGAGTTCTTTCCCCGCAAAAGTCCACCGCACCTCCTGGCTGGGCGCGGCACTTACCCTACTGATCGGCGTCGTCATTACGGTGGGCGCTATCTGGCTTTTCGCGCCCACCCAGGGCCTTTTACCCTGGCAGATTAGCCTGCATACGCTGGGCCTGGCCCCCTCGCCAGTGCAGCGCAACCACCACGGGTACTGGGTGCTGCAACTTGCCTCAACCCTGCTGGGCATTACCCTGCTGCTTGCTGCCATTATCTTTCTGCGTTCGCCCGCTCGCGAAACCGAGCAGACCGCCTGGAACCAGGAGCGGGAGGTTCAGCTACGCTCCCTTCTACAGGAATTCGGTGGGCAAGATTCGCTGGAATACTTTGCTACCCGCCGGGAGAAGTCCCTGGTGTTCTCTCCGGACGGGAAGGCAGCGGTTGCCTTTCGAGTGATCAACTCGGTCTGCCTAGCCTCGGGCGACCCGGTGGGTAAGAAATCCTCCTGGGCGGCTGCGGTCGCCGAGTGGAAAGCTCACGCCCGCGAAAACGGCTGGGTGGTTGCGGCGCTGAGTGTGAGTGAGGCCGGCGCCCGCGTGTTCGCCGATTCGGGTCTCTCCATTGTGACGATGGGGGACGAGGCGATTCTTTACGCGGATCGGTTCAGCCTCAACAACACTTCTCTCACCGAGGTGCGCCACGCCGTGAACCGCCTGCGCAAGGCGGGACTGAGCGCCGATATTAGCTACCACGCAGACCTCACCGAGGCTGAACGCAGTGAAATGCTCACCAAGACTGATGCCTGGCGCCACGGAGCCACCGAGCGCGGGTTCTCCATGGCTCTGGGCCGTTTGGGTGACCCCGCAGATTCCCGCTCGGTTCTGGTGGTTGCCCGCGATTCCTCGGGTGCGCCGGTGGGCCTGCTCTCCTTTGTGCCCTGGGGTAAGACCGGGCTGTCCCTCGACGTCATGCGCCGATCACCCGAGGCCCCCAACGGCGTGGTGGAGTTTATGGTGGCGGAGCTGATGGAGGCTGCCGCCGACTTTGGTATCTCGCGGGTCTCTCTCAACTTCGCCATGTTCCGCGAGGTCTTCGCTAGCGCCGAAAAGTTCGGGGCGAGCCCGCTGACCCGCCTGGCGTCGTCCACCCTGGGCGTGCTCGACCGCTTTCTACAGCTGGAACGACTCTACACCTTCAACCAGAAGTTCGCGCCCGAGTGGCTACCGCGCTACCTGGCTACCGACTCCACCGTTTCGCTGGCGCAGGTGGCCACCGCCGCCGGTATCGCTGAGGGCTTTCTGCCCGCCTGGTTCGACCGTGCCTCGAGAGAGACCCGTTCGCTGGACGACGCCGCCCTGGCGCAGGTGCGCGAGATTGAGCGCCGTCGGGTGGAGGCGGGGGATTTGGAACCGCGCTGGTCTGATCAAACCAAGCACCGAATTCGCCACCTGCGCGCGATGGAGTCTGCGGGCATGAGCCCCTATCCGCTGGGTCTGCGGGCGCGTTTTACGGTGGAGCAGCTGCAGGAATTTGCTACCGCGGTGGCAGCCCCCTGGGCCGCAACAGTTAGCCTGCCGAGCCAGCAGATTACCGTGGCGGGCCGGGTGCGGTCGTTGCGTATTCACGGTGGCGTGGTCTTTGTGACCTTGGTGGACGGCGCTTTCTCGGCGCAGGTGGTGTGCGAGCGCTCGTCCTTTGAAGCGGAGAACTACGGGCTGCTGCGCGCCAACCTCGATACCGGCGATATTGCCGCCTTTACCGGCCGGGTGGGAGTCTCGCGCAAGGGCACCGGCTCCCTGCTGGCAACCAGCTGGACGATGGCGGCTAAGGCCCTGCACCCGATTCCTTTCACCGACTTCTCAGACCCCGAGGCGCGCCTGCGCCGCCGCTCAACAGACCTGCTGGTGAACCTCGACCAGGTTTCCAACCTGAAGGTGCGCTCGGCAACCATCTCTTCAATTCGTAAAACCCTGGATTCCGACGGTTTTACCGAGGTGGAAACTCCGATTCTCAACACCGTGCACGGTGGCGCTTCGGCCCGGCCCTTCAAGACCTTCATCAATGCCTATGGCGCTGATTTGACCCTGCGCATTGCCCCGGAGCTCTACCTCAAACGCCTGGTGGTAGGCGGCATGGGAGCGGTCTACGAACTGGGTCGCGACTTCCGTAACGAGGGAGCTGACGCCACCCATAACCCCGAGTTCACCGTGCTTGAAGCCTACAAGCCCTATGCCGACTACACCACCATGCGCCTGCTGACCGAGATGCTCATTAAGAACGCTGCCTACGAGGTCTTTGGCGAAGAGGTTCTGCCCCTGGGCGCTAAGAATTCCACCGAACGGGTGCTCACTGACGTCTCCGGCCCCTGGAAGGTGCGCAGCGTATTGGAGGCGCTCTCCGAGGCTGTAGGCTTTGAGGTCTCGCTGGAAACCGACTTTGAGGTCTTGCTCCGCCTGGCACGGGAGAACGAAATCCACGTGCGCGACGACATGGGCCCCGGCGCCGTCATCGAAGAACTCTACGGCGAACTGGTTGAAGCTAACACCGTTGAACCCACCTTCTACACCGACTTCCCCGAAGAAACCTCACCCCTGGCAGGGCCCCACCGCTCCAAGCCCGGTCTGGTGGAACGCTGGGATCTGGTCATCAACGGTATGGAAATCGGTACCGCCTATTCTGAAATGGCCAATGCCCTTCAGCAGCGCAAGCGGCTCACCGAACAGTCGCTGAAAGCCGCCTCGGGCGACCTCGAAGCCATGCAGATTGACGAAGACTTCCTCTACGCCCTAGAAACCGGCATGCCGCCCACCGGCGGGCTGGGCATAGGCATTGACCGCTTGGTGATGCTCCTGGCCCAGACCCAGATTCGCGGAGTACTGGCCTTTCCCTTCGTGAAACCCAGTAATGTCAACTAGCTCCTTTCTCGGGCTCCTTTTTCCGCTGGGGCTGGGTGGCTTTGACCCCGCCCCTGCCCTCATCGCGGCCGTCTACCTGAGCGGCGGCGGTGGCTCTGCGCTCGTAAGCCGCCGCCGCGGCGTCCTGCTCTTTGGGCTAATCCTCATGGGAGGCACCGCAGCCTGGGGGTTGGCGCTGACTGCACTTGTGGGTGCCTCGATCGCGCAGATTCCCTGGTCGGATATAGTTCACCTGGTGCTTCACGCAGGGGTCTGGACGGCGCTCGGCAAGGGCCTGCTGGCGGTGGGGCTGGTTGCGTTTGGGGTCTATAAACTTCGGTCAAAACCGAGCCCTGAAACCAAGAGCCGCGGCCTCTGGGGCCTGCTGCTGGTTGCCTTGGGTTTCATAGCTATTGTCACCGCTGACCTGCCCTTCATCGCCACGGTGGCCCTGGCCGCCGAACAACCATTGTGGATGAGTGTGCTGGCCTTTATTCTTTGGAGCCTTATCTCCCAGTCGCCCCTTTTTCTTCTGTGCCTGGCAGTGCTTCTTCACCGCGATGCTGTGTTCACGGTCTGGCTCAATAGAGTTTGGTCTAGGGTGGCCCCGCTGGTGGGCCTAACTGTTGCGGTGCTCTGCCTGGGAGTCGGAATTAGCCTGGGAATTGATGCCCTGCTCTATCCGCTATGGGGTAATGCTTTACCAGGGAACTTCCAGTAAATGCATGCCCCGGGCATAGGAGAAACCGGGCTCTTCTCTGAAAGGCCGGGGGCATGATGGAAATATGAACTTTACCGAGCAAGCTTTGAAGAAACCAAGGGCACTTTTACTGCTGGGAATTTGTTTTCTAGCAGTGGTAGTGGTTCTTGGGTTTTTCTTGAAAAATAGTCTGATTAGCGCCGAAGACACAGACGTTCTCGGCGACTTCGTAGTCCGGCGCTCCGATAACGCGACCTCCTTCTTCACCTTTGTTTCCAGTATCTTTGACCCTCTGGGCACCATTATTCTGTCGATGTTGGCAGCAGGAATCTTCTGGCTTGTTACCCGAAACTGGCGCTACCCCGGTTTTATTTTTGGCTCGGTGGTGGCCTCGGCCGCATTCACCTACGCTCTGAAGTTCGCCTTTCACCGGAGCCGCCCGCCCCTGCTCGATCACCTGGTAGATGAGACGGACTTTAGCTTTCCCTCGGGACACGTTACCGGTACAAGCGCCCTGCTCTTTTCCCTAGCGGTGGTTCTTACCCTGCGGGCAAGCTCGCGTAGCGTTCGCATTCTCACCTGGCTAGCGGCTGCTTTACTGGTGGCCGCGGTGGCGGCATCCCGCCTCTATCTGGGCGTTCACTGGTTTACCGATACCGCTGCGGGAGCGCTGGTTGGCACCGGAACCGTGGCGATCATGAGCGCAATACTGTTTTCGCAGACTAAGCAAATCCCGGCTTCTTGAGAGGGAGAGGCATGTGGAGAAAGAGTCAGTTGGAGGGGAATATAGCCGAGAATCTGCTGGTAGACAGGGGAACCTGCATCTTCTAAACTGGTAGCAAGCTTTTGAAACATAAAGCGGGGTAGCCCCTCGCGCTGCAACGCGAAGAACTACCCCTAATGCCGGGAGAGCTATCGAGATACCTTAACCTTCGATAGCCTTCCAGAGTTCAGCAATAGCCCGTAGGAGCTTCGCAATAGGGTCAATCCAGTTGCGAGCTTCGCGGGCTATTTTCATGCCTTTGCCCTTTTTCACAGCACTCACCCCCTTATCTGGTCTCTCTAGACGGCGAGTTCAGTATTTTTGATCCGTAGAGAGCCGTTAAGAGGGGGTAGGTATATTTTACTTACTCGTGTTGGTAACTGCCTCGAGCCACCAGCAAGCGACCGAGCCCACCAGTAATGTGCAAGTGGTTCGGTCGGTTTATGGTGGCTCGGCGCCGCTGGGCAGCCTAGCCTCCCAGGGTCTGGTCTTCCCCGCCAGCTTCAGGACCTCGCCGGGCTGGTTCAAGCACGGTGAGATTACCGGGGCCGGGTTTCGTCTCCCCCACCTTCGCGGCGGGAACCTCAGCGGCGACGTCCGCAATAACAGACTCCAAATCCGCACCCGAAGGAACCATCGTATCGCCCAGCAGCACCGACCGGTAGACGCGGGCGCCAGCCTCTACCACCACGCCCGGGCCAATAATAGAGTGCTCAACCTCGCCGTGGATCACCGCGCCGTGGGAAATCATCGAGTTCTTCACCGAGCCAGAAGAAGAAACCCGGGCGGGGGAGTAGGGCTCGGGGTGGGGAATAATCTGCCAGCCGGGGCGGTCGAGCTCCAGGCCCTGATTTTCCAGAAGATCCATGTGGGCACGGTAGTAGGAATCCAGGGTGCCAATGTCGCGCCAGTAGCCCTCCATCCGGTACTCAAAGGCTTTACCGTCGGCCACCAGGGCAGGAACGATGGTCTCGCCGTAATCACCCAGCGAGTTACCCTCTGGGTTATCGGAATCCTCCCGGTGGTTGAGGGCAGAAACCAGTTTCTCCGCAGCCTTCTTGAGCGCGGAAACCCTAAAGATAAAGACCTCGGTGGCCACCAGGTTGCCCTGAGGGTCAGAGGGCTTGTAGTCGTAGGCGGTCACGGCACCGGAAGAATCGGTCTGCACCACCCCGTAGCGGGAGACATCTTCGGAGTGCTCGGTGGTCACAATGGTCAGATCGGCATTGGTCTCTTGGTGCTGGGCCAGGGCGGGGCGATAGTCCATCTGGTAGAGGTGATCGGCGCTGAGCACCATCACGTTCTCGGCACCGAAAGCCTCAAGAAGCGGAATCTGCTGGTAGAGGGCATGCCCGTTGCCCGAGGCAAAGCCCTCTTCATCGCGGCCCTCGGAGGGAGGAAGAATCCGCAGGCCGTGGCGGGTTCCGTCTAAATCCCAGGGGCGGCCCCCGGCCAAATGTTGGTTGAGGGTGAAGGGCCGGTACTGCTCAACAATCCACACATCGCGTAGCTCGGAGTGGGCAAGGTTCGAGAGCACCACGTCAATAATGCGGTAAATTCCGGCAAAAGGAACCGATGGCTTAGACCGGGTATCGGTGAGCGGCGAGAGCCGGGAACCCTTACCGCCCGCTAAAACCAGCGCAACAGTTTTGGGAGAGTGAGTCTTGGGAAACGGATCAGCCATGGGTGCCTCTCGGTTGGTCTTTTACACAGATAAAGCCTTACCCAGAGTCTAACGGCTGGTTCTTGGAAAGAACATACCGGCCGCTAACAGAAGCTACCGCGCCGCCAGCACCTTCTCGATAGCTTCCAGAGCCTCTTCATTTTGTAAGGACGAACGATCCCCCAGTGCCTGCCCCTGGTAGAGCTGGCCCAGCAGGCGGCGGGTAATTTTGCCCGAGCGGGTCTTGGGAATATCCGCTACAGCTACCACGTCCTTGGGTTTGGCGATGGGGCCGATTTCCTTACGAATGTGCTCGCTCAGAGCCTTCTTCAGCTCCTCTGCACTGAGCGCCTGGCCCGCCTCGGTCAGGGTCACAAAGGCAACTGCCTGGTGGCCGGTCAGCTCGTCTTCCACCGGGCAGACTCCGGCCTCAACTACCGCCTCGTGGGTAACCAGCGACGACTCAATCTCAATGGTGGAGAGGCGGTGGCCCGAAATGTTAATAACATCGTCAATTCGGCCCAGAATATAGGTATCGCCCTCTTCGTCCACCTTGGCGCCATCACCGGCAAGGAACCAGCCGCGTTCACCGTAGTGCTTCCAGTAGGAATCCAGGTAGCGCTGCGGGTTGCCCCAGACGGTTCGCGCCATAGAGGGCCCAATTTTATCGACCACGATAAAGCCCTGTAGCCCGGGGGCAACCTCGTTGCCGTACTCATCGACCACGCGGGTTGAAACCCCCGGAACCGCCCGCGTGGCACAGCCGGGCTTTACGCGGGTGTGGGGGGCGTCGTCGTCATAGGTGCCGGACGGCGCGAACTGCGGGTCGTGCGGGCGCGGCGAGCAGATGGTGGAGCCGGTCTCAGACTGCCACCAGGTATCGATAAAGCTGGCGGTGCCTCCGCCCACGTTCTCTCGCAACCAGCGCCAGGCCTCGGGATTGATGGACTCGCCCACAGAACCCAGCAGGCGCACCGAAGAAAGATCAAACTTACCCTGCTCAATACCGTTGGGGAAAGCTCCCATGAGCGAACGGATCAGGGTGGGGGCGGTGTAGTAATTGGTCACACCGTAGCGTTCAAGAACCTCAAAGTGGCGCTCGAAGGTGGGAGTGTTGGGGGTGCCCTCGTAGATCACCTCGGTCACGCCGTTGACCAGCGGCCCGTAAATCTCATAGGTGTGGGCGGTGACCCAGGCGAGGTCGGCGGTGCACCAGTGAACGGTGGATTCGACCTTGGCGGGGTCATTGACGGCGGAGAGCTCGTCGGGGCGCAGAACGCCCTGCTCATCTTCATAGTCCGGCAGCAGGTCATAGAGCAGAGCGTGGGTGTAGGCGGTCTGCACCAGGTAGCCGCCCATGGTGTGTACCAGTCCCTTGGGCTTGCCGGTGGTGCCCGAGGTGTAGATGATAAAGAGCGGATCCTCAGCATCGTGCAGGGGAGCATCGTGGCTGTCAGGCACATTGGCAATAAGCTCGTGGTACCAAACATCGCGGCCCTCAGTCCAGGGAACCTCAGCCCGCGCAGCCTCGGTCTGGGCGGTTCTATCCACCACAATCACGTGCTCAATCGCGTTCTCGCCAGCACAGGCATCGTCAGCATTGACCTTCACCGGCACCACGGTGCCGCGGCGGTTCTGGCCATCGGTGGTAATGAGCACCTTGGCGCCGGTATCTTCAACGCGGAACTTGAGGGCCTCGGCGGAGAAGCCACCAAACACCAGCGAGTGAATCGCACCAATACGGGCACAGGCCAGGGTGAAGATGATGGTCTCGGGAATCACCGGCAGGTAAATCACCACCCGGTCGCCCTTCTTGACTCCCAGTTTCTCTAGGCCGTGGGCTGCCCGAGCAACACGACGCTGGAGCTCGGCATAGGTGATAGCCTCGCGGTCACCTGGCTCACCTTCAAAATAAAGGGCAACCTTCTCGCCCTTGCCCGCTTCTACATGCCGGTCAACACAGTTAAAGGCAACGTTGAGCTTGCCGCCGGCAAACCACTTGATTTCGGGTACCGAAAGCTGCTCCACGCCGTCCTCATCCACACCGATTACCTCGGGCTTCTTGAAGCTGTGGGTGAGCTCCTCGGGCCATTCCTGACCCCAGGTGATGCGCTCGCGGGCCTGCTTGGCCCAAAAGGCAATGCGCGCCTCGTCAGATTCCAAGGCGGGGTTAGGCGTGGGGTTATAGGGGTCTGAGTAGGAAAAGTGCTGGGGCTGTGCCACGGGAACTCCTGAAAGTTTGTAAGGGGTCTGCGCGCGAGCGGCCAAAAATGTACCGTTTTCTGGGGAAAAACGGTACATTTTTGGCCTCTCGGTACCTAGTTAGAGGGGAACTTTTTCTTTACCCAGCCCTCGAAGAGACCAACGAGAGCATCGGTAATTTTGCCCAGAATTGCCAGAAGAACAATTGCTAATAGCAGGCGGTCGGTGCGGCCGTTGTTCTGGGAGTCGGTGAGCAAGAAGCCCAGGCCCATTGAGGCGCCCAGTAGCTCGGCAGCAACCAGAAAGAGCCAGGCCTGGGCCAGAGCTAGTCGTAGACCCGAGACTACCGAGGGAAGAACCGCCGGCAGCTGTACGCTGCGAAAGAGGGAAATCCCTCGAACGCCGAAGGAGCGAGCCGCCTCAACCAGCTTGGGATCAACGTGGGCCAGGGCCGCTGAGACGGTGGTATAGACCGGGAAGAAGGCGCCGATTGCCACCAGAGTCACCTTGGAATCTTCGCCAATACCAATCCAAAGCAGAAGCAGGGGAACCCAGGCCAGCGAGGGAACGGCGCGGAAAGCTCCGATAATCGGGCCTCCTAAGGTTTTAGCCCAGCGGGAGAGGCCAATCAGCGCGCCCAAGACCAGGCCCAGTACAGCACCAATAACAAAGCCGAGCACTACGCGCTGGGTTGAAATTGCTATGTGAAGTCCCAGGTCTCCGCGAGTCCACAGGTCTGCTGCGGCGGCGAGAACCTTCGAGGGTGCCGGCAGCTGAACCGCTGAAAATACGCCGGTTGAGCTGAGAAACTGCCAGAGGGCCAGCAGGGCAATCGGCAAGAGAGCGCCGAGAATCCATGACCAGCGAGACTCCAGCAGGGACTTTCGGGGCTTGCGTGAGGGGGCTGTATTTTTGAGGACGGCGCTCTGCGGCTTTTGCTCAGGCGCCGACTGCCGCTGCGTTTCGGGTGCAGGGGAGGGCCGGGAGACAGGGGCTTTATCTAGGGTGGAGGTCTTCATTACTCAACCACGCTCTCAACCTTTGAAGCGTCTGCTGCTTCGGCGAACTTGGGCTCAACGATGCTTTCCAGGGCGTTATCAACGTCGTCCTGAGAAGCTACATCGCCGGATTCCACCAGAATGGGGCCTACACCTTTAAGCACTGAGATTTGCTGGTCACCGGGTACAGGGTCGATGTCTAGATGGGTGCGTTTCCAGACAACCTTGGCGGTTTCGGGGGTAATTCCGGCTTCTTCGGTGAAGATAGCCAGTGCCTCTTCCTGGTTATTCAGGGCCCAGTCTCGTGCATAGGCGTAGACATCTACCACGGTCTGAGCAGCCTCAGGGTCTTCAGAGATGAAATCTTCGGTGGCATTGAGAAAACCGTAGGTGTTGAAATCGAGGTTGCGGTAGAAAAGCCTGTCTGATGATTCAACCTCGGCGGAGCCCATGATGGGGTCGAGGCCGCTCCAGGCATCGACTTCGCCATTATCCAGGGCGGTGCGACCGTCGGCGTGCTGTAGGTTTTCAATGGTGACATCATCTGCTGAGACCTCTGCTTCATCCAGGGCCTGGAGCAGCAGGAAGTAGGGATCGGTGCCTTTGGTCACTGCCACAGACTTACCGGCGAGATCTTCTACCGAATCAATATCGGAGTTTTCGGTGGTGACCAATGCTGACCATTCGGGCTGGGAGTAGAGGTCAATCACCTGAATGGGGGAGCCGTTAGCGCGGGCCAGTAGGGCGGCCGAGCCCGCGGTGGATCCTACATCGATGTTGCCAGATCGCAGGGCTTCGTTTGCCTTATTAGAACCGGCAGAATTAACCCATTCGAGGTCTTTGCCCTGGTCTTCCAGCGCGGTTTCCAGCCAGCCCTTTTCCTTAATAATCAGGGAAAGGGGGTTGTAGGTTGCGTAGTCTACGGTCACAGTGGAATCCCCGCTGGCAGCTGCGTTGTCGGCGGAGTTGCCGCTGCCCTCACCCGCAACGCAACCGGTCAGAGTGAGGGTAGCAACCGCGGCGGTAGAGGTAAATTTAGCCAGCTTCGATACGAAAGTCATGAGAGAAAATCCTTGGAATCAGTGGGTGTGAAAGAGCGCTTAGTGGGCTTCTACGCCGAGTTCTGCCAACAGCTCGTTGCGGAGCTCAACCAGCTGGTGGTCGGAGCGATCGCGGGGTCGGTGCCCCGGAACGGTGATAATGCGCTGGATCGTTGCCGCGGCGTCGTCCTCGGGCTTACCCAACACCACCACGCGGTCGGAGAGGTAGAGGGCCTCTTCGACATCGTGGGTCACCAGCAAAACGGTGGTGGGGTCTTGGGCATGAACGTCTAGCAGCAAATCCTGCATCTTGATTCGGGTAAGAGCGTCAAGAGCACCGAAGGGCTCGTCCAGCAACAGGATGCCGGGGGTACGGGCCAGAGCTCTCGCCAGCGACGCCCGCTGGGCCATACCGCCGGAAATTTCACGGGGGCGGTGGTGGGCGTAGGCAGCCAGCCCCACAAGATTCAGCAGAGAATCCACGGTTGCCCTGCCCTCAGCCTTGTTTATTCCCCGCGGCAGGCCAAGAGCAACATTCTTTTCTACGGTGCGCCAGGGCAGAAGCCGGGGTTCCTGAAAGCCCACGGCCACACGAGAATCAAGTCCATAGACAGTCTCGCCGTCAATCCGTACAGCTCCGGCAGTTGCGGTACTCAGTCCAGCCGCTGCCCGTAGCAGGGTGGATTTGCCGCAGCCGGAGGAGCCAATAATAGAGATAATTTCCCCGGGCTCAACGGTAAAAGAAACTCCCTCGAGCACGGTGCGGGTTCCGCGGGAATCGGGAAAGGTCTTACCCACATTGTCAAAGCTAATCTCGCAGGCCCGGGTCGTCAGCGCGCTCGTAAAAGAGGGTGCAGTCATGCAGTTCACTCCATCGGTCTTGGCGTTAGCACCACTTTCCGCAGAACTGATGTTGATGCGGAGAAGGTTGCTGCGACGTCCTTGAGCCAAGTCTCTCGGTCGCTCTGGATGGTCAGTTGTTGGTTACAAAATTACGGCTATTTGAAGGGGAGAAGCAAGGAAATTACGCAGATGAAGCACCGGGCGTAATGTGACGGCTCGGGGCGGGTAACAAAAGTTTATAGACTTCTATCTTCGCAACATTTCACCCCCGCTACCCCTACCTGTCATACAGTGGGTGCAACGATCATGAGTCCCAACGCTAAGCTCTGGCTGGTTGGGCGGCAACCCTCTCCCGTAGCGGGGTGCCCCAGATGAAGATCAGGCTGATATAAATCATGGCAAGTACGGCGCGTTGCGCCTCCCAACCGGTTGATCTGAGGACGCCGCGCGTTCGGCTCCGGTGGGCATGCCACCCGAGGTGCGTCCCGGGAGACCCGAAAGGATCTCGCATGGCTGAGAACGTTGAAACCACTGAGAGCTCTGAGAAGAAGCGCATTGTTGTTAATGCCTTTGATATGACCACCACCAGCCACCAGAGCTTTGGTACCTGGCGCCACCCCCGTAACCGTGCTGATGAGTACAACACCATTAAGTACTGGACTGATTTGGCCAAGGTCTGCGAGAAGGGCCTCTTTGATGCGGTCTTTATTGCCGATGTGGTGGGTGTTTACGATGTTTACAAAGATTCGGTAGCTCCGGTTCTGCGAGACGGCGCCCAGGTTCCTGTGGGCGATCCTTTCCTCCAGATTTCTGCAATGGCAGCTGTGACCGAGCATTTGGGCTTTGGCGTTACCGCCGCCGTCACCTATAACCAGCCCTACACCCTGGCCCGCTCTTACTCGACTCTGGATCACCTGACCGGCGGTCGCGTGGGCTTCAACGTGGTGACCTCCTACTTACAGTCTGCTGCTGAGAACCAGGGTCTTCCCGGTCAGATTGAGCATAATGAGCGCTATGAGATTGCAGACGAGTTCCTTGATGTGTGCTACAAGCTCTGGGAGGGCTCCTGGGAAGAAGGTTCCGTGCCGCGCGACCGCGAAAACGGAATCTTTGCTGACCCCGAGAAGATTCACCCCATTCTGCACAAGGGCAAGCATTTCCAGGTGCCGGGTATCGCCCTGTCTGAGCCCTCGCCCCAGCGCACCCCGGTGATTTTCCAGGCGGGTGCTTCTTCCCGGGGCCAGGATTTCTCGGCCCAGCACGCTGAGGCTATCTTTATCACCGCCCTGCGCCCGCACCTGACCCGCTATCTGACCGACCGTATTCGCGACAAGGTGGAAAAGGCGGGCCGTAAGCGTGATGACGTAAAGATTCTTGCCATGCTCTCGGTGATTGTCGATGAAACCGACGAGAAAGCACAGGCCAAGTTCGAAGAGTACAAGAAGTATCAGGATCTTGAGTCGTCCCAGGGCATTATCGGCGGCTGGTCTGGTGTTGACCTCTCTGAGTTTGATGAAGAAGAGGCTATTAAGTACGTCAAGACCGAGGCAATCCAGTCTTTCCTGACCCCCTTTACTATGATGGATCAGGAGAACGAGTGGACCCGCAAAGATATTGCCGCCCACTGCTCCACCGGTGGCATGGGCGAGGTGATTGTGGGTTCGCCGCAGACCGTTGCTGACGAGCTGGAACGCTGGGTTGATGAGGGCGGCCTTGACGGCATTAATCTCGCCTACCACGTTTCTCCCGGCTCTTTCGAGGACTTCGTGGAGTACGTCGTCCCCGAGCTACAGAAGCGCGGTCGCTACCGCACCGCCTACGAGGGTTCAACCCTGCGCGAGAACCTCTACGGTGAGGGTCATACCAGGGTGGACGACCGCCACCCCGCCGCCAAGTACCGCGGCGCCTACGTGGGTAAGCCCTCCGCGGCGGATACTCCCGCCCGTGACTTCCTGAAGCTAGCGACTGAGGCCTATGAGGCTGAGCTGGCTCAGCAGTAAAGAATTGCGCCCCGTGTGCGAGGGCGCGTGTACGGTGTGTTCCGTGCGATTTTGAAAAAGTGAGGACGGCGCTGCGGCGGCTTTCGCGAGTGAAAGTGGCCGGGGCGCCGTTTTTGTGCGCGATAACTAAGAGGGCTTAGTTTATGATGGGGTGTGCATCACACTAATGAAATGAGGTAATCCCCCATGAAAACTCGCAAGTCTATGGCAACTCTGGCAATTTTGCTTTCTGCCGGTTTTGGTGTTTCTGCATGTTCATCCGGCGGCGATTCTGCAAATTCCGGTGATTCTTCGAGCTCTCAGCAGGAGCAGCAGGGCATCACCGATGAGCAGAAGCAGCAGCTGGAGCCTGCTGTTCAGGACTATTACAAGGCCCTGGGCGAAATTTCCACTAACGATGCCGAGCCTAATCAAGAGCAGCAGGACGCTCTGGATGCCCTACAGAATTCTGAAGGGGGCACCATTGATGAAATCGTTTCTTCTATCGATGAGTCTATGAATGACCAGCAGAAGAGCGACCTTCTCGATTTCTACAACCAGGTTCTGCCGCTGGATAAGGTAGACACCAGCGACCTCTCTGACTCCGAGAAGATTGTTGCGGGCACCTTTATGGTCTACACCGTGGGCATGCTCGAAATGACCGAGCAGGACATGCCCGAGGTTTCCTCGGTAGACCTGGATAAGGTGGAGTTCGGTGAGGACGACGCTACCATTCCCGCCTACGCCCTGGATATTAGCAACGGCGCCTCGGCTTCTGCTTCTGAGTCAGCTTCTGCCTCAGCTTCATCAGAGTCTATCGATGAGGCAAAGAAGAATGGCCAGTACGATGTCTTCAAGCTGGTGGATGGTCAGTGGAAGGTAGACGGCCGCACCATGCTCGATAAGTTCGATGTGCTGGTCAATCAGGGCCAGTAGACCGCTGATTTTAGAGAAGCGATGACCACAGGCGGCAGAGGTTCTCTACGATCTTGACCCGGTTGGGGCGGTTGATCCATTCATCGTAACTGAGGTTTTTTGACTCGGCGTAGTATTCTTCGGATACTGCGTCGAGTTCTTTAACCATGCCGTCGTCAAAAATAAAGGTGGAAACCTCTAGGTTCAGCGCGAAGGAGCGCGGATCCATGTTGGAGGAGCCGATGAAGGTGTAGCGGTCGTCCACAATCATGTACTTGGAGTGCAGCACGGTGGGGCCGGGGTACTGCTTAATTTTGACGCCGGCGGCCATGAGCTGTTCGTAGTAGGAGCGCTGGGCCATGTTGGGCAGAAACTGATCGCCCTTTTCGCAGACAATCAGGGTCACGTCAATGTTTGACAGAGCTGCGGTGGTTAGCGCCTGGAGCAGGGTTTCTTCGGGGATGAAGTAGGGGGAACAGATCACGATGCGGTGCTCGGCGTTATAGATGAGGTAGTTGATGAGCCGCAGGTTGTTTTCAGTTTCAAAACCGGGCCCCGAGGGGATAATCTGCGCCAGCTGGCCGTCGTTGACGGCGGGAATGCTGGTGTTGATTTCTGAGAGGGGCAGCTCTTTGGACTCCGAGTACCAGTCAGAGATAAAGACAGCGTTGAGCTCGTCTACCACGGGGCCGGTGACGGAGAAGGTGAGGTCTTTCCAAAGCAGGCCCTTCTTGATGTTTGACTTCAGATCGTAGCTGGCGTCAATGGCGTTCTGGGAGCCGGAGAAAGCCACGCGGCCATCGACCACCAGGATTTTGCGGTGGTTGCGCAGATCGGGGCGCTGCCACTGGCCCCGCCAGAATTTCAGGGGCAGCATGAGGTACCATTTAATAGACGATTCGTTGAGCCGCTTGCAGAGCTGTTTGAAGGTGGGGTACTTGCGGGAGCCGATGTGGTCGAGCAGAACCCTTACTTCCACGCCTCGTTCGGCGGCGGCAAAGATGGAGTCCCAGAGAGGCTCTGAGGCGCCGTTGTAGGCGGTGATGTAGAACTCGAAGTGAACGTAGCTCTCGGCCTTATCGATTTCCCGTGCCATTTCGAGCATGGCCTGGTGGTTGTCTTTGTGCAGAGTGAACTGGTTGCCGCCCACCAGGGGCAGGGCGCCCAGCCTGTAGTTGAGGTTTGCCGCTACCCGGGCGGGCTCGGTGAGTTTGATGTGCTGACCCAGTACGGGGTGGGCCTTGAGGTCATCGGAATAGTCGATGGTATTGCGAATCATCTCGTTCATGGCGCGCTGGCGGGCACGGCGGTGCTTGGGTAGGTGCGATGAGCCGAAGAAAAGAAAGGCGATAAATCCCACGTAGGGCACCAGGAAAATCGCCATGAGCCAGCCCAGGGCAACCACGGGTTTGCGGTTGTAGGGCAACCAGCAGATGGCGATAATGCGGATGATGATATCCACAATAAAAAGCGTGAGCTGGAGCCAGTTGGGTAAGTGGGCGGCATTGAGAAAGTTCACCCATTAAGTCTATAGAAAATTGCCTCTGATGAGGGCGTGAGGACTAGCACTGTTGCAGGCGTGCATTTTTTCACCGAGTGCATAAAATGAAGGTATGAGTGAAATTGACTATGCTCCCTCTCTGCGCGAGCGCCGCAAGGAGCGCACCTGGAATGCCATTCATCAGGCAGCGGCAACCCTGATGGAAACCAAGGGTTTACGGGGCACCAAGATTGATGAGATTACCGAGATGGCCGGTGTCTCTCAGCGCACCTTCTTCAACTACTTTGCGTCTAAGGAAGACGCGATTTTGGGCTTTAGGGAGCCGACGGTGAGCGCCCAGATGCTAGAGGCCGATAGCAAGCGGCAGAACACCTATATTTTTGAGCGCATTACGCATCTGATGCTGGACATGGTGTTAGAGACCATTCCCGAGGGTAAGTACAGCGACTACCGCAAGCTCGCCCGCGAGTACTCGGTGTTTCAGGAGCGCTCGAAGCGGCACATTATGCACTGCGAGACCGTGCTCCAGGATTTTCTGCTGACTATCGACTGGAAAACCTTCAATGCCCAGGGCCGCAAGGGTGCTTTCACCTTTCTGCCCGAGGGTGTGGAGCTGAGTGAGGATGCCGCTACCCGGGCTAAGACCGCGGTGCTGATTGCTGCCGCGGTGCTGCAGTTCATGAACTTTTCGGCGGGCCTGCCGGATTTGAGGCAGCGTCAAAAGCTGATTTCTGAGGCGGTCAAGACTTTCCAGTACCTGCTGAGGGATGAGTGAGAGGCTAGCTTCAAGGCGTAAAGCGACCGCCCGAGAGGGGCAGCCAACTGGCATCGGGATGAAGCGACACGGGTGCGAGCTTGCGAGCACTCAGGAGTGAGCGGAATCGCGAAGCGTGCGTTTAAGGGAGGTTGGCCAGCGCGCTCAGGCTGGATAACCTCACCTTATGAGCAGGCTTCCTAGGCTACTCACAGGGTAATCAGCTTTGTTTGGTGTGCCTGAAAGAATAGGCTGAGAGGGCATACTGTTCTATTTCAAGGGAGCGTTTCAATGAAGATTCTTGCACCGAACATTATTAGCCTGGACGAATCTAAGCTGGGCCTTACCACCGACGACACCGTGGTGCTCTACGACCCCACCCAGCCTATTGCTGAGGCTGATACCGATGCGGATGTGCTGATTTCTTGGGGTAATACGAATGATCAGTTGAAGGACGCCGCCTCTCGGCTGAATCGCGTGCAGCTGGTTCAGGCTCTGCTGGCTGGGCCTGACCAGGCGCGGGCTGCGGGTTTCCGCGAGGAGGCAATCATTGCCTCAGGTAGCGGTCTGCACTCTGTGACCGTGGCGGAGCACGCCCTGGCGCTGACCCTGAACCTGGTGCGCTTTCTGCCGACCCTGGCCGATGCCCAGGATGAATCACGCTGGGCTTCTGAGCTGGGGGATGAGCAGGAGTTGCACCCCGAGAACCAGGTGACCACTCTACTTGACGCTCGTGTTCTGATTTGGGGCTTTGGTTCGATTGGTCAGGCGATGGCTCGACTCTTCACTGCTTTTGGCGCGCAGGTTACCGGTATTGCCCGCTCTGCCGGTGAGCGCGCTGGCTACCCGGTGATTACCGAAGACCAGTTGCCCGACTACCTGCCGAGCACCGACGTCCTGGTGATGGTGCTGCCCGCCAGCGACGAAACCAAGGGCGTTCTCAACGCCTCAATTCTGGAGCAGTTGCCCAACCGCGCCTACCTGATTAACGTGGGTCGTGGTGTGAGCGTTAATGAAGCCGACCTCATTGCGGCTCTGGAAGAGGGACATATTGCCGGCGCTGCCATTGACGTTGCCTCGCAGCAACCCCTGCCCGCTGATAACCCTCTCTGGGGCGCTAAGAACCTGGTGATTACTCCCCATGCTGCCGGTGGTCGCCCGGTCAATCCCGAGGAATTGATTGCCCACAACCTGCAGGCCTTGCGCGATGAAAACGCCGGTGAAAAGGCTGACTGGCGCAATAAAATGAACTAGAAAGGCGATTCCGAGCAATCATTATAAATGCGAACCCCTGGTGGGGTTCGCATTTTTTGTATCTCGGTTTGTTCTTTACGCTCGCCCGGTATTGCAGGGCACCCTTGCTTGCTTCGCTGTGACCGGGGCTATAGAATTTCCTCAAACCTAAGTGACTGTGCTCACTTGAGGGGATAAAAGTTGAATAGCCCAGAAGGCAGACACACATGAGACACACAAGCAAGAAACGCGCTGAGGAGGGGCACCGTGGCTAGGTACTTGCTCAAGCGCATTGTGACCTACCTGGTCATGATTTTTCTGGTGACCACCGCGGGCTACTTCCTGGCGGTCAAAACCATGAACCCCGCTCTTTTGGAGCAGGAGCGAATCCCTCGCCCCACAGACGAGCAGATTCAGCAGAACTTTGCTTCGCTGGGGCTTGACCCGCAGATGAGCGCCTGGGATCGCTATGTGCAGTGGCTTTCCAACATTGTCTTGCACTGGGATTGGGGCCGGTCGCCCAACGGCGCTTATATCAACAGCGAGTTTGGTCAGCGTATCTGGGTCTCTACCAGGCTGTTTCTGGCGGCGGTGATTCTCTCCCTCATCATCGGCGTCATTCTGGGCGTTATTTCAGCAGCCCGCCAGTACAAGGTATCTGACCGCCTGATTACCGGCTATTCCTACCTGGTGTACATCATTCCCGCCCCCATCGGCTACTTCCTGGTGCAGCTGGGTGCGGTGGCTATCAACCAGATGGCGGGGGAACGAATCTTCTACGTGACGGGCATATCCTCGCCCGGGGTGGCACCGGGGTGGCCCACCGTCGTCGATATGGCGGCGCACTACCTGGTTCCCACCTTCTGTATCACCATCATGTCCTGGGGCGGCTACCAGATTGCCCAGCGCCAGTACCTGCTCGATAACGTCAATGCCGACTTTGTGCGCACTGCCCGGGCTAAGGGCTTGACCCGTAACCAGGCGATTTCCCGCCACGCCCTGCGAGTGTCTTTCATTCCGGTGGCGCAGTCCATTGCTTTTACCATTCCCAGTATCTTTGCCGGCGGCTTCTTCGCGGAGGCAATTTTTGCCTGGCCCGGTATTGGCCTCTGGTCGCTGGAAGCAATTGGTAAACAGGATGTTAACGCGGCAACAGCAACCCTGGCCTACGGTGCCGTGCTCTTTGCGGTGGGTGCAATTATCGCCGATATTGCAACCACTATCGTTGACCCGCGAGTGAGGATTCAGTAATGACTGTGGCTCCCGATGCAGAACACAATGCGGCTCCTCCTCGTGAGTCGAGCCCCGAGACTCCGCTGGGGCTCAGCGATGAACAGCTGGCCCAGCCCGATTTCAAGATCATCAATAAATCCGCCATTATCACCCGCCGCTTCTTCCGCAACAAGACAGCGGTGGTGGGTCTGGTCATCTTTATTCTGATGGGCCTCTTTGGTCTCTTTGGCGGCTTTATTTCTCGGTGGGATACCAACACTATTGACCCGCTCTGGATGGCCACCGGCCCCAGTGCCGAGCACTGGTTCGGCACCACCAGTGCCGGTACTGACCTCTACGCCCAGGCGGTAGAGGGCGTGCGCACCTCTATGGCAATCGGCTTGATTGTGGGTGGCCTGACCGTGCTGATCTCAGCCATGTACGGCTGCGCTATGGCCTACTTTGGCGGCAAGATAGACGCGGTCATGCTCTTCATTCTGGAAACCATGATTATGGTTCCCAACATTCTGATTGTGGCAATCGTTATTAACGGTAATGCTGGCAAGCAGATTCGAGAGGCGCTACCGGGCTGGCTGATTCTGACCATCGTGCTGTTGATTTTCAACTGGATGTATGACGCCCGCGTGATTCGTTCAATGTCTATGTCCCTGATTCAGCGGGACTACGTGAAGGCGGCGCGGTACATGGGCGTTGGCTCCATGAAAATCGTCTGGCGGCACCTGATTCCCAACATCGGCTCCCTGCTGGTGCTGAACTTTACCCGCGGTATTACCGCAGCAATTCTTTCCGAGGTCGCCTTTACTTTCATCGGCATTGGCGTCAAGTACCCCAACTACTCGCTGGGTTCGCTGATTGCCCAGGCATCGAGCCAGATTAATACCCTGCCCTGGATGTTCTGGATTCCCATGATTCTGTTCTTCCTGCTGGTAGCTCCGCTATCGATGATGAACGACGGCCTGCGCGATGCCTTTGACCCAACCTCTCTCTCGGTGGGTAAGGCGAAGAAGAAAAATAAGAAGGGTAGGGCAAAGAAGTGAGCCAGACACCGGTACTTTCCGTCAAAGATCTCAACGTTTCTTTCAACACCGAAAACGGTGTGGTTCATGCGGTGCGCGGTATTGACTTTGACCTGCACGAGGGTAAGACCCTGGGTATCGTGGGTGAGTCGGGCTCGGGCAAATCCGTGGCTTCAATGGCAATCATGGGCCTGCACCCCACCACCGCAGAGATTACCGGCTCGATTAAGTACAAGGGTACCGAGCTGCTGGGCTTATCTGACAAAGAGATGGGCCGTTACCGGGGCAATGAGATTGCTATGGTTTTCCAGGATCCGCTGAGCTCTCTGACTCCGGTTTTTACCATCGGCGATCAAATTGCCGAGGTGCTGAAAATCCACAATAGGGGTATGAGTAAGCAGGCGATTCGCGACCGCTCGGTGGAGCTCATGCGCCTGGTGGGTATTCCAGACCCCGCCAACCGTCTGCGCTCTTTTCCCCACGAGTTCTCCGGCGGTATGCGTCAGCGCGTGATGATTGCTATGGCAATTGCCAATAATCCCCGCGTGCTGATCGCCGACGAACCCACCACGGCCCTTGACGTCACTATCCAGGCTTAGGTGCTGGAGGTCATGGAGAAGGCCCAGGATGAGACCGGCGCTGCCATCATCATGATTACCCACGATCTCGGCGTGGTGGCGGGTATGGCAGATGACATCATGGTGATGTATGCCGGCAAGCCCGTAGAAAAAGCCCGCGCCGCGGATCTCTACGCGCACCCGGCCCACCCCTACACGATTGGCCTGCTCGGCGCCGTCCCGCGCGTAGACCGCAAAGATAAGGTCTCGCTGGTGCCCATCGAGGGTACCCCGCCCAACCTGCTCAACGAGGTCAAGGGTTGCTCCTTCCGCGACCGCTGCCCGGTGGCGAAGTCCGGTGGGGTCTGTTGTAAGGACGACGCCGCTGAGCCGGAGTTGCGCCTCATCGCGGGTGCCGGTGAGGAGCACTATGCTGCCGCAGATATTGCCGAGCAGCTGGTGGAGACCCGCCCTGAAGACCTCTACCCGGTGCCCGAGGTTCCCGAGTCTAAGTACTCGGCGCTGGAACGCGCCGAGCGCAAGCCGGTGATTGAGGTGAAGAACCTCAAGAAGCACTTCCCGCTGATGAAGGGCGCCCTGGTCAAGCGCCGGGTGGGCACCGTCAAGGCGGTCAACGGCGTGAGCTTCGATATCCGCGAGGGGGAGTGCTTCTCTATCGTGGGCGAATCTGGCTGCGGTAAGACCACCACCCTGCTGGAAATCATGGAGTTCTCCAAGGAGACCGAGGGAGAAATCGTCGTCAACGGTATCTCCACTGCCGACGGTGTTTCTTCCTCAGAACTGACCAAGCTGCGCAAGAACCAGCAGATGGTCTTCCAGGATCCCACCGGCGCCCTTGACCCCCGCTTCACCGTCTTTGAGGTGCTGGCGGAACCCCTGCAAAACCAGGGCTGGAAGAGGGCGGACATCAAGAAGCGGGTGCTTGAACTCATGCGCATTGTGGGTCTGCAACCCGACCACGTGAACCGCTTCCCCAACCAGTTCTCCGGCGGTCAGCGCCAGCGTATCGGTATTGCCCGCGCCCTGGCGGTCAACCCCAAGCTGGTGGCGCTTGACGAACCGGTTTCGGCTCTCGACGTGTCGGTGCAGGCGGGCGTGATTAACCTGCTGGAAAAACTGCGGGCCGACCTGGGACTGAGCTACCTGATGGTTGCCCACGACCTTGCGGTGGTACGCCACGCCTCAGACCGGGTGGCGGTGATGTACCTGGGCCGCGTGGTGGAAATCGGCCATGTGGATGAGGTCTTTGACCGCCCGATTCACCCCTACACCAGGGCGCTACTTTCAGCGATTCCGGTGCCCGACCCGCAGGTGGAGGCAAACCGCGAGCGCATTATTCTTGAGGGCGACCTGCCGACCCCGCTCAATGCCCCCGAGGGCTGCCCCTTCAGCAACCGCTGCCCCATCTTCAAGCTGCTGCCGGAGGAGAAGCAGCAGGTCTGCACCTCTGCCATGCCGCCGGTTACCGAGGTGGACGCCGCCGACCACGGTTACGCCTGCTACTTCCCCGAAGAGGAAATCGAGGTGACCGAGCACGGGGAGCAGCATGCGGCGTCAGGTTCGGTGGCTGTGTAGAGGATTTATTGAAAAGGATTGCTTTCAGTCTGAGGGGCGGCCAACCTCCCTTAAACGCCAGCCCCGATGCCAGTTGGCCGCCCCTTCAGACTGTCGCTTTATGCCTTTAAATAAATACCTATGATGCAAAAATATGACGTGTCTAACTTGTCATACGCGCTTTCTTGAGATTAGATATAAACACTGAAAATGAGATATAGGTTACACCTATATAAAAATGTTATTTTGAACGGAGTTTTCTATGTCGAAGAACTTTCTTTTGACCCGCCGTAGTCTTTTCACTGGCTCCGCTGTGCTGGGTGGTCTTGGGCTGCTGACCGCCTGCGGTGGTGGTAATGAGGCCGGCGGGGCGTCTAATGCTGAATCTGCATCTGCACTGGGCGTGGGTGAGGATATTGCTTCGCTCATTAGCGTGAATCCTAAGGAGCGCTCTGAGCTGCAGGAGGGCGGCGAGCTCCGTCTGCCCTCCACGCAGCTGGGCCCCGACTTCAATACCAACTCTGCAAGCGGTAACTCCTCCTACACTGCTGTGATGATTTCGGCCCTCTCTCCGATTACCAACACCGGTCTATGGCACAGCGACTATGAGGGAAACTGGACTCCTAACCCTGACTTCTGTGAGTCTTTCGAGGAAGAGAAGCAGGGGGATAAGCAGACCCTGGTTATTAAGCTCAACCCCGACGCCAAGTTCAACGACGGTACCCCCATTGATATTGAGGCTCTCCGCACCACCTGGGAGATTCTTGGCAAGGGTGGCGAACGCGGCTTCAACATTGTTGATGCCGGCCCCCACGAGTACATTGAGTCTATTGAGCAGGACGGCGAGAATATTCGGGTCACCATGTCAAAGACCTACTACCCCATCTCCGATATTTTCGGCTCGGGCGTGTTCCACCCGGCCCTCAATGACAAGGAAGTTTTTAACAACGGCTTCATTGACGATGTTCATAACGAGTGGCAGGCTGGCCCCTTCAAGCTGGAGAAGTGGAACTCTTCAGAAAAGGTCGCAACTCTGGTTCCCAACGAGAACTGGTGGGGCGAGAAGCCTCTGCTGGAACGCATTACCTTCCGCCAGATGGAGGCATCTGCGGCCCGAGCAGCCTTTAAGAACGGTGAAATCGACGTCATCGGTGCCTCCACTCTGACCGCTTACAAGGATGTGGAGGGTACGGAAGGCACCGAGGTGCGCCGCGGCCAGCGTCTCTTCTCCGGTGGTTTGAATATGTCTTCCTTCCGTCTACCTCTGGAGATGCGTAAGGCTATCTTTGCCGCCGTCGACCGCAAGGCGCTGGCAGATGTTCGTTTCAACGGCCTGAACTGGACCGAGGAGCTCCCTGGCTCCATGATGCTCATGCCTTTCTCCGAGTACTACGAAGATAACTTCGGTATGGTCACCGAGAATTGGGACGCCGGCCAGATTTTGGAGGAAGCCGGTTACACCAAGTCCGGTGACTACTACCAGAAAGATGGCAAGAACGCTAAGTTCGCTGTGACCATCTTCGGCGATGACCCCGTTTCGTCAGCGCTGGCTCAGACTCTGTCACAGCAGATGAAGGACGCCGGTATCGAGTGCACCGTCGACAACCAGCCCGACGCTAACTTTGGTACCGTGGTTGGTAATAAGGAGTTTGACCTGACCTTCTCGGGCTACACCGTAGGCTCTGACGCAACCCTGGCTGCTAAGCAGTACTACGACTCTTCCAACAACGATGGTGAGGGCTCCGGTGAGATTGACCAGATGATTGAGGAGATGGGGGCAATTCAGGACGACGTTGAGCGCAATAAGAAGGCTAACGAGATTGAGCGCAAGCACATGGAGGAATTTGCCATCATGGGTACCGTCTTCAACACCCCGGACATCTATGTGGCAAAGACCGGTCTGGCAAACTACGGTGTTGGTCTCTTCGGCGACCCCAAGTACAACCCGCAGATGTGGTCGAACATCGGCTGGGTAGCTGAGTAACCCCACCACTCGCTGAGTACACATTGAGAGCGCCAGTACACATCTAGATGTGTACTGGCGCTCTCAATGTGTACTCAATAAAGGGTGTTAGGCCTTCTTGTTCTTGCGGCGTTCCTTGAGAATTTCAAAGACCACCGGCAACACCGAGACCAGCACAATCACAATTACGATTGCCTCAACGTTGTTGCGAATGAAGGGAATACTTCCCAAGAAAACCCCGGCAAAGGTGAGAATGAAAACCCAGGAGATTGCACCGGTGATGTTCCACTTGGCAAAGTCGCGGTAGCGGTAGCTTGCCATACCCGCCGCCAGTGGAACGAAGGTTCGCACAATGGGAACGAAGCGGGCCAGTACCAGGGCTTTACCGCCGTACTTGGCAAAGAAATTCTGCGCAGCTACAAGGTTAGCGGTGTTCAGAACACGAGCATCAGGCTTGAAGAGCTTACGACCAAACTTGTGCCCCAGCCAGTAGCCCACCTGGTCTCCCAAGATAGCTGCGATGCAGAGGCAGAGCAGCATCACCCAGAGATTCAGCCCCAGCTGGGTGTGAATCAGCCCCAGAGTAAAGAGCAGGGAATCGCCCGGCAGGAAAGGGAAAAGCACGCCCGACTCAATAAAAACAATGAGGGAGACAACGCCCAGCGCCCAGGGGCCAGCGGCTTCAAGAATCTGCTCAATGTCTAGGCCCAACAGCGCTAGCGGGGCATGGGGGGCGTTAGCGGCTAGATTTGCCGCTAGAAGAAGACTGCTCATAGTGCACTTTCTCATCTGAAAATATCAGTTTGATTCTACCCTTAGGTTTTCTTAACAAACTGTGCCCTGGCTGTGCAGTTGGCAACTGTTTGCCAAACTGTCAGAATCGGTTGAATCTGAGTGTATTTTGAGCCTTAAGTTACCTCTTGTGTGGGGGGATAGACTGGTTTCATGACTGCGCACTCCAATTCTGAACTCCATGCCGAGGCTCTTGAGCTCTTGCAGAAGCTCACCGGTAACCCGCACGCCGTCTTTCATCAGGGGCAGTTTGAAGCTATTGAGGCGCTGGTTGCCGACCGTCGCCGGGCCCTGGTGATTCAGCGAACCGGCTGGGGTAAGTCAGCCGTTTACTTTATCGCTGCCCTGCTCATGCGCAGGCGAGGGGCCGGGCCAGCCCTGATCGTCTCGCCCCTGCTGGCTCTAATGCGCGATCAGGTGCAGGCGGCCGAGCGGGCGGGTGTGCGCGCAGAGATGGTCAATTCCTCTAACGTGACCGACTGGGATCGTGTTCAGCAGGGGCTGAACAATAACGAGATTGATGTGCTCCTGGTGGGCCCCGAGCGTCTGAATAATCCCCGGTTCATCACCGACTGGATGCCCCGCATCGTCAGCAGCATGGGTTTGCTGGTGGTAGATGAGGCCCACTGTATTTCTGACTGGGGCCACGACTTCCGCCCCGACTACCGCCGCATTCGCAACCTGATTGCCGAGCTACCCGCCAGTGTGCCGGTGCTGGCAACCACGGCAACCGCTAATGAGAGGGTGGTTGAGGACGTCGCTGAGCAGCTGGGCGTGCACGCGGCGGGGGAGCGCGCAGCCGCGGCGTCGTCCTCAGAAGAAAGGCGGGCGGAGCAGGTCTTTATTCTGCGCGGTCCGCTGTCTCGAAGCTCCCTGCGGCTGGGCGTGCTGAGTTTGCAACACTCGCAGCAGCGGGTGGCTTGGCTGATAGAGCACCTCAATTCCTTCAAGGGCTCGGGCATTATCTATGCGCTAACGGTTTCTGCGGCGGAGGATACCGCCGCCACCCTGCGCCAGGCGGGCTTTGACGTGCTGGCCTATACCGGTAAGACTGACCCCGAAGAGCGCCTTGAGGCAGAGACGGCGCTGAAAGAGAACCGGGTGAAGGCCCTGGTGGCAACCAGCGCTTTGGGTATGGGTTTTGACAAGCCAGACCTGGGGTTTGTGGTGCACCTGGGGGCGCCGTCGTCGGCGGTTGCCTATTACCAGCAGGTGGGCCGTGCGGGCCGCGGCGCTATCGACGCCGATGTTTTGCTCATGCCCGGTAGCGAAGACCGGGAAATCTGGGAGTACTTTGCTACCGCCTCGATGCCCACCCGGGAGAATACCGGCCAGCTTTTAGCCGCCCTGGAGGAAGCTACGGCTGGCGGGCAGGCGCTGTCTGTTCCGGCTCTGGAACCCCGGGTAGACGTGCGGCGTAATTCCATTGAGCTACTGCTGAAAGTGCTGGCGGTTGAGGGGGCGGTGCAGCGGGTGGACGGCGGCTGGGTCTCCACCGGCGCCCCCTGGACCTACGACGCCCAACGCTATGAGCGGGTGGCTGCCGCCCGCCTCAAAGAGCAGGATGAGATGCTCGCCTACGAGGCCACCTCTACCTGCCGCATGGTCTTTCTGGCGCAGGGTCTTGACGATATGACGGCCCAGCCCTGCGGTATCTGCGATAACTGTGCCGGGCCCTGGTACCCGGCTGACTTTAGCGAGCAGGCGGCTCAGCTGGCGGGGCAGAACCTGCACCGGGCAGGCGTGCCCATTGAGCCGCGCCGCCAGTGGCCCTCCGGCCTAGACCAGCTGGGTATCGAGGGGGTGCGAGGCAATATCAAGCCCGCTCTGCGTGCTGAGGAGGGTAGGGCCCTGGCACGCCTGTCTGACTTGGGCTGGGGCAACCGCCTGCGCGAGATTTTTGCCCCCGACGCGCAGGGTAATCCGCAGGACGGCGCTGTTCCGGCTGATCTGGGCCGGGCCTGCGTGCGGGTGCTCGGCGAATGGGAGTGGAGCCAGCGCCCGGCTGCTGTGGTTTCTCTTCCCTCACCGGTGCGCCCCCAGCTAGTGGATTCGCTGGCGCGGGGCCTGGCGCAGGTGGGTCAACTGCACGATTTGGGGGCAGTCAACCTGGTGGCAGACCCCGCCCATTATGGCGGTAACTCGGTCTTTCGCTGTGCCGGGGTTTATAGGGCTTTTGAGCTGACTGATTCTATCAAGCAGTATCTGGCGCAGAGCCCGGTGCCGGTGCTGCTGGTCTCCGAAGAAGTAGATTCGCGCTGGAGCTTTACCGTGGTGGCGCAGCAGCTGCGGCAGGCGGGGGCCTCTGCGGTGCTGCCCTTCGCGCTGGCGGCAAACCACTAGGGGAAGATATATGGACTTTCCGGAATATACCCGAGCCACTATCAAAGCCCCGCAGCAGGCGGGGGAGTGGATGGGCCTTGCCCTTGCCCAAGCCCAGCGAGCCCTGGCGAGTGAGGACGTGCCGATCGGCGCCGTCGTCCTCGATGAAAGCGGGCAGGTGATCGGCACCGGCTTCAACCGCCGCGAAGCTGATCGTGACCCCACCGCCCATGCCGAGGTGCTGGCCATTCGTCAGGCTGCCGAGCACCTGGGTAGCTGGCGGCTAGAGAACTGCACCCTGGTGGTGACCTTAGAGCCCTGCCTGATGTGCGCAGGGTCTATTCTGCTGGCGCGGATTCCCCGGCTCATTTTTGGTGCCTGGGAAGAGAAAACCGGGGCGGTGGGCTCCCTCTACGATGTGCTGCGCGACCGCCGCTACCCCCACTGGGTAGAAGTGTTCTCTGGCGTGCGGGAGCAGGAGTGCGCGCAGCTGCTCAAGGATTTCTTTAGGGAACAGCGCTAGTCTGACTTAGCCCCGGAGCGTTTTACCTTGTCCCGGGTCACACAGTATTGCCTAAAACTTCACATTCCCTCTATTTGAACTGACCAGTCAGTTTTACTTAGAATCAAGTGTACTGTTCCGAAACTAAAAGATTCGGAATCGGCCACAACGCGAAAGAGGGAAACATGCTCGTAGTGAGAGACATCTGGGCCTCGGGGCGGCACAATCCGCTTTTTGGCCCCACCAGCTTTGAAGTGGAACCCGGTGAAGTGCTGATTATCCAGGCAGACAGCCAGCTGGAACGCACCGCTTTATCTCTGACCCTGACCGGGCGTATGAAGCCCTCGGGCGGGTCGGTAACCTTTGAAGATCCTGAGACCGAGCAGGAGAAAAAGGTCAGCATGAAGTTGCTGCGCAAGAGGTCTGAGCTGATTGATTCACCCAACGTCAACGAACCCGAGAACCACATGCGGGTGCGCGACTACGTGTCAGAGATGCTCAGCTACACCATGGGCTCCCTGCGCAGGCCCCGTAGCGCCAAGTGGCTGGCAGAACACGACTTAGCAGACCTGGATAACCTCTGGAACGAGCAGCTGACCGGCGATCAAAATATTCGTCTGATGAGCGCCCTGGCCTGTAGTTACACCCACGCCGATGTGCTGGTTTTTGATACTCCCAGCCGCCACCTGAACCACACAGAATTTTGGCTGCCCTACCTGCGGCGACTGGCCGAAGACCCAGACCACCCGCGGATTGTGATTGCCGTGGTGCCCCATATTTCGAGCAAGTGGCACGGCAAGCGGGCCGTGGTGGGGGATGCCCACCAAGATACTTCACTGAGTGCTAAATCCCAGACCGGAATACTAGAGACCGTTGATGAGACTGTAGAGGAGCGAGCATCATGAGCGCTTTACGGGTGGCTCTTTCCGAGCTAAAACGCATGTCAGCGGGCATTTTGCCCAAGCTGGTTCTGATTGCTATGGCGTGTATTCCGCTGCTCTACGGCGGTATTTACCTCTACGCTAACTGGGACCCCTACGGCAATGTAGACGAGGTGAGCGGTGCCCTGGTGATGCAGGACGCCGGCGCGCAGAACTCTGACGGTGAGCACGTGAACACCGGCCAAGACGTAGCGGATAACCTCAAGGAGTCTGCGGACTTCGACTGGCACGATGTTGCCACCCGCGATGAGGCCGTTCAAGAGGTTACCGATGGGGACTACGACTTTGCCCTGGTGATTCCTCAGGACTTTTCGGAGAACCTGCAGTCGGCGGGCTCTTTTAAACCCGATGAGAACGGTAATACCGGTGAAATCGACCCCCGGGCCGCCGGGCTTGAGGTGATTACCAACGATGCCAACAACTACATTCTGACCAACATTGTCTCTAAGGCGGGTACCTCGGTACGCGACACCGTGGCGTCTGAGGTGGGCAACGAAACCGCCAACACCCTGCTGGCAAGTTTTACCGATATTCACAATAACCTGCAGGATGCCTCAGACGGCTCCGCCCAGCTCGCCGACGGTACTGTGCAGCTCAATGACGCTATTGGGCAGGTTAAAGACGGCACCGCCGACCTTTCTAACGGTACGGTGACCCTCAAAGACGGCACCGGTCAGCTGGTAGATGGCTCAGACCAGCTGGTGGACGGCCAGCAGCAGCTTGCCGACGGCTCCTCCCAGCTCTCCGACGGCGCTGATACTTTGGCGGGCGGTGCGTCCGACGCTAATGACGGCGCCCAGCAGCTTTCCGCCGGTGCAGATACGCTGAGCACCAACATGGCAACCGCCGCCGGTGGCGCCGCTGATCTTGCTGACGGCGCTAAGACCCTGCACGACGGCACGGTCAGTCTCAAGGACGGTACCGGCCAGCTCTCCGACGGTGCCAACCAACTTGCCGACGGTACCGGCCAGCTCTCCGACGGAGCAAGCCAGCTCGCCGATGGCACCGGCCAGCTCACGGACGGCGCCAACCAGCTAGCCGACGGCACCGGCCAGCTCTCCGACGGCGCAACCCGGCTGGCAGAGGGAACCCAAGAGCTCAACACCAAGCTCTCTGAGTCTGGTCTCAACGATATTTCCTCTGCCCTGACCCAGGTCTGCACCGACCTCTCGGCCGCCGAGAACCAGCCGGGGGCGGCGTCGTCCCTGACCGATCAGGTGACCGAGCAGCTCTCTAAAGACCTTAGGGCAAACCTGGCACCGCTGGTGGCAGACGGCACCCTGACCCAGGCACAGGTTGACCAGCTGGCGGGCGATCTCACCAGCCAGCAGACCAAGCAGCAGCTGACCGAAACCAACCAGCGGGCCCTGGATCAAATCAGTGGTCAGCTCACCGATTTGGGTAGCTCCTGCGCCACCGACGGCACCTCCAAGGTTGCCACCGACATCGACTCGCTGACCGGTGCGGTTGATCAGATCAACACCGGTGCCCAGGATCTCGCCACCGGTGCCTCCGACCTCAACACCGGTGCCCAGGATCTAGCAGACGGCGTGGCCGAAGCCAACACCGGTGCCCAGGATCTCGCCACCGGAGCCTCGACCCTCGACGAAAAGATGGGCGAGCTGGCAGGCGGTGCAGACGACCTCGACAAGGGCGCCACTGACCTGGAATCCGGCGCTGCCGCCCTTGAGACCGGAGCCAACCAGCTAGCCGACGGCACCAGCCAGCTCTCTGACGGCTCGGCCACCCTGGCAGACGGCGCCGGTGAACTTGCCGACGGCACCAGCCAGCTCTCCAGCGGTTCCTCCTCCCTGGCGGACGCCGCGGGCCAGCTGGCAGACGGTGAGCAGACCGCCCTGGACGGCCAGAAGCAACTGAACTCCGGCGTGCTCAAGGTCGATGACGGCGCGGGCCAGCTCAAATCCGGCGCCTCAGACCTTGACTCCGGTGTGGGCCAGGTACAGGATGGCTCCGCCGACCTTCGGGACGGCGCCGACGAGCTGAACACCGGCCTGCAGGACGGCGTCAAGCAGATTCCCTCCCTGTCAGAGGCCGACCAGAACAAGGTAGCCGATACCATGTCTGACCCGGTCAACCTCGACGAGACCTCGCTGGCATCGGGCTCCAACTACGGTGAGGGCATGGGCCCCTTCTTCATCGTGCTCGCCCTCTGGATTGGTGCGCTGATGCTGGTACAGACCATGCGCCCCTCCAACACCCGCGCGCTCGCCTCTCAGGCGCCGTCCCTGCGCATCGCGCTGGGCTCCTGGGTGCCCTTTGGTGTGGTCGGCTTCTTGCAGACCGTTCTGCTCTACGCGGTAGTGCGCTTTGGCCTGGGCTTCCACTTCGAGCACCCGGTGGCGGTCTTCTGGTTCCTCGCCCTGGTCTCCCTCAGCTACACGGCGGTGGTCTGCGGACTAGTAGTGCTGCTGGAATCGCCGGGTAAGCTGCTGGCTCTGGTGATTCTGATTCTTCAGCTGGTGACCGCAGGCGGTATGATGCCCGTGGAAACCCTGCCCAAGTCAATCCAGTGGATGCACGACTTCTTCCCCATGGGTTACGCGCTCTCCGGCGTGCGTCGCCTGGCCTACGGCATTGATCTCTCGGCCCTACAGACCGACATCACAGCGCTACTTCTGTGGCTGCTGGTGGGCCTGGGCCTGAGCCTGCTGGGTACCATTAAGAGCCGCACCTGGAACCTGAAAAAACTCAACCCGGAGATTACGGTCTAATGCACACACCAGCCAAGATGACTGACAACCGCGCGGAGCAGGGCAGCTACAGCTTCCCCGCTCCCGCCGCAGACGCCGCAACGCGCCGTCCTGGCCGCACCAACCGCACCCAGCACAAGCTCTTCAACGCCGCCCTGGCCATTATGAGCGTCAAGGGCCCCTCTTCCACCACGGTGGAAGAGGTGGCGCTGGCAGCGGGAGTCTCCAAGGGAACCGTCTACTACAACTTCGGTTCTAAAAAGACCATGGTTGACCAGCTGCTCCAGTACGGCGCGCAGCTGCTGGCTGACCAGGTGGTTCATGGTGCCCAGGACGACGACCCTCGCGCCGCCGTGCGGGGCGGGGTGCTGGCGGCCCTGCGGTATCTTGAGGAACATCCTGGGTTCGCCCGGCTCTGGATTGCCGAGACCTGGAAGGGGCCCGAATCGTGGTCAGCGACCCTGATCGAGATTCGGGGCCAGCTGATTGAGGCGATTGAGAAGATGCTTCAAAGGCTCTCAAGCCGCTACAGCGTGGATTCCAGCCAGGATATTCGAACTATGTCTGTGGCTATCTTCGGCTCAATCTTCATGCTCTCGATGGACCGCGAGGTGCACTCCTCGCCCCGATCTGCCGAAGAATCGGTGCTACCGGTGATGCTCATGATTGACTCCTATATAAAGGCCTAGGCTTTTTACCGGTCTTAAATTTGTGCTGGCTGGCTACAGCGGGTAAAGTTAGCCAGGTTGGTGACGTGTCCGAGCGGCCGAAGGTGCAACACTCGAAATGTTGTGTACGGTAACCCCGTACCGAGGGTTCAAATCCCTCCGTCACCGCTTCAAAGAAACCCGCGGTTTCCCGATGTACTGGGAGGCCGCGGGTTTTTTGCACGGGCTGCCATGTTCGTCGAGAGGCCAATTTTTGACCGTTTTTCTCCAATTTTCGGTATAAAAGTGGCCTTTCGAGGAAGCTCGATAGGTAAAGTACACGTTTCTTATTGTCTGGCTGGCGTAGGTACACCTGTATTCCCTGGGTACACATCTAGATGTGTACCCAGGGAATACAGGTGTACCTTTGGCCTTTCAGCCGGGCTTTGCGTGTACCTTTGGTGTCCCCACAGGAATCTAGGTGTACCGAGAGCCTGTTTCAGCTCAAAATTCAAGAATGTTCCATACCGCAGGTGCTGGGACACAGATTTGTTCTATAACCCACAAGTGACCGCCGGGGACATAGGATGAAGGTATGCATCTAACAGTTCTTGACCACCCCCTGGTGGACCATAAGATTTCAGTCCTTCGCAACAAGAAGACCCCCTCGCCGGTTTTTCGCCAGCTGGTAGGCGAACTGGTTGCCCTGCTGTCCTACGAGGCAACCCGCACTATCCGTACCGAGGAGCGGGAGATTGAGACCCCAGTGGCTGCAACCACCGGCCGAATGCTCACCAAGCCCCGCCCGCTGGTGGTTCCCATTCTGCGCGCGGGCCTGGGAATGCTAGAGGGCATGACCCAGCTGATTCCCACCGCCGAGGTTGGCTTTCTGGGCATGGCCCGCAACGAAGAAACTCTCGACATCGTCACCTATGCCGAGCGCCTGCCCGAAGATCTAACCGGTCGCCAGGTCTACGTACTCGATCCCATGCTCGCCACCGGCGGCACCCTGATCGAGGCTATTAAGTTCCTGCGTAAGCGCGGAGCAGATCACATTACCTGCCTGTGTATTATCGGTGCCCCTGAGGGCATTGCCGCCCTGGAAGCCGGTGTTGAAGGCATGGATAACGTTGACCTCTTTCTGTGTGCTCAGGATGAAAAGCTCAACGAGAAGTCCTACATTGTTCCCGGTCTGGGCGATGCCGGTGACCGTCTCTACGGCCTGGCTGAGTAGAGGTACTCGGCAAAATCTCAGTTTCTGAGATTTTCCTGGGCAAAAACCGCTGCCAAGCGCGGTGGCTTTGCTCACACTAAAATGCGGAAGGCTCTTGAGCCCTCCGCATTTTTTCATTCCTAAAAATGCATAAACCGTTCGTTTTATGCACGATTGCGGGGCTCTGTCGCTTTAGAGACTGCCCTTTTTGGGGTGGAAATCGGGGCTCCACGTGGCTGTGGGGGCTGACTCGGGTGTGGCTTCGGCCGGGGAGGAAACTGTAGGATGTCGCCGGGTTGGGTGGGTGAAAAATGTCGGCTGGGTGGGCGGGCAATTTGGTATGTGGTTTGCTGGAAATTGACCAGTGTGCTCGAAAAACCGCGAAATATAGCTGAAGTAAACCGACATAAGCCTGTAAAAGTATCTACTTGAAGTGTCATAAACAAATAACTTTTTGGTCTTTGGGAGCATGTGGTTGTGCATGGTTTTGGTGGTTTTAGTGACCGTTTTATTGGGATAAAAACAAAAGTCTGCCAGAGATTGGGCAGAGTGTGATAGATGTGCTTGACATTACGATTTTCTTCTGAATGAAGGGGTGAAATGAACGGTTTTTGCGCTGAAAATTGTCGGAAATCCGGCTTTGGTGTGAATAAACTACGCTTTTATGTATATCTATTCACTATATAGTGAGACGAAAAATTCCTGTCTAGACTTCCCGGAGAGGTTGCGACACTCTCGCGCATAGAAAAAGACAAAATTATTACTTGATTTATCCACTAAAAGCTATAACTATTGAAGATGTAAAGTGATACAGCACTAGCTAACAAACGGTGGTTTTTCAATACTATTGACAACACGGCTGTATCCCACTTCGCGATAAGGCAGGTAGAAAAAATGTCCGGTGCACCAGGGTACGTACACATCTCACAGCGTAGCCGCTCGGCAGCAGCAGCCAAGCGCGCCTATGGCCACTCTCATCAGGGCCAACATCCTGCCTCTAAGCAGCCTGCTAACCTGCGCCCCATGACCGTTGCCCACAGCGATTCCGCTCCGCAGCGTTCTGCCCAGGCCGAGAGCGAAGCACGCGGCTTTGTGATTTACGTGGGTCTTTCTGAAGAGGCAGCGGCCGCCAACGGCACCTCTCTGGTGCGGATTGTTCAAGATCTGCGCGCCTACGCCCACAACCTGGCTCCCGAGTCAGACTCCTACGCCGCTGTGGCGCTTGCTCCGGCAGATGCAGAGGGTACCGATCTTGAGGTTGTTCGCAACGCGCTGGGCGACCCCACTGCCGTGCATCACCAGCCCGAGGTCTTCAACCCGACCTCCAACGCAGCCGCAGATTCCAAGCCCACCCACAGCGTCGGCGTCCTCATCGACCTTTCCCGCCGCGAGGTCTTTCTTGACGGCGAGGTTCTCAACCTCACCTACAAGGAGTTCGAGCTACTCAACTATCTGGTGGAAAACGGTACCCGCACCGTGGGCCGTGAGGAACTGCTGACCAGCCTCTGGCGCGATGCCGAAGAAATCCCCAACGAGCGCACCATTGACGTTCATATTCGTCGCCTGCGTTCTAAGCTGGGCCGCTTGGCTAACACCGTGCGCACCGTGCGCGGTCAGGGCTACCGCTTCTACGAGCACCCCGAGGTTGTTGTTTGGGCAGCCCCCGAATACTCCATCTAAACTTCACTGAATAACCCCGCCGGTTCGCCCCGGCGGGGTTTTAGTATGCTTGAAATGAAGAGAGGTAGGGGAGCGTATGCAGGAATTAGCCACCGAAACCGTAGGTAGCGGAGAGAACCGTCTAGTGTTTTTGCACGGGCTCATGGGTCGAGGCAAGAACTTTGCCACCATCGCCAAGAAACTGGGCGATGACTTCACCAGCCTGCTGGTAGATCTGCCCAACCACGGTGCCTCGCCCTGGACAGAGACCTTTGACTACGATCAGATGGCTGACCAGGTGGCCCACACCCTGCAGGCTGACTTTGCCTCAGCCGGGCCGGTGAACGTGGTGGGCCATTCTATGGGAGGCAAGGTCGCCATGCGCCTGGCGCTGCGCCACCCCGAGCTGGTGAGCAAGCTGGTGGTGCTCGACATTGCCCCCTCAAGTTCGCGGGGAAACTTCGACCACCTGCTCGGTTCTATGCTGAAGCTACCCATTCAGGAGTTCACCACCCGGGGGCAGGCAAACAAGGCGCTGGCGCCGGCAGTTCCGCAAGACGGTACCCGGGGCTTTCTGCTACAGAACCTCAAGAAAACTGACCGGGGCTTTGTCTGGGAGCCCAATTTAGAAATGCTCTACAGTAGCCTGAACACAGTCATGGACTGGACCTCCACCGACCTCAGCTTTGACGGCCCGGTGCTCTGGGTCGCTGGTGCCGAATCCCACTACATTCAGCCCGAAGATTCTCAGACCATGCGGGCCCTCTTTCCCCGCGTGCGCAAGCTGACCCTCAAGGGGGCGGGCCACTGGGTTCACGCCGATAAGCCCGCCGAAACTGTCTACCTCTTGCAGCAGTTTTTGCTCGATCAATAGACTGGTGACTATGTCTGAACTTTCCCGCCGTCATGACTCCAGACTGCTGATTATCATGCGCCACGCTGAAGCTGACTGGGGTATGGATGATTTCAACCGCCCTCTGACTACCCGCGGCCACAGCCAGGCCCCGCAGGCGGGAGCCTGGTTGCTCGAGCAGGGCTTTGTGCCCGAGATGATTATTTCTTCGGCTGCCCTGCGTACTCGCCAGACCACCACCTGGGTCTCCGATGCCCTGGGCGAGAAGGCCCCCACCGCCTCTTTGGACGAGCGTCTCTATAACGCGCCCGCCTCGGCTATTACCACCGCCATTAATTACGCTCCCGATACCGTGAATGCCCTGATGGTGGTTGCCCACCTGCCCGGTGTCCAGGACGCCGCCTTGCAGCTGATGCGCCCTGACTCTGACTACGAGGCGTCGATGGAGATTTCCTACGGCTTTGCCCCGGCCTCGGTGGCGGTGTTTGAGGTGTTGGGGGAGTGGGATCAGCTGGTGGACGGCGAGGCCCGGCTGATTGCCTTCAAGACCTTCTGAGCAGGTCGGGTGTGCAGCTGGTTTGTGAGCAATTTAGAAGACCATAACCCACTTATTTTGTACAGGCTTGTCTCTGACGTACAGAGATACCGCTGTACAGAAGAGATAACCCTGTACAAACCGAGGTTATTGGATACAGAAAAGCCCCGGATTCCCTGAGGAACCCGGGGCTTTTAGCATCTGCGGAGACGGGGGGATTTGAACCCCCGGCCGAGTTTAACCCCGGCCCTTCATTAGCAGTGAAGTCCATTCGGCCGCTCTGGCACGTCTCCACGCCTGCATCGAGTGTGGCTCGTCAAAAACCACGTTCAACACAGTATTGACAATACTAACGGGTTAAAGGGAACAGGTCAAAATCGGCAAGCGCAAACAAAAATCCCCGGGCTCCACAGAACCCGGGGATTTTGATAACGCGGATGGTAAGGGATTTGAACCCTTGAGACGGGGTTGCCGCCTACTGGTTTTCAAGACCAGCTCCTTCGGCCGCTCGGACAACCATCCAGACGAGGTAAAACTCTACTAGATGTTGCGCGCATTGCAAAGTGGGCGACATTAAAAGTGGCGGATTCCACGGTGCCACGAGAGAATGGGGAATATGCGAGCTGTAGTAGAAAACGAACACGGTGATTTTCACGTACTGGCTGTAACCGATGAGCCGGTGCCCGAGCTTGAACCCGGCCAGGTGCTCATCAAGGTGGCTGCCGCAGGCATCAACCGCGCAGACGTGATGCAGCGTCGCGGACTCTACCCGCCGCCGTCCGGGGCGTCGAACATCTTTGGGCTGGAAGTTGCCGGCACCGTGGAGAAGGTCGCGGACGGCGTCGATTCGGCTCTGGCCGGCCAGGAGCGGGTAGCCCTGCTGGCAGGTGGCGGCTACGCCGAATACGTGGCGGTCGATGCTGATCATACTCTTCCCGTGCCTGCGGGAGTCTCGATTGAAGAAGCCGCCGGTCTGATTGAGGTGGCGGCAACCGTTTATTCTAATCTGGTGCCCACCTGCGGTATGTCAACGGAACTGGCGGAAAATCAGGGTAAAACGGCTCTGGTGCACGGCGGTACCGGCGGTATTGGCCAGCACGCAATTCAGTTTTTGCAAAACATGGGTGTGAAGGTTTTTACCACCGCTGGAACCCCTGAAAAGTGCGCTTTCCTGCAGAGCCAGGGTGCCGAAGCCATTAACTACCGGGCCCAGGATTTCGAGCAGGCTATCAAGGAGCAGGCCCCCGAGGGTGTGGACTTTATTCTCGATGTGGTGGGAGCAAAATACCTGAAGCAGAATCTCAGCACCCTAAAAACCGGAGGACACCTGACCATCATTGGTTTGCAGGGTGGTGCTGAAGCAGAAATTGATCTGCGGCAGATGCTCTCGCGCCGTTTGAACCTGCACGCCACCTCTCTGAGATCGCGCCCGGCGCAGGAGAAAAAAGAGATTCTTGCCGGGGTAGAAAAGACGGTCTGGCCGCTGGTGGAAAAGGGCCTTATTAAGCCCAATCTGGGCAAGACCTTCCCGCTGGAAGAGGTTGCGGCAGCTCACGAGTATTTCGACTCGGGAGAGCACACTGGAAAGGTTGTTCTGACCCTCAGCTAAACACTCGGTAATGGTCTGACCATACTTTTGCTGTGCATCCGGTCACTCGGCTATGTTTTATATGACACATTCATATTTTTCGTTGTCTGTAAGGATGCATCATGAGTGAATCTTACTCTCAGCATGGTTCAACTGATGTGCTCGATCGGGAGCGGCCCGCCGCCTACGTTGACCCCGAGGTTCTCGACCGTGAGCACGAACGATGGACTCCCAAGAAAATCGCTATCTGGGTAGCAATCGCCCTACTGGGCGGAGTCTCCTGGTGGATGGTCGCCCTTGTGCGTGGCGAGACCGTTAACGGCATCTGGTTTGTTTTTGCCGCGGTCTGCTCCTACCTCATCGGCTACCGCTTCTACTCCCGCTTTATCGAAGCCAAGCTCACCCAGCCCGACGACCGCCGCGCAACTCCTGCCGAGTATGACGCCGACGGTAAGGACTACGCGGCAACCGACCGCCGCGTGCTCTACGGCCACCACTTTGCGGCAATCGCCGGTGCAGGCCCCCTGGTTGGCCCCGTGCTCGCAGCCCAGATGGGCTACCTGCCCGGCACCATCTGGATTATCGTGGGCGTGATCTTCGCCGGCGCCGTCCAGGACTACCTGGTGCTCTTCTTCTCCATGCGCCGCGGCGGCCGTTCCCTGGGCCAGATGGCTAAGGAAGAACTGGGTACCGTGGGTGGTTACGCCGCTATTCTGGCAACTCTGGCGATTATGATCATCATTACCGCTATTCTGGCGCTGGTGGTTGTCAACGCTCTGGGCGAATCCCCCTGGGGTGTTTTCTCGGTGGGTATGACCATTCCGATTGCGCTGTTTATGGGCATTTACCTGCGCTACATTCGCCCCGGTAAGGTGGGCGAGGTATCCATCATCGGTTTTGTGCTGCTCATGGCTGCCATTATTGCTGGTGGTTGGGTTGCAGAGACCTCCTGGGGTGTCGAATACCTGACCCTCGACCGCGTAACCCTCGCCTGGGCCGTGATTATCTACGGCTTCATTGCAGCGATTCTTCCCGTGTGGCTGCTACTGGCTCCCCGTGACTACCTCTCCACCTTTATGAAGGTGGGCACCATCGTGCTGCTGGCAGTGGGTATTGTGGTGGTTCGCCCCGAAATCTCGGTTCCTGCCTTCTCCGAGTTTGCTTCCCGCTCCGACGGCCCCGTCTGGGCAGGCTCCCTCTTCCCCTTCCTCTTTGTGACCATCGCTTGCGGTGCGCTCTCGGGCTTCCACGCGCTCATCGCTTCGGGTACCACCCCCAAGATGGTTGAGAAGGAGCGCCAGGTTCGCTTCATCGGCTACGGTGGCATGCTCATGGAGTCTTTCGTCGCCATCATGGCACTGGTTGCCGCTATTACCGTTGACCGTGGCATCTACTTCGCCATGAACGCCGGAACCGGTGCAACCCAGGGAACCGTTGAGGGCGCCGTCGCTTTCGTGAACTCGCTGGGCCTGACCGGGGTGCACCTCACCCCCGACCTGCTGACCGAAACCGCAAACCACGTGGGTGAGCAGTCTATTGTCTCCCGCTCCGGTGGCGCCCCCACCCTGGCTGTGGGTATGGCGGGCATTATGCACAACATGATGCCCTCGCTGGATTTGATGAGCTTCTGGTACCACTTTGCCATTATGTTCGAGGCCCTCTTCATCCTCACCGCGGTGGACGCCGGTACCCGCGTGGCCCGCTTCATGCTCTCCGACACCCTGGGCAACTTCTTCCCCAAGTTCCGCGACCACAACTGGCGCGTAGGTGCCTGGATTACCACCGCAGTAATGGTGGCAGGCTGGGGCGGAATCCTGCTTCTGGGTGTGACCGATCCGCTGGGCGGTATCAACACCTTCTACCCGCTCTTCGGTATCGCCAACCAGCTTCTGGCAGCGGTTGCCCTGGCGGTCTGCCTGGCAATTGCGGCTAACAAGCGCAAGTTCAAGTACCTCTGGATTATCGCCCTGCCGCTGGCCTTCGACCTGCTGGTTACCGTGGTGGGCTCCTGGCAGAAGATCTTCAGCTCCAACCCCGCCGTGGGTTACTGGGCCAACCACAACCTCTACAAAGAGGCCCAGGCATCGGGCGCTGAAAGCTTCAAGGCCGCAGCCACCCCCGAGGCAATCGATGCGGTAGTGCGCAACACCTTCGTGCAGGGAACCCTCTCGATTGTGTTCGTGGTGCTGACCCTAATCGTGGTGCTCATGGCAATTATCGAAGTTATTCGGGCCGCCAAGGGCCACGAAAAGGAATCCAACGAGAATCCCTACATCGAGTCAAAGATTTATGCCCCCGCCGGCATGATTGAGACCCGGTCGGAGAAGGAACTCGAAAAGGAATGGAGGGCCTACTACGCCAAGCATCCCGAGGCTATCTCGGGTTCGGCGGGCCACGGCCACTAGGACGACGGCCGCCGCGGGGGAGAGCTCCTGCGGCGGCTGTTCTCTGCGTCGAGCTCACTCCCCGCAGGTGGCGGCGGCTGGCAGCTGGCATCGGGGCTGGCGTGAATCGCGGTGAGAGTGAAGCGATCCCGCGAGAGGGAGTGCTGCCAGCTGCCGTCGCCTGCGGGGGGGGGCAGAATAGCTAGCACCGCGAGCGCACCAACCCGACAGGCGCACTCGCCCGAGAGGCGTACCGTCGCAGTAGGATTAAAGAAAGGCCTAACCTAGGAGGCACTCATGAGCACCCCGGTTCTCGATACCGTCAAAGATGCTTTCTCCAAGTTCACCTGGTTCGCCAACGGCGTTCTCGGCGGCGACAAGTACGAGAAGTACCTGGCGCACCACCGCGCCACCGGCTGTACGCACGCTCCCATGACCGAGCGCGAGTTCTGGCGGGACTATACCGACCGCATGGAGAAAAATCCCGGATCCCGCTGCTGCTAGTCACCGGTGGGTGACAGTGTGTCAGCAAAAGAATTTAGGGTAACCTAAGAAAGGTATAGGGTAGCTGACAACGAAGGAGCGTGCCGTGGGTCTGCGAGATTTTTTGCAGGGGCGTAAGGACGACGCCGAGCTGGGGCAGGGCATCTGGCGGCGGTCGCATGATCGTTTTAACCGCGGTCTTGATCGCTTTCACCAGATTTTAGAGAAGCTACCCCGCGACGAAACTTTCGAGCTGCTCATCCCCGAGGCCAATGCCCTGGCTGATTTGCTGCCCCGGGTGCGCTCCGTGGCGGTGCAGGCGCAGATTCTGGCTCCCAGCGAGGGCACCGATATTCCCTATTCACCCAAGGGCTATTACTCTGACCTCAACCGCAGCCTGTCGCGGGCGGGCAATGCGGTGGCGCTGTGTGCTGAGGCGCTTGCCATGACCCGCTGTGCCGGTAACTGCCGGCTAGAGTGCAACCGCAAGCTGGCGGTGAGTAGGCGCGTGCAGACGGTCATCGAGCATATAGATGCCGCCGAGGCAGTCCTGGCGCAGGCGCAGCGCGCCGCAGCCGAACCCGCAGCACTGGCCGACTAGCGCCGTCCGGTGAGCGGCGCCTCAAAATAAGTGTGGACAAAACCCTCCCCGATTCACGGCCCCGGCAGTGGTAGATTCAAGGTTTCAGGGAAATTTTCAGGCTCTCGCGCGCCTGTTTGCAATAATTTGCTTTGGGGAATTCATGAATCGCTACGCTCACATCGACGCCTTGCGAGCATTTGCCGTGCTCCTGGTGGTCTTTGCCCACGCCGGTCTAACTTTTGTGCCCGGTGGCTCCGGCGTAACGATCTTTTTTGTAATTTCAGGTTTTATCATCACCTTTTTGCTGCTGCGGGAGCGGGAGAAAACCGGCGGTTTTGATATTTTCGGCTTCTATCTTCGCCGCCTGATTAAGATTGTGCCGCCGCTGGCGCTGGTGGTTATTGTTCCCACCCTGATTTATATGGCGCTGGGTGGGTCCATTGACGTGCTGGATTTCCTGGGGCAGATTTTCTTCTTTATCAACTGGCGCTACCTGGATTCCCAGATTTCGGTGCTACCCGGTACCCATGTGACCTGGTCGCTCTCGATTGAAGAGCAGTTCTACCTGGTCTTTGCCCTGATTTGGCTCTTTGCGGTGAAGTCCCGCCACTACCTGAAGATTGTGGTGGGCATTGCTGTGGTGGCTATTGTCTACTCGATGCTGGCGCGTTTCTTCCTCTTCTTAGATGGCGCCAGCACAGACCGAATCTACTTCGGCACCGACACCCGCGTTGAGGCAATCGCGGTGGGCACCCTGGTGGCGGTCTGGTTCTTTACCCACCGTTCGTCGGAGAGCGTGCTGGGTAAGCCTTTGGCTGGACGACGCTATGCCCACCAGCTGCAGGAGCGTACGGTGCCGATGCTGGGCCGTGACTGGGTGATGATTCTTGCGGTGGCAATGTACCTGTTTTCCCTGGTCTACCGCGATGAACTCTTCCGCGAGACCCTGCGCTATACCCTGCAGGCAGTGGCGGCTGCCCTGATGGTGCTCTGGGGGCAGGTGGCTAGCCGCCAGGGTCTGGGCAACCTGGTGATGAGCATTTTGCAGTGGAGGTTCCTGCAGGTGCTGGGCCTCTCCAGCTACTCGATTTACCTGGTGCACGATGTGCTCTACAAGCTACTTGAACCCCACCTGCACTTTCTGCCCAAGCCTGTGCTGGTATTGGTGCTGGTTGCCATTGGCCTGGCTACCGGAATTCTTCTGTGGAAGGTGGTGGAGGTTCCCGCCCTGGCCTGGAAAGACCGCCACTTTGCCTCCGCTAACACCAAGAGCGAGATGGCGGCAGCCAACAGAGATTCTACTGCTTCCGTGGCAACCGAAGATCCCGATGCTGTCAACCTCGAACGCCGTGAGGCCCCCTAACTGTCCATAACTAAATCAGGCCCAGCTCCCGTGCCCTAGCAAGGGCTGAGGTACGGTTATCGACCCCCAGCTTGGAATAGATGTGTACCAGGTGGGTTTTGACCGTTGCCTGAGAGATAAAGAGCTGTTCCGCCAGCTGCTTGTTGGTGGCGCCGGTTGCCAGCGCTTGCAAGAGTTCAACCTCGCGGGGGCTCAGCACCGGGGTGGGCTCACGCATGTGGTCCAGCAGGGCCGCGGTGATATCGGGGGAGAGGGTACGCTGCCCCGCCACCGTTGCCTTGACTGCCTGCCGCACTTCTTCGGGCGGGGCATCCTTGAGCAGGTAGCCCAGCGCCCCCGCCTGCACCGCAGCCACAATGTCGCTCCGGGTATCAAAGGTGGTGAGCACCAGCACCGGCGGCCCACCGGCGCGCGTGATTTCCCGCGTTGCGTCAATGCCGTTCATGGGCTTCATCTGAATATCCATAATGACGGCGTGCGGCGGCTTTCCTGCCTCGGTGAGGCCGCGAAGGATCTCAAGGGCCTCGGCGCCGTCCCCGGCCTCAGCCACCACCTGCATATCGTCAAAAGCATCAAAAACGGCGCGTAGGCCAGCGCGCACAATCGGGTGGTCATCCACTAACAGCAGCGAAATAGTCACGATTCCTCCTTCACGAGAGCCGGGCGGGGCAGGCTCACAGACACCACGGTACCCTCACCCGGAGCCGAGTCAATGCTCAGTTCCCCACCCATCTGCTCAGCCCTCCTGCGCAGGGAAGTAAAGCCAAAACCGCTTTCTCCGCCGGGCTTCTCCGCCGAAATGAGACTGGGACTAAAACCGCGGCCGTCGTCATAAATATCGAGGGTCACGCTGTGCTCCCAGACCCCCAGCGTGACCACCGCGCGCTGGGCGCGGGCGTGGGCGGTCACGTTCGCCAGAGCGCCCTGGGCAATGCGCATGAGGGTTTCCTGAATTTCGGGGGCAAGCTGGCTAGAATCGGCGTCGCCGTCGGGGCGGAAAATACACTCGAGCCGGTGGCCGCGGGCGGCCTCCTGTTCCTCGGTGGTCTCGCAGAGCCGCTTTAGGGCAGGCGCTAGAGAATTGGTGAGCTGTGGCGACGACAGGTCGCGAATAAACCTCCGCGCCTCGGCGAGGTTCTCTGAAGCAACCCGGTTAATCACCTGCACCTGCTCGGCGGCCTTGTCGTTTTCTCCGGTGCTCAGGCTCTGGGCCGTTGCCCGCGAAATCAGCACAATCGACGAAAGCCCCTGCGCCAGGGTGTCATGAATTTCGCGGGCCAGACGCTCGCGCTCCTCGATACGGCCCGATTCATGCTCGCGCAGGGCAAGCTCGGCCCGGGTCGCGCGCAGCTTCTCGGCGGTGCGCTGGTGCATGAGCGAATCGGCATAGAGACTCCGGTAGGCGAAGGAGATGACCACCGCCAGCAGGGTGCCCATGACCGGGCCAATCACCGTTCCCGGAGAAAAATCATGTTGGGGAGCAACAATCGGCCAACCGATGGAAAAGAGGGTCAGGGTCAGTACCGCTACCAGCCCCAGCGCAGGGGGCAATAAATGCAGCAGAAGGAATACAATCGGGAACATGAGCCAGGTAAAGCTCAGATGCTGAAGGAAAAGAACCGCCCAGAGCCCCACAATAAGAACCAACCAGAGATAGGCCAGGCGCGGTTTAGAGGCCGCCAGATTAGCGCCGGGTGAGCCCCCGAATGCACCGTGGGCGAAGCGGTTTTCTAGAACCGTGCCGCAGAGATAGACCGCCCCGAGCAGAAGAACCAGGCAGATGAGCACGGCGGGGGCAGACCCATCGCGCAGCGCTAACACACAGCCGGTGACCAGCAGAAACGCAAACATCACGTGCAGGCTAATACGCAGCACCTGTAGAACTGAGGACTCCTCGGTACGCACCCTCTGCCCCTTCCTAACGCTTCACCGCGGCACTGCTCTCAAGACTAGCACCGCCGACTTATCTTGCCAGAGCGGTTGATAGAGGGCATCAACCTTTTGGTTGATTCAGGTTCAACCCTATGCGCGATGTGCATTTTCGCCTGCCCCGGAAGAATTGAAATATCACATCTTGCTGAGACGAAAGGGCGCACCGTGTTTCTGGGAATCAGAGATATTTTCTTTGCCAAAGGCCGCTTTGTTTTGATTGCGTCGGTGGTGGGGCTTTTGACCCTGCTGCTGGTGATGCTCACCGGCCTCACCGGCGGACTGGGCAAGCAGAACACCGCTGCCCTTGAATCTTTTAAGGCTGACCGATTTGTGTTTGCCGCCAGCGGCTCCGGCGAGCCCGAGGTTTCTTTTACCTCTTCTGCGGTCACGGCTGAAGACCAGGCTGCCTGGGCTGGTTCTGACTCTGTTGATTCTGCCACCCCGGTGGGCTTTGCCCAGACTAAGGTGGACGGCGCGAGCTCGGCCAGCGCCGCGCTGATCGGTATTCCCGCCGATTCTTCCCTCATGGCTGACTCGGTGGGGCCTGCCAAGGCCGGTTCTGAAGAGCTTGCCGAGAACACCCTGGTGATCGGTGAAACCGTGGCAGAAGAGGCGGGGGTAGCCCCCGGCGATAAGGTCTCGGTTTCGGGAATCGACTTCACCGTGGGTGGTGTGGTTGAAGATACCTACTACTCCCACCAGCCCGTGATTTGGGCAAACACTGCTGGTTGGCAGCAGGTGGCCCACCAGCCCTCCACCGCACTCGGCACCGTTCTGGCCGTTGCGGCACCGGCGGCGAGCGACGACGTCCTGCAGTCCCTGGCCGATGAAACCCACACCATCGCCACCAGCACCGGCGACTCCTTCGCCGGGCTGCCCGCCTACAAGTCCGAGCAGGGCTCGCTGAAGGCAATGCAGGGTTTTCTCTACGGAATTTCGGCGCTGGTGACTTTTTCTTTCTTGACCGTCTGGACTATTCAGCGCACCCGCGACCTGGCAGTGATGCGGGCCCTGGGCGGCTCCACCGGCTACCTGCTGCGTGATGCCCTGGTGCAGGCGGCAATCGTTCTGCTCATCGGCGCCGCAGGCGGTCTACTCATCGGCTGGGGTCTGGGCGCTCTGGCTGCCGGAACCGTGCCCTTTACTCTCTCGCTCGCCACCGTGGCGGGCCCGGCGCTGGGTATCTGGGTGCTCGGTATTCTTGGCTCCTTCATCGCCACAGCCCGCGTAACCAAAATTGACCCCATGATTGCCCTGGGAGGTAACTAATGACCCTGCTCGCTCACGCTTCTGAATCTTCTGTTTCTTCTGCTTCGCGGGAAGTTTTGAAATTACAAGAAATCACCCTCGAATATCCTGACGGCGTTGATTCCGCCGGTAACCCCGCCACTCTTAAGGCGCTGGACTCGGTGAGCTTCTCTGCCTCTGCCGGGGAGATGACGGCGATTGTGGGCGCTTCGGGCTCCGGTAAGTCGTCGTTGCTGTGGGTGGCCGCGACCCTGGTGAAGCCCACCGCCGGAACCGTGCTGTTGGACGGCGCCTCGGTCGGCTCCCTTTCCGACCGCGAGCGGGCGCAGCTGAGGGCAGAGAAAATTGGCATTATTTTCCAGCAGCCCAACCTGCTGCCTTCGCTGACCGCCCGGGAGCAGCTGGTGCTGGTGGCGCACATGAACGGTGCCCGGGGTAAGGCCCTGCGGGCAGCCCGCTCCCGGGCAGATGACCTGCTCGATATGGTAGGTCTTTCCGCGGCAGCTGACCGCCGCGCCCACCAGCTCTCCGGCGGCCAGCGGCAGCGGGTCAACATCGCCCGGGCACTCATGGGCTCGCCCTCGCTGCTTCTGGCAGACGAACCCACCTCAGCCCTAGACGCCGAGCGCTCAGCCTCGATTGTCTCCCTGCTGGCCGATGTCACCGGCGAGTTCGGCGTAGCCACCGTGATGGTCACCCACGACCTCACCATGACCGACTCCGTAGACCACGTGGTACAGATGAATGACGGCGTGGCGAAGGTGCTGAAGTAGGGGAGTTAGGAGGAGCGGCGTCGTCCCATCCTGTACTTACTTGCATTTGACCAACCTTTCTTCACGAAGGTTGGTTTCTTGCTTTCAGCCGTGGGACGGCGCATCAGGGTCACTCCGTCAAAATCAACGGTTTCCCACTGGTGGCGGTGAACCTTGAAATCTAGGCCCTGCTCGTTATTAGCCGAGAAGACCATCAGGGCTCGCCCCGACTGCACCGAAGCGGTGATTCGTTCCCACAGGTGCTCCCTAATCCGGGCACTCACTTTCCCAACGTAGACCCCGGAGCTAATCTCCAGCAACCAGCGCGTTAAATCCCCGCGAAGAGCCGGCGGGCAGTTTGAAAGCACAACCACAATCATGCGCTTTCACCGCCGTAGTTCTGCCCGCCCTGAAGAAGCTCTCCATTCTCGCCCCACAGCGAAAGTACCTCCGCGTACCACTCGTTTTCCTCAATTTGATCAGGTATAAGTAGCTTCTGGATATCCCGCGCGCACTGTTGCAGTATCTTGCCGTCTTTAATCTTCTCTCGAACGGCGCGCCGAGTTCGTGGCCCAATATCCTCAGTGCTTTCAGCTACCACCTCGAAAGAAGCTGGAATCGTAATTTCGGCTTTATAAAGGTCCGCAATATCGTAGATAAAAGCTCGGGAATGGCCCGTGTGCACGAAGCCTAGCCCGGGCGAACAACCCAAAGAAACCACTACCGCGTGCACCACCCCGTACAGGCAGGCGTGAGCAGCCGAGAGAGCTTTATTAATGGGATCTGAACCATCGAAATTATTGGGGTCGTATTTTAGAGAATTCCAGGCAACTCCAGTTCGTTCTGAATGCTCACGATAGATTCTGCGAACCCTAGCCCCTTCTTCGCCACGAAGCTGTTGCATGGTCAGCTCCGAAACATCTTCATCGGGGAAACGCATGTTATACATCTCCCGCGCTACCTCCAGCCGCTTGCGCACGTTGCTGACTTTGTCAGCCTGCACCTGAAGTAACCGAGCGGTTTTGGCCAGCGAAGAGCCGTGGGCGTAATAGCGTACTCCGCGCTCGCCAACCCATACGGCAGTAGCCCCGCATTCAGCGAGTAGCATCATGGCATGGTGGGTTACTCGCGTGCCCGGCCCCAGCATCAGGGCACCCAGCGAAGCCGCCGGTATATGCACGGTGCCCTGGGTATCGGTGGCAGTAATCGCGCTATCTTCGCGGTGTATTACGCTGTGCTCAACGTAGATAAATGAAAGTCTCTCTGAGCTCCGGGTGAGCTCCTGTGACGTGGGTGGGGTAGCGCCAATCATGTGTCTCGCCTTTGAAACGATGGGGAAAACTCCGGGGCAGAGGCCGGTACATGCTTCTGCCCCGGGGCTAACTACGAGTTATTTCGCAGGGTGAGCAAGCCGCAGCCGTAGGCCTTGCCCTTGCCCATACCCTTAAGCACCGACTCTTTAAAAAGCTCAGAGTCGGTAATCTCCAAGACTCCGGTGAACTGAACCTGGCGTAGAGTAACCGTACCGCGGCGTCCTTCATCATGGGGGTTCTTGCGCGAGAACTTTTGGTCCAGGCGTTCACCCACATTCACCAGGGGAGTCTCTAGCTCTGGGTCTGTAGCTATTCGAAAACCCCACTGTGGAGCTTTATGAATCAGCCAGCCGATCTGCTGTTCTACCGTAACGTGGGGAACCACGCGCCCGCGTTTCCCGCTTTCTACAGGCAGGGATTTTACAGGGTTACCCGTGTAGCGGAAGGCCCACTGCTGACCATTTTCTAGTTTCTGCAAGAGCCTGCCCAGGTGGACGGTTTCAGCCGGCTGAGTCTCCCAGCCAGCGGCCTCCTGAAGATGTCGCAAATCCGGTTGCTCGGGGCTCTGCACGTAGAGCACAAACCCGTGCCCCTGGCGGTCTAACCGCCAAAGAACTCGGCTATCGGAGCCAGCTTCTTCGCGCGGGGGAAAGGCTGCTAGCACCGCGGCGTGCATAGCCTGGGGGCTTGCAATGAGTTTGCGTGCTTCACGCCGCTGGGGGTTGAGAAGAATTCTTGAGAAGTAACTCATGCCTCACGCACCTCCTGCATGTAGTCGTCATTTTCTAGCGCTTGCCCCAGCGGGTTCTGAACTTCTAGGGGCTCGGCTCGAAAGACGGACCGCAGAGCATACTGACGATACTCAGGGTTAAAGCTCACCGGCGTATCTCGCAAAGTATCAGAGGGCTCTCCTGGCTCGGCATCTCGAGAGATAGGTAGAGAAACCAGCTGAGGAAGCTGCTTCTGCACCCATTCGGGAGCATGCCACTCAGCGGCGCGAAGCCTCTCTTCGCCGTCGCCCGCCTCGATACCAAGCACGAGGTCGGCGTTGGCGGGGCAGGACCGTCGTCCTAAATACAGAGGGTAGTAAGGACGCCGCAGGGCGGCTTCAACCTCTTCGAGCAGGGCTTTATCGGGGGAGGAAAGAGCGACGAGAAAAACCGCGTCTGCAAGATAGTAGCGGTTGCTCAGCTGTGAGTTCTTTTCGCGGGGATCAAACCAGTTGCGGGCGGTTTGATAGTCTCTCTCTAATGTTCCTGGATAGTCCGTGCGAACAGCGAACCTAAGCTCTGCTATATCGTCTACAGACTCATCTCTACCCCGGCCTAGAGCCGCCGCTACCATGCCAATAACCCCTGACTTAGTGGGCTCATTGTTGGTAGCGCGAGTTTTAAAGCGGCTATCAGCTCCCCAAGCCTGTAACGGTGCCTTGAATTTGAGAAGCAGGGAGTACATTAGTTCGCCAAAACCTTAGAGAGATCGGTGGAGAGGGATTCAAGAAGGACCTTGAGGTTAGTTTCCTCGCCCAGGCCCTCGAGGGCAGTCTTGAGGTCGCCCACGGCGAGAACGTAGCTTTTGACGGGTTCCATGCCATAGGTTTCTGAAAGTTCCTGAGCCTCAGCAGCGAGAGCTTTGGCTGCTTCGTAGCGACGACCGTGTTCAGCGGATTCCTTGACGGGGGTTTCGAAAGCGTTGACGTAGGAAACGGGGCGGTCATCGCGGAGGGAGACCACTACAGCCTCGGGCAGAGTTCGGTTGGCAAAGCTGTTCTGCTTGCCGGTGGGCATGGCGGTGATAAAGCTCTTGATGAACTGAACCGCTACAGCAACAGCTGCCTCAGAATCGTCAAGATTCTTGACCAGACCGTTGAGGTTGATATTAGCGTAGCGGTAGAGGGTAGAGGACATCATTTCCACAGTACCGATCATGCCGGCACCCGATTCTTCAGCCTCTTTCACCACATCATCGACTGCGGTGTAATAGTCGAATTCGGGCTCTGACTCGTGCACTCCCAGGGCGTGGGCTACCTGGCAAGAGGCATCGACGTTGAAGTCAGGAGCATCGGCGAGCATACGGCCGAACAGGGCGATATCTGCACTGTGCTGGGTATCAAGGATTTTTGCAACGTCTGCCTTTTTGAGCTTTTCACCATTGGCTTCAACGATTGCCTGGGCCAGGCGGTTAATCTGCTGGTTGCTGAGCAGAAGCAGGTAGCCAGATTCTAAGGTCGAATCTTCTTCCTCGTTCTTCTTCTTTTTGGGTTCTGCCAGAGAAATTCCCACTGTCTTAAAAGCTGCGGCAACCTCGGAGAGCGCTTTTTCTTTGTCGTAGCCCTCAGAAAGCTGCTCAATCTGTTTGACGACTTTTTCAGCCACACGCTTGGTGCGCAGACCCAGCTGGGAGGAGTCTAGACTTTCTGAAAAATCCTGTCGGATTGAAGACTTCCAGGCCTGCGAAGAGACCCGCTGGCGGGGTACGCCGCCAAAGGTGGCTGTCTTGGGGGCGCCGGTGTCATCACGGTTGATGTTAGAAGGGGGCAGGGTCTGTAGCGCGTGAATGTCGATGAAGGTGCTCATTATAGTTCTCCTTTGAAGCTAGTTTTCGTCTGTGTTTTTGGGTTGGTATGAGAAGCCGTAGGTAAAATCTCGGCTCCAACGGGTGATAACCTGAGCTTTTGTCTTGGGATTTTGCAGCTTAGCGAGATCCGCTGCAAATTTTCCGTAGTCAAAAGGAATTTCCTGCTGCTTGAGAAGTTGCACCAGGGTGCGGGCATGGTACATGATTCCCTCAAAGGTTCGGGCCTGCATTAGCGAGTCGAAGCGGCGTTTGATGGACGGCGTCCCGCGGCTCACCAGCTGCCCCACGGCTGTGCCGAAATAGTGGCCAGCGGCGTGCATTTTGCGCTGTTCAGAGTGCTGATGTACCGCGTAGAGAGCCAGCGCAGAATAAGCAGCCAGTTCTTTACTGGTGGGCTGATCCTGTTGCCGGTATTTTGTATCTTCGGGGAAGGCCTCATCTTCTTCGGGGCTAATCACATACTGCCAAGCGAGGGGATTCTTGGCGGGGTTTTGGCCCACGGCGCGTCTAAGGTCGCTGAGTTGCTTTCGCGCTGATGAATTCCCTGCTTGGTACGAGGCGTAGAGTCGATGAATTTTGTGTGCAACAAAGTCTTCGAGGCCGGTAACGGCGCTGTTACTCGTGCTCATCGGGGTTCTCCTTTCGGGTGGTGGGGTAGGCGAGGGGAAAGGTGTCCTTCAAGATTTTTGCGTAGAAACGGTAAGCTGTAGCGGCATTGGTCAGCACAGTTTTTCCGTTGTCCTCTTTGAGAGTGCCGATATGGACTTTGGGAGGAGCCGCTTCAATCAGCCGCTCAGCCTCTCTCTTGAGGAACTTCTGGGCCTGCACATGCCAGCTACGCTTCAGTTCTTCGGGATGACTTTCGTGGGAGATAGTTGCTAGCCACTCCCTAAACTCGCCCTCGAGCCGGTGCAGGGCTGATTCGGTGGGGTCTGCCTGGAAAACGTATTCTTTACCTGCTGCCACCAGAAGCTGGCCGGCGAGGCTACCCAGACGAACCGATGCCTCAACGGCTTTTTCAGCGTTTTCGGTGATGACCGCTTTGTGTTCGGCAAACTCTTCGGTGAGAAGAGCCAGCTCAATGGGTAGGGACTCATCAATCGTTGTTTCAATGACGGCGTTCTGGGTGCCGTAGACAACCCCTACCAGCTGAACTTTTACCTGCTTCGAACGGGGGAAGTATCTTAGACCGTCGAATGTTCTGGGCTTAATGGGCTTTTTATCTTGGCCTCCGGGAGCAGATGACTGGGCGAGCAGAGCGTCGATGCCCTTCCAGAGAGTCCGCTCCTGTGCATGTTGCAGGGGCATCCAAATATCTGTTTTGCCCTTGGACTGGTTCTTGCTATAGCGGTAGCTGGTCCAGGGGTCAAAGAGGTTAGTGCCATCGATGAACTTATCTGAAACCTTGTCGCCGTTAGAGACTAGAACGCCGGTGACAGAGTCTGCGTTAGGAAATAGTCTGATGCGGCGGGACTGCCAGGTGAGGATGTCGCAGACACCGGTGGGCTGAACGGTTTCCTCTGCGGGCTGCCGCTGGGCGGCGCCGTCTACTGGGGTGCGTTCCCACACGGGCAGGTCGGTATTGATATTAATAAATTCGGAGTAGCCCTCTTCATCCAAGCCCGTTGCGAAGACCTCCGTGAAGGGGAAGTTCAGCAACAGGGTCTCAGCCATGTTTTGTCCGTGCAGGATCACCTTGCCGGTAGCCCCGTGCCAGCCGGTGCCAATGGGGTAGCCCTTTCCACCTTTAACTCGTGGGTCACCAATAGCGCCGGATTTAATGCCCGAGTAGTCGTAGGCGTGAGCGGTGATGAGGCGCCGGGCCGCATCGGCGAAGGTCAGGGAGTTCTTACCTTCGGCTGCGCGGATGGAAAAGTGGTTGGACTCAGAGTCGAAGATAATCCTCGATGCCTCAGAGTGCTTGCCTTGCTTAGTGTGCAGGTCGGCTACCTGCATAAAGGGGTGTTCCGGATGGAAAAGGTCGAACCGAGGTTTAATTTCAGGGTCGTTGAGGTAGTCAAGAACAGGCTGCAGGTTGCTGTCATTCGGTTGAAGCGCATGCTTGAGCCAAGCCTGGATATCAACTTGACCCTCGTCGTCAAAAAACGCCTCGGCGTCTTCGCTACTATCCAGATACCTGAGAAAGCCTCGGATAAAACATGCCTCTAGCATTGCAAAAACTGCTATATCAATAATCGCATCCTCATGGGCCAGCCGTTTGATGCGGTAGGCGTTCTCAAAGAAGCCGATGAGAGATACTTCTTTGACGTCTCCATCGAGATACTGAACTCTAATCCAGGGCTGATCTACGAGGCTAAAACTCGGTGGCCTCTCGGCGCTGTTCATCAGGTCTCCCTCTCAAAATCTTCGTTGATTTTCAGTAATGGAGCAGAAAATGGCTTATTTTGTCTTACCCAGTCTGCACACTGTTCTTATAGCAAGAAGATACGCGCCTGAAGCACCAAAATCAATACCCTTAAAAGAAAAATTCACAAGTTCAATAAATATAGGCTTTGAAGAAGAGAGAGAGAGCTTCTCGTCTTCGCGAGTATTATGAATCAACCTTTAGGAAAGAGCAAAATCCACAAAGGCTCATCGCCGCTCGTGCAGCGCTTCTTCTAGCCTAAGCTACCGAGGTCAACTATGGAAAAGCATGAGTGCCAGCTCTTATAGGGGCAGGGTGTTGTTTCTGAGCCAGCCTGCGGACAGGTAGAGAATCATTGGAAAGCAAGGGCCTTGTTAACTTCCTCGAGCTGGTCTAATACCTCGTCAAGAGCTTCAGTAAAATTTGTCTCAGAGAGCATCTGGTTTTCGTTGAGCTGCGCAGTCATTGTTCTCCCTTTCCTCGCTTCGTAGACTACCGAAATAAGCGGCGGATCGTATAGAAGAGACTCATCACGCAAAGGAGCTATGGGTACGGTGGATAATCCTCAAAATAATCTTTCGCAACAGGTTCAGTCATTTTGGGCTAAAACAGGAGATGAGGAAACCCCAGCTCAGGGGATGAGCCTGGCCCAGCACATGGTGGATAGTGCCCAGGTTGCCCAATATCTCTGGCGAAACTGGATATCGCAGGGGAGCAAAGCTCTTATTTCTAGCACTCTCAATCTATCGGAAAGCGAAACCGAAGCCTTTGTCGCATGGGTAGTTGGCACCCACGATATCGGTAAGGCAACCCCGGAGTTCGCAGGGCAGCTGGATGCTTGGGCAAACCAAGACTTGCTTGTCTATCGCCAAAGAATCGAAGATTGCGGTTATATTTTTCCAGCGGACCTCACCACCGTTCAGGGGCGGTGCCCCCATTCTCAGTACAGTCAAAGTATTATCTTCAGGTGGCTCATGGAGCAGTACCAGGTTGAGGAAGATGCGGCAGTATGGAGCATAGCTCAGGTGAGTGGGGCCCACCACGGTATGCCTGCTGAGTATGCGGAAACCCCCAATCGTGGCCGTAGAGACGAGCAGCTACTCGACCGAGTTTTTCAGTGGCCAGATCAGCAGAATTGGGCAGATGCCTGGGACGAGCTTCTTACCTTTATCACACATGAAACGGGGGCCGCCGATGCCTTGCAAAAATTAGTAGCGGGCAAGGGGCTTACTCCTGAAGTTCAATTCTTTCTCACCGGTCTCACCATTATGTCTGACTGGATAGCCTCTAACCCAGAGTTCTTCCCCTATGAAGAGTCGAAAGACCAGCAGGCTAGAGTTCAAGCCGGCTTTGAAACCCTTAGTCTAAGCCGCCCCTGGCAGCCGGAAGATTTTACCGACCTCACCGCCGAAGAAATCTACCGCACGAGATTCGGCTGGGGGAGCGGCGTCGTCCTGCATCCCATGCAGAAGGTAGCGGTGGACGCCGCGTGCTCACTTGCCCACGGCGGGCTCGTTTGTATTGAGGCGCCTATGGGCCAGGGAAAAACCGAAGCCGGACTGGTAGCTGCTGAGATTCTTGCCCATAATGCGGGCAAAAACGGCATGATGTTTGCAGCCCCTACTCAGGCAACGGCTAACGCCCTTTTTGACCGTATCGATCAGTGGGCACAAAATGCGGCTAGTAGCAGTGAAGTTGTATCAATGTTTTTGGCGCATTCTAAGAACCAGCTAAATGAAAAATATAACCGAAAGCGGTTCGCGAAAGTTCAAACCTTTGAGCCTTACAGCGGCGAAGAAAAGGTTAAAGCTAACGTGATCGCCCACCAGTGGTTTTCTAAGAAAAAAGGTGTGCTCTCAAACTTTGTTGTGGGTACCGTTGACCAGGTGCTGATGATGGCTTTGGCATCGCGCCACGTGATGCTCAGACACCTGGGTCTGGGCGAAAAAGTGGTGGTTATTGATGAGGTTCATGCCTACGACGCATACATGAATGTTTATCTTGAGACTGCCCTGAGGTGGCTGGGGAAAATGCAGGCACCGGTTATCTTAATGTCCGCAACTTTGCCTGCCCAGGCAAGGCAAAAACTAATGCGCGCCTATGCTGAAGGGCGTGTGAAAGCGAAGGGGCGCCGTCCGAAAAATAAAAGGAAACCGGCAGAGCCTCCACGCTCCGCCGAGGTAGATCTTTCGTATCCCGTTATTCATACTGTTTCCGCGGATGGGGGAGCGGTGAAAAAATGGGAGATCGAACAGCCTCAGGAACACAACCAACTTTCACTTCGCATTATTGACGACTCCTTTGCTGAACTAGACCGGGTGCTAGCTCCGCTTGAGACAGGAGGGGGATGCGCTGCGGTTATCTGCAACACCGTGGGTCGGGCTCAGGAGGTTTATTCGCACTTACAGGGTCTCTTCTTAGCTGAAGAGTTGATGCTTGTTCATTCGCGTTTTATTGCTTTGGACCGCGTTGCTCAAGAGAAAATTCTGGTTGAGAAACTGGGGAAGAAGGCAAACAGGAAAAACGGTCGGCCGTACCGGTTCATCGTGGTGGGCACCCAGGTTATCGAACAGTCTTTGGACATAGATTTTGACGTGATGGTTACTGACCATGCACCGGTTGATTTGATATTGCAGCGTGTGGGGCGTTTACACAGGCATGGTCGAGATGGTGAGCGTCCGCCTCAGTTTGCTAGGCCAGTTTGCTATGTCAGGGGAGTTAAAGAATTGGGTAGCTCTGATACTGCGCCGGTATTTCCTGACGTCGCTGAGTTGATTTACAATAAAGCGCTGCTTCTTTCTAGTTATGCGCAGCTCCTGCCTTTCTTTGAAGGGCGAGATGTGCAACTTCCCGCAGATATTTCTGCGCTAGTTCAGGGAGCCTACAGCGGTATGCCTGACCTGTCCGAAACATGGATTGAAGAATGGCAAGCGGCACGTTCTGACTACGACGGAAAGATGAGCAGTAGCAGACGTAAAGCCGAGGGTTATACGATGAACCCTCGTAATGGAAAAATGCTGTATGACTTCTTTAAAGGCGCTCAGCTAGATGGTAAAGATAGCGATGAGCTAAAAGCCGAAGCAAAGGTTCGCGATACCGATGACACGCTAGAGGTAATTGTGGTTCAGTCTGATGACGACCAAACCTACAGGCCGCTTCATGACGATTATGCAGATCAGATGCCTTTTGATAGGGACAGTCCCGATAAACCTGACTGGAAACTAGCGAATACTTTGGCGGCATCAACGATTCGGCTACCTCATCAATTTGCTGATAACGGTAAACCTGCTATTGCTAACCCCTTCGATAAAGCACTGGATGAGCTAGAGAGAAACCAGTTTTCATCCTGGCAAAAGCATTACCTGCTGAAGGGGCAGCTCGCCTTAGTTCTAGATGCGAACTTTGAGTGCGTTCTGGTTGGTAAAACTGTTCGTTACTCGAAGGAACTGGGCCTACAAGTGATTCGAAACGACATGAGCTAAAATTTAGTCAGGGCTATTGGCAAACCGAATAGGTTTAGCTTGTTGATTGGAAGTTTCCGCATGTCAGCAAGTGTGCTCCCCGCGTAGACGGGGATGAGCCGGAGATTGCGGCGGCGAAGCTATCCTCCGTGTGGTGCTCCCCGCGTAGACGGGGATGAGCCCCGTATCCCTATTCGCTTCTCCACCTCGGTGCCGTGCTCCCCGCGTAGACGGGGATGAGCCCACCCGACGTCTCAACCCAAGTCTTAGACTCGAGTGCTCCCCGCGTAGACGGGGATGAGCCCAGCCGTCAAAGCGCCTGCCCTCACCCCAGATTGTGCTCCCCGCGTAGACGGGGATGAGCCTTTCGCTTCTATGGGCACCGGGTGAGCAGATTAGTGCTCCCCGCGTAGACGGGGATGAGCCGAAGCCTACGACCTCGGTAAGAAGCACCGCGACGTGCTCCCCGCGTAGACGGGGATGAGCCGAAGCCTACGACCTCGGTAAGAAGCACCGCGACGTGCTCCCCGCGTAGACGGGGATGAGCCTGAGGGTTTTGAGGCCGCGGGCGTTGGCGGCGTGTGCTCCCCGCGTAGACGGGGATGAGCCTCCATGTCCTGCCTGACCTGCGCAAATTTCGCGGTGCTCCCCGCGTAGACGGGGATGAGCCCACGACAAGAAGGCATGGCTGGTCGTCACAGATGTGCTCCCCGCGTAGACGGGGATGAGCCACAAGAAAAAGAGTGAAAAGACCGTGACCGCATACGTGCTCCCCGCGTAGACGGGGATGAGCCTCAATCAAACTTGAAGCATGGGAACCACGGCCCGTGCTCCCCGCGTAGACGGGGATGAGCCTCGGTGGGGGAACCGCTACGGAATTTTTTCACCGTGCTCCCCGCGTAGACGGGGATGAGCCGGGGGAGCGTGCCGGGGGCACACCCATTCTTGAGTGCTCCCCGCGTAGACGGGGATGAGCCTCGTTCAGTGCCTTAGCCGCTTCCTTCTGATAGGTGCTCCCCGCGTAGACGGGGATGAGCCGCCTGAGGAAGTGAAGGTGGCGAATCCTTTTGAGTGCTCCCCGCGTAGACGGGGATGAGCCGTCTCAGCCTGCCGCATCGTCTTCACACCAGAAGTGCTCCCCGCGTAGACGGGGATGAGCCTGCGCACTAGTGTTGCCCCCGGGGCGGGAAAGAGTGCTCCCCGCGTAGACGGGGATGAGCCCGGGGCAGGGTGAGCGTGCCCGGCTCAAGTTTTGTGCTCCCCGCGTAGACGGGGATGAGCCTTCGTAATCGAAGCAGAAGGAACCCTCTACGGAGTGCTCCCCGCGTAGACGGGGATGAGCCCCGCTCCGCCAAATCATTGAACCCACGCGCAAGGTGCTCCCCGCGTAGACGGGGATGAGCCCGAGATATTGTCATGAAGGCACATGAAGCCGCAGTGCTCCCCGCATAGACGGGAACGAGCCCTCTCATTTTCTCTATGAATACTTATAGTCGACTATATGTCGAGATACCCCAAGGGCATAAAAACAAGGCCCTCCCCACTACCTCTAGCGAGAGAGCCTTTTTTAAAAGGAGAGAGCACTTAGTGTTGCAAAGCAGAATCCCCTAAGAGAATCCTGTCTGTTCACGTCCTAGGAAAGAGTCGAGGTATCGACGGTGTAAGCGCCAGTTTGAGGAGTCCACAAGATAGTCTTGCCGTTGGAGAAATCCTGTCGAGTCTTACCCTGGTAGCCGTGCTCTTCGTTTGTTGGGTAGCCTAGCTTATTGGCACCGCCCTCAGCGACCCACCTCCAGTAAATTCCACCGTTACCGTTCATCTTGTGAACCTTAGCTTCAGCGTTATTCCAGGTGTAGAGGGTTCGCTCGCCGTTCGCCTTCTTGAACATTACCGATGCGCCGTTGTTGCCCAGCGCTTGCTCGTCGGTTACAGGGAAACCAACACCTTCGGTGTAACCGCTATTCACCCAGCTCCAGTAAATACCATCTCTTGAGTTAATAGCGTGAGTACCAGTCCAGTTGGAGTAGTAAATTCCGGTCTCCCACCCTCTGCTACCGAAGTACTGCACGTAACCGCTACCGGTTTTCACTTCGTCAGTGATGGGCTTACCGTAACCATTGAAATCCCCCGCTGCTGCCCACTTGGCAAGAATCGCACCGTTCTGGTTTGAGGTGTGAGTGCCGTATTGAGGGGACCAATAGGCAGCGGTTGTATAGCCTGTCTGGGTGTTCTTGAATACCTGCTTTGCGCCGTCACGGAAGCCCTGCTCGTCAGTCACAGGGAAACCCAGACCCGCCTCCCAACCGCTCTGTTCAAATCGATGTCCGATACTACCGTTTCGGTAAATGGAGTGAGTACTGGTTGAAGGTGACCAGTAGAGGAAGAAGCGATGACCGCTGCCGTCCAACTTATTGAACTGCTGAGCTGCACCACCGTAACGAACTGCGTACTCGTCGGTTGCCGGAAAACCGTATCGGTTCTCGTAGCCATCAGCCTTGTACTTTGCACCAATACCCATGTAGAAGGGGACGCCGTGAGTACCGAACTGAGGAGTCCAGTAGATTGAGGAGTTCCGAGAGAAATTCTGCGCTACACCACCGTCACGGAGTGGGAACTCATTGGAGGTCGGCACGCCGTAGACAGAAGCTCCGTTGTGCGAGTAGTAGTAAGCACGAATACCGTTCACGAGAGAAAAGCCGCTAGATGCAGTAGATGACTTCTTGGCTACCCCGGCACGATTGAAGGAGTCGCGTAGATAAGCTGCAAAGTTGTAATGGTAGTGGTCTACACCTTGCTGCTCATAAACGTGAGCATTGGTGAATCCAGACCTCTTGTAGACCCCGTTTCCCTGGTAAGCGGCTCCAAATGCCGACCAGGTTGTAGGCCACGTAACGCCCTTACCGTCCGCTGTACCTGCGTACCAGTACCAGGGCATATTGCGAGTAGCGCTGTCAGGGGTGGTCTGCATTCCATCGGAACCACCGCCACCGATGATGAGATTGCCGCCACCTGACCGCCATTCCCACTGACGGTCTGCACCGAGTTCAAAAGTCTGAAATTCTGCACCGCCTGAATACCCAACGGTCCATACGTTTGAACGGTCGATACCTTTCGATGCGATGAAGTCTTTTGCAAACGCTCGGAACCAATTACCGTTAAAGTCTGCGTTCTCCCACCAGGTGATACCGTCACCACCTGCGTTCTTATCGGGGCTAACTACCGGAACGAAAACCATGTTGCGGGAATTGGCTTCGGCAGCCATCGCTTTGAGGTCGCTGTTGTTGTAGTTGTAAATCTTAGACTGGGAGGTGTTCCAGTAATCGCCGTCGAAGTAAAAGACAACTCCGACTTTCTGGTTCCAGTCAATGTTGTTCGCGTACACGTGGTACTGGGAGGCAACGCCGTACTGGGAGGTGGTGTAGAACTGACCGCTGTTGACCTGAGCGTTAGCAGGTGCTGCTCCTAGGCCCAGAGAACCGATCGCTACTGCGGCTGTCGTCAGAGCTGTTACCAGCTTCTTCTTTTTCAAGAGGGCTCCTAAAGATGCGAATGTTGGTATTAACGAGGTGTGTGTGACACGTTTTCTTTTTCCCTCTCTATATTATGAACGTGCTCCCCGCATAGACGGGCGAGCCACCAGTTTGTAACTGAGTTACAAGTAACGTACTGGTGGCTAGGCGGGGGAGGACGACGGCGCGGTGCGGGAGACCCCTACGGCACCCTGTGCCCCGCCGCCTTGAAGAGGGCGTACCATTCGGGGCGGGTGAGGCGGATGTCGGCGCCGGCGGCAGCCGATTTCAGGCGGTCGGGGGAGGTAGTGCCCAGAACCACCTGAATCTCAGCCGGGTGCCGGGTAATCCAAGAAACCGCAATGGCCTCGGGCGAAACAGAGTACTGAGCGGCCAGGGAATCAAGGAGCGTGTTAAGGGAAGGGAAGCGGTTCCTGTCAAAAATCAGCCCTGCTTCGCCTCCTGCCTGGAAAGGCGACCAGGCCTGTAGGGTGATACCCGCTAAGCGGGCGTGGTCGAGCAGGCCGCCGCCGTCCAGCACAACAGAGTCCGAGGCCCCAGCAATATTGGCGTTAATTCCCTGGGCAATCACCGGCGCGTGGGTGAGGGAGAGCTGCATCTGGTTAGCTACCAGCGGCTGCGTGACCGCAGTTTTCAGTAGCTCAATCTGGCGCGGGGTGTAGTTAGAAACCCCGAAGGAGCGCACCTTGCCCGCAGATTCCAAAGCGTCAAAGGCACGGGCTACCTCTTCGGGCTCCAGCAGGGCATCGGGGCGGTGCAGCAGAAGAACGTCGAGGTAGTCGGTTTTCAGGGCAGCAAGCGAGCGGTCAACCGAGGCCACAATGTGCTCATAAGAGGAGTCGTAGTAGGTGGTTTCACCAATCACAATGGAGGTCTTGGTCTGAAGAAGAATCTCCTCGCGGTCAGCAGAAGACAGGCCCAGGGCCGAACCGAAGCGCTGCTCGCAGTAGTGGTAGGCACCGGCAGCGGCAGGGGAGTTGAAGCCGTAAAGATCGGCGTGGTCGAAGAAGTCAATTCCGGCTGATCGGGCGCTGTCGTAGAGCGCACGAATTTCGGAGTCGGATTTATCGGCAATGCGCATCTGCCCCGAAATCACCTGGGAAACAGGGCGGGCGCCCGGGCCAAAAGGAATTTTTCTCATACAACCACCCTACGCTGACAGCAAGCAGAAACACATAAGTTTCGCCTGTTCGCTGGTTGGTAAACAGGTGCGGGTGGCCATGACACAAACTAAACTGAAAGGCGAGTTTAAACCGTTACCCGTGAGGAGTCCCCCGTGGTCCAATTTCACCGCAATGAACGTGCCGCGAATCTGCCGGCTCGTCTTTCCCGTTCCTGGATGCTCTTGACCGCCACCGCCGATGAGCAGCGCCTTGAGGAAACCCTGGAATCTGAAGCTGATTCGATTCTGATTGACCTGGAAGACGGTACTCCCGAGCCCCAGAAAGACGAGTGCCGCGAGAAGGTGATGCACTGGCTCAACAACGGTGTTGAAGCCTGGGTGCGTATTAATAAGTTTGCGACCGAGCACTGGCAGAAGGACGTCGCGGAGCTGCCGAAAGCCAAGGGGCTGCGGGGTGTGATGTTGGCTGAGGTGGAAGACCCCAACATGGTGACCCGCACCGCCATGATGCTGCCCCCGGGAACTCCGATTATTGCGCTGATTGAGTCGGCCGTGGGTATTTTGAATGCCCCCGAGATTGCTAAGGCTCCCGGGGTTTTCCGCCTGGCTTTCGGTATTGGCGATTTCCGCAAAGACACCGGTATTGCCGCTGATCCCATGTCTTTGGCCTACGTGCGCACCCAGCTGGTGCTGGCATCTCGTGCCGGCGAGCTGCCCGGGCCCATCGACGGCCCCTCGGTGGGTAAGCACGGTTCTGAGCTCTTCGCCGACTGCGCAATTACCTCCAACGCGGGTATGACGGGCAAGCTGACTCTTGACCCTGCCCAGGTTGATACCATCAACCTGGCGCTTGCCCCCAGCGAGGAGGAAATTCAGTGGGCCCGCGATTTGCTGAATAAGGCTGAGGGCGATTCCATTCCCAAGGACGGTTCCTACCTGCCCCGCCTTGCCCGCGCCAAGAAGGTCTCGCACCTGGCCAAGACCTACGGCCTGTGGCGTAGCTAGGACGACGCCCCGGCGGGTAGAAAAACGCCGCTACCGGATAACGGTAGCGGCGTTATTTTCAGAGCCCCCAGTCGGATTTGAACCGACGACCTTTTCTTTACGAGGGAAATGCTCTACCCCTGAGCTATGGAGGCACAATTGCGCGTGAGCGCAACGGTTGCAACAATACCAGAATTTTCGGGTTTTTAGCCAGTCAGCGCCCCAAGGCGCGGGCCAGACCGAACCCCACATAACAGGCAGGCTCAGTCTTAGAGTCGCCACACCCCAAACGTAATCTGACGGCACGTGCCTAAAAACCCTGTCTCTAGCGTGTCAGGCTAGAGTCAGTAGAGTGCGCCCCGCAGCGGGCTTTTCTGTGAAGAGGAAACTTCGGAGAGGAAACCATGTCTGATTCGCTTCTTGATTCTGTGCTGGCTCGTAGCCTGAGTCGCCGCGGTGTGTTTGGCTCGGCAGCTGCGCTGGCTGTGTTGGGGCTGGTTGCCTGCGGTTCGGAGGATTCATCCTCTTCGAGCAGCGCCGAAAACAGCTCTTCAGATAACAGCGCTGAGGAGTCCGGTGCCAAGGAAACCAACCTGCGCGATGATCAGGGCTACCACCTCAATGATCTGAGCGAGGGCGCGCCCACCGTGACCCTCTTTACAGACTATCAGTGCCCCTACTGCAAGCGCGGTGAGCCCGCCTACGAAGAGGCCGCCGGTATGTTGGCGGGGCAGATGAATGTGACCGTCAAGCATTTTCCCTTGCCCATGCACCAGTTCTCGGTGCATTCTGCCCAGGCGGTGCAGGCCGCTGAGAAGCAGGGCAAGCACCTTGAAATGGCGCACAAGGTCTTTGAAGGCCAGGAGAAGTGGGCCGAAGAAACCGATGAAAACGTTGTTTTCTCCGACTACTTCCGCCCCTACGCTGAGGAACTGGGCCTAGACGTTGAGCAGTTCACCAGCGACTACAACAGCGATGAAGTATTCAAAACCGTTGAGAGCGACTACAAGCAGGGCGTTGACTGGGGCGTGAAGGGTACCCCCAGCTTTGCGGTTGAGGGCAAGGTGCTCGATAACGTTGACTCGGGCACCAGCGCTGAGGATATGGTTAAGGCATTCAAGGCGGCAGCCGGCCTCTAGCCCACCCCGCCGCAGCAGAGAAAGGCAGGGATTATGCGCGTTGCTCTAGGCCAGATAAGTTCTACCAAGGATCTTGAGACCAACCTGAAGCAGGTCTCATCCGCCGCTGAGCGCGCGGCGCAGGCGGGCGCCGTCGTCATTATTTTCCCCGAGGCGGCCATGCTGGCCTTCGGCGGGCGTTTGCACGACGACGCCGCTGCGGGCAAGCGCCGCTGGGAAGAGGGACTGGCCCGCGTGGCGGCCCAGCACGAGATTACCGTGGTGGCGGGCGGCTTCACCCCCGAAGAAAACACCGACCCGCAGGCGCCACGAGTCACCAACGAGTTGCGGGTGGTTACCCCCGAGGGGCAGCAGACCGTCTACACCAAGATTCACCTCTATGACGCTTTCGGCTTTCAGGAATCCGAGGGCGTGGCAGAGGGCAGCGAGCCGGTGACCGTCGAGATCGCCGGGGTAACTTTTGGGCTGACCACCTGCTATGACGTACGCTTTCCCAAACTCTACGCCGAGCTTTCGCGGGCGGGGGCGCAGGTGATGGTGGTGGCGGCCTCCTGGGCCGGGGGAGAGGGCAAGCTCGCCCAGTGGCAGTTGTTGACTAGCGCTCGCGCACTTGACTCCAATTCCTTTGTGATTGCGGTGGATCAGGCAGACCCGCGGGCCTCTGAGTTCCAGAGCCCCGATACCGACATTACCGGCCCCTATGGGGTGGGCTTTTCGCGGGTGGTTTCGCCCTTTGGCGTGACCGTAGCGGAGCTCGGTATGGAGCCTGCGGTTGAGGTGGTTGACCTTGACCTTTCCCTGGTTGAGAAGGCGAAAGAATCCCTGCCTATTTTGAAAAATGCCAAGCTTGGCTACTAGTAACACTGGCCGGGAGTAGCCCTGCCAGCTGGGTGGTCAGCAATATTTGGTGACATAATTAAAACGACACAAACCCATGAATTCGGCGATTGAGGCATCATGAGCACAGCTACACCGGCTGGAAAGACTACCGCTACTCCAACAGACGATCGCAAGCGCGCCAAAGCTAAAAAGTCTATGGCGATTAAGGTGGCAATTATCGCCATCGTGACTCTTGCGATTTACTTTTTACCGGTTCCCGAGGGCGTTGACCCCCGCGGTATGCACATGACCGCGATTTTCGTGGGAACCATTCTGGGTTTGATTCTGCAGCCGCTCCCCACCGCATCGGTGGCGCTGATTGGCCTGGCGGTTGCCATGATTACCGGCACCATGAACGTCAAGGACGAAGCGCTACAGGGCTTCTCTAGTTCATCGATTTGGCTGATTGTTGCCGCCTTCTTTATCGCCGATGGTTTCTTGATTACCGGCCTGGGCAGGCGCATTGCGCTGATTTTTGTGAGGATGCTCGGTAAGTCATCGCTGGGGCTCTCCTACGGCATGGCAATCACAGACCTGATTCTGGCACCTGCCACCCCCTCCAACACCGCCCGCGCCGGCGGCGTCGTCTACCCCATTATTAAATCGCTGGCGACCGTGAACGACTCCCACCCCGAGTCAGACGAGTCCCGTAAGCGCTTGGGCTCCTATCTCTCGCTGACCTCGGTACAGGTCAATACCATTACCTCGGCTATGTTTGTTACCGCTATGGCGGGTAACCCCATTGCGGTGGGTTTTGCCTCGGACGCCGGCGTTGAAATTTCCTGGGGCACCTGGGCAATTGCCGCTCTGGTACCGGGTCTGGTTGCGCTGGTGACCATGCCCTGGGTGATGAGCAAGGTCTACGCCCCCACCGTTAAGAAGACCCCCGAGGCTCCTTCACAGGCTGCCCAGCAACTGCACGAGATGGGCAAGATGAGCTCTAAGGAAATCATCATGCTCGTGACCTTCCTGCTGTTGCTGGTTCTCTGGATTTCCGGCTCTGCCCTGGGTGTGGACGCCACCGCTGCTGCTTTCGTGGGTATTGCGATTCTGCTCTGCACTAAGGTGCTGACCTGGAAAGACATGGCGGCTAACTCCGGTGCCTGGTCTACCCTGATTTTCTTCTCGGTACTGGTGGGCATGGCAACCCACCTCAACGACCTCGGCGTGATTGGCTGGATTGGCGATACCGCGGCAGCCGCGGTGGGCGGATTCTCCTGGCCGCTGGCCCTGCTGATTCTCGGCCTGGTCTACTTCTACGTTCACTATTTCTTCGCCTCCAACACCGCCCAGATCGTTGCCATGTACGCGGTCTTCCTGGGTACCGCTATCGCGGCGGGAGCCCCGGCTATACTCGCAGCCCTGGTACTGGGTTTCATCGGCAACCTGATTGGTGGTCTCACCCACTACGCCTCTGGCCCTGCCGGTGTTATCTACGGCTCCGGCTACGTGACCACCAGCGAGTGGTTCCGAGTAGGCTTCATCGCCTCGGTGGTGAACATTATCATCTGGGGCGTTGTGGGTACCGCCTGGTGGATGGTTCTCGGTTACGTCTAACCTGAAGATATGAAGAAGCAGAAAATTACGGTGATAACCGGTGGGGGCTCCCGCAACTCTGTCTCGGGCCTGTTGGCCGAGAAAATTCTCAAACAGACACTGGCAGAGTTAAACCAGCGGGGGATTGAGGCCCAGCACGTGACCCACCACCTGGGCGAATACGCCTATGACATGGCGGAGATGCTCTCTGACGACCTTCCCAGCACCACGCTGGCAGAGGTGTTTGAAGACGTGCGCTCAGCCACCGGAATCATCACCGTAGCCCCGGTTTTCAAGGCTAGCTACTCCGGTGTTTTCAAGCTCTTCTGGGACTTAACCGAAGACGGCGATGTAGAGAACACCCCGGTGCTCCTTGCAGCCACGGGAGGCTCAGCCCGCCACGCGCTCGTTCTTGACTATGCCCTGCGCCCGCTCTTTTCTTACCTGGGGGCAGACAGCATCTCGCGCGGGGTCTACGCCACCCCGGATCAGGTGAGCGACTACGATCGGCAGGGCCAACGAGTACAAGCTCGGCTGATGAAAGCATCAGCCGAGCTTGCACGGAAAGTTGCCGCGGCGGCGTCCTAGAAAATACCCTTATTCGGGTTTCCGAAATCGGTGAGGGTCGCCTGACGGGAATCAACCCGCTGGTCGTTGCCGCTGCTGGTGTCGCCGGCAATTCGGCCAACCTGGGTTACCTCGATGTAGTTGGTGAGGCGGCCCTCGCTGGTCAAACCGTCGCCAAAGCTCAGGCTACCGATCAACTGGCTCTCGCCCGCCTTGACGGGGTTAGAGAGGGTCACGATGAAGGTGCGGGTGGAGGTCTCGGTATTGAAACCCAGATCGCGCACGTAGGCACCGTTGTACCAGCTGGGGGTAATCAGGCGGTCAACACCCTTGGGGCCTGAAGCGGTTTTAACCTCAACCTTGAAACTGACCACCGGGAACTCGCCAAAGTAACGGTCGGTTCCCACGTTTTCTGCGTGAATCGCAACGGAGCCAGCGTAGCCCGGCGCCTTCAGAGCAGAGACGGTGTAGGCGGGCTTGAGGTCGTAGCGGGCGGTGGCTTCTGTTGAGGACGACGCCGTTGCGGCGGGTGCTTCAGCTGCTTGAGCGGGTGCCGCTACGGTCACCAGGGAAGCGGAAACAAAAAGAGCTGCGGCCGCCGCGCTCAGGAACTTCTTAGCCATAGGAGATTACCTCGCCGTCTTCGTCGTAGCTGGTGATGTAGGAGTCAGAGTTCTTGTCGTAGAGCTTGACTTGAACCTCGTTCTTGATGGGCACGTTGGCTCGCCAAGCGACGGGGTTAGACCAGGTGCCGTTGAGCTGGCAGTACTGCTGGGTGCCGGTAAGGTTCACCATCTTGAAGCCGTAGGTGGCTTCGCCAGTATAGCCTGCGGGAACATCGTAGGGACCAATGGTCTGGCCAGCTGACCAGGAGAGGCTGTAGGAGGCATCTCCGCCCACGGTCTTAGCCAGGGAGTAGGCAAGGCCGGCGTCAATGCTGCCCTTGCTGAGGTTGCCGGTTCCACCCAGGTTAACGTTGAGGCTCTCGGTGCGGGAGCCGTTGACGCTCAGGCTCACGGTCTGGGTCTTAGAAAGATCCTGGGTGAGAGGAATATCTTTCTGGGTCTGGTTCTTGGTGGAGATGGTACCTACCGGAGTAAACGATTCATCGGTCTGATAGACCACGGTGCGGTAGTCCTCCCAGGTATTGCAAACCGGGCGAGCGTTGAGAATGTTTGCCTTGAGGTGATCACTCTTGTGATAGGTGCTCACAATCGGCAGGGATTCGGTATTTTCAGGGGTCTCGGGAACCTGAGTTTGGAAAGTGTATGCGTTTGCGGGGGCTACTGTACCCAGAGCTAGCAGCGCTGAAGCGCCTGCTGCCGCACCAAGTTTCTTGGTCCACTTCATGGGAATACTCTTTTCGTGTGTATACCTGTTGTCTATTTTCCCAGGCATTTAGCCTAGTCAATAGGTTCTTGTGCGATTTGTTGGGTTATTTCGTTGTCTAACAGTCTGCTGTTGGACAGCAACAAGGTACTACTTCTTCTGCGGTATTTGAAGCTCGGAAAAATTTTTTTGTTAGCGGGGGTTAGTTTCGAGTGAAAGTTGTTCGGGTGAAAATTACCCTAACTGACTAGTAGCTTAACCAAACGTTTATCTTTTCTTTCACCGCTTTGGCACCGGAGAAAAAATTTTGTAAGAAATTTTTCTTTGATATGGCTCTTGTTTTGCCCTGTGGCGCCGTTGTATTTGCGCCGGAGGTTGAGCAACGATTTTCTCAGGGCCTGTAAGATAAGTGCTGGTTAGTATTGGCTTTGATTTCAGGCTCAGGGGAAATATGACGATTCGTAACGCGACCTCCATTACCGTTCTGGCTACGGGCGGAACCATCGATAAAGAGTACAACTTTGACTCTGAGATGGTGATTGGTGAGCCCTTTATTCGCTCGATTCTGGAGCGGGTAATCACTGAGGTATCTTTCGATATTCGCTCGGTGCTCAAACTGGACTCGCTGGATATGACCGATGCTGACCGCGATGTTTTAGTCTCTGCCGTGAATGCTGTGGAGGGGGATCGGATTCTCATTACTCACGGCACCGACACCATGCCGGAAACCGCCCGTTACCTACTGGAACACGCCTCAATCGAGGGCAAGACCATTGTTTTGTGCGGTTCTATTCAGCCGGCAATCATGCGCCACTCTGACGCCGACTTTAACGTGGGTGCCGCCGTCGCCGCCCTGAACCTGCTGGAACCCGGCGTCTACGTTTCTATGAGCGGCCAGATTTTTGACGGCGCCACCGTGCGCAAAGACCGTTCCCGCGGCCTGTTTGTGGAGCGATAGCTTCTTGGGAGCATGAGCGCTGACTAGCTTGCGGGCGGGTTTCGCTGAATCGCCGTTTCGGTTACATATCGCCGCTTCAGCGACATTTCGCCGGTTCGGAAACGGCGAAATGTCACTGAAGCGGCGACTCGGCGCAGTGAGGTGACAGGCAAGTTCGATAGGATGGTAAAAATGCCCCTCTTGTTGAGCTAGGAGTTCCCATGTCCGAGCAACCCTATGGATCCCAGAATCCCAACCCCAATGACCCGCGGTGGAAGTACGATCCCAACTCGGCGGGGCAGGCGGCAGAATCGGATACCGGTACTACTTCGGCTGGTCAGGATAATTATCAGGGAAGCTACCAGGGCAACTACCAAACCAACCCCACCAACTATCAACCCGGCTACTCTTCCCCCAACCAGCCGCCCGTTTATTCAGCTTACGCGCAGAATACCGGCTACGGAGTGCCTAGCCAGCCGGTAGATAAGCCTGCTACCCCTCAGGTTCTCAAGTATGCTGCGCTGGCTGTGTGCGGCATTGTTGGCGCCGGTCTGATTGGCTCGCTGGTGCAGTTGCTGAACCCGACGATTCTCAACGACCAGATCTTTAATGCTTTCGGTATGAATGCCAATGAGTTAGAGAGTGAGTTAGGCGCGGTGGAGAGTTCCACTCCCGAGCTTATCTTTGGCTTTGTATTTTCCCTGCTTCAGTATGCGGTCTATATTGTTTTCACCATCTTTATGTTGAAGGGCCATAACTGGGCGCGCATTGTGCTCACCGTGATTCTTGGCCTGACTATTGTGGGCGGTTTCTTTACCCTCGTTGCGATTATTTTCGTGGGCTTCCACTGGCTTTTCCTACTGAATCTGCTCGGTTCCGTGCTGTCGGCGGTGGCGCTGGTACTGCTATGGCTGAAGCCCGCTAATGATTTCTATTCAAAGATGAAGATGTATAACCAGTGGAAAGTGCATTCTCAGTACAGGTAGTACTATTTAAGTTTTAGATTCCCCCCCCCAACACACACATAATCCCCTCCCCACATGCACATTCTTCTTATCACTCATTACTACGCACCCGAAATCGGTGCGCCGCAGCGTAGGTTATCTGCGCTTGTTAGTCGTTGGCGCCAGCGGGGGTTTGATGTGACGGTGCTGTGCCCTCCTCCGCACTATCCTGAGAAGTTTTCAACCTGTCAGTTGCGAACCGAGAAGAATCGGGCTTTTGCCCGGGAGCATGGTGAGTTTGGCGAGACCATAGTGCGTATGCCCTATGTGCTACACGGTTATCGCGGTAGTTTTAGGGCACTCGATCAGCTGGTGACTGCCGCCGCGGCTACGGTCACGGCGCTGGTTTCCCGGGGTAAGAACTTTAATCTGGTGGTGAGCACGGTACCCGGGCTACCCAGTCTTTTTGCCGGGGTTCTTACCGCTAAGGTTTTGCAGGTTCCCCATATTGCTGAGATTCGCGATGCCTGGCCCGACGTCGTCACCGGCGACCTTAACGAGCACGTGAAGAAGATTTCCCCTCACAAGCTACTGGTTAAAAAGGCGATTTATCATGTGGTTACCGCCGGCCAAAAGGCTGCGGACTCGGTGGTGGTCACCACCCCGCGGTTTGCGCAGAAGCTCAAAGATCGCGGCGTGAAAAACGTGCAGTGGGTTCCCAACGGCGCCGAAGCGGAGTGTTTTGCTCGGTTGAAACCCCGCACCCCCGGCTTTATTCAGGAGCGGCAGAATCGGGCGGTGCGTCTTCAGTACCTGGGCACGGTGGGTAGGAGCCAGGGGTTGCAAGTGCTCGTTGAGGCGCTCGATCTTCTGAAAACCCAGGCTCCCGAGGTGCAGATTGAAACCCGGATTGTGGGGAGCGGTGCTGAGGTGCCGCGTCTGAAAGCTCTGGCGAAGCTGAAGAAAATCAGCATTGAGTTCCTGCCCAATATCCCTCGTTCTCAATTGGAAGATGCCTACGACTGGGCCGATATTGAGCTGGTTTCCCTGCGCCGCACCAGGCCCTTCCGCTGGACTGTTCCCTCGAAGATTTTTGAGCTGCTTGCTACCCGCCGGTTTGTTCTTGCGATGGTCGAGGGAAACGCTGCCGATTTGGTGCGTAGCTCCGGCGTGGGTTCGGTGGTGGAGCCCGAGAACGCTCAGGCGCTTGCCAACGAATTGAGGCGGCTTGCCGAAAATCCCGACCTGCTCACGGTGGGCAATTCTGGCGTGGAGCTACTCAAGAACTTTTATTCCTACGATTTGATGGAACAGCGCTACACCGAGGTGCTGGAGTCTTTAAGGTAGGGCTGTGGTCAAGATTCCGAACAAGGCATATCAGTCTCAAGACCTGCTGAAAAACCTGTTCTTGGCGGGGCAGGTAGCGGGTCGTCATCTTGCTGATGACCCCGTGCTACTGGCCCTTCAGATTACCCGCAAGCTGCCCTATCCGCTGGCGCAGCGGGTGGGCGCTTGTCTGGGTCGCCTGCCCGGTGCGGGTACTCGCGCTCTGGGGGCGCAGGTTCGTGGTGAGCGTGTGTTTCCGGACGACGCCGCCCGCCTCCTGCGCGAAAACCCCGCCGAGCGCGGGGCGGCGGGGGCTCATGGGGGCAGTCTGCTATCTATCTGGCAGGGCATTCAGCGCAGAATTGCGGCCGAGGTTGCGCTGGGTTTTGGTGTGCTCGACTGGCGCGATGAGAGCCTGCCGACCGTGACCCGGGCCAGGGCTGCTTGGGATGCAGGGTATGTCAGTGAGTCAATTGAACTTGCTGAGCGGGCTCGAAAGTCTGGTTACGCTAGCAGGCTCAGGGGAGAGGCTCTAATGCTGACCCCCGGCTGGCAGGTACCGCTGGAAAAACCGGGAACCAAAGCACCCCGGGCAAATCAAGACCGCGAAAACCCGAAACTTTCGGTTCTTCACCTGCTCACCAACTCCACTCCGGCAACCCAGTCGGGCTATACCTTGCGGAGCCAACGTCTCTTAGAAGCCCTGCTAAAAAAAGATATTTCCATTAAGGCATATACCCGCATCGGCTACCCCGTAATGATCGGCAACCTCACCGCGGGCGCTCAGGCCCAAGACGGCCCGGTGATTTATGAGAGGTTCCTCCCCGCCTCCCTGCGCGGCACCCAGCCGCAGCGACTGGCGCAGTGGGCAGGCGGCGTCCTGAAAAAACTGAGCGAATTACAGCCCCAGGAGCGGCCGCGACTGGTGCACACCACCACCAACTATCCCAACGGGCTGGTGGCGCAGGCGGTTGCCCGGCAGCTAGGTGTGCCCTGGGTTTATGAGGCGCGCGGGCTGATGGAAGAAACCTGGGTCAGCAACAAGAAAACCGAGGTCGCTCAGAGCGAGGCCGAGAGCAGTCAGCGGTTTAGCTTGATTCGCAACCGCGAAACGGAGCTGATGCAGCGGGCAGACCACGTGGTGACCCTGAGCGAGACCATGAAGGGGCTCTTTGTGGAACGCGGGGTAGCGCCTGAGAGCATTACGGTGATTCCCAACGCCGTTGACGAAAAGCTCTTTGACCAGAACCTTTCCCCCGAGCAGGCGAGGGCACAGCTGAACCTTCCTGCCGAGGGCTTCTGGGTTGGGTCGGTGAGCTCCCTGGTGGACTACGAGGGCTTCGATACCCTGTTGCGAGCCGTGGCTCAACTGCGCCGAAAGGGTGCGGACGTTCGCGTGCTTCTAGCCGGTGACGGCGTGGCGCGGGGCTCTCTTGAGACCCTGGCGCAGCGGTTTGCGGAGGATCCGGCGGTGGGGGAGTTTGCCGTCTTTTGCGGTAGGCTCAAGCCTGAGCAGGCATATATTGCCCACCAGGCATTGAATGTTTTTGCGGTGCCGCGGCGTAACGATCGGGTCTGCCGCTCAGTGACCCCGCTCAAGCCGATTGAGGCAATGGCGCTGGGGCGGCCGGTGCTGGCATCGGACATTCCTCCGCTGGCGGAGCTGGTGCACAACGGTATGACTGCCCCCACCGGCCTGCTGGCTAGGGCGGAAAGTCCAGAGAGTTTTGCTACCGCCCTTGAGGAGCTGATGCAGGACGACGCCGCTCGCGCCGCCTATGCGCGGGCGGGCAGGGAGTTTGCTCGGTCGAGAACCTGGGCGAAAAATGCTGAGAAACTAGAGAGCATCTACGAAAAACTGTGCGGTTTTTCGCACGAGGCCCCGAAATGAACAGATTAGACACCCCCTAATCTGTTCAAAATCTGCCCAAAACCGAAAAAGTGAACAGATTAGCTACCCCTTAATCTGTTCAAAAATTCTCTGTGAGCGAAAAAGTGAATAGATTAGACACCCCCTAATCTGTTCAATCTGAGGTTTTTAGATAGGTTCGTGGACGACAGTGTGTTGCGGGTTGTCGGCGCCGGTAGGTCGGCGCGCTATGTTGAGAAGGAGAACGGCTAGTGCCTGAAGAAGAAGGTGTAACTGAGTCCCAGGGTAGGCCCTGGTCTGGCAATACGCCGGCGGTGGCTGAGGGGGCTGTGGTGCGGTATAAGCCGGTGAGGCCCCTGGATACTCACCTGCTAGGTTACTCTAGCCATATCGAATCGGGCAGGCTCTACCCGGTGGGTGTTCGCACCTCTTTGCGTAAGTACCTGGCCGATACCTGGGAGAGGCGCTGGTATATCTGGAAGGAGTCTCGGGCGAAGGTCGAGACCCAGAATAGTGCGCACCGACTGGGTATGTGGTGGATGGTCATTAAGCCGCTTGCCGACGTCATTTTTTACTGGGTGCTCTTTGCCGTGGTGTTGAAAGCCTCGCGCGGGCTGCCCAACTACACCGCCTTCATTGTGATTGGTGTGCTGATGTTCCGCTACTTTTCGCAGGCACTAAACCAGGGGGCGTCGTCCCTGACACAGGGCAAAGCCATGATGCGCGCTTTTGCCTTTCCGCGGATTGCCATTCCCATTGCAACCCTGGTGCGGCAGACCATGAACATTGTGCCGGTGCTGATGGTGATGCTGCTGGGTATTATTTTTCTTCCGCCCCATGCTTGGCCGCACCTGAACTGGTTGCTCTTTATTCCGGCTTTTGCGCTGGCGATTATCTTTAACCTGGGCGTGATTCTGGTGGTATCCAGGGCAACTTTTAAGCTACCCGATGTTCAACCGGCACTGGGCGTGATTAACAGGGTGCTCATGTATAGCTCGGGCGTGATGTTCCCGATTGACCGCTTTCTCAACCACCCCGTCGTCCTGCACAGTATCCAGGCAAACCCCTACTACATTTTCCTAGATCTCTTCCGCGAGATTCTGATTTACGGGCACACCGGTACCTTCTACCACTGGGGCTCCTTGATGGTGTGGTCGGTTGGCCTTCTGCTAGTGGGCTTTATCTACTTCTACCGCGGCGAAGAGGAGTACGGTCGTGAACGAAACTAACCTGCACTTTCCCAATATCGTTGCCAGCAATATTTCTCTGGACTATAAGGTGCGCAACCGTGGCGGCTGGGGTAGTCGCACGCAAACCCACACGGTGCACGCCGTCAAACCCCTGTCTTTTGCCGCCCACGAGGGGGAGTTTATTGGACTGGTGGGGCGTAACGGCTCGGGTAAGAGCTCGCTACTGCGCGTGTTGGCGGGCTTGGAGACCCCTACCACCGGCGAGGTCTATGCGTCGTCAAAGCCCACTCTGATTGGTGTTTCTGCCGCTCTTAATCCGCAACTGACCGGTGCTGAGAACGTGGAGCTGGGCTGTTTGGCTATGGGGCTGAGCCCGGCCCAGGCCCGCGAGGCCTATGATCGAGTGGTGGAGCTTGCCGGTATTGGCGAGGCGATTGAGCGGCCCATGGCTACCTATTCTTCGGGCCAGGCTGCCCGTCTGCGGTTTTCGATTATGCTGGCTAACCGGCCCAAGATTATGCTGATTGACGAGGCGCTGGCTACCGGCGACGCCGCCACCAACGAGCGCTTTAGCCAGGCGATGAACGAGCTGCTGGATAACGCGGGCACCGTGTTTTTGGTGAATCACGCGGCGCAGACAATTGAGAACATGTGTAATCGCGCGATTTGGCTGGATGAGGGGGAGCTGATTATGGACGGCGACGCTCGGGAGGTCGCGCGTAAGTACCGCTGGTTCGCCCATCAGCTGGCGCTGGGCGACGAAGAAAAGGCGGCTGGCCTGCTGGCTGAGGCAAAGACCCTGGGAGCAGCGGGCTACGTGATAAACAGGGAAGGTTCGTAGTCAGAGTAGGACTCGAAAGGTTATGTGGGCTATTTAGGGTAAAATTTATTCGATTGCATGGCCTGTTAATAGACAAAAGGTGGTTCAAATGAAGCGGATTATGACCGTATATGGTACCCGGCCTGAGGCTATTAAGGTCGCACCCATCATTCGAGCCCTTGAGTGCTCTGAGAACTTTAAGTCTATCCCAGTGGTTACCGGACAACACAGGGAAATGCTTGACCAGGTCAATGAAGTTTTTGGGATTGAGCCCGAAGCCGATCTAAAAATTATGAAGCGGGGGCAGGGTCTTAACGGCATCCTCAGTAAAGTTATTGAGGGCGTTGACCAGGTAATTGACTCACATTACCCAGATGCTTTAATCGTACAAGGTGATACTTCAACAGCTATGGGAGCTGCGCTTGCTGCGTTTAATCGTGGAATTCCTGTTGTTCATGTTGAAGCTGGTCTACGTTCCGGTGACATGACCTCCCCTTTCCCAGAAGAAGCGAATCGCAGACTCGTCTCACAAGTTGCTAGTTTGCATTTAGCACCGACTAAGCGAGCCCAAAAGAACTTGTTAAAGGAAGGATTTAAACGTAAATCAATTATTATAACGGGGAACACTGTTATTGATGCTTTGATGAGTTCCCTTAATAATGATGCTCCTTTTGCTGACTATCGAATTCGGGAAGTCGTTGATTCCGGGCGGAAAGTAGTATTGGTTACTACCCATCGACGTGAAAACCTAGGAAAGAAAACTAGGAACATCGGCATGGCTGTAGCTGAGCTTTCACAGAAATATCCTGACCTTTTGTTTGTTCTTCCTTTGCACATGAACCCTTTGGTGAGAGAAACTCTGCAACCATATTTAAAGGCTGAGAATATTATTGCTACTGATCCTATTGCCTACGGTGACTTTACTCGATTGATGAGGCGCACCTTTCTGGTTCTAACAGATTCTGGAGGTATCCAGGAAGAAGCACCAGCACTTAATATACCTGTATTAGTTATGAGAAGTAATACCGAGCGTCAGGAAGGCATTAAAGCTGGAACTCTGAAACTTGTAGGAACAAAAACTTCAAAAATCGTGCGATCCGTTACGAATTTAATTGAAGATGAAAATGCATACCAGCAGATGGCGCAGGCAGAAAATCCTTATGGTGACGGAAATGCTGCGGCTCGTATTGTTGCAGAACTAGAAAACCTTCTACTCTAGCGCCAAATACCCTTGGTATCTACCACCTGCTTACCTGCCAGCGCAGTAGCCGGAACAGTCTTGAATTCATCGTGGTCAACCAGAAGAGCCACCACGTCTGCCCGCTCAATCGCTGACTCATAATCGGTGAACTCAATGTTGGTGTGGCCCTCAAGTTTCTTGGGCAGCTCCGAAACATTGGGCTCCACCGCAAGAATAGTGCCGTGGTTAAATTCCTCCGCCAACTTAGCGGTAATATCCATAGCCGGTGACTCGCGCAGGTCATCAATATTCGGCTTAAAAGCCAAACCGAGAGCCGCGACCACGGGCTCCGGAGCCGACCCAGCGGCGTCCTTCACCTTCTCAATAACCCACTCAGGCTTACCGTCGTTGACCTCACGCGCGGTGCGAATCAGGTTGGAGTTATCGCGGTCGGTAGAGACAATAAACCAGGGATCCACCGCAATGCAGTGGCCACCCACGCCGGGGCCGGGCTGCAGAATATTCACGCGGGGGTGCTTATTGGCAAGATTAATCAGCTCCCATACATCAATGCCCAGCCTGTCAGAAATCAGCGACAGCTCATTAGCAAACGCAATGTTGACATCGCGGAAAGAGTTCTCGGTCAGCTTTGCCATCTCAGCGGTAACATCGTCAGTCGGTGCCAGCTCACCGGTGCAGAAAGCACCGTAAATCTCAGAGGCAATTTCGGTTGCTTTGGGGGTCTGACCTCCGATAATGCGGGAGTTAGTAATGAGCTCTTCCATCGCCTTACCGGGCAGAATACGCTCGGGGCAGTAGGCAAAGTAGATAACCGGCTTACCCTCGGGGTTCTCGGTGCCGTCTGCCACCAGATCGGGGCGCAGTTCCAAAATCTTAGCAGCCAGCTTGCGGGTTGTGGTTGGGGGAGAAGTAGACTCCAAAATCACCAGCTCATCGCCCTGTAGCTGGGGAGCGATATTCTCAGCTGCGGACATGATGTAGGAGAGATCGCCCTCGTAGTTTTCCTTGAAGGGGGTGGGAACGGCAATCACGTAAACATCTGCGTGAACCATCTCGGTGGTTGCAGTCAGATTTCCTGAATCAATGGCTCGCTTGAGCTGTTCCTCAAGACCGGGCTCAACAATGGTAACTTCGCCGCGGTTAATGCGCTCAACGTTAGCGGCGTTAATATCAACGCCGGTTACCTTGAGGCCGTGGTTCGCCATAATAACAGCAGTTGGTAGGCCGATATAGCCAAGACCTACGAAAGCAACTGTACGGGAGATTTGCATAAGATAGCCCATCTAAATTGTGAGTTTAAAGATCTACAGTTATATTCCAGTAGTCAGTCTTAGGAATATCGTCACCGCTGTTTTTATACGGTGGATTTGTCAGAGACAGGTGAGGACGTTCCCATGCTATATTTCGTCTAACAATAGAAGCAGGAGTACCGGCAATAATACAATTGTTAGGAAAATCCTTCGTAACTACAGACCGTGCTCCTACTACAGAACCTTCACCGATACTAGAGCCACCGAACAGAATCGATTCAATTCCAAGCCAAACGTGATTTCCTACCGTAATATTCCTAGCTGGGTTAATCCGTTTATTGGTTCTTACATCAAAAATAGGGTGTCCATCATCCCCGCGTACTTTTACATCTCCTGCAATCATAACGTCATCGCCGATAGAAATTGTAGTTCCTTCAACGGCTGAAATCTGTACTGCATTTGTAGTAGAAACATTCATTCCTATACGAACGGTAGAATCTTGACCGATTCGAACGATGCCCTGAAAAGCTGCCACTTTTCCTTCGTTTTTATCGATTTCAAAGGTTCCGTTGTCTTGGTCAAAACGAATTGATAGCCTCTTAATACGGGCATTTTTGTTAACTATAAGAGTATTGTTTTTTCCTCTAAAAAGAACAGATATATTCTCTTCGATAGGTGTTCCGGAGAAAATAATTCTGTTACCATTTTTGTCTTCGTAAGTATCAATTTTGCGAATGTAAACCATTTCATAAATTTCTTGGTAATTTGATTTATTTAGCGGAACTAAGGATATTGAGCCGACGCTTCCTAATCCAGTTGCTGAATGGGCGTTTTGTGTAGTCTAAATCCTGAATTGGGTTTACCACGACAACCTGGAGATCAATCCAATCAGTTTTAACTAATTTTTTTAGATCTTCAGAACCCATTTTTTTAGAATGAACCACGATGCGAAGTTTTTGGCATTTCCCTACAATGACAGCTCGCAGCGCTAATAGGTGTGCGTAAGCGAATGAGTCCAGAGATTGCGTGACCATCAAAAATTTGGTGGGATAGGTTTGGACTGAAGAGGGGCGTACAAATGTAGAACGATTGATATCATCTACAACATGCACTTCCGCTGTAACACCATCAGGGTTGATAATTTCTGAACGGTATAAAAATCGTCCCAAAGAGTTTTCATCAACTATTGTGTAATGATTAATATTTTTTTTCTGTGTTGAGGCACAGCGGGGAGAACGATCGGTTAATTTGTTCCTGAGACTCAGAGTTATTCTCCAACTTATGTGGTAGCTTACCAATATAGGTAAGCCCGGTATCAAAGGAACCTATGATTTTATTAAAACTAGAAATCGGGTCGTAGCTGGGGAATATTGCCTGACTGGGGCTGGTATACTTTACGAAACCATAGGTATGGTTAGTCATAGCAACACGTAGAATAGTACCCCCGTCATTAGCTTCTAGATACCAGTTAGCAGGGTTGTTATTTTCAATATCATCTTGGATTCGTACTTGAGCGTAGAGTCTATCTTCGGTCTTGTAAGTAAGAGCATCTTCACAAATAATCTTTTTATTTGTTGCTTGGCCAAGAAACTCACGAATAATGTTTAACATAGTGGGCAAGGCAGCCTTAGCTACTTCTCCGTGTGTTCCATTAAACCTATATTTGGTTAGCCCCTTAACCCCGTGTGCTAGTTCGATAACTGAATGATTACTTAGCTCGTCGTTATTTGTGTAAAAATAGTCGATTCGGCGACCTTCAGTAAGATACTTTCTGAGGAGTTGCTCGGGCTGTATCATTTCGTGAAAAGCTTTAACTTCGAACAAGTTATAACGGAAGAATGGCTTGTTCATGTAATAGGGAAGGTTTAGCTGTGGAACGGCAATTAGCAAACGGGCGCGAGGAAATTCTTGGGCGTAATGTAGCGCGATAGATCCTCCCTTTGACGCTCCAAATAGCAGCATATTGTCGTCATCAATTGAATAAAGCCTCATGAAATGATCAATAACAGATTTCACCCTGGGGTACAGAGGACGCCGTGCACTATCGACCATCATGTATGATCCAGAAACTAGATAACGATCTTGAAAACAAATCATAAGAGTGTTCTGAAGATCATCCTCTGTTAGTGCTTTGAGGTAACTAATTGCATAAGAAATGCGGGTGGTTGAGGGGCCAAAACCTGGAAAAGTTATAAGAATTTTAGATGGATTGGTAGTATTACCTCGTAAAGAGTAGAAAACATCTCCATCTTGAATTATTTCGTATTTATCATCATAATTTCGTTGCTGAACGGTTGTAAATGACCCTTTACCAATTTTGATATCAAAATCAGCGTTGATATTAAGACGAAAATTATTTTTATTTAAAGAGCTGACCGGGATATTTCTATATTCAAGGGGAAATCCTTTAGCAGGAGCCTCTATCTGGTTTCCGTATACGAGCTTTCCATTTTGAAATAACTTAAATTTTTGATTCTTGAAATTTTCCCAATTGTGGATGGTTATTTTTGCGAAATATTTTCCATAGGGTAAATCTTCAGAAGCTATATTTTCAAGAATTCTTCTAAAATTTTTGTTTTCAAGGTATGTTGAATATTTTTCTGAAGTTCTTAAAAGATTAAGAGTCTTTCGAGCGGAGTTTCGACCCTGTGAAGAATAAAGAATGTTTTTAGCTTCATTCTTCAAACGACCTTTAACTGAATTGATGGATATAGCCATTAGAGAGCCAGCATCCTTTCTGCGATCGTTGAGTTAATTTTATCTGGATCTACACCTGCAAAAAATCTTTCCTTACGGAGTAGATATGTGCTATCTGAAATTTTATACTCTTCATTAAGAATATATTTGATAACTTCTTGATGTGTTGTTAAGACGGGACCAAGGCCATCTTCGATGTAATCCAATCTGCTACCGTAAGGCTGATCTTTAAAGAACTCTTCAAAATCCCAGGGGTAGTAAGCTATGGGTATATCAATAAAAGCAGCGTCAAGCACGACTGAACTATAGTCAGTTAAAACTATCTCAGATTTGGCTATTGCTTCAGCATATGTATAAGTTGAATTTACAACACGTTTGGAGAATTGGAAACAATCTGTGCGTTTTTTAAGATTGGGATGCAATTGGACAAGAAGTTTTTTATCTTTTTGTTCAAGATACTCTAGAAGCGCAGGGTCGGTAAGAAGATTATTGATTGTTTTGAAGTATTCGGACTCCATAAAATTTTCAGTTGAAGCTGTTTGCAAATTGAAGCGCCAGGTAGGCATGAACAATAGGTGTTCAGGATCAGAACTTTTATTTTTTGATAGAGCCTCAAGTCGAGGTATCCCGGAATTAAGAGTCTCTCGTGGCACTAATTTATGTAAATAATCAGATTCATTTCGTCCGGTGGCAACGAAAATATCGAATGGTTTTGAGAGAACCCAATCAGTCATATCGTTGAGTTGAATCCCATGCTGGAGATAGACAAAGCGAGAGTTTATAAGACTTTTACCCCGATATTCAAGATTGTATATTTGCGAGGCTACAACTAAATCTGATTTTAAGAACAGGTCATAAAATTCTTGACTGAAAAAGTGTACTAGATTGAATCCCTCAGTTTGAAGCCGACTCCAGTCCCTGGAATTTCGGTTAAGAGCAAAATATATATTGCTGTACTCAGGGTAGTTATTCATAAAATACCGATATAGATGTTCTGCATTATCGTCCGCCTGTAGAGGCCTATCAAAAAATAGAATTTTTGAATTAGGCGTAATGGGACGTTTGTAAAAATCGTAAGTTGCTGGTCTATAGTAGCCTGGGCGTTCTTTATTTGGTCGATATTCTTTCCCAATCTCTACATTTTCGTCTGAGAACTCTATAGTGTAGAGCGGGAAATAACTTTCTGTAACTTCATTTTCTGATGGAAAAACTAGGTAGCTATCTTCATCGGTGAGCTGTTTAAAGAGAAATAAATAGTCATTAGGGTCAAAAATCCAAGAAATGAACCCCACCTCAAATGTATTTGCTAGTTCAATCTTGGACTTGAGCTCGTTGAGCTCAAATAGTTTCGATATTTCACGAAGATGGGAAACAGAAATTTGTGTTTTTTTAGTTTCACGGAGTCCTCGTAAATATAGGACAACCAAACGAAGAACGTATAGACGAATTTCTTTGACCGAGCTTTGAATTTTTGGTAGTAAACGATTTGTAGATTCTTCAAGTATGCTACCAATCGCAACTTTCGTAACTGAGTTGACAGAGTAACCAGCTTCGAATATGGGTGCTGTGTCTACGGACCAGTAGAGTCGGTAAGCTATGTAGAGACTTTTGCGATCGAGGTCAGAAAACGTTTCTAATGCTTCTACAAGACGGCGAGTATTGAACGCCACTCCATAAATGTCTGTATCTCGCTTGTAGTAATAATCGTCTGTAAGTTTGGTTTTGGAAAGGTCTGCAGGGATATTCCCCATATATATTTTGGGTTCAAAAAGATACTGAGTGTCTTCGCTAAGACGTTGCAACAGGCCGCTCATGAAGTTGAGGGATAGCGAGTGGGTGTCCCGCATGAAGATTACATATTTAGTGTCCAAAGATGAACATATCTGGCGCATGGTTTCGCTGGTAAGAGGGCCACTGACTGGTCTGATTTCGTATCGATCTTCCCAATGCAAATTAGCAGCGATGAGACCGCGGTATAGTTCGGATTCGCGGTCAAGTGAACTTGACGATTCAACGACAACTGTGAGTAAATCTGGCGCTGACAAGGGCATAGGGGTGAAAATCCTTGGACGGTTGTGCGGTAGACCCGCTGTGCGGCATATGAATCTTTAGACAATACAATAGTAGTAGAGATTCAGTTATATCCACAAAAATATGGACAATTTACGACACGGAACCGCAAGTAGGTAACGGGAGAGGGTGGGGCACATTACTCAAACCGTGTCTCTAATATTAGGGAGACTAGTTTCTCACAGCTAGGTTCAGGAGGTAGGTCTGCAGGTTGTCTGAATCTAGTAACATCATCAGCCACTGCATGCTTCACTGCGCTGGGTAACTCAGCGAAATCATCGACTAGGATAAAGCCTGAATCTAGATATTTATCCCGTAACTTGAAAGAAAGAGGATCAGACTCCGGTGCTACCAGCACGCCTGGAACACCAATAAAATGGCCTTCATTAACTATCGATGATCGGTCAGTTACTACGACTGCTGCTCGGGCCAAGAACTCCTGAACCTGGTTCCCCCGTATAACTGGGATGGACGGGGTGATATTGGATTCTGCAAAAGCCTCCTCCATATTGGGGTGCAGAAAGAATACTGGTACCAGATTGAGCGTGCTGATATTCGCTACCCACTGAGTCCAATCGTTTATCCACGAATCAATAGTTGTACCAGGTATTTTGTGACGAATCTTTGGCGACCAAGTAGGGGCGATTAGTAGCACATCTTTTGGGGTAGACATCGCTCTTAGTTGTTTTAGAGCATCGTGTCTGGGTAGACCGGTTTGCCATACTTCGGGACTGCTTAGGGTGTAATGGGTCCCGTCGCCTATGATTTCAGCAGTCTCTCGATCAGTGCTGGTGAGAAGAACATCAATTCGACGGGAATTCAACCACCGCCATATTTGATTCCGTATGATGCCGTGTTGCAGAAATATAATCCTTTGTTGTAAAGAGACCTTGCTCAATAGTGGTGCGAGAGAGCTATCGCTGATATCGCTGACAAGTATTTCCTGCGCAGAAAGTAAGGTTTTCTCATAATCTGAAGATTCTGTTGAAACTAGCGTGAAGCCTTCTTTTTCTAGCCGATTCCAATCGGTTGAATCCGGCGAGAGGGCATATATATGGCGTATTTCTGGTAGTTTTTTTCCGCGTAACGGTAGAAAAATTCAGCATTATCTGAAGCACGGTGAGCACGATCCATGTAGAACCAAATGGGAGGTTCTTCTCCTGTTATGCCTGATAATCTAATTGTCGATTCTTTCTTTAAGAAATTATTATTAATTTGGAAAATATTTTTTCGAAGATGCCAGAGTTTTTTGCGTAAATTAGTTAAATTATTATTTTTCCTTATAACTTCTTTTGGTTTTTGAATAAAATTTTCTTTAGATTCTGAATGAGGAAGGCGAGGGTTTCCTCTAAAGGGTGCAACAATCTGGGGGTTATCATCTAATACAACTGGGGTTCCCTGCTGTGCCCAAAATATACGCTCTCGTACAAGTTCTACTCCAAAAAGCGTGTGGCTTACCCAGCGCATATGCTGAGGTTCTTTTTCTGTTGGAAAAGTTTCTAAGGGAAGCATCCCGGTAAAGAAATACGTATGCTTAACTAGTTTTTGCCAGGGCTTCTTATTGTAGATGATTATTTGGTTATTTAAAGGTGTAGCGACAAAGCCCGTTCCTGCTAGGAGCATCATGCGGCGGTCAAGGCTGAGCGGTGTAAGAGCGTACTCCTGGACTGCTTCTGGCCTGATACTTAGAAGAACCGTACGTATCAATTCGGTGCAACGTAATAATGTATCGGCAGCAACTAGTTGGCTAGGATGAATAACTTGGCGATCAGCCTCTATATACCAGGAGAGCTCATAGAGAAGCACATTTTCTAGCCACCGGGGAACATGCCCTAGTTTTTCTATCGCCAGCTGAATCCACGGTAGGTAGATTGCTGTGAAGGGTAGAACATATTTATCTGGATTTGCCCATGCGGTCGAAGTAGTTGAGTTAGAAGAGATGACATATCTGTAGGTGGCTTCAGCGCAGAATCCAACTTTGAAATCGGGGCGTAGCGCAGAAACTTCAATAAGATAACGCGATATGAAGTCAGCATCTTCGGACCAAGAGATCCCCTTAAGGAAACTAACTTCGGTTGCTTCTAAAAAACGTCTATTAAAGGCAGCTGCTGCTACGGATAGCCCAATCATATGAGGCTTTTCAAGTAAACTAACGACTTGGTTTCCACCATAGAATCGGTAGCGCAGTGGGTGATTATCCGTAACTTGTCCATTGACTTCACGAACAACGCAAGTGTGAATTAACGGTAACGAAACCGGTGCGGAGGAAACCATCTTCTCAAGCGCATCAAAATATCCTGGAGCGTATGTGTCATCGGCGTCAAGAAAGCATACCCAGTCAGCAGTAGCGTATGAAATTCCTATGTTACGGGCAACGCTCACTCCCGCCGGCAGGTCATGGTTGTTCTCAATAGAAGTAGTTTTTACTACTATCCGCTCGTCCTGCTCAGCGAGCTGTTGAGCTTTACTTAACGTACGGTCGCATGAATCTACTATTATAAAGACATTTTGCGTGAGTGGGGATAGCGCAGACTTCACGGCCCGAGCGAGAGTATGCTCAGCTTGATATGCAGGAATAATTACGTCAAAGCTAGTCACCCAAAACCTCCTGACGCCACCGAGTGCTAACTTGAGCGAAATCAAAACGGTAGGCGTATTGAGATGCTCTGTGGCTTTCTACTATCCAAGTGCGGTTTGTAACCGTTGAATAAATATAGTTAGCAATTTCCTGAGGGGAGTCAAAAAGCCACCGGTCAGTAAAAATCTCTTCGATTCCCTCGCGCGGTAGGAAAACCGGAACGGCGCCAGAAGCCATACCTTCTGCTGCTGCAAGATGAAAAGTTTCTCGCTCCGAAAGCGATAAAATCCAACCGATTTTGGAAAACCATCCCTCAACATTAGCGCCAGGCGATTCAAATACAACATGGGATCTTAAAATATCATCATTTGATACTAAGGAATAAAGATCTCGGTATGCATCGACCTCAGCTATATTCTGCTGCCATAACCAAGTATGATTCCAAGGATTTTCTCCCCGCAGGTGGAGCGTAAAACGCGTATCTTTCTTAACAAGTAAACGTAGAATCTCGACTGCTACTTGGGGACGTTTTAGCAGAGGGGTGAATCCCAACATGCCTAAATGAAACTCAGCAGAAGAGGTTTTTTTCCGATAAAAAGAACCGTGGTTAATTGAATTTCCTATTACTTCAATCTGGCTACTTTCCCAGCCATGACGCGCTAGTAGCTGATTCTTATAAAAGGCAGATACCGTAAGAACCTTCTCTACGGAATCCATATTGAGGTTATTAATCCATTCAGATTTACTTTCAAACCCGTGGAGTCGTATAAATAATCTTTTATCGCTTGATAAATGGTGTGAATACCACACTGCATTGCGACCTGCCCATTCACAAAGGATAGTATCTGCCCAAGTAATATCAGATTGGATATTTTCTGGTGGTGTCGCTGAAGCAAGCGGCCACTCCTGTAATCGTACTTCCACCCCTGGAAGCCTCTGAAACATATGAACCGTGTCTGCAATAAATCTAAAATCATGACTTGAAATCAGAATCTTCTGGTTTACGCCAGTGAGATTTCGGGACTCCTCAACGAGGTCTTCAAGCGCCTGGACTTGCTTAATCAGACGCACGCGCCCTGACATGCCTGCTACAAGGTATTCAAGTATAGACCTTGAAGGCTCATCAAGAACCATGACTAAGTCAGCGACAGCGGCAATTCCTTCGAGGTTCCTAAGTGCAGATTTATAAACAGTGCTGTAGTCTCCAGGAATATCTGGTAAAACCGCTACGAAAGGTATGTTTAAAGTGAAAGATTTTGATAAAAATACATTCGCACTATAACCAATGCACAAAACCACTCGTGGGCTATACCTATCGATAGAAGAGTTAAGCTCGCTTGTGATCTGTGAGTTAATACCTTTTTGCTTAACTATTTGAAAAGATAGAAGGGATTTTTCTAACCTGCCGATTAGCTTTGCTGTAGCGCGGTCAAGAACCTCCTCGTTCTGACCTTTTCCCTTGAACAGAAGAACATCACTGGCCATGAGTAATCTCCTCTGCTTCATAGCGAATCAGCGTTTGAATAAATGGTGAGAAAGGTGGAGAAAATGCATCACGCGAAAATTTATCTATTTCTCGTATATTCCCTGGTATAGCCTTGCGTAGCCGTGTCAAAGTACTTGTTATTGAGAAAGAGCGAGGGGCTTCGGAATCAGGGATTGTCGATTCTATCAAAATTGGGGTTACTAAATTTCGTTGTGCATTCTTAACCATTGCTAAAAGCTCATCAAAAAGATGTTCGCCTCCGGGCTCTAATGTGCCTGCCCAAGCTCCTTGTTCCAGAGCTGCGGTTTCGACGACAAAAAAACTTGCATCAATTTCTTGAGCTACTGCGTACCCCCATCCAGGCTCAAGCTGAACAAATGAGTTACCTGTATCGCAGAAGTTCTGGAGCCGTTCACTCACTACTCCGCAAGCATCGGCTTCACGCCACCAGCCAGGGAGTTTGGTCATGTGGCGACCAAAGAGTACTTTTGCTAAGGCTGAGGAACTTTCAGCTATTTTAGATTCTTCATATGATGTAATTACCCTACCTAAGGGAACAAGTAATGGTTCAGGAGCTACAGGGGTGGGTTTATTTGTGTTAAACTTGGGAAAGCGAAATTTACTTTTGTTCTCAGGCATCAGTGAGTTCTTTCTCTTGAGTGCTGAAAGAGTCCACTATGTCAGTAAGCTTGCGAGTCATTTCTTTATATACCTCGAGAGTGTAGTGGAAAGGCGCCAGTCCCCACTGATGCAGAGGCTCTGCATAGACTGGAAAGTCTGTGAGGTCAAGTATTTGTAGTCCTAGAGATTGCAAATAAGCGTAGTAACGTGCAAAGAGCTGATTCGCTTCAGAAGCGTTGAGCCCCATGCTTGAAGGAACAGTTTTTCCCTCTCTGGTGTGTTTAGCCCATGGAACTTTTACAACAACAGTTTTTTCAAAGAGGTCGTTCTGCCTAAGTCGAAAAGCAAATACATCGGCGGCGTGCTTCCAGGTTTTGAAATGAGGGCTAGTGCCAAACTTCAAGAATTGGCAGTTCTGAACTTCTTCTTCTAACGGGGTTCCAACAATTTCCGCTGTGCGTGTTACTACTTCGTTCCTGGTAAATCGATAGATACCGTGACGTTCATCGAAGAGGTCAACCAACAGTAAATCAATCTTATTCTTATAGGAGAAAATCTGACTCCAAGCATTGCCTGCCCAGTCCTCGTGCACCATTCTGTTCTGGAAATTTGATTTAAGACTGAAACCAGCAGGCCAATGTTTGCTCGCATCACGTCCCATCGAAGCCAACGATTGGCGCGCTTGGTACTTCAGAATAGGAAAGCTCTGACGAGGCAGGAGCTCAAACATGTCCCGTGATACGCAGGAACCGTAGATGAAGGTTTGTGTCGGTGAATTGATCAGTTTCGTTGCCGCCTCTCCAAGTTTAACTTGGTATCAGAACCACTTATCATAGTAGCTGAAACAAGTAGTGTAGAACTACTTGTTGCCGTGTACGGTAAGCGGACGAAAAAACTAGTCTTCTCGGATCCCATAAGGGAGTACGTCATTCCTGACGTGGAGGCTTGTTTTCTGCATTGTGTGGGATGATGTCAGCTAATATCTGGAAGCTTAATTTGTATCCGAGTAGCATGTACGAATGTAAAAGTGTTTGACGCTGTAGGTTTATATAGCTTGAAGCAGGCTATGCAGTATATAGATTTACTTTTGAGAATGTAATTTGAAAATGAGGATTTAAATAATGAGCAGTAACCGGTTCCGCGAGGTCATTTCCTATCTCCGTCGCGCTATGTGGCACTTGCGTGCCGGTGGTACCTCCCAACTCCGGACTTTTAGAACACGCCGAAATATGACTATTGGAGTTGACGCACGTGCCAATATAACTCAGGTTTCTCCTTTGCTTCGGCTCTTTAAACTAGGAAAAGCTGACTTGCAACTGGATTTCCCTGCAACGAACCCCGATGAAGCCAGCACCCCCGCCTACGGCCACCTCAAAGTCGCCACCATTCTTGATGACTTCTCAGCCGCCGCCTGGGGCCACGAATTCACCACCGTTCCGGTTACTCCTGGCAACTGGGAAAACGAAATTGCCGGCGGCATTGACATGCTCTTCGTAGAATCCGCCTGGGCAGGCAATAGCGGGGCCTGGCGCTACAAACTCACCGGCTCCAAAGCCCCCGCCCCCGAACTGCGCGCCCTGGTGGACTACTGCACAAACCACGGCATTCCCACACTCTTCTGGAACAAAGAAGACCCGCCCCACTTCGAGGATTTCCTGCCCACCGCAGTCCTCTTCGACCACGTCTTTACCTCAGACTCCAACAAAATCCCCGACTATAAACAGCGCCTAGGCCACGACCGCGTGCAGGCCCTCGCCTTCGCCGCCCAAACCGCAATCCACAACCCCATTCGCCCCCAGCACGGCTGGCACGAACGCGACGTTGCCTTCGCGGGCATGTACTTCGCCCACAAATACCCCGAACGCCGCGAACAGATGGACCTGCTGCTGGGAGCCGCCCACGCGGCGTCCTCAAAAATGGAGCACGGGTTAGAAATCTTCTCCCGCTTTCTCGGCGACGACCCCAACTACCAATTCCCCGCCCCCCTCGACACCCGCGTGGTCGGCTCCCTGCCCTACAGCAAAATGCTCACCGCCTACAAGGCATACAAGGTCTTTCTCAACGTCAACTCCGTGGTTGATTCCCCGAGCATGTGCGCCCGCCGCGTCTTTGAAATTACCGCCAGCGGCACCCCGGTGGTCTCCACCCGCTCCGAGGCAATCCCGCGCTACTTCAGCCAAGACCAGGTACCCGTAGTCGACACCGAAGCAGACGCTCAGGCAACCCTGCGCGCCCTCGTGCGCTCCCCCGAATACAACTCCCGCACCACCCACCTGGCCCAGCGCACCATCTGGGCAGAGCACACCTACACCCACCGCGCCGAACAGCTGCTTTCCGCCGCTCACCTGCTGCCCGCGCGTCCTGCAACTGCCCTGCCCACGGTCTCAGCGCTCGTCTCCACCAACCGCCCCAGCCAGCTCGAGCACGTGCTAAGAACCGTTGCCGGCTTTCGCGGCGTGGAGGTCGAACTCAACCTCCTCACCCACGGCCACACCGTCAACACCGCCGAGGTGCGGGCTTTCGCCCGCGATCTCGGCCTAGAGCACCTCAACCTGCTTTCCGCCGAGGACGACGTTCCCCTGGGTGAGTGCCTCAACCGCCTGGTTGCCGCCTCGGCTGGGCAGGTGCTGACCAAGGTCGATGACGATGACCTTTACGGCCCCGAGTACCTGCGCGATCTGCTCTACGCAAGGCGCTTTTCAGGTGCTGACCTGGTGGGTAAACAGGCCCACTACATGCACTTTGAATCATCGGGAGCAACTATGGTGCGCAACCCCGAGCGGGAACACCGCTGGACCCACTTCATTATGGGCCCCACTCTCACAGGCTCCCGTGATGTTTTTGAAGAAACCCCTTTCAGCGCCCTGGGCCGCGGCGAAGACACCGATTTTCTACAGCGGGTTATTGCCGCTGGCGGGCGTATTTATAGTGCCGACCGGTACAATTTCATGCAGGTTCGCTCAGCTTCAGCGGCTCACACCTGGGATATTAGCGACCGCGAGTTGATGGGTGGGGGAGTGATTTCTTTCTATGGAAAGGGCCTGGAGAACGTGATGATTTAGGCTCTCTGCTGCTGAGGTACTAGTTGAGCGCCGAGGTACTGGCTTGAAGCTAGTACCTCGGCGCTTTTCTAGTACCTAGATGCCCTATACATGCCTTGGCGAACCATAAATGCCACCCGCCCAGGATCTTGAACATCGCGCCACTCAACCCGAATAACTGTCCATCCCTCATTCTGAAGGGCGCGCTCGCGTTTACGTTCTGCTAAAACAGAACGTTCAGCATTGTCGCGGTACTTAACATCGCCATCAAATTCAAGCAACAGCTTGAAACCCTGAATCAAGAAATCAGCCCTAAAGGAGCCAGATGCAGTTTGAATCCACTGCTGCTCTACAAAATCTATCCCGGCTTGTATGAGCGCAATTCTGGTTAGAGTCTCGCCGGGAGACTCCGCCAGGGGACTCATGAGCTCAGCTACCCGCCTGCATGAACGTGCACCTCTTCCCGTAGCTTCGTTTAGGGCAGCAAAAGCCTGAGCGGGGGTTAGCTGTTTCAAATGCAAGGCACCGTCAGCAATGCAGAGAGCATCTGCCAGCGGCAATGATTTTGCGCAGTCAACCACGGTGTGCACTGCTGTGGTGAGCGTAATCCCCAGAATCTCTTGCGTTGCTGGTTGCTGGCTGTAGTAGTGCTTCTTTGCACCTTTGACCTGCCCCCTGCTGTGGGGGAGTGCCATGATATGTAATTCGCGAGGAACATGTAAAACCGGAAGACCCAATGCCAGCGCAGCAGACTCATGCGTAAAAACGTAATTGCACCGCTGGGATAATGCCTTCATCTGAAGCAGGTGTCGCTCTGACGGGTAGAGCCCCTCCCAGTGTTGCGTTTCAACATAGAGACCTTTTCGCAGCGGGAGCAGACGCTTTTGTTTTACCTCCTTGGCAATGAACTTTTTGCTGTATCCACGGTCTAAAAGAAGCTGCGTAGATAGTAACGGAATATCTTTCTTGTGATTCATGCACTCAGCTTGAGGCAATTTATGGCTAAAAGATATAGGTTAATTTTTATGACTGTGGATAACTTGCCTGAGGTACTAGAAAAGCGCCGAAATACTAGCTTGTAGCTAGTATTTCGGCGCTCAACTAGTACTTTGCGCTAGCCCTGCGCTACCTCACCAAAACGTGATGACAGCGCAGACGACCAGGATTCGCGCAGCTTATCCAGGGAGATTGAAGTCTCGCCCTGAATTTCAATAGCGTTAATCTCGTTATCGACCACACCCAGGCGGGCCACCGCCAGACCGCGGGCTGAAACCAGGTCCTTGAAACGTGCCTCAACATTGTGGGGCACAGAAACCAGCACGCGGCCCAGGGATTCGGAGAAGAGCAGGGTGAAGGTATCCAGACCATCACGCTCAGCAACCTCTGCCAGGCTCAAACGAGCGCCCACGCCAAAGCGCAGCGATGCCTCTGCCAGCGCGCCGGCAAGGCCACCGGCCGAAACGTCATGGGCTGAGGTAATCATCTGATCGCGGTTGAGAACATTGAGCACCGAAGCCAGAGTCTTCTCGTGCTGAAGGTCTACCTTGGGAGGCTGACCACCCAGGTGACCCTTGTAGCGGGCCCATTCGGAGCCATCGAGCTCATCGCGAGTAGTGCCCAGCAGGTAGATAGCCTGACCGTCCTCGGCAACCGACCAGCCCGAGGGAACCCGGGCGGCGACGTCGTCCATCACACCCAGCATCGCAACCACCGGGGTGGGGTTAATTGCCTTGCCCGAGGTCTGGTTGTAGAGCGAAACGTTACCGCCGGTCACGGGCACGCCCAGCTCCTGGCAGCCGTCGGCAATGCCGCGCACGGCCTCAACGAACTGCCACATCACATCGGGATCCTCGGGGGAGCCGAAGTTCAGGCAGTCAGAAACCGCCGCAGGACGAGCGCCCACGGTAGCCACGTTGCGGTAGGCTTCAGCCAATGACGCCCGCGCGCCTTCATAGGGGTCAAGGTAGGTAAAGCGCGGGTTGGCGTCGGTAGAAAGTGCCACGCCAGCGCCGGTTTCCTCGTCCACGCGAATCACGCCGGAGTCATCGGGCATAGACAGGGCGGTGTTGCCCTGTACGTAGCGGTCGTACTGGTTGGTAATCCAAGACTTATCGGCCATGTTTGCTGAGCCCATGAAGTCAATGATTGCCTGTCCCAGGTTGTCGCCGACGGGGCGCTCAGAGTCTGCCTCAGAGCCAACAAAGTGGTCTGCCTGTAGCCGATCCTGCCAGTCGGGGCGGGCGTAGGGGCGGTCATAGGTGGGGCCGTCGTGGGCAACGGTCTTGGGATCGACGTCCACAATCACCTGGCCGTCCCACTCAATCACCAGGCGGCCGGTATCGGTGACTTCACCCAGAATCGAGTACTCAACGTCCCACTTCTTCATGATGTCTTCAAAGCGGGAGAGGTTCTCGGGGGTGACCACGGCCATCATGCGCTCCTGGGATTCTGACATAAGAATCTCGCCGGGAGTCAGAGTGGGGTCGCGCAACAGAACCTTGGTGAGGTCAACGTGCATGCCGCCTTCACCGTTGGATGCCATCTCAGAGGTTGCGCAGGAGATACCGGCAGCGCCGAAGTCCTGAATACCCTCGATCACCTCGCCCTTGAAGAGCTCCAGGCAGCACTCAATCAAAACCTTCTCAGCGAAGGGGTCGCCTACCTGAACAGCAGGGCGCTTAGAGGGCTTGGAATCGTCGAAAGACTCAGAAGCCAGCACAGATGCGCCACCGATGCCGTCGCCACCGGTGCGGGCACCGAACATAATCACCTTGTTACCCACGCCAGAAGCGTTGGCCAGGCGAATATCCTCGTGGCGCATTACGCCCACGGCCAGGGCATTCACCAGCGGGTTAGCCTGGTAGGAATCATCGAACTCCACCTCGCCACCAATGTTGGGCAGGCCCAGCGAGTTACCGTAGCCGCCAATACCCGAGACAACACCGGGCAGCACACGCGCGGTATCGGGGTGGTCAATGTTGCCAAACCGCAGCGGATCCATTACCGCAACCGGGCGGGCACCCATCGAAATAATGTCACGCACGATACCGCCTACACCGGTGGCAGCGCCCTGGTAGGGCTCCACATAGGAGGGGTGGTTGTGCGACTCAATCTTGAAGGTCACAGCCCAGCCATTGCCAATGTTGAGCACACCGGCGTTCTCGCCAATGCCCACCATCAGATCTTTCTTCATCTCATCGGTGACCTTCTGGCCAAACTGCTTGAGATGAATCTTCGACGACTTGTAGGAGCAGTGCTCAGACCACATCACCGAGTACATGGCCAGCTCAGCTGCTGTAGGACGACGCCCCAGCAGCTTCTTAATGTCTTCAAACTCGTTCTCTTTCAGGCCGAGTTCAGCCCAGGGAAGTTCAGTCTCGGGAGTAGCCGCTGCGTTCTCAACGGTATCCAGATTAAACTGCTTGTCACTCATGTGTTTAGTCAATCCTTGCTTTCTGGCTACTTGTTGATAATCGCCTGTAGAGCCGAGGTGAATACACCCAGACCGTCGGCACCCGCTCGCAGAGCGACGTCCTCGCCCGAACCCACCGAAGAGGGGCCGAAGCCGGGCTCCACCGCGTGCTCGGGGTGGGGCATTAGACCCACCACGTTGCCGCGCTTGTTGGTGATACCGGCGATGTCGTTGCGGGAACCATTGGGGTTGAAGCCCACGTAGCGGAAAGCCACCCGGTTCTCCGCCTCAAGCTCCTCAAGGGTAGCCGGGTCGGCAACGTACTGGCCGTCCTGATTCTTCAGAGGAACAACAATCTCCTGGCCTTTCTCGTACTGAGAGGTCCAGGAGGTCTCGTTAGTATCAATGCGCAGCACCTGATCACGGCAGATGAACTTACGGTGATCGTTCTTAATCATGGAGCCGGGCAGCAGGTGAGATTCGGTCAGAATCTGAAAACCGTTGCAGATACCCAGCACCGGCAGAGCAGCCTCAGAATTAGCCGCATCGATGACCTTGCTCATCACCGCAGCCTTAGCGGCAATAGCACCGGCGCGCAGGTAGTCACCGTAGGAGAAACCGCCGGGGATAATCACGGCATCAACATTCTTTAGGTCAGCTTCATCGTGCCACAGAGACACCGGGGTGCCGCCGGCAAGTTTCACAGCCCGGGCTGCATCGCGGTCATCGAGAGTGCCGGGAAAAGTCACCACGCCCACACGAACATCTTTGAGGTCTGTCATCGACTAGTCCTCCAGCGCAGAAACGTTGACGACGTCTTCAATCACCGGGTTAGACAGCAGCTCCTCAGCTGCCTGGCGAGCCTGAGCAAGCAGCTCCTCAGTAACTTCGCCTTCAACAGTCAGCTCAAACCGCTTACCCTGGCGCACATCGGAGAAATTCTCCAAACCAATGCGGGGCAGTTCATTCGCGATTGCTTTACCCTGCGGGTCAAGAATCTCGGGCTTGAGCATAACATCAACTACAATACGGGCCATTTGGCAGGCACTCCTTGGTGTGCAGAAACTACAGTGAGCCGCTTATAAGTCTAACCTAGATCACCCTGGCCGTTGTCTGCTGGTGCTAGGTTATGCTGTCTAGTTCTGCTGAATACGTATTGACCACTTCAAGCAGGCGGTTTCTCAGCTGCACGCTGCGCTCGGCAAAGCCCCTTTGAATTCTGACGTATTCCGCCTTGCCCTCGGCGGTTTCAACCTTCACCGGCTCGTAACCCCAGTCTGTGAGGTCGTAGGGGGCGGCCTTCATATCGAGCTCGCGCACCTGCCAGGCAAGCTCGAAACAATCCATGAGCAGGTCAGAAGAAACCAGGGGAAGGAGCTTATAGGCCCACTTATAAACATCCATGTTGGCGTGCAGACAGGCAGGCTGCTCTAAGTCGCGCTGGGCCTGCCGGGTGGGCTGAAGCTCGTTCATGGGAGCCGCCTGCGGCATGAAGAAGCGGAAAGCATCAAAGTGAGAGCACCGAATACGGTTGCTCTCCACCACCCGGTCGGTACCACTGGCACCCAGCCGCAAATCGAGGTACTCGTGGCGGATGTTGTTCTCTTTGGACTTGTAAGCCATGGCCCACTCGTGCATGCCAAAGCAACCGAAAAAGCCCGGCTTAGCGGCGGTTTTGCCCAAAATTTCACGGGTGAAATTTAGGGCGGTAGCCCGGCGTTCTAGGAAGTCTTGCACATCTACAATTGCGGCGGTTTTTGCCCGGGCGTGCTCGCTTGCTTCTTCTTCGCTGAGCCCTGCCTGCCTCAACTCTGCCTCGGTTGCGGGGCGGTAGAACTTTTGTCGGGTCTGCTCCTCGGCATCGAGCAGAATCACTCCGGCACCGGGGTGCCAGCGCTTCATCTGGCCGGGTTTGAGCGTGTAGTAGGTAAAGAGGAAATCTTCAACCGGGTGCTTCTGGCCGCGGTGTCTTCTTTCCAAGAAAGGGTCTGCGTAACGGCCGGCCCGCTGCTCGTGTGCCTGGGCGAGGGGCTGCCACTGCTGGCGGGTAAGAAAAGTCATGGGCACCATTTTACGGTTGAGGGTTTCTGCCCACGAAACTTCTCCCTGGGGTTAGTGCCGTTTCCCTGGCGAAAATCGGCAGGGAAACGGCACTAACCCCAGGGAAAACCGGGCGGGTTTTCTGCCATCATGGTTTTTATGTTTGCTCTATCACCCATCTTGCCCGCCGGCCTGTCTTTCTCGGGTCCCTTTCGCCGTACCCGGGTACAGCTGCTAACCGACCTCACCTACCTCAGCGAAGGCAGCACGGTCACCGAGCAGAGCATCTTTGAGGCAATCTTTGAGGTGATCGAGGGTGCGCAGGCCTACCTTGTGCTTGATCTTTTTCTCTTCAACGGCGACTATCCTGCCGGCCGCGACTACCCGCAGCTCTCAAAGTCGGTGGTTGATACGCTGATAGCTCGCAAGCGCAGAAGCCCCGAGCTACCCATTCTCGTGATCACAGACCCCATTAACACCTTCTACGGTGCCTCAGTGCGGAGCCACTTTGCCCGGCTTGAAAAGGCAGGAATCGAGCTCGTTTTTACCGACCTCGACCGTTTGCCCGACTCCAACCCCGGCTATTCTTTTCTCTACCGGCGCCTGGCAGGCAGAAGCTCCGCGCTGAGCCGGTTCACCCTGCCCAACGTTCTGGCTCCCGGCAAAGAGCGCATGGGGCTTGACTCCTACGCCCGCCTGTTCAACTTCAAGGCCAACCACCGCAAGGTAGTGCTCAGCGAGCGCGAGGCGGTGGTTTCATCGGCTAATCCCCACGATGCTTCTGCGCCCAACGCCAATTTTGGTTTTCGCGTGGACGGCGCCGTGCTGGCCGACCTGCTCGCGAGCGAGAGAGCGGTCTACGAGTTCTCTGCGCCCGGAGGCACTTTCTTTACCGCCCTTTTGCCCGAGGACGGCGCTGTGGCAGGTACAGTGCCCGAGGTGGCGGCAGCGCCCGGAGCAGGGAACGGCGAAGGGCACCTGGCAGAGGTTTCCCTGCGCACCGAGGGCGGAATTAAAGAGGCTGTCCTGGAACTTCTTGCTCGCGCCCGCCCCGGCGACCTGCTGGTAATGGGCATGTTCTACCTGGCAGAGCAAGAGCTTCTGGCAACCCTGAAAGAAACCGCCAACCGCGGTGTTACGGTGCAGGTTATCCTCGATAAAAACAAGGATGCCTTTGGTCGCTCTAAAACCGGCCTGCCCAACCTGCCGGTGGCGTTTGAGCTGGCAGTGGCCAAGATTGAGGTGCGCTGGGCAGCAACCCACGGCGAGCAGTACCACCCCAAGTTCCTGGGCCTGATTGCAGAAAACCAGACCCAGATTCTGGCTGGATCGGGCAACTTTACCCGCCGCAACATCTCAAATTTCAACCTAGAAACCAGCCTGCTGGTGCGCTCAGAATCCCCCGAACTACAGCGGGAATTCCTGGACTACTGGCAGCGCCAGTGGAACAACCAAGATGCCCTCTTCACCGAGCCACTCAGCGCCTACAAGAAGCCCAAGCCCTGGGACTCTACCCTCTACAGGTTCCAAGAAAAAACAGGGCTGGGAACCTTCTAAAAGCGAAAGCGCGAGCACCCCAGCAGCGGGGTACTCGCGCTTTCGCTGTCAGCCGAGCCAGCGGCGTCCTAGCGGCCGGTGCCGCCGTAGACGGTGGCCTCGCCCTCGGTATCCAGCTCGAAGGCGGTGTGAACGGCGCGCACGGCTTCGTCGAGCTTCTCAAGCTCGGTGATGACCGAGATGCGGATTTCAGAGGTGGAGATCATCTGAATGTTCACGCCCGCATTAGAAAGTGCCTCAAAGAACTTGAAGGAAACCCCGGGGTTGGCCTTCATACCCGCGCCCACCAGGGAGAGCTTACCGATTTCCTCGGTGTACTTGATCTCTTCAAAGCCCAGCTTCTCCTTAGCCAGCGAGAGGGTAGCAACTGCCTTATCGCCCTGATCCTGGGGGAGGGTGAAGCTGATGTCGGTCACGTTGGGGCGGTCGGTTGAGATGTTCTGAACAATCATGTCCAGGTTAATGTTTGCCTCGTTCAAGAGGCCGAAAACCTGCGCTGCGGAGCCGGGAACGTCGGGCACACCAACAACGGTCACCTTTGCCTGGCTGCGGTCGTGGGCAACACCTGAGATGAGCGGCTGTTCCAAGGGAATCTCCTTCAAATTATTGGGCTTGAAATCCTCGGTGTTCTCCGGGATCACTACTGTTCCTTCAAGCTGTGAGAATGACGAGCGTACGTGCAGCTTCAGGTTGAACCTACGGGCATATTCTACGGAACGCAGGTGCAGAATCTTAGAGCCGTTAGCCGCCATTTCCAGCATCTCTTCGCTGGTAATGGTATCGAGCTTGTGGGCGCTGGGCACCACGCGGGGGTCGGCGGTAAAGACGCCGTCAACGTCTGAGTAAATCTCGCAGACGTCGGCATCCAGGGCAGCAGCCAGCGCCACGGCAGTGGTGTCTGAACCGCCACGGCCCAGGGTCGTAATATCGCCGGTCTGGCGGTTCATACCTTGGAAACCTGCAACAATCGCCACGTCTCCCTCTTCGAGGGCACGGCGAATTCGGCCGGGGTTTACCTCCACCAGGCGGGCAGAGCCGTGAATACCGTCTGTAATCATGCCAGCCTGAGAACCGGTAAAGGACTTAGCGGTTACACCCTCTTCAGCGTTTACGGCCATAGCCAGCACGGCCATAGAAATGCGCTCGCCGGCGGTCAGCAGCATATCCAGTTCGCGCGATGCGCCGGAATTCGGGGTCACTTCAGCAGCGAGGTCTAGCAGATCGTCGGTGGTGTCACCCATAGCGGAAACCACCACCACGACATCGTTGCCTGCCCTGCGAGTGTCCGCAACGCGGCGAGCAACGCGCTTAATGCCCTCGGCATCAGCAACGGAAGACCCACCGAACTTTTGGACAATCAGGCTCATTGAATTACTCCAGTCAAACGTTGTTGGCACCGGGCATGGGTTTTCCCGGCAATTTTTATAGTAGGGGCTGGGGCAAAGCGGGCGTTAAATTGTTTCACAAAGTGATAATGCTACGAGTATTACGACTTTATGACGGCGCGGGTGCGGCGTGGTGGTGAGCGGCGGTCTTTAGCGGGTGCGGTCGAAGCGCACGCCCTTGGCACGGGGCTTCCTCAGGTAAAGGAAGGGTGCTAGGCAGAGAACCTCGGCGGGCAAGAACCACCAACCGCGCAGGTTCGAATCATGCAGGCGGAGCACGCTCAGGGCAGTGTAGGGGAGGGCGGTTGCCGCCGCAACGCCAAGAGTCAACGGTGAAGGCTTGGACTTGGGTGCATTCGCACGCACCTTCTCGAATGCCTTACGGTAGGCAGCCAACTTGTCAGCACGAGAATCTGCCATAGCTAAATCACGGGTGAGCTCCTGACGAGCCTCGTCTTTCTGCTCTGCTTCGCCGCGCCACACCGACATGTGGGTGGCACCGCCACCCTTGGTGTTGTTCGAGTAATCCATCGCTATGCAGGTAGCGCCCGTGCCCAGAACGAAGGCGGCGTACCACCAGTACTCGCTGCGGGACGCGCGACCGGAGAACCGGAAGGTCTTGCCATAGGCACGGCAGACGGAACGCACCGGGCCAGCACCGTAGAAGGGCAGATCGGCAGGCTTGCTCTGCACAGCCTGGGGCAGGGCGGCACTCAGCAGGGGCAGGGACGAAGTGGGCTTGTTCGAGGCAACCTTTTTCACAGCCTGGCGACCCAGCTTGGTTTTGAGTACCATGCTGGCAACCTTAATCGGGGTACCTGCCGGGGTGTATTTGAGGGCTGCAAAGGCCAGCTTTTTCTTTGAGATGAGAGCCATGATTCTCCTTTGAATCGGTCGGTAGACGGGGTGTGCTCACCCCATTATCCCATAAAGACAGCAGACTTACTTCTTTGGCTCGCCCGGAGAAACCCTAGGTCCAGGGATTGACGTAGGTGGCACCGGGAATCGGCGGCACCTTGGGGGTGGGGGTGCGCAGCGGGGTTTTCTTCAGCTCTTCTAAGCGTTCTTCGTAGGACGCACGGCGCTTAGCCCGTTCTTCTTCCGAGGTGGAAACCTCCTGCTCCTCCAGGGTCTGCTCTAACAGCTCCTCGTTGAGGGAGCCCTGCTCGCCCGACTCTTCCTGCGCACCATCAATGTCATCGAACATTGAGCCTGACCAGCGTTTAGTGGGAGCAGGCTCCGGTGCAGACTCGGCGCGCTCGGCGGCCTCCTCTTCCATCGCCTCTTCAAAGTCGGCGGCGGCGTCCTTAGCTTCTGCCCGCATGCCCTCCGAAATCACCCGGCGTCCCTCGAGAGCGCGGCCCAGGGTAATTTCGTCGGCGTACTCGAGATCACCGCCCACCGGCAGGCCAGAGGCCAGACGGGAAACCCGAATGCCCAGCGGCACCAGCAGACGCGAGAGGTAGGTGGCGGTGGCCTCACCCTCAAGGTTGGGGTCCATAGCCAGGATAATCTCTTGAATGCGCTCGTCAGAGAGACGCGCCACTAATTCGCGAATACGCAGCTGGTCGGGCCCTAAACCTGCCATGGGGTTAATGGCACCGCCCAGCACATGGTAGCGGCCGGTGAAGGAGCGGGTGCGCTCCACCGCCACGACGTCCTTGGGCTCCTCCACCACGCAAATCGCCGAGGGGTCTCGGCGCTCATCACGGCAGATGGCGCAGAGCTTGGTTTCGGAGACATTGCCGCAGACCTCGCAGAAGCTCACGGTCTTTTTGACGGTAGAGATTGCGGTGGTGAGCTTCTCCATCTCGGCGGAGTCGGCGTTGAGAATGTAAAACGCAATGCGCTGGGCCGACTTGGGGCCCACGCCGGGCAGGCGACCGAGCTCATCAATGAGGTTCTGTACCGCTGCGTCGTACATTCTGACTCCTTAGGTGCTGTGGTTAGTTGCTGGTGTTCTCCGGCGATAATCGAGCACCTTACTGGCTGTGGGGGATTTCCTCAATCACCACGCCGCCGAGAATCTTCTCGACGGCCCGCTGACCAACGAGTATGGACGATTCCAGGGCCTCGTCCTCGTCTGAGACCGTGAGGTTCTCAGGCTCGCTGCTGCCGCCCTGCGAGCGGCTGCGGGCGGCCGCCTCCTGCTCGCTGGCGCGCTGACCCGCCTGTAGCTGCTCGGCGTAGCGCTCCCTGAAGGACGGCGCGTGCCCGCTACTCTGCGGAGCTTCGGTTGAAACTGAGGTGGGGGCTGCTCCAGCCGCCGCCTGCGAGTCAGCTGTCTCAGGAGCGGGATTATCGGTAAAGGTATGGCTGGGGTCAACCTTGCGGTCGCTATAGCCGTTGCCTCCACCCCAGTCTGAGTTACTGGCCCAGTACTTGAGGCTCTCCGAGGGCTCCTGGGCGGGGGCACCGGGCACAGCTTCGCCGTTTTCCCGAGCCGCCCGCTGCTGGGCGCGGATATGCTCAAAACGATCCCGGCCGGTCAGCTTCTGCGGATCCCTGTTGGCAGGGGACTCCTGTTGGGACTCCTGCTGGGGCTGGTTGGAGCGCTGGCCCTGCTCTGCCTGGCGGGACGGCTCAGGGTCAGCTGCCGCGCTGATGTCAGGCTTGCGCCAGCGCCCCGACGACGGATGGTTTTCCCGCGCCTGCTCCAGCGGATCCTTATGCTCGGGGGCTTCGCCCTGAATTACCCGTAGCTGAGGGCCGGTTTCTGGAGAGGGCTCCTGGTCGGGTTCATTGGCCCAGTCGTCCACGGGCTCGTTATCGAAACGACCGGTTGAAGCTCCCCAGGCGCTGTCGGCGGACTGGGAATCCTGGCTCTGCTGAGAGTCCCAGTTCTGGGCGCCCTGGTTCTGCGCAACGAAATTCTGCATGGCAGAGTTCTGGGCACCCCAGGCCGGTGCTTCGTTATTCTGCACAGCCCTATCTTCCGGCACACTCTGAGATTCAGCGGGCTGGGTAGAGCCTTGCTCAGGCTCAGCTTCGGGCTGGGTCTGCTCTGAGTTTTCGTTCTTGGAGCTCTCCTGCTCGGTGGGAATCGAGGCTACGTCCCAGCTGGTCACGGGATTATCCCAGTCTTCGGTGCTCCACTGGGGAGCCTCGGTGGTGCGGGGCTGGCCGTGGGTGCGCCAGGCATCCTCGCCCCCGCGGGGACCTTCGGCAATTGGCGCCTGCTGCACAGCCTGGTTCTGCTGGTCAGCCTGATTCTCGGTCATGCCCTGATTGTGAGCTTGGCTCTGCTGCGCCAGCGGCGGCGAGGCGGGGTTCTGCGAGTTGCCTTGCGAACCACCTGTGCCCTGACCGGTGGGCGCCGGGGTAGCCTGGTCTGCTCCCCTGGGAGCCTGGGGCTGCTTGGCCACCTCAGCATGAATGTCTACCCGCAGCTGCAATACCTCAAAGAGGGCAGTTTTCAGCTGGGGAATGTATTCCTTGACCCTGCGCAGGGTGTTAATATCGGCGCGGATGTAGAGCGCTCCGTTTTCAAACTTCGATGGTTCGCAGTTGCCAAACCAGTTGCGGGCGGTGGGCGACTGCACGTGACCCAGAATCTCCTGCCAGGAGTTGGCCACCATCATCACGGTGTTTTGCCCGTGCGCCGGTTGCTGCTGCGGAGCTTGGCTCTGCTGCTGTGCAGCTTGGGCTGGCGCCTGCTCGGGAGCCGGCGCAACCGGTTCGGGCGCAGGACGTCGCAGACCCGCTAACGGCGCGGACTGTAGCTTTTCGGGCTGGCGGGGCTGATTTTCCCCGCTGTTGGACTGACCGGCAGGATTCTCTGAGACCGCCTGCTCCGGGGTAGAAGCTGCTGGGGCAGGCTGAGTCGCCCCGCGGCGTCGTCCTGAAGAATCGCCAGCGGGAGCCGCGACCTCGCCCGAGGCCAGACGGCGTTCCAGCCGGTCCATGCGTGCACCCAGACCTGCAGAGGACTTGTCGGCGGCGGGCAGCAAAATTCGGGCGCAGAGTAGTTCCAGGTGCAGCTGCGGGGAGGTTGCGCCAGACATTTCGTTCAGCGCCTCGTTGGTAACGTCTGCGGCGCGCGAGAGCTCGGCACCGCCAAAACCCGCCGCCTGCTGTTTGAGGCGGTCGAGCTGGTCAGTGCTCATTCCGCGCAGAATAGACTGGGCAGAATCGAGCACCGCGCGCACAATAATAAGGTCGCGGAAGCGCTCCAGCAGGTCTTCAACAAAGCGGCGGGGATCCTGGCCGGTCTGAATCACGCGGTCAACGGAGGCAAACACCTCGGCGGAGTCACCACCGGCAAAGGCGGTAACTACCTCATCGAGCAGCTCACCGTGGGTGAAGCCCAGCAGGGCCACCGCGAGGTCATAGGTAATGCCCGACTCACCAGAGCCAGCCATGAGCTGATCCAGAATAGACAGCGAATCGCGCACCGAACCGCCACCCGCCCGTACCACCAGCGGCAGCACGCCGGGCTCGACCTGCACATTTTCCTCGTCGCAGAGACCTTGCAGATAATTCTGCAGAGTCTCAGGAGGAACCAGCCGGAAGGGGTAGTGGTGGGTGCGGGACCGAATAGTGCCCAGCACCTTGTTAGGTTCGGTGGTGGCAAAAATAAACTTGATGTGCTCCGGCGGCTCCTCCACGATCTTCAGAAGGGCATTGAAGCCCTCGCGGGTGACCATGTGAGCCTCATCGATGATGAAAATCTTAAAGCGATCCCGCACCGGGGCGAAGGTAGCGCGCTCGCGCAAATCGCGGGCGTGGTCAACACCGCCGTGAGAGGCGGCGTCCATCTCAATAACGTCGAGCGAACCGCCACCGTCGCGGGAAAGTTCCCGGCAGGAATCGCACTGGCCGCAGGGGGTAGGCGTGGGGCCCTGGGCACAGTTGAGGCAGCGGGCTAGAATGCGAGCACTGGTGGTCTTGCCACAGCCGCGGGGGCCGGAAAAGAGGTAGGCATGATTCACTCGGTCATGAGCCAGCGCGGTAATCAGCGGCTCGGTTACGTGCTCCTGGCCGATAACATCAGCAAACGTCTCCGGTCGATAACGACGATAAAGTGCAGTACTCACAGCTCAACCCTATACGTTCGTGGGGCGGATACAAATCTGTGAAATCAGTCTACTGACCCCCACTGACAAAATAAGCCAATTTTTCTAGGGGCTGGAAAAACAGGGCTGGAAAATTTGGGGTCTGGAGCCTTAAAAGAAAAGACCCCCTACGCACCCGTCAGAGCCCAGATACCCTTGCTGCCTTCCGGCCCTGGGGGAGTTCTCCAAGATAACGCCACGTAAGGGGCACATACGAGTGTACTAGGTTGGGCGACTTTTGTGAAATCGCTGAGGTGGGTCGGGTGAGCAGGCTATTTGGGAGCTGAATCTCTACCGGTTCACCAGGACTTTCTTATGCTTTCGCTACGGTGTGATGCAGCTATCTCTAGTTTTTGGGGTCTGGAATTGCGTGGTGGGAAAATCTTGGGTAAGCTCGTATCTGTTCGCTTTCGTGAAGCTGTGATTTTACAGCTAAGCAACAGCCTGGAGGATTCGCCTAGCGGCCTATGGCGCACGCCTGGAACGCGTGTTGGGTTCACGCCCTCGGGGGTTCAAATCCCCCATCCTCCGCCAGAGAAAAAGCCCCGGTTTCGAAAGAAGCCGGGGCTTTTTGCGTGCCCGGCGTTTTTGAGGTGCGGGCGTACTTTTAACCCAAAAGTTGCAGTTTTGGTTCTTAAAACCTCTGAATAAGAACCAAAACTGCAACTTTTGGGTTATGGGGCAGCTGTCCCCACAATCGCCAGTTCTGTCGCCATTGTTGTAGAGTCTTCCCTAGTCAGAGTCAAAGTGTTGTAGGTTTGATAACTGATCATCTCGCCCTGCATAGAGGTAAGAAGACCTTACTCCCTACTGCAAAGGCAACGCACACCACCATGGATTTCGTTTCTGCCTACCTCGCCGGTGAAAAGCTGAGCACCAGCGAGGCATGGTTTTATGCCCGAAAAGTAAACGTTGCAGCAACCCAGGACTGGGCTGATTATATTCAGAAGCGCGGCGTGAACAATTGGTTAGAAGAACAGCTAAACCCCGAGCGTATTCAAGAAGATCCCCAGTATGAGAAGGAACGCAAGGCGATCTTCCCCTCCACCTTCATCGACCCGCCGGGCAACATCACCCGCGACTTCAACTTCTGGAATACCTACCAGCCTAAAAATAAAAACCACCCCTATGACGTGAGCGTCTATGTGATCCAGTCTGCTCTTCACCGTATGTGGCGATCCAAGAAGCAGTTGCAGGCAACCATGGCGCTTTTCTGGGCAGACATGCTGGCAACCAACATCAAAAAGTCACCCGAGGGCTACCACGACTACGTGGCCCTGCTCTTTAACGGCGCCCTGGGCAAGTACCGGGACATGCTCTATAACATCACCACCTGCCAGACCATGTCTTACTTCCTCGACAACAACACCAACACCCGCTATGCCCTTAACGAAAACATGGGCCGGGAGCTCATGGAGTTGCACAGCTGGGGCGAGCAGAAGGGCTACAGCCAGGCAGATGTGGTGGCTGTGGCAAAGCTGCTCACCGGCGTTCGCGGCCACACTCAGCAGGAGTTCACCGAGGCCCGCCCTGATTTGCACGAGTTTGGCCCCATGACGGTTGCCGGTAAGACCTTTCAGAACAGCGGCTCCACCCCCGACGATGTTTATAAGACCGTGCGCGAGCTCACCGACTATCTTGCACGCGACCGCTATACCGGCCTGCGTATTGCCCGCCGTCTGATTCAGTTCTTCGTGGGTCAGGACGACCCTTATGAGTCCCTGGCGCAGCGGCTGGCAACCACCTACGTCAGCAACGACACTGATATTCGCCCGGTGCTGCGCGAGCTGCTGACCTCCGCCGAATTTAGGGCTTCTGGCGGTAAAACTATCCGCCGCCCCTGGACTGTGCTCTGCTCGCTAATGGCCAGTGGAAACCTCCAGCTGAATAAGGCGAGCAACAACCTCTCAAATACCGATACTATGCACAAGCCGCTCTACAAGATGTTTGTCACCCTCAAATACAGCACCGGGGGAGTGCCCTTCGACGCTCCCGCCACCAACGGCTACTCGCTCGATGCCGCCGACTGGATTAACTCTGTCACCTACGCGGGTCTGTCAAAGTTCAACCGCTACACCAACTACGTGAGTAAGTGGGACGGCGGCTCGGCAGATTCTCTGGCGCGCTGGGCTAGCCCGATTGACTGGGCGGGCAGAACCGGGGTCAAGATTGGTTCCACCAAGATGATGGACGCCGCCAAGATGGTATTCCGTTACCTGACCGGCTTTGAACTCACTAATACCGAGGTAGTCAATGCCATCGCAAGCTACGCTACCGCCCACACCGAGCAGGCGGCGCTGAGCGGTGCGCCCAGCGGCGGCGTCGTCGCTAATAAAGACCAGCTGAACCGCATGGTCGAGGCGACCCTCACCGCGCCCCACTTCTTAATCAGCTAACTCCGCGAACCACAGGCTAAGGAAATTTGAGAGATGAAACCTCTGGATACTTTTTATTTGAAGGACGACGCGCTGCACCAGGTGCACCACCACTCCGGCGATGACCGCCGCAATTTTCTGGTGGATACCGAAACCGGCGAAACGATTAGGTCAGTAGAGCAGGCAAACAGTATTGCCCTAGAGCGCATGAATCACCGCAGCGGGGTGGGCTCGCTGAGCCGCCGCACCCTGCTGGCAGGCGGCGCGGGCGTGCTGTCGCTTTCGACCCTGATGATGACCGAATCCCTGGCCCCGCGCTATGCCTACGGCGCTGAACCGCTGGGTGACGGAACGGTGTTCGTGATGATTTACCTGCGCGGCGGGGCAGACGGTCTTTCGCTGGTGACTCCCTATAACGACTCCTACTACAAGTCCCAGCGCAAGACCACCCGCAAGTCGCTGAGTATGCAGGGTGCCTACAAGCTCGATAACACCTTTATGCTGGCTCCCGAGATGGCGGGGCTGAAGAAGGCGTGGATTGCCGGTGACCTTTCCATCGTGCACTCGGTGGGTATTGATGAGAACACCCGCTCCCACTTTTCAAACTACGAGCGGGTAGACCGCTCAGCGCCGGTGCAGTACAAAACTGGGTGGCTGGCTCGTCTGCTGGATCTTACCCCCGATAATCGGTCGCAGTTCCGAGCCTTCTCCCATGCTTCCCGCATGGCGGGTGCCTTCTACGGGTCTGACCAGGATATTCTGGCGGTCAACGGCTTTGCCGACTTCAGGGTGAATTCCAACGCCACCGATAAAGAGACTATTACCGGGGCCGCCCGCCGCATCGCCAACTCGGTGGGAGGAATCCTGGGCCAGACCGCCTCGCAGACCCTCAATGCTATGGCTGATATTCAGGGCCTGGTCAGCGCCGGTTACACCCCCGCCAACGGTGCCAACTACGGCTCCTCAGAGCTGGGGCAGTCCATGAAAGACATTGCCCAGATTATTAAGGCGGAACGAGGCGTGCAGGTGGTCACCGTAGACCACGGGGATTGGGACACCCACCGCGAACAGAAGAGCCGACTCGGTACCTTGGCCAAGGAGCTCGGCGATGCTCTGGGCGCTTTCTATCAGGACATGGGCGCGGTGCGAATGCAGAAAATCGTGGTGATGACCGTCTCCGAGTTCGGCCGCACCACCGTTGAGAACGCTTCGCTGGGCACCGACCACGGCGCTGGCAACTTCTCCTTTATTCTCTCGGGCAAGGCAACCGGTAAAATCGCCGGCGGCTCCTGGGCGGGACTGAAGAACGCCCAGGACAAGGACAACGCCATTCAGACCGACTACCGCTCGCTGGCGGCTGAGGTAATGAAGAAGGGGCTGGGTGTGGACGATACTCGCATTCGGCAGGTCTTCCCCGAATTCACGCCGAAACCGGTGGGAGTACTCGCCTAGGCGGCGTCCTCACCCCTGAGTCCTAGCTAGGCGCTGACCGGCTTCGAGAGCTTCGACCAGTTGTACCAGCCGTAGACTGAGTTGAAGATGAAGGCGATGTACATGACCACAATGTCCAGAGAGCCGGGCTCGGAGCTGGTCAGCCACAGCACAATCTGCGCTAGGTTCAGGGTAATCCACAGCAGCCACTGCTCGCGGAAGCGGTAGACCATCAGAATCTGAGCAATTACCGCGATAACGGTGGTAAAGGAGTCGATAAAGGGCTGGTTGGAGTTGAGTTCCTGTAGAAGGAGGCCGTAAAGCCAGGTGCCGGCGGCAAGAATAGCGAGAATGGCCAGCCAGCCGACAATGCCGATTCTTCGGGTGAGGACGTCGCGGGGTTCGGTTTTCGTCGCTGAGTCGGCAGCGGCGCTTGAGGACGCCGCCGGGGTGAGGTTCTTGCGCCAGGTGTAGAGGCCCCAGAACTGGGTGAGCACGTAGAAGACCGAAATCATGACCTCGCCGTAGAAGACCGCCTGTAGCGAGAGCCAGAAATAGAGCACGTTCTGGATAACGCCGAAGAAGTAGTTGGAGATACGCCCCTTGCCCACCAGGGCCACACAGATGGTACCGGAAATAGCGATGATGGAGCCGACGATTCCTGTCGGATAGGCAATCGCAAAGACCACCTGCAAGAGAATCAGCGCGGGGTAGAAGATTTTTTCAAAGCGGGTGTAACCCAGAAAAAGATCTGCGTAGACAGCCCGCCAGAAACTTTGGGGAGCGGTGGCTGGGCCGGAAGTGACGGTCACGAAACTTTCTCCTTAGAAAGCGGGTATTTAGGGTTTGATGAGGGCCTGAAGAGCAGATTTGGCCTGCTCGTAGCGGTCGTAGTAGCCGGTTCCGCTGAGCATCACCAGCCGGTCGCTCAGACCGGCCGCTTCTACCTCCGCCAGCATCAGGCGGGAAATCTTGGTCAGGTAGGAGTCATCGTTGTGGGTCTCCGAGCGAAAACCGTCGCGCACATAGTCGCCCGCAGAGACCGGGGGAACAAAGAGAATCAAATCCCAACGTGCCTTGGCAATGAGCGAATCGGCCATGGGTTTAAGCGTCTCCCAGTCTTCGGGAGTCAGAGCTGAAGCGGAATCTTCGGCAGAGAGCTGGGCATAGCACTTGGTGACCATGGCATCGGTATCCATGAGTGCCAGCCCCCGGTTGCCGGGGCTTTCAATGGCGTTGCGGTTGACCTGGAACTGGCCGGTCAGCACATTCTGATAGTCCAGCAGGTCGTAGTCTTCATCTCGGATATTCGCCTCAAGCTGGTAGTGGCGGGCGTATTCAAAAGAGTAGGGAGCGGCAAAGAGCTTACCCAGGTCTTCAACCAGGGTGGTTTTGCCGCCGGAGGCAGCGCCCATAACCAGAACATTCTTGGTAAAGAAGCGGCGAAAGGTCGGGGCGATATAGTCCCAATAGCGCAGCGGATTCTGCCTGAGGTGGCTGGCAGAAACCCCAATGAGTGAATGGTCCAGCTGGCTGACCCGCTCGCCCAGCTTGGAATAGACTAAATCGGCGTACTCTGCCCGGGAACAGTACCAGTTTCTCTGGGGCGAACCCGCGGTGTTAGCTGCCCAGAGCTTCTCCACTTCAACCAGCCAGGAATCCCAGGTGCCCTCAGAAAGCCCCTCGGTGCGGTTGGGTAAAAAGGTCACGACCACCAGGGGATCATTCTTAAAAAATTCTGAAACGTAGCGGTAGCGCTTAATAAAGGGCATACCCGCCTGCTCGCCGCGGTCGCCAGCGTAACCGGAGAGAACCACCAGGGTGCCGCCGTCATTCTCTTTCTTGGCCCGCAGGATCTCATCAATATGCCCGCGGTGCAGGGGAGAGAAAGAACCAAAGACCAGCCCCACGCTGGAACCGGTCAGTTGTTTCTTGTACAGCACGGAAGCTCCTAGAGAAAAGGTCAAACTGTCTATAACTCTGTAGAAGAGGTTACAGCTATTCTCTCAGAAGCGGGGGTATGGGGATTTTATTACTTTTATTGCGCCCCAGGGCAACTGGCTAGGACACTAGGAGACAGCGCTGAGCTGAACCGTCTCGGAGGAGCCATCGAGACGAACCGGGTTACCCGCCTCATCAAAACGGGCACCCAGACCCATCTGAATGAAGCGGATGGTTGCCTCAATGTGGCGGTCGCGCGCCCGAGCATCAGCGGCGTCGTCCGTGCGGTTAGCACTGGCAGAGAGTGAGCCGTGAATCAGCTGGGCTACCTCGCGAATATCGTTTTCGAGAATATAGCCCTGGGCCATGGCCTCACCCACAATGCGGGAGAGAACAATCTGTAGCTCAGCAACGTGCTTGCCCAGCTTGGTGTACGACTCGGGGGAGAGTACCGAGCGCATAGCGGGGCCGGGAGGCATGTGGTGCAGGGAAAGCCGCTCAATCTCTAAGCGGATATACACCGCCAGCTTATCGATGGGGTTGGTGATTCCCTCAAGTTCCTGGTTGAGGTCGGTGAGGAACTTGTCGGTCTCATCCATAGCGTAGGCAACCAGAAGTTCACCCATGTCAGCAAAATAGTTATAGACAGCGGTGCGACCAATACCGGCGTTCTTAGCAACGTCTGTCATGGTCAAGCCGGGCAGGCCCTGGTGGTAGAGCAGGCGACCGAAAGAATCAAGAATAGCGCGCTTGGTGTTCTCGCGCTGGGCTGCGTTAGAGGCTGCTGAAATTCGAGGCATAATGACACTTTATACCAATCCGTCACCAATTAGTGACACTTTGTGGGCATCTGTCAGCTACCTCTCAGGTTTCAACTCTCGGCGACTCAACCCGCCCCAAGGTGATACACTGTTGCCCGCCTGGGTGGCAGACGGGCAAAAACAAACACCTAAGAGTCATATTTAAAAGGTAGGGTATCCAGCCCGAGCGCGCTGGCCAACCTCCCTTAAACGCCAGCCCCGATGCCAGTTGGCCAGCGCGCTCGGGCTGTCTTGAGGGACCTTTTGAATAAGTCTCCCTACCTTTTAAGGGAAGAACTATGTCTTCACACGCCCCCAATCACCGCGCAACCGACGGGCAGCAGGCTCAGCCGACCTACGCTCGTCCTGCGCGAACCTACTACGACCTACTCCTCGGCGCCACCGCTGTGCTACTGATTCTCTCCAACATCGGAGCCACCAAGGGCGTGGAATTCGGGCCGATCATTGCCGACGGCGGCTTCTTCCTCTTTCCCCTCGCCTACGTTATCGGCGATATTATGAGCGAGATTTATGGCTTCGCCCGCGCTCGCAAGGCAATTGTTTTCTCCTTCGCCACCGCCCTCTTCGCCTCCCTGTGCTTCTGGATCATGATTAAGCTGCCCGCCGCCAGCTTCTACGAGGGTCAGGCAAACTTCGAGGCGGTACTCTCTCCGGTGCCGCTAATCGTGGCGGGCTCCCTGCTGGGCTTCTTGACCGGCCAGCTGCTCAACGCCTGGGTAATGGTGGCCATGAAAAATAAGACCTCCGGCAAGTTCCTGGTGGGCCGGCTAGTGGGCTCCACCGTGGTGGGGGAGCTGGCAGACACCCTTATTTTCTGCGCTATCGCCGCACCGATTCTGGGAATTGAAACCCTGGGCCAGTTCCTCAACTACGCCCTGGTGGGTTACTTCTACAAGGTGGTGGTTGAGGTGGTTCTCATGCCGCTGACCGTGCCGCTGATTGGCTGGTTCAAGCGCAATGAGCCAACTTATCGACAAGATTCGTGTGTTTAAGGATTAAATTCCGCATTATTATTGCGAACCGGGTAGCATAAGCACAGCACAGTTCATCCTTTTAAGCTGAAAATAGGTTCGCACACATGACCTCTCAGACTCTGCAGAAGAACTCCGGAGAGCTAGACCGCTCCCTGGGCCACGGTCAGATGACCATGATTGCCCTGGGCCTGGCGGTGGGCACCGGCCTCTTCCTGGGTTCCGGCGGCGCTATCGCGATTGCCGGCCCCGCCGTGATTGTTTCCTACGCCATTGGCTCCCTGATTGCCGCTATCATCGGTGCCTGCGCCGGTGAAATGGCGGTTCGCTACCCGGTGCGCGGCGGCTTCGGCACCATCGCCGCTAAATTCCTAGGACCCTACGCCGGCTACCTCACCCGCTGGGCCTACGTTGCCACTATGGTGCCCCTGGCCGGTGCAGAGCTCGTGGCGGTGGGCCAGTACATGATGTACTGGTACTCTGAGATTCCGCTCTGGGCCTGGGTTGCTGTTTTTGCCCTGGTGATTGTGGGGCTGAACGCTACCACCGTGAAGAACTTCGGCACCCTCGAATTCTTCCTCTCCTCGATCAAGGTCATCGCCGTGATCGTCTTTATTCTCTTCGGTCTGGTTCTGGTCTTCTTCGGCCTGCCCGATGCGCCTGCCTCTGGCCTGGGCAACCTGACCAATGACGGCGGCTTCATGCCTAACGGCCTCGGTTCAGTCTTTCTCGCCCTGGCTGTGGTGATGTTTAGCTTCGGCGGTATTGAGATGATCTCCATTTCGGCAGCAGAAGCCAAAGATCCGGTGCGCTCGGTGTGCTCTGCCGCCAAGGCAATGATGTGGCGCCTGGCCTTCTTCTATGTGCTCTCCCTCTTTATCATTGTTGCCCTCATTCCCTGGGCAGATGCAGCCAAACTCCAGGGTGAAATTGAAACCTCACCCTTCGTGATGGTCTTCTCGCAGATGCACATTCCCTACATCGCCGGTATCACCAACTTCGTGGTTCTCATCGCCGCCCTCTCCGGTGCCAATGCTGCTCTCTACGGCTCCACCCGTCAGCTGCACGCCCTGGCCCACGACCGCATGGCACCGGCTGCCCTGGCCCGCACCACCGCCCGCGGCGTACCTGCCATGGCACTTGCTTTCTCAACGCTGGGAGCCGTTGCCGCCGTCGTCCTCGCGATCACCGGCGTGGGTGGAATCTTCACCAAGATGATGGCGCTGGTAACCTTCTGCGTGGTGGTCACCTGGTTCATGATTATGTTCAGCTACCTCAGCTTCAAGCGCAGGGAGGGCAACGCCTCGCCCTTCCGCGTGTGGGGTGGCTCGGCAACCGCAGGCGTGGCGATTCTCGGTCTGATTATCACCCTGGTCTCCCTCTTCTTGGTGGGGGATATGGCAACCTCTGCCACCATCGGCCTGCTCTTCTTCGCTATTATTTCCGTTGTCTACTTTGTTGCTGTGCGCAAGGTGCAAACCGCTGATAACTCCGCCTTTGACGAGGTACGCAGTGTCACCGAGCAGCAGCCCCTAGACGCCGAGCAGCGATAACCACAAGCGAGGATAACCGTGGCAAGTTCTATTACTTCACGCCAACAGGATAGCGAGCACACCCTCAAGCGCTCGCTCTCCCACGGCCAAATGACCATGATCGTGCTGGGCTCAGCGCTGGGCACCGGCCTGTTTTTGGGTTCCGGCGGTGCCATCGCGATGGCCGGGCCCGCCGTCATTCTCTCCTACGCGATTGGCTCCCTGCTCGCCGCCGTTATTGGCGGTGCCGCCGGTGAAATGGCGGTGCACACCCCGGTGCGCGGCGGCTTTGGCTCCATTGCAGCCAAGTACCTGGGCCCCTACGCCGGCTACCTGACCCGCTGGGGCTACTGGACCTGCACCATGGTGATTACCGGTATTGAGCTGGTGGCGGTGGCCACCTATCTGAAGTTCTGGTGGCCGCAGCTTCCTCTCTGGGCGGGCATTGCGGTTTTTGGTGCGCTGATTATCGTGCTCAACATCGGCAGCGTGCGCTTCTTTGGTAGCGCTGAATTTATCTTCTCCTCCATCAAGGTCATCGCTCTGATTGCCTTTATTGTGGTGGGCCTGTGCCTGGTCTTCTTCGGCCTGCCCGGCCATGAGGCCTCGGGGGTTTCTAACCTGACCAATGACGGCGGGTTTATGCCGGGCGGCTTCACCTCCGTGTGGCTCTCGCTGGCGGTGGTGATGTTTAGCTTCGGCGGTATTGAGATGATTTCCATTTCGGCAGCAGAGGCGAAAGATCCCGCCCGCTCGGTGCGCTCGTCTGCCAAGGCGATGATGTGGCGCCTGGCGACCTTCTACGTGCTGGCCATGTTCGTGGTGGTTGCGGTGATTCCCTGGCAGCAGGCCGCCCAGCTGGACGGCTCGGTGCAGACCTCGCCCTTTGTGCTGGTTTTCTCGCAGCTGGGTATTCCGGCGATTGCCACCATCACCAACCTGGTGGTGCTGATTGCAGCTCTCTCGGCGGCGAACGCCAACCTCTATGCCGGTACCCGCCTGCTGCACTCGCTGGCGCACGACTCCATGGCTCCCTCGGCCCTGGCGAAGGTGACCTCTGCCGGTGCCCCCGCCCGCGCCATGTGGGCATCGGCCCTGGGTGTTCTGCTGGCTATCTGCCTGGCGGTATTTGCCCCCGAGTCTGCCTTCGGCACCATGATGGCGCTGGTGATGGTCTCGGCCCTGCTGGTCTGGATTCTGATTCTCATGACCTACCTCGCCTTCAAGCGGGTGGAGGGCAATTCTTCTGCCTTCCGGGTACTGGGCGGTCGGGTGACCGGCGGCCTGGGTATTCTGCTGCTGCTGGCGATTACCGTGGCGCTCTTTGTGAACGAGGGTAGCTCCACTCCCGCTATCGTGGGTGCGGTCTACTATATGGTGCTCACGATGGTCTACTTCGCCGCGGTGCGTAAGGTTCATACTCCGGACGACGCCGCGTTCGCCGAGGCGCGGGCGGCAAGTTCGGGTGAGCTGTAGAAATTTTTTCTGAGAATGGTTTGCAATTGAGAATCGTTTTCATTTAGACTGGATGTATCGAGCGCATGTTCTTCTCATGCATTCAATGTCTGTGTGTTGAAAAATCCCCCGGTGGTGCCACCGGGGGATTTTTGTATTTACCCTAACTTTACATGAGAATCATTATCATATACTCTTTGGGTTATGCCGATTTCTGTCATTTCCTCCCTGAGTTTTTGGGCCCGTAATGCCGCCATCGAGCAATTCCTCAGCGCTCGATCAGAGGTGGGGGAGCAGCCCCTCCTGCTCACGATTGACCTTCTCGATTCTCAAGAAGACGGGGAACTCTCCCTGAGAATCACCCGGCAAGCCCCGGCTAGCACCGCCTCCTCCACGATCTCCTGGGAGGGGAACTGCGCTTCCTACGCCACGCTTGCCCTGCTGAGCGACTATTTTGACCACAGCTTGGAGGAGAGGGAAATCATTGTGGTTCTCCCCGTTGGGGTCTCCCTGAAAACCTGTATCTCCGCCGCCGAACAGGCACAGGTGCCGGTTAAAAACGCCCTGCTTGCCCTTGACCCCAGCACCCTAGAAGATGACCTCTGGGACTCGGGCATGATGTCCTCACGGGTCAGCTCGGGCGGCTGCGACGACGAGCGAACCCCCGGCGAGTTCCTCGTGGGAGAAGTGGGCTGGGCAGACACCGCCGTGCTGGCAGAAATACCCCTGACCCACTCCACCGCCGCCGAACGCGAACGAGCCGAAGAGCTGCTTGAGCACATCGGCCCCCACCTTGCCCTCCTGCGAGGGGAAGCAACCAGCTGCGGTTGCTTCGAGCGCCAGCTTGCCTTTCAGCGGAGCCAGGCCGGCTACCTGCCCACAGAACCCCTGGCTGACGGCAAGAACTTCCGCACCGTCGTCCTCACCAGCCAGAAGCCCATCAGCCAGGAGAAACTCGCCGAGGCCTTACCCCGCATGGTAGAGGGTGCCTGCCGGGTGCGCGGAACCGTGCAGCTTGAGGAATTTCCCGGCGAAGAGATAGCGGTGGAGGGAATCGGCCCCGCCGTCTGGCTCGCCAGCCAGGGCGAAACCAAGCGGCCCCTGACCACCACCATTGCCATTACCGGCGATGACCTCGACCCCCAAGAACTCCAGGAGCTCTTCGACTCCTGCCAAACCACCGACCAACCTGCTTAGCCTTGCAGGAAACCTAGGAAAGGAAACACCATGAAGGTACGCAAGTCCCTCCGCTCGCTCAAGAACCAGCCCGGTTCGCAGATTGTGCGCCGCCGCGGCAAGGTTTTTGTTATCAACAAGAAGAACCCCAGGCTGAAGGCCCGCCAGGGCTAGGAGGCCACCGCGTTGGGGTGAAAAGCCCAGCCAGAGGGAAACCCAGCCTGCGGAAAGCCTCTAGCGCCTGATTCCCTCAAGACCCCTGCAAGCCCCTAGAGGGCTTGGAGGGGTCTTTCAGTCCATACGGCGCGTCGCGGCTTCCCTCCGGCTGGGCTCTCGCTGCTGAAAGCCCGCCCTCAGCTGTGACCAAGCCGAAAAGCCCCGCGGGGGTTCACCCCGCCCCTGCCGGAGTAAAATCGCTTCTATGGACGCGCGCGCAGACACCAAGGTTTTTACAGTCGATATTCCCCTGCGATGGGGCGATATGGACGCCTACGGGCACATCAACAACGTCACCATGATGCGCATACTCGAAGAGGCGCGTATCGCGGTGCTGGGCCCGCCGCCGTCCTCGGGGGAGCCGACCGAAAACTCACCCCGCGCCCTGCTACCGATTTTCGAGACCTTCCCCAGCGGCGTCCAGGCACTGGTGGCGGAGAACCACCTCAAGTACCGGGCGCCCCTGCCCTATCGGGGCCAGCCCGCCCGCATCAAGGTCTACCTGGCCAAGGCTACGGCGGCCTCGCTGACCATCGCCTACGACGTCTACGATGCCGAGACTGGCCAGCACTGCGTGAGCGCCTCGACGGTGCTTGCTTTCTTTATGCCAGAAGCCGGTTCCATCGTGCGCCTGAGCAAAGACCAGCGCCAGATGATCTCTGAGTTCATCGCCGACTAGTCACCCCGTCCAGCAAAGTTCAGCCCCACCATGAGAAGGAGTTTTGTGGGTATTCGCCAGCAGTCGTACCAGCAGATGTTCACCTTTGCCCCCAGCCAGAAAGACCACGTGGCTGCCACCCGAATTATGATTTCGGTGGCTGTACCCCTGGGCATTCTGGTGCTTTTGGGCAGGGAAGATCTCACTATTTTCGCGGCTTTCGGCACTTTCACCTCTATCTATGCCCGCCTGGAGAAGCCGCAGATGCGCTTTAGGCACCAGAGTCAGGCGGGGCTGATTCTTAGCTTTGCCACCGGAGTGGGTCTGCTGCTGGGCAATTTCGGGGCCAACCCCTGGGTGCTGATTCTTACCTGCTCCCTGGTGGGGGCTATCGGTTCTATGCTGGCAATCCGCTGGAGCCTGCGCCCGGCCGGCGGAATCTTCTTTATCTTTGCCACCGGCGCTATCGGCTCTATTCCCCCGAACGGGATTCCGTTCCAGTCCCTGCTGCTGACGGTTCTTGCCGCCGGTTTCTCAGTGCTGATGGGCTTTGTCTTTGGCTGGTTCGGTGAGGGCACCCGGGGCATTATCTTCAGTGAACCACCCAACCACGGGCTCACCAACCGGCAGGTTCTCGAACGCGGACTCTACTTCTTTCTCACCACCCTGGCGGCCGGTGTGATCGGTGAGCTCTCCGGTCTTTCGCACAGCTACTGGGCGCAGGTTGCCGCAGCGGCTGTCTTGCTGGGAGCCAACACCGTTGCCCGGGTGGTGCGCGGCATTAACCGCGTTCTAGGAACCTTCGGCGGCATTCTGATCACCGCCTTCTTCATCTCTTTGCAGCCCGATACCTGGCACGTGCTGGTGCTGGTGGTGCTCTCACAGTTTCTGGGGGAGATGTTTGTGCTACGCAACTACGGCTTCGCCATGCTCTTCATTACCCCGCTTGCCATGTTCATGATCTACCTGGCCAACCCCTTTACCAACTACGAGCTCTTGACCGCCCGCCTGCTTGAAACCGCTATCGGTTCAGCGGTGGGTATGCTGGGAGTTATCATCACTCCGGCCCAGGAGCTGGTGAACAAAGATACAGTGGCGGTACCGGTACTTCGCGTTGCCCGCACCCTCAAGAAGTAGGGCCGGGTTAGTCCTCTAACTGCTCGCACAGGCTCAGTGCCGCATCGAGGTTGGCGACCGCCAGCGAGGGGCTGGTGCGCGCCAGCGCCAGGGCTGAGACGTTCAGGGCAACCAGCGCCTGTGCCCTCGCCCGGGCCTGCTCTTCGGAAAGTTTCGACGATGCCGCGCGCACTCCCGCGGTGAAGGCCTCAAGCAGTTCATCGTAGTAGCCTGTAATGACGTCGGCGACCACCGGGTCTGCGCCAATCGGCGTGTTAGCCGCGGCAATGAGCAGGCAGCCGGGGTGAACTTTTTCTGTCAGGACGCCGCCGCGCACCTTCTTAAAGTAGCGGGCGAGAGTGTCGGGGGCGGCGTCCGCATCTTTCATCTGAGCCAGCAGCGGCCGCACCCTGTCATTGAGGTAGCTCTGCACGGCTTCGTCGAACAGACCCTTCTTAGAGCCAAAAGCGTGGTAGAGGCTGGAGCGTTTAAGCCCGGTTGCCCGTTCGAGGTCGGGCACGGCCGTGGCGTCATAACCCTGCGCCCAAAAGAGGTCACGGGCGCGCTCAACGGTGGCTTGCCGGTCAAAGGTGGCTGTTCTGCCCATGTGCTTTACCCCATAGCTTTCGTGCTTTTTTGTAACAGTTGTTCTAGTATATATTAGAACGACCGTTCCAAAAACCATCTGAAAGAGACCCCGTGATTCTCACCGGCCTAATCATCGCCCTGCTCGCAGCAGCCCTGCACGTCTTCATCTTCTACATCGAATCTTTCGCCTGGACCACCAAAGGTATCTCGGTCTTCGGCCTCACCCCCGAAAGTGCTGCCCAGACCAAAGAGATGGCCTATAACCAGGGCTTCTACAACCTCTTCCTCGGTATCATCGCCGCCGTGGGTGCAATCTTCTTTCTGGCTGGCTCCTCCTCCGTGGGCCTTGCCCTCATGATTGCCGGGGTCGGCTCCATGTTCGCAGCCGCCGCTGTGCTCTTTCTTTCTTCACCCGATAAGCGCAGTGCCGCTCTCAAGCAGGGCACCCTGCCCCTGCTGTCCCTCATTTTTCTCGCCCTGGGCGCACTGATCTAAAGCGCCCCGGGAATATCAAGAAAGGAACAACCAATGACCCAAGCTCGAGAAATTCGCCTTGCCTCCCGCCCCGAGGGCTGGCCCACTGCCGAGAACTTTGAGTTCGCCACCGTTGAGCTGCCCAGCCTGAATGACGGCGAGGTGCTGGTCAAGAACGAATTTATTTCGGTAGACCCCTACATGCGCGGCCGCATGAATGACACCAAATCCTACGTAGCCCCCTACGAGATCGGTGGCCGTATCGAGGGCGGTGCTGTGGGCCGCGTGGTTGAGTCCCGCGCAGACTCCCTGCCCGAGGGAACCCTGGTGTTGCACTATCAGGGCTGGGCAGATTACGCCCAGGGCCCTGCCCAGGGCTTCACCGCCCTGGCAGAACTACCCGGCGGCGCGCCGTCCTCCCTCTACCTGGGCATGCTGGGCATGACCGCCATGACCGCCTACACCGGGCTGACCCGCGTGGCCAAGATGAAGGAGGGGGACGTCGTCTTCGTCTCGGGTGCCGCCGGTGCGGTCGGTACCGCCGTGGGCCAGATTGCCCGCCTGCTGGGTGCCTCCCGCGTGATCGGCAGCGCCGGTTCTGAAGCCAAGGTCAATCTGCTGACCGAAAAGTACGGCTATGACGCCGCTATCAACTACAAGCAGGAACCCATTCGCCAGGCCCTGCCCCAGGCAGCCCCCCAGGGTGTAGACGTCTACTTCGACAACGTGGGCGGAGACCACCTCGAAGCTGCCCTGGACGTGATGAACCGCGGCGGCCGCCTGGCTCTGTGCGGTGCAATTTCGGTCTACAACGAAAAGGGCCAGCCCGCCGCCGGCCCCGACAACATGGCCAACCTCATCAAGCAGGGCCTGATGATGCAGGGCTTTACCCTGGGCGACTACGTTCAGGATGTTGCCGGTGAGTTCCGCGAGAAGATGACCGGCTGGTTCGCCGAAGGCAAGATTGCCTACGACGAGACCGTCTACGAGGGCCTTGATTCCACCATTGACGCCTTTATCGACATGATGAAGGGCGCCAACACCGGCAAGATGGTGGTCAAGCTCTAGCCCTGCGGGGTAAGAACCTTCTCCAGGTTGGAGAAAGACTGGTGCCAGGTCTCCCTCGCCTGCTCGTGAACCGATTCAGGCAGGGGGCCCTGCTCCAGCACCAGATTGGTTCCCTGGCCCACGCCAGACTCGGTCACCACGGTGCCGGGGGTAAACCGCAGGCGCCAACCAATCAATTGGTCAGTGGGCTGGCCGGTGGGGCCAGCAATAGACTCGGTAAATTCAATAAGACCGTCGGTAATCGACTCAAACCGCAGGTAGATGGGAGCCTGCACGCCAATACCTGCCTCGTGCTCCATGAGAAGCTGAATCCTGCCGCCGATTCTCGGCTCAAAGGTAAAGTGCTCGTCCATAATGCGCCAGCCCTCTGGCGCATACCACTGTTTAAAGACCTCACCGGCGGTAAAGGCCGCCAGCAGCTCATCGGGACTCACCGCAAAATCCCGCTTGACGGTCAGCAGCTCGGACTTATGAACGGAGTCGAGGGGAAAATCTGCCATTTAGTCTTCTTCCTTCTGATCTGAGGACGACGCCTGCTCAGCTGCGCGCGCCTGTTCGGCCCGGCGGGCCTCGGCTTCTGCCTTGGCCTTCATGTTTGCCTCCCACCGCGCCTGGGCGGCAGCCGCCCGCTCGGCGTCCTTGGCGGCCTTGCGGGCTTTCGCCTCTTCCTGGGCCTTTTGCTGGGCGAGCTTCTTGGCGTAGTACTTACCTAAGAACTCATCGCGGTAGTCAAAATATTCCCCCGAGTCGATTGCCGCGCGGGCGTCGTCCACCATTTTCACAATGAAGCGCTCGTTGTGGATTGACGCCAGGGTGGCGCTCAGGCGCTCGTCGGCCTTGAAGAGGTGGTGCAGGTAAGCGCGGGTGTAGTGGGTGCAGGTGTAGCAGTCGCAGCCCTCAAAGATGGGGGTGAAGTCGGTGCGGAAGCGCGCGTTGGTCAGGTTAAAGCGGCCATCAGGGGTGTAGACGGCGGCGTTGCGGGCCACGCGGGTGGGGGAGACACAGTCGAAGGTGTCCACACCGTTCTCGATGCCGGTGAAAATATCGTCGGGCTCCGAAATGCCCAGCAGGTGGCGGGGCTTGTTCTCGGGCAGCTCCTCGTTGCACCAGCGCACGATGGTACCGAGATTTTCCTTCTCCAGGGCCCCGCCGATGCCGAAGCCGTCAAAGGGCATAGCACCCAAATCACGGCAGGCCTTGCGGCGCAAATCTTCATACTGGGCCCCCTGAATCACGCCGAAGAGGGCCTGGTAGGGCTTGTGCTTTCTCTCCTCGGTCAGGCGCTGGTGTTCGGCGATACAGCGCAGGGCCCACAGTCGTGTGCGTTCCAGGGCTTCCTCCTGGTAGGCCCGAGAGTTATAGAGGGTGGTCAGCTCGTCAAAGGCGAACATCACGTCCGCACCAATCTGGTGCTGCACCTGCATGGAGACCTCGGGGGTAAAGCGGTGCATATCGCCGTTGATGTGGGACTTGAAGTTGACGCCGTCGTCGTCCACGTGCGCCATGCGCTCCTTACCGGCGGCGACGTCGTCATCACCCAGCGGGCGGCCGTCAGCGCCGGTAGCGCCCGCCACCGTTCCCATGTCGATAACCTTCTTGAAGCCGGAGCCCAGGCTCATCACCTGGAAACCGCCCGAATCGGTGAAGGTGGGCCCCTCCCAGTTCATGAACTTTCCCAGACCACCGGCGGCATCGAGCACGTCGGGGCCCGGCTGTAGAAAGAGGTGGTAGGCGTTAGAGAGCAGTGCCTGGGCGCCGAGATCCTTCATGGCCTCGGGGAGCACCGCCTTGACCGTCGCCTTGGTGCCCACCGGGGTAAAGGTGGGCGTGGTGATGTCACCGTGCGGGGTGTGAATCACGCCGGTGCGGCCGTGAAACTGCCCGCCGTTTTGTTCGACCCGCTCCTGGCTGGGGCTGGCGGTCTCGGTGAGGCGGTTTTTGATCTCGAAAGAGAAATTCTCGTTGGGAAAGTCTGTGTTAAGCACGGGCACCAGTCTACTAGGTCAGGGTGGGGCAGGGCCCGTTTGGTTTTGACCGGCAAAAGGCCCCGGTGGGTACCAAGTGGTGGCCACCGGGGCCTTTTGCCGGTCACTCATCTAGCCTGAAAGCTGCTCAGATATCCTGTCCAGCTCCACCTTGAGCTGGTGGAGATCCACCCCCTCGGTGGCGCAGATGGAATAGATCTCTTGGGGAATGGACTGCGCTTTCTCCCGTAGTTTCTTTCCCTCCGGGGTAAGGGTGAGGACGGCGCGGCGTTCGTCCTGCGGGTCTCTCGACTTGGTGAGCAGACCCAGGGAGGTCAGGCGCTTAATCAGCGGGGTCAGCGTGCCCGAGTCGAGGTCGAGCCGGGCTGCCAGCTCTTTCATGCCGACTTCCTCTTTTTCCCAGAGCACCAGCATCACCAGATACTGGGGGTAGGTGAGGTTGAGCTTCTCAAGAAGGTCGTGGTAGGTGCGGGTTACTAGCCGGGAGGCTCGGTAGAGTGAAAAACAGAGTTGGTTTTCAAGGGCAAGCTGGTTGGTGGTCATAGAAATAGCCTACCTGAAAAAGATTGTGCAAAATTTTTTCTCCAAAGTATTGATTGTGCACAATCTAATTGTGTACTGTTGAAAACAACCTATCAAGCATAAGGAGAAATCATGGAAGCTCTTTACACCACCGAAGCACTGGCAACCGGCGCTGGCCGCGACGGCTTTGTACGCACCTCAGACGGTTCTTTTGAAGCTGATCTGGCCATTCCCAAGGAGATGGGCGGCTCCGGCAAGGGCAACAACCCCGAGCAGCTCTTTGCTTCCGGTTACGCAGCGTGTTTCCACTCTGCACTTCAGATGGTAGCTCGCCAGGCAGGTAAGAAGATTGACGGTTCCTCTGTAGGAGCAAAGGTTTCCATCGGCAAGCAGGGCGAAGGCTTTGGGCTGGCCGTGGTTCTTGAGGTTGTTATTCCCGAAATGGACCACGATGAAGCCCAGCAGCTGGCGGATAAGGCCCACGAGGTCTGCCCCTACTCCAACGCAACCCGCGGCAACATTCCCGTAGACGTAATCGTTACTGACGATTAAGGCGGATACAACCCAATAACTCAATAATTAGAACCACCTAGGCCACCAGCGCCGACGGCGCCCGCATCAGAATTAGGGGTCTGATACGGGCGCCGCTCTTTCGTGCAAAACCAGAACTCCGCGGCTATAACCTGCCGGTCAAGCGCCCGTGCAGTTCTCCCGAGACTTCATCGAGCCCTATAACCCGGGCAGTTTTGCCCAGGCGGTGGTATTTAGTAACCACCGAATCTAGGGCTGAGACGGTAGAGGCATCCCACACGTGGGAATCGCTCATGTCGATGATGACCTGCTCGGGGTCCTCCTGGTAGTCAAAGAGCGTGTAAAGATCGTTTGATGAGGCAAAGAAAAGCTGCCCGCTCACCCGATAGGTTGCCACAGCCGGCGAATCCGAAGAAGCGCCGTCCTCAGACAGGGAAACGGTGCGGGCCACCGTCACAAAGCGCGCTACGCGGCGGGCGAAGAGGGCCATCGCCAGCAAAATGCCAGTGCCTACTCCCAGGGCGAGATTATGGGTGGCCACGGTGATGAGTACGGTTGCCAGCATCACGGCCGTCTCTGCCTTGGGCATGGTTTTCAGGGTTGAAGGAGACACTGAATGCCAGTCGAAGGTGGTCAGGGCAACGAAAATCATGATAGCCACCAAGGCTGCCATGGGAATCATCGCCACAATATCGCCCAGAAGGAGCGAGAGCAACAGAATAAAGAAACCGGCAAAGAAGGTGGAGATTCGGGTGCGAGCGCGGGCACCGTTGACGTTAATCATGGTTTGGCCAATCATGGCGCAGCCGCCCATGCCTCCAAAGAAACCGGCCGCCAGATTGGCGATGCCCAAGCCTGCAGATTCACGGGTTTTATTGGAGTGGGTATCGGTGATGTCATCAACCAGCTTGGCAGTCATCAGCGACTCAACTAAGCCAACAAAAGCCATACCCAGGGCATAGGGAAGAATCACCCGCAGGGTTTCGAGCGTGAGGGGTAGCGCTGGGAAAAAGAGGGTCGGTAAGGACGACGGTAGCTCGCCGTAGTCGCCCACGGTAGGTACCTGCGCCCCGGTTAATACTGCAAAGAGCGTGAGGAGAACAATGACCACCAGTGGTGCCGGAACGGCCTTTGATAGCCGAGGTAGTCCAAAGACCAGAAGCACTCCCACCGACACCATGGGATAGACCAGCCAGGGAACCCCAATGAGCTGGGGCAGCTGCGACGAGAAGATAAGAATCGCCAGTGCATTGACGAAGCCGACCATCACCTGGCGGGGAATAAAGCGCATGAGCTTGGCGACTCCCAGGGCAGCAAAAATAATCTGGAGCAGACCTGCCAGTAGAACGGTGGCAACCAGGTAGTCGGTACCGTGGCTTGCCACCAGCGGAGCAATTACCAGGGCAGTGGATCCGGCGGCACCCGAGATCATCGCGGGCCTGCCGCCTGTAATCGCGATGACCATCGCCAAAATAACAGAGGTGAAGAGCCCGGTTTTGGGGTCTACTCCTGCTACCACGGCAAAGGCAAGGGCTTCGGGAATGAGCGCCAGCGAGGTCACCAGACCTGCAAGTATCTCAATCAGAAGAAGGTGGGGAGATTTGAGGGTGAACAGAACAGACTGCCTGCGCAGGGGAGCTAGTGCGTGAGAAGTAGGGACCATATTCCTTAACAGGGTTGAGAAGTTACAGAGTGGCCGCAGCCTCAAGAATCATCCAGGCCTGTAGCTGGGAGGAGAGCTCTACGGGAGCCCCCGGCTTGAGGGTCTCCGAGGAATGCAGGGTGGAAGAGGTCGAGAAGAGCACCGCTGCCTCACCGCGGATTTCGTTGACGTCGATTCCCATCTCGTTCAGGGGCAGGTCGGGGTCAAATTCGCGGCGGCCCTCCCAGAGAATTTCGGCGGTGTTGAGCACCAGCTCGCGGGCGCGCTCGCGCAGGTCGGCCGGAGCCTGGGGAGAGCGTGCCACATAGGCAAGGTAGCGGGCAAGAATGCCGGTGAAGAGCCCGCCGTCACCGCCTGCCTGGGTGCGCAAAACGGTGAGCTTCTCACCAGAACTGGCCACGGTGAATTCGGAGGTAAAGTGCCGGTCGATTCCTTCAAAAAGGGCGGAGAGCCGCTCGGATACATCGCAGCGAAGTTCCCCGCCTGCTTCGACTACCTCAAGCAGGGCGGCCAGCACCGGCCCCTGGTTGTAACTAAAGAGACCGCGCTCCAGTGAGATAGCGCCGTCCTTGACCTTCAGCCCGTCGAGGTAGGCGGATTCCTCACCCGACCACAGCGATGAATCCAGCCAGTTCAGCAGGCCGGCGGCGCGCTGGGGCTGCTGGCCTCGCACGAAAGCCAGGGCGGCGGGAGCGGTGGCGGGGGTATTCTTGAAATCGTGCCGGGCAGACCAGAACATGCCGCCGCCCAAATCATCGGTTGCCCCCTTGGCCAGGGCAGCGAAGAGTGCCCGTCCGGCATCAGAGGCCAGGGAGTCGGGCCGCCCGCGCAGGGTCAGCGAAAGGTCATTGAGGCGGCCGGCTGCCAGGGCAAGCCAGGCCATGTCGTCGTAGAAGGCGTTGGTAAAAACGTTGAAATTACGGGTTTTGATACCCCGCAGAATCTTCTGGGCTGTTTCAAACCACTCATAGGCCCCGGAGGAATTGTGCAGGCGGTGCTCCCGGGCCGCGGCGTCTAGCGCACAGTCGAGAAAATGCGCCTGCCACCAGTAGTGCCAGTCGGCAAAGCGCTTACCCAGCGTGCGGGTTTCGGGAATCTGAACGCTACCCACCAGGGTGCCGGGAATGCCCATGACCTTTTTTCCAAAGAGTCTGATCACCGAGCGCCCGGCCAGTTCGGCGCGCCGGTTGAGCTCCTGGGCGTGCTCGGAGTCGAGACGCTCAACTTCATCGGGGTTCAGGTGGGCTGGGTGGGGGTTGGTGTTCTTCATGGCTCTCCTCGGGGTCTGCTCTCTAGTCTAGCGGGCATAGCCGGTAGGCCAGCAAAATTAGGCGCTGAGCTGGGTTAGCTTCAGCTGCCTCTGGCTTGTAATGGTGGTCGCCTCGCCGGTAACGGGGTGCTCGAAACTGACCGAGCGCGCCAGCAGCTGCAGGGGTAGTAGCGGTTCGTCGGGGTGGTAGCCGAGAACCCGGGGGTAGAGGACGTCGCCGGCGATAGGGGAGCTTAGCGCCCACAGGTGGGCGCGGAGCTGGTGGGTTTTGCCGGTGTGGGGTTCCAGCCTCAGGTGCGCCAGCCTGCCGCGGGGAAAGGAAAGTTCTGGGTTGACGCTTGAGGTCTCGGGGAGGACGCCGCTGGCCAGGCTAAACTCCCGCAGGCAGGTGATCCGGGTGCGGGAATTGGTGGCTAGCCCGGCAGCTTCTGCCGCCTCAGCCGTGAGCTGGGAGACCTGCAAATTCCCGTGCTGCTTGGTGATTCTGCTGGAAAATTCTATAGATTCTCCCTCACCCAGCCTTTCGATAGGAGCCGCTACCGCTTCGTAGACCTTAGAGACAAACCTCTCCTGAAACATAGTTTGAAAGGGCGCCCGAGCCTCGGGAGTTTTGGCAAAGAGAACCACCCCGGCGGTGAGCCGGTCGAGCCGGTGAATCGGAATCAGATCCGGGTTATTTTCCCGCACCCGCAGTTTAGCCAGGGCGGTGTGGAGCACGAAAGAACCGTTGGGGGTGGTGGGCAGAAAGTGGGGTTTGTCAATGGCAAGAACCCAGTCGTCTTCAAAGAGCACCGGCATGTCGAAGGGAACCGGGCGCTCATCGCCAAGCTGACGGTAGTACCAAATCTGCTGACCTGCCAGCGGGGCCCCGGCGGAAACCTGCCGCCCGTCGTCATCCACCACTTCACCGCGCTCGAAGCGGGCGGCGATGGGCGCGCGCTCGTGCGGAAAGAAGCGCGCCACCAGGTAGTCCAGCACCGTCTCGGCGCCAAAGGTCTCGGTGGGCCGGGGCGGCTGGGCGGCGGCAGCCTCTTCTGCCGATTCCCCGGCGCGGGGCAGCAGCAGGCAGACGGGGTCAATCCCCTGGCGTTGCGGCAGGGGCTTGGTCTTGAGGGAACGGGTTACTCTGCGGGGCATACTCTATGTATATAGCACCTGGCAGCCGGGGCAGCGGTAGGAAAGCCGGGCGCGGTCTTCTTCGGTAGCGATTCTGTGGGGAGTCTCACCGAATTTTTCGCTGTCCAAACCCAGGTCGCTGATCTCTTCCCGCACGATGGTTGCTCCGCAGCGGTAGCAGGCGCGGCGGGCCCGCCCGTAGCACCAGAGGGGCTCCGCCACGGTGCGGGTTACCCGCAGCGGGCGCTCCTTATTCGCCTGCAAGAGCAGGTGGGCTGTGTGCACCAGGCGGGGTAGGTCGGGTACAGCCCCTACCGGGGTGCGCGGGTCAACCCCGGTCAAAAACAGCGTTTCAGCCCGATAGATGGTGCCAATGCCCGCCAGGTTCTTCTGATCCAGCAGAGCCGGGCCAATCATGCGCTCGGGGGCTTGAAGCAGGTTGTCCACCGCCAGATTAAGGTTCCAGTCGGGCCCCAGCAAATCCGGGCCAAGGTGCGCTACGGGCTCCAGCTCGCGCTCGCGGGGGAGCAGGTCTAACATGCCCAGCGAAAAGCCCACCGCCGAGACCGGGGTGGAGTCGGGGATTACTTGGCCGGTCGAATCCAGGCGGGCGTTGGCTTCAATGACGGCGCGGGCGGTAAAGGCGGGGCGCTTCCACCGCTGGGGCTGCCCCGAGGAGTCAACCCCGTAGAGGTGCCAGATTCCCTCCATGAGCAGGTGGGAGTGCACGGTGGTCTGCCCGATGCGCAGAAACAGGTGTTTGCCGCGGGCAAAGGCTCCCTCGATTTTCTCTCCGCCCAAATCTATCTCGGCGTAGGCGGGAACCCTAAAGCGGGTACGCCGAACCACCCTGCTACTTAAACCGCGGTGCAGGTTCCGTGCCTGCCGCCACACCGTATCGCCTTCTGGCATCTGTTACCTTTGACTAGCTCTTTTGAAAAAAATGGCAAATTACTTGAAAAAAATACTAAATCTTCTGCTATTATTTTTTTGTCCCCATTATGGTGGCTACATATCCCCCTAAAATGTGGCGCCATATCCCCCAAGGGAAAGAGAAAATTATGGCAGAAATGCTGATGCATATCCTGGCCTTTATTCTAGTTGCGTTCGCAGGCCTAGCAGTTGCTGCTCTGGTGTACCAGCTGCTTCGCTCCGTGCGTGAGTTCCGTGAAGGCTACAGCGGTGTAGACGAGCACAGCTCCCTGCACACTATTTAGGCGTGAAATTCAAGGATATGATTCGCTAACCCCGGGCTTCCCCTAGGCCCGGGGTTAGATTTTTAAACCATCCCTGCCAAGGAGCCGGTTCCTGACCCTTAGAGGGCGCCAATTTCCCGCCGCATCCTCAGCCCCCTGGGCGTTGAGTAGAAACCAGCCCGTATTAGCCCGGAGCGCAGGGCAGCGACCGGGTGCTCTTCTCCGCCCTCCAAAGGAGCAGGGGTTTCCAAAATTCCCAGCCCGTTGACCTTCTCAATCATGATTTTTTCCGCCGCCCCGCGCTGCACCAGCTCAGCCACCAGGGGAGCCGCCGCGGCGGCGTCCTGCGAATCCTCGCTGAAAAGCAGCACCGTGCGGCCGCCGCGCTCCAGGTAGAGAGCGAGCCTGCCGTCCACCAGCACCACCACAGCCCCGGCCTTGCGCCCCGGCCGGTGCTTGCTCGCGGTTTCTCCGAAGGACGCCGCTTCGGGCCAGGGGAGCGCTGCCCCAAAGGGGTTTGCCGGGTCGGTGGCGGCCAGCAAAACCAGGGACTTCCGAACCTTAACTGACCCGGCGGTGTTCTCTTCTTCCCTGTTGAAGTCGCGCAGGCGGTCTACCGTGGTGGCGGTGGAGAACTGGGCGGCTCCCAACTCCTCGATGAAGTAGCCGCGGCGGGCAATTCCCTTTTCTTCGGCGGCAGAGAGTACTCGGTAGACGGCACCAAAGCCGCCGGGGGTGTCTTCTGCCGCAACGGCACCGCGGGTGAGCACCCCGTAGCGGTCGAGCAGAAGTTCGGCGCGGGCGGCGCTGGCCACCGTGGGGTCTAAGTCCTCGGTGATAAGACGAGACCAGCGACCGGAGTCGATGGGGTTGATGCTGACCTGGGCTGAGGCCAGCCGAGCCGCCGAAAGATGGGAGGCCGAAAGGCGGGAGGCTGAAAGTCTCGCTGCCCCGCGCCGTACCGCCGAGCGGGGTGCCGCTGCCGGCTTGGAGAGCTTGTGCGCCGAGTGACCGCCCGCCAGGTGGGAGCGCACTGGGGCGAAGGTATCGTTGGTAACCAACCCTGCCCAGGCGAGTTTCCACAGGGCCCGGGAAACATCGGGGGCACCCGCCTCAAGGCCGGCGGCAGAGAGCCTTTCCCGTACCTGGTTGAAGAAGAGACCCCCTGCGCCCAGGGCCTCAAAAACCGCCCGTTCCAATGGGCCGAGTTCCGCCAAAACCTGCTCGGTATCAGAGGACTCTGGCAGGGTCAGGGCGGCGGCCTCGGTCAGGTGCAGGGTAATCCAACCGTCTCCGGTGAGCTCCCCGGCTCCTGCCCAGAGCACATCTCCCGAGGCAAGAGCCCGGTCGAGCATCTCGGGCCTATAGTCGCTCACCCGCGAGCGCAGCACCAGCGGTTCCAGCGCCGAGGCGGGAATCCGCACACCGGCAATTTGGTCGATAGCGGTGAGCAGGCCGTCGTAGCCGCTGAGCATTGCTGAGTCGTCAACCTTGAAAGCTGTTTTCTTGCCCGAGGCGGGAGCCCCAAAGGTGCCCGGGGCAAAGGTTTCTTCGGTGAGGGTCCAGGATTGCAGGTGCTGCCAGCTGGGCAGAAAGCGCCCAAAAATGTGCTGGGCAACGGGTTCGACATCGGCGCGCAGGGCGGCCAGGGAACGGGCGCGAAGGGTGCGCAGCACCCCGGTATCTACCCACTCTGTGCTGGCGGCCTCAGGGCTGCCGGTGCGCGCTAGCGCTAGCTCCCCGCGCACCTCCTCGGGCAGGAACTCGCCCGAAATCACTCGACGGTCGGTGGCTAAAGCCCGCAGGGTTGTTTCGACGACGGCGGTGCCCAGCCCCAGCGCCGCAGCCGCCTGGGCGGTGGTAAAGGGGGCGTGGGTGCGGGCATAGCGGCCCACCAAATCTTCCAGCGGGGTTTCCACCGGTTCGAGGAAGGCCAGGGGCACGCCCATGGGTAGCGGCACGCCCAGGCCGTCGCGCAGGCGGGCGGCGTCCTCAATCGCGGCAAAGTGGGCCTGCCCCTGCAGGGTGATTTCCAGGGCGCGGCGGCTGGCAACCAGCTCCCGCGCAAAGCCGGCGGCCTCGGCGGTGCTCGCGACGGCGTCGTCCTCGGTAGTCTCAGCCCTGGAAGTCCCTGTAGACTCGGGAGCCCGCAGGCGGGCCGCCAGCTGCTCGGCGGTCAGGGGGCCGAGCAAGCGGAGTAGGTCGGCAACCCCCTCAACCCCCTGATAGCGGTAGCCGGGGGCAGTGTGCTGTAGGCGTGCCTCGGTCTGGCGAATTACGTTGGCATCGAGTAGCTCGCGCAGCTCATCGCGGCCCAGCAGCTCCGAGAGCAGGGCGGGGTCGAGTGAGAGGGCAGCGGCCCGGCGCTCTGCTAGCGGCGAGTCGCCCTCGTAGAGAAACTGCGCCACGTAGCCAAAGAGCAGGGTGCGGGCAAAGGGGGAGGGGGTCTCGGTTTCAATTTCCGAGACCCTGATAGAGCGCGCCTCAATCTTCTTGTGAACCTCGGTCAGGGCAGGCAGATCGTAGACATCCTGCAGGCACTCGCGCACGGTCTCCAGAATAATGGGAAAGTCGGGGAACTTGCGCGCCACATCCAGCAGCTGGGCCGAGCGCTGCCGCTGCTGCCAGAGCGGGGTGCGCCTGCCCGGATCCCGGCGGGGCAGCAGCAGGGCCCGGGCGGCATTTTCCCTAAACCGCGAGGCAAAGAGCGCCGAAGAAGAAACCCGCTCGGTCACAATATCCTCAAGCTCCTGCGGGTCGAAGAAGAAAAGGTCGGCTCCGGGGGGCTCTGCCTCTACGGCGGGAATGCGCAGCACAATGCCGTCGTCCGCCGCCATAGCCGAGGCATTGACCCCGAACATTTCCTCTGCCCGCTGGCCCACCGCCAGCGCCCAGGGGGCGTGCACCGGCATGCCGAAGGGGGAGTGGAGCACCACCCGCCAGTCCCCAATTTCGTCGCGGAAGCGCTCCACCACAAACTGGGTATCCGAGGGCACCACCCCGGTTGTCTCCACCTGCTCGCGCACGTAGGCCTCGGTGTTATCGGCCGCCCAGGTATCCAGGCCAATCGACTCTAAACGCTCACGGGCGGCGGAACCACCCGCCTGAATTTCAGCCGCCAGCTCGCGGGTAAACTGCCCCAGCGCTCGTCCTAAATCAACCGGCCGCCCCGGGCCCTCGCCGTGCCAGAAGGGCAGTTTGCCGGGCACACCGGGGGCGGGGGTCACGCTCACGCGGTCGTGGCTGATGTCTTCGATTCTCCAGGACGACGCCCCCAGGGCAATCACGTCACCGGCGCGGGACTCGTAGACCATTTCTTCGTCGAGCTCACCCACGCGCTTGGGCGCCTTAGAGTCTTCTGAGCCCACGATAAAGACCGGAAAGAGGCCGCGGTCGGGAATGGTTCCGCCGCTGGTTACCGCGATGCGCTGGGCGCCGGGGCGGGGCTCGAGAATGCCCTGGTCCCGATCCCAGATAAGGCGCGGGCGTAGCTCGGCAAACTCGTCTGAGGGGTACTTGCCGGTGAGTAAATCCAGGGTTGCCTCAAAGGCAGACCGGGGGAGGGTAGCAAAGGGTGCGGTGTTGCGCAGCGCCTCGAACCAGGTTTCTACCCCGATGGGGCCCAGGGCTGCGGCTGCCACGGTCTGCTGGGCGAGAATGTCCAGCGGATTGGTGGGAATGGCCAGCGGCTCAATCTCGCCCGCCAGCATCCGCTTGACGGTGACCGTTGCGTTGAGAAGGTCTCCGCGGTGCTTGGGGTAGAGATAACCCCGGGAAACCTCGCCCACCTGGTGGCCCGCTCGGCCCACGCGCTGGAGCCCCGATGCCACCGAGGGCGGCGCCTCGACCTGCACCACTAAATCTACGGCACCCATATCGATGCCCAGCTCCAGCGAGCTGGTAGCCACCACACACCGCAGCTGCCCCGACTTCAGGGCTTCTTCAATGAGGGTGCGTTGGTCTTTAGAGACCGAGCCGTGGTGGGCACGCGCCAAAATTACAGGCCCCTCGGCTTCTCCGCGAGCCAGCTGCCGGTCAGTATAAATCTCGTTCAGGCGGGCGGTAAGCTTCTCCGCCAGGCCGCGGGAATTGGCAAAGACAATGGTGGAGCGGTTGCTTTCCACCAGGTCAACAATGCGCTCTTCCACGTGCGGCCAGATAGACGCCTGAAAGCCGCTGGTCTGCGGGGTCGGCTCAGCGGCAGTCTCCGCCGGAACCAAATCTGCCGGGTCAATCTCCTCGATGTTCAGCGGACCAAGGTTGGGGTTATCAGCCCGCGATTCTCTCTGCTGATCCTCGCGCGGGAAAATACCGATAGCGTCTGCCAGGGTGGTTCCGGCGGGTAGCTGTTCGGGGCTGATCTTCTTCTCAGCCTCGCTCGACTGGGCTTCCAGAAGCGAATCGCCCAGGTTCAGACCGTCATCAAAAGAGTGCTCGCCGGTTTCAAAAGCATTGATTTTTTCTTTCGCCTTGCGGGCCAGCTTATCGAGGTAGGGGCTGGAACCGACCGGGGCCAGGCCCCCGGACGCCGCCCCGGAGCCATCCCCCTCGCCGTAGGTGTTGGGCCCGCCCAGCGCCGTCATATCTGGAACAGGAACCGAAACCTTCAGCTCCCACTCCTTCTGCGAGGGCGGCTGCACAATCTCCACCGGCGCCGTTCCGCCCAGAAAGCGGGTCACGGTTTCCACCGGCTCAACGGTCGCTGAAAGTCCCACCCGCTGGGCGGGGGAGGGCAAAATCTGATCCAGGCGTTCCAGGGTCACCGCCAGGTGGGCACCGCGCTTGGTACCGGCCACCGCGTGTACCTCGTCAATAATCACCGTGTGCACGTTCGCCAGGGTAGACCGCGCCTTGGAGGTCAGCATCAGATACAGAGACTCGGGGGTGGTAATCAGAATATCCGGCGGGTTAGAAATCAGTTGCCGCCGCTCTTTTGCCGGCGTATCGCCGGAGCGAACCCCCACGCTCACCTCGGGCGGGGTAGCACCCAACCGCTTAGCCGTTTGGGCAATACCGATCAGGGGCGCTCGCAGGTTGCGCTCGACGTCCACACCCAGTGCCTTCAGAGGCGAGATATAGAGAACCTTTGTATCTGGCTTAGCGTGCTCCTCATGAATGTGGAGCTGGTCGAGCGCCCAGAGAAAAGCAGCTAGGGTTTTTCCGGAACCGGTAGGGGCAACAATCAGGGCGTGCTTGCCCTCAGCAATGGCAGACCAGGCACCGGCCTGAGCAAGAGTGGGCTCGTGAAAAGCACCGGCAAACCATTCACGGGTGGCGGGGGAGAAATAGCTCAGCACCTTAGAGGTCTCACCGGAGAAAGTCATTCTCCTATCCTATGTGACCTGCGCCGTTGATTACATGAGTGATTCCACAGAGCATAAAACCTGAATTTTCCACCCGCACGCTATAAACTTTCTTTGTAAATAAAATAGGAAAGAAAGGTCGCCCATGACTCAGGCACTCTCAGAAGAAACCCTCAATCAACTTTTCTTTGAACCCCGCACCGTCAATAAGTTCACCGACGAGCCCGTGAGCGAAGAGACCCTGCGTGATATCTGGAACCTCACCAAGATGGGCCCCACCGCCTTTAACTCCCAGCCCCTGCGCGTTACCTTCGTGCAGTCTGATGAGGCCCGTGCCCGCCTCAAGCCCCTGCTCTCCCGCGGTAACCAGGAGAAGACCATGGCGGCACCGGTGGTTGCTGTGATGGCCTACGACACCGCCTGGCACGAACGCTTCCCCGAGTTCAATGCCCGCGCTGCTGAAGCCGGTCTGGACGACATGTACAGCAAGAACGAAGAGCTCAAGCTCTCCACTGGTCTGCAGTCGGCAACCCTGGCCACCGGCTACTTCATTACCGCTGCCCGCGCTATGGGCCTCTCCGTAGGCCCCATGTCTGGCGCTGACTTTGCCGGTATCGACCGCGAATTCTTCCCCGAGGGAAACCGCAAGTCCTTCCTGGTCATCAACCTGGGCTACGGCGTGCAACCCTCCTACGAGCGCAACCCCCGCTTTGAGCTGGAGCAGGCAACCCAGATTATCTAGTAACTTATAGCGCCGATAATGGTGCACTTAAGCGGGAAAAGGGCGGTTTTAACCGCCCTTTTCCCGCTTAAGTGCACCGGTGAGACGAGCTGAGATTAACCCTGCGCCCCCACCTGGCCCACGCTCAACTGGGAGGTGGACATATTGCTACAGGCCTCCGCCGGGAAACTCAGTACGTAGGAGGTGGAAGTGCCCGGAATGGTCACCCGGTAGCCAGACGCCGTTTCGGGCTGGCAGGTAGCAGGGTCAAAGAGGCCCGCACGGGTCTCGCGCAGAATAGCGGTTGAAGACTCGCCGGGGGCAAGAACCTTGCCGGTGCTGGTCCATTCGGCAGCCTGGTTTGCGGTAGCGCCAATCTGGTTGCCCGAGGAATCCACGTAGTTAACACTGGGATAACCACTGACGGTGCAGGGGTTATCACCGGCGTTGGTGAAGGTCAGGTTGATATAGCGCGATCCAGCCGCCCCGCCGCCGTCGGCAACCTCAGCCATCACGTGAATCTGGCCGTAGTCGCAAACCGGGGTGCCCGCGGCAGTTGCTAGGGGCTCGGTGGGCTGGGTGGATGAAGAGTCGCTGGGGGCAGCTTGGGGGGAACTGTTTGATTCTTCAGGGGCGGGTGCAGGATCCACGGTCTCAACGGTGCCCCGGGCGGGAGGCTCGGTTGCCTCAGACTCCGGCCGGTTGCCGGAGTCACCCTCGCCGGGTGCGGTTGAGCCCGGGGTCGAATTATTTGAGGACGACGCCGCGGTGGGTTCTGCCTGCGCTGTTGCCGAAGCTGAGGGAGCAGACGCTGGCGCGGTAGCGGTGGCAGTGGTCGCCTCGAGGGCAGGCGCTGCCTCGTTACCCTGCGGCTGGTCGGCGCAGGCGCTCAAAACAAGACCGGCAAGGCAAAACATAACCGTTGCACCAAGCCGTGAGGAATTCAAAAAGCTCATTTTACATACCGGGTTTCAGGGTAACGGTAGCCCCGTCCATGCCCTCGGTGAATTCGGTCTGGCAGGAGAGGCGGGAGTATTCGTTGGAGATATCATCGACCATATCCAGCAGGTCTTCCTCAGCCTCGGTGCGCTCACCCAGAGACGCAAAGTGCTCGGGGTCGATGTAGGCGTGGCAGGTGGCGCAGGAGGCATTGCCACCGCAGGTTGCCAGCACGGGGAACTGGTTGGCCAGCAGGGCCTCAAGCAGGGTCTGATCTTCGTGCCACTCTGCTGAGCGCTCTTCGCCGTTCTCGTCGATAACATTGATATTGATGCTCACGTCTTTACTCCTTGTGTGATTGCTAGGCCGCCAGCCCCGCTAGGCGAGATTGGCGGTTTTCTCTGCCCCCTATTATTCAGGTTTGTGAGGCCCTACGCATTATTTAAGGCCTAGATGAACCATTTATGTGGTGAACGTAAAAGGTTACGGGTGGCCTTAACCATCGTTCCTTACTTCCTCGAGAGGCCACTTTTATACCGAAAATCTGCGAAAAACGGTCAAAAATTGGCCTCTCGGCACTAAGAGCGCCCCTTTTGTTGGATTAGGGGCAGAAAAGTGTCTCCCACCCTCCCCACAACGAGAAGGCAACCAGCCCCCCATAGGTTAGGCCCAGAGGCTAACTTCACCCCTTACACCACCCAAAAATTCCAGCATCTGTGGCTTGGGGCATGGGAAGGATGGGGTATTTCTGGATTTGTGCTGAAACAAGCTCTCGGTACACGTAGATTCCTGTGGGTAGATCTAAGGTACACACAAAGCCCGGTTGAGAGACCAAAGGTACACCTGTATTCCCTGGGTACACATCTAGATGTGTACCCAGGGAATACAGGTGTACCTACGTCAGCCCAGCAAGAAGAAACGTGTACTTTATCTATCGAGCTTTCCCGAGTGGCCATTTTTATACCGAAAATTGGAGAAAAACAGTCTAAAAATGGCCGCTCAGCGATCATGGCAGCCTGTGCAGATGGTCCTGTTTCATTGAGTCGCCGCTTCAACGACAAATCGCCGGTCACGAACCGGCGAAACGTCGTTGAAGCGGCGATATGTCACCGAAGCGGCGACTCGGTGCACTGACCCGTTCTGGCAAAGTAACCGAGCATTGGTTTGAAAGGAGTCGGCTTCTACACAATGAGTCGCTTAATAAACGGCTTTTTGCTCAGAAGCCGACTCCTGAGCGCGGCGAACACAGATTTGTCTTATACCCCCCTATATCCCGAGCAGGTCATCAGGGTAAGAAAAAAGCCCCTCTTCTTTCGAAGAGAGGTTGTAAGATGTGCGCCCGAAGGGATTCGAACCCCCAACCTTCTGATCCGTAGTCAGATGCTCTATCCGTTGAGCTACAGGCGCATGTTCTGTTTGATCGGAGCCTTGCCCCGTCTCAGCAACAAGTAATACTTTACACGGGTGGGTGCACCATGCCAAATCGAAAAGGCGTGAGGCTGATTACAGTATGCAGGTTAGGTTTACAAAACCTTGAGATTCCGGGGAACCCGGCGTTAAGAACGCGTTAAAAAAGTGATTTTTTCTCTCAGCGGCACAAATTAGTTTTGAAAAAAGCTCTTAGCCGTTACTCTGGTCTTATCACGATGAGGTGAGCAACCCCGAACACTTTTGCGTTGCCTTCTCCCATATACGAGTAGGTGGCGCTTTTTTGTTTCTTGAAGACCAGGAGGCAAACGGTGGCTGGGGTTTTTGTTTCGGCACAACGCGGTGCCGGAATGAGACAACATATAAGGGATTCTTCAGATGACTGACCTTTTGAACGGAACTATATCTTCCACGCTGGCTCCCGAGGTGCGCCAGCAGCTTGAGCAAGCGCCCACCGACTACCGTGAACTGGTGGAGTGGGTCACCGAGATTGCTGAACTGACTGAGCCTGCGGCGATTTACTGGGCAGACGGTTCTCAGGAAGAATACGACCGTCTGGCGGGCGAGCTGGTGGAGGCAGGCACCTTTATCAAGCTCTCGGACCACGAGTTCCCCAACTCCTACGCTGCTTTCTCTGATCCGGATGATGTGGCTCGCGTTGAGGAGCGCACCTTTATCTGTTCAGAAACAGAGGCGGGGGCTGGCCCCACCAACAACTGGCGCGATCCGGTTGAGATGAAGCAGACCATGACCGACCTCTACCGCGGTTGCATGCGCGGGCGCACTCTCTTTGTGATTCCCTTTGTCATGGGATCGCTCGATGCCACCGAGCCCAAGTACGGCGTGGAGATTACCGATTCTGCTTACGTGGTCTGCTCTATGCGCATTATGGCAACCATCGGTTCTGACGTGCTGAAGAAGATGTCTGAGACCGAGGCTTTCTTCGTCAAGGCCCTGCACTCGGTGGGTGCGCCTTTGGAGGAGGGCCAGCAGGACGTCGCGTGGCCGTGTAATCCCGAGAAGTACATTGTGCATTTCCCCGAGACCCGCGAAATTTGGTCTTTCGGCTCCGGCTACGGCGGTAACGCTTTGCTGGGTAAGAAGTGCTACGCCCTGCGCATCGCCTCGGCCCTGGGCCACGATAACGGCTGGATGGCCGAGCACATGCTCATTTTGAAGGTCACCAACCCCGAGGGTAAGTCGAAGTTCTTCTCGGCTGCCTTCCCCTCAGCCTGTGGCAAGACCAACTTCGCCATGATGGAACCGACCATCGACGGCTGGAAGGCCGAGATGGTGGGCGATGACATTGCCTGGATTAGCTTCGATGCCGAGGGCAAGCCCCGGGTGGTCAACCCCGAAGCAGGTATGTTCGGTGTGGCCCCCGGCACCGGCTGGTCAACCAACCCCAATGCTATGCGCGCTATTTCCGGCGGCAACACCATCTTCACCAACGTTGCGCTGACCGACGACGGCTCCGTGTGGTGGGAGGGCAAGACCGACGAGGTTCCCGAGCACCTCATCGACTGGCAGGGCAACGACTGGACTCCCGACTCCGTCCGCCCCGCAGCTCATCCCAACTCTCGTTTCTGCACCCCCATCGAGCAGGTTGAGATGCTGGCCCCCGAGTTCTCTGAGCCCGACGGTGTGCCCCTGTCTGCCATGATTTTCGGCGGCCGTCGCAAGACCACCATTCCGCTGGTGTCTGAGGCCCAGTCCTGGGAGCAGGGCGTCTTCCGCGGCGTCACTCTCTCATCGGAGACCACCGCCGCAGCTAAGGGTGCTGTGGGCGTGGTACGCCGCGACCCCATGGCTATGCTGCCCTTTATCGGCTACAACGCCTCTGACTACTTCCGCCACTGGCTTGATCTGGGCGAGAAGCACGGCGAAGAGAATATGCCCGGTATCTACTACGTCAACTGGTTCCGCCGTACTGAGGACGGCGGCTTCGCCTGGCCAGGTTTCGGTGAGAATTCCCGTGTGGTGAAGTGGATCTTCAACCGTCTTGAAGGAAAGGCAGACGGCCAGGAGACCCTCTTCGGTGTGGTTCCCACCGCTGAGGATCTTGACTTGACCGGCCTGGAAATTTCAGACGAAGAAATCGAGGCTGCCCTGGCGGTCAAGGTTGACGAGTTTGAAACCGAGCTGGCCGGTATTGATGAGTGGCTGGCAAAGTTCGGCGATGACCTTCCGGCTCGTATTCGTGAGCAGCGTGATGACATGGCAGCTCGGATTGAGGCGGCTCGCTCTCACAGCTAGCGGGTGAAACCTCATATATGGCGACAGGGAGCTTGGTTCTCCCTGTCGCCATTTATGTTCTTCAAGATTTGATTGACATATAATAATCAATTGGTTTTGCTCACACTTGCGTTCTAAATAAGGGGAAATACGTGGAACACCTGCTCAGTGTCAAGGGGGTCACGAAGAAGCACGAACATCTGCGTGCGCTCAAAGGTGTAGACCTAGAGGTTGGCCGCGGCGAAGTTCTGGGGCTGCTGGGGGAAAACGGTGCGGGAAAATCTACCCTGCTCTCGATTCTGGGCGGCTGGGACACACCGGATTCTGGCAGCATGGTTTTGGCGGGGGAGGAGTACAACCCCCGCAGTTCCGAAGAAGCCATGGTCTGTGGAGTGGGCTCAATTCGGCAGAAGTTTAAGGTTGATCCTGAACTCACCGTTGCCCAGGCAATTTTTCGCTCGGTAAGCCGCCCGATGACTGAAGAGCAGCAGGTAGAACGGGCTGCACAGCTACTGGCTGAAGCCGGTGTTGATGTTAAGGCTGAGGCTATGATGGGCTCTCTGTTGCGGGCTGAACAGGCGCTGGTTGAAGTGGTGCGCATGGTGGCTGAGGAAACCCAGCTGGTGCTCATCGACGAGGTCGCAGCGACTTTCAACGACTATGAAATTTTCCAGTTTCACGAGGTAACCCGCCGTCTGGTAGCAGAGGGCCGCTCGGTTATCTTTATTACCCACAGACTCGATGAGATTCGTGCGCTGGCGGACCGCGCCGTCATTCTGGACGACGGCAGCATCAACCACGAAATCACCCCCGGCCGTATGACCTCAGCGGAGATCGCCTTCAAGATGTTCCGGCGCGATATCAGCATGGGCAACCGACCCGAGGAATTCAGCAGCGGTAACGAAAAGCTAGAGGTTGCGGGGCTTACCTCGGCCAACGGTTTTCTCAAGAAGGTGAGTTTTAGCGTTGATCGTGGCGAAATTTTTGGCCTGACCGGTCTGCGGCGCTCGGGTATCAACGAGGTTGCCTCCGCCCTGGTTGGCGTGCAGCCTGCCACCTATGAGACTCTTCGGGTCAAGGGGGAGGACGTTACGATCACCAGCCCCGAAGACGCCGTGAAGCACGGCATCGGCTACCTATCGGATAATGACGACGAGCTGGGGCTGGCCAGCGAGCGTTCCATTGCCAAGACCCTTCTGGAATCATTGGGTGTTGACCCGGGCGAGGGTGATTTTCTGCGCGAGGTCTCCGCTTTGCGCGAGGTAGCCGAGCAGGTGCAGCGGCTGCGCATCAAAACCACCAATATCCAGGGGGAGGTGGGCAAGCTCTCCGGCGGTGACCAGCAGAAAGTGGCGCTGGAACGCTGGATTACCTCTGACTGCGAGATTCTGATTCTCAACCACCCCACCCGCGGTATCGATATCAACGCTAAGAGCGAGATTTATAAGATGCTCAAGGAGCTAACCGATAAAGGCACCTCAATTATTATGATTAGCTCTGATATGACCGAACTGATAGAGCTCTGCCACCGTATTGGGGTGATGCGCAACGGTGAGATGGTCTCGATTCAGCGCAATGACGAGGCGAGTGAAGATACCCTGATGATGGCGGCTATCGGTGAGGAAGTGCTCTAGCCTGTATCAGGGGAGTCTCAAACAAGAACCTATATAAGAAGGGGAGCCCGCTCAGCTTTGAGCGGGCTCCCCTTCTTTGTATGCCGGTCTATCTCTTAGAGAGAGATGCGGGAGGCAATGGCGTTGAGCTTGTGGCGGGCCAGTGCTAGGTTAGCGGTGTTGCGATCCAGAACCAGGTAGACGAACAGACCCGAGGTATCAGAGGTGTTCAGAACGTTGACCAGGTGGTACTGGGTGTTGAGGGTAATCATGATGTCTTCGATGTTGCCATCGAGGCCAAGATCAGACATGGTCTTCAGCTTGGCGCGCACCACGTTAGAGTTACCGGCTGCTGCAACGGTCAGGTCGAAACCGGGGTTACCACCGGAAGCCAGAGCCATACCGGAGGAAATATCAACAAGTGCCGCCCCTGAGGCACCTTCGATAGTGAGCAGTTCCTGGATTGAGTTATCGAGAGAAGACATAAAGGAGTCTCCCTTTCATGCTGAGTGAATTAAGTGTGTAGACTGCCCGAGTGGGCGCCCATGCGAACACACTTATAATACTCTGTGGGGCGCGGTTTCTAGCGGTTTTAAGGCGGTGTCGGGCAAGCACTCATGGGTTCAAAAGGGCAGAAATGACCCTTAGACCTAAAGCAAGCTCACATAAGCAACGCTTTCCTTAAAAACTGTCAGATAAGTTTTCGGCGTAAAATATACATAAAGCGAGTCGGAGGGAGGAAATTCATTATGCGACTGACTGCTTTCTCCGATGTTTCTCTGCGCATCATGATGCTTCTAGCCGGTGCTGAGGGAGAAAAACTCTCCACCCAGACCATTGCCAACGGCGTGGGTACCCCCTATAACCACGTGGCGAAATCTGTAGCCTTCTTGGCCAACCACGGTTGGGTGAGTGCCAGCCGGGGCCGTTTTGGCGGTGTCTGCCTGTCTGAGGCGGGTTCGGCGGCAACCGTGGGGCAGGTGCTGCGCGCGACCGAAGGTGATATTCCCATGGTGGAGTGCGAAAGCCACGAGGGCTCCTGCCCGCTGGATCAGAGCTGTAGGCTCAAGGGTGCCCTGGCCAAGGCCCGCGAGGCTTTCTTTGCGGTGCTGGATCCCGTGGTGATTTCAGAACTTCCGAGCCAGCGTCAGATGGGGCCGGTTTTCGTGGAGCTGGGCCTGGGGCCGCTGGCTCAGACCAAGAAGCTGGAGCACGCGCAGAAACTTCCGCAGTCGTAAAAGACTGGGTGGGCTTGTTTGAATGGGCGTAAAGACAGCTCGAGCGCACCTGGCCAACTGGCATCGGGATGAAGCGACACGGGTGCGAGCTTGCGAGCACTCAGGAGTGAGCGGAATCGCGAAGCGTGCGTTTAAGGGAGGTTGGCCAGTGTGCTCGGGCTGGATAGACCATTTCTGAGCAAGTATTGGACAAGTGAGTTTTCCCTCGTGGGGGCACGAGTTGTGCCCACTGTAACTAAATCTGCATTGAATATGCTAGTTTTGTTAGTGGTTTTAGAAACAACCTGTCTCTAAGGAGCACCCTATGCTTTCCGAAAAGTCCCGCCCCATTGTTGAGGCAACCGCTCCCGTCGTCGCCGAGCGCATGCCCTTCATTACTCCTGAGTTCTACAAGCGAATGTTTGCTGCCCGCCCCGACCTCATGGACGGCATGTTCTCTCGATCATCGCAGCTCGAGGGAACCCAGCCCCAGGCTCTGGCAAACTCCATCGTTATTTTCGCAACCTATATTCTGGCCAACCCCGATAAGTACCCCGATGAGGTGCTCTCCCGCGTAGCCCACAAGCACGCTTCCCTGGGTTTGCAGGAAGATGAATACCCCACCGTCTACAAGTACCTCTTCGAGGCAATCGCCGCTGACCTGGGCGATGCTGCCACCGAGGAAGTCGTTGAAGCCTGGACCGAGGTCTACTGGCTCATGGCAGATGCCCTCATCAAGATTGAGAAGGGCCTCTACGCCTCCCAGGCCAACGACGTCATGCACGCTCCCTTCACCCTGGTTGACCGCAAGGAGACCGGTAACGAAACCGTCGTCCTCACCTTTGAGGCGGCCGACGACACCGCTCTGACCGAAGCGAAGGCCGGCCAGTACGTCTCCATTATCACCGAGGCAGAAGACGGCCTGCGCCAGCCCCGCCAGTACACCCTGCTCCCCTCGGGCCCCAAGCAGCGCCGGGTTGCTATCAAGCTCGACCACGAGGGCGAGATGACAAAGCGCCACCACCAGCTGGCCCTGGGCGACGTCGTCGAAATCTCTAACCCCTACGGTGACATTACCCTGGGCGGTTTCGGCGACGACGGTTCCGGCCCCCTCTACCTCTTCTCTGCGGGTATCGGTGTGACCCCCATGGTGGCTTTCCTCTCTGAGCTGGCTGAGCAGGGCTCAACCCGCGAGGTTGTGGTGGTTCATGCTGACCGCTCGGCTGATTCCTGGCCCCTGCGCGAGGAAATGAGCGAGCTGGTAGAGAAGCTACCCAATGCCAAGCTGGTGAGCTTCTTCTCTGCCGGCGGTGGCGACTTCGAGGGCCGGGTGGATGTCTCCAAGCTTAGCGTTCCCTCCAATGCTGCGGCCTACCTCTGCGGCCCCTTAGACTTCATGAAGAACGTGCGGTCTCAGCTGGTGGGCGCGGGTGTGCCCGGCTTCCAGGTACAGTACGAAATCTTCGGCCCCGACCAGTGGATGCTGCGCGATACAGCGCGTGCTGAGAACAAGTAGGTTCAATCCGAGGACGCCGCCGGGGCGGGTTTTCTGCCTCGGTGCGGGTTTTCGGTACACCTGAATTTCTATTTGTAGAAGTTTGGTACACATGGGGAGCGCCAGTACACATCTATTTGTGTACTGGCGCTCTGAATGTGTACCGACCGAAAATACAGGCCCCCCGTGCGAGATAGGGGGGTGCGGTAAACTGGTCAAAACCCTTCTGACACAAGGATGTGCCATGACCGAGAACCACAAACGCTACCTGACCGAAGCCGAGCTTGAAGAAATCAGGCAGAACCGGTCTGCCAACCGCTGGCAAGCCAAGGAGCCCACTAACAGGCAGCAGCGCCCGCAACCTGAGCCAGCGGCGTCCTCCACCCGAATTCTGCTCGCAATCGGCTGGACCATTCTGGTGCTGGGCAGTATCTACGCGATTGCAAGCTGGTTGCGCCTGCCCGAGCAAGTACCGGTGCACTTCGGCCCCAACGGCGAGCCCGATGCCTGGGGCTCAAAATACGAATCAATCATTGGCCTGGCGGTTTTGCTTCCAAGCACTGTGCTCTGCCTGGTTCTAGCGCGGTTCCCCAAAATTCATAACGTGCCCTTTAACTATGAGACCAATGAGCAATGGCAGCGTTTCTACACCCTCAGTGCCAACCTCTGCGCCTGGCTAGGTATTGGAATGGCCCTTTTCATTCCCGAAATCGCCTGGGCAACCGCGCACCCGGCGACCCTGCCCTGGCTCTTCTGGATACCCCTGGCCATCTGCATTCTGCCCCTCTTCTTCTACTTTCCCGCCATGGTAAAACTTCGCAAAAGAAAACTCGCCCGAAAGTAGGCGGGTTACTATCGGAGCATGACCTTAGACCCCACCCTGATTTGGCAGGCGCTCGCTATTATCGCCGCAGGGTTCGGAGCCGGCTTCATTAACGTGATCGTTGGCTCCGGCACCCTGATTACCTTTCCCGTTTTGCTCTGGTTTGGACTACCTGCCCTCACCGCCAACATGTCATCGAACCTGGGACTGGTGGCCGGAAATTTCAGCGGGGTGTGGGGCTATCGCAAAGAGATCGCGGCTAACTCTGCCATCGCCCGCAAACTGGTGCTGGCATCAGCGATTGGCGGAATTATTGGTGCCGCCCTGCTGCTGACCCTGCCCTCTTCGGTCTTTGACGTGGCGGTTCCCGCCCTGATTGCGCTGGGAGTGCTCATGGTGGCGCTTGCCCCGCTGGTGCAAAAACGAACAGCGGCTAAGCTCCGCGCAACAGGTAGTCGCCCCAATACTCAACAGATGTCTCGGCCAGCGCTGACCTTTATCATCGTGCTCCTGCTGGGCATCTACGGGGGCTACTTTGGCGCTGCCCAGGGCGTTCTGCTGGTGGGCTTTCTGGGAATGCTACTCACGATCTCCCTCCAATCGCTGAACGCTCTGAAGAACCTGCTGGCGGCCGTGGTGAATGTGCTGTCAGCGGCTATCTTCACCGTCTTCGCCTTCAACCAAATCAACTGGTGGGTGGTTCTCGCTATAGCTTGTGGCGCCATGCTGGGTGGTATTGCCGGGGCTAAGGTAGGACGACGCTTGCCGCCGAGCGTGCTGCGGGTGGTCATTATCGTGGTGGGGTTGGTTGCTCTGCTGAACATGCTGTTTTAGCCACCAGACAACAAGGCCTGCAGGGCGCCCCTCGCCGACACCCTTAACGCCAGCCCCGAGCCAGTCGGCTCGGGGCGCCCTGCAGACGCGTTCTGTGCGAGAAACAACTAGACCGCGCGCACCAGCTCCAGCACGCGGTCGCGCACGCGTTCCATGGTGGCGGTATCGGGAGCTTCCAGGTTCATGCGCAGGAAGGGCTCGGTGTTGGAGGGGCGCAGGTTCACCCACCAGCCCTCGGTCTTGTGCTCGAAGGTGGTGCCGTCCATCTCAGAGACCTCAACCTCATCGCCGAAAGCGGCACGCACGCGCTCCACGGCGGCTGCCTTGTCTTCAAGCTCGGAGTTGATCTCGCCGGAAGAAGCGTAGGGGGAGTAGGCAGCGCCAATCTCAGACAGCGGGCGCTCGTCGGTGCCCAGCACCGCCAGCACGTGCATAGCTGCCAGCATGCCGGTGTCGGCGTTGAAGAAGTCCTTGAAGTAGTAGTGGGCGGAGTGCTCGCCACCGAAGACGCCGTTCTCTTCGGCCATCACTGCCTTGATGAAGGAGTGGCCCACGCGGGTCTTGATAGCGCGACCGCCCTGGGCCTCGACCAGCTCGGGAACTGCCTTAGAGGTAATCAGGTTGTAGATAATGGTGGGTTCAGCGTTGCCCTCTGCCTTGGCGCGGGCAATCTCGCGCTCGGCAACAATGGCGGTAATGGCGGAGGGAGTTACCGGCTCACCCTTTTCATCGACCACGAAGCAGCGGTCGGCGTCGCCGTCAAAAGCCAGGCCCAGGTCGGCGCCGTGCTCCACCACTGCCTTCTGCAGGTCAACCAGGTTGGCAGGCTCCAGCGGGTTGGCGGGGTGGTTGGGGAAGGTGCCGTCTAGCTCAAAGTAGAGAGGTTCAATTTCCAGGGGCAGGCCGGGCAAAATGGAGTCGCCCAAAACGGCGGGGGTGGTCATGCCGCCCATGCCGTTACCGGCGTCTACAACTACCTTGAGGGGGCGAATGTTTGAGAGGTCAACCAGCTTGCGCAGGTACTCGGCGTAGGCCTTGAGGAAGTCCTTTTCAGAGACGCTACCGCGGGTCTCTGCGGCGGGAATCTCACCGGAATCCAGGTACTTCTGCGCCAGATCGCGCACGTCAAAGAGGCCGGTCTCTGAAGAAATCGGCACGGCACCGGCCTTGGCCATTTTCATGCCGTTGTACTCGGCGGGGTTGTGCGAGGCGGTGAAGGTAACACCGGCGGCATTTTCAACACCGCAGGCGAAGTAGAGCTCGTCGGTGGAAATCAGGCCAATCTTGATAACGTTGGCGCCGCGTGCAGTTGCTCCCTCAGCAAAAGCATCGACAAATGAGGGGCCGGAGGGGCGCATATCAGAGCCCACCAGCACGTTCTGACCGGCCAGACCCAGCACGTCAACAAACGCAGCGGCGGTGGCGCGCACGGACTCTTCGGTAATGGTTTCGCCTACGATGCCGCGAACATCGTATGCCTTAAAAGATGCGGTTAAATCAATGGTGTTCACAGTCCCCCAGTCTAACTGGCGCAGACAACATATTTTCTGATTTTGTTGAGCCTATGGCAATAAACACGCAGAACACCGAGCGTTTGTCGGTAAGTCTGTGGTTTTATAAAAGCATGGGTGAACTTATTAAACTGAGTAATCAAATTCAGAATTACGCCTGGGGATCACACACCACGCTGGCTTCGATGCGGGGCCTTTCCGTGCCCAGCCAAAAGCCCGAGGCCGAAGTCTGGGTGGGTGCCCACCCCTCTGCTCCCTCGACAGTTCACGCTTCTTCGGGGGATATTGCCCTAGACCGGCTGGTTGCAGAGTCCCCTGAACGGGTGCTGCCCGCCGGCCTGACTTCCTTCCCTTTTTTGTTTAAGATTCTGGCGATTGACGCCCCGCTCTCGATTCAGGTTCACCCCACAGACGCCCAGGCTGTAGCCGGTTTTGAGGCCGAGCAGGCCGCCGGCGTTGCGCTGGATTCACCGCACCGTAATTACAAGGATTCTTTCTCCAAGCCCGAGACTGTTATCGCCCTCTCCGAGATGAAAATCCTTACCGGTGTGCGCCCCGCCGACGAGCTGGCGCAGCTGGCGCAGGGGTTGGAATTGGACTGGCTGAAGCCGCTACTGGGTGCAGGTTCTGCCCGCGAGCTGCTGGCGGCGATTATTCATATGGACGACGACGCCGCCGCGGCCGCCGTCGCGCAGACGGTCGCCCGCGCGTCGTCCTGGGCGGCTGCGCACCCCAGCGAGGCCTCAGCCCTCGACACCCTTCTTGCCCGAGCTGCTGACCTGGTGGCGCAGGTGGCTCAGAAACATCCGGGAGACCGCGGCCTGCTGGTGGCAGTGGTGATGAACCTGGTCTATCTGGCTCCCGGCGATTCCGCCTTTACCCCCGACGGTCAGGTACACGCTTACGTTTCGGGTACCGCCATTGAAATCATGAACCCCTCGGATAACGTGATGCGGGCGGGCCTAACCCCCAAACACATTGATACCGAGGAGCTCATAAAGATTCTGGGGGAGCAGCAGGCTGCTCCTGAGATTTTGCGGGCTGAACCCGATGATGCTTCGGTGAGCGTTTTTAGGCTCTGGGACGAGCGCATGAGCGTGACCAGGGTTTGCCTGAACGATGATTCTGTGGCTCTGACCCTGAGCGGGGTGGCGGCTGTGCTGGGCGTTTCAGGTTCTTTGACCTTCACCTCTGCTGAGACCTCGATTGCTATCGAGCCCACCGAGTCTCTGTTGCATATCGGTAGCGATACCGAGGTAGAGGTTTCGGGCAGCGGAGAGGCTTATATCGCCGCCTACGTGTAGGGCGCTGCGGTAAGCACATCTCACTGGTGCAGAAAAGCGGTTTTCGGTTGCAAATATCAAACCGAAAACCACTTTTCTGCACCACTGACCTTGGGGGGGGCTTATTCAGAAGCTTGCAAAACGACAGTCTGAGGGCGTCGGGCAACTGGTATCGGGGCTGGCGTTTAAGGGAGGTTGCCCGACGCCCTCAGACTGGAAGTATCAGTTTTTGAATAAGCCATCTTTAGGTGAGCCCTCTTTCGCTGGCTAGTATGGAGTGAGAAGCCAATCTCACTCATGAAAGCGAGCGCGCACGTGAAAATTATTCTGACCGTCACCGGTCTTGACCACGAGGGCATTGTTGCAGCCGTTGCCACCCGGCTGGCTGAGCGTAAGGTGAACATCCTCAATATTTCCCAGACCCTGATGGATAACTACTTCACCATGATTCTGCAGGGTAGCTTTGACGAGTCGAGTCAGAGCATTCAAGATCTTCAGGCTGCCTTTGAAGAGGTAGAGAAAGAACAGGGTTTGCAGATTCGTATTCAGTCAGAGTCCATCTTTGACGCCATGCATACCCTCTAGGAGCTAGCTGTGGTTTTTGATCGTAACGCGAATGTTCTCGAAACCCTACAGATGATCGATGAGGATAAGCTCGATATCCGCACGGTCACCATGGGTATTTCTCTGCTGGATTGCGCCGACTCCAACGGTGAGGTGGCGCGCCAGAAAATCTATGACAAGATTACTACCCGCGCTGCCCACCTGGTAGAGGTTGCCGAGGGCATTGAGGCTGAGCTGGGTATTCCGATTATCAACAAGCGGATTTCGGTGACCCCTATTTCTCTGGTGGCGGGAGCTTCCTCCGATGAGGACTACGTGGAGTTTGCCAAGACTCTCGACGCCGCCGCCAAGAAGGTGGGCGTTAACTTTATCGGCGGTTTTACCGCCCTGGTAGACAAGGGCGCCACGGAGGCCGACGAGAAGCTGATGAGCTCTATTCCGCGGGCTCTGAACGAGACCGATGTGGTCTGCGCTTCGGTCAATATCGGTTCTTCGAAGGCCGGTATTAATATGACGGCGGTGAAGAGGATGAGTGAGGTCATTCGCGAGACCGCCGAGGGTTCAGCTGAGGCTCATGGTTTTGGTTGCTCTAAGCTGGTGGTCTTTGCCAACGCGGTCTCTGATAACCCGTTTATGGCCGGCGCCTTCCACGGCGTCCAAGAAGCAGACACCGTGATTTCGGTGGGAGTCTCGGGCCCCGGCGTCGTCAAGCGCGCCCTGGAGAAAGCTCGTGGGCAGGACTTCGGCGCCTGCGCCGAGGCTATTAAAAAGGCAGCTTTCAAGATCACCCGCGTGGGCCAGCTGGTCGGTAACCTGGCAGCGGAGCGGCTGGGCGTGGAGTTCGGCATTGTCGATCTCTCGCTAGCTCCCACCGCAGAGGTGGGTGACTCGGTGGCTCATGTGCTCGAAGAGATGGGTCTGGAGACCGTGGGTACCCACGGCACGGTTGCCGCGCTGGCCCTGCTCAATGACGCCGTCAAGAAGGGCGGTCTGATGGCCTGCTCCTACGTGGGCGGGCTCTCGGGTTCCTTTATTCCGATTTCTGAGGACATCGGAATGATTGAGGCTGCCGCTGCGGGCAAGATTACCCTGGATAAGCTCGAGGCCATGACAGCTATTTGCTCGGTGGGTCTTGATATGGTGGCGATTCCCGGCGATACACCCGCCTCTACGATTACCGCCATGATTGCAGATGAGGCGGCGATTGGTGTGATGAACCACAAGACCACGGCGGTGAGGGTTATTCCCGCTATCGGTCTAGAGGTGGGTGAAGTCGTGGAGTTTGGTGGTCTGCTAGGACGAGCTCCGGTAATGCCGGTGCACGAGGCCTCGGCTGAGCTCTTTGCCGCCCGCGGTGGCAGGATTCCCTCCCCGGTGCACGGTTTCCGCAACTAGTCTCTGGGTAGCCCGGCGGTGTAGAACGTAGCAGCTGCACCGCCGGGGCGTGGCGCGGTTCTCGAAAAATTTTTATTACTTGAAAATGCAAATGCCTACCCCTGAGAATCCGCCCCGGTGGGCACATAAGGTTTTTACAACCATATATAACTAAGGGCTTTCGGTGACTTTCTGTCATCAAGACCAAAATATTTTTGGGTCTACCATATCTAGTGTTCCCCAACGAAAGAGGCCACTAGATGTTGTTGTCTGAAGAGAAAAAGTCAGTTTCAGCCCTAGAGCAACTCCAGAGCGGCGAAGCGAGCGCCCTGCACGAAAACGCCAACAAAGACGCCACCGTTTTCAATACCCAGCGCGATTTGACTGCCGGTGCGGTGTCTAAAGATTTTGCTCTGGAACATCTGCTACCCAAGGCAGTGGCAGAGGCCCACCGCCGCGGTGATATTCACTTCCACGACCTCGACTATTCGCCCTATGCTCCCATGACCAACTGCTGTCTGATCGATATTGCGGGCATGCTCAAGCAGGGCTTTACCATCGGCAACGCCAACGTGGAGTCTCCCAAGTCAATTCAGACCGCAGCGGCCCAGGTCTCTCAGATTATTGCTAACGTGGCCAGCTCCCAGTACGGCGGTTGCTCGGTAGACCGGATCGATGAGGTACTGGCTCCCTACGCGCAGCTCAACTACGCCAAGCACCTGGCAGACGCCAAGGAGTGGGTGCTGCCCGAGAAGCAGGCCGACTACGCGGCGTCCAAAACCGTCAAAGACATCTATGACTCCATGCAGTCCCTCGAATACGAGGTCAATACCCTTTACTCCTCCAACGGTCAGACCCCCTTTGTGACCTTTGGTTTTGGCCTGGGTACCGGCCGCTGGGAGCGCGAGATTCAAAAGGCGATTCTGAAGGTGCGCCTGAAGGGCATCGGTAAAGACGGCACCACCGCGATCTTCCCCAAGCTGGTGATGGGGCTGAAGCGGGGTACCAACCTCGACCCGCAGGACCCCAACTACGACATCAAGCAGCTGGCGCTGAAGTGCTCCGCCAAGCGCATGTACCCCGATGTTCTCAATTACGAGAAGATTGTTGAAATTACAGGTTCCTACAAGGCGCCCATGGGCTGCCGCTCTTTCCTGCAGGGGTGGAAGGACGACGCCGGGCAGGAGGTTGCCGCCGGCCGCATGAACCTGGGGGTGGTAACCCTCAACCTGCCCCGCATCGCACTGGAAACCGCCAACTTCTCGGAGCCCGCGCACAGGCAGCAGGCCCTAGAAAACTTCTGGGCCCTGTTGGATGACCGGATTGAGGTGGCCCGGCAGGCCCTTTATTACCGGGTGCAGCGCTGCAAAGAGGCCCTGCCCGAAAACGCCCCGATTCTCTACCAGCACGGTGCCTTCGGTCTTCGGGCACAGCGGGGAGAGAGCGTGGACCGCTTCTTTGACGGCGGCCGCGCCACGGTGTCCCTGGGCTATATTGGCCTCTACGAGGTAGCCACCGCCTTCTTCGGCCCCGACTGGGAGACCAACCCCGAGGCCAAGTCCTTCACCCTCGATATTCTGGCCAAGCTCAAGGCCCACTGCTCCGCCTGGTACCGCGAGACCGGCATCTGGTTCTCGGTCTACTCCACCCCCTCGGAGTCGCTGACCGACCGCTTCTGCCGTCTCGACCGCGACCGCTTCGGCGCCGTCGCCGATATTACCGATAAGGACTACTACACCAACTCCTACCACTACGACGTGCGCAAGAAGGTGACTCCCTTTGAGAAGATCGACTTCGAAAAGGACTATCCGGTCTATGCCGCCGGTGGCTTTATCCACTACTGCGAGTACCCCAAGATGACCCAGAACCTGCAGGCGCTGGAGGCTGTCTGGGACTACGCCTACGACAGGGTGGGATACTTGGGCACCAACGCCTCAATTGACCGCTGTTTCGACTGTGGTTTTGAGGGGCAGTTTAACCCCACTGCTGAGGGCTTTGAATGCCCCGACTGCGGCAACACCAACCCCGAAACCTGCGACGTCGTCAAGCGCACCTGCGGCTACCTGGGCAACCCCATGAAGCGGCCCATGGTGCACGGCCGCCACGAGGAGATCGCCTCCCGTGTTAACCACCTCTAAGGACGACGGCCCCCGCCAGCTCCCGCCCGTCAACGGGAGCTGGTCGGCGGCTAGGCTCTCCCAGCGCTTTGTTGCCGACTATAAACCCCACGTGTTTGTAGACGGTCCCGGGGTGCGCTGCTCGCTCTATGTCTCCGGCTGCCCTTTCAAATGCGTGGGCTGCTATAACGAAGCAGCCCAGTCTTTCCGCTACGGGTTTGAGTACACAGACCAGTTGGAAGAGAGGATTCTGGCTGACCTGGCCCACAGCTATGTGGCGGGCTTGACCCTGCTGGGTGGTGAGCCCTTTCTGAATACGGGGGTCTGCCTGCAACTGGCCCGTCGGGTGCGAGAAGAGCTGCCGCAGAAAACTATCTGGGCATGGAGCGGCTATACCTGGGAGCAGTTACTCTTTTCAGCCCGGCAGGGCAGCAGCGACCAGCTGGAACTGCTAGAGCTCTGCGACGTGCTGGTTGATGGCCCCTTTATCCAGTCGCGCTATAACTCTCAGCTGGCTTTCCGGGGCTCGGAGAACCAGCGCATTATTGACGTGCAACAGAGCCTGACCCGGCCCAACCCGGTGGTCTTAGACCTCGACTAACGCCCCGGCCCCAGCGCGCCTAGAGAAAACTCGCCATCATTGCCTCAAAGGCGAGTTTGGCGCTGGCATTGGTTGAGATGCGGCGGCGGGTCAGCGCCACCGAGTCTAGCAGTTCCAGTGTTTTAGCGGAGGAACGCGCCTGAGCGTAGGCCGCCAGCTCATCGGCCAGGTGGGCATTAATCAGGGCAGAACCGGTTCCCAGCTGCAGGGTCAGCACATCGCGGAAGAAGGTCTGCAAATCCACCAGAAACCGATCAAGGGTATCTGTTTTGATACGGCGGGCCCGGCGCTTCTGGTCTTCTTCAAGATTGCGCAGCTGCGCCCGCATAGAGGGGTTAACCTTCTCGCCCTCCTCAATGCCCAGGGTGCGCATGAGCTCCTGGCGCTCGCGCTCGTTCCGCTCGGCAGCAACGGCCTCGGCGGCGTCATCGGAGATACCGATCAGCTTCTCAGCAGCAGCCATAGCATCGGAGATTCCCCGAATGCCCAGGGGCATCCGCACCACTGAATTGCGGCGGTCGAATTCTTCCCGGGAGGTAGCCAGCTGGCGGGCGACGTCCAGGTTACCCTGGGCCAGCGCCGCACACTGACCCGCCAGCTCTGCGGCTACACCTGAAGCAACCAGGGCTTCTGCCACCGCCTGTTGCGATGGAACCCGCAACTTTACCGGCCGGCATCGGGAGCGGATGGTTACCAGCACGTCCAGGGGGGAGGGGGCGGTCAGTAGCCAGATGGTGTGCGGCGGAGGCTCCTCGATTGCCTTGAGCAGCACGTTAGAGGTGCGCTCGGGCATGCGGTCTGCGTCTTCAAGAATGATTACGCGCCAGCGACCCACCGAGGGGCGGTCTTGAGCCTTGACCACCAGGTCGCGGGCCTCTTCGATACGAATCTGTAGATTCTCGGTGGTGAAGTGGGTGAGGTCGGCGTGGGAGCCCGAGAGGGCGGTCTGGCAGGATTTGCAAACCCCGCAGCCGCGCTGGCTGGGCTCGGGAGAATCACAGAGCAGGGCAGCGGCGAAGGCACGGGCTGCCTCAGACCGGCCGGAACCGGGAGGTCCCGTAAAAAGCCAGGCGTGGGTGGGGCGGTCTTCGGCCGCCGCACGTGCCAGCTGGGCGGTCACCTCGGGCTGGCCAACCAGCCTATCCCAAACACTCATGCTACCTCCTTCAGGTGGGCGGTCACCGCGGCAAGCACCGCCGCGTGGACGTCGTCGATAGAGCCGGTGCCATCAATCACCGCGTAGCGCTGGGGGTTGGCGGCCGCCAAGCGTCCAAAGGTGGCGTGCAGGCTGGCGTAAAAGTCATCGGATTCAGATTCCATGCGGTCGGCAGCGCCGCGGGCCTCTGCGCGGCTGCGGCCGGCGCCCAAGGGAACATCGAGTAAAACGGTGAGGTCGGGGAGCAGGTTCTCGGTGGCCCACAGGCTCAGGTCGGTTACAGACTCAATTCCCAAACCCCGGCCCGCGCCCTGGTAGGCGGCCGAGGAATCAATATAGCGGTCGCAGAGCACCACCTTGCCCTCTTCGAGGGCGGGGCGAATCAGCTGGGCTGCGTGGGCCGCCCGCGAGGCGGCAAAAATCAGGGCCTCGGTGCGGGCGTCGATGGTGCCCTGGCCGTGGTCTAGCACCAGCGAACGCAGTTTCTCCCCAATCTCTGTTCCTCCGGGTTCCCGGGTAACCACCACGCTCAAACCGGCAGATTCTAGGGCAGCGCGAAGCCGGGCAACCTGGGTAGACTTACCGGCGCCGTCCCCGCCCTCAAAAGCAATGAAGGTGCCGGGGCAGGCGGGGGTAGGTTCGCTGCTGGCCTTATAGTTGAGGGAATCAGTCACGCTTCTTAGCCTATCGTTTTTGATCTATGACAGCCCTGCGGTTCGCTTAAAGGTGGTTCCCATATGCTCGATTTCGCAGCGGGCCAGCCCGCGCGGGGCAAGGTCTTTATCTATAAAGTCTAGTAGCTGGCCGAAGGTGGGCAGAAGCAGGTGGGCCACCAGCGAGTATTGGCCGCTGGTGGCGGCCACAAAACGACAGTGGGGGAGCTGGCTTAACCATGCTCCCAGCTTGGTGATGTGGCCGGGGTTCACGTGCATCCAGAGCATTACATCGGCGGTGCTGTTGAAGGCATCGGGGCTGATGTCGGCTTCAAAGTAGAGAATGTTGGATTCGATGAGCCGCTTGCGTCGGCGGGAAACGGTGGAGGCGTCCACCCCTAATTTTTTACTGATGGCCTGGACCTCCATGCGACCGTCTCCGTGGAGCAGGTCAAGAATTTTGTGGTCGAGGGCGTCAAGGTGAAAGTCGGCTTCGGTCAGGGTGGGCTGGGGCGTGCGCGACCACACCTCAAAGAGCTCAAAGACCTGGAGGGATTCGAGGTGCTGGTTGTTTTGAAGGACGTCGAGTGGTTCGGTGTGCTCGGGCGTGGTCACTAGCCCGCACATGAGTTCGGAGCGGTCAAAAGAGAGCCTGACCCAGCGGCTGGTGGGTTGCTTGGCCATGTGCTGGGCTAGCAGATGGAGCAGGTTGGGTTTTGCCGTCGCCCGGCAGAGCCAGACGTTATGCCCGCCAAAGCCGGGCAGGGTGCGACCGGTAATTTTGAGAACCCCCGACTTTTTCAGCGCTGCGTAGCGGCGGGAGACGGTTCCGGCGCTGACACCCAGCTCACCGGCTAGCTGCTGGAAGCTGGCAGTGGGGTTGGCATCGAGGGCTAGGAGTAGTTTTCGGTCTAGATTCTCGAAGGTGTGGTGCAGGGCGGGAATATCAGGGGTCATGGATTTAACCTATCAAATCGCAATATATATGCACTAAATATAGATATTTTATATTTTCATGCAAGAAGATTTAGAAGCATGCAGAGTAGCGCTAGGGTTTTAGCGTTTTGACCCTGAGAGAAAGAAGCTCATGACCACAGCGTCACAGCCTGCGATCTCTGCCGATTCTAAAAAGCAAGAGAGTCGCTACGACCAAGAATCTGTACTGCACCCCCACGGCAACGGCCTCATTGCCGTTGCGGCCTTTAGCTGCCTGGTAGTCGCCCTCCAACAGACCCTGGTGGTGCCCGCTACTCCGCGTTTTCCCCAGCTGCTGGGCGAATCGGCAACAGCGGTCTCGTGGATTGTTACCGCCACCCTGCTGACCGGTGCTATTGCCACCCCCATTATCTCTAAGCTCTCCGACATGGTGGGCCGCCGCAAGATGCTGGTCTTTTCCATGACCTTTGTGCTGATTGGCTCTGTGATTGCTCCCCTGGGCGGGCTGCCCCTGGTGGTGGCGGGCCGGGCCCTTCAGGGTCTGGGCACCGCTTTGGTACCCGTGGCTATGGCCCAGATGCGCGATAGCCTGCCCCCTCATAAAATCGGTAGCTCCCTGGCCATTCTCTCGGCCACCCTGGGCGTGGGCGGCGGCATCGGAATCCCGATCGGCGGCGTCATTATTTCTATCGCCAGCTGGCAGTGGCTCTTCTGGGTCTCGGCAGCTCTCTCGGTGGTCTCTATCGTGCTGATTGCTCTGGTGGTTCCCCAGCACAACCCCGAGACCCACAGGCCCTTTGACACTACCGGCGCGGTGCTGCTCTCCATCGGTCTTGTTTCCCTGCTGCTGGGTATTTCCCAGGGCGGAATGTGGGGTTGGGGCTCGCTTCCGACCATTCTCACCCTGGTGCTGGGCGTGCTGGTACTGGTGGTGTGGACTTTCTTTGAGCTGCGTAACCAGGCTCCGTTGGTTGACCTGCGCTCCTCGGCAATCCGCCCCGTGCTACTCACCCACATCTCATCCTTCACCATGGGTATTTTGATGTTCACCAACCTGCTCTTGACCACCCAGCAGCTACAGGGCGCTACCGGCGAAAACGGCTTCGGTTGGAGCGCCCAGGCAGCCGGCCTGGCGATGCTCCCCAACGCCTGCGCCATGTTCCTGGTGGCTCCGCTTACAGCGCATCTGGCTAAGCGTTTCAGCCCCCAGATGGTTCTGGGTCTGGGCGCAGTGGTCACCGGCCTCGGCTACCTGCTGCGCATCTTCCTCATTCCCAACGGGGCAATGCTGATTGTGTGGACGACGGTCATCGGCATTGGCGTGGGCATCGGCTATGCCGCGCTGCCCATGCTGATTGTGCGCTACACCCCGGGCACCCAGATCGGTGAAGCCAACGGAATGAACGCGCTGGTTCGGGCTATCGGCACCGCGGTGGCTTCGGCGGGGGTTTCCGTGATTGCCACCATGTTGGCGGTCACCGTTGAGGGCCACAGCACCCCCTCGGCCACCGCTTTCCTGGTTCTCTCCATCATCGGCGCGGTGATTTCAGCGGCAACCCTCATCTTTGCCCTGGGCGCTCGCTCGGAGAAACACCGGGTGCACCAGGCGTAAGCTGAAAATAGGCAAGGCAGGAAAAGGAAGACACCGTGAAAACCCAGGCTATTGATACCCACGCCCACATTTATCCCTCCTGGTATCTCGACGAACTCGAACGCATTGGCGTCAATCCCGAGACCGCCAAGATCGCGCGGATTCCCGGGGCTGACTCCACTGAAACAGACCTGGCAGACCGCTTTGAGTGGATGACGAAAGCCGGAGTAGCCCGCCAGGTTCTCGCGGTCACCCCGCAGATACCCAGCGGAAACCACGCCGAAGGGTCGCTGAGAGCGGCGCAGATGATCAACGATCACTATGCCGAGCTGGTGGCAACCTATCCTGACAAGTTCAGCGCCTACGGTGCCCTTCCCCTGCCTTTCATCGAGGAGTCCCTCTCCGAAATTGCCCGAATTTTTGATGAGCTGCACTTTCGGGGAGTCTCCATCACCACGGTTCTTCCCACCGGTGTGGGATTAGATGACCCTCTCTTTGACCCCGTCTGGGAGGAGCTGAACCGCCGCGGCGCCGTCGTCAATATCCACCCCACCGGCTCCGGTGCTTACTCACCCCTGATTACGAATTCCCGCCTGGAGTGGGTGAATGGGGCACCGGTGGAGGACGGCGTGGCGGTGCTGCACCTGCTCAAGGCGGCTGTGCCCGAGCGGTTCCCCAAGATTACTTTTCATCTTGCCCACTTAGGTGGCGATATTCTCTTTATGTTCCAGCGTCTCGAAGATAACTTCACCGACTGGGGTGCTTTTGAATCGTCGCCCCAGAAAAATATCCGGTCTATGTACTTTGATGCCGCCAACTTTTACGAGCCTTCCCTGCGGCTGGCGGTAGAGGCGGTGGGTGCCTCGCAGATTATGGGTGGTTCCGACCACCCCTATTTCCAGCACAGCCACTACGAGCGGGCTTTTGACTACATTCGCTCAGCCCGCCTGCAGGAGGAAGAAAAGCAAGCGATTCTCAGCGAAAACGCGGTGCGTTTGCTGGGGCTACCAGAACCTGACTCAAGGGGTGAAGGAAAATAGCGCTCGATAAATATCTCACGGGGGAGAGCTGGAATTCTGACCAGTTCGATGTAGACCGCTACCTGCACGTTCTCGGAATGGGCAGGCAGGCGCCCAGTCTGACCTACCTGTCTGATTTGCACTCCGCCCACGTGCACACGCGGACTTTTGCCAACGTGGATGTTCTGCTGGGCCACCACCCCGGTATTGATCCCAAGAGAGTTCAGCAGCAGCTACTCGACGACGACCGCGGGGGCTACTGCTATGAGCACGCGCAGCTCTTTGCCGGGGTGCTAGAGCAGCTGGGCTTTAAAGTGAGGCGCCGTTTGTCGCGGGTGCACACCGACTTTAATATCCGCGCCCACCTGTGCCTGACCGTCTCGATTGAGGGTAGCGAGTATCTGTGCGACCCGGGGTTTGGGTTTAGCATTGACCGGCCGATTGAACTGAAAGACGGCGCCACCAGAAGCACTGTGGGGCAGGTCTTTACCCTCGGGAAGAAAGAGCAAGAGGGCCAGACCTTTTGGTACCTGACGCGCAACGGCAAAACCGAACACATCATCGACACACTGCCGGTGATGCCCAACGATGCCCGAACCGGCCACCTGATTCTTACCGCTGACCCGCTCTCAATCTTCCAAAACCACCTGGTGGTCGCCGGCTACGTGGGCCAAGCCCACTACACCGTCACCGAGAGGTCAGTAACTATCCGGCGGGCCGGGCAGGAAACCGAGCACAGGGAAATTGGCCTGGACGAGGCGGTGGAGCTCTCACGCCGGGTGGGCCTTCGGATCAGCGATGCTGACCTCTCTAGCCTGAAGCAAAAGTTCGGTGAAGAGTAGAATCACCCACAGAGACTCTCACGGAGGTAGACATGAAAGCCGCTTTCATCCAGCAGACCGGGGCAGCTGAAACCATTGAGGTGGGGGAGCTGCCCCAGCCGAAGCCCGGGCCCACCGACGTTGTGGTGAAGGTCGAGTACGCGGCGGTCAACCACGTTGATACCTTTGTGCGCTCTGGCGCCTACGCCACCCAGCTGAACTTCCCCTTCCCCATTGGCCGGGATTTGGCGGGAACGGTGGTGGAATCTGCGGTAGAGGAGTTTGAGCCCGGCCAGCGGGTCTGGTCTAACTCGATGGGCTATGACGCGCGCTCGGGCAGCTTTGCCGAGTACGTCGCCGTCCCCCGTGAGCGGCTTTTCCCCGTGCCCGAGGAGGTGGACGATACCAGGCAAATCGTCGCGGCGTCCCACGGCTTTTCAACCGCTTTCCTGGCTCTGCAACGCTTTGGCCGCATCTATCCTGGCGAGACCGTGCTGATTGGCGGAGCCGCCGGGGCGGTGGGGTCTGCCGGGGTACAGCTGGCCGCCCTCGCCGGGGCCCGGGTGGTGGCAACTGCCTCCGAAGGCGACTTCGACTATGTGCGTCAGCTCGGTGCCGCTGAAGTCATTGACTACCACCGCAAAGACCTTTTTGAGGCATTAAAAGCGGTTGCTCCCGACGGTTACGATCACTGGTGGGATAACGGAGGCAACCACGATTTTGAGCGGATTCTGCCCCTGCTCGCACCCCGCGGCGAGATTATCCTCAGCGCTAATATGGCAGCCCGCCCCGAGCTACCGGTGGGGGCAACCTACACCAGGGCGGTGACGGTGCGCGGCTTTGCCATGTCGGTAGCAACCGGCGACGACCTCGCTGAGGCGGCCCGCACGCTGAACACCCTCATGGCGCAGGGGCGGCTGAAGAGCCGCTGGGAGAAGGTCTTTTCTCTGGACGACGCCGCTGCCGCCCACGCTGCCCAGGAAAGCGGGAGCGTGCACGGTAAAATCCTGGTCAAAGTGAGCTAATTAACATTTCAGCGCGATACGAAGGGGGTAGCCAACCTCCCTTAAACGTACGCTTCGCGATTCCACTCACTCTTGAGTGCTCGCAAGCTTGCACCCGTTTCGCTTCATCCCGATGCCAGTTGGTTACCCCCTTCGTATCGCTTGTGGTCCGTCAGCCCTCACTTTTTCTCGCTGTGTGAACAGCAACCTGCGCGGCGATTCCGTTCGGTCTAATCTAAGAGCATGACCGATCAGACAAAAATTTCCGCAGAGACCCTGGTGGTGGGCGTTGGCCGCCCCGCCCATGACCACGACGCCCCGGTGAACCCGCCGATTGTGCTGTCCTCAACCTTTAGAGGGGCGGGCAAGGTTGTTCCCGAAGACACCGTCTACGCCCGTTTCGATAACCCCACCTGGAACGGTTTTGAAGACGCGGTGGCCTCTCTTGAGGGCGCGGAACTGCCCGGTCTGGTGTTTTCCTCCGGTATGGCGGCGGTGGCCTCGGTGATGGACCTGGTGCCGGTGGGCTCCATTATTCTGCTGCCCCAGCACACCTACATGGCATCGGTGGGCCTGGCCAGCGACCTAGCCAAGCGCGGCATTGCCGAGGTGGTGCGACTGGATCTCAACGACACCGACTCGGTGCTGGCAGAGTTGCATGCCGCGGCAGACAGGGCTGGCACCACCGCCGAGAACATCGACTACGCGGCCCCCAAGGTTCTGCTGTGGATGGAAAGCCCCACCAATCCCATGCTCGAGGTCGCCGACCTTCCTCAGATTCTGGGCGAGGCACGCAAACTGGGCATTGTCTCCGCCGTAGACAACACCTTTGCCACCCCGCTGCTACAGCAGCCGCTGAAACTTGGTGCTGACATCGTGGTTCACTCCGCCACCAAGTACCTGGCCGGCCACTCCGATGTGGTGCTGGGTGCTACCGCCACGAACAACCCCAGGTTGCGGGAGGCCATGTTGCACCACCGCACCACCAACGGCGCTATTGCCGGCCCCTTTGAGGCCTGGCTTGCCCTGCGCGGGGTGCGCACCCTGGCCCTGCGCGTGAACAAAGCGATGGAAAACGCTCAAATTCTGGCGCAGAAGTTCCTTGCCCACCCGGCGGTCACAGAGGTGCGCTACCCGGGCCTGCCCACTGACCCGGGCCACGAAAAAGCCAAACAGCAGATGAGCGGCTTCGGCTCCATTCTCTGCATCGTGCTCGATGCCTCTGCCCAAGAAACCGAAGAAGTGCTGAACCGGCTCCAGCTCTGGACCCCCGCCACCAGCCTGGGCGGCGTCGAGTCGCTGGTGGAGCGGCGTCGTCGTCATTCCTCTGAACCAGACTCCATTCCCGACTCTCTGCTACGCCTGGCGGTGGGCATCGAATCGGCAGAAGACCTCTATCGCGATTTTGAGCAGGCGCTCGCGCCGCTGGGAAAGTAACGGTAGGGTTAGAAGCGTGAGTCCAATTGAACTTGTTTTTCTTGTAACTATCACCATCGATAAGGCTTTTGCCCTGGTGGTGGCTGTGATGTCGGTGTGGGCGCTGGTTTCTGCCCTCTCCGCTACCAACTACGCCTATGAGAGTGCTTTTAAACGCACCAAGAATTTCTGGGTGGCGATCACCGCCGGTTGCACGGTGGTTTCTCTGCTGATGCTGTTCACCAACTTCAACTCGCTCTTCCTGCAGCTGATTGTGGCAACCGCCGCCGGTGTGTTCATGGCGGATGTGCGCCCGGCCGTGACGGTACGCCGCCGATAAAAACCCACGTAAACACACAAAGAAATGGCATATTCGCGTGGGAATGTCTTTGCACGTGTGCTTTTTAGTGGGATAATAAAGGCATGACTTATAAACTGGTATTGCTCCGTCACGGACAGTCTGAATGGAATGAAAAGAACCTCTTCACCGGCTGGGTAGATGTTAACCTGACCGAGAAGGGCATGGCAGAGGCAAAGCGCGGCGGCGAGCTGCTGAAGGAACGCGGTATCCTTCCCGACGTCGTCCACACCTCCCTGCAGCGCCGCGCCATCAACACCGCCAACCTGGCTCTCGATGCCGCAGACCGCATCTGGATTCCGGTCAAGCGCAGCTGGCGTTTGAACGAGCGCCACTACGGTGCGCTCCAGGGCAAGGACAAGGCTGAGACCCTGAAGAAGTACGGCGAAGAGCAGTTCATGACCTGGCGCCGTTCCTACGATGTGCCGCCTCCGGCCATCGACGATAACGACGAATTCTCTCAGGCTAATGACCCCCGCTACGCAGACGTTGAGAACGCACCCCGCACCGAGTGCCTCAAGGACGTTCTCGAGCGTATGTTGCCCTACTGGGAATCAGACATCAAGCCCGATCTCGAATCCGGCAAGACCGTTCTGATTGCAGCACACGGTAACTCCCTGCGTGCACTGGTGAAGAACCTTGAGGGTATCTCAGACGAGGATATCGTGGGTGTGAACATTCCCACCGGTATTCCGCTCTACTACGAGCTGGACGAGAACTTCAAGCCCACTAAGGCCGGCGAATACCTCGATCCCGAAGCAGCAGCTGACGCGATCAAGGCAGTAGCTAACCAGGGTAAGAAGTAATTCCCTGAAACACAAAAGGGGAGGCACCCGCAGATCGGGTGCCTCCCCTTTTTGTTTTAAAGATTCAGAAACCTAGCTCCACTCGCCGGTAACCAGGTAGTTGACCTTGCGGGCAACAGAGACGCCGTGGTCGCCAAAGCGCTCCAGGTAGCGGGAGGCGAGGGTAACGTCTACGGTCACCTGGGGGCTGTGCTGCCAGTCCTCGGCATTCATCATCTTGAAAACCTCGCGGTGGAGGTTATTGATACGGGCCTTGTGGCTGTAAATCTCTTCGGTCAGGGAAAGCTCGCGGGTTTCCAGCAGCTTGATGACCGAATCAATAATCTGGGTGTCGAGCTCAACCATCTCGGAGAAAATGGTTGCCACTTCCTCGGGCACAGCCTTTTCGGGGAAGCGCATACGGGCAATCTGGGCAACGTGGCGGGCAAGATCTCCCATGCGTTCCAGCGAGGAGCTCATGCGCAGAGAAGAGACAATCGCGCGCAAATCGGAGGCTACCGGGCCCTGCAGGGCAAGAATGTCGATGCAACGTTCGTCGAGCTGGTTCTGCAGAAAGTCAATGCGCTGGTCATTGGAAATTACTTCTTCGGCTTCTTCAATATCTGAGTTGAGGAAGGAGTCTGCGGCGCGAACCAGTGCTTCTTTAACCAGGGTTGAGATTTGAATGAGTTCTTCGCCCACCTGGTGGAGTTCTGCCTGAAAGACTTTGCGCACGTGCGAGCCCTTTCGCTTGGAGGATTAGGTTTGGCGGCTTGCTTTAACCGCTAGTCATACGTTTATACAGTGTGCCAAGTGAATGTGAACGATTCTGTTCACTGGGGTAAACGTTAGTTGAACCTGCGGGTAATTTGGGCGGCTAAAGGGGAGTTTACTTGGGCTTTATGTCTAAGCTAGATAGGTGGATCCTATCCTCTTAGCATTGATTTCAGTTTTGGTTGGTCTCTGCATTGGCGTGGGTAGCATGTGGGCGGTCAATAAAAGTGAACGCGAGCGTGCTCGGTGGGCCGATGTTGAGGAACCCGGTATGAGTGACGGCGCAGCGGAAGTGCTGGCCGTTATTGGGCGTGCCTACGTGGTGGTTGATGCTGTGGACGGGGTGGTGCAGGCTTCTCCGGGCGCCTACGCCCTGGGGCTGGTCAAGGGCCATTCGGTGGCTACCGCTGAGCTACTTGAGATGATTCACCAGGTGCGTTCGCGCGAGGTGATTGTTGAGCGGGAGATTAGGGTTTCGCGCGGTATGACTTCGCAGTCGCAGCTGGTGATTGACCTGCGGGTTGCGCCGGTGGGCGATGAGTTTATTCTGGTGCTTGCCGATGACCGCACCGAGTTCGCCCGCGTGCAGGTTATGCGCACCGACTTTGTGGCGAATGTTTCCCACGAGCTCAAGACTCCGGTGGGGGCGATTGGTCTTATGGCTGAGGCTATCGAATCGTCTGCTGATGACCCCGCCTCGGTGGAGTATTTCTCTCAGCGACTTCAGAAGGAATCACAGCGGCTCTCCCACCTGGTTCAGGATGTCATTGAGCTCTCACGTTTGCAGTCCTCTGACGTGGTGCGCCAGTCTCAGCTGGTTGATATTAACCAGGTGGTCTCGGCCTCTATCGACCGCAACCGGATTACCGCTGAGGGTAAGGAAATCATCTTGCAGGCCGGTGGCCGGGCGAAGCGACCCGTTCACGGTGATCCGGAGCTTTTAGGCACGGCCATTAGGAACCTGATTGAGAACGCAATCCGCTATTCGCCAGAGAAGACCAAGGTGGGTATCGGCATTACGGAGCGGGACGGCGTGGTGAAGGTTTCGGTGAAAGACCAGGGCCCCGGTATTCCCGAGGACGAGCAAGACCGTATCTTTGAACGGTTTTACCGGATTGACCCGGCGCGGTCGCGCCAGACCGGCGGAACCGGCCTGGGCCTGTCGATCGTCAAGCACGTGGTGGGCCAACACAGCGGCGAGATTTCGGTCTGGTCTGTGCCCGGAGAGGGATCTACGTTTACTATGACATTACCTACGGTTGATGAAGAGACCGAGCAGGATTTGCTGAATACAATGAAGGGCGCAAACTAGTGACCAGGATTTTGGTTGTTGAAGATGAAGAGGCTTTGAGCGAGCCTTTGGCTTTCCTCCTGGGCCGTGAGGGTTTCGAAGTGCAGGTGGTAGACAACGGAACTGATGCCGTTGCCGAGTTCGAGCACACCGGCGCTGACTTGGTCTTGCTGGATGTGATGCTTCCCGGCCAGTCGGGTATGGAAGTCTGTAAGCAGATTCGTTCTACCTCCACCGTGCCTATCATCATGCTCACCGCTAAAGATTCTGAGATTGACAAGGTTCTGGGCCTGGAACTGGGTGCTGACGACTACGTGACCAAGCCCTATTCTTCCCGCGAGCTGGTGGCGCGAATCCGCGCCGTCCTGCGCCGTCGGGCAGACGTCGAAGAGCCTGCCGGCCAGAGCATCGAGGGTGGGCCGGTGCGCATGGACATTGAGCGCCACGTGGTAACGGTGGACGGCGAGAACGTTTCGATGCCGCTTAAGGAGTTTGAGCTGCTCGAGATGCTCTTGCGCAATGCTGGCCGGGTGCTGACCCGCTCTCAGCTCATCGACCGGGTCTGGGGCTCAGACTATGTGGGAGACACCAAGACCCTCGATGTGCATATCAAACGCCTGCGCTCAAAGATTGAGCCCGATCCCTCGCATCCGCGCTACGTGGTGACGGTGAGGGGCCTGGGCTATAAGTTTGAGCCCTAAGAGCGTCTTCATAAGGTGGAACGGCCAGCCCGAGAGCGCTGGCCGACCTTCCTTAATCGTGCATTTTGCGCTGAAACAAGCTCTCGGTACACATAGATTCCTGTGGGGACACCAAAGGTACAAGCAAAGCCCGGTCGAGAGGCCAAAGGTACACCTGTGTTCCCTGGGTACACATCTAGATGTGTACCCAGGGAACACAGGTGTACCTACGTCAGCCCAGCAAGAAGAAACGTGTACTTTATCTATCGGGCTTCCTCGAGGGGCCATTTTTATACCGAAAACCTGCGAAAAACGGTATAAAAATGGCCACTCGGCGATTATGGTAGCCCGCGCAGTTGCCTCTGTTTTATCGAGTCGCCGCTTCGGTGTGCTTGTCCCTTTTGAATCTGCGCCCAGGTGGTTAGAAGCTACGCTTTTCTGCCGTTATCTTGAGTGGCATGCCCGGGGTGGGACACAGATTTTGTCCTATAACCCGACCTTTGGCTAGAGTCTTTAAAGAAATGGCCCGGCTCCCTTTCCAAAGGGAGCCGGGCCATTTCTTTAGGCTTTAGTTGTTAGCGTCTGCTGAAGGGGTTGCAGTCGCCTGGGCCAGTTCCTCATCGGTGAGGGGACGGGCAGAGACCGAAGGAGTGGGGTTGGCAGAGTCAGCCTCGGCTGCATTGGGCAGGTAGGGCTGGTACTCTTCCAGGGTTCCGTCAAGAACGGGCAGGCTAGATGCCTCGGTGGTATCACCGATTACGCCGGTGGTCTGTAGAATTTCACCGGGCTGAACGGGAATCTCGGGAATGATGAGCTGGTTAGCGTCGTCCTCAAAACGAACTTCCTCGCCCACGGGAACGTGAATGGTGGGGTTCTCTACTCCGTCGATACCCAGATCCAGGGTGAAGTCAACGTCTTCGTTGCCCAGGTTCAGCACGGTACCGAGCAGGCGGCCGGGCTGGCCGTTACCCTCGGAAATCACCATCAGGTTGCGAATATCGAAGCGCTGGCCCTTGACCCACATGGTGTAGGAGACTCCGTCAGAAGCATCGTACATCAGGGTAGTGGGCTGGTCGCCCTTGTAGGTGTTGATGAAGGTACAACCGGTGGTACCAGTCAGCAGCGCTGCTGAGAGTGCAACGGCTACACTTGCGCGCTTGGCAGTGCGGGAAGCTGCGAACTTCACTGTAGGAACTCCTTGATGGTCACGAAGGATTTGAATTCTTGAACGCTGATTGCATGTGTGTGATTGGCGCAAAGAATCCAAAGAGTAGAGTCTTTCGCTCTCCAGTCTAACGGTTTATGAACAGAACGTCTGTATAAGTACCGGCAGTTCCCCGGCATTTTGACATATGAGACTTAATTTTTACTTAAAACCCATATAAAACTGCCCGTGCTAGAATAGATAGGCTGAAAGGGGTTTATCCATATGCTTTTTGAGGTTGGCGAAACCGTCGTATACCCTCACCACGGCGCTGCAACGATTGAAGAAATCAAGATGCGCAAGATTCGTGGCGAAGAAAAAATGTATCTGAAGCTCAAGGTAGCACAGGGCGACCTTGTGATTGAAGTACCCGCTGAAAATGTTGACATGGTGGGCATGCGTGACGTGGTTGACGAGCGCGGTCTGCAGGAGGTTATCGACGTTCTTCAGGCTACTGACACTGAAGAGGCAGCCAACTGGTCTCGCCGTTACAAGGCGAATGTTGAGAAGCTGGCCTCTGGCGATGTTATTAAGGTCGCTGAGGTCGTGCGCGATTTGTGGCGCCGGGAGAACGATCGCGGTCTTTCTGCCGGCGAGAAGCGCATGCTGGCTAAGGCTCGCCAGATTCTCTCTTCAGAGGTTGCTCTGGCGAAAGACATTGACGAAGAAGCTGCTGAGGTTGAACTCGATAAGATTCTTGAGAACGTCTAAACCTCGTTTCGGGTATGCTCTTTGTCTGTGACTGAGACTAAGACTTTTTCTGCAACGGCGAACGTGGGTGCACACCGGCACCGTGCGTTCGCCGTTGTTGTTGTTGCGGCGGGTTCGGGTTCGCGGCTGGGCTTTGGGGTGCCTAAGGCGCAGGTGCCGGTGGCTGAGAAGTCCCTGCTGCGCTGGGCGCTGGAGGGCGTGGACGCCGCCGGGGTGGCTTCTCGACTGGTGGTGACGGTTCCTGCCGGCGACAGCGAGCTGACGGCGACTGCCCGCGAGTTTGGGGCTGCCGTAGTTACCGGCGGAGCAAGCCGGGCTGATTCGGTGGCGGCCGCCCTGGCGGCCCTTCCCACCGCGCCGGTCCGTGAGGGCTTCAGCGATACCGAACCCAGCGCCGTCCTGGTGCACGACTGCGCGCGCTGTTTTACCCCGGGCGAGGTTTTTGCCAACGTGTGCGCTGCGCTGGACGACGGCGAAGAGGCCGTCATCCCGGTGCTACCGGTGGTCGATACCATCAAGTCGGTCGATGCCGAGGGCTATGTGACCGGCACTCCCGCCCGCTCGCAGCTAAGAGCGGTGCAGACCCCTCAGGGGTTCAACCTGGCAACTCTGCTGGGTGCCTACGAGAAGGCAGCGCAGAAGGGGCTGGCAGAGTCGATTACCGACGACGCCATGCTGGCAGAGACCCTGGGAATCCCGGTCAAGACCGTGCCCGGCTCGGCAGATGCCTTCAAAATCACAACCCCGCTTGATCTGGCCCTGGCCAAGGCGCTCTACGAAAAGGAAGAAAAATAATGATGATTCCCCGCACCGGTATCGGTGTAGACGTGCACGCCTTTGGAGAAGAGGGCACTGAGCTGTGGGTGGCGGGCCTGCATTGGCCGGGCCAGCGGGGCCTGAGCGGCCACTCGGACGGCGATGTGGTGGCTCATGCGGCAGCAGACGCCCTTTTCTCGGCGTCGGGAACCGGGGATTTGGGCTCTAACTTCGGGGTAGACCGGCCCGATATGGCCGGTGCCTCGGGGGTGCGGATTCTTTCTGAGGCGGCGGCAATTGTGCGGGCCGCCGGCTTTGAGATCGGAAATATCGCGGTGCAGCTGGTGGGCAATAAGCCCAAATTTTCTCCGCGCCGAGACGAGGCGAACGCGGTGCTCTCTGAGGCGGCGTCCGCCCCGGTGACCGTCACCGCAACCACCACCGATGCCTTGGGACTCACCGGCAGGGGAGAGGGCGTGGCTGCAATCGCTACGGCCCTGGTTTACCCGGCCTAGGGCTTTGCCTTGTGCAAAAGCTCCGCGGCTTTGCTTAGACTAGATACGTGACTTTACGTTTTTACGATACAGCTACTGCATCTGTCCGCGACTTTGAACCCGTACATGAGGGTGAGGCCCGCCTCTACTACTGTGGCGCCACCGTTCAGGGAGCCCCCCACATTGGCCACGTGCGCTCGGCCCTGGTCTTTGACCAGCTTTCCCGCTGGCTAACCTACCGGGGGTTTAAGGTCACTACCGTTCGTAACGTCACCGATATTGACGATAAGATTCTGGCTAATTCCGCCAGGTCTTTTGAAGAGGGTTTTGAAGGTGAGCACCCCCGCGAGGAGTGGTGGGCGCTGGCCTACCGCTTTGAGAAGGTTTTTGCCGCCGCCTATGCTGCGCTGGGCATTGCCCCGCCCACCTATGAGCCCCGGGCAACCGGCCACATTCCCGAGATGTTTGCGCTGATTCAGCGTCTGATGGACGAGGGCCATGCCTACCCCGCCCTGGATGACTCCGGCGATGTCTACTTCGATGTGAAGTCCTGGCCCAACTACGGGGAGCTGACCCACCAGTCCATCGACGATATGAAGGACGCCGAGGACGCCGACCCCCGCGGTAAGCGCGACCCCCGCGACTTTGCCCTGTGGAAGGGATATAAGGAAACCGAGCCCATTTCTGCCTCCTGGGAGTCCCCCTGGGGCCGGGGACGCCCCGGCTGGCACCTGGAGTGCTCGGCGATGGCGGGCAAGTATCTGGGCGCCCGCTTCGATATTCACGGCGGTGGCCTGGACTTGCGCTTCCCCCACCACGAGAACGAGCTGGCGCAGTCCACCGCTGCCGGCGACGGCTTTGCTAACTTCTGGCTCCACAACGGTCTGGTGACCTACGAGGGCGAGAAGATGTCCAAGTCCATTGGCAATACAGTCTCTCCCGCGGAGATGCTGGCAGAGGCCCGCCCCCTGGTGGTGCGCTACTACCTGGGGCAGGCTCACTACCGCTCGGTGCTGGACTACCGCCCCACCTCTCTGGAAGAGGCACGGACTTCGGTGGAGCGCGTGGAGGCTTTCCTGGCCAAGACCGCACCCGCTGCCGGCGGCGCCGTCCCCGAAGCCTTTGCAACCGCAATGGACGATGACCTCAACATTCCCCGCGCTCTGGCCGTTTTGCACGAGACCACCCGGGCCGGTAATTCGGCGCTGGCTCAGGGCCAGGACGCTTCGGAGCTGGCAGCCCAGGTCTACGCTATGGCCGATGTTCTGGGTCTGGTGCAGTTGATGGATTTGGGCGCAGGCTCTGGTGGCGGTGAGCACGAGGCGCTGGACTCGCTGATTCAGTCCCTGCTGACCCAGCGGGCAGAAGCCCGAGCCACGAAGGACTGGGCTACCGCTGACTCTATCCGCGATGCCCTTGCCCAGGCCGGCATTGTGGTTAAAGACGGCGCGGACGGCTCGACCTGGTCGATCGGTTAAGCAACAACTAAGGGATGGCGCTAGCAACATCCCTTAACGCCAGCCCCGAGCCAGTTGCCAGCGCCACCCCTTAGCCGTTGCTCTTACCTAACAGGTTCAACTTCGACTAGGCTATTGACAAATATAAGTTTTATTACAGCGCCAGATTTAGGTGTTTCGAGTGAGCGGGTTTCCGCTCAGAATTGAGTTTGTATGGCTAAAGCAGGACGACGCCCCGGCGCAAGCAGCGCGAAGAAGGGTCCTACCAAGGGCTCGGGTGGTAAAGGCCGCCGTGCTCTTGAAGGTAAGGGTCCTACTCCCAAGGCTGAGGACCGCCCCTACCACAAGGCCTATAAGATGAAGCGTGCCGCTGAGCGCCGTCAGGTAGGCTTGCACGCCAAGCCCCAGCCTCGACTCGGTGGCAAGCGCACCTCAGAGGAGCTGGTGACCGGCCGCAACGCCGTGCTTGAGGCACTGAAAACCGACATTCCCTCCAAGCATCTTTACGTGATGAGCCGTATTGAGACGGACGAGCGCGTTAAAGAAATCATGGTGCTGGCCAATAAAATCAACCTGCCCATGCTGGAGATTTCCCGCGGTGAGCTGGATCGTTTGACCGAGGGTTCGGTGCACCAGGGGGTTGCGCTACAGATTCCTCCCTACAAGTACCCGGATGCTACCGACCTGGTTCTTTCCGTGATGGAAAAGCATCACCAGGGTCAGCTCAGCACCCCGCCGCTCTTTGTTGCCCTGGACGGTATTACCGACCCCCGCAACCTGGGCGCTATCATCCGTAGCGTGTCGGCTTTCTCCGGTGACGGCGTGATTATTCCTGAGCGTCGCTCGGCGGCAGTGACCGCCTCGGCGTGGAAGACTTCTGCCGGTGCGGCAGCCCGTATTCCCGTTGCTATGGCTACCAACCTCACCCGCGTGGTGCAGCAGGCCAAAGACCAGGGCATTTTTGTGATTGGTCTTGACGGCGGGGGAGATATCGAGCTTCCCCAGCTGGAGCTTGCCACCGAACCGCTCATGATTGTGGTTGGTTCTGAGGGTAAGGGAATTTCCCGCCTGGTGACCGAGAACTGCGATCAGATTGTTTCTATTCCGATTGACTCGGCGATGGAGTCGCTGAACGCTTCGATGGCGGTGGGCATTAGCCTCTACGAGGTCTCCCGTCGACGAGCCGCCCAGTAGTTCCCAGCAACAAGAAGCCGGGGAACACATCTTTTGTGATGTGTTCCCCGGCTTCTTGTTTCTTTGGTGATAGATAGTTCGTAGGCTGACTTTTATGACCTCAATATGACGTGAAAGGGGTGGCACTCGGGGTATTGGAGGGTGAAAATGAGGCTTCTGAGGGGACTTTAAAAGTTTTTTGAAAAAAATTATGAACCTCAAATTACGGGTTGACTAGGAGAAACAGTAAAATAACACGCTTGTAAGTAAGCTAGCACACCGAGAACCGGGTTGCAAGGGGTCTTGCACCTGCGTATAGTAGATGAGGTCGCCGCGGCGAGGGAAGAAACTTCCCGGGACATCGCGGTGAATTTTCCAAGAAATTTTGACTGACCTACCCGGTACATATGACTTCTTATGGTGGTGTGTCTGGTGGGTGTGGTTTGTTGTTTGAGAACTCAATAGTGTGCTTTGTTCAATAAGGAACACGCCAACCATGTGGTTGGTGTGTTGACTAGGACTGATACCAAATATTTATTTGTTT
>NZ_BMDC01000004.1:0-201777 GCF_014635585.1 Rothia aerolata
TGATTCGCTTAGCTCTTGCAAGCTCGCACGCTCGCTCGCCTTTGCTGATTCGCTTAGCTCTTGCAAGCTCGCACGCTCGCTCGCCTTTGCTGATTCGCTTAGCTCTTGCAAGCTCGCACGCTCGCTTCCGCTAAGCTCATCCCCACGAAATTCCGGCCTCGGGGGCAGACTCAATGCGGGGATCATCCAGCTCAGGAACAATCATTACCGGGGTCTTGGTATGGTGTAGAACTCCCTGAGAGGTAGAACCAAGAATCATGCCGGCCACGCCGCCACGACCGCGGGTGCCCACCACAATCAGGTCAGCCTCCTGACCAGCCTCAAGCAGAACCTGAACCGGGGAGCCGTCAATAAGCTTGAACTCAATCTCAAGCTCGGGGTAGAAACCGCGAATCCAGGTGGCTGCCTTGCGCTGTAGGTCGGCAATTTCTCGGTACATTGCCTCGAAATCAACGGCGGCGGGAACCCAGTTCAGCGCACCGGTGTAGGGAGCCAGCGCATTGACCAGAATCAGCTTTACTCCGCGGCGATCCGCTTCTTCCGCTGCCTTCAGGATTGCGATACGCGCCTGGTCTGAGCCATCAGAACCAACCACCACAGCGCCCTTGCGTTCCAGCAGGGAGGAATCCTTAGCGATTGCCTCACCGTAAGAAGCCGGAACCGCCACGGTCGGCGCGTGGGAGTGGGCGGGTAGGGAGGTGGAAACAGTACCCAGCAAGCGCCCCAGGAAGCTGCCGTGGGAGCGAGAGCCCACCGCCACCAGATCAGCCTTCTTGGAGAGTTCCAGCAGAATACCGGTAGCGTCACCGGTTTCTACGGTGGCGCGAATTTCAACGTCGGTCTCGCCAACTCGAGCATGGGCTTCATCGAGAATCTGAGCAACGCCCTGGCGCAGCGCCTGCTCGTCAACCACCGAGTAGCCGGCGTCAAAACCGGAACCGGAGAAAACGGGCAGAGAGTAGGCGGTGACCACGCGCACGGGAACCTGGCGAATCTTTGCTTCATTGACTGCCCACTGTAGCGCCCCGTAAGACTGCTCTGAGCCGTCAATACCCACAATGATTTCACCGGAGATTTGGGAGAGGTCTACGCCCTCATCACGGCGGTCGATGGCCTGTTCACCGAAAGTCTTCTTTGATTCGGTCATGGTCGTCTCCTTTTCATCAAGGAACCCTAGCCATCTACCCGTCTGACTAGCGGTAAGCCAGGGTTGCTTCTATATTCATTTTAGAGTGTTTTACCTCACCCCAGGCAGGTTTTCTCGGATATGACCGCACATTTCAATTCAGGACGACGCCGCCCCACCGTGTGCGTCTCACGGTGGGGCGGCGTCGTCCTTAGGCTTTCGGCGCTAGGCGGTTAGGTTCAAAAGTAGTTGACCGTAATTTCCCCTGTGTTTTGGTTCTCTACAATCTCACCGCCGGCAAAGCTCTGCACGCAGGTGGGGTCAACCCCGGGAAGAGCGGCGCCATCGCAGACCTCAAAGGTGGTAGGGGCGCCCAGCGGGTGCAGGGTGTGGTCAGCTACCGCCCGCTGGCCCAGTTCAAGGTAGGTCTGGCCAATTGCAGAGTCTTTATCGACGAAATTGGCTCCGGTTTCGGGGGTCCAGTAGAAGTAGCCCTCTTCAAAAGACTGGGAGACCCCTCCGACAATACCGGGAGTAATCTGCTCGTTGGTGTAGGCCGCACCGTAGCGGGCCTCGCCACCGGTGGAGTTGTAGACCTGGCCGATAGCGCCCTTGATCTCGGCATTATCTATTGCTCCCGCCGGTGCCGCCTGGGCAGGAGTTGCCATCCCAGCAAGTGCCAGAGCGGCCGCCACCGCGCCAATATAACGGGTCTTTGAAGTCTTGTTCTGGGTCATCTTGATTTCCTCCATCTAAAACCAAATACTGGGTTTTCGTCAGCGAAGTAATTTCGAGTTTCACCGAATATCTGTTGTCAACAAACACCCTCGAGGTGAGGGGCTACTTCCAGGCAAGCACAGACAAGGGCAATTTTTTAGACCCAGGCCACAATCGTTGCCGAATTGGGGCTGATTCGTTATCAAGTCGTGACCACCCGTTAAGATAAATCAACCATTATTAGACAAATTAGTAAAAAATGTTGCTTATAAAACATCTAGTTGAGCATCAGGTCACGGTCCAATAACGCCGATACATTGGTATATAACAATTGCACAACGTTTTCCCGGCACCCCTAAAATATGCCCGCTTATCCAGCGGACATGGGCTTTCATAGAAGTAAGTTCACGACTATAAGTGGGAGGCATCATGCGCACCAACCGTTTTTCCAAGCTCACCCTGCTGGCAGCAACCGTAGCCACCGCAACCCTCGGCACCGCGCTTCTTCCTGCCCAGGCAGCCGAGCCAACGGCTTCCCTTACCCCCGGAACCGCAATCTCCACCAAGTACGAACAGCACAGGGCATCGGGCGAATCAGGCTTTATTGGTTCCCCCATCAGTGATGAGCTCTGCGGTGTTTCAGGCACTGGCGTAACCGCCACCGGCGCCGTCAATCCCGGTAGCCTCGAATGCTTCCAGACCTTCGAGACCGGCATGATTACCTGGAACGGTCTGACCGAAGCCCACGTGCTCAAGGGCGCTATCTACCAGGCCTGGCTGGCTAACCCCGCCCCGCTAGCAGCCGGCGGCACCGTAAACACCACCCAGCCCATCACCGACGAACAGCCCGTAGCAGGCGGCGTCCAACAGTTCTTCGCCGTGGCCAACGGCGGCAACGGCGTCTACTACTGGAGCGCAAAGACCGGCGCCTTCTTCGTAGACACCGGCACCGCAGCCGGCCAGTACTACGTGAACAATGGCGGCCCGGCGACCTTCGGATTCCCGGTCAGCGATGTTCACACCTACAACAACGGCTCAAGCTACCTGAACACCGAGACCGGCTCCATCACCGCTCATTTCGATGCTCAGGGACAGATTGTTACCGGTAGCTAAATCAAAAATCTAGGGTTTATCCTCAGTAATCACAGGGAAGGCACGCGCTAAAACGCGTGCCTTCCTCGCCTATCTGACCGGGTGACGGTGAGAAAATAAAAACAGATCTCCACCGGGAAAGAAAGTTTTTAAAGAGGTAGCGCAATGTCAGAGAACGTATGGAGTACCTGGGGGCACCGCCACGATGCCGAGCCCAACAGGGTTTTCAAACCGCGCTCAGTTGCCGAAGCTCAAGATCTCATCAAGCAGGTGGCCGCAAGCGGCGGGCAGATTAAGGTGGTGGGCGCGTCCCGTAGCTCCTCGGCCATTGCCCAGCCCACCGACACCATGCTCAGCTTAGATAACCTGGTGGGTCTCACCGGCGTGAGCCCAGACCACAAGCAGGCAACCTTTCTTGCCGGAACCACCGTGCAGCACGCCAACAAGGCCCTAGCCACCTACGGCCTTGCCTTTGAAAACCTGGGGCGGCTGGGCCAGCAGACCCTCGCTGGCGCTGTCTCTACCGGAACCCACGGCACCGGTCTGGGCTTTGGCATTATGCCCACCCAGGTCACCGCGCTGACCCTGCTCACCTCCACCGGCGAACTGGTGGAGTGTTCCGCTGAACGCAACCCCGAAATCTTCCGGGCCGCCCTGGTGGGCCTGGGTGCACTGGGTATTCTCACCTCCATCACCTTTAGGGTGGTGCCCAGCTTCCGCATTCATGCCTCCGAACGCGCCCGTGACTTCAACGAAATTGTGCCCACCTTCATCGACCGTTCCCGCGGCTCCGACCACTACGAGTTCTCCTGGTTCCCCGACGGCACCCAGGTGCGCACGCGGCGTCTTACCCGTCTGCCCCTGCTCACCGAAGGCTTCATGGAGCCCAGCGCCCTGATCTCTCAGGCCCGGCGCCACGGCCGCGACTACGCGCTGAACAACGGCATCTTCGAGGTCATGAACTTCGTAGCTACCCGCGCGCCGTCCTCCCAGAAACTTCTCAACAAAGTCTCCAACCTCACCTCCGGCAACCGCCGCTACGCAGACCTATCCCCCACCGTATTCATCCTCAACCGCACGGTGCGCCAGAACAACATGGAATACGCCTTTGACCTGCAGGTTTTTGAGGAGCTGATGAAAGACCTCAAAAAGCACCTTGAGAAGCAGAAAGTGCACGCGGGCTACCCCATTGTGGTGCGCACCGCCGCCGCCGATGACATTCCGCTCTCGCAGGCTTATGGCCGCGAGACCGTCTTTATCTCGGCGCGCGAATACTGGCGGCAGCCCTTCGAGGAATACTTCACCGGCCTTGAAAGCGTTTTCAAGGACTACGGCGGCCGCCCCCACTGGGGCCAGATGCACTCGCTTGACGCCGCGGACCTCGAAAAGCTCTACCCCGAGTTCTCAGCTTTCACCTCTCTGCGGGAGGAAATGGACCCCGATGGACTCTTCCTCAACCCCTACTTGCGGAAGGTGCTGCTGCCCTAAATCCCGGCGATGTTGCTGTGGGTGAAACAGACTTCCGGCCGCCTGAGGGAACGCGGTAAATTGGTATAAATGAAGTTTCTCAATGACATGAAGCCAACTACCGACCTCACTTACTCTGACGTCTTCATGGTGCCCTCGCGCTCGTCCGTGGGCTCCCGCATGGGCGTAGACCTGCACACCGCAGACGGCACCGGTACCACCATTCCGCTCGTGGTCGCCAATATGACCGCCGTCGCCGGCCGCCGTATGGCAGAGACCATCGCCCGCCGCGGCGGTATCGCGATTATCCCCCAGGATATTCCCGCGGACGTGGTGATTGATACCATCCGCAAGGTCAAAGAATCCCACCTGATTTTCGACACCCCCATCACCGTCAAGCCCCACCACACCGTCGGCTACGCCAAGCACCTGCTGCCCAAGCGCGCCCACGGTGCTGCGATTGTGGTGGAGGACGACGCCCCGATCGGCATCATCACCCGCCGCGATTTGCGCGGGGTAGATAATTTTGACCAGGTAGGCGACGTCATGTCTACCGAACTGGTGACCCTTCCCGATACCGTCGATGCCCGCGAGGCCTTCGACAAGCTCCACGCCACCTCCCGCAAGATTGCCCCCGTAGTTGATTCCGCCGGCAAGCTGGTGGGCGTTCTCACCCGCAAGGGTGCTCTGCGCGCCAGCCTCTATGAGCCCGCCGTCGACGCCCAGGGTCGCCTGCGCATCGGCGCGGCAATCGGCATTAACGGCGACGTCGCCGCGCGAGCTTCCGAGCTCATTGAAGCTGGTGTTGACCTGCTGGTGGTTGATACCGCCCACGGCCACCAGGAAACCATGATTGAGGCGCTGAAGAAGGTGCGTGCGCTGTCGCCCAGCGTGCCGATTGCGGCCGGCAACGTGGTGACCGCCGCCGGTGTGCGTGACCTGGCAGAGGCGGGCGCAGATATCATCAAGGTGGGCGTTGGCCCCGGTGCCATGTGCACCACCCGCATGCAGACCGGCGTGGGTCGCCCGCAGTTCTCCGCTGTGCTCGAGTGCGCCGCTGAGGCGCGCAAGCTGGGCGTGCACGTATGGGCGGACGGTGGCGTCAAAGACCCCCGCGACGTTGCGCTGGCTCTGGCGGCGGGTGCTTCCAACGTGATGATTGGCTCCTGGTTTGCGGGAACCTATGAGTCCCCCGGCGATATTATGGTGGATTCCAGCGGCCGCGAGTACAAGGAATCTTTCGGCATGGCATCGCGCCGGGCTGTTACCAACCGCAACTCCAAGACCGAGGCCTTTGAGAAAGCCCGCCGCGAGATGTTTGAAGAGGGTATTTCTACCGCCCGCATCTACCTGCCCGAGGGCGCCGGTGGCGTAGAAGACCAGGTGGATTCCATTATCTCAGGCGTGCGCTCATCCTTTACCTACGCCGGGGCCTCAAACATCGAGGAGTTCTTCGAACGTGCCACCGTGGGTATTCAGTCCGCAGCGGGCTACGCTGAGGGCCAGCCCAGGGCTACACGATAAAACCCTGTCTGCGGTCTAGGCTCTTTGCCGGGCGACTGCTTGGGTTTATACGAAAATAGGCAAAACCTCCGGCAACAGGCTAGTTTCACCTGCTGTCGGAAGTTTTGCCTTCTTTCGTGGAGCTGCCTTTGTGGGTTCCGGCTGAGACGGCCCGATAGTAGGGTTATACAACACAGCAACACTTCACTGCGGAGCATGAAAGAGGTGAACCATGCTGAAAGTATGCCCTAATGGAGCAAGAGAGTTAGGCGAACACCCTGCTCTGAGTAGCAACCCCGAAACAGCCGCGAAAGACTGCGCAGAGGCGGTGCTAACTGGTGCGCAAGAAATTCATGTTCACCCTAAAAACAGGCAGGGAAAAGACAGCCTAGAAGCTCACGACGTAGATCTGTGGGTGGCAACCTTTCGCCAGCACTGCCCCGGAGTACCCCTGGGTATCACCACGGGAGAATGGGCAGCACCCGACCTCAATCACAGACTAAATCTCATTGATAGCTGGAATGAGCTCCCCGATTTCGCCTCGGTAAACTGGCACGAGAGCGGGGCCGATCGCCTTGCCGCTAGGTTGTTAGAAAGGGGAATCGGTGTTGAGGCAGGAATCTGGCATGAAGAGGGGCTAGCTAGCTGGTCTGCTTCACCGCTTCGGGCCCACTGTTTTCGCGTGCTGGTCGAAGTTCAAGACATGCCACCAAATCTCGCCGAGTCTAGCGGTAGGTACCTGGTAGAAGGCGTGCAGAGCCTTGAGCCCACGGCTACTGTGCTTTTGCACGGTGAAGAAGAGTCGACCTGGAGCATGGTCAGCTTGGCGGGCAGGCTTGGCCTAGATTCGCGAATTGGTTTGGAGGACTGCTTGCATCTTCCTGACGGCCGCACTGCCACCGGCAATGCCGAACTAGTAGAGACTGCCCTGCAGCTGATGCGCGCTTCTTAGAAGCCGACTCTTTGCCGGGCGACCGCTTGGGTTTATACGAAAGAAGGCAAGTGGGACGCCGCCCAGCCAACTGGCACCGGGGCTGGCGTTTAAGGGAGGTTGGCTAGGCGGCGTCCCGCTTTTCGTGGGGTCTACTCTCCGCGGCAAATACGAATCATCTCGTCGCGGTCAGACGAAGCGGAATTTCCGCGAAGTGGTGACCGACCGTTCCTACTCTCCGCGGCAGATACGGATCATCTCGTCGCGGTCGGTCACCTTAACACGCTTACGCGGGTTGCCCTCGGCGTCCTGGGATGCCTCACCCAGGGCCTTTTCGTGGGCGTCGAGGGTGTGCCAGCCTTCCCAGGTGGTGTACTTGACCCCCTTGGATTCGAGGAAGTCGTTGAAGCTCTCGGGCTCCGGTGACTCGGCGGTGTAGAGGTCTTCGCGGTCTTCGAGCAGGTGGGTGACGGTTTCCAGGGCATCTGACTTGGTGGAGCCAATCAGACCCACGGGGCCGCGCTTAATCCAGCCGGTGGCGTAGAGGCCGGGCACGGGAACGTCACTATCGTCGATGACTCGCCCCTCAACATTGGTGATGACGCCGCGTTCGGAGTCGAAGCCAACCTCGGGCAGCTCGGAGCCGAAGTAGCCAATGGCGCGGTAGACAGCCTGCACGGGGTACTCGATGAACTCGCCGGTGCCGGTGACGCCGCCGTTGCCGTTGAGCTCGTTGCGTTCCATCTTGATGCCTGTGACCTTGCCGTGCTGGCCGAGAATCTCAGCAGGCGACTGCATGAAGTGCAGGTGCAGGCGGCGGGAGGCGGTCTGCTCCTTGGTCTTCTGCTCTTCAAGCCAGCCCTTGAGAACCTTGGTCATCACCTTGACCTGGGCGTTTTCTTCCATTGCCTTCTCGGAGGCCTCGTCAAAGACGAAGTCCTCTTCGTAGAGCACAATGTCAACGTCGCGGGAATGTGCCAGCTCCCGCAGTTCCAGCGGGGTGAACTTAACCTGGGCAGGGCCGCGACGGCCGAAGATGTGAACGTCGGTAACAGGTGATGCCTTCAGACCCTCGTAAACATGGTCGGGAATTTCGGTCACCAGCATGTCGTCGGCGTGCTTGGAGAGCACACGAGCGACGTCCAGCGCTACGTTGCCGTTACCCAGAACCGCAATCTCCTTGGCTTCCAGGGGCCAGGTGCGGGGGTAGTCGGGGTGGGCGTCGTACCAGGCAACAAAGTCAGATGCGCCGTAGGAGCCTTCCAGGTCAATGCCGGGAATGTCGAGGTCGGCGTCGTGTACCGCACCGGTGGCGAAAATGATGGCGTCGTAGTACTTGCGCAGCTCTTCGAGGGTTACGTCGGTGCCGTAATCCACGTTGCCGAAGAACCGCAGATCGCCGTTGTCCATGACCTTGTGCAGGGCGGTGATGATGCCCTTAATACGCGGATGGTCAGGGGCAACACCGTAACGAATCAGGCCGAAAGGTGCGGGGTAGCGGTCAAAAATGTCAATGGAGACCGGCACAGAACCGTCTTTCACCTCGGGCTGCTTGCTCAGGATATCCGCGGCGTAAACACCCGCGGGGCCCGAACCGATCACGGCAACGCGCAGAGCACGATTCTCAGACACTCTTCATTTCCTTTCACTGCCCGGGCCTATTTTTAGGACGACGCGCGGGCGGGTTGGTTTCACACTGCCCACAAGTTTACGCTGTGCGCTGGTAGGCATGCACACCGTCGCTCTCTATCGAGAGCAAAAAGACAGGTTTCTGTAACTTAATTTCATCTGGCGCAATCTAGCAACTGGCCGCTTCAAGAAGGTCTTAAAACCTAGGAAAAGTTCACTTTGAGCCCCTCGCGCTCACCGAAACGTTCCAGGTGGTTTCCCAGCGCTCTTTCAACAGCGGTGAGGTTCTGCGCATCCGTTCCATAAGCGAGCAGAAGCAGCCGGGCGGCGTCGTCCTGCGCATCATCGACCAGCAGGTCTGCATAGCCTCGAAAAACGTTATCGCGGTTGAAGGTCAGGCGGTGGCCGCCGGGAATCTGCTCGATGGGAATCTTGCGCCCCATGTGGGAAACCATCTGCTTGACGTAGCGCTGGGGGCGGCTAGTCTCCACCACTGCGCGGGAGGTATGGTGCAGGGTTTCGGGGGCGGGGTAGTCACTCATGCCGATTCCTCTCGAACTAAACTTAACTTAGGCTAACCTAAGAATATACCAGCGGCCCCGCCCGGCGGTACCACCCGAACTAGACCGCATGAGTGGCAGGCTGCGGTCGCAGAAGCAACATGGCAATGCCGATTACCAGCAGAACGCTAGCTTCATGAACCATCATTCCCAGAGCCATCGTGACTCCACCGGCAAACACACCGGCAAAGAGCAGGGCTACAGTAACCAGAGCGATCAGAATGTTAATCCTCATGGTGCGCACCGTCCGCTGAGCCAAACTCAAAGCGTGGGGTAGACGGGGCAGCTGGTCTGCCATCAGCGCTAAATCGGCGGTCTCTAAGGCTGCAGGGGAACCCGCAGCTCCCATGGCAACACCGATATCAGCAGCTGCCAGCGCAGGGGTATCGTTCACGCCATCGCCCACCATAGCCACCGTACGGCCTCCCGCCTGGAGCTGGCGTACCAGGTCTAACTTATCCTCGGGCAAAAGCCCCGCGCGAACGTCGTCCAGTCCCAATTCAGCGCCCACAGCGGCTGCCACGCGGGCGGCGTCACCGGTGGCCATTACCACCTCGATGCCGCGAGCGTGGAGACTCTCAACGGCTTGGCGAGCATCGACCCGAACGGTATCGGCAACGGCAACCACCCCAATGGCTTCTCCCCCATAACCAACAAACATGGCGGTTTTCCCGGCGGCGTTAAGCTCTTCAAGCACAGCCGTATCAGCCGGTTCAGAAAGGAGCTGGGCAGACCCCACCGTAACCTCCACGCCCTCAACCAAAGCACGGATTCCCTGACCCGTTACCGGCTCTGCAGACTCGACCAAGTCGGGGCTCAGGCCGCGAGCGCGGGCCCCCTCTATGACGGCGGAGGCCAGCGGGTGCTCCGAGGCAGTTTCAGCGCGGGCAGCTAAGTAAAGTACCTGCTCCTGGCTAAAGCGGGAATCTAAGGAAATAACGTCGGTGAGGGCAGGGCGGCCCGTGGTGAGCGTACCGGTCTTATCAACCACCAGGGTATTGACGCGGGCAGCGGTTTCCAGATATTCACCGCCCTTAATCAGCACACCGTCTTTAGCAGATCGGCCAATACCGGCCACCACCGAAACCGGAATTGAAATTACCAGGGCGCCGGGGCAGGCAATCACCAGCAGGGTCAGAGCCAGCTCCAGGTTCTTTGTTGCCAGCCCAACCACCAGGGCTACCACCATTACCGCCGGCGTGTACCAGCGGGAGAATCTTTCAAGGAAAGTCTGGGTGCGGGCTCGGTCATCCTGGGCATCTTCCACCCGGTGGATAATTTTTGCCAGGGTGGAGTCAGCACCAATTGCTTCAGCTGTGACCTGCAAGGTTCCCGAACGAAGCCAGGTACCGGCAAACACCCGGCTTCCCGCAGTTTTTTCGACGGGTACCGACTCACCGGTAATTGTTGCTTCATCAACACCACCGTGGCCAACCGCTACTGTACCGTCAACAGGAATCTGCTCGCCGTTACGCACCAGAACGGTATCGCCGGGAACAAGCTCCCACAGCTGTACAGCTCGGGGCTCTCCCTTCTCTAGTTTGGTAGCGGTCTCAGGAGCCGCCTCTATCAAATCGCTCAAAGCCTTGCGGGTTTTAGCGAGGGTGGTCTTTTCCAGCGCCTTACCCAGAGCAAAAAGAAAAGTTACCGCCGCCGATTCCCAATAGTTATTAATAAAAAGCGCTCCGATAGCTGCCACAACAACCAGAAGGTCAATGGAAATAACCTTCACTTTAAGGGCAGCTACCGCAGAAACAGCTACCTGCCAGCCCGCCACCACCGCGGCCGCCACCATGAGCGCCTCAAAACCGGTGAGCAGGGCCAAAATAATTAAAATTCCCGAGGCAAGTACAACGCCCCAGGTGCCAAGAGTTTTCATGATTCTCCTCCTAAGGGTAAGGGGCGTTTTAGAAACGCCCCTTACCGCCCACCTAAATAGTTGCTGGCTTAGCGGTGTAGCCAACCTCTGCTACCGCATTGACCAACTCTTTGACGCTGATTCGATCGGGCTCATAACCCACCAAAATCCGACCGGAGGAGAACTTAACCTCTGCCCGCTCTACCCCGTTCAGGGAGTTCAGCTTGGTCTCAATCTTGGAAACGCAGCTGGGGCAAGAGAATCCTTCAGCGCGGAGGGTGATGTTCTGTACCTGTGCCATGTCAATCATTCCTTTATCTGTTTCGTACCTTGACTGGGTACTTTCAGGTTAGGAAGATCCGCAAAAGGGTTCCTTGACGCAGGTCAATTAAGAAAAAAGTTCCTCTAAATACTTTCTAAGGCTTGCCGATCTAGGATTTTCACCCATTCTCGGCCCGACTCCACTAGTCCCTCATTCTTAAAACGAGCCATAGTTCGCGAGGCTGATTCCACGGTGGTTCCCGCCAAGCCGGCGATGTCGGATCGCCGCAGTTTCACCTGAAGTAGGCGAGCGCCGTCCTGAACATCAACCCCCATCTTGCGGTCGAGCTGCAGGAGCGCGCCCGCCACCCGCTGAGCAACTGTGCGAGTGGTCAAAGCAATTTCGTCGGCGCGGGTGCTTGCCAGGTTCTCCTGTTGCAATCGAACCAGTGCTATCGCCAACCCTGGGTACTCAGCAATCAAACTTTCCAGATGGCTCGCAGGTATAAAGAGAGCGCAGACAGTCTCTAGCGCAGTGGCAGTCTCATTAGTCTCCACCGGGTGGGTATGGAGGCTACCTAGGACGTCGCCGGGACAAGCAATCTGCACGGTAAGTTCCTGCCCCTCAGCGGTATCGTGGGTGAGCCGAACCCTTCCAGCCACTAGGAGGTAGGCACCCGCCGGGATATCTCCTGCGCGGAAAATCAGCTCATCGGCAGCCCAGGAGTAGGAGGTCAGCTTCTTGCTGAGCTGGTCTCTTTGAAGTTCCGGCAAATCGCGGGTGAGCGGAGAAAGCCCCAGCACCTGCTGTCTCACGGCGGGCGAGCAGTGATGGGGTTCGGCGCACGTTGATTGAAGCTGGGGATGAGCCATATTTCTATTCAAGCCCTCCCCCGGTAAAAAGTCGAGACTTCTCCCGCAGCGGGAAGCGCACCCCACCCACCGGCGTCATAACTCACACCCCCTCACTCCTCAAAAGAGGCGGTGGGCACTACGCTGTGGGCGTAGAATAGCCGGTATCAAAGGCGCCGCAGAAAAGCGGGCGCTTCTTTGTTTTCAGCATGATTTCAGGGCACACACCCTTCACGTATAGAGAGTAACTACGGATTCTAGATGACTTCTAAGAACACCGCGGCTCCATCCGCACAGACGCCTGCCCCCAAAAACGGGCTAGATCGCTTCTTCAAAATCACCGAACGCGGCTCCACCCTGGCCACCGAATTCCGCGGCGGCTTGGCAACCTTCTTTGCCATGAGCTACATTGTGGTGCTCAACCCCCTGATTCTGGGCCTGGGCCCCGATGGCGCCGGCGGAATGCTCGGCGTTGAGCGCGTGGCGGCCTCGACCTCCCTGGTGGCAGGTATTCTGACCATCATCATGGGCCTCTGGGCTAACCAGCCCTTTGCCATGGCAGCGGGTCTGGGCGTGAATGCCCTGCTGGCATCGACCATTGCCACCAACCCCGACATCACCTGGCCGCAGATTATGGGCCTGGTGGTCTGGGCAGGTATCGTCATGGCGATTCTGGTGCTCACCGGATTCCGTCGCGCGGTCTTTGATGCCGTGCCCGAGTCTCTGAAAACCGCCATTGTGGTGGGCATCGGCCTCTTTATTGCCCTGATCGGCCTGGTGAATGCGGGCGTGGTTCGCCGCATGCCCGACGCCGCAGGCACCACCGTTCCCGTCTCCTTCGGCGCCGGTGGCCACCTGATGGGCTGGCCTATCTTCGTCTTTCTCTTCGGTCTCTTTGTGATTATTGCGCTCTTTATTCGCAATATCCGCGGTGCAATTCTCATCGGCGTGGTGGCCTCAACCATTCTCTCCATCGTGCTGGAATCGCTGTGGCCCTCTGGCCCCTCAACCGAGTCCATCACCGGCTGGTCTCTGGTGGTTCCTGCCCTACCCGAGAGCTGGCTGGGCGCCCCCAACTTCTCGCTCATTGGCTCCGTTGACATGCTCGGTGTCTTCTCCGGATCTTCCATGGGCGGCCTGGGTGCTACCATGCTCATGTTTGCCATTCTGCTGGCGGTTTTCTTCGACGTCATGGGCACTTCCCAGGGCCTGGCCACCGAAGCCGGCACTATCGACTCCGAGGGCCGCATCGAAAATATCGACCGCGTGCTGCTGATTGACGCCGCCGGCTCCATTGCCGGTGGTGGTTCGGCAAGCTCCGCCCACCAGATCTTTGTAGAGTCCGCCACCGGTATCGGCGAGGGCGCGCGCACCGGTTTCGCCAACGTCGTCACCGGCGTGCTCTTTCTGCTGGCAACCTTTATCTCGCCCCTGGTCAATATCGTGCCCTTCGAGGCGGTTGCCCCCGCGCTGGTAGTGGTGGGCTTCTTGATGGTTCGCCAGGCAATCCACATCGACTGGGCAGACTGGGGCCTAGGTATTCCCGCTTTCATGACCATCATCATGATGCCCTTTACCTACTCAATTGCAGACGGCATCGGAGCCGGCTTCGTTACCTTCTGCTTTATTCGCCTGGTGCAGGGTCGCGGCCGCGAGGTGCACCCCATTATGTACATTGTTTCCCTTGCCTTCTTGGTCTTCTTCGGCATGGGCGTGATTGAGGGCTGGATGGAGTAGAAGCTCCGCTCTTCTCGTTGACCGGCAAGTGGCCCCGGGGCGCGCCTTCTGACGCACCTTGGGGCCACTTGCCGGTCAATCGCTTTTAAAATAGAACCCATGAACACAGACACTCGCTGCCCCTGCGGCACCGGCAACATCTACGGCGACTGCTGCGGTAAATTCCATACCGCCTTTGCCCGCGGGCAGGGTAGCACCGCACCCACCCCCGAGGCCCTGATGCGCTCGCGCTTTACCGCCTTTGCTATCTCAGATGCGGCCTACCTATTAGCCACCTGGCACCCGACCACCCGCCCGGCCTCCCTCGAGCTCGACGAGAGCCTACGCTGGTACCGCCTGGACATTCTGAGCTCCACCGGCGGCCCCTTTGATACCGCGGGAACCGTGGAGTTCGCCGCCTACTACCGCTCGGTTCCGGGTACGCCCGAGGACGAGCGCGTGCGCGGCGTCCAGCACGAAAAATCGCGTTTCGAGCGGGTCGGTGGAGAGTGGCTCTACCTGGACGGGGAAACTAGTTAATATACGGTAAAAATCCGCAAATTGATGGGCTTAAAACATCTCCTAAATTACTATTAATGCATTCATCAATTATTTGATTATGAAAGTAATTCATAGTCATTTTGCACTAGGAAGAACTAACATGAGCGTTTCCCCCACCCCCATCAAGGTCAAAAAGCCCTGGTACAAGCGAGTTTGGGTTTGGATTATTGGCCTAATCTTGATTCTAGCTGGTTGCGGTAGCCTAGTAGGTACCAGCGAGACCGAAAGCACGGCTAATTCTAGTACTAGCGAATCAAGTACCACCGAGCCCAGTGACTCTGAGTCAGCCACTCCAGAAGAAGAACCCGCTTCTGCAGATCCAGAGACAAGCCAGGCAGAAGTAGCCGCTCCCCCAGCCACTGAAGAGCCCGCCTCAGCAAATAACGCCAATGACGGCGTTTCGCGCGAGTACAGGAATGCTCTCAACCAGGCGGAAATGTATCTAGATACTATGCCTTTCTCATACCAGGCACTCTACGATCAGCTCACCAGCGAATACGGCGGCCAGTTCCCCGCTGACGCTGCTCAATACGCCATGGATAATCTAGATGCCGACTGGAATGCAGAAGCACTGGAATCAGCTGAGAACTACCTAGACACCTTGCCATTCTCGCAACAGGGTCTCTACGATCAACTCACCAGCGAATACGGCGGTCAGTTCACTGCCGAGGAAGCTCAGTATGCTATCGATAACGTCAAGGCAGACTGGAATACTGAGGCTTTAGAAGCCGCTAAAAGCTACCAGGAGACCCTCTCCATGTCTGACAGCGCCCTGCTTGATCAACTCACCAGTGAATACGGTGGCAAGTTCACCCAGGAACAGGCTGAGTATGCACTAGCAAACCTCTAAGATCACACCTATACTGGCAGGCACTCTAGGCAGCTGAAAATATAGCCGAGAGTGCCTGTCTTTTATTTACCCCGCAGTTTGCTGTCTAGAAGCTTGAGGTCCACGGTGTCTATCCCGTCGCGGCGGGGCTTGCCGCCGGCCGCGAAAGAGCGGAACCAGGCGTCGTCCTTATAGTAGGCGGGCACAGCTCCACCCAAGAGGCGCTTGGTGACCTGGGCGGTGAGATCCTCACCGTCGACCGGCAGCGGCGCAAAGGAGCCGGCGAGAATGATGTTGCCGCGGCGTCGTCCTTTGAGCATGGCGGAATCGGCGGTGGCGGCGGTGTAGGGAAAGACCTCAGCAATGGCCGCGGCCTCTGCCCGAGCACCCGCCAAGTCGCGGGTGTCTCCACAGTTGATAATGTAAAGCCCCTTCTCAGAGAGGGATTTTGCCGCAATCTGGGTGAACTCCAGGGTGGTGAGCGGCACTGGCGTGACGTAGCCTGCAAAAACGTCGCGAATGATGATGTCTCGGGATTCAGGCAGGAAAGTCTCAGTAACCTCGCGGGCCTCGCCCACACGAATCTTGAGAGTGGGCGCCTTGGGCAGATCGAACCACTCGCGCACGTAGTCGGCGAGTTTAGCATCGAGCTCCACCACGGTGTTGCGGGACTTGGGGTATACATCTGCAAAGTAGCGCGCCAGCGAACAGGCTCCGCCACCCAGATGGGTGATGCGCAGCTTCTCGGGATCGAGAGCGCTAGAAACGTAGGCCTCAGTGACGGCGGCAATCCAGCGCATGTACTCAAAATCTAGCTCGCGCGGACGGCCCAGCACCACGTGCGAAGACTCCATGCCATTAATTTCGAGCACCCAGCCATCGGGGGTGTAGTCGTCTTCGATGAGCTCGGCGATGCCGGTTGAAATCTCGTACTTTCCCTCAACCGGCCCGGCTTGCTCGGCCTGAGAGCGGGTTTTTCTTCTGCGTTTAGCCACGGATTAAGGGTAGCAGGGGCCTCTTCGCGGTGGTGCCCGGGCGCCCAGTCTGCCCCTCCACAGCCGCTGGTGCAGTTAAGCGCGAAAAGGCGCAGAAAAACTGCCCCAAAACAGCTTTTCTGCACCAGCGACCGCCAGCTAGTAAAACCTACTTACCCAGCGCCTTATTCAACCGGTCAACCTTGCCCTGGATTTCGCCGGAGTCGTGGCCGGGGCGAATATCTGCCTTGACCACCAGAGAAACCCGGGGTGCTACCGCCATCACGGCCTCGGTGGCGCGCTTGATAACATCCATGCATTCGTCCCAGTCACCCTCAATGGTGGTGAACATGGAGTTGGTCTCGTGATCAAGACCCGAGGCCTCAACAATGCGCACAGCCTCAGCAACAGCCGAGTGAACAGAACCGTCTTCAAAACCTGCACCGCCGGTGGGTGCCACAGAAAATGCAAACAACATGTTTTCAGCCTAGCCCCAACCCCGGCATGAGAAAAGGTTGTTACAGAGGCCTCTTTGAGGCCCGGCGCCCCTCTATTGAGGGGTAAAACAAACAGCTCCTTAAGGTCTTAAACACCTTCTATGTAAACCAAAAGATTTTGCCATGAGTTAAACCACAACGCCAACCAATGTGCACCTAAACCTCTGCAAAAACACCTAAGATTTCTAGTGAAAGACATGTGCGCCCCGCTGCCCCTGGCAGAGTTACCGCATACCTCACCAAGGAAAGACGAGTAGAACTCTATGACTACCGGTATCTACCTTTCAGCCATGACCCCGCTGTCGGGCAAGTCCCTGGTTGCGCTGGGTCTGGCAGATTCACTGATTAAACGTGCTGACCGCGTGGGCTTCTTCCGCCCCATTTTCCAGGGCGCCGAGGAATCTCAGGATTCCATGATCCAGCTGATGCGCCGCAACTTCAATCTGACCGAACAGCAGGCTCGCGGCGGTCTGAGCCTAGAGCGCTGCCGGGAGCTTCTGGCCGAGGGCAAGCACGATGAGATGTCTTCGCTGGCTGTTTCTATCTACTCCGAGATGGCCGAGCACTGCGACGTCATTATTGTTGACGGCACCGACCTTCTGGCTCACAACGCCGTGACCGTTGAGTTCGACCTCAATGCGCAGTTCGCCCGCGACCTGGGCACCCCGGTGATTGCCGTGATTGGCGCGCAGAACTCCTCTGTTGCAGACGCCGCCAATGCTGTGGACGTCGCCCGCACCGAGTTGCACTCGGCCAAGGTAGACACCCTGGCGATTATGGTCAACCGTTGCAAGCCCGAGTTCCGCGATGAAATTGCTCAGACCGCCAAGCGCGGCCCGCTTAAGCGCCCCGTCTACGTTCTGCCCGAGATTCCCGAGCTGACCCTGCCCAGCGTAGGTGAGGTTGTTGAGGCTCTGGAACTGAGCCCCGAGGGTATCTCTGCCAAGGATCTTGACCGCGAAATCGCCAACGTCAAGGTTGCCGCAATGACCGTCTCTAACTTCCTGAACCAGTTTGCCGACGGCGACTTCGTGATTGTTCCCGGCGACCGCACCGACGTCGTTGTGGCAACCCTTGCCTCCTCGCTGGCACCGAGTTTCCCCGCGCCGTCCGGCCTTCTGCTGACCGGCAACCTCAGCGACTCCACTGACAGCCCCGTGCTACAGTCACTGACCGAGCGCGCCCCCTTCCCCATCTTCCACACCGAGAGGGATACCTTCCAGGCAGGACGCGCGGTCTCCCGCGTCACCGGCGCGCTTTCCAGCGGCCAGCCCCGCAAGGTTGCGGCGGCCCTGGGCGAGTGGGCCCGCAGCGTTGACCCCGACGAGCTGCTGGAACGCCTGGACCTTGAGCGCCCGGCGTCCATGACCCCGCTGCGCTTCCTACACAACCTGATTGAGAAGGCGCGCTCCGACCGCCGCTCCATCGTGCTGCCCGAGGGTTACGACGTGCGTATTCTGCGCGCGGCATCTATCATCGCCCGCCGCGACTTCTGCGACCTGGTGCTGATTGGCAATCCCGAGAAGATTCAGGAAATCTGCCAGGCCGAGGGTATCAAGCTGCCCGTGGGCGAGGGCGTTGAAATTATCGACCTCGAGAACAACGAGCACACCGAAGACTTCGCCGCAACCTACGCAGAGCTGCGCGCCAAGAAGGGCGTGACCATCGAGCAGGCCCGTGAGAAGATGGCAGACCCCTCTTACTTCGGCACCATGATGGTGAAGAAGGGCATTGTAGACGGCATGGTCTCCGGCGCCGTGAACACCACCGCCAACACCATCCGCCCCTCCCTGGAATTCGTGAAGACCCGCGAGGGTGTCTCCATTGTCTCCTCCGTCTTCCTCATGCTCATGGAAGACCGCGTGCTGGTCTTCGGCGACTGCGCGGTGAACCCCAACCCCACCGGCGAGCAGCTGGCAGATATCGCCAAGGCATCTGCCGAGACCGCCCGCCAGTTCGGCGTTGACCCCAAGGTTGCCATGCTCTCCTACTCCACCGGTACCTCCGGTGCGGGTGAGGACGTCGAGCTGGTCAAGACCGGCGTTGAGGCCCTGAAGCAGGCCAACCCCGACTTCCCCTTCGAGGGCCCCATCCAGTTCGACGCCGCCTCCAACATGTCCATCGCCTCCTCCAAGTTGCCCGGCTCAGAGGTTGCGGGCCAGGCGACCGTCTTCATCTTCCCCGACCTCAACACCGGTAACAACACCTACAAGGCTGTGCAGCAGACCTCCGGTGCTGTGGCGGTGGGCCCGGTTCTGCAGGGTCTGAAGAAGCCCGTTAACGACCTCTCCCGCGGCTGCACCGTTGATGACATCATCAACACCGTGGCGATTACCGCGATTCAGGCACAGACCCTCTAAATGCTGTAGGACGACGCCGCCCGGCTGCCCCGCGCGGCGTCTTCCTTCCCCTCTCTTTCCGCGCGCGATGCGCCCAACCGAAAGGTAATAACTTGCTGATTCTAGTTGTGAACTGCGGTTCCTCTTCTATCAAGTACCAGGTACGTGACACCAACTTCGACAACGACGACCAGGCGGTGATCACCAAGGGTCTAATCGAGAACATCGGTGTAGACCTGCCCGACCACGATGCCGCGCTCGAAATCATGGCTGAAAAGCTCGATGAGGCCCTGGGCGACCGCGAGATCGAGGCCGTGGGCCACCGCGTGGTGCACGGCGGCGAGCGCTTCTCCGAGCCCGTGCTGGTCAACAACGAGATTATCCGTGCGATTGAGCGCCTGGCTCCCCTGGCTCCGCTGCACAACCCCGCCCACGCTAAGGGTCTGCGCGCTGTTGCCCGCAAGTGGCCTTCGCTGCCGCAGGTGGTTGTCTTCGATACCGCCTTCCACCGCACCATGCCCGAGCACGTGTGGCGCTACGCTGTTCCCGAAGAGTTCTACACCCTGCACGGTATCCGCCGCTATGGCTTCCACGGCACCTCCCACGACTATGTGACCGGCATTGCCGCTGAGTTGCTGGGCATTGACCGTAGCGAGTTCAACGCTGTGATTGCCCACCTGGGTAACGGTGCTTCCGTCACCGCTATTAAGGAGGGTAAGTCGGTGGATACCTCCATGGGCTACACCCCCCTGGCGGGCCTGGTCATGGGTACCCGTTCCGGCGACATTGACCCCTCGGTGCTCACCTCTTTTATGGAGCGCAACCCCGAGGTCTCTGCCGCAGATATGAACCGTATTCTCAACAACGAGTCGGGTCTGCTGGCAATCGCCGGTTCCAACGACATGCGCAAGGTGGTAGAGGCTAAGGAGTCTGGCGATTCGCGTGCCCAGCTGGCCTTGGATATGACCGCCTACCGCCTGGCCAAGTACATTGGCGGCTACCACGTTGCTGTGGGCGGTATGCAGGCTCTGGTCTTCACCGCCGGTATTGGCGAGAACTCCGCTGAGTTCCGCGCCCTGGCTGTAGAGCAGCTCGGCGCCCTGGGCATCAAGATTGACCCCGAGCTCAACGCAATTCGCTCCGACGAGCCCCGCGTGATTTCCACCGAAGACTCCCTGGTGAAGGTACTGGTGGTGCCCACCAACGAGGAGAAGGCTATTGCGCTGGCCACCAAGGACGTCGTCAACCAGATTTGGCCCGACCGCGGCTAAGCTCCTAGTGAGGCGAGAGAAGGCAAGACTTCCGAGCACAGGTTAAAACCCCCTGTTCTCGGAAGTCTTGCCTGTTTTGACAGGAAAAGTAGAAGACTGCCGATAAAGTGGAGGTAACCCGAGAGACTACGGCGAAGGAGCCACGTGAGCACACCACCCCATGAACCAACCGGCTCAGGATCCAACCGGCCCTACGGCATCAGCCCCAGTGGCGGCGTCCAGCATCACCAGACCAACATCACGCCCCTGCCCAACGACCTCTCTCGGGGCTGGCTGCCCGAAGATACCCGGCAGACTCCCGGCTCTCCGCTCCCGGCGCCCAAGCTCTTTGGCTTTCAATCGCTGCTGCCCTTCAAGTTTCTCAACCGACTGCGGCATCCCGGGGAGATTCCCTGGCTGGTGGCCGCCTACCTGGTGACCCTCACCGTCTACGTGGGTGTGGGAATCTATATGGTGACCTCGGTGGTTGGCTTTTTCACCGGCGACCTCTCGAGTGTGGAACCAGTAGACCCCGCCACCGCCGATTCTCCCGGCGCCCTGGCCCAGCTCGCCTTTCTGGCGGTCTATCTGCCTCTGGGTATCTTCTGGCTCCGCGCCCTTCAGTACGCCCAGATGCGCCTGCGCGGGGTGCGCATTACTCCCACGCAGTTCCCCGAAGCCTACGCCATGGTGGTTGAGGCCGCCCACGCTGCGGGCCTGCGCCGTGTTCCCGACGCCTATGTGGTGCTGGGCAACGGCCAGATTAACGCCTTCGCTTCGGGCCACGGCCACCGGCGTTTTATTGCCGTTTACTCTGACCTCTTCGAGGTGGGCGGGGCTGCCCGTAGCCCCGAGGCCCTGCGCTTCATTATCGGCCATGAGGTAGGCCATATTGCCGCCGGCCATGTGGGCTACTTCCGCCTGATTTTCACCTCTTTCTTCGCTTCCATTCCCTACGCTGGAGCCACCCTCTCCCGCGCCCAGGAATACACCGCAGATAACTTTGGCTACCGCCTGGCTCCTTCCGGGGCGCTAGAGGCCATGAGCGTGCTCGCCGCCGGTAAGTACCTGCACCGCGACGTCAATACAGACGAATTTGCCAACCGCGCCGTTTTTGAGGGCGGCTTCTTCACCTGGCTCGCCAACCTCAACTCCTCGCACCCCTCGCCGACCTGGCGCATGCACTCGCTGAGGGATCGCTCGGAGCCCGGCCGTCTCATCTGGCGCCCCAAGATTAACCCCGCCTACCCGCTGTCAATGGCACCGGCGGCAGAGCCCGCCGAGGTCTGGGCTGACCCGGTTCAGGCAGGCGACTTCATGCAGGCCTACCCCGAGAATCCGACCAACCAGCACTGGGGCGATAACGTCACCGAACCCAAGACCCGCGCTAATTCCCGCGACCGTCGTGTGGGCGACACCCTCTACACCGGCTGGGTGCCGCCGCAGCTGCGCGGCTACGGTAGGACGGCGCCGCAGGCTCCCGGCCCGCAGGCCCCTGCCCCGCAGAACCCGGCGCCTCGGGCTGCCCAGCCCCAGGACGACACCGAGCAGGGGTAGAGTAAACCCATGCCCCTTCTGCCCCAAAAGTTCAAACTTGACCCGCTCATCGTACTGATTCTCTGCGGCGTTCTTCTGGCAATCCTCTTTCCCGCCCGCGGCGCCTTTGCCGAGGGCTTCTCGGTGGCGACCAGTGTTGCGATTGCCCTGCTCTTCTTTCTCTACGGTGCTAGACTCTCCCCGCAGGAGGCCCTAGACGGTCTCAAGCACTGGAAGCTCCACAGCGTGATTCTGGCCTTTACCTTTGTGGTCTTTCCACTGGTTGGTCTGGCGTTGTTCCCGCTCAAGTACGTCTTTGGCCAGGAGATTTACCTAGGCATTCTCTATCTGAGTCTGGTGCCCTCAACGGTGCAGTCGTCGGTGGCTTTTACCTCCATTGCCCGCGGTAACGTGGCGGGTGCGATTGTCTCGGCCTCTGCGTCTAATATCGCCGGAGTGGTTCTCACGCCCCTGTTAGTGATGCTGCTGATGGGTTCGGGGCAGGTGACGATTTCGGGCAATGTCTTTCTCGACATCGCTATTCAGCTCTTTCTCCCCTTCGTAGCCGGCCAGCTACTGCGACCCTGGGTGGGCACGATCGCGCAGAAGAAAATCACCAAGCAGGTGGATCGGCTTTCCATCGGCATGGTGGTTTACTCCGCCTTCTCTGAGGGAATTGTGGACGGCGTGTGGACCCGCATTGCCTGGTGGCAGGTTCTGCTGCTGGTGGTTTTTTCTGTGATTCTGGTGGAGATCATGCTCTGGCTGACCGGCTGGGTGGGGCGAAAGCTGGGCTTCTCCTACGGCGACCGGGTGGCAATCCAGTTCTGCGGTACCAAGAAATCCCTGGCATCGGGGCTCCCCATGGCAGCGGTGATTTTCGGTGGTGGATCCCTGGGCGTGCTGATTCTGCCGCTGATGATTTTCCACCAGGTACAGCTGATGATCTGTGCCGCACGGGCAGCCAAGCTGGCGCGAAGTCAGGGATAGGCCCTAGACATACCTCTTTGCCGCGGCCAGGGTCTCTGAAACATATCCGCCGCCAAAGAGCACCGCGTGCAGCAAAAGCAGGTGGAGCTGGTGCAATTCAGTCCGCTCCTGCCAGCCCGAATCCAGGGGTTTTACCTGCTGGTAGCCCGCAATAATCTCTTTCAAGTAGGGCGCTCCAAAGAGGGCCAGCGCCGCCAGGTCATCTTCGGGGTGGCCGCCGTAGGGAGCCGGGTCAATCAGCACCGCACCTGCGGGGCTAAAGAGCAGGTTGCCACTCCACAAATCTCCGTGAACCCGGGCAGGGGTTGAGCCCGCCCCGTAGGAGCCGTCGAAATCTCCGGCGCGCAACCGCTCCGCCAAGCTCTCAAAAATCTTCCGTTCAGCAGAGCCCCACGCTACCCGAGAGACCAAGGGCAGCAGACGGGCATCTGCCCACATCGACCCCCAATTCTCATAGGAACCCAGCGGTAGCTTCAGCTGGTTACCCGCCGGGCCCTGCAAGCCGGCACCGCTCCAACCCTCGGGGCCTGTCCCAAAGGCCGAGGCCCCCGCCGCGTGGGTCACCGCCAGCGCAGCCCCAAAATCCCCGGCGGCCCGGCGAGAAGCCGGAGCACTTTCAATCCTCTCAATCTCCAGCGTGGAACCCGAAGCCGAAAGCACGCGCGCAACCCGGGCGCCGCCGTCCTGCTCAGCCTCAGCCAACCAGCGCAGACCCGCCGCCTCCCAGGCGACTGCCCGCTCGGTTCCGCTCTTGCAAAAAGTCTCCATAAACCCAGCCTAGCCAAAGCCCTACTGGTAGGTCACCACCCAGGGGCGATCGTCGAGGCCGTAGGTTTGCTCGGGGGTGAGCATGGGAATATCTTCATCGTAGAAGTTCTTCCAGGAAGGCTTGATGTCCTCCGGCAGGTTCTTGAGCAGGGTGCGGTAGGTATCGAGCTTGAGGTCGGGGGTTCCGTGACCGTCGGCATGCAGGGTTAGCGCCAGCTGCTCATGGGAGGTATCCAGCAGCTCGCGGTTGGTAATCATAGAATCGGTGAACTGGTGAATCACCACCATCTTCTGGGGGAGCTCATTCTGCTCGGTCACATCTGCCAGGTAGGCCAGGGCCTCATTAATCTCGCTGGAATCTACGCTACCGATCTGTTGCAGAGGCTGCTGCCCGGGCGCCAGTCGCCACTCGGGGTCAAAACCAACCCCCACGTTCGGGTGCTTGAGAAGCTCCTCATACTGGCGAATCTGTGAGAGAAAGTCACTGCGACCCGGCTGAAAATCCAACACCACATAGACACCGTGCTTCTCCGTCACCTCGATCAGGGGCAGCAGGCTCTCAACGGTGGATTCATCGGAAAAGTCGCCGTCTTCACCGGGAGCGCTCGATGCCACCGTGGCAATCACCTCAAAGGCAGGCTGAACCTTCTCGTCTGTAAAGGCCTGGTATTCATCCACCAGGTTCTGCACCCGCCGCACCGACTGGGCAGGGCTCTGCTCCCCCAGCGCACCCAAACTCGGCCCCGACGTCACCCCGTAGAGCGCCACATAGCGCTTATTCTCAAACACCTTGGTGGAGCCGTCGTAGAGGGTTTTCGCTTCTTGAGTCTTCGACGGCAGCGGAGAGGGAGTCTCACCAGCCGGCGAGGACGACGCTGCCCCGCTCGGCTGCCCCGTAGCGGCGGAGGTGGAGGCAGAAGGCGCCGCGGCGGCGTCCTGCTCCTGATCGCTCTCACCGGAACATCCGCTGAGGGTAGCAACCGCGAGGGCGCAGACCAAAAAGAGAGGGGAGATTTTCATGGGGATTCTTTTCATTGTGACAGGGGGTACTCATACCGTATCGGGCGGGGATTATCATGTAAATCATCGCCTGTCATGTATGCGTAATACAGATAGGTGGGCTGACGGTTGCAGCGGATGAAAGATTAGTCTGCACCGCCCTTGAAATCAGCAAAACTGTGTAAGATGGAGCGGTTGAACGTGGCGCTTCCGCCGGTTCTCAAGCTAGAACGGATACACCGTGAATATTCTGATTATCTGCCTCTATATCGCGGCGCTGATTATTTTTGGCCTGGTGGGGCATCGGCGTTCGGGAACCAACGAGGAGTTCCGGGTGGCCGGCCGCCGCTTAGGCCCCGTGCTCTACACCGGCACCCTGGTGGCCCTAGTGCTGGGTGGCGCCTCAACCATCGGCGGCGTTTCTCTGGGATACACGCAGGGTCTGGCGGGCATGTGGCTGGTGGTCTCCATTGCCCTGGGCGTGATTCTGCTGAGCCTTTTCTTTGCTCCCATCATTACCAAATTCAAGCTCTACACGGTGGCGCAGGTACTTACTGCCCGCTACGGGTCAAAACTGACCTCGCGGGTTTCCTCGGTGGTGATGCTGGCCTACACCATCATGGTTGCCGTAACCTCAACCACCGCCTACGCCTCAATTTTCCGCGTGCTCTTTGGCCTGGACTCCGCCTGGTCAATTATTCTGGGCTCGGCTGTGGTGATCATCTACTCCATGTTGGGCGGCATGTGGGCGATTACCCTCACCGATATGTTCCAGTTCGCCTTCATGACCGTGGGCATGTTCTTTCTGCTGCTGCCCCTCTCCCTCTCGGCGGCAGGTGGCTGGGAGGGGCTGACCACCCGCCTCGACGCCGAATTCTTCAACCCCGGCTCGGTGGGTCTACCCTCCCTGCTGACCATGTTCGTGCTCTACACCCTGGGCCAGCTCTCCGGCCAGGTCATCTGGCAGCGGGTCTTCACCGCCCGCTCTGCGCGAGTGGCCCGCTGGGGCGGCGTCACCGCCGGTCTCTACGTTGCCGCCTACGGTGTAGCTGGCTCCGTGATCGGCATGTCTGCCCGAGTTCTGGAACCGAATCTTGCTAAGCCGGACGACGCTTTTGCGACTCTCGCGCAGAACTACCTCCCCGCGGGCTTGGGAGGCGTGGTGCTTGCCGCCGGCGTGGCAGCCATGATGTCTACGGCTTCTGGCACTTTGATTGCCGCCTCTACCATTATGCGCGTGGACATTGTACCTATGCTGACCGGCCGCCCCGCCCCTGAACCGGGCGTTGGCTCGGTACGCTCTGATCGGGTGTACCTGGTGATTCTCGGTGTGGTGGCAACCGTTTTGGCACTGGTGATGACAGACACCGTGACAGCCATTCGCCTAGGCTACAACATTCTCATTGGTGGACTGCTGGTGGCTATTCTGGGCGGTCTCATATGGAAGCGGGCCACCGGGGTTGGCGCTGCCCTCTCCATCGCGGCAGGCTCCGTGGGCGTGTTTATTGGCATTGCCATCTTCGGGGTTACCGCCAATCAGCCCATCTACATTGGCCTGGGTGCCTCACTAATCTTCTATGTAGCTGGTTCCCTGCTGTCTAAGCCAACCTCGCCGGAGATTATGCAGGCCTGGGAACGGTCGAGGGTTTCTTAGCTTTCTCTTGCCGCCGAGCGGTGGATTTTAGGCTTAAATTTGGGATTTTTTAGCCTAAAATCCACCGCTCGCCTTTACCTGCTTGACCCTCACGCAACGTAAGTTCATAGAGTCCTCAGTGTCAGTTCAAAAGGAGGGCACATGCACGAGAAACTCACGGTAGGTCAGGTTGCCTCTTTAGTTGGGGTTAGCGTTCGCACACTTCATCATTATGAGGAAAGTGGGTTGCTCAACCCGGCACGTACACGTTCTGGTTACCGTGTATATTCTTCTGCGGACATCGATCGGCTACAGCAAATTTTGGTGTATCGAAGCCTCGATTTTTCCCTGCACGAGATTCAGGAGATTCTCGAAACCGGAAACGCAAAGGATTACCTGTCTCAGCAGAAACGCCTTCTGATTGAAAAAATTTACCGGCTGCAGTCTGTTTTGGCTGCGGTTGAAACCATGATGGAGGTCAACACTATGAACCCCACCGCTGCTGAAAAAGCACGCGCAATGCACGCAAAGTACCGTGATGAGGCAGAGTCCCGTTACGGTGCTTCCCCAGATTTTCAGGAGTCGGAGCGTCGCTCCGCCAACTTCTCTGAAGCTGATTGGGCGAGCATGATGGAACGCACCGAGCATTTTGAGGCTGCCTGTGCTCAGGCAATGAATGACGGCGTCTCCCCGGGTAGCGCTGAGGCAGGTGAGTTAGCGGAGCGTCACCGGGAGCTGATGAATCTGAACTTTGATTGTTCGTATGAGAAGCAGGTTCTCATTGCCAAGACCTACGTAACCGATGAGAGGTTCACTCAACACTACAACAAGCGGGCAGAGGGCCTTGCTCAGTGGATTCACGATGCTGTACTCGAAAATGCCAGGGCTCAGGGCGTTGATGTAGACGCAGCAGAGTGGAAGTAACCTTGAAACGCGAGTGGTGGATTTTAGGCTTAAATTTGGGATTTTTAAGCCTAAAATCCACCGTTCGGCACAGAAGAGACTCAAGTTATCCACAGATTTATTAAACAGGCTCTAAAGGGGTGTTTTTTCTGCCATTCTAGTGGCATGAAGAAACCACACTTTCCACCCGTATTTTCAGTTGCAGAAGCTCAGGCCCGCGACCGCACCTAAGAGAGTTGAGCAGGCCGGGGCCTGAAGTGAGGAGGGATCGCTGTGCAATCAGTTGAGAGAATCAGTGAAATAATCACGGAGGTTTTCTCTCCGTTCGTTCTTTCTGGATTGCTCTTGTGTCTGATTGCTGTGGTGACAGACCCCGGGTGGGTTCTGCCGGTGGGCCTGTCGCTGGTGTTTATTGTGGGGCTACCCTTTGCACTGTCAGTGTGGATGCATCGCACCGGGCGCACGAGTGATCGCTATATCCAGGAGCGGCAACAACGCACCCCTTTCTATGTGGGTACGCTGGTCTCTTACGTAGTGGGGGCGGTTTCTCTGAATCTGGTGGGCTCTAGTGCCCAGATGCTACTGGCTCTCAACCTATCAATTGCTGCCATTCTGGTTGTTGCCCTAGTCAATCTGAAGGTCAAAGTGAGTGTACATGCGCTGGTGGCGGCTCTCTTTGCGCTGATTGCCCCGCTGTATATTTCGTGGGGCCCGCTGGCTTGGGTGCTTGGCGGGTTGGTGTGGGCATCTACCGTGTGTGCCCGCTGGTCTTTGCGTAAGCATAGTGCACTGGAGCTTGCCCTGGGCACCGCTTTGGGCGGGCTTCTAGCCTGGGTGTTCGTGTTGCTTCGGTAGGCGTTGATGCGTCAAAACTTTTAACATATGGCCTGGATCTGTCAAAAAATCGTGAAATTTTTGACAGATCAGCGGGTTTCAGGGGTGACATGTCAAAAATTCGCTAGATTTTGTACATGACCTGGTCTGCTGACGAACCCTATAACGACCTTCCACCGCTGCCGCCTGCTGAGTACGTAGAAACTACGCCGGTACTTAAGGCGGTGATTAAGGCGCGGGCAGCAATCGCTGGACTGAATGAAGCTCTCGTATCCCTGCCTAACCCCGGCATCTTCCTGCATTCGCTGGCTCTGCTTGAAGCACAGGCGAGCTCTGAGATTGAGAACATCGTAACGACCACCGATGAACTTTTTAGGGCTGCCACTCTTTCTGCGGATGCCAGTGGTGCGACCAGGGAGGCTCTACGCTACCAGAAGGCTCTCTTTGCAGGGCTTGACGCGATGCGGGAGCGTCACGGGATTATCACTGCAAACACTGCTCGGATATCTGTAGCACTATTCGGGACGTCGAAACCCAGGTGCGTCACGGGGAGGGCGTGTATATCGGCAACCCGGTGACGCGTCGTCGTATTTATACTCCGCCGCAGGGCGCTGCTGTGATTGCTGAGAAGCTGAAGAACTGGGAAGAGTTTGTGAACTCTCCTGATGATTTTGATCCTCTGGTTCGGGTGGCCCTAGCCCACTACCAGTTTGAAGCGATTCATCCCTTTGATGATGGGAACGGGCGGACGGGACGTATTCTCAACGTGCTGATGCTAGTATCTGCTGGGTTGCTGACGGAGCCTGTGCTCTATATTTCGCAGAGCATTATCGCTCAGAAGAATGAATATTATCGTCTGCTGAATGCGGTGACGTCTGAGGGTGCCTGGGAGGCTTGGGTTCTCTATATGGTTGAGGCGATCCGAGCTACGGCTGTGAATACCCTACAGAAGATTAAGCAGATTCAGGCCCTTCAGGAGCAGGTGCGGGAGCTTGCTGGGAATCAGGTGCCGGTGGGTGTGGTGGATGTGCTATTTGAACAGCCCTACTGCCGAATTAGGGACGTGGTGGAGCACTGCTCAGTGACCCGCCAGACCGCTACGAAGTACCTGGGGGAGCTAGTTTCTGCTGGTGTTCTGCGGGAAGAAAAAGTTGGCCGAGAGAAGCTTTTCGTGAATGAGGGGCTGATGGAAGTTCTTAGATAGGATTTTTCATCTGAATCAAGCTTGGGAAAGCCCTGGCAGCGCTATGACCAGCTCATCAGCAGCATGGCGAGCCAGCACGGCAGTTGTTCCCGGTAGTCGGCTAGAGAGTTTTAACCGAGTCTCGTTCAATCAGAGGCATGGGAATCAACACCTCGTTACCCTCAGAGCGCACTCCCGAGATGAGATTAGCAGGATCCTCCTGCATCAAAATCTGAGTCGCTGCCTGCCCCATCTGCGCATAGGGTAGGCGAAGGGTCGTTAAGCCCGGGTGCATATAGCTTGCTAGCTCCTCATCATCGAATGAGATAACCGAAATATCCTCGGGAACCGAGATGCCTCGCTCCTGAAACGCCCGGTAGACGCCAAAGGCGATGCGGTCATTGGCTGCGATGACGGCGCTGATATCGGGTGCCTGCTCAAGCACGGCAAGGGCACCGAGATAGCCAGCTTCACCCTCCCAGAGAACCTCCTGGTATTCCGCGCTGAACCCCAACCCGGCAGTGCGCATAGCGTCATCGATTCCTGCCATGCGGCGGGGAATGTTCATGGTTGCGTGTTCGCTAGAACCTGCTGGGGGTCTACCAATGAGAGCAATTTTTTTGTGCCCGTGAGCTACAAGATACTCTACGGCTTGCTGGCCTGCCCTGTGCTCATCGGGCAGGATGGAGGCAATCCCCTGGGCTTTACCGTTGACGACGACGGCGGGCTGGTTGAGCGGAATGTCCACCTTCTGCAGGTTTCGGGCGCGCATGAGTCCCAAGATAAAGCCATCTACCTGGCGGTTTTTCATGGAGGCAAGAGACTTCTGCCAGCGTTGCGGGCTGTGTTCTGTTTCTGCCATGAGAATCATCTGATCGTGGCTCTCTGCCACCTCGAGAATGCCGTGAATCATGGCAGATGCGAAACGGGTGGTAAGAACTTCGTCTGAGATAAAAGCAAGGGTTTGCGTTTTGCCTGTGCGGAGGGTCTGTGCAGCAGGGTTGGGAGTGTAGCCGAGCTCCTGGGCCGCTACTCTGATTCTTTCGGAGGTTTCTGGAGAGATGCGAGATTCGCGATTGTTGAGCACCAGCGAAACCGTTGCCTTAGAAGCACCTGCTTTGAGGGCAACATCGGCAAGAGTAATACGCCGAGCCATGAGTTCCTCCCTGAAATCTTCTGTAACTTCAATTTACCCTATGCAAAACACTGGTAAATCGTTTTATCTACGTGTTATTCTCAAGGTGGTAAAACGATTTATCAAGTGAAAGTCACACTACACCGCTGACAACGAGGTTGGTTGTACTCATGAAAGCTCTAAAGAACCCCTCCTACCTGCAGAGTTCGGTAACGTTCCTGCTCTTCTTCATGTCATGGGGCATTTGGTGGTCATTCTTTCAGATCTGGCTCACCAATGAAGAAAATGGTCTAGGTTTCTCTGGTGCTCAGGTGGGCACCCTTTATTCCATCAACTCCGTAGGAACGCTGGTCATTATGCTTTTCTACGGTACCTTTCAAGACCGTCTCGGTCTTAAAAGAAACCTTGCTGTTCTTGCCAGCGTGATTATGGCTCTCACGGGCCCGTTCATGGTGTGGATTTACCAGCCCCTGCTCGAGACCAACTTTATACTCGGTGCCCTGCTGGGAGCCGTCGTCCTTTCAGCAGGCTTCCTTTCCGCAGCGGGTCTAATGGAGGCAATCGGCGAGCGCTACAGCCGTGTTTACAACTTTGAATATGGCCAGGCTCGTATGTGGGGCTCCTTCGGCTACGCTATCGTGGCACTCATTGCAGGCTTTCTCTTCACCATGAATCCTCACTATAACTTCTGGTTGGGCTCCCTCTTTGGTCTGCTGTGTCTTCTGGTTCAGCTCTTCTGGAAGAACCCTCCAATTCCCGCTGATACCGTTGCGACCAATATCGCTCAATCCACTCCCGGCATCCGCGAGATGTTCTCTCTGCTGAAAATTAAGTCTCTCTGGGCAATCATTGTTTTCGTCTTTTTCTCCTGGACCTTCTACACCGTCTTTGACCAGCAGATGTTCCCCGAGTTCTACACCAACCTTTTTGCCACCCAAGAGCAGGGTCAGCAGGTTTACGGCGTGCTCAACTCCGTGCAGGTTTTCGTTGAGGCTCTCATGATGGGCGTGGTTCCCATCATCATGCGTAAGGTCGGCGTGAAAACTACCCTGATGATGGGTATCGCGGTGATGTTCATTCGTATTTTGGGGTGTGCTATTTTCACAGATCCGGTGGTCATCTCCTTTGTCAAGATGCTCCACGCGCCCGAGGTAGCGCTGTGTATTCTGCCGGTTTTCCGCTACTTCACCCTGCACTTCAACCCGGCCCTCTCAGCAACCCTCTACATGGTGGGGTTCCAGATTGCCTCTCAAATTGGCAACGTAGTGCTCTCCCCGGTGCTGGGTTCTGTGCGAGATTCCATCGGCTATCAGCCCACTTTCTTCCTAATCGCAGGGGTAGTTTTGGTCTCCTTCATCTACGGCCTGTTCGTTTTGAAGAAAGATGATCAGCAGGTAGATGGTGACCCCTTTATCCGCGAGAACCAAAAAGTTGCAGCTTAAGCTGCGCCAGCGTCGTCCTTACCTTTCAATATCGAGGAAAACATGACTGAACAGATTAACCACGCAAAGCTGACCCAGAAACTCGAAGAAGCCGAACGGGCAAATGCAGAACTAGAAAAGTCGGTGAATGACCGCTGGTACCCCACCTTCCACATCGCGGCTAAGGCTGGATGGATTAACGACCCCAATGGGTTGAGCTTCTATCAGGGTAGGTACCACACCTTCTTTCAGCACCACCCCTACGGCTCTACTTGGGGGCCCATGCACTGGGGTCATGTGAGTTCCGAGGACTTAGTGCATTGGAAGCGGGAGCCCATCGCGTTGGCACCCACCCTTGAGGCCGACCGGGACGGCGTGTTTTCGGGTTCCGCGGTCACCGGCGACGACGGCAGGCTCTATGCCTACTACACCGGCCACCGCTGGACTAATGGCATTAATGAAGATGAGGGTAGCGACCAGGTACAGTGCCTGGCAACCTCAGAAGACGGCGTGCACTTTGAGAAGCAGGGTGTTGTAGTTGAGGGCCCTCAAGAGCTCCCTAACTTCCGCGACCCCAAGGTTTTCCGGGTGAGGGAGACCTGGTATATGGTCTTTGGCGCCACCTCAACAGAGAACCGCGGCCAGGTGTGGATGTATACCTCTACAGATATGTTTGAGTGGACCTTTGACCGTATTCTCTTTGAGGATCCAAACCCTGAGGTCTTTATGCTTGAATGCCCCGACTTCTTTGAGCTCAACGGCAAATGGGTGCTGACTTACTGCCCCATGACGCCTACACCGGCAGGCTACGACCACCGCAACTCTCACAACGCCGGTTACGTAGTGGGAGACTGGGCCCCCGGTAACGACTTTAGGCAGCTGACCGACTACCGGCAGACTGATCGCGGCCACAACTTCTACGCGCCGCAGACCTTTGAGGCTCCGAACGGACGCAGGCTCGGCTATGGGTGGATGGGCTCTTTCAGTATTCCACTAGCTCCTCAGCTCACCGATTCGTGGTCGGGCCAGCTGACCGTTCCGCTGGAATTCTCTCTAACCGAAGATTTGAAGCTGGCGCACCTGCCCATCAAGGAGCTGGAACAGCTACGCGGGTCGGAAAAGGATCTGGGTGCCTTTACCCTGGACATCAATAACGACATGGTGGTGCTCGATGAGTCTGCCGCCTATGACCTGGAACTAACCATTAACCTGGCGGAGTCCACTACAGAGCGAGTTGGATTGCAGGTTGGCTTGACTGAGGACGGTGCCCACACCTACGTCGGTTATGACCGCCTGGCGGGAACCCTCTTCATTGATCGCCGTCTTGCAGGCAACGGCGACCGCGGCTACCGCGCCACCCCCTACGTAGCCGGTGAGAAACTGAAGCTACGGGTACTGGTTGATCGCGGTTCGGTAGAGGTTTTTGCCGATGACGGCGTGGAGTCGCTTTCGTCCTTCACTTTCGCTAATGCGGGCCCCCGTGCGCTGGTGCTTTCAAGCGAGTCGGGTACTCTCACCGTGGATTCTCTTAAAGTATGGGAGATGGGTTCTATCTGGAGCTAGCTTCCTATAGCGCGAGCGGTGGATTTTAGGCTTAAAAATCGCGGAATTAAGCCTAAAATCCACCGCTCGACAGGGAACTAGAAAAGCCGCTCCCCCGTCTTAGAGCCGTACACCTTATCAATAGAGACGATTCTGCGCACCACCCGCTCGGTGGGGTTGCCCTTTCGGTCAGCCTTGGGCTCAAATTCCACGGTGAGATCCACCTGGTTCTCTATATCCAGCGAAATGCGTGCGGCCTCGGCATAAATCACATCGGTTGCTGCAATAGTAGACCAGCTCTGCGGAGCATTCTTGGGCCTGAAATAGATGGTGTTATTGGAATTCTTGTGCCCATCGATGGTGCCGCGCAGAGGTGCCCGGTACTTACCAATCAGGTCAGCTTTCAGGGCATCAATGAGCCGGGCCCCGCCCCGACTAGTCAATGACAGAGCCTCATCTGCCCGGTTGGCCTGAGAAATAGTGCCACTCAGCTGCCAGCCGTTATGGGAGACCACCGCAACCGCCCTACGCACGGCCTCCCGCGCACCCGGAGTTTGCAGGGGCTCAACCAAAGCGTCAGGGTCAACTTCATCCGCAGCCGAGGCAAGGGTAAAAGCCCGGAAAATCGCCCGCAATGCCTCGGCCTCAATGGTGTCTTCAGGAAAATCCTCGAGCGGCAGGTGCTCTTCCATGGCATTACCCAGCTGCCCCGCGCCGTCCAGCTCCGGAGCCCTAAAAATCAGACTCACCCGCCCCTGCGGAGCCGCCAGTTCTTGCAGTTGAACCGCCCGGGTCTTGACCTTCCTCTTGGTGGCGCGGCCGTTAGAATCCCGCGATTCCTCGTAGCGGTCTTCGGCCACCGCGTGGCTGATTGCCCGCGCCGCCTCGGCAATGTGGGTGATAAAACGCCCCAGCGCCTCGGCGTCGGTGTGGTTACCTTCAGCGGTACCGCCGCTGATGTGAAGCTGGACGGCGAGCGCCCCCTTCTCTGCCTCATCTGCAGCCTGGGTGCCGCTGGGGTGGGTCTTTACTACCATGCTCGCCTGCCTCACGTTGTCTGATGTACTTCCATACTAGGCGAGTGGGTAGGCTAAAGGGGCTTTTTAGCCGTTGTCTGCGGCGTCGTCGCCGTCAGAGTCGCCCTCGGAATCAGTATCTGAATCATTGTCTGTTCCGTTGTCATCGCCGTCAGAGTCGCTCTCTTCTGAGGCTTCTGCCGACTCCGTTGCGTCGTCACCGTCATCATCGCCCTCGGTGGTCTCAGCAGACTCTTCTGCGGCGTCGTCGCCGTCGTCATTAGTCTCGGTGTTGGCGGGCTGGGACTGGGTCTGCTCGGGGGCGTTGTCCTCGGTTTCCCCACTATCGGAGGAGCCGCAGGCAACCACGCCGAAAGCAAGGGCCAGGGCGGCGAGGGTGGAGGCAGAGTAGCGGGTGACTGACTTCATGGTGAATACTCCTAAGATTGCTAAGTAAACTTTCTATCAAAGCCTAGTGTTCAGCCTAACACGAGGGGCCATTTTTTGACCGATTTTCTAGAAAAACCGGTCAAAAAATGGCCCCTCGCGGCAGGAAAATCCTAGGCTACATCCTCGCTAATGAGCTCGGCGGCACGCTCGCCGATCATGTAGCAGGTGATGTTGGGATTCACGGCGGTAATCTCGGGCATCACCGAGGCATCGGCAACGCGCAGGCCGGTGACTCCCTTTACCCGCAGGCGGGAATCCAGGGGAGCCATCTCATCGGAGTCGGCCCCCATGCGCACGGTGCCGACCGGGTGGTAGACGGTGTTGTGGCAGTCGCGCACGTAGGCAGCCAGTTCCTCATCGGTCTGCTTATCGATGCCGGGGAACTGCTCTTCGCCCTTCCACTCTGCCAGCGCGGGCTGCTCCGCAATCTCGCGGGCCTTGCGGATTCCCTCCACCATAATCTTCATGTCGTAGCCCTCTTCATCGGTGAAGTAGCGAGGGTCAACCTTGGGCTTGTCGCGGAAGTCCATGGAGCGCAGCCGCACGGTGCCGCGGGAACGGGCGTGGGGCACGTTGGGGGTCAGGCAGAAAACGTTGTTGGTGCCCGGCATGCCCCGGCGCAGGGTGTGCATGTCAAAGTTGACCGAGCCGTAGTGCATCATGAAGTTGGGGCGGCCGGGGAACTGCTCCTCCAGACCGGTTTCCAGGTTGGTGAAGATACCGATTTCCCACCACTGGGTGGAGTCTTCAACCATGGGCTTCTTGGCCTCCCACTGGATAACCGCCTCGGGGTGGTCCTGCAGGTTCTCACCCACACCCGGTGCATCGACCAGGGTCTCAACGCCCACCTCAGCCAGGTGAGCCGCAGGGCCAATGCCCGAGAGCATCAGTAGCTTGGGAGTGTCGATGGCTCCGGCAGAGAGAATAATCTCCTCCCGAGCTTTAATGACACGCGGGGTGCCAAAAGCATTGTCTACCACCTCAATGCCCACCGCCCGCTTGTTCTCGTCCAGCAACACGCGCTTAACCTGGGTGTTGGTCAGCAGGTGGAAGTTCTCGCGGTCACGGATGGGGTGAATGTAGGAGACCGACGACGACGCCCGGGTGCCATCTTCCTTACGGTTGATCTGGAAGAAGTTAGCGCCGTTGGTCACGGTCTTGCCCGAGTTGAACTGGGTGCGGGGAATACCGGCCTGCTCGCAGGCGTCAAGGACGGCGACGCCACAGGGGTCTGCCGGCGGCACGTTCATCAGCCGCACCGGGCCCGAGTCGCCGTGGTGCTCGTTGCCCGCCTTGCCGGCGTCCTCATTATTCTCCAGCTGCTTGTAGAGGCGGAAGGCGTTTTCGGCGTTCCAGCCGGTGGCGCCGTACTTGGTCTCCCACTCGTCCATGTCTTCGGCGGGTGCCCAGAAGGCGATGCAGGAGTTGTGGGAGGAGCAGCCGCCCATCACCTTGGCGCGGGCCATGCGCATGAAGGAGTTGCCGTTTTCCTGCGGTTCAATCTGGTAGTCCCAGTCGTAGCCGGATTCGAGCAGCTCCATCCAGCGGTTGAGCTGTAGGATTTCGTCGATGCCCTCGTCGTCGGGGCCTGCCTCGACCAGGGCCACCTGCTTGGTGGGGTTCTTCTCGCTCAGCCGGGCTGCGGTGGCCGCACCGGAGGAGCCGCCGCCCACAATAATGAAGTCAAATTCCTGGTTTTCTGCCATAATTCTTATTCCTTTCTTGTGTTCAGCGGCTTACTTGGTGTCTTCGAACCAGCCGGTCACCGCCGGGGCGGTGTTGTGGTAGATGTGCTTGGTTTCGGTGTATTCCGCCAGCCCGTGCAGACCCAGTTCGCGGCCGGTGCCGGACTGCTTGTAGCCGCCCCATTCTGCCTGGGGCAGGTAGGGGTGAAAGTCGTTAATCCAGATGGTGCCGTGGCGCAGCTGGGCGGCAATGCGTTCTGCGCGACCGGCGTTGGAGGTCCACACAGCGCCTGCCAGGCCGTAGTGGGTGTCGTTGGCGGTGGCAACGGCCTCTTCTTCGGTGGTGAAAGTTTCAATGGTGACGACGGGGCCGAAAGCTTCGTCGCGCACCAAGGACATGCCGCGCTTGACCCGGTCAATCACGGTGGGCTTATAGAAGAAGCCCTTTTCCAGCTCGCCCTCGGTAGCCCATTCGCCACCGGTGAGCACCCGGGCGCCCTCTGCCCTACCCGCCTCAACGTAGTCGGTGACTTTCTGACGATGTTCGGCGGAGATCAGCGCACCGGTCTCTGCCTGCTCATCGAAGGGCCCACCCAGGCGGATGTTTTCCGCCCGGCGCACCAGCTCGGCGGTGAACTTCTCGGCGATGGATTCTTCCACGATAATGCGGGCACCTGCCGAGCACACCTGGCCCGAGTGCACAAAGGCGCCGTTGAGGGCGTTGTCTACGGCGGCGTCAAAATCAGCGTCAGCAAAGATGACGTTGGGGTTCTTGCCGCCCAGCTCCAGCGCCACCTTCTTGACGGTGGACGCCGCCGACTCAGCGATCTTGCGACCGGTCAGTAGACCGCCGGTAAAGGAGATGAGGTCGACGTCGGGGTGGCTGGAAAGCGGGGCACCCACCTCAGCGCCGGCGCCCAGCACCAGGTTGGCAACACCGGCGGGCAGGCCCAGCCGATCCAGCACGTCCATCATCAAGATGGCGGTGTGGGGGGTCAGCTCGGCGGGCTTGAGCACAAAGGTGTTACCGGCTGCCAGGGCAGGGGCAATCTTCCAGGCTGCCTGAAGAAGCGGGTAGTTCCAGGGGGTAATCATGCCGCACACGCCCACCGGCTCGCGCACAATCTTAGAGACCACAGTGGGGTCGCCGGCATCGACCATACGACCGGCGTCCTGGCCTGCAACCTTGCCGTAGTACTCAAAGCAGTTGGCGATGTCATCCATGTCGATCTCTGACTCCACCAGGCGCTTGCCGGTATCCAGAGATTCTGCGCGGGCAAACTCGTCTTTGCGCTGGCGGAGCTGCTCCGCCACCTTAATCAAGAAGCTACCGCGCTCGGGAGCGGTAATATCCCAGGCATTGTTGTCGAAAGCGGCCCGGGCAGCAGCAATCGCCTTCTCGGTATCGGCGGCGGTTGCCTCGGCTACCACACCCACCTCTTCACCGTTAGCGGGGCAGATAATGGTTCGGGTGCCGCCCTCAATTGCTTCAACCCATTCACCGTTGATGAACAGAGTTTTGCTCATTATTTGTCTCCTTTATCTGAGGAAGTTCCAAGTGCAACAGACCCCGTTGAGGTGTCTTCATCTCTAAAATCTTGCGACCAGTCAATCAGGCCCGTATCGGTGCCGATAATCTGGGTTGCGCCTGTTACCGGAGCAACCCCATTGGCAAGTTCTACCGGGGTAACACCCGAAAGCCTGATAAATTCCAGGTGCCTCTCGTGGTTATCGAGCACATCGTGGATAATCTGCTCCTTGGTATAGCCAAAGATGTCATAGCCGCGCGAGCCGGTCATGGCAAAGGGCTCCAACCTGAAGTAGAGATCCTCATCTTGGTCCGTGGTCAGCAGGTACTTGGGGGTCTGGCTGGCCACCGGGTAGACCTGGTAGATGAAGTCCTGCTCGCCGTCCATGTGCTCGGTCAGCATCAGGTAGGGAAGCTGCGTGACGTCGTCCTGCCCCTTCTTAACCTCGGCATTGACTCCCGCCTCGCAGAGGGCGGTGGAGACCTCCTTGAGGGCCGGCTCCACCGTCGAATCCATGTAGCGCTGAATATCGCGGGCATCGGGGTAGGAGACCGAGCGCGCCAGGCGCTGGCGCCAGTTGCGCTGGTTGGTGGCGGGCTCAATACTCATCGCGCGGTTAGAGGCACGAATACCCGCCAGGGCAGCAGCCCGCGAATCAATCTGGTGCCGCTCTAAGCGCAGAGCTTTCCAGAGGCCGAACATTACCAGGTAGAGCACCAGGGCAAAGGGAAGGCCAAAGACGATGGTTGCCGCCTGCAGGGTGGCAATACCGCCCACCAGCAGCATGGCGATGGTCAGCAGGCCGGTGGCAACCGCCCAGAAAACGCGCATCCACTTGGGGCCGTCTTCGTTGGGGTCGTCAATGCGGCTGGCGAAGTTAGACATCACCAGGGCACCGGAGTCAGCGCTGGTCACGTAGAAGAGCAGGCCGGTGAAGGTGGCAACCGCTGCGGCGGGAACCGCACCGGGGTACTGGGCCAGCAGGGAGTAGAAAGCCTGCTCGGGCTCGTTCATAATGACCTCGCCGAAAGCGGAGTTCCCCTGCTCGTAGATGATCTCTAGGGCAGCGTTACCGAAAACGGAGATCCAGAGCAGAATAAAGATAAAGGGAATGGTCAGGGTGCCAATCACGAACTCGCGAATGGTACGGCCGCGGGAGATGCGGGCCAGGAAGAGCCCCACAAAGGGCGACCAGGCAACCCACCAGGCCCAGAAAAAGAGGGTCCAGCCGTTCATCCACTCAGTGGGGTGGTCGTAGGCCATGGTGTCCATGGTCATGCCGGGAAAGCGGCTCAGGTAGTCGCCCAGGTTCATGATGATTGCGTTCATGATGGTCTCGGTTTTACCCATCACCAGCACGTAAATCATCAGGGCCACCGCCAGGTAAATGTTGAGCTCTGACAGGCGGCGAATACCCTTGTCAACACCAGAAACCGCCGATGCAATCGCCAGGGTCACCGACACCACGATCAGGCCAATCTGCACCGCGGTTCCCTGTTCCCAGCCGAAGAGGAACTGTAGGCCGTAGTTAATCTGGACGACGCCAATGCCCAGGGAGGTCGCGACGCCAAAGACAGTGCCCAGGAGGGCGGCGACGTCCACGGCATCGCCCATTCCACCCTTAATACGCTTTCCAATAATGGGGTAGAGGGCCGAACGAATCGAGAGGGGCAGGTTGTAGCGGAAGGCGAAGAAGCCAAAGGCCATGCCCATCAGCGCGTACATTCCCCAGCCGGTAATGCCGTAGTGGAAGAGGGTCCAGACCACTGCCTGACGCGCCGCCTCGGCGGATTCCCCCTCACCCTGCGGCGGGGCGTAGTACTGGGTTACGGGTTCCAGTACCGAGTAGAACATGAGGTCAACGCCAATGCCCGCTGCAAAGAGCATGGCGGTCCAGGAAAAGAGAGAATACTGGGGGCGGGAGTGGTCTGGCCCCAGGCGGGTGTTGCCCTGCTTGGTGAAGGCAACCACGATGATAAAGACCAGCACCACCGTGGCGGTGAGAACATAGAACCAGCCAAAGCTGGAGGAAACCCAGCCAACCACTGCGCCCAGCGCCGTCTCGGCTGAGGTGGGGGAAATAATGCCCCAGAGCGATACTAGAAGAACTCCCAGGGCAGCACCGGAGAAAACCCTCCAGTTGGTTTTGAGATGTGAGCCTTTAGCTTGAGGCTTCTGTGCTTCTTCACTTGGTGGAGCAGAAATATGACTGCTGACGCTCAAGTTTTGACTCCTTCTGCGCTTCGACCGTGTGTGGTTCTGAACCGAAGTTCTGAATTTGACTCGGGAAAACTTAAGGACTCTACCAAGATGTAAGCTGACTTAGTAGGTTTTTTGCAACCAGGGTTACAAATTTTTTCCTAAAAACCATTGTCTGATTAGGCAAAACTTTGACCTCGAAAAAACCAAGCTGGCTGACTTAACTTTTGGTCATAATGACCAAAAATCGACAGTCTCCCGGGAATGAGGCGCGCAAGTCCGAGCGCTCGGAAGAACCTAAAAGCTACCTCCAGCTCCCCCGCCCGAGAAAGTTGAACCCCCACCAAAGGACGATCCGCTAGCAGAACCAAAGTCGCCACCCGAGGGATTAGTGCCAGCTCCCGAATAGAGGGTAGGTGAGGCGAAGTAGAGGGGTATCCAGGTCTGAAAATTTCCCGCATAGAGGGTGTACTCGGCACCATCTTCTGCGGCTTGCTCCCGTCGTTTTTGGTTGAACTCCTCTTCGCCCTGAGCCGGGGGTTTCTTATGGTGGCGGCGGTAGGAGCGGTAGGCCTTTGTGATTTCATCGGTAATCTCAAGGCTCGGGTCAGCCGCCTGAGCCTCGGCGATTTCCCGATCTGCGATGCGGTTCCATTTGCGACGCTCAAGCCAGGCCCACCCCAGAACCAAAGCCACGAATAACCCAATAAGGCTAAAGACCACTATCAGTACGATATTTTCTGTCTTTCGCTCTTCAGCGATTGCCGCCGGAGTATTACCGGAGGCAAAGGTGTAGAGGTCATCGACTGCCTTTTCTAGGCCCTGATAATAGCGACCGTCTTCAAAGTCGGGGGTCAGAGAACTGTCAACCACCTCTTGCGCCTGGTCATCGGTCACGCTCGATTCATCAGAGATCGAGACATACAGCTCGCGATTCTCCATATCCACCGAAATCAGCAGGCCGTTGTTATCGCCAATCTGCCAGGCATTACCCACCGCAGCCGAGTAGTCTTTGACCTCACCGCGATCTTCACTATAGGTGTGAATAACCAGCCGCGCGGCGTCGTCCTGCGCATTATGCTCGTCAATGCTGGCATTGAGCCGCTGCTCCTCAGAATCGGTGAGAATATCGGCTTCATCGAGAATATTGCCCTGCGCCGGGCGGTCAGGAATCTTACTTTCGCCGGACGACGCACAACCGGCGAGCGCTACAGAGGCCAGGGCCAAAGCGGTGAGTTTGTGGAACGTGCGGGCGGTTGAGATAGTCATGGTTCCTTCCTCGCATAAGTGCCTCTATCCTAGCAAAAGTGATGCAGCACTCAGCGATGAAGGTGCCCCTATAGAATGGTCTGCATGAGCTCCCTGCCCTACTTTGAAGTTGACGTTTTCTCCACCGGCCCCTTTACGGGTAACCCGCTGGGAGTGGTGGCTAGCGCCAATGGGCTCACCACCGAGCAGATGCAGGCGATTGCCTCCTGGACCAACTTTTCAGAGACCACCTTCCTGCTCAAGCCAAGAAACCCCGAGGCAGACTACAGGGTTAGAATCTTCACCCCCGCCAGCGAGCTACCCTTTGCCGGGCACCCCACCCTGGGTAGCGCCCACGTGTGGAGGCAACTGGGCGGAATTCCGCGCAACGAGGGGGTTATTCAGCAGGAGTGTGCCGCCGGACTGGTTGAGATCAGGGCCGAGCAGAGCGGCTACGCTTTCGCCACTCCCCCGCTGATTAAAGAGGGCCCGCTGAACGAAGTAGAGCTAGATCAGGTCACAGAATTTCTTGGAATTACAAAAAATGAGATTCTGGCTCACTCCTGGGGCGACAACGGCCCCGGCTGGGCCATGGTGCAGCTAGAAAGCGCCGAGAAGGTGAGAGCCCTTTGCCCCGTCGGTAGCGCCCCGCTGAAAATCGGGGTGGCTGGCATGTTTGAACAGGGTGAGCACGCCTATGAGGTTCGGGCTTTCACGGGAGTCTCAGAAGACCCCGTCACCGGCTCCCTCAACGGGGCCCTTGCCCAGTGGATGCGCGCCCGCAACCTTGTACCCGCCGTCTACACCGCCAGCCAGGGCACCGCGCGCGGCAGGGCGGGCGTCATCCGCCTTCAGGACGACGCCGGTCAGCTCTGGGTGGGCGGTGACGTGCGGGTTTGTGTTCGGGGAGAACTTGAGGTGTGACTCGCTACTAAATCTTTACCCCCGAAATGCCCGGGATACCTCCAGACTTCAACCTAAAATTTAAGGCATGAAATCTCACGCACCCCTAGAACTTCGCCCTACTTCAGAAGCAGACCGCACCTTTATAGCGCGCCTGAATTTTCTGACTGACACCTTTGGCGATGAAACTGCTCAACTTACCCCCGAGTTTGATCAGGATTTCCGTTTTTACGTTGAAAATTGGGACCCGGTAGACGGCGGTTTCGTCGCCTGGGCGGGTAATGTTCCCGCCGGCGGCGTGTGGCTGCTGTGGGGCTCTGCCGAACTGCACGGCTCAGGCTTTATCGAAGAGGGCACCCCCGAGCTCGCTATCGCTATTGAACCTCGCTTTAGGGGAACCGGACTTGCTTCCCAGCTGCTTGAGGCAGCAATCGATCTTGCCCGAGAAATCGGTGCGCCGGGAATCTCTCTGGCAGTTAGCTCCGGCAACCACCAGGCCCGCGGGGTTTACGAGCACAAGGGCTTTGGTCTGGCCGACGTTGAGTCAGACTCCGATAACTACACCGTGATGGAAATCCGCTTCTAAAACCTAACGAATCCAAACACCCTGCCGCGCGCGCCATCCTAAAGTGATGGCGCGCGCGCCCATATAACCTAAAACATACGAGACTACCAGCCAGACAAAAGCCGCCGTGGCGGCGTCCTCACCCCTAAAAATCAGATGAACAGCCGCTAGCATGGGCAGGTAGGTGGCCAGGTTAACCACCGAGGCAAGGCCCAGATAGCGGGCGTCCTGAGCGCCGATGAGCACGCCGTCCAGCACAAAAACGTAGGCGGCCAGCGGTTGCCCCACCGCCACCACCAGCAGGGCCAGGGCGAAGAGGTGCTGAACCCGGGCGTCGGAGGTAAACATCCAGCCGCCGAAGAAACCCACCAGCGGGGTCAGCGCCCCCGTGACCACGCCGAAGGTCAGGCTCCAGCGCACCAGCGAATCTTTCAGCCGGACGACGGCGGCGCGGCCGGTCTGCGAGGTGAGGTCAGCGGCACCCATTTCTTTTCCGAGCAGAGCCTGGGCGGCAATTGCCAGAGAGTCCAGCGCAAAAGCCAGAAAGCTAAAGTAGACCGACATGAGCTGGTAGGCCGCTAGATTTTCGGGACCCTGCCGGGTTGCCACCACCACGGTCAGCAGCAGGGCAGCGCGCATGGCAAGATTGCGGAGCATGAGCCAGGAGCCCAGGGAAAAGACCGAGACAAGACCTTTTCTCTCGGGCAGCAGACCCACCCCGTGCTTTTTCATGCCCGCCAGCACCATAGCCGACATGGTCAGGCCCATTGCCCACTGCAGGGCGGCGGTGGCTATAGTCGAGCCTGCCAGACCGAGGCCCACCGGGTAGACCAGAAGCCAGCTCAGACCCAGGTTCAGCGCGGCGCCGAGGCTGGCAACGTAGAGGGGGGTCTTGGTGTCTTGCAGCCCGCGTAGCACGCCCACCGCCGCCAGAACCAGCAGCATTCCGGGCAGGCCCGCCAGGCTGGGTAAAAGGTAGGTTCTCGCCTGGGTGAGAATCTCGCCCTCGGCACCAAGTGCCCGGAGAAGGGGCGTGGCGGTGAAGGCACCCACCACCGCCAGCACCGCGCCGGTGAGCAAACCCGCCGCCATGCCGTTGCGCCCGGCAGTAAAGGCTGCTTTCAGGTTCCCCGCGCCGAAGGCCCGCGCCACCGCCGGAGTAGTGGAATAGCTGAGAAAGACCATCAGGCCCACCACGGTCTGCACCACGTTGGAACCCAGGGCCAGCCCCGCCAGCTGGTTGCTGCCCAGATGCCCCACAATCGCCGTATCGCCCAGCACAAAGAGGGGCTCGGCAATCAGCGCGCCAAAAGCCGGCAGCGCCAGGGCTAAAATTTGGCGGTTGAGGCTGGGATTCTTCTTTCCCTGAGAGCTAGGGGGCTGGGCTTGCTGGGAGCGGCTTGTCATGCCTTCCACTCTACTCGGCGTCTCGGTGGTGCAGAAAAGCGGTTTTCGGCGTCAACTTCGCAGCCGAAAACCGTTTTTCTGCACCAGTGACCTAGAGGGTCGCCAAGCGGATATAGTCGTCACCCACCACGGTCTCTGTCAGCGGAAACTCCCGCTCCCCCACAATCTCAAAACCAGCCTTGGTGTAAAAACCGTTGGCGCGGTGGTTAGCTTTCGCAGTACCCAGCCACACAGAGGTAAAGCCCAGTTCACGGGCATCGTCAAAGACCCTGTCCATCATGGCCTTGGCCGCCCCGGTTCCTCGAGATTCCGCGGCCAGGTAGAACTTGCTCAGGTAGGCAGCACCGGCCACCTGCTCCGGATTGTTCTCGGTATTCAGGCCCAGAAGGGTGTAGCCAATGAGTGTGCCCTCAGCCTGCTGAGGGGCCAGCCCCACCGCGCCCAAACCCGCCAGGCGAGTATCGCCGGGGGCGGCGTCGTCCTGCGCCACCGCCACGTTCACCCGCCAGTCTTCCGAAGTCACAAACTCGCGGAAGTTAGACTCACCCAGGTTCTCCCGAATGAAGGAATCAACGGCCGGGCCGGGTAAATCATCTGGCGCGGCATCGGGAAAGGTGGTCTGGGCCAGGGCAACAAGCGCCGGAAGGTCATCGAGGGTAGCGGGGCGCACAAAAACAGTCATGCTGAATAGAGTACGACCTGCCCAGAGAATACGCCAGGTGGGTAGTCAGGCCCGTAAGCCAACTGGCTGGGGCTGGCGTGAATCACGGTGGGAGCGAAGCGACCCTGTGAGAGGGTCAGTTGGCACTAGGGCCTGACCACTCATCTGAACCTAGCTCTGATAAGCAATCTCCGTATAGACCGGTTTGAAGCCAAACCGATCATTGATAGCGTTCATGTGGCTATTCAAGTCTGAGTTACCGGTAAAAATTCTGGCAATCCCGGGCGCCTCTTGCGCCAGTACCCGGTAGTTGGCCAGCTTCACCGCCGTGCCCAGCCGGTGGCCGCGATGGGCGGGCATCACCAGGGTGTTCTCCTGAAAAGCCACGGTGTTTCCCTCTACCCCGCTGTAATTAATTTCGGTCTGGGCGGCGATTGACCCGTCGGGAGCAAAGGCTACGGTAATGATTGCCCGCATGCCCCTTGCCTCTAGCCACTGCTGCATCTCCCGCACCCGCTCTGCGGTGTAGACGGGGGCTTCATTCTGGACGGCGCCGGTCGGCTCATCGAGGTCTAGCTGGCGGAGCACCACCCCGTAGTTTTCTAGCTGGCCCTCGGGGATTCCAGAGGTCCAGGTCTCTAGGCGATAATCCCCGGTGTGCCCGGCAATTTCGCTTTCTATCTCCTCGCTAACGGCAGGGGAAAGCGGCAAATCCAGGCCTTTAAAGGTGGCGGTATTCTTAGCCTCGACTCCCAGGCGGGAGGCAATCTTGTTCCAGGGCAGCTCGGCAGAGGAAATATCGGCCCCCGCCGGCGCCCAACCCCAGGTGCTGATGCGCTCCCGGCCGCTCTCTTCAACCTTCTCGCGAATTTTATCGACCAGGGCAGAACCCACTCCCCTGCCGCGAAAATCCGGGTGAATTGCCAGGGCCACCTGCGCGGTATCTAGGTTTTCCTCCAGCGGCAGGGAGACCAGCCCGATTCCGACCAGTTGCCCAGCGCCGTCCCCACCCTCAGTCTCGGCAACCCAGCGGAAGTCCCGCCGAAAACTCGACTCGGTGAGGCCCGCCCGCCGCTGCTCAACGGTAACGGGCGTGGAGACCCCCATCATGTCGAGATCATCGGCGCGGGCAAGCTCGTTGAGCTGGCGCATCTCTTCGTCGGAATCGAGATTGATAGCGCGGATTGTGAATTGAGTCATAGGCATAACCCTAAGGGGTTGAGAGCGAGAAAACCAGACTCCTGGCAGTTACTAGTAGCCCTTGGTGTAGCCGCGCAGCTCGTCGAGCTCCCGGCGCTCCTTCTTGGAGGGGCGACCGGTTCCGCGGTCTCGGCGGGGTAGCACGCCGCTGCTGAGATAGGCGGGGCGGGGCTCGGAAAGATCGTTGTAGCAGGTCACCGCCACCGGAGCGCCCACCCGCTTGGTCAGGGTCTTTTTCACCTCAAAAACCCGCTTCCAGCCGGGATAGCGCACCCTGATGATGTCTCCCGGTTTTACCTTCTGCGAGGGCTTCACATGCTCATCGTTGACTCGCACATGACCCGCGATGACTTCATCTTTGGCGAGCGAGCGCGTTTTGAAGATACGCACCGCCCAGAGCCACACGTCAATGCGCACGGGGGTCTGCTGTTCAGCGCCTGCCTTGTTGGTACCGGAATCCATCTCTGCCATGCAACCAGGCTAGCAGGGTGCTCCGAAGCTCCCTCGCGCTCCCGCTTGCCAGGGTGCCCTCCCGCAAGAATAAACTGGGGGTTATGGCTCTGACTTTTGACTCCCCCGAATCGCAGGCGGCGCTGGCGAGCGTGCGTTTTCCACCCGTGCCTGCCGAGAATTGCTCAACCTCCGAGACGGGCAGTATCGCGGGTACAGCCACCCACGCGGAAAACTGGTTCGCCCTGGAACAGCCGGGCAGTTGGGGTCGCGATATTCTCGACGGCACCGCCTTCGACCGCGATCTCGCCACCCGCGTGAGCGCTGCGGTCAAAAAGGCGGGAGACTACAAGTTTGTGCTGATTCGAAAGCCGGGTTCACGCGGGTCGGCGAGAATGCAGGACGACGCCGCCCGGCGGGTCTTCATCGCCCGCACCAGCCCGAGGCAACAGGAACTTTTTACCTTTACAGTCTCGGGGCCAGAAGAATTGCTTTCGCTGCCGCTCAAGACCCCGGAGAAAATACCCGGAGTTCAGCGCTGGGATTCCCAGGTGGTGACCCTGATTTGCGCCCATTCTCGGCGCGATCAGTGCTGTGCCCTGCGCGGACGGCCGATTGCCAGCTACCTCGCCTCTCTGAGACCCGATGGCACGGTCTGGGAGTGCTCCCACCTTTCGGGCCACCGTTTTGCACCGACCGGCCTGGTGCTACCCAGCGGCTATACCTACGGCCGCCTGACTCCCGAGACCGCCCTGGCCGCTACCGTTTGCCTGGAAGAAACCGGCGTTCCCTCACTGGCCAACCTGCGCGGGCGAGCCTGCCTAACCCAGGAGCAACAGGTGGCAGAAATTGCGGTTCGGTCGGCACTGTTTGATACCGGCGAAGAACCCGATGCCGACGCTTTTTCTTTTGACTTGTTAGATGATTCTCAAGATTCCGCTATTACGGCGGGAACCACGCCGCAGCAGCGTGCGGGAGCCGGGGCAGCGCCGTCCTTAGAAAAGAAGGCGAAGCTGACGCTGGTGCGGCACCGGGACGGGCGCCGCTGGCAGGTGGCTACTGCCGCAGAGAAGGTGGGACCGGTGCGGGAATCCTGTGGGAAGAAGCCGAAAATGGTTTCTTCCATGCAGGTTCTGAGCGTGAATGAGCTCAAGCACTAGCTTGCACCGGAGATTAAGCGCTCCTGGCGGCTTTGCTCTTTAAAGAACAGACGCCGACCTCTCTTTCGGTCTGTTTTAGATTCCGAAAGAGAGGTCGGCGCCTATTGTGCGAGCCGGAGACTACTTCTGCTGCTTGTCTTCGCCCGCCTTGGAATTGCCCTTGAGGTCAGATGCCTTTTTGCCGGGGTTGTCCTTGGGGTCGAAGCTGTAGTCGTCTTCGCTGTTCTCAAATTCAGCCATGAGGCCTCCTCTATGGTGCTTTTCGAGCAAGATTGCTAAGCACTCTTGCTATTACTAGGGATTCTACACCGCCCCGCGCCCCTGCCAATAGTTCCCTTTGGTTGATTATGTGCAAACTAGTTTGCACATAATCAACCAAAGGGAACTATCGAGCAGGTCTAGATCTGCAAGCTCAACATACGAGCAGCCTCAGCCAACTGGCGTCTGCAGGCCAAAATATCATCTACAGAATACGAATCATCGTGGGTCACCACATTGACGGTGCCGCTAAAAACACCTTTCGAATTCCAGAAGGGTAGGGTGAGGCCAATAGTTCCCAAATCCCTCTCTGAGGAGCTGAGATAGTAGCCCTGCTGCTTGATGGTTTTCAAATCAGACTCAAGCTTTTCACGGGTCTGCCTCACACCGGTGCTCAGATATTCCCCCTCATACCGCTCCAGAAAATCCCCCCGGGCCTTCTCCGGCATGTACGCCAAGATGACCTTTCCTCCGCCAACACTCAGACCCATCCGCTGGCCCACCACCAGCTGATAACGCATGGGGCTAGGTGCCTCAACGCGGGCCGTTAAGACCCGGCTTTCGCCAGACTGCACAAACACACTGGAAGTAAATCCCGTGCTCTGCGTAATTGAAGTCAGAAGAGGAAAAGCTGCCGCCGAAGTGCGGTCTTGGTAGGTAAAAGCCCAGGCCAGCGGCAAAACAGCAGCGCCGAGCGTGTAGCCTGCCTCCGTGAGATTTACATAGCTGCGGTCAATAAGATGGTTCAGCATTCTTTGCGCAGTGGCAACGTGCAAACCGGTCTCTTTGGCAATATGGCTCAATTTAGCCGGTGAATTTAAGGTGCTCAGATGCTCAAGAATGGCCAAAGCCCGGTCTAATGTCCGCCCCTGATTTGACTCTGCCACAGCGTTACTCCTCATGTTTACGGCGATCCACCCCCATTATCCAACGGGACTCCCCAAGATTAAATACTCCGTGAAATAGTCTTGACAGATTTATGACGCCCATCACTATAATCTTTTAACTTATCGCTACACGGTAGTAGCTATCACTGAATGATAAATCAAAGGAGATTTACCCGTGAAAATTGCAGTGCTCGGCCTGGGCGAAGCAGGCCGCCTCTTCTCGGCAGGATTCATTTCAGCAGGCCAAGAAGTTCTCGCCTTTGACCCCGCCCCCGTTGAAACTCCCGCCGGTGTGGAGCGCTTCAACAGCGCCGGTGAGGCGGTAGCCAAGGCAGACATTGTGCTGAGTCTTGTAACCGCTCGATTCGCAGAATCTGTGGCCGCCGAAGTCGCTTCATCCCTCAGGCCCGAAGCTGTTTATGTTGACCTCAACTCGGGCTCGCCCAGCCTCAAGCAGGCGGTCGAAACAGCTCTGGGAGAGAAGGCTAGCCAGTTCTCAGATGGTTCGGTGATGGGCTCCGTACCCGCCAACAAAGAGAAGGCACCCATCGCGCTTTCGGGCGCAGCAGCCGACCGGGCGGCGTCCTTACTCAATGAAGCCGGCGGCAACGCCGAAGCTATCAGCACAGTGGTGGGCGACGCCTCTAGCCGAAAGCTCCTGCGCAGCGTCTTCGCCAAGGGTCTGGGCGCGCTCATTACCGAGGCGCTAGACGCCGCCGAACACTTCGGCGATAGGGAGACCATGCTGAAGGTCATCGCTGAGTACGTGCCCGACGACTCGATTGTGGCCCGTCTTGAATCCGGAACAAAGCTGCACGCTGTGCGCCGTCAGCACGAAGTCGCAGACTCTCTCGCCATGCTCAAGGAAGCCCGCCCCGACTGGCCGGTTACCGCTGGCGCCCTGGCGCTCCACGCAAAAGCGGCTAATGCCACCCGCGAGGCCGACCTCCTCGCCCGACTCAAAGAGCTACCCACCGCCGCAATTGGTGACGGCGGAGACCGGCTCGGGTTCGCGGATTCTTCCGTTAAACCTATTTGGCATGCACCCCGCCTAGTTGGCCGTGCGCTACCCGTACACGTTCACGCCGGCGACAACCTGGGCGTACATGCCGCGCTCAAGGTGGCCCAGCCCGGTGACGTGCTGGTTGTAGCAGGCGATGGCCACTCAGACAGGGCACTCATGGGAGAGCTAATTGCCAACCGGGCAATCAACCGAGGAATCCTTGGATTTATTACGGACGGCGCGGTGCGGGATCGCGACGACCTGGAGGCCATGGGATTCCCCGTCTGGGCCTCAGGCCAGTCACCGGCAGGCCCCTACAAGCACGGCCCCTTCCGAGTAAACACCGATATTTCTATTGGCGGAACCGTCTGCCATCCCGGTGACTATGTTGTGGCAGATACTGACGGCATCTGTTTTATTAGCCCCGCAGACCTTGAAAAGGCAGTCCGCGGCGGTGAGGAAGTACTGGCAGAAGAAGCTCGCAGAATGAAGGGCATCTTGGAAGCACGTAACGAGGGATAATCCATGCCTATAGCACTTATTGCCCTGGCAGTATTTATCGCCATCATCGTTATTTGGAATGTTGTTGCTAAACGCAATATGGGCGAAGCGATGATCCTGGGCTTTCTCGGAACCTTACTTTTCGCCGGCTTCAATGCACCTTCTGTAGCAGTTGAAGCCGTGGTAGAAGCATCGACTTCAGAAGTACTCTACGCGGCAGCCGGTTTTGTCTTCATGACCCACTTTATTGAAAAAACCGGTGCCATTAGCCGTCTGGTGCAGATTCTTTCCTCCTCGATCGGCAAGGTTCGTGGTGGCCCTGCATTGGTAGATGCCGCTACCTCCGGTGCGATGGGAGCATTGGTGGGCGGATCCAATACCGGAAACGCGGCCGCATCGGGATCTATCACCGGCCCCTGGATGGTCAAATCGGGCTGGTCACCGGCTCGAGCTGCAACGGTTATTGCCGGAAATGCGGGGCTGGGAGCCGCACTGCCACCCAGTGCATCTATGATTATCATGATTGGCTTTGCCGGTTCGCTAGTCACTACTAGCCAGGTGTATTTGGCTCTTCTGGTAGCCGGTATCTATCAGGTTATCTGGCGCCTAATACTTACTTTCTGGTTCGTCTATAAAGACGGAATCAAGAATGAATCCGGTGACGACCAAATCCCCTTCGCGCAAGCCCTGAAGAACGGTTGGCCCACCCTCTTTATCGTTTTGGGTGCTCTCATTCCAATTGCGGTTACCGTTGGCCCCCTGGCAAACGCGCTGGTAGCCACCGGAAAATACGGTGAATCACTAGACTCTATCTCGCTCATTAAGTGGATTCCTATTCTTGCAATTCTCATTACCGCAATTGTCTGCTGGAAAGAACTTCCCAAGACAGCGCGCGGATGGTGGGAATTCATGGAGAGCAGCATTCCGCAGTTCTTTACTATTGGCGTTCTGCTTTTCTTCGCTATCGCAGCCAGTGAAGTACTGGATATTCTCGGCCTGTCCCGCGACGTAGAGGGAATTATCGAAAGCGTCAACATTCCGCTGTGGCTGCTGGTTACCCTGGTTGGTCTTCTCGTGGTTTTGGTAGCCGGGCCCCTCTCCTCAACAGCAACTCTTTCAGCAGTTGGTCAGGTCTCTCTTTTCGCCCTCATCGGCGCGGGAGTAAATCCGCTCCTAGCGGTAACCGCCATGCTGGTTTTCGCCTCAACCGAGGGCTCTTCACCTCCGGCATCCGGATCAATCTTCGTTGCCTGCGGCATCACCGGAGCAAAACCAGAAAGCACCTTCATTCCCCTTCTGGTCTACTACGTGCTACCCATCTTCATTTTGGGAGTACTGATTGCAATCGGTATCGCCCCGGTACCTACGTCTGAAATGAGTGCAGCACTATGAAACAGCACATCAGCAAACTTTTTAGAGTCCTCTACACCATTGCGCTAACCCTGTTTTTGGCTGTGGCATTCACCCTGGTGTTTACACAAATTATCGGCCTTATTTTTGCCCAGCCCAGCTGGATTGACTGGGCAGAAGAGACCCTAGAACACCCCAGTATTATTCTGGCTGTTTTTACCGGGATTTTTGCTTTCATCGTGTACAACGCAGAGGGCACTAAAAGAAACCAGTAAAAAAAACTAACTTCTACATTCCTTAGGTGGGCACCTCTGCGGTGCCCACCCCCTCCTAGAAAGTGAGTGACCATGATTGGCGTATGGGCACTTATTATTTACTTAGTCGTTATCATCGGCTGGTGCGCCGTGATAAAGCGCAGCGTAGGTGAGGCAATGATTCTTGGCTTTATCGCTGCTATATTGTTCGCGGGCAAAGACATCCTCACCGTTGGCTGGAGCTCTCTCTACGATGCTCTGACCGACCAAATTGTCTATTCCACCATGATTTTTGTCTTCATGGGCTTTCTTCTTGAAAAAGCCGGGGTCATGGAAAAACTCATCAACCTCTTGAACTCTGTTCTTGGTGGCGTTAAAGGCGGCCCCGCCTACGTCTCAACCCTTGCCTCCGCGAGCCTGGGCAGCGTCGTCCATAATCAAGCCGCAATTTCCGCAACTGTCGGCGCCGTAACCATTCCCTGGATGACCCGCAGCAACATGGATAAAGGCCGCGCCGCCTCCCTCATCGCGGGCAACGGCGGCATGGGAATCACCTTCCCCTTCAGTGCCTCTATGTTTGCGCTGGTTGGCTCAACCACGGTAAGCAGCATCCTCAACGTTAATGACCTTATTGTTCCCCTGATTTTTGGCGGTCTCTGGTGCGTTCTACATCGCCTTATTGTGACCTTCATCTTTGTGCGGCAGTCCCGTATGGAAGCAGAATCTGCGGAGAACCGCATGTCTTTCGGGCCTTCTTTCCGCCAGGGGTGGAGCACCCTTTCCATCTTTGTGGGTGTGGGTATTCCGCTCTTGCTAACGGTTGGCCCGCTCTACCGCGCGCTTTCCTCATGGTCTGGCACCGACCTATCTAAGGAAATCAACATTGTTCTCTGGATTCCCGTGGTACTGGTTCTTCTCGGCCTGCTTCTGGGCAGCAAGAGACTACCCCGCTCCCCCGGCGGCTGGAAAGAACTCATTCTCGAATCTGTTCCCCGTTTTACCACCGTTGGAATCACTGTTCTCTTTGGTTTCGCCGGGGCAAACGCGCTCGCAACAACGGGGTTGTCAGATCAACTCACCGGCCTTCTCTCCGAGATGCACCTACCCCTGTGGCTCCTGGCTATCCTCGTCGGCGTCATTGTTATTGCTGTAGCCGCGCCGCTCTCCTCTACCGCGACGATGGCAGCCGTGGGTACCGTCGGCGTAGTAACCCTGGTGTCTGCCGGAGTTCCGGCACCCACAGCAGCGGTTGCAACCCTCATCTTCTCCTCCTGCGAAGCTGCGGTTCCTCCGGGTGGACCGCCTCTCTATGTTGCTTGCGGCATTGCCAACGTAAATCCCATACAGCAGTTCACCCGCATGATGCTCTACTACGCGCTCCCTCTGCTGGCTATTGGAGTGCTCGTTATTCTCGGCGTCCTCCCTGTCTAGGAGAAAAAATGATCAAGAAAACTTTAGAATTTCTCTTTGTCATCTGCTTTGGGCTATCACTCATAGGTGGAATTGTTATTGTGCTCGGGCAGACCCTGGGCATCGCTATCGCCAACGTGCCGATGCTGACCTATCTCGGTAGTTCCTTCGTGATTCCCGTTTGTATCCTGGCCTCTATCAGCGCTATATGCGCTTTCCTACTGAGCTACACGCGGAAGGACGTAGAGAACAATGCCTAACTACCCCACCTATGCAGATCTTCTTCAGCGAGAGGGAAAACTGTCTGGTACCTCCTGGGGAATTTTTGAAAACCCAGATCGGGGCACACCCAGTTTTATTACCCCTCAGAAAGTTCTAGAGGCTAAAGATTTGGTGCTTGAGGGGAGAATCTTCAACCTTGACTACCCCGTTGATGCTTTTGACCCAGGCATGTCGGTCAAGCGCGAAGCACCTCAGCACGTTATTTACGGAAACCACCCCGCCCATCGCGATGATTATCTGAACGGATACTATCTTCAGGGCTCTTCTCAGGTTGACGGGTTACGCCACCGCCGCGCTGATGGACTGGGGTTCTACAACGGTATTAAGGACGACGTCGTGGCGCCGGGAACTCGCGAAATCGGCGTTCAGCACTGGGCAGAGGAGCCCCTAGTAACCCGGTGCGTTCTAGCTGACCTGGCTCGTTTTCGAGATATTGATTCCCGCCCTATTGACCATGGGGCGGGCGAGGCAATTCCCCTTACCGATATTGTCTCTGCTTTGGATTTCCAGAAAACAGAGTTGAAACCCGGCGATATCCTCATTATCCGAACCGGTTGGGCAGAGTGGTTTCTCTCGATGCCCACCGCTCAGAGACGCTCCCAGGCGCAGACCCGGCGCTCTTCGGGAATTGAGCAGTCGCTTGAATTCCTAGAGTGGTTATGGGACCACCAAGTAGCTTTGGTCGCTACAGATAACTTTGCTTTGGAATGCCTGCCACCCGTTAATTATTCCCCTTTCAAAGAGAGCGCCCCTAATGACAGGGGAATGATGCACCAGGAGCTACTCGCCAAGCTGGGTATGCCCATTGGCGAGTTATGGAAAGTAGACACTCTTTCTTCTTATATGGCTTCCATCAAACGGTGGGAAGCAATGATTACCGTGAAGCCCCTGAACGTTGTAGGCGCCACGGGCTCCCCGGCAAACGCGATGGTGCTGGTGTAGCTTTCTGCTACCTTCCTCGCGCCCAGTTTTGAATACAGCGCTGTCAGCGCCTGCTAAGTTCCCTGTTCCAGAGTGATTTCTGGGTCAGGGGGTACGTTCGCATCCTGCCCGGCTGGATGGCAGGTAATTGACCAGCAAGTGGCCCCGGGAGCAGTTCTTTGGCCGCGCCCGGGGCCACTTGCCGGTCAAACAGAGAGGCAACACCACAGCAACCCCCACCCTCCGTCGTCCTTAAAACAACAAGAACTGGTTGACGTTTCACGTGAAACCACACCCGAGCGCCAAACCAATAGCCCAAACAATTAATCCCACCGCAGCCTCTTCCACCGTTCCCAGGCGGCTATGTGAGAAAATGGCACCATGACTCTCCACGGGGACAAATCATCGAATATCCCTACACTCGCCGCCTTCCTTGAAAAATATTCAGCTCCCGGCGGCGATGGGTCTGCACGCTCGAATGTCGGAGGCCCCGGCTCGGTTGAACCTACTCTCCCCCAGAAAATTGCACAAGACGCCGAAAGCGCGACGTCCTCAACTATGAACAACACCCCCACACTCCGCAGAGCAGACAACAACGGCATGGCGCTACGCACGGCGCTCATTGAGCGCGGTCATCGTCAGGGCTACACCCACGAAGAGGTGCAGGCCGCCGAAGAGCTCCGAGAAACCCTGCCCGAAGTCCGGTTCTTGCGCACCCTGGTGCGTGAGGGCGCGATTGCCGAGGGGCCCTACGGTGAGATTCTTGCCTCCGGCCTGAGCGCCACTTTTGGTGCCGAATTCGCTACCGGTGCACTGCCTGAAGATGGGCAGCTACCCGAAGAACCGGAGCCCTCCGCGGTTAAAACCCAGCTGAGCAACCCCGGTTGGGTTGAAATTGCCCACGACTCCGAAAATCTCTACGCCGTCGATCTTGACCCGGAAGAAGGCGGGGCGGTAGGCCAGATAATTGACCGCCCGGCTCACGTTGCCGCTGCACCTTTCCTCGTTGCCGAGTCTCTGTCAGATTTTGTCGCCGGCGTTTGGACCGAGAATTTTAAGGACGACGCTGCTCGGCTATCTACCGTCGTAGCGGGAGCCCCGGAGACAGTATCTGGGACGGCGCCTGTGACGCCCCCGGAGCCGGAGACGATTCCCGAGGAGCTGGCTACCAGCCAACCTTCCGATCTGGATTTTGACGATCCCGAAGATGAAATCAAAGACCTTCGCCACGAGCTTGAAACCCACAATGCAGACAAGCTGAACGCCACCGAACGTTGTCTGGCAGAAGACTTTGCCACTAGCGCTTTCGGAACCCACTCTGAGGAACGCACCGAGCGAGTTCAGCAACAGCTAGAGACAGATACAGAGCTCTCAGAAGAGCCAACTCCAAAGACCGACAACGTTCCGCAAACCTGCCGCGAGGCGGTGGCCCAGGAGAACGGAAAAAACTTCAAAACGGCTTTGAAGAGGTTTTTCCTGGGCTAAATTGCTAGAGCAGAGCCCGGTTTCCACAATAATGAGGGCGCCAGCGCAGAATAAATGCGCTGGCGCCCTCATGCTGAAAACGGGGCTTAACCGCTATTTCTTAACGGTGTTTGCCACCTTGTCGCCGGCGGTTACCGGACGCTGGGTTTCATCGTCGCGTGCCACGCCAAAAGCCTTGGAATTGGTCACGATTACCATGACTTCCTTGGAGGGAATTTCAGATTCAATTTTGGCCCAGTCCACGGTAATCAGGGGCTCACCGGCGGTGACCTTCTGGCCAATCTCCGCGGTGGAGGTAAAACCGCGGCCGCCGAGCTCCACGGTGTCGATACCCACGTGAACGAGTACCTCGGCGCCGTCCTCAGAACGGATCATAAAAGCGTGCAGGGAGTCCTGCAGCAGCGCAATCTCGCCAGTTACGGGGGCAACCACGGTGCCCTCGGAGGGGTCAACCGCAAAGCCCTCGCCCATCATGCCCTGGGCAAAAACCGGGTCAGCGACGGTGGTCAGAGGCTTGTAGGTGCCGGTTGCCGGGGCAACCAGCTCTTCACCGAGCGGACCTGCCGGCGTTGCCTCTGCGGGTGCGGGTGCTTCTTCAGCCTTCTTTTTCTTGCCGAAGCCGAACATCATTACTCCTTGCGTTGAAGTGTTGTATCTAACTAAGAGACTACCCTCTTTGCGTAACGGGCACAGTTTTTATTCGCTGATTGGGCAATTTTTCCGAGAGTTGGAACCGTCTTCGCGCTTTCTCGAAATATTGGTTGCGGCGGTAACGTTAGATGTGAGTACAGCTTGAACGAAGGAGCGCACATGGCTGAGATTACCGACCCGGCCGAACTCGAGGTTTTCATTCCCGGCCCCGGCGAGAACCCCGATGATCCCAACGACGCCGACCGCACCGAATTTCTTGAAACCGCCCAGGAACTTCTCGATTCCGGGCTAGACATCGCGGTGTACTCCACCGACTCCTACCCCTCTGCCTTTGAGCAGTGCGTGCCGGTGGCTGAGCAGATTGAGGTCTCGGGGCACGAAGTGCTGCCGATTTTGCTGGTGGACGGCGCGGTGAAAGTCTCCTTCAACTATCCAGATCGCGAGCAGCTGGAACGCTTTTCTAAAGCACGCTCGGTTAAGCCCAAGAAGCTTCCGGCAGCGGCTACCGCCTGCGGTACCGGCGGCGCCGACGTCACTACCGCCCCCGCAATGGAGCCAGCCGGCTTTGCCGCAACCCTGGCAGGGGTTACCGAGCGCCCCGCCGGTGGCCCCGATATTGGCAACCGCCGCAACCTGATGGGCGGAGATTTTGGGCAGGGGCTACCGAGTGGCTCGGAATCAGCTTTGAGGGCTGGCGAAGGCTAATTGCTCTCTCGCCGAGTGGTGGATTTTAGGCTTAAAATCCCGTGATTTTAAGCCTAAAATCCACCACTCGGCGAGGACTTATTAAATCGAGCGCCCCGGTGTCAAAATATTGTTGGGATCCAGCGCCGTTTTAATAGCGGCAGAAACGGCTAGCGTCTCGGGGCAGCACCCTACGTTGGCTATCTAAGGGGTGACCCCTGCTCTGCCACCCCAGAAAGTTACAGCTTTGCCCTGTGGCCCCGGGTGCGGTGACCTCAGAGGTGATTCCCGCCTCTGTTTGACCGGCGAGTGGTCCCGGGTGTGGCCAAAGAACCGATCCCGGGGCCACTTGCTGGTCAGACTCAGAAAAGGCACCCCCGGATGGCCCTACACCTAGCCGCCGGTTACACCCAAGAAAATACACGCCATAAGCGCAGGCACCCGCTCTCCTATTCACCAGCAGGGCCGCATCCCCAGGCCTGTCCATCAGCTCTGCAATCCTCCGCTACTCGGCCTGATTCCACCCGCCAGACCTGCAGGCTCTGAGTCGGGCTGGTGACGCTGGCGCTACCGGGAATCACGCGCCAGCCTCTCTCACCAGCAACCCGGTACTCCCCCCGGTAGTCGGTGGTGACCGTGTAGTGGTATGTGCCTGTCTGGGTGTATTGGTGGGAGGTGGGGGTTTTGACGTCCCAGGTGGTGCCGACGCTATGGCCGGGATTGGTGACGGGACCAAGGGTGGTGCCGTCGCCGTAGGTGAAGGTGTAGGAGATGGGGGTGGCTTTGATTTCTACTGTTTGGCCGGCAATGGTTTCGGTGAAAGTGCCGGTGGTGGCCTGGGCGTAGATGTTGGTGTTGTAGTTTTTGAGGGTGTGGGGTGCTTGGTCTTGGTGGAGTTGAGCGGCGGGTAGTGGGAGGTTCTGGAGGTCTTGCTGGGTGAGGGTGATTTCTTGGGGTGGTTGTTGGTTGTTGATTTTTTCGCCGTTATTGGTGGTGGCTTGTTCGCTAGTGGGGGTGTTGTCTGTGATGCAGGCGTAGTTGCCGGCGTCGTCGGTGTTGTAGGAGTCGGTGCCGGTGGTGTCGCCACTGATGGGGAGGGGGATTCTGGTGAGGCGTCCGGCTTTTCCGGTGCCGTTGAGGGTGACGCAGGAGGCTCCGTCAAGGGCGGTGGTGCCTCGGGTGATGTCGGGGGTGCCTTTGTGGCCGTTGGTGGTGGTTCTGGGGGTGAGGGCGGTGGCACCGTTTTGAGGTCGATTGAGGATGAGGGATGGACCTACAGAACTGAAAGATGAACTTTCAAGGTTATTGCTTGAAGGTATCTTTTCGTGTGACGCTTTAAAAGTAGGTGGGGCTTCTCCTGACATTAGGTGTTCTGTTTTGCGTATGAGAACTTCAAATCCTGAATCAGTTGTTGATGATTCACTCTCGATAACTGTTGTAGGTGCATCTGCCGCAAAAGCAGGCATGGTTATTGAATGACAAGTCAGGAATAGAATGGCTAAAGGTACCATGTCTCGAAGTTTTGGTGCCATGGTTACTGACCCACTACTAGTTGATCTATCACATACCAATTGCCATCATCAGCGAATTGGATTTTCAGCTCAAAACCCCGTTTTCCTTCATCGGCCAGATGGTAAGTTGTTACCTTTCCCTCTGAAAAATAGGCAACATCATTCATTAAGTAATTAATGGGAACTGAGTAGTATCCATCTCCATGAGAGATAACTCCATCCATATATGGGCGGGGTTCTATTTCACCTCCAACTGCCCACCCGCCAGATGCGTAAAGAGCCTTCCAGTTTGCGTAGGTATCTGCCTCTTCTTTGTAGTCAGAAGAGACCTGTTTTCCTACAAAAGTTATGTCTCCGGTTTGTACGGCAAAGTTACGAGATGATGCCCAGTAGTAGATGAATTTCTCCATCGCCTCCGTTGACTCCACATGCATTCCCTCCGGCTCTTTCGGCTTGGGCACATTCTGAGCCGGGCCATGCTCATCAGCAGCGCGGTACTCACCGGCAGGGGCCTTGGAGCCACCGGAGTATTTCTGCTCACCGGCGGAAGAATCTGCCGAGGTGGCGCCTGGGGCAGAGGCTGAAGAGTCAGTGATAGCTTCGGCTGAAGCTGAGGTGCTTGCGCTGGCTTCGCTTGGGGTTGTTTGCCCTGCTTCAGAGGAGGCGCAGCCGGCCAGGGTCAGGCTGGCGAGGGCGAGAAAGACCAGGGGCAGGGGCGCTTTGTGTGGTGTGTTCATGGGTGAGGTTCTCCGGGTGGTTACGTGGTGTGTGGGTGCGAGTAATCACCTCATAGAGTAACGTATATCACCTTCTGTGTAGTGGTTGTTTCTGCCAAATGGCTTGTTTGTGGGGTTAATTGGTGATTTCACCCGAATTTCCTAATGCCGGTGTCTGGTACCCCGGCCGCGCTCTAAGGGCCTACCGCAGGATCTCACCCCTACCTAATACAAAATTGCCATTTAGCATGTCACTAGTGCCCCACACCAAACCTGCTGGTCTGCGGATACCAACCATCGGCCTCGGTGTGGGCACCGACCGAACTAATCTCTAGAGCCTCAAATTCCCGGAAGTCACTCATAAAAGATCCCCAGTTCTCCCGGGTAATGTCGCTAGAAATCGACCAACCAATACGCTTAATGCCGCCATAGATTCCTGAAAGCTGATTACCTGTCACTCCCATTGAGGCTCGGGCGGCGGTAGAGAAGTGGTGCAAACGGTTAAGCCAGGGAGCCTCGGAATCGGGGCGAGCCGTAAATTGGAAAGCATCACCCAGGTAGGGATTTTTGCCCATGGGGTGCTTGCGGCTTGGCTCGTGAACATCTTCCCAGAGCAGAATGTCATCGATGAATTCTGCCAGCTCAGTGCGTTGACTTAAATCAACCTTGTAACCGGTTGCTGAAATAACGAAATCAAAATCCTCTACCCGCTCCCCCTCGGGAGTTGATATAACTGCTGTAACCGCTGCGGCGCCGTCCTTAATTTCGTAGCGCGCTACGGTAGCACCACGCACCAGCTCAAAATTCTCGTGGTTAAAGCAGCGCCAAATTGCGTGCTGAGTGGGCGGCTGGGGCAGGCCCCCGTTGAAAGTGGAGAACTCCCACTTCTGCTCGTCGGTGAGGTCGAAGAAGTGCTCCTGCATGCCCGGAAACTCCATCCAGCGAAGCGGGTTGTGAGAGGGGACTTCGGTACGGCGCATGAGTACCTTAACCTGAGCAGCACCATTCTCAAGTGCTGTTCCGGCATTGTCGTAACCCGAGGCCCCAGCACCGACGACCAGCACTTTCTTGCCAGCCAGAGCCTTGAAATCAATGGGATCTTGCGTGTGCGCCCACAGGTTTGAAGGTAGCGTGCTAATCTCCGGTAGTACGTTGATAGCTCCACCGCCGGTGAGGCCCAAGGCAAAAATAACCCGCTGTGCCGTTACACTGATTAGCTTAATGTGACCGTTCAAATCGGTGACCTCAGCATCCACAACAAAAGGAGCCTCAGGTGTAGCGGGCTTATGCACGGCTACCACTCGAGTGCCGTATTGCACAGGGGCCTCCGTCATTTTTTCGTACCAGCGCAGGTAGGCGTTCCAGTCGAGGCGGGGAATCAGCTTAATTCGCTCCCATGCCTCAGCTCCGTAAACCGCTTCAAACCAGCGGCGAATGTGCAGTGAAGGAACGTCAAGCTCAATTCCCTTCATGTGCTTGGGGCTGCGCAGGGTGTGCATGCGGGCGTAGTTAATCCAGCAGCCGTTGTGATCGCGAGTATCCGCTTCAAAGATTTGCACGCGGTCAATGTTTTCGCGTTTGAGCGCAAAAGCCGCGCCTAGACCGGCCTGGCCACCGCCCACAATCAGCACATTGAAGTCAAGGCCAGGTTTGCTGGGCACCCACTGGTGTGCGTGGGCTGTGGTTTCAAGGTCTTCGCGTACCCGCTGTTCAAGCACCGCCAGGTTTTCGAGGGCTTTAGGGGTATAGTAAGACGACGCTTCGCCGGCTACCGCTGATTCTGTTGTATTTTCGGTGTACTGGATTGTCATGGCTATAACTCTTTTCTTATTCTGCGGCGGGGGCTAAGACCGCTGCTTTTGAGGTGGAGAAAGACTTGGGTAGTTCGTTGAAGGCTAGGTTGAGACTAAAAGCGGCAATGGCGGTTGCTGAGATACCCGAGTCGAAGATCAGGGCGAACCAGGTGGGGAACTGATCGTAGAAAGCGGGAACCGCGATGGGAATCAGGCCGAAGGCAATGGAAGTTGCGACGATCAGTGAGTTCTTTCCCTTGGAGTAGTCAACAGTGGCCAGGGACTGAATACCGCTGGCTGCGACAGAGCCAAAGAGTACAATGGCCGCACCACCCAGTACCGGGTAGGGAACCGATGCAATAACCGCGCCAAGAATGGGCAGTAGCCCCAGAACTACCAGGATTCCGCCGCCGGTGGCGACCACAAAGCGGGAGCGTACTCCGGTCATGGCTACCACGCCTACGTTCTGCGCAAAAGCGGAGGCGGGGAAGGAGTTGAAGAGGGGCGAGATTGCGGTGGAGATAGCATCTGCTCGCAGGCCGTCGGCCACTCGCTTCTCGTTGACGTCGGTGCCGATAATCTTGCCCACTGCCAGAATGTCTGCGGTAGTTTCAGTCATGATCACGATCATGACCACGCACATAGAGATAATGGCGCCAATTTCAAAAGTGGGTAGGCCAAAGGCGAAGGGGGCAGGAAAGGCGAAAATTTCCGACTGTGAAACCTTCTCGAATGATGCCTGGCCTGTCAGCACCGCAACGATAGTTCCGCAGAAAATACCCAGCAGCACGGCCAGCTTAGAGAGCTTCTTGAATGCGGAGAAAGCCAAGGTGAAAACGAGAGTTACTGCCGCAAGTGCAATGTTGGACGGCGCCCCGTAGGTGGGTGCGTCTGCTATGCCGCCCATGGCCCATCGAACGGCCACCGGGAGTAGGGAGACACCAATAACGGTGATGATGGTTCCTGTAACAACAGTGGGAAAGAAGCGCACAATCTTTGAGAAAACAGGTGCAATCACAACGCCGAAGATCCCGGCTATCAGCACGGCGCCAAAGACCGACTGCAGGCCGCCGTCACCGCTGGCGATGGTGGTCATGGTAGAAACTGCCGCGAAAGAGACCCCCGGTACCAGAGGTAGTTTGGAACCGAAAAAAGGAATGCCCAAAGACTGCAGAATGGTGGCTGCACCTGAAACAAAGAGTGCTGCAGCAATCAGCACCGCAACCTGGGCTGTCTCGAGACCTGCAGCTGTGCCCACAATCAGCGGAACAGAAATGACTCCGCCGTACATAGTGAGAATGTGCTGAAGGCCAAGAATAATGTTCTGCCCCAGAGGGAGCTTTTCATTCTCTGGCAGAGTGATGGGTGCCGCGCTTTCTGAGCGATTGAGAGTTATCGACATAATCTGAATCCTTTGCCTTTAGCTACCGCGATAACTTGAGATGGAATAGGGGGAGAGAAGAAGGGGAATATGATAATGACCGGTTTCTTGTACGAGAGAGACCGTAAGGCTGACTGAGTTCCAGAAGCTGGTTCGGGGGTAGTAATCGCCTATTTCAAAGACCAGGGTGTAGTCGCCGGTTTCAAGCTGATCAGGACCGAGGTCTGAAATACGTCCGTCAGAATCTGTAGTTCCGCTGGCTATCTTTTGTTCGCCGCTGAACAGATGAACAGTGAGCCCCTCGGCCGGTGATCCGTTGGCCGTATCAAGAATGTGGGTGCTGAGAAAGCTCATGCGTTCACCAACTTCTCAAGGCGGAGCAGGGAAATTTCTCCCAGCTGCTGTTTGCGTTCAAGCTCTTCTTGCTGGGGAGAATTTTTCATGCGACGTTTGAGTTCTGAGAGCATTTCGGCACTATCTCTGCCGTCCGCGCGAATTAGGAATACGTGCCCAAATTGTTTCTCGTAACTGGCATTGGCTGATTCCCAGGTGCTCAGATCAGAGTCTTGAACACCCTGCTGTTCCTGCCTGCTGTTTTCTGCTTCGACCACGCTGAGATTCTCGGGGGCTTTCTTCTCACCAATGCGGGGATGCTGACTGAGGGCTTCGGTTACTTCCTCTGCTGACCAGGTGGCGATATTTGCCTTAGCTGTTTCCAGTAGATCCTGGCGGTTGAGGTAGGGCCGTTGGTTGATGAGTGCGTGACTGAAAGCTGGAATGGAAACGCAGGCTTTCAGGTGCGGTTGCAAATCTGCGCTTGAAGTTTCGTTGAACTCTTTGAGGTTCATGGAAGCTCCCGAAGGTGTGGTGGTCTGTTGTGTTGGCACCAGCTTAGAAAAGTGAGACTTCGGGGCAGTTTCTCTGGCGTAAATGCTAAGTTTCAGTATTTTTAGTTTCTGTAATCTGAATTTCACATACCTGTGGTGTGGTTTTTACACCCCACCTAAATGCCATTTATCCCCCGTTCTGCCTAGTCAAAACGGGGGATAAATGGTCTCTCGGGAATCTCATGAAACAAAAGATTCAGTGCTTTTAGACCTTAGATTCTTTCTTGGAATCGCTCAGAATTTTCTCAAGTTCCTGAGTGATACCTTGATCGTCATCAGACTCTCGGAAAGGGACAGATGTATCTTTGCCAGTTTCTCGTGAACCAAGAACTGCATGTGCCTGATTGAGGTTGAGCTTGCCCTCCCAGCGATCTACTACAAATGTAGCCACGCAATTACCTGTCAGGTTTACAACCACTCGCATGGAATCCATGAGTCTGTCGGCTCCAAGCATCAGCGCTACACCTGATACCGGGAAAAGTCCCAGAGCTGCAGAGGTTGCAGACAGGGCCAAGAAGGCAGAGCCAGGAACGCCGGCCATCCCCTTCGAAGTCAACAGCAACACCGCCAAAGCAGTAATCTGCTGACTCAAGGAGAGATCCACGCCGAATGCCTGAGTCATAAAGACCAGAGAGATTGAGAGGTAGATGGCTGAACCATCCATATTGAATGAGTAACCGGTAGGGAATACCAGGCCGGTAGTAGTGCGAGAGCATCCTGCACGATTGAGCTTATCCATCATGCGAGGCATAACAGCTTCGGTGGAGGCTGTACCCAGAGCTAGAAGGTATTCATCCTTGGTAAAGCGGAAGAACTTCCACAGGCTTACGCCGCCGCCACATCGGGCGATTCCGCCCAGAAGTAGAATGAAGAGAACCGCTGAAACATAGCAAGCGATGATGAGTTTGACGTAGGTGCCGATTGTTTCAATTCCGTACTGGCCAATAATAAATGCAATGGCTCCGAAGGCACCCAATGGTGAGATTCGCATAATCCAGTTCATAATCTTGAAGAAGATTGAAAGAACGGTGTCGAAGAAAGCGATGAGCTGCGCACATTTTTCTTGGCCAACAGCTACTATCCCCAGGCCGAAGAGTACCGAGAATACAAGGATTTGCAGGATTTCATTCTCCGCAAAGGCGCCGATGACGCTAACCGGAAGCATTCCCAGCAAAAATTCTGCGAAACCACCTGGTTTTTCTGCAGAAGTTTTTTCATCAAGAACGCTGGAGTCAAGACTTGATGGATCAATGTTCAAGCCTGAACCGGGATTGAAAATATAGGCCATAGCCATGCCGAAGATTAGGGCAATTGTGGAGACTACCACAAAGTATGCCAGAGCCTTAACGCCTACGCGCCCCACAGCTTTCATATCGCCAGCCTTGGCAATGCCGGTGACAACTACGAGAAAAACAATGGGGGAGATCACCATTTTGATGAGCTGTATAAAGCCATCACCGAGGGGCTTGAGTGTTGCACCTGTGGTAGGCCAAAAGTGACCAATGAGAGTTCCCAGAAGAATAGCTACGCCGAGTTGAAAAAATAGGGATGAGAAGGTTTTTTGCATCTTTTGTTTCATAAAACCCAAGATACAAAATTAGGTTTTCACACTAGTCAACGTATAGTTTCACGTCTAAATCAGTTGAGTAACAACTTTGTTTCATATTTTTTTGCAGGTGGGAGCAGGGTATTTAAACATGGTGCCGAGGCACCTCTCGGCGACCGCACAAAATGAGATTTTAGACCGCGAAATCTTTCAGCAGTCCTGTGTATCGCTTAGCGGGCGGGAAGTCTTGTTCGCCCTTCTTGGCGGGCCTAAGCCCCAGTGAGACCAAAGTCTTGGCGAGCAGCAGCGCCGCGCTCACGCCGTCCACCACCGGAGCACCAATTGCGGCAGAAACTTCATCAACGTATTCAGCCATACCCGCGCATCCCAGAACCACAGCATGGCTTTCGTCGGCTGCAAGAGCCGCACGCGAGGCCTCAATTATGGTCTCCAGAGCGTTAGACTCAGGCTTTTCTAAATCCAGCACCGCTATATCGCAGGCGTGCGCACCGGCACAGCGAGCACCCAGTCCGGTCTCATGTAAAAGGTACTCTGCGCGGCCAATGGTGCGTGCCAGGGTGGTAACAATCGAGAATTTTCCGCCCAGCAGAGAAGCTACGTGAAAAGCGCCCTCGGCAATACCGATTACCGGCACCGGGGAGATCTCGCGGGCAGCCTCAATACCGGGATCACCAAAGCAGGCCACCACAAAGGCGTCTGCACCCCAGTCCAGTCCGGATTTAATCTCGGCGAGTAGACCGGGTACCGAAAGCGCTTCGTCATAGTGAGACTCGATGGATGCCGGCCCCATGCTTGGCGAGACTACCTGCAGGTCGATCTCGACTGCGTAAGTAAAGAGGGAGCGCTCAATCAGCCTGGTCATGGACTGGGTGGTATTGGGGTTAATAACCTTGATTTTCACTCTGAGAACTTTCTATTTGGTAATCAGCTGGTCGGCTTCGGGTGTACTCGCAGCAAGAGCGGGCTTGATTTGGGGGTTCTTCTTTTCACAGGCGACCATGACTGCGTAGCTGATTCCGCAACCAATAAACCAGCTAAAGTCTGCTAACCAGCTCAGACCGGGAACCAGAGGTGATGCCAGAATTGCCGCGATAGCTGGAATCGCTGCGGCAATCAGGGCAAACAGAGCGTTTTTATTGTAGCCACCGGAGAACCAGTAGAGGCCCTGTGGGTTTCGGGTATAAAGATCAGCTACTTTGACTGACTCTCGGGCTGCCTTGTAGTAGCCGGCAATCAGAATGCCGAAAAGGGGGCCAATCAATCCGCCCAGCAGACCCAGGGTGTAGTGGATTGCTTGATCATTGGCATACCAGTTCCAGGGTGTGAGAAAGATGGAGCCGACGGCCGCAATGAAGCCGCCTGCTCGCCAGGAAATTTTGTGGGGAGCAACGTTGGAAAAGTCAAAGGCGGGGGCAATAAAGTTAGCCACAATGTTGATACCCACAGTGGCCAGCATAAAGGTGAAGCCACCCAGAATAATAGCGAAGGGGGTGCCGATTGCGTTGACGGTCTCGATGGGGTCGGTCATCAGCTGGCCAAAGACCGGCATGGTAGCCGATGCGGTGATCACGGTGAGCAGGGAGAAGAAGAGGAAGTTGACCGGAAGACCCCAGAAGTTGCCCTTCTTGACTGCCTCGTAGGAGTTTGCGAAGCGGGAGATATCGCCGAAGTTTAGCATGGGGCCAGAGAAGTATGAAACAACCAGGGCAATAGCGGTGAGCATGACCGGAATGGATTCTGCGAAGCCAAGTACGGGGCCGTTGGAGAGGTTGAGGGAGATGTTGTTTACGCCGGCCTGGGAAACCAGGTAACCGGCCAGGACAATCATGACGACGTAGACTGCCGGGCCTGCCCAGTCGATGAATTTGCGGATTGATTCAATGCCGTTCCAGAAGAGGATCGCCTGTGCCAGCCAGAGAATAAAGTAGCAGAGGTAGCCGACCGGAGAGAGCCCGAGAAAGCTGTGCTGGTCAACATCGTAGTAGGGTGCGAGGGAGGGCCAGAACTTGAGCAGGATGATTGCCAGGGATTCTGATGCGAGGAAGGTTTGCACACCGTACCAGGCAATTGCGATGATGCCTCGAATGATGGCCGGAATGTTCGCGCCCTTAATGCCGAAGATGGCTCGGTTGATCACGGGGTAAGGTACGCCGGTTACCTGCGAGGGCTTAGCCACCAGATTCACAAAAATCTGAACCAGCACAATGCCGATGAAGAGGGAGACGAGAACCTGCCAGCTGGAAAGACCCAGCGCGAAAAGGGAGCCTGCAGTAACGTAACCGCCGACTGAGTGGACGTCGCTCATCCAGAAGGCGAAGATGTTGTAGGATCCCCACCTTTGTTCTTTGAGCGGGACAATATCTTCGTTGTAGAGGGTTGGATCATATTGCGCTCTATCTGCCTTAACAATGGGCTGCGTGGTAGTGCTCAAACGCATGGGGTTTCTCCCTTGGGCTGGTCTTTCGACAGGGCTAGCGGTCTGTGTTTTTTCACCATCCACTCTAAGAAACTAAAATTTCAGAAAGATAACCAGCTGTTGCGCCTGAGAAAAAATTGTGTTTTCAAAATGTAAATTGGTGGGCTACACCTCTAGTCAGCTACGTATTTTCGACCCACCCAAGCATTGATTTGAGCAAGAAGATGAAATAATAATTTCATACTGCTCGGAAACTTCTGTGAAATTAATATTCCATAATCCTTAAATTTGAAACACTACTGTTACTTTTGAGTAATCGACTCGACTTGTGCCGCTTCTACAGTGGAGAGCAGACACCCACCTAGATCAATGACAGGAGATTCCTCAATGCCTCAGCGCATCTCCGCAACTCAAGCTCTTCTTGAGGGCAGGTTTCAGCCCGCAAGCATTACCGTTGAGAACGGAAAGATCTCTGCTATTGATAGCTACGAACCGCGTGAGCAAGACATCTTTGTTGATGAGAATTACCTGCTCTTTCCCGGTGTTGTAGACACTCACGTTCATCTCAACGAACCGGGCCGCACCCACTGGGAGGGCTTTGAATCAGGTACTAGGGCAGCGGCAGCCGGAGGTGCTACCACCGTCATCGATATGCCGTTGAACTCCATTCCCCCCACCACCACCGAAGGCGCTCTCAAGCTCAAAAAACAGGTGGCTGAGAAGCAGATTTACGTTGATACCGGTTTCTGGGGCGGCTTGGTACCCGGCAACCTGGGAGAGCTCAAAGACCTGGTAAAGGCCGGAGTCTTCGGTTTCAAATGCTTCACCCTTGATTCGGGAGTAGAGGAATTTCCTTCGGTTGATGAGCAAACCCTTTATGAGGGAATGCGCGAAATTAAGCGTTTAGACTCGCTACTGGTTATTCACGCCGAACACGCAGAAACCATCGAAGCGCATGCTCTTGAGTCAGCGACGTCCTATACCGCCTTTGCCGATTCGCGCCCGCCGCTAGCTGAAGTGCAGGCTATCGAAATGGTGCTGAGAAACGTTGAAAAGACCGGCTGCCGCACCCATATTCTGCACGTTTCATCAGCGGAAGCACTTGAGGTTATTACTCAAGGCAAGAAGGCAGGTCTGCCGATTACCGCTGAAACCTGCCCCCATTACCTGACCTTTGTGGCAGAAGAAATTCCAGACGGCGCATCGCAGTTTAAGTGTTGTCCACCGATTCGTAGCAAGAGCCAGCAAGATGCACTCTGGCGGGGCTTGCTCGACGGAACCCTAGATTTGATTGTCTCAGACCACTCTCCCGCCGATGCCGAGCAGAAGTTCAACGCCGACGGCGATCTGGTGCGGGCCTGGGGCGGCGTAGCCGGTCTGCAGGTGAGCTTCACAGCGGTAGCGGCAGAGGCAACCAAGCGCGGTATCCCGCTAGAGAAGGTAGCGCAGTGGATGAGTGCTTCACCCGCAAACCTGGTAGGCCTCAGCCAAAAGGGTCGCCTAGAAGTGGGAGCAGATGCAGATTTTCTTATCTATAACCCGCTGGCCGAGCAGACCATCAACGCTCACGACCTGCAGCACAAAAATCCGATTTCGGCCTATGACGGCGCTCGCCTGCAGGGACGCGTTGAGGCAACGATAGTGCGGGGCGAGACCGTTTATGCCCTCGGTCAGTTCGCTCCCCGCCGCGGTACTTTTCTGACCACAACCACAGACTTTTCCCCGGCAGAGGCCAAGTAAGGAAGAAAACCGATGACTGACATGATTAACCCTCCCTACCGTCTTCTGATGGGCCCCGGCCCCATTAACGCTGATCCCCGCGTGCACCGGGCGATTTCGGCTGCGTTGGTTGGTCAGTATGATCCGGTGATGACCGACTACATGAACGAGACCATGCAACTCTTCCGCACTGTTTTTCAGACTGAGAACGAGCAGACTTTTCTGATAGATGGTACCTCGCGTGCCGGTATTGAGGCGGCTCTTGTTTCGCTGATTAAGCCCGGTGACAAGGTATTGGTTCCCTCTTTTGGCCGTTTTGGTTTGCTCTTGCAGGAGATCGCCCAACGTGCCGGTGCCGAGGTTGCTGTGCGTGAGATTGAGTGGGGCACGGTGTTCACCCCCGAGCAGATTGAACAGGCCATTGTTGAGGAGAGGCCCAAGGTACTGGCCCTGGTACAGGGCGATACCTCAACCACCATGAACCAGCCCCTAGAGGGTGTTGGCGAGATCTGCGAGAAGCACGGCGTGCTCTTCTACACCGATGCCACAGCTTCCATTGGTGGTAACGATTTGAAGGTTGATGAGTGGAAGATTGACGCCGCTACCGCCGGTTTGCAGAAATGCCTGGCTGGCCCCTCAGGCTCTTCGCCCATCACCCTCTCGGAGAAAGCTGTTGAGGTGATTAACTCCCGCAAAGTGATCGAAGCGGGTATCGCCTCTAAAGAGCAGGTTTTTGATGAGGTGGATCGAATCCGTTCCAACTATTTCGATTTGGCTCAGGTAATGGACTACTGGGGCCCTTCTCGACTCAACCATCATACCGAGGCAACTTCTATGCTGTATGCGGCGCGTGAGTGCGCTCGTATTCTCAGCGAAGAAGGCATGGAACAGGCAGTGCAGCGCCACTATCACCACGGTCGCGCCATGCTTGAAGGCGTGAAGGCTCTGGGGTTGGAACTCTTTGGCGACCTTGAGCACAAGATGAATAATGTGCTGGGAGTTTATATTCCTGAAGGTGTGAATGGCGAGGACGTTCGAGCCGGTCTGCTCAATAACTTTGGTATCGAAATCGGTACTTCGTTTGGCCCTCTCCACGGCAAGATCTGGCGTATTGGCACCATGGGGTACAACGCGCGTAAAGATACGGTGCTGACCACTTTAGCAGCTTTGGAAGCGCAGCTTAAGCGCTCGGGTGCTTCGGTGGTTGCAGGCGGTGGCACCGGTGCCGCTTTCGATTACTACACCGAGGTGGGTATCTAGTGGAACAGGCACAGATTCGTGAACACAATGCCCTGACCGAGCATAATGCGCAGTGGTGGAATGCCGCGGAGCGTGCGATTGACCGCTGTTTTGAGGTTTCTGCGATTTCTGCCATGGACGGCGGTATTGAACGTATTTATTTGACTCCTGAGCACCGTAAGCATAATGATCTCGCCGCTGAGTGGATGCGCTCAGCTGGACTAGAAACCTTCGTTGATGCCGCTGGTACCCTGCACGGTGTGCTGGCTAGCTCCATGCCCGATGCTCCTACCCTCTACCTGGGTTCTCATCTTGATACTGTGCCCGATGCCGGTAAGTATGACGGTATTTTGGGCGTGACCCTGGCGATTGAGGTGGCAGAATATCTTTGCGGGAAGGACCTGCCCTTCAACCTTGAGGTGCTGGCTTTTGCCGATGAAGAGGGTGTGCGCTTTGGCGCTACCCTGCTGGGGTCTTCGGCTATGGCAGGTCAGTGGAACCCTGACTGGTGGGATATTGAAGACGAAAACGGTATTACCATGCGGCAGGCTTTCGTGGAGTTTGGACTGGATCCCGAGCGGATTGGTGAAGCTGCAATTGATCCGGCCAAGACGGTGGGCTACCTTGAAGCCCACATTGAACAGGGCCCCTACCTTGAGGCCGATGACCAGCCTCTGGCCGTGGTCACCTCTATTGCCGGTGCACAACGCCTGACCTTCACCGTAACCGGCGAGTCCCGCCATGCCGGCGGCACCCCTTACGAGTACCGTCAGGATGCCCTGGTAGGCGCCTCTCAAATGGTGCTCGATATCGAGACAATCGGCCGCGAACACGAAGTTATTGCCACCGTGGGTGAGCTCGAAGTCGTGGACGGTGCGGTGAACGTAGTGCCCGGTCTCGTTGAGTTCTCGCTGGACTTACGTGCGGCTTCAGATGAAGCACGCGACTCTGCTTTTGAAGCGATTACCGAGTCTGTGCGAGCCACTGCCTCAGCGCGAAAACTCACGGTGAGCTGGGAACTTAACCACTCGGCGTCCACGGCCTACTGCGCTCCGCACCTACAGCGGGTTATCGCGCAGGGAGTCGCGGCGGCGCTGCCCACGCAACCGGCGGTTGAGAGTGTGCCTCATATGTACTCCAAAGCCGGCCACGATGCCATGGCCATGGAGAAAGCAGTAGACGTAGGCATGCTCTTTCTGCGTTGTAAGGGCGGTATCAGCCATAACCGCCACGAAGACGTACGCCATGACGATGTTATGGCGGCCCTGGCCGCCTTCTCGCGGGCAGTCGAAGCCCTAGCAAAGTAGCTACAATGGGTGCTGTGACTGAGACCAACCTAATCGAAACCCGCATTCAAGAAAAGTATGAGCAGCTTTCCGCGCAGGAGCGCAAAGCCGCCCAAACTATTCTGGAAAACTTAGAGGACCTAGCGCTGTATAGCTCCGCTGAAATTGCGAATAAAAGCGGGGTCTCTCGCCCTACCGTCTCGCGGCTTTACCGTTCGTTAGGGTTTGAGTCTTTCTCCCAGGTTAAAGAACACGCTCGGTCACAGCGATCTCGGGGTGTTCCGGTTGCCGGCGCCCCTACCGAATACTCTGAGCGAATCAGCGCCGAAATGGAACTTATTCAACGTTCGGCTTCTCTTTATACCGGTGCTGACTACTCGGAGCTGGTTTCTGCGGCTGTCTCTGCCGCCAAGATTGTAATTATTGGCTTCCGCAACAACTTCACCTTGGGCCTGCACCTGCGCAACCAGCTCATTCAAGCCCGTGACCGGGTAGTGATGGTGCCTACCGCTGGTCAGTCTCTGGCAGAAGAACTAGCCCAGCTTGGCCCCGATGACCTGGTGATTCTCTGCGGCGTGCGCCGCCGCACCAATAATTTCCGTGAGCTGGTAAAAGCCTGCGCCAACTTACCCGGCACCTTTGCCCTGCTCACCGACCCGAGTGGTCGCCGCTATTCCGGCAAAGCAGACATCTCCCTCGAAATACCCGTAGAAACCAGCGGAGCTTTCGACAGCTATGCGGCCCACATGAGCTTCGTATCCGTCTTCGCCAACGAGGTACTAGAAAAAGAAGAGGACGGCGCCGCCCACGTTGAGCGAGTCACCGCCCTCTACGAGAGCTTGAGCGAGCTGGAAAACTAGCTAGTCTACAAAAGTTCTCCTGGCCCACTCCACCAGGGCTAGATCAGTATGGGCGGCAGCTACCAGGCAAATGCCCACCGGGGCTTTGCCCACCGATGTCTCCACCTCTAACCGAGGCACTGACAGGCCGGGCAGGCCACCAATTCCGGCAAAAGCAGTCAGGGAAAGAGTGTTGGCACGGACCATATTAATCTCTTCGGCACTCGCACCCAGACGAGGAGCAGCACCTGGAACAGTGGGCAGAGCAAATACTTTCTCGTTGGTGAGCCGGTTAATGAGTTCCTTCTGATGACGAAAATCCCGCTGGGCTACTTCAATCTTTTCGCGGTCTGTATCGCGAGCCGTCAGAAACCTCTGCTCAACAGCTTCGCCCAAAGCACCGGGATGCTCCTTAACCCAGGCTCCCCAAGACTCCCAAGCCTCTCCACACTGTACCAGGCGGAAAATCTCGTACAACTCGGCGGGCTTCTTAACACCGTGGTCTTGAAGAGAAATAGTCTCGTGGCTCAGCCTCCGCGCCGAAAGCTCCGCCCAGAACTTCTCTACCGTCTCTGGCTCACACAGCTCCAAAAACTCACTAGCCACGGTAAGAGTTTGAGGACTCAGCTTCTGCTCAGCCTCAAAGAACACGGAGGTAGTTTGATACATAGTTTCAGCATCACGAGTCAGCCAGCCCACCGTATCGAAACTGGGCGCAAGAGGAAGAAGATTATCGCGGCTGACCGTACCGTGCGTCGTCCTCAAGCCCCAAAGCCCCTGGTAGGAGGCTGGCACACGAACCGAACCCGCGGTATCTGTGCCCAGACCAATATCTGCTAAACCGTTAGCTACCGCGCTGGCCGAACCGCCAGGGATTAACAGTGGGTTAGCGCCGTTGCGGGGAGCGCCATAGTGGTCGTTGAGGCCGGCAATACTGTAGGCAAACTCATCTGTGCGGGCAATGCCACGAACAGATCCGCCTGAATCGAGCAAAGCCTGTAGAGCCGGAGCGGTGGTGGTTTCAGGTTCCTGCTCTGCAAGATACGCAGGATTGCCCGCACCAATGGGCTGGCCAGCAACGGCAAAGAGATCCTTCACCGCAACGGAAAGACCTGTGAGAAGACCCTCCGCTTTGCGGGTCTGAATCAGTGGATCCCCCACCACACGCCACAGGGAAGTGTCAAAAGGCTTTGGCTTACTGCTCACGTGTGCGGCAGCAATCCGCCACTGTGAAACTTTCGTTTCATCTCCTATGGGCTCACTCTTACGCCAAAGCTGGGTCTGTAAACCGTGCCCGCCTCGGGCGAATTTTGAAACTGAAACTACAAGGGCTAGGCTCTCGGTAAGATTCCTAATTTCAATATTTTCGAGGGTACGTTGCTGAATTCCTCCACGGGTAGTGCGAAACTGCTGAATCTGTTCACTGCCCACCAGTAGAGCCTTTTCGTCCCCGCGAATGGTTTCCTCACCGCTCTCGAAAAAGTCAGCCAGCTTCTCTAGGTCATTTTCAGCCAGTGCCTTTTCGTAAGCGTGTACCGACTCAAGCAAGGTGGAATCTGTCATATGGCTGCCCCTTCTCTTCTTATCCTTAGATTAAGACCATTTTGGCCCTTAAGGCAGAAGGCAAGCCGAAGGAAACAGAACGGTTACATGAAATATATATTTCAAAAATGTTGAACTCTGAGGTAGGTAAGTTCTTCAGTCGAACCTTCTGAGTAAATTCCACTCAAGCCAAATTGGTGGGGTCAAGCCGTCAAAAACGGAGGGAAGCACTAGAGCCTGGCCCATGTTGTCCTTACTTACCTACGATGACCTGCTGTATTGGGGGGCTACCGCGCGACCTCCGGTGGTTTTAAGAAATAACCCGTACTTCCCTCATTTCTCATTAGCATGAGGGAAGTACGGATTAAATTCATGTGAGAAAACTAAAGAAGATCCAAATTCTGCCCAGTTTTAACATCAAACATATGGGCGTGTCCCTCAGGCGAAATAAATAACCGATCAAATTGTTTGATATCGGAGCGGCCGGGGACACGCAGGATTACCTGCGCAGGGCGTTCTTCGCTAGTTTGCACCAGTTCGACAGGTACAGAACGAGGAATCGTTGCATACACATAAGCGTCTGCTCCGAGTTCCTCAACCAAATCAACATGCACAGGAAAGCCCTGGTCTTCCGAAACAATCTTGACATCCTCAGGGCGCACACCGACGGAAATAGTATCGCTAGACAGCGCAGCTCGATGCTTTTCACTTAGCGGAATCACAGTATTACCCATACGAGCGCCTTCCGCATCAACGCTGCAACGGAAGATATTCATAGATGGTGAACCAATAAAACCAGCTACAAACTCATTAGCAGGATGATCATAGAGGTTACTCGGCGTATCTACTTGTTGCAGAACGCCATCTTTCAATACCGCTACGCGATCGCCCATAGTCATCGCTTCAGTCTGATCGTGAGTCACATAAACAGTGGTAACGCCTAACTGGCGAGTGAGTTCGGAAATTTGTGTACGGGTCTGTACACGTAGTTTTGCATCTAGATTAGAGAGAGGCTCGTCCATGAGGAAAGCACGAGGTTCACGCACGATGGCTCGTCCCATTGCTACACGCTGGCGTTGTCCACCCGAAAGTGCCTTAGGTTTACGGTCAAGGTACTGAGTCAAGTCCAATAGGCGAGCTGCCTCTTCAACTCGTCGGTTAATCTTATCTTTGGGAAACTTAGCAACCTTCAAGGAGAAAGCGATATTTTCTCGTACGGTCATATGAGGATAAAGCGCATAGTTCTGAAAAACCATTGCAATATCTCGGTCTTTAGGAGCAACGTAAGTTACATCTTCATCACCAATAGTAATTGAACCATCGGTGACGTCTTCTAGGCCCGCCAGCATACGCAAGGTAGTGGACTTACCACATCCAGATGGACCCACCAACACTAGAAATTCACCGTCTGCAATATCGAGATTAAGGTTAGAAACCGAGGGACGCTCGGCCCCAGGGTACTGACAGACTACGTTTTCAAACTTGATTCCGGCCATGACATGGACCTTTCAAAGTAATAGAGCTATTTATTGTCGCTACTGGTTTCGAAAATAACGTTAATGGCGTCGTTGACTTGGGTAAGGCTTGAAGCTGGCTCACGATTTGCGTAGATATCTTCAAAAGCAGGAAGAAGCATTGCTCGAACATCAGGGCCATTGTGAGTGATAGGAAACTGAATGGTTTCACCCTCATTTACAGGGGCTTCAAATGCCTCAACAGGGATACCCATCTCCTCGAAAGCTTGAGAGGCCACAGGCGCAGCGTCCTTGCGCGAGGGAAAAACAATACCGGCTTCTGCGATCTTGGTTTGACATTCATTAGATGCCATGTAAGCAATCCACTCCGCTGCACCTTCTTTATTATCAGAATTAGAAGCAATTGAATCGCCAAGACCGTTCATCATGGATGGTGCAGTACCATCAGGTCCGACGGGGAAACGCGCGGTATCGAGCTCCATATCCCCAGCAGCATAAGTTGCATTCATCCAAGAACCATCAAAAGCAATCGCCACATGGCCATTTAGCAATTGGTTGACCACCCCATCACTATTATTAAACTGACCATAAGCTGGCATATAACCCTTATCAATTAGGCCAAAGTACCAATCTATAGCTTCCTGCAACTTAGGATCATCGAACTGGTAGCGGTCACCCCAAGAAGGCGAATTGACCACTTTGCCACCGTTAGAAGCTACAAACGAGGCCCATTGTCCTTGACCGAAGGTTCCGCCACCGGAATCATTAATTCCGATCCCATAAACCTCCACGTTCTTTTTATCGAAACCAGGTTCGTCTCCTCTTACACCGTTCTTATCAACGGTTAGGTGCGCGATGATATCTTCAAAGGAACCACCATCCTGAGGGTTCCACTCCCATGTATCAAGCTCTGTGGGAGAAATGCCCGCTTTTTCAAGGGTTTCAGGGTTGTAAAAGGCTGCAATAGTATCCCAGTCCTTAGGCATTCCATACAAATTGCCATCCTGACCCGTCCATAAGTCGACCAACTCATCTTGGAACACATTAGGGTCCACATCGGCAGTAGCCTCATATTTCTCTAATGGTTCGATTACATTGAGATCAACAAACTGAGGATATTGTGAAACATGATCAGAAAATGCGTCAGGACCAGTATCAGCAATAAACCCTGCAGTTAGTAATTGCCAGTAGTCGTCCCAGCCATACTGAGTAATCTTGACCTCATAGTTGGGATTCTTTTGGTTGAAGTCAGAGGCACACTGTTCATAAGCCACCTGTTGAACAGGATCCCAAAGCCAGTAATCAATAACATTTGAAGATGCTTTGTCTCCATTAGTATCAGAGGCGGTGCAACCGGTCAGAGCCAAAAGTGCGGTAGCTGAAAGCGAAGTAAAACGACGTAATTTCCTGTTCATAACCGATCCCTTACTTGAGTCCATTAAAACCGATAGAGTTGACAATTCGCTTAGCAAAAAGCGAGAACAAAACCATCATGGGAGCAGCTGCTACCAAGGTGGCAGCCATAAGCCCGGCCCAATCAGTACCCGAAGTTGGAGTCTGTGCCCTGAAGATGCCCAACGCAACAGTCAACACACGGGATTGATCGGTATAGGAAACCATTAGAGGCCAGAAGTAGTCATTCCAAGCGGTCATATAGGTAAGAATCCCCAGAGTAGCAAGAGGAGCCGCTGCCATAGGAATAATTACTTTAAAGAAAATGCCAATGCGAGAGATACCGTCGAGTAAAGCTGCCTCTTCAATCTCCCGAGGGATATTCATAAAAAATTGCCGTAAGAAAAAGATAGCAAAGGGCGTCATGAGCATAGTGGGCAATGCGATACCCAGCACATTATCGACTAATCCGAGTTCTTTAATCAGAACAAAATTAGGCAATAGGGTAAAGATAGAGGGAATCATCAAACCTGCGATAAAAATTCCAAAAACTGTATCTCTGCCTTTGAACTTCAGGCGGGCAAATGCATACGCAGCCATAGAACAAAAAAGTAATTGGCCAGCAGTAACTAAGGTCGCCACAATAGTTGAATTAAGGATATAACGCCAGAAGTTCATATCAGTGACAGTTCCACCCTCAGCTACAGCATCTTCAACTGACTGAGTGCCAAACACCCTCTGAAAACCGCCGGTAGAGAATTCAGGCGGCAGGAAAGAACCCGGCTCAGCATAAAGAGAGGCATTGGTTGAAAGTGCAGTGCGCAACATCCAATAAAAAGGGAAAAGGGTGATCAAAACCACGATTATCATCGCAACCCAGGCCAGAACTTTTCCAGGATTTGTTTTACGCTTACGGCGCTTTGTCAGATTGTTTTTCCTTGATACCTCAGTAGATTTAACACCAATTGATGTCATAGTGCACTCCTAGTCCAAATCTGTCTCGCCCGCACGGGTAAGCTTGAACTGAATAAATGTAATAATGCCCAAGATGATTAATAGTCCAACAGACATTGCTGAGGCATAACCAAACTGGAAACGACCAAATGCCATATCGTAGATGTATACCTGCAAGACATTAGTCGCATTCGCGGGGCCACCACCGGTAGTCACTGCCACGGTGTCAAATACCTGAAACGAGCCAATAATCGTCATAATCAGAACAAGGGCCATAATAGGGCGCAATAGCGGCAAAGTAATAGAAAAGAAAATACGGGTTTCGCCAGCACCATCAGTACGAGCAGCTTCATAAACTGACTCTGGCAAAGTCTGCAAACCAGCAAAGATGAGTAGCGCGGTGTAGCCCATATGCCTCCACACATTAATTAAGGCAATGGTAGGAATCGCCCACGTTTCATCGGTCAAGAAGCCGATACGCTCCAGCCCTATACTTTCAAGTAAGTGATTGAAGATGCCGAGCTGGGTGTCAAGAATCCAGAGCCACACAAGAGCCGCAACCACATTAGAGACAAGATATGGAGAAAGAACGACACCACGTAGGAAAGTTGATCTGGTCAGACGATGCATCATCAGGGCAATCATCAAAGCCATTATGGTCTGGATACCGATGTTAAGTACTACGTACCAGACCGTCACTTTCATAGAATTCCAGAAAACAGGATCTCGAACCAAACGTTCATAATTAGAGAGACCCACAAACTCTGCGGGAGTCAGCAGATTAAAGGAAGTGAAAGAAAGCCAAATTCCCCGGACAAGCGGCCACAGATAAAAGACTGCATAACCAATTGCTGCTGGAGCTAAGAATAGCCACGGCAGCCAAGGCTGTTGAACTCTCTTCCGTCTGGTAGCAGATGTGCGAACTTTTGATTCGCGAACCGATGTACTCATAATGACCCCTGAAAATTCTTGTATTCAGTGCTAGATATTTTTGGTGCGTTTTAGTTGGTCTAAGGTCTGCCTTAGATAGCTTCAAAGTGTAGTAAGCGAGCCGATTCTGGCCAGAGAGCAGGCATATAGAAACCAACGTTTTCAATCATGCGGCCGGTGAGAACTTTAGATTCCTCTCGCGGCCACCAGAGAGGCTCAAAGTAGTGACCAAAAGGTTTCCCCGGCGTGACATCGCGAACTTTATAACGTTTATCGGGGTCTAGTCCTCTGAGGTGGAATTTACCCACTGGGTCTACATCTGAAGAAGCAATAGAGGTCAATGAGAAAAGAGCCTCTGACTGGTCCTGTGCCACCACACCTTGAATCAAAACAGATGGATCGAATTGGTCCATCCGTACTAAATCACCTGAGTGGATAAGTCTGCGATATTCCTTGTGAAACTCAATCCACGTCTTAAGTTCGCTGAGCTCTTCTTGACTTGCCTTAGCTAAGTCCCATTCCACACCTAAGTGACCCCAAATTGCAGTAGCCGCACGAAAATGTAAAGAATGGTAGCGACCAGTTGTATGGGAGCTTCCAGAGGCTATATGAGAGCCCATCATTTCAGCTGGGACTAGTTGCTGAGTCCAAAGATGCATCTGTTGACGTTCCAATGGGTCAATACAATCAGATGTCCATACGCGATCAGTATGCTGAAGCACCTCTAAATCAATGCGAGCGCCTCCAGATGCACACGATTCAATTTCTAGACCGGGGAAAGTAAACTTCAGCTCATCCATCAAGCGATAAGCAGCCAAAGTTTGTTTATGCATAGCAGGCTCACCGGTTACGGCATTGGAAGGTTCCAAAAGGTCGCGGTTGTGGTCCCACTTAATATAAGAGATACCGGGATTTTCTTTCAAAACGGCTACGATCTGATCACGAACATGCGCGTATGCTTCCTCAATACTCAGATTCATCACCTGTTGCGCGCGAGCCAGATGTGGGGCTCGCCCCGGAACTTGCAGAATCCACTCAGGATGTGCGCGTGCAATATCGGAGTCAGGGTTTACCATTTCAGGCTCAAACCAAAGTCCGAACTCCATGCCTAGCTTATTAACATATTCAATCAGTGGAATTAGACCGTTAGGCCAGACATCCTCTGAGACGACCCAGTCTCCCAGCCCTGAAGTATCATCACGGCGAGAACTAAACCAACCATCATCTAGTACATAGCGTTCGATACCTATAGCGGCTGCGCGATCGGCTAGATCCTTTAGGCGGTCAAAATTATGATCAAAGTAGACTGCTTCCCATACATTAATAGTCACAGGACGCACTCGCTGAGGGTGTTGTTCACGTGAGCGCATCCATCGACGAATTCGAGTAGCTTGTTCGTCTTGGCCGTTGCCGAAAGAAGCATAAACCCAAGCACCGGTATAGCTCTCTCCTCGTGCCAAGTTAACTTCTCCCGGAAGCAAAAGCTCAGAGCCTCCTAGAAACTGTTGCCCCAGGAAAGAACGCTCAGCCCAAGTCCTATGTCCACCGGAGAAAGCAGTGTGGATGCCCCAAACTTTGCCTTTCTCAAAACCAAATCCGGCTTCACCGGCAGTAAGTATAAAAGCTGCATCAGCGCCGGTGCGGCCTTTGCGCCCCTCTCGCAAATGGACGCCGATATTAAAATCTGTGCGCTGGGGAGCACGTTCTTTACCCCAATGACCCCGAAAATCCTGCAGTTCGCTTGCAATGTTAGGAACGGGAAGAACGATACCTAGCTCACGCACGTTATATGAATCGGCCACGGTGTTGGTTAGGCGTGCTCGGCACCGAATCAAGCCTGACTCAAATAGTTCAACTTCTATCTCAACCGACAGCCCAGCTTGTTCATCATCCATGATGATTCTAGCCTGAGCTGCTCCTGCTTCAATCAGAGCACTTTCTTTCCGAACCGTACCTCTAGTTTCCAGGAAAAGTTGAGAAGTGATGAATTTAGGTGACCAGCTGACACCTTTCCCTCGAGCTCCCTCTAGAGCAGTGCGCCCGTACCAGCCAGGTTCATGAGTAGCGAGCATATTGACCCGCACCGGTGCATCCTGATTATTCATAGAGAAGGTTTCAAGGTTACCGTCTACCAAGAGTTGAGCCTCTTCGAGAGTAAGTTCGCCCAGGTCATCGCCCCAATGTGTCACCGCAGGAGCAAGGCCTCCCTGGAGGTCAAGCAATAAAGACACACCGGCAGAATGCAGATGAAGAATTGTGTTGTTTTCAGCACCAAGTTCGAAGATGTGTACTTCAGACATAGCTACCTCTCATGCAGGATGAGTGTGTGATACCCAAATAGTGTTAAATATTGTTCGTGTGCACAACAGCTTACATGAATTTAAGGAATATTCTAGATATGGATCACACTATGGAGACTATATTCGCCCGAATCAACCTCATCTCCTAGTTAATATGTTCACTTCTGTTCGTTTCGTGGCATAATTGCCTTAGGCCTCATACTGAACCGCGAAAGGACTCCTCATGCTCCCCGAGATTCGCAAAAAGAAAATCCTGCAAGAAGTACAACAGCACGGCTCGGTAGAGGTATCTGAGCTGGCTGAGGCGCTCGATGTTTCGGCCATGACCGTCCGCCGTGACCTTGCCGAGCTTGACGAGCAGGGCCTGATCAACCGAATTCACGGCGGCGCTGAGCTACCCGCGGTCTCCTTTGAACCCCAGTTTGAAGAAAAAATCTCCCTCAATGCCGGCGAAAAAACCAAGATCGCCGAGAAGGCTTTACAGCTCATTTACCCCGGCCAGGCTGTGGGTATTGCCGGGGGCACCACCTGCCAGCGCATCGCCCAGAAGATTGCCGGTGAAAGCCAGCATGAGAATCTAACGGTGGTCACCAATTCCCTACCTGTTGCCCAGGTGCTTCACCAGACCACCAACCCCGCGCACCCCCGCGTGCTCCTCACAGGAGGCGAGCGCACGCCGTCCGACGCCCTGGTGGGTCCACTAGCCGAAAGCTCCGTGGCCAACCTCTACACCGACCTGCTCTTTATCGGCACCCACGGCGCTACCGAACAGGGTCTGCTGACCCCCAACCTGCTCGAGGCGCAGACCAACCGCGCCCTGATTCACAGCGCCCACAAGGTTGTTGCGGTCTTCGATGGCTCCAAGTGGGGTACCGCCGGGCTGGCCCGCTATGCCGAGTGGGGCGACGTCCACACCGTTATTACCACCGGCGACCTGTCCCCTGAAGCCCTTACATCCCTAACCGATTCTGTCAGCGAGGTTATTGTTGCATGAGTGCTGAAACCATCGAATCCCCCGCCACTGCCCACCCGGTGAAGGTAAGCCGGGGCACGCTCGCCGATGGTCGCGAGATTCTTTTCTTCGACGATTCGCAGCCCTATCTTTCGGGCGAGAAGACGAGAGAGATTAAGGACGAGCGTCCGCTCGGGCCCCGCGAGTTACCTCCTTATGAGGCGGCGGCTGTGCGGGTTGACCCGCTGACCGGTGACTCTGTAGCTTTGGCGGCACACCGCATGAACCGCACTTTTCTACCCCCTGCCGATGAGGATCCTCTGGCACCGGCGGGGGTGGGCACCGTACCCTCGGAAATCCCTGAGGCCGACTACGACGTGGTGGTTTTTGAGAACCGTTTTCCCTCGCTTCAGGGTCCCTTGGAGATTCTCCGCGATGAGCCCCTCTTTAAAGAAACCACTCCCGGCGGCCGCTGTGAGGTAGTGAGCTTTACTCCCAACCGTCAGGGCTCTTTCGCGGAGCTGGGCTTCAAACGCGCCCGCACGGTCATTGAGGCCTGGACCCACCGCACCCGGGAGCTCTCAGCCCGCGAGGGCATTAGGCAGGTCTTTCCCTTTGAGAACCGCGGTGAGGAAATCGGAGTGACCCTGCACCACCCCCACGGTCAGATTTACGCCTACCCCTACCTGCCGCCCTATACCGCGGCAGTGGCGACCCGAGCGAAGGAATGGGCAACCTCGGGGGCAGGTGACGATCTACTCGGCGATGTTCTGGCAGCGGAGTTAGAAGCGGGCGAGCGCATTGTGAGAGAAACTGAGCACTGGGTTGCCTACGTTCCCTTCGCCGCCAAGTGGCCGGTGGAACTGATGGTTATGCCCCGCCGCGCTGCCCGGGATTTCACCGAGCTCACCGATGCTGAAAAAGACGACCTCACCCACCTCTATCTCGATCTTTTGGGCAGGCTCGACCGTTTCTTCGATGAGGTAGACCGTCTGCCCTATATCTCCGCCTGGCACCAGGCGCCGGTCAGCGGTGGAGAGAATATCTCTCGCATGTACCTGCATGTCTTCTCTCTCCTGCGCTCCCCCGGCAAGCTCAAGTATCTTGCCGGTTCAGAATCAGCTATGGCGGCCTGGGTTTCTGATACCACCCCCGAGCGCATCGCTGCCCGTTTCCGCCAGATAGCTCCCACCCCTCGCCCCGAAGGAGGCCTCTCATGAGTGCTCGCTGGAAGCAAACCGCAACCTCCGAGGAGTTGCTGAACCGCGCCGTCCAGAATTTTAAAGCAACTTTCAACGTTGAACCTGCCGGCGTCTACTCGGCGCCGGGGCGGGTAAACCTACTGGGCGAGCACATCGACTACTGTGGCGGCACCGTGCTGCCCTTCGCCCTGCCCCAGCGCACCTTTGCGGCGATGGCCCCTCGTGCGGACGGGCAGGTTCGCGCCGTCACTGCCCAGGGGGACGCCGGGGCGGCGGCTTCCGGCGGAGAGGTTAAGTCGGTAGCGCTGGCGGAGGTGGAGCCGGGCAAGCTGAGCGGCTGGCTCTCCTACGTTGCCGGAGTTCCCTGGGCGATGGAGCAGGAGTCGCTGGGTTCCTTGGGAACTTTGGGCGCCGATATTGCCATTGACTCCTCGGTGCCGCTGGGGGCAGGTCTGTCTTCGTCGGCAGCCCTGGAATGCTCGGTGGCGGTCGGCTTCGACGACCTTCTCTCTGCTACCGATTCAAGCCGCGAGCGCCTGGCCGATACCGATTCTGGCCGGGCCGCGCTGGCCACCGCCTGCATTCGCGCCGAAAACGAGATTGCCGGAGCTTCAACCGGCGGTATGGATCAGTCCATCTCCCTGCGAGCCCAGCAGGGTGCCGTGCTGGCGATTGACTGCCGGGATTTCTCGGTGAAGCCGCTGACCATTGACGTTGATTCTGCCGGACTTGCCATTCTGGTGATCGATACCCGCGCCCACCACAACCTCTCCGACGGGCAGTACGCCGCCCGCCGCGCGTCCACCGAGGTGGCCCGGGAGGCGCTGGGGCTTTCTTCCCTGCGCGATGCCTTCAGCGGCACCCCCACCCTGGCCGCCGCCGAGAATCTGCTGGCCGACTGGGACTCTCGCGTGGAGTCGCTGAACCTGCCCGACTCGGTGGATCGCGGTGTGATTCGCGATGCCCTGCACCACGTGTGGACCGAGATTGCCCGCGTGGAGGAGTGCGTCGCCCTCTTCTCGGGCGGCTCGGTTTCCGCTGAAACTTGGGCCCGCCTGGGCGAGTTGCTCAACGGCTCCCACGACTCTCTGCGCGATCAGTACCGGGTCTCCTGCCCCGAGTTAGACCTTGCGGTGGACGCCGCCCGCGTAGCCGGTGCCCTCGGCGCCCGGATGACCGGCGGCGGCTTCGGGGGTTCGGCAATTGCCCTGGTTCCTTCCAATGAGGTGGAGTATCTGGCGGAGTCGGTAGCCGCTGCCTTTGAGAAGGCCGACTTTACCCAGCCAGAATTCCTGGTGGCTACTCCCTCGGGGGCGGCGGGGAAGGAAGGGTAGAGCTGGCTGGCACTATAGGTAGGCGGTCATCTCTCTAGGGCGCCTTGTTTCTTGCCTTTGGTACACATGGAGCGCGCCAGTACACATCTGTATGTGTACTGGCGCGCTCCATGTGTACCGAACTGTTTTTACAGCTCAAAAATTCGCCAGGAAGCCGTATGGCTGGCACCCGGCTCTAAGGTGATGAGGTCGCGGCCGGTGTTGAAGGCGTTGGCGGGGGAGGTCATGGGCTCCACCGCCAGGCCGCGGCGCTGGGGGCCATCGGAATAGACCTGCAACCACTTAACCTCGGGGCCGAAAGCAAGGCCTACACCGCCGGTCTCAGAGCGCAAATAGGCTGTCGTTTCCCCGCTCTCAGCGTGCCGGATTCCGCCAAAGGCATGGTCAAAATCCCTGCCCACCAAAGGAACCCCGGCGCTAAGATCAAGGTCCTCCGGCAACTCGGACTCCCCCGTGGGAATCAGGTTCTCATTGGTCTCAAGCACGGTGGAAACGGGTGCCTCGAAGGTCCAGGAATCAATTGCGCCGGGAGTCTCGGGCTCGCCTGCCGCCAGCAGGTAGGGGTGGGCACCCAGGGCGTAAGGAGCCGGCTCCTGAGCACGGTTGCTTGCCCTAATCTGGGTCTCCAAGCCGCGAGCGCTGACCGTGTAGGTTGCCTCCAGCCGCAGGGCAAAGGGGTAGCCGGGAGTAGGTACCAGGTCTAGCACGGCGGTAATGCTCTGGGAAGACTCAGCCGCCGCGGCGTCGTCCTGAAAAGTCCACCGCTGCCACAACACTAGGCCGTGGTTGGCGTTGTTGCGCTCGACCTCGTCAATCGGCACCTGATAGGTTTCCCCGCGCCAGGTGTAACGGCCCGCTTCCAGGCGGTTAGGCCAGGGCGCTAGGACGGCGCCGCAGGCGGCCTCGCGCATAGCGGTTGCGGGCGAGGGCAGGACGAGCGCCCGCCCGCTGGGCCCGGTCAGTTCAGCTAGGTTTGCGCCCACCTGCGCGATGGTAGCAGTGTATCCACCGGCTGAAATAGTGGCGGTTGAGCCCTGGGGGTTGGCAGTGGTCATGGCGCGTCCTTGTGTAAAAATGTTCGCTCGAACACCACCAGTTTAGCGCCGGGGAAAGAGGCCCCTCAAGGCTTTGACCGGCAAGTGGCCCTGTGCACGGCCAAAAGCCCATACCCAGGGCTATTTCCCGGTCAGTAGCAGATTAGAAGATCTCCCCGAAGCGCTCCCTAAAGTCCTCGCCGGTGGCATAGGACTTCTGGGTGCCCTGGCGGGTCACCGAGTCGCCGGCGTAGTAGTTGGCCAGGCGCAGGGACTCCGCAATGTCGCCGCTGGAAACCCAGAAGTGGCTAAAGCAGCCGATAAAGGCGTCGCCGGCACCGGTGGTGTCTTTGGCATCTACCGCAATGCCCTCAATCAGCTTCTCGCCCGAGGCAGTCACCCAGAGCACCCCGCGGGCACCCAGGGTGACAATCACGTTCTTAATACCGGCATCTAGCAACACTGCGGCGGCGTTGGAAATATCCTCAAGGGTATCCACCGGCATGCCCGAAATGAGGGAAAGCTCGGTCTCATTAGGCACAATGAAATCTACTGACTTAACCCGCTCCAGAGAGAGCTCGGGAGCGGCAGGGGCAGGGTTGAGCAGCACGGGAATGCCCAGCTCCTTGCCCATCTCGATCGCCGCATAGACGGTCTCAAGGTTGATTTCTAGCTGTAGAACAATGAGCTTGCACTTGGCGATGTCTTCGCGGGCATTCTCTAAATCCTCGGGAGACAGCAAGGCATTAGCGCCCTTGACGATAATGATTGAGTTGCGCGACTGCTGGTCTACAAAGATTGGAGCAACACCACTGGTGGCATCGGTTTTGAGAATGTACTGATCGTCAATCCCGTGCTCTTTGAAGTTAGCGATGGTGTTATCGGCAAAAAGGTCATTGCCCACGCGGGTCACCATCAGCACCTCAGAGCCCAGCTTTGAAGCGGCAACCGCCTGGTTGGCGCCCTTTCCACCGCAGCCCAGCTGAAAATCAGGCGCCTCGATCGTCTCCCCCTCAGAAGGCATGCGGGTGATATAGGAAATCAAATCAACGTTGTTCGAGCCAATGACTGCGATGTCCATGGGAGTTCACTCCTTAACCTGGTTTTTTGCTTCTGCTGCGGAGAGCAGTCCGGTCTCTACTTCAAATGTACGCTCTTCACCCGGCGCCAGGTGAATGAGCGTGCCAGAAGCTTCAGCGGCAAGGTAGCCCTCGGGCCGGGAAGTTCCCGGGAGCACAAAGGCTGAAACCTTCTGGTCGGGGTTGTGCAGAATCCAGCGGGTTGCCACGGGAAACTGCCGGGTGGGGAATCGGGTTATAAAAACCGTGCCATCGGGATGAGTGAGCGAAAATTCCGCTCTGTCTACCTGCTCGTCGATGGCATCGGCAAAGTAGACGATTTCGGGGTCGAACTCCTCGGCGCCGTCCAGGGAGTTTGCATCGTAGTCGCCCGAGAGAATTCTCTCGTTGAGAACCTCCCACCGGGGAGTGGGGGTTACGTGGGCTGGTACGGTGCGGCGCAATTGGAAAGCACCCTGGGAGAGGTTATCGACCATACGCCCCCGGGGAACGAAGGCGTAATTCATGTGGCACATGTACTGCAGCGGCATAGGCGCGTAGGCGGAGAGGTTCTTCACCTTCATTCCGATGCGGAAGATGCCGGACGACGCCGCCAGCGTCACCGTGGGTGCCGCGGCGTAGTGATGGCCAAAGCCCATCACATACTCGTGGTGCGAGCGCACCGTTACCGCGCCGTCGTCCTCAATCAACAGCTCGGCAGAGTCCATAGGCGCGCAGGGGAACTCGCCGTGCAAGGTGTGCGTGTCGTCGGGGGCTGGGCAGCCCGAGGCGAGCAGGCCCGAATGGAAAGAGAAACAACCGTAGGTTGCTTGAATCTCCGAGACGGGCTTGGGCTCGCTGAACATGTTGTCCATGCGCAGGCTGACCCCGTCGAACTCGGCGTTCCAGAGAATCTGGCCCATGAAGGGCAGAACCTCCAGAAAGCCGCGGGAGTTTTGCAGAATCAGCGACTCCACCCCCGAGGGGTAGGTGAAGGCGGAAACGCTGAACTCGCTGTTCTGCAAAACGGTTGTTTTTTCGGGGGTAAAGAGACTGCGGTGCAGCGGAATCAGAGTACTCATGCGCGCACCTTTCGCGAGGAACGGTAGAGGCCCCAGAAGTAGAGAGCCATAACCGCGAAGCAGACGATATTGATAATGAAGCTGAAGGACATCGAACCGGTGAGGTCAGAGATGAGGCCCTGGATTACGGGAATGACGGCGCCGCCGATAATGGCCATGACGATCACCGCGCCGCCGGTTTCGGTGTAGCGCTTGTCTTCAATGGTGTCGAGGGTGCGGGCGTAGATAGTTGCCCATCCAGGGCCCAGCAGACCCGAGGCCAGAACAGCCGCCCAGACGGCGGTGAAGTTGGGAACCGCCACCACATAGGCCAGTGCCACCACGCCAATGAGCGAGTAGATAATGAGCACCAGGTCTTCATTGATCTTGGTGATCAGAAGGTTAGCAACGAACTTGCCTACAAAGAATGCCACGTAGGCCCAGAGCAGGTAGTTAGTAGCGGTGCGCTCGTTGATGGAATCATCGAGGGTCAGTGCCAGGCGGATGGTGAAAGACCACAGGGCGGTTTGCAGGCCCACGTACATGAACTGGGCGAAAATACCCGAGAGGAATTCTTTCTTCTTGAACAGGTAGCCCAGGGTTTCACCCAGCCCGGCAGCCTTCTCATGGTTGGTGGAGTCAAGCGGCTTGCTGGAGGGGTACTGGGTGATGGCGATGAGCAGAACCAGAACAATGAGAACGGTCAAGATCCAGCGGTAGGGTTCCAGGGTGCGCTGTAGCAGCTCTTCGGTGAGGCGTTGGGCAGCCACCGGGTCAAGACCCTCTAGCTGGTCTTCCAGGGAAGCACCCTCGGTGAAAATCAGGTACTTACCCAGCAGGGCGCCGGAGAAGAAACCCAGAGGGGTGAAGGTCTGCGAGATGTTCAGGCGCAGGGTAGCTGTCTTCTTGGGGCCAATCATCGAGGAGTAGGTGTTAGCCGAGGTTTCCAGGAAGGAAAGACCAACCGCCACTGCAAAGAGCGAGGCCAAAAAGACCGAATAGGTTGCAGCCTGCGATGCGGGGAAGAACAGCAGGCAGCCCAGAATGTAGATGGTGAGGCCAATCAGTAGGCCCGCCTTGTAGCTGAAGCGGCGAATCACCCGCGATGCCGGAATAGCAATCACAAAGTAGCCGCCGTAGAAGGCCGACTGCACAAAGGCGGTAGCCACATCTGAAAGCGTGAAGATGTGCTTGAACTGGGCGATCAGCACATCGTTGAGGCTCGCCGCTGCACCCCACATAGGAAAACAGATGGAGAGCAGGATGTACTGGAAAAGAGGGGTCTTGGTCAGGTAACCGTTGCGTAGCTGGCGGGAGGGGTCTTTGATTAACCCCCGGGTGGTATTCGGTACGCCGCGGTCTTCCGGAGTGTGGTTAGCCACCGGCTGTGACTTCATCGTCATAGTGACTCCTTTGTCAGTTCTATGAGAAGAAATATATGCCGGCTTGCTGGGGCGGCCGGCCGAATTTTGGGCACATATGTTCCAATTCTGAATTGTTTTGGGAGGCATGGAACATTTGTAACTATTTTTCCGACTAGAGCTGGAGTAGCCGGTGAGCCGTAGCAATATCAGTTACCAGCCGATTAGCGTAGCCGTAGCGGGCTGCCACATGAATAGCCCTCAGCTTCTCTTCGCCACCAGCCACCAGAATCTTCTGCTCCTTGTGCCGCAAATCCGGCAGGGAGATGCCGAGGGTTCTGTTATTGAGCTCGGGGTTGCAGACCTGCCCCTTCTCATTGAGATAGCGCGAGCAAATATCGCCCACTGCGCTCTTTCTCAGCTGTGCTTTCTCCCGCTCCGTCATGAGCTCGGAGTCGAAAAGCACCGACCCGCTATCGGTGGAGCCCACACTATAGACAGCTATACGGCTAGAGGCCCCCATAGCCAGCACCTCTCCCACCTGCCGCTCATGGGCCTTAGCCCGCTTCTCTTCAAAACTGCAGAAGATAGCGGGGGCGTTGAGCCTGAAAACACTGGCACCGGAAGACTCGGCAAGCTGCCGGTAGGTTTTCTCGATGTGGTGGCTCTTGCTGCTGTGCGGGACGTCGCCGCGCAGCTGCACTACCCTCATACCGGCTATTTTCTGCGGGGTTAGCGCCTGGACGACCTCTGCGATAGTGGCTGACCAGGAAAGCCCGATAACGTCGCCCTCCCGCACCAGCTCCTCGAGAAGCTGGGCGGCGCTTCGTCCTAGCGCGTGGCGCAGGTCCATCGGGCCGCGACCGGCAACGCTCACCAGCCGCACCTCGGCCAGCTTGTACTTTTGCTTGATGCGTTCAGTCAATAGCTGGTCATGCTCGCGCGGGTCAGCCACAGAAACCTGAATGAAGCCGCTTTCTTTAGCGTGGGTGAGCAGTTTCGAGACGGTAGGGCGGGCAATATGCAGAAGGGTGGCGACCTGCTGCTGGGAGAGACCCCGTTCGTGGTAGAGCTTGGCTACTTCAAGTGCCGAGATATCTCTGCGGGTCAGCCCGTACCGATCGCGTTTCATAGCTACCTACTTTACGCGGAGCTTCAGCAAACAGCCTCTCTCCCCGCCACCTACTGAAACCCTCTAAGCGACAAAAACCGCTCAAAACGCCGTGATACTCCCGAAGGATATGGGGCAATTAGGGGGACAATTTAACAGTTTGCCAGTTTTCGCCGGGGGCTAGCGGTAGCACTGAGGTTATCCTTATTATGACCGCCAACACCATCATCAATCATTTTCGGTGCGCGGGGCGATAACAGAATAAATCCCGTGAAGTACCATGCAACCAGTCTGGGAGTCTCGCCTTGTTGACAACTTGCAGACCTCTTATCTGAGCAGGCTGCAAGGCTCTACTGCTGAAGCGCCAATCGGTGGCAAGCCTCGAATCCACAACCTGCCACCGTGCCAGCACCAAGAGCCACCAGGATGTTCTGTTAACCCCCGCCCGCTCCGAAGGAAGGTGTGGGCGGTCGCTTTTCTTTTTAAGTCGCCAGGCCTGAACGCCTAATTAAGCCCTCTTCTTCAACATCTCAAAGACCACTGAATCGTCCTTACGCCCCAGACCTTCGCGACGTCCTCGAAGATAAACTTGTTCAGCCGCAGAAGCCAGTGGCACTGGCTGTTCCACCGCCCGGGCAGCATCGGTAACCAATCCCATATCTTTAACAAAGATATTCAGTGCTGACTTCACCTCGTCAAAATTGCCCTCAACCATGCGAGCACCACGGTCATTGAACATGAACGACTGTGCGGCGCCAGCATTAAGTACCTCATGACACTGGGCTATGTCTAGACCCATAGATTCAGCCAGAGCAAGGGCTTCTCCCGCAGCCGCAATATGTACACCACAAAGTAGTTGGTTAACCACCTTGAAACGCTGTCCGTCGCCTACACGCGAGCCCACTACAGGGTAAGTAGAAGCCATAGCATCGAGCAGAGAGTGCACCCGACTAATATCCTCTGCAGAACCACCCACCATCACCAGAAGGTCACCGGTGCCGGCGCGAGCAACACCGCCGGAAACAGGGGCATCTACAAAGCGAGTAGTATAGCTAGCCAAGCGTGCAGCAGAAGACTCAACAGCGGCAGGACCTACCGTCGACATCACCAGAACTGTAGTTTCTGGTGAAAGAACTTCAGCTATGCCATCTTCCCCGAATAAAACGGCCTCAAGCTGTGCACCGGTTGCCACCATAATAACCACAACGTCAGCACCGGTTGCAGCATCACGAGAGGTTGAAGCCGAAGCAACCAGAGGAGCTACATTTTCAAGCGCCGCGGGGTCCATATCAAATGCAGTTATCTCGTGACCTGCTTGAGCGGTAACCAAAGCCATAGGCGCGCCCATTGCACCAAGGCCAATCCAACCGACCTTCAATGAATCAGACATTTTTCCTCCAAAAAAATTTGTAATTACACGGATTTCAAATCCGATGAACTATTGAACAGCTTCTTTCAGGCGTTCGATCACATCAGCAAGAGCCTCACGACCGCCCACGTTGCCGGGGAACACCACATAAGGTGTATTCAGCACTTCCTCGGGGGCATCTTGAGGAGTAAAAAGCGAAATCTGCCCTGCAAAAAACTGACCTTCAACCTCTGCCAACCGGATACCCAGCCCATGATGCGCAACCTCATGTGAGGTAATTCCGCCCTTCGCAACCACCCAGGCAGGTAGCGCCGTCCTCACTTTCTGCACTACTTCAACGACAGCATCAGAAACCGAGCGAGCAATAGCAAGAGACTCTGCGGGGTCATCAGTAGAAACAAGCTTTCTACTCGTATAAACCACTGAATCCGAATCAGTAAGAGCAGAGCAAATAGCCTGCGCCACCTCTTCAATGTGTGCTTCACGTTCAGCTGAAAGTAATTTTTCAACATTAAGCTCATGCTCTGACAGGCCAGAACGCCTTTGAACCTCTTGAAGTTGCTGCGTAGTAAGACCAACATGGGATCCAACCACCACTAGACCATGACCTAGGCGCTCATGACTGATGTGGATATCGCCGGCCTCTAATACTTTTGCCCTCTGCTGCCCGGCCAGCGGGCGAACGAAAGACGGTCCGCAGCGACTAATAAAAACCTTGCCTTGAGATTCAAGTTGAATCAGCGCGTCAGCAACAATTTCCATATCCGAGTATTCTGTGGCATTCACAACCACCCATTGACGGTTTGAAACCTCGCTAAGCAGTTCTACTACCCGATCAACACCGGCACGAATCTCCTCCAATGAAAGAGATAAAACAGAATCTGCAGGAACTGAACCGGCTGAGACCTCCTCAAGAAATACCTTGAGATTCGAGTGAGAATAGCCGAAAGTAGCATCCTTGGCAAAGTCAGTATCCTCAACCTTGCGGGGCTCTCCGTCTACCATTGCATAGTGGATATCCCCCTCAGTAAAGCGGCCTGCTTCAATCATTGCCGGCGCAAAGATAAAGGCATCTACTGCCATTCCGTAGTCTTCCAGCGCATCTGCTAAAGCGTTGGGTTCTGCAATCACGTGACCGCGCAACGTTGAGTCTGAGCGAGAGACCAGGTGCAAACCAATATCCGCGGACTCTTGGCCATTCTGTTTAAACTTTTCAAGTACGCCGCTGACTATGCGCCTGTTCTTCTTCACAGCATCAGCTTCGTCCAATGCACGGGTATTGGTCAGCACAAAACATGCAGACGATTCTTCGGAAAGTGTTTTCTGAATCAGCTCAGAGTCTTCTTCAAAAGCGACTGCAACCCCGCTCACACACTGGCTACCAGTAGGGTCATCATCAAGTACAAGTAGGCGGCGAGAAGAAGCAAGCATCTGCTTTTCCTTTCATAGAGACGTAATCAAAATGGCACAGCTCAAAGGGCAGGCACTCGAAAATTATTAAGCAATCAACCCAACGAGGGGCCACATGATAAGAGTGACTACAAAGCCCACGATGGAGGTGTAAGTAGTAATAATGGTGTAAGACTTCAGGCCAGTTGAAACATCAATTTTGTTGTAACGCGACCACACCCAGAAAAGGGAATCGTTCACGTGTGAAAGTGCCATAGAACCAACACCAATTGCCACCGTGACCAGCGCAATCTGCAAAGGGGCAAGTTCGAGGTTGGCCGCCAGAGGAGCAATCAGAGGAGCAGTGGTCAAAGTTGCTACGGTGGCTGATCCCTGAGCAGCACGAATTAGTGCTGACATCAGCCAGGCAAGAAAGAGGATGTGTAGACCGGATGCTGCCAACATATCCGCAACCGCATCAGCAACGCCGGTAGTTGAAAGTACATGGCCGAAAGTACCACCCGCGCCAGTAATGAGAATAACTGCCGCCACCGGAGGTAAAGCCGAATTAATAACATCTTCAGTTTGGGCAAGACCCCAGCCTCGGCGATAACCCAAAATGAACATGCACAGTAGAACGCCGATAAGCAGAGCCATAGGAGAGGCTCCAATAAACCCTAGGAAAATACGAGCAATGTTTTCCTCGGGCAAAGTCATAGCAGAAACGGTTGCAGACATAATCAGCAACAGCGGAATCACAATCAAAGTAATAACCGTTCCAGTCTTTGGCGGGTTCTTAATGGCGGGGAAAGACTGGGTCTCAGGGTTATCGCTGTCTTCTTCTACACCGGTTGCTTGCATTTCTGCCTGGGCTACAGGATCAATCATGGGAACCGACGAGAAGACTCGCTTAGTGAAGAAGGGGATAGTGAGCTGAGAAGTCAGCCACATGATAATGGCCGGAATAATAGCAAGCAAAAGAACCATACCCACATTGGCGCCCATCAACTCTGCGCCACCTACAATTCCGGGGTGTGGGGGCATGACAACATGCATGGTAAGGAGTGCCATAACAGTGGGCAAAGCGTAGGTCAGCATATTGCCCTGAAGACGGCGGCCCACAGAAAGAATAATAGGAATCAACACAATCAGTGCAACATCAACGAAAACTGGAATACCAAAGATGAACGCGGCAAGGCCCAGGGCCCAGGGAGCTCGCTTGGGACCGAACTTATCCAGCATGGTCTTAGCTAGCGCATCTGCACCGCCAGATACTTCAATGATGCGACCCATCATCGCGCCCAGAGTCACGATAATTGCCACAGACCCAAGGGTCTTTCCCATACCCTCAGTAAGAGTGGGGACAACCTCTGAAAGGGGAATTCCTGCGATCAGGGCTAGCGCAACCGAAACAACAAGCAATGCCAGGAAAGGATGTGCCTTAACTTTAATAATGAGCGCCAAAATCACTGCAACCGCAGCTATGCCCAAAAGTACCAGCGTTGTGGGGGTCATGAAATCCTCATTGATTCTCACGGTGAGCCCGCAAACTCTGCTATACAGCTCACAAAACTTATCTGATATCTAACAATTTAGGTGCCGGGTAGGTTAAAGTCAATCGTGTAATAACAGGTCACCACAGCAGCAGGAAACCATGAAACTTGCAGAAAAAGTCAGCGATATTATTCTCGACCGCATCGCCAGTGGTTACTACAGCATTGGTCAACTCATGCCAGCAGAAAACGAAATCGCTGAAGAACTAGAAGTTTCACGACTAACCCTTCGGGAATCCATTAAGAATCTTGCAGCTCGGGGGGTTTTAGAAGTCCGCCACGGTAAACGAAACCGGGTTGCCTCTCCGGAGCAGTGGTCAGTAGTCGACCCGCAGCTTGCGCAGATTCGAGGAAAACTCACCGGAGATCCTATCGCTTGGATTACCCAACTGATGGAAGCACGGCACATCATTGAGGTCGGAGCCAGTGAGCTGGCAGCTACCCGCATTACCGATGAGCAGTTGGAAGAGCTAGAGCATTCTCTTCAGTCCATGCGCGAGGCAAATGAAAATCATGACTCCACCGCATCCGTCACCGCCGATATGATTTTTCATCGAACCATTATCAAAGCGGCCAACAATGAATACATCAGCGCAACTTACGCGCCGCTAGAGGAGATACTCGAGACCGTACGGCGTACGACGTCGTCCTCGCCCGAAGTTAGAGCAGACGCAGAGCACTGGCACAGCGAAATATACGCGGCTCTCGTCGCACGCTCGCCCCAAAAGACTAGAGATGCCATGCGCTCTCACATGAGTCAAACACTCAGCGCTGTCTACACAACCCATAAGGAGAATCAATGAAGATTGTCGTAACCGGAGCAGCAGGATTTCTCGGATCCCAGGTAATTACCGAGCTACTCAAGCGTAAGGACGCCGGTGCATCACCAATTCCTTTTGACACAATCTGCGCTGTTGACTTAGTAGAAACCAGCGTCAGAGACCCTCGCGTTACCTCGATGGTTGGGGATTTATCTGATGCGGAATTTACAGCATCGATCATTGATTCCGAAGTGGTGGGAATCTATCACCTAGCAGCGGTTCTCTCCGGTGGATCAGAAGAAAATTTTGATCTTGCTATGGCAGTTAACGTTGATGGAACTCGTAATCTGCTCGAGGCAACTCGCTCTTCAGGCGGTGTTCCGCGTTTTATTTTCACCAGTTCGCTCGCCGTCTTTGGCGGAACGATACCCGATATAGTAAGCCCCTTCTTCGCAACCCAACCTGACTCTACCTATGGTGCTTTTAAAGCAGTGGGAGAGATTTTGGTTAACGAGTACTCCCGCAAAGGCTTCATCGACGGTCGCATCTGCCGCCTACCAACCATTTCAGTTCGGCCGGGAAAGCCGAACTCTGCGGCGTCATCCTTCGCCTCGGGGATTATCCGTGAACCACTAAATGGGCTGGAATCTATTTGCCCTGTTCCCCACGAAACAGCCATGTGGCTTTCATCGCCACGAGTAGTAGTAACAAACCTAATTCATGCTTTATCGCTTCCCGCGGAGTCTTTAGGAACCTGGCGCGGACTTAACCTGCCGGGCATTACAGTGACTGTGGATCAGATGCTCGCTTCCCTAGAAACTGTTGCCGGCACTGAGGCCCGTGCCCTGGTACGCGATGAATTTTCCAAACCCATCATGGACATTGTGTGCTCCTGGCCAGCAGCATTTGATGTGCAATCAACCTTAGACCTCGGTTTTGTAAGAGATACCAGTTTTGATGAGATGGTTCGGCAATATCGGGATGACTACGTTAAGTAGTAATGTTTACAAAGCAATTACGTAGAATCTAAGGGCTAATCGAACTGTAATCGATTAGCCCTCAGTTTTTTACAAATGTCTACTCAGAAACCCTATTTATAACCTTTCCATAGTCGCCATTATAAGCTTTCTGGGTAGGTATACTGTTGGTTTCAATATCTTCAAGGGTTCGCCCCTTTGTTTCAGGCACCCGAGTGCGTACAAAGAAAACACCTAGAATACAGATGATACCGAATATAGCAAAAACCATTTCCTGAGGCATCGAAGCAGTCATAATTGGGAAAAGAAGACCTACGGTAAATGAGCCGATCCAGTTGAATGAGGACGCAACCCCAGAAGCCCTACCACGGATAACCAAGGGGAAAATCTCTCCTACAATTACCCAGGTCAGCGGGGCCCAAGTGAACGAGTAAAATGCAACATAGATACTCAAAAATACAACAATCATCATTGGGTTTGGATTATTTAATAGACTGTTGAGAATCGCAGGAAGCAAGAAAGATAGCCCCATTACTGTGCCTCCCACAGTAAGAAGTGTTCGACGGTTAAACTTATCTGCAATAGCCAAGAAAATCAGTGACCCCAAGACCAAAATAATTCCCTGAACTATTGGCCACATTAGCGCCGAACTTGCTGCTGACCCCGTAGCAGTCTCAACTATCAAAGGAATATAATAAAAGATAGCATTTGCACCCTGGAATTGCTGAAATGCAGCTACTCCTACACCAGCAATTACTAAATAACGATATTTTCCATCAAATAAAGTTGAGAGTGAAGTATCTTTAGAAACTTTCGACTCAAGGCAAGCAGTCTCCCTAATAAGCTCCAGTTCATGCGCTACTTCTTCAGGTTTACGAATATACCCAAGAACCCGAAGCGCCTCAGACTCCTTACCCTGATTTATCAAGAACCGAGGAGACTCTGGAAGCCTAAGAACACCCAAAAATAGAATCACGGCAGGAATCGCTGCCATTGCAAGCATCACTCGCCAAGCCCATGTATCTGGAAGGTCTTTAAGGAGGAAATCAACGACATAGGAAATTAGCATGCCCGAGACAATCATTGTCTGATTGAGACCTGACAAACGCCCCCTAAGGTGTGCAGGAGAAAGCTCCGACATATATGCAGGCACAAGCGCCGATGCCGCTCCCACGGCAAGTCCTAAGAAAATGCGCGAGACAACCAAGAAGACGGTACCACCATCAGGCGCCATACCGCACAGAATCGACCCCACTGCAAAAATAATAGCCGAGATAAGAATCATCTTTCGGCGCCCCAGACGGTCGGAAAGTTGACCAGCCAAAGCGCCGCCAAAAATCGCACCAAACATGACACCGGAAGTAATCCAGCCTATAACCCCAGCACTATCTTGCAGGTTCCAGTCAGTCTGAAGAAAAGGCAGTGCCCCGGTCATAACACCAATGTCATAACCAAAAAGAATGCCTCCGAACGACCCAAAAAAGTAAATAAATTTACTGGAGATTTTCCTCTCATTCTCCATGGGAGCTCCTAAGTTCTATCAACATCGACCAGCATGCCCTCGCCAATCACCAGATGAGTGCACTTACGCTCCTTAGGCAGAGCGTCTTGTGGCCCAAATGTTATCGCTAACATGATTAACTATGAGCCTACTCAGTGATTCCAATTGTGTCAATGAAAAATTACTGCATCACTGCAGTAGAGCTCCTGAGTGAAAGCGTGGGTGCCACCATTACCGAAGACGGCCTCTCACCCCTTATGCACTCCAAGACAGCCTCCATCACCTGCCGCCCCAATAAAGAAAAATCCTGACGTATCGTAGTCAGCGGAGGGTGAAAAAATTCAGACTCTGGAATATCATCAAAGCCCACTACGGAGATGTCTTCAGGCACCCTAACACCGGTACGACTAAAAGCTAGCAGAACCCCTAATGCGGTTGCGTCATTTGGCATAATTAGCGCACTGGGGCGCTTTTCCAAAGGGCGCATTGAAAGAGATACACCCAGCTCGTACCCAGTCTCAGAGTTCCAAGATCCTTCAAAAATTTCCGGTGTAATTCCAGCGCGGGAACATTCTGATGAGGCCCCCTTGAGTCTTTGCAAAGCATCAAGCCAATCTTCAGGTCCAGCCATAATAGCAATCCTCTTATGGCCAAGCCCAATTACATGACGAGCCGCAAGCCTGCCGCCCTCCTCTTGGTCGACTCCCAAAATATTCGGGAACTTAGGATTATTGTCCCCCGACCCAATCACCATCACAGGAACACCCACATCTAACGTTTGCGAATGTCGCACAAGTTCGTCTTTGGTGGCAATTACAACTATTGCCTCAACCGACCGATTAACACATGTATTAATCGCATCATTTAGGTCATCTACTCGGGCTCCTGCAAGGGTAGAAAGTAAAATATCATACCCATGCTTACGCGCAGCTTCCTCCAGCCCCGCAAGAGTAATCCTGGGGCCATATAGATAGGAGCCAACCGCAACAACTCCAATCAACCCAGATTTCCGTGTGACCAACGTACGGGCGGCATTGTTACGCCTGTATCCAAGTTCAGCAATAGCTCTCTCTACCTTTTCACGAGTCTCAGGCCGCACATTGGGTAAACCATTGACTACCCTCGAAACAGTCTGGTGGGAAACGCCGATTGACTTTGCCACCTCTGCCATACTGGGACGACGCTCAGACATAAAGGTCTCCTAGGTTCACCGACTTGAACAACTCATGGGGTATCTTGCATCCCTAATTTACAAGTTTCCTGCACCCAAAATCCTACATTGGAGCTTGCATCATTACTATTCATGAGGCAAGATAAGTGGTAGAAAATGTTAGCGATAACATTGATTTGCGAAACCCTAGATATCCCCTCAACAGCTTCTTGAGGAAGAAGGTTTATGATGTCAGATTCTCTGCCCTCCATAGCTAGAACGATTCAAACTGGCGAAACCTATCTCGGAATAGAGCTTGGCTCTACAAGAATTAAAGCGTCTCTCATAACACCTCAAGGGCATGAGATTGCTACAGGCTCTCACACATGGGAAAACCAAATTATAGAAGGGCACTGGAGCTACTCAGAAGAAGCAATCTGGACGGGGCTTTCAGCCAGCTATGCAGACCTAGCAGGTAACGTCCAGGAAAAATTCGGTGTACCGCTTACCAACATTAAAGGGGCAGGTATCTCAGCGATGATGCATGGCTATATGGCATTCGATGCTGATGGGAACCTACTGGTTCCGTTCCGCACCTGGCGCGACACTTCTACAAGAAAGGCAGCTGATTATCTGACGGAACACTTAGGTGTCAATATCCCTCTTCGATGGTCTATATCTCATCTTTATCAATCTATTCTTAATCATGAAGATCATCTAGATAGAATTAATTTTTTCACTACTCTATCTGGTTACATCCACTGGAAATTAACTGGTGAAAGAGTCCTGGGAATCGGAGATGCATCAGGAATGTTCCCCATTGACTCAAAAATTGCTAACTACAATCAGGAAATTATTCAGAAATTTAATAAAATTGCAGGGAGATATCTACCTCACAACGATATTTTAGAATTGCTCCCTCAAGTCCTTCAAGCAGGACAAAATGCTGGAAATCTTACCATTGAAGGTGCAAATTTATTAGATCCTACAGGCAAGCTTCAGGCAGGAGTCCCCTTTTGCCCTCCTGAAGGTGATGCTGGCACAGGAATGGTTGCTACAAATGCAGTAAGAATTCGCACCGGTAACGTCAGTGTGGGAACCAGCATCTTTGCAATGGTAGTCCTCGAACAACCTCTTAATAAGCTGCACCGCAATCTAGACCTCGTTACCACTCCTTCAGGAGAAGCAGTGGCTATGGTTCATTGCAACAATGGCGCAGACGAGCTCAGCAAATGGATTGGTCTGTTTAGTGAAGTTGCCCTAGCTTTCGGAACTAAAAAAGAGGTTAATATCAACGAGGCGTACGAGGCAATCCTTCAAGAAGCATTTAGTGGTAGCCCTGATGCAGGTGGGATTATCGTATACAACACCATATCCGGTGAACCAGTCGTTGAATTATCCGAAGGGCGTCCTCTTTTCGCCCGAACATCTAATGCGCAACTTACCCTCGGTAATTTTATGCGGGCTCAACTTTATAGCGTTTTTGCAGCATTGGCAATTGGTTTTGAAGATCTTCACGAAGAACAGGTTTCCCTAGATTTTCTTAATGCTCACGGTGGCCTTTTTAAAACTCCAGCTGTAGGTCAAAGGTTCCTCGCAGCTGCTACTCAAACCCCTATCGTAGTAGCTGAAAGCGCTGGCGAAGGAGGGGCTTGGGGTATCGCGCTACTTGCTTCATACCTCGATCATTCCTCGGAGAAATCTTTAGCTGACTACCTCGATCAAGAAATTTTCAAAGATTCTCACTCAACCACATTGGTGCCTAAACCTGCTGATATAGCTGGATTCAAGACATTTTTGAGTCGTTATCGTTCCGGCTTAAAAATCGAGAAGACTGCAGTAGAAACCATCACAAATTTTTAAGGATGGACAATGACAACCACTAATATCTCTGCCCTGACCAATGAAATCCGTCAAAGAATCCAAGAAGCACGCCAAAGAGTATCTGCATTACATGCTGAGCTACCTCGATGGGAACTAGTCGTATGGACAGCAGGTAATGTGTCAGAACGCGTCTATGTGTCAGAAACCAATAAACCTAGCAACGATGATGTATTTGTTATTAAGCCCTCTGGTGTGAACTACGAAAACCTGACCCCGGATTCTATGGTGGTGTGCAATCTCAACGGAGACCTTCTTGAAGGCAACTATTCCCCATCATCAGATACAGCTGCTCATGCTTATGTCTACCGAAATATGCCAGAAGTTGGCGGAGTAGTTCATACACACTCTACTTATGCCACTGCTTGGGCCGCCCGCGGAGAAGAAATCCCCTGTGTGCTCACCATGATGGCAGATGAATTTGGTGGACCCATTCCAGTTGGTCCCTTTGCCATTATTGGAGATAATTCTATTGGCCGAGGCATCGTCGAAACTTTACGTAAAAGCCGCTCACCCGCCGTTCTCATGCAAAATCACGGTCCCTTCACAATCGGCAAAGATGCAAAAGCAGCGGTTAAAGCAGCAGTCATGGTTGAAGAAGTAGCTCGCACAGTTCAAATCGCAAGGCAAGACGGAGAAATAATCCCGATTCCGCAGGAATCCATCGATCGGCTTTACGACCGTTACCAAAACGTTTACGGCCAATAACAACACTCAGAATTATCTAAGGAGTACACGCTCATGATGGAAAACCCATTTGAGAACAAGGAAATTTGGTTTCTTACCGGTAGCCAGGGGCTTTACGGGCAGGAAACTCTTAATCAAGTTGCAGAACAGTCACAGCAGATTGTAGCGGACCTCGATTCAGCTAAAAATATTCCTGTAAAAATTGTTTGGAAACCAGTTCTTACAGATTCAGACAAAATTCTGCGCACTATTCTCGATGCAGGTTCCAACGATAATGTAATTGGCGTTATTGCGTGGATGCATACTTTTTCCCCAGCTAAAATGTGGATTCGCGGTCTCGAGGCTCTACGTAAGCCTCTGTTGCATCTACATACTCAGTCCAACGAAAAACTGCCTTGGTCAACTATTGATATGGATTTCATGAACCTCAACCAAGCAGCTCATGGTGACCGCGAATTCGGTTATATCCTTACACGAATGGGTGTCCCCCGCACCACCGTAGTTGGATTTGCGGCGCATGAGGAAACCACCTCACGTATCGGCGTATGGGCGCGCGCAGCAACCGGATGGAACGAAACTCAGCATATGAAAATGGTTCGTTTCGGCGACAACATGCGTGATGTTGCAGTAACCGAAGGCGACAAGACCGAAGCCGAAATTCGCTTTGGTGCTTCTATTAATACCTGGTCAGTTAATGAGCTGGCAGAAGCTGTAGAAGCAGTATCAGATGAAGTGGTTGACACCCTAATTAGCGAATATTTGGATCTCTACGAGATAGCTCCTGAGCTCTTGCCTGACGGCAACCGCCATGACTCACTGCGTTATGCCGCCCGTCAAGAAGCCGCAATTAGGGGCTTTCTCGAAGAGCAGAACGCAAGTGCATTTACCGATACTTTTCAAGACCTAGGTGCTTTGAAACAGCTTCCAGGGTTTGCTGTACAGCGGCTTATGGCTGACGGATATGGCTTCGGAGCCGAAGGCGACTGGAAGACTGGCATACTGATTCGTATCGCCAAAGTTATGGGATATGGTCTGCCCGGTGGCGCAAGCCTGATGGAAGATTACTGCTACAACCTGGAGCAGGGCGATGAAAAGATTCTGGGCGCTCATATGCTTGAGGTTTGTCCCTCTCTAACCTCTACTAAACCCACCGTAGAGATTCATCCGCTGGGAATTGGCGATCGTGAGGATCCTGTTCGTCTCAAGTTCAGCGCCGACTCAGCCTCGGGCGTTGTAATAGCTTTGTCAGATGTACGCGACCGGTTCCGTTTGACTGCCAATGAGGTTGAAGTTATTCAGCCAGATGAGCCCATGCCTAATCTTCCTGTAGCAAGTGCAGTTTGGAAGCCTGCTCCTGATTTCCAGACCTCAACTAATTGCTGGTTGGCTGCAGGTGCAGCGCACCACACTGTGCTAACTACTCAGGTCGGCCTCGAAGCCTGGCGTGATTTCTCTAAGATTGCTGGGGTTGAATTGGCTGAAATTACCGATGGAACAACAACTCATGGATTTGAAGAAACCCTGCGTTGGAATAATGTCTACTACCGAGTAGCACAGGGGTTCTAATCTAACGGGACAAGCTTTAGCTACACAGCACAAAGGCCAGTTTTATACCGATTCCACAAAAATCGGTATAAAACTGGCCACTCGCTTTAAAAAGCTAACCTACCAAACCGCCACCTTCATGCCGAAAGTACCCGGGGCAGGCGGGTTACTCATAGCGGCCATAGCCTCCGGCAGCTCCTCAAAAGAAATGCGGGAGCCCACGCTGCCGCTGAGGTCCAGCGTGCCCGAGGCAATCTCCTCCAACATCTGAGCGTAGTCAGCGATTGCTAGGCCGTGGCTTCCAAAAAGTTCTAGCTCTAGCCCGATGACCCGCCCTATCGGCAGGGGCGGGTTGGCGTCGTCCCCCAGCAAAAGCCCCACCTGCACGTGCCTGCCCTTGGGCCGCAGAGACTCAAGGGCAAGGGTTGCCGTGACGCGAGCGCCCAGGGCATCCACCGAAACGTGGGCGCCGCCGTCCGTCAGCTCATGGACGCGGGCCACCGCAGCGTCATCGGAGAAAAGGGGCACCGCACCCAGCGACTCAGCCGCCGCAAGCGCTGCCTCGGAGCGGTCCAGCGCCACCACACGTGCACCGGCAGCAATGGCAATCTGCACGCAGGACAGACCAACGCCTCCGCAGCCGACCACTGCAACCCACTCCCCCGGTTGCATCCGCGCCTGCACGCGCATGGCGTGATAGGCGGTGCCAAAACGGCAGCCGAGACCGGCGGCCAGGTCGAAGGGAATTTCGTCGGGGAGTTTGACCAGGTTAGTGCCCGCCTGGGTCACCGCCACCAGCTCCGCCCAGGAGCCTTTCAGGTCGAAACCGGGCTGCTGCTGGTTGGGGCAGACGGGTATTGCCCGCCCGGCAGTATTGGCAGGTTCCGCAGGCAAAAATGAAGGGGGCGGTCACGCGGTCACCCACCTGAAAGCCCTTCACCGCCGGGTCGATTTCCTCAATGACGCCGGCGAACTCGTGGCCGGGAATGTGCGGCAGATTCACGGTGCTATCGTGCCCCTGCCAGGCGTGCCAATCGCTACGGCAGACACCGGTGGCCCTAACCCGAATGACGGCGCCGCCCGGCGGCAGGCGCGGATTATCGACTTCGGCTACAGTCGGCTGCTCGGTGAACCCACTAAAGGTAACGGCTCGCATGGTCTTCCCCTTTGAATCTGCGTGTTTCTCCTAGAGTAGGGCGCCAAGCGCTCAAAGCGGGTTTGTGACGCCATCGAGTCAGGGACCAGAAGAAAGCTACTACCCCGCAAACTTCCTCACCGCGGCAAGGGCCGCCGCGGCGACGTCGTCCTTGGAACCGGCAACATCAACCACAACACCGGCCTCGTCCTCACCCAGAGGCTCCAGGGTTGCGAACTGCGAATCCAGCAGGGAGGAGGGCATGTAGTGGTCCACGCGGGAGTCCATACGCTGCGCCAACACAGCCTTCTCACCCGTCAGGTGCAGGAAAACCACACGCCCGGTAGCCGCCCGCAAAATATCGCGGTACTTCCGCTTCAAAGCAGAGCAGGTCACCAACGTATTGTGACCGGCGGCGGCCTGCTCGGTCATCCAGGTCGCAATAGAAGCCAGCCAGGGAGCGCGATCGTCGTCGTTGAGCGGGGTGCCCGAGCGCATCTTGGCAACGTTGGCCTCAGAGTGGAACTCATCGCCCTCGGCATAGACCCATCCCAGATGCTGCTGTAGGTACTGGGCTGCCGACGTTTTGCCGGTACCGGAAACACCCATGATGACGACGTGGAGGGGGCTGTGAGTGGAAGTCATATAACAATCCTAACCATTAAAAGTGGGTGCTCCCCTCATCAAAGAAGAGCACCCTGAATACCTAGAATTCCAGCAACACCTTGCAAGACTGCGATGAGTCTTTAGCAATTTCAAAGGCCGTGACTGCTTCTTCAAAAGGCATCACATGAGAAACCACGGGGTCAACGAACAGCGAACCATCAGCCAGAGCCGTCAAAACATCGTCGATTTCTCCATTGAAACGAAAACAACCGTGCAATTCTAGTTCGCGAGCAATAGCTAGTGACATATTCACCGGTTGTTCCCCAGGGGGAAGCATGCCCACCATCATCACGCGGCCACCGCGTACAACGCCGTTAAGCGCCGAATCCAAACCAAACTTAGAGCCAGACGATTCAAACACTACATCCGCTTGAACTTTGGCAATCTCTTCATTGGTAGGAGCTTTGAAAACCTGGTTTGCGCCCAGCTCGCGAGCGCGATCCAGAGCAGAATCAAAGAGGTCGGTAGCGGTAATTTTGGTAGCGCCTGCACGCTTTGCAGCGGCGATGACTAGTGCGCCAATAGGTCCTGAACCAATCACCAGAACCTCTTTACCTGCCAGGTCACCGGCTCGCTCAACAGCGTGGAAAGCCACCGCGGCAGGCTCAGCCAGAGCAGCGGCACGCAGGCTCAAGCCGGCAGGCAGTTCACGCAGCATACGGGCTTCAAACACCGCGTGCTGGGAGAAAGCACCCTCGGTGTGGGGATCCTGGGCAGCTGAGCCCAAGTAGGTGGACCCCGGTGCCAGGTTAGGTGAGGACGCCGGGTAGCGTATCCCTTCTACCTCATGAGGAGTTGCCGGATGAACCGCTACCAAAGCTCCCTCCGCAGGGCCAGATCCATCGGCGGCAGCAACCACTACAGTGCCTACCACCTCATGACCCAAAATCATGGGATGCTTCAGAATCGAAACGCCAGCCGCTCCTTTGAGCCAATACCCCAGGTCAGAGCCGCAAATGCCACCGTAAGCAATTCTGACAACCGCCTGGTTAGCTGCGGGAGCAGGAACCTCAAGGTCAACCACAGCAAGGCGACGATTGCCGTCCTCAGGAATAATCTGTACCGCACGAGTATTTGTAGGAACCTTAGATGACACTGGTCATGCCCCCATCAACATAGAGAGTTTGACCGGTAATGAAATCAGATGCCTCAGACGCCAGGAACACCACTGCGCCACCAAGATCTTCGACCTTGCCCCATCGGCCTGCAGGGGTTCGGGAAGCAACCCAAGCTGAGAATTCTTCATCGTTGACCAGAGCCTGAGTTAGCTCGGTTGCGAAATATCCAGGTGCAATTGCATTCACCTGAATACCCAAGGGTGAGAGGTCAGCGCACAGACCCTTCGTTAACATGACGATGCCACCCTTAGTTGCCGAATACGGCGTGATGGAGGGGCGCGCCAGCTGAGACTGCACCGAACCAATGTTGATAATCTTGCCGCTTCCGCGCTCTTCCATGCCGGGAGCTACTGCACGAGACACCAGGAAAGCACTCGTTAGGTTTACCTCCAGGAGTTGCTGCCAGTCTTCCAAGGGAAATTCTGAGAACTTAGCACGCTTCTGCATGCCTGCGTTATTGACCAAAATATCGGGGGTACCCCAGTGGTCTGTGAGCTTCTTGACTCCCTCAGAGACCTCAGACTCAGAGGTGACATCGAAGGTAATAGCAAAGGTTTCTGCACCAGTGGCTTCTGCAATTTCAGTAGCAGTTTTCTCGACAGTTTCAACAGTGCGACCGTGCACCGCCACTTTTGCGCCAGCCTGCGCCAACGCGGTAGCGAGCGCCTTACCTATGCCTCGGGATGACCCTGTGACCAGGGCGGTTTGACCGGTGAGATCAAAGTTAGACATTTTTACTTCTCCTCAGTCTTAATAACGCGACGAGTTTCACCATCAAAAATCACAGCCGTGGAGCCGGTATTGGTGATTTGGAAACCATGAGAGTCAGTAATCACGGGGATTGACTCGGTGCGAGCATCCTCAATCATGAGCAAGTCACGACCAGCAGTTTCGGGTACCAAGAAGGTTGAGATTAGAGTGATCAGGCTCAAGATAAACATATAAATTGCGAGAGGAACCCAAGAACCATCAAAAGCCTTGATGAGCGAAGCACCAATAATACCTGCGATACCACCGGCCAAAACTGCCGAAATTTCACGGGACATAGCCACACCCAAGTATCGAGAACGGTTACCGAAGAGTTCGGGCAACATAGCACACTGGGGGCCGAGCATGGTATTTACGCAAATACCAATACCCACAGCAATGGTCAGAATAGTCAACCACTTATTATCCAGAGACAGCATATACCAGGCAGGGAAAGAGAAGAGAGTAATGAAAATAGCGCCAGTGCGGTACATAGTGCGGCGGCCAAATTTATCGGACAGGCTACCGGTGAAAGGAACGGAAAAGATACCGATGAGTGAGCCTAGTGCAACGGCGAGGGAGCCGGTGGTCTTGTCCTGAGTCAGCGGAGCAGTAGTTACGAAAGCGACAGCCACAGACTGGAAGAGGTAGGAACCACCGTTCTCAGCCATACGCAGACCAATGCCCTTGAATACCAGGGATCCGGAGTTCTTAAACAGTTCGGATAGGGGCTGACGAGCCACTTCTTTCTGGTTAGCTAGTTCCTGGAATGTGGGGGTTTCGTTGAGCTTTACACGAATAAAGACAGCCACCAGAATCAGCAGAATGCTACAGAGGAAGGGAATACGCCAAACCCATCCCAGCAGGATTTCCTCGGGCAGGGTACCCATGTAGGCAAAGACGGCAGATGCCAGCAGGGTGCCGCCTTGAATACCAATAAAGGGCAGAGCAGCAAAGAAACCGCGACGCTTAACCGGAGCAACCTCAGCCATAAGAACGGTAGAGCCGGCTTGCTCAGCACCGGCGCCCAAGCCTTGCAAAAGGCGTAGAATCAACAAAAGGGTAGGAGCCAGAACACCCACCTGCTGGTAGGTGGGGAGCACACCAATCAGGGTAGAAGAACCACCCATCAGCACAATGGTGACTACCAGAACAAACTTACGGCCGATCTTATCGCCTAGTACGCCAAAAATCAGGCCGCCCACGGGGCGAGCCAAGAAACCCACACCGTAGATAGCGAAAGACTTAATCAGACCGGTGGCAGGGTCATCGTTGGGAAAGAAAAGCTTACCGAAAATTAACGCTGAAGCCAGACCATAGAGCGCGAAATCATAGTACTCCAGAGCGGAACCAACACTTGATGCGTAGGTTGCCCGCTTAAGCTGGGCCCCACGTTCTTTCTCTTCAGCAGTGAGTGTGCTGCTCATTGTTTATCTCCTTTGATAAACCCTGTGCCACTTATCACAGGTACCTTCAGCAACAAATCTAACACCTTGGGGAACAGTATTCAACATATTGAACATGTGACCAGTTGTATCACGAGTAAAAAATAAGCCGCTCTGACAGAAAACTGTCACAGCGACTTATTTCCTCTCTATAAAGCTTCAGTATCAAGTCGATTTACCCAACGACACCGCCGTCTGAAAACTCAGCGGATTGGTCAGCTTCTGCGCCAGCCGCTGAAGACTCTGTCCCACCTCTTCAATACGCTCCTGCGTGGCCTCAGGGGCATTAATCGCAGCCCCCAAAGTTAGCTCAGCATCTGCCGAATTCCAGGGATCTAACGGTACAGCGACCCCCACTAAGCCAGGATGCACACCTTCACGATCCACCGAGTAACCTCGAGTGCGGGTTAGCTGCACCTTACTCAATAGCTCCTGAATATCACGCACAGAATATGCGGTGTGCAACTCGAAATGTGGGTACTGCTCATAGAGCCGCATAATTGTGTCGTCCTCCATTTTTGACAGCAACGCGTGCCCTACCGCCGTAGAAGATGCGGGGAAACGTGAGCCAATGCCGGCAGCCATACGGTAGGGCGCCTGCCCTTCATGACGAGCCAAATAGAGAACATCAGCACGGTCGAGCATAGCAATCTGTACCACCAGCCCCGAGAGCACCTCATCCCGCGCACACAGGTCATAGAAAGCCCGCACCTGGTCAAAACCACTCAGATAGGCGCCTGCCAGATTGAGAATCTCGCGCCCCAGCAAGTAGCCGCTACCACGGCGTTCAATCAGTCCAGCTTCCTCAAGCGCCACACAAACGGTTAATGTGGAGGATTTCGCGGCTTCAAGTTCAGAGGCAATATCAGTAAGCGACCACTCCTTGCCCGGCGCTTTTGCCAGCACCTGCAGAAGCTGTGCAGCCCGAGCAACCGCTGGGGCGCCCGCCGATGGCTTAGTAGAAGGCAACAGTATCCACCACATTAATCATGGGCTCGCCGTCAATAAAGGCGGTGAGATTACGGATGAAGATCTCAGTAATACGACGTGATTCTTGGTCAGAAAGCGCCGCAGTATGAGGTGAAATCAGCACCTTGGGATGATTCCACAGGGCAGATTCCTTCGGCAGGGGCTCCACTGAAGTAACGTCCAGACCAGCAAAGGCCACAGTCTCATGATTTAGAGCCTCAATCAATGCCTCTTCGTCAATGACAGAACCACGACCCACGTTGGTCACAATGAGGCCGGACTTAGCAGCCTTGAAGAAGTCAGCATTTACCGCCCCTTCAGTCGAATCAGTACCGGGCAGTGTCACCACGATGGCATCAATTTCAGGGGCAGCCTCGACGATAGAAGCCAAGGTAATCACACGGTCAACATTTTCAACAGGCTTTGCCGAACGAGAAGTGCCCCATACAGTAGCTCCCAGCGCCTTGAATTTCTTGGCAACTTCCTTGCCAATACCACCCAGACCAAGCACGAGTACTGTCATATCGGATATTTGGCGCATCTCCCAGCGGTTGGTAGGCCAGTTATGGTTCTTCTGGTCTTCAGCCAGCTTAGGCAGGTTCTTAGCACCTGCCAGAACAGCAAAGAGGGCAAACTCTGCCAGGGTTGAACCGTGCACACCGGCAGAGGTGGTAAAGGTAATGCGGTCTAATTCTTCGCGAGTAAGATCTGCACCTTTAACTTGCGCACCACCACCGGCAGGCATAGTCTGCACATACTTCAAATTTGGGTTCGCCCGGACTGTTCGAGCAAGAGCAGACGGATCCATATCAGGAACCCCATAAAGGATATCCGCCGAGTCAAGCATTTCCTCAAATTCTTTTTGTTGCTCTTCAGTACGAGTGAACTCAGGGTCTCCAAAATGGTCGGCTGCAAAACGCATTGGGGGATACAAGTCTTGGTTTCGCACCACCTCAACACGGGGCTCGTTCTCCTCAATCAGTTTGCACAGTTCCTCAGAAACAGGCGATCCGATGACTACTCGATATTTACCGTTATAACGAGGCTCCCCCGCCGATACCTGGATGCGATGCTCGGAAGTCATAAAGCCACTCCTTTGTGTTTCGGTCTGCAATAGCTTTTCAGATTTAACTGTTAGCCGTATCATAACTATTGTAAACACTATTCAGCATTATGAACACAAGCCTGCTGGTAGTCCCCTAGATTTTCGTGAAAGAGGCGCATCGTGGCACCTTCTCCCCGCATTGGAATCATCGGAACCGGAGCGATGGGGAAACCTATGGCCCAACATATCGCTACAGCCAACCCTAATCTAGTCTGCTATACCACCCATGACGGTCTTCCGCTAAGCACTCTCAAGGCGGCCTCTCACGTGCCCACGAACTTTGACGTGGGGGCAGGCAGCGACGTCGTCCTCACCGTTCTGCCCGATTTGCCACAGTTACGTGAGGTACTCTACGGAGACTCCACCGGTGAAGACCGCGGACTACTTGCCGGTATTGGCAACCGCGACGTGCTACTAATCATTAGTTCATCATCATCGCCCGACGGCGTGCGGAAGCTGGCCGAGGAACTAACGGCTAGTACCTCAGTACGAGTAGTGGATGCCCCGCTTTCCGGCGGGGTTGAGGGCGCAGCCGCCGGTACCCTCTCGATTATGGTTGGAGGGTCTCAGGCCGACGCTACCCAAGCTATTTCTGTGCTCTCAGCTTGTGGCACCCCTGTGCACCTCGGCCCTTTGGGAGCAGGTCAAGTAGCCAAGGCCTGCAACCAGCTGATTGTTGCTGCCACCGTGATGGCAGTGGGCGAAGCTGCCGTTTTGGCCCAGCGTTCTGATTTAGATCTGCGCCAAATGTTTGAGCTTTTGGGCGGCGGTTACGCAGGATCTAAGGTGCTCACCACCAAGGCGTTCCGTATGGCAGATGAAGACTACGATGGTGGTGGTGCAGCTAAATACATGGTCAAAGATTTGGGCATTGCCCGTAGCATTGCAGAATCCACCGAAACCAACTCAGTGCTGGGCGGCCCCCTCTTCTCTGCCTTTGAAGAGCTCTCAGAATCTGCCGGACTGGGCGATAAAGATATCTGTGTGACCCGTAAGTTCATTGAAGAGCGATGAGGATTTCGCTGTTAGTTATTAACGCCAAAACCGGCTTTAAACGCTCATACTAGCGTTTAAAGCCGGTTTTTCGTTGCTACCGTTGAGTGACCTACCCCAGCGAAGCCAGCGCAAACACGCCCACCGCAATCACGAAGCCGACCAGGGCGATGAGAGTCTCCATGACGGTCCAGGTTTTGAGGGTGGTTTTTTCGTCCATGTTGAAGAAGCGGCTCACCAGCCAGAAGCCCGAATCGTTGAAGTGGGAGAGAATCACCGAACCGGCCGCCACGGCAATCACCAGAGCCGCAAGCTGTATGTTGTTGTAGTCGGCTTGAGAAACCGCCGGGGCAATCAGGCCTGCTGCGGTGGTCAGCGCCACGGTGGCAGAGCCCTGGGCCACGCGCAGAATCGAAGCAATGAGGAAGCCCGAGAAAATAAGCGGCAGGCCAATGTCTGCCAGCACGTCGGTCAGGGCCTCGCCAATGCCGGAGGTACGGAGGACGCCGCCGAACATGCCGCCTGCGCCGGTAATGAGGATGACCGAGCACACCGCAGGCAGGGCCCTCTCCATGGTGTGTTGCAGGCCGAGCAGGTGGTCGTGGCGCTTGATGCCCAGCAGATACATCGCGAAGAAGGTGGTGATGAGCAGGGCAACCGGGGTCTCACCGATGAGGCGCAGCAGCTGGTACCAGAGGGCAGATTCGGTCTCCTCGCTCAAAACGCCACTGGTGAGCAGGGTGTTCAGGCCGGTGTTGAGGAAGATCAGAACCATGGGCAGAATCAGCACAAAGAGAACGGTGCCGAACTTGGGCGGATCGTGCGGCTCTTCAGGAGCTTCTTCCTGGCCCATAATTAGCGGAACGTCCAGGTGGATTTTCTTGCCCACCACCTTAGAGAAGAAGTAAACGGCAAGAAACCAGGTGGGAATAGCCACGATGAGGCCCACCAAGAGGGTGCTGCCGACGTTGGCGTTAAAGAAGGCGGCGGCAGAAACCGGGCCGGGGTGCGGTGGAACAAACACGTGCATCACTGAGAAAGCACCGGCAACCGGAATTCCGTAGAGAAGCATGGAGCCGCCCAGCCAGCGGGCTACCGAGAACATAATCGGTAGCATCACCACCAGACCGGCGTCAAAGAAGATGGGAAAGCCAAAGAGTAGAGAGGCCACGCCCAGCGCCAGAGGTGCACGCTTTTCGCCAAAGACCTCAATCAGCTTCATTGCCAGCACCTGGGCACCGCCGGAATACTGAATCAGGGCACCGAGCATAGCGCCCAAACCAACCAGCAGGGCCACCGAGGCAAGGGTGCCACCGAAACCGCTGGTCATGGCGGGAATAATCTGGTCTACCGGAATACCGGTAGCCAGTGCGGTCACCAGACTCACCAGAATCAGCGCGGGGAAAGCGTGTAGCTTCAGCTTGATAATAAGCAAGAGCAATAGCCCCCGCCGCGATAGCCAAGAGCGGGCCAGCCGTGAGGGTTTGGCTCCAGCCTTCAATCTCCATGAGGATCCTTCTCTAAGAATGAAAATGTGCTCTTATAGTGTGCCCCCTTAAAGTGAAAAAGCGCCTTTCCACAACGGGATATTACAAATTTGGTAAAAGTTCCGGCCGACTAGAGAACGTTCGTTCAATCCTTGCCCGCCACCGGTCAAGAAAGCAGAAACGGCAGTGCTTCAGAAGATAATTAATCCATGGCATATTTCGGTTTTGACGTAGGAACATCCAGCACCAAGGCGGTTCTCATCGGCGAGAATGGCCAGCTACTCGATACCGCCACCGTTGAACACGCGGTCACCCGCGGCGAGCGCGGCCTGGTGGAGATGGGCATGGATATTTGGTGGCAGGAATTCAAAGACCTCTACTCCCGCCTGGTAGGCAAGAACGGGATAAAGGTTAGGGGAATCGGGGTCTCGGGTATGGGCCCCTGTGTGGGCATAACCACCGAAGCAGGCAAGCCTCTAGCCCCGGCTGCCCTCTACGGTATTGACTGGCGGGCACTGACCGAGGTTGAAGAACTCACCGAGAAGTACGGCGAAGAAAACCTGCTTGCCACCTACGATTCGGCCCTGACCTCCCAAGCAGGAGGCCCCAAGGTCGCCTGGTTCCGCAAGCGCCACCCCGAGGCTTTTGCGGCGGGCGTTCGGCTCTTCATGCCTCACTCCTGGGTGATCTGGCAGCTGACCGGCGACTACGTGCTCGACCGCCACTCTGCCTCCCAGCTCACCCCGCTCTATGACCCCGCCAGCGGCGAGTGGGATTTCGCTAAGGTGCGCGAAATTGGTGGCGAGAATTTTCTTACCCCGCGCCTGGGCTACTCGAACGAGATCGCAGCCGAGACCCGCGCGTCCTCAGAACTGCCCGAACTTGAGGCGGGAATCCCGGTGATTTTCGGTTCCATCGACGCCTGGGCGGAGCAGGAGTCGGTGGGCGCGATTGCCCATCGCGAGCTCTTTCTGATGTACGGCACCACCCTCTTCTTGATTGCGAACGCCGAAACCCGCATGCGCCACCTCTCCATGTGGGGCACCACCGGCACGCGCGCTGGTACGCGCAATCTGGCGGGTGGGCTCGCGACCTCCGGTGCGCTCACCAACTGGTTCCGCGATCTCACGGGCGAGCGCGACTACGCCGCTTTAATTAAGGACGCCGCCGCGGTGGCTCCCGGAGCGAACGGGCTGCTCGCGCTGCCCTATTTTGCCGGGGAACGCACGCCGATTCAAGATCCCAATGCCCGAGGGGTGCTGCTGGGCTTGACCCTAGACCACACCCGCGGGCATATTTACCGCGCCCTTCTAGAGAGCACGGCTTTTGCGGTACGGCACAACATTGAGACCATGGAGGTAGCTGGCGCTGAGATTGAGAGGATTACCTGTGCCGGTGGCGGCGTGAAGTCCCCGCTGTGGCCGCAGATTATCTCTGACGTGACCGGCCGTGCTCAGGTGGTTCGCAAGCACACCATCGGCGCTTCTTTTGGCGATGCTTTTATGGTGGCGCAAACCCTGGGTGCGGTGTCTGAGCTGGACGAGTGGAACCCTGTTGATCACCTGGTGCAGCCGCAGGATATTCCCCTCTACGATTCTCTCTACCAGGACTACCGCGCCCTCTACACGGCTACCGCCGACATCCAGCACCGAATGGCGGGGATACAGAATAGTTAAATAAAAGGTCAATGGTGCAGAAAAGCTGTTTTAGGCACAGAATTTCTGCACCATTTCAGCTTAACTACACCATTAGCCGAGCGAGATTACTTAGACGGTAGTAAAACCACCGTCAATCACCATGTTGGTGCCGGTGACCATAGCGGCATCATCTGATGCCAGGTAACCGACCATTGCCGCGATTTCCTCGGGCTGAGCAAAGCGGCCCACAGGAATCTCGGCACGAGCCTTCTCCCCCTTCTCCCCTGCCCAGGCTTTCTTACCCAGCGGGGTTTCCACCACGGTAGGTGACACTGCATTGACGGTAACGCCGCGTGCTGCCCATTCTAAGGACAGAGTATGGGTCATGCCTACAATGCCAGCCTTTGAAGCGCAGTAAGCAACGTGCTGGTCCAGGCCAATTACCGATGCCTGCGAAGCCATATTGATAATGCGACCATAGCCCGCCTTCAGCATGGAACGCCCCACCGCCTGTGCCATAAAGAAAGAGGCAGTCAGGTTCACCGAAATGGTCTTATTCCAGTCTTCAGCGGTGAGCTCTTCAGCAGGTGCTAGGAACACGACTCCCGCCGAGTTCACCAGAATGTGCGGGGTGCCCAGCTTCTCCTCGACCTCATGCACTACGGTCTCAGCGGCGCCGTCCTGCACCAGATTAGCTACAATGCCACGGTGGCCGGAACCGGGCAATTGATTCATGATCTCAGCAATGTTGGGCACTAGATCGACTCCGGCAATGACCGCCCCGCGTTTAGCCAGATAGTGCGCAATCGCCAGGCCAATACCAGAAGCAGCGCCAGTAATAACAGCTATCTTCTTCTCGAATTTAGACACGGTCTTCTCCTAAGCAGCTTCCGGGTAGAGCTTGTTACGGTAATTAATGTAATTACGATAAATTGAAGGCCGCTTTTCAGCAGAAACCTTAATCATTTCGGGTTGTTTCCATACCGGAGGTGTAACCTCGCCGGAAAGCGCCCAGGCTGCTTGACGGGCCGCACCAATAGCCACGAACTCTGCGGGTTCCGGCACGTAAATATCGATACCGAGTACCTGCGCCAGCACCTCACGGAATGCCTTGGACTTAGCACCGCCCCCAATCAGAATAATGCGATCAGGCTCAGCACCGCGCTGGGCAACAATGTTTTCTAGACCTTCACGCACAGAGCATGCCAGCCCCTCAACCATGGCACGCGCCAGGTCTTTACGCTCAAAACCAGCACCTATATTGCCCAGGTGAGCCTTAGCGTGGGGCAGGTTAGGGGTACGCTCCCCCGCTAGGTAGGGAAGGAACACTGCCCCCTTGGCGCCGGGCTCTGCAGAGAGAACCATCTCCGCCAGCTCATCGTGGTCAACGCCCAGAGTAGCTGCGGCGAAATCCATGACGGGCGCACCGTTGAGGGTACAGGCCAGGGGCAGGTACTTGCCAGTGGCATCGGCAAAACCAGAAACATTGTTCTTGTAGTCGGCCGCAGCAACGTCGGAAAGCATCATCGCAACAGCGGAGGTACCCATGGAAACTACCGCATCGCCGTCCTGCAAATCGAGACCGAGAGCGGCACCCATGTTATCACCGGTACCGGGAGCAATCAGCGCACCGGATTCGGTCTTGCCAACCACTTCGTTGGGCTCAGCCAACTTTGGCAGCTCAATCTTGTGGCCGATTGCCCACGCAGCAATGGAGGTTTCCCACTGACGCTTGGCGGTGTTGTAGTAGGAGGTGCCCGATGCTTCACCGTGGTCGGTGTAGAGCTCGTCTGAAGCGTTGAGCTGCATGGTCAGGTAATCGTGGGGGAGGGCAACCTTGGCCGCCCGCGCCGCATTCTGAGGCTCGTTCTTGCGAACCCACAGCATCTTGGTGGCGGTGTAGGCGGCAAGGGGCACGCTGCCCACATGCTCAGCGGCTCGCTGAGGACCGCCGAGAAAGGCGGTCAGCTCGTCAGCTTCAGGAGCTGAACGGGTGTCATTCCACAGCAGAGCATCACGAACTACTTCGTTGTTTTCATCGAGCAGAACCATGCCGTGCTGCTGGCCGGCAATCGCCACAGCGTCTGCCTTCTCTAGCAGTCCCTCGGTAACCTCATTGAGAGCCTTGACCCAGTGGGCAGGGTCAACCTCGGTGCCACCGGGATGGGAGGCACGCTTTTCCTCAACGATTTCGCCGGTTTCAGCGTTAACCAGCAGGGCTTTACACGACTGGGTGGAGGAATCGATACCCAGAACAAACTGTGCCATTTTACTTACCCAGAATCTTCTCGAGGGTCTTGATGCTACCTATTTCGTGCAGGGAGCGCAGTACCTCAAGGTAGGGGGTGGTGAAGCGTTCGTCATTGACGACGTCGCCAAAGAAGTCCTTATCGCGCAGGAAGGCGAGTTCGTCGTCACCAAGCTGAGCCTGGGCTGCGGCACGAACCTTTTTTTCTGTATTATCGACGATGTTGATAGGCTCACCCTTTTCGTCGGTGCCCTCCGCGTAGCGTGCCCAGGAGGCAACAATCGCTGCAGAGAGCTCTACCTTGCCGCCGTCTTTGAGGTTGTCGAAGACAACGGGCATGAGCCACTTGGGGATGCGGTCTGATGACTCTGCACAGAGGCGGGGCACGGTGTCCTTGATAGCTTCGTTGGTGAAGCGCTCGATTAGGGTCTTGGCGTAGGCGTCTACGTCAGTGTCTGGTAGAGCATCGAGGGTGGGCATTGCTTCTTCACGCATGTAGCGTAGCAGCAGTTCTTCGATGAGGGGGTTGTTTACGGCGTCATCTACGTAGTGGTAGCCTGCCAAGTGGCCGAAGTAGCACAGGCCCTGGTGGGAGGAGTTGAGCATACGCAGCTTAAGCTTTTCGTAAGGCTCAACGTCGGAAACTACCTGCACGCCAACCTTTTCGTAGGCGGGGCGTACACCATCTACGAAGTTGTCTTCCAAAACCCACTGAATGAAGTCTTCGGTAACCACGGGCCAACCGTCCTCGTAGCCGAACTTTTCAGCAACGTAGGCACGGTCATCATCGGTGGTTGCCGGGGTAATGCGGTCAACCATGGAATTGGGGAAGGGAACGTTCTCTTCAATCCAGCTTGCAAGTTCGGGGTCAAGCGCACGGGCATGGGCGGTGAACATCTTTGAGGCCAGGTGGCCGTTTGCCTGAATGTTGTCACAGCTCATCACGGTGAAGGGCTTGATGCCGCGATCACGACGCAGTTTCAGTGCGGCAACCACCAGGCCGAAGGTGGTGCGGGGGTTCTCAGGATCCTTGAGATCCTCAGCAACGGCGGGGGTGGACAGGTCGTATTCGTGGGTGACCTGATTGAAGTTGTAGCCGCCTTCGGTTACGGTCAGGGAAACAATCTTGATGTTTTCCTGGGCTAGGTATTCCACGGCGCCTGCGGGATCTTCGGGGGTCCATACGTAGTCCACAATAGAGCCGATAACTCGCACGTCCTCATTGCCCTGGGGGTCGCGGGCGGTGAGGGTGTAGAGGTAGTCCTGTTCTTTCAGGATGTCGCGCATACGCTGATCGCCTGGTAGCACACCCATACCCGCGATAGCGAAGTCGGTTTCGCCCTTGTTTAGCAGTTCATCCAGGTACATGGCCTGGTGAGCGCGGTGGAAGCCACCCACACCAAAGTGCACGATGGAGGGCTTGAGGTTGGAGCGATCGTAGGTCGGAATAGAGAAGGTGGAGCCTTCGGGAAGCTTGACCGAAGCCTTGATGTCCTCAAGGTTTACCTGGCTGAGCTTAGTCATGGTGGGTTCCTTTCAGGAAAAAATTTCGTGAGAAATAGAGTGTGCTTAGCAGCCTTCGTAGTCGGTCAGAACTTTGACCTTGTCTGCTGAAGCGCTGGCTTCGTCGAAGGTGTAGCCAATCCATTCCTTGGCCAGGCGCAGTGCAAGGTGCTTGCCAATCACACGTTCACCCATACAGAGAATCTGGGCGTTGTTGGAGAGAACGGAACGCTCTACGGAGAAGGAATCGTGGGCGGTCACAGCGCGGATTCCCTTGACCTTGTTGGCGGAGATTGCCACACCCAGGCCGGTGCCACAGATGAGGATGGCGCGGTCTGCCTCGCCTGCCGCAATCTTCTCAGCGGCCGCGATAGCAACCGAGGGGTAGGGAGTATGCTCTTCTGCACCAACACCTACATCAAGTACCGATGCCACGCGCTCGTCAGCTTCAAGCTGTTCCTTGATAGCGGTCTTGTAAGTCAGGCCGGCATCGTCACAGCCAACAATCAAACGAAGTCCTTCTGCCACGGTGAATCCTTTCGTGAATTTTCTAAAACTTAGGAAAAGTAGGTGCCCAGCTGGGTCAGAATCATGCCCATGGAGGTTGCACCAGGGTCGGGGTGGCCCACTGACTTCTCAGCGAGCGGGCGAGCACGACCCTTCTTGGGGCTCAGCACCGCGGTATCTTCTGCCTTTTGGACGGCAATCTGTGCGGCTTCCTGCCAAGCAGTGGGGAGATTAGAGTTTGAGTTGCCCAGGGCTTCAGTGAAGGGAAGCAGAGAGTCAAGCAGAGTCTTGTCACCGATTTGAGCTCCGCCCAGGGTCACCATGGAGTCAGCGAACGCCGCCACAGCCTCAGCCGCCTTTTCGGGAGCAAAGCTCTCAGCGGCGTCGTCTAGAGTATTAGCCGCCGTTTCGAGAGAAGCGCCCCAGAGCACGCCAGAGGTACCACCTGCCATCATGGCCCAGGCGCGTCCACCGAGCTTGAGCAGCTGGGAGGGACCGGCGGTTTCGGGAGCATTATCAATGGCTTCCTGCGCTGCCTCTGTACCGCGCACCATGCCGCGGCCATGGTCGCCATCACCAGCAAAGGCATCGATCTCGCCCAGGTACTGCTCTTTCTCACGCATGAGCTCAGCAATATCTGCAGCAGCCTTGCGTACCTGAGTAGCAAGCGCTGTTGCGGCGGCAGATGCCTCAACCTGGTCATCTTCAGAAATGGTTGCAACCTTAGCGGTGTAGGTCTTTTCGATGGAGTCTAAAGGCTTGGGATCCTTGCGGTAGGCGCAAGCGTAAGCGGGAGCTGTCCAGGCTTCTTCGAGCTCGTCGTCCAGCCAGAGAACGGTCAGCGAAACGCCGCCCATGTCCAGGGATGTCACCAGCTCGCCCACCTCGGGGTCTACGATTTCGTAACCGGCCTCGCGTAGCTTGGGAGCAATGGTTCGATAAAGCAAGAAGAGTTCTTCGTATTTGGTGGTACCCAAACCGTTCACAATCACACCAATACGGGAGCCAGGGTTCTCGGGAACATCGGCCAGCACTGCTTTGGTCAGCATGGTGCCCAGCTCTTCTGCTGAAGTGCGTTTCTCATCGCGGATACCGGGCTCACCGTGGATACCCAGGCCTACACCCATCTGACCTTCAGCCACGGTAAACAGTGGCACGTCAGCACCGGGCATGGTACAACCGGAGAAAGCCACACCTAGAGTGCGGGTGCGCTCGTTGGCCAGGTTACCGATGCGCTCTACCTCGTCAATGGACTTACCAGCAGCAGCCGCTGCACCCATTGCCTTGAACACAGTGAAGTCACCGGCAATACCGCGGCGCTTCTCAAACTCGGGAGCTGAGGCAATATCGTCTTTGACCACCACAATGCGGGTATCAATACCCTCATTGTTGAGCATCTTGGCCGCGATACCAAAGTTGATGATGTCACCCTGGTAGTTACCAAAAGTCAGAATTACGCCCTTACCCTGGTCTGCCGCCTTAGCTACCGAGTACACGTGGGCAGCAGAGGGTGAGGTAAAGATATTGCCCACCACAGCACCGGCTGCAAAACCGGGGCCCACCAGGCCGGCGAAAGCCGGGTAGTGGCCAGAACCGCCACCCACAATCACAGCAACCTGAGGCTCCTTAGGCGGCAGTGAAATAACGCCGCCGGGCACACCCACCAATCGATCCGAATAGAGATCCAAGAAACCTTCCAGCTGGTCATCTGAAAATTCTGCCGGATCGTTGAAAATCTTAGTCATGGTGGATGTGCCCTTTCTGCGGTGGTTTTCTTTGACTATTTAGCCAGCTGGTTGACTGCCTCGGTCAGTCCGGGAACAATGCTGCACTTGATGGAATCGCCCTGGGAGTCAGCCACGGTATCCAGGCCATTCTGGAACTGATCCAGCGGGAACTGGTGGGTGCAGATTTCGTCCAGAGGCAGAATGCCAGACTCAATAATCTTGACGGCGGTGGGCCAGGTGTGGGGGCCCAGGTGAGCACCGAAAACGTTCAGTTCTTTATCGTCAGAGATTATCGACCAGTCAACGGTTACATCGGAGCCAAAGACAGAGTACTCAACGTAGGTGCCGAGCTTACGCAGCAGGTTCAAGCCCTGGGGAACCGCCGAGGGGTGGCCGGTGCACTCAATGTAAACATCTGCGCCGTAGCCATCGGTCATATCCTTGATCTTCTGAACTGCATCTTCGCTCTTGATGTTGATAACCTCATCGGCGCCCAGCTTCTTAGCCAGAGCCAGCTTGTCATCAGACATATCCAAGGTAATAACCTTCAGGGGGTTCTTCTGGCGAACACCAATCAGCGCGGAGAGGCCGATGGGGCCGGCACCCGCGATCACCACGACGTCCTCAAACTTAATGTTGGCGCGCTCAACAGCGTGCAGTGCGCAGGAAAGGGGCTCTGCGAATGCGGCGTGCTGGGGAGCAACATCCTTAGAAATTTTGTGCACTCGAGCCAGAGAGGGAACCAGCATGTACTCTGCCATGCCGCCATCCCAAGCCTTAAAGCCGAACATATCGTGGGGGCCGCACATCCAGTACTCACCGCGAATGCAGTAACGGCACTTACCGCAGGGAGCAATCTGCTCAATCACAATGCGATCGCCAACAGCCAGCTGGTAGGGCTTGCCCTCGCTGTGAGCGGCCAGAGTCTCATCACTTGCAGTCACAATGGTGCCCGCAATTTCGTGACCGGCAATGCGATCATTCTCAGCCCACTGGGGGCGGTTCTCATCGCCCCAGAACTTAGGAGCACCGTGGTAGCACTTCAGGTCAGAAGCACAGATGCCCACAGCATCAATCTTGATAATCATGTCAGTCTCGCCGGGAGTGGGAACAGGCACGGTTTCAAGAACATAGTTCTCGGGACCCTTCACAACAACGGCTTTCATTTCAGTGGGCAATGAGGTAGTCATGGACACTCCTATGTATCAATGTCTGATGTCCCTATAATTCTCAGCCACCTTAGAACATATGTCAAGCACAAATGTTCACATATGATTTTCCGGATAGGATTATCCTTAAATAAAAGACTCATACGCTAGAAAAGTATTTACTCAATGCCCTCAACGAAAGACCTCTACGATCCCGAGTATCTCTATGCCGCCGCTCGTCTCTACTACGAGGAAAATCAGGGTCAGTCCGAAATAGCCACCCAGCTCAAAGTTTCCCGCCCCACCGTCTCACGAATGCTCTCACAGGCTCGTGAAGCCGGAATTGTGCAGATTAAAGTTATTCATCCCAGCGCAGGCGCCTCAAGCAAACTAGCTTCCCGACTTGCCGAGGCCCTGGGGCTAGATCGATGCTATATCGCCCCAGGCCTTCAAACCGCCAACAGCGATGGCAAGCTCGGAGCAGGACTTGAACCCGTAGTATCTCAAGCTATTACCGACATGAATCTCGAAGTCGGTGATGGGCTTGTCATTTCTTCTGGTCTTGCCATGTATAACGTTTCTCGTATGAAGCTCCCCCAGCTACGCGGCGTAGTAGTTTCTCCTGCCGTAGGCGGTCTTGCCGAACCCGAAGCCTGGTTCCAGACCTCCGAAATCGCCAGGGCTTTGGCACAAAATACCGGAAGCACCTACGTTCCCCTATTTGCCGGCGTAATGCCCTCAGGACCTCTCTTTGATGCGCTACAGGACGACATCTCCTACCAACAAATCAAACACCTCTGGGCTACCGCTACCGGCATACTTGTAGGAATTGGCTCTCGAACCTCCGGGCGAACTTCCATTGCCTCGGCAATTCCCAAACAGTCTCTACACAGCGCAGAGTGCGATATCTGTCTGCATTTCTTTAATGAGGACGGCTCAGAGATTAGCTTCCCAGGTGATGATCGCACCATCCGCATCCCCATGGAATATCTACATCAGGCTCCACACGTTATTGCTGTTGCCGTAGGTAATGAGAAAGTGAAACCAATCATCACCGCAGCCAAAACCGGTGTACTCAACGGACTCGTTACCGACGAACGCACCGCTACTGCAGTTTTGGCTCGGTTAGAGAATCAGCTCTAAGAGCTGAGGGTCCACTTTCAACCGTTTTTACCTCAAGCGGTTGAAAGTGAACCCTCAGCATAGAGAGAAGTTACAGACTTTAGATTACTGTTCCTTGATATTTACTCGACGCTCATTTGCAGCCTGGATAGCCAGAGCAGCAGTATCAGCATCGCGAACCTGCTGACGTTTAACCGGGTCATCCTGATCGGTACGCAAATTACCCACCATTACAAACGCACAACCGTAGAGAGCCACGAAGGTCCAGATCACTGCAGACTTCTGGGCGAAAGGCTCCCAGCCCATAGCACCGGTAATGGAAAGAACAATAGACACTACCGAAGTACCCAGGAAGGCGGCACCACCAGCAGCAGTGGTGTACATAGCCATTGCCGCGCCGCGATGGTCAGGAGCATTAGCCGGCATAATCGCCCCCATCGGCACGAACCCTGCCAGACAAATACCGAAGGTAACACCTGCAATAACAGAGACAATATAGCCCCAGGTGGAGCCAGCAGGAACCATATGGGGAACATACCACCACAGCAGCAGACCACAAGCCGAAGCAAAAACACCGAACCAGCGAACGGTGTTGACCCAACCAATGCGGTCGCCCACGTTCCCGAAGAAAGCATTGAAGAGAATGTTGCCCGCGAAGATAAAGGTGGTCATCAGCAACCAGCGGGACTGACCCCAACCCAGCTCATCAGCAATAACAACAGGCAGAATCACGAACATACCGAACTGAGGCGCAGTGTTAATCAGGCGAATCAAGAAGCCCTGCATTACTTTGCGGTTTGAGAAAAGTAGACGAACACCAGAGAAAAGAACCTGAGAGGTTGACTCATGGGCAGGAGCAATACGCTTAGTACCATTCTCAGCATGGCAACCAAGGAACACCATTAGCGCACCAACAATAACCAAAGCCAGGGCAACCCACATGGCACCGTGCTCACCGGCAGTTCCACCACCAAAAGCACCAATCGATGCAATAGCAACTAGTGAACCGATAGTAGGCAAACCACCGGTGAACATAACGTAGAACCAGCCTACAGAGGTACCCTGCATAGACTTCAGAGCAGTGATATTAACCCATACCAGGAAAGAGAAGGAGAAAAGTGGGTAAGCAAAACCACGCAAGAAGTAGGTAACACCCACCAACCAGAAGTTACCCGTACCCAGCGAAAGCAAGAAGGCAAGCTGGAAAATAACCCAAAGGGCAAAGCCAATCATCATGACTTTTTTGGGGCCCATCAAATCAGAGAGAACACCAGAAAGGTAGCTGGCAATCAGTGCTGCGAGCGAGTAAGAAGTGATGATGAAGGAAACAGATGCTTCAGTACTTCCCAAGACCTCTACCAGATGCGGGGTAATGAAGTTTGCTTCAACACCCAGGCCAATCTGAAAAATAAGAAGCCCCAAGAAGCCCCACTTAAGGACTCCGGGAATACCAATACGGTCGAGGAACTTGCCCTCGATTTTAGGCTGAGACGCTGAATTGCTCATTGCGCGCTCCTTTGACTGTGCGTGGCCCACCCTGCAACGACGGGCTAAGAATATAAGGGGCACTCAGCTTCACCGTTGAGGTAGATTTGCCCCTAAGTTCATACATTAGAATAAAAGGAAATTATGTTCTGCACAAGTGTTCTGAGCATTTGTTTATGAACATCGGTTCATCAATCTCTTCAAGGTGTACTTTTCGGCCAATAAAACCGCTCCCCCTATTGCCCCAAGCGCACCTCACCCCGCCAGGTAGAGTTAACCCCATGTCTGAATCTGAAGAAATTGCCCGCATAGAGCACCAGCCCGCGCTGGTGGTGGCTGGGCTTCGCGAGACCGTTGATTCTGCCGCCGGAACCTCTGAGCTGTGGAAGAAGGTGGTTGATTCCATCAAGCTCGCCGGTGCTAGCCCCGAGCACGCCCAGCAGATAGCGATTGTTTTTGGCGCTAACGCTGAAAACAAGTTCGATTTTATGGCCGGCGTGGTGGTCGATTCCCGCGAGAGCGCTGAGAAGCTCAGCCTCAATGCGGCTGAGGTACCCGCGGGAGAGTACGCCATTGTGGACGTCGCCGGCCCTGCTCCTCTAGCTGCGGCAACCGGCATGGACTATCTGCTGGGTACCTTCTTGCCCCAGCGCGGACTACGCGCCGCCGGCCCCACCCTAGAGGTCTTTGGCCCCGGGAACACCAATGCTGAGGACTACATGATGCAGGTGTGGATTCCGGTGCGTTCTCTTTAAAGGCCGAACGGTGGATTTTAGGCTTAAAATCGCCAGATTTAAGCCTAAAATCCACCGTTCGACGCCGTATAGAACCTAGCTCACCGCTCCGCGCAGAGCGCGCAGGGCTACCGAGAGCACGGCCAGGCGGGGGCGGCCGTCTGCGCCGGGGGCGGCGTCCTCAATATCCGCCAGGGTGGTATCAACCCGGTTCACGCGCACCGGGTGCTCCTGAACCCAGGAGCGCAGAATGCTATCTGCTTCTTCTCCCGATGCCGGTACTTCGCTCACCGACTCGTCTCGGATTACCGCCCAGGTAAGCGCTGCGGCTACCTCGTAGAGGTCATCGCGCAGGGCTGAGCGGGCCAGGGTCTCCCAGCGGTCGGTGCGAGGCAGGTGAGATACCTGGGTGAGCAGCGTATTAATGCCGAAGCGGTCATAGACCGAGAAGTAGATATGGGCCAGAACCGGCACATCTACCTCGTGGGCCCGGGCAGTGCGCACCACGTCCATCAGCGCAAAGGCTTCAAAGCTACGAATCCAGGCCACCAGCAGATCTTCGGGTAGACCCCATGCTTCGGCGCGGTCGCGCTGGGCACGCACACGGGCCCGGGATCCCTCGGAGAGGTACTGGGGCAGGTTGGCCCGCAGTTCACGCACCTGAATGTAGCGGTTGATATTCTCCTCGATGGGGGTTCCCACCACCACCTGGCGCTCGGCAATAAACCAGCGCACCAGACGGTCGAGCACGCGCTGCCAGTCGCGAATAACCGCCTGCCAGCCCTCCAGCGGAATGGAGGCGGGCAGGTTGCGGTGAGCTTCGGCTGACTTATCAATCTCGAAGAGGTCGCGGGAGACCATGAAGGCGCGGGCAATCGCGTCTACCGAGGCACCGGTTTCTTCCTGAACCCGGAAGACGTGGGTGATACCGGCGGTATCGACAATCTGGTTAGCCACCCTGGTGCAGATGATTTCCTTGCGCAGCGGGTGGGAGTCCAGGTATTCCCCGAATCGCTCCACCAGCGCCGGCGGGAAGTAGTCGCGCAGCACCTGGCCCAGGTAGGGGTCATCGGCAAAGTCGGTCTTTTCCAGCTCCTCGGTCAGGTGAATCTTCACGTAGGCAGCCAGAACGGAGAGCTCGGGCCCGGTGAGGGTAATGCCGTGCTTCTCAAAGCGCTCCTGAATCTGCTCGTCGGTGGGAATGAACTCCACCTCTCGCACCAGGCCCGCGTTTTCTTCCAGGTCGCGAATCAGGCGGGTGTAGGCAGAGACGCCGGGAATTACACCGTGGCGCTCGGCCTGCAAGAGCACGTTCTGTTCGCGGTTGGTTTCCAGCACCTGCTGGCCCACATCTTCGCGGTGGGACTCGATGAAGGAGGCACGTTCCTCCGCGGAGAGCAGCCCCCGGGCCACCAGGCGGTCCACCAGAATCTTGATGTTCACCTCGCGGTCAGAGGTCTCCACGCCCGCCGAGTTGTCGATGGCGTCGGTATTGAGAATGACGCCCGCTTCGGCGGCTTCAATACGGCCCAGCTGGGTCATGCCCAGGTTGCCGCCCTCGCCGATAATGCGGGCGCGCACGTCGCGACCGTCGATACGCAGGGAGTCATTTGCCTTGTCGCCCACCGCCGCGTGGGTTTCGGTCGATGCCTTGATGTAGGTACCGATACCACCGTTGTAAATCAGGTCAACGGGGGCCTTCAGAATGGCGGAGAGCAGCTCCGAGGGCGCCAGGGAGGTCACGGCGTCGTCCAGCCCCAGCACCTCGCGCACCTGCTCGGTGATGTCAATCGACTTGGCGCCACGCGAGTAGACGCCGCCGCCCTCGGAAATCAGCGAGCGGTCGTAATCCTGCCAGGAGGAGCGCGGTAGGTTGTAGAGGCGCACGCGTTCATCGAAGGACGCCGCGGGGTCAGGGTTGGGGTCGAGGAAGATATCGCGGTGGTCGAAGGCCGCCACGAGCTTGGCGGTGCGGGTGCGCATGAGGCCGTTGCCGAAGACGTCGCCGCTCATGTCGCCGATACCCACTACGGTGAATTCTTCGCTCTGGCAGTCGCGGCCCAGTTCGGCAAAGTGGCGCTTGACTGATTCCCAGGCGCCGCGGGCGGTAATGCCCATTGCCTTGTGGTCGTAGCCCACCGAGCCGCCGGAGGCAAAGGCGTCGCCCAGCCAGAAGCCCAGTTCCTCAGAAATCGCGTTGGCGGTGTCGGAGAAAGCCGCGGTTCCCTTATCGGCGGCTACCACCAGGTAGTAGTCATCGGAATCGCGGGCAATAATGCCCTCGCGGCGGATTACGGTTTCTTCTCCCTCGGGAGAGACCGAGAGGTTATCGGTAACAGAGAGCAGGGAGCGGATAAAGATCTTGTAGGCTTCGCGACCCTCGGTCAGCCAGGCATCGCGGTCTACCGCGGGGTCGGGCAGCTGCTTGGGGAAGAAACCGCCCTTAGCACCGGTAGGAATAATCACGGCGTTCTTGACCATCTGCGCTTTGACCAGGCCCAGCACCTCGGTGCGGAAATCCTCACGGCGGTCAGACCAGCGCAGGCCGCCGCGGGCCACTGAGCCAAAGCGCAGGTGCACGCCCTCTACCCGGGGAGAGTAGACAAAAATCTCGAACTTGGGGCGCGGCAGGGGCGCGAAATCGATCTTTTCCGGTGCCACCTTCAGCGCCAGACCATAGTCGGGTAGGAAAGCGTTGGTGCGCAGGGTTGCCGCCATAACGGTTGCCATGGAGCGCATAAAGCGGTCGGCATCCAGGGTGGGAATCTCCCCCAGCCCCTCCTCGATCTTAGCGGCGATATCGGCGCGCGCTACCTCACGGGCGGCGTCGTCGGCGAAACCTGCCGCCGGATCAAAGCTCACGCGGAAGAACTCGGTGAGCAGGGCGGTGAGCTCCGGGTAGGCCAGCAGAGTATCAGACATGAACTCGGGGGTGAATCCGCGGCCCAGCTGACCCAGGTAGTGGGTGAAGGCGCGCAACACCGCTACGTTCTTCCAGCTCAGGTTGTGCGCCAGAATCAGCCGGTCCAGTGAGTCAGACTCGCGGCGGCCCTGCAGGTAAGAAGAAATTGCCTCCTCATAGACACCCGCTACAGACTCGGGGTCAATTCCCTCGGGGAAACGCACGCCGAAGTCATAGAGCAGGAAGGAGCGACCGTCTGCCGGGCGAATCTCGTAGGGGCGCTGGTCAATCACGGTCAGACCCATGTTCTGCATCACCGGCAGCAACTCGGTGAGCGTGTGGGGCTGGGCCAGGTAGGTCTTTACGCGGGTCTGGCCGGCATCTACCTTCACGCGGATAGCCGCCGGGGCGTCGTCCACCGACAGGGACTCGAAAATGTCGATGTCCTCAACCGCCTCTTCGACCGAGTAGTCTGCGCGGTAGGTGAAGGGGACTGCCTCTGCCCAGATGGAGGACGTCGCGCGGCCGGCGTCTCCGGGCTGGGCCGCCTCAATCGCGCTGGAGGTCGCCTCTCCCCAGGAGCGCACTGCCTGCTGTAGCTTCTTCTCCACAGCGGGGGTATCAACCTGGGGAATCTCGTTAGGGTTCGCCAGGCGCAGGCGGAAGAAGATGCGCGCCAGGGATGAGGTAGACAGGCGCACCTCAAAGTCAAGATCCTTCAGCTCAAACTCGCTGTAGAAAACATTCTCAATACGGTGGCGCACCGCGGTGTTATAGCGGTCGCGGGGCAGGTAGACCACGGCGGAAACAAAACGGCCAAAGTCATCGGGGCGCAGGAAGAGGCGGGTGGTACGGCGCTCTTCCAGACCCATGATGCCGCGGAAAATCTCGGTCAGGGTGTCGACGTCGGTGTGCAGCAGCTCAGAACGGGGGTAGCCCTCAATCACACCGGCCAGGGTCTTATCGGAGTGGCTGCCGGGCTGGAAGCCCAGGCGGCGGCGCACAATCGCCACGCGTTCGCGCACCAGCGGGGTCTCACTGGCGGGCAGAGAGTAGGCCTGCATAGAGAAGAGGCCCAGAATCACGTACTCGCCCACGATCTTGCCGGTCGAATCAAAATCTCGAATACCGATGTAATCCAGGTATTCGTGGCGGTGCACGGTGGAACGGGAATTTGCCTTGGTAATGTAAATCGGCTTGGGGTCGCGGGCGTTGTCAACCGAGAGACCGTTGAGCTTGAGAGAGTTGGTGTCGCCACCGGCTAGAACGCCTAGGCCGGTACCGGCGCGATCGCTCAGGGTCAGCTCATCACCGCTGCCGGTGAGGTCGCGCTCCTTGAAGCCCATAAAGAGGAAGTTACCGCGGGTTAGCCAGCGCAAAAACTCCTGAACGCTCGCCACCCGGCTTGCCGGGTCTGATTCAGAGTTATAGGCCCCGGTGTAGTGCTCGGAACCGCCCAGGGTAATATCCTGAAGCGAGTCCATGCCCTGGGCAACCTCAAGCACGCGCGCGGCCATAGCCTCATTGTCGGCATCAGCCAGGCGCACGTCGTCCAGAATCTCCTGCACGTCAGCAATCAGACGCACCCGCTCCGCACCGGCAATGTGGCTTGCCAGGCGAATCGAAATCCACGACTCAATGGCCGCGTTCGAGCCCTTCTCCACGCTGAGAATGGGCAGGGCGGCAGTAGCGGTATCGCCCGAAGCCACCGGATGATCCAGGCCGGGGCTCTTGAGGCTGGTCAGCTTTCCCTCATCATCGCGGTTGACGATGAAGGTCGGGTGATTCAGCGAAGAAATACCACCGTACTGGGCGGCGATCTCTGCGGTCAGAGAGCTCACCAAAAAGCTCATGTCGTCGGTAGCCACCAGCAGGGTGCTCTGGTTTTCGCCGGTGAGAACATCCACCAGTGCCTGCCCCGGCTTACGCTGAGCAGCCAGATCGCGGTGGGCGCGCGCCAGCTCCTCTAACTCTTCTTTGTTATTTCCAGCCAATTCCTCCTCAGAAATATGCTGGAAATAGGTGTTAATCCAAGCATCGTCGCCAGACCAAAAGTCTGCGCCGTTTCCGGTTGATCCATTCGTGTTCATGCCGTGCTTCACGGACAAAACTGCCTCCGAATTAGTTGTAGCCACGCCATTGTGGCCGTAAAAATGGCGCGCGGATTCTTTCCACTCCCACCATGGTATAACGCCGGGGCGTTTCGTCTAAACCGGATTTTCCTGCGAGCTTAGCAGGGGCAGCCGGCGGGTGCCCGCCTCTTCAGGCTAGCTCTGCTGCACCCTGTCAATCTCTGCCAGCGAGAGCTGGGAGGTTTCCCGGGCGGTCAGCGCCGCAATCACAACCACCAGGCACATGGCTGCGGTAAAGACGGCGGGGCCGAACCAGCCGGTCAGATCGTCGCCGGCCAGAGCGGTGGCCGCAACGGGGGCTACGCCACCGGAGACAGCAAAGCCAATCTGGGTGCCCAGAGCCATGCCGGTGACCCGCACGCGGGTGGGGAACATTTCAGCGTAGAAGCTGGGCCAGATTCCGTTGGCCATCGAGTAGAAGCCACCGTGCATAAGCACGCCCACCACAAAGATTCCCACGATATTCTGCTCGTGAATCATGAAGAGGTAGGGGAACATCGAGGCTCCCGCCAAAACCGCACCGGCAATAAAAACCGGCTTGCGACCAATGCGGTCTGAGAGGCGGGCCATGAGCGGAATAGCCAGCAGGCCCAAAGTATTCGATGCCACCGGCACCCAGAGCATAATGCCGCGGTCAATTCCCATGCCGGTGGTGGCATATGAGAGGGCAAAGGTAGTAAAGACCATGTTGACGGTGTTAACCATGGCGCAGGCGGCAACGCGCACAACCGCCGGGGTATGGTGCATAAAGGTATCGCGCAGCGGAGTTGCCCGCTTCTGCACCTGGATTGCTTCGGTAAAGGCAGGCGGTTCTTCAAGACGGCGCCGAATCAGGTAGGCGGTGACCACCACTACCGCTGAGAGCAGGAAAGGCACCCGCCAGCCCCAGCTCATCAGCTGCTCTTCGGGCAGGGCGGCAAAGGGAATAAAGACGGCGGTGGCCAGCAGGGAACCGAACTGGGTGCCCTGAAGAGTCCAGGAGGTAGTGAAACCGCGGGAACGATCTTCAGAGTGTTCCAGGGACATAGAGATAGCGCTTGCCTGCTCACCCGAGGCGGAGAGGCCCTGGATAACCCGGCAGATGACCAGCAGGATAGTGCCGAGCACGCCCGCCTGCTCATAGGTGGGTAGCAGGCCGATAGCGAAGGTTGCCCCGCCCATCATGAAGAGGGTTAGCATGAGCACAAATTTGCGACCAAAGCGATCTCCCAGAGGGCCCATGAGCATAGCGCCAAAGGGGCGCACCACGTAGGCAACACCCACAGCCAGCATGGACTTGAGCGTTCCCATAGCGGCGGAGTCTTCGGGGAAGAAAATCTGATTGAGCACCAGCGCTGCCGCTGTACCGTAGACCGCAAAGTCATAGTATTCCAGGGCAGAGCCAATCCAGGAGGCAAAGGCGGCTCGCTTGGGAGACTTCTGAGGAAGCTGCGGGCTCTGGTGAGAGACAGCCTGAGGAGTCATAGAGGGGACCCTTCCGCAATCAGTGCGCAATATTATTGCTCAAAGGTGTGATTAGCTAGAAGAAAAGCCTACAGGTTCCTATCCAGGGGGCAAAATTATGACCGTTTTACGCGCCAAAGAATTATTAGAGGCCGTACATCTTCTTCACATAGGCACCGTAGAGAAGCTTATAGAGAGAAGGAGAAAGCCGAAGCAGCACACCGGCGGCGCCAAAGAAAGGGCGAACCTGCAAAGTTTTCACCAGCAAAGGCCAACGTAGGGCATCTCGGCATTCCAGAAGGTAGGAGTCAAGATTTTCAGGGTTTAACCGCAGGGCGCTCTGGGCACCGTTGAGAAAGGCCAGCACCCAGTAGGTAGCCAGAGCCTTCTGCTCGGCAGCGTTTCCCTGGTGGGCCCCGGTCGCTTCTTTCAGAAGCTCCACAAACCGGTACATTTCCCCCACCGGCGGCACCGATCCCCAGGTAATAGACTGCGGGTTCACCGAGTAGAGCACCAGCGAATCATCGATGAATCGCACCGCGCGCACCTGCCGGTAGGCAGTTACCGTATAGACGGCGTCCTCGGCCCTATTGACCTCGATGAACTCCAGCCCCTCCACCACATCCCGGCGGAAAATCTTATCCCAGACATAGGGGGTGGTCTCATCTCGCAGCAGCCTCAGCATTGCCTCGTGGCCGCTGAGCTCCCCAGTCTCACCGCGCAGTCGAAAGCGCCGCTCGCCGTCGGGGTAGACCACGTCATGAGCGCAGGTCACCACGTCTATGCCCTCTGTGGCATATGCGTGCATGGTTTCGAGGAAGTTTGGCTGGAAAGCATCGTCTGAGTCGAGGTAGGCAAGCCACTGCCCCCGAGCCTCAGCAATACCGCGGTTGCGGGTGGCAGCCAGGCCCAGGTTCTCCTCGTTGAGGATATAGCGGACGCGCGGATCCGACTTCTGCGCGAGGTGGCGGCTAATCACCGAGTCAGCGTTATCAGGTGAACGGTCGTTGATAACGATTAGCTCAAAGTCCGGGTCGGTCTGGGCCAGCACGGAATCGATGGCACGAGTCACGTCCTGGGCCGTGTTATAGACCGGCATGATAATCGAGGTGCGGGGAGTAGTCATAAATCCTCAGTCTAGTACTATTCTAATTTTCCAGATTAAGTACCTGCGCCCAAAAAGAATCAGAGGCCCACTCTTGCGGCATTCCCATTCCAGATAAGGCAATCGAAGGGGCGTGGGCTAATAAGTCGTTCAATCGTCTAGCCCAGAGACTCCTCGGTGAAATCGTATACATCATTGTCTGCACAGAGATAAGCACCGGATACAAACGCTCAGTGGCAAGCACAGGAGTCTCTACCCATCTGATGGCACTGGACTTTGGAATTTTTGGATATACCCCTAGACCCACATTCCAAAGTCTGCCGTGATGGGCGCATATGTTCCGTACCCGCACATATGTTTCTAACCAAGACTCAAGCACTGGGGCTGTCACGCCAAGCTTCTTCGCTATCGCCGTTTTATCTGACCTTTGTCGCAGGTTTGAAAATAGTCTACTGAGCTGCCCAATAGTCAGCATCTCCATGGTCAGCCACGAAGGAGGAAGCTTAGGCTGAGCATAAGTTGTAAGGTAGTGCTCCAAGGCAGAAGGATAAAGAATATTCCCCGATTTTCGCTCTGGCTTCTGTCTGAGCTGCTCTTCACAGCGTGTCTCAATCATTGACAGCAAGCGATGGTGACCTTGCAGATTCTTGAAGTGGACATCACGCGTATACCAGTGTGAATCCTGATATGTAGTTGACATGTAATCAGTGATTGTAGCTCTGACCGCAACCTCAATCCGCTCCAGGGCATCAGTCATGAGTAGTCTCAATGACTTATCAAAAAGATAAAGTTTAAGGATTTCTTCAAAAGACGTTTGGGGCTGAAATTTATGGTCTGAGCCGGGCACTTGAAAAGGAATCATATAAGGGGAGAGACGATAATACCCAATCTGCCCCAAATAGCGCACTGCACGCTCATAAGAGTTCACAGTGAGCCCACGACTAACTAACCGCTGTACTAGTTCGTCTAGAGTGAGCGGTGGCTTTTTATAGTAAAGCAAACCTCGGGCTCTCAGCTCACGTGCCATTTCGGTCTCCAGCTATAGAAAAATCCCTCAAGTGCGCATCGTTGAGAGGCGTGAGGGATATGATGCCTTCAATCTACCATATTGGGTAGTATCAAGGGAATCATAACCTCTCAGAAGGGCTAGTCTAAAACTATGGATTCTCCTCGCACCTCAATCATTATGCCCGTCTACAAGACCGCCCACCGGGTGATCAGCTCAATTGAGTCTGTACTGGCCCAGACCGACCCGGACTTTGAGCTTCTGGTGATCAATGACGGCTCCCCCGATGATTCGGCCCAGGTTATCAATAGGTTTTTAGAAGAGAACCCTGACCCCCGCGTGCGCTTTTTCAACCGCACGGAGAACCGCGGGGTTTCGGCCACCCGCAACCAGGGGCTCGATGAGGCCCGCGGTGAATGGATTGCCTTTCTCGATTCTGACGATAAGTATCGACCCCAGTTTCTCGAGAAGCTGCACGGCTACGCCCAGCGGCACAGCGCGCAGATTGTCACCAGCGTGCTCTCTATTGTGAAGCCCGATGGGTCGGTTACCGACCGCCCCGTCTCTGCACTGGAGGAGATGAGCGGGGACGACGCCGCCCTGCGCCTGCTCAAAGGGCAGGGCGTGACCCCCTATGTGGCGGATAAGCTGGTGCGGGCAGACCTCTTTGAGGGGGTTCGTTTTCCCTCAGATATTCACCGCGGTGAAGACGCTCTGACCACCCTGGCCCTGTGTCTGAAAGCGGAGAAGCTGGTGAGTGCTCCCGAGGTTCAGTACGAGTACCTCATGGATACCGGCGGGCTCACCTGGGGGCAGGTGACCTCTGTTGATGAGAGCCTGCGCCTGATGGAGGCTCAGAAGCAACTGCTGGGCGAGAAAATGCAGACCCTCAAGGGGCGACGCGCCTTTGATACCTCCTGGATCATCACCTTTCTCAACAGCTCCCAGCAGGCGCTCTTCAATAACACCGCCGAGGGTAAGCAGACCCTACAGCGCAATCGCGAGCTCATTACCTGGAAGCAGATTTTCAATATCCGCTCGGTCAACCTGATGTTCTTTGGTGCCGCAACCCTGTTGAAGGTTTCCCCCACCCTCTACCGCCGGGTTTACGGCCTCTATATCAAGCGAACCTACGGACTCTAAGCTCTCGATCTCGCGTTGAGCACCAGCCCCGCCATGTGGGTGGTAAAGCCCAGCAGGGGGCCAACAAACAGGGCCACGATAGAGCGGGGAATCAGGGGCAGGGGTAGGAAGAGGAGCAGTAGGGCAACCACGGCTGCCACCATCCAGCCAAGAATGTAGGCTTTGTGCAGGTTCATGGCCAGCACGGCGGTGCCCGAGAGCACCAGAAGCGCCATGATAGCCGAGGCAAAGGTCAGCAACCCCAGAACCCAGCCCTGGGCAACCTCACCGTAGGCTGAAGCCTCCTCGGGCTTGGGGGCGTAGAGCAGCAAAAAGAGCCAGGGGCCAACCAAAAAGGCGGCAATACCGCCAATCACGCCCACCCCCAGCAGGGCACCCACCGGCTTAGCCATAGCAGCCACGGGCCGGTGGCTCTGCTTGAGAAAGAGCGAGATAGCAACGCCTTGAAAAGCCTGGAGCGGAATCATAATGGGTGAGCGGGTAATAGAAATAGCCAGCACCAGGGCTCCCAGCACCATATCGGCCCGGCTGCCCTTTGCAACGTTCTCGGTTGCCGCCATCATGAGCGGAAAGCCGGTGGTCAGGGCGGCTGAGGCGGCAGCTGAGCCCATAGCAATCAGGGTATTGACCACCAGTTTCTTAGCCCCCACATCACCCCGGGCCGCAAAAGCCTGCCGGGCATGGCGGGAGCTGGCAACCAGCACCACCCAGAGCAGGGCGGGAGATACAGCAGCAGCCTGCAAACCCCAGAGGGAGCCAGCGAGCAGGCCCACCACCAACATGGCAACAAAACGCCAGATTGCCTCACCACCGTTGATGGTTGCCACCAGGTACCACTTGTGGAGTCCGGCAGCGCTACCGCTCATTGCCACCTGCACCGAATAGAGCACAACGGCCACAGCCACCGAAACCATGGTGAGCTCAATGTGCTGGTTCAAAAATCGCGCAGCCCAGAAAGGCGCGGTTGCTAGAAGTAGCAGGGCAACCACAGCGCCAATACCCAGCGCCACCAGGGCGGGGCGGGCACCCGCCGCAGCGGCGTCGTCCTGCCCCCTACCTCTACCCAGGGCAGCAGCGCCGACGGCGCGGGTGGTCTCCGAGGCGATACCGCCGATTACCCCGTAGACGCCGAAGAGCAGGGACCAAAAGATCATGAACTCTGTGACGTCGGCGCTGGGCAGCAGACGTTTAGCGACCAAGGTCGCTACAAAAGCAGAGGCGGCAGAAAGCACCGAAGCGCCGAGAATACCCATAGATTCCCCACGGGTAATACTCCGCGCTTCAGCAGAAGATTCCACTTCAGACATATTTACTTAACCAGGTGGTTAGCCAGGTTCTTCACGCCGGTCCACTTCTTCGCCAGGGCAGCCTTGGGCAGCAGGGTTGCAGCGTGCATTCGTGAGGAGAAGTGCAGGCGGGCAACCTTAGCGGCCTTATTCCAGCCCTTGGCCTGCATCTCTGCGGCGATGGTTTCAAAATAGGTGCGCTCCTCGTCAAAGCGGGTGCCCTCAAGGGCGCGCCAGGAGGAATCAGATGCCTTATGACGGCGGTACATGAAAGCAACCGCCTCATCGTAGTAGAGGGAGCCGCCGGTCATAGCGACGTCCAGCACCAGAGCCATATCCTGCACCACGTTCAGGCCCTCGCGGAAGCCCAGACCCACGATGGTCTCGGCACGCCAGCCCAGGGAGGGGAAGTAGAGCCAGTCACCGCGCAGGATGGAGACAGCCAGGTCCTCACCGGAAAGCTCGGTGCTGGTGTTGGGGCGGTAGAAAGCCTTGGTCTTCTCCACCAGGGTGTTGGAAAGCGCGTTGTTCTCGTCAATCACCACGCAGCCAGGCTGGAAAATCTTGGCCTCGGGGTGCTCCTCAGCTGCCTTGATGAACCAGTCGATGTAGTTGGGTAGCATCACGTCGTCTGCACCCATCACAGTTACCAGCTCATTCTCCACAAAGGTCAGAGCCTTGGTGTAGTTGCCGTTGGCACCCAGGTTCTTCTCGTTGCGCATGTAGGTAATACGCTCGTCATTCAGCGACTCAAACCAGCCGGGAATCGAATCGTCGGGGTAGCCGTCGTCCACCACAATCAGGCGCCAGTCCGGGTTAGTCTGACCCAGAACGGAGCGCACCGCCTGCTTCATGAAATCGACGTCGCCGTAGTACGGGAACAACACATCAACGGTCATTTTTACTCCTGTGTTCAGGGTTGAGGTGATCAGAATCTGTTGCTTTCACAGACCCGCCCGAGGGGCGGCGGTCAGCGGGGCTGCCCTGTTCCAGGCTCGCCCGCAGAATGGAGACTTCTTCGGCCAGAGTTCGGGCCTCATCGGAAATCTTAGAAACTTCCAGGGTCAGGTGCAGGCACACCCCAATAAGCATCAGAATGGCCAGCATAAAGAGCAGGTTGACCGGCACAATCACACCGGTAATATCGGCCAGCCACCACAGCAGGCTGGGAAAGAGCGCCAGCACAATAATAATGGCGGAGACCCCCAGCCACAGGGCTGCGTATTTCTCTTTCATCTTCTGGTTGCGCACCTGCGCAAAGACCATTACGAAAATAATCAGAGAGAGAATCAGAAACAGAATATTTGAGGGCATTAGTTCTCTTCCACCGATGCTTTCTTGCGGGTCATCGAAATACCAAAGGCAAAGAAAGAGCGCACCAGGTAGACCGCGGACTTCAGCGGACCAGAGGACGGCGTGCCCCCCTGTCGTTCGCGCATCTGCACGGGCACCTGAATTACCCTGCACCCAGCGCGGATTGCCATGACGGTTGAATCGATGGTGTCGCCCAGATACTCTGCGGGGAAGAACTCGCAGTACTGGTTAATGCCCCTGCGGTTGACGGCACGAAAGCCCGAGGTGACGTCGGTAAACTTTTCACCAGAGATTCTGGTGAACATCACCGACAGCAGCCCCATAGCCCATTTGCGGGGGCCTTTGACCTCGTAGTTATCTGCTTCGGCAAAGCGGGAACCAATCACAATATCGGCTTTCTCAAGCCCGCGCAGAAGAACCTCGATGTATTCCGGCGGGTGCTGACCGTCGGAGTCCATCTGCATAGCGACGTCATAGTCCATCCGCTGGGCATACTTGTAGCCGGTGCGCATGGCCGCACCCACGCCCATGTTGTAGGGCAGGTCAATCACAAAGGCACCGGCGGCTTTAGCCACCGCCGAGGTGTTATCTGTGGAACCGTCGTTAATCACCACGAGGTCTACCCAGGGTACCTTGGCGCGCAGATCGGCGATTGAGGCGCCGATAGCTTCTTCCTCGTTCCAGGCAGGCATGATAACGAGAACTCGTGGCTTGCCCACGGGCTGCGAAGATTCGTTCATCAAGTGCTCTGCTCCAAGGTGGCGGTTAGGTGCAGGTAAACCTGCGGGTAAAGTCGGTTTTCAGTTTATCAGCTCACTACCCACCAGTAGCGCTCTACTCGCAGGCGGTGATTTCGTAGAGTTTAGCGCCGCCAGCCCTGTACACCTCTTGAACAACACCGTTTTCCACGAGTTCCTCAAAACCGGGGTACCAGGTTCGATGATCGGCATCGTTGACCTCTACATGGCCGAACTCCAGGTAGTAGCCCAGGTTCTCATCATTCACAATTTGGCAAACCTTAGGGTCAACATTTGCCTGGTTCAGGTGCTGATAGATATAGGATTCATCTGCCGTTGGATCATCGGCCCCCATCACGTGGTAGCTGGTCACCTCACGGTTTGCATAAGCGTAGGCCAGGGAGCCGCCGTTGAAGGCCTGCACCACAATGGTTTTGTCTTCTGGCACAAAATCATCTAGGTGCTGAAGAATGTTCTCTTCGTCAGGGCTCAGAAGTTCAGATTCGCTGTTGGGTGCGTACTTCCAAAAAGACTGCGCGATGTAGTTCTGTAAGGGGGCGGCTGTCTGAAGTAGATAAGCGAGGACGACCGCGGCCACGGTTCCCGAGACCAGAGCGGCTTCTGCCGGCTCAAGTTTGCCCCGAAAAAGCCGAGCGGGTTCTAGTGCAGAGGTTTTCTCTGCTAGCTTCTGGCAACCATAGGCAACGAAAATGAGGGTGACCGTGGGAATCAGCGCCGCCACGCGGAAAGCGTCGTTGTACCAGACGCCCACCACGTCGTAGCGGCCGTCTGCCCAGTCCAGGGAGTTGACCGCAGCGTAGAAGTAAGCCAGTACAGCCCAGGTACCGAAGATCCAGTAAAGGCGGTTCTTGGCAAGAACCAGAAAGAAAGCGCCAACAACAAATAGAGCAGTAACCACCCACAGGGGTTTCGAGGTGGCAAGAGACTGGTTGAAGAACATTTCTCCCAGCGCCTGGGCCTGGGTTTTCTCGGGGTTCCACATTGCGCCAGCTTCTTCGGGGGGTCGAATCACACCCCAGAGGTAGCTAACAAAGAAGTAGAGTCCCACTAGGGCAATCGACTGAAGAACAGCCACCCAAACAGGTATTTCTCTCCGAACAGCGGCCACAACCTGCAACACCAAGCGTGCAGCGAAAATTGGCACCACCAAAGCGAGCATAGACATGATGGCATTGGGGTGGGCCAGGCTCACGCCCAATGCCACGAAAATACCCAGAAAGACTGACTGCGCAGTTGCCAGGTAGCGTACCAGCCCCACTTGGAAGAGCTGGGCCATCATACCTATGCCGACGGGCACCAGCGCGTACCCCAGCAGGTTGGGGTAAAGCACACCGTGGTAGGTCAGCAGAAAAGGAAAGGCCGGCATAGCGGAGGCAGCAATACCGGTAACCGCCAGGGCAAAACGACCGGCAGGAAAGATGCTGCGCACCATATAAATCAGGGCAAGCGGCCAAACCACTGTGGAAACTACCAACACAAAAGCGTTGGTAGCAACGGGAATTGTTGACCCCGTATTCATAAAAATCAGTGAGACAAAATCATGCCAAGCGGTGGGGTAAAAGCCTGCCTCACCACCGCGGGCAGTCATCGTGCCCACAAACAGCGCTGACCCATTGCCCTCATCGGCAATGTACCGCACCGCATTCAAGTGAAAAATATTGTCCCAGGTCTGAGAAATCCAGTCGGGCTGCCCCAGAGCATTGGTCATATTGCGCAGAAGGAATATAAAGCTGAGGGCGACGGCAACATAGTGCCAGGCCTGCACTCTCACCGACCAGGTCATGGGGGTCAGCGCAATCGAGCCGCTCAAGCGGCGTCCTGCAGGAGCATCCAGCAGACCCGCTTTCTGCAACCCGTATACCACCGCGAACCCCAGGGCGGCCACTACCAGCGCAAGCGCAAAAGGCACCCACAGGGCCCAGCGCACACCCACCATAGGGGCAGCGATTGCGCTGACTGCCATCAGTGCCGTTGAGATAGCGGGGGCAATGGCCAGGGCATCAAATCCCCGCAAACGGGTAGCGCATGTTACGAGAAGACCCGGCACAAACACCAGCAAAATTCCCACCACAAAAGGAAGCAGGGCAGGCAACCAGCTCATAGATCTCCTCCAACAAATAGCGCTAACTACACAAGTTTATAAGCACGGAAGCTCCCCGGCGTACAGCTGGAGCAAATACCCAAGTTTCTGAGGGGAAACACACGGGTTTCAAAGAGCCCCGGGCATGGCGTAATAAAGCCTGTTCACATTACATAAAACGCAACATCATGGCTTAAATCCCGGGCGAGTTCTAGTCTGAATGAATATAAGACCGGAACCCGAGGGAGTGCTGAGAACATGACCCATCAAACCATTGAAACCACCCATCTCGATAAGACAGATGCCGACCGTTTTAAAGAAGCCTTTGGCGCTCAGGCTGCCGGCGTAGCGATTATTACCGCTATCGGTAGCGATGGTAAGCCCGCCGGTATCACCCTCTCTTCCCTCTCATCTGTTTCGGCTGACCCCGCGATGGTTGCCTTCTCTTTCCAGGCGCGCAAGGGCACCCCCGAACGTATTGCCGACTCGGCATCTTTTCTCATTCACCTGGTAGATGCCGAGAACGTGCTCATTGCCAAGAACTTTGCCAACACCAACTACCCCAAGTTTGAAGACGAATCCACCTACGAATTTCTAGAAACCGGCGAGCCCATGCTCAAGGGCTTTGGCCGAGTTTTCCGCGTGGAGCCGGTTTCGGTGGTTGAGGCCAACCCGGCAATTGTCTTTCTGGCCAAGGTTACCGACTTTGTGAAACACGAACCGCAGGGCGCCACCCCGGTGGTCTACCACGCGCGCAAGTTCCACCAGCTGGGTGAGCACTACGAAATCTAACGCGAGCGGTGGATTTTAGGCTTAAATTTGCAAGAATTAAGCCTAAAATCCACCGTTCGGCCACAGAAGCAGAAAGGCACCCTCATGACTGATCTCCCCGCCTCCTACCCCTGGATTGAAAAGCTTGTTTCTCTGCCGACCATCGCAGAAACCTCTAACCTCGAGCTGATTCAGCTGGTAGCTGCCGAGTTTGAGAAGTACGGGTTTGAGCCGCACCTGACCTACAGTGACGACGCTCAGCGGGCCAATCTGTTCGTGACCGTTCCTGCCGCCGATGGGTCGCAGCAGGGCGGGCTAGTGATTTCCGGCCACACCGATGTGGTGCCGGTTGAGGGTCAGCCCTGGGACACCGACCCCTTCACCCCCACCGTCAAAGACGGCAAAATTTTTGGCCGCGGCGTAGCGGACATGAAGTCTTACCTGGCAGTGGCGCTGTGGCTCCTACCCGAGATTGCTCGAGCCCAGCTCACAAAGCCTCTGCACTTTGCCTTTACCTACGACGAAGAGATTGCCTGCGTGGGCGCTCCCCGCATGCTAGAAGACCTCAAAAAGCGCGGTATCAAGCCTGACTTTGCGATTATTGGCGAGCCCTCTAGCATGTATCCGATTGCCGCCCACAAGGGCGCCCATCGAGGCCGGGCGACCTTCACCGGCGTCGTCAAGCACGGTTCCCTCGCCCCGCACGGCGTCAACGCTGTGGCAGCTGCCGGAAAGTTCATTGCCTTTATTGAGGATCTTGCAGATTCCTGGCTTGAGAAGGGCCCCTTTGACGAGGGATTTGTTACCCCCACTTCCACCGCCGGCGCCAACTTTGTGCGCGGCGGCCTACAGTACAACATCGTGGGCGAGACCGCCGTGGTGGAGTACGACTTCCGCACGATTCCCGCCACCACCACTGACGAGGTGGTGAAGCTGGTGGAGCAGAAGCTCTTTGAAAACCTGCTACCCGAGCTGCGCGCCAAGGCAGAACGCGCCGAGCGCCTCTCGGGGGCTGAGCCGGGCAGCCTGCAAGAGAAGGTGGGCATCACCCACGAGCTGCTGGCGGCTGTTCCCGCGCTAGATACCGCCAAGGACGACGCGGTGCTGGCTCTCGGCGCGCAGCTGGTTGACCGCCCTGAGGTTCTTTCTTCTGACCTGGTGAAGGTCACCTACGGCACCGAGGCGGGCCAGTTTCAGAGGGCCGGTATTAATGCCATTGTGTGCGGCCCCGGCGATATTGCCCAGGCCCACGGGGCAAATGAGTGGGTTGAGATTTCTCAGATTGAAGAGTGCGAGCGGTTTATGCAGCGTGTGCTCGACTGGGCGCAGAGCTAAGTCCGTCTAGGGATTTGAGTCCCAGGGTTCCCGCGAGAGGCGATTTTTCTGCCCATAAAAAAGAGAAGCGGTGGCTGTACACTTCGCAAAAACAGCCACCGCTTCTTATAAAGTCCCATGTAAAAAGTTCTTGGCCCACCATGGGGGAATCTAGGCCAAGCCGTGTTGTCGAAAAAAGAGGCGATACCCTCGGGGTTGCCAGCAGGTTCGGAACTAGGGGGAAACCTTACCTGCACTCCTGCAACCACTTCAAAAAATTATCACAGCGAAAATTAGATTGCACTGGCAATCAGGTAAAAACTTTCTCCGTCATTAAAACTACTAGTCAGAACCACCTTTTAAGGGAAAATTTTTAGAGGTTCGGGCGAGTCGTTTAAGCGACAAATCGTCACAAGAGAGTGGTCATTCCTGACTTTCTGCCCCGCCAACAATCCCAAGCCATTACTAAGGCCCAACCCAGCACCGCTCCCAGGGTATTGAAGATCATGTCATCGACATCGAAGGTGCGGTAGCGGCAGTTGAAGTAGCCCCAGATTCCGGTCAGCTGGGTTAGCTCGATCAGCAAGGTTGTGGCGAAACCCGCCAGAAGTACCGAACGAAAACCTGCTCCCAAGAGCCAGCGCGCAAAAATACCAAAGGGAACAAAGAGCAAAATATTCATGTAGATCTGTACAAAGGGCCAGGTAAAGAACCTCAGCATTCCCAGCCCCTCGGTGGCATTCCAGGCCGACCGCAGGCTCCAACCGGCAAAAAAGCGAGGGTAATAGACGCTAGAGCCACACTTGAGAATGTTCGAATCGGGCAGGGGTAAAAAGGTAAAAGATATGACTCCTACGGCATACATGGTAACGAGAGGGGTAATCCAAAGCCATGAGCCGCCGGCCCTACCAGTCTTACGCCAGTGAATAAACCCCACCAGGGGAATTACCACCAGGCAGGCAAAAACACCCAGAACCACCGCCTGTTGAAGAATGGGGCCGCCCCAGCGAACGAGTGTATTCATACTGCCTGACTATAGAAAACGCCTACTAGCTTCCCATTCTACGGGCTAGAACCAATTCCTCTAAGAGATTTTGTTGTTCCCAAGCTGGCGCAGGGAAACTGTGAGATTATCAGCCGATCTCATTTTCGCAATGCAATACTCAGGATTCTCTTCCGGGTACTCAACTATATCCAGTTTTCCCGACCACTCGTGTTTGGAACTTGTCAGATACTCTTCAGCTCGAGTCTCACAGTTCATTGCCTCTGCTGAACCGGGGGAACGATGATAAACCACTTCCCCCACATGTTCTTCTGCACACGAGATTATTGCTGGATTCTCTTGCTGCCCGGCAAAACAAGCCCGGAGAGGGTCTGGGGTAGAGCTATATTCTCCCCAATGATTCTCTAGCGGGTAGTCGATTTTCTGCCCTACAGAAACCCTGCAGCTTCCTCCGGCCGGCTCAATCCTGACAGCTGGACTTAGGGAATCATAGAGAGGATTTCCACCGAGATAGCTAATAAGACCAGCCCCATCGCAGGGGTCTAGTGAGTTTATGATTTCACTTTGATGGGCCGAGTCGCAGGGGACAACAGAATCATTGTTGTAACACCCTACTGTATGAAATTTCTGTTGCGGTTCCACGTCAGAATTCATTGCTTCCGCAGAAGTCGCATGATTTCCAGGTGCTACCTCCGAGGTCTTCTCACTCTCACCAATATTTAAATTTACAGCAAGCAAAGTCGCAGAAACTATGGAAAACGATGGCACAAAAAGCTGTAGCGATACCCCACCACTCACCAAGAGAATGATGACTCCCCATATATAACCTCCCTTGCTGATTTTACACTGAGACCCTTTCTTCACAGATATAGATCTCTTTTTAGACATGCTTAATCCAGCTCAATGTCATAGATAACGGGAATGGAGCTGTCGCCTGAGGAGCAAGAGGAGTCATCAGAAGTTGTTGCGTAGAACTGCAAGAACACCGCGTTACGATCTTTAACAGGAACCTCAACCGAAGCCTCTTCATCGAAGCTAACCGTGGTTATATTTCCAAACTGCTTTGAACCATCAGTGACCCTTACATTGAGCGTACGATCGACCGCTGAATTATTCTCTAGAGCCACTTTAAACTTAAGGGATTCATATTTATGCCCAAGATTGAGCCTCAGCGTTTGAACAGATGAATCGTACTTATCTAGACCTGCTGTCTTAGGGGCCTCAACACACTGTCTAAGCTGTGTTCCCACCCCGGTGACATCCTCATGGGCTACGACATCATAGCTTCCATCCTGCCAAGAATCAGAAGCATCACTAAAATCCCCGAGGGTCAAAATTCACCCGCAGGCTTTTTCTCAACATTTCCTCCGGCAAAATCAGATGCACCGTCGCTGGTGGAAGAACTCATTGGTTCTTCAGCCAATGCAGAGCTTGATACAGAAGAGCTAGAACTTGAGAAAGCAGGCTCGGTAGTAGCTGCAATACTTGACTCCGAAACCTGCTCTGTAGGTTGCTGGTCAGATGAAGAATCTGGTGAAGATTGCCCAGCACAACCAGCTGTAAAAACAATCATCAGAGCAAAAGTAAAGAAGCTTGTGGTTCTACGCATTGGAAGACTCCAAATGTGTTGCAGTTTACATTCTATAGGAGCAAGTGTACGCCATTTACCCTAAATATCTGAGCGCTTCCCCTAGTAGGTACATAAATATACCCGCAGTTAAAAACCCACCCCGGCGGCGTCCTTCATCTCAACCTTACGTGCCCAACGTCTCCGGAAATAAAACCACCTAAAACCACATAAAGGCGTACTGTGAGAAGAAGAACCCCTAGCAAGCGATCCAAGGAGAAATCCGGTGGCAGAAGCAGAATCAGTACGCAGCGCAAAGCGAGTGGTGGAAACGCTGAAGAACCAGGGCGTGAAGTACGTGTTTGGTATTCCCGGCGCAAAGATTGACTCGGTCTACGATGAGCTGGCAGATGAGAAAGACATTGAGCTTGTTGTCTGCCGCCACGAACAAAACGCTATGTTCCTTGCCCAGGGCTGGGCGCGCGTGACCGGCGAGACCGGCGTGGCACTGGTGACTTCCGGCCCCGGTACCACCAACCTGGCCACCGGTCTGCTGACCGCCAACACCGAGCAGGATCCCGTGGTTGCCCTGGCCGGTACCGTGGGTCTGCCCGACCGCCTCAAGCGCACCCACCAGTCCATGGACGCCGTCAACTTCCTGGCACCCGTTACCAAGTCGTCGGTGGAGTCTACCTCCGCAGCCGACGTCACCGAGGCTGTAGCTAACGCTTTCCGCATTTCCCAGACCGAACCGCGCGGGGCCGCCGCCGTGATGCTGCCCGCCTCCGTGACCCGAGCAGAAACCACCGAGCAGGCCTTCCCCAAGCTGCCCGTTCCTAAGCTGGGCCACGCCGATACCGCGGCTATTGACGAAGCCGCCGAGCTCATCAAGCAGGCAGAGTGCCCGGTGATTCTGCTGGGTCTGCGCGGTGCAAACCCCGAGTCTACCGAGGCGGTGCGCCGCCTGCTGGCCAACACCGAGCTGCCCGTGGTGGAAACTTTCCAGGCATCGGGTGCGGTCTCTCGCGAGCTCGAAGATCACTTCCTGGGCCGCGTGGGCCTCTTCCGCAACCAGCCCGGCGACATCGCGCTGAACAAGTCAGACCTGGTCATCGCCGTGGGCTACGACACCGTGGAATACGATCCCTTCATCTGGAACGAGAAGCACGATCGCAAGATTATCCACATCGATACCGTGCCCGCCGAGCTCGATAACGCCTACGCTCCGGCGCTCGAGTTGCGCGGCAAGATTGCCACCACCGTTGATATGCTGACCGACCGCATTGCCGGCCGCAAGTGCAGCCCCAAGGGTAAGGAAATCATCAACGAGCAGCGCGCGGCTCTGGCCGAGATGGAATCCACCGCCCGCGCCCAGGAGGATTCCGAGAAGGGTGTGAACCCCGCCCGCCTGACCTTCGAAATCCGAGACATGCTCACCGACGACACCACCGTGGCCGCCGACATCGGATCCCATTCCATCTACCTGGCGCGCTACTTCCGCTGCTACGAGCCCCGCCACCTGCTCTTCTCCAATGGCCAGCAGACTCTCGGCGTTGCTCTGCCCTGGGCTATGGCGGCCTGCCTGGCGCGCCCGAATACTCCGGTGGTTTCTATTTCCGGTGACGGCGGTTTCCTCTTCTCTGCCGTGGAGTTAGAGACTGCCACCCGCCTGGGCCTGAAGATGGTTCACGTGATTATGCGCGATAACAAGTACGACATGGTCAAGTTCCAGCAGGAGCTACGCTACGGCCGCGATTCCGGCGTTGACCTGGGCGATTACGACTCGGTAAAGTTCGCTGAGTCTTTCGGCGCTAAGGGCTACCGCGTGCACACCCTCGAGGATTTCAAGACCGCCTTTGCCCAGGCCCTGGAGGAGGACGGCGTCTCCATCGTGGATGTAACCGTAGACTACACCGACAACGTAGACCTGGCGGCCCACCTGGATCAGAGCGCGCTGAACTAGGACGACGGCGCGCGATGGTTTATGCGCGATTGACCGCGAACTGGCCCTAGGTAGTGCCCATAAGCACTACCTAGGGCCAGTTCGCGGTCATTTCCTTAAGAAATTCTCTGCACCAGGTCGTTCACTCGAGCCTCGATATCATCGAGAATCAGGTTCATGCGTTCCTCGCCCTCGATTCCGTTCAGAGAGGGCTCCACGGTGCTCCACCGCTCTGACGGGGTTCCCTCGGGTAGGTCGAGGTGGGCCTCGTTACCCAGAAATACCACCAGGTCGCTCTGCTCAACCAGCTCGCCTTCGGCGGCTTTGGGGTACTCGCCTTCAACCGAATAGCCTCGAGCCTCTAGGGTTTGAACCGAAAGGCCGTTGAGGCTCTCGCCCGGCTGGGCTCCAGCAGAAAATACGCGAATATTTTCGGGCGCCCGGGCGCGCATTATCGAGGCAGCCATCTGAGATTTACCGCCATTTTTCTTGCATACAAACAAAACAGTTTTCATAAAGCCTTATATACACGAAAAATGACCGGCAAGTGGCCCTGGGCGGTACCAGTTGGTACTACCCAGGGCCACTTGCCGGTCAAACACAGAGACTCTCGCCACATCCAGGCTAGGCTCAGCGCGGCAGCGACGTATGGACTGAGCCCCGCCTACGATCGCTGAGCGATCGCGGGCGGGGCGAGGGAATCAGTTGCAGAGCGCTGAGTCTAGCCTTGCTAGCGTCTTGCAGAACGCTGAACTAAGCCCTACTAGCGTTCGTGCCGAATCGCGGTCAGGCTTAGACCGGCGCTCCCACCTTGACCAAAGAGAAGAGATCCTTGGGATCGTCAGGCTCTGCTACCAGGTCGATGAACTGCTGTAGGTCAGAATCCTTGGTGGCGTCGCGGCAGTAGCGCAGGCCCGAGAAGTCTGCGATGGCGAAGCCCACGGAATCGAAGAGAGTGATTTCCTCGTCTGAGGTGCGGCCGGGAGCGTCCCCGGTGAGTACCTTCCAGAACTCGACCACAGGGAAGTCGTCGTCCTTCTGCTGAATTTCGCCCTCAATGCGGGTCTGCGGGGGGAACTCAACGAAGACGGTGGAGCGGTCAAGAATAGCGCTGTCTAGCTCGGTCTTGCCGGGGCAGTCGCCGCCCACAGCGTTGAGGTGTACGCCGGGCTTTACCTGGGCGTCGGAGAGAATGGTGTTCTGGGCCTTGTCGGCGGTGCAGGTGGTGATGATGTCTGCATCAGCCACTGCCTCATCCACCGAAGACGCCAGGTGAATGCGGAAGCCCAGGGGCTCCATGTTGCGGCGGAACTTCTCCATGGCATCGGGGTCAGTGTCATAGATAGAGAGGTCTTCAATACCGAGCACCGCGCGCATGCCCAGCGCCTGGAATTCAGACTGGGAGCCGGCGCCAATCATTGCCATACGCTTGGAGTCGGGGCGTGCGAGCTTCTTTGCCACCATCGCCGAAACACCGGCGGTGCGCAGGGCCGTTAGCAGGGTCATTTCGGCCAGGAATACGGGGTAGCCGTTATCCACGTCTGCCAGCAGACCGAAGGCGGTCACGGTCTGGAAACCGCGGGCGGGGTTGGAGGGGTGACCGTTGACGTACTTGAAGGAGTAGGTCTCGTTATCCGAGGTGGGCATTAGCTCAATCACGCCAAAGGGGGTGTGGCTTGCTACTCGGGGAATCTTGTCAAAGCGCTCCCACTTTTTGAAGTCTTCTTCAATGTAGGGCACCATGCCGGAGATGATGTTTTCCACGCCGTCGCGCTGGATCCAGGCGGCCATGGATTTAACATCTACAAACTGGGTCATCAGGGGTTTCCTTTCGAACTAAAGCACCGGGAAAGGATATAGGTCACAGAATATAGAAATTTCTTTACGCCCGCGTCGCGCGAAGTGAACATATTTATCTATACAACTGCTCACTTTGCGCACCTACCTGTAACATTTTGCCTATGAGCCAGTTGAGTCAGCTTGAGCAGAAAGTTCTCGGCATTCTACGCAGGAATAGCCGCACCCCCGTCTCCGCAATGGCACAGGAGCTCGGGGTTACTCGAACCACGATTTCGCGCACTATCGCGCGCTTAGAGAACAGCGGTGTGGTGGTTGCGTATACGGTACGCACGCAGGACGACGACGCCCCGGCGGCGGTGCGCGCAATCGCCTGCGTGGAGCTGGAGAACACCACCACCAAGCAGGCGATTGCCGAGCTACGCGGCATTCCCGAGATTCAAACGATTTCCACCACCAACGGGGCCTGGGACCTAGTGCTGGAGCTTGAATGTGAAGACTTGGCGCACTTTGATGAGGCGCTACGGGCAATCCGCCAGACCCGCGGAATAGTCAATTCTCAGACCAACATTTTGCTCTCGAGCATCCGTGTATAAGCACCGCGCCTTGCGGGCGAGCGGCGGTAAGCCGGGCGGGCGGCGTCCTTGCACATCAAAAGAGGGGGTGCTGCCAGCGCAGCACCCCCTCTATTTGGCTTGGGCGATACGGAACTACTCCTCGAAGTGGTTCTTGATGTTTCCGCTACCGTGGTTGTAGTCGTCGTTCCTGAAGCGGTCGGTACCGTGGGTACGGGCGATGACCGGGAACTGGCCGGTGTAGCCGTCGCGCAGGGCGGCGTATTCGTAGACGCGCTTGCGCACCACGAACCAGCCGCCAATCAGCAGCGGAATCACCACGAGCAGGGAGATGAGGGTCCAGGTGCCTACGGGGTAGTCGAAGGCAATCAGAACCATCACACCGGCAATGAATACAATCACTGCCCAGTCTGCGAAGCGGCCGCCGGGAGCGCGGTAGCCGGGGCGGGTGTACTGGCCCTGCTTCACCAGAGAGAGGAACTTCTGGTGGGAGAGCGCAATGGCAGCCCAGCTTGCCATGGTGCCGATTGCCGCGATGTTGAGCACGATTTCAAAGGCTTCTTCGGGCACCCAGTAGTTGAGGGCAACACCGAAGAGCGCCACCACAGCGGTGAGCAGAATACCCGCCACAGGCACACCACCCTTAGAGATCTTTGCGGCGATCTTGGGCGCGGAGCCAGCCACTGCCATGGAGTGCAGAATACGGCCGGTAGAGTACATACCTGCGTTCATGGACGACGCCGCTGCGGTGATAACCACCAGCTGCATGATGGGTGCCGCGTAGTCTACACCCACTGACTCGAAGAAGGTTACGAAGGGAGACTCGTTATCGGAGTACTGGGTGTAGGGGAGCAGCAGGCAGAGCAAGACAACCGAGCCCACGTAGAAAACCGCAATGCGCAGAACCACGGTGTTGATAGCGCGGGGAATAATGCGCTCAACGTCCTTGGTCTCACCGGAGGTGGTGCCCACCAGCTCAATACCTGCGTAGGCAAACACAACACCCTGAACCACGATCAGCGCCGGGAGCATACCGTTGGGCAGCATACCGCCGGAGTCAGCAATCAGGTGGAAACCGGTGGGCTGGCCCGAAGGGCTACCGAAGATGAGGAAGCAGATACCCACCACCATAAAGGTCAGCAGGGCAACGATCTTAATCAGCGCGAACCAGAATTCCATCTCGCCAAAGACCTTGACGGAAACCAGGTTCAGGGCAACCACAATCACCACAACAATGAGTGCTAACACCCACTGGGGAATGGCGGAAACAGCATCGCTGTACTGGCCAAACCAGGCGATATAAATAGCGATTGCGGTGGCATCTGCAACGGCAGTCATGGCCCAGTTCAACCAGTAAAGCCAGCCGGCTACATAGGCTGACTTTTCGCCGTAGAACTCGCGAGTGTAGGAGACGAAGGAGCCCGAGGAAGGGCGGTGGACGATAAGCTCACCCAGGGCCCGCAGAATCAGGTAGCCGAAGAAGCCACAGACCGCGTAGATAATTGCCAGCGAGGGGCCGGCTGCCTGAAGACGGCCACCGGTGCCCAAAAATAGGCCGGTACCGATGGCCGAACCGATGGCAATCATCTGGAGCTGGCGAGCGCCAAGGCCCTTGTGAAAGCCCTCTTGCTCGTGGGCGAAAGGATCTTCCATGGGCTGCTGAGGTGGTTGATCAGAGGTATTAGGTTTTACAGAAGGCAAGGGAACCTCACTCGTTAAATGCGCAGTATCACGCATGATGAGATAGGGGCATTCCGGCTACGAGATTCCCGGTGCAAATGGTCATGTAGCCGAATGTGTTAAGTACGACATAACCATAACCCAAGCAAGTGTCTTATGTCACAATCGGAATATGTAGTTTTCCTAAAGTTTACAAATTACCTCTTCTACAAATTCCACCAGGTCTGAGGCTGTGGTGATGTAGTACTTTTCTGCCAGCACCCTGCCCTGGGCGGGCAAGTCCAGGGTGATACCGCCAATGTCTGCCAGCCCAAAGCTAGAACCCGCCAGAGCTGCGGCGGGCCCGGCAGCGGAGTCCTCCTCGGTCAGAGTAAAACCGTAGGCGGTGGTGTCTGCCCAGCTGATATTGAGCACCAGGGTCTTGCCCTTGTGTAGCCAGGTGAGGTCGGCGTCGTCCACGTATTCACCATCGAGCTCTAGCCCGCCGGCGTATTCGAGGTGCCAGCCGTGTTTTTTAGCCAGAGAGTAGGCGGTTTCTTTGATACCGGTATTTTGCATACCCCCACCTTAACCGCGAGGGGGTCTAGTAATCCACCGGATCCCGCACGATGGGGCAGGTCATGCAGTGTCCGCCGCCGCGACCGCGCCCCAACTCACCGGAGGCAATAGTAATCACCTCAACCCCCGCCTTCTCTAACAGGGCGTTGGTGTGGATATTGCGGTCGTAACCCACCACCACACCGGGAGCCAGGGCAACCAGGTTATTGCCGTCGTCCCACTGCTCACGCTCCGCCTGAAAAACCGAGCCGCCAGTGGGGATTACCCGCAGCCGATCCAACCCCAGGGCCCGCGCCACCACATCCACAAAGGGCTCGGTTTCAAACTCGATAGAGAAGCCCGCAGCATTATCTTCGGGCCGCAGGGAGATGGGCTTAATAGAATCGACCACCTCGCTGAAGACCGTCACAATATCGCGGTCGCAGAAGGTAAAGACAGTGTCGAGGTGCATGGAGGCACGGTCGGGCTTCATACCCGCCACCACAATGTGCTCGGCGGCGCCAGCAGCAAAAAGACGACGCGCCAGTTGCGAGATTGCCTGCCAGCTAGACCGCTCCCCCATGCCAATGAGCACCACGCCTGCCCCCACCGGCATAATGTCGCCGCCCTCAAGGGTGGCAAGGCCCTGGTCTTGGTCAACATCGCCGTACCAAATCTCAAAGTCCCGCCCCGCGAATCTGGGGTGGAAGGTATAGATTGCGGTGGTCAGCAGAGTTTCCTCCCGCCGTACCCGCCAGTGCATGGGGTTCAGGGTAACACCCCCATAAATCCAGGCAGTGGTGTCGCGGGTGAACTGGGTATTGGGCAGGGGCGGCAGCAGAAAGTTGGTGGGAACCTTGGTCTGCGCCAGGGTGGAAACCACCGAGCTGGACTTTCTCAAATCACCCGGCAGGTCATCAAAAACAATGCCCCCAATGAGGTGCTCCGCCAGATAGTGGGAGGGGAGCTCTTCAAGCCAGCCCTTCAACTCTTCAGAAACGCCCAGACCCACCATGTTGGGCGAGAGCGAGCGCGAAAGCAGCCACTCCCGGGCCTCTTTGATTTCCAGGGTTTCCGCTAGCAACTGATGGAGTTCGAGCACCTCCACCCCGCGCTCCCTCATTTTCTGGGTGAAGTCGCGGTGGTCCTGCTGAGCTTTGGCCACCCAGATTACGTCATCAAAGAGGAGGTCTTTGCAGTTGCTGGGGGTGAGTCGTTGGTGGGCCAGGCCCGGCTCGCAGACCAGCACCTCGCGCAGGGTTCCCACTTCTGACCACACCCCCAACTCGCGAGGGGTCACATATCGTTCAGAAATGGTGGGTTGTGGGCTATTTTTTGATTGATATGTGACCCCTCGCGGAGTGGTGGGGGTTTCGTGAGCCTGCATGAGACCTCCTTCACACGGGTTTGGCTCTAGCTTACCGCGCCGCCCAGCGCCAGCCCCAGCCCGGCAACCACAAAGCAGAGCACCGCCTGGCCGAAGAGCAAGAAGAGCGCCCCCAGAACCCCTCGCTCACCTGAGCTTTTCACACCGGGGGAAGTCGCAACTTTCACCCGACTCACCGTCTCCACCATAGCGGTGGAGAAGGTGGTGAAGCCCCCGAGAAAGCCGGTGCCGATGATTAAGGACGCCGCCCGCGCGGCTTCACTGCCCCAGGTCAAGGAGAGCGCGCCGGCAGTTAGCGCCGTCAACCAGCCGAGTGCAAAGGAACCCAGCAGGTTGATGGTCAGGGTTCCCACCGACAGGGGGTGGGACCAGTGTTTTTTAATCAGAGAATCGAGAGAAAAACGGCAGAAGGCGCCAGCGCCGCCGCCCAGAAAGATACCGAGGAAAATCAGAAAATTCACCGGATACCACCCTTTTCCGGTTGGCGTTTCACGTGAAACGCCTGCCGGGAAGCGGTTTTCTCAGCACCCCAGACCCCCAGAAAACAGGCCACAAAACCCAGGCACAGACTCGCCAGAGCGTAGAGAAAAAACCCGCCCCAAGCGTCGTCCTGAATCAGCTCAATCGACCCCACCGCAAAGGAGGAATAGGTGGTGAAGCCGCCCATAAACCCTGTACCCACCGCCAGCCGCACGGTGCGGCGGCGAGCACCGGAAGGCGAGGAGTCTTCGGGGCCACTTAGGGCAAGAAAGGTCAGCAGAAAGCCCAGGGCAAAAGCACCCAGCACATTGATCACCAGGGTCACCGGCAGGGCAGGGAAAAGAAGCCCCAAGATCCAGCGAAGAGAGGCGCCGACACCACCGCCACAGAAGACCAGCAAGCCGGCGGGAATTTTTTGTTCTTTCACGTCTCTACGGTACACCCGTGCCTTGCAGAGGGTGAGCCCCGGAGTGCCCAGAGGGCGGCCGCAGGGCAGGCAAGAGCTGGAACCCGGCGCCACCGGCGGGGCATAATAGAGACTCCATTCCATCTGCCGCACCCAGGTGCCCCAGAGAAAGTTCCGCCATGGTTTTACCCGCTCCGCGCATCCACCGTTCCCACACCTCAGATGAACGTGAACACGTGCAGCTGCTTCTACAGGTAGCCCGGCTCTACTACGAACAGGGTGCCACCCAGGCCCAGATTGCTAAAAAGGTGGGCTACTCCCGGCCTACCGTCTCGCGCCTGCTGACCGAGGCGCGCGAGCAGGGGGTGGTGCACATTCGCATCAACCATCCGCTGGAACGTGCCATGTCGATGGAGGTGGAGCTGGCAGAGAAGTTCGGCCTGCACGATGCCCGCATTGCCGAATCCAGCGACCTTGCCGGGCTCACCCAGAAGATTGCCCGTTGCGCCGCCGACTATCTGGTGGAAACCTCCTACGAGGACTCGGTGATTACCGTCTCCAACGGTTTTGCCGTGAACGCCACGATCGAGGCGATGCCGCAGATGAACTGGGCGCAAACACGGGTGGTGCAGGCGATTGGCTCAGTCAATGATTCCGAGGTGATGGTCGATTCCTCAGAAACCTGCCGCCGCCTGGCCAGCCGCCTGGGCGGCCGCCACTACGCCCTGCCCGCTCCCCTGCTGGTGGATTCGCCAGAGGTAGCAACCTCGCTCACCCATTCCCGCCAGGTTGCCTCAATTCTTGAGCTGGGCGCCCGCGCCGATTTTGCCCTGGTGGGTATTGGCACGATTGACCGCGGCCGCGAGGGGCACGTATTCAATGGACTCACGGACGCCGCCGTGAGTGAGGTTCTCGACCGTGAGGGCGCGGTGGGGCATGTGTGCGGCCACCACTTCAACGCCGCCGGTGAGCACGTGAGAACACCCCTGTGCAACCGAACCATTGGCATCACCCTAGAACAGCTACGCGAGCTCCCGCGGGTGATTGGGGTTTCCTGGGGCGAGCAGAAGGTTCCGGCTATCCGCGCCGCACTGCTGGGCGGCTTTATCTCGGCACTGGTGACCGATAGGACGACGGCGCAGGCGCTGCTGGACTCCTAGGGCTTAAATAAAAAGAAAGCAAACAGAGTAAATAACAAGCATGCCTGCTATTCACTCTGCTTACTTCCTATTAAACATTTCACCCCAAAAGCTTTTAGGGGAAACCATCATAAAGCTTCTAATATCTCGGTTGAACGGTATTGGACAACCACTGAGAAGTAAATGATTCAGAGTATCCGTTGGCGGTCATAAACGACTCGGAGAACTGCACATAATAGGTGCGCATAATCCGATAGCAGGAGTAGCGGTCAATGGTCACCCGGGTGCGCAGAATGCTATCGGGCCAGGAGGGCTCAGTGGCGCCCTTGGGAATGGTCTGAGCGGTGCGCACGCCCGTATAGGTAAAGGTATAAACATCGGTGAGCACTCCATTGACCGTTTGGCGCACCGGACCCGAGACCGTGTAGGCGCCGCCGGTCACGGCAATGGACTTGATCGGGCCCACCGGAAAGGCCGCCTTGAGCTCAAAACGCCCAAGTGTTGCGGTGGTAATCGGAGAGTCGTAATCCCAGGCCTGAACAGCAAAGCCTGCCGGTCGCCCATCCACGCTCATAGCTGTATCGAAGGTGAAATAGTCGTAGTGGACAGTCCCGCTATAGCAACCGTTAGAGGCATACCAGTCAGTGGCCAACCACGAGAGTGATAGCTCGTATTCAGGCTTGGACGACGCCGCGTAGGCGGGAACACTGGCAGAGGCAACAACTGCGGGTGTAGCCCAGGCAAGCCCCTTGGCCAGGGTTCTGCGCGATACTTCTGAAGTCATATAATTTCCCCAAGTTAATGTGCATAGTGTGAGGATTTCAAAAACGTGTGGAGGTTTTTAAAATCCGTGCAGCTCTGGTGGCTGAAGAATTAATAGTACTATTAACGGGTGAAATTTATTATGTGATATAGCATACAAAAATAAGAAGCAAACGAATTTTTAGCGCCCATTTCTGCAGGGAAAATGCAGGAAATACGCCTTCCGTACAGAAGTTACCCCTGGGTTTACCCGAAAGAAATACGCCCGGCCTCAGCCAGGTCTTCGCGCACAGCGCCGCTACGGGCAAACTCGGCCCAGATTCCCCGCAGGGCAGACCCCTGCACAGCTCGCTCATAGGTACTTGAGCCCGCCAAGAGCTTGGAACCCTCCCAGGCGGGGTTGTCAAAGAGTAGCGCCAGCTCGGTGCAGTGGGCTGAATAAAGGTAGTGCAGCGAGTGCCCCACCGCCAGCGAATAGCTAGTACCCACCCCGCCAGCACTCCGGTGCCGGGCAATCAAATCTCGGGCAGGCTGTTGATAAAGATCGCGGGTTCCCTTACGAATCAAACTCTCTCTAGCACCCCGTAAGAAAGGTAACCGCGGCAGAAAATAGGCAGCCTCCCTTAAATTGGCCCCCACCAGAAGATCAACCGAACCGGCAACAAACCGCCAGGCAGAGTCCGCCTCTTCTAAAGACGGAAGCGGATAGTGCCCATACTGGGTTCCAAAGGGCATCATGGCAGGGTAAAAACCGCCCACCAGCGGATTGCCAAAAACATTCTTCCAGGAGGCTACTCCAAAGTCAGAGGCGGGAGCATCATCGGCAAGAGAGGCGGTCTTTTTCAGCAGGTGCTTAGCCAGGGATTCCTTGTGGTTCACCAGATCCAGCGGTGCCGACTGCGAAATCACCCGCCGCACCAGCCCCTCTGACACCACTCCCTCGGTCAGCAGAAGCTGGGTTGCCAAATCGCCACCCGCCGACTGCCCAAAGACCGTCACATTAGCGGGGTCGCCGCCAAAAGAAGAGATATGGGTGGCTACCCAGCGTAGCGCCTCGCGCACATCGAGCAGGCCCAGATTTGCAGGCCGCTGCGGTGAGCCACCCAGAAAGCCCAGCAGTCCCAGCCGAAAAGTCACCCGAACCACCGCCACGCGCTCGTCCAGCACCAGGCGCGCGGGAATGTAGCGAGCGCCGTCCCCCGATCCCGCCACATAGGAGCCGCCGTGGAGGTAGACCATCACCGGTAGCTTCTCCCCCGCGGAATAGTCAGCGGGAAAAGAAACGGTGAGGTTTTGGCAGTCCTCGCTCATGAGCACCGACTGGCGAATATCGCCGTCCTTACCGCGCAGGAACTGCGGGGCGGCGGGGGCGGGAGTATCGGCAACAAAAGGATTTCCGAAGTCGGTGAAATTCACCGGGTAGGGACGGCCGAAGCGGCGCGCCCGCGCGTAGGGCACACCGCGGGCTTCAAGGTAGGTGCCGCGGCTTTTAGCAGAGGACGACGCCGCGCCCGGGTCTTCGAGCTCCAGCGCCAAAAGTTCGCCGCTGGGCGTTGAGATGGCTTGCATGGGTTCCTTCCAGAGTGAAGAGGGCCTACTCCGCGGCCAGGGGTAGGCGGCAGGTAAATTCGGTGTAGCCCGGCCTGGATGAGACCGAAATGGAGCCCCCGTGAGCCTCCAAAATCGCTTTCACGATGGGCAGGCCCAGGCCGGTGGTGCCGTCAGAACCCGACCGAGCCCTATCTGCCCGGCTAAAGCGGTCAAAGATTTTATCGATAAAGTCGGGAGAAATTCCCGCCCCGTTATCGGAGACCCGCAGCAGGGCTTCGCGGCTCTCAGGGGAGATGTCCAGGCTGGCGGTCACCACGGTTCCGGGGTCGGTATGCTTTCGGGCATTGGAGAGCAGGTTGACCAGAACCTGCTGGAGCTGGGCGGGGTCTGCCCACACCTCTACCGGCTGCTCGGGCAAATCCATCTTCCAGGTGTGGTCCCCGGCCGCTACCTGAAAGTCCGAGACGTTTTCAATGAGCAGTTCGGTGAGGTCAACGGTGGCTTTTTCGGGCTCCCGCCCCTCGTCCAGGCGCGCCAGCAACAGCAAATCTTCTACCAGGCGGCTCATGCGGTGGGTCTGCGACTCAATCCGGTCTACCGACTGCTCACCAGATTCACTGAGGTTCTCTGTCCAGCGGATGAGATCTGAGTAGCCCCTAATAGCCGCCAAGGGGGTTCGCAACTCGTGGGAGGCATCGGCGATGAAATCGCGCATCTGATCTTCGGTTCGCTGCCGGTCTTTCAGGGCTGTCTCCACGTTATCCAACAACTGGTTCAGGGCAAAGCCCACCGCGCCCACCTCAGAGTCGGGGTGAGAGTCTTCTACACTCACCCGGCCGTGGGGAAGCATCTCGGTGGAAAGGTTGGTGTGGGCCACCGCGGTGGCAACGGAAGAAACCCTCTCCAGAGGCTTCATGGTGCGGCGAATAATCCAGGAGCCGAGCCAGCCCGCCAAGACGATAACCGCCGCAGAGCCCAAGGCCATCACCAACGCCAGCACGGCCAGGGTGGTGTGCACATCGTGCAGAGGAATTCCTGTAATTACAAAAACTTCAGACTCTCCGGGAACCGCATTCGACTCCACCAGATAGTCACCCCGGTCGAGATCCACCTCCACCGGATTGCTGGTAGTAGGAACCTCCGCCAGCACGGCCCGGTCAGCCTCGCTCAAGGTCTGAAACTGCCCGCCGCTATCTAAAATGCCAGAGAAAATAACCTCCCCCTGCTTCAGGCAGGCGCTGACGGTACCGGCCCCCTGCCCTGGCGCATCCAGCGGCCCCCTCCCCCTCTCGGCGGAGCAGACCTGCTGCGAAGCGGAGGACGCCGCGGCGTCGTCCTCATCCCCCGGACTAAAGGTCACCGCGCGGTGGGCGGCTTCAGAAAGCCGCCCGGCAGCCTGCCCCATCAGGGAGTTCTGAAGGGTCAGATAGCTCGAAACGCCGATAATCAAGCAGGCGATACCCAGCATTACCACCAGAATGGCGGTGAGCTTGGTGCGCAAGCGGGGCATGCGGTGAAGGTTCATGCGGTCGCGGGCTTAATCACGTAGCCGGCACCGCGCACGGTATGAATCATAGGCTCCCTCCCCGCATCAATCTTCTTCCGCAGGTAGGAGATATAGAGCTCCACGATATTCGCCTGGCCACCAAAGTCATAGTTCCACACGTTGTCGAGAATCTGAGCTTTAGACACCACCCTCTTAGCGTTCTCCATCAGGTAGCGCAGCAGCTCAAACTGGGTGGCGGTCAGCGCAATATCCTCACCTGCCCGTCGCACCTCTCGGGTATCAATATTCAGCACCAGGTCACCGACCACCAGCTCAGCACTATCAGCCGTTGCCACCCCCGAACGCTGCACCAGCCGGTGCAGGCGAATCATGACTTCTTCCATAGAGAAAGGCTTGGTCACGTAATCATCAGCGCCAGCAGCAAGGCCAACAACGCGGTCATCCACCGAATCCTTGGCAGTGAGAAAGAGGCAGGGAACGTGGGGGTACCACTTTCGAACCCGGGAAAGCAGCTCCACGCCGTCAAAACCGGGCAGCATAATATCTAGCACCAGCACATCGGGGCGCCAGCCCTTCACCAGCTCTAGCGCCTCGGGGCCGCTTGAGGCAGAGCGAACCTCCCAGCCAATCATGCGAAGCCCAACGCTAATGAGCTCCTCCAGCATCACCTCATCATCAACCACCAGGGCTTGAATGGGTGAACCATCGGGATGCTCTAGCTTGGGTAGACTCTTTGCGATCTCAGTTGCTTTGCTGCTCATACTGTATAGACTAGCCGGGCGGCTAGTTGACCGGCACTCTCAGAGTGGCTGTTTTGCGGCTTTTGAACCAGCCTCTCAGGAACTTTTGCGCACATCTTACAGCGTTGAAAATATTTACTTAGGGCAACCTAAGAATGTCGAAAAATAGACAGAACACCATGATGAAAGTAAGCCGCATTTACTTTAAGACCTATCGCAACCATGCTCTGACTAGGGGGAACTCTCAACCTGGTGGAAAACTGGGTAAAAAATAATGAGACCCAAGTTACCCTCAAGTAGGACAAAAATTTTTTCTAAAATTACTTGCACCCGAAAGCTATCTGTGAATATACTTTAACCGTTGTCAACTATTACACCCGCAAGGGTGTGTGCGAGACTGAACCGCTGAGCACGGCTCGCGGTTCCTTTAGACTGGTTCGCACCGGTGGTTGTGGTTCCCCCCGGTGCGAACCTTTCTAACCACGGCCCGCGGGTTTCAGGTTCCTGAGACCCGCGGGTTTTTCTATACCACCGGGGCTCGGTCACTATCCCCTCCCTGCGTTAAAGAGCTAGCCTCTGGGGTTATTAGGCAGAAAAGTGTGTCCCGCCCCGGGCTTCGCTTATACCTTTGGCACTTCAGTGGAAATCTACAAAACCACAAAGTTGCAGTTTTGGTTCTTAAAACCTCTGAATAAGAACCAAAACTGCAACTTTTGGGTTATGGGTGCCGACTCAATGAGACAGAGCGGTCGTATAGGCTGCCATGATCGTCGAGTGGCCAATTTATGACCGTTTTTCTCCGATTTTCGGTTTAAAAATGGCCTCTCGCGGAAGCTCGGTAGGTAAAGTACAAGCTTCTTCTTTGTCGGGCTGGCGTCGGTACACCTGTGTTCCCTGGGTACACGTCTAGACGTGTACCCAGGGAACACAGGTGTACCTTTGTCCTTTCAAACGGGTTTTGCTTGTACCTTAGGTCTACCCACAGGAATCTACGTGTACCGAGATCCTGTTTCAGCGCAAAATCCAGGAATACCCCATATCGCAGGTGCTGGAATTTTGGGTGGTAGTGGGTTGAGGTTAGTTTCTGGGACTAAGTTGTGGGGTTGGTTGTTTTCTGGCTGTGAGGGCGTTGGGGATACACTTTTACCCCATACCCCTATCCAACCCCGCCCCAGCATGATTCAACGCCTCAAACCAAACAATAATAGCAATCGACAGAGTCGTCACTAGGTCAGGAGTCAACTCACAAGCTATCGCTAATAGGTGATTGCATTAGATCGCATGCTATTGAATGTTTTGTTTACAGCACTGCGGGATATGTGTTTTTATAAGTGTCATATACTGACTGAAGGTATGTCGTAGACTTTTTCCTTCGTTTGACTAGGTGTTTTGGTAGCTCTGTTATCAAACTGTTATATAGTAAGTTGACTTACTTATATTGTGTGTGTGAGGTTTAAGTGTTGCCAATCACCAGAGCAAAGATACTCTGGGACGAAAGGAAGAACAATGACTCCTGGAAAGAAAATCTCCACTAATTTTGCTATCGGACTCCTTGCTGTGGGCACAATATGTGCCGTTGCTCCGAGTGCCCATGCGACGACTCCTACTAGCACTGTTTCAAGTACGAACGCTACTGAAGGTTCACTCAAGTATCTCGCTGTTAACGATAGTCAAGCCATCATCGGCTCCAACGAGTTCGATCTTTCCTTTAACGATGAGGGCAAAGCTATCGCCACCGATACAGAAGGTAACTCAGAGGTGCTTCCCGAGGAATCAGTTGACCAGAACGGCAATCAAATCTTCTTGAAGTATGAAGATAACGGAAATAACGAGTTACTTGTTTCCGCAATCGCAACTACAGAAATGCGTAGTGTAGGTCAATGCCTGACCGGTATCGGAGGTGGAGCCGTAACTGGCGCAGGAACTCTAGGCCTAGCTGGCGCGGCAGTTGGAACTGTCACTCTCCCTGTTATCGGAACCGTAGGAGCCGGGGGAGTAGGCACCGTAGTTGGTGGAGTAGGCGGTGGCCTAACTGGCGCAGCTGCATCATGTTTTGGATAGAATTTCAACATCTGTCCCATCAAGGATATTTGAGCGATATTTATGTTAGAAAGAATTCAAAATAATATTGGTCTTCCAGCAATTCTTCTGTATTGGGGTTTAGGCATAGTTAGCTACCTGCTGTTTCGTAGTATAGAAGCAGATTTGGTGCTCATTGGGTGGCTCCTTGGAGTCCCATTTGTAGCAGTAGGTACGTTGTTAACCCTAGGGTGGTTCCTGGGAAGGGAGTCTTAGTGCGCTTGATAAAGCCAAGATATTTTCCTAATAAGTCCACCACCATTTGATTAAGGATGCTCTCAGCTCCTTTTCCTAGGTTTAGCCCAAAGCTACTAGCGATTGAGATTGAGCAGAATAATATTTCTGCCCACCGCAGAGCTTAAAGCCCCACTAAGGAGCCGGCTTCTGAACAAAGAGCCGTCTTTCTAGCGGCCTTTTGTTCAGAAGCCGGCTCTTTAACAGCGCCGAAGCCAGAAAATTCTGGTATTGCTAGAGGTAGCCCAGGTTGACAGCCCAGCAGACCGAGAGCAAGGAGACACATGAGCAAGGACGATCGAGACTGGCTCTCCCGCAAGCTTTTCCGCGAGGGAACCGAACCTGACCCGCGTTTCACCCTGGCAAACGAGCGCACCTTTCTAGCCTGGATTAGAACCTCCCTCGCCTTTCTCGCGGGCGGCATCGCCGCCTACGCCTTTGAGGGAATGCCCGGCATTGACGGCGAACGTTGGCACATCATCGCCTTTCTCATGCCCATCCTTGCCTGCATCCTCACCGTTTTTGCGGTCTTTCGCTGGATTCGGGTAGAGCGCTCCATGCGGGTGGGAAAGCCCCTGCCCTCCCCTGCCGGACTCCCCCTTATTGTTCTAATCGTTGCGGTTTCTTCGGCAATCGTGGTTAGCCTGTCTGTGGTCTAGCATGTCTGATTTTTCTCAGGAGCGGAGGCGCAGCAAAACCAGAAGGCTCCGTTTTCGCCGTAGCAACACCAATCCCCGTTTTCTTGAGCCGATTCATTCCGATGTTGGCCTACAGCCCGAGCGCTCCTCCCTCTCCTGGGTACGCACCTGTTTCTCTCTCTTTATTCTGCTTCTTGTTCAACTGAGACTGGGGCATTTTACCCTCTTCCCCACCCTGATCATCATCGGAGCAACGGTCTGGGTCTTCTTCACAGCAACCACCCGCTATGAGAACCAGGCACGCGGGGTTGCCAATGAAAAGTACCACCCCAACACCGCCCAGGTTCTTGGGCTGGCCGCACTGGTACTTGCCATGTGTATCGCGATAATTCTGACCCTCTTCTAGGGAGTAAGCCCCGTTGTACAGGGTTATCTCTGATGTACAGAGATACCGCTGTACATCAGAGACAAGCCTGTACAAAATAAGTGGGTTGCGGTCTTCTAACACAGTGGCCCCTGTACCCAGGAGAATTCCTGTGCACAGGGGCCACGCCTATATCTCAGAGCTCCTAGGAAAGAGCCGGGAAAGCCAGGCCGGCGGCAACCACTGCCACCAGGCCAATGAAGGGCACCAGCACGGTAACCACACCAATGTCTTTGTAACCCTGGCGGTGGGTCATGCCACACACCAGCAGCAGGGTCACAATAGCGCCATTATGCGGCAGAGAGTCGAAGCTAACCGATGCCATAGCAATAGCGCGGTGCATCAGTTCAGCACTAATTCCCTGGTCAGCCGCCATCTGAGAGAGCTGCTCACCAAAAGACTGCAGGGTAATGGAAAGACCGCCAGAGGATGAACCGGTAATACCCGAAATCACCGCGGTAGCCACCACGCCCACAATCAGCGGGTTATCACTGACCCCAAAGAGGCCATCGCGCAGAACGGCAAAGACAGCCAGTGAAGCAATCACGGCACCGTAACCCACCTCAGAGGCGGTGGTGAAAACGGGCAGAACCGCCGTCTTCGCGCCGTCATTAAGCGACTCGACGTACTCTTTAAACTTCTTGGGCTGCATCAGGAAGATCAGAATTCCCGCAACCACCAGCGCCACGGTCACCGACCACACGCCCAGTACCGCCTGCAGGGTGGTGGCGCCGAACTTCTCTTCGGCGAGGTAGGAGGTATCGAGGCGCGGAGAAATTACGTAAACGTAGAGGGCGTTGACAGCCACAACCACCAGAATCGGCAGCAGACCGATCAGGCCGCGCTTGGCAGTGCCCACCGGCGGCATCACGATGGCGGCGGTTTCGGGGGCGGGGCGGTCGCCGATACTTTCGGAGACGCCGTCGGTGCTGGGGGACGACGGCAGTAGGGTGTTCTCTGACTTAACGGCGAAATCGATGAAGCCCTCACCGGCCTTTCTCATGCTGCGCTCCCGCCACATCAGCCAGCCCATACCGCACACAAAGGTAACCGCTGCACCAAAGAGGCCCAGAATCGGGGCGGCGAAGGTGGTGGTACCGAAGAAGCGGGTGGGAATCGCGTTGTGAATCTGGGGAGAACCGGGTAGCGCCGCGGTAGCAAAGGTAAAGATACCCAGAGCAATAGCGGCAGGAAGCAGACGCATTGAGACGTTAGCGTTCTTAAAGAGCGGCTTAGCAATGGGAACGATGGTAAAGGCAATCACCCAGGCGCTCACACCACCGTAGGTGAGAAGAGCGGTGATGATAGCGGTAACCAGCACAGCCCGCTTAGGGCCGAAAATCTGGGGAATCCAGCGGGCAATGTCTTCGGCATAGCCGCTGACAGTCATCAGGCGGCCAAAAATAGCACCCGCTAGGAAGAGCGGGAAGAAGCCGATGATGAAGTTACCCAGAGCAGGCATAAAGATCTGGGTGTAGGAGGCGAGCAAGGGTGCGCCAGAAAAAGCGATAGCAATCAGAGCTGCGAGTGGAGCAATAGCAACAACGGAGTGTCCTCGGTATGCGAGACCGATCAGGAACACCAGCGAAAGAACTATGCCTATCAAACCCCAAAGCATAGAGACTCCTTGAAGGACTAAGTAAGGAAAGATTGAGCGGCAAACGGGCCGCGATTTAGTTCACCTATGAACTAAATTTTTGAGCATGACCCATATATTACATACCAAAAACGTGTTCTACGCCATGAAGTTTCGCTGTGTGAAACCGAATTTTCAGGGGTTGATCGAGCAAAATCCGCGAGATGTCAAGGGAAAAGTGCACTCTGACACTAAGTAAAAATTTTTAAAAATAGTTCACTTGTTGACAAGTTTTAGATCCGATATATAGAGTGATAGCCATCATAACGGAAAGGGGATTAGCGCAGTTTGCGCGGCTACTTACGCACCGCTTTCCCGCTCAATCGAACGAGAGAGACTCAGCTTGTTGAGCAAGATACTCAGTATCTCTTGTTCGGAGTCGGTGAAGTCGGCAAGTAGCTTACGCTGCAGGCGCTCCTGCTGTTCGACAGCAGCCTTGACCAGGCGGCGTCCCTCATCGGTGAGGGAGAGGACGATCGATCGTCCGTCGTCAGGCGAGGGGCTCCGAGTCAGCAGCCCCCTCTTTTCAAAGGAGGAAGACAGACTTGAGACAGATGCTCGACTAGTGTTGGTGAACTCTGCGGCACGAACCGGCTCAATATCGCCCATAACCCACAGAACAAACAGCAGGCGGTAGCCAGACCAGGTGAGGTTCAAAGACTTATGAACCTTGCTTTCGAACTCAGAGATGAGGTTCGAAGAGGTGCGGTTTAGCTGAACCAAAACCGTGTTGAGCCGGGGATCGATAGAGGGAATTTCTTCCCGTAGCCGCCGCTCAGAAAGTTCACCGAAGGTACGAGCATCAATCATCTTTAGTCTTCTTTTCTTTGATTAGTTCTTCCACCGACAAACTGAAGGGATAGGTAGACATGCCTTTCTACACGAAAGTTGGTCTTCTTCCAAAGCATCGCCACACGCAGATGCGTGATGAAGATGGCAACCTCTACTACGAGGAGCTTCTCGGAGAAGAAGGCTTCTCGCTCGATTCATCACTTGCTTACCACAAGCATATTCCATCGGCCCTGGTTGATGTGCGCTCCTGGGAGCTACCCGACCAGACCCTAACCCCCAACGACCCGTTGCTTCCCCTGCATCTGAAGCTGCACGATCTGACCTTCGAGGGTGAAGGTGGCAAGGTCGATGCTGTGCGTCACCGCCGCCTGGTGCTGGGCAACAGCGACGTCCGTATCTCCTACGCCCTGGTCAACGAAACCAGCCCCCTTTACAAGAACGGCATTGGCGATGAACTCGTCTATGTCGAGCGCGGTTCGGCCCTGGTAGAGACCATGTTCGGTGCCCTGGAAGTTTCTCAGGGTGACTACATCATCATTCCCCGCGCTGTTATTCATCGCTGGGTTCTGCGCGATGGGGAAGAGGCCCGCCTCTACTTCATCGAGGCTAACTCCCACGTGGCTCCGCCCCACCGCTACCTCTCCCGCTACGGTCAGCTGCTGGAGCACGCTCCCTTCTTCGAGCGCAACTACCGCATTCCGACCGATCCGCTGCTGGCTGACGGCCAGGATGTTGAGGTCTACATCAAGCACCGCGGCCACGGTCCCTCGGGTGTTTCAGGCTCCATCCACGTGATGCCCGAGCACCCCTTCGACATCGTCGGTTGGGACGGCTGCCTCTACCCCTTCGTATTCAGCGTCTACGACTACGCGCCTATTACCGGCAAGCTGCACCAGCCGCCGCCGTCACACCAGGTCTTTGAGGGTCACAACTTTGTTGTCTGCAACTTTGTGCCCCGCAAGGTGGATTACGCCGAAGGCGCAATCCCCGTGCCCTACTACCACTCCAACGTTGACTCCGATGAGGTCATGTTCTACGTAGAGGGTGACTACGAGGCTCGTAAGGGCTCCGGTATCAACCAAGGCTCTATCTCCCTGCACCCGGCGGCCCACTCTCACGGCCCCCAGCCCGGTGCTATGGAGGCCTCCATCGGCAAGGAGTTCTTCGATGAACTGGCCGTGATGGTTGATACCTTCCAGCCCCTGCTCCTTGGCGAAGCCGGCCTTGCAGCCAACGATCCGGCCTACAAGTCCTCCTGGACCGGCGGCCGCTGGATTGGTCAGAAGTAATGACTGAAGCGACGTTTGAGAAGTTCTTTGACGACGCCGCTGTCTTTCCCCCGGGGCTAGCGCCCCTTGAGCGCGCGGTGGATGAGCACATCCGCCGCGCTGCAGATCCGGTGGCCTCACGTTTTGTGGGGCCTCTGGTTCTGCCTGTGGGACAGGTAGAAAAGGCGATAGAGTTGGCTGGTTCCTCTGCCATTGATATCAATGTGGTGGGCCCCGCCGAGCAGATTGACGATCTTAAGAAGATAATGTCTGCCAACACCACCGATTCTCGGGTGGTCGGTGCCGAGTTTAAGCTGGGCTCCCTTGAGGCCCCCGAGGCTTTGAAGGCGGTTGCTGATTTCGCCTCGGAGAACAGCAGTATTGAGGTTTATCTGGAGCTGCCCTACGAGCAGGTAACCGACGAAAACCTCGATTTCCTGGCCCAGCACGGCATTAATCTGAAGTTCCGCACCGGCGGTGTGACCGCCGATCTCTTCCCCTCAGATACCGAGCTGGTGGATGTCATCGACAAGGCTCTGCGCCACGAACTGGCCTTCAAGTTCACGGCGGGTCTGCACCGGGCGATGCGCTACACCGATGAGGAGACCGGCTTTGACCACTTTGGTTTTGCCAACATCGGTGCGGCCATCGATACCCTACAGCGCGGGGGTAGTCGGGACGACGCTCTGGCGGCTCTCAACAGCACCGACAGCGATGCTGTGAGCGAGAAAATCACCGCCGGAGACACTGAATGGCGCGAGGCTTTCCGCTCCTTTGGTACCTGCTCGGTGCCAGAGCCCACGGGAACCCTCCGCGACCTGGGGCTAATGCGCCCCGAAACTGTTGAACGATTCGAGATGTAGGAGAGTCATGAGTTTTGCAGATACCTATTCAACCGCTGGTTTTGGTGTTCAGAACCTGCCTTACGGTTCCTTTTCTGCCGACGGCGGTAAGACTTTCCGTCTCGGTGCCCGCCTCGGCGAGCGCGTGATTGACCTGGGCGCCCTGGCAGCTGCCGTGGGCGGCCTGGATGAAAAGGCCACCCAGGCTGTCTCGGCATCTAACCTTGATGCTCTGCTGGCAGCGGGTGCCTCTGTGTGGTCGCAGGTGCGCACCTGGTTGCAGAAGGTAGTCACCGAAGAAGAGGTCAGCACCGTTGAGCCTCACACCCACGCGGTAGACGGTGTCACCTACCAGCTGGCTTTTAGCCCCGCTGACTACGTGGACTACTACGCTTCCGAGCACCACGCTACCAACCTGGGCAAGATGTTCCGCCCCAATGAGGATGCCCTGAAGCCCAACTGGAAGCACCTGCCGGTGGGCTACCACGGCCGCTCCGGCACCGTGGTTGTTTCCGGCACCGACGTGCCCCGCCCCAAGGGTCTGCGCCCCGAAGAAAGCGGTATTCCCAGCTTTGGCCCCAGCCGCCGTCTTGATATTGAGGCTGAGATTGGCTTTGTGCTGGGAGGCTCCGCCCCTAAGGGTGAGGTGAGTGTGCAGAAGGCAGCTGAGGAGCACATCTTTGGTGTCTTCCTCTTCAATGACTGGTCTGCCCGCGATATTCAGAATTACGAGTACGTTCCCCTGGGCCCCTACCTGGGTAAGTCTTTCGCTTCGACCGCAGGCACCTGGATTGTTCCCTGGGAGGCGCTGAAGGCCGCCCGTGTTGATGCGCCCGAGCGCACCTATCCTGTGGCCTCCTACCTTGAGGACGGCGCTGAGGTGGGCGGCGGTTACGGCCTGGACATCACCATGGGCGTGACCGTCAACGGCGAGACTGTCTCCCACCCGCCCTTCAAGTACCTTTACTGGACAGCGCCGCAGATGGTGGCTCACATGACCGTCAATAACGCTTCTCTGCGCCCCGGCGATATGTTTGCCTCCGGCACGGTTTCTGGCCCCGAGAAGAGCCAGCGCGGCTCCTTCATTGAGCTGAGCTGGGGAGGTAAAGAGCCGCTGACCTTGAAGGACGGCTCTGAGATGTTCTTCCTCGAAGACGGCCAGGAGATTGGTCTTACCGGCACCGCTCCCGCAGCTAATGGCGAGACCATTGACTTCGGTGAGTGCCTGGGAACCATCAAGCCGGCAACCTAATAACCCGCGATGAGGGCACCCTGGCATCTACAGATGCGGGGTGCCTTCCTTAATTTTTTATAGCGCACAGTAGGGTTTTGCTACCGCTGAGGAACTCTGCAGGTGGCAGACACAAAGAAGGTAATCATGACACAGGAAAGTACAAAGGTGTACGAGGGGGATCTCCCCAGCTTGCTCTCTGAGCTCATCTCAGACGGCGACACCCTAGCAGTCGGTGGTTTTGGTCTCTCAGGCAACCCCTTCGACCTCATTGAAGCCCTGGCTCAAACCGACCGTAAAGATCTCACCATTGTCTCCAACAACATGGGCATCGACAACGAGGGTCTGGGAGTTCTGCTCCAGGAACGCAAGGTTCGTAAAGTCCTGGCATCCTACGTTGGAGAAAACAAACTTTTCGCTGAACTCTACCTCTCGGGAGAACTGGAAGTAGAGTTCAACCCCCAGGGAACCCTGGCAGAACGCCTGCGTGCCGGCGGAGCCGGAATTCCCGCCTTCTACACCGCCACCGGTGTGGGCACCCTTGTAGCAGAGGGCAAGCCCACCGCGGAGTTTGACGGCCAAACCTATGTTCAAGAACGCGGTATCGTAGCCGATGTGGCCCTGGTTCACGCCGCCATTGCAGATGAAGACGGCAACCTGCGCTACCGGCGCACCTCCCGCAACTTCAACCCCCAGTGCGCAGAATCGGGAAAGATCACGGTGGCCGAGGTAGAAAAAATTGTTCCTCGCGGTGAACTCGACCCCGACGACGTGATGACGCCCGGCGTGCACGTGGACTACGTCGTCCTCGCAGCAGAGCGCACCAAGCCGATTGAGCAGCGCACCGTGCGCCCGCGCCCCTAACCTGCAGGCTGTGAAGAGAGGATTTAGACAATGCCTTGGACTCGTGACGATATGGCAGCTCGCGCGGCAGCGGAGCTGACCGACGGTTCATATGTAAATTTGGGAATCGGTATTCCCACCCTGGTTGCCAACCATATTCCCGAAGGAAAGCGCGTGATGCTTCAGTCGGAGAACGGAATTTTGGGTATGGGTAACTTTCCCTATGAGGGGGAGGAAGACGCCGACCTCATTAACGCCGGCAAGCAGACGGTGACCCTGGTGCCCGGTGCCGCTATTTTTGACTCAGCTACCAGCTTTGCCATGATTCGCGGCGGCAAGGTGGCCACCGCGATTCTGGGGGCTATGGAGGTCTCCCAGGCGGGAGATCTGGCCAACTGGATGATTCCGGGAAAGATGGTCAAGGGAATGGGCGGCGCCATGGATCTGGTAGCGGGCACCCCCAACGTGATTGTGCTGACCGACCACGTGACCAAAGACGGCTCCCCCAAGCTGAAAAAGGAGTGCGAGCTGCCCCTAACCGGTGTGGGCGTGGTCGATCGAGTGATTACCGACCTTGCCGACTTCACCATTCGCGACGGTTCAATGGAGCTCACCGCCCTGGCACCGGATGTCACCCTGGATGAGGTTCGCCAGAAGACCGCCGCCGAATTTAGTGTTGCCGAAGGAGTTGAATCATGAGCAAAGAAAACGATGTGGTGATTGTTGGTGCCGCCCGCACCCCCATCGGCAAGCTGCTGGGCGCTCTCTCGCCCCTGTCTGCCGTTGACCTGGGAGCTACCGCGCTGAAGGCGGCACTGGAGAAGTCCGGGGTTGCTGCTGACCAGCTGGACCAGGTGATTTTCGGTCAGGTGCTCCAGGCGGGAGCGGGCCAGAACCCCGCGCGTCAAACCGCTGTGGCGGCGGGTGTTCCGCTGAGCGTTCCCACCATGACCGTCAATTCTGTCTGCCTCTCGGGCCTGCGCTCGGTGATTGAGGCTAGCCGCCTGATTACCTCGGGTGAGGCCGATGTGGTGGCCGCCGGTGGCCAGGAATCGATGTCTCAGGCTCCCTTCGTGGTGCCCAACCTGCGAGCTGGCAAGGCGTTTGGGCAGGCTCCCCTGCTCGATACCCTAGAGCGCGATGCCCTCTCCGACGCCTTTGACCAGAACTCTATGGGCCTGAATACCGATCTCGGAAACGCAAAGTACGGTATTACCCGCGAGGAGCAGGATTCGATTGCCGCTGCCTCCCACCAGCGCGCCGCTGCCGCCTGGGAGTCCGAGGTCTTTGACGCCGAGATTGCCCCGGTATCGGTACCCGGCCGCAAGGGTGCGGTCAACGTGGTGGAAAAAGACGAGGGTATTCGCCCCGACACCACCGTAGAGACCCTGGCTAAGCTGCGCCCGGCTTTTAGGGAGGACGGCACGATTACCGCCGGTAACGCCTCGCAGATTTCGGACGGCGCTGCGGCGGTTATTCTCGCCCGCCGCTCCTGGGCCGAAGAGAAGGGGCTGAATATTCTGGCCACTGTGGTGGGCTGGGCTAACACTGCCGGCCCCGACGACACTTCCCTGCATACCCAGCCCGCCCACGCTATTACCGCGGCGGTGAAAAGGGCCGGGATCAGTGTTGAGGATTTGGACTTCGCAGAGATCAATGAGGCTTTTGCCTCTGTGACTGCGGTATCGATGGCCGAGCTGGGCCTAGATTCTGAGAAAGTGAACCTCCACGGCGGCGCCGTTGCGATGGGGCATCCTGTAGGTGCCTCGGGTGCCCGCCTGGTGGTTCATGCCGCCCACCTGCTCGCCACCGGTGAATACGGTAGCACCGCAGCCGTTGCCCTGTGCGGCGGCGGCGGCCAAGGAGACGGGGTGGTGCTGAAGGCAGGATAACCAGTATTTTCAAACATTATTTTTCCTGGAACCGGGGGCGGTGCTGTTGTGGTTACCGCTCCCGGTTCTTGTTATGTCCCGCAGCCTCTGCCTGCACAATCTTCTGGATATTTTTCTCAATCACCCCGGGGGACCGGTGCGGTGGGTAGCAAACCACCACCGAGTTCTCTATCTCGGGGTTTGCGATAGGAACAGAGACAACCTCCTGGCCGTGTAGCGAGTGGGTAATACGGCCGAAGCTGAAGATAAGAGAGAGGGCCAGTCCCTCTCCCACCAGCGACTTCAGTGTGTCGTTACTCTGCGCCGTCCACACCACCTGCTGCTCCATAGAGTGCCTTTCTAACAGGTTATAGATGGTGTCGTGGGCAGGCATATAGCCCGGTATAGCAAAATTTTCTTGCCTCAGCTCATCCAGGGCAACCGAGGTCCGCTGAGCCAGCTTATGGCTGGCTGGAACCAGGGCGTAGAGGGTCATCTGACCGGCATCTAACACAGCGGTGTTCTGGGGGTCGTGGCCCTTGTAGGTCAGGGCAACATCAACCGTGCCCAGGGTGAGCTTTTCTTTCATTTGAGCCGCGGTCAACTCAACAAAATCAACGCTTACCTCGGGGAAGTTCTGCGCGTACTCCCTCAAAATCGCCGGCATTACCCAAGGGGCAAGCGTGGGAAAGATTCCGATTTTAATGGAGCGCTCAACTCGCTGGTTAGCCGACTCGACAATCTGAGGAATCTGCTGGGTTTCCCGCAGGATTTTTCTCAGGTGGGCAACCACCGCCTCCCCCGCCTGCGTGAGCACAACCCCCTTAGAGCGGCGTCGTACCGTGAGCACGGTGTGCAAAGACTTCTCGATTTCATCAATAGCCTGCCCCACCGCTACCGGAGAGACCTTGCAGAGGTCGGCAGCACCGGCGATAGTGCCCGTGTCAGCAACGGCAACCAGGTATTCCATCTGGCGAAGTGTGAGACCGATCATAGGTAAATCTTATTTTATTACTTATAAAAAACAAGTTTACCTAAGTTTATGACCCACGTAACATCGAAGAATCGCTATCTCACGAAAGGAAAGAGCCTTGAGCCAGACGCCCCAGGTTATTACATTAGGCACCGCAGGCGGCCCCCGCGTATGGACCTTTGACGATAACTCCGAGCCCCGCTGCGGCATCGCCACCGCCGTGGTGGTCGGCGATAAGTGGTACCTGATTGACTGCGGCCAGTCGGTCTACCGCCAAATCCGCAAGTCTGGCCTGGACCTCAACCAGCTGGCGGGAATTTTCATTACCCACCTGCACTCCGACCACGTGGTTGACCTAGCGAATATTCTGACCCTGTCTTTCTACGACATGAAGATGAAAGACCGCATTATTCCCATCTACGGCCCCGGCAACCGCCAGGTGCTACCGCCGCTCTCCCCACGAGCCTCCGGCCCGGTAGAGCCGCTGAACCCCGAGAACCCGGTTCCGGGCATTGCAGAAATTGTTGACCTGCTCTTTAGGGCGAACGCAACCGACATCAATGACCGAATCATTGACTCCCTCTACCCCAACCCCGCCCATACTTTCCAGGCCCGCGATATTCAGATTCCCGCCGAGGTGGGCTTCCACGCCAATGACAACGCCAGCCCCTCCATGCGCCCCTTCACAATTTATGAAGACGACACCGTGAAGGTCTCGGCAACCCTGGTGGTTCACCCGCCCATTGCCCCGGCCTTTGCCTTCCGCTTTGACTACCAGGGCGGCTCGGTGACTATCTCTGGCGATACCCGCTACTCAGAGAACCTCGGGGTGCTGGCAGAGAACACCGACCTTCTGCTGCACGAGGCAATCGATTTTGACTGGGTGTACCGAGTCAAGGATCCCTCCAACGAAACCGACCGGGCCTCGATTGACCACCACAAAAAATCTCATACTCCACCCGATGAGGCGGGCAAGCTCGCCGAAGAAACGGGAGCAAAGAGGCTGGCACTGCACCACCTGGTACCCGGCAATGCGCGCGGACTCACCTGGCAGGCCGCCAGCTCCACCTACTCGGGTGAACTGATCATTCCATCGGATAACGACCGTATTGAATTGGGATAAAGAATATGATGAAAAAAATCGGTGCGCTACTTGCTGTCACAGCCCTTGCGCTTTCAGGCTGCGCTCAAACCGACCGAGAGTACCCGTCAAAGAAAATTGAGCTGATTGTGGCCTTTGGAGCGGGCAGCACCAACGATGTGGTTGCCCGTGCTTTCGCCGCCTCTTTCGAAGATGTCAGCGGCGGAACGGTGCTGGTTTTAAACCGCCCCGGCGCAATGGGAATTATCGGCACCACCGAGGCGAGCCTGACAGCTGATGACGGCTACACCATGCTCCTTGCCCCGGTGGCAGCCTTCACCAACGCCCCGCTACTCCAGGAGACCCACTACAGTTCAGAGGACTTCAAGTCCGTCACCTCGCTGTCTTCCCAGGGCTTTGCCATTACGGTGAGGGCAGACTCCCCCTACAACTCACTGGATGATCTCAAGAATGCCGACTCTGCCCTAACCTACGCCACCCTGGGCGAGGGCCACAGCGGCCACGTTCTGCTGGCCGAGATCCTCAAAGACCTGGGCAAAGACGGCCGAGCTATTCCCTTTGACGGCGCCGCCAACGCTATCCAGTCAACCATCAGTGGCGAGACAGACATTGCCGTAACCGATGCCTCTGCCGCCTACCAGCGCGAGAAGTCCGGTGAGGTCAAGGTTCTTGCGGTGACCGGTGACGAACGCATACCCAGTATGCCCGATGTTCCTACCGTGACCGAAGAAGGCTACCCCGAGGCCAACTACCTGGCCACCCAGGCTCTGGCGATTCCCGCCGGTGTGGACGATGAAACCACCCAGAAGATCACCGAGCTGGCAGAGAAGGCAGTTCACAGCGATAGCTACCAGGAATACCTCAAGACAGCCAACTCAACCCTGCAAGACATCGACGGGCCCAAGTGGATGACCGACTACGTACCCGAAGAAAAAGCCCGCATTGAGCAGGCCTACCAAGAACTGGGTATCGGCCAAAGGTAGGGAAAGGAGGTACAGATGACTCACACAGACGCTCACGTGATTACCCTCGGCACCGCTGGCGGCCCCCGCGTTTGGACCCTGGACGACGACGCTGAGCCCCGCTGCGGTATTGCCACTGCCGTGGTAGTCGGCGATAAGTGGTACCTGATTGACTGCGGCCAGTCGGTCTACCGCCAGGTGCGCAAGGCCGGGCTAGACATCAACAAGCTGGGCGGTATCTTTATTACCCACATGCACTCAGACCACACGGTGGATCTGATTAACATGCTGGTTCTGGGTTTCTACACGGTGGCCGGAGAAGGCCACACGATTCCCATCTTTGGCCCCGGAGATCGCGGCGCCCTGCACCCACTCTCCCCCCGCGCGTCCGGCCCGGTCAACCACGTCTTCGACGATCAGCCGACCCCCGGCACCCGCTCGATGGTGGACTTTCTGTTGCGCTCGCACGCCACCGACCTCAACGAGCGAATCCTCGATTCTCTCTACCCCAACCCGGTCAATATTTTTGAGGCGCACGATATTGAGTTGCCCGCCGACTGCGGCTTTCAGGCCAATAGTGCCCCGAGCCCGGCCATGCGCCCCTTCACCGTTTTCGAAGACGAGACCGTGAGGGTTTCGGCAACCCTGGTGGTTCATCCGCCGGTGGCTCCGGCTTTCGCCTTTCGTTTTGATTATGACGGCGGTTCGGTCACGATCTCCGGCGACACCAAGTACTCGGAGAACCTCGGAGAACTGGCGGCTGACACCAGTCTGCTCTTGCACGAGGCCATTGACCTGGACTGGGCACACAGATTTTATGACGACGACGAGTCGGGTAGGGCCTCCATCGACCACCACAAGAAGTCACACACCCCGCCCGATCTGGCGGGAAAGCTGGCGGAGCAGGCCGGTGCCAAAAAACTGGCGCTGCACCACCTCGTTCCGGGCAACGCCCACGGAAAGGTGTGGGAATCTGCCCGGTCAACCTACTCGTCTGAGCTCATTATTCCCCGAGATAACCAGGTTATCTCTCTGAATGGATACACGGTATGAACAAAGAAGAAGCTCCCTATATAGCACCTGACACTCAGGCCTCGCCCATTGTGGGGCGGCACCAGCCTGAGAACCTCCGCGGGGGTTATCCCAGAATCTACATCTTCATGATGTCGATGACCTTGATTGTTTTCATCGCGCTGGCGGTCTACGCCTTTAACCTAGCGGTCGGTAGCTTTTCTAAGCCCGGCCCAGGCCTCTGGATTCTTACTGCCTCAGTTCTGGCGCTTTTGGCCTGGCCCTTTGCACTGAAGGCCAAAGAAGAATACGAGCGTTTCAACCGCGAGCGCGTAGACAAGATGCTCTTTATGCTGGCGGGTCTGGTTGCCTTTGTGGTGCTCTACCCTTTCACCGGTTTTCTAGTGGCTGGGTTTATCTCCATGCTGATTATCACCCGGTTCAGCGCCCGCGAATCGTGGAAGGTCTCTCTGATACTTTCGGTTCTCACCCCGGTGGTGGTCTACCTGGTGTTTGTGGTTGCTTTTCAAGTGGGTCTCAGCGGCCTGCCCGAGTGGATGTCTTAAGGAAGTGACATAGTATGCAAGATATTTTCTCCGGTCTCGCAACCGGCTTCGGTGTTGCTTTCTCTCCGATGAACCTGCTCTTTGTGCTCATCGGTGTTGTCGTGGGTACTCTCATCGGCCTAATTCCGGGTCTGGGCCCGGTGACGGCGATCGCGCTGCTGCTGCCGATTACCTACGAGTTAGACGCCACCACGGCAATTATGATGCTGGCAGGTATCTACTACGGTTCCATGTACGGTGGGCGAATTCCTGCTATTTTGCTCCGTCTACCGGGAGATGCCTCGGCGGTGGTCACCACCTTTGACGGCTATCCTATGGCCAAGAAGGGGCGGGCCTCTGAGGCGCTGAGCCTTTCGGGTATTGGCTCCTTCATCGGCGGTACCGTGGCCATTATTGGCCTGACCTTCCTGGCCCCTCTGGCGGCTAATATCACCGCCCAGATTGAATCTGCCGATCTTTTTGCCCTGGCCCTGGTGGGTCTACTCATGATTATTCTGCTGACCAACGGATCCAAGGCAAAGGCTCTGATTATGGGTGCCCTAGGTATTGTGGTGGCCACCGTGGGTCTTGACCCCATTACCGGCCAGGCCCGCCTGACCTTCGGCTCAATGGATCTGCTCTCGGGAATTGATATTGTTTCGGTGGCAGTGGGCCTCTTCGGTGTGGGCGAGCTGCTCTACAACGCAGAGCACGGCTTCTTCAAAGGCATGGGCAAGGCCAACCTCAAGCCCAAGATGCCCTCGAAAGCAGACTGGGCAGTGTCTAAGTTCGCTATCGCCCGCGCCTCGATTATCGGCTTTTTGATTGGTATTATTCCCGGCGGTGGCGGCACGGTTTCCTCCGTGGTTGCCTACGGTGTGGAGAAGAAAGTCTCCAAGCACCCCGAAAAATTCGGCACCGGCGCCCCCGAGGGCCTGGCAGCAACAGAGACAGCCGACAACGCGTCGTCCAATTCCTCCTTTATTCCGCTGCTAACCCTGGGTGTTCCCCCGAACCCCGTGCTGGCGCTGATTTTCGGTGCCCTGCTGCTACAGAACATCACCCCCGGCCCCACCCTGGTGCAAGACCACCCCGATGTGTTCTGGGGCGTGATTGCCTCGATGTACATCGGTAACGTGTTGCTACTGGCGCTGAACCTGCCCCTGGTGGGCGTGTTTGCCCAGATGCTGCGGATTCGCGGTTCCCTCATGGCTCCGATCATTCTTCTGATTGCGCTGGTGGGTGTCTACAGTGTGCGCAACAGTCTCTTTGACGTGGTAACCACGATTTTCTTTGGCCTGCTGGGCTACGTGCTGCGCAAGGCAAACTTCGACTTGGGCCCGCTGATTCTCGGCTTTATTCTGGGCCCCATTCTCGAGGTGGAGTTCCGCCGCACCATGCTGGTCTCCGGTGGTGACTTTGGAATCTTCCTGGTTTCCCCGGTGGTTCTGGGTATCGGTCTACTGATTACTGCTCTGCTTGCTTGGAGCATTATCAGCAACTTCCGCAAGCGCCAGATTGAGCTGCGCCGCAAGGCGAACGACCCGGACCATACGATGTACTTTGGCTAGAACATTCTGTGGCAGGTTGCTTCAGTAGGGTGCGTGCAGCCCTGCTAAATCGAGCGGCCGTGAAAACGCCGAGAGGCCGTGTTTAGCACGGCCTCTCGGCGTTTTCACGGCCGCTCGATGGAAACCCTACAGATCTTCGCTCTTCTTTGAGGCCTTGATACTCCTATAGGCCGAAAAGACCACGCAGATAGCTAGCACCACAAAGGCCGAGGGAATGATAAAGAGTGCCAGCGAATGGGAAATTGCCCCATCGGCAAGAAGCTTAAAAGAAGAGAAGATTGCAACCGCACACACTACCATCACGATCGACAACAATAGATTGGCATTATTTTTCATCGGTGCTCCTATCAACTCGCTCAAACAGCCAAGCCCAGCTTACGCCCCTACGCCGAATGGCCGCCTTAACGCCGAGAGGCCGTGTTAAACACGGCCTCTCGGCGTTTTCACGGCCACTCTGTGAGAGGGCAGGGTAGCTTAGGCAGCCGTCGATGCCACCGCCGGAACCTCCCGGTTCTTGCGGGTGAAGTCCAGGATGTAGCCAAGCACCGCCAGAACCAGGGTGGGAACAACCCAACCAAGGTCCAGGGCATGCCAGGGAGACCACCCGATGAGCGGCTCAATCACCGAAGAACCCCAGCCCAAAGAGTTCAGGGTCATCAGCGCTGCCCAGATAACAGAGGCAAAAAGAGCCAGCTTGAAAGTCAGGCTCAGGCGGCGGCCCATCTCAGCGGGAGTCACTGCCTGAGAAACCAGGGGCTTAACCAGCAAAGGCTCCAGAACCGAAAGAATAATCAGGGTAATAGCGGGCGGGTAGAGGAAGCCCAGAATGGGGGCCGCGATAGCCAGCACCGAGCTCAGACCCAGGGTAGAAATCAAGAAGCCAATCACGGTAAAAATCATCAGCCACAGGCGGTAGGGCATAGCGGGCACCATGCGGGAGAAGAACTCCGAGGTTGCCGAGAGCAGACCCACCGCAGTGGTCAGGCAGGCCAACAGAACAATCAGGCCAAAAATCCAGGCACCCGCCTGGCCGAGCACCTGGTGGGCGGCGTCAGAAAGCAGGGCGGCGCCGTCCTCGTAGCCCTGGCCGTTCTCGATGGAGCGACCCATCCAGCCCAGACCCAGGTAAACAAGGGCCAGAAGCAGCCCGGCGATTAGAGAAGCGAAAGCCACACCTGACATCAGCGACTTGCCCCGTTCTAGGCCCTTGTGCTTGAGAGATGAAACCAGAATAATGCCGAAGGCAAGGCCGGCCAGGGAGTCCATGGTGAAGTAGCCCTGCAGGAACCCGCCCACGAAGGGGGCCGAGGCGTAGTCTTCGGTAGCGGGGGCAGGGTCGGCCGTCAGGGTAAAGAGCGAGAGCACCACCAGCAGAGCTAGCAGCAGCACCAGGGCAGGGGTAAGGAACTTACCCAGAGCATCAACAATGGAGCTGGGATTCAGACAGATAGCCAGAGAAACCGCGAAGAAAATCAGCGCAAAAACCACCAGAGAAAGCTGGGAGTCCACGCCGAACACCGGGGTGGCGAACATGGTGTAGCTGACAGTGGCGGTACGGGGCACCGCGTAGAAAGCGCCGATGGAGAGGTAGACCAGGGCGGGGAAGACTACGCCAAAGACGGCGCCGCCGCGGCCTGCCAGCGACCGAATATCAGAGCCGGTGCGCGCGAGCGCGAAGATAGCCATAATCGGCAGGGCTACACCGGTAATCAGAAAACCAATCAGTGCCGGGGCGAAGTTTTCGCCGGCGCTTGCGCCCAGAACGGGCGGGAAAATTAGGTTACCCGCGCCGAAGAACATGGAGAAAAGCATGAGAGAGGTAACGACGATCGCGCCGCCCTTTCCCGCTTTCTTGCTTGCTTGAGTGCTCATAAATGTATGCTTTTCGTAGAATATATTGCGTGAGGCGCTGGATTTTGAAGGAAATCTGGCGCTTTTCTGTTCCATCCTAGACTTTGAGACACTTTTTACCCAGAAAATAGTCCACATCGTGAAAAACTCTTGCTTTCCACAAGGGTTTTGGCTAAGTAATACATCTCACACAGGCCACCGATGCCCACGACTTGCCTCTCATCCACAGGCAAGCACCGTGCACCCCATGCCCTTGTGCCCTAAAATAGGGGGACGTGCAAATTTCTATGAGGAGGGTGCGTTGCGCATTTCGCGTATCTATAACAATAACGTTGCCCTGGCCACGAACTTTGCCGGCGAGGAGACCGTGGTAATCGGTCGCGGTCTTGCCTTTGGCAAGCGCAAGGGCGACATGATTGATCCCACCCGGGTTGAGCAGACCTTCGTTCCCGAAAAGAACACCTCTGAGGAGCGCCTGAGCTGGTCCCTCTCCGAAATTCCCGCCGAGATCCTCTCCCTGGCGATTGAGCTGGAATCTCAGGTGCGAGACTCCAAGGAGTTTTCGGTCTCCCACTCCTTTGTTATTCCGCTGGCAGACCACCTGAACTTTGCACTGATTCGCGCCCGCGAGGGCATAGCCGTGGACTACCCCCTGGCGGTGGAGGTCTCCCAGCTCTACCCCAAAGAGGTGGAGTTTGGACGACGCGCGGTGGCCCTGGTTTCCGAACGTTTAGGAGTAGACCTCCCCGACCAGGAGGCCATTCCCTTAGCCCTGCATCTGGTCAACTCGCAGTTTGCCGCCTCAGATATGTCTCAGACCTTCCGCATGACCGAGGTTTTTGCCCAGATTTTTGAGCTGATTTCCTCTTTCTACGGGGTAGAGATTGACCAGTCAGCACTGAGCGCCGCCCGTTTTGTGACCCACCTGCGCTACCTCTTTGTACGCACCGGTAAAGAGGGGGCAGGTAGTTATCAGGACGACGCCACCCCGCTTTTAACCGAGGCAGTCAAGGCGAGCTACCCCCAGGCTTTTGCCTGCGCCCAGAAGGTCTATCTGCTTCTTGAGATGCAGCTCAACCAGGAGCTCACCGATGATGAGCTGACCTATTTGACCATTCACATTGCCCGCCTGGCCAAGGATTTAGGGCTGGAGAAGTAGACCTGTACAAAAACTCCGTCTCACAAGGTGATAAGGTCATAAAATTTTTATCGTTCTTACTTAGTAATGCGGCTTCTTGCAGAAAAAATAAGGTGTAAATTCATCTTTACCCATACCCACATTTTTACTGCGAGAGGACCACGCTCATGGTCACAATCATTGTGGCAGCACACGGGGAGTCAGCTCCTGCCCTGCTTGCGACAGCCAAAATGATTCTCGGCGACTTCGAGAACGTTCACCCGGTGACTTTCATGCCGGAGCAAGGTCCCGAAGATCTCCTAGAGAACTACCAAACCATTGCCAAAGAGCAGCCCAAAGATCAGGGAGTTCTGCTTCTGGTTGATCTCTTTGGCGGTAGCCCTTATAACGCGGCCGCCCGCTTTGCGGCAGAACGCGAAAATACCGATGTGGTAGCGGGCGTTAACGTGCCCATGCTCCTAGAAGTTATCAGCGCGGCATCGCGCAAAAACGCCACGGTCGCCTCCCTCGCCCAAAAGGCTGTGAAGGCCGGTTCCAAGGGAATCCGCATCTTCAACGAGATGATGGCACCGAAGGACGACGCCGCCCCGGCAGCACCTGCTACAGCAGCTCCCGCCGCCGCAGCGCCGTCCACCGACCAAACACCCGGCGGCCACATGGACATTGTCTTTGCCCGCATCGACTCCCGCCTCATTCACGGCCAGGTAGCCAGTAGCTGGGTCAACTATGTGGCACCGCAAACCCTCATTGCCTCATCAGACCCCGCAGCCACCGACAAGCTCCGCAAAACCCTGCTCCTGCAGGTGGCACCCTCCCACATCAAGACCAATGTTCTCGACATCGCCAAAACCGGCAGGGTCTACCACAACCCCAAATACACCGGCATGAAAACCATGCTGGTGGTGGAGAACCCGCAGGATATCCTGCGCCTGCTCGATGAAGGCATTGAAATCAAAGAGGTCAATGTTGGCGGCGTAACCTACAAAAACGGCATGACCCAGCTCTCCGAAGCTGTCTACGCCTCTGACGAAGACATCGAAGCATACAAAGAAATCGCCAACCGCGGCATTCCCATGACCATTCAGCAGGTTCCCAACAGCAGCCGCGTTGACATGATGAAACGACTCAAGGAGAAAGGCCTAGTCTCATGAGCCCTCTCGAATTTACCCTGGTCATTCTCGTAGCGCTGGTCTGCGGTATGGCATCGGTGCTAGACGAACGCCAGTTCCACCGCCCCATCGTGGCCTGTACCCTCATGGGCCTGGTGCTAGGTGACCTTCAGACCGGCATTATTCTCGGCGGTAGCCTCGAACTCATCGCCCTGGGCTGGATGAACGTGGGTGCAGCAATGGCACCCGACGCCGCCCTGGCATCTACCATCGCCACCATCGTGGTCATCGAGGGCAACCAGTCCATCGGTGAGGGTATTGCCCTGGCAGTGCCCCTGGCAGCAGCAGGCCAGGTGCTCACCATCTTCGTTCGCACCATCACCGTCTTCCTCCAACACCAGGCAGACAGATTCGCCCAACAGGCCAACTTCAGAGGCGTTGAATTGGTGCACTTTAGCGGTCTGCTTCTGCAGGGTCTGCGCGTAGCAATCCCCACCGCCGCTGTGGCAGCTGTAGCCGGAACCCACATTGTTCAAACCTGGCTCGATGCTATTCCCGACGTCATTACCTCGGGTCTACAGGTAGCCGGTGGCTTCATCGTGGTGGTCGGTTACGCAATGGTCATCAACATGATGAAGGCAAAGGCCCTGATGCCCTTCTTCTTCCTGGGCTTCGTACTGGCGGCCTTCATTCCCGACCTCAACCTGGTGGGCCTGGGCATTATCGGTGCCTGCCTGGCAGTGATCTACGTACAGCTCAACCCCGCCTTCCACGACGCCATTGTTGCCCCCGCGCCGGCAACCAGCGGAGCGCCGTCCAATAACCTCGACAACGAGCTCGAGTAGGAGAACACCATGACTGTAGAAAACAACGCACAGACCAGCTCTGTAGCCGTAAACTCCTCGGTAGATAACGTCAACGACGTACCCAACCACCCCGGCGAGCTCACCAAGCGTGACTACTACTCCACCTACGTGCGCTCGACCTTCCTGCTGGGCTCCTTCAACTTCGAGCGTATGCAGGCCATTGGTTTTGCGGTCTCGATGATTCCCGCTATCAAGCGCTTCTACTCCAAGAAAGAAGACCAGGCAGCAGCGCTGGGCCGCCACCTGGAATTCTTCAACACCCACCCCTGGATTGCCTCCCCCATCATTGGCGTTACCGCGGCAATGGAGCGGCAGAAGGCAGCCGGTGAAGACATTGACGAAGCGGCTATCACCAACGTTAAGGTGGGTCTGATGGGCCCGCTGGCAGGCGTGGGCGACCCGATTTTCTGGGGCACCGCCCGACCGGTGCTGGCAGCTCTGGGTGCCTCGATTGCTCTTTCCGGCAACATTCTGGGCCCGCTGATCTTCTTCTTCGGCCTCACCATTATCCGCATGATCACCCGCTGGTACGGCTTCAGAATCGGCTACCAGAAGGGTGTAGAGATTGTCTCCGAGGTGGGCGGTAACACCCTGCGCCGCTTTACCCAGATAGCCTCGATTGTGGGTCTGTTCGTGATGGGCTCGCTGGTTTCTAAGTGGACCACCATCAACGTTCCCTTCGAGCTCTCCCGCTATCAAGCCCAAGACGGCAGCGAAGTGGTCACCACCGTTCAGTCGATTCTCGACACCCTGTTGCCGGGCATGCTGGCGCTGGGCCTGACCTTCCTCTGCATGTGGCTACTGAAAAAGAAAATCAACCCCATCTGGATTATCTTCGGCATGTTCGCCGTGGGAATCCTGGGCTACTGGGCAGGAATCCTAGCCCCCTAAAATAGCCGCACTAGCCGCCTGTTCGCCAGCCGTTATAGGGTGAGAGCAGGCGGCTTTTCTCTCCCACTTTCCGAAAGGAACCCCATGAAAAAGCTCATGGCATTCGACGTAGACGGAACCCTGCTCTTTGACCGCAAGGTTGAGCCGGAATCCGAGGCAGCCATTCACCGCTGGCAAGACGCCGGGCACCTGGCGGTCTGCAACACCGGCAAAAGCATCTACGCCACCCAGGTAGCTTTCGAAAATTACGACATTAACTTTGACTACTATGTGCTCTACACCGGGGCGGTAGTCTGCGATGCCAACTATGAGATTCTCTTCAAAAAGACCCTCGATTTAGAGGTGGTCACCGAGGTCATCGACCACCTCTCCACCCTTGAGGGAATCAATGTCTACGCCACCACCCTCGACCACGACTACCAGGTCTACAGTGGAATCGGCGGCTACTCCAACATTCTGCCTGCCTTCTCCCCCATGGATCGCTCAGAGGTTGAAAACCACGAGTACGTGGGTATTCCCATGTGGATTCCCGACCCCACCCAGCGCGCCGAGATTCTGGCCTGGATTCTAGATAACTACTCCGACCGCCTGGACTGCCACCGCAACCTGGAATTCCTCGACATCGTGCCCAAGGGCTCCGATAAGGGCCTGGGCCTGAAGTGGCTGGTTGAAAACCACCTGGGCGGAGAGCAGGTTGAAACCTACACCCTGGGCGATTCCTGGAATGATCTGGGCATGCACGCCATAGCCGACCACGCGGCGTCCTTCACCTACTCCCCCGCAGAGGTGCAGCAGGCAACCGAGTACGTGGTGGATAAGGCCTACGAGTTCATTGATAGGGCGCTGACCGATGGCGAGTAAATCATTCAAAGAGACCTTCATCGAGGTGGGCCAGCGAACCCTCGATAAAGACCGCCAGCAGGAGGGGATTTACATCGTCTCGGTGGCGCCCATTGTCACCGGTCTGATGGTGGTTGCCGCTCTGCTTTATGTATGGACGCACGGTTGGGGCACCTTGATTGCGCTGGTGTGCGCCCTGGTGGCGCTGTGGGGCCGCTGGATTCTCCAGCGCCAGGCAGCTAAAGATTTTGCCGATTTGCGCATGTCTCAGGAGGGCTTCGAGAAGACCGGTAAGACAGAGTACCTGGAGTTTATTCATCTGCGCGGCGAGCAGATGCTTCGGGACAACAAGGCGCTGACCTCGGCGGCCCGGGCGGAGATTCAGGGCCTGCTGGACTGGGCGGGGCAACGCGAGAAACCTTAACTACAAATAAACCCTTGAGGTAATACAACCTCAAGGGTATATTTTTTTATATGTGGGAAGTAGATATCAGCCTTATCGGCACCTGGCTACTAGAACTCTCCGATGAAGACTATCAACAGGTTTATGCCGCCCTGGAAGTACTCGAAGAGGTGGGGCCAGCGCTGGGCAGACCCCTTGTTGACACCGTAAAACACTCCCAACACAAGAACATGAAGGAGCTAAGACCGGGGTCTACAGGGAGTAGCGAAATCAGACTGCTCTTTGCCTTTGACCCAGAGCGCAGAGCTATCTTTCTGGTCGCAGGAGATAAAGCGGGCAACTGGAACAAGTGGTATCTCAAGAACATCAAAAAGGCGGACAATCTTTTCACCAAACATCTCGAAGGATTGAGAAGAAAATGAAAACTCTGGAAGACCTCAAGCGTCAGCGCCCCGTTAACCGCGAGAAAATCAACGCAATAAAAGAGCAGCTCTATGCAGAAGTTCGTGCCCATCAGCTCAAGGAGATTCGCAAGGCCCAACAGAAAACACAGGTAGAGCTAGCAGAGTCTTTGCATGTAAGCCAAAACCGAATTTCACGCCTTGAAAAAGGGGATATCAACCGTGCCCAGGTAGAGACTATTCGCAAGTACGTTGAATCGCTCGGTGGCACCCTCAATATAGAGGCCCAGTTCGGCGACACCACTTATAAGATTGCCTAGTGACTGGTGCAGAAAGGCGGTTTTCGGCTGCGAATTTGCAACCGAAAACCGCTTTTATGCACCGGTGACTTTTTACTCCTCGACCACACTCACCGAAACGTCGATGTTGCCGCGGGTTGCCCGGGAGTAGGGGCAGATTTCGTGGGCGCGCACGGCGATTTCGCGCGCCTGGTCCATTTCAACATAGGGCAGGGAGACTTCTAGCACGACGGCGAGTTTGTAGTAGCCCTCCTCATCCAGGCCGAAGTTCACGCGGGCCTGCACTGAGGACGCCGTGGAGTCGGCTTTGGTCTGGCGCGCAACATTTTTGACGGCCTGGTGAAAGCAGGTGGCATAGCCCAGGGCAAAAAGCTGTTCGGGATTAGCTCCTTGGCCGTTTCCGCCGAGTTCTTCTGCCAGTCCCATTTTGATTTCGAGTGTGCCGTCGGTGAGGTAGGCTCGGCCGTCTCGAGCGGGGCCGGAGGAGCGTGCTTCGGTGGTATATACGGGTTTCACTTTGGTCTCTACCTATGCGAAGTATTTTGTGTGGGTTCCGTTCTTTAGGATAACCCTGCCGCAGCGGTAAGCGTTTCTATTACACAAGACTCGCCCATACCCGCAATACTTTACAAAGAAAGTAAAAGGGGTATAGTTTAGAAGCATAAACGAGAGAATCCGCTTCTAAAGGAGTAAAAATCATGATGCAGTTTGGCCTGTTTTCAGTGGGCGACGTAACCCGCGACCCCACCACCGGCAAGACCCCCACCGAACACGAGCGCATTAAGTCCTATGTCACCATCGCCAAGAAGGCAGAAGAGGTTGGGCTTGACGTTTTCGCGCTGGGTCAGCACCACAACCCCCCATTTGTAACCAGCTCCCCCACCACCACCCTTGCCTACATTGGTGCGCAGACAGAGAACATCATTCTCTCTACCGCCACCACCCTGATTACCACCACCGACCCGGTGCGCATCGCCGAGGATTACGGCATGCTTCAGCACCACCTAGACGGTCGCATGGACCTCACCCTGGGCCGCGGCAACACCGGCCCGGTTTACCCCTGGTTCGGTAAGGACATTCGCCAGGGCGTCAATCTGGCCATTGAGAACTACAACTTGCTGCACCGCCTCTGGCGCGAGGATGTTGTGAACTGGAAGGGTCACTTCCGTACCCCGCTCAACAGCTTCACCTCCACCCCTCGCCCTCTGGACGGCGTCTCCCCCTTCGTCTGGCACGGCTCCATCCGCACCCCGGAGATTGCAGAGCAGGCCGCTTACTACGGCGACGGTTTCTTCCACAACAACATCTTCTGGAACAAAGAACACACCCAGCAGATGATTAACCTCTACCGCGAGCGCTATGAGCACTACGGTCACGGCACCGCCGAGCAGGCAATTGTGGGCCTGGGTGGCCAGGCCTTTATCGCCAAGAATTCTCAGGACGCCGTACGCCAGTTCCGCCCCTACTTCGATAACGCTCCGGTCTACGGCGGCGGCCCCTCCCTGGAGGACTTCACCGAGCAGACCCCGCTGACCGTGGGCTCCCCGCAGCAGGTGATTGAAAAGACCCTGTCTTTCCGCGAGTACGCCGGTGACTACCAGCGCCAGCTCTTCCTGATGGATCACGCGGGCCTGCCCCTGAAGGAAGTTCTTAACCAGATTGACCTGCTGGGTGAAGAGGTTGTTCCGGTTCTGCGCAAGGAGTTTACTAAGAACCGCCCGGCTTCTGTTCCCAATGCCCCCACCCACGCTTCTCTGAAGGCCCGCCACGAGGCCGGTCTTGATCCCGTGGCAGGTGGAACCCAGGCTGCTGGAGGTGAAAACTAATGACCCTGAAAATCGTAACGGTGACCGCCGGACTCTCCGAGCCGTCGTCCACCGCCCTGCTGGGTGAGCAGTTGACTGCCGCTATGGTGTCTTCCCTGGACGACGCCGGTGTGTCGGCTGAGACTCTCGAGGTACGACTGCGCGACATCGCTAAAGACATTACCAACCACTACCTCACCGGCTTTCCCATGGGTAAGCTGGCCCAGGCACTGGATGCGGTGCGCGATGCCGATGCGGTGATTACCGTAACCCCCACCTTCAAGGCTAGCAACTCGGGGCTCTTCAAGAGCTTCTGGGATCTGGTGGAAGATGATTCCATGCTGGGCACCACCGTTCTTCTGGGTGCTACCGGCGGTACAGCTCGGCACTCGCTGATGATTGATACCGCTATGCGCCCCCTCTTTGGCTACTTGAAGGCCCAGGTGATTCCCACCGGTGTTTTCGTTGCTACCGATGATTTCGGAAGCGACGCTTCACTGGATCGCCGTATTGCGGCAGCGGGTAGGGAAATGGCGCAGTTCCTGCTTTTGAAGGCCGGCGCCTTGCAGAATGCCAAGAATAGTTCGGTTAATTCAACAGATAAAAATGAATCTGTTAATTTTGGCGACAAAGAATTAAAGAATGTCGAAAAAGAGCCTTTCGATATGGAAGGTGAATTTGACGATAAAAACGGCGCTAATTCCGGAGATTTCTTTGGTATTGCTACCACCCAGAAGAACTCTTCTAAATACAAGGCACCGGGGCTAGAACCCCTAACCGTCACCCCCTTTGAGCAACTCCTCAAAGGCTAGCTGACTAGCAGAATCAGCAAGACCCTTCGGGTAACATAAAGCTGTACCTGCCTTTTATTTAAAGGCAGGTACAGTTTTATTTTTCACGAAATGTACGCCTATTTTCCGAAAAAACTAACCGATATTCTTCTAAATATTTCGTTTAGGATACTTACTAGGGGTTCTGCCACCAACAATGGGGGCAGGATTTTATCTAAATCAACGCACAAAAATCATCGCACGAAGGGTAACGCGATAGGAGATGACAGACAAACCACAGTCACCCAGCTATCAAGACCAGCACGAACACCAATCTATGGCGTTCTGGAAAACCTATATGCAGGTCTCTACAGGGTTTAACAACTATCTAGACCAAAAGCTGCGCACAGAGGCTGATATCAAGCTGCAGGACTACAGCATTTTATTAGTGCTCGCCAAAGACCTCACCGCAGATTCTGAGCCGGAGGTAGTGCGCATGGGGGAATTAGCAACCGAGCTAAGCGTTTCGCCCTCACGGCTGACCTACCAGGTAGACCGCCTGATTCAGGTGGGATGGATTAACCGGCAAGAGGTTGAGCAGGATCGCCGCGGCAAGGGGGTCTATTTAACCTCTGCCGGCCTCGAGAAATTCACCAGAGCCTTTGAAATCCACATGGGGCTGGTTAACAGCATGGTGATGGATGAGCTGAGCGAGCACGACAAAGAGGTGGTTCTCTCCACCATGCTAAAGATTAGGGCAAAGATTTCCGGCAATAGATAGGGAAAGAGACAACAGGAGGCAGTTCGAGGGGCACGACCAACTGGCATCGGGATGAAGCGATACGGGTGCGAGCTTGCGAGCACTCAGGAGTGAGTGGAATCGCGAAGCGTGCGTTTAAGGGAGGTTGGCCGTGCCCCTCGAACTGTCGGCGGAAACTAATCGCTAAGACTTCTTGTGCGGGAAGATCGAATGGGAGTCGGTAATTTTTCCCGACCGCTTCTTGGGGGCTACCTGCGGGGCAGGCTCCTCAGCATCGGCGGGAGCAGCCGCCGCGGCGTCGTCCTTATCTTCAATCACACCCGTGGGAGCGTGAGCCGAGGCCTTGGGCACGGTGCCCACACGCTGGGCCCGGCGCAGGTACTCGCGGTTAGCCAGAACCACCAGCGCCATGGCGTTGAGCGCCAGGCCGATAATGAAGATCATCCAGCCCAGCACCATCCAGCGGGTGCTCGCCAAAATTGCACCGACAATCAGGGCGGCAACAGAAACGAGATAAGCCGGGGAGAGCAAAAACTTAGTATTCACAGGAACAACCTATCGGTTACGCGGGCGGGGCGCACGGGAGCGGAAAATCTTATCGTCGGCTGCCTGCTGACCGGCTACCACTCGGTGCTGGTCGGTATCAGCAGAGAGCTCGTCTACCTCATCAATGCTACCGGTAACGGGTTCGTCGTCCTCAAAAAATTCAGCCTCTGAGTCTTCTTCGGCAATTATGGCAGGCAGAGGCCCGCCCTTGAGACGCTGGAGGGAAACCAGGGCAGAGAACACGTTCAAGGCGAGTCCGGCTAGCAAGAGCAGCCAGCCAATCACGGTGGCCGCGGTAGAAGCCATTCCAATCAGAATTGCCCCCACGAAAATGCCCGCAAGAGAGGTCAAAAATGCCGGCGAAAGATCCTTGGTGTTCATGTTTCCTTTACTTCAATGCTCAGTGGTTGATATCTGCCTTCAACGGAATATATGCCCGCTGTCTGGCACAAACTCCAGTCTAAATCATATTTCTGACAGTTCCTTGTGGGTTTGCTCAACGGGAACTAATCCAGATTGTGCTTCTTGGTGGCACTGATATCGCTCTGCTTCTCCACCGTGGGTAAGGGGCTGGTTCCCGTGGATTCCTGGTGGAGCAGCTTGTGTTTATCTACCGATTTCAGCACGCCGGTGGTCAGCGCCGGAACCATCAGAATTGGGCCACCGCTGGCGCTTGAGCCAGCCATAGCCATAATGTCTAGCTGGTGCAGCACGGAATTCACCACGTCTAGGTCGTAGTGGTTACGCTGGGCCAACACCGCCTGCTGGGCGGCAGAGACCGAGTTATTGCGCACGGTCTGCCACTGCGAGCGCATCTTCTTCATCTCCTGAACACGGCGCTGGTACTCGGTGCTCTCTGACTGGGCCATTTTGATTCTGCCCGCCATGCGTTCAAAAATATCCTGGGCCTGGGCAACCACCTCGGGGTCGGTATTCTGCTGGGCTGCGCGCTTAACCGATTTGAGGGCTGCCTGCTGGGCAATTTTGAGCAGCTCTTGCTCCTGGCGGTCATCTGCCTCGCCAGCCTCGCTGATTTTCAGAACTTTAACCAGGGTCGGCAGGGTGAGACCGGGGAAAACCATAGCGAAGAAGAGAACCGTGAGTACCAGAATGATTGCCTCTGACCTGAGCTGTCCGCCCAGTTCGGGAATGGTCAGCGCCAGCACCAGGGTGACCATACCTCGCATACCGGCCCAGGTCATCACCAGAACCTCGCCGAAGGTTCTCGGAGTGGCGTGTTCATTTTTCTTGGCTTTGCCCAGTAGCCAGAAAAAGCTCATCCAGGCCAGGCGCAGCAAAACCACCACCGCAGAAATAACCACTCCCTCAAGGAAAACCCGCACCAGGTCAAGATCAGACTCGTAGACTAGCTCTCCCGCCTGCAGTCCAATCAGACCGAAGGCTAGGCCGGTCATCAGCAGTTCCACAACCTCCCAGAAGGCATGGCTTGAGAAGCGGTCTTCTGCGGTAAATTCTCCCTGGCGGATACTGCTGGAGTGGATTGCCGCTATCACCACAGCGATCACGCCGGAGGCGTGAAAATGCTCCGCCAAAATATATGTCGAAAAGGGAATGATGAGGGTAATAGCGTTAATGAGCGCGCTGGATGCCACCATGCGGGAAAAGACATTGGCAAGATAGCCCACTGCCAGGCCGATGAGAACGGCGATCACCGCGCTGGTGAGGAAAGAGAGGCTGAGCTCCGCCGGGTTAATGACCCCGCCCGCCAGGGCAGCGGCAATAGCAGCCTGAAAGAGGACCAGGGAGACGGCGTCATTAAAGAGCCCTTCGGTTTGTAGCACACCCACCAGGCGGCGGGGAATACCTACCGGTTCCGCTACGGCTTCAACCGCTACCGGGTCAGGAGGTGCCGTTGCTGCACCGATTGCTAGCGCCAGGGCAAAAGACATACCGGGAACAATGGCCCAGGCTGCCCAGGCCACAGCAAAGGCGGTCACCGCCGTCAACAGCACCGAGTAGATTAAAACCGCTTTCCACTGCCGCCTCAGCGACCCCCATGAAACCCTCACCCCAATGGCCCAGAGCAGGGGCGGTAAGAAGATGGGAAGAATAATTTCCGGTTCAATCTCGGGGTTGGGAAGCCCCGGCACCAGAATAATGCCGGTGGTCAAAATGGTTAGAAGCACCGGCCAGGGCAGGTTAAAGCGATCGCCTACACCAACCAAAAATACGGTGGCCAGAAGAATCACGATGATAATGAGCAAATAGTCCATGAAACCCCGGCAGCACTCTCTCTTAAGTAAACCCTTTTTTCTATTTTAGGGTTTAGCCGCCTAGGAGCTCCATCACTTTCTCAACAGACGAACTTGTGACCTGCCGGGCCTTCTCCTGGTCGGTAAAGCCGGTGGTCATAACCGACAGGGCATATGTCTGCCCGTGATACTGGGCGGCTCCGGTGGAATTCACGTACCAGATTCCTTCATCGTTGGTAATCCAGCCGTTTTTGCACAGCACCTTCTCGGCAAGGTGCTCGCTTCCGGTGGAGCCGGGCAGGCTAACCAAAGCCCCGACTCCCCAGCCCTGGGATTCCAGGTCGGTTGCAGTAAGAGCCGCACGAACCCTGTTCATATCGTCGGCACCCACCCACTCAACACCCTCGTAGAGAACCCGGGCAATTTTTGCGTGATCGAGAGTGTTGGTCTTGTTATTGCCCCAGCCATCCACGCAACGAGTTTGAGTAATCCCTAACCGATCGTAGGTTGCATTGACCTCTGCATCTTGGGCGGCGACGTCCTGCCCCAACGAAGAGAACAGGGCCGCCGTGGCATCATTATCACTGAGCCCCAGGCTGGCATCAATCAGACTGCGGGTCTGTTCGTCTACCAGCCTGTTCTCGTCAAAAGCCTTGCGCAAAATACTCAGGGCAATCGGCACCTTCACGGTGCTCGCCTCATAACCCTCGTAGTCAGGGTTATAGGTGAAGGTTTCGGCGTTCTCGTAGCGGTGAACCGTCAGGGAAAGAGAGCTGGCTCCGGAAACGGTTTTGATAGATTCCAGAGCCTCTGCCAGCTCACTGTAGGTTCCCCGAACTTCCTGCCGTTCACCACTCTCAGTCAGCAAAAAAGCGTCATAATTTCTTGCCGCATCGGAATCTTGCCGATCGCCGCAGGCGGCCAGTCCCATCCCAAGCGCGCCCACTCCTAGCCCTGTCAGCAGGCTTCGTCGCGTCAGCGGGGTCATAGAACCGAGGGTCATAGGTGCAGTCTATGACAGAGAACCTAGCGGCCGCCACACCCTCCCGAACCGCAAGAACAGTTACCGCCGCAGCCTCCGCCACCGAGGTTCTCAGTACCGGCCAGAATCGCCTCGGCGGTGGCGCGGGCGTCTTCGACCCCTTCAGATTCCAAATAGGTAATATATTCGGCTTCAAGATCGCGACCCTCGGCACCGTTCACGCTCAGCCCCGCGTCTCGAATTAGCTTGAGGTCATCGAAGATTCCGGCAGCCTCAGACTCTCGATAGTCACGTAGCTGTAGTGAATCCAGCACGTGCATGGCCAGTGCCTGGAGCGAGCGCAGGTGTAAATCGCGCCCCTGCCCCACCCGCACCGACTTGGCAACCGAGACCAACCGCACCGCGGCCAGAACCCGCAGGCAGTACATGGGGGTCAGAGAATCCGCAGAGGATGCTTCATCATCAGCATCGGGAACCTTATAGTTGACGGTCACCAGACCCGAATCTTCCGCCTGCCCCGCCTGAATAATTGCGGCTGCCAGCTCAGCGGTAGACTCGCCAGCACCCACCGTAACCACGGCACCCTCGTCTACCGGTGCCGGAGGAACCTTCCCAGCCGGGGTCAGCAAGTTAGTTACTTCTAGGGTGTTCTGAAAGAACATGCGGCGAAATTCTGAGGCAAACTCAACCAGGGCAAAAGTGGCGCCGGGGCCGGCCTCGAGAACGGCAAGGATATCCTCTTCGTCAGGGCGAGCGCCCGCGCGCATTTTCTGGGTTAGTTCAGCAAAGTTGAGAGTCATACCCTCCATTAAAGCGCTTAACAGATGCAAGTTATATTTGGCGGGTTTCCTTACGCCGCGTTGAGGTCGGCTCTACAATAAGCAGGTGGCCCTTTCGCGCGAGAAAATTCTGAGTACCGCCTTTGACCTGCTGAAGCAGTACGGTTTGGCGGATCTTTCTATGCGCAGGCTCGCCACCGAACTTGAGGTAGCCCCCGGGGCCCTCTACTACCACGTGAAAAACAAGCAGCAACTCTTAGCATCCCTGGCATCTCGTATGGTGGCAGAGGTTGAGTTCCGCGGCCCGTCCCCCGCCAAGGCGCTGGAGTTTGGATGCCTGGAACTTTTCCGCCAGCTCTCCCAGGTGCGCGAGGCCGCTGAGGTGATTCGGCTTGCCCTGGCGGTCGCGCCCGAAAGTTTGCGGTTTGTGCGCGAGGCAGCAAGGCTCTTCGAGCAGCTGGTAGATGAAGTTCAGGACGGCGCTTCGGGTGGCTCCCCCGCCGCGGGGCAACTGGCCGCCACCATGCTTCTCCATGTCTGCGTGAGTTTTCTTGAAGAAGAACAAACCCGCGCCCTGCTAGCCGGGGTAACGATAGCCGAGCAGGCGCCGTCCTCCTATATCGCGGCGGTGCAGGCGAGCATCGCGGGCTGGTCGGGCTAAATCTCACCCTGCAACCCTGCACTTTCCGGAATAAAACCGCTGGCACTAGGCTTGTACACTAGGGCACTGAACCGGCCCGGCTCGTCGGCAGAAAGATTGACCATGAACGCTGTAGATTCCACCTTTGCCCAACCCCAGTGGGGCACCCTGCCCGATCATCGGGCGCAGGTGCAGAAAGTGCGGGCGGCCTTTGTGGAGAAGTACGGGGTGGAGCCCGACGGCGTGTGGTCAGCTCCGGGGCGACTGAACCTGCTGGGCGAGTACATTGATTTTCTGGGCGGCTCTTGCATGCCCATGCCCCTGCCCTACCGCACCTATGTAGCGGGTAAGCTCCGCGAAGACGGGGTGCTGCGGGCTAATTCCCAGCAGATGCCCGGCGATGAGCGCACGGTCATTATTCGCGACATTCGCCCCGGCAACCTCAAGGGCTGGTTTACCTACGTTGCGGGCGTTGCCTGGTCTATGAATCAGGAGGGTGGCAGGGATATATGCCTCCCAAAGAATTTTGGGGCTGACCTGATGATTGACTCCCGGGTTCCCGTGGGTGGAGGCCTCTCTTCCTCTGCCGCCCTGGAATGTTCCACCGCCCTGGCTCTGCTGGATCTCTCTTGCCCCCTACGCGCCGACTGCGATGACACCGAGGAGGCCCCCTCAGACCAAAGCTCGGGAAATGACGAACTGCGTGCCCGCCTGGCCCAGGTCTGTATCAAGGCTGAGAACGAGGTTGCCGGGGCGCGCACCGGAGGGCTCGATCAAACCACTTCCCTGCGATCCAAGCCCGGCCAGGCGCTGGTGGTGGATTTTCGCGATTTCTCCATTGAACCTATTGAGGCCGACCTCGACTCTGCCAATCTCAGCTTCCTGGTAATTAACACCAACACCCCCCACGAGCTTGCCGGGGGCGGCTTTGCGGCCCGGCGGGCGGCGTCCGAGGCCTGCGCCCGCGCGCTGGGACTAGACTATCTCCGCAACGCCCTGCCCGAAGACCTCACTTGTTCCACCTTGCAGGAGCGCGAGGCCAAACTCTGGCGCCTGAATCTGGTGGATGAAAAAACCACCCTGGCGCTCGATGCCCTCGAATGTAGCGACACTCCCCCGGATTTTCCGCGCGGCTGGGTGCGCCACGCTTTCCACGACATGACCCTGGTGGAGCGCGCCGCATACCTGCTGAAGAATACTTCCGATCTCGGGCAGCCTGCCTGGGAAGAGCTAGGACGCCTTTTCACCGAATCTTTCGTTTCTATGCGCGATGAGCTGCGGGTCTCCCGGCCCGAGATTGACCTCGCCGTTGCCACCTGTCTGGAGCGGGGTGCCCTGGGGGCGCGCCTTGTGGGCGGCGGCTTTGGCGGCGCGGTGATGGCGCTGATTCCCTCGGACAAGGTGGACGACGCCGCGGCGGCGGTTGCCCGCGCCTACGCCGAGTCTGGGTTTGCCGCTCCCGAATTCCTTCCCATGGTGGCGGGCTTCGCGGCAGATAAGGATTTTTAGGAAAAGCTTCCCAAAGAAGTTGCAATGTTGGGTCTTAAACTCGCTGTTTAAGACCCAACATTGCAACTTCTCAGACTTTAAGAAACGTGCACAACCGGGCGACGTAGTAGGCGGGGCTCCGCGCGCCGGAGTACCTCGTGGGTGGTAGCAGCAACCTGTCCCTGACCAAAGAAAAGGTAAGCAAGAAAGTTCTTAAAGGGGGAACCAGCCGCCCAGTCGAGATAAATGTGGGGCACAGTGCCCGTCATGTCTCGAATCTCCAGGGCCAGAGAGGCAATGTTGTTGGCAATCGCCGCACCCGAGGCACAAAGAACCTTCTGGTTGCCCACCGTCAGGCCGCGCACGGTCAGTTCAGACCCAAAGTTAGAGGGGTCAAGCACGGCGATCTCTAAGAAAATAACGTTTTCAACGTCACCGATATGGTGGGCCCATTCTTCCCGCCCACGCTTTTCCATGTAATCGGCCAGATTGAAATTGTCTGGTCGGTGAGCAATCACGTGCACGGGAACATCCGGTTTCTCCAGGATAAATTCAAGTGCCTGCCGGTCAAAGTGCACGCTATCAATCCGCAGCTCGTAAGACCGCAGGGCCCGAGAGACAAAAGAGACCACCAGAATCGCCAGAATAAAGAAACTTGAAATTTTCAGGCCCTCGGGGCGTTCGACGATATTCGCCACGGTGGTGTAGATGAAAACCAGGGCAATTGCGGCGTAAAAGACCAGGGCATAGGGCTGCTTCTTCTTTCGAGCAGAAAGGGTAACAGCTATCGCGGCACTGGTCATCAGCACCAGCACGCCGGTAGCGTAGGCACCGCTTTGGGCATCAACGTTAGCGTTGAAAATGAGGGTAATCAGCAGGGCCGTGGCGCTGAAAACCAAGACCAGGGGCCGGGAGGCACGAGCCCATTCCGGGGCCATACCGTAGCGCGGTAGGTAGCGGGGCACCAGGTTGAGCAAACCGCTCATTGCCGATGCTCCGGCGAACCAGAGAATAGCGATGGTAGAGACGTCATAGAAGGTGCCGAAGCCCTCCCCCAGCAAAGCGTGGGCCAAATAGGCAAGCGCCCGACCGTTGGATGCCCCGCCCTCTTGAAATTGCTCCTGCGGAATGAGCAGGGTGGTGACAAAGCTAGAAAGCAGCAACAGCACGCTCATGATGAGCGCCGCGCAGGTGAGCAGTTTCTGGGTAGACCGCACGCGGTCTGCTGTTTTAAGGACGGCGCTGGCCCCCTTGGTGCGAATCTGTGGCATCACCACCACCCCGGTTTCAAACCCGCTCATACCGAGGGCGATTTTGGGGAAGACCAAAACCACCAGACCCACGGCCAACCAGACATTACCGTGAGAGGTGGTTAGCGCCGTCCACCAGTCCCCCACGACTATCGGCCGGGAGAAAACGCGTAGCAGAGCCGCCACGAGCACCACTATATTCACACCGAGGAATACTCCCACCAGCACCACAGAAACCCCAATTGCCTCTTTAAAGCCGCGCAGAAAGACCGCCGCCAGCAATCCCAGAAGCACCAGGGTAATCAGCAGATGGTGCCCGCGCATCAGGGTGGGAACAAAGGGGTTGGCTTCAAGGTGAGCTGCGGCATCTGCCGCCGAGAGGGTCATGGTAATCATGAAATCGGTGGTGGTAAATCCCAACAACACCAGCACAAAAATCTTGGCAGACCAGCGGGAGAGCAGCTTCTCCAGCATGTGAATCGAGCCGGCTCCGGCTGAAGATTCAGCCGCCACACGGCGGTAGATGGGCAGGGCACCCAGAAGAGTTACCCCCACCAGCACCAAGGTAACAGCGGGGCTGAGCAGGCCAGCGGCCACCGCAGCAATTGCCGGTTGATAGCCAAGGGTGGAGAAGTAATCAACACCCGAAAGACACATCACCTGCCACCAGGGATGCCCGCTTTGCTCGGGATTTTTCTTGCCGTGGGGACCCTGAATTTGGGCGGTCAACTCGGCGCCCATAAGCCAATTTTTTAGAGAAGAGCCAGAACGACCCTGCGGAGCAGAATGAAGATCTGCGTCGCTGTTATGCGTGCGTACAGCAAACTTGGGTTGCTGGTTGAGCAGCTGTGACCCCATGATGGAGCCTTTCTCGAAAGCGCTCGCCTAGGCGGGCTAACCGTTTATAACGAGTTGATACTACGCCGGTAGAGACCCTTTGGATTCATAACGGGAGCGGTTTCACAACGTGTCACTTTTTCTCTTGCATCACACCCGCGCGTTGTGTGTCCTGTAAGCGCCGTCCAGCAGTTCACCCTGAGCAAACTATCCTCGAACACTTTGCAAGCCTGCTTTATATCAGTAGACTTATAAATGATGCAGGTCGCACTGCACACGGGGCTTCATCACCTAGTCCCGCACCTAGTGAGTAAGGATTTTTATGAACCTCGACGGTATTAAAGACAAGGCAAACCAGGGCATCGACTCCGGTAAGGACGCCGTAAACGAGAAGGCTGGCAAGGACGTCGTCAACGACGACCACACCCAGAAGGCCAAGGACGTCGCCGGCGAGAAGATTGACGGTCTCGGCGGCAAGTTCGGTAAGTAAGTTTTAAAAACTGCGGAAGAAAAGAGTAGTCTCATGAGCTCCAAAGATCAGGTGAAGGAAACCCTGAACCAGGGCAAGGGTGCCGCCAACGAAAAGGCTGGTCAGGATGTTGTCACCGAGGAGCACGTCAACCAGATGGAAACCGCCATCAATGACGCTCCTAACAAGTTCCGCGAAGATTTTGAGAAGTAAGAGCTTCAACCCCGAAGTTCTCAACAAGTAAAGGATAAAGATTATGACTGCTGGAGATAAGCTCAACGAATTTGCAGGCAAGGCCAAGGAAGGTCTGGGCAAGGCAACCGGCAACAGCGAACTGCAGGCCGAGGGTAAGACCGACCAGGCTCAGGCCAAGACCGAGGGCGCTATCAACGACGCTAAGGACAAGGCTGAGGGCATCAAGAACTCCCTCAAGAAGTAGAGTTTTTGCACAGTAGCCGCCGCTCCTACCAAGGGGCGGCGGCTATTTGCGTCTTAAGCTGCATTGAAGCCTCCCCTCGGTGATCCAAGGAATATTTCCACCCGGCAGAACGCTATACTCTTTGAGATATTTTCCAAAACGAAGGAGTTTCCATGAACCGTGCGCAGTCAACCCATGCCGAAGCACAGAAGGTTATTGAAGAGGGCGGCGTTGTGATTTACTGGCGCCCCGGTTGCCCTTTCTGCAAGGCACTCGATGAGGGTTTAGGCGAAATCGGCGATCAAGCCACCTGGGTCAACGTTTGGGAAGATGCTGAGGCCAGCGAGTTCGTCAAGAGTGTCAACGATGGTAACGAGGTTGTTCCCACCGTGACCACCAAGGAAAAGTCCTTCGTAGCCTCCTCGTCCAAGGCACCCAAGATTGTTGCCCTGGCGATTGAGAAGGCAAGCGCTTAGTCGCGAGCCCCTATCCAAAAGCGGCGGAGATGCTCACTGCATCTCCGCCGCTTTTGTCTCCCCAGAACCTCCAGAGAACAGCGCAAGGTGAAAATTTTGAAATTACAAAAAATACACAGCCTGTTCTTTAAAGTTATCCACAGCTGGGGATAAACCTGGGGAAAATGGTTACACCGGTGTAATTACGCCAGAGTTAAAGGCTGATTTCGCGGTTTCCACAGCCTGTTAATAAATTTTGAATTACAGGAGTGTAGTTATTAACAGGTGTGGATAAAGTCTGTGGATAACCGCCGCACGCTCCTACTGGCGACGGGTAGCGCCGTCCACCCGCTGCAGAATCCAGGTCACCAGGGCGCCAATAACCAGTCCGCCCAGGTGGGCCTGCCAGGAGATGCCGGGAAAGAGGAAACCGTAGACAAAGTTAATGACGATAAGAATCGTGATGGGGCGGGACTCTCCCCCGCGCAGCTTGGTTAGCACGAAGAAGGCGCCGAAAAGCCCGAAAATACCGCCCGAGGCGCCCACGGTATTGGTATTGAGTCCACCCATGAGCTCCCCGAAGAACCACACTCCGGCTGAGCCGCCCAGAATGGAGAGCAGATAGACGAGCAGGTACCTCCATTTACCCAGCATAGGCTCAATAGCCTTACCGAAAATCCATAGGGAGAACATGTTGAGTAGCAGGTGGGTGGGATTTGCTTGAGCATGGATAAAGCCGGAAGTCAGAACTCGCCACCATTCCCCGGTAATTTGCACGTAGAGAGGGTTGAAGAGAAAAGTTCTCAGCATCCAGTAGTTAGGAATGAGCCACTGCAAGATGTAGGCCACCACATTAATACCAATGAGGGCATACGTCATAGTGGGAGCGGTTTTTGCATACTTAATCTTGGGGGCATTGCGTATATGCTCATCACGGCAATCAACGCACATCATACCCACTTCAAGGGGCACCTGGCACTGGGTGCAGGTGGGCCTGCCGCAGCGGCCACAGCGGGTGTAGGCAATCTGATCCGGATGCCTAGGGCAGGTTTGAAATTGTGGCTGGTCAGTGTGTTGGGAAGTCATCACGTTCCTTCTCTCCGGGCAATCTACACAAAAAGCCCGCCCGGTTCTCGCGACCGGGCGGGCTTCTCTGAGGTCAAAAAGACTTAGAGCTGCTCAATATCGATTGAGGAGATCACGACGTCTTCAACGGGGCGGTCCATAGAACCGGTTGCCACACCCTCAATAGCGTCTACAACCTTCTTGGATTCCTCGTCTGCTACCTCACCGAAAATGGTGTGGCGGCCGTTGAGCCAGGGGGTCTCAACGGTGGTGATGAAGAACTGGGAGCCGTTGGTGCCGGGGCCAGCGTTAGCCATAGCCAGCAGATAGGGCTTGTTGAAGGAAAGCTCAGGATGGATTTCATCCTTGAACTGGTAGCCGGGGCCGCCAATGCCCTGGCCCAGAGGGTCGCCGCCCTGAATCATGAAGTCGCGGATAATGCGGTGGAAGATGACGTCCTTGTACAGGGGGCCTTCCTGCACCTCACCGGTGCGGGGGTGGCGCCATTCCTGGGAGCCATCGGAGAGGCCAATGAAGTTCTTAACGGTAATCGGTGCGTGGTTGCCGAAGAGCTCCACAACAATGTCACCGTGGTTGGTGTGAATAGTTGCCTTTGCAGTTGCATTAGTCATGTTCCCCATTTTCGCACGGGTTCAGCCGGTTTACCAGATAGGGCGAACGCTTTTCACTGTGCGGAAAACCCGTGTTGTTCCCGCATGAACCCGCGCAAAAGGTTGAGATAGTAAGTATGCTAGGTATGAAAACGTATTTGCCGTGCGGTAGCTTCCGCGCGGTTTCACCCCAATAGGAGGTAACCCCATGGCAGCTAACAAGAAGGCTGAAAAGGCAAAGAAGGCCGCCGAGAAGGCTCTGGCTCGCGCGCAGAAGTCCACCGGTAAGAAGGCCGACAAGTTCGCCAAGATTGCAGAGAAGAACTCCGCTAAGGCTGTAAAGCTCACCGAGTCAAAGCTGGCTCGCGCTCAGATGCTGGCAGCGAAGAAGGGTAAGAAAGCCGGCAAGGCTTTCCAGGCTGCTCAGAAGGACGGCGCTAAGAAGTTCGCTGCCGTGCAGGAGACTGTCTCTGAGAAGGTTCAGGAGCAGATTGAGCACGCAACCCCTGTGGTTGAAGAGGCTGTTGCTAACGCACGTGTAAAGGCAGCTGAGGTTGCTACCGTGGTTGCCGATAAGCTGAACGAGTCTGAGGTTTCGCCCCAGGCTGCTGCACTGGCTACCAAGGTAACCGGCGATAAGAAGGCTCTGAAGAACGCCCAGAAGAAGGCAGTTAAGGCTGCTAAGGCATACGCTAAGAACCAGAAGAAGGCTGCTAAGTCTCCCAAGAAGGGTCTAGCTCTGACCGGCCTGCTGATTTCTGTAGCTGTTGCAGGTTTCGCAGCGTACAAGGCTTCTCGCCCGGTTGAGGATCCCTGGAAGACTCCTTCCACCCCCACCGCTGCCTAAGTAGCTTTTAATTAAAAGAGGGCGGTTCCTTCCATAGGGGAAGGAACCGCCCTCTTTTGCTGTCTTGAGACCGACTCGCTGGGCCAAGATCCGCCGCAACAATGCTAAGGAGCCAGCTTCTCAACAAAAGCCGCTCACCAAACGCCCCCCCCCTTGCACAGAATAAACCTCAGGTACAAGCAAAACCCGGCAGAAAGGCCAAAAGTACACCTGTACTCCCTGGGTACACAACTAGACATGTACCCAGGGAACACAGGTGTACCTACGCCAGCCAGACAAGAAGAAACTTGTACTTTACCTACCGAGCTTCCTCGAAAGGCCACTTTTATACCGAAAATCGGAGAAAAACGGTCTAAAAATGGCCACTCGGCGATTATGGCAGCCCGTGCAGATGGTCCTGTTTCATTGAGTCGCCGCTTCAGTTGCATTTCGCCGGTACTGTACCGGCGAAATGCAACTGAAGCGGCGATATGTCACCGAAGCGGCGACTCAGTACACTGGCCCATTCTCGATAAACGCCCAACATGTTAGAAGACACGCTTTCCTACCACTATCGCGGGTGACACGCCCCGGGGCGAGACACACTTATCTGCCTGCAACCCCGGCTCCTCACCACCAACACCCAAACAAAAAAAGAGACCCGCCTCTTCCGAAGCGGGTCTCTCACTCAAAAATAGCTCGGCGACAACCTACTCTCCCACACCGTCCCCAGTGCAGTACCATCGGCTCGAAGAGGCTTAGCTTCCGGGTTCGGGATGGAGCCGGGCGTTTCCCTCTTGAT
>NZ_BMDC01000004.1:201951-266332 GCF_014635585.1 Rothia aerolata
CTTAACCAGTCTACAACAGCGTTTTAAAAGAATGCAAACTGAAAATGAATGAACCGCACCACATCAAACTGACCGTAATAGCCAATAAAAAGGAGGCATCTCGCGCCCGAGATGCCTCCTTCGTGTACCCACAAATTTTGGACTACTGAAAGCAGGTACACCTCTCAGAACCGAGAGGTCTCTCGCCCTACATAATTCAGTAGTAAACCATGCAGGTGAAAACTATGAGGTTGTATCAGTCTCTAGAGAAGCGGCAATAGACTGGGCTGTTTGCAGCTCCTCCTCGCTCGGATCTTCGTACCGCACAAAGCCCCGCTCGTCCTCGTCAGAGATTCCATCTTCCCGAGAAAAGTGGGTCTTGGAAATCAGCAGGCCGTGCGCACCCAAGATGCGCGCTACCCGGTCGATTTCCTGAGGCTGCGGTACATCGTCAACCACTTTGCGAATGTACTCGTTGATTCGCTGGTCGCTCACGTATTCTTCACCGCGGGCGGCACGGGAAGCCATGAGTCGACGAATCACCTCTTCAAGCTGTTCATCGGTCAGGCGGCGGCGCAGAATTGCCATTACCGCGGAACGGTCCTGCACCGGAATATCCTCTGGATATCCCGCACCCAACCAGTCGATTACTCGAGAAACTATATTTTTGTTAGGCATTAGACCTCCTTTGTGACCTAATGCCCATTTTAGCCGCCTTCAACGGAGAAGCGCCTCCCCCCGCCGTCATAGATGACTTACTCGCCCGCCAAACCGAAGAGGTTGAAGCCGGTGGAGTGATAGATGAAGTCCTTGGCAATCCACAGGATGCCGAAGATAATCATCAGCACAATAAAGGCGAAGATTACGTAGGCGACCGCCCTAGCGGCCCCGTGCGCGGGAGAAACCTCAATCAAGCGCCCGTCGGCGGTGTACTCGGTCTCCCCGGAGAGCAGGCGCATACCCAGGGCGTAGAGGGCGGGCAGGCCCGCGCCGAACACCAGCCCGGCCATGAGAACCGGAATAATCTTGTCAAAAATATCTGCGAAGCTCACCGCTTACACCTTGGCTTTCTGCGAGGCTACTGAGTTTGAGGACGACGCCGCTGCGGTTTGCGCGGAGCCCTGCGCGGGCTCGCCGTGCCAGTCGTCGTTCACATTGGAGGGGTCGATAGGTTCCTTGCGGGAGTGCAGGAACATCCAGGTGCAGAAGCTAATCAGAATGAGGAAGACGATCAGCTCGCCCAGCCATTCGCTGCCGGTGACCTGGTTGATGTAATGGCCAATAAACCAGGTAACAGCACCTACAGCACCCGATGCTGGCAGGGTAATCAGCCAGGCGATAACCATACGGCCCATCACACCCCAGCGCACTTCTGCACCCTTGCGACCGATGCCCGATCCGAGAATAGAGCCGGTTGCGGTGTGGGTGGTGGAGAGTGCCATACCGAAGTGGGAGGAGGTCAGAATAATCGCTGCCGAGGAGCCCTCAGCCGCCATACCCTGGGGAGAGTCAATCTCAACCAGGCCCTTACCCAGGGTGCGAATAATGCGCCAGCCACCCAGGTAGGTACCGAGAGCGATGGCCAGAGCACAGGTTAGGCGTACCCAGAAGGGAATGTCTGCGGCCGGATCAATCTCGTTAGCAGCCACCAGGGCGAGAAAAACAACGCCCATGGTCTTCTGCGCATCGTTGGTGCCGTGCGCCAGGGAAACCAGCGAAGCGGTTGCCACCTGACCGTAGCGGAAGCCGCTGGTCTTCTTCGAGTCAGAAACGGGCTGGGAAATGCGGTAGACCAGCCAGGTACCCACGGTTGCCACGATACCGGCGATAATGGGCGCAAACAGTGCCGGCACCACAACCTTGGAGAGAACGCCAGACCACAGCACGCCTGAGGTACCCAGCGATGCCATGGTTGCACCAATCAGGCCGCCAAAGAGCGCGTGGGAGGAGCTGGAGGGCAGGCCCAGAAGCCAGGTCAGCACGTTCCACAGAATCGCGCCAACCAAGCCCGTAAAGACGATGAGCATCAGACCCGAGCTACCGTCAGCGGCGTCCAGATTTACAATGCCTGTACCAACGGTTTTAGCCACCTCTACAGAGAGGAAAGCACCAACCAGGTTCAGAACTGCGGAGAGCGCTACCGCGGTTCTGGGTTTCAAAGCTTTAGTGGCAATGGAGGTAGCCATTGCGTTCGCGGTGTCGTGAAAGCCATTCGTAAAGTCGAATGCCAGGGCTGTCAGCACCACGATAATCAGAATGATGAGTTCAGTAGTCACGTGTATTGATTATCCGCTTACCACGGGCAGATGAAAACTACTCAAGGTTTGAGCAAACTTTGTGTGTCTAGTATGTAAACCCACAGCAAAACCCACATGTGGTTTTCTTTTTAAGGACGGCGCTGGAGCGAATGATTCGCGTTTCTTCGGCTTTTTCTCCGGAATTTAGGTTGCAGGTAAAAATTTTGCCAACCATGTGGCTTAGTGTGGGTTTTTACTCCTCCTAAGGCAAAACCAACATTGTCTACCGGGGGTTACAAAGCCGTTAACCTTAAGTTCATTTTAATGGGGATAAGAGGCTTATCACAGGGACAAACCCACATGGCTAAAAGGCCAAAAGTACACCTGTACTCCCTGGGTACACAACTAGACATGTACCCAGGGAACACAGGTGTACCTACGCCAGCCAGACAAGAAGAAACTTGTACTTTACCTACCGAGCTTCCTCGAAAGGCCACTTTTATACCGAAAATCGGAGAAAAACGGTCATAAATTGGCCTTTCGACGATCCTGGCAGCCTATACGACCGCCCTGTCTCATTGAATCGCCGCTTCAACGACACATCGCCGGTAACGAAGCGGCAACTCGGCGCACTAGCCAATTCTTGAAAGCCGCCCAGCATGCTAGGGGCCACTCTTTTCTACAGAGTGGCCCCATAACCCAAAAGTTGCAGTTTTGGTTCTTATTCAGAGGTTTTAAGAACCAAAACTGCAACTTTGTTGTTAGCAGATTCCCACTGAAGTGCCAAAGGTATAAGCGAAGCCCGGGGCGGGACACACTCTTCTGCCTATAACCCGAGAAACCTGTACAAAAAGTGACTCGACAAAAAAGAGACCCGCCTCTTCCGAAACGGGTCTCTCACTCAAAAATAGCTCGGCGACAACCTACTCTCCCACACCGTCCCCAGTGCAGTACCATCGGCTCGAAGAGGCTTAGCTTCCGGGTTCGGGATGGAGCCGGGCGTTTCCCTCTTGATATAATCACCGAAACGTGGAGGTGAGGGGACTCGAACCCCTAACCCTCTGCTTGCAAAGCAGATGCGCTACCAATTGCGCCACACCCCCGCGGTGTTGAACTCTATTGAGTTATGCGATTGAATCAGTTGATTCATTCCAAGAAGTTTTATTTTCTTGGCTTTCCTTAACCTGCCGAGCCGCAATGAAGCTTGCGATACCTGCGAGCAGGAATACTGCAACTTTCTTCATTTCAACTCCTGAAGTAAGGAAGTGGGCGTACCAGGAATTGAACCTGGGACCTCTACATTATCAGTGTAGCGCTCTAACCGTCTGAGCTATACGCCCTTACCTGCCCTCTCGAGCACGAAATAAAACTTTACACGAGGTGCCGAAAGTTTCCAAATCGAAACTCGGTGTTCCCAGTCACATTTTATTTCGGCTTGTCAGGGCAGGATTTTTACTGCCGCCGACCTAGTCGTCGGTCAGAGTCAGGCTAATGCCACCCACCAGCTTGGCAGCTACGTTATAGAGCATGGCGGCCAACGCACCCAGCAGGGTGAAGAGAACCACGTTAATAACGGCAAGAATGGTGGTATAGAGAGCAATCTGACCCAGCGACAGGAACTCTGAAACGTCAATCTGGTTGCCGGTAGTACCGAGCATGGTCAGCATGTCGTTGATGCCCTGGAAAGCGCCGGTTGCCTGCATGGCAAGCCAGAGCACCACTGAGGTCACCACAAACACGATGCCCACCGCCACGGAAAGCAAGAAAACCAGCTTCGCAACGGAAAAGGTATCTACCTTGGCAACAACCAGGCGAGCGCGGCGTACCTTAGAACGGGGCGCGGGGCGCACCAGGGGCTTATTGCCGCGGCCGGTAGTGGAACGCTGAGCCGAACCGCGAGGTTTGGCCGCGCGGGTCTTGGGGCGTGCGCCTGACTTAGACGCATTAGCGGGTGTACTCACTAGTTACCTCCGTGTGCAGTGTGACCAGTGGAATCCGCCGGCGTGGTTTCCTGGTTTTGCTGGCCACTGTCTAACGGTACTTCATTTTCTACCGCTGTGCTGGTTTCACCGGCATTTTCCTGGGTCGCGTTGGTTTCACCGGGAGCTGCTCCGGCGGCGTCGGGCCCCTCTTCGAGGTCCTTTTCCAGCTGCCGATCCTGGTTTCGTGCGACCCCCACAATGTGGTCACCCTTGCCGGGCTTGGCGAAGATAACGCCCATGGTGTCGCGGCCCTTGGCAGGAACCTCGGCAACGGCGGTGCGCACCACCTTGCCGGACTGCATGACCACCAGCACCTCGTCGTCCTCTTCTACAATCAGACCGCCCACGAGATCGCCGCGATCCTCGGCGAGCTTAGCGACCTTGATACCCAGGCCGCCTCGGCCCTGCACGCGGTATTCATCGACCTTGGAGCGCTTGGCGTAGCCGCCCTCGGTCACCACAAAAACGTAGGAATCGTCAGAGACCACGTTCATGGAGAGCAGCTCGTCGTCCTCACGGAACTTCATACCGGTCACACCGGAGGTAGCGCGGCCCATGGGGCGCAGTGCCTCGTCGGTGGCGGTGAAGCGCAGAGACTGGCCCTTGCGGGAAATCAGCATGAGGTCGTCTTCTGCCGAGGCCAGGCGGGCTGAGACCAGCTCGTCGCCCTCGCGCAGGTTAATAGCAATGACGCCGGCGGTGCGGTTGGTGTCGTAGTCGGAGAGCTTGGACTTCTTCACCAGGCCGTTCTTGGTTGCCAGCACCAGGTAGGGAGCGTCTTCGTAAGACTTGAGCTCCATGACCTTGGCGATGGTCTCCTCGGGCTGGAAGGCCAGTAGGTTGGCAACGTGCTGGCCCTTGGCATCACGGCCAGCTTCCATGAGCTCGTAGGCCTTGGTGCGGTAGACACGACCCAGGTTAGTGAAGAAGAGAATCCAGTTGTGGGTAGTGGTGACGAAGAACTGCTCCACCACGTCGTCCCCGCGCAGCGAGGCACCCTTAATGCCCTTGCCGCCGCGGTGCTGGGAGCGGTACTGGTCGCTCTTGGTGCGCTTCACATAGCCACCGCGGGTAATGGTGACCACCACTTCTTCTTCAGGAATGAGGTCTTCCATCGACATATCGCCGTCGAAGCCCATGAGAATCTTGGTGCGACGCTCATCACCGAAGCGACCAACGATTTCGCCCAGTTCCTCGGAGATGATCTCACGCTGACGATCCTCAGAGGCAATAATCTCGTTGTACTCGGCGATCAGGCGCATGAGCTCGTCATGGCGGTCCTGAATCTTCTGGCGCTCCAGCGCTGCCAGGCGGCGCAGCTGCATATTCAGAATTGCCTGAGCCTGCTCTTCGTCAATATCGAGCAGCTCCATCAGGCCGGTACGGGCCTCATCCACAGTGGGGGAGCGGCGGATCAGTGCAATAACCTCGTCTAGAGCATCCAGTGCCTTGAGCAGGCCGCGCAGAATGTGAGCCTCAGCCTCCGCCTGGCGCAGGCGGTACTTGGTTCGGCGCACAATGACTTCCATCTGGTGGTTGACCCAGTGGCGAATGAAGGCGTCCAGCGAGAGGGTGCGGGGCACGCCGTCCACAATCGCCAGCATATTGGCGGAGAAGTTCTCCTGCAGCTGGGTGTGCTTGTAGAGGTTGTTGAGCACAACCTTGGGCACGGCATCGCGTTTAAGCACAATCACCAGGCGCTGGCCGGTACGACCGGAGGTTTCATCGCGCAAATCGGCAATGCCGGTCATCTTGCCTTCCTTGACCAGGTCAGCAATCTTGATCGCCAGGTTATCGGGGTTGACCTGGTAGGGGAGTTCGGTCACCACCAGGCAGGTGCGACCCTGGATTTCTTCCACCTCGACGACTGCACGCATGGTGATGGAGCCGCGGCCGGTGCGGTAGGCATCCTCGATACCCTTATGCCCCAGAATAGTGGCGCCGGTGGGGAAGTCGGGGCCCTTAATGCGGGTCATCAGAGCTTCCAGCAGCTCTTCGTTGCTAGCCTCGGGATTCTTAAGGAACCACTCCACGCCCTCGGCAACCTCGGTCAGGTTATGCGGGGGAATGTTGGTTGCCATACCGACGGCGATACCCGCCGAACCGTTGAGCAGCAGGTTGGGCACGCGGGAGGGCAGAACCGTGGGCTCCTGGTTCTTACCGTCGTAGTTGTCCTGGAAATCCACGGTGTCTTCGTGAATGTCCCGCACCATCTCCATGGCCAGCGGAGCCATCTTGGTCTCGGTGTAACGGGAGGCCGCAGCGCCGTCATTACCGGGGGAGCCAAAGTTACCCTGACCCAGCGCCAGCGGGTAGCGCATCACCCAGCTCTGAATCAGACGCACCAGGGTATCGTAGATGGCCGAATCGCCATGGGGGTGGTACTGGCCCATCACCTCGCCCACCACGCGAGCGCACTTGTTGAAGGAGCGCTCGGGGCGGTAGCCGCCGTCATACATCGCGTAGATAACGCGGCGGTGCACAGGCTTGAGACCGTCGCGCACGTCGGGGAGGGCACGACCGATAATCACGGCCATGGCGTAGTCCAGGTAGGAGCGCTCCATCTCGGCGCGCAAATCTACCTTGGCAATGCGGCCGTGGGGGCCTACCGCACCTTCGAGGGCGCTGCCTAGAACCTCGCCCTCAACCGGTTCGTTTTGGTTTTCATCGCTCATTATGAATTCTCTTCCTCTTCCTTGATTTATATTCCTTGAGCGCCATATAACGCTTGAGTGATTAGGGTTTTAGCCCTAGATATCAAGGAATCGAATATCCTTAGCGTTCTGCTGAATAAACTCGCGGCGGGATTCAACATCTTCACCCATCAGAACCGTAAACACCTGGTCAGCCGCCGCAGCGTCGTCCATGGTCACCTGAAGCAGGGTGCGCTTCTCGGGATCCATAGTGGTATCCCACAGCTCCGAGTAGTCCATCTCGCCCAGACCCTTGTAGCGCTGAATACCGTTGTCCTTGGGAATGCGCTGGCCGTTAGCCAGACCGCGCGCCAGCACCTCGTCACGCTCGGCGTCGGTGTAGACGTAATCGTGGGGAGCATTAGACCACTTGAGGCGATAGAGCGGGGGCTGCGCCAGGTAAACGTAGCCGGCCTCAATCAGCGGGCGCATAAAGCGGAAGAGCAGGGTGAGCAGCAGGGTGGTGATGTGCTGACCATCGACGTCCGCATCCGCCATCAGCACCACCTTGTGGTAACGAGCCTTCTCGATATCAAAGTCATCGCCAATGCCGGCACCGAAGGCGGTAATCAGAGACTGAATCTCAGCGTTGGAGAGCGCCCGATCCAGACGGGCACGCTCAACGTTCAGCACCTTACCGCGCAGGGGAAGAATTGCCTGGGTCTTGGGGTCACGACCCTGCACCGCAGAGCCACCCGCCGAGTCACCCTCCACCAGGTAAATCTCTGAGATCGAGGGATCCTTGGAGGAGCAGTCCTTGAGCTTACCGGGCATGGAACCGGTTTCCAGCAGACCCTTACGACGGGTGGTCTCTCGGGCCTTACGAGCCGCCACACGCGCCTGGGCTGCGGTTATCGCCCGGCGGATAATTTCCTTAGCCAGCTGGGGGTTCCGCTCAAACCAGTCACCCAGGTGGTCGCTCATCTCGCGCTGCACAAAGGCCTTGGCTTCGGAGTTGCCCAGCTTGGTCTTGGTCTGCCCCTCAAACTGGGGCTCAGAAATCTTCACCGAAATGACGGCGGTGAGGCCCTCGCGTACGTCCTCACCGGTGAGGTTGTCGTCCTTATCGCGCAGAATCTTATTCTCGCGAGCATAGCGGTTAATCAGGGAGGTCAGCGCACTGCGGAAGCCCTCTTCATGGGTACCACCCTCGTGGGTGTTGATGGTGTTGGCATAGGTGTGCACCGACTCCTTGTAAGCAGAAGTCCACTGCATCGCCACTTCAAGACTCATTACCCGCTCGGTGTCTTCAGCCTCAAAAGCAATGATGTCTTCGTTCACCACATCCAGTTTCTTAGAGGTGTTGAGGAAGTTCACGTAGTCCAGCAGGCCGTTTTCGTACATGTAGGTCACGGTCTTAAAGCCGGCCTCGGTAGCGCCAATCTGGTTGAGCTTAGGGCGCTTGTACTCTTCTTCAGCTCCCGCAACCTCATCGCCCTCGTGCTGCTCACGCTCATCGGTGAGAGAGATGGTTAGCCCCTTGTTGAGGAAGGCCATCTGCTGAAAGCGAGCGCGCAGAGTCTCAAAGTCGAACTCCACGGTCTCAAAGATGCTGGGATCAGGCCAGAAGGTCTGGGTGGTACCGGTTGCCTCGGTCTCAGCGCCGCGGGTGAGCTCCTGCTGGGTCACACCACCGTTAGCGAAGGAAATGTTCCACTCGTAGCCCTGGCGCCGCACCTGGGTCTCCACTCGGGTAGAGAGCGCGTTCACCACGGAGATACCCACACCGTGCAGACCGCCGGAGACAGCGTAGCCACCGCCACCAAACTTACCTCCGGCGTGCAGAATGGTCATGACTACCTCAACGGTGGGCTTACCCTCGGTGGGGTGCTCGTCAACGGGAATACCTCGACCGTTATCGCTGACCCGCACCGCGCCGTCGGCAAGAATAGTCACTTCAATATGATCGGCGTAGCCCGCCAGGGCTTCATCTACCGAGTTATCGACGACCTCGTAGACCAGGTGGTGCAGGCCGCGCTCGTTGGTAGAACCGATGTACATACCGGGGCGCTTACGAACAGCTTCCAGCCCCTCAAGGACTGTAATGTCAGATGCACCGTATTCGTGAGGTTTTTCTTCAGTTGCCAAAGGTCTTAGGCTCCTCATATAAGTTTTAGTGCGCTCGCCGAGCGCACGACGCATTTACCCTAATTCTACCGGAATAGGGCTTGTAAATTGAGGTTTTTTGGTCTTCTGAGAGAGGAATAAAGCGAGCTATCTAGTCTTATACAGCCACTGACCGGGGTTTTACCGGCTTGAGGGTGCTTCTTAGGGGGTTCCCCCATCTCTAGTGCCACGTGTTTTTAGAGAAGATTTTTACCCGTAGGTATCTCGGGGGCCCCGCCCACCCGGTGCCACAAACCTTCCGCGCTTCCAGCTGGGGGCGTGGGGACCTCGGATTACCAACTTGGTCACGACGCCCTGCCCCAGCTCCCGCTCAAACATGGCAAGAATCTCTCCGCGCATCAGCTTGACCTGGGTGGCCCAAGCGGTACTGTCGCAGCGGATAGTTACCGTGGAGTCCTGATACCCCTCGGGGTGGGCGTGCTGGGCAAGGTTCGACCCCATGAGCTGATCCCAGCGCGCCAGCACCGAGGAAACCGCCACAGGCTCTTTCCAGCCTCGACTGGCGATCATCGAATTCAGTAGCTCTCCCAGCGGCTTGGGGTCGCGCGTCGACCTACCGGCGCTACTGTATCCACCCAGGACGCGCGGGTCGTAGGCTTCATCACGGAAACGGCGGGTCTTCTTCGCTCCGGGTTCGGCGGTCATCACCGAGCCGAAATCTCTAAGAATCTTTTGAGCAGCGCGCCCGGTGAGGCGTCCCTCGCCGCGCTGCGCAGCGGCGACCCGCAGCCGATTGAGCAGGGAGGCGGGGGCATCCACTACATCTTCGTACTTATAGGGGTCATCGTATTCATTCATGAGAATATTCCCTCAGAATTATATACGGCCTGGCCTGGTGAAACGTTGATGAGAGAGTAGTCTCCCAGCTCCTCGGGAATATCAGTTGCGACCGCGCAGGTCACCAGAACCTGTTCAGCACCCGCCACAATAGCCCCGAGCTTATGCCGCCGCGCGGAGTCCAGCTCGGCAAAAACGTCGTCCAGAATCAAAATGGGTGAAGCACCGGGGGAGTCGTCGTCTTCCCGGTGCACGTACCAGGAGCCCAGCCGCAGAGCCAGGGCCAGAGACCAGGTCTCCCCGTGGGAGGCAAAGCCCCGGGCGGGAATACCGCCTAATTCCAGCACCAGCTCATCGCGATGGGGGCCCACCAGGGTTAGTCCGCGGTCAATCTCTTCAGACCGTTTTTCGTCGAAGCCCCGTAGAAGGGCGGCCCTAAAATCCTCCACCGACATCAGCGCAGCCTTGGGGAGCACCGCTGAGGAAATATCGGGGAAAATCGCCGATTCATAGGTGAGCGTCACGGCCTTAGAACCGTCGGTGAGTTCCGTATAGGCCCGCTGGATCTGGGGCAGAGCAAGAGCCAGAACCCGCAGTCGGGCCTGCAAAAGGTGGGCACCGGCCGTTGCCAGCTGTTCATTCCAGACAGAGAGGGTGGTGCGTTCGTCTTCCCCCCAGCACCCCGAGCGCATAGATTTCAGCAGGGAGTTCCGCTGGCGCAAAATCCTCTCATAGTCCGCCCGGTAGGCGGCAACAGCAGGTCTGAGCGCCACCGCCAAATCGTCAATAAATCGCCTGCGGTAGGCGGGCTCGCCCTTGACCAGTTGCAAATCCTCAGGGGAAAACAGCACGGTCGAAACAATACCCAGCGCCTCGCGAGCACGCACCGGGGCCGCCCGGTTAATCCGAACCCGGTTGCTTTTTCCCGGTGCCAGCTCAAACTCACACACGGTCTGCTGTTCGTTGCGCACCACCCGGGTGCGAATAAAAGCGCGCGCGGCCCCCACCCGCACTAGCGGAGTATCGTTGCTCACCCGGTGGGACCCAAGGTTAGCGGTGTAGTCGATGGCTTCAACAATGTTGGTTTTGCCCACCCCGTTGGCGCCCAAGAACACGGTTGCCCCGGGTTTGAGCGGAAGATTCAGCAGCGGGTAAGTGCGAAAATCCATCAACGAAACGTGATCGATATACACGCGGGCCTCTCGGGATTCCCTTACTGGTTAGGCAGGCGTACCGGCATGAGTAGGTAGCGGTACTCCTGCGAGTCCTCGCCCAGGGGTTCAGCCTGGCCCGAAAGCACAGCAGGCTTGGGCGGAGTGGTGAAGGAGAAACGGACGAAATCGGTGCCAAAGGTGTTGAGGCCCTCGGAGAGGTAGACGGGGTTGAAGGCAACGGTAATGTCTTCACCCTCCAGGTGGGCCTGCAGGGTTTCTGATGCCTGCGCGTCTTCGCCGGTACCGGCGTCTAGGGTTACCTGGCCCTGGCTGAAAGCCAGACGCACCGGAGTATTACGCTCGGCCACCAGGGAGACGCGTCGCACCGCTTCCAGCAGGTCTGCGGTGCGGACTACAGCGTGAATCGGGGTGTTCTCGGGAAAGAGGGCGCGAATCTTTGGGTACTCACCGTCGACCAGCAGGCTGGTGGTGCGGCGCTTACCGGACTCAAAACCAATTAGCTCGTGCGAGTCAGAGAGGGCAATTGATAGCTCACCCGCGTTACCCAGAGTCTTAGCTACCTCGGTCATGGTCTTTGCCTTGACCAGAGCTGCGGTGGAGATGTCAGCAGAGGACGGCGACCACTTGAGTTCGCGCATAGCCAGGCGGTAGCGGTCGGTGGCGAGCAAGGTAATGGTATCTGCCTCGATTTCCATACGTACACCGGTCAGAATGGGCAGGGTGTCGTCCTTAGAAGCTGCCACGGCTACCTGGCTAACAGCGCGGGAGAACTCAGAGCCCTCAACGGTACCGGAGACAGCCGGAAGACCGGGAAGTTCTGGGTAGTCGGCCACCGGCATAGTTGCCAGGTTAAAGTTGGCGCTGCCGCAGGCAAGGTGGAGCTTAGAATCGCTGGTCTCTACCTCTACTTCAGCTACCCGAGGCAGGGAGCGACAAATTTCTGCCAACAGACGGCCTGAAACCAGGGTGGTGCCCTCTTCAGCGATGTCAGCTTCTACCTCAAGTTTGGCTGAGGTCTCGTAGTCAAAGCTGGCAATTGTAACCAAACCGTTTTCTGCGGTGATGAGCAGACCGGAGAGAACCGGTACCGGGGGGCGCGGTGAGAGTGATCGTGCAGTCCAACCAACTGCATCTGTTAGGGCTTCGCGATCAATAGTGAATTTCACCGAGACTCCTCTAGAGAAAACGGGTAGGGATGATTCAGGTTTTTAGTCTACCGGATAAGCGGTGGGCAGAGACTTTTGTAATTACAGAGTCTCAGGCTTCTCAGTCGTAGAAGTGGGCAAAAATTTGTAATTACAGGGATTAGCGACAGAACCGGGCGCACGAGGTTCAGGATTTTTGTTATTTGGTTTCTTTTTCTCTTAAGTGTCGTAGTGTTAATAACACGTGTGGATACTATGGAAAACCGCCTGCATCCCGCTGTTTGCAAGGATTTTGATTGTTGATAGAGTGTGCATAAATAACAAGAATCCTGTGGCCCTTAAGTGGATGAATATTTATGCAAAATCTAAAGTCCACATCAATCGTATAAATATGCACTTAATATCCACATGTTAAGACCGCCCACCGCACAGGTTATCCACAGCCCTTTAAGAGACCTGCGCAACTACTTCTGGTTGCGCTGCTCCTGCTTAATCTTGTTGGTCAGCTCGGTTACCTGCGTATAAATCTGGTGCTTCTCCGCCATCTGATTGCGAATCTTCCGATCTGCGTGCATCACCGTGGTGTGGTCGCGCCCGCCCAGTTCCTGTCCTATCCGGGGCAGAGACATGTTGGTCATCTCCCGCAGCAGATACATGGCAATCTGGCGGGCGGTGGTCAGGGTACGGTTACGGGACTTGGACCGTAGATCCTCAATAGAAACGTCATAGTAAGCAGAGGTTGCCGCCAGAATTTGCGAGGCGGTAATCTCGCTGGCGCCGTCGTCCGTAATCAAATCCTTGAGCACCAGCTCCGCCAGCGCGCGGTCTACCTTCTGCTTATTCAGCGAGGCAAAGGCTGTCACACGAATGAGCGCCCCCTCTAGCTCGCGGATATTGGTGGTGATATTGGAAGCGATGTACTCCATCACGTCATCGGGAACATCGAGAGACTCGTTTTGGGCCTTCTTACGCAGAATCGCGATGCGGGTCTCCAGCTCCGGGGGCTGAATATCGGTCATCAGGCCCATCTCAAAGCGCGAGCGCATACGGTCGGCAAAACCGGTGAGCATCTTGGGCGGCATGTCCGAGGTAATCACGATCTGCTTCTGGTGGTTGTGCAGCGCGTTGAAGGTATGGAAGAACTCCTCCTGGGTGCGCTCCTTCCCCGCCAGGAACTGAATGTCGTCGATGAGCAGCATGTCTACATTGCGGTAGATCTGCTTAAAAGATGAGCCCTCATCGTCGCGGATCGAGTTAATGAAGTCGTTGGTGAACTCTTCAGAGTTCACGTAGCGCACGCGCAACTCGGGGTACATGTGCTTGGCGTAGTGGCCGATGGCGTGCAACAGGTGGGTTTTACCCAGACCCGAACCGCCATATATGAACAGCGGGTTATATGCGCTGGCGGGAGTTTCAGACACCGCGAAGGCGGTAGCGTGGGCAAAACGGTTGGACTGGCCGATCACAAAGGTATCGAAGGTGTACTTGGGGTTCAGGCGCGCTGAAGACTCCCAGAGGGAGGTGGGTTCTGCGATGGAGGACGACGCCGCTTCGGCTGGGGCGTTTGCCTCGGCTGGGATGCTCTCGGTACCGGGAACCTCTTCGGGAGCCAGCTGGGGAGCTGTGGCGAACTCGGGGCTTGACTGGCCCAACTCTGCTTCGAGGTCGTGTACCGAGGGCATGGAATGATCTGAGGCAGTTTCGGCGGGATCGGCGGGGGTAGCAACAGGGGAATCTACCGATTCCGGGGCAGGTGCACTGTTTTTAGGGGTCGCCTCAAGGCTGGTATCAATCACGATTGCCTCAGAAGTACCCTCACCAAAGGCCGCAGCCAGCGCTTCTTTGAGCTCAGCATTAATGGTGGTCTGAAAAACTTCGCGGGTGTACTCATTGGGCACAGCAATCAAAAGCACATTCCCCATGTGGGCCTGGGGCTGCGCAAGAGAGACAAAGCCACCCCAGCGGGTGCTGACCTTATTGCGCAGCAGATGCACCATGTGGTTCCAGCGAACCTGTACTTCTTCGGGTAGAGACGGGCTCATGATGCTCCTCGGGTGGGGTAGGGGTGTGCAGGCTTAAAATTCTAAACCACAAAAAATCTCTTATCACCAATTTATCCACAGGGTTTATCCATAAGGTGGAAAACTTGTGATTTAAAGGTGGGAATCGCGGTGGATTGGTGTGGAGTTTGCTGGGGCAACTCGCTCGGCAATCTTGAATTTCTTGTAATTTCATCTTTTTTCTCACCTGTGGGTGGCGAGGTGAGGTGGAGCTGTGGATAAAGAAGGAGAAAAGTGGAGAAGGAAGCAATTTTCCACACCTGTGGGCAGGCGCCCTGCACAGCCTGTGATTAAAGACCTAGCGCAATCTGGCTTGACCAAACCCCTTTAAACACATAGAGTTTTGAAGTCGTATGTGTGCGCCAAATGTACCCTCTTCGCTACGGAACGCGATGTGGAGAACGCCGTGAGGCGCGCTCAGATTTACAAGATAAAGCGTCAACCTGTTTCTAAACATTGGTGAAGGGTTGCGCCCCATACCAAACGTTTTGGAGTGACTAAATGAGCAAGCGGACTTTCCAGCCGAATAACCGCCGTCGTGCCAAGAAGCACGGCTTCCGTCTTCGTATGCGCACCCGCGCCGGTCGTGCGATTCTCGCCAACCGCCGTTCCAAGGGCCGCGCAAGCCTGTCGGCATAACCTAAGACTCCTTGACTCCTCGGCTGTCTAGCCGATTCGAAAGGAGAACACGTGCTGGCTCAACAGCACCGGATGCGGACTAAAGTCCAATTCTCAGAGACTACACGTTCCGGCGTCCGTTCAGGGCGTCGGAACTTAGTTCTATATGCGGTCAAAAAAGAAAACAGCCCCACCCTGGCAGGCTTTATCGTCTCCAAGGCCGTGGGTAACGCCGTCGTCCGCAATAAAACAAAACGGCGCCTACGCGAACTCGCAGCAGAGACTGTAGTAACCACCCCCAACGGAATCTGGCTGGTGGTGCGCGCCCTACCGGCGTCGTCCAAGGCTACCTGGCGCGAACTCTCAGCCGACTTTCGTGCCGCCCACAGCGCCGCGCTTGCTAAACTAGCTAAGCAACACCAAACCCCGGCAGTAGCAGAAAGCCCCGACGCTGCCCGCAAGACCCCGCGAGAGGAGTCGTAAACCCCATGGGCGCACACTCCGATCACCAGCACACCGCACCCGCCGAAGACGTGCTGGACTCTGCCCCCCACGAGTTCTTGCGCCCCACCAACCTGGGCGAAGCAGTCTGGACTTTACCCCAGAACCTGCTCATTGCCCTCATGAAGGTTTACCGAGCAATTGTTTCCCCGCTCTACGGGAACGTCTGCCGGTATTTTCCCAGCTGTTCAGCCTACGCGCTGGAGGCCTTTACCACCCACGGCGCCGTGCGCGGGCTCTCGCTCACCGTGCGCCGTCTTCTGCGTTGCCACCCCTGGGCAGCCGGCGGTATAGACCAAGTACCGCCCGGCAAACGCACTTTTGCGCCCGGGCAGCAACCCAAAATTATTCTTTTGAATCATCCGCACACTGTTCTCTAACAACTCGACGTGCCGTTGAGTGAACAGCGCGCGAAATCCCACAACGCGCTCGTACTGAGCCAAGGAGACATAGATGTTCGACATCATCCTCTGGCCCTTTAAATGGATCGTTTCGGCGATTCTCTGGGTTTTCCACACTGTTTTCACCGCGCTGGGCATGGACCCGGCCTCGGGTCTGACTTGGATTCTAGCCATTGTTGGTCTGACCCTGGTGATGCGTACGCTCACCATCCCGCTCTTCGTTAAGCAGATTAAGTCCATGCGCGGCATGCAGGAACTGCAGCCGGAGATGGCAAAGCTGCAGAAGAAGTACAAGGGTAAGACCGACCAGCTCTCCCGCCAGGCCATGGCGCAGGAGCAGATGGCGCTCTACAAGAAGACCGGCGCTAACCCGTTGTCTTCCTGCCTGCCCATTCTGGTACAGATGCCCATTTTCTTCGGCCTCTTCCAGGTGCTCAACGGCGTTCCCACTGCCGCAGACCGCGGCGAGGGAATTCTGGTGCTGACCCCCGATTTGATTAGGCAGTTCGACAATGCTTACATCTTCGGTCAGGTACCCCTCTTCTCGTCTATGACCAACCCTGGCGGCGGCAATCACATGCTGACCATCATTGTGGCGGCAATTCTGGTGGTTCTCATGTCTGCCTCCATGTTCTACTCCCAGAAGCAGCTGGGCGCCAAGAACATGTCTGAGGCCGCCAAGCAGTCACCCATGTACCGCCAGCAACAGATGATGATCTACATCTTCCCCATCATCTTCTTGGTCTCCGGCATTAACTTCCCCATCGGTGTGCTGATTTACTGGACCATCTCTAACTTCTGGTCTGTGGGCCAGCAGTACTGGGTTATCAAGAACAACCCCACTCCCGGTTCTCAAGCAGAGCGCGAGCTCAACGAACGTCGTGCCGCCAAGGGCCTGCCTCCCGTGGGCAAGACCAAGGAACAGCACGAGGCTGAACTGGCAGAGGCCCGTGAGCGTGCCGCCCGAGGCCAGCGCCAGCAGCCCGTGAGCAAGAAGCGCCAGCGCAACCAGCAGAAGAAAAAATAGAACCATCAGGAGATCGACTCGTGTCTGAGACAACCGAATTCACTGAGGCAGACAAAGACCTCAGCTACCTGGAGGAAGAAGGCGACATCGCCGCCGACTACCTCGAGGAACTGCTCGATATTGCAGATATTGACGGTGATATCGATATTGAAATTCGCAACGGCCGCACCTACCTTTCGGTGATTACGGACGGCGAAGTGAGCGAAGAGCTCCAGGCCCTGGTGGGGGAGCGGGGCGAGGTTCTCGATGCCCTGCAGGAGCTGGTACGCCTGTCGGTGCTGGCTGCTACCGGCAATCGCTCCCGCCTGATTCTGGACATTGCAGACTACCGGGCAGACCGCATCAAGCGCCTGGCTGCTCTGGCAGAGTCTGCTATTGCCCAGGTAAAGGAAACCGGCGAGGACTATCATATGGAGCCCCTGGGCGCCTACGAGCGCAAGCTGGTGCACGATCTGGTGGCTGAAAACGGCCTCTTTAGTGAATCAGAGGGCGAGGGGGCAACCCGCCACATCGTCATCTCCCTACCCGAGGACTAAACCGTGACTGATACACAGCTGCCCACCCTTGACGGCGCAGAATTTGCCGCCGCAGACCAGGTATTTGGCGAGCGCCTAGAGACCGCCCAGCGCTACGTTGAGCACCTGGCAACCACCGGTATTGAGCGCGGGCTGATTGGCCCGCGCGAGGTACCCCGCCTCTGGACCCGCCACGTGCTCAACTGCGCGGTGGTTGAAGAGTTCATCTCAGAGGGTGCCTCAGTGGTGGATGTAGGCTCTGGAGCGGGTCTTCCGGGCCTCTGCCTGGCTATTGCCCGCCCCGACCTCTCCCTGACTCTGGTAGAGCCCCTAGAGCGCCGCGTTATTTGGCTCAACGAGGTGATTGAAGACCTGGGTCTGGAGAACGTCACCGTGCTGCGCGCTCGCGCTGAGCAGGTGGTCGGTGAAGTAGAGGCTGACTACGTGACTGCCCGCGCGGTCTCTGCCCTGGTGGGTCTGCTGGATATCACCATGCCCATTCTGCGCGGTACCGGCGAGCTTCTGGCTCTGAAGGGTCGCTCTGCTGCCGAGGAAATCACCAAGGCTCGGAAGAAGCTCAACAAATACGGCGCTCGCGAGGTTGATATTCTCACCGCCGGTGCTGACCTTCTAGAGGAGCCCACCACCGTGGTGCAGGTGAAGCTCTAGGACGACGCCGCTGGTTGCGGTCACCTCTTGAGGTAGAACAGGCCCGGGAACTCTCTGAAAGGGTCCCGGGCCTTTCGTGTGGCTCGTTCGGTACACATTGAGCGCGCCAGTACATGTGTAGATGTGTACTGGCGCGCTCAATGTGTACCGAAACCGACCCCGGGCATAAAATCTGCGCTCGCAGCGTTACAATTCCAAAGAGATTACTTGATTTTGAAAGGAATGCGCTATGGGTGCCGAGCAGAAGATACCAAGGCCACCGCAGACCCAGCCGGAGCAATGGATCGCCGAACGGGCAGACCACCTCTTCGACGCCGTCGTCATTGGGGCCGGACAGTCGGGCCTGGCTGCTGCCTACGAGCTGAAGCGGCGCAACCTGGACTTCGTTGTGCTCGACTCCAACCCCATTCCCGGCGGGGCCTGGCAACACCGCTGGGACTCGCTGACCATGAACGACGTGCACGGCGTGGCGGATCTGCCCGGCTCGGTAGCCCCTGAGAGGTCGCAGGAGCGTTCGAACCAGATTATCCCTGCCTACTTTGCCGAGTACGAGCGCGACTATGAGCTACCGGTTATTCGGCCGGTGACGGTAAGGCGGGTGGAGGACGACGCTCCCTACCTGCGCGTGCTCAGCTCGGCTGGAGTTCTGCGCACTCGGCACATCGTCAATGCGACCGGCACTTGGACCCGCCCCTTCGTGCCCCGCTATCCGGGCATGGAGACCTTCCTGGGCGAACAGTTCCACACCTCGGCCTACCCGGGAGCCGAGCACTTCCGCGGCAAGACGGTGCTGGTGGTCGGCGGCGGAGCCTCAGCGGTGCAGTTCCTGGGGGAGCTGGCGCACGTGACTGAGGACTTGCTCTGGGCCACGCGCCGTCCACCGGCATGGAGGGACGGCGATTTAGACGGCCTGGGCGCAGTCACCTGGGTTGAGCAGCGGGCAGTAGCCGGAGAGGCACCCGCCTCGGTTGTCAGCTCCACCGGGTTGTTTTTGCGCCCCCAGGAGCAGTATGCGGCTTCACTGGGAATCTACGAGCGTCGACTGGATATGTTTGAGGCTTTAGAGCCGGACGGCGCTCGCTGGGCCGACGGCCGTTTTGAGCGTTTGGACGCGATTATTTGGGCCACCGGCTTCCGCCCCGCTACGGTTCATCTCTCACCTCTGCACCTGAAGTCCCCTTCGGGCGGAATCGCCCTTGAGCGCGTACCCGGTGACGTGCAGGGTGCCACCACCGCTGTGGCTGACCCCCGAATTCACCTGGTGGGCTACGGCCCCTCAGCCTCGACCGTGGGAGCCCGCCACGCTGCCCGCAGAGCAGCAATAGCGGTAAAGAAAGCGGTGGGTGAGCCTCTGGGTGTATGAGGGGCTGATTCCTAGCTTCTATACAGGCCTTTTCAACCCTCCGTGGAGGTGGCTGCGGTTAACTGTTAAACAGATGGTTCGAGGGAGAGAAAACCCGATCGAAGCAATCTAATGTGTGTGAGAGAAAGATGTGAATCTTGCTCTGAGTTCCATGGGAACCTCGAAAAATGTGTGTGTGATAGGCTGTGGCTCTCGCTTCTTGGCGGGGGCCGCAGCTTTGTTTTTGGGGTGGCGGGACGGCGGTGGGTTGGGTTCGAGGGGGTTTGTACAGGGTTGTTTCCTGTGTACAGAGTTATCTCTGTATGGAGGAGGGAAACCTGTACAAAATTCTGATCCAGTTGCATGGCTTTTAGAGATTACACGACTCTTTCTGCATAATAATCCGTAAAACAATATCTATAGGTTGCTCAGGAAAAATTTTTCACAGCGGAATCGAACACCCGGTAGGCTATATCTGAAGAGCCAATCCACCCTGGGAGATGCTGTGGCAACAAGCGTAAATATTCCCGATTTCGGTATGCCCGAAGATCCCGGCCAGTCCGCCGACATCAAACCGGATCGAGGTCAGACTGTTTCACGTGAAACACGAGAAAAGCTAGAGAAAACCGCACGAGGTCGAAACACCAACAGTGCGCTCGCGAAAGAAGTCATGAGCGAAAAGCAGAAGTTTCAAGAAATAGAACAGATTACCCTGGACCGCCCCGAGCGCACCCGTATCTTTACTATCTCCAACCAGAAGGGCGGAGTAGGTAAGACCTCCACGGCTGTGAACCTGGCGGCAGCTCTGGCAAGTAAGGGCATGAATGTTCTGGTGATTGATAATGATCCCCAGGGTAATGCTTCCACCGCGCTCAATGTAGAGCACGGCACCGATATTCAGAGCACCTACGATGTTCTCATTGACGACCTTCCGCTGGCCGACATTATTAAGCCCTGCCCAGACGTTGAGAACCTGCTGCTTGCCCCGGCGAACATTGACCTTGCCGGTGCTGAAATTGAACTGGTTTCTATGGTGGCGCGTGAAAACCGACTCAAGGGTGCTCTAGCTGACTATGCCGCCTATCGGGAGCGGGAGGGTCTACCCCGGCTGGACTATGTTTTTATTGACTGCCCGCCTTCCCTGGGTCTGCTGACCATCAATGCCTTCTGCGCGGCGCAAGAAGTTCTGATTCCGATTCAGTGTGAGTACTACGCTCTGGAGGGCCTGAGCCAGCTACTGAAGAATATCCAGATGATTCAGAAGCATCTGAACTCCGAGCTGCATATCTCCACTATCATGCTGACCATGTATGACGGTCGAACCAATCTGGCCTCTCAGGTAGCCGACGAGGTGCGTCAGCACTTCCCCAAGGAGGTTCTCAAGACTCTCATTCCTCGCTCGGTTCGTATCTCTGAGGCTCCTTCTTACCAGCAGACCGTGATCTCCTATGACCCCACATCGAGTGGCTCCCTGGCCTATTTCAATGCTGCTATCGAAATTGCCCAGCGGGGATAGATACCTAATAAACAACTCAATAAGGCAGTTTTAAGGCTTATTTCTGGCTAGGATTATCAATTGCGGAGTGGATTTCCGCCTTTTCAATATGCTCATAAGGACGGCGCTCGTGAAGGTTTCGCGGGCGCCGTTTTGTTGATTCGTTGAGCGGTTATCTTGGTGAGGTGACCCTGCCAGTTCTAGCTCCTTGCTTGAAAATGGCGCCCGGGTTTTTCTTGTTTGAAGCTCCCGGAACCTCACTTATGAGACAAATGTTTCACGTGAAACAGTCCCAAAAATTGACCATGCGACACCCCTCCTCACATCTTCTCTTCTACACTTGAAAAGAAAGATTTTTTGCCGGTGACGTATGGAGGATTCAGTGGCTGAGAAGCGTAGGGGATTAGGTAGGGGACTGGGAGCGCTCATTCCCAATGCAGAAATGGGTGAAGAAACTCCGCAGGACGCAAAGAAAACTTCGACTACTAGCGGGCGTTCATCTCAGAGCAAGCAGAAGACTGCTACCGAGAAGCCCTCTGAAGTCGCTAAAAAGTCAGCGCGCACTTCAAAGTCCAGCGTGTCAAAGAAATCCACACAGCAAGCAAATGTTTCACGTGAAACGCTTCCAATTGAGGTTGCCCAGGAAGAGAAGGTCCAGGCTAAAACCACTACGGGTGGCACCAGGAAAAAGCGGGCGGATATGGGAGCAGCCTTACGGAACACCACCGCCGCACGCCGTCCTGCAGATTTCTTCTTCGGGGGAGCTGAAGCCGAGGAAGATAAGCTTCTGCCGGTACCCGGCGCCGAATTTACGGTGCTCAATGTTAAAGATATTCACCCCAACCGTAAGCAGCCGCGCACTGACTTTGACGAGCAGGATATGGAAGAGCTCGTACACTCCATCAAGGAGATTGGTGTTCTACAGCCGATCGTTGTGCGCCCTACCCGTGAGAGCGGCGAGGAAAAATATGAACTGGTGATGGGTGAGCGCCGCTGGCGGGCTACTCAGCGAGCCGGTTTGGATACTATTCCCGCTATTGTGCGCGAAACTCAAGATGTTGATCTGTTGCGCGATGCTCTGCTGGAAAACCTGCACCGTAGTCAGCTTAACCCCATTGAAGAGGCTGCTGCCTACCAGCAGCTCCTCGAAGAATTTGGCACTACCCAGGAGCAGTTGGCACAGAAAATTGGTCGGTCTCGTCCCCAGATTTCGAACACCATTCGTTTGCTGAAACTGCCTGCCCTGGTGCAGCGTCGTGTGGCTGCTGGCGTGCTGTCTTCTGGCCATGCGCGTGCTCTGCTGGGTGTTCGTAGCCAGGCTGAGGTAGAGAAGCTGGCGCAGAAGATCGTGAATGAGGGGCTGTCTGTGCGTGCCGTGGAGGAGCTGGTGGCAGCTTCCGGTGAGACCAATAAGAAGGAGCGGAAGGCTCCCCAGGCGCAGAAGCATCACGAACGCTTGGACTATATTGCCGATGCTTTTGCAGACAAACTAGACACCAACGTCAAGATACAGTTGGGTGCTCGAAAAGGGAAGATGACCATTGAGTTTGCCTCGGTGGAGGACCTCAATCGAATTATCTCGGTGCTTGATCCCGAGATGAAAAAATAGCTCGGTTTCACGTGAAACGGGTGGGTGCCGCAGGTGCGGTTCTCGCCCGTTTTTTGTTTAAGGACGCCGCCGGTTCGGCAGCTCGTGTTGTGAGGCTTCTCGTGCCTCGGAAGTTTGGTTGAAGTCTTCTTGAGTGAGCTAGGTGCCCTGAGAAGGGTCACTGAGGGCTTTAAGGGTAATTTTTCACCTCTTGAGAGCCCCAAAAACCGCTATATGCCTCTCTAAGGGGCTTGTGGCACTCCTGATGATAAATGATCCACAGATGAGCTTGAAAGTCCCTCAGAGAGGCTTCTGTGGGGCCAATTTTTGGACCGCGGAGCTAAAATTTACTTAAATTTCCGGTTTTATGATGCTTCTATCCCCCAACCATGAGTTATAGATCTTGCGTCGGCTGTGAGTTAAAAATTTGTGTGGCGTGAAGAGGCTTTTTAAATAGTAGGCTTATGCCGGTTCGATGTTGTTCGGAGTTCGGCAAATTATCTTGGATAAGACAGGGCTTTAGCTCAACTGTGCGGTAATACTGAAGTAGTTGAAAATGACAGTGTTGAGTGCTCTGTGCTAGTGGAAACGGTTCGTAGGCTGAATCTTATTTAGTAGAGCCTGGTTCACTTGGTAAGTGTAGAAGGGGCTGGCTTTTCACATCGTATTTAAAGATGGGAGTTTCAGACAGGGGCGGCAAGTCTCTTTTCTCAGGGACACATGCATGCAATTCCGTTCATTCCCGGCTGTTTGCGATTCGTGGCCTTTTTGCTACCTCACCGATGTAATCCACTGATCACCTTTATGATGACCGGTGTATAAATTTTATTCTAACCCTAAAGTTAACTTTTCAAATGCCACTTTGGCTTACTCGATTGTTTCTTTAGCTGACTTGTGAAATTTCGTGAATAAACTTCTAAATTTATGATTTTCCTGTAAGTTTTTATTTTCAATAGTGTGGAATTCTTTTCCCTATGTGATCTTTTGTTACCGCCGGGTTTGAATTGAATTTCAGAATATCCAGTGGTATAAATTTGAATCTAATTTTATTTCTAATCTTGGAAAATTTGCATGAGAGATTTATTGAAATAGATAAATAGTTTATTTATAGCAAAAATTCACACCAAAAATTGGTAACCTTCTGAGACTGTCGGTCTAAGGTTTCGTTTGCTGCCTGTAGTGGCATGCCTGCCTTTCTGTCACTATTCGACTCCTGTGGTGATTCAAGACATTCCGTTTTAGGTCTTGGAAAATTTCCGCTTTAACCGCTACGGGAGGGCGTGGAGCCGTCGTTTCACGTGAAACATGTCTGAGCCTATCTGCTCTAATGCAGGGCTGTAACGGGTGCATGACCGTTCTGAAAATCTGATGATTACGATGTGCAATGTTGACTAAGTAAGCGAGTTCAGTCAGCTATTATAGATTTATAAACAACTTATATGCATTGTTAAAATCATATATTGCGCGCTGTGGATCTCACGTGATGAGTGGGGATATAGGGACTGTTTCACGTGAAACACACCCTAAAAGACAGTCTTTAGTGCTGAGCATGAGGTGGTCATGATGGTGCGGGTAGGTTGTGGGTCGGAACGGCCACGTGTATCTACGAGTTGCTTGAAATGAGGGTGAGGAATAAGGAAAAGTAGCGACCTGCGTAGGATTTCTCAAAATTAAGTACATGAGAGGGTATGCGGAGAGTCGTGAACTAAGCAGGGCGACGTCGTCCTTATTTTGAATGGAGGCGAGATTCTGTCGCTTCTACCCCAATCGTAAAAGTCTTATTGACCCTCAGAAATTCTCGTTCTTAAATTTATTTTATATGAACTATGAGGTTTTTTCTAAGGTTATTTAAACCTTTAATTAATATTGTGAATCTGCTTATAAAATATCGCAGCCTTCAATATTCTGGACCTAAACAAGCAGTTCTGCTTATCTCAAGAAACACAGATATTGAAAGAGGTTGATCATGACTACGACCCTTCCCGAGAAGTTTACCGCCGCAGTGGTGGACGAGTTTGCGCAACCGTTGAATGTGCGAGAACTAGACCTTCCCAAACCTGGCCCGCATCAGGTGCTAGTGAAGCTGCTTGCCTCGGGTGTCTGCCACACAGATTTGCATGCTTCAGAAGGAGACTGGCCAGTGAAACCCCAGCCTCCATTTGTTCCCGGCCATGAAGGCGTGGGAGAAGTAGTGGCTCTTGGCGAAGGAGACTTGGCGGGAGTTCAGCTTGGTGACATGCTGGGCAACGCCTGGTTATGGAGTGCCTGCGGTCAGTGTGAATTTTGCCTGACGGGCCGCGAAACTCTCTGCCTGGAATCCCAGTACGGTGGTTACACTCAAAACGGCTCATTTGGCCAATACATGCTGGTGGACGCCCGCTACGCTCCGCGTATTCCCAAGGGTGTTGACCCCGTAGAAATTGCCCCTATTCTGTGTGCGGGCGTGACCGTTTATAAGGCCCTCAAAAATAGCGAAGTGAAGCCCGGCCAGTGGGTTGTTATTTCCGGTATTGGCGGCCTGGGGCATATTGCGGTGCAGTATGCTGTGGCTATGGGAATGCGAGTTGCTGCGGTTGATATTGCAGATGACAAGCTGGAGTTGGCTCGCCGGTTGGGGGCTGAAGTAACCGTGAATATGAAGGATGAGTCAGACCCCATCGCCAAGGTGGTTGAACTGACGGACGGCGGCGCCCACGGCAGTGTTATCACTGCGGTTCATCCCTCGGCTTTTGAACAGGCAATTGGGGTTTCGCGTCGCGGAGGAACCATTGTTTTTGTCGGTTTGCCTCCCCAAGATTTTCCCGCTTCAATTTTCAATATTGTTTTCAATTCCTTGACCATTCGGGGCTCGTTGGTAGGAACCCGGCAGGATATGGCTGAAGCAATAGATTTCTATGTACAGGGCAAGGTAAAGCCCAACGTTGAGGCTGCCCGGCTCGAAGATATTAATAAAGTCTTTGAGCGCATGCATAGGGGTGCTATCGACGGTCGAATTTCAATTGACTATCGCCAATAAATCCTAAGACGAGCGTAAAAATGCGGTGGTTCTGAAATATTTATTTCAGAACCACCGCTATTTCTATAAGCCCTATGGTTGATGCCACTGAGAAACTCATATCCAGCACGGCGGTGATCTTCTGGAGCTTCTGCATGTGGCTTTATCTCATGGTCTTTCTGCTGGGCATGATGGGCGTTGCTTCAACCTCTCTGGGGCGAGCAGATCAACTTCCTCTGGTTGAAAATCTGGGAACTTTCTTCCTTGCTATTGCCGTGTAATCTGGGCAATCGCGATGGCTGGGCTGCTACATCGTTGCCTCGTAATTTCTCAAAATTCTTGGCGAGCCAGAGTAGGCTCAAATTAGCTAGCAAAATCGCAAAGGAGCGAGACATGAGCGAGTCCCAGAACCGCACCTACAAAATTGCCGTAATCGCCGGTGACGGCATTGGTAAAGAAGTAGTTCCCGAAGGTCTCAAAGTTCTACGCAGAGCGCAAGAAAAATTCGGCTTCACCCTGGAGATTGAAGAGTTCGATTTTGCTTCCGCTGAGTACTGGCAAGGCCATGGTCAGATGCTCCCCGACGATTGGTTTGAGCTCCTCAAACCCTTCGACGCAATCTACTTTGGCGCGGTGGGCTGGCCCAGCGTCGTCCCCGATCACGTCTCCCTGTGGGGCTCGCTGCTGCAGTTCCGCCGTAGCTTTGACCAGTACGTGAACCTGCGCCCCGTCAAGCTTATGCCCGGTGTGAAGTCTCCTCTTGCAGATAGAAAACCCGGAGAGGTTGATTTCTGGGTTGTTCGCGAGAATACCGAAGGCGAATACTCTGAAGTCGGCGGCAAAATGTTTGAGGGTACCGACCGTGAGGTAGTCATTCAAGAAACGGTGATGAGCCGCACCGGCGTAGACCGAATTCTCAAGTTCGCTTTCGACCTAGCACAGACCCGCGAGAAGAAGCACTTAACCTCGGCAACCAAATCAAACGGTATTGCAATCACCATGCCCTACTGGGATCAGCGGGTGGAAGAAATGGCGCAGAACTACCCTGAGATTGACGTTGATAAGTTCCACATTGATATTTTGACTGCTAACTTTGTGCTGCATCCTGACTGGTTTGATGTGGTGGTTGCGTCTAATCTCTTCGGCGATATTCTCTCGGATCTTGGCCCGGCCTGCACAGGCACCATTGGTATTGTACCTAGCGCCAACATCAATCCAGAGCGGAATTTCCCCAGCCTGTTTGAGCCCGTGCACGGTTCTGCACCCGATATTGCTGGCCGTGGTATTGCTAACCCGATTGGGCAGATTTGGTGCGGCTCGATGATGCTGGATCATCTGGGGGAGCGCGACGCCGCCGCTGCGGTTCTGGCCGCTATTGAGAGTACTCTTGCTGCAGGCGAGTACCTGACTGGCGACCTGGGCGGCACAGCAACCACCGCGGAGCTGGGAACAGCGATTGCGGAGGCGCTATCGAGGTAGGAGGTGGCTCCCGTGACTGAGTTCCGGGGGGCGCGATGCAAAGATTGAGGACGCCGCCGCTATAGCTGAGGTGCGCGTGGCGGGCTGGCACTATCGCTGGTTTTTGCACGGTGGGAGCTGACCGAGCTGATAAAGACCGGGAGAAATCTATGCGCTCTATGTTTCGCTCCGGGTGGTTGGTCTCGGTGCCGGTTATGCTCTGATGGAGTCAGCACTGGAGGCACTGCGCAGTTTAGGTTTTACTCCAGCAAGACTATGGGCGCTTGCGGGAAATGAGCGTGCCGTGAATTTTTATCGGCGGCAGGGGTGGAATCTAACCGGCATCCAGAAGATTGAAAAGCTGCCTTCAGGAGTTGAGCTGATTGAACTGGAAATGACTAGAGCTCTCTAAAACAACTTCAATAGGGCGATGTTTCACGTGAAACATCGCCCTATGGTCAACTCAAACCAAGAATCTCTTTTGCTTGATCCGACAGGGCTACACGTAGTGGGCGGTCTGAAGTGTGTTTGACGAGCCCCTCATTCTCAAGCTGCTCAACACGTTTTCGGGTAGTCTTCCAGCTTTTATTGATTTCAGAAGCAAGGTCGTTGATTGAGATGCCTGAGGGTTTCCCAAAAAGTTCAACCTGCCCAAGAATCCCGAAGATTTTAAGAAAATCTTCTGAAACCTGAAGGTGGGAATAAGACCAAATTTCTAATCGGCTCTTAAGCGATTGCAGGAGACGTTTTTTATCTGCAAGTTCTTTCAAGAGAGAATCTTGCGCATCAAAAATTAGTTCGAGCATCGCCTGGATAAAGAAGGTCCCCTCACCTCTGTTGAGAGTATTTTCTGCATCCTCGAATGCCTTATAGTATTTTTTCTTCTGCTCATTGATGGTTTTTGAGAGCGTTAGCACCGTGTATCGAGACAGGACTTCGGAGAGGTGTACACTGAGGAGATAGCGACCAAAACGACCGTTACCATCGTAAAAAGGGTGGGTGTACTCAAGCATAAAATGAGCGATCATTGCAGCCATTAACCGGGGAACCTGAGGGTCATCCACGTGCTGCAACATCGTTGCAAGATTACGGTGAATCTGGGTTTCATCAGTTACGCCTTGATGGAGCTGGCGGCCATCGGCATCTTTGATGAAAACAGGATTTTTGCGAAAGAGCGCGCCGTCTAGAGCATCGCTAGAAGAGATTTCTTGACCGAGCAAATCATCGTAGCGTGTGCGAAGCTCCTGGGGTGTAGATGGTGCAGATATATCTCCCGATGAAAAGGCAAGGTATAGCTTTGCCAGCTCTTTGAAACGCTTATTTTCTGTAGGCTCTGCCAGGAGTGCCTCTTCAATTTCTTGCCGGGTGGAACGTACTGCCTCAATCTCGTTGGTTGCGCTGATCTCATCGATGAGCAGATTGAAGAGATAGCTCTGACTTGCTGCTGAAGGCAAATCTAATGTGGCTACATGGATTTTTTGTTCCTGGAGGAGAATCTGTTCCGCAAGGAGCGAGAGGGTGGCAGTGGGCAGATAAAAAAGGTCTTTTGATCCTACTTTGAAATCAAGGGTCAAGGCATACTTGCGCCGCTGAGCTTCCTCAGTGCTTGCTGAGGTCTCATCGTTCATGTGGAAGACAGTTTTTAGTGGCTTGTAGGCAGATGTATTCATCACGACCTCTAGAATCTAAACGGAAAAAATCCCTGTTTTTACCATTTATACCCTTAAACCACCGAGCTAAATGGAAAAAATACCAATTTTTTCCATTTAGCTTGTCAGGTTGATCCTCTAGATGGAAAAAATCCCTGTTTTTACCTTTTAGGTCGAAGGTTACCCCCCCGGCAAACGGTGCGCCCTGCACGGAACTGCAAAAGTGCCCGCAGCCTGAGATAATAAGCAGTATGAGTAACGGAAAAGTCAATGAGGTCAAGAACAAAACTGACCGTCACGCGAATAAGCTGGCTCAGCACCCTGTTATGGTTGCCCTAGCCAAGGTTGGTTTTGTGGTTTCTGGCCTGCTGCATATTATGATCGGCTGGATTGCCTTTAAGGTGGCAACCGGCAGCGGTGGGGGAGAGGCCTCGAATTCGGGTGCGATGGCGCAAATTGCCCAGAATCCCGGTGGCCAGATTCTACTGTGGGTGATGACCATCGGCCTGGCGGCGCTGGGCCTGTGGCGTCTGCTGACTATCGTGGTGGCCAACGAAACCAAAGATAAGCTCAAGGGCGCCGCCCTGGGCGTAGTGTTCTTGGGCCTGGCGTTCTCCGCCTCTAAGTTCGCTATGGGTGGTTCCAGCTCCGACAGCCAGAAGACCAGCTCTGTCACCTCTAGCGTGCTGGAAATGCCCGGCGGCAAAATCATCATTGCACTTGCAGGCCTGGTGGTAATCGGCGTGGGCATCTACGGCATTTACAAGGGCGCTACCCGTAAGTTCAAGGAAGACCTTGAAGCCGGCGCCAGCGGCGGCAACGTAGGTTCAGCAATTGTTATTGCAGGAACCGTGGGCTACATTGCCCGCGGTATCGCTTTCCTGGTGCTCGGTGGCCTGATTATCTGGGCAGGATTCACCAGCGACCCAGGCAAAGCCGGCGGCATGGATTCAGCCCTGCGCACCATCGGCTCCCAGCCTTTCGGTGCGATTCTGCTAATTCTGACAGCTCTGGGCTTTGTTCTCTACGGCATCTACTCCATCGCCCGCGCAAAGTACACCAACGAGGTCTAGTACTTAAAATATCAAAGGACGCCGCCCACCCAGCCACCTGCCGTGAGGCAGGGGAGCCGGGCGGGCGGCGTCCTTATCTAAACCCTAAAAGGCCTTAGCCCTCCAGGTACTTGGAGAATTCCTTGACCAGGGCGGCCTTGGGCTTGGCGCCTACGGACTGGTGGTCTACCTCGCCGTCCTTGAACACGTAGATAGCGGGAATGGAGGTGATGCCGTACTTCATGGCGGTGGCGGGGTTGTTCTCAACGTCGAGCTTGAGAACCTTCACCTTGTCTGCGTACTCCTCGCCAATCTGGTCAACCACGGGGCCCACCATGCGACAGGGGCCGCACCACTCTGCCCAGAAGTCCACGATCACGGGCTTGTCGGAGCGCAGAACCTCGTCTGCAAAGGTTGAGTCGGTTACCTGATCTGCCATAGTAAAAATCCTTTCGGGGTAAAAACTTAGAGAGTTTCGAGATAGTGCTGGGCATCGAGCGCTGCAACGCAACCCGAGCCCGCGGCGGTAATGGCCTGGCGGTAGGTGGGGTCAATGACGTCGCCGGCAGCGAAGACGCCGGGAATGGAGGTCTTGGAGGTGCGACCGTCTACGGCGATGGTGCCGTCTGCGGTCAAATCCAGCTTGCCCTGAACCAGGGAGGTGCGGGGGTCGGAGCCAATAGCCACAAAAACGCCCTCGACAGCCAGCTCGGACTCTTCGCCGGTCTTGGTATTGGTCAGGGTTACCGAGGTGACCTTATCGCCGCCATTGATGGTCTTGACGGTGGAATCCCAAACCACCTCGATCTTCTCGTGCTCAAAGACCCGCTGCTGCATAATGTCTGAGCCGCGCAGGGAGTCTCGGCGGTGCACCAGGTAGACCTTGGAGGCATGGTTGGTCAGGTAGAGGGCCTCTTCCAGGGCGGAGTCGCCGCCGCCAACCACAGCCAGCGCTTTCTCCTTGAAGAAGAAACCGTCGCAGGTGGCACACCAGGAGACACCGTGGCCTGAGAGCCGCTGCTCGCCGTCCACGCCCAGCTTGCGGTACTCGGAGCCGGTAGAGATAATCACGGTCTTGGCCAGGTAAGTGGAGCCATCGGCCAGAATAACCTTCTTCACCTCGCCGTCGAGCTCCAGCGCCTCGACGTCCTCATAGCGCACATCGGCACCAAAACGCTCCGCCTGCGCGTCAATGGTGGTCATCAGCTCGGGGCCCTGAATACCCTCCACAAAACCGGGAAAGTTCTCTACCTCGGTGGTGGTCATCAGATCGCCGCCGGGAGAAATCGAGGAGGCAAAGAGAATGGGCTTGAGGTTGGCGCGGGCAGTGTAAATTGCCGCGGTATAGCCTGCGGGGCCGGAGCCCACGATAATCACGTCATGAACGGTTTCATCATGGGTTGCCTCAGCTGCGGGGGCATCACCCAGGTTCAGGTTAATGCCGGTTCCGCCGCCAAAAACGCCACCGAGATTGGTAGTCAAAGCGTAGCCTTTCCTTATAAAACAGAACTTATCTGCCGAACATAACCGGAGACCGGTTGGCTTTATTCCGGCCAGTCTCCGCCTCATACACTAGTTGCTTGCGCTGACCTCATTGATGCGCAAACCAAAGTTATAACCCGCAATGGGCTGGGAGAGGCTGGGGGCTTCGGTGAATTCAACAATCACGTACTGGGCACCCTCGCCCTGCTTCTCTTGATCGAGCTCCACCTTAGTCTCCTCGCCGGTGAAAGAACCGGAGCCAACCTCGGTCGCACCGTCCAGTGAGGCAGAATCATTGGTAAAGACCGTAAAGGCACCGCCGGAACCCGAAGTCTGGTTGATGGTCAGCTCGGAGACAGTGGTCTTTTCTTCCAGCTCATAGGCAAGACCCACGGTTTCAGCGGCGCCGCCGAAATTAGAGGTGGCGAAACCGTAGCTCATCCAGGCGGTGGAATCGTTGCCGTCGGTCATCTGGCCCAGGGTGCGATCCTGATCCGCCATGAAGCCCTGGTTCGAGGGAACCAGCCGGGTCACCGTGCCAAACTTAGGCTCGGGCTTCTCCTCTTCGGTGGGGGAGGGAGAGGCGCTGGGTGATTCCGAGGGGCTCTGCGAGGGGCTGGCGGAGCTGGAGGCTCCCCCCAGGTTCGCTGCCTCTTCCTGAGAGGCATCACGGTCAACCATGCCACCCAGGTTGGCAAAGACCGCGGCAACACCGGCGGCCAGCAGCAGAATCGCAGCCAGCGCTACAATCCACACGCTACCGCGGCGCTCGTCGTCGTCCTCATCATCAAAATCGCGCTCTTCGGGGTAGTCCTCGTACTCACTGTAGTCTGCAAAGTCCTGGTCCTCAGCGGCGGGGGCGGCATCTGCCGCCCGGGTGGCCGAGATGGGCGACGCCGCCGCAGCACCGGCTGCCCCAGCGGTGTAGGAGCCACGGGAGGGCGCTTCATCGCCAAAAATCTCCTGGCCCAGAGCCTCCTGGGTTTCAGAAGTTGCAGCCAGCATGCTGGAATCAACCAGCAGGTTATCTACCAGCGGCTCGGGGCGGGAGTGGGAAGTCACCAGGTAGGTGAGACCGTTTGCATTGCCCAAATCCAGCACCTGAATGGTCGAACGCGCATTGGTCGCCATGGTACGGGCGTTTTTAATAAGACGGTCGTGGTGCTCGGGTGCTGCCACCACAATAGAGACCTTGCGGTTAAGCACCTGATCCTTACCCTCAAGAATGGAGTCACCCTCGGGGGTTTCATGGGTGGTTCCGGTGACCTTGTAGCGTTCGCCCAGAACAGTGTTGAGGGGGATAGAGTGCGATGGTTTCTGCGACAAGGGAGCCTCCGGGGCGTGATATCGAGTCTTGGAGTCTTAGAAAAGATATTACTGTACGGCACAGGGGTTTACAGCGCTCGTCAGACGGTGGATGGAAAGTGACCTTAGATTTTTAGGAAGGGCAGTTTACGGCGCAGGGGGTCCAGCAAAATATCGATCTCCTGAACCCGGAAGAGCTGCAGAAAGAAGAGGTAGGCAATGCCCATCACAACACCGCCCACCACAATGGTAATCAGCGCGTTGATAATGCTGCCCCAGGCAAAGCCGGCGAGGGTGTAGCCTCCCAGCATCCACAGCACCAGGGCACCCACCAGGCCAGCGCAGAAGGAGGCCAGGGCAACGCGGGCGTGGGTGGAGACGATGTTGGCAACGTCGTAGTCGCCGAAGCGGCGCTTGAGCACAAAGTGGTTGAGCACCACGGCAATGATGTTCTGTAGGGCGTAGGTGGCAGAGAGACCAAAAACGATGTAGCCGGGGTCGAGGCGAGACGAAGCGAAGCCCAGAATCACCACGAAAATCGCAGAGGCTAGCTGAATAAAGAAGGGGGTCTTGGCGTCTTCCTGGGCGTAGAGCACGCGGCCCATCATAAAGGCGATGGTCAGAAAGGGCCCACCCAGGGCCATAATCGCAACGGTCTGGCCAATCATGGCGGCTGAGATCTGGTTGCCGTTGCCGAAGAGCATGCCCACCGGGCCGGCAAAGACCACTAGCGCCACCGCGAGAAAGACCGTGGCTAAAGACGAGACGCGCAGACCCGACGAAAGGGCTGCCACCACGTTGGCGTCGTCGGAGTCTTGGCTGGCCGCCGACATCTTGTTGAAGAGGTAGGTGGCAATGGAAAGACCGATGACGCCGTGGGGCAGCGAGTAGAGCATGGAGGAGTAGTTCAGCGACTGGATGCCGGGAACCACCGTGCCGTCGGTGCTGATGATGTTGGACGCCGTTTTGGTGAGGTAGAAGAAGGCGAGGTTGGAGATAATGCCGGTGGCCAGGGTCCAGCCCGCCAGCTTGGCCGAGGCCCCCAGACCAATGCCGCGCCAGCCGAACTTGGGGCGGAGCTTGAGGCCCAGGCGCTTGAGTGGAAACAGCAGAATCAAAGCCTGAATCGCCACGCCCAGGGTGGCGGAGCCCGCCAGTACCAGGGTCTGGGCGCTGGTCCAGGTAGAGACATCATGGAGGGGCGGGGTGGTGTTGGTCTGCCGGCCAAAGAGCACAATAAAGAGAATCAGCGCGGCAATAGCCACCACGTTGTTGATTACCGGCGACCACATGTACCAGCCAAAGGCACCGCGGGCATTGAGTACCTGGCCAATAATCGTGTAGAAACCGTAGAAGAAAATCTGCGGCAGGCACCAGAGGGCAAACACCAGGCCCAGGGCACGTTGCTCGTTGGTCCACTGCTGGCCCATCACCGAGATAATGGGCCAGGAGCAGGCAAGAACCACCACGGTTACAGCGGCAATACCGGTGGTCGCAAGGGTGACCAGGCGCGAGATAAAGTCGGAGCCGCCGTCATCGTGCTTAGCCGCCTTGATAATCTGCGGCACCAGCACAGCGTTGAAAATACCGCCCGCCACCAAAACATAAATCAGGTTGGGTAGGGTGTTGGCGGTCTCGAAAATGGTACCCATTGCTGTACCCGTACCGATAGCCCAGGTAATCAGAATGGTTTTTACGAAACCCAAGATGCGGGAAAGCATGGTTCCCGAGGCCATAATGGCACTGGATACAGCACCCGTGCGGGGCGCCTTAGCTGTTTGAGTCATGGGTGAGCTCGAATCCCCTAAGAAAGCTGGTGAATAATATACTCGCGCGCAATCTCAGAGATGCGCCGTTCGTTGGGGAACGACAGCTTGCGCCCCAAATCGTCAATATTGACCCAGGCTACATCCACAGCCTCGTGATCAGGGTCTTTCTCTGTGGTGAGATAGCCACCGGTTGCTGCCAGCAGGTAGTGGTGCACGGTCTTGTGCACGCGGTGACCGGCAACGGTAAACCAGTAGTCAATACTGCCCAAAGAGGCGAGAACGTTACCGGCAATACCGGTTTCTTCTTCAATTTCGCGGGCTGCTGCCTGCACGTTGTCTTCGTCGCCCTCGGGGTGGCCCTTGGGCAGGCACCATTCAAGGCGGCCGCCGCGATTGACCCGGGCAATAATGGCAACGGGCAGATTGGGGTTGTCAAAGTCAACAATCACCCCGCCCGCGGAGACTTCTTCTACCGTGGACATCATGGAAACGGGCGTGAAAGCCCGTTTCTTGGGAGCCCTGGGTACTGGAAAAGTCATACTCCTACCTTAACCGATACTTGGGTGTAAGTCTTATTAATGCCCGGGATGCACCGCTAACGGTGATTTATCTGGCACGATTGTAGAACTATGGCGAACCTTTTTGATTCCTCTGCAATTGACCCCACTGCCCTGGCTCTGGGTGAGCTTTTTGACGCCGCTGGCTTTGAGCTTTCGCTGGTGGGAGGGCCCGTGCGAGATCTTTTCTTGGGGGCCCCTGCAAAGGATCTGGATTTCACCACCAATGCCACTCCCGATGAAACCTTGCAGGTGGTGGCTGACTGGGCTGATGCCACCTGGGAGATCGGTAAGGAATACGGCACCATTGGCATTCGCAAGGGTAACGATTTGTTGGAAGTTACCACCTATCGGGCTGAAGCCTATGATCCCGATTCGCGTAAGCCCACCGTGGCTTTTGGTACCAAGCTAGAGGACGACCTCTTCCGCCGTGATTTCACCATTAACTCTATGGCGCTGCGCCTGCCTTCTTTGGAGCTGGTTGACCCCTTCGGCGGTGCGCGCGATTTGAAGGCCGGTGTTATCGCCACTCCGGGTAAGCCCGAAGACTCTTTCTCTGATGACCCCCTGCGGATGATGCGCGCTGCTCGCTTTGCCGCGCGTCTTGATATTGATGTGGCCCCCGAGGTGTTCACCGCCATGAAGAACATGGCGTCTCGGATTGAGATTATCTCTGCCGAGCGGGTGCGTGATGAGCTGGAAAAGCTGATCTGCGCTCCGGCGCCGGTGCGCGGTATTGAGCTACTGGTAGATTCTGGTCTGGCTGACTATGTTCTGCCCGAGATTCCGGCGCTGAAGCTGGAGGTCGATGAGCATCACCACCACAAGGATGTCTTTCAGCACTCGCTGAAGGTTCTTGAGCAGGCGGCTGCCCAGGAGACCGATGAGGACGGCGCCGTGCCCGGCCCCGACTTCGTACTGCGGTTTGCCGCGCTGATGCACGATATTGGCAAGCCTGCCACTCGCAAGTTTGAGCCCAACGGGTCGGTGAGCTTTCTGCACCACGATGTGGTCGGGGCTAAACTGACCAAGAAGCGCATGCGGGCCCTGCGCTTTGATAATGACACCATCAAGGCGGTTGCGCGCCTGGTGGAGCTGCACATGCGTTTCTACGGTTACGGCGATGCAGGCTGGACTGATTCTGCGGTGCGCCGTTATGTTCGGGACGCCGGCGACCTGCTGGAGCGCCTGCATCGGCTCACACGTGCCGATGTAACCACCCGGAATAAGCGCAAGGCTAACCGGATTGCCCACGCCTATGACGACCTTGAGCGCCGGATTGTTGAGCTGGCTGAGCAGGAGGAACTCGACGCCATGCGCCCCGACCTCGACGGCCAGCAGATTATGGCCATCTTAGGGATTTCACCTGGGCCTATGGTTGGCAAGGCATATAAGTTCTTGTTGGATATGCGCCTGGATGAGGGCGCTCTGGGGGAGGAAGAGGCAACCCGCCGCTTGAAGGAATGGGCGAAGGAGAACCTCTAGGCACTTTAGCGGGGACAAAATCGAGAAACTAGTTCTTTCCGGTTGATTATTTGCATATTAAATGCGTATTTTAGGAGTGGGGATTTTCCCTTATCACCACTCATTCTTCACACCGGAGAGACAGTCCCATGTCTAAAAAACCATCTTTGGCTTCACGGCTTAAAACAGAACGCCGGGTTGATGCGGTTTCTGCCTACGCAGGGCGGGGCTGGGTTCAGGGCCTAGCCATTGTCTTGCTCTTGAGTTTTACCATCATGGCAATCCTTGCCATGCGCACCTACTCCCTCTCGATGCCCCTTCCCGAGAAAATCGTGGATGAGCGGGGCAACACCATTGCTACCTCCGAGCAGATTACCCACGGCCAGGAAATTTTCCAGAGCCGAGGTTTGCAGGAATACGGTTCAGCGCTGGGCCACGGTGGCTACCTTGGCCCCGACTTCACCGCTGAATACCTGCACCTGACCACCGAGCACGCGATTGAAGAATATCGCGCTGCCGGCATACAAGAGCCCCAGCAGGCTGTTGAAAACGAATGGCGGGAAAACCGCTATAGCGAAGACACCAAGACCCTGGTCTGGACTGACCAGCAGGTCAAAGAATTCCAGCGGATGGTGGAACACTACAACACCTACCTGCGCGAGGAATCCGGGGAGAACGGCATGTTCCCCGATGCCCTGAAAACAGACCAGGAAATCTACGACACCACCGCCTTTTTCGGGTGGACGGCCTGGGCATCTGCTGCTGAACGACCCGACCAAAACTACTCCTACACCAACAACTGGCCCGGTGAAGAGAACGTGGGCAATAAGCCCACCGCTGAGCTGATGGTCTGGTCGGTTCTCTCGCTGATTGCCCTGATTGGTGGTATCGGCATTATCTTCCTCATCTATGGCCGTTGGTCTCGTACCATCGGCTGGCACGGCGAAGAGGCACCGGTTCTGGACTTCCGCCAGCCCGACTCCGTGCGGCTGACCCCCTCCCAGAAGATGGCGGGCCTCTTCTTCATCACCATCACCGTGCTCTTCTTCATTCAGATGATGCTGGGTGCCCTCACCGAGCACTACCGGGTGGAGCCCAATAGTTTCTACGGTCTGGACTGGATTGCCGACCTGCTGCCCTACACCGTCTCCCGTACCTGGCATCTCCAGCTCTCCCTGCTCTGGACCGCCGGTTCCTTCCTGGCAGGCGGCATCTTCATTGCCCCGCTGATTACCAAGAAAGAACCCAAGAAGCAGGGCCTGCTCACCGTTATTCTCTTTATTGCGGTAGTCGTGGTGGTTCTGGGCTCCATGCTCTTTGAGTGGCTCTCCCAGAAGGGAATCATGCCCGCGGGCTCCCTCTTCTCCCAGCAGTGGGAGTTCCTGGACCTGCCCCGCATCTTCCAGGTGGCGCTCACCGCCGGAATGTTCCTCTGGATTATCATCGTCTACCGCACCATGAGCCAGACCATCAAGGGCCAGCGTAAAGACACCATGCCCTGGCTCTTCCTCTTCTCCGGTCTTGCCATTCCCATGTTCTACGCCGTGGGCCACATGGCAAGCTCCGATACCCACATTTCGGTGGCCGAGTTCTGGCGCTTCTGGGTGGTTCACCTCTGGGTTGAGGACTTCCTCGAACTCTTCACCACCGTGATGGTCGCCTACATGTTCGTGCTGCTGGGCGTCGTCCGCGAGCGAATCGCTATCGCGATTATCATGATGGACGCCATCCTCTACTCCTTCGGCGGCGTCATCGGCACCCTGCACCACCTCTACTTCTCGGGAACCCCTGCAGAACAGATGGCCTTCGGCGCTTTCTTCTCGGCTATTGAGGTGGTACCGCTGACCTTCCTTACCGTTGAGGCCTGGGGCTTTATGCAGCTGGGCGCCCGCCAGTACACCAACAAAACCAAGCCCTTCCCCCACCGCTGGGCAGTGATGCTACTGGTCTCGGTGGGCTTCTGGAACTTCCTGGGCGCCGGCGTCATGGGCTTCTTGATTAACCTGCCCATCGTCTCCTACTTCGAAATCGGAACCGCCCTGACCGCCAACCACGCCCACGGCGCCATGATGGGCGTCTATGGCTTCTTGGCGCTCGCCTTCGCCGTCTTCGGTCTGCGGTATATCATTCCCGAGAACCGCTGGCCTGATAAAGGGCTGCGCTATTCCTTCTGGGCACTGAATATCGGCCTGATTTGGATGGTCTTTATTTCGCTTCTGCCCATGGGTGTCTCGCAGCTCTACGAGTCGGTCAACACCGGCTACTACGAGGCCCGCACCTTCGACTTCATCAACAATCCCACCAACTCGCTGATTGAGTGGCTGCGCATGCCCGGCGACATTATCTTTATCACCGGAGTGTTTCCGCTTCTTCTCATGAGTTTCCGGGCGGTTCAGGCTTTCTTCTCTAAGAACGCCAAGCCCACCACCCTACAGCTACAGGATCCCCCGCTCTATGAGGTGATGACCGAGGAGCGCCTGGAAGAGTTGGCCGCCGCAGAACGCGCCGAGAAGCTACCCGAGCAGCTCAGCCCCTACCGCAGCGACCGCCGGAAGGAATAGCCGTGCCAGAACAGATATGGGGCGTGACCACCCTGGTGTGGGTCGCGGCAGTGTATGCGCTTTTGCTGGTTGGCCTTGGCTACCTCTTTGACCGGCTAGCCCGGCGCTCCTCCCAGCGCTCGGTGGCCAACCGCACCTTTGGTTTTCACTACCACGAATCCCACGATGCCTGGCAGTGTCCCGAAGACCAGTGGCTCTGGCCCACCGCCTACGACACCGATAACAGGGTGATGCGCTACCGCGCCAACGCCGATATTTGCAACACCTGCCCGGTCAAGAGTACCTGTACGGTCTCGAACCAGGGCAGGGAAATCGTGCGCGAAATCGACCCCTGGCCCTACTCGGATTCGGGTCGTTTTCACCGCGGCTTGGCCACCGCCGTCTCCTCCTTCTCGCTGGTCATTATGGTCATGGCAGCCGTGCTCTTCCATTCCCCGGCAGAGGTGGCGGTGGAGGTAGCTGTTGCCGTGCTCTGTTGTGGCCTCACCGTGCCGCTGGGTATCAAGCTGCTGCACAACCCCGCGAATTTGGACGGCGTGGGGGTAACTCACGTGCGCAATGTGTCGGCTAGCGAATCCACCGAGGTGCTGATAGACCGTTTCGCCCAGAAATGGGGCGGGGTGGCCAACGAACGCAAGGCAAAGAGCGCGATGGAGCGGGAGCGGGAACTGCTACCGGTAGTCTCCGTGACCAATTCACAGCGGGTGGGCTCCTCGCGGATTGGCAAAATCCGTGGTTGGAGCGGTGTGAAAGAAGCTCCGCTGCACCGCACCACCGCCGAGGCGCTGGAACGAATGAATCTTGACCGCAGTCAGAAGCAGCGCGCTTCGTCGCGGGAATCTTCGGAAGAAAGGTAAAACCATGACAGCCCTGATAGTTGTGCTCAGCATTGTGGTGGTGGTTCTGGTGCTGTTGCTGGCATCAATCCGCGTGATTCCCGAATACGAACGCGGCATTGCATTCCGTTTTGGGCATGTTCGGCCCATGCTCAAACCCGGAATCCACCTGATTTTTCCCCTCATCGATTCTCTCCAGCGTGTTGATCTGCGCGTGATTACCCTGACTATTCCGCCGCAGGAAATTATCACCAAAGACAACGTGCCCGCCCGCGTGAACGCCGTCGTGCTCTTCAACGTCACCGACCCGCAGCGCGCCGTCCTTGAAGTAGAGAACTACGCGGTGGCAACTTCGCAGATCTCCCAAACCACCCTGCGTAGCCTGCTGGGTCGCGCGGAGCTGGATGACCTGCTGGCCCATCGCGAAGACCTCAACTCCGATTTGCAGAGCATCATTAACGCCCGCACCGACGGCTGGGGTATCGACGTCTCCCTGGTGGAGATTAAGGACGTCGAGATTCCAGAGGCAATGCAGCGGGCCATGAGCCGAGAGGCAGAGGCGGAACGCGAGCGCCGGGCTAAGATTATTTCTGCCCGCGGTGAGCTCGAATCTTCCAACGAGCTCAAGGCCGCAGCAGACACACTCAGCCAGTCGCCGGCGTCATTGCAGCTGCGCTACCTACAGACCCTGCTGGAACTCGGGGCAGACCAGAACTCCACGGTGGTCTTCCCTCTCCCGGTGGATGTGCTGGGCCCGCTGATGAGCGGAATCAAGCCGGTGGTCGATGCCTTCAGTGAAAAATCGCAACCGGAGAACGAGTAAGTTAGTCCTTAAGGCTGAGGACTTCGAGCACTAAGAGCACCTAGTGTTAAGGGTGAGTACACGAGAAACACTCAAAATACTAGGAGCCATACGTGCTAGAAGTGCAGTTACTGACCAAACGGTACGGTGCCAAAACCGCGGTGAACAACATCAGTTTCACCGTGCCCGACGGCCGAGTTACCGGTTTCCTGGGGCCGAACGGCGCCGGAAAATCCACCACCATGCGTATGCTGGTGGGCCTGGAGAAGCCCACCAGAGGTACCGCCCTGGTCGACGGCCAGAAGTACACCTCCCTCAAGTCCCCGCTTTCATCTGTGGGTGTTCTGCTGGATGCCAAGGCCATGCACCCCGGCCGTTCGGGGTTGAACCACCTGCGTTCTTTGGCGATGACCCACGGTATTCCGAAAAAGCGGGTCGACGAAGTTATTGAGCTGACCGGTCTCACCGCTGTTTCTAAGAAGAAGGTCAAGGGCTTTTCCCTGGGCATGGGCCAGCGCATGGGTATTGCTGCAGCCCTTCTGGGCGACCCCCAGAACGTGATTCTCGATGAGCCGGTCAACGGCCTTGACCCCGAGGGTGTGATCTGGGTACGCAACCTGGCCCGCTACCTGGCCTCAGAGGGTAAGTGCGTTCTGATTTCCTCCCACCTGATGAGCGAGATGTCCCAGACCGCCGATGACCTGGTGGTTATCGGTCGAGGCCGTCTGCTGGCAAATTCCTCCATGAAGGAATTTTTGGCTCTTGCCGATAACAACCGGGTTCTGGTGCGCACCGACGCGCGCGAGGAATTCGATCGGCTGCTGGCTAACCGCGGTGCCAGTGTCTCTCCGCTAGAAACCGACGCCCTGATGGTCACCGGTGTTCCCGCCCGCGAACTCGCCCAGCTGGCTCTGGAGAACCGCCTGCTGTTACACGAGCTCACCCCCCAGGTTGCCACCCTTGAAGATGTCTACATGAATATGACCCGTGACGAGGTTGAATACAACTCATCACAGTTGGGGAATGTAAACCCTGTGCAGGACGATGCCGCCCCCGCGCCGTCCGCGGAATCATCTACCCCCTGGTCTAACGCTTCTCACCCGAAGGAGAAGAACTAATGAGTCTCGCAGTATCAACGCCTCCTACCACGAACCCCGCCCACTCACAGTTTGCCGATAAGAAGCTGGGCTTATTCGGCGTGCTGCGCTCGGAATTTCTCAAGTTCCGCACCCTCACCACCAACTGGGTGATGACCATTGTGATTGCCGTGGTCATGATCGGCTTCGCGCTGATTATGGGCCTTTCCATTAACAGCTTTATGGACATGATGAAGTCCAGCGCCGAAGAGATGATGGGCCCCGGCGGCAATCCCTCTAACGCTGTCGATATGAACCAGCTGGTGGACTACGCTTACCGCCTGGGCGGTATGGGCCTGGACATGGGCAATATGCTGGTGGGTTCTGTAGCCGTGGTGTTTGTGGGCTCTGAATATGCCACCCGGTCTATGCAAACCACCACCACAGCCGTTCCGCGCCGCTCCATGGTCTTTTTCGCCAAGATGCTGGTGCTGACTATCTATACCTTTGTGCTGGGCTTTGTTCTGGCGGCTATCTCTTACTGGGCGGGCCACATGGTGCTCTACCAGGAGATTAAGGATGCCGCGACCTTTGAAACCGGCGTGGTCTGGAACTGGGTAGCGGTGGCAATCTACTTCGTCTTCATGGCCTGGATGGGCCTGGGCTTCGGCTTCCTGTTGCGCAACAATGCCGGCGGAATCATGATGGTGGTGGCTATTATGCTGATTCTTCCCATCATCTTCACCCTGATGGCCCTGAGCGACTGGCAGTGGGTAACTGATCTCTCCAAGTACCTGCCCCAGAACCTGGGTACTGAGATGACCGCCTACACGGTGGCCGATGGCTCCATGAAGCAGGCAGAAGCCGGCGGCTGGTTTGCTCTCTGGGCGCTGATTCCGGCTCTGCTGGGCTACCTTCGTTTCCGCTTCACCGATAGCAAATAGAATTCCATGAAACGCATATTTGCGGGCGCTGCTTCTCATCCGGTTGCTGAACTGACCGAGGAGCAGCGCCTCCTTCTGGGTAGGCACGGGCCGGTCCGCCGCTGGATACTGCGCTCCCCACTGCAGGTCAACTGCATTTTGGCCGCGGCAAACCTGCTCTTAGTGGTGGTATCTACTGTCACGGGAATCTATGCAGAGCAAGCGTTTATGGGGGAGTCTCAGCGAACTTTCGGCCCCCTTGTCTGGGCCCTGATTATCTTCAACATCGTTTTCTCCTGCCTTGTGGTGGTGCGCAATAGGGCACCGCTAGTTTTTCTGCTGCTGTCGATAGCGGTGGAGTTTGCCTTTCTGGCGGTAACCCATTCCACCAATAATTCAGCAACGGGCTACACCGCCTGGATTTTTCTCTACACGATTGCGGCTGAACGCAGCGGTAGAAAAGCGGTGGTGGGTTTCCTAGCCCTCTCCCTCTTCTCGCTGAGCTATATCGCCATAGATTTTATGGCGGGCTTTAGGCTGGGCTTTGAAACGGTCACAACCACCGAGACCCCCTATGAGAACGGTAGCGTCAACGAGGTGCTGCTTATCTCCGGGGTGGGCTACGGCTTTATTTTGATGCTCCACCTGGTCATCGTGATGGCGGGCCGGGCCGTGCGTAAGTCGCGACTGTTCGATCGCGAGATGATCCAGCGCTTTTCGCAGACCCAGAAGCTGGCGGCGACTGAGGAACGGGCGCGGATCGCCCGCGAGATGCACGACGTCGTTGCCCACTCGCTGACCGTGATGATTGCGCTCTCGGACGGCGCTCGGATTGTGGGGCGCACGAACCAAGACCGCGCCGATGAGGTGCTACAGGAGCTCTCTTCTACCGGCAGGTCTGCCCTGGCGGATATGCGCAGGATGCTCGGCGTGCTACGCGATTCCTCCGAGGAGAACGCGCCGCTGACCCCCGCCGCCGGTAGCGATAATGCTGAGGAAAACCTGGCGGAGCTGGTGGGTTCCTTTGAATCCACCGGCCTGCCGGTTACCTTTGTGCACGGGGGGCAATCTATTCCCGCTGATAACAACCTGCGGCTGACTATCTACCGTATTGTGCAGGAGTCTTTGACCAACGTTCTACGCTACGGCAAGGGGGTCCACTCTGTGCGGGTGAAGGTGCAGGTTGAGCTTCCCGACGTACGTATTACGGTGGTCAATGATGGTTCTGCCGCCCTAGAGCAGAATCGCACGGGTGGTTTCTCGCTGGGGGCGGGCAAGGGAATCTCCGGCATGAAAGAGCGGGCTACCCTTTACCGCGGAAGCGTAGAAGCCGGCCCCAATGATGTTGGTGGATGGACAGTCCGGGCCCACCTGAGGTGGGAACCACAAGCCTAAACTCTTGGGTGGCACTAAACTGAGGGAGGGCAGTAAAAAATAATCGCCCCTACCGTTGAAAGGAGCCGGTTGGTGGATCAGCAGTTTCAGCCGCTACGCGTGGCTTTGGTGGATGACCAGCCCCTGTTGCGTATGGGCTTCCGCCTGGTTTTAGAGGGGGCCGGTATTGAGGTAGTGGGCGAGGCCAACAACGGTGCCGAGGGCGTGGAGCTGGTGCGCAGCCTGGCCCCCGACGTGGTGCTCATGGACGTTCGGATGCCGGTGCTCGACGGCATTGAGGCAACCCGGCAAATTGTTGAGTCTTGCGACTCTAAGGTAATTATTCTGACCACCTTTGACCTCGACGAATATGCTTTCTCGGGCCTGCGTGCCGGTGCCAGTGCCTTTCTGCTTAAGGATGTTGAACCCGATGAACTGGTGAAGGCGGTGCGGGTAGTGCAGGCGGGGGAGTCGATTGTTGCCCCGCGAATTACCTCCCGCCTGGTGGAGGAATACGTTGCTTCGAGCGCCTCTACCGCATATAGCCCAGACAACATATATACTGCTCAGGTGGAACTTCTGACCCCGCGCGAGCAGGATACCGTGGGGGCTATTGCCGAGGGGCTGTCTAACGCTGAAATTGCCAGCCGCTTCTTCGTCTCTGAGACCACGGTGAAAACCCACGTGCGCTCTATCCTGACCAAGCTGCACCTGCGCGACCGCGTGCAGGTGGTGGTCTTTGCCTACGAGTCGGGAATGGTGAGCCCCGGTCGGCAGACTAGCGCTGGGGGTCAGCGATGAAGCCGGAGACTGACTCCCAGGGCCAGCAACCTACCTCCACCGAGCAGGACGACGCTCAGCAGGCCACCCGCGCTAAACAGTGGTGGTCGCCGTCCGGCCTCATCCAGTCCACTACCACCCGTGCCGCCGGTATTCTCACGCGCTCGGAGAAGATTCTGGTGCGCCGCCGCATGGGTCTGATTGCTATTGCGGTGGTGGCATTAGCCGCCCTGGTGGCATCGCTGGGCAACTATATTTTTCTCGCCCACAGCCCGCGAGAGGCCGCAGATAACTACCTCTCCCGCCTACAGAGCGGTAACTACTTCATGGCGGTTGATGCCTCTGCCTACTCGAACCAGTCGGCTGTCTTTTTGAAAAACTCCATGTACCGGGCGGCCCAGGGGCGGGTGCAGGAATACTCAATTACCTCTGTTGACCAGCAGGGCGACCGTGCTGTGGCGCAGGCAGAGCTGACTATTGAGGGGCAGAAAGAGCGGGTGGAGATTCCCCTGGTGCAGGACCACCGGTCGGGAGTTTTCAATGATGTGTGGCGCCTTGACTACACCTCGCAGGTGAACCAGAAAATTACCTCGACCATTGATCTCGACTCGGTAGAGCTCAACGGCTATCAGCTGAAAATGCGCAATACCGTGACCGACGGTGAGCACGCCTTCCACTGGGATATGCCGCTGCTACCCGGCGAGTACATTCTGGATTTCCCCAAGGATTCCTACTACGCCATGGCGGGCGGGGCCAAGACTATTTCTCTGGGTTTCCGCCAGACCGAACTTGCCCCGGTGGATATTAAGGTTCGCCCCTCGGCTCGCATGTGGCAGGAGACCGACGCCGCGATTGAGACCTGGGTGCAAACCTGCGAGTCGGCGCATACGCTAGCTCCCTCGGGCTGCCCCGCCTCCCAGATCTACGATTCGTCAGGACGACCGCTCGACGACTCCTCGGCGGAGGCGACTCCCAGCGCCTCGGCTTCATCCAGCCCCAGCGCCGCCCGCCCCCGCAAGATTGAAGACGTGAAGTGGGAGCTGCAAGAGCGGCCCCCGCTGGTGCTGACCCAGAATGAAAACCAGCCCAGCCTGTGGGAGGCAAATCAGAACGACCCGGTTGTGTTTCGGCTGACCTACACCGTTGACGGCAAACCGCAGTCTGAAACGGTTGAGGCATATATCCACGCCAATATCACCTCAACCGACGATACCGCCTCGATTTCGGCGGGTCTTGACGATCGAGACTAGGGCTATCACGCCCTCTGCGAAAGACCCTGGTGGCTCCGGTAGCTGACCGGTAGATTGGGGGAGTAAGAACGTATCGCTCTTACCTAAGGAGACTCCTTGTCGGAACGCCCCGAACACTACACCCCGCAGTACATCAACACCGGAAACAACCGTAACCCCTTCTCGCCCAGCTACGGTCTGGGTCAGCCCCGTCAGGGTGGCTTCTCTCAGGGTGACTTTCAGGGTTCCGCCCCTACCTTTGTCATCCACCAGAAGTCCCTGCTGGTTGCCTACCTGCTCTGGTTCTTCCTGGGCTTTTTCGGCATTCACAAGTTCTACCTGCGCCAGCCCTTTATGGGTCTCTTCTACCTGATTCTCAACGGCCTGGGCGCCCTGCTCGCCGCTGTTCTGGTGGGCTACTTCTTCTGGGGCCTGCTGGCGCTGCTGTGGATTATCGATGCCTTCACCATGCCCATTCGCGTAAACCTCATGAATGCGCTGGCGACCCGGCGGGTTTACTAATACCAGCTACCTTTCCTGTCCTCATCATTACACCGCTGTAATTCGTGTGACCTTGCCCTGACTACGTTGCAAACTCTGCCACTAGGTGCAAATATGCGGTAAGGTTGTTGAGTCTGTGCACAAATGGCCAATCCCCGTGCGGGCACAGATTGTAGAAATCTCCTGCTATGGAAATCCCATAGCCGCTTAGCCCAAAGGAGGGGTTTAATCATGCGTGAATACGAGCTGATGGTTATCCTCAATCCCGAGGTGGAAGACAAGGCTGTAGAGCCCACTCTCTCCAAGTACCTCGAACTGGTTACCAAGGAAAACGGTACCATTGACAAGATGGACATCTGGGGTCGTCGCCGCCTGGCATACGAAATCCAGAAGAAGAACGAGGGTATCTACGCCGTCGTTAACTTCCACTCCACTCCCGAGACCGCCGCAGAGCTGGACCGCGTTCTGAACCTGAACGAATCCATCATGCGCACCAAGATCATCCGCCCCGAAGAGCAGAAGATCTCCTCCAAGTAATTTAGTTCGGGTACGGAGAAAAGACCCTAAAATGTCATACCCCCGTGCCAGACTGAAACTAAATCACTTGAGTATTGAGTAAGGAGGCATCAAATGGCTGGCGATACCGTCATTACTGTCGTTGGTAATCTCACTGGCGATCCCGAGCTGCGCTTCACCCCTAACGGTGCTGCTGTAGCGAACTTTACGATTGCATCTACTCCGCGCATCTTCGATCGCGGTAGCGGTGAGTGGAAAGAAGGGGAGACCCTCTTTTTGCGTGCGTCGGTGTGGCGTGAAGCAGCTGAGAACGTTGCAGAGACCCTGCGTAAGGGCATGCGCGTGATTGCTCAGGGCCGTTTGAAGTCACGCTCATACGAGACTAAAGAGGGCGAGCGCCGCACCTCAATGGAGCTTGAGATCGATGAAATCGGTCCCTCACTCCGCTTCGCCTCGGCAAATGTAAACCGCAACCAGCGCTCCGGAGGCAACTTCGGTGGTCAGCAGGGTGGTTTCAACCAGGGCGGCAACTTTGGAGGCAACCAGCAGCAGGCCAACAACTACGGTGGCCAGCAGGGCGGTTACTCCGGCGGCAACGGTTATAACAACAACGGTGGCTTCAACCAGGGTGGTGGCAACTTTGGTGGTCAGCCTCAGGCGGCTCCCGCGGCACCCCCGCAGCAGGCTCCCGCTCCGTCCAACGATCCGTGGGGCGCTCAGTCCGGCGGAAACTACGACTGGGGTGCCGGAGACGACGACGAACCTCCGTTCTAAACCGATAACCCTCTCAAGAAATTTATTCACCCATCCCGCAGAAACACTGCGGGCTCCCAACACTAAGGAGCACCACGATGGCTAAGGCTGAAATCCGTAAGCCCAAACCAAAGCAGAACCCGCTGAAGGCTGCTGACGTAACTGTAATCGACTACAAGGACGTCGCACTTCTGCGCAAGTTCATCTCCGACCGCGGCAAGATTCGTGCACGTCGCGTTACCGGCGTAACCGTGCAGGAACAGCGCAAGATCGCTCAGGCTATTAAGAACGCCCGCGAAGTTGCACTGTTGCCCTACTCCGGCGCTGGCCGCTAAAGAGAAGGAGAGTAGAAGAACATGGCAAAGATTATTCTGACTCAGGAAGTAACCGGTCTGGGTGTTGCTGGCGACGTCGTTACCGTGAAGAACGGTTACGCACGTAACTACCTGCTGCCCCGCGGTTTCGCAGTGACCTGGACCAAGGGCGGCGAGCGCCAGGTGGAGTCCATCAAGGCTGCACGAACCGCTCGCGCTAAGGCTTCTCTGGAAGAGGCTCAGGCACAGGCAGCTAAGCTGTCTGAGGCAACCGTGACCGTTGCTCACAAGGCTGGCGCTGAGGGTCGCCTGTTCGGTTCCGTTAAGGCAGAGGCAATCGCTGAGGCGATTGAGGCTGCTGGTCTCGGTTCCGTTGACAAGCGCGCAATCCACCTCGGTTCCGCTATCCGCTCAACCGGTGCTCACTCCGTTTCCGTGCGCCTGCACGAAGACGTTGTAGCTAACGTTGAGCTGGACGTTGTAGCTGCCTAAGTAGCTTCATCGAGCTAAGGCTTATAGGGAGCGCCGCTCCACCCGTGCAGGGTGGGGTGGCGCTCTTTTTGTGCATTGACGGGCGAAAACCTCCGGAGTAGAGTCATAAGAAGTATGCTTACAAATAGCATGTGTCTATATCAAGGGGGTTGCCCGTGAGCACCTACGCACTGACCAATGCTAATACCGGCGAAGTCGAGCAGACTTTTGAAAGCCTTAAAGCAAACGAGATTCCCGGCATTATCGATGCCGCCCATACAGCCTATAAGAGCTGGAAGAAGAACTCTGTGCAGGAGAGAGCCAAGGTGCTTGCTCAAGCGGCTCAGGGCTTTGACCAGCGCAAGGAAGAACTAGCTAAAATTATCGGCAAGGAGATGGGCAAGCCCCGCGCCGAAGCACTGGAAGAAATCCAGCTGGTGGTTGACATCTTCAACTGGTACGCCACCGAAGGCCCCCAGCACCTTGAAGATTCTCAGCTCAATGCTGAGGGTGCACCCGTGAACTTTGTGCGCCACGATTCGCTGGGCATTTTGCTGGGCGTGATGCCCTGGAACTTCCCCTACTATCAGCTGGCGCGTTTTGCCGCTCCCAACCTGCTGGTGGGCAACACTATTTTGATGAAGCAGGCTTCAATCTGCCCCGTTTCTTCGGCGGCTTTTGAGGAGGTTTTGCTCAAGGCCGGTCTCACCGAGGGTGCCTACCAGAATCTCTACCTCAACACAGAAGATGTTGAGCAGATTATGGAGGACTTCCGCGTAAAGGGCGCTTCGGTTACCGGCTCAGAGCGGGCCGGCGTGGCTGTGGCCGAGCTGGCTGCTAAGAACCTCAAGAAGTCCGTGATGGAGCTGGGCGGCAATGACCCGGCAATCGTGCTCTCCGACGTCCCAGATGTGGCGGAAGCTGCCCAGACCCTGGCCGGGCTGCGCTTCTCCAACGCCGGGCAGGTCTGCACCTCGCCCAAGCGCATTATCGTGGTGGAAGACATCTACGATGAGTTTGTGGACGCCGCCAAGACCGCCGTTGCCAACTTTAAGGTGGGGGACGCCGATGACCCCGAGACCCAGATGGGCCCGCTCTCCTCGGAGTCTGCCCGCGACGACGCCGTTGAGCGTATCGAACAGGCGGTCAAGGACGGCGCTACCCTGCACGTGGGTGGAAAGAAGCTGAATCGCCCCGGCTGGTTTATGTCCCCGGCCCTGCTAACCGACGTTGATTTTGACGACGACCTCTCCTGCAATGAGCTCTTTGGCCCTGCCCTGGTGGTCTATAAGGTCAAGGACGAGGCGGCGGCCATCAAGTTTGCTAACTCCAGCGAGTACGGCCTGCAGGCTTCGGTATGGACCGCCGATATGGACCACGGCCTTGAGGTAGCCGACCAGATTGAGGCTGGAATGGTGTTGGTCAACGAGCACCTGGTGACCCAGGCTGATCTGCCCTTCGGTGGTATCAACAAGTCTGGCTACGGCCGCGAGCTTACCCAGTGGGGTCTGCTTGAGTTCACCAACGAGAAGCTGATTCGCGCGACTAAGCTCAGTTAACAGCCAGCCCGAGAGCGCTGGTCAACCTCCCTTAAACGCACGCTTCGCGATTCCGCTCACTCCTGAGTGCTCGCAAGCTCGCACCCGTATCGCTTCATCCCGATGCCAGTTGACCAGGCGCTCTCGGGCTGTCTTCCGGTACCTTTGTGCGCATCAGCGCGGGCGGCGTCGTCCTTTCAGAAAAATCCAGGAAAGTTCGGCATACTGGTAAGCATGCCCTCGAAAAAGAATCGTAAGAGTTCCGCAGCTGCTCGTCGTGCCCGGGCCGGGCGCGGTTTTCAACCCGATGCGGGGCAGCGCTCTCACCGGGTGCAGAGGGACTTTTCGGCGGCGAAGCCTAAGATGCGCCCGGCAACCCAGATGTTTCTGGTGGGTGCGGTGGCTGAGCTTGTTGCCCTGGTAATGCTGGCGCTGGCCCTGTTTTCTGGCGTGGGGTCTACCTCAACGATTATCGCCACCTTTCTAGTCTGCATCGTGCTGAGCATTATTGCCTCGGCGCTGGCGGGTATTTTGGCGCTGGTGGGGCTGGTGAAGTACCGCCGTATGACGGGGGCAAACATTGCCCTGCTAGCGGTCTCCATCATTTTTAGCCCGGTGCTGTGGCTGGCTCTCATCGCCCTTCTTTAAGTTTTTGTTTATCCAACCTTTTTAAAACACTCAGATTCTTCCCAGGGTTCTCCTATGGATACTAAAGGTGTGTGGTGTTAACTTTTAAACAGATGGTTCGAGATGACCTCTTCTGAGGTTCCGAGGCTTTCTGAAAATTGAATAGCCGATGCGAGAAAATGCTGTATTTCGTATCGAGAATGTGTGTGATAAAGACTAGCGATTGAATCCGGTATGGGGGATTCAATCGCTAGTTTTTTGCTTACCACCCTTTCTGCGGGTTATAGAACAAATCTGTGTCGCACCGCCGGGCTTCGCTCTTAACCGGACTTTGCTTATACCTTTGGCACTTCAGTGGAAATCTACAAAACCACAAAGTTGCAGTTTTGGTTCTTAAAACCTCTGAATAAGAACCAAAACTGCAACTTTTGGGTTATGGGTGCCGACTCAATGAGACAGGGCGGTCGTATAGGTTGCCAGGATCGTCGAGTGGCCAATTTATGACCGTTTTTCTCCGATTTTCGGTTTAAAAATGGCCTCTCGAGGAAGCTCTATGGGTAAAGTACACATTTCTTCTTGTCGGGCTGGCACAGGTGTACCGAGAGCTTGTTTCAGCGCAAAATCCACGACTGGCCCCAAGCCACAGGTGCTGGATTATTTTGAGTGGTAACGGGTTGAGGTTAGCCTCTGGGACTAAGTTGTGGGGTTGGGGACACACTTTCCTTCCAAGAACCCCCCTTCTGCTAGACTTTATCACTCACCGGACGATGTAAGCCGTACCCGGAGCCCCCAAGGGTTAAAGCAAAGACGGCTTGAATTTACCTCTGTATTTTCGAGCCAAGGAGTATTGTGTACTGGCTGATTCTGATTGTTTCCGGTTTGTTTGAAGCTGTCTGGGCTACTGCCCTCGACCGTTCGCAGGGTTTTACCAAGCTCGGCCCAAGCCTTGTTTTCTTGGTTGCGATGGTTCTTAGCATGGGCGGGCTCAGCTACGCTCTCAAGGAGATTCCGGTGGGCACCGGCTACGCGGTCTGGGTGGCCGTGGGTGCCGTGGCCACGGTGGTGGTTGCTATGGCAAGCGGGGCAGAGTCTGTTTCCCTGGCCAAAATCATCTTTCTTGCCATGATTGTGGGTGGCGTCGTGGGTCTGAAGGTCGCGAGCTAAACACGGTCGCAAACCGGGCTACTCCAAGAGATAATAGAGGCATGAGTTTCCCCAAAGTGCTGATTGCCGTTGATAAATTCAAGGGCTCCCTCTCCGGCGTGGAGCTTTCCGAGGCGATTGCTACCGGTATGCGTCGTCAGCTGGGAGAGGGCTTCCAACCCCGCATCTGCCCCATTGCAGACGGCGGCGACGGCACGGTTGATGCCGCCCTTGCCGCCGGGTTTGATGAAATCACGGCTGAGGTAACCGGCCCGCTGGGAGAGCCGGTACAGGCGCGGTTCGCCTATGAAACTTCTACTCGGGCCGCGGTGATAGAGGTTGCCGAGGCCTGCGGTCTCTGGCGCCTTGAGTCAGATCAACTTGATACCTGGAACGCCACCACCTTTGGCGTGGGTGAGCTGATTCTAGCGGCCCTGGATTCCGGTGCCCGCTCCATAGCGCTGGGCCTGGGCGGTTCTGCTACCACCGATGCCGGGGCGGGTATGCTCTCGGCTCTGGGTGCTGTTATTGAGGACGACGCCGGCGCCCGGCTCATCCACGGCGGTGGGGCCCTGCTGGGAGCGGCTAGCGTTGATGTGAGCGGTCTGGATTCCAGACTGGCTGACATTGAGCTCACGATCGCCTGCGATGTCACCAATCCGCTCTGTGGAGACCGGGGCGCTGCGGCGGTCTATGGTCCGCAGAAGGGGGCTAGCCCGGAGCAGGTTGCCGAACTCGACCAGGCTCTTAAGCAATTTTCCAACCTACTTGAGTTGTCTTTAAATGTTTCACGTGGAACATTTGCCAACCAGCAGGGTGCCGGTGCTGCCGGAGGGCTAGGCTTCGCTGCCCTGGCTCTGGGTGGGAAGATGCGCCCCGGAATCGATCTCTGCTTTGAACTCACCGGCTTCAATCAGGCGCTCAAAGGTACAGAAGTTGTCATCACCGGCGAGGGAAAGCTCGACGAGCAGACCCTCTCGGGCAAGGGCCCCGCCGGGGTGGCGGCAGCCGGGCAAAAAGAGGGCGCAGTAGTCTATGCCATCTGCGGCAGCCGAGAACTCACCGCCGAGCAGGCCCAAGAAGCGGGATTTAGCCGCACCTACGCCGTCCTTGATCTGGGAATCTCCCTCGAAGAGTCCCTGGCCAACCCGCGCCCCTACGTGGAGAAGCTGGGCCAGCAGCTGGCCCAAGACCTCACAGCCCAGCCCGGTTGACCCAGCACTGAGACAGCCACCGCCGCGGGGTCAGTGGTCTCTGACTTGAAAGCCGTGCGAAGATAGAAGTTGCCCCTAACAACCAGCGAAGAGAGGTCTCACCCGTGTCTGTATCTGATTATGGCGCCCGCACTATGCCGCACGATGACACCGCGGAACAGTCGGTGCTGGGCGGCATGATGCTGTCTAAAGATGCGATTGCAGACGTGGTGGAGGTGCTCTCTGGCCAGGACTTCTACAAGCCCGCCCACGAGAGTATCTACGAGGCAATTATTACCCTCTACGGCCACGGTGAGCCCGCCGATGCGGTGACCGTTGCCGATGAGCTGAACAAGCGGGGCGAGCTCAACCGGGTGGGTGGCGCCCCCTATCTGCACTCGCTGATTTCCTCGGTACCCACCGCCGCCAACGCGGGTTTCTACGCTGAGATTGTGGCGGAGCAGGCGGTGCTGCGCCGCCTGGTCGAGGCCGGAACCAAGATTGCCCAGCTCGGCTATACCGCCGACGGCGAGGTGGAGTCGCTGGTCAACCAGGCCCAGTCTGAGATTTACGGTGTTGCAGACGGCCGCAAAAATGAGGACTACGTGCGCCTGGGCGATGCCCTCGATGCCACCATTGACGAAATTGAGGCCAACGGTGCCCGTGCCGGAGGTATTCACGGTGTGCCCACCGGCTTTATCGAGTTCGACGAGCTCACCGCCGGCCTGCAGGCGGGCCAGATGATCGTGATTGCGGCGCGACCTGCTATGGGTAAGGCGCTGGCGCTCGACACCGAAATTCCCACTCCCACCGGCTGGACGACGATGGGTCGGCTTTCGGTGGGCGATCAGGTGCTCGGCGCGGACGGTCGCCCCACCACCGTTACCGCCGCTACCGAGGTGATGGAGAACCGCCCCTGCTACCGCCTGGTGTTTGATGACGGTTCTGAGATTATCGCCGATGCCGAGCACCAGTGGCTCACACGGGCCCACACGTCAGTGCGAGCTGAGCAGACCGTGCTGGCAGGGGGAGTGCAGCGGCACAGCCCCGAAACCGAGGTGCGCACCACCGAGCAGATTCGCTCCACCCTGCGTTGCCCCTCTACCGGCACCGCCCTCAACCACAGCATCACCACCACCGCCCCCCTTCAACTGCCCGAGACTAAACTGCCGGTGGAACCCTATACTTTCGGCGCTAACCTGGGCGGCGGCGTCCTTGACCAAGAGCGTATTCCTGCCTGCTACCTGCGTGCCTCTGAGCAGCAGCGCCGGGATTTGCTGGCTGGCCTCCTCGACGCGGGCGGCACCGTAACTCGTGCAGGCGCGGTACAGTGTGTGCTTACCAATAGAGCGCTGGCCCTGGACGTGCAGGAACTGGTGCACTCCCTGGGCTACCGCACGGGTCTGCGCACCCAGCGGAGCGAGAGCGGTTCTCTAGTCTTTAAGCTGACCTTCTCCTCCCCCGATACGGTCTTTAGCCTGCCCCGCAAACAAGAGATGCACCGCGCTCGCGCTTGCCGCTCTGACTCCCAGCGATTCATTGTTGCGGTGGAGCCCGTTGAGTCGGTGCCGGTGCGCTGCATCCAGGTGGATAATGAAGACCACCTCTACCTGGCCTCGCGAGCAATGGTTCCCACCCATAACTCCACCTTCGCCCTTGATATTGCCCGCTCGGCGGCGATTAAAAACAACATGACCACGGTGTTTTTCTCGCTGGAGATGGGTCGGAACGAGATTATCACCAAGATTATTTCGGCAGAGGCATCGCTAAATCTTTCGGATCTGCGCAAGGGAAATCTGGATGAAGACCAGTGGACCAGGCTGGCCACTGCCACCGGCAAGCTGGAATCCGCCCCTCTCTTCATCGACGACTCGCCCAACATGACCCTCATGGAGATTCGCGCCAAGGCCCGCCGTTTGAAGCAGCGCAACAACCTTCAGCTGATTGTGCTGGACTACCTGCAGCTGATGAGCTCGGGCAAGAAGGTTGAATCGCGCCAGCAGGAGGTCTCGGAGTTCTCCCGCGCCCTGAAGCTCATGGCTAAGGAGCTTGAGGTTCCCCTGATTGCGCTCTCGCAGCTTAACCGTGGCTCCGAGCAGCGCACCGACAAAAAGCCGATGGTCTCTGACCTGCGCGAGTCGGGCTCGATTGAGCAGGACGCCGATATGGTGGTGCTCCTGCACCGCGACGACGTCTACGATAAGGAATCCCCCCGCGCAGGCGAGGCAGACGTGATCGTGGCAAAGCACCGTAACGGCCCTACCAAAACCATCGCGGTGGCCTTCCAGGGCCACTATTCGCGCTTTGCCAACATGACCCACGATTCCTATTCGGGAGACGGCTTCTAGGAGGCCCGCTATGACCGATCAAGCCGAGGACGGCGGCGTCCTCCCTCTAGCCCCGCAGCGGGAGCCTGCCGCCGAAGTGGGCGGAGAGGAAGCATGCTGGATGAACCGGGTCTGCCCCGAATGTGGCGCCCTCAAGGAAACCCCGGCCGAGAAGTGCTGGCGTTGCGGGTCTGAAGGTAGCTCATATTAGGTGTGTTGTACCACCTTAAAGCTTGCTCCGGTGGCTGGCCGGTTTGCAGCTTGTGACCCCTCGGAACCGGCTTCCCGGTATAAATTTTCGTGCCCTAAAACCCAAAGAACCCAATATCTCGCCCGATGACTAGCGGAAATGTATGAGTGCTAGTTAATAGTTGAAAATTACCAATGGGTAGTTTACGACATTAAAAACATCTTTATTTAACGTAAATTAAAAGTAATACGGCTTATTATTTTTATCCTTTTTAATTTCTTTTGCCCTTGAACGGGCTTTCAAGACCAACTAGTGTTGCTCCCACACAACAGATAGGAGACAACGCTCATGACTTCTCAGCAGATTTCACGTCGCGGTCTGGCCAAGCTGATGATGGCCGGTAGCGCAGTGGCTGCCTTTGGTATCACCACCTCAGGCACCACCATTGCCCGTGCAGCGGAAAACGGCCCCGAGCCGACCCTGCACACCCAGCAGGCATATGACCCGATCAATTCTGATTTCCATGCTCGCTGGACCCGCGCCGATGCGCGCCAGATTATGCGCACCCAGAACGATCCCAACGTGGCACCGGGTGAGAACTCCATGCCCGCCTCGGTCACCATGCCCGAGATTCCCAAGGACTTCCCCATCATGACCGATGAGGTGTGGGTATGGGATACCTGGTCGCTGACCGACGAGTACTCAAACCAGGTGTCCTACAAGGGCTGGGATGTTATCTTCAGCCTGGTAGCACCCCGCTCCATTCCCTTTGACGAGCGCCACTGGAGCGCCCGCATTGGCTTCTTCTACCGCCACTCCAACGCTGATCCCAACACTGAGTGGATTTACGGCGGCCACCTCTTTGAAGACAACACCTCTGTTTCTAACACTGAGTGGTCAGGCTCTGCCCGCCTGATGCAGGGTAACAAGGTGCGCGTTTTCTACACCGCTACCACCTTTGGCACTCCCCGCCCCGGCACCGAGGGCAAGCCCGCAGTGCTGGCTACCGTTGAGGGCCAGATTAAGGCAACCAAGGCCGGCGTGACCTTCTCGAAGTTCGACGACCACAAGACCATTCTTGAGCCGGATGGAAAGTGGTACCAGACCAAGGAACAGAACGAGTACTTCGCCTTCCGCGACCCCTTCACCTTTGAGGATCCCTACAACCCCGGCACCACCTACATGCTCTTCGAGGGCACCGGTGGCGGCGTTCCCGGCGACCCCGAGACCCTGATTACCGAAGCAGATCTCGGCTACCGCGAGGGCGACCCCTATGCAGAAACCGTTGAAGAGGTCAACGGCATGGGTACTTTCTGGCAGCGCGGCAACATCGGCCTGGCGGTTGCTACCGATAAGAAGCTGACCGAGTGGAAGATGCTTCCTCCGATTCTGACCGCCTACGGTGTGAACGATCAGACCGAGCGTCCTCAGATGATTATCAAGGACGGCAAGTACTACCTGTTCACCATCTCCCACCAGTTCACCTACGCGGCTGGCCTGCGCGGCCCCGACGGCGTCTACGGCTTTGTGGGCGACGGTATCCGCTCGGACTTCCAGCCCATGAACCTCTCGGGTCTGGTGCTGGGTTCACCCACCGATTTGAACCTGCCGGCTGACCGCCCCGAGGCTCCCCAGCCCGGTCAGAACCCCCGTCAGTTCCAGGCTTACTCCCACTACGTGCAGCCTGACGGTCTGGTGCAGTCCTTCATCGATAACGTTGATGGACGCCGCGGCGGTACCCTGTCACCGACCGTGAAGATCAACTACTCGGGTGCTACTTCTGAGGTGGACTACTCCTTCGGCGATAACGGTCTTGGACCTTACGCCTACCTGCCCACCAACAAGCAGAAGACCGGCGTGACCTACGTGAAGTAGTAACTTCTCTTCTTCAAGCCCGGGTCTACCTTTCAAGGTGGGCCCGGGCTTTTGTCTACCCCGTAGAATGGGGCCATGAGCGATATTCTTTCGGGTAAGACTGTGGCAGTGACCGCCTCCCGCCGGGCCGAAGAGCAGGCGGGTGCTTTTGAGCGGGCCGGGGCGCAGGTACTGGTGGCTCCCACAGTGCGGATTGTTAAGACTGAGGACGACGCCGCCCTGCTGGATGAGACCCGGCAGGTGATTGCCAGCCCGCCGGATATGCTGCTGGTTGCCACCGGCTATGGTCTGAAAAGCTGGTTTGAAGCGGTGGAGAAGGCCGGCCTGAAAGAGGAGCTTTCCCGGGCTTTAGAGCAGACCGCTTTCTACGTACGCGGAGCCAAGGGCCGCGGTGCAGTGCGGGGGCTGGGCTACAAGGATTCCGGCATTGCCGAGATAGAGACTACCGAATCTCTGGTGGAGCTTGCCCTGGCGGTGGGTGTGCAGGGTAAAACGGTGGTGCTTCAGCAGCACGGTCAGCCCGACCCTGCTTTAACCCGCAGGCTAGAAGAGGCCGGTGCGGTAGTGATCCAGGTGCATCCCAACCGCTGGGCACAGCCCGCGGAACCCGAAAAGGCAGAGCGGCTGATTGATGCCGTCCTCGCCGGGGAAATCGACATCATCACCTTTACCGCCGCCCCCGCCTTTGAGGCCATGCTCAACCGGGCGGCGCAGAGGAATCAGCGGCAGGCCCTGGTGGAGGCACTGAAAAGAATAACGGTCGCGGCGGTGGGCCCGGTGACCGCCGAGCCCATGGAGAAGCTCGATATTGCTCCCATCGTTCCCGAGCGCTCGCGCATGGGTGCCATGATTAAGGCTGTTCTTGCCCGCTTTGAGAGAGGGCTCTAGAGGTTTATTTAAAAGGTAGGTATCCAGCCCGAGAGCGCGGGCCAACCTCCCTTAAACGCATGCTCCGCGATTCCGCTCACTCTTATGTGCTCGCAGGCTCGCACCTGTGTCGCTTCATCCCGATGCCAGTTGGCCCGGCGCTCTCGGGCTGTCTTGTGTGACCTTTTAAATAAGCCCCAGTATTGCTCTGCAAGCGTTTGACCGGGCTAACCTAGTTCAGTGGGTTTTGTTATGGGAGCTGTCGCATGTCTTTGAGCAATTCTGAGCGGGATTTACTCGCGCGTGAGTTTGAGGAGAACCTGGCGCAGAGCGGCCTCACCTTTGAGGAATTTCGCCAAGAGACAGGTTTTCCGGAGGCTCGCTTTCTCGATGCCTTTATGGTGTTCGAGGGCTGCGACCCCGCCGATGTAGAGTTCATTCGCGGCCTGCTTGAAGAGGCTGTGCAGCGGGCGAGGTAGAAATAAGGACGCCGCTGCGGCGGCTTAGGCGCGCCTGCCGCGCAGTACCAGCCCGCTCGCCGTCCCGAAGAGAACCAGCAGAGAAATCACAAACAGGCCGGTGAGCTGCCAGCCGCCCGCATTGTAGAAGAGGCCGCTGACCCAGCCCACGGCGGCGGAGCCGAGGTAGTAGGCAACATTGTAGAGGGCGGTGGCCTGGGCTTTGCCGGTGCTGGCGCGGGCACCTACCCAGGAGGCCGCTACGGAGTGGCTACAGAAGAAGCCGAAGGTAAGCAGCAGAATTCCGGTGATGACCAGGGCCAGGGGTGCACACATGGTCAGGAGGATTCCCACCACCATCAGGGCGGCCCCCAGGGCGAGAACCGTCAGACGGCCCCACCGCTGCACCAGGGGGCCTGAGACCGATGACGACACCGTACCCAGCAGGTAGGCAACAAAGAGCAGGGAAATAGCTATCTCTGAGAAGAGGTAGGGCGGGGCTTCGAGCTTGAAGCCCACGTAGTTATAGACGCTCACAAAGGTGCCCATGAGGGTAAAGGCCAGCAGAAAGAGGGCAAGCATACCGGGGTTGCGCAGGTGGGTGCCGATGCGGGAGATGAGCACCGTCAGCGAGCCTTGTCGGGGCAGGGGAGTGAAGCGCCGCGCCCGGGGAAGAAGCAGCATGAAGGTAAGGCTGGCTCCTGCACCGAGCACAGAAACCGTGGTGAGGGCAAGCCGCCAGTCACCGGTCAGCTGGCTCACCGGCCCTGCGATAAGCCTGCCCATCAGCCCGCCCAGGGTGGTACCGGCAACGTAGAGGCCGGTGGCGGTAGGAACATAGAGCGGGTTGGTTTCCTCGGCGATAAAGGCAACAGCAATCGAGGCAAGCCCCGCCAGGGCTGCCCCCTGCACAAACCGCAGCAGAAGAATCACGCTCAGAGAGGGAACCCAGGGAATCACCAGTCCCAGCAGGGTTGCCAGAGACACCGCCACAAACATGGCGCGGGATTTTCCCCAGAGGTCAGCAATATAGGCCCACACCAGGGCAAAAACGGCCAGGCCCAGGGTGGAGGAGGAAATCATAAGCGCCGCTGAGGCCGCATCAATAGACAGGGACGACGCGATGGAGGGCAGAATACCCTGCGGTGAATAGAGCTGGGCGAAGGTGGCAACACCGGCGGCAAACATCGCCACCAACATGCGGGTGAATTCCTGGCTCCCGCGGGTAAAACCGCCCTGCGCGTCGTCCTTACTATCGTCCCGGCTCATAGACTTTCAGCCTATAAAACTTCAGACCTTCTCGGCGTCTATTACGCCGGCAAGAAATGAAGGGTCTACTTTCTCGCCCTCACGGATCACCGAGAGTCCGCCGGTTGACTCAAGAATCACGCACTGAGCCTGGGAGAGCTGGGCAACTCCAGCTCGGCGCAGCGCCCCAAAGACCTCAACCCGGGTCAGATGCGCTCGCCGCAGGTTCTTCTCAAGAATTTTCCCGTGGGCAACAATCACCCGGGGTTTTACGTTGAGACTGCGAATTCCGGTGACCGACTGCACCGCGCCAAAAATCATTTCCAGCACCATCAGGGTACCCAGGCCAATGACGCCGGCGGCGAGAGTAGGCGGGTGACCGATGATTACGCGGCCTGCGACAGCGCCGAACATGATGATGATAATTGCGTCAAAACCGTTCCAGCCGGTTAGCACGCGCACGCCGAATAGTTTTACAAAGAGGAGGAAGGCCAGATAGATGCCCAGGGCTGAGAGCATCACGATGGGGATTCTCCAGGGTTCAATCCCCAGGTAGTAGGCGTAGGTGTGGAGTCCTTCCGGTGGAGTCATAGTTTTACCTTACCCCTTACCGGTTGCAACCCAGCGGGGCGTCGTCCTCACAACAACACACTCTCTCAGCTGAAACCGCCCGCACCCCTGTTACAGAAGCCGTTTTTGTGCCTAGGCTTGTAAGACACAGATATTGAAGAAGGAGAAGACTATGTCTTACACCGTCAAAGCCCTACAGAAAACCGGCCCCCAGGAGCCCTACCAGATTGCTGAGATTGAGCGCCGTGATCCGCGCGAAGACGATGTTGTTATCAACATCAAGGCAGCTGGTATCTGCCACTCGGATATTCACACCATCCGCAACGAGTGGGGTGAGGCGCACTTTCCGCTGACCGTGGGCCACGAAATTGCCGGTGTGGTGGAGGCCGTTGGCTCGAAGGTCACCAAGTTCAAGGTGGGCGACCGCGTGGGCGTGGGCTGCCTGGTCAACTCCTGTGGTGAGTGTGAGCAGTGCCGAAATAACCAGGAGCAGGACTGCCTCAACGGAAACGTGGGCACCTACAATTCCGAAGATGTTGACGGCACCATCACCCAGGGCGGCTACGCTCAGAAGGTCACCGTCAACGAGCGTTTTGTACTGAACATTCCCGAGGGTATTGATTTTGACGTCGCTGCGCCCCTGCTCTGCGCCGGCATCACCACCTACTCACCCCTGGCTCGCTGGAAGGTGGGCAAGGGCCAGAAGGTTGCCGTGCTAGGTCTGGGCGGCCTGGGCCACATGGGTGTGCAGATTGCTGCCGCTATGGGCGCCGAGGTAACCGTTCTCTCCCGCAGCCTGAAGAAGGAAGAAGCCGCTCGTAAACTGGGTGCTGCCCGTACCCTGGCCACCACCGAAGAGGGCTTCTTTGAAGAGCACCGCGGTGAGTTTGACCTGATTCTCAACACCATCTCGGCCCCCATTGACCTGGATTCCTACCTGGGCCTGCTCAAGCCCCACGGCATTATGTCTGTGGTGGGCCTGCCCCCGGAGGAGCTGGGTATTCACCTGGGTCGCCTTATCATGGGCGGCAAGGTACTCACCGGTAACAACATCGGCGGTATCAAGGAGACCCAGGAGATGCTGGACTTCTGCGCCGAGCACGGTATTGGTGCTGTGATTGAGAAGATCTCGGTGGATCAGGTAGACGAGTACTACGACAGGGTGGTGGACGGCGACGTGCAGTTCCGCGCCGTCATCGACACCGCTACTTTTGAGAAGTAAGTTCTTTCTTTCCCCTCTCTGCCCTGTGCGGCGGGGAGGGGAAATTTTTTTAAAAAACTTGCTGAAACCTCTTCCCATTCCCGGTGAACAGGAGTTAAATAATAAGTGAGCAAAGGCTAGTGATGAAGGTCACTAGATAGCTCACTGATGGTAGTAATCCCGGAAGGGGATTTATGACAGGTAAGTCAAAGTTGATCGCAGATCTTTCTGCTTTGGTGTAAGTGTCTAACAACTCCATAGGAGCCGGCTATATCCGGTAAGGTCCAGTTTGGCAGCCGATACGTTCGGTGCAAATGATGTAAAGACCGCACGAAGAATTTGAGAGTTCGGTAGGCAGCGTAGCCAAAACCGAGAGTTTCTACGATGGGAGCTCCGTTTCCAAGGGGGAAACGGAGCTCCTTTTGTGTGCGGGCACCACTTATGCTGAGAAGAACCTTGTGCCTACGGGCCGACATCAACCGCTAAAGCATGGCTCCAGCCACGATTTCTAGGCCCCGGGCCGCCTGGGCGGTGGTGGGCGAGTAGTTGGTCAGCATCATCTCATCGGCCCGAGCAATTGCGCTGAAGCGGGTCAGGTAGTCGGCGACGTCGTCCCCAACACCCACCGCCAGCACGCGGAACATATTGAGAATCTGATCGGCTCCACCCGACTCGATGAGCGCATCGAGTTCATCATTGGTGAAGGAGCGCTGGCGACCGGCAATCATGCGCACCCGCTCCCGCATAGCAATCTTCTTCTGCGCTTCCGCCTCTTCTCGAGTGTCGGCGGCAATGAAGTTGGCAGCGGCAATCACGTAGGGGTGCTCCAGCTGCTCGGAGGGCACAAACTTCTGCCGGTACACATTAATCGCCTGCTCGTAGAGGTCAGGGGCAAAGTGCGAAGCGAAGGCATAGGGCAGGCCCAGCGCACCCGCGAGAGAGGCGCCAAAGAGCGAGGAACCCAGGATATAGAGGGGCACATTGGTGCCGTGGCCCGGGGTGGCCCGCACGCCCGGAACCAGGCTGTCACCCTGTAGGTAACCCTGCAACTCCTTCACGTCCTGCGGAAAGCGCTCGGCGGCGTCCAGGGTCCTGCGCAGGGCGCGCACGGTATTACCGTCCGTGCCCGGAGCCCGCCCCAGGCCCAGGTCAATCCGCCCCGGATACATCTCTTCCAGCGCGCCGAACTGCTCGGCCACCGCCAGCGGCGAGTGGTTGGGCAGCATCACTCCGCCCGAGCCCAGCCGTATGGACGACGTCCTGGCGGCGATGTGCGCAATCAGTACCGCAGGCGCTGAGCTGGCAATACTGGGGGCATTGTGGTGCTCGGCGTACCAAATACGCTCAAAGCCCAGCTTTTCCGCCTGCTGCGCCATAGCGACCGAGCGGGCAAAGGAGTCTCGAGGGGTCTCGCCCTCGTGAATGGTGGCCAGATCTAAGAGGGAAAGTTTCATGATGGTTCCTTACTTGCTGATGAGCTTCTCGGCCACAAGATCTAAGGTCTTGTAGACGCCGGCGGTGTGGGGGCTCAGGGGCGAGAGCATGAGCTCATCTGCCTGAACGGAATCGGAGAAGTTCAGCAGGTAGTCCTTCACCTGCTCGGCAGTGCCCACTGCCGAGTACTTGATCATGGCGAGAATTTGCCGACCCTGGGCAGAGTTCATCAGAAAGTCCAGCTCAGACTCCGAGTAGTTGCGGCCCCTGCCCACCATACGCTTCACGCGGTCGCGCTTAGCCTGCTCAAACTGCTTCTGGGCTTCTTCTTCAGACTCGTCTGCCAGCACATTGACGGCGGCAATCACGTAGGGCTGCTCTAGCTGCTCGGAGGGCTCAAAGCGCTCGCGGTAGAGCTTGATTGCCTCTTCGAGGTGGGTGGGAGCAAAGTGCGAGGCAAAGGCGTAGGGCAGGCCGAGGGCCGCCGCGAGGGAAGCCCCGAAGAGGGAGGAGCCCAGGATATAGAGGGGAACATGGGTGCCCTTACCCGGGGTGGCGTTAACACCGGGAACCAGGCTGTTGTTGCTGAGGTAGCCCTGAAGCTCTTGAACGTCCTGGGGAAAGCGCTCGGCGTCATTGGGATCTCGGCGCAGAGCCTGAATGGTCTTCATATCGGTACCGGGAGCCCGGCCCAGGCCCAGATCAATACGGTTGGGGTAGAGCTCCGCCAGGGTGCCGAACTGCTCGGCGATACCCAGTGGCGAGTGGTTGGGCAGCATCACCCCGCCCGAACCCAGCCTGATTTTCTCGGTATGGGCGCCCACGTGGGAAATCAGAACGGCCGGGGCCGAGCTGGCAATACTGTTCATGTTGTGGTGCTCGGCGTACCAGATTCTCTCAAAGCCGAGCTTCTCAGCGTGCTGGGCCAGCTCAACTGAGCGTTTGAAGCTGTCTTTGGGGGTCTCGCCGTCAAAAATAGTTGCAAAATCCAAGATGGAAAGCTTTGGCAAGGTTTCTCCTTCGTCCCCTCACGGTAGGGGTTGTAATTTGGTGCGTATATAGAGGGCAACGTTGAGCGAGCTGAGTTTGTTCCTGCTTGCTGGGGTGCACCTAGGTTCCCTATCTGTTTCCTGTGGTGTTCTTGGGCTCCGTGTCAGCACCCCTTTGGTGCACCTGTATTCCTTATCTAGTGCACTGAGTACACCTAGGTTCTAGGGGTTTGCCTTTTGGTACACATTGAGAGCGCCAGTACACATCTATATGTGTACTGGCGCTCTCAATGTGTACCAAAAGGATGTCTTGTGGGAATACGGGTGTGCTGAGAAGCTAGCCAGTGGGCAGGGGTTCTGCCTTGTGCTGGTCTGCCGAGGGTGTGGTGGGGCAGTTCGGGAAGTTTTTAGAAAAAATTCTGGGTGGGTAAACTTGCTCTGACCTGGGTAAACAGTTCCGGGTGTGGTCTGGGTTAACCCCCAGGTGGGGGTTTGTGATGCAGGTCTACAGAATCCAGGTTGC
>NZ_BMDC01000005.1 GCF_014635585.1 Rothia aerolata
AAATGTTTTCAAAACATAAACAAATAAATATTTGGTATCAGTCCTAGTCAACACACCAACCACATGGTTGGCGTGTTCCTTATTGAACAAAGCACACTATTGAGTTCTCAAACAACAAACCACACCAGCCAACCAAACAAGAAGAATCCTTGTTCGTATTGATCAGGTCAGTCAATCTTGGAATGTCGACCCAACCTCAATTGGGCAACTCATCAAGCTTACCAGAGTATCAGTTTCGGAAGCAACCCGGTCACCCATGCTGCTCCTCACCATGTTCCCCTCACAATCACAACCGGAATTACCCGGTTCTATAAATTGAAGAAAACCACTCTATAAACTTATGAAATCCCGCTCTGACTAGGCAATTCATCCTTGCCCTCGTCGCGGCGACCTGTACTACTATACGCAGGCACAAGACCCTTCGCAACTCGGATTCTATAGACCTGCATCACAAACCCAGCCTTGGGTGTTGACCCAGGTCATAAGCAACCGATAAACCACCAGGTCAGGGCCGGGTTAAGGGGAAGAAAATTTTTCTCAAAAAACTTTAAAACTCCCTCAAACCACCGCTCTTTACACCAGAAAAGCCAGCTCTAAGCCACAGGCTGTGCGTTCAAAGGTCTCAATACCCCCACTGGCTAGCTTCTCGGTACACCCGAATCCCCACGGATAGTCCACAAGAAAACCCTTCGGTACACATGGAGCGCGCCAGTACACATATAGATGTGTACTGGCGCTAGGAATGTGTACCAAAGGGCAAACCCCTGGAATCCATGTGTACCGAACGGAATAGGTAAGGAATACAGGTGCACCAAAGGGTACTAACACGGAAGACAGGGCCACCACAGGAAATAGAAGGAGAACCTAGATGTACTGACTGGAATGGGCAGGGAATACAGACCTACCGAGCAACAAAGGATGAAAACCTAGATGCACTCAAACAGGCCTTGCACTTTTCCCGATCCTTTAAACGCCCTCCCACTACCCCTAATGAGTACCGCAGGGGGCCGCATGTTTACCGCTTCTGGTAGAGGGACTTGTTCTGGAACTTCGGATCAGAGGTCACTAGCACGCCTAGGCTTCGGAAGATACCCTCATCCACGGATCCCAGAATGGTAGTGGTGTGAACGTCGCAGCCGCGCAGGTTCTTTAGTTGTTCCAGGGCACGGGCTGCGTTCTCATCGGTGGAGGCAGAAACCGACAGGGCAATCAGTACCTCATCAGTGTGCAGGCGCGGATTGGAGCTACCCAGATGCTGGGTCTTCAAACGCTGGATAGGCTCAATTGCCTCATCAGAGAGAAGATGCTGGTTCTCATCCAGGCCCGCCAGATAACGCAGGGCCTTGAGCAGAACAGCGGCGGAGCACCCCACCAGGTCAGAGGTCTTGGCAGAGATAATGGTGCCGTCGTGCAGTTCAATCGCAGCGCCGGGCAGACCGTTTGCTTCTTCACGCTCTCGGGCAGGAACCACCACACGGCGGTCGGTGGCTCGAACATCTGCCTTGGCCATCACCACGGCGGCCCGATCTGACTGGGTGGAATCCAGACCACCGCGGGCCTCATCAACCAGAGCCTTAAAGTAGCGGCGGATAATCTCCTGCTCGCTGGCAGCCCGACACACGGCGTCATCGGTAATGCAGTTACCCGCCATATTCACACCCATATCGGTGGGCGACTGGTAGGGGGTGGTGCCAGTGACCTTCTCCAGCAGAACCTTCAGCAGGGGGAAAGCCTCGACGTCGCGGTTGTAGTTGACGGTGGTCTCACCGTGGGCAGAGAGGTGAAAGTGGTCAATCACGTTGGCGTCATTGAGGTCAACAGTTGCCGCCTCATAGGCCAGGTTCACCGGGTGTTCCAGGGGCAGATTCCAGATGGGGAAGGTCTCAAACTTCGCGTAACCAGCCTTCACCCCGCGCTTGTTCTCGTGGTATACCTGCGAGAGGGAGGTCGCCAGCTTGCCCGAGCCAGGGCCGGGCGCGGTGACGACCACCAGATCGCGGGTAGTCTCGGCAAACTCGTTCTTGCCCAGACCCTCTTCAGAAACAATCAGGTCAGTATTGGCCGGGTAACCCGGAATCACACGGTGGCGGGCAACTTTCAGACCCAAACGTTCCAGACGTTCCTTGAAGGCAACCGCCTTGCGGTCTTCATCGTCCATCTGGGTCAGCACAATGTGCTCTACCAAGAAACCGCGTTCCCGGAACACGTCAACCAGACGCAGCACGTCGTCCTCATAGGAAATCCCCAGATCGGCCCGCACCTTGTTGCGTTCGAGATCCTTCGCGTTGATGCAGATGAGAATCTCCACCTCATCGCGGATTTTCTCCAGCATCGCAATCTTGTTATCCGGAGTGAAACCGGGGAGCACGCGGGAAGCATGCATGTCGTCAAAGAGCTTGCCGCCCATCTCTAGGTAGAGCTTGCCGCCCAGCTGCTCGCGGCGCTGCTGAATATGCGCCGACTGCATCTCAATATACTTCTCACGATCAAAACCAATAGCATTCACCATGGAATACAAGCCTACCTCGCGGGCCCCTGCCCGCCGGCTGTGATGCGGAGCCGTTTTGTTCGGGGTCGAGGGGCAGGACGCCGCTGGGGCGGGTGGTCTCGGAAAGGCAGACAGCTAGCCCAGCTCACGCCCGGCAGTCTCGGGAACGAAGATTCGGGTAAAGAGAATTGCCAAGACCCCCAGGCCCGCAAAGATTCCAAAGGTCGGTGCCAGCCCTATTCCCGCTACCACCTGCGGGAATGTGAAGGAAACAGCGAAGTTACCCAGCCAGGATGCGAAAGTCACCGTCCCCATGCCCGCCCCGCGAGCAGAGGCAGGGAAAATCTCAGACATGAGAACCCAGGTAACCGGGGAGACTAAACCCTGCTGAAAGACCAGGAAAATTACCGAAATCAAGAGTACGAGCCAGGCCCGAGAGGGGCCCTCCGCCAGCCCGGAGATCAACGCCAAAGCCACTAGAGAGCCGGTGGTTCCGCCCAGGCCAATGGTTAGGGCCAACCGGCGCGGAAGCCTACCGACAATCCACAGACCCAGCGCCGCTCCCACCACGGAGATAAGGCCGTTAGCGATATTGGCGGTCAGGGCGGCATCGGTATCAAAACCTGACTCACGCAGCACCTGAGTGCCGTAGTACATCAGAGCGTTAACACCGGTAATCTGCTGAGTGATGCCAATTCCGGCTCCCACGAGCAGCAGCACCAGAAGTTTTTTCGACCTGAAAAAATCAGCCAGGGTGGAGGTTCTCACGGTGGTATCAGCTGATACAGAGGCGCTTATTTCACCCAGCCTCTGAACCCCGGCGGAACCCTCCAGTCGCTGCAGGGCCACCAGCGCGTCGTCCTGTCGCCCCAAAAGCAAAAGCCAACGTGGTGACTCCGGCACCGCAAACATTCCCAAGAAGAGGGCTAAAGCAGGAAGGATGGAGAGGGCGAACATCCAGCGCCAGATAGATTCATTCTCAAGGTAAACATTGCCCAACCAAGCATTCGTAGCGTAGGAAAGCAGCTGACCGGTAACGATCATGAACTGGTTGCGAGTTACGATTGCTCCGCGTGCATGAGCCGGTGCCAATTCAGCAAGGTAGAGGGGGACGACGGCGGAGACCGCGCCGACCGCCAGGCCCACCACCGCGCGGAAAGAAATGAGCATTCCCAGAGAGGTGGAGAAAGCAATACCCGCTGATCCCACGCTAAAGAGGAGGGCGAGAACAAAAAGCACGCGGCGGCGGCCGAAGCGATCAACCAACTGCCCCACGGTTACTGCGCCCAAGGCAGCGCCCAACGTGAGCGCGCCGGTAACGGTTCCCTCTGCTAGGGCAGAAAGGCGGAAATCACTCTGCAAAAAGGGCAGGGCACCGTTGATAATTCCGGTGTCATAGCCAAAGAGAAAACCGCCCAGGGTGATAATCCAGGTATAGAGGGTCAGCCTACCTTTCTGCGCTTTCCCACTACTGCCTGCTGCCTGAGACCCGCTCATTCACACTCCTCGAAAGAGACAACCTCGCTGTTGCCGGAGGGAGCCACTACGTTAACGTGACCATGCTATCGCGCTCTTTCGTGTTTACAGCGATATGTCAGGACAAACTTTTTGAAGAAGAATCCGCACTCAGAACTTTCCCAGGAAAGAATTATTGCGTTTTGGCTGGGGAGGGTTATAGTATTGATTCAGCGAGATTACTTCAGCCGTGAAGTAATTTTGTGTTTCATGGGATATGAAAACGCGCCTAATCTTGCCGAGTTGGTCGTACCTTGGCAAGGAGGCGCGTTTTCTGTTTAAAGAGAAGTTTTCCCTGGTGAAACCAAGGTTAGAAAAGGGCAATCTTCTCGGGGGCGGGGAAAATCTGATCCAGCTGTTCCAAATCCTCTGCCGAGAACTTTACCGAGGCCGCCTGAGCATTAGCCTTGACCTGCTCAATGGTGGTGGCTCCTGCAATCACCGAGGCAACCGGCTCTTGGGCAGCCAACCAGCTAAAGGCCGCCTGCACCTCGGTAATGCCGCGCTGGGCACAGAAATCAGAGAAAGCCTCCAGCTGATCCCAGTTAGCATTCTCCAGGTATTCCGTACGGGAATGGGAGAGGCGCGAGCCCTCCGGCGCCTGAGCATTTCGCCTGTACTTGCCGGTCAGCAAACCGTTTGCCAGCGGGAAGTAGGGCAGCACGCCCAGGCCAAACTTGCGGGCGGCGGGCATAACTTCCAGCTCCGCCCGGCGGTCCAGCAGGTTGTAGTGGTTCTCAGCAGCAATAAAGCGCTGGGTTCCCAGCTGACGGGCCACATATTCCGCCTCGGCAATCTGATAACCGGCGTGGTTAGAGTGGCCGATGTAGCGCACCTTGCCCTGCTCAATCAGGGTATCCAGCGCGGCCAGGGTTTCTTCCACCGGGGTCACGCCGTCTGGGGTGTGGTAGAAGTAGAGATCAATGTGGTCGGTCCCCAGCCGTTTCAGCGAAGCCTCCACCGCACGCATAATGTAGGCGCGGGATCCGCGAGCGCCAAAGTCGCGGCCGTTAGCCCCCTTCATATCCATTCCGAACTTGGAAACCACCACGATGTCATCTCGCGCCGATGAGCCAAGGTTTTTGAGCGCCTTGCCGAACATGGTTTCTGAGGTTCCCGGTTCTTTACCGTAGATATCGGCTACGTCAAAGAGGTTAATACCAGCCTCGAAGGCCGCGGTGATGACGTCGTTGACCCCCTGCTGGGTTTCGGTCACGGTTTTTGCCCTGCCCAGGTTGTTACAGCCCAAGCCCACGGCAGAAACCATCAGACCGGAATCACCCATGCGACGGTACTCAATTTTTTCTTCACTCACGGCCTTCTCCTTTGCCGGTTGATTACTGGGTCTCAGACCAGACTATACGCCCACCCCGGTGGTCTGGGCGCTTCTTGCCAGTTCAGTTGCCGCCACCAGATTCTCCAGGGAGGCCCGGGTTTCTGCATAGCCTCGGGTTTTCAGACCGCAGTCGGGGTTAATCCACAGGTGCCCCTGCCGCACTCCCTCGCGGGCTGCAGCAATGAGCTCTGAAATCTCATCAACCGAGGGAACCCGGGGCGAATGAATATCCCACACGCCGGGGCCCAAATCGCGGTCGAAAGAACTGGGCAGATCAGCGAGCAGTTCCAGACGGGAGCGGGCCGCTTCAATCGAGGTTACATCGGCGTTGAGGCCGTCAATAGAGGCAAAAATCTCGTTGAACTCCGAGTAGCAGAGGTGGGTGTGAATCTGGGTGGAGTCAGCAACCTGCGAGGTAGCCAGCCTGAAGGAGCCCACCGACCAGTCCAGGTAAGCCGCCTGGTCAGCAGCTCGCAGGGGTAGTAGCTCGCGCAGGGCAGGCTCATCCACCTGGATAATCCGGATTCCGGCCGCTTCCAAATCAGCAATTTCATCGGCCAGGGCAAGCGCCACCTGGTAGGCGGTGTCAGCCCGGGGAATGTCATCGCGCACAAAAGACCATGCCAGAATGGTCACCGGGCCGGTCAGCATACCCTTCACATGCTTCTCGGTCAGAGACGCCGCGTAAGAAATCCACGGTACGGTAAAGGCCTCTCCCGCCAGACCTTCACCGCTGCGTTTCACATCGCCCCACAGAATTGAGGGCCTGGTGCAACGAGAGCCGTAGGACTGCACCCAGCCGTTGACGGTCGTATCAAAGCCGTCAAAGTTCTCGGCAAAATACTGCACCATGTCATTGCGCTCTGCTTCGCCGTGCACCAGTACATCCAGCCCGATTTCCTCCTGGAGACGAATCACCGAGGCAATTTCGGCCCTCAAGAATTCTTCGAACTCTGCCTGAGAGATTGCCCCTGCCCGATATGCGGCTCGCTGCTTGCGAATCTCGGGAGTCTGCGGGAAGGAGCCGATGGTTGTGGTGGGTAGTTCGGGTAGGTTCAGGGACTTCTGCGCCGCCTGCCGCACCTGCGCAGACGCCCGCTCGAAAGCGGCGTCCTGCGCGGTGGCAGCCGCCACGCGATCGCGGATTTCGGGCACATGGACGCCGCGCGCCCGCTCCCGCTCGGCCAGGGCAACGGTTGCCGCCTCGACTTCTGCCGAAATTGAAGCAGCCCCGTTTCTCAGTGTCTCCGCCAGGGTGAGTACTTCGGCTACCTTTTCATCGGCAAAGGCAAGCCAGTTGCGCAGCCCCTCGTGGAGGTGATCTTCGCCGGTGAGGGTGTGCGGCACGTGCTGGAGCGAGGTGGAGGTGGCAATTGCGGCAACCTGCCCCGCGCCGTCCAGCGCTTTAAGAGCCGCCGCCAAATCTGCCCGCCAGATATTGCGGCCGTTGACCGCGCCGAGAACAAGCGCCGGGCGGCTCTCGTGCGCGCCGTCGAAGATTTCAGCCAGGCGGCTACCGTAGTGAGCGCTCACCGCGTCAACGTGCAGGGCCTCGATTCCCGATTCTGCCAGCGCGGGCAGGTTCGCCCCCAAATCTCCGTAGGGGGAAGTCACCAGCAGGGCGGGGCGCTTCTCCACCGCAGAAAGGCGCCGGTAGGTGCTTGCCACCAGTTCCGCCAGGCCGGCTTCATCCAGGCCAGAGGCCGCCAACGCCGCATCTGTGACCAGGGCAGGCTCATCGAGCTGAAGCCAGGCGAAACCGCGCTCGGCAAGGGCTGCCAGGAGCGACTCGTACTCTTCAAGCAGGTCAGCGAGGCGGGAAATCGGGGTGAAGCCCTCGGCGGCGTCGTCGGCAGCTTTAGCCAGTAGCAGGAAGGTCAGCGGACCCACCACCTGCGGGCGCAACTTCACCCCCGCCTCATCGGCAATATCGAGCTGAGCAAAAAGGCCGGCGGTGTTGAGCCTAAACTCGGTGGTCTCAGAAAGCTCGGGCACCAGGTAGTGGTAGTTGGTGTCAAACCACTTGGTCAGCTCGAGCGCCGGCTGTTCAGCGGTACCGCGTGCCAGGTCAAAGTAGCCCTCGAGGCTCAGAAGACCTTCAGCACCCAGAGAGGAGGCAAAGCGGGAGGGCACCGCAGTGAAAAGACGTACCGCATCAAGCACCTGATCGTAGTGGGAGAAAGAGGCGGGGATTGCGTAATCTTCTTTCAACCCCAGCTCCTGCAGGCGAGTCAGGTTAGCCTTCTGCACCTGCGCCAGGGCAGAATCGAGGTCTTCACGGTTGGCAGAGCCCTTCCAGAAAGCTTCAAGTGCCTTTTTGGTTTCGCGGTGGGCGCCAATGCGGGGGTAGCCAAGAATGGTTGCGGTGGGGAAAGGGGTAGTCATAAAAAATCTCCTAGGAAAATGAGAGCTCGCCCAGTCTGTGGGGAAAGCGGGAAGTGTAGGGGGCAATATCGAGTTTTTCGAGCACGTCGAGTACCGCGGTGTGCTCGTTGAAGGTGTAAAAGTGCAGGCCGCTGGCGCCGGAATCTAGGGCTGCCCGGCACTGCTGGTAGGCAAATTCCACGCCAATCTGGTGGCGTTCCAGTCGGGTATCTGCGTTTTCTAAGGCGCCCGCTAGTTTGAGCGGTATGGGCACCCCCGACATCTCGCAGAGCTTGATGAGACGCCTCAGCGAGGTCACCGGCATAATGCCCGGAATAATCGGCAGACTCACCCCGGCCGTTTCTGCCGAATCGAGCAGGCCGGCATACTGGGCATTGTCAAAATAAACCTGCGTAATGGCGTAGTCGGCCCCTGCCCTCTGCTTGGAAAGCAGAATCTCAATGTCCTGCAAGAGGGAGGTAGATTCCGGGTGTTTATAGGGGTAGGCTGCCACGCCCACCGAGACCTTTCCCGCCGCTAAATGGCTGAAATCTTCGCTCTCAATCCGGCGGATGAGCTCCACCAGGTAGCGGGCAAAGGGCAGTTCCAGCGGAAGGTCTTGCGAGGACGACGCCGCGTGGCCGGATGAGCCCGGTAAGTCGCCGCGCAGGGCGAGAAAGCCCCTGACTCCCAGACCGAGAATCAGCCGAACGGCAGTTTCAAGCTCAGCCACGGTATGCCCCACACAGGTGAGGTGGGCGACCGGGGTCAGCGGGGTCTCGTGAACCAGATGGTCCAGTAGCGCCAGCGTATTTTGCTTGCGGTCATTGCTCCCCGAATAGGTCACCGAAACATAGTCGGGCCGGGTAGCACACAGCTGGTCTAGAGTCTTGAAAAGAGACTCACAACTAGCTTCTGACCTGGGTGGATATAACTCGTAGGATAAAGAAGGAGGCGGTGCCATACGGCACTCCTTTCGTTCTATCGATACTGGCGGAAGCACCTTAGCCCCTGCCCACGAGGGGCACGGCGAGGTTGCTGCGGCGTCAACGAGCCAGTTCTCTTAGCCGCTCTTGATAGATAACGGTTTCAGTCTATGGAGCCTCACAACAAACAAGCAAGGGGGCTTATCTAAATGACCCTCTGTGAAAAATTTGTAGGTTTCTTACAGACAAGCTCGGAGTGAAGGTTATATGACCGAAATATTGCGCAGGGCTATTTGAGAGTCGAACCAGACAGTCACAGAAGGTAATTCCGATGGGCAGGCCAAGTCCCAAAATAAGCATGCTTATTCATTAGACCTGGAAAAATATTCACAGCTTTTCACCCGCACAGTCCTGGGAGATTTTGAAGGCGAGTACTTCTACAGATTCCACACCGAGCGTCGCAGAAAATGGAAACTCACCTTAGAAAATAAAAATTTTCTTTGAACCTTGCTGACAAACCCTTTTCTGACTAGCTAGAATGGCAGGCGTCTCGAGACAAACCACAATGTGGACAGTGCGGCGGAAGAAAAATTTTGCCCGCCCAAACTGGCAAGCCAGCCAGAATCGGTAGCAAAAATTTTCTTCATTTCCCCCTTTGTGTTCCGCCTGTCCACTATAAAAACCACACTCCAGGTGTATTTTTATGCACCTTAACACGAATGGAAACACATGAAATTTTCGCGCGGACTTAAAGTCACTGCAGCATCCCTGACCCTTCTCGGAGCCGCAGTCACCGGTGCCCACGCAGACACCGCCGACAACCGCCTTGTCATCGGGGGCACCAAGGCAAGCGAAGACTGGATCGTACAGCTCTCCTTCAACAGCTACGACCAGCGCGGAACCTTCGGTTGCACCGGTGAGCAGCTCAACGACGAGTGGGTTCTCACCGCCAAGCACTGCACCGATGGCTCCTACAACATGCAGGTCTACCAGTCCAACGACCAGCTCAACCGCGGTGAGCCCGTCTACGCCGACAAGCTCTACAACGCGCCGTCCGGCGACATTGCCCTGATTCACCTCGAAGAAAAGGCACCGCTGGATAGCTACCCCGAACTCGACTTCTCCTACGAGCCCACCGTGGGTGACCGGGGCGATATCTTCGGCTATGGCAACGGCGCCTGGAGCCAGCCCACCACCACCCTGCGTACCGCATCGGTTAAGGTTATTGGCGACAGCTACGATGCCTACTGGGGAGACGCCGTGCACCTGCGCGGTATCAACGGCGCCTCCAACCACGGCGACTCGGGTGGCCCGCTGGTGATCGACGGCAAGGTGGTTGCGGTTTGCTCCACCGGCGATGAAGCTGACCCCGGTGCCAACATCAACGCTCAGTCCAACTATGCCCTGCTCTCCCAGAGCGCAGATTGGATTGAGAGCACCACCGGTATCTCCTACGACGCCGACGACGCGGAGCCCGTAGAGACCGAGCCCGATGTAACCGAGCCCAACGAGGAGCCGGTAGCCGAGGATCCCTCAACCCTGCCCGCAGAAGAACCTGCAACTGAGGATCCCGCAGACGAGAAGCCTGCCGAGGAGCCTGTCGTTGACACCAAGGACGGCTGGGACTGGGTCTGGGACTCTGAAGACGGCTGGATTATCGAGAGCTGGTCTTCATGGTCATCCTGGTCTACCAGCTATGACCGTGCAGCCTAATTAGTTTGGGCTAAGCCACCAGAAAGTGACCAAGCCACCAGTAATTTACTGGTGGCTTGGTCAGTTTCCGGCAGTTCGACGGCGGCAGGCAAAAACAACTAGGCCAGGGAGAGGAACATCTTTTCCATCTGGGCGATGTTGAGCTCCTGCTCGCCGTCGTCCCCATTAATAACGCACTCGCGCAGTCCCGTAGCAATTACCGCGAAACCCGCCCGATCTAGGGCCTTCGAGACGGCGGCCAGCTGGGTCACGATGTCTTGACACTCGCGGCCCTCTTCAATCATCTTGATAATTCCACCGATTTGCCCCTGGGCACGCTTGAGGCGGCGAACCACGCTCTCAAGTTCATTTTTGTCTAGCTGCATACCTTAACTTTAGACCTCTTAGCGGCCGAAGAGCTTGGAGAGAAATCCGCCCTGGGACGACGCCGCGGCGCGCTCGACCTCTGTGTGCTGACCATTGCACCACTGACCGGCGGGAACGCTCTTGCGTACCGAGTCAATGTGCTGGCCACAGCCCGTCCAGGTAGTTTTCTGGCAGACCTTGCAGGTAGTGGGACGACACATGGTTTTGCTCCATTCTCTTGTTCAACACTCCCAGCGTAATACCCCCAGGGGTATATATGCAAATACTCCTGGGGGTATTGAACACCTCGGTGAGAAGCAAAATTGCTTCATTGTTTCCCTAGCCATCTCACGGCAAGGTCTATTTTTCTTCCGATTCAGAATCCCCTGATATAACTAGAGGACTAAGAACCACTCCCACTAGGAGCCATATCATGCACACCCCAACCACAGCCCCCACCTCAGCCAGCAAGAAAATCTCCCGCCGCGCCGTCCTTACAACAACTGCCGCGGGAACTCTCGCCGTAGCAACGACCTCTCTCGCCCCCGCCCGGGCAGCTGAACCACGCAGCATCAAACAAACCGCGGGCCTGGTCAGCGATTCCAGGGCGGTAGAACGAGAGAGCCTGCCGGTAGCGCTGAGGGAAGAAACCGAAAGCTGGATCCGATTTCCCTTCCACCAGTTCGAGGTAGAGGTAGCACCCCAGGCCACAGAAGTTCAGTTTGAATGGCAGGGCAGCACCAACCCCGGAGCGCGCCTACGCCTGATGGTTTTCTCGCCCAGCCTCAACGGTTACGAAGAGATCACCCACACCTTTGCCGATGCCCAGGGCAACGCCAGCTTCAACCTGCTCCTCACCGCTACGAACCGGGTGGAGAACGGCAAGATACTGGTGACGGTACAGCACTCAGCGGGCTGGGCCGGCAACAACCTATCGCAGCGGTTCACCCCCGTAACCCCGGAAAACCCAGCCGACACCGACCGCGCCACCTACGACTTCACCCTGGTCTGGGAAACCGATACCCAGTTCTACAGCGAAGAATTTCCCCAGCGCCAGCGCGATATCCACGACTACCTGCTGCGCAACCGCACCAGTATGAACATCCAGTATCTCTTTCACACCGGGGACATTGTGGATGAGTACTATGAGCCCCATCAGTTTGCCAACGCTGATACCGCCTACAGCGTTCTCGATCAGGAAAACTACCCCTACGGCGTCCTCGCCGGTAACCACGATGTTCTCGATGCCCAGAAGGCAATGGACTACTCCGAATACAGCAGGTACTTTGGCCTGCACCGTTTTCAGACCAAGCCCTGGTTCGGCGGAGACCACAAAAACAACCGCGGCCACTTTGATCTCGTCAGCGCTGGCGGCCACGACTTTTTGATGCTCTTTATGGGCTGGGGCGCCGAAGACGAAGAAATTGCCTGGATGAACCGGGTGCTGGCAGACTACCCCGAACGCACCGCCATTGTGGCGCTCCACCAGTACATTGACCCCGCGGGAAGGCTCGCTGAAACCCCGCAGCGGATCAAAGACGAGGTGATCGCTGTCAATAACAACGTTCGCATGGTGCTTTCCGGCCACCACCACGGCGCGATGGTCACCAGGGACTACTTTGGCGACCGTACGGTGGTTAATGTTCTCTTTGACCCGCAAGATTTGCCAGAAGGAGGTCAGTCTTTCCTGCGACTGATGCACTTCGATAACTATGGAGGAGTAGTAACCTCGCGAACCTACTCCCCCTATCTCAAGAAGTACAACAGCTCCGCCCCGGAACTGCCCCGGCAGTACCAGGACTTCACCATCCCCTACTCTGATTTGGGCCTAAAGGCTCGAAAGAAAACCCTGCTGACCAAGGAATTCCAGGCCAGGGCGGTTTAGGGTGCCACGCCACTCTTAAGTGACTGAGCCACCAGGAATTTCCTGGTGGCTCAGTCACTTAATGGTGGCTCGATGGGAAGAGGCTCAGCCCCTAGTGGGATACCAGCTTCTTACCCCGCGGCAAGATAAAGCCAACCACAATGGCCACCAGCGAAAGGAAAGCGCCCACCATCAGCGCCAGGTGCACACCGGCTGCCTGAGCCTCAACACCGCTACCGCCGTGGGCTGTGGCACCAATACCCATCAGCGCCACAAAAATCGCGGTGGCCGCGGCGGAGGCAACCTGCTGCACCGTCGTCATTGCAGAGGAGCCGTAGGGGGTCAGCCGCTGGGGCAGAGCGCCGAGTCCCAGACCCATCATGGGGGTGGAGATAAAGGGAACGGAGGCGCTCAGCAGAATATAGGTAAAGACGATGTAGGCGGCAGAAGTGTTCTCGTCGAAGAAGGTCATCAGCCAGACGGCGCCGGAGAAGACGAACGCGCCGGGCAGCACCAGGGCGCGAGCGCCAAACTTATCGGAGAGGTTACCCACTACCGGCGAAAGCAGGGCGGAAAGTGCGCCACCGGGTAGGAGCATCAGGCCGGTCTGCAGGGCGCTCATGCCCAGCACGCCGGTGGTGTAGAGCGGGAGCAGAACCGAAGAACCGAGCAGCACGCCCATAGCGGTGGAGGTCATCAGCACGGTCAGCACAAAGCCGTAGTAGGTGAAAACCCGCAGGTCCATGAAGGGGGAGGCACCCTTCTGCAGCTGTAGCTGGCGCCAGACAAAAACCACCAGAATCAGCGCGGAGACCACGATCAGAATCCAGGGGTTCAGGGTGAAGCCGTTGTCCGCAGAGGACGACGCCGCCGCGGCTGCCTCGCCCGCGCCACCGTGGCCTGCACCCAGCTGAGATAGGCCCATCACCAGGCCACCGAAGCCCAGGGTGGAGAGAATCATGGAGAGAATATCGAGTTTCTGGTCAGCTCCGCCCTCGGGCAGTTCTCTGGGGGCTAGCTTGAAGCCCACGACCAGGGCGATCACGCCAATGGGCAGTACCGAGAGGAAGAGCCAGTGCCAGGTTGCCATGCCCAGAATCAGGCCGGACACAGTGGGACCCAACGCGGGTGCAGCCGAGATAACCATGCCGATCAGTCCCATAGCCCGGCCGATTTTAGCGGCGGGCACAAGGCGCATCATGGTGGTCATGAGCAGGGGCATAATAATGCCGGTTCCCATAGCCTGAAGAATACGGCCCGCCAGCAGGAAAGAGAAGGCGGGGGCAAGACCGGCAAGCAGGGCGCCCAGGGAGAAGAGCGCCATAGCTCCGGTAAACACCGAGCGAATGCTAAAACGCGAGATGATAAAGCCCGATGCCGGGGTTACCACGGCCATGGTCAGCATAAAGCCGGTGGATGACCACTGCGCGGTGCTGGCGGTGATACCAAAATCTTCAATCAGGCTGGGCAGCGCTACACCCAGCAGGGTCTCATTCAGAATCAGCACAAAGGCAGAAACCACCATGACCGCCAGCAGCAGAAAATCTGCACGGTCAAGTTTCTGGTTAGCGGGCTGAACCGGTACGGTGCCGGTGACCGGGATTGGCCCGGTATGGGGCGGAACTGCATTACTCATTAGGAAATCCTTGAAAAATCAACTGTATGTACAGCTGACAACTTTATAGGTATTTCATTCGACGCGTAATAGCGGGGAGGCGGGTTTTTACTCACAGTACTTAAGACCGCGAGGGGTCACATATCATTCACTTTTTGCCTCTTGTGGGCACTTTTTTGAACGATATGTGACCCCTCGCGGGGAGTGGGGAGGGCTTATTTGGCCAGAGCTATAATCAGTTGCTCCTTGTTCATGCCCGACCGGCCCGGAATTTTCAGCTCCTGCGCCCGCTTGTAGAGCTGGGCGCGGGTCATGCTCGCTAGCTCCTGGGACGTCGCCTGCGCGGCTTCCTCCGCCAGTTCGGCTCCCTGCAGGGAAGTATCGGTGAGGTTGACGGCGGTCAGCGGCTCATCGTCGATAACCTCGGTGAGGTCCTCTTCGGCGAAGGTCTCCTCTGCTAGATCCTGGGCAAGCTCGGGATCCTCGGTGTCTTCGGGGTCAAGCCCCTCGTACTCTCCAGCCTCTACCAGCTCGTCAATCTCGCTGGCAATCTCCAGGTAGTCTTCCCCGGAGCCCGAGAAAGCCTCAAGGTCCTCTGGTTCCACAAGCTCTGCGTCAAGAATCGGGTCAACCTTAGGGGCGTTGACGGTCTTCTTTTTGGAAGGCTTCTTCTTGGACTTCTCTGCACTCTTCTTAGAATCAGACTTCTTAGACTCTTTCTTCTTAGCAGGTGCCTTAGCCTCTGCCTTCTTAGAGTCTTTCTTCTTCGCTGAATCTTTCTTCTTAGCCTTTTCTTTGTCTTTCTTAGACTCTGCCTTTTTCTCAGAGGCCTTCTTGCCCTCAGACTTCTTGCCGGAGGCACTTACCTGAGCGGCGTCGTCCTTCTTATTCTTCTTCTTAGAGTCAGCCTCTTCAATGCGCACCCAGCGGCCCTTGACCAGCTCGTACTTCTTCTCGAGCTTCTTGTAGGCCTTGCTGTAGGCGCGGTCGGTGTCTTTGTGCTTGCTGTAGTTCTTTTCAAAAGCCTCAACAAAGCGCTTCTGGGCCTTTTTCTCTGCCTTTTTGAGAGCTTTAGGAAGGGTGGGCTTCTTCGCCATTCTCATTCACCTCGATAACAATAAGGGGTCTTATCTCTAGCCTATCGGTTCGAAGCTAAAACCCAGAGGCACGCCCCGGCAAAAGGGCGCAAATAATGCCTGCCGAGCTCAGTCGCTTCACCGGTCGCTGAATCTGGCCGCCCTCATACCCCGCTGACCCGCAGAAACCCTAAGATAGTGGCATGACTAACAAACCATCTGGAATTGACCTTCAGTACAAAGACGATTCAGTCAAACCCGGCGACGACTTCTATCGCTTTATCAACGGTAAGTGGCTGGATACCCACGAGATTCCCGCCGACCGCTCCAAGGACGGCGGCATGTACACCCTGCGCGATGAGGCAGAGAAGAACGTCCGCGAGATTATCGAGAAAATCTCCGCCGAGCAGCCCGGCTCGCGCATTGGTGCCCTCTACAACGCCTTTATGGACACCGAGAAGATTAATAAGGACGCCGCCGCCCCGCTGCTTGCCGAGGTGCAGCCCATTGCTGCGGCGGCTGACCGTGAGGCCCTGCTACAACTGGTGGCAGAGGCAGACCGCTCCGGGGTCTCAACCCCCTTCGGTTGGTACACCAGCATTGATGCTAAGAACCCCGAGGTTTACGTGGTCTACCTGTCGCAGTCTGGTCTTGGTCTGCCCGATGAAAGCTACTACCGCGAAGACAAGTACGAAGAAATCCGGGCGGCCTACACCAAGCACATTGCCCGCATGTTCGAGATGACCAACCTGGCAGAGCCCTTCGGTGTTTCGGCAGATGAGGCCGCCCAGCGCATCATGGCCTTTGAAACCGAACTCGCCAGCCACCACTGGGACAAGGTGACCCTGCGCGATGCTGACAAGCGCTACAACCCCTACGCGGCGTCGTCCTTAAACGAATCCTTCCCCGGCTTCGACTTTAGCGCCTGGATTACCGCGCTGGGCTCCTCGGTGGAAGACTTCGCAACCGTGGTGGTGGGCCAGCCCTCCTACTTTGAGGCGGCGGCAAAGATTTGGAAAAACGGCTCCCTGGAAGACTGGAAGCTCTACCTGGCCTGGGCCACCATTCGGGCGCGGGCACCCTACCTGCACGACGAGCTGGTACAGGCCAACTTCGACTTCTACGGCAAGACCCTCTCGGGCACCGAAGAGCTGCGCGAGCGCTGGAAGCGCGGGGTCTCGGTGATTGAGTCGAACCTGGGCGAAGAGCTGGGTAAGGAATACGTTGCCGTGCATTTCCCGCCCGAGCACAAGGCAAAGATGATGGCGCTGGTGGAGAACCTGCTTGAAGCCTACCGCCGCTCCATCACCGAGCTCGACTGGATGACCGACGCCACCCGCGAGCGCGCCCTGGAGAAGCTCTCAAAGTTCGTCACCAAGATTGGCTACCCCGACCGCTGGCGGGACTACTCTGCTCTGGAACTGGTGGAGGGCGACCTGCTGGAGAACCTGCGCCGCTGCTCGCTCTTTGAGCACAACTTTATGCTGGGCCGCATTGGCAAGCCGGTTGATGAGCACGAGTGGCTCATGAGCCCGCAGACCGTGAACGCCTACTACATGCCTCCCGCCAACGAGATCGTGTTCCCCGCGGCGATTCTGCAGGCCCCCTACTTTGACCCGGACGCCGACGATGCCGCCAACTACGGCGGTATCGGTTCGGTGATCGGCCACGAAATCGGCCACGGCTTTGATGATCAGGGCTCTAAGTACGACGGCACCGGCGCGCTGAACAACTGGTGGACCGACGAAGACCGCGCTGAGTTCTCCGCCCGCACCGCCAACCTGGTCAAGCAGTACTCCGCCTACACCCCCGCTGGTCTGGACCCTGAGAACTACAAGGTCAACGGGGAGTTGACCCTGGGCGAGAACATCGGCGACTTGGGCGGCCTCTCTATTGCCCTGCGCGCCTACAAGATTGCCCTGGAAGAACAGGGGCTTGATCTGGAATCGGCACCGGTGATTGACGGGCTCACCGCAGCCCAGCGCATCTTCCTCGCCTGGGCAGCTGGCTGGCGCACCAAGTCCCGCCCCCAGCACGCCCAGATGATGCTCTCGGTAGACCCCCACTCCCCCGACGAGTTCCGAGTCAACGGCGTGGTGCGCAACGTGGATGAGTGGTACTCCGCCTTCGACATCTCCGAGGACGACGCCCTCTACCTGGCCCCGGAGGAGCGAGTGAAAATCTGGGTCTAGCTTTGTGAAAGCCCAGTAAGGGCAAACGCAGGAAGAAGGACGGCGCTTCCAAGCTTGGACAGAGACAATAAGTCGCGGTCAGTCAACTGGCATCGGGTCTGGCGTTTAAGGGAGGTTGACTGACCGCGACTTATTGTCGTTAGCGCTACTTCAGCACCACCGTGCGGGTGCCGTTGAGGAAGACCCGCGACTCACAGTGCAGCCGCACCGCCTCGGCCAGGGCCTTGCACTCAGAATCACGGCCGGCCGCCACCAGGTCTTCGGGGCCATAGGCGTGATCCACGTGGATCAGCTGCTGGGAAATGATGGGGCCCTCATCCAGCTCCTCGTTAACATAGTGGGCGGTGGCGCCAATGGTCTTCACACCGCGGGCGTAAGCCTGGTGGTAGGGCTTCGCCCCCTTGAAAGCTGGCAGGAAGGAGTGGTGGATATTAATGACCCTGCCCTCCAGCTTGCGGGAAAGCTCGTCGGAGAGAATCTGCATGTAACGCGCCAAAACCACCAGCTCGACGTCCAGCTTATCCACCAGTGCGAGAAGCTGCCGCTCGGCGTCGTCCTTGGTCTCTTTCGTAACCGGAATATGGTGGTAGTCAATGCCGTGCCACTCCACCAGCTCCTTATTATCGGGGTGATTCGACACCACGCCCACAATCTCAATGGGCAGGGCACCAATGCGGGAGCGGTAGAGAAGGTCATTGAGGCAGTGGTCTGACTTGGAGACCATAATCAGGGTGCGGGTCTTGGCATCCTTGGGATTGATGGAAAAATCGCCGGAAAGATTTTGGGCAACCTGGGCGAAAGCGGCACGCATTTCGGTAAGCACCCGGGAATCGGTGCGGTTGACCGAAAAATCCACGCGAATGAAGAAGCGCTCGGTATAGAGGTCATCAAACTGCTTGAGATCGTAAATGTAGACGCCCTCAAACTTCATGAGGGTACTCACGATAGCGTGGGTCAGGCCGCTATCGCAGGGGCAGGCAAACGCCAAAACAAAGCGCTGGGTGTTTTCGGGATTGGGTACGGGCACCGGTGTCTCCTTCGTGTTTTCCCTCTATCTTGCTATTGCTTGCTGAACGGGCGCAAAACGGGGCCCGCCGAATGAGACCGAACCCGAAAGTCAGCGGTGCAGAAAAGCGGTTTTCGGCTACGAATTTGGCGCCGAAAACCGCTTTTCTGCACCAGTGACCTGGTTGGGCGAGAGCAAATAGAGCGCTAGCTCTTTCGACGGCGTCGTGCCGTCAGAGCCACGCCCACCGTCAGAAGTACCAGGCCGGTGACCGTAACCGAAGCGGCTCCAAAGCCAGTCTGGGCCAGGGATGCCGGAGCCTGCGATAGCTCAGGGCCAGCCACCTGGTTTTCGGCCCCACCCTGGGGCGAGAGAGCCTGGTCTCCAGCGGACTCAGCGTTTGCCTGCCGCAGGGCCGGGTTGAAAAGGTCCGGTGAAATCGCCGAGGCACCCTGTCCCAAGTCCGCGGGGGCAGATAAAGCCGGTTCGGCTTCTGTGTTTTCTACCGGTTCTGCCGCTTCTTCAGGCAGGACGGCGTCCGGGGCAGTTTCGCCCGCAGGGTCAGCCGGGGCCGCGGTGGGGTTCTCGGAGGGCAGTTCAGCAACCACCTCTGAGGAAGAAGTATCAGAGGGTTCAGCAGGAGACTCCGTGGCTTCTTCCGAGGGAGCTTCTTCCGCAGGCATCTCGGTGGGCTCACCGGGAGCAGTCGGCTCGGGGACGGGCTCAGAACTCGGTCCAGGCGCAGGCTCTTCTGAGGGTTCAGCAGTCGGTTCCTCCGTGCCTACAGGGGCGGGTTCCTCAGCGTTTTCAAGCACCTCAAAGGAACCGCTACCGCTCTGCGGGGTGGTGTTTTCAAACGGATTTTCGAGCTTCACAGAAGAGGTGGCTGCATTCATATCGGGGTGGGGAATCACGTCAACCCGGGGGAAGGTGCCGTTCATATACTTGCTTGCTTCAAAGTACTGCTCGGCTACACCGTCTGTCACCACAGACTTAAAGGCGAGAGTCGGGTAGACCTCCTCTCCCTCGCTGAAAAGGCCACCGCCGATGAAACCGCGGAAGTTCTTGTCTTTAAACTCCACCCGCAGCTTAGAGATATTGGGGTCACCGGTGGGTTCAACGGTCACCGTGTAGTCACCAGAGGTGGGGGTGTAGAAGGAGGTCGGCAAAACAGTATTGCGGGCATCGGGAATCTCCACCGGCCAGTCTCCATTGCCGGAAGATGATGAGACCGAGGCTGCCTCACCCGGCATAAACTCAAGGGGCGCGGAAATCCAGCGGGCGGCGTCGTCCTCACCCTCAGCGGGGGTGAAAACCGCCTGAATCTGCGAGTTCTCAGAGCCCAGCATTTCAGGCCATACAGCCTTGCCGTCTTTGACCTCAAGGTCGGTCAAGAAGTAGCCGTTGATAAAGAGGGTCAGGGTGCCAGACTTGGCCGAGCCGGAGGAGAAGGAAATGTCGGTGAGCTTCTCGTCGCCGGCGTTTTCCCGGCCGGTGTGGGGAGCCAGAGAGAGCTGGTAGTCAGCGGAAGAAAGATCGCCCGTGGGAGCCGCATTGTAGCGGTCCTGGGTTGAAACCGAGGTGACTACTCCCTCGCCAGAGACAGGCTTCTGCCCGCCCACCTGCCACACCAGGGTGGTGGGTTCGGAGGCAATTGCGCGGCTACCATCGGCGCTTCTTGCCACCGTACGATAGGTAACCTCATAGCGGCCGGGCTTGGAGAACAGGGTGTAATTGTGGCTGTGGGTGCCCTGGTGGAGCAGGTAGGAGTGCAGCCCTAAAGAGGTGGAACTGAGCATGCGCCGGGCATCTGCCTTGGTGCCCCAGTCGGTAAAGCGGAAGAGATCCATGGTGCCGGGGCCATTGACGGAAAGAATGTCGGTAGCAAAGGTTCCATCGCGGAATTCTTCTACCGGAATTGCGCTGTCAGCACCCAGGCCCGCCCAGATGGGATCCTGGTTGTAGCGGGGAAGCTGCGGAGCCATGTAGTAGTCGCGGCCGGGCTCGCCCAGCCACTCAAGCGCCGGGTGGCCGTCCGTGGTGAAGATGTACTGGTTGAGCCCTTCGCCTTCACCAGACCAGCCCTTGCCCACCCAGTTGACGGTCTGTTCCAGGGGCACATCTTCGGGGCCGTTGCCGTGCAGGTTGGCCTCGCTCTTGAGGGCAAAGTTCCCGTTTTCCCAGAAGGCCTTGGGGGCATCAACGTGGCCCTGGGTGGCCACGTATTTGCCGTCGTCCGGGCCCGCTACAGCCGGGGTAATACAGCCCAGAGCTAGGGCGAGCGCCAGGCTGGCAACCGCCGAGGCGCGGGTGAGAAGAAGATGGGATTGAGATGAGGGACGACGCCGCGGGCGGCGCGCTGAGGTGCTGGGGTCTGCGAAGTGCTGCTTGCTTTGTGTGTGCATAGCTGTCTTTCTAGCTGAGGTGCCCCGCGCGAGATGCGGAGGAGGGCTGAGTGTGAACAAGCAGAACCATAGCATAATTGATAATGATTATCATTAAGGATATTGTACTGCTGTTGGCGCACCTCGCCACGCACTCACACATTCCTCTAAAGAACTAGAAAGTTCGCACATGAAAACTAAATCTACCTACCGTTTTATTGCCGCAGGTGTGCTGACTCTGGGCCTGACCGCCGGCTCCCTTCCCGCCCACGCGGCCAGTGCCACCCACATTATTGAAAGCGTACATACCGACGCAATTTCAGCAGATATCACCAACAAGCAGCTGGATCTTTTCTCCTACGCCGACCTTCCCGAAACCGGCCACACCAAGCTCAATGCCGATGACATTGCCTTTTACCTGCCCGATAATCCCGCCACCCGCATGAGGGTTCCCGCGGGCTACGAGTTCATTGCCGCCGAGGGTCAGCAGGTATGGTTTGCTCCCCAGAACCAGATTCAGGGAGTGCTCTGGCCCGGCTGGAATACCCAGGATATTTCCCCCGGCGAGGTTGCCGGCGACTCGCTGACCATGGAACTGGTGGGGGCAGAGACTCCCCAGGGCGGATCGGTTGAAATCTTCCAGTCGCCCCAGCTCGGGCAAGACGGACCGGTACGCATTTGGTCAAGCGACGAAAATTTTAAGTCCTACCAGCAGCCGGTGAACTCCCACGTGCACGCCAACTGGGCTTTTACCCAGAAGGGCATCTACAAGCTCACCTTTAGGGTTTCGGGCACCCTGGTAGACGGCACGCCCGTCTCTGACCAGCAGACCTACGTATTTGGGGTGGGCGAGAAGCCGCAGGACGGCGCCGTCGAGACTCCCAGCCCCGCGGCAACTACTCCTGCCGCCCCGGTAGAGCCTTCGGCTCCTGCTGAAACCGCCCCTCCTGCCTCTGTGGCACCCGCTGCCCCTGTTACCTCTGAGGCTCCGGCAGCTCCTGCTGAGCAGCCCCCTGCCGACCAGCCCACCACCAGCCAGCCGAGTGCTCCTGCACCTGAGGCCCCGCGCCCACCCGCCCCGGCGGCGTCCACCCCACAGAGTGCAGCCCCCAAGGTTTCCCAGCCGGCACAGCCCAAGGCCACCTCCCCCGCCCCCCGCAGTAGAGGTAGCCCCTGAAGCCGAGGCTCCCGCAGCGCAAGCTCCTGCCGAAACGACTCCTGAAGAAGGAGCCCCCGCCGCAGGTAGCGCTGGTTCAGGCGTAACCTCCTCGGGTAGCTCTTCGGCTGCTCAGTCAACCGGTAACCAGCCCGCAGCCCCGCTCGAGCAGTGCATGGCGGTGGAAGAGGTGGTTGAGGCCGCTCCCGCTCAAGACAACTCTGACCGGGCAAAAGCCGGCGCAAACACCGCCTCGAACAGTGACAAGGCTGAGTTCCGCCCCGCCGTGCTGAAAGCAGATCGACCAGCTTTCACCATTCAGACCGCAGTAAATTCCGGCCAGAACCGGGCAACCGACGGCCACTTTGACTTCGGTGCGGTACTGGCAGGCGGTAACCTCTCGGCTCAGATTAAAGACGACCGCACCCAGCCCGCCCGCTGGGGCGCCCCGCAGGACTTCACCTTTGTACTCGGTGATGCCGCAAAGACCAAGCTGCCCGGTGGCATGGAAAATATAGCGCCCGCCGGTAGCGAGGTCTACCTGATCGGCGCCACCCAGCAGGCGGGAGTGCCCTGGCTAGGCTGGAACACCCAGAACCCCGAGCTGATTAAGCAGGCCAGCGGACCCGTGACCCTGAGCCTCAAGTCAGTGAACGGACCGGGCAAGATGTCGGTCTTCCTCTCGGGCAACTTTGGCGGTAAGGGAACCACCGTTTTTGACGGCCCCGGCAGCTCCTTCGAGGTGCCCATCAACACCCACCAGCACGGTAACTGGGTCTTTACCAAGGCGGGCCACTATACCGCCACCGTAGAGTGGTCGGTCAAGCTGAAGAACGGCTCCACCAAGACCGCCCAGGGCACCCTGCACTTTGAGGTGGGCGACGCCAAGGACGCCGCCGGCTCGGCTTCCGATGCAGCGGCAGGTTCCGAGAACCGCGGCTCGGGAGAGGCAGGCTCTCAGGGGGGTCAGCAGGGCAATGATTCCAAGGCCGAGAAGCAGCGGGGCACCGTCGATGAGGCCAGCGGTATTGTTACCAAGCCCGATGGATCCAAGGTGAAGATTGTGGGCAAGACTGCCTCAGGTGCTGACTGCAACCTTTCCGGCGAAGAGCTCAAGAATGCCCAGCAGGCCTCTGCCCGAGGAGAGCTCGCCTACACCGGCTCATCGCACGTCTTAGCCCTGGTAGTCGGTGGCGCCCTGCTCACCCTGGCCGGTGCAGCTGCCCTGCTGGTGGCCCGACTGCGCAAGAATGCGTAAATCGCTCGGAATTCTGGCTACCCTCTGCCTGCTTCTCTGCACCTCCTGCTCCGCCCCCACCGGTAGTTTGAAAGCCCTGGGGGCAGGTGCAGAGAAGCCGCAGGTGGTTGCCACAACCGCTGTGATTGCAGACCTTGTTCGGAGCGTTGCCGGAGACAGAGCTCAGGTCACCTCGCTCATTCCGCAGGGAGCGGACCCTCACTCCTACGAGCCCTCCCTGCGGAATATTCGCGACGTGGCATATGCCGATGTAGCCTTCACCAACGGCATGTTGCTGGAGCCAAACAAGCTGCTAAAAGCCGTGGAATCCAACCTTCCCAGCGATGCCCGGCAGGTAGCAATCGCCGAAAACATTGAGAGCTACGGGGGCAAACTCGAGCCCATGGTTGAGGATTCTTCCTTAGACTCCATCTGGCTGGGGCTGCGCGTAGAGGCACCCCACGCCACAAGCGATTCCACCGATACCGTGACCTTCCATGCTGAATCAGCTGAGGGCCCGGGCCGCATGGCAGCTTTCATCACCCAGACCTTTGGTGCGGTAGAGGTGGTTGCCTCAACGGAAGAAGCCGGTTCCACCGACCTCCCCCTAGCTGCCCACACCCACCTTTCCTGGGGCTTTACCGCCCCGGGCGAGTACCGGCTCACCGTCTCCGCCGATGCCCCGGAAGGCTACGCGGATGTGCCGGGCAGCGCCGTCCACTTTGTCGTGGGTGAAGACCCCAGCAGCGCCGCCGCCCGGCTGGGAGCCGACACCGCGATACTCGATGCCGGCCACGCCGACCTCACCGCGCAGGTGGAAACCGGCAAACTGGTGATTCGCACCGATACCGACGGCGAGGTGAAGGAGTACGACCCGGCCCACACAGTGATTGCGGTGCCCTCCAACACCCTGCAGGAGATTCCCGCTGGCTCCCAGTACAGATTCCTGGGTTCGGGAGGCGACCAGGTCTACCTGCTGGCCCAGGCCGTCGTGGGCAAGCACGTGCACGGGGAGATCGACCCCCATCTGTGGCACTCGGTGCCCAACGCCATTGCCGCGGTACAGCTCATTCGAGACACCCTGGTGGCCCAAGACCCGGCCGGGGCTAACGTTTATAAGAAAAACGCTGCCAACCTGATAGAGGAACTCGAGAATCTTGACCGCGAGCTAGCCGAGACCTACGGTTCACTCCCTCAGGGGGCGAAAAACCTGGTGACCACCCATGACGGCTACCGCTATCTCGCCACCACCTACGGGCTGAAGGTTGCGGGCTTCGTTTCACCGGCACCGGGGTCGGAACCCAGCATTCAGCAAAGGCACCGCCTGCGCCAGACCGTAGAAGATCTGCACGTACCCGCCCTCTACCTGGAGCACGGTTCCCTACAGGTTGCCCCGGTTCTTGAGCAGGTAGGGAAAGAGACCAACACCCGGGTCTGTGAGCTCTACTCAGATTCTCTCGACGCTCAAGCACCCCACTACGCCGATATGATGCGCGCCAACGCGCAGACCATCACCACCTGTTCACGATAGGAAAATCAGTGAAAATAACACGCACACTCGTTTGCGCGGGAGCCTCTGCGCTACTGGCCCTGGGCCTGCCCGCCGCACGGGCAGAGGAAAATGCCCCGGCCGAAGAAAAGGCACTGGAACAGAGCCTCTCCGCCAGCGAACCCGTAGAAACCGGCCACACCGAAATCTCTCACGGCCACGTGGATATGGGCCCCACCTTTGTTGACGGCAAGTGGGAGCTCATGTTCCATGATGACCACGGAACCGAACCCGTGTGGCGCCTGCCTGAAGACGTGGTGCTCAAGGGCGGAGATAGCGCCCTGCTACCCAAGCCCGATGACCCCCGCTACAACTTTGTCTCCGCCGATGCCGGCGAAGAAGTCTACGTTATTCCCCAGACCGAAGCCGAAGGTGTGGTCTGGCCCGGTTGGAACACCCAGGATCCAGAGGTTCTCTCCCGGCTCGACCAGGGGGTAACCTTCACCCTGGATAAGGTAGAAGGCCCCGGCCAGTTCAGTCTCTACCTGGAAAACGGCAACTTCTCGGAGCCTGAGGTGCTCTGGTCTTCTGATAAGTCTGAAAAGCAGGATATTTTCGTAGAGCCCAACACCCACACCCACGCCAACTGGGTTTTCACCGAGCCGGGCGCCTACTTTCTCACCGTAACGGTTCACGCTGACCTCGCCGATGGCAGCCACGTTACCGATACCGAACGTCTCCAGTTTGCCGTGGGCGATTCTGTCTCTGCCGACCAGGTTTTTGAGCAGGCAGCGGCGAAGGGGCCGGTAGATTCTGCCGGTTCGGCGGGTGCTGAGGACGACGCCGCGGCAGCTTCCGATGCGGACGCTGCGGCTTCTGAAGGCGGGCTTTCGGCTACTACTCTTGCAGTTTTGATTGCTCTGGCTCTTCTGGTGCTGGCCGCCCTGGGCTTCCTGCTGCTTCGCCGCGGCCGATCGGCTCGCTCCCAGGCTGAAAGCGAGCTGAAGTGAGTCAGCCCTCCCCCCTCCTCAAGCTACAGGCGGTCGATGCTGGCTACCCCGGCCGCAGTGTACTCAGCGGAGTAAATTTCACCCTTGAAGCCGGAGAATTCGCCGGACTAATCGGTGCCAACGGGGCGGGTAAAACCACCCTCTTTCGCACCGTGCTCGGCCTTATCAAACCCCTGAGCGGTGAGGTTACCATCGCGGGAAAACCTCCCAAAACAGTGCGGTCTGGAATCGGCTACGTGCCCCAGAAACACCTCTTCGCCTGGGATTTTCCCATCACCATTGCTGAGACCGTGATGACAGGGCGCACCCACCTCATGGGCATGTGGCGCAGAGCCGGGAAAGAAGACTGGAAACAGGTTTTCACGGCCCTAGAACGGGTGGGACTCACCGACCTGCGCAACCGACCAATTGCCGAGCTCTCGGGTGGGCAGAGGCAGCGCGTCTTGCTGGCCCGGGCCCTTTCCACCGCGCCGTCCTTACTACTGCTCGACGAACCTTTTACCGGCGTAGACGCCCCCACCCAAACGATGCTCATCGAACTCTATCGGTCGCTGGTGGCTGAGGGTATGACCATACTGATGTCCACGCACGATATGTACTCAGCGGCAACCTCCTGTTCGCGCATTATCGGCCTGCGGGGCGGGGTTGACCTTGATGCCCCGGCAGATCACTTCTCGGTGGAGGCCCTGCACCGCTGGCTTCTGGGGGCTGACCTGGCTGCACCTGCGAACCTAGCTAGCTGCGAGGTATCCGCATGATTACCCCGCTGGATTTTATCGCTGACCTCTTCAACCCCAATCTGAGCTTTCTTCCGCGAGCGCTGGCGGCGGTGGTGATCTCTTCGATTGTCACCGGGGTGGTGGGCTGCCACGTGGTCATGCGGGGCATGGTCTTTATTGGCGACGCCGTGGCGCATTCTGTCTTTCCGGGCCTAGCCGTTGCCTTTGTGCTGGGAAGCAACCTGCTGGTGGGCGGGCTGGTTGCCGGTGTTCTTACCGCAATTTTGGTGGCTATCTTCTCGCAGAACCAGAAACTCCGCGAAGATTCCGTGATCGGCATATTTTTTGCTGGTGCCTTTGCCCTGGGTATCGTGGTGATTTCCCTTTCCCCCGGTTACTCGGGGTCAGTGCAGGACTTTCTCTTTGGCTCCATTGTGGGAATCTCCGGTGGAGACGTGCTGATTTCCGCCTGCGTGGCACTGGGGATTCTGGGGGTACTGGGACTTTTTCACCGGCATATTGTCACCGTTTCCCTCGACCGGGAAAGCGCCCGGGCCGCCGGGCTGCCGGTGCTCTGGATTGATATTGCCCTCTACGTTCTGGTGACCGTCTCGGTGGTTATTTCACTCAAAACCCTGGGCAACGTGCTGGTGCTGGCTCTGATTGTGATTCCGCCGTCTGCGGCACGCCTGGCCTGCTCCCGGCTAGGACCCATGATGGTTTTTGCCCCTCTTTTTGGCTGCCTGTCTTCTACCCTGGGGCTCTACTTCTCCTGGGCCTTTAATCTGCCGGTGGGCGGCACAATCGTACTGACCATGATTACCGGCTTCTTGCTGACCACCTTGGTGCGGCCGGTAGCGGGTCTAAAGATGAGATTCCGGGCGGCATAAGTTCTCCCTGGGGTTAGTGCCGTTTCCCTGTGGAAAATTGCCAGGGAAACGGCGCTAACCCCAGGGAAAACCCGCGGGGAAACTAGTGTTCAGCGGGCTCCGCATGGGGGTCAGCCCCGCGGAGCATCAAAAATGCCATGCCAGCTGTTGCAAGCATCAGCACAGCGCTAATGGCTGCGGTGATCACAACGCCCGAATCGAAAGCGTGGGCGGCGGCGTCCAGCAGAGAAGCACCCAGGGAGCCGCCCACTTCCTCAGCCACCCGGGTGGCCCCGCCCAGGGTCTCGCTTGCCGAGTAAGCCTGGGCTTCGCTGAGCCCAGTAGGCAAAGCAATGGAGGCGCTGTAGGCAGCGGTGAGAATACCACCCAGAACGGCGGTGCCCATCACGGCCCCGGTCTCATAGGAGGTTTCAGAAATCGCCGAGGCTGCCCCCGCTTTTTCGGGCTTCACAGAAGAGAGCATGAGGTCGTTGGAGAGAGTCTCCGACATGCCTACGCCCAATCCCAAAATCAGGAAGGCAACCATGAGTACCGCGTTAGATTCTCCGCCGAGCACCACAACCAAGCCGTAGGCAAGAGCATTCAGCAACATGCCGCCTGCCACCAGGTAGGCGGGATGAATCTTAGGTACCAGGCGCACCACCAGCAGACCGGCCACCATGGTCACCAGGGTGCCCGGAACCAAGAAGAGCCCAGCCTCCATAGCGCTCATACCCGAGACCAGCTGCAGGTGCTGGGAGACAAAATAAATGAAACCGACCATGGACATCATGGCAAGCAGGTTTGCTGAAATTGCGCCGGTAAAGACCTTATTGGTGAAGAGGCGAACGTCCAGCATAGGGGTCTCCCTGCCCAGCTGACGGCGCACAAAGAAGTAGCCCAGCACCAGCCCCAGCAGAGCAGAAATAAAGAAAGCGACATCGAGGCCCTCTTTAGCCACGTGCTTGATTGCAAAGGTCAGCGAGGTCATTGCAACCATCACCAGGCCAATTGAAACCGGGTCAACGGGGCCGGGACTAGGGTCTTTAGATTCAGGAATCAGAAAGGGCGCCAGCAGCAGAAAAGGAATCAGCACGGGAACCGCCATCATAAAAACCGCGCCCCAGCTGAAGTGCTCCAAGATAAAGCCGCCCACCACGGGGCCAAGCGCCGCACCGGAGCCGAAACCCGCCGCCCAAATCGCCAGCGCGGTGCGGCGTTCATTGGGGTTGAGGAATATATTGCGAATTAGGGAGAGGGTGGAGGGCATGAGCATAGCGCCGAAAAAGCCCAGGCCAGCGCGCGCGACGATCAGCCATTCAGCGGACGGCGCGAAGGCGGCCAGCGCTGAAACGGCGGCAAAGCCGGTGGAGCCGATTATCAGCAGTTTTTTGCGGCCAATGCGGTCGCCGATAGAGCCCATGGGCACTAGCAGCCCCGCCAGAACCAGCGAGTAGGCGTCGATAATCCAGAGTTGCTGAAGGCCGGTGGGTTCTAGCGCCTGCGCAATTTTAGGAATCGCGAAAGAAAGCACCGTGTTATCGATGGAGACCAGAAGCACGGGGAGCATCAAGACCGCCAGCGCGCTCCAGCGTTGGCGGGGTGTGGTTTTTGCCTGGCCGGTATAGCGAACCGGATCAGGGTTGGGATTGACCACCGGTATGGGTGCTGTCAGCGGCATGTTCTCCCCCGTTTCTTAACTGTACCAACTAGACGGTTTACCTCAGGTTACTGTACCAACTGGACGGTCAAGTGGCAATGCATTAGATTTGTGACCATGAGCGCGAAAGAGAAAATTCTTCAGGCCTACGAGTCAATCCTCATCAACGAGGGAGAAAAAGCAGCCACCATGGACTCCGTGGCACGCGCCGCCGGGGTCTCCAAGGGCGGTTTGCTCTACCACTTCCCTTCCAAAGAGGCTATGGCGGCGGGGGTGGTTGAGCGCTTCACCGCTCTTGCCCAGCAGGATTTAGAGCTCATGCAAAACTCAGCAGAGGGTGCTAGCACCTACTACATCAACGTTTCCTTTTACGAGGATTCCGACTTTGACCGCTCCATCGTGGCAGTTTCCCGCCTGGCGCAGGAGTCTAACCGGGCGGCGTCCGCAGCGCTAAAGGAGTCGCAGGACGCCGTAACCCGGCTGATCGAGCAAGAGGTGGGGGACTCCGCCACGGCTCGCGCTATTGTTCTTCTGGCAGACGGCATGTACTACAACGCGGCGTTTATGGGTACCGAGGGGCAGGCAGAAAACGATCGAGAAATCCTGCTGGCAGCGGTGAAAAAGCTGAGGGGATAGCACCTGCACCAAGAAGTTTAGGTTCCGCAGAAACTTCTAAAGAAACGGGACTGCTCGGGGGCAGATTCTAGGTCTTCACAACCGGGCTTATGTTTATAGGGTTCTCGAATCGCCGAGAGGAGCCGCTCTAGGGGTTCTTGGTCGCCGGCTTCCACGGCGCGAAGGGCGGCGTCGAGGGCAAGATTGCGGGGAATATAGACGGGGTTGGCTTGCTCCATAAGCTCCCGCGCAGCCTGTTCGGAAGTTCCGGTCTCGGCCCGCAAGCGCAACAGCTCAGCCCACCACTCTTTCAGCAGACCGGAATGAGAACTCATCTGCCCGAGCGCCTCAGGCAGCTCAATCCCTTCTTCGTTCTCTGCCAGCACCCTGAAGAACCCCGTGAAGTCCAGCGAGTCCACCTCAAGCAGGTCAAAGGTTTTCTCTACTAGGGCATATACCTCAGCGAGAATATCCGCAGGGGCACCCTGCACGTCCAAGCCGAATTTGCGCGCAAAAACCCGGGCGGCGGCGTCCTGATAAAAATCTTCAAACCCTTCAAGCACAAAAGTTGCGCGGTCAATCGCGCGATTCGGGTCTTCGTCGATAAGGTCCAGCAGCACCTCGGCAAAACGGGTGAGGTTCCAGCGAGTTACCGCCGGCTGGTTCTTGAACCGGTAGCGGCCCTGCCGGTCAATAGACGAATAGACAGCATCCCGCGAGAAAGCATCGATAAAAGCGCAGGGACCAAAGTCGATTGCCTCACCCGAAATCGCCACGTTATCGGTGTTGAGTACCCCGTGCACAAAGCCCAGACCGCTCCAGGCAGCCACGAGTTCCGCCTGACTTTTTACCACCGCCTGCAGAAACTCCAAGGCGGGGTTCTCTGCATTTTTCACCTCGGGATAGTGGCGGTTGAGCGCGTATTCCACCAGGTCAGACCGAGTTTTTGGCTCGCACTGCATGGCGGCGAACTGAAAGGTCCCCACCCTGATATGCGATGCCGCCACCCGCACCAAAATACCGGCGGGCTCCGGCAGGGGCGAACGACGCCGCACGGTTTCACCTGTCTCAATCACCGCGAGCGCGCGACTGGTCGGCAGACCCAGAGCGTGCAGGGATTCACCGATGACCGCCTCCCGCCAGACAGCCGAAAGGGGCGCCTTGCCGTCTGAGCCGGGTCTGGAGAACATGGTGGTGCCGCTACCCTTGAGGTGCAGGTCTTTACCAGCCAGCTCGCCGACTAAATGAGCTCGGCCATCCCCGAGCACCGGGGAGAGCTGGCCAAATTGAAAGCCCGAATAGGCAAGGGCGTAGGTGTTTGATTCGGGGCCCGCTTGGCCGGTAAGCCACTGTAGACCCGCCGGGGTTTTGAGGAAGTCGGCGTCGAGGCCGAGTTCACGGGCCAGGGGCTCGTTGACCCAGGTGACTTTAGAGCCAGCGGGGATATCAGGTTCTGCCGCGAAGGCGAGCTCCCCGAAGGCTGTGGCGTAAGTGTGTTCAAGGGTGGGTGCCATAGAACCAGTCTAAATCTAGAGAGCAAGGTGCAGCTTCAGCGCGTAGTCAATCTGCCACATGGTTCGAGAGCTCAAAGTACCCAGGTAGTCGCCCAAACGATTCACTGACACCGTGCGAATCTGTTCCGCCCGTGCCTTAGATTCTTTGCCCAGTCCACTTTCATGAGCTGGTAATAACACCTGAAATGGTGCAACAAACCTAACGTTACTTGTTATCGGCAGAACGGTGACAGTTCCTCTCAAAGACTCTGCAACTATAGCTACAGGCTCTCGGTACATGTAAACACCGGCAAATCTTCTAAGGTACAAGTGTGGTCCCCGGGTACAAGACAATACTTGTACCCGGGGACCACGCTTGTACCCTAGATAGCCCGGCAAGAAGAAACTTGTACCTTGTCCCCACCAAGTTTTCCCGAGTGGCCATTTTTATACCGAAAATCAGCCAAAAACGGTCTAAAAATGGCCACTCGGCAGGGGGGAGGGAGCCAGCAAGGCGCCTCTCCGCGCTCAGTGAACCTGACGCAGTGCCCTTTTCATAAACCCACCTGTGCTGAAATGATAGGGAAGGTAGAAATAATCAGCACACTGCCCATTGGCAGAAAGGAAAGACAATGACTGATCTGACCGGTAAGAAGGTTCTCGCGCTAGCAAGCCAGGGCGTGGAGCAGATTGAGTTCACCTCGCCCCGCGAGGCTCTGGAAAAGGCCGGCGCTGAGGTAACCTTGGCCTCCCCCGACGGCAAGGAGTTCCAGGGCATGGAGAGCGACTGGGAGAAGAAGGATTTCTTCACCCCCGACCTGAAGGTGGCAGAGGCCAAGGCCGACGATTACGATGCCCTCCTGCTGCCCGGCGGCACCCTCAACGCAGATGCTATGCGTCTTGATGAGGACGCCCGCGCCCTCGTTCGCGAGTTCCTGGCAGCTGAGAAGCCCGTTGCCGCTATCTGCCACGCCCCCTGGCTGCTCATTGACGCCGGCGTGGCCGAGGGCCGCAAGCTGACTTCTTTCACCTCGGTGGTTCCCGACCTTAAGAATGCCGGCGCCAACTGGGTTGATGAAGAGGTTGTGGTAGATGGTTCCCTGATTACCAGCCGCAACCCCAACGACCTCGAGGCTTTCAACGCCGCTATCATTGAGAAGCTGGCATAAGTTTTATTCGGTTTCCCTGCCTCATGCGCAGGCGCCCGCTAACTGACCCTCTCGCGGCTCGCGCGGACGCTCGCACGCGATTCACGCCAGCCCCAGCCAGTTAGCGGGTCCGCCTGCGCATAAGGCCAGTAGGGCTTTCGAATAAACTTTTTAGAGAAAGAAGAATTACATGATTTTTATTGTTGTGAAGTACCAGGTCAAAGACGGCAAGCGCGATGAGTTCCTGGTTGCCACCCGCGAGTTCACCGAGGCTACCCGCGCGGAGCCCGGCAACAAGTGGTTCGAGTGGTCGCTGAGCGTTGAGGACCCCAACGAGGTTGTGCTGGTTGAGGCGTTTGAGGACGACGCCGCCGCGGCTCACGTGAATTCCGAGCACTTTGCGAAGGGCCTGGAGGCTATGAGGCCCTGGCTGACGGCAACCCCTAAGATTATTTCCCGCACCATTGAGGGCCAGGACTGGGATCGGATGGGCGAGCTCCAGGTTGATTAGCGCGAAGCGCACATCAACTCGGAGCGAGCCCGAGTAAAGGATGCCGCCCCACCGCGAAGAGAGCTACAGAGTGCTCGAGAAGCGGAAGGGGTGGCGTCCTTATTTTTATGGCGGGCGGGAGTGGCGGGGGTTTGCGCAAAACCTCCCCGCGGGGCGTCTTTTTTCACTAGAATGGGAGAGCTGCTTTAATTTTTTTTGACCGGAACTAGTTGCAGGAGTTTTATTTGATGGTGACCCCTAGCCAGGAGCCCCAGAATCCAGTGGAACCACAGGAAGAGAACCATAGTGGTGCTGTGACTCTTGCGGTGTCTACCGTGATTCTTGCACTGCGTAAGAAAGAGGGCGAGTCGCGCCATTCTTTGTGGTTGCCGCTGGTGCGTCGTTTGCGGGAGCCCTATAAGGGTCAGTGGGCTCTGCCGGGTGGCCCGCTGGCTGCTGATTTGTCTTTGGAGCAGGCTGCCGGTTCTACGCTGAAGCGGGCAACCGGTCTGGTTCCCGGTTATCTGGAGCAGCTGTATGCGTTTGGTGAGGTGATGCGCACCCCTGACCACAAGATTCATCGTGATGGTTCTGGTCCGCTACCTGTTCCTACCGAGGGTGGGGAGAATGACCGCACGGTATCGGTGGTCTACTGGGCTTCGATTCCGGCAACCGAGGTGAGCCGCACCCGCGTGCACGAGAACATCCGTTGGTTCCCGGTAGACGAGCTGCCCGTTCTGGCTTTTGACCACAATGAGATTGTTGAGTACGCAAAGTACCGCCTGCAGCGCAAGGTGGAGCATTCCCGTATTGCCCACTCTTTCCTGGGTGAGCAGTTCACTCTGGCGCAACTGCGGGAGGTCTACGAGGCTATTTTGGGTCGCGAGCTTGATCCGGCGAATTTCCGCCGCCAGATTGCCGCGTCTAAGTCGATTATTGATACCGGCAAGCGCGTAGAGGGTACCCGCCACCGCCCGCCGCGCCTCTACCGCTACGACCATTCTTTGGCCTTTGCTGACCAGGGCCCGCTGGGCATGTACCGCGCCGCCCAGCACGAGGCTGCCCAGCACTAGATTATGGCAGGCGTGAGAGTTTATCGTTCGCTGGCCCTGGGGGCACTGGGTCTTCTGGCGCTGGCGGGGTGCGGCGCGTCGTCCACCGAGCAGGCCGCCCCGGCGCCGTCCAAGACCGAATATCAGGACGGCCAGGCGGCAAAGGTGGTTTCGGTTCAGTCAGCGAACTCGCTGACGGTGGACGTGGACGGCGCCACCGAGCAGGTACGTATGGTCAATGTTGCTGCGCCCACGGAGAATAATAATGAGATGTCGGGTGCCTGTCTGGTGCAGGAATCTGCCGACTACCTCAAGAAAAAGCTACCCGAGGGCACCGAAATTACCCTGCAATTTGACGATGCCCAGATTGGTAGCACCGGCGCCCTGGACGCGGCGGTGTATCTTGGCGACGAGCTGATTAACGCCGATGTGGTGGGGGCGGGCATGGCCACCACCACCTATGCCACCGCCAAGGACGAGTTCTACTCGGAAATTTCTCAGGCCCAGCAGAGCGCCGCCGAGAAGAAAGTGGGCCTCTACGACCCGTCGATTGACTGCACCATTCCCTATCAGATTGCCCAAGCGCAGCAAAAGGTCAAATCTGCCGGGGAGCTCGGTGAAGAGGCTGACCGGGAGCGGGTTTATAAGGAGGCGTCGACGCTCTACAACCAGCTCTCTGAGGCAACCCAAGCACCGGCCCAGTGGGTTGGTTCTATTGTGACCCTCGATTCTGTGAGCACCCAGCTGGATGATCTCAGGGGGGCTCTGGACAAGAACTACTACGACGAGAACGGCATGAGCGAGGCCGACTACGCTTCGGCGACGGCGACGACGGGCCGGCCTGGGTAGGGGCTGCGGGTAGGGAAAGCACAAGGGGTATCGCTCCGGTTAACCTCCCTTAAACGTACGCTTCGCGATTCCGCTCACTCTTATGTGCTCGCGCGCTCGCACTTGTTTCGCTACATCCCGATGCCAGTTGACCGGAGCGATACCCCTTGGAGATCTCCTACAGCCTATCCAGGTAGTCGCTGATGAGTCGCAGGCCCTCCCGCAAGGTCTCTTCGTCACAGGTGTAGCCCAGGCGGTAGTGGCCCTCCACGCCGAAAGCGGAGCCTGGCGTCAAAAGCACCCCGTGGGTTTCGAGAATACCCACAGCGAAGGTGCGGGAGTCCACGGGAGCTTCCAGGCGTAGAAGAGCCGCCGAGCCGGCGTCCGGGGCAATCCAGGAGGCGCGGGACTCCCCCTCCAACCACTGCTCCACGATCGCACGGTTGCGGTTGATGATGGAGCGGGAACGGTTGAGCAGAGCCTCTTTGTTTTCAAGGGCCAGAGCCGCCAGCAGGTCGTCGAGGGCCCCCACCGAGATAATCGAGTAGTCGCGCTGGTCGCCAAAAGCGGCCTGCAGGCCCTCGGGCACCACGGCCCAGCCCACGCGTAGACCGGGTAGGGAGTATGCCTTGGAAACTCCGCCGGTGGCTATGCCCCTCTCGTAGAGATCGGCGATAGACTCTGCCGGCTCCACGCCCTCTGCTTCAACCCCGCGGTAGACTTCATCACAGAGAATGAAAGCGTCTACCGACCGGGCAACCTCCACGATTTCCGCCAGCATCTCGGTGGGAATCAGCGTGCCGGTGGGGTTGTTGGGGTTGGTGAGGCAGATGAGCTTGGTAGAGGGCTTGACGGCGCTGCGCAGCTGCTGCAAATCGGGCAGGTAGCGGTTCTCCGGCAGCAGGGGTAGCACGGTGGTCTCAGCCCCAATAGACTCGGCAATGGCCGCGTGCTGATCGTAGGAGGGGCTGAAAGAAATCACGTGGTCTTCAGTGCCGGTGAGCACCAGGTGGGCCAGGTGGTTGGCACCAATGGTTCCGTGGGCCAGCACCACCCGCTCGGGGCTAACCGTGCGGTAGGTGGAGGCAATCGCCGTCCTTACCCTCTCAGAGCCGGGAATCGCCCCGTAGCTGAGGCGGGTGTCGAGGAGTTCGTCGACGGCGCTCTCCCCCGCCCCCACGAGCTCCAGCAGTTCGCGGGTAGACAGGGCCGAGATGGAGGTTTCAGCGAGGTTGAGACGGGCGCGGTCTTCAAACTCGTTGAGCCACAGCTCCACGCCAAAGGGGGCGATTTTCATGGGTTCTCCTAAGCCTGAACTTCGCCGGCTTCGATCGCGTGGCCGAGCTTGGAGTGCTTATAGCCGTAGGCGAAGTAGTAGAGGTAGGCAACAACAATCCACAGCGCGCAGACAAGCAGGGTAATTGCCTGTAGCTGGCTAATAACCACCAGGCAGCCCAGCGCCGAGAGAATGGGCACCACGGGGTAGAAAGGCACCTTGAAAGTGCGGGGCAGATCAGGGTGGGTTCGGCGCAGAACCATCACACCGATGGAGACCACGAAGAAGGCCAGCAGGGTGCCCACCGAGGTCATCTCTGCCAGGAAGTTAATGGGAATAACGCCCGCCAGAATAGCCACAGCAACCGAGACAATCCAGGTGTTGGCCACCGGGGTCTTGGACTTGCTATCGACCTTGGCAAAGACGGGAGGAATAATGCCGTCGTGGGACATGGAGTAGAGAATGCGGGTCTGGCCGTAGAGCACCACCAGCACCACCGAGATGATGGAGATAATGGCGCCCGCCGCCAGGGCGGTAGAGAAGATGGTTGAGCCGGTGACAGCGGTGAGGATAGCCGCCAGTCCTGCCTCCTGGCCGTCAAACTGATCAACGGGCTGCGCGGCGATGGCCACGGTGGCTACGGCAACGTAGAAGGTAGTCACGATAACCAGCGAAAGAATGATTGCCAGGGGCATGTTGCGGCCGGGGTTCTTGGCTTCTGCGCCGGCGGTGGTCACGGCGTCCAGACCCACGAAGGTAAAGAAGACCACGCCCGCTGCGCCGAGAATTCCGCTGGCACCGGCGTTCCAGAAACCGGCAAAGTGATCGGTGTTCCAGCCCTGAATACCGATAGCCACAAAGAGGGCCAGCACAATCAGCTTGATAGCCACCATCACGGCGTTGGCGGTGGTGGACTCGCGAGCGCCGCGGGTCAGCAGAAAGCCGCAGGCGAGAATAAGGACGACGGCGGGCAGGTTGATGACACCGCCCTCCTCGGGGGCGTAGGAGAGGGCTTCGGGCAGGGTGAAACCAAAGAGGTTGTTCAAGAGCTCATTGATGTACTGGGACCATCCCACCGCAACCGCTGCCACGGAAACGCCGTATTCGAGCACCATGCAGGCGCCGATGAGCACGGCCACGCCCTCACCCAGGGTGGCGTAGGCGTAGGAGTAGGAAGAACCAGCTACCGGTACCGCGCCCGCCATTTCGGCGTAGCAGAGGGCGGTGAGGCCAGCGACCACGCCCGCGATGATGAAGGAGACGATAGCTGCCGGGCCCGCCATGGGAACGGTATCGGAGAGAATGAAGAAGATACCGGTACCGATGGTGGCACCCACGCCGAGGGAGACCAGCTGGGGCAGACCGATGTTGCGCACCAGACCGGGGCGGTCATGCGGGTTACCGTGACCGATATGTTCGTGAATGGGCTTGCGGCTTTTAAGCCGCTGTAGGACAGTTGCCACGCCGGGTCTCCTTGGGGCTCCACGTTTTGAAAGAATACTTATACATTCTAGTGTATGCATATTTGAGTTGGTGGAGGCAGGGCAGGTGGCATGAATCGCATATTCGGCCCCTAGTTGGAGTAGAGACCGAGAACGGCACTTCCCGCTTAGTAGGGGTGGCCAGACCCAGTCCCGCATACAACCCTTATCAAGGGTTGCCAAAGGATTGCTCATAAAGATACCCAAAGAAGCAAAAATGCCAAATTATTTACCTTTTTTGCGGGAAAGCCCAAACACACCTATCGCAACAATCCCGAAACTCAACCCAGTATAGATTGGATTAAACCATAGAATTTCTGGATTATTCTCAAAAAATGGTGTTCTTACAAAGAAGGCAACAATGCCAATCAATATCATAAGAACAAAAGCAGAATTTTTAATAAGTTTCATTTTAGTTAAATTGGTTCCTAAATAACGTAAAGTTAGATTTTAACTCCTCAGGGGGAGCCTACAGCAACAGCCATGGTTGGAGGAAGAGGGCACCAACCCACAAAGCTCCTCTACGGCCAGACATAGCTGGTCGCGGAAGTACCTTGCTGGTCGCAAAACCCAGCTCGAGAGTATAGTAATTCCTACCATATCAAGTTGCCCTACTCGCGACACTTCTGAGAGAAGAACCACTCACTAGAACCATTCAAAGGAATCAAAGATGATTCCCCTCTCTCAATGCCCGCAGTGTAGTACAAACCTATTAAACGAAATGACCGCTTACGAATTAAAAGTGGAGGGTATGAGTTTCGCCTACCCTCGCCGTCCCCATCTCATCAAAGATTTAAATACAACTTTTCGCCCGGGAGCTACTGTTCTCTTGGGTCCCAACGGTGCCGGAAAAACTACACTCTTATCTCTACTGGCAACCATCCACAACCCCAATCAGGGGTCTATTAGGTTAGTCGATTCGGAAAATGAACACTCCGCCATATCCAGCAAGGAAATAGCTAAGTATAGGCAACACATCGCATGGCTACCGCAACGGTTTGAACCGGTCTCTGGCCTAACGGTTAAGGAGCATGTGGCCTATTCAGGTTGGCTTAAAGGCATAAGGAGGTATCTGGGGGTCAGAAGCAGCAGCTCTGTTACTTTTTATCTCTGCCCCGCTAGCTTCCCTGTGTAGCGCATTAGAAGCAAGCTCGGAGAGAAGAAGGTTTGGAGTTATTAACCTAGCTACTCGTTCTGTTTTTAGGTGAGTACTCTTGCGAACATGGCCCAGTATTCTAGGAGCATGGGTAGTTCACACCTATGCGGTTCTCTTTCTTCTGGTAAAAGCTGGTCATAGCTACGGAAGTTATCTTCCAATAACATTAGCTGGATACTATGCAGCAATCGCTCTACATTCCCTGTGCGGGTATGCTCTTGGATATTACCTGCCCAAAATCTTAGCGATTTGTTGCGCGCTTGCCGGATCGTACGGTTGGGTAGCTTTCGCCTGGACGATTGAGCCTGTGCAGGTTAGGTATATGGCAGGCCCTGCCCTTGCACTTTGCTGTTCCCTTAGCGGGCAACTAGATGTAGCGCCCCAGTGGACTTTACTCTTATTTTCCTTTTTCGTGACTATAGCTGCTTACTTTGGACTAGCAGGGCTACTGGCAGAGAGAGGCAACAAATTCCGACTAGCCTACCGGGGTGGTAGAGCAATCCTCTGGGTTGCCTTTTGTTGTTTATTCGCCCGGAACTCTTCGGGAGAGATTTATTGGTGGGCCTGGTGTATAGATCGCTACTACAGCAATCACTATGCCTGGTTATTCAGCCTTCTATGCATAGTTTTATTATTTTTCAGATACTTATACCGCCGCTAAAGCTGGTCTTGAGCAAGCCTCACAAGCTAACCTCAACCCTCCGCCACCCAAAATACAATATCTGCGGTATAGTATTCGGGTTTTAAGCTGAATCAGGCTTTTGGTACACGTAGATTCCCGCTGGGTTCCTCAAGGTACAAGCCTGGTCCCTAAGTACAAGACAATACTTGTACCTGGGGACTTTGCTTGTACCCTAGGGGCGCGGTAAGAAGAAACTTGTACCTTATCGTCACCGAGCTTTCCCGAGAAGCCATTTATATACCGAAAATCGGAGAAAAACGGTCTAAAAATGGCCTTTCGGCGATTAAGGCAGACTACACAACTGCCTTGTTTCATCAAGTCGCCGCTTCATAACCAAAAAGCCGCCGCTCCCACACGGGGAACGGCGGCTTCTCTCAAACCTCTGAGGGTCTTATACCGGGGGCTTATGCCTCGGGGATAATCAGGCCCTTGGTCTGGGAAACAGCGCGGTCAAAGCGCTCAGCAACATCTGCCCAGTTGACGATGTTCCAGAAAGCCTTAACGTAGTCGCCCTTGACGTTCTGGTAGTCCAGGTAGAAGGCGTGCTCCCACATATCCAGCTGCAGAACGGGAATCAGGCCAACGGAGATGTTGCCCTGCTGATCGTAGAGCTGCTCGATCACCAGGCGCTTACCCACGGTGTCCCAAGCCAGAATTGCCCAGCCGGAGCCCTGAATGGTGGTAGCAACGTTGGTGAAGTGGTCACGGAAACCGTCGAAGGAACCGAAGAACTCGTCAATTGCTGCTGCCAGCTCACCGGTGGGCTTGTCGCCGCCCTCGGGAGACAGGTTCTTCCAGAAAACCGAGTGGTTGGTGTGGCCACCCAGGTTGAATGCAAGATCCTTAGACAGCTTGCCTACGTTAGCGAAATCGCCCTTGGCGCGTGCTTCTTCGAGCTTCTCCAGAGCGGTGTTAGCGCCTGCTACATAGGTTGCATGGTGCTTATCGTGGTGCAGCTCCATAATGCGAGCCGAGATGTGGGGCTCAAGTGCTGCGTAATCGTACGGGAGATCGGGGAGAACATACTTCTCTGCCATGAGGAGTCACCTTTCTATCTATATAAATAACTTCCAAAACCTCAGTATACGCACTATAAATAGTGTTGTCTGTATCATGCTAAGAACTTTTACCGGCTGTTCAGCTAAGGGAAAACACCGGAATAAGCCCTCCCAAAATAGTTGACGCATGAAATACTTTGCAGACACCCCTAGAGTAGCCGATGAAGGTATAGATTGAGACCATGACAGACTCCCAGCGCCAAGACCCCCTGCACTTTTATCTGGATAAGAGCGACCCCTCCGCCTGGAAGGCCGTGGGGGCCCTCTCGACTGCCGCCAAGGCATCAGCCCAGGCAGCAGGCCTCAGCGACCAGCTGATTGAGCTGGTCTTTCTTCGTGTCTCGCAGATTAATGGTTGCTCCTACTGCCTCAACGTTCATTCCAAGCGGGCAACCCGGGCAGGAGTTAACGCCCAGCGCCAGGCCCTGCTGGCAGCCTGGGAAGAAACCGATGTCTATACCGATCAGGAGAAGGCGGCGCTCTATCTTGCGGAGACCGTGACCGAGCTACCCGCCAAAGACGAGCGCGATTTTGCCCAGCTCTTCACCCACGGCGCCCTTACCGACGAGCAGTACGGCGCTGTGCAGTGGCTCGCCATTGTTATGAACGTGACCAACCGTATTTCCATCATGTCCAACCACCCGGTCAAGCACGACTAATCCTAGGAGCAGACTATGAGCAACACCGACCCCCGCGATACCGAGCGGTCTAATCCCTCGTCTAACGGACTTTCCAACGGAGTAACCGTTCACTCCACCGAGAAGGGCCCGGTTGAAATTCTGGAACCGCGCGAGGTTCCCCTGGGCGGCCCCCGCGCCATGACCGTGCATCGGTCTCTTCCCCAGAAGGCACGCTCGCTCGTTGGCGCCTGGTGCTTTCTCGATGCTTACGGCCCCGACCGGGTTTCCGACAGTGGTGGCATGAAGGTTGCCCGCCACCCCCACACCGGCCTGGCCACCGTCTCCTGGCTGTTTGAGGGAAACATTGACCACATTGATTCTGCCGGTAACTGGGCTACCGTGCGCCCGGGCTGGGTGAACCTGATGAATGCCGGCAAAGGTATTACCCATTCGGAATATTCTTCTGACACCACCGAGGTGCTACACGGTCTTCAGCTCTGGTACGCCCTGCCCGATGAGCACCGCTTCGGTGAACCCCGCCTGGATTCCTACCTGCCGCCGCTGATTGAGGGCGAGGGCTACACCGCCCGCGTCTTCCTCGGCTCCCTGCTCGGTTCTACCTCCCCGGTGGAGACCCACATTCCGCTCACCGGCGCAGAGTTCCGCCTTGACGCCGGCGCCACCCTGGAAATTCCCGTGCCCGAGGACCACGAGCACGGCATTATTCAGGTGACGGGTTCTATCTCCCTCGACGGGGTTGAGGTTCCCGAAAATGCCATTGGCGTTGCCCCCACCGGCCGCAGCGCACTCACCCTAACCGCCGGCAGCGAGCCGGTGACCGCCGTCCTCATCGGTGGCGAACCCCTGGGCGAGCAAATCGTGATGTGGTGGAACTTCGTGGGCCGCACCCACGAGGAAGTCGAGCTCTGGCGCAAGCGTTACATGCAGGAGATGGGCTTTGACCCCGCTGACGAAAACTCCCCCGCTCCCACCGGCGAGACCGTGGGCGAGGTTCTGCCGACCGAGCTGCTGGGTGAGTCTTATCAGGACGACGACACCGCCTACCCGCAGTTCGGCGAGTTTCCGCCCAACCAGCCCACGCCCATTCCCGCTCCCCAGCTTCCCAATGCCCGCCTGAGATTGCGCGGCTAAAAGTATTCCCAGAAAGGAAAATACAATGTCACCCACCGTTGATGCACCGGAAGTACGCGTAGGTGAAGCCGAGGGTCACTCGGCCTACCTGCTCTTTGCCGATGACTCGGGCGAGCCGGCAGGCTTCACCCTCTTTTTCCCTTATGACGAGGACGGCGAGGCCCAGCGTATCTTCCCCCACACCGTGGTCAAAGATGAGTTTGGCGGGCACGGCCTAGCATCCGTGCTGGTCAAAGAAGCGCTGGACGCCTCTATCGCAGAGGGCTTCACCATCGTGGCCCTGTGCCCCTACATCAAAACCTGGCTCAAGAAGCACCCCGACTACGCCCAGCACACCGTTGAGCCCAACCGGGGCCACATTGATACGGTCTCGCAGGCGGTCAAGTCCTCCCGCTAGCCAAGCCGACTAGCTCCGCGGCGTCGTCCTCTTCTTCGCCAGCACCAGGTAGTAGACCAGGTAGCAGAGGCCCACAAAGGGCACGGTGTAGAAGAGGGCGGGGCGCTGGGTGGGGTCGAAAACAATGAGCAGGCAGGAAAGCGCCGACATGATGAGCGCTGCCCAGGAAAGCCAGGGGTAGCCGGGGGCGCGATAGGCGAGATCCTCAAGCCGGTTTCCGGCGGCGAGGTAGCGGCGGCGGAAGACGATGTGGCTAGCGGCAATAGAAACCCACACCAGCACCACAGCAAGACCGGAAATAGAAACCAGCACCATGTAGACGGTCTCGGCGGCAATTACGCTGGAGAGCAGGGCAAAAAGCCCGCCCACCATACAGATGCACATGGCCAGGAAAGGCACTCCCGACTTATTGACCCGGGCAATGCGGGCGGGAATCATGCCCTCGTTGGCGAGAGATCACAACATGCGGGTTGAGGCATAAAGGCCGGAGTTAGCCGCCGATAAAATGGCGGTGAGAATAACGAAATTCATGATGTCTGCGGCATAGGGAATGCCGATTTTCTCAAAGACAATCACAAAGGGAGAGGCATCTACGCCGGCTTCTTTGTAAGGAATCAAAGAGGCCATCACGATAATCGCCCCAATAAAGAAAATCACCAGGCGCCAGAGGGTGCCGTGGATTGCCCGGGGAACGGTCTTTTCAGGGTCCCCCGCTTCACCGGCGGCAATACCAATGAGTTCGGTACCCGAGAAGGCAAAGTTCACCGCCAGCATCACGGTAAAGACGGCGCCGAAGCCGTTGGGAAAGAGGCCATCTTCAAAAAGGTGGGTGAAGCCGGGCGCTGGCTCTGTAGAACCGGAGCCGCCCAGGGGAATAGCGCCGAACATGGCCAGGGCACCCAAAATAATGAAAACAATAATCGCCGCTACCTTAATGAGGGCCAGCCAGGATTCGGTTTCGGCAAAGACCTTCACCGAGACCGCGTTGAGCAGGAAAATCAGCACGATAAAGGCGGCGCTCCAGATCCACACAGGGGTGTTGGGAAACCACTGCTGCATGATAATTCCCGAGGCCGTGAACTCTGAGCCCAGCGCGATAGTCCAGGTGAGCCAGTAGAGCACCGCCACGGTAAAGCCGGTGCCCGGCCCCAGAAACTTGGTGGCGTAGACGTGGAAGGAGCCTGTCCAGGGCATAGCCACCGAGAGCTCTGCCAGGCACATCATCACCAGGTAGACGATGAGTGCGCCCACCGCGTAGGCAAGCACGGTTCCGAAGGGGCCCGCCTGGTTGATGGTGTAGCCAGAACTTAGAAACAGGCCGGTGCCGATAACCCCGCCCAGGGAGAGCATGAGCATGTGGCGGCTGCTCATCTTGCGTTCGAGGTGCTGCGTTTTTTCGCCGGTCTCGGGCGCCGCCCCGATACCCTGCCCTGTCTCTTTCATTGGATTCTTTCTTTTCGCCGGTCAACCGGTGGGCTATGGTAATTTCAACGATTTGGTACGAGAAAGAGGTTGTTATGGTGCAGTCGCTCAGCGGGCTACTTGAGGCAGTGGAGCACCCGATTATTGACGGCGCGATGGCCACAGAACTTGAGAAACTTGGCGTGGATACGGCTCAAGAGCTCTGGTCTGCGGCGGCATTGCTCAATCAGCCCGAGGCGATTGCTGCTGTTCACCGCTCCTATTTTGAGGCCGGTGCCCACGTGGCAACCACCAACACGTACCAGGCAAATATAGCCGCTTTTGAAGCGCGGGGCCTTACCGCCGCCCAAAGTGCGGACCTTATTAAGAGGGCGGTTCACATTGCTGTTGAGGTGCGTAATAATTTTGCTGCTTCTGTGCAGGACGGCGCTCCGCGGCTGGTTGCCGGATCGGTGGGGCCCTACGGTGCCTACCTGGCAGACGGGTCAGAGTACACCGGTGCCTACCGACTCACCGATGCTGAGTTTCGGGATTTCCACCGCCAGCGTCTAGCCCTGATGCTTGAGGCTGGCGCTGACTTTCTAGCCCTAGAGACCATGCCCTCTGGCCCCGAGGTGCTGGCCCTGCTGGGCTTGCTTGCCGATGAATTCCCGGAGTCTGAAGCCTGGCTTTCGCTGTCTCTGGAAGATTCAGAACACCTACGAGACGGCACTTCTTTAGTGGCTCTGGCCGATGCAATCAACGCCAGCCAGCAGGTGAAGGCGGTGGGGCTGAACTGCACTGCCTTGGAAAACGTGGCTCCGGCGCTAGCTGTTTTGGGAGGCCTTGTGGATAAACCCCTGCTGGTCTACCCCAACTCCGGCGAAATTTATCATGCAGATACTAAAACCTGGTCTGCTGCACCGCAGTCTCAGAGCTTCGGGGCTTTGGTGCCCGACTGGATTGAGAAAGGGGCGGTGCTGGTGGGCGGCTGCTGCCGCACCACCCCGGCAGACATCTCTGAAATCGCCTCGGCGGTGGCCGACGGCTAGCCACCTGTGGGTTAAGTGCACAGAGTTTTCCACAGGAGTGGAAAACTCTGTGGAATATTCGAACATAGATCCCATCTCTTGGCTCACAGACCTGAAATCTCGGTAAATATAAGCCGAAAAGCATTCGAACACCCTCGAAAAGTCTTCGAAAATCACAGCTGTGTAAGTAATCCACACTGTGGATAAAGCCTGTGGAAAAAGGCCTTAAAACCCCCGCTTTAAGGGGAAAACCGGGTGTGGAATCCACAGTCTCCCGCAAAAGAGAGCCCATTCCACAGTTTTAAGTGGAAATTGTTCACAGACTTATCCACAGGTGTGGAAAAACCCACCCACACCCACAGAAACCTACCCTGCGTGGCGCAGGAATCGAGCGCCGTCCAGCAAGAAAACACTACAAACCGACAAAATTCCGTAGAAAATACCCAACCTGCCCGGTTTTTTCTTAAGGCTCACACCGCTGTAATCACAGCCGTGTAAGTTTTCCACGCTGTGGATAAATCCTGTGGAAAAGGGGTTATGCGCCAATGGGAAGAGTAATGTCCACCTGCCACTTATCCTCCACCCGGCCAGAAGAGAAAGTGCCGCCTAAGAGCTCACACCTCTCTCGAAGACCCGCCAGCCCATAGCCCATGCTCAGGTATTCTTTGCGATGCGGGGTCTCCCCCACTGCGTTTTGGCAGGTAATACGAAACAGTGTGCTCTCAACGAGGAGAGAGACATTCACCGGCTGGCCTGGCCCACCGTGCTTAATCACGTTGAGGTTTATTCATAAGGTGCCCCAACCACCCAAAAAAAATCAGCCCCCGCCCCACAGAAAACACTCTCTTATACAAGCTCAAAAGTCGCCTGAACCCAGTAAGCAGAATACGCCAAGTCTTGATCTGAGCAATGCCCCGCTCAACCACCGACCTCAACCGATTCAGCACCCGATTATTCTTCTTCTGCTCACACCCCAGTCGTTGCCCAGGCTTACGCAGGGTCGGGGCAGCCAGCCCTAAGCCCGCATATCCTTTATCAGCCAGAGTCGAAGAGTCTAGCAAACGGTCAAGACCGTGAGCACGGAAGACATGAGCATCATGCCTAGCCCCAGGAAGCGGTCCAGTGATGGCCGAAAGCTTTCCATCAAGGGTGCAGATGACCTGGTAGGTAAGGCCAGTACGCCTGTGCTTGCCTAAGAAATTTGCTTTCCTAGTGAACTCCAGCTCCAGGTGGGTACAAGCGTTCCGTCAATGACCAGGGGCCCGGGTGCTTCCAGGCTCTTTTTCAAGGGCTGCTCCAGGGACTTGAGGGTCTTTTCAAGGCCTTGCTCGTGGTGCTAATGATCCGGGAAATGGTGGGCTGAGAGACCCCAGCAAGGTGGGCTAGGGTTTCTTAGGTGATGTTTTGTCGGTAGCTGAGCAGGGTGACTTTCAGGGCTTGAGCCAGGGTAAGCCTGCGGGGTTTCTCAGCTGGTTTGACCCAGGTGAGGTGGTTGGTCAAGACTGTCAGTAGCGTGGCGAATCGCATGGGGTGAGCCCGGTTGTACGCTGGTGCGGCAACGGTCTTTCCAGTATGGCTTGAGGTTATTTGCAGTGATTTAATCCTCTTATTTTTGCCGCTGGTGAGGTTGGGATGTGCCCCCTTATGAATAATCCTCATTACATTTCGTTAAATAAACCTGTGATTCCAATATTCGGCACACCCTAGCATCCTCTACAAAAATATCTAATAAATTCATAATTATTCACCGATTAGCATCTGTATACGCATACACACATCGATTAATATTCGCTGGATGAAACGGAAGGAATCAAACACATCACGAGAAACAACCGTCCTCCCAACATGCGTACTACAAGAGGGAATGGAGCCCCCTATATAAGGACGGCCCACTCGCTCTAGAAAAATTTACTTATTTTTCCCATAAAAATCTTTATTCAGCTTTATAATCAGCAGAAATGACAATAAAAAGACCACCCCGAAAACTACTACGCTAGATATTAAAATAGCCCTATTATCACCGAATAAAAATCCTATAACTATTGACGCGATAGCCACCAACCATAAAGGTACCAGATACTTAATATTTTTAGAATTCATCTACTTGCCACCAAATCCTAAGAAAGATTCAACCACGAAGAATACCCCGACTAACGAAAATAGAACTGCAGTTCCTATGTAGAATAGCTTATCGGAAAATGTCCCTGGAGGCACTCCCGGTAAAGTGTAGATGTTAGGATTACCAATTCTGTTTTTGTAATTTTTTATTCTATAAATAGTAACCGACAGACCAATCACTATAAATAATAGTCCTATTATAAGTACAGCTTGTCCCATAATTCTTTATCATTCCTAAAATTAACCCATGATTGGTATGCTAAGTCCAGCACCAATACTGCACCCGGCACCTATTCCCGCTACACCACCTATTGATGCTGAGCTACCACCTGCGTCATCCATGCTTCCCTCAACGTATCCACCGAGCCCATAGGCAGCTGAGCACCCTACGCCCTGCTCAATTTTAGTGTCCTCTCTAGTACCATCAAAGGATTCATCGGTGATACCAAATTTAAGATTGGCATCAGCTTCGAAGCCAGCTCCCGCTCCAATATTTAAATCAGCATGATCCTCATTAAAAGTGGTTCCAAATGAAACACAGAATCCAAAGCATCCTTCTAAAGATACTTCAAATGCATCTCGACCTACCGGGTCAAAATTATTCACTGGATCGGCACCGGCATATGCATAACGATTAGCATTCACCGGATCAAACGGAGCATCCAACGAATCCTGCTGCGTCCATACACCCTGATTAGGATCATAGAAACGAACACCAAAGAGATAACGCCCCGTACCACGACGATCCACCATGCCAAAACGATAACGGAACGGATCAAACACATCACGAGAAACAACCGTTGTCTTCTCATCACGAGCGCCATAAGGATCAAACTCTTTATATGTCGAGGTTGTACCGTCATCTTTCACCAAACGAATATCAGAATCCACCGGATCAGAAATATACATATGCACACTCTTCTTATCCGTATCACGTAAGAACAACGGATTGCCCGTCACCGGATCGTGCTCTACAAAAGCAGTAGCACCCTCATGGCGGATCTTCTCCACCATCGGATTACCATAACGATCATTCAAACCGTGGGTATATACAAAGGTTCCCTCTTTCGAGGACTGCTGAGCAATCAACTGCTTCTGGCTCATCCCAGCAAAAGTATTCGTCGTAGTATTCGACCCATCTTTCAAAGCTGAGCCCACATTTTGATTTACCGTGTTATAGGTCAGATTAGTCTGATCAGAAGAAATCAGGTTGCCATCAGCGTCATATTTCCAGTTATCACTGGTCACCTGATTCTGCGCATTGAAAGTATCACCATCAGTAATGACCTGGCCATCGCCCTTGGTTTGTACGGTCTTGATTTTATTACCACGCACATCATAGGTGTACTCATACTTACCCTCCGGGCTACCGGGAGTATTCACCGTCAGCAAATGCCCCGCTTTATCATAAGTATAGGATGTGACGAACCCATTACCGGCGGTAGGGTTAGCGGTATACATCGCTTGAATCTTGTCCACAGCATTCGTTGCATCCATCGGGCATGAACGAGGATCAACACCAGGCACATAACAATACTTCTTCTCAGATAGGGTTACCGCGCCATCAGGATTCTGCGGTGTCACAGGTGCTTCTTTAGCTTTTTGGATTTTCTCGCCAATCAAATTACCGGAGCGATCATAATCAGAATGCTTCCACACTTCCCAATTCTGCGCACCAGTATTAGCATCAGCCCCATACCAGGTATCCGTGCGACGTCCACGATCATCGGTGGCGAACTTAATCGTCTTTTTCACACCTGATTCCGTGTAGTCCACGCTATCGAGTGTGCCACCTGCGGTGTAGTTGTAATTATTCGTCAAACCGTCCAAGGTTTTAGCAATCAGCTTGCCCTCACGGTCATACTTATAATCAATCTTAGTCGTCTGCGCAGCCTCACTGCCAACAGCAGCCTGCCAAACAGATTGAGAGATTACCTCACCACGAGTGCTGTAAGTGAAAGTAGTTCTCTGAGTAGAAACGCCCTTAGAACGGCTAGCCACCGAAGTCACTCGTCCCAAAGCATCATACGTCGTATCCTGCACAGCATCAGCCGCAGTAGAGCCCTTAGGGTAAGAGGCAACCTTAGTGACCAAAGAAGTATTGCCTTCATAGGTGTATTTGATAACACCACCACGGCCCGTAGTCTTAGAAGTCAATCGCCCCAAGTCATCATAAGTATAGGACTCAGCGGTCAGTGAGCCACCCTTGGCTGGAATTACCTTACTCAGCAACCCATCAGCGGTGTACTCGTACTTGGTAGAGTTGCCCACGTTGCCAGGAGCTGTCGCGTAAGCTGGGGTACCATTGGGGTTGTACCCTACTTCAGCGGTTGCGGCCAGTGCGTTCGTTGATTTAGCTAAGGCACCAGATGCTGCATAGGTATAGGTACTTTTGTTCCCGCGAGCATCGGTAGATGATGAGGGTGAGTACTTTGTATTATCAGTTTTATTCGCGTAATCAAAACTGCTCTTCTCACCGTTAGGACCGATAGCAGAAGTGAGTGAATTACTGTTATTAGCCCCGTAGCTGTAGGTCTCGGTACCAGCTGTTGCGCCTATACCAGAAGTATAAGAGCCAATATTAAGCTGCGGAGTGTAAGTTGCTGACTGAGTGCGGCCATCAGCATCCACAATAGAGGAAACCCTCTTATCACTAGGGTTGAGGTTATAGGTAATATGCGCACCCGTTGCTACCGCTACCCCAGCATTAGTGTTAGCACCAGCCACCAATGTCTTGGTGCCATCAGTGTAATCAAAACGAGTAATCGCCTCAGTGGTCGGTGCCTCGGCAGTACCGGGGATTGCGATCTTCACCACGCGGTTCTTGGAGTCATAACTGATTTTAGTGTAGCCGCCGCCTGCAGTGGAAACCTTAGAAATGCGACCGGCAGCATCATATTCAATAGTGGTTTTCAAACCACGTGGATTAGTTAAAGAAACATACTTACCGTTAGCGCTATCCAGCTTCCAGGAAAGTCGTAACTTATCTTTAGTGGCACCAGAGCCAATCGTATCGGTGATAAGACCAACACTATCTGGGGTAGTTCCTGGAATCATGAAAGCATTGCGTGCCGCAGCTGGACCTTGCCAACCAGTTTGCTGCGATGGCAGGCCATCGGCATTGGTGAGACTGGTTTCGTTGCCGTTACGATCAACTACCTTCTGCGGGTAACCGTCCAAGCTGAAGTAGGTAGTTGATGCCGCGTCCCAGGTCAGTAGCTGGTAACCGTCGGTTACTTTCTTCAGGCTGTAGCGTTTACCAGCTGGCGCGGTGTACATACCTGGTGTGGTCGCATTCGGTGTGAAGACGACACGTTCACCGCTGGAATTTACGAAGACGATATTAGCGTTTTCAGTGAAAAGGTTACCAGCGCCTAGTGCTGCGATACGCCAGTTATTACGAGTACCGGTGCCGGTGGTTAGCGGGGTGAGCGAGTTGTGGGTGAAGGCAATGCCATCTACATTCATGCTGGTATTTAAGTTACCGGTGCCTACATCCAGGGAGCCGGTGATTCCTGCGCCTAGTGGGATGCTCAGGTTGGTTGCTGAGGTGCGCGGTGCCCGGTGAGGTTATTTTCTTTGGCTTGGGTCGAGACAGGTAGCTCTGTAGCCAAGGCCGGTGAGGTGGACAGTGGGCTACAGATCAGCCCTAGGGTCAGGAGCGCGGTGACTGCTGTGGTTGTTTTGTGGTTCATATCTAAAATCCAAAAATCTGGTGGTATCGGTAGAGGAAGGCGCACACGGCGTAGCGTTCAATGGGTTCAAGTGGCTTGTAAGTGCCATCGTTCCAGCCTGTAGCGATTTTCATATCGCGTAACCAACAGATTTCTTTGTAGAACTCTGTGGTCGGTGAGGTATCAACAAAGTATTGGGCAAAAGTTTGTCTGTCGATGATAGCATCCGGGCGGAAGGTGCCATCAGGGTATCCCGGTAGCAGTGTTTTGTTGATGGCCCAGGTCATTTCTGTGTAGAACAGGGTTCCTGGTTTGATATCGCTATAGGTGGTTAACGCGGTGGATGGGGGCGCGGAAAGTGTGAGTCCTAGCGCCGCTAGCAGTGCTGCGGCGAGGGTAGCTCTGCGTGTGAGCATAGTGGTTTCTTTCTTATTGAAGTGTTGTGGAATACAACGCTTCTTAAGACTACCCTTATTTAGAATAATCTCAGGTTCAACACAGTAAAAACTCAGTCTTGTGAAGCAATAACTAAATTGTTACGCCCTTTAACTTCAATTTTACTAGGCGAAACTAGCCCACTCCTGTAATCGCTTTCTACGTCTTATCACCAAATAACCGGAGGATCCAGGAATGCAATGTGAATGGAAAATGCAACCTATGAACTTTACATTGGTATGTACTGAGGATTGTTCAAAAGTAGGCACACACCCCAACCCCACCAACTAGACAACGGCCCCACCAAGGGCGGCAACCTAGAGGATAAATCTTCACAAATATTCTCAAGCTGCACCAGGAAGAACCGTTGCACCACCAGCGTACAACCCGTTACCTTTTAAGAGCGGTACACAGTCAACATCAAACCAGGTAACGGGGTAGCTAGCCCCAGGCCCACATAACCTTTATTAGCAAGCGTCGAAGAATGCAGAAGCTCATCTAGCCCATGAGCCCTGAAAGCATAGGCATCATGCCTAGCCCCAGGTAACGGGCGCACCCCCACCAAACCTTATTTCTTCCCCTAAGGGAATTCATACCCCTAGTCAGCTGTCTTCTCGGCCTGGGCGGTCTTCGGCTCTACATTATCGAGCACGGTCACGTTGGAGAGGTTGATAATGTCTGAGGGCTTCGCACCCAGAATTGCCTCACCAATCTTGGCCAGCTGGCGTACGTGGCGAAGATTCAGGCGGTCGAAGATTTGACGGCGCACCTCGCAGACATGCCCCGGAGCAGCGGCGCGCACCTTTTCCAGTCCGGCCGGCAGAAGATGACAAACCGACACGCGGCGATCCTTCTCCCAGATAGAACGCTCGACCAGGTTGTCTTTCTCAAGGCGAGTAACCACCCGGGAGAGTCGGGGCAACAGGGTGTTGGTCTGGCGCGCCAGCTCCGTCATGGTCAGCGCATGCTCGGCAGACTCAGAGAGCATAGCCAGCACCATGTACTCCACAAAACTCATATCAGAGTCGCGCTGGAGCTGATTCTCCAGCTGACCGGGCAGGTTAAACATAATCGACGAGAGGAAGAGCCAGCCCTCTCTCTCCTCTTCGCTCAGCCAGGGAACCTCATCGTGAGATACTGCCTTTTCCTGACCTTCTTCTGCCACGGTTTACCTCCGGTTCACTTGACGTGTAAATAGTTTCTGCCTTGATACCAGTCTAATACGGCTTATCTGAGATTGGGATGTACTTTTTAGCCGATGAGGTAAGAATCTCTGTGACATACGGCGTTAATCTTGCGTCGCACTTACGCGACACCACCCCTAGATACTAAGCCTTGCTTATGGTAGGGTTGCTTTCTTGACGAGCGCGGGAAGTTCCGCACGCACGTCTCTGGTGTGCCGGGAAGTCTGGTCGGCCTGCCGCGAAAAACTCGCCGCAGAAGAAAGTACTCGACGTTCTGACCGGGAGAACCATGTCTTCAGAGAACACCAACGCCACGCTCTCGCGGGGCACCTACAAGGAATCTCAGCGCATCTCCGAGATTCTGCGCAAGGAATCAGTGGGCGGCTTTGTACTGCTGGGTGCCACTGTTCTGGCTCTCATTCTGGCCAATAGCCCCGCAGCTGACTTCTATTTCAACCTGCGTGATACCCACCTGGGTAAAGACATCGGAGACTTCCACCTGGATCTCTCCCTGGCCCACTGGGCAGCAGACGGCCTACTGGCGGTCTTCTTCTTCATGGCCGGCCTAGAGCTTAAAAAAGAATTCGTAGTGGGCGATCTGCGTAACCCCTCCAAGGCCCTGGTGCCCGTGGTTGCAGCAGCCGGCGGTGTAGCGGTTCCCGCCATCATCTACACCCTCATCAACCTCAACGGTAGCGCCGAAGCACTCGGCGGCTGGGCAATCCCCGCCGCAACCGACATTGCCTTCGCGGTCGCCGTCCTCGCGGTGATCGGCACCCACCTGCCCTCAGCGCTGCGCATCTTCCTGCTGACCCTGGCGGTGGTCGATGACCTCATCGCGATTGTTATCATCGCCCTCTTCTACACCACCGAACTGAAGATCTCCTACCTGCTGATCTCCATCGTCCCCATTCTGATTTACGCCTTTATCGCGCGTAAGGGCGAGACCACCTTCCACCTGAAGCCCCTGGCCTCCTGGCTGATTCTGCTACCCATCGGCTTCATCGTCTGGGCGCTCTTCCTGAACTCGGGTATTCACGCCACCATCGCCGGTGTGGTGCTGGCTTTCATGATTCCTGTCAAGCACAACAAGCGCACCGAGCAGGCGGGTGCCCACCACGGCCTGGCCGAGCACATGGAACACATGGTTCGCCCCTTCTCCGCGGGCTTCTGCGTGCCCGTGTTCGCCTTCTTCTCAGCAGGCGTGGCAATTGGCGGCTGGTCGGGCTTCACCGAAGCGGTCTCCCAGCCCATCGCCCTGGGCATTATCGTTGCGCTGGTGGGTGGCAAGATGATCGGTATCTTCGGCTCCACATGGCTGGTCACCCGCTTCCGCGGTGCCAACCTTGACTCCGACATCAAGTGGATTGACGTGCTGGGCCTGTCTGCCCTGGCCGGTATCGGCTTCACTGTCTCCCTGCTGATTGCCGAACTCTCCTTCGGCGTGGGCTCCGACTACAACGACTACTCCAAGATTGCTATTCTCTCCGCCTCGGTACTGGCGGCGGTGCTCGGCTCCATTATTCTGGGCTCCCGCAACCGCTACTACAAGAAGCTCGGCGAGAAGGAAAGCCTGGACGAAAACCAGGACGGCATTCCCGATGTCTACTCGGACGACGGCTCGGGAATCGGCGGTGCCTCGGTGCGGGCAAACTAGGCGGAAGGACGGCGCAACGGGCGGGCCTTAACACATCGTCGCCCAGCCGCCCAGCGCCGTCCACTATATAAAAAAGAATAATCAGCCTACATGCTCAGACCGCTGATTTTCAGTACAGTGGAAAGAAAGCCTCCGACGGCCGCGTTCGACAGCGCCCCTGCTTCACAACGCAAGAGCTCCTAGAGACGTAGCCACGTGACCGCCGCGGGTTCAGTACACTATTCCAACCTGAAAGGTCACGCGCGCGAGTATGACTGAGACTAAGCCCGTGCCTAACGGCACCGACCCCCAGAAGAAGGCTAGCCAGAATAACACCGCCTTTTCCCGCGGTACCTATTCTGAGTACTCCCGCATTTCCGAGATTCTGCGCAAAGAATCTCTGGGTGGCTTCATACTGCTAGCTGCCACTGCGCTGGCTATTATTCTCTCGAACTCCCCACTGTCAGATACCTACTTTGGTGTGCGCGATACCGAGCTGGGCTTTGACATTCCCGGCTTCCACCACCTGGTGATGGCGGTCAATCACTGGGCTGCTGACGGCCTGCTGGTGGTCTTCTTCTTCCTCACCGGTTTGGAGCTGAAGAAAGAGTTCGTTATCGGTGACCTGCGGGATCCGGGCCGCGCCATTGTACCCATTGCCGCAGCCTTTGGCGGTGTGGCAGCGCCCGCCATTATCTTCTTTGCTATCAATGCCGGTCACGAGACCGCCGTGGGCGGCTGGGCGATTCCCACCGCTACCGACATTGCCTTTGCGGTGGCCGTGATTACCGCGGTGGGCCGCTACCTGCCCTCTGCCCTGCGTACCTTCTTGCTGACCCTGGCGGTGGTTGATGATCTCATTGCAATCTTCATCATCGCGATCTTCTACACCAGCGACTTCAAGCCCCTCTACCTGGGTCTGGCAATTATTCCGATTGTTCTCTACGCGGTGATTGCCCACAAGGGTGAAAAGTTCTTCCATCTCAACAAGTGGGGAGCCTGGGTTATTCTTCTGCCCCTGGGCATTATCACCTGGGCGCTCTTCCTCGAATCCGGTATTCACGCCACAATCTCCGGCGTGGTACTGGGCTTCTGCGTGCCGGTGATCTACAACAAGAAATCCAAGGCAGCCGGCGCAGATGCCGGCCTGGCCGAGGTACTGGAACATCGCCTGCGCCCGCTTTCCTCTTTGGTCTGCGTACCCCTCTTCGCCTTCTTCTCCGCCGGCGTGAACGTGGGCGGCTTCTCGGGCCTGGGCACCGCGCTCACCGACTCGGTGGCTATCGGCATTATCCTGGGCCTGGTAGTCGGCAAGACCGTGGGTATTACCCTCACCACCTGGTTGGTCACCCGCTTCCGCAAAGCCAATCTAGACCCCGATATTAAGTGGGTTGATGTTATCTGCATGGCCGTGACCGGCGGTATTGGTTTTACCGTCTCGCTACTGGTCGCCGAGCTCTCCTTCCCCGATGGCTCCCCCCACACCGAAGACGCCAAGATCGCTATTCTGGTGGGCTCCGTGACCGCGGCTGTCATCGGTGGTGTTTTGCTCTCTATCCGCAATAAGCACTACAAGAACATCTACCTCAAGGAAAACCTGGACGAAAACCAGGACGGCATTCCCGATGTCTACTCGGACGACGGCTCGGGAATCGGCGGTGCCTCGGTGCGGGCTAAGTAAAGGAAAGGACGGCGCGCCGCCGGCCCGCCCGTCGCTCCGCCCAGCGCCGTCCTCCTTTTTCGCTCCCCACCTTCGCGTGTCATTTACCTTAAGCACCTTCGCCAGGGTTTAGGCTTATTCTGATTTGTGTTGCACAAAAGCAACCCACACACTCTTGATCTGCCCGCCCCTGTCGGCGGGGCCCAGCACAGAAATCACCGATGAATCGCAGTTGATACGGTTCGAGCGGTATTTCTGTGCTCTTTTTTGGTAAAGGAGCATTGAATGGATGCTTTTCTCAGCGTCATTAACAGCATCAATGACGCCACTGCGGGTGCCTCAGAGGCTGTCGGTAATCTTGCCGGTAGTATCTGGGATATTTTCTGCATCTTTCTGGTGGCAGCAGGCCTCGCAATTACTTTCTTGACCCGCGGTGTACAGTTCCGCTCCATTAAAGAGATGTTCCGCGCCGTCGGCGAGCCCTCGGGCACCGAGGCAGACGGCCGCAAGGGCATTTCTTCTTTCCGCGCGTTTACCGTTTCGGCGGCGTCCCGCGTGGGTACCGGCAACATTGCCGGCGTGGCTATCGCGATTACCATGGGTGGCCCCGGCGCCGTCTTTTGGATGTGGGTGATTGCCGGTATTGGCGCGGCATCGGCTTTCGCCGAGTCTCTGCTGGGCCAGCTCTATAAGCAGAAGGGCAGGGATTCCTACATTGGTGGCCCCGCCTATTACATGAAGCACGGTCTGAGGGCTCACTGGATGGGCGTGCTCTTCGCCCTGCTGATTATCGTCACCTACGCCTTTGTTTTCGTGGCGGTGCAGACCAACGCGGTAGTTGAGGCTGCCGCTAACTCCTTCAGCGTGGACGTCGCCGACGGCGAGGGTATGGGCTTCCGCCTGATTCTGGGCCTGGTGATTATGCTCGTTGCCGCCGCCATCATCTTTGGTGGCGTGCGCGCTATTTCCTCGGTGACCGAGATTCTGGTGCCCGTGATGGCGGTGCTCTACCTGGTGCTGGGCCTGCTGGTAGTGGTGCTGAACCTGGGCGATGTTCCCCATGTGATCGCCATGATTTTTGAGGGTGCTCTGGGTATTCGCGAGTTTGCCGTGGGCGGCATTATGGGCGCTATTACCTGGGGTATGCGCCGCGGTGTGCTCTCCAACGAGGCGGGTATCGGTACCGCGCCCAACGCCGGTGCTACCGCTACCATCTCCCACCCCGCCAAGCAGGGTTTTGTGCAGGCTCTGGGCGTTTACTTTGATACCTGGCTGGTCTGCTCGATTACCGCTTTCATCGTGCTGCTCTCTGACCCCGCCTACGGCGACCGCGACAAGGGTGCCTCGCTGACCCAGGATGCCCTGGCGCTTCAGCTGGGTGACTGGGCGGTGCACTTCCTCACCGTAGCGATTATTCTCTTCGCTTTCTCCTCGGTGATTGGTAACTACTACTACGGCGAGTCCAACATGCGCTTTATGACCGAGAACAAGGTTGCGCTGACTGTCTACCGCGTGCTGGTGCTGGTTTTCATCATCTTCGGTTCAATTACCTCCCTCTCCCTGGTGTGGAACCTGGCAGATATTCTCAACGCTGCCATGGTGGTGCTGAACCTGGGCGCTGTGGGCCTGCTCATGCCCAAGGTGATGAAAGTGCTGAAAAACTACGAGGTGCAGTGCAAGGCTGGCCTGGAGCCCATCTTCAAGGCAACCGATATGCCCGAGATTAAAAACCTGGCTGCCTGGGACGGTACCGATGAGGTCTGCTCCCGCGATTTCTGGGAGAAAGTATCCCGGGAAAAGGCCGCTAAGAAAATAAAATAAACCGGCTTAAATAAAAATAGTGGCGGGGCGCTATCAAGCGCTCCGCCGCTATTTTTATATCGGGTTTGTTAGAGAATTAGGAAAGCCAAATTCCTCGGCTAGCAGACCAGTTAATGGTTTTTCCGTTCTCGAACTTCACGTAGTAGCTACCGTCGGCCCGGCGAATCTCGTCGGTTACTGGCAAACCGTAGGTGTTGATGTGCCCCCTGTTGATCCAGTAGGTGGAGATTGCTCCACCGCGATGGATGGTGTGGGTGCCGGTTCGGGCGCTCCAGTAGGCCGCGGTTACGTAGTTGCCCTTGCGGTAGTACTGCTTCCAGCCGTAGCCGTAGCGTTCTTCGTCAATAGCAGGGTAGCCCCACTTGAACTCGAAGCCCGCACGGGCGTAGGCGGAGCCCAGGGCACCGGTCCACTTAACGTGGTGGGAGCCGGTGGTGGGGCTCCAGTAGATGGTGCGAGAGTTAGAGAAGTTCTGCACGTAGCCGCCGTCAACACTGCGGAACTCGTTGCCGGTGGGGTAGCCGAAGACGCTCTGACCGCCGTGGGAGTAGTAGTAGGCGGCAATGCCGTTAACCACCTGATACTGCGAGGCGAGGCGGCGCTGTTCTTCCTGACGACGTCGCTCGGCCTCTGCCAGAGCACGCTGGGTGCTCACGGGCTTGTAGCCGGCGTTGGAGGCAAAGTTCTGCAGTTCGTTGTAGGTACCGTTGAAGACATTGGAGTCACCGGAGAAAGGCCCGGTTGAGGAGTACTGCCAGATGTCGTAGGTGGAGTAGCCCGAGGGCATAGCACCGGGCACAGTGTTGTAGGCCGCGATATGCAGGGGCAGGTGGTTGAGGTCGCTCATGCCACCCACGCAGTAGGTCCACCAGTTGGTGGTGGTGTAGACGGCGGGGTAGCGGCCGGTGAGCTTCTTGTAGGTCTCGGTAAAGTCCACAACCCAGCTGCGCAGCTGGCTGGGGCTCATGCTGTAGCAGGTGTTACCGAGCGCTGCATAGGGGTTGTACTCGATGTCGAGCAGGCCGGGCAGGGTCTTGCCGTCGGCGCTCCAGCCGCCGCCGTTAGCTACGAAGTAGCGGGCCTGGTCTGCACCCGATGAGGCGGTGGGAATTGCAAAGTGGTAGCCGCCGCGCTTCATGCCCACGCTAGTGGAGCCGATGTACTGACGGGAAAACTGGGGAGAGGTGTAGGTCATACCCTCGGTTGCCTTCACGTAGGCGAAGCGGGCGCCCTGGGAGTATTCTGCCGCCCAGTTGACGGTGGGCTGCCAGCCCGAGACGTCCATACCGAGCACGCCGGAGCCGGTGGGGCTGGTTGCTACGGTCTTGAAGGTGGCTGAGTGCTGGGCCAGGGCCGGGGTAACGGTCAGGCCGCGGTTGCCCTCGAGGGTTGCACCGGTGGTCGGCTCTGCCGCCTTAGCCAGGTTGCTGAGTCCGCGCAGCGGGTGCACGCGGTCAAAGCCGACGGAGGCTACCTTCTGGGACGAGGACGCCGCGGGGTTGACCTTGGCGGCTTCGGCAGGGGCTACTTTCTCAACATCGCTCACGACGTCAACGCCCTGCTTTGCCTGCTCAACCTCTTTCTCACCCAGTTCAAGGGATTCTTCGGAGAGGTTGTTGGTGTCTTTGAGCGGCTTAATACCCTGGCCCAGGGTTGCGCCCGGGTTGCCGTCGCCGTTGACCGGAGGAGCGGCGTCCAACTGCGGGTGGTTCAGCACGTCTTCTTCGGGGAGCAGTTCTTTGACCTGCTCGGTTTCCTGGCCGGTGGTGATCTGTGCAAGATCGTCTGCCGAGCCGGTGGTTTGCTCTGCTGAGTAGGCGGGTGCCAAAGAGCTAAATGCCAGAGCTACTGTCAGTGAAAGCACTGCCAGAGGCTTTGCGGGGGAGTATTTTGTTCTTTTCATGTGTGTATGTGTATAAAAATTTTTTCAGGGGCATTAATGGAGCAATAAAGTTGCTCTCGAAATATTTAATATAGGCCATTTGGGGGACATTTTGCCGATAAAAACCGGGCATAAAGAAAAATTTTTCCCCTCTCGCTAGGCAGTCTTCACGATAGCCACCGTCAATTCACTACCCGTTCATATATGCGGTTTATGATGACTTTGACTCACATCACGTTTTCGTTAGGATTTCTATGTCTTTGCGTCTTACCCGCACCGGTGCCGCCGGTGCAGTTACCCTTGCCCTGGTTATCGTCCCGCTGACCGCCTCCCCCGCCTTTTCTGCGGAGGAAACCCGCACCCTGCAGCTGCTGAACATCAACGATTTCCACGGCCGCATTAGCACCGATATTGGCATGGGTCTGGCGGGTACCATTCAGGCCCAGCGGGCCGAGAACCCCAACACGTTGCTGCTCTCGGCCGGCGATAACGTCTCGGCCTCGCTGTATGTCTCTAGTGTTCAGGACGACGCTCCCACGATTGACTACCTCAACGCCCTGGGCCTACAGGCTTCGGCCACCGGCAACCACGAGTACGACCGCGGCCTGGATGACCTACAGAACCGCCTGAGCAACCTGGCGCAGTTCCCCTATCTGGCAGCAAACGTTACCGATAAGAACACCGGTGAGCCGGTGAGCGACCCCTTTGTGATCCTTGAAGCCCCCGATGGCACCAAGGTTGCGGTGATCGGCACCGTCACCCAGGAGACCCCGCAGCTGACCGATCCCTCTGCCCTGGCCGGCGTCAATTTTGGTGATCCGGTTCAGGCCACCAACCGCTACGCGGCCCAGCTCTCTGACGGCGATGAATCCAACGGTGAGGCAGACGTGATTGTTGCCGAGTACCACGAGGGCGTGAACACTGCCGCCCCCGAAAGCGACCCGATTATTACCGGCACCAGCCCCGCCGTCGACGTCATTTTTACCGGCCACACCCACGAGGAATACGTGATTGACGCGCCGGTACCCGGCGAACCCGGCACCACCCGCCCGGTGCTTCAGACCGGCAACTACGGCGATAATCTCGGCGATGTGACCCTCACCCTGGATTCCCAAAACAAGGTGGTGGGCTACGAGGCAACCCTGCACGAGCGCGGAGCCGTGCCCAGCGCAGAGCAGATTGCGGCCGACCCGGTACTGGCCGAGACCAACCGTATTCTCAACGAGGCTAACGCCTACGCCGAGGAGCAGGGTAACGTTGCCGTAGCTCCCCTAGACGGCAAAATTACCACCGGCTGGGATGCTGCCCAGCAGGATTCCAAGGGCGGCTTCGACCAGCGCAACCTGGAATCCACTATGGGCCACCTGGTAGCTGACATGTACCTCTCGGCGGCAAACTCCACCGGCCGCACCCCCGCCGATATTGGCATTGTGAACCCCGGTGGCCTGCGCGATGAGTTCCCCGCCGGCCTGCGCAACTCTCTTGCCACCGAGGCGGGCACCCTGACCGTTGCCGATATTGTCTCCGTAGCTCCCTTCGCTAATAACCTCTGGACCACCCAGCTCACCGGTGCCCAGCTGCGCCAGGTGCTGGAGGAGCAGTGGCAGCAGGACGCCACCGGAGCTATGGCTACCCGCCCCTACCTGCAGCTGGGGCTTTCTTCCAACGTCACCTACACCTACACCGGCTCCCCCGATGCCGAGGGTTATGCAACGCGCGGCTCCAACATCGATGAAATCTATGTCAACGGCAAGAAGGTGCAGGATTCCGACACCTTTACCGTAGCGATTCCCTCTTTCTTACTCGGCGGTGGCGATAACTTCACCACCCTCTCCCAGGGCACTAACGCCCAGGACACCGCTCTGGTCGATTCCGATGCTTTCATCGCCTACCTGCAGGGCATGGACTCCGTGGCTCCCCGCTTTGAGAAGCAGGCGGTGCGCGTGGCTGATTTGGCGGATACTTACGACCTCTCCGGCAACCTGACCTTCAGCCTCTCAGACCTGAACACCCGCTCCTATGACGTTCCCGAGCTCACGGCCCTTGACGTGATGGTTGACGGAATTAAGGTGGGGACCGTGGAGGTTGCCTCCGGTGCCACCACCGTCGATCTGCCCCTGGCCAACCTGGGTATTGGCGCGGGCGAGCACGAGATTCTTCTGACCGACCCCACCGGCGTTGTGGGCACCGAGGTGCGCTTGAGTGCCAACTTCACTGCGGAGGCTGCTGAAGCTCCCGGCGCTGAGGTTCCTAACCAGGACGACGCCGCACCGGCTCCTGACGTTCAGACTCCCGCCGAGGACGGCGCCGCGGTAGCGCCTACCGTGCCTGAGGCTCAGGCTCCCGCCACTGACGACGGCGCTGCGGTAGCACCCGCTGCCCCGGCCGGCTCCACCGGCGAGACCGCTACCGAAATCACTGAGTCAGCTGAGGTAGCTGCGGCGGAATCTTCCTCCAGCGAGCAGCAGACCGGAACCCACTCTGCTCAGAAGAGCGACTCCCCCAGCCTGACCACCCCGCAGGCAGAGCAGCAGAACTCGAGCGGCGGCGTCCTCGCCTCCACCGGCTTTAGTGGGCTTCAACTCGCCCTGGCGAGCGCGGCAGTGGTGGCTCTGGGTGCAATAATGGTGATGTTTGCACGTCGTCCCAAGAAACACTAATTAGGAGCGCCCCCTCGTGAGCATATTTGAATCCTCGGCACCGGTAAATTTTCCGCTGGAGCAGGTCAATACCTGGTTTCGCCGCAGGGGGGCGCTCACCCGCATTACCCCGCACTGGGCGGGGTCAGTGATTGAAGAGGCCGCCGTTGCCCCGGGCAGCCGGGCTAAGCTCAAGTCGGGTGTGCCCGGCACCCGCAGCGTGATTACCATGCCCTGGGTCAGCGAGGTGACTCGCGTAGAGGAAACCTCCTTCACCGACCGCCAGCTCAAGGGCCCCTTCAAGGAGTGGGAGCACACCCACGACCTGCTGGGTACCGCAGGTGCGACCGTGGTGCGCGACTCGATTCGCTACGAGCTTCTGCCCGAGTCTGAGATCAAGGCAAAGGCTAAGGCGGGCGAGCCCGTTCGCGCTTCGTCGCTGGTGAGCATGCGCCGGTTTACCCAGCGGTTTAGCGGCAAGCAGGTGGAAAAGCACATCGAGGCGATGCTGGCAGAGCGCACCCGCCGTCTTGAAGCCGATCTGGCCTTTCAGCAGCGCTACGCTCACGAGCCAATCACGGTGGTGATTGCCGGGGCCTCGGGCACGGTGGGTCGGCAGGTTCAGGCCCTGCTGACCGGCGGTGGCCACACCGTGCGCACGCTGGTGCGCCGCGAACCCCGCACCGAGAACGAGTTCCGCTGGAACCCCGCACGGGGCGGCATCGACGAAGCTGCCTTTGACGGCGCTCAGGCAGTGATTCACCTGGGTGGTGCCTCGATTAACACCCGGTTTAGCGAGAAAAACAAGAAGCGGATTCTTGAGTCCCGCGTGAACTCCACCCACCTGCTGGCCCAAACTCTGGCCAAGCTCGCCCCGCAGGGTGGGCCCCAGACCTTCATCTGCGCCTCAGCGATCGGCTACTACGGAGCCAACCGCAGTGGAGAGCTTCTCAGCGAAGAGTCCAAACCGGGCGGGGACTTTCTCGCCTTTGTCTGCAAGCGCTGGGAGGAAGTCTGCGACCCCGCCCGCGAAGCTGGAATCCGCGTGGTCAACGTGCGTACCGGCGTCGTACAGTCTGCCCTGGGTGGGGCCCTGCGCATGCAGCTGCCCCTCTTTCTCTCGGGTGCCGGGGCGGTGCTGGGCAAGGGTGAAAACGTTCAGTCCTGGATTTCCCTCGACGACATTGCCGGCATCTACGTTCACGCTCTTTTCACCGACACCCTTGAGGGCCCGGTCAATGCGGTAGCACCGGCGCCGGTTACCGCCAAGAAGCTGGCAAAGACCGTGGGTAAGGCGGTGGGCCGCCCGGTACTTCTGCGCGCGCCCAAGCTTGCGCCCGCCCTGCTTTTGGGCAAGGACGGCGTAGAGCAGCTGGTGCTGGCAGACCAGACAGTCAGCTGCGATAAGTTGCAGGAGAGCGGCTACGAGTTCTTTGAGACTGATTTGCTCACGGCAATGAGGCACGAGCTGGGCTAGGCTTGCCTCCTCTTTTCCTCCGCGAGGGGTCACATACCGTTCACTTTTTGCCTATTTTGGGGCTTATTTTGAACGATATGTGACCCCTCGCAATTTGGGGGTGTGAGATAATCTAGCCCTATGAATCTCGAGACAGACGCCGCCCCCGCAGACCCCACCCTTCTCAGCTGGTTGGTTCTTGGCATGATTCTGCTGGGTATCGCGCTGGCGCTCTACTGCATTTTCACCATCTACCGCAACAAGCACTTCGATGAGGTGCACAAGCTCGGCTGGCTGCTGCTTGCCCTGGCCCTGCCCATCTTCGGCCCTATCGCCTGGATGGTGCGCTCCCACCAGGAGAAAAAACACCGGGCACGGCCTGACTATGTAGAAGCTTCCGTCGGGGGCGAGGATTGGCAGGACGGCGCCGTCCCCGCCTCAGAGCATCCCCGCACCTTTCGCCCGCGGACCGTGGCGGCTACTTCAGATGTGGAAAACCTCAATACCGGCGACTCCCCCGAGAACCCTTTTATCACTCAGAACCAGGACGGCACTCGGGGGCTGAAGTTCTAAAATCCACAGCCTACTTACGCTTGCGCAGGGCAGAAACAATCACGGCTGAGAGGCCGGCCGCCACCGAAGCCCCGGCAACACCCAGCCATGCTTTACGCTCAGAGGCCGACTGGGTTTTGCGCAACCGGGTTGGTGCCACGCCAGGGGTCTGAGCAGGAGCCGGCGCGGCGTCGTCCTGAAGCTCAGAATCCACAGCAACAGTCGCCTTCTGCTCCGCACCTGCTGCGGGAGAATCCGCAACATCGTGGCCGATCACCGGGAAAGAGCCGGTGGCGGGGCCAATGGCGTTGATCATGCCGGTGCGGGGTGCATCAGCGGATTCCTGAATGCCGGAGCGCTGGCGCAGCGGGGGCACGCGGAAGAAGAGCGAGAGCACAAAGGCCAGGCAAATCACCGCGAAGCCCACCCAGAACACGCTCACGGCGGAGTTGCTGAAACCGACCATGAAAGGGCGGGTCAGGCGGGGGTCGGCGCCGTTGAGGTAGGAGGTGTCGGAGATATTCGCCGAGCCCTCGTTCGAGGAGTCTGAAGATGCTTCCTGTTCCTGAATCTGAGAAGAAATCTCGGGAGCAACCTGCTCAACCACCTGGGAGCGGAACTCATCGTTTGACCAGTCCACCGGTTGCCCGGTGGGTGCCATCTGCGCCTCGACCTGCTGCTTGATGGGGTCAACAATGGGGTTCCACATCTGCTCCATTACCCCGGCGTTGGCGGGGGCGGTGGCGACAGCGGGGGTCAGGGCGGCGTCCAGGGCTGAAGAAAGCTCCTCTTCATCGCTCATAGAGTTCTGAATATTGGTGGGCATCACGGTAAAGAGCACGGAGAGCAGCACCGCGGTGCCCAGGGTACCGCCAATCTGGCGGAAGAAGGTGGCCGCAGAGGTTGCCACGCCCATGTAGTAGGGCTTCACCGCGTTCTGGGCAGCCAGGGTCAACGACTGCATGAGCTGGCCCAGGCCCAGGCCAATGCCGAACATGCCCAGCATCAGGAACCAGATTTCGCGGTCTGCGTTCATGAAGGTCAGGTAGAAGTAGGCGATGCCCATGAGGAAGAGACCGAAAATCGGGAAGATCTGGTACTTACCGGTTTTCGATACCACAATGCCCGAGACGATTGACGAAATCATGATGCCGGCGGTCATGGGCAGGGTTGCGAAACCCGCCTCGGTGGGGGTCAGGCCCATGACAATCTGAAGGAAGAGCGGAATGGTCATCATCGCACCGAACATGCCGAAGCCCACCAGGAAACCCAGAAGGGTTGCCATAGAGAAGGAGCCGGTGCGGAAGAGCTTGAGCGGAATAATCGCATCTGCCCCCTGCTTCGACTCGATAGCAAGGAAAACGATGAGACCCAGCGCCGCAATCACGTAGCAGGTGATAGCCGCCGCGGAGCCCCAGCCCCACTCGCGGCCCTGCTCAGCCACGAGCAGCAGGGGAACGAGGGCCACCATGACGGCGACGGCGCCGCCCCAGTCTACGTGCGGCTTCTCCTTGTTCTTGCCCTGGTTGGGAATGTGCAGGAAAGTCCAGACCATTGCAAACGCAATAATGCCGATGGGCACGTTAATGAGAAAGACCCAGCGCCAGCCGGTTACCCAGAGAATCTCATTGGCACCGGCAAAAATGCCGCCAATCAGGGGGCCCAGCACTGAGGAAACACCAAAGACGGAGAGGAAGTAGCCCTGGTACTTCGCACGATCGCGGGGTGCCAGAATATCTCCCATAATCGCCATGGGGAGCGACATCAGCGCACCAGCACCAATACCCTGCACACCACGGAAGGCAGCCAGCATAATCATGGAGGTCGAGAAGCTAGAGAGCAGGGAACCCAGAATAAAGACGAAAATACCGAAGAGGTAGAGCGGGCGCCGTCCAAACAGGTCAGAGAGCTTACCGTAAATCGGGGTGGTGATGGTGGAGGTAATCATGTAGGCGGTGGTGACCCACGCCTGCTGTTCCAGACCGTTGAGGTCATCACCGATGGTTCTAATGGAGGTGGAGACAATGGTCTGGTCGAGGGACGATAGGAACATGCCCGCCATGAGGCCAAAGATAACCAGCAGAATCTGCCGCTGGGTCATCAGAGGGTTTGACTCACCCTCTGATGCGGCGCCCTGGGGCGCTTTGGTTTCTACTGTTGTTGAAGACAAAAAATAACCTTCGTAGCTGAAGAACCTCGTCTGTTAGGGAGGTTGAACCGGTAGCTGATGTCGGTTCGCTATGTTTCCTCTTGGCCAACTATCAAACAATAGGTGCTCGGAGAAGTATTAAGCGAACGAAAATTTATTCTAGTTGCAATGGTGCGGTTTCTGCACCCCTGCAAAAAGATTTTCGCTAAGTGTGATGAAAAATGCTCCGGCACAGATGAAAATCCTTGATTTCTAGCGGTTTTTCGGCTGGTTAGTATGGCCTGGGTAACCTTCTACCCGGGGGTTTCCTAACCGTCAATTTAAGGTCTCCACAGCGGTTAACCGCACAAACTAAACCGTCAAAAAGTTACAGACAAGCTGACTTTTTCTCGCTAGATTAGGTGGTATGCAGATTACTACTGACCTTGAAAAGAAGTTCCAAGAACAGATCACTCTAGAGTTTGAGTCGGCTATCGCCTACCGCCAGTTGGCGATTGAGGCAGACGAGCAGGATCTTCCCGGCATCTCCGCCTGGTTCCACGCTCAGGCCGAAGAGGAAACCCAACACGCGCTGAAGTTCATCAAGTTTGTTTCTGACCGCGGCAACCACGCCAACATCGGCCAGATTCCCGAGCACTCCATCAAGCCGGGTCTGAGCCCCGTTGAGATGTTTGAGGTTGCCCTGGCGAACGAGCAGAAGGTTTCTGCCGCTATCCGCGACCTCTACCGCGAGACCGAGGCTGCCGCCGATTTCGAGTCCCGCCCCCTGCTCAACTGGTTCATGGAAGAACAGATTGAGGAGGAGGCAACCACCTCTGAAATTCTGGCCCGCCTGCAGATGGTCAACGGTGAGGGCTCGGGCCTGCTGCGCATCGACGCGGAGCTGGGCGGCCGCCAGCCCGCCATCGCGGAGAGCTAGGCTTTATCTCCAACCCCCGCGAGGGGTCACGTATCGTTCAAAAATAGCCCCAAAACAGGGCAAAAGTGAACGATATGTGACCCCTCGCGGTTTTTAGGCCTCGGCTTTCTTCGACAACAGAACCGGCACTATCGAGGCGCACACAATCGCAAAAAGAATCACGACCTGGCTAAAAGTAACTGAAGCCCCTAAGAGCACGTCGGTGCCTAAAACAATGGCCGGCAACCACGCGATCACTAAAGACGAGGCCAAGGGCGAGGCAATAGTAATGCCCCATTGCAGAAGCAAGATAGGCAAGGTTACGCACACAACAGATAACCCAACGTTTTGAAAGATATTGCCGCCTGCCAGTGAATTTTGCGCGGTAAAGACAACGATAATGCCGCTAACCACCCAGGCAAGATGAAAACGTATAGCAGCTATCTGAAGAACGCTTGCCCCTTCTCGCACAGCAGCTTGCGAAGAATAGAGCACGCCTACCGCTGAAGATCCAGCCAAAATAGCCAAGAGAATGCCCACAATCGTTACGGCGTTGTACCGAATATCTTGAAGTGCAACGAAGATTGCCGCCAGGAAAACCACGAGAACAGGGGCGAATAGGGTCTTTACCCCAGAAGTATTTTTCGCCGCTATTACCATCATGAAGGCGACAATGAGCGGGCCAACCCCTGTTTCAATCACGCTTGCAGCCGCTGGGGGAACCATGGTCGCCGAGATATAAAACAGGCAGAATGCGCCCGCCGTGAAGATGTTGAGGGAAAGCGCGGTTTTTCGAGAAACCGCCGAGCGAGGGGCGGCCGAGTTCTTCTTTCGAGTAAACAGGTAGGCTAAAAGCGATATGCCAGCGGCTGCTAGAAAGGCGCTAAAGGTAAGGAAGGTTGAGCGAGATGGGTCTACTAACTTTCCTACTAGGGAAGTACCGACTCCCTGCCATATAACTGCTACGGCAACAATGAGAATCCCAATTCTTTTGTGAGCGGGTGCCTGCATATAATCCTTAGCTCTAGTATCTAGCCTCCTCGAGAGGCCATTTTTAAACCGAAAATCAGCTAAAAACGGTACAAAAGTGGCCGCTCGGCACTCAGGGTACGAAAAAAACCGCCCCCCTCGGATTTCCCGAGTGAGAGCGGTTTGCTCTGTGCGCAAGGGGGGACTTGAACCCCCACGATCTTGCGATCACTGGCACCTGAAGCCAGCGCGTCTGCCAATTCCGCCACTTGCGCAAGTGGTCGGCACCGATAGTCTCGGTGTGCAACGAGTAATAACTATACACACAGGCGAGCCAAAACGTCCAATCGAGAGCTGAGTGCGTTTGGTCACTCTTCGATCCTATTTAGAATACCCGTCCCGAGCACCCGGTCACCTGAGGGGTGAAGACCGCCGGTTAAGGCACTTAATCTATTAGACTGGGGCTATAGAGTTGCTGTTACTGCGCCAAAAATTGCGGCGGAAAGAGAAGGCCAAAAGGCCCGGCTCTCTAAGCTTTTGATAACGCGGTACACAGGTTGCCCACACAAAGGTCGGTTATGCTGTTCAACTTGCAGCTACCCACGAGATTTCTAAAGGAGGCCAAGTCATGGGGTTCATCAACAGGATTGAACAGGGCCTGGAGAAGGCCGTGCGTGGCACCTTTAGCAAGGGTGGCGGCGTGTTTGAGCCGGTCGATTTGGCCAACCGTATTCGTACGGATATGGACAACAAGGCATACGCGATTTCCTCGGGCCGCACTATTGCGCCCAATGTTTTCACCTTGGAGTTTGCGGCGGAGGATTTTCCCCGGGTTCAGAAGTGGGGTGCTGCCCTGGCAGAAGAGCTCTGCGATGTGGCGATTCGCCATGCCCGTACCCAGGGCTACTCCCTGCGCGGTTCTGTTCGGGTGACCTTCACCGTTGCCGAAGAGGTGGAGCCGGGTGACTTTGAGGTGCATTCTTCTCAGGAGAAGGTTGCAGCACCCAATCAGCGCCAGGAAAGCCCCTCCCACCAGCAGGCTTACCGCCAGCCCGAGCCCCAGCTGCAGCAGCCGGCGTCCATTCGTCAAAGCGCCTTCGACACTCCCGACTCCGCAGCGGAGCCCCGTCTACATCGCCAGCCCAGGGTTCCTCGCCCACCGCGGCGTAACCAGCCGGAGCCCTCCCAGCATCCCAGCAACCACAGTCTGCTCACCGCCCCCACCCAGCTCAGCCCGCAGGTGGGCTTTGGTCAAAGCTATGCGCAGCAGCCCCAGGTGGTGCTTGAAATCAACGGTGAGAACTACTCGGTGCGTGATCTTCCGGTCGTTCTGGGCCGCGGTTCCAACGCCGATATCACGGTTGAAGATACCGGGGTTTCGCGCCGTCACTTAGAGATTATGGAGCAGGACGGCGTCTACCTGGCGGTAGACCTCGGTTCCACCAACGGTAGCTTTGTCAACGGTGAGAAGCTGATGGGTCGGCGCGAGATTGGCAACGGATCGGTGATCACTATGGGGCGGGCCCGCATTGTCTTTCGCCTGATGGTTCCAAGGGGGGAACGCTAATGGCCTCTGAAATTACCGTTACGCTTCTGCGCTTTGCTTTTCTGGCTCTGCTGTGGAGCTTCGTCTTTTTGATTCTTGCGGCTTCGCGCCGGGATTTGGGCGTAGGTAAGAATTTCCGCGCCACCCGCGCCGCGGCGGCGCCGTCCTCCCAGCCTGAGAGTCGCGCTGCCGGTCAGCAGACCCCGCCGCCTCCTGCCCGCCCCACCCAGCTGGTGATTACGGACGGCGCCCAGGCGGGTTCCGTGTTGCGTTTAGGAGACCAGCCCATCACCCTGGGTCGGGCCAGCGACATTGAGGTTTCCCTGCAGGATGACTACGCTTCGGGCCGCCATGCCCGCCTCTTTCCCCAGGGTTCCCGCTGGTTTCTTGAAGACCTCGGTTCCACCAACGGCACCTTCGTGGGTGGCACCCGCCTCACCCGCGCCACCCCTATTGAGCCGGGCACCGACTTCCGCGTGGGCCGTACCACCATGCAGCTGAGGGCATAGGCTGATGGGAATCGCTTTTCGCTATGCCGCCCGCTCCGATGTGGGTAGAGTGCGCGCTAAAAATGATGACTCGGGCTACGCCGGTCATTATTTAGCGGTGGTTGCCGACGGCATGGGTGGCCACGTGGGTGGCGACGTTGCCTCTGCCACCACCGTTTTAGACCTGACTCCGCTGGATCACCCGGGCTTCAACGGCTCTGCCGGCGTGTACCTGGCCGATGAAATTACCACCGCCAACATGATTATGAACGAGCTGGTGGATCTCAACCCGCGCCTATCTGGCATGGGAACCACCTGCACTGCCCTGCTGATTGACGGCGAGCAGATTGAGCTTGCCCATATCGGTGACTCCCGCGCCTACCGCCTGCGCGGGGAAAATTTTGAGCAGATCACCACCGACCACACTTTTGTGCAGCGTCTGCTCGAAGAGGGGCGCCTGACCCCGCAGGAGGCGGAGAACCACCCGCACAAGAACGTGATTATGCGAGTGCTGGGTGATGTTGATGCCTCCCCCGAACTACAGACCAAGACCCTCGATGCGGAAATCGGTGAGAAGTGGGTTCTTTCTTCAGACGGTCTTGACTCGGTGGTTGAGGTCTCTGAGATTGAGGCGGTGATGCGCTCCACCGGCGACCTCAAGCAGATTTGCGATACTCTGGTTGACCTCACTCTCGACCGAGGTGCCCCCGATAACGTCACGGTGGTGGTGCTGTCGGTGATCGATGAGGAAAGTCTCTCAGACGCTATTACCTCCCCCCAGCCTATTATTCCCCTGCGGAAATATACGCAGGACGGCGAGCTAATTGGCGAGGCTCCCGAGGTGGAGGAAGCTGCCGAACTGGCCCCCTCTGCCGAGGATAAACCGGAGGGCCGTGAAGAAACCGCAGAGACCGCCGACGGCGAGGAGGCGGCGTCCAAACATCGCGCCCCCTGGCGCCGCCGCCTGCCCCACGACGCCAAGCTGCGCAACGCCCTGCGCCACGGCAAGTGGCGCGGCGAGTCTTTCTCCGACGGCGTCTTTAATATGATGACCGAGACCTCGGGGCTGGACGAGCGCCCCGAACGGTGCGAGGATTCGTCGGCTGCGGTACTGCGGCAGGAACTCAACGAGAGGCCCCACCAGCTGGTGGGTGCGGCAGCCAATGCCACCAATACCGGCATGATTCCTGCGGTGACCAACCGTACCCTGGAACGGCGCGCCACCATGACCGAAACCAAGGAGCAGCAGCCGGTGGATGATCCGGCTGACCTACCCGAGGAAATTCAGGCGCTGATTGATGATTCGCAGCCGCCCCGACCCAATTGGCCGTTGCGCTTCTTTGTCACGGTGCTGGCCCTGGGTGCCGTGCTGGCAGCCGGCGCCGCCTTTCTCAACTGGGTGGATAACCAGTACTACGTGGGAATTAGCGACGAGAAGGTGGCGGTCTACAGCGGTATTCCCCAGTCCATTGGACCGGTACACCTCTACGAGGTGGTGGAAGAAACCGATATTGAGGTGAATTCCCTACCTGAGTACTCGAGGTCCCTGTTGCAGGGCACTATCTCTGCCGAGGATGAGGCCGATGCCGAGCGCATAGTCAGCGACCTTCAGGCGCAGGCAGACCTTCGCTCCGACAGCGGACAGGATTCCCCGCAGCCCACCCCCGGCACCGTGACAACGGTAAGACCCTCAGACAGCGCTTCACCCAGCAGTTCAGAACCGAGCAGATCAGGAGGCACCAATGGCTAAGAAAAACCTGGCTGACTCCCTGCCCGCGCCCAAGTCCCGCCGCATGGTAGAGCTGGCACTGACCCTCATCGCCGTGGCGCTCTGCCCCGCTAGCATGTGGCTCATTGATTCCGAGGCAATTGCCGAGGGTGAGACCACCTGGCTTTTGGCTACCGCGGTGCTAGGTGGCGGCGCCCTGCTGATTCATATCGTTCTGCACCTGCGCGCCAGGTATGCAGACCCCTTTATTCTGCCCTGCGTGGTAGCCCTCAATGCTCTGGGGCTGGCCATGATCTATCGGATTGATTTGACCACCAGCGCTAACGCCGGTGCCAGCCAGATTATCTGGACGGGCGTGGCGATGGTCGCCGCGGCTGCGGTGATCTTCTTCCTCAAAGACCATAAGGTTCTGCGGAAGATTACCTATATTTCGCTAGCGGCATCTTTAGTTCTGCTGCTTCTGCCCCTGCTCCCCTTCATTGGGCTAGAGCTCAACGGCGCCCGAATTTGGATCTCGGTGGCGGGCCGCACCTTCCAGCCCGGCGAGATTGCCAAGATTACTCTGGCTATATTCTTCGCCGGCTATCTTTCGATCCACCGCGACCTCATCATGCTGGCAGGCAAGAAGGTGGGCCCGGTGCGCCTGCCCCGCTTCAAAGACCTTGCCCCCATGTTCGTCGCCTGGCTGGCAAGTATCGGCGTGCTGGTCTTCCAGCGTGACCTCGGTTCAGCGATCCTCTTCTTCGGACTCTTTATGGCCATGCTCTACCTGGCCACTGAATCCCGCACCTGGGTGGCGCTGGGCCTGATTTTTGTGGCTGCCGGAGGTGTGCTCGCCTACAACTTCATCAGCCACGTGAACTACCGTATCTACGCTTGGATTCACGCTTTCGACCCCGAAATTTATAACCAGGCATACGGCGGTTCGGGCCAGATTATTCAGGGTCTCTTCGGCCTGGCAGCCGGTGGTCTCTTCGGTAAGGGCTGGGGCAACGGCCGCCCCGACCTGGTGGCGTTCTCCAACTCAGACATGATTATTACCGCCCTGGGTGAAGAACTGGGCCTGGTGGGCCTCGCCGCCATTCTCATGCTCTTTCTGCTGGTGATTACCAGGGGTCTGCGCGCAGCCCTGGGAACCCGCGATAGCTTCGGCAAGCTGCTGGCCGGTGGGCTTTCCGCCGTCATGGTGCTGCAACTCTTTGTGGTGATTGGCGGCGTTACCCGACTCATTCCGCTGACCGGTCTGACCACCCCCTTTATGTCGGCCGGTGGCTCATCTCTGCTAGCCAACTGGGTGATTGTGGCGATTCTGCTGGCCATCTCCCACACCGCCCGCGCCCCGCACGTGGTGGAGATGTATGACGACCAACAAGACAGCATCGACTACAGCGGTAGCGAAAATGACGGCGCAACCAGCGTGATTTCCCGTATTTCTTCAACTTCTGCAGGAGGCGAGAATGAATAAAGCAATCCGGAATGTGTGGGTTGTCTCCGCCTGCGTTTTTATTCTGCTGTTGGGCTCGCTGAGTTACATCCAGTTCTTCGACGCCAAGTCTCTAAGCGCTAACGCCTGGAACTCCCGTTCCATGTATGAAAGCTACGGGGCCCAGCGCGGTTCGATTGTGGTGGACGGCCGCGAAATCGCCTCGTCAGTGCCCTCGGACGACGGCTACGACTACCAGCGCATCTACTCCAGCCCCGAGGCCTACGCTAACCTGACCGGCTACTTCTCGTCGATCTACGGCACCACCGGGCTGGAATCGGCCATGAATGAGGAGCTGGCGGGAACCTCTGACCGGCAGTTCTATGACCGCCTGGCCCAGATGTTCACCGGCGGATCGTCACAGGGGGCCACCGTGGAGCTGACCATCGACTCTCAGCTGCAGGAGCTGGCCTACAACCTGCTGGCGGGGCACAAAGGATCCATCGTGGCGCTGAACCCCAAAACCGGCGAGGTGCTGGCTATGGCTTCGACCCCCTCCTACGACCCCAATGCCCTGGCCTCGCACAACAACGAGTCGGTACTGGCCCAGTACCAGGCGCTGACCGAAGACTCCGATAACCCGCTCTATAACCGGGCGATTGCCGGAAACACCTACTCGCCCGGCTCTACCTTCAAGATTATTGACGCGGTAGCAGCTCTCGAGTCTGGCAAATACAATAAAGACAGCGTGATTGATAATCCCCAGGAGTACAGGCTGCCCGGTACTAACACCACTTTGCCCAACTATGTGAACGGCCAATGTGCCACCCGCACCGAAGCCACCATAGAATGGGCTTTAGCGCAGTCGTGCAATACTCCTTTTGCCCAGATTGCGATGGATATTGGAGAGGATAAGCTGACTGAGGTAGCACAGAATTTTGGTTACGGGGATTCGTCCCTGTCTATTCCGCTAGCGGTTTCTGAGTCGGTCTTTCCGGCTGACATGGCCGAGAGCGAATTGGCCCAGGCTGCCATCGGTCAGTTCGATGTACGAACCACCCCCTTGCAGGTGGCCATGACTTCAGCAGCTATTGCCAATGACGGCAAGCAGATGAAACCGAACCTGATTCGGTCAGTAAAATCGCATAATTTGAATTCTCTTTATGAGTTTTCGTCAGAAGAGTTGAGACAATCGACATCTAAGCAGGTTGCTCAGCAGGTGAAAGATTGGATGGTTAATGACGTGGACAATGGCATCGCGTCTGGCGCCGCGGTAGGCGGGGTCAAGGTTGCCGGTAAAACCGGTACCGCCGAACTTGGTACCTCCGGTCTCAACAACGCGTGGTTTACGGGTTTTGCGCCTGCTGATGACCCACAGATTGCACTTGCAGTGGTATACGAAGGTGTGGATACTGCTGAGGGAGCGCAGCTTGCAGCTCCTGCAGCCCAGCAGATTTTCGAGGCGGTGTTGAACAAGTGAGACCCTCAACCGAGACAACTCTGGGCGGTCGTTACGATCTGACCGAGCGCATTGCTATTGGCGGCATGGGTGAGGTCTGGAAGGCCCGAGACAAGGTACTGGGGCGCATAGTCGCGGTCAAGATTCTGAAAGAGGAATATACCGGCGACCCCGGTTTCCTCGAGCGTTTCCGCGCCGAGGCCCGCCACACTGCCCTGCTTAACCACCCCGGTGTAGCCAATGTTTTTGACTACGGTGAGGAGGAGGGCTCTGCCTACCTGGTCATGGAGCTGGTTCCGGGTGAGCCACTGTCTGCCATTATCGAGCGCGAGCGCAAGCTCGATCCCGACCGTATTTTGAATATCATTGCCCAGACTGCCCGCGCGTTGGCTGCCGCCCACGCTCAGGGTCTGGTGCACCGCGATGTGAAGCCCGGTAACCTGATTATCACTCCCGATGATCGCGTGAAGGTCACCGACTTTGGTATTGCCCGCCTGGCAGACCAGGTGCCGCTGACCGCCACCGGCCAGGTGATGGGTACCGCCCAGTATCTTGCGCCCGAGCAGGCTACCGGCCAGCAGGCTACCGCCTCTTCAGATATGTATTCTCTGGGCATTATTGGCTATGAGTGCCTGGCGGGTAAGCGCCCCTTTACCGGCGAGTCGCAGATTGCTATTGCGCTAGCCCAGGTGAACGATCCACCTCCGCCGCTGCCCAAGAAGGTGCCGGCTGCGGCGGCCGGCTTGATTATGTGCCTGCTGTCTAAGGATCCCGCCCAGCGCCCCGAGAACGCTACGGCTCTGGCGAGCGCGATTGACGCGATTCGCCGCCGCGATATTCCCGCAGCTATTAAGGCTGTTCCGTCCCTGGAGCAGTTCCTACCCCGCGGCGCCCAGACCTCGGCAACCGAGGTGATGACCGCCCCCACCGCTGTTGCTGCAACAACTCCGCGTTTTGGTAGCGGTCAGCGGTATAACCCGCAGCCCACCACCGCCGAGATGCCCGCCGTCAGCGGCTCCACCCTGGCGTCGTCCCCGGCCTACCCCGCCGCGCCGGTTAAGAAGAAGTCGCCCTGGGGCTGGGTCTCCCTGCTTCTGGCGCTGGTTCTTGCCGGTCTGCTGGTCTGGTTCTTCTTGGCTGGCAACAACAGCAGCTCCAGCACCACCTCTGACGACGCCACGCCCACGGCCGAGGGTACTGTCTCTACGGTAGAGGCTAGCCCCGAGGACGACGCCGCGGCGGCTACAGACACCGTTGAGACGGTGGAGATCAACCCGGCTAATTTCGAGGGTCGCAACCTTGAAGAGGTCGTCAACGAACTGGTTAACATGGGGCTGTCTACCCGAACCACCGGGGTTACCTCAGATCAACCGTCAGATACCGTTCTTTCGGTCTCCCCCAGCGGTACCGTTGAGGTAGGTAGCACGGTCACGGTCGAGTATTCCACCGGCCCCCGCTCTGTGACCCTGCCCAGTGACCTTGAGGGTAAGGATGCCGATGAGGCGATTAACCAGATTACCGAGCTGGGTGTGAACGTGAAGGTACACCAGGAGGAGTCGAGGAGCGCAGACGAGAACACGGTTCTGCGAACCAACCCCTCTTCTGGGTCTCAGGTTGAAGTTGGTAGTAGCGTAGATGTTTACGTGGCTACCGCTCCGGAAGCTTCAGCCAGTGCCTCTGCCAGCGCCTCCGCACAGGCTTCCCCCACCACTACTACCGCAGCGAACTAACGGGTGAAACGTATGGAATTTAGTGTTCCCGAAATGATTGATACGCGTTACCGGGTCAAAGAGAAAATTGGCTCGGGCGCTATGGCCAATGTCTACTCGGCAGAAGACACCCGCTTGGGGCGCGCAGTAGCTCTGAAGATTCTTGATCCCGCCCACGCGGCGGATGAGACTTTCCGTGCCCGCTTTCAGCAGGAGGCTGAGTCGGTTGCCTCGCTGAATCACCCCACCATTGTCAGTGTCTACGACACCGGCACCTTCTCTTCCGGTTCTGTTCAGGTGCCCTTTATGGTCATGGAGCTGGTGGGCGGTAAGTCCCTGCGGGAGATTCTTGATGCCCGCGGCGAGCTGCCGGTAGATGAGGCCCTTTCCTACGGTAGCCAGATTCTTGAGGCGCTTCAGTATGCGGGCGACCGCGGTGTTGTACACCGCGATATTAAGCCCGCCAACGTGATGATTCTGCCCCAGACCGAGGAAGACGCTTCTCAGGGCCGCGCGGGTCAGGTGAAGGTCATGGACTTCGGCATTGCCAGCGCGATGACCGAATCCGGTGAGGCACTCGCCGGGGAAAAGACCGTGATGGGCACTGCCCGCTATGTCTCTCCCGAGCAGGCCCGGGGCGAAACCGTAGATTCTCGTAGCGACATATATTCTGCCGCCTGCGTGATTTATGAGATGATTTCCGGTCACTCTCCCTTTGACGCCGACTCCACCGAAGAGCTGGTTTCCAAGCACCTTTCTGAGGTTCCCCAGCCCCCCAGCGCTTTCGCCCAGCAGCAGATTCCCGCTGCTCTCGATACCGTTTTGCTCAAGGCCCTGAGCAAGTCCCGGGCAAGCCGTTACCAGAATGCCGATGCCTTCCGCACCGCTCTGGCTGGTGCCGCTGCCTCCCACGGTGCTGGCTCCACCGCGGCGTCGTCCTACGATGACACCGCCACCGTGCCCACCACCGCCCTGGGGGCAGGTGCCCTAGCTACGGGAGCGGCAGCCGGAGCTGGCGCGACCGCCGGTTACACCACCTCTAGCCAACCCGCTCCCACCGAAGAAACCGGGCTGGGCAGCTTCTTCGACAACGCCGAGGCGGAGTACTCAGACGACGAGCTCTACGACTACGAACGCAACGAAGCCCTGGCCAAGAAAAAGCGCCGCCGGGCTGCCTGGACCAAGGTCATCACCGGCATGGTGATTGCCGCCCTGGCCCTCTTCTCCATCGGCACCGTGCTCTACTACCAGAACGAGCTCAACAAGGTACCCACCCACGAGGTTCCCGCGCTACAGGGAGTCAATCGCGAAGAGGCAGAGAACACTCTGCGCAACATGAACCTGAGCGTGAAGTGGGAAGAAGAGTTCTCTGACGACGTGGAGAAAGACAACGTCATTAAGACCTCCCCGGTCACCGGCACCGAGGTTGAAGAGGGCACTGAGGTAACCGTGACCCTCTCCGATGGTCCCTCCCGCGTGGCGGTGCCCGATAACCTTGAGGGTCAGAGCGAATCCTACGTGCGCTCTGCCCTGGAGGAGGCGGGCTTTAAGGCCGGCCGCACCTCCAACGTCAATAGCGCCACCGTACCGGCGGGCATGGTTGTCAACACCACCCCCGCCGCCGGCGAGCAGGCAGATGCCGGTTCTACCGTGGATATTATTCTCTCCACCGGCAAGGTAGAGGTACCCGACGTCACCGGCATGACCCGCGACCAGGCTATTGCCGCCCTGCAGGCACCCGAGGTGATGCTCTCTACCAATATCGAGACCGTACAGACCAGCGGGCAGCCGGCGGGCACCGTGATCTCGCAGAGCTCGGCTCCCGGCACCTCGATTGAGCAGGGTTCAACCGTGACTATCCGCGTGGCGGCGGCACCCGCGCCCACCGCCGCACCCAATAACCCCAATTCGAACAACAACTCGAACCAGGGCAATAACGGCAACTCTAACCCCGGAAACTCAGGATCAAACAACGACACTGGTTCCTCAGAGAATGAGCCTTCTTCGGCTCCCTCATCCAGTGCCGCACCGAGCGCGCCTGCCTCAGCATCTGCCCAGCCTTCTGCCTCAGCTTCGGCGCGAGGATAAAGAATAAGGACGGCGCTGCTAGACAAAAGCGCGGGGGGCTAGGATTAACCCTAGCTCCCCGCGCTTTTGTCTTGAGTTCTCTATCGAGCCACCAGCGGCGACATCTTCTCTGCCTTGGCAGCCGCACCGGTGAGGCCGACCTCTTCAAGCCAGTTTCCCAGCATCAGATAACCCCCCTCGGTCAGCACCGACTCGGGGTGGAACTGCACGCCGTGCATGGGGGCCTCGGTGTGCTGAAGGCCCATAATAATTCCTCCATCGGTGGTTGAGGTGACCTTCAGCTGCTCGGGCATGGTCTCGGGTACCACCGCCAGAGAATGATAACGAGTCACCGTCACCGGAGACTTCAGGCCGGCAAAAACGGACTCGCCCCCGTGCACCACCGAGGAGGTCTTGCCGTGCATCAGCTCAGGCGCATGGTCTACGGTGGCACCAAAAGCCTCGGCAATAGCCTGGTGGCCCAGGCAGACACCCAGCAGGGGCTTCTTGCTCTCGGCTGCCCAGCGAATGAGCCCGATAATGAACCCCGCGTCAGCAGGGGCACCGGGGCCCGGCGACACCAGCACGCCGTCATGGGCCTGCGCCAGCTCAACCGCGCCGTCCAGCGCCAGGTCGTCATTGCGGATTACCGTTACCTCAGCACCGAGCTCTTCGAGGTAACCCACCAGGGTGAAAACGAAGCTGTCGTAGTTATCAATTACAAGAATTTTGGTCACGGTGTTATCTCCTTGGGGCAGCTATTCAGTGGGAATGGTGACATCGCGGTAGAAGGGTGAGTACTGTTCCACCGCAGGGAATACATATTCCATCAGGCACCAGACCACCAGCAGAATCAGGGCAAGAGCAATAATGATGCGCAGCCACAGGGGGCCGGGCAAGTGTCTAAAAATCCATCCGTACATCGTGTGTATCTTTTCTGCTTAGCTTGCTACCGAGTTGGCGATTTCGGCCGGGGCTCCGGCTTCGAGAGGCTGCCAGTTCTCCATCTTGGCATGGACAATGTACCGCTCGGTATCTCCGTAGCGGGGGTGGCAGGTGGTAAGTGTGAGCAGCCGCTGGCTTGCCTCACCTGTGGGGTCATCGGGGTTGGGGGCAATCACGTCTACTTCGCTGGGCAGCACAATTTTGGTCTCATAGATGGTGTAGGTGTAGTAGCCGTCTTTGGTCTGCACATAGATGTGGTCGCCCTCTTGAAGCTCCTCTACGCGGTCGAGCACAGCGCCGTTGGTCTGGCGGTGACCAGCCAGGGCAAAGTTACCCACTTCCCCGGGCATGGCTGTACCTTCATAGTGGCCCAGGCCCAGGGTATCGAGCACATCGGTGCCGGTGCCCTCTGCGGTGGGCCGCATGTAGTTCTCGCCAAACCGGGGAATGTAGACCACGCCAAAGGTTTCGCCGTAGGCGGGGGCTGCCGAGGTGGCGGGATCGGTCGGATCCCAGTCGCCGGGTTTGAGACTGGGGACGGACGACGCGCCGTCGCCGGAATCACCCGCGGCGGCCTGGGTGCCGCTTCCGCCCGCGGCGGCATTGAACTCCTGAATCAGAGAATCAACCGCCTGGTCTTGGGCTTTATTGGCTGAGATGTTGGTCCACCACAGCTGCCAGGCAACAAAGAGCAGAAGAATAAATCCTACGGTAATGAGTAGCTCACCCAGAATTTGGATAATCCACTGGCCCGCCGAACGAGATGACGGCGGGGTACCAGTGTGCTGTTTAGCTGCCATGAAGTCCTCTATGTATGCCCGGTGATGTGAGCAGAACGCTAGGAGTCTTATTCAAAAGGTCACACAAGACAGCCCGAGAGCGCCTGGCCAACTGGCATCGGGGCTGGCGTTTAAGGGAGGTTGGCCAGCGCTCTCGGGCTGGATACCCCACCTTTGAATAAGCCTCTAGGTTTACGAGTGATTTTTATCAGCACATGCGCCGGTTTTAAACCTAGTATTGTTATACAAGATTAAACCGTACATGATTGCCGCCGTGAAAGTGGATACTGGAGGAAACGTGACTGATTCTCAGAAGAAATCGGTTCGTGCTGGAAACGAAGATCACCTTGATCTGGAGCGCGATGAGGCCGCTTTCCGTCGCGCCGCTAAAGAGATGACCGCAGACGAGTTCGCCTCCCCCACTCCCCTGTGGTACCGGGTGATTATGTTTAGCCTGGTAGGTTTGGGAATTCTCTGGATTATTGTTTTCTACCTGAGCGGAAACATGTTTCCCGTGCCCTCCATCGGTAGCTGGAACATTGTGGTTGGTGTTGCCCTGATGATGGTGGGCATGGTCATGATGACCCGCTGGCGTTAGGAGTTTTTCGTGTCTGCCCCCAAGGATTCTTCACCCGAGCCCGCTCCCGAGGAGCCTGCCGATTCCAAGCCCGAGGTGACCAACCCTAAGAACCTGGCTCCGGTTGATCCCAATGAACCTCGTGAAGAGCGCAAAGACATTAAGGCTGCCCGTTTTGAGACTAAGTTGCGCCGCTGGGCTCTTCTCGGTTTTGTGCTTGCTGCCCTGATTTATTTTGTCTGGCAGTCACTGGCCTAAGCAGCTTGACCATACCCACCATCACCAAAAGCTCTACCAGGGTTTGACTCACCACTGCCAGCGGTAGGGCAGGTTGCCCAGCTATCTCTGCTAACCCCAGGACAAAGGGGAGTACCACTAATGCATTGCGGGTTACCGCTGAGAAGGTAAGGGCAACCCGGTCGGCAACTTGAGTTTTTGCCGCAAGAAACCAGGCTAGGAGCCCGCTGACCAGTGCATATACCGCATAGGTAATCATCAGCGGAAAGAACTGGCTCAGCTGGTGAGCCACCGCCCCAAAGTGGGCCGCCACGGTGGTGAAGAGAACCAGCATCATCAGCGGAACCATAGCCCGCTCAGACAGGTTTTCGGCCCTGGCTCGAATCGCTTCGGTTCCTCGCTGGAGCAGGTAGGCCAGGGCAAGCGGTACCAGCACGGTAGCTAGTGCCACCAGGACGGCGGGTGCGGAGGTTGCGAGCGCGCGCAGACTCAGTGGCGCAGGAGGTTCCACTATTCCCCAGAAGGCATAGACAGTCAGCCAGAGGGGAAGGGCAAGGAGCTGGGCTAGCAAAAGAAGCGGGGTTACCCTCAACAGGTGCTGGTGAGATCCCCCTGCCAGACCGCAAAACACCACCACGTAGTCGATACAGGGCGCCAGGAGCACCAGTGCCGCCGCGAAAAGCAGTCCGGAAGAAATTCTTGTAATTTCAAAAATCCCCGCCAGCAGCGCAGCCACCATCAGGGGGTTGAGCAGAAAATTGAGAACCAGAAGCCAGCCCAGAAAACGCGGGGGAAAGGCATATTCTCCCCGGGGTATTTTCAAAGGCACTGCCAGAAAGGTTGCCAGCAGCAAAGCACCCAGGGCTGGGGTAACCGCAACCTCAAACGCGGCACCCAGACGGGGTAGCGGCGTCCTCGATACAAGAAAACCCGCACCGGCACCCGCCGCCAGAGACCCAAGGTAGAGGGCAACCTGGTGGCGCTCTAACCAAGCAAACATATGCCCCTAACCTCTATATAAAACGAGCCGTTTATCCATGATAAACGGCTCGTTCTCGCTACCAGAATCCCTAGTGGGTTTCGGGGGCGGTGAACTCCACTTCGAGGTTGAGGGAAATAGTATCTCCCACGGCAAAGCCGCCGCTCACCAGCGGTGCGTTCCAGTAAACACCGAAGTCCTTGCGGGAAATCTCACCGGTGAGAGAGGCTCCAAAGCGGGTGGTGTCCATGTGGTCGTCCACCACGCCGTTGAAGGTTCCCTTCAGCTCAACCGACTTGGTCACACCGCGCAGGGTCAAATCTCCCACCAGGGTCAGGTCTTCTCCGTCAAGATTGAAGGAGGTAGAAACGAAGGTCATAGTGGGGTACTTCTTGGCGTTGAAGAAGTCTTCGGAGCGCAGGTGCTTATCACGGGCCTCAATCTGGGTATCAATCGAGGCAACCTGAATCGCTACGTCAATCTCAGACTGGTTGATGTCCTGATCGATAATCGCGGTGGCGGTGATGTCGGTAAAGACCCCTCGCACCCGAGCAATGGCGGCATGGCGCACCGAGAAACCAATGTAGGAGTGCAGGGGTCGAGGTGCCAGACACCGGGCTTAATTTCAGTCATTACATTCTCCTTCCGGGAGGTAGGTGCCCTCATTTTGCTTCATCTGTAAAGCATTGGGCTAAATTATTTTTATTATATGCCTGCCCTCACACTTTGCCGGTAATGGGGCAAACAAAAAGTACCCGGCATCAGATGATGCCGGGTACTTCATACACACTATATTCAGGGATCACGCCCTAGCGGAGAGAAACCGCCTGTTCTACCGGAGGTAGAAGATTATGCCTCTGCCTGAACGAACTCAACGTCCAGGTGCAGAGCGACCTTGTCGCCAACCAGTGCGCCGCCGGCCTCAACGGTTGCACTCCAGGTCATGCCGAATTCCTTGCGGGAAATCTTACCCTCGAGGGAGGCACCGAAGCGGGTCTGGCCGTTCTGGTCAACAACTGCGCCGCCGAACTCACCGGAGAGCTCGATGGGCTTGGTAACACCGTGCAGGGTCAGATCGCCAGCGATGGTCAGCTTGTCGCCCTCCAGGGTGAAGGAGGTGGACTTGAAATCAATGGTGGGGTACTGCTCTACATCGAAGAAGTCTGCGGAACGCAGGTGCTCGTCGCGAGCCTCAATGCGGGTATCGATAGAAGCTACCTTGATGGTTGCCTCAACGGTGGAGTCATTGACGTTCTCTGCAACGTTTGCAACGCCTTCGATGTCATTGAAGGCACCGCGCACCTTAGAAACTGCTGCGTGACGAACAGCGAAGCCTACGGTTGAGTGGTAGCTATCGAGGTTCCAGGCGCCTGCGGTCAGTTCTGCCATAACGGTGTTTTCCTTTCGGTTTTGCTTTGTGCTTTCGAGAGAAAACTTTACTCAGAAAGTTTTTACAATGCAAATTGAACGGCGGTTTTTAAGAAGAAATTTTACGAACCCTACTCCTTACGCCTTAAAGACGCCCTCCGCGGCGGCATAAACCCGCTCAGTCACGCGATCCAGAACCCCGGAAGAAATCTTCCACCGCTGCCAGTAAAGCGGAAACTCAATGGGCTCCTCCACCAGCTTGACCAGCTCCCCCGATTCCAGCCCCGCCCTGCACTGCTGCTCGGGCACGATTCCCCAGCCGATTCCCAGTTGGACGGCGCGGGCGTAGTCGGGTGAGGACGGCACGTAGACGCTGGGGGCCTGCCCCGCGGCGTCGTCCTTCAAATCAAACTGCGCCAGCAGCAGCGAGCGCGCGAGATCCTGCCCCACGTCCTTGCGGTCATATTCGATTACCGGGGCAGCATTGAGCTCTTCGAGGGTAATCGACCGTGGCCAGCCCGCAAAAGAGGTGCGGGCAAACTCCGCCGAGCCCACCACCCAGTAGCGGGTCACACCCAGACGCTCCACCACACAGCCGGGAATGGACTCGGGGTGGGAGGTAATGGCGGCCATGGTCTCCCCGGAGCGAAGCAGGGCCGAAGAATACTGCTCTCCCTCGCGGCGCAGGTCGCAGAAAATGCGGTCTTCGCGGGCGAGCTGAGCCACGGCGTCAAGGAACCAGGTGGCAAGAGAGTCTGCATTAACGGCGATTGCCACGCTGTGGTTTCCACCCTCCCCACCCAGCTCCCGCTCTAGCTCATTATTGAGGTACTCTGACTGGCGGGCAACCCTCAGAACAATCTGGCCGGTCTCGGTAGGAACCACCGGGTTGGTGCGCTTGAGCAGCACGCGCCCGGCAGCCTGCTCCATAGCCTTAATCCGTTGCGAAACAGCGGAGGCGCTAATCATCAGCACATCGGCGGCGGCTTCAAAGGTTCCGTACTCAATCACCAGCACAAAGGTGCGCAGCTGTTCTGCAGTAAAACGACTCATAAGAATATCTTATGCAGATAAAGAATATTTAGATGGTCTTATTCTTGTCTTTTGCGTAGGGTTTTACCCATGACCTTGGACAACCTCATGCTGATTCTACTGGGCGCGGGCACCGGACTGTCTCTAATTGTTGCCATTGGTGCCCAGAACGCCTTTATTCTCAAGCAGGGAATCATCGGGCGATACATTACGCCCATTATCGCCTTCTGCATTCTCTCCGACGCCCTGCTGATTGGCATTGGGGTTTTCACCGTGGGAAAGATTGCCGAATCAGCCGACTGGATTCTTGAGGTTCTGCGCTGGGGCGGCGGTGCCTTTCTGGTGTGGTACGGGCTCTCCGCCCTGAAGCGCGCCCTGCACCCCTCAGCCCTGACGGTCGATACCGGCGAGGCAGGGCCCAAAACCCTGGGGCGCGCCCTGGCGATCACCTTCGCCATTACCTATCTGAATCCGCACGTTTACCTAGACACCATGGCACTTCTGGGCTCCCTCGCTAACACCCACGGACCGGTAGGCAAGTGGTGGTTTTATGCAGGCTGTGTGCTGGGCTCTACCATTTGGTTCACCGCCCTAGGCTACGGTTCCCGCCTGCTGCGCCCCTTCTTCGCGCGCGAATCTTCCTGGCGCGTGCTGGACTTTATCATCGCCGTCATTATGCTCTCCCTGGCGGCGAAGCTACTCACTGGCAATTGACCGGCAACCGACCCTCTGCACGGCCACTTGACGCCTCAATGGGCCAGTTGCCGGTCAACCGCAAACCACACCAAGAAAAAGCGTGACCAAAAATGATTATTTGTGTATTCTTTTAATCAATTCCAATCATAATTGAGCGCAAAGGATCATTTCATGCTGGCAGACGAACGCCAAGCCAGGATCGTCAGCGAGGTAGACCGCCGCGGCACCGTCACCACCGCAGACCTCATTGAGGTCTTCGGGGTCTCCCCCATTACCATCCGGCGCGACCTCAATGACCTGGCAGAAAAAGGTCTCATCATCAAGGTGCACGGTGGCGCCCGCTCGGTGCAGACTAACAGCAACCCCGCCTTTGAGATTAAGGCAAGCACCAACAGGGCCGCTAAAGAGGCAATCGCCGCCACCACCAAAGAGCTGGTCAAAGACGGCGAATCCCTCATGATTTCCACCGGCACCACCTGCGCAGCCATAGCGGCCCAGCTCAGCACCAAGCAGAACCTCACGGTGGTCACCAACGGCGCCCCCATCGCAGATGCCTTCTCCACCGACACCGAGGTCTATCTCACCGGTGGGCGCCGCACCGAGAATCACGCCCTGGTAGGCCCCCTTGCTACAGCCAGTATCAGCCAGTTTCACGCCAAGACCCTCATCACCAGCGTGCACGCGGCAGATTCCGCCGGCTTCACCACTCCCTCCCCTGAGGAGGCAGAGACCATCAAGGCCATGTTTGCCGCCTGCGAGAGGGTAATCCTCGCTCTGGACCATTCCAAATGGGGCGTGCAGGCTTTGGCGAACCTGGGCAGCTGGCAGCAGGTAGACACCGTGGTGGTGGACTCCGAGATGCCCTCCGAAGCTATCAATGAACTCAAGGAACTCGTAGACAAGGTGGTAGTTGCATCATGACTCAGACAGTTTTTTCTCTGACCCAGCAGGATCATCGGAGCCTGGGTATCCGGCGGGATCCGCTCACCGGCGAGTACATCAGCGTCGCCGGTACAGTGCCCCTGCTGGATTCTTACTCCCGCCGCCTCCAGGCCAACGGAACGCTGCTAGAAGCTGAAGCCGCGGCTTTTGCTGGGGCGGATCATCAGGACGACGCCGCCGACCCGCTCTCCGCCCTTGAGGCTGGGGCGCTGAGGCCCCAGGAACCTACCCATCTGGAAACTATCTCTACCTTTGGGCAGCTGAGCGATTCGCTGGTGACCGCTCTTCTCGGTGAGTACATTGCCCGCTTCACAGAGCTGGTTCCCCGCCGGGATATTTCCGAACTCTCTGTCAAAGAAATGTGCGTGGAGGGCGAGGTGACCGCTCAGATTGCCGGCTTCACTGCTCCCAGCGAGGCAACCGAGACAGTCGATGAGCAGGCCCAGCGCTGGGCACGCCGTACCGGTGGCGATTTGCTGGCCGATGTTTTGGTCTCTGAAATTGTTGCTAGCGAGAGAATCCTCTTCACAGGGGATCACTGGGTTGCCTACGTACCCTACGCCTCGGCGCACCCCTGCGAGATTATGCTGCTACCGAAGGCCCCCAGCAGGAACCTGGTTGCCATGACAGACAGTGCCCAGGAAGACCTCCAGCGCACCTACCGGCGCGCCCTAGCCGCCCTGCGGCGTCTGAGCGGGGTAGCGGCGTCCTACACCTCCACCTGGCACATGGCGCCGATCCCCCACTGCCGCGCGGTCTCCCGCATGAGGGTACACATCACGGCAGAAACAGACCTGCTCCGGGGCAAAACCCCGGAGCAGGTAGCGCAGACTCTGCGCGAGCACCTCTAGGCGCAGAGGCTACTTCTTCTTAGCCGCCTTCTTCTTGGCATCGTAGTCAATCCAGAACTGGCGGGTGGTCACGGTATCGTTGCCGTCCCAGCTCTCCAGGTTCTTGAGCTCGGGGAACTCATACGCGTTGAAAATGGGCTCCTGGCCGGTCAGGCGGGCGTTCTCGTAGTGGCGCAGAACCTTGGTGGCAATTCCTGCCAGCAGGGCAATCGCAATCAGGTTCAGCAGGGCCATAAAGGCCATGAAGACGTCCGCCAGTGCCCACACGAAGTCCAGAGCAACCACGGCACCGCCAAACACGCAGACGAGCACCAGCACGCGGTAGACCTGCAGAACCCAGGCCTTCTCGGTCATAAAGAGAATATTGGACTCACCGTAGTAGTAGTTACCAATCACCGATGAGAAAGCAAAGAGGAAGATTGCCACGGTGAGGAAGTGAATTGCCCACTCACCCAACTGCAGAGCAAGGGCGCTCTGGGTCAGGGAAGCACCCTGAGCGCTATCGCCATAGGCGGGGTTGGAGAGCAGCACGATAAAGGCGGTCACAGAGCAAACCAAAATGGTATCGAAGTAAACACCCAGTGCCTGGATGTAGCCCTGCTTAGCGGGGTGGGAGACCGCCGCGGTGGCGGCCGCGTTGGGGGCCGAACCCATACCCGCCTCGTTGGAGAACAGGCCGCGCTTCATACCCTGCACAATCACGCCAAAGACCGAGCCGGTTACAAACTCTCGAATGCCGAAGGCACCCTGAATAATCTGCAGGAACACAGCCGGTACAGCGGTAATGTTAAGCACCACCACCAGCAGACCCAGCAGAATGTAGAGCACCGCCATCACCGGCACAACCACCTGGGTTACGGCCGAAATTGAGCGCACGCCGCCGAAGATAATCGCCGCGGTCAGAACAACCAGCACCAGACCAATAATGACCTTGAGCATGAGGCTGTTCGCCACATCGGGAGCGAAGGTAGACAGCGACTGGCTGGTGGCATCAACAATGGAGTTTGACTGTACCGAGTTGAAGGCGAAACCGTAGGTCAGGCAGATAACGATCGCAAAGAGCACGCCCATCCAGCGGGCATTGAGACCGCGCTGCATGTAGTAGGCGGGGCCGCCCACGTAGGAGTCTTTACCGTGGTGCTTGTAGAGCTGGGCCAGGGTTGATTCCACGAAAGCACTGGCAGCGCCCAGGGAGGCAATCAGCCACATCCAGAACACAGCACCGGGGCCACCCAGGGTAATCGCAATGGCAACACCGGCGATATTACCGGTGCCCACGCGGGCAGCCGCCGAAATAGTGAAAGCTCGGAAAGATGAAATCTGCTTACGGCCGGTAGAATCATTGCCGCTGGGCTCACCGATAATACGGAACATCTCGCCGATAGAGCGGAACTGCACGCCCCGGGTACGGATAGTCAGGTAAAGCCCCACCCCCACCAACACGGCGAACATATAGTTCCAGATGGCGCCGCCAATATCTGTGACAAGGGTGGTAAGTGCTTCCATAACTAATCCTTCTGCCAAAAATACAAGAACGACTATCAGCCTAGCTAATAAAAGTTCTCAGGGGCAGGAAGTTTCCTCTATTACGGGCTTATTCTTCATACAGGCGCGCCCCGATAAAGCGAGAAAAACCACCCAGAAGCAGGCGAGCAGTCTCCCGGTCTTCCTCTCTCAGACCCAGCTCCGAATCGCCCACTTCCCGCGGTGCCACCAGGCCCGAGCTGATCTCAAGCAGGGATCCTTCTGCCTCCTTATCAGCCTCAGCGTCTGCATCGGCATCTACATCAAAGACAAAACTCAGACCGCTACGGAAGGCCCCCTGCCAGCTGGTTTTCGAGCGGCCGCACAGCAATGACGTCCTCGACTACCAGGTGCACGATCTCAGCGAGAATACCAGTGCCCGCGGTGTCCTCCTCTTCTTCGAGCAGGTGGGTCTCGGCAAACTCCACATAGCTCTCCTCTCCGCGCTTGAGCTCGCGGGGCCACCAGAGGTGGGTGTACTCGGTGAAGGCTGTCCAGAGTTCGTCCACGGGCATCTCGCTACGGATGTAGAGGGCGGACGACGCCGCTGCGGCGGCCTGCGCGCTCTTTTCGGCTTCGGTTGGCTGAAGTGCGTGGGAGAAAAGATCGTTCATACAAAATCCATGCTATCTGCTTAAAACAAAAAGGGCCCGGAGCATAAGCTCCGGGCCCTTGCATAATACACCCGATACGGGGTTATTGCCTCAAAACTGCATAGTGGACGCGACAACCCAAAACAAGCCAAACCTAGCCAAAAAAATAAAGTAAGCCTTCGACCAATTAGTACCAGTCAACTCCAACAGTCTCCAGTCCTGTCTTCCATACCTG
>NZ_BMDC01000006.1 GCF_014635585.1 Rothia aerolata
GGTGTGGTTTGTTGTTTGAGAACTCAATAGTGTGCTTTGTTCAATAAGGAACACGCCAACCATGTGGTTGGTGTGTTGACTAGGACTGATACCAAATATTTATTTGTTTATGTTTTGAAAACATTTTTGGTTTCAGAAAATTTTGACAGTTCGAAGCAAGTGGCCGAGTCACCGTACCCCGTGTGGCGTGTGAGGTGCTTGTTTCGTTTTCTTTTTTGAGATCGGGTTTTCAAGCTTTTTCTGTTTTGTAACGGAGAGTTTGATCCTGGCTCAGGACGAACGCTGGCGGCGTGCTTAACACATGCAAGTCGAACGATGAAGCCTGGTGCTTGCACTTAGGTGGATTAGTGGCGAACGGGTGAGTAATACGTGAGTAACCTGCCTTTGACTCTGGGATAAGCCTGGGAAACTGGGTCTAATACTGGATACGACAAGGGACCGCATGGTTTTTTGTGGAAAGGGTTTGTACTGGTTTTAGATGGGCTCACGGCCTATCAGCTTGTTGGTGGGGTAATGGCTCACCAAGGCGACGACGGGTAGCCGGCCTGAGAGGGTGACCGGCCACACTGGGACTGAGACACGGCCCAGACTCCTACGGGAGGCAGCAGTGGGGAATATTGCACAATGGGCGCAAGCCTGATGCAGCGACGCCGCGTGAGGGATGACGGCCTTCGGGTTGTAAACCTCTTTCAGCAGGGGAGAAGCGAAAGTGACGGTACCTGCAGAAGAAGCGCCGGCTAACTACGTGCCAGCAGCCGCGGTAATACGTAGGGCGCGAGCGTTGTCCGGAATTATTGGGCGTAAAGAGCTTGTAGGCGGTTTGTCGCGTCTGTCGTGAAAATCCGGGGCTTAACTCCGGACGTGCGGTGGGTACGGGCAGACTAGAGTGCAGTAGGGGAGACTGGAATTCCTGGTGTAGCGGTGAAATGCGCAGATATCAGGAGGAACACCGATGGCGAAGGCAGGTCTCTGGGCTGTAACTGACGCTGAGAAGCGAAAGCATGGGGAGCGAACAGGATTAGATACCCTGGTAGTCCATGCCGTAAACGTTGGGCACTAGGTGTGGGGGGCATTCCACGTTTTCCGCGCCGTAGCTAACGCATTAAGTGCCCCGCCTGGGGAGTACGGCCGCAAGGCTAAAACTCAAAGGAATTGACGGGGGCCCGCACAAGCGGCGGAGCATGCGGATTAATTCGATGCAACGCGAAGAACCTTACCAAGGCTTGACATACACTGGATCGCCTCAGAGATGGGGTTTCTCTTCGGAGTCGGTGTACAGGTGGTGCATGGTTGTCGTCAGCTCGTGTCGTGAGATGTTGGGTTAAGTCCCGCAACGAGCGCAACCCTCGTTCTATGTTGCCAGCGCGTGATGGCGGGGACTCATAGGAGACTGCCGGGGTTAACTCGGAGGAAGGTGGGGATGACGTCAAATCATCATGCCCCTTATGTCTTGGGCTTCACGCATGCTACAATGGCCGGTACAAAGGGTTGCGATACTGTGAGGTTGAGCTAATCCCAAAAAGCCGGTCTCAGTTCGGATTGGGGTCTGCAACTCGACCCCATGAAGTCGGAGTCGCTAGTAATCGCAGATCAGCAACGCTGCGGTGAATACGTTCCCGGGCCTTGTACACACCGCCCGTCAAGTCACGAAAGTTGGTAACACCCGAAGCCGATGGCCTAACCGTTTGGGGGGAGTCGTCGAAGGTGGGACGAGCGATTGGGACTAAGTCGTAACAAGGTAGCCGTACCGGAAGGTGCGGCTGGATCACCTCCTTTCTAAGGAGCACAATCTTTTGGTTGGCTGGGTTTGTTCACGAGTGTTGGACACCTGGTTTGCTCATGGGTGGAATGTTGGTTCTGGTTTTTGGACAAAGTGTGCTGTTGGGTTTTGAGGCAACATAGCTGTTTGGTTGTGGTGTCTTGGTTGTTGCCTGGCGCAGATGGCTGGTGAGGGTGTTGTTCTTTGCTGGTGTTTGTGGGTGGGTTGTTGTTTGAGAATTGTATAGTGGACGCGAGCATCTTCTGGAAATTCTGAGAAGCAAGTTTTTTTTGTTTGTTTTTTGGTTTTTCTTGATTGTGTAACTTAGTTATTTTTGTATGAATGATCCTTGTGATTGTTTGTGTGTCGTAAGTCATGAAGGGCACACGGTGGATGCCTTGGCATCAGGAGCCGATGAAGGACGTGTGAATCTGCGATAAGCCTCGGGGAGTCGATAACAGGACGTTGATTCGAGGATTTCCGAATGGGGAAACCCAGCATGTGGTGACACATGTTACCGCCAGTTGAATGTATAGGCTGGTTGGGGGGAACGCGGGGAAGTGAAACATCTCAGTACCTGCTGGAAGAGAAAATAAAATATGATTCTGTGAGTAGTGGCGAGCGAAAGCGGATGAGACTAAACCTGTGGTGTGTGATAGCGGTTAGGTGTTGCATCATGGGGGTTGTTGGGAGCAACGGGGCAGTTCTAACTGACTGCTGCGCGGATGTTGTGTTGGGTAGGTGAAGGCCTTGGGATGGGCTGCCGGAGAGGGTGAGAGTCCCGTAACTGAAACCTGGTGCACCTGTGGTTGTTGTCCCGAGTAGCACGTGACTCGTGGAATTGCGTGTGAATCTGCCAGGACCACCTGGTAAGTCTAAATACTTCCTGATGACCGATAGTGGATCAGTACCGTGAGGGAATGGTGAAAAGTACCCCGGGAGGGGAGTGAAATAGTACCTGAAACCGTGTGCTTACAAGCCGTTGGAGCCTTGTGGGGTGACAGCGTGCCTTTTGAAGAATGAGCCTGCGAGTTAGTGTTTTGTCGCGAGGTTAACCCGTGTGGGGTAGTCGTAGCGAAAGCGAGTCTGAATAGGGCGTGTGAGTGGCAGGATCTAGACCCGAAGCGGAGTGATCTATCCATGGCCAGGTTGAAGCTACGGTAAGACGTGGTGGAGGACCGAACCCACTTCAGTTGAAAATGGAGGGGATGAGCTGTGGATAGGGGTGAAAGGCCAATCAAACTCTGTGATAGCTGGTTCTCCCCGAAATGCATTTAGGTGCAGCGTCGCGTGTTTCTTGGTGGAGGTAGAGCTACTGGTTGGTTGATGGGCCGTATTGGTTACTGACGTCAGCCAAACTCCGAATGCCATTAAGTGAGAGCGCGGCAGTGAGACAGTGGGGGATAAGCTTCATTGTCGAGAGGGAAACAGCCCAGACCATCATCTAAGGTCCCTAAGCGTGTACTAAGTGGGAAAGGATGTGGAGTTGCTTAGACAACCAGGAGGTTGGCTTAGAAGCAGCCATCCTTGAAAGAGTGCGTAATAGCTCACTGGTCAAGTGATTCTGCGCCGATAATGTAGCGGGGCTCAAGTACACCACCGAAGGTATGGCAATCAAGTGTTTTTGCTTGGTTGGGTAGGGGAGCGTCGTGTGTCCGGTGAAGCTGCGGTGTGAACTAGTGGTGGAGGGTATGCGAGTGAGAATGCAGGCATGAGTAGCGAATCACGGGTGGGAAACCCGTGCGCCGGATGATCAAGGGTTCCAGGGTCAAGTTAATCTGCCCTGGGTTAGTCGGGGCCTAAGGCGAGGCCGTCAGGCGTAGTCGATGGATAACGGGTTGATATTCCCGTACCGACGGAGAACCGTCCATGCTGAGTTGGTGATGCTAACTGTGAGAAGCTGTTTGTAACCGGTTCTTTTTGGACTGGAGCTTATGGTGGACTGCAGGGCCCGAGCCAAGGAGGCAAGCGTATTAACAGGTGTGACGCAGGAAGGTAGCCAAGCCACGCGGTGGTTGTCGTGGTCTAAGCGTGTAGGGTATCGGGTTGTTAAATGCGCCCGTGTTGGCCTGAGGCGTGATGGGACCCCGTTTTTTGGGGGATTTGGTGATCCTATGCTGTCGAGAAAAGCATCGGCGTGAGGTTTGAGTTGCCCGTACCCTAAACCGACACAGGTGATCAGGTAGAGAATACTAAGGCGATCGAGAGAATCATGGTTAAGGAACTCGGCAAAATGCCCCCGTAACTTCGGGAGAAGGGGGACCTTGAGCGTGATCCACCCGTGCGGTGGGGAGCGTGTATGGGTCGCAGAGACCAGGGGGAAGCGACTGTTTATCAAAAACACAGGTCCGTGCGAAGTCGTAAGACGATGTATACGGACTGACTCCTGCCCGGTGCTGGAAGGTTAAGAGGATTGGTTAGTGCCCTTTTGTGGTGCGAAGCTGAGAATTTAAGCCCCAGTAAACGGCGGTGGTAACTATAACCATCCTAAGGTAGCGAAATTCCTTGTCGGGTAAGTTCCGACCTGCACGAATGGAGTAACGACTTCCCTACTGTCTCAACCATGAACTCGGTGAAATTGCAGTACGAGTAAAGATGCTCGTTTCGCGCAGCAGGACGGAAAGACCCCGTGACCTTTACTATAGTTTGGTATTGGTGTTCGGTGTGGCTTGTGTAGGATAGGTGGGAGACTGTGAAGC
>NZ_BMDC01000007.1 GCF_014635585.1 Rothia aerolata
GTAAGTACCACCCTTCACTGCCTTTCCCTCTTCCACCTTTTCAACCTCGGCCGCGCCTTTCTTATATAAAGCAGACGTGCCTACCCTACAGCGTCCACTCAAACTACGTTTCCACTAAGTAAAAAGCTAACTACTTTTTATCTTCCCTAATATAATTTACAACATCTTATAACTATACCAAAAGTATTCATATTACTCTTATCTTTTTCTTTTTACATTTACCAATTCAACCTTCTTTATTAATATACTAACCTCAACATATCCTCCCTACCCATACAACCAAAGCCACCTAACACCCTACCTACTCTACTAACTGTTTATACCCCCTAAATTCTACTACCCTTCTTCTTCTACTACTTTCAAAATTTCTTTTTTTTTTTTCTTTTTTTCTTCTTTTTCTTCTTTCCTACTATCAATTATTTACCTGCCCTTCCCTAACAATTCATTCAAGACCGTATAGGTTCTAGTTGATCGACTTAGTCGCCTCCGAATACCTTCTTCTTCCTATATTTATAAAAAAAACCTCTACCCTTGTTATAATCCGGCTCCTACTACTCTAAAAGTGTTTATTTACTTTATAAACGCCCTTACCTAATAAAGATTTGGAGGTAGAACAAGAGGACGAAAAGAAGAATAAAAAGAAAAAGAAAGGAAGAAGCTTACTAAGGGGGCAAGACATTACAAAAGTAAAAAGGTAGAAGGAAAGTAAGAAAAATATATATAAAAAAAAAAAAAAAAAAAAAAAAAAAAAAAAAAAAAAAAAAAAAAAAAAAAAAAAAAAAAAAAAAAAAA